>CP070815.1:2387857-2482253 GCA_020344215.1 Gemmatimonadota bacterium
CCCTCTCCCAGGCAGGTTGCTCACGTGTTACGCACCCGTCCGCCGGTCTACTAACCTCCCGAAGGAGGCTTTCGCCCTCGACTTGCATGTGTTAGGCACGCCGCCAGCGTTAGTCCTGAGCCAGGATCAAACCCTCCACTGAGATAATCTTGAAGGGTCGGTCGGATATCCGACCCGATCTTGCTCTCTAACGCTCCATGAGCGTCCGAAATTGTTCGCTTTGATAACCCCTGCTTCGGCGGGAAGCGAGACCCGCCAGGGGCCGAACGCACACGTCACACACCCACAGCCTAGATTGTCAAAAAGCGGCGGTACGCCAAACGACGCACCGCGGTGTCTTATAAGATCATTTTACTATAGCCAAAACCCCAGAAAGATCAAGGGGTCTCAGGTCTCCGCCGTACCGACCACGCTCACCCTGCCTAGGACGTAGCGCGCGTCCGCCCGGCTCGGCCTACCACGCCCGGCCAAGGGCTAGAGCTGTAACCGCTTGTCAAATAACCTGTTACGAAGGGTGAGCGACGGGACTTGAACCCGCGACCTCCAGGGCCACAACCTGGCGCTCTAACCGACTGAGCTACGCCCACCACACGGGACCGAGCCGGGCACCGCGTCGGCGATCGCCCGCGCCTCATCTCGGCAAACGCTTACCGTTTCTCGGGATGAATCTACGGCGGCTCGGCGCGACTTCAAGGCGTCAGTCGCAGGTCGGCGCGCCACGACCGGATCCGCCGACCTCCAAGCGACAACGCAGGCCGCTCGCCCTGTGCACGATTTCCGCCCGGTAGCCATCCGGGGAGACATCGGTAAGCGACAGCTCGTAGTTCTCGGGCACCGGGCGATTGAAGTACCTGCCACGGAGCTCTTCCAGATTGAGGTAGGCACCCTCAATCACCGCTGCCTGCTCCTCGGCAGTCTGTAGGTCGTGGAGGATCGTCCTCATCTGCGTCTGGAACTGAGCCCTGAGAACTCCCGGCACCTCGCCGTCCCCGCCCCCGGAGTCGCCACACCCGGCGAGCAGGCCGATCACCAGCGCTGTGGCCAGTGGCGTGTGAACGCCTTTCCAACTTGTCATCGATCGCTTCTAATGTTGAGGATGGACTCCGGCAGGGGGACTCCTCGATCTTGCCGCCCCGCGGCCACGAGGTCAAGGGTGGCATCGGCGCTACGCCGCTGCCCGGCTTGCCCGAAGCTCAATGCTCGAGTAGGATTCCGCGCGATTCTCGTCCCGGTCACCTCTCGACATCTGCTATGGTCCTCGAGTCCCGTCAGCTGACTACTCGGATCGTTGGCCGCGTGCTGACGCTGATGGTCATTGCGCTGCTCGCGGCTTTCTTCCGGCTCCTCGGCCCACTACCGCCTGCGGCCAGCAGCACAATGCTGCTCGGCTTCCTTCTGCTAGCCGCCTTCGTCGCCGGCGAGCTTGCACGGGAGTTCCGCCTGCCGCGCATCACCGGATACCTGGTCATCGGGATCCTGTTCGGGCCGCACGTGTTGCGGCTGCTGCCCGAGGCGACGGTGACGGACTTCCGGCTGATCAACGGTGTGGCGCTGAGCGTGATCGCTCTGCAAGCCGGCGGTGAAGTGCGGATACGCAGTCTCGGCGAGCGCCTTGGCAAGATCGTCACGACGACCTTGGCCCAGATCTTTCTAATCCTGGTAGGTGTGGCCCTGGCGGTCTACGTGGCACGTTCGCTCTTTCCCTTCCTGGATGGCGCGTCTGCCCGGGTAGCCGTGGCCGTCGCGCTCATCTTCGGTATCGTGGCGGTAGCTAACTCGCCCGCCACCATCATCGCCGTTATGACCGAGCTCCGTGCCCGGGGGCCGCTGACAGATACGGTCCTCGGGGTCAGCGTTCTGAAGGACGTTCTGATTCTCTTGCTCATCGCTGTGGTCATTCCGGCGGCCGTCGTTCTCGTGGACCCTGTACGCGGGTTCGATTTCAACCAGCTGGGCGAATTAAGCCTGATCATCGTCGTAGCGCTGGCCTCGGGTGCCGTCGTCGGTTGGCTGATCGGTCTCTATCTGCAGAAGGTGGGCGCCCAGGCAATCCTCTTCGTTCTCGCCGTAGCGTTCGGCATCGTGGAGTTGACGCGGGCCCTTCAACTCGAATCCGAGTTCTACATCTTGATGAGCATGTCCGCCGGGCTCGTGGTCCAGAACTTTTCCGTCCAGGGACCGAGGTTCGTCAGAGCCCTGGAGGCCAACTCCCTGCCCATCTACGCGCTGTTCTTTTCGGTGGCGGGAGCGGACCTGGAGCTCGGCGTCTTGCCGGCCGTGTGGAAGGCGGGGCTGCTGATCATCCTATTCCGCGCTTCGCTCATGTACCTGAGCACGTACCTGAGTGCGGCGGCCACCGGCGACCTGCCCGCGATCCGGCGCTACGGCTGGATGGGCTTCATCGCCCAGGCCGGCGTTACGCTGGGTCTGGCGACGATCGTTCGAGAGCGGTTCGCTGCCTGGGGCCCCGACGTTGCGGCGATCGTCATTGCCATGATAGCTGTGAACCAGCTCGTCGGGCCGCCGCTCTTCCGATTCTCGCTCGTGCGCACAGGCGAATCACACTAGGACACGCGTAGGTATCGTATGATGATCGTTCACCTTCTAACCGCAGTATCGCTTGCCCTGCAGAGCGCCGGTGCCGACTCCCTGGCTCTCGCGAGTCCGTTCGCCGACTTCGAAACTCACAGGATGCCCAACGGGCTCAAAGTCTGGTACAAGCACCTGCCCGACGATCCCGTGGTGTCGATCAGCGTGGCCCTGCCGTTCGGCGCCGACCAAGATCCAGCCGGTAAGGAGCAACTGGCCCACTTCACCGAGCACATGCTATTCAGCGACCAGCCGGGCCGCACTGAAGAGGAGATCAAGCGCGATATAGAGGAGCGTGGGGGGCTCTACAATGCGTCGGTCACACCTGACCGCACTTTCTTTTTCGTCCGAATCGGCAGGGAACACGCGGTATTCGCCCTCGAGTGGCTCTCTAATACTCTTGCACCGCACGGGATGAACCCGGACGTTGTCGAACGGCAACGCGAACCCGTTGCCCTCGAAGTGCGGGCACGCCCTCGCCAGTTCTTCGATTGGCTGCTGGCCTACTTCATCAATCCGCCCGTGCTCAGGACGCCCGACTTCTGGGAACGCGAGTTCGGGCTCGAGACGAGGGCGTCACGCGACTACTACCCGTTCAGGAGTCTGTACAGTATCACGTCCGAGGACTTGCGCGAGTTCTACGACACCTACTACGTGCCGTCGCTGATGACGCTAACGGTCGTCGGTGACATCGACCGCGACTCGCTGCTCGAGAAGGTGGCGCAGACCTTCGCTTCCCTACCTGACCGCGTCCAGCCGGAGACCGCGGTACCGCTCCGCGATCCGGGGCGGTACCGTCAGTCGGTCTTCTGGGCCTACAGTTCCAGCGTCTACTACAGCAACCGGTTCAAGTTCTACGACATGACCGCCGAGCAGGATGTGATGCTCATCTTCATCAGCCGACTGCTTGGCAAGCGGCTGAACGATCAACTACGCTTCGGTGATCGGAAAGCCACCTACGGGATCGGGGTCGGCATTGTCAAGCGGGCCGGGGCGACCGTCTTGCAGGTGAGTGGCGGTATCAAGCCGGACGAGTTCGAGTTTGCTCGCGGCGTGGTGGAGCGTGAACTCGACGCGTTGCGCAGGGGCGGCCTCGCACCCGACGAGTTCGAGGCCGACCGTGCCGCTGTGACGCGGCAGCTCAAGGTGACGAATACTGCGCCGGACGATCTAGAGGGCTGGGTTCGAAATTCCTTCTTCGATCCCCGGGTCCACGACGACTTTCCTGACCTAGCTGGCGCCTTCGAAGCATATACGCAGGAGGAGGTCCAGGCTTTCGCCCGCCAATACTTGGTGCCGGAGCGCCAGGTCCTGACGATCATCCGCCCGCACCCGATAACCCAGGGTGTGCTCTCGATCTTCATCGCCGTAATCGCTTGGCTTACCGTGCGCTTCACGGGCGCGCGCTTGATCCGCCCGCTGGACATGACGCGGATTCGCTATGTCGCGCGCTTAAGGCTCCCGGGGCTCTACCGGGTGGTCGCGTTGGCAGTCCTCGCCGCCCTTGTAGCGGTGTCAGGCCGGCTGCTCATCTACGTCTTTCAACTGGCCGCGGACACGATTCTCGTCCCGCTCGACAGCTTCGTGGTTCAGTGGCTGGCTTACGGAGGGATGCTTGTCGCGTCCGTTTTCCTTCTCGTGCAGGTACCGGCTCGCCTCCCCCGCAAGTTGCTGGTCTTCGACGACCGGATCCTGATCAAGTATCTGTCGTTTCGCTCCACGCCAATCCACGTGCCGGAACTTCAGGAGATCTCGCTCCTCCGGTTCCCTGAGGTTTGGCTGTCGAGGCGGCTCTGGAAGTGTGTGCCGCTCAGTTTCGGCCTATTCGCGCCGGCCGTTTACCTCAAGCGACAGGATGGCTGGGGCTACTTCTTCAGCGTCCGTGAGAAGGATGAGCTGGTGCACTTACTGAAGCAGATCGCTCCCGCAGCACATACCTCGTCGTCGAGCTCGGCGGAGCCCGACAACCCGGCCGCCCCAGCTTGAGATCGCACTTGCCAGTTCAGCCATCACCTCCTGCAGGGTGCGCCCTGAGCGTTCCGGCACGTTGAAGGAGTGATCACCCCCCCGCGCGACGATCCGGAGGGTGGCCCGTGAGCCGAGACGTCCGCATACCGGCCTCAGGAGATCCAGCCGCGCGAAGCTGTCGCGTGTGCCTTGCAAGAAGGGCATCGGCAGATCTAGACGGTACAGATGCTCTGCCCTCTGATCGCCCGTGCGGCCCGGTGCGCGGAGCGGGAACCCGCGGAAGACCAGGCCCCGAACACCGGGAAGCGCGCGCTTGGCTGCAGCGCTTGAGGTCATGCACCCGCCCATTGACTTGCCGCCCGCCAGCAGGGGCAGCCCTTCGGTCTCCGCCGTGGCGAAATCCACCGACGTCCCTGCAACCTCGAAGAGGACCTGCCTCTCCATTCGGCCGACGGGTTCCTACGTCAACTTACTGACGCGACGGCGGCCGAGCTCAAGTGTAGTCCGGCTCGTTTCCCGGCTTCCACTTGATGTTGCACCCCAGGCTCGGCTTCTGGTCCTCCGGGACGGGCTTGCCAGCCAGTACCGCATCCAGTGCCGCGCGCAGGTCGTCTCCGGTGACAGGGACCGAGTTACCGGGCCGGCTGTCGTCCAGCTGGCCGCGATACACCAGTCGCCGCTCCGAGTCGAACAGGAAGAAGTCGGGTGTGCAGGCGGCCCGATATGCTTTGGCCACCTCTTGGGTCTCATCGAACAGGAAAGGGAAATCCCAACCTTCGGCGCGGGCGAGCTCCCTCATGTGTTCGGGCCCGTCCTGCGGGTACGTTTCCAGACTGTTCGAGTTGATCGCGACAACACCCAGGCCGCAGGTCGCGTAGTCGGACGCCACCTGCCCTAACCCCTTCATCACATGCTGCACGTAGGGGCAGTGGTTGCAGATGAACATGACCAAAAGTGCCGGCTTACCCTCGAAGTCGGCCAGCGACACCCGGCCGTTGTCTACCGCGTCGCTGAGTGAAAAAGCCGGCGCCGAGGTCCCCAGCGCCAGCATGGTGGACGGAGTGAGGGCCATCGTCGTCCTCCGGGATTCAAGGCGTGGGAGCCGGCGTCAGGGCGCTCCCATCTGCTGTCTCGCTTCAGGCGTCAGTTCCCAGAGAACGTTGATGATCACCCAACGGCTGTCAAACTTCACCACGTGCAGGTAGTCGATCCAGTCCCTGGCGACGACTTTGACGCTGGCCACATTCTCGTAGATGTCCAGAATGGTGACATCGCGCCGCCGCTCCGCCTCGGGCGTCCGAGTCCCGTAGCCCGCCCGCGCTCCCGACACCAGCTGTTCCGCTGTCATGTGGTTGAGTACGCTCGCACCGCTGCCTGGGTCGGCATGCACCATCCGCTTCGCCAGTTCGGGATGGAGGGCACGCTCCATACGCTCCGCGTTGCCCTCGTACCAGCCCTCGATGTAGTCCAGCGCGGTCTGCACGATCGCTGACGAATCAGCGGAGCTTTGCGCAGCCAGAGTGCCGGGCAACATCAGTCCGATCGCTACGATCAGTGACAATCGCTTCGCCATTCTCCTGCTCCCTGGTTGTGTTGTGGCGCTGTGTGGGGTCGGCTCTCTTCAAGCGACGATCGCACGGGTTGGGCTTGACTCAGTGATCCACCCACAGACTACGGACCGTGCAGATGGCATGTTTCGAGCCTGCGCCGCCACGTTGAGCGCGGGAGGGTCTTGGAATGGCCCGCGAAGCTGAGTAGACTTGAGACCGATCGAAGCACGATGTGGAGACCGGTACCTGGAGAGGCTTAGTAGAGTGTCGAGTCATGCAGACACAGCGACTGACGTTCGAAGGCGCAACTGGGGCGGCGCTATCGGCTCGGTTGGAGCTGCCCGTCGATGAGAGGCCCATCGCCTACGCCCTTTTCGCTCATTGCTTCACCTGCTCGAAGAACTTCAAGGCGGCGGTGCACATAAGCCGAGCGCTTGCCCAGGCACGGGTAGGCGTGCTGCGCTTTGACTTCACCGGACTCGGCGAGAGCGAGGGGGAGTTTTCGGAGACCACTTTCTCATCAAACGTCGATGACTTGGTGGCGGCGGCGGATTACATGGAGCGTGAGTGGGCGGCACCCGCCATTCTCATCGGGCACTCGCTTGGCGGTGCAGCCGTGCTGCAGGCTGCGCATCGCATGCCGGCGTGCAAGGCGGTAGCGACGATAGCCGCTCCGGCTGAGCCGCAGCACGTGTTGCGGCACCTGAAGAGCTCGCTGGACGAGATCCGGAAGTGCGGATCAGCCGAGGTCATGTTGGCCGGCCGGCCGTTCACGATAAAGAAGGAGTTCTTGGACGACCTGGATCGTCAGAACATGGAAGACAGGATAAGGACGCTCGATCGTGCCCTCCTCGTCTTCCACTCGCCGGCAGACGCAATCATCGGGGCGGAGGACGCGGCCCAGATCTACCAGGCGGCCCGGGAACCGAAGAGCTACGTCAGCCTCGAAGGCGCCGATCATCTCCTATCGCGCACCGAGGACTCACAGTATGTCGGTGCCGTCATCGCCGCCTGGGCCGCCCGATACCTGGCAGGGCCCGAGGCAGCTGCTCGGGAGGAGCCGGTACCGCACGGTCAGGCCGTCGTCCGCACCGGCCGGACCCGATACCATACCGAGATCCTCACCGGAGGGCACTCGCTGGCGGCTGACGAGCCGGAGAGCGCCGGCGGAACGGACAGCGGTCCCACCCCCTGGGGATTGTTGATGGCCGCGCTCGGCGCCTGCACGAGCATTACACTACGGATGTACGCGGACCGCAAGGATTGGCCGTTGGATGAGATCGGCATCCGGCTGCAGCACCGAACCCTGAAGCGCGAAGAGCAATCGGCGCCGGGATCGGGGCCTCCGAAGACGGCCGAGATCCGCCAAACGGTCGAGCTCGAAGGCCCGCTGGACGAAGCGCAGCGGGAACGGTTGCTGGAGATTGCGCATCGCTGCCCTGTGCACCGGGCGCTGGAGGCGGGCCTCCTCGTGCCGGTGGAGTTGAGCCGGGACGACGGGAGCTAGCGAGCGCGCCTGTGGGCGAGCCTCTCGCTCTCAGGCAAAGCCGGAGCTTAACGTCGTATCGTTTTTGACTACAAACGGCTAGGGCCCGCCAGTTGAGACCAGCCCGAACCCTCGATTGGCCAGGCGCCGGGTCAGAGCCGGAGCGCGGGGAGCACCCTCTCGATCTCGAGGCGTCGCGGCTCGATCCACTCCGGCAGCCTGAGACGCGTACCCAGCTCATCGAGCGACTCATCGACCAGGAAGCCGGGCTGATCTGTTGCGATCTCGAATAGAGTGCCGCCCGGCTCCCGGAAGTAGATCGAGCGGAAGTAGTGACGGTCCAAGACTCGAGTGACGCTCAGGTCGAGCTCGGCGATGCGCTGACGCCAATGCTCCTGCTCCGCGTTGCTGGGTGTCCGCCAGGCGACGTGATGAACGGTCCCTACGGCAACGAGACCGGCAGCGGCGTCGCGTTGGCAAAGCAGATCGAGGTAGGTACCCGGCCCTCCATCTCCCGTGGTGAAGCGCAGCCGGTTACCCGACTCGGCAGACAGACGGAATCCGATGTCGGCCAGGGCTGCTTGGGTCTGTTCACAACGCCGACCGGTTATCGTCACTGCGTGGCAGCCGCGAATCGCATGGTCGGGCTCCAGCGGGCCGTTCGCCCAGGGTACACGCGAATCGTCTTCTGAACTCGCCACCAGCTCGAGAGCCAACCCATCACGATCCGCAAAGGGGATGACTGTCTCCTCGAAGCGCTCGAAGGCGCTCCCGACCTCGACTCGGTGGCGCGCGAGGCGCTCGGTCCAATGTCCAATGCTGTTCTCTGGGATCGAGAACGCAGTCGCGCTCACCTGCCCCGCCCCGATCCGTCCCCTCCGCGCGTCCGGCCAGGGGAAGAACGTCAGAATCGTCCCGGGCTCGCCTTCTTCGTTTCCGAAATAGAAGTGATACGTGCCCGGGTCGTCGAAGTTCACCGTGAGCTTCACGAGCCGCAGACCCAGAACCTGGGTGTAGAAGTCCAGATTCCTCTGCGGATCAGCGGCGATCGCCGTTACATGGTGAATTCCGCCTAGCTGTTGCTCCATCTCTATCCTTGCGACTCGACGCTCGAACCAGCTTGGCCGCCAAGCAAACCAGCGGCGAGTAGCCCTCGAGCTGAGTGATTAGCTGACAGTTCCCAGCAGCTTCGCCGCTCTGAACAGGGCGTCGGCCGACTGCAGGATTTTCGCTTTGAGTCGCGGCGGGTAGTCGGGGTGCTCCTCCAGGAACCTGCGGACAACAGCGGCGGCGCTCTGCGAACTGTGCCCAGCGAGCGTCGCGTCCAGCCATCTCTTGGGAAAGAAAATGTCCCCTGTTTCCTGTATCTCCTCGAGCAACTCGAGGCTGGGGAGGATGTACTTCTCGGAGGCGGATGCGCGTAACGGATGGTGCAGGTATCGCAGCGCTTCGAGCACCCACGGCTCGTGCTCGCGGTTCTCTACGTCCTTCAGCCCCTCGAAGAAGCGATCGCGGATGTCCGGGTCGGCTGACAAGGCAGGTCTCACAAATGCAAATCGCTCTCTACGATCGGGGTTATCTATGCGACCCTCCTGCTCTTCGAGAACTTGCTCCCAATCCTCGACTCCCCGGACGGCGAGCTCCAGGGCTATTTGCGTGTAGTCGGACTCCGAGAGAATCAGGCCGGGGATCTCAGCCTCCTCACGCCAGATCTCACGCAGGCGTGCAACCGCGCTGCCGGAAAGAGCGACCGACCGGTAGGCGTTGAAGTAAGCGGCCTTGAGGCTGGAAGCCGACGCCTCCCGGGCCAAGCTCAGCAGGACTTCCTCTATCTGCTCTGTCCGGCCCCGACGCTCGCCATCCGTGAGAAACCGCCAGTACGCAACCTGTAGATATGCCAGAATACGTGCCGTCAGCAATTCATCCGGCTCAGACTGTAGCGCTGTGACAGCCAGGTCGACGATTCGAGCCGGAGCCACCTGCCCCTCCAGCATCGCCTCCCAGAGTGAAAGCCAGACGATACCGCGGGTCAGGGCGTTGGGCAGCGACGGCGCATTCTGCAGCAGGTAGTCCAGGCTCGCCGAGTCGAGCTCGAAATGTCCGTAGCCCAGACCCCGACCGTTCGCCAAGATGAAATCGGGCGGCGTTCCCGCAGCATTCCTCAGCCGAGCCGAGGGGCCCTCGAGATGCACCGGCAGTAGGCGTACCGAGTCGCCGTAGGCGAGCATGACGCTGAGCCGCTGGTTCCAGAGACGGCCCCGGCCCCACGCGTCCGACTGGTCCAGCCTTATCGAAGCCAGGGCACCCGCCTCATCCAGGGTAGGAGAAGCGACGACTGTTGGCCGACCGGGTTCCTCAACCCATGTGCGGCTCCAGGCGGCCAGATCGAGTTCCGTGCTCGAGTCGAGGACGCGGATCAGGTCCGACCAGCTTGCATTGGCGAAAGCCCAGGTGGCCAGGTACTCCCGCAGCCCGTCGCGCAGCACCTCTTCGCCTACGAGCCCCTCCAGCTGCTTCATCACGATTGGTGCTTTCTCATAGATGATTGCACCGTACAGGGTGCCAGCCTCACGCAGGTTGCTCAGCTCTTGGCGGATCGGGTTGGCTCCCGGCGTTCGATCCACCTCGTACGCTGCCGGGTAGTGCGCGATCAGGAAGCGGAGCTCGTGATCGAGTTCCGGGAACGAGGGGTTCACTATCTCGGCCGCCATGAAGTTGGCGAAGACCTCTTTCATCCAAACATCGTCGAACCACTCCATGGTCACGAGATCGCCGAACCACATGTGCGCGGTCTCGTGCGCAATCAGGCTGGCCCGCCCGAGCATGTCGTTCTGGGTGGCCGACTCGTCGAGCAGCAGCCGGGAAGCCCGGTACAGTATCGCTCCGGGATGCTCCATTCCTCCGTACTGGAAGGATGGGATCAGCACGAAATCGAACTTCTCGAACGGATAGTCGATGCCCGTGTACGATTCCAGCCAGTCGAGCGCTGCTCCGTGGAGATCGAAGATCGCTTCGATATTCCGCGCGACTTTGAGACTGTCGGTCTCCCGGTGATACATATGCATCACACGGCCGCCCCGCTCGGCCGAGATCGCGTCAAACTCGCCGGCAACGAAAGAGAACAGGTATGTGCTGATCGGTTCGGTCTCCGCGAAGCTGAACACGGCCCGCCCATCCTCGATCCGATGAGAGGCGAGCGAGGCGTTGGCGACTGCCTGCCAAGCAGGAGGCACGTCGAGGGTCAGCCTGAATCGCGCCTTCAAGTCCGGTTGGTCAAAGCACGGCATCGCGAATCGCGCTCTGTCAGGCACGAAGAGCGAGTACAAGAACTCTCGATTGCGGTTCAGCGAGGCGTCACCGGCGAGGAAATCGATCTCGACAGAGTTGTCGCCGATCTGGAACGCCGCCGCCGGGATCACGATGTGGTCGTTGACGATCTCGAAGTCGGTGAGGTTGGGGCCGACACGTACAGCCAGCACGCTTTCCCGGGGCTCAGCGAAATCGACGACCAAGGGATCGCCGGTATCGCTCAGTCGGAAGCGGACACTCAGGCGGCCCTCTATGCGCTCGCTGACGGAATCGGGGATCGAAAGGCGCAGCTCGTAGCGCAGGTCCGAGAGAAGGTCGGCCCGTCGCTGGGCGAGTGCCCATGAGACACCCGACGCGGTGTCAGGCGTCCGATCGACGCGGCAGCCGATTGCCAGCGCCAGGAGGATACTGGCGGCGGCACACCGTCTCGGCACTACTAGCCTCATCGGATAGTGATCCCTGCGCGCTGAGAATCGATCAACAGCGGCGGTTCGCCCAGTCCGAAGCGCTCGCACCGCCTTCTATCGGGCGGCGGAGACCAGTGTGTTGATGTATGCCACCGCGGCGTCGATGTCACGATACCCGAGCCCGTGCAGTCCCCAGTTAGGCATCTCGCCGGCCAAGCCCACGAAAATCCGCTCACGCAGTGAGTCCGCTTCGTAGGTGTACTTCCAGTCGGGGACCAGGAACGATGGCACGTCTATCCCCAGCTGCTGCGCGCCCAAACCGTCACCGCGACCTCCCTCACCGTGACATTTCTCGCAGCTCGCCCGCCAGACGAGCGCACCGCGCTGGACCCGAGCGTCCGGGCTCTCCCAGCTCACGGTGTCAAAGACCGTGGCGTTGTACAGTTCCTGGGCCATCGCCAGTGAGTCGGCGCGAGCCGCTTGCATTCTCGCTTCCCGGTCCGCCGCCGTCTCGCCCCCGCAACCGGCAAGGGCGACGAGTGCGAGGCACGAGAGCGCCAAAGCGAGTCTCCAACGCATGGCATCCCCCTGTTCGCTAGGGTGGATTCGGATGAGAGCTACTCGATATGAGTGCGAGATGTGTGCCATATGCACCCTGGTTCTTTTGATTCTCAGCCACTGCAGATCGCCCGTGGCATTGGGCCCCACTACCGGCCAGTCATCCCAAAGCGTGACTTTCCGCCCCGAGGATCGGCACCAGCACGGCGGTCCAGCGCGGCCCCAAACCGCACTGCTTGGCCTGGGAATTGCCTTTGATTTAGTAAAATAGGTTAACCTTTTCGTCCCGCAAAAGCCCTCGTGCCAGTCCCGCCTTTCGGCATCGCGCTTCAGCACGACCCTCGGCAGTCGAGTCGCCACGTGGCCGGCTCGAGCATTCCCCCTGTCTCAGCTCGTGGAACCGTTGAAGGGGAGCCGGCAGATGTTGGAGAGCCCCTTAGCGACGGATTACTATCTAGCTGAAGTGCGCCTCGCTGAGCAGCCCCGCGGCACGCTCGACCGCTTTCTCAACCGGAGGCGATAGACCTGGGGACACTTCCTCCGGGATGTGTGCCACTTGACAGGCGAGTACGGAGACTTCCACGCCGCCGAGATCTCGAAGCTCGCGCAGTAGGTTGGATGTTGGGACCTGGTGCATCGAGAAGTCGTCGGTCTTCGTTGCCGGCAGGGAGTCGATCTCCGGGTTGAAGAGATCGCCCGGCTCGTGTCCATAGTCCATCGCGTCCACAATGACTATCCTCGAAGGCTTCTCCTCAGAGAGCAGTATGTCGAAGAGGATATTCCGGACCGAGGTACCGGCGTTTACGACACAGACATCTGCCGGGATCGTGCAGTGCCGCTGGCAGTACTCCGCCACCGCCGGGCCGAATCCGTCGTCACCGAATAGAATGTTACCGCATCCCAGGATACAGGTGTGCTTGCCCTCCCAGTCCGGCACCATCCGCTGAACCTCCTGCAGCTCAAGTCCCAGAACGAATAGGGGCTCCTCCCGCAGCCGGCCACAAGCCTGCCAGCTGGGGAAGAGCCCCAATTCACGACCCTCAGGTCGTCAGGGTATCAATCACCTCCCCCTGAGCGTTACGGATCTGCACCTTCACCGGCAATCTGCCGGATAGATCGTGTGTCGCGCAGGACAGGCACGGATCGTAGGCACGTATGGCCATCTCGATCGTGTTCAGGATACCCTGGTCGTAGGCGCCATCCTTGATCAGGGCCTGCGCCGCCTGCTTGACGGACATGTTTATCGGACCGTTGTTGTGCGTCGTACCGACAATCAGGTTCATGTCGGTCACCAGCCCATTGTCGTCCGTCTCGTAGTCATGGATCAGGGTACCCCTGGGCGCCTCGACGCAGCCCACACCCCTTGCCGCACGCGGCGTGACCGGCACCCTGGTCTCGGTGCTGGTGATCTCGGGATCGTTAAGCAGCTCTACCGCCTTCTCGGCGTTGTAGAGCAGTTCGATCAGCCGCGCCCAGTTGTAGAGCAACGTCAGCTGGACGGGCCGGCCGAACTTCTCGCGGAACTCCTCGAGCTCTTTCTGAGCCAGGGGGGTACTGATCCTGTCGCAGACGTTCATGCGAGCGAGCGTGTTCGTCCGATAGATCCCCGATGGATTATCTAGGTCCATCGAGAACTCGCCCCACTGCTTCGCATACGGGAACTTGAGGTACGTCCACGGTTCGACATGCTCCCCGATATAATCGGTGTACTCGCTGTACTGGAACTCGTCGTATGAACCATCGGGCTTCATCAGGCGAGCCATCCCGTCGTACAGGTCGAGGGTGCCGTCGCCGGTGACAGTACCGAGGAACCCGGTGTTGATGACTCCCACGGTTTTAACAGCATCCAGGTACTTCGGGAATATGTTCTCCTTCGCGAACGCGATGGCGAACTTCGCGAATTCCAGCACCTCATTCGCCATTGCCAGGACCCGTTCGCGCTCGGCCTCGGTCAGAGGTTTGCTGAAACCACCGGGCACAGCGGTTACAGGGTGAATGCTCTTCCCCGATACGATGTTGAGCATCTGCGCCCCGAGGTGCCTGTTACGGACGACCTGTCGCCCTATCTCGGGGTTTGCCTGGGCGATGCCAATGACGTTCCTCACCGAGTAATCGGCGTCCGGCCCCATTACGTAATCCGCGCCGGCGAGGAAGAAGAAATGCAGGATGTGCTCCTCGGTGTAGGCGACGGCATTGCACAGCTCACGGAGCTTCCTGCCCGCGCTGGGTGGGGTCACACCAAACACCGCATCATTGGCCTTGGCTGAGGCCAGATGGTGCGACCAGGGGCACACTCCGCAGATACTCGTGACGATGCGAGGAAGCTCCTCTACGGGCCTTCCAATGCAGAACTTCTCGAAGCCACGAAGCTCGACGACGTTGACGAAAGTGTCCGCCACATTGCCGCTATCGTCGAGGTTTATGGTGACCTTGGCGTGGCCCTCTATCCTCGTTACCGGAGCAAGTGTGATCGTTTTCATCGCTCTAGCCCCCCTGTCTATTTGGGCCGCGCCGGCAGCGGCCTGAGCCGCTTCTGACCGCCGATGTACCGGTTCAGCAGTGCGCGTCTGTCCTCCACCTGCTTGGCGTCGAGCCCGACTGAGGAGATAGCACTCATCATATCCACCATGGGATTGGCTCCCTTGCGGATTGGGCCGAAGCAGCCACGGCACGGCATATAACCCTTGATGCAACGTGGGACCGTCACACCACCGTTTCCTTCCTTGTGGCCACAGCCGGCAAGGGTGACAGGTCCGAGACAGAGATAGCCCTGCTCCATGAAGCACCTTGTCTGGTCCCAGGGCGCCTCCTGCTTGAACTCCACTGAATCGAGGGTCCTCTTGATCTCACCGCCCGCGGCTTTCTCCTCACGCTTCAGCGGGCACTCGTCGCACACGCTGCGCTCGGGAAGCTCGAAGCTCTTGCCTTCCAGAAGCGCGGTCAGCGCTCTAACGATGATATCTGGGTTAGTGGGACAGCCTGGGATGTAGATATCCACAGGAACGACCTCATCCACGGCATACACCCTGTCGAGCAGCGGAGGAATGTTGTCGCTGGGCGTGTCCGCGGGTTTCGTCGTCTTCGATTCCCTGTACACCTTGTCATACAGGGCTTCGAGAGGAAACATGTTAGCAAGTGCCGGAATCCCTCCATAGCACGCGCACGAGCCGAGCGCGATGAGGGTCCCGCACTTCTTCCGCATCTCCTCGGTGACGTGTTTCTCCTTCTCGTTCCTTACGCCTCCAGAGATGATGCCGACATCCGCCTCGGGGATCGTCAGTTCTTCCTCCTCCCCGGTTTGCCCGTAGTACTTATGGTCCATCAATACGGGCATGTGAACGAAGTTCAGCTCTGGCAACAAGTCCAGCAGCGGCTCGCCTATGTCGAGGATCGTGACTTCACACCCTCCGCAGATGTTCAGCCACTCCTCTGCAACGTTGACTGCCATGGCACTCTCCCCTCCTTTCGATACAGAAGAGCTGGTCAAAAGACCTTACCTATCCTTCTGGGAAAGCAACCGCTCGACCGTCTCTAAGAGAACCTGCGGCTCGATAGGCTTCTCCACGTATTCGTCGACCGGTAAGAAATCGGGGTGTATCCGTTCGCCCGGAAAGTCGAATCCTGTCTGCTCGCGCATCGATGTCAACATGAGGATGGGTATGTCCTTGTGGCGAGGATCTTTCCTGATCGTTCTGGCGAAGACGAATCCCTCAGCCCCTCTCCCCATCATGACGTCGAGGATTATAACGTCCGGGCTCTCCTCCTCCACTCGAGCCAGCCCTTCGGCCTGATTGTACGCGACCCGCACTCTATATTGCTTGGTTTCGAGGATAGTCTGCGTAATCTCCACGAAATCTGGGTCATCATCGATGATCAGTATGCTCGGAGTACTCATGTTCCATCCTTCGGCAGGGAAATGGTCACAGTGGTTCCAACTCCCAGTGTGCTCTCAAGGTCGATGTCGCCACCGTACTTCTCGACGACTTTCTTCACTATGGAGAGCCCCAGCCCCGTGCCCTCATAGACATGTTCTGTCACGTTGTCGCCCCGATAGAAATCCCGAAAGCAGTGTGGTAGATCATCTTCCATAATGCCGATGCCTGTATCTGACACGCTGAGCACAACCCTGTCACTCTCGGTCTTGACCGTGACACGAACGCTTCCCTCCAGGGTGTAGTTGACGGCATTGCTGAGCAGGTTGGAGACTGCATACTCCAGGTCCCTGACCGTGGCAGTAACGTGTGCCGGCTCCGCCTCCAGCTCGAGCGCGAGCGCGACACCCTTCTTGTCAGCGAGATGCGAGAACTGGCTGACGCAGCGCGCTGCCAGCGCGCACAGATCCACCGACTCGGCAGCCCTCTGGAATCGATTCTCCGACACCGCGGCCATGTCAAGCAGGTCGTTCACTGTGGCCAACAGTAGGCCGCATTTCTTGTCCACACGGCCCAGCATCTCTTGCTGCTTCGGGTTGAGGTCTCCGACGATCTGGTTGGTGATGAGCCTGACAAAGCTCTGCATGCCGGAGACGGGCGCCCTGAGTTGGTGTATGACCGTGCGGATGAACTCGGATCTTCGACGGTCAGCCTCACGCAACCTTTCGTTAGCTTCTTCCAGCTCCTTCGTGGCTGTCTTCACCTTGTTCTCGAGCTCTCTACCCCAGCGCTCGCGTGCATCGGCGGCTCTCCTCAGCTTCGCGGTCATCGCGTTAAACGCGGCACAGAGCTTCCCCAGTTCGTCGTCGCTCGATACCGCCAATTGACAATCGAGGTCGCCTTCTGCCACTCGCTCTGTGCCCTGCAGGAGACGCATGACAGGCTGCCTCACAAACCGTTGAAGCGCGAAGGCCACGCCTACCCAGACGAAAAGGATCGCAATAACCCCCGACAGGATCGCGGCTCGCCGCACGCGTTGAATGCTGGCGTCGACGTCTTGCAGCGAGAAGATGCCGTCCAAGACGCCGAGAACGTTTTGGCTCCTGTCGTGACACCCGTAGCACGGCGTGCCGTTGTATATCGGCGTTATGATGGCGAGTCTGCGATGGCCGTCCGCCCCCTCGAACGTCCTCCCTCGCTCCAGGGGCGGCGGCATCACGGCGGGTGCCCCGTCCGTGTGGCACTTGATGCACATCTCGTGGGTCATGTCGACCCTCTCATGAACCTCAGATCGTTCAGTAGAGAGGACTATCGTACCTTCCTTGTCAAAGAGGCGGATCCTCTCGAGTTCGTCCTCTTGAGTGAAGGCATCTAGAATACTGACGATCTCCGTCGTCCTATGGGCCGCCATCTCCTCCCGTATGCTCTGGGCGGCCATATCGCTTATCCGGCTCGTGTGTGACAGCGCATGCCTTAACAGTTCTCTTTCGTGAGTTCCAGCCGTGTAGGCGAGCAGCACGGCGATCGAGGCCGACAGAATGATACCGACCACCAGCATGACCCTGAATTGCACGGAGTGCCACATCGTCCACTCGCTTCAGAGCAAAGGCCGTCGCGGTCTTGTTGTCAGGTCTCGGTCACCACGACTTCGGTGGCTACCCGGCGCGTGTAGAGGAGGTATTTCTCCTCTTCGCGGCACAGCCGAACCTCGAAGCCGTTGCCCGCGTATTGTTGCTCGACCTCCTTGGCCTTCGCTTCGCTGTCGTATTCTTCTCCGTCCCACAGATACTTCTTCCCCTCGAAGAATCGGACTTTCCCTATCATGCCTCGGTACCCCTTTTACCCTTCCTGGCTAAACACGGCTTCGGCTGAGGGACCAGACAAACCGCCTCAGACCCGATAGGGGCTGGGCCCCAGTTCTCGGACAGCTACACTCATATCCTGCACGACCGCGGCGAACTTCGGGCCCTCGGATGCTGACACCCATTCCAACCTGAACCGTTCAGGCTCCACACCGAAATCCTCCAGCATGAGCTCGATGGCTTCCTTGCGGTTCTCGGCCCTCAGGTTCCCTTCCAGATAGTGACAGTCGCCGGGATGGCAGCCACAAATGAGAACGCCGTCGGCGCCCTTGGTGAGAGCGTCGATGACCAGGTTCGGATGCACCATCCCGGAACACATCACCCGGATCACCCTTAGATCCGCGGGATATTGAAGCCGGGACACGCCGGCGAGGTCCGCCCCTGCGTAGGAACACCAGTTACAGCAGAAGGCAATAATGATCGGTTCGTAATCGTCGTTTGCCATGTTCGGCAAACTCCTCTCCTAAGCCTCTTGCAGCGCAGCGTCTACCATCGCGCTCAACTGCTCGAGCCTGAAGTTGCGGATGAATATGCCCTGTTTCGGGCACGTCGCCTGGCAGACGCCACAACCCTTACACAGTGCTGCGTCTCTGTCTACGGCCTTCTTGATGGCACCCTTATGCATGTACTCGATAAGTGTGAGGGCATTGTACGGGCATGGCTCGATGCAGTACGCACACCCGTCACAGTTATCATCGATCAGCTCGGATATGGTCGCTTCCAGCGCGATGTTCTCCTTGGACAGGATAGTAGCCGCCCTCGCCGCGGCGGCATCCGCCTGGACGACACTCTCGGCGACGGACTTGGGGGAATGAGCCAAACCGCACATGAACACGCCATCGGTAGCGAAATCGACCGGCCTCAACTTCATGTGCGCCTCGAGGAAGTACCTATCCTGATTGAGGGGCACCTTGAACAGCTTGCCTATGTCCTCGGTATCACTCCTGGGAACAATGGCAGGGGCCAGTACCACCGTGTCGCAGTCGATGTGAAGCGTGGCATTGAGAACGGGGTCAAGGGTCGAAACGTGAAGCGCGCCGTTTGTAGAGGACACTTCGGGTCTCCGATCTTCCTCGTAGCGGATGAAACGCACGCCTATGTCTCTCGCCTTCCTATAGTACTCCTCGAGGGTTCCGTACGTCCTCATATCTCGATAGAGCACAGTGACGGCAATCTCCGGGCGTATCTGCTTCAATACGATCGCGTTCTTGACCGCTTGCGAACAGCAAATCCGGCTGCAATACGGCCGAGCTTCCTCTCTTGACCCTACACACTGGATCATGACGACGGACCTGAGCTCTTGCAGTTCAGCTCTATCGTCCGAGATCCACTCCTCCAGGGTACGCTGCGTCACGACCCGAGGGTGCTCACCGTACAGGTATTCTTTCGGTTCGTACTCTGTCGCACCGGTGGCGACGAGAGCGACACCATGTGCTACCTGCGTCTTTGTACCGTTCTGCGATATCGTGGATGTGAAGTTTCCTACCGATCCGTCAACCGCAGACAGCGCGCTTTCCATATACAGGCTTATACGCGGATGGGACTGAACCCTCTCGACAGTCTGAGTCAGTTGCTGCTGAGGATTGTCGCCGTTGAGCAAGCTGCGTATATGTCTGAAGTTGCCTCCCAGCTCACGCTCTCTCTCCACGAGATGAACCTGGAACCCCTGGTCCGCGAGGTTGAGAGCCGCCGTCATCCCTGCCATACCTCCGCCGATCACGAGGGCCTCGTTGTTGACTCTGAGGCTTCCTTTATGTAAGGGCTCCAGCATCCTCGCCTTGGCCACCGCCATTCTCACGAGGTCCTTCGACTTCTTGGTGGCCCGTTCCGGATCGAGCATGTGCACCCACGTGCACTGGTCGCGGATGTTGGCCATCTCGAACAGATACTCGTTGAGGCCGGCTTCCCGACATGTGCTGCGGAAGAGAGGCTCGTGGGTACGCGGGCTGCACGACGCAACCACCACACGGTTGAGGTCGTGCTCCGCAATCATCTCCTTGATTCTGTCTTGAGTATCGGTCGAGCACGTATAGAGGTTGTCTTCTGCGTAGACAACGTTGGGCAGCGTCCTTGCGTACTCGGCCACGGCGGGCACGTCTGCAATACCGCCGATGTTCTTGCCGCAGTGGCAGACGAACACACCGATACGCGCCTCCTGGCCAGCTACGTCCTTCTCAGGCGGGTACTCCTTTTCCTTGACCAGGGAGCCCCGTTCCTCCGCCAGCAGCGCCATCGCCTTGGAGGCACTGGCCGAGGCCTCCATGACCGTCTCGGGGATGTCTTTCGGCCCGGTGAAAGGCCCACATACGTACACCCCCGGCAGTGACGTCTCGACCGGCGCGAAGTCTTGCGTGGCGGCAAAACCGTGGTGATCGAGCTCGATCCCAAATTGCTCCGCCATTCTTCGAGCCTCGACGGGAGGTCCGAGACCGGTGGAAAGGACCACGATGTCGAACTCTTGGGTCACTAGCTCGCCGTCGGCCTCCTGGAAAGTGACCCTCAGGTTGCCTGTGTCCGGGACTTCCTTTATGGATGAAGGCAAGCAACGGATGTATCTGACACCGAGCTGCTTGGCACGATTGTAGTATGCGTCGAATCCTTTGCCGAAGGCCCGCATATCGATGAAGAAGATCGTGCAGTCGAGGTCGGGCTCGTGCTCCTTGGCAATGATCGCCTCCTTCGTCGCATACATGCAGCAGACCGAGGAGCAGTAGTTTCTTTCCACATCACGTGACCCGACACACTGGATCCAGGCGACCCGTTTGGGATGCTTGTGATCGGATGGCCTGAGCACCTGGCCCAGGAACGGTCCACTGGCTGAAAGGATCCGTTCAAACTGAAGACTAGAGATGACGTTCGGGTATCTGCCGTAGCCGAGTTCCTTCCTAAGGTTGGGATCAAAACCCTCGAATCCGGGTGCCAACACTACGGCGCCGACGTCTATTCCTTCGATCTCGTCCTTCTGGCTGAAGTCGATCGCCCCGGCCTGGCAGAAACTCTCACACGAACCGCAAACACCTCTAAGGAGGTGCATGCAGGTATCCGGATCGATCGTTGCTACCTTGGGTATCGCCTGAGGGAACGGAATGTAGATCGAAGACCGCTGAACCAGACCCACGTCATAGTCGGCCATAATGGGTCGTGGCTCGTGCAGCGTGACCTGGGATAGATCGACCACCTCCATCGGGCAGACAACTTGACAGGCGCCACAGGCAATACAGACGGGTGAGTGCTTGTCGTAGGGGGGAGAGATCTTACGGGCTGAGCCGCGGTTGGCGAAGCTGACGGCGCTAATCCCCATCCGCTCCTCACATACCCGGACGCAGAGCCCGCACAGGATGCAAACCTCATCCTTCTTCGGGAAGCGCGTATCCTCGACTCCCAGACTGCTCGCCAGCCGCTTCAGCGACTCCACTCCCGGGCAGCGCGCTAGCAGCAACTCCATCATCACGCGGCGAGTCTTGAGAACCCTCTCCGCATCGGTTTTGACCACGAGGCCTTCTAGAGCTGGATAGACGCAGGAAGCCTCAATCCGCGAGCCCCCCGGGGTCTGAAGTTCGACAAGGCATAGGCGGCAGGCGCCGTAAGGGGCCAAGGCCTTGTGGTGGCAAAGAGTCGGGATCTTGATACCCAGTTGTTCCGCAGCCTGGAGAACCGTCGACCCCTGTTCGACATCGACTTCCAGGCCATCGATGGTCAATCTCACCATATCTCACGTACCCCGCGAAGAAGAGTGCTAGCGACCTCCAACTTCAGGCCGTGCTTCGGGCGTCTTTTTTTTCGAGTCCCTCGTATCGAACCGATAGACCGAGTCGTTGACCCTGTGTTCGAATATCAGCTCCAGCTCGGGCATTGCGGCCGCTATCATGCGTATCGTCCCCAGCATGTCTCCCAACGGCTTGCGGTCCGGGTGGCTGTGACGGAAGGAGGCCCTGACCGTGGTTCCTTTCCCCGGTTCGGACTCGATTTCGAAGGTACCGTCGCTTTCTCTGGCAGCCTGAGCCAGGAGTGGAACACCCAGGCCGACACGTCGCGTCGTCCTCGTTGTATAGAAGGGGTCACGAACCCTGTCTCTAGCTTCCGCCTCCATCCCTTCGCCATCGTCTTTGACTTCAATCGACAGAATGTCCCTACCGTTGTCTTCGACGATCAGGATCTCAACCCTGCTTGCCGCAGCGGTGATGGAGTTCTCCACTATGTCCATGACATGAAGACTGAGATCTTCCATCTTACAGCTTCATTATCGCTCGACCGTCCTCGCTGCGCAGCGCTTTCGCAATCTCCTCGAACGTTCCCTCTTCCAGCACGAAACAAGTCGAGCTCTTGCCGATGTCGTCCAAGAAATGGGCATCGGAGAAGCTGACAACCGGGAGATTGTCCCAGTCGCCAACAGGAGAGCGAGGTGACACTTCCACGGCGTCCAACGGAAGCCCAGCCGGGATGAGCCCCAGCTGGCCAATCAGACCGAACCGTTCGCGGTCGATATGTGCAGCGATTGCCAGCCCTCCGGAATCGTGGATCGCCTGTACGGTTTCCTCCAGCGACAAGCTAGTTGCTCCGATCAAGAGCTTATCCGTGAGGCGGAGGACGTTGTCGAACTCGTCAACGACCACCTGGTGCCCGAACACCTCCGGGTCGTTCTCTCCGGCCAGATTCTCATAGACCAGGTCTTGGAGGCGCATGACCTGACCTTCATCGCCGAAGAGCCCTAGAACGTGCACTTCCTCACGCGAGGTGATCTCCATCCCGGCTATGACGGGGAGATCTTCTCTCGCCCCGGCTCTTACGACTGCGGCAACGTTCTCGGCCGAGTTGTGATCGCACACACCGATGACATCCAAGCCTATACGTTTCGCTTCCTTGACGATCGCGCTGGGCACCATCTCTAGCTCGCCGCAAGGAGAGAGACAGGTGTGCAAGTGCAGGTCGGCTCGCAGCTGCCTCATCACCTCGTCCCGAGCTCCGTACTACCCTGTGCGGGGGATCCCGCTGATCCCCAAGCCGTAGAGTCTGCCTACCACCTCAAAGGTCGGAAGCGGCGTCACCATGATCGGTAAGCCTTCGGCTTCCGCCTTCTCAATCGTGTCGCCCTCCGGCTCCCTGCCGTTTACCAGTATCACTCCAGCGAGGTCATTCATGCTGGCCACCGCGACGATGTTCTGATGGATCTGCAGCGTAACCCAGAGGCTCCCTTCCCTCGCGTGGGCTATGACATCGCTCATGAGGTCGCTGGCATATCCCGCCGCGACCTCGGTATCAAGATTCTTCCTGCCCGTGCGAACGGTGAGATCGAGCTGCTCTACTATTTCCTTTAGCTCCACTGTCATCTCCGGTGAGGATGGATATCTTGAGGTGAGTGCCCTTGCCGAGGGTCGAGGTGATCTGCATCTCGTCGGCGCACTTCTGGATGTTGTTCAGGCCCATCCCGGCTCCGAAGCCCAGGTCCCTGACCCACTGTGGAGCCGTTGAGTACCCGGGCTGAAGCGCTTTCTTGACGTCAGCGATTCCAGGACCAGAGTCTTTTACCTCCATGGTTATGCATCCTGGCTCGACCCTGGCGACGATTCTCCCGCCCTTCGTGAATACAACGAGGTTCATCTCTGCCTCGTAGCTGGCTATCGCCACTCGGCGAACCGTTGCGGGATCCAGACCGAGACGTCCTAGCGTGCGCTTTAGTCGGCTGGAGCACTCCCCCGCCCCCTCGAAGTCCTGGCCCAAGACGTCGTACTCGAAGACTAGCCTCGTTCTATCAGCCACGATGTCTTCGAATATGTGGCTTGCACGGTAGCGGTGTATTTCTTCTTCGTGATACTCGATCTCCAGCTTCTCGAGCAGCCCCGCTATGATATCGCCCTTTGTGATCACGCCCACCAATTTCCCGCTCCGCCGGTCGATGACCGTGAACCGGCCATAGCCCGTCCTCTCGAACTTGCTAATAGCGTGGACCAGTGGCTCGTCATCGTATAGACACTCCACCTGTCTTGTCATCTTCGACTCTATGAGGGACTCCTCTTCTCTGTCGTAAAGCCACTTGATGAAGTCCTCGAGGCTAACGATCCCGACGAGGTAGTCTCCCTCTACGACCGGCATGCCGGAGATACGCTTTTGACGGAAGATCTCCCGTAGCTGGCTCATCGGAGTTTCCGGCCGAACGGTGATGAGATTCTCGGCCATCACCTGTTTGACCTTCATCTCGTAGACCAGCTCCTGAACCTTGGTGATTGGCTTGTCCTGCACCAAAGCTTCTACTCTCCGTATTCAGAGACGCCGCGGAGGCCGTTCTTGTACAAGCGGCCACAGCTCTCGAACATCGGTAACGTTGTTCCCATCAGGGGCAAACCCTGGCTGCTGGCCATGCTCACTGTCTTTTCATCGGGCCTTTTCCCGCGAACGAAGCAAATGGCCACGATCTCGGCCATCTCCGCCGTGCGCACAACCTGCTGGTTCGTCAGTCCTGTCAATAGGACAGAACCTGACTTGCCGTAGGCGAGGACATCGCTCATCAGGTCGGCGCCACAGCCCATGCTGACCTCTCGGGATAGCAGGTTCCCCCCTGTTATCACCTCCGCACCGAGAATGTCTCGAATATCTTGAAGTTTCATCGTCTCGAACTGACCTCACATCTGGTCGACTGTAAGCGTCAGGCGACAGCCAGCCTTCAGTCCGCGCTCTCTTTGTCGCACCTGACGCAGCGCTTTGCTTCTGCCATGGCCATCTCGGCACTGAAGCCGAGCGCCACCTCCTCGAACGTATCGAGCCGTTCCTGGACCGGCAGCAGCGGCATGCCGGGCTTCTGCAGTCCTTCGATCTCTTCGTCGGTAAGCTCCACGACCTCTACGTCAATCGCCGGGCGGGTCACACTATAACCCCGCTTGACGGGCAGCCCCTGGATGTAGTTGTGTATCATTCGACTGGCGTTCTTCCCGTGGGCCATTGCGTCCACAACCGTCGCCGGTCCGCTGACGACATCGCCGCCGGCGAAGATGCCTTCCACTCCGGCATACAGGGTCTCCGGGTCGACTTCGACGGTGTTCCAGCGGGACAACTTCAGCCCATTGCCATCTACCATCGGCACCACGTCCGGCTCCTGACCGATCGCCGGGACCAGGGTGTCAATCTCGACCGTGAATTCCGAACCTTCGATCGGAACAGGTCTCCTCCTGCCGGTCCTGTCGAGATCTCCCAACTCCATCCGGATGCATTCAAGGCCATTCAGTCTACCATTCTCTGACAGGGCCTTTACCGGTGCGACCAAGAACTCGATAGCAATCCCCTCCCGGTCCAATTCCTCGATCTCTTCCTTGGCCGCCGGCATCTCATTTCTGGTTCGCCTGTAGAGTATCTTGACGTCCTTACCGAGGCGCCGTGCAACTCTGGCCGCGTCGACGGCGGCGTCCCCTCCGCCGATCACCGCCACCTTCTCTCCGATTGCGACTTCGCCGCCCAGATTGACCGCACGCAGGAAATCCACCGCGTCGATGACCTGCGGGGAGTCTTCCCCCTCGATATTCAGCTTCAGTCCCTTGTGGGCGCCCGTTGCGATGAACACCGCCTTGTACTGCTCCCTCAGATCGGACAGCTGGACGTCTTCGCCCACGGTCGCATTCGTTCTGATCTCCACCCCCAGTTTGCAGATGAGATCGATTTCATAGTTCAGGATATCCTTGGGCAACCTGTAGTCGGGAATCCCAGTCGCTAGCATACCGCCTGCGACCGGAAGCGATTCGAAAATGGTCACGGGATATCCCTCGAGGGCGAGGTAGTAGGCGCATGTCAGCCCGGCGGGCCCGGAGCCAATGATCGCGACCCTTTCGGGCTTGCGCTCTTTCGGTTTGGGCGTAGGATCGAGCCCGTTCTTCCGTGCGTAGTCAGCTAGGAATCTCTTGAGCGCCCGGATGGAGATCGCGTCCCCGCCGCCCGCGCCGGAGCGGCATTTTCCCTCGCATGGAGCCGTACAGACCCTACCGCATATCGCAGGTAGCGGATTCTCTCTCCTGACGATCTCTGCCGCCTCGTCGAACTTCCCTTGCGCAATCAAGCCGATGTAGCAAGGCACGTCCTGGTCGATGGGACAGGTGTGCTGGCAAGGCGACGAGGTTATGCCTTTGCAGACCGCAGCTGGACATCTCTTGTACTTGATGTGCGCGTCATATTCATCTCTGAAGTGACGCAACGTGCTCAGTACAGGGTTGGGGAGCGTCTGACCCAACCCACACATTGAGGCCTCCTTGACGGCTTCACCCAGCTCCTCGAGAAGGGTCAGGTCTGTGTCTTCTGCTTCTCCGTCAGAGATTTTGTTCAGGAGTGTCAGAAGTACCTCTGAGCCTTCTCGGCAGGCGGTGCACTTTCCACACGACTCGTCATTCGTGAACTCCAAGAAATACTTCGCGATGTCTACTATACAGGTGTCCTCGTCTATGACGACCATTCCGCCCGAGCCCATGATCGCACCGACCTCTTGCAGGCGCTCATAGTCCACAGGCATGTCGAGCAAATGGCTCGGAATGAACCCGCCGGAGGGGCCGCCGGTCTGAACTGCCTTCAACTTCTTTCCGTAGGGGATGCCCCCACCGATATCGTAGATGATCTCGCGGAGCGTTATGCCCATCGGCACTTCAACCAAGCCGGCGTTGTGGACGTTGCCTGCCAAAGAGAAGACCTTCGTGCCTTTTGACGTTTCGGTGCCAAGTGCCGAGAACCACTCCGCCCCCCAATTGATGATGGCGGGCACGTTTGACCACGTTTCCACGTTGTTGATGTTGGTAGGGTTTCCCCAAAGCCCAGACTG
Source organism: Gemmatimonadota bacterium (assembly GCA_020344215.1). Taxonomy (GTDB): domain Bacteria; phylum Gemmatimonadota; class Gemmatimonadetes; order Palauibacterales; family KS3-K002. Next base: position 2,414,247 of record CP070815.1, read on the forward strand.
GACGGGGAATGGAGGGCGGACACGAGGCTCAGCAGGCCTGCCTTCGATGGAGGCAATCAACGAGGTCTCTTCTCCACAGACGAAAGCTCCGGCTCCCTGAAAGATCTCGACGTCGAAATTGAAGCCGCTGCCGAATATGTCCTCTCCCAGCAATCCGTACTCATAAGCCCGGCTAACAGCGTACTCCAGCCTCTCAATGGCGAGGGGGTACTCGATCCTCACGTAGACGTATCCCTTGGACGCCTCTATGGCGTAGGCACCTATCGCCATGCCCTCGAGAATAGAGTGCGGGTCGGCCTCAATGATGCTTCGATCCATGAAGGCCCCGGGGTCGCCCTCATCGGCATTGCAGATGACGTACTTGGGCCCGCCCACCGAATTCCTACACAGTTCCCACTTGACACCGGTAGGAAATCCGGCGCCCCCTCTCCCGCGAAGCCCTGCTTCCTTTATCGTTGTTATGACCTCGTTCGGCGACATCGAGGTCAGGGCCTTGGCGAGCGCTTTGTACCCATCTCTGGCGATATACTCCTCGATCTTCTCGGGATCGATCATGCCGCGATTCCGCAGTGCGACGAGTCTCTGATCTTTGAAGAACGGAATGTCGCGCAGCTCCGGAATGGGCACTTCCTCACCAGGAGGCACATACATCAGGGATCTTACAGGTCGTCCCTTTAGCAGGTGCTCCTCCACCAGGTAAGGGATGTCTTCGGTTCTGAGGCGTTGATAGAAGATTCCGTCGGGCTGGACTAAGAGGATCGGACCTCTCACGCAAAGGCCGCTAGCCCCAGTTGGCACTACGAGGACATCATCCTGCAAGCCGCGACGGCCGATCTCGGCTTGAAGCGCATCCTTTATCTGCAAGGAGCCGTTTGATATGCAATTTGTGCACGTGCATATCAGCGCATTTGCTCTGTATGCCATCGCTCCAGATCTCCCTAAATGCTTCTCTCGCTCCCCGCAGCTAGAGCGTACTCGGTGACTATCTTACCGCCGAGCGCATGCTCGACGAGGATCTTCTTTGCCTTCTCAGGAGTCAGGTCTACGTACTTGACTGCCGGTTCGCCCTGCAGTTCGACCGTGATCATCGGCTCTCGGCTGCAAAGGCCGGCGCAACTTGAGATCGTGACCACCACGTCGTCGATATCTCGCTCTTCGATCTCGTCCATCACAGCCTTCATAACGCCCCTAGCCCCGGCGGCTATGCCGCAAGTGCCCATGTGGACGATGACCTTGGCTCGGCTCTCCCCCTCCCTGAGGAGCATTGTGCGCTTGATTCTCTCCCCGATTCTCTCCAGGTCGCCAGGCTTCATCTTGGGCATCGTTGTTCTCCTTGCTATCTATAACTCCTTATCAGCTCCGGGAGCCTAGATTCCCTCACGTATCCAAACACATCATCATCGACAGTCACGACCGGCGACTGGCCACAGCAGCCAAGGCAATTAACCGTCTCCAGCCCGAATTCCTTGTCAGCGGTCACGCCGCCAATGTCTACGTTCAAGTGCTTCTGAGATGCTCTGAGGATTCGCTTTCCCCCCTTCACGTAGCAGGCCGTCCCCATACAAACGCGCAGGAGATGCTTTCCCTTGGGTGTGAGGCTAAACGCGTTGTAGAAGGTGGCCAGCCTGTACGTAAGACTGAGCGGTATGTCCAGTTCCTTGGACAGATATCGCACTGCCGTTTCCGGCAAGTAGTTGTACAGTTCCTGTGCCGCTTGCAGGACGGGCACAACTGCTCCTTTGCGGCCCTTGTACTTCTCGACTATCCTCCTCAAGCCGTCCAACTCGTCCGCCAGCAGCGCCAGCTCGGGTGTCTCGACTCGTTCCAGGTAAGCCCTGTTTCTGACCAAGCAGTGTTGGACGCACTCGGCGCAGCCGGTGCACTTGTTGGGGTCTACAAAACGCGCCTTCTTTCTGACACGGACCGTGAAGCGCCCCGCCGTCCCGTCGACCGACTCGATCTCAGAGTAGGTCAGCTTTTCGATGTTAAGGTGCCCACCGCAATCGACCATGCGAGGTGCTAGCGTGCACATTGCGCAGTCGTTGGTGGGGAAGGTCTTGTCGAGCTGCGCCATCACTCCCCCGATGGCGGGGTCGCTCTCAACGAGATAGACCTTATAGCCGGACTCAGCGAGATCGAGGGAGGCCTGCATGCCACCGACGCCGCCTCCAACTACCAGGACGGCACCTACCTTTCGACCATTCTCCTCAGCCATGTATTCTTCCTCCCGCTCGATTCTCTCAGGCGCTAGCGCCGGATAACAATTCGTCTGCACGGACGAAGTGCCTGTCTATTCCCAATTGTTTGGATGGTATCCCGTATGCCAATCCCATCAGCTGTGTGAAGTAGAACACGGGGAGTCCGTAGCTCGCGTCGTATTTCTGTTCGATCTCGCTCTGGCGAGTATCCAGGTTTGCCTGACACAGAGGACAAGCGACGGCGATCGCGTTTGCACCCACGGCCTTCGCATCCTCCAGTATGTCGTGCGTCAGCTTGAGAACGACGTCTGTCTCCGTCAGAGCGAAAGCGCCGCCGCAGCAATCGGTCTTATACGACCAGTCGAGCGTGTCGATGCCGAGCGATCGAAGCAGCCGGTCCATGCTCACCGGGTACTCACACTCATCGAACTGCATTACCTTGGGCGGTCTTGTCAGCAAGCAGCCGTAGTAACACACGACCTTCAGCTCTGGAAACTGCTGGGTGACGGGACCCGTGACGTCCACGCCGTTGCAGAACATCTCCAGCGGGTGACGAACGGTCACACTCTTGGGAACGGGCGCCTCGATGACTCGGCTGAGCTTGTCCCGCAACTCCGGATCCGCATTCGCCTCGTGGTGCGCAACCTTGAGGCGGGCGAAGCAGGCAGCACACGGGGCGACGAGCTCGGCCAACCCCATCTCCTCGGCTAGGCGCAGGTTCTCGATAGGAAGAGCGAGTGACAGCAGTCTGGAGGTGGAGTGCGCGGGAGATGTGCCGCAGCAGGTCCAGCCGCTAATCTCCTGCAGTTCTAAGCCAAGCTTCTCGCACACGGCCCTGAAAGACATGTCGTACTCGGCACCGGTCGAGTGGAGAGAGCATCCCGGGTAGTAAGCGTATCTCAATTTCATTCCTTGCTGGCCTCCCCCAGTATCCCGCGACAAAGATCCGTCAGGTGCCCGTACTCTCCTTTTCGAGCTTCTTCACTCGGCGAAAGATCCTTCGTGTCGTTCGCGCGCCAGTGAAACTCGGGAACAGCTTTAGCTTTCCTTTTCGGAACATCTTGATCCCGAGGCCGGCGTCCTTGAAGAGATCGAGAGTCCTCAGCTTTAAGTACATGATCGTGCCGAGCTCAAACATTCGGCCGAAGCTTCTGATGTTGGCGAGGGCGGCCTTGTAGAAGGACGCCACGCGCGGTACAGCCGGTCTCACGCCGCGCCTGAGAGCGATGATCTTGACCGCGTCCATCACACGGGCGATGTCGATCTCCTGCGGGCACCTGGTCGTACAGGTCTCGCACGACGCGCAGAGCCACATCGTCTTGCTGCCGAAGATCAGATCCTCGAGGCCTAGGCGGATCGCGTGAATGACTTGGACTGGTGTATAGTCCATCGCGTACGATACCGGACATCCGGCTGCACACTTGCTGCACTGGTAACAGAGGTTCACGTTCTCGCCGCTCTCGCGGAAGACGGCCTCGGCCAGCTCTGACTGGACCGGAATCGTCAAAGCAGCTTGCGTCATCTGGCGTTCCCCTCTCGTGGCAAGTCGCGACTATCTAAACTGAGCTACTGCTCTCAGCACGCTTGTGCTCATGGAAATAGCAGCTACGCCCAGCCGCCTTCCTAAGCAGGCACCGCTCTCGAAAGTGGAGTCCGCAGCGGAAGCAGAACCCCTCCCCTTCACCGTCGCGGGCCACTATGCTGACGGAAAGGCGGTCGAGCAGCTCGGCAGTCTCGCGGAGGCGCGTGCGTGGAAAATCCCCGAACAACTTCGCCAGCTGCTCATCTGCCATGATCTCGTAGCTCGTCAACAAGCGGCGACCCGTCTCCGTAAGGGAGAGCCTGACGGCACGCCGATCGGCCTCCGCTGCAGCCCGCTTCAGCAGGCGGCGTCGCACCAGGCGATCTACCGCTTTGCTGGCGGCGGCGTTGCTCACCCCCAGATAGGCGGCGACGTTGCTGACGGTGTAGTCCTCGGTCAGCGACACCATCTTGAGCAACTTGAGCTGGGAAAAGGTGACTTTGGGGCCGCCGGCCTCGCGCAGTTGCTCTTCAAGGAGGTCGTTAACCGCCGAGGTAAAGATCTGGGCGCTTCCGAGGAAGTCGTGGAGAACGTCGGTGGGGTGGGTCTTCTTCATGCGGCACCCCTTCATTCTGCCCCGCACTGTCCAAGCTGCCGGATGAACCAGCGGAGCTACGAGGTAGGGGCGCACGCACCTAAACTTCGGCTGCTACCTATTTAACCGTCTTCATTATAAACAGGGTTAAGCTTTTCGCAAGAGGAGAACCCGGGGCCCCTGCTGCATTTGCTCACAACGTCACCCCCCTCGGACTTCACTACAGGCTTGGCTCGATGCGGCGAGCAATCGCCACCGGCCACTAGTTCTGTCTCACCGTTGGCGCGTCCCGTTCGGACAGCTTGTCACGCATCTGACTGCGGGACTTCCAAGGGGTGAGGCGGGCCGATTGCAGAGAGCAGCCCGCCTTTGCGGTTGGTCGTGATGTGGTCTAGATTTCGGCTAAAGCGGTTGAAGCGCACCGGAGTGCGACCGGCCGTCTCCTCCTAAACTTGCGATCGCGAGGGATAATGGAAGACGCGCGGAGCAAGAAGCGGGCGAACAAAGATCAGGTTATCGATACCGGCGGCCCACCTTGTGGTGAAGCGCAGGCGGACGGGGTACCCTGCGAGGAGCTCGGGTCGGACTGCGAGGATTGCGAGCAGGCGGAGCCGGAGGCGCGCGAGGTCTACAAGGCTCGGGCGAGCGGGGCTGACGGCAGCTAGTCAGGAAGCGCGAACGCCACGAGATAGTCGCCGAGCGTCGTATCGAGGCCACCGTGGCCGCCGGCGGCGATCACCACGAACTGTTTGCCATCCGGCCGGATCCTGTAGGTCATCGGAGTTGCCTGCCCACCCGCCGGCAGCCTGCCTTTCCAGACTTCTTCACCTGTCTCGCTGTCGAACGCACGCAAGTAGTCGTCCATCGCGGCGCCGACGAAGACGAGCCCGCCGGCCGTGACGATCGGCCCGCCGAGGTTCGGCGTGCCCCACTGGATGGGCATGGGCACGGGTGCGATGTCCCGTATCGTGCCGAGCGGGACATCCCAGCGGACGGACCCCTCATCGATGTCGATGGCTACAAGCTTCCCCCAGGGGGGCGGAGTGCAAGGTACATCCCAGGGTGATACGAGGCCGGCATCTCGATTCATACCGTAGGGTGTTCCTCGTTGCGCGGTGAACTGGCCCTCGGCATCCGGCGCGCGTCGCGCGTCGTCGAATTCGTCGCGTGGGATGAGCCGGACCCAACTGGCAAAACGATTGAGGTTGACCACCAAGAGTCGGCGTTCCGGGTCGACTGCAACGCCGCCCCAGTTGGCTCCACCTATCATGCTGGGATACTCGAGGGTGCCTTCGAGGCTCGGCGGCGTGAAGATGCCCTCGTAGCTGAGTGACTCCATCTTCTGCCGGCACTTGCCCTTGTCCCAGGGTGTGAGGCCCCAGGCGGAATCGGGCGTCATCCTTTCCGGCAACAGAGGGGGTGGCAGCACTGGGAACGGCTGGGTGGGCCAGACCGCTTCACCCTCAACCGTGCTCGCCGGAACCGGGCGCTCCTCAACAGGGAAAAGCGGCTCTCCCGTCTCTCGATGGAGGATGAAGATGTGGCCCATCTTCGTCGCCTGGACGACGGCCGGGATCTCCCGGCCGTCCCTGCGGATCGTCGTCGCCGTCGGCTGTGAGGCGATGTCGTAGTCCCAGAGATCGTGGTGCACGACCTGGTAGTGCCAGAGGAGCTCTCCGCTCGAGGCCCGGAGAGCGACGACGGAATTGGCAAAGGCATTGTTCCCCAGCCGCTCGCCGCCGTAGAAGTCGGGCGCCGCACTTCCGGTGGGCAAGAACACCAGATCACGTTCGGGATCAGAAGAGAGCGGGGCCCAGGCATTCCCCGCGCCGACGCGCCGCGCCTGCTCCGGCTGCCAAGCGTCCCAGCCGGGCCTGTCGGGGGCACGGGGCACGGGCTGGAAGCTCCAGCGCAGCTCGCCGGTTCGCGCATCGAAGCCGCGGACGTCGCCGCTCTCGACGTCGACGCGACGGTTGTCCCCCTGAGCCGACCCGACAATCACGACATCGCCCAAAGCGACGGGCGGAGATGTGACCTCGTACTCGCCGATCTCGACCTCGCCGACACCGACTTTCAGATCGACCTCACCGGAATCGCCGAATCCCTGGCAGGGCCGACCGGTGAGCGCATCGAGAGCCAGAAGTCGCGCGTCGAGGGTGGCGAAGAATATTCTCTTTTGGCAGGCTTCCCCTTCCCGCCCCTCGGGATCGACCCAGGCCTCCACACCGCGGGACACCAGACTCTCCGAGTACCCTTCGTTGAGGTCGATTTGCGGATCGTAGCTCCAACGCTCGGCTCCGGTCTCCGGGTCGAGGGCGACGACGCGGCTGAACGGGGTGCTGAAGTACAGCGTTCCCTCGAATAGGATTGGGGTGGCCTCGAAGGATGTCTTACGCGGGTACTTGCTTCCATCGGAGACATCCCCGGTCCGGTGGACCCACGCCACTTCGAGGTGCTCGACATTCTCGGGTGTAATCTGAGTCAGAGGGGAGTAGCGAGTTCCGTAGGGATCCCCGCCGTAGGCTGGCCAGTCGGCTATCGGGCCGCCAGTCGACAGGACGATATCGGGCCCGCTCAGCGTCGCCCTCGCCAGCATAATCACGGCGACGAGAGCCAGAAGAGCGACGAGCCACTTTGCGTAGTGGACGATCGTACCCCGTTCGACCATCAGCAGACTGCGCATAGCCAACCTCCGGCGCCTGGACGCCTCCTGGGCCCGGACCACCTTGTCTGAGATAGTATGGACCCTATCGCGCCAGCGGGCGGCCGGCAAGGGACGGCCGCTACGAGGAGCCGGGGAGAGGATCCTCGCTGCCGCGGCTGCCGGGCTGAGTCGTTTCCCACCGGCATCGAGCGGGCTAGATTGGGGCGCTCAGGCGCTTTGCAACGAACCTGTAGCACCAGAGGGGTCGACTATGGGAGCATTCAGGTACGTCTATCCGTTCGAGGAAGGAGACTCCAACGACAAACAGCTCCTGGGAGGAAAGGGGAGCGGCCTGGCGGGCATGACCCAGATGGGCCTCCCCGTCCCTCCCGGATTCATCATCACGACTGAGGCGTGCCGGCAGTACTACGCGAGCGACCGGAGTCTTCCCGACGGGCTGCTGGAGGAAGTGCGGGCTGCGATGAGGCGGCTGGAGGAGAAGACCGACAAGAGGTTCGGAGACCCCGAGAACCCACTTCTCGTTTCGGTCCGCTCCGGCAGCGCCCTGTCGATGCCAGGCATGATGGACACGATCCTCAACCTCGGGATGAACGACGAGGTTGTGGCGGCTTTCGGGACGGCGACCGATAACTCGCGCTTCGCGTACGACGCCTACCGTCGATTGATCCAGGCCTTCGGTCAGATCGCCATGGGTGCAGAGGAGAAACGCTTCTCCGCGATCTTGGAGGCGGCCAAGCGGCGGCAGGGCGTGACCTTCGACTATGAACTCACAGTCGACTCGCTCAAGAGCATCTGCGACGAGTACAGGTCGGTCATCCGCGACGATCTAGGGGTGGAGTTCCCGCAAGACGCGGCGCGCCAGCTCGAGCTGGCGATCGAGGCGGTCTTCCGCTCGTGGATGGGGAAGCGCGCCGTAGACTATCGCCGCGAGTTCAAGATCACGCCGGAGATGGCGAATGGGACGGCCGTGAACGTCTGCACGATGGTGTTCGGGAATATGGGGAACGATTCGGCCACCGGCGTCGCTTTCACCCGGGACCCGGGCACCGGTGAGAACGTGCTGTTCGGCGAGTACCTAGTGAACGCCCAAGGTGAAGATGTGGTGGCCGGAATCCGGACGCCGAAGCCGATCGCCGAGCTCGAGCAGGAGATGGGCGACATCTGGAGCGGTTTGCAGAAGGTGCGGCAGACGCTCGAAGAGCGCTATCACGAAGTTCAGGACTTCGAGTTCACCGTCGAGCGCGGCAAGCTCTATGTGCTCCAGACGCGAAACGGCAAAATGAACGCGACCGCGTTTATCAGGACCTCGCGGGACATGGTCGACGAGGGGCTGCTCAGCGTCGAGGAGGCGCTACTGCGCATCAGCCCCGATCACCTCGAGCAGCTTCTGCACCGCCGAATCGATCCGGGCGCAGAGGCCCGACCGGTAGCTATGGGCCTGCCCGCGTCGCCCGGTGCCGCTTCCGGCGCAGTCGTTTTCGACGCCGACGATGCGGAGGCGCGAGGCCGGGGCGGCGAATCGGTGATACTCTTGCGTGAAGAGACGAAGCCCGAGGACATCCACGGTTTCTTCCAGGCCAAGGGGATCCTCACGAGTCGCGGCGGCAAGACCTCGCATGCAGCGGTCGTCGCCAGGGGGATGGGTAAGCCGTGCGTGGTCGGCGCCGAGGACATCCAGATCGACGATCGCGAGAAGGTGGCGGTCATAAGGGACCGACGGATCCGTGAGGGCGACGTGATCACGATCGACGGCGGTACTGGCGCCGTCTACGTCGGCGAGGTCCCTACTGTCGAGCCGGAATTCGGCCCGGGGATGAAGACGATCCTCGGCTGGGCCGACGAAGTTCGCTCGCTGGGCGTGCGGGCCAACGCGGACACAGGCGAAGATGCCGCCAAGGCACGGGAGATGGGGGCCGAGGGGATCGGGCTCTGCCGCACGGAGCGTATGTTCAACGCAGCAGACCGGCTGCCGATCGTGCGCGACATGATCCTGGCGCAAAGCGAGAGTGAGCGTCGCGACGCGATCCAGAAGCTGCGTCCCATGCAGAAGGGCGACTTTAAGGAGATCTTCAAGGCGATGGAAGGACTCCCGGTGACGATCCGCCTGCTGGATCCGCCGCTGCACGAGTTCCTCCCCTCGCTCGAGTCGCTACTACTACAGCTCGGCAGCCTGAGGCGTGTCCGCGATCGCCTGGCGGACGGTAAGGCTGACCCGAAGTCTATCGTAAAGCTTGTCGATCCTTCGCTGAAGGAGAACCTCCCACCGGTCGACACGCTCGGCGATGTACTCCCCGGCGCTGAAGGGAAGCTCGTGATCGACGGGCTGATCGAGGACAAAGAGGCGGTCCTGCAGAAGGTGCGGGACATCACCGAGGTCAACCCGATGCTCGGGCACCGCGGCGTTCGCTTGGGGATAACCGCCCCCGAGCTTTACAGGATGCAGATCGGTGCGATCCTGGAGGCGCTGGCCGAGTTGACCAAGGAGGGTGTCGACGCCGTCTGCGAGATCATGGTGCCGCAGGTGACCGAGCCGAAGGAGCTCGTGCGTGTGCGTGAGCTCGTGGCCGAGTCCCGTGACGAGGTCGAGCGTGAGTACGGCGTCGAGCTCGACTTCAAGTTCGGCACGATGATCGAGGCCGTCAGGGCCTGCGTGACAGCTGGGCCAATCGCCGAGGTCACCGAGTTCTTCTCCTTCGGTACAAACGACCTGACGCAGGCCACATTCTCGTTCTCGCGTGAGGATGCGGAGCAGAAGTTCTTGCCCGCGTACGTGGAGATGGGGGTCTTGCCGGAGAACCCGTTCGAGGCCCTCGATATCCAGGGCGTCGGGCGTCTAATGAAGCTGGCCGTCGAGTCGGGTCGAGCGGTCAACCCCGAGCTCAAGGTCGGGATCTGCGGCGAGCACGGCGGCCACCCGCGTAGCATCGAGTTCTGCTATACGCAAGGCCTCGATTACGTGAGTTGCTCGGCCTTCCGCGTACCGATCGCCAGGCTGGCCGCAGCTCAGGCCAAGCTTCGCGAGCGGGGGCGGCGCAAGGAGGAGTTGGAGCACCCCGACTACCCGTTCAACGTCCTCTGAGCTGGTCCGGGCCGTCTAGAACAGCTTGCCGGCGAGACTCGGCTCTTTATCGGTCCGGGTGGCAACCTTGATGAAGGTCGCGATACGCACCGTTCCCTCGGAGTGAAGCGTCTCGTGAATCTTCTCCACCGCCCTGAAGATCTCGCTCAGTTCGCCCTCCAGGTTGGTGCCGTTCGAGTGCAGCTGCGCGTTGAGGTTCGCTTCTTCCAGAACCCGGTGGGCCCGCTTCACCTCCGCTCGCACCGACACGCCCGATCCGATCGGGATGACCTGTACCTCGGCTGTGGCCTTCATATACCCTCCTCCTGCTAGAAAGACACGCCTACACTCTGGCTAACCTACACCGCGGTTGTACCTTGTTGGAAGAACGCAAACTCGTACGACCGAGACGATGCCTGTACAGTGCGCCAAATGCGATTGCCACGTGTGCCGCGCCGGCCGTGTCGATGCGGCGTCGGAGAACTGCCCTATGCACGGCAATCTCCCCGGGCTGCACGACCTCTACGACACGGCCGAGAAGCGGCTCGTGGCGGCCCTTTACCAGCTCGAGAGCCAAAACCCGATGGAGCCGCACAACTTCGCTGCTGATGAGCAACTGCGCGACGGAACGCAGCTGCACATCCGGGCAATTCGCCCCGACGACAAGCAGGCGCTGGTGGACCTCTTCGAGCGTCTCAGCCCACAGACCATTTACTATCGCTTCCACGGCGTGAAAAAGAGTCTTAGCCGTGACGAGTTGGTGTATCTCACCGAGCTCGACTTCCATCGCCGAGCGGCGCTGGTCGCCGTGCTCCACATAGACGGCGAAGACCAGATCGTCGGAGTCGGGCGTTACGCTAGCGCTCCCAACGCGCCCCAGCACCGGGCCGAGGTGGCGCTTACTGTCGAGGACGCCCATCAAGGCCGCGGCATCGGCTCCCTACTCCTCAAGCACCTCATGCAGGTAGCTCGCGCCGAGGGAATCACCGAGCTCGACGCCTTCGTCCTCGCGGAGAACAGGCACATGCTCCGGCTATTCGAGCGAACCGGGCTCGTTCTTCAAAGGTCCGCTGCGGCCGGAGCCTGCCACCTGGTCATGACGACCGATACGCCGCCCTCCGCCAGCGCTCTCAGTCCGGGAGGGCGACACCCCGCACCGTAACGCTCGTCGACGCCCACGATCCGTATGGATCGACTGTATAGCGTGCGTCCGCGAGGTGGAGCCGGTGGCGGCCAGGTCCGTCCTCCTCCAGGTAGTAGGGAAACCGGGCCCAGCTCAGGAATTTCCGGGCGCGCGACTCTTCAGCAGCCAGCACCGCCGCGTCGCTTGGCGGCTCGTGGTGATAAGGCAGCTCATGGAGCTCGAGCCGCGGAGCCGGTAACCAGTTGAACAGCCCGACCAGGTAGCCCGCCGTGCTTTCCACGACCACCCAACGCTCGAACGGAGCTGCCGCGAGAGGGGCCGTCATGATCCGCTCGGCCACGACACCGTCCTGGCGCAGGCTCTGTCTGACCACTCCTCGCGCCGCGACGTTAGACAGCGCCATCAGAACCACATAGCCCGAGGCTACGCCGAGCGCTAACCTCGGTCCCTTCATCCCCCCGCGACTCAGCCACAACCCGGCGGCGAGTATGGCCCACACCCAGGGGTCGAAGATGAAGAGCGTATCGCCGTAAGACCAAGCCTGAGAGAATGGGGCCAGCCAACGCGTGCCGTAGCTGTTGAGGAAGTCGAGCAGCGGGTGCGTGGCGAGGGCCATAACAGCCAGCATTAGCACCTGGCGGCCTACCGCCGGCTCCGCCTCGGCCTTCAGCCGCCGCCGCACAAGTCTATCCCACAGCAGCACCAGTCCGGCTAGCGCGCACGGCAGAACGATCAGCGCCAGGACTCCGTGCGTTAGTCCGCGGCGGAACCAGACCGCGGTCTCGCTCCCCCAGAAATAGGCGAGCACGTCGATATCAGGCAGAACGGCGCCGACGACTAGAGTCGCCGCACCAAGCGCCGTCCGGCGTTTGAATCCCGTTTGTGCCAGCGTCGCCCCGACCAGAGTGTGGGTAACAGGGTCCATGCCTTCTCTCGTTCTTACCTACGCTCAGCTGCGCGCCACCGCGCCGGATCCGCAAAAAACACAGGCCCCGGGCATCTCGCTCGGGGCCCAGACGGCCGATCGCCGCTGCTGACAAGCTGAAGCCGGCCGGGGGTCAACGCAACCCCGAACCGTGCATCGCGCGGCCCCCCCGGCCTGGATACGTTTAAAGCGGGACCATGTTCGACTTCACTGTACTGAGCGTCGGCCACCTAGCCTTGGGGGCGGTGCTGACTCTGGACGTGCTACTCACCAAGCAGCGTCCGGTCTCCGCTGTGCTTTGGCTCGCGGTGGTCTGGGCATTCCCCTACGTGGGGGCACTGGCCTATCTCAGCATCGGAGTCGATCGCGTTCGGCGAGGAGCCGCAGCCAGGGAGGCGTCGAAGGCCCTGGTGGCCCAGCGCGCGGCCTGGCACCCCACGTTCGAGCGCCTCGCGGTGGACTGCGTCCACCCCGACACGCAGGAGCCTCACAAGTACCCAGCGCAACACATCTTTCGAGCCACAGATCCCGCGGTGCGACCGAACCGTGTTTTCAGGGGCAATCGCGCGGAGCTGCTGGTCGACGGCGACGAGTTCTACCCCGCCCTGCTCGATGCCATCTCGGACGCCGAATCGTCCGTTCACCTGCAGACGTTCATCTTCGCACGCGATCAGACTGGCCGAGAGGTCCTCGACCGGCTTATCGCACGTGTCCAGGAGGGCGTCGAATGTCGTCTCCTCTACGACCGTTTCGGATCGACTTATGCGTATCTCTTCCGCTTCTTCGAGCGGGCGCGTTCGGCCGGTGTGCGCATTTGCTCGATAACGCAGGCCAACCCGCTCAAGGGGCGTTTCCAGATAAACTTGCGTAATCATCGCAAGATCGCAGTGATCGATGGTAAAGTCGGGTTTGTCGGGGGCATCAACATCCATAACAAGAACCTTGGTGCCTACACCACAGGAGCGCCGATCCGCGACTACCAGGTCAAACTGGCGGGTCCAGCCGTGTCCGACCTACAGTTTCAGTTCGTCGAGGACTGGCACTTCGCCTCCGGCGAGCCACCGGAGAAGTTCCTCGAGCCTCGGTACTTCCCCGAGCTCGAGCCTGTCGGCGACGCGCTCGTGCAGATCGTCCCCGGGGGACCAGAACTCAAAGGTCACGGTCTCGCCGACGCGTTCTTCGGTGCGATTGTCGCCGCCGAGCGTTCGATCACAATAGTCACCCCGTACTTCGTGCCGGATGAGCCGATCGTTCAGGCGCTCCGCTATGCGGCGCTCCGGGGTGTAAGCGTCAAGCTCATAGTCCCCAAACGGAGCAACCACCGGTACACCGATTTCGCGGCCCGAGCTATCTTCACCCAGCTACTCAAGGCCGGCGTCCGGATCTACGAGCGACGGCCGCCTTTCATGCACGCCAAGGCCGTCATCGTGGACGACGTCTACGCCATGCTCGGCTCGGCGAACCTGGATTATCGAAGCCTCCACCTGAACTTCGAGACGAACCTCGAGGTAGCCGACCACGTCTTTCTGGACGAGATCGGGAGGCAGGTGGACGCCGAGGTAGCGGAGAGCGACGAGTTGACGTACGCGCAGCACCGCTCTAGGGGTATCCCGCGCCGTCTGGTCGAGAACTTCTGCTATCTTTTCCAGCCGATGCTGTGACGCGATCACGCGGGTGTCCCACGACGCCGCACAGGGCAGGCCCTTTAGGCCTCACTCGCCCCCCCTAAAGCGCGGAAGTCCTGACGGAACAGAACTTTGGCCCCGGTGTAGGCAGGTCTAGGAGGGGTCTCAGACGTCTCGGCCAGCGGCGTCGGCCCGCGGCTCCCCCTGTCGTAACCCGTCTGACCGTTCCCCCGCCCGAGTGCCATGACGAACGCAGTGCCAGCTGCCAGCACGCCATCGGCGGCTTCCCTACAGCGTAAGGAAGCCTACGCTCCGTTGGCCGACTTCACGCTGGCCCTCATCCAGGCCATGCTGCGGACCGGCTACTACGCCTCCGACCATCCGGAGGCGAAGAAGGCGATGTCCGGCCTGTACAACCAGTTCTCCGAGCTGGTCGCTGGGCGCACCGGGCTGATCTACTCGCTGCTCGAGAAGCAGGACGGCACCGAGATCACGGTCGACGGTTACTCTACCGTCCCGATGCCCTTGCACCAGGTGATGATCAAGGGCATGGCCGACCTCTTCACGCCGAAGTTCCTCGACTTCTTCAACCGCTGGAAGTTGCTGAGCTTCTCGATAAGAGCCGATGCGTCAGCGGAGGAGTTCGACACTTTCATCGAGCTGATGAGCCAGCCGCCCAGTGGCGGCCCAGTTCAGGAGGCCAACGAGCGGCTGACCCAGGCTCTGATCGATCACAACATCATCAACATATCCGCGGTCTTCCGGCACGAGATGGTCGGGCGGGAACGCCGCCTGCCGTGGCGCGTCCGCATGGCCCTGACGCGCCTGCGCCGGGACCTTCGTGTCCTTCCGCTGTACAAGCGTGCCACGCAGGACCAGATGCGCCGGATCAAGCTGCAGATCATCGACGACACGATCCGCCCGATCCGCACGCCGGTGCTCCTTAAGGACTTCCTGGTCAACTACGATCTCATCGCGGCCGACATTGCGGAATTGGAAGAGTCACAGGTCGAGCGCGAGATAGTCGCCAATCTGGGCGAGGAGATGCTGGTGACGACCGCCCATCAGATCATCGAGGATCTGAAGAAACTCGGCGAGCAAGAACACACGGCACCGACCGGCGAGGACCCGTCTGCGGTCATCACCCGCTGTGTCGGCGTGCTCCGCGATGTGGCCGACCAGCTTTGTGCGATTGGGAGCGTGCTCGATCATGATTTCCTCGAAGCGCTAGTTCGGCAAAATGTGCTGCCAGCGGAGCAATTACCGCCTGAAGTGCGGCGCGCCATTGAGACGCGGCGCCTGGCGGATGCCTTCGTGGGCCGCAAGGACGAGTACCTCCGGTTCCTGCGCAATCCGGGAGCTAGTGAAGCTACGAAGAAACTCGTAGCCACTGTGTGCCGAATCACACCCGACCTCTTGCGCCGCAGCGAGTACGAGCCTGTAGTCGAGATCCTTCAGGTCATCGCCGACGGGTGCCGGGTCGAGCGTACAGCACGTTTCTTCGGGCAAGTTGCCACCCTTCTTAGAAGGGAGATAGTCAATGAGGCAACGATCGGTTACCTGCTTGGGGACCTGAGGCGCCAGAACAAAGACCAGCGCGTCCGGCTGGTGGCGATTCTTGGGTTCGTCGGCGACGTTGTCGCGCCCGGGCTCATCTCCATCTACGAGGAGACCGACGACAAGGCGCTTCGCCTGAACGCATTCGAGGCGTTACGCACGATGGGTGCGCAGGCGCTCCAGCCGTTCTTGACGAATCTCCCCAACGTGGAGGGCGACTGGGCCGTCGTCCGCCACATCATCTCTGAGGTCGCCGAGCTAGGCGATACGAGGCTCGCCCAGCCACTCGTCGCGTTCCTGTACCACGAGAACCCGCACGTACGGCACGCTTGCCTGACGGGGCTCTTCAAGCTGCAGGGTGAGAAGGCGGAGGAGCACTTCCTGCGTGCGCTCCACGACCAGGAGGCCGGGGTCCGTCAGACGGCCGTGTCACATTTGGCAGCCATCAACTCGCAACACCCACAGGCTCGGGAGTTCTATGCGAGAGTGCTCGACCCGGAGGATCGCTCGGGGCGGAGGGAGACCGATGCAGTCCTGATCGAAGTGTGTAAGGCGTTGACCGGGTTGGCCGGGCTTTCGCCTGACAACGCGAAGAACTCGGAAGAGATACTGCTCGCCGCGCTTCGCCCGGTGAAATCGAAGGGACCTTTAGGCCTGTTGAAGAAGGCCACCGCCAGCTTCAGCGAAA
The DNA here is from genome assembly GCA_020344215.1 of Gemmatimonadota bacterium. Lineage (GTDB taxonomy): Bacteria > Gemmatimonadota > Gemmatimonadetes > Palauibacterales > KS3-K002. The sequence goes on from CP070815.1 coordinate 2,430,224, forward strand.
CCGTGCAGGCGGCGATCTGGGATGCGCTCTCGGCGCTCGGCCACGAGCGGCAGACCGAAGACGTCCCCGGCTAGCGATACTCGGTTACTTCAGCCGGGAACGCGAACCGCACACCTCTGCAAGACCCCCTCTCCAACTCGCGGCTGCGAAGTCTTTCTAGTAAGATCACGTCGGCTCCGCTCTCCGACCTCAACCGAGCGTGCGTTACGGCCGACGTCGCCAGCGGTTCGCGCGCAGCGGCTTCAACAGGGTGGATTTTGCCTGTCCAGGTGTCCAAGTAGCGCGCGTCCCCCTCGCCTATCGGCTTGTACCGCAGGTTCAGCACCAGGGCCGCCGCTACCATGAATCCCAGGAACGCCCAGACGACCGTTGCAACTTGCCGGAACGGCAACATGCTGCCCTCTCTAACGGATGTTGCGACCGTGGAATGCGCTCTCGGGGAGCTCATCCTCCTGCTCATTTGACGTACGAGGCGGTGTCAACGTTGGCCGCGGAGTGCCCTTCGCCCTCCTCGCTCGACGTTGACCGTGCGCGGCTGAGATGAAGTGTTAATATTCGCCCCGGGCTACCGAGTCCGTTTCATACCCATCACCGGGAGGGAAGCATGCGACCAGCCAAGCTACTGCTCACCTTGCTGCCGACCGTTCTCGCCGTGCTCCCCGCGGGGTTGTACGCCCAGCGAACCGTCAAGCCCGTGCTCCACGGGCGCCACTGGGTGGCGATCACCGGCAAGCCGCTGGCCGCTACGGCTGGGGCGATGATGTTCCAGAGAGGCGGCAACGCGGTCGATGCCGCCTGCGCCATGCTGGGTGCAACCTCCACGATGTGGGACGTCCTCGGTTGGGGGGGAGAAACCCAGGCCCTGATCTACAACCCGAAGAGCGGCGAAGTGATCGGCATCAACGCTCTCGGCGTGGCGCCGAGCGGTGCGACGGTGGCGTTCTACAGGGAGGAGGGATACGACTATCCCCCGGCGCTTGGACCGCTCTCAGCGGTTACCCCCGGTACGCCCGGCGGTCTGATGGTGATGTTAGCCGAGTGGGGGACGTTGAGCCTGAAGCACGTTCTAGAGCCGTCGATCCAGATGGCCGATGGTTATCCGATCGAAGCCGCTGGGGCCAACTCGATCGAAAGGAACAAGAGCCGCATCGCGGAGTGGCCGTACTCGGCGGCGGTATACCTTACGCATCCGGGTGAGGAGCGCGAGGCCCCCTATGCAGGCGAGATCTTCAGGCAGCCGGACCTGGCGGAGACACTGCGCAAGCTGGTCGAGGCGGAGGAACAGGCGTTGGCAGCCGGCGCCAGCCGTAGGGAGGCCATCTACGCGGCCTACGACCGCTTTTACAGCGGTGACATCGCGCAGGAGTTCGTTCGTGGGGCGCGGGAGCAAGGTGGGCTGGTCATGATGGAAGACCTGGCGAACTGGCAGGTCTACATCGAGGAGCCGGTGGTGACTGCGTATAAGGACATCGAGGTCTACAAGCTCACTGCGTGGGTGCAGGGGCCGGTCCTGCTTCAGGCGCTCAACATTCTGGAGAACTTCGACCTGAAATCGATGGGCTACAACAGCGCCCGTTACATCCACACGCTCTATCAAGCTATGAACCTGGCGTTCGCCGATCGTGACTTCTACTACGGTGACCCCTACTTCCCCCCGGAAGAGCCCATCGAGGGCCTTCTCTCCAAGGAGTACGCTCGGGAGCGAGCGGAGCTCATCAATTGGGAGGGCAACGACGCCGATATCGGCCCGGGTGACCCGTACCCTTTCCAGGATGGCAGGAACCCGTTCCTCGACCACCTACAGCAGTGGGAGTCGAGATGGCCGCCCGCCCGGGATGCGACGAGCGCGGCACTGGGCGAAATCGAGGAGGCCTTCCACATGGGAACCACCTCGATCCAGGCCGCCGATGAGGAGGGTTGGGTCGTCTCGGTGACCCCGAGTGGGGCCTGGATCCCGGCGGTGATCGCGGGACGTACCGGAGTCGGCATGAGTCAGCGCGCTCAGAGCTTCGTCCTCGACCCGGCGGAGAACCCGTACAACGTCATCGAGCCCGGCAAGCGACCCAGGGCGACGCTCACGCCCACCATCGCCCTTAAAGACGGTAAGCCCTTCCTCTCGGTCGCTGTGCAGGGCGGCGACACACAGGACCAGAACACCCTGCAGTTCATTCTCAACGTTGTCGAGTTCGGCATGAACGTGCAGCAAGCCGTGGAAGCGGCGAACTTCAATAGCTATCAGATGCGGAACTCGTTCCGCGACCATGCGTCGATCCCCGGTCGACTGCTGCTGAACGAGGCGGTGCCCGCCTGGGTGCGCGCTGAGCTTAGTGAGATGGGATACTCGCTGACCTTCGCTGCGCGTACGTCAGGACCGCTGAACGCGATCGTCTTCGACTGGGAGCACGGGTCGTTCTGGGGCGGCTCGAGCGATTACGGCGAAGACTACGGGATCGCCTGGTGATGAGTCGGACAACGTACCGGAGGAGGCTTCGGCTTCCTCCGGTGCTCGCCCTTAGCGTCGCGGTATTCGTGGCGTCGTGCGCGACTCTTCGCCACCTCCACTTCGAGCGGCCGACCGTTGACCTCGAGGCCCTCGAATTAGTGGATCTCGATCTTTCGGGTGGATCCCTGATCCTCCAACTCGACGTCTACAATCCAAACGACTACGAGATAAGAACCACGCGGGTCGAGGCAGAACTCGAGCTCGAAGATACCCACTTCGGTAACGCAGTTCTCGAGGAGAACGTGTCGCTGGTCCCTGCGTCTCACACACTCGTAGCGATCCCTGCCGAGTTCACCTGGGAGGGTGTGGGGGCAGGAGCGCGTGCTCTGCTCGGGCGCGGTGCCGTGCGCTACGAACTGGAGACCCGACTGCGCATCGAGACATCGCTGGGAGGACGTACCGTCAGCTTGCACAATCGGGGCGAGGTTCCGATCAAAGCGCTCCTACCCTGAGACACCGCTGCGTGGCATTCGAGGCGCCTTCAGGGCGCGCCCGCATCAGACCTCCGCAACGAGAGTATCGAAAGCGAAGCGAATACTGAGGCCGTCCTCGCGCAGGAGGTCCTCCAGACGCCTGAGGTCGTCGTAGCTCAAGCCATCCGGCTCTTCGATATGCGTCAATACGACGCGCTTCGCTTGAAGCTTCTCGACGATGGCCAACGTCTGTCGGAAAGTAGCTTCGGAGCGCAGCAGCCAGTGGTCCTGATGAATGCGCCGGTCGCCGCTGAATGGATCGAACTCCACTATCCCCATCGGCAGGACTGCCAGATCGACGCCTTGAAGGTCGGCTGATGGCTCCCAGCCGAGCAGCTCGTCGGGCACCACGAGGAGACGTTTACTCGTCTCCGCGAACAGAAACGCGTACGCGTAGCTCTCGGCCAAGCGGATCGGCCGGATCTCGGTCGCGCCCGACCGCACGACCTCTCCCTCGCTGAGCTCGACCAGCCGAACCAGACCCTGCGCTTCCAGGAACGCGAGATGCTCCCACGTGCCGAGCCTCTCTCGGAAATCCCGCGCTACGTGTTCAGGGATGTAGACGTCCGTGCAGCTGTTACGACGCGGCCAGCCCCGCCAGTCCTTGTTCATCTCCCACACCCGGCGACCCATTACGTGGTCAGGGTGCCAGTGAGAGTAAAAGCAGGCGCTGATTCGACGGACGGAAGAGCGGTTGAGCTGGTAGCTGATCTCCTCAGGCGTATCGATGAGAACGTCCGGGCCGTGAACAAAAAGGCTGGGGCCGGCCCGACTGTACGGCACACCCTTCTCTCGTGCCTGAGTGCACAGCCGGCACTCACATCCGGGGACGGGTGTCGTTATTGCACCGCCTGTTCCCAGAAACTCGACCTTCAAGGGCACGTATCCCTCGGACTCGAATGCTCCGCGCACATTGCGGGCGTGAGCGTCCGGCGTGAAACGGCATCCGCCTCGAGGCAATATGCGCCATGACCTGCGCGAGGCAACGGACGCGCCGTCTAGGGGCCCGGCGAGCCGCGTCGGCCATTAGCTCGGAAATCTTTGCACGACGAAGGGTATTTGTGTCAGCCCCCCGCCCGGCTCCCCGTCCGGTCGGACATGGTGAACCTCGCTTGCTGGCTGCGATTACGGCAGCCGGCCCAATTTAGCCGCAGACAGGCTCGCCTCTTGCACTGAATGCTCGCGGCCCGAAAGCCTAAACCCCGCATAAGAGACGAGGACCCTTACCCGCTAGGGGCCAGCTACATCGTCAGAAGCCCGAATGTGCCCATTGGGAGGCCTGCTCCTGTACGGGCACAAACCCGCCAGGCGGCCGCCGAGCATGGTGGCCCAAGAGGAGGCAACGGACGATGCGAACGGACTACTGGATCCTCGCCGGACGGATCTACGGACCGCTGGGGTTCACCGGGTACTTCATCGACAACGGCCACAGGATCGTGGGACGGCGCGGCTACACCAGGCACTGGATCTACCAGCAGGCGATCTACTCGAGCGGCAAGGGGAACACGGGCTTTCACATCGAGGAGAACCGAATCCACGGGCCCATCTCGGAGCCGCCGTGGGAGCGGCCGACCCATTAGCCGCCAGGCACTGCGAACAGCACTTGCCAAACTATGACGGGTCTGTAACATTGCCGCGGCTGTCGGATTACCCCTTTCAGCTCGAATCAACGCACCCACACGGTCGAGGGCTCGCTTGAGAGCTACGGCACCGCCGATCCTCGAGATCCCCTCAGCTGTCGCCACGCACCCGCTCGCCCGCATGGTCGCCGTCGTGGCGTTGCTCTTCATCTTCCTGCTGGGTGTCAACGGGCTCGGCGACGCACTCAAGTCGCTCGGTGGAGGGATGATCGATTCGTTCTTCACCGCCACGAGGAATCCGTTCATGGGGCTCATGGTCGGCATCTTGGCGACGACCCTGGTCCAGAGCTCGTCGGTCACCACTTCGCTGATCGTGGGGCTGGTAGCCGCGCCGGAGAACCCGCTCCCCATCGCCAACGCCGTACCGATGATCATGGGTGCCAACATCGGGACGACGGTGACGAACACGGTCGTCTCGATAGCACACATGGGGCGGAAGCAGGAGTTCTACCGAGCCTTCTCTGTCGCCACCTGCCATGACTTCTTCAACTACATGGCCGTGGCCATTCTGCTGCCCCTCGAGATGGCGACCGGTTACCTGCAGCGCAGCGCAACGGCGATCTCGTCACTGCTCACCGGCCTCGGGGGCATGGAGTACGACAGTCCCATCAAGGGTGCGCTCAAGGCAGCGCTCCAGCCGATAAAGGGTGCGATTCAGGCCGTCGTCGATTCCGAGCGACTCCAGGCAATAATCCTGATCCTCGTCTCGGCGGGCCTGATCTACCTCGCCCTCATGCTGTTGGTGCAAGTGATGCGGCGCGCCATGCGCTCGCGCGTCGAGGTGATCGTGTCCCGCGGGCTGCACAAGGCACCGGCCATCGGGATCTTCCTCGGTATCCTGGTGACGGCCATGGTGCAATCCAGCTCGATCACGACATCGCTACTGGTGCCGCTGGCCGGCGCCGGTATTATTACTCTATCGCAGGCCTTTCCGATTACGATCGGTGCGAACATCGGGACGACCGTGACGGCGCTGCTGGCGGCGCTGGCGGTGACCGGTCCCAACGCACGCTGGGGCATCACCATCGCGCTGGTGCACCTGCTGTTTAATATGAGCGCGACGTTGCTGATCTACCCGACAGAGAGAATCCGAAGAATCCCGCTCACCGCGGCACGGCGGCTTGCTGCCGTCGCGGTCCGTTCCCGCAAGTGGGCTTTCCTCTACGTAGTGATCCTGTTCTACGGACTTCCCGCCCTGTTCGCGGTCCTCAACAGGCTCATCGGCTAGCATTGGAGGCTAGTTATGCTTCGTGAACTGCTCGCCATCTTCCGGTCGGACAAGCCGCTCGCCGATATGGGTGCGAACTTCTCCGAGATGCTCAGGCTGACGTACCAGATGACGCTGAAGGCGGGGGGGATCTACTTTGGCGAATCGGCGGCGGCCGACGAACGCACCCGTATCTACAAGACGGACGTCGAGGTCAACAGGCTCGAGCGGACGATCCGCAAACAGGTCATCGCCCACCTCTCGCTCCAGGGTACGACACCGTCCCTTCCCTATTGCCTGTTGCTGATGAGCCTGGTCAAAGACGTCGAGCGAATCGGCGACTACGCGAAGAACCTCTCAGAGGTCAAGCAGTACCATCCCGATCCGCTGCCCGACGACGACACGGTGGCCGAACTGAGCGAGATAAGAGCCGGGGTCGAGAAGGCGTTCCCCGAAACCGCTGAGGTCTTTGCCACCTCCGATCACGAACGCGCCCATGCCTTGACGCGCGAGGGACGAGATCTGACGCACCGCTGCGACGACTTGGTCGAGCGCGTCGCGCGCAGCGACCACAGTGCCCGCACCGCCGTCGCCCTCGTCATGGGCACGAGATTCTACAAACGTATCGCGGCGCACGTGCTCAACGTGCTGTCGAGCGTCGTCATGCCGCTCCACAAGCTCGACTATTACGACGAGAAGGAGATTACCGACGGGGAGGATGACGACTAGTAGTCGGTAGCCGCTGACCGGTTACTCGCGAATCGAGGCCGGCGAGCCTACCAGACCCGCCGGCCTCTTCTCGTTCAACTCTGCGTTGCCCGCAGTCTATTGCGGCCCTTCCTCGAACACCTCGTTGATACCGATGATCGTGAAACTCTCCTCGGTCACGGGGATCGGGAAGCCGGCGATGAGCTCGTCCTCCGCCATGTGCTCCGCCGACTTCTCGCCGGCGTAAGTGATCGGCGTCGGCACACCGTCCAGCAGCTTCTGCTTCAACGCCTCGGCATCGCGGGTAATGAACACGATGTACATGTTGTCGTACTGCAGGTACGTGCTGATCGCCTGGTTCACCCCGTCTAGCGAGAGCGCGGCAAGCCCCGGCCCGATCGACGCCAGGAACCCGTCCCCGCCGATCCCGTAGAAAGCGTCGTCGACGGCATAAGCGAGGCGCCGGGCGATCGTCGAGCCCCAGTTGATGGTGTAATTGCGGAGGAACTGCTGGGTTGACGCCAGCGTCTCCTCGGTCATTCCATCGTCCACAATCGCCTTCAACTCGCGGAGCGCCGCCCGGGTCGCGAAAAGCGTCCGGTCGTGCAGGTTGCCCGGCGCGGTCATCGAGATCGGCCGGATCCAGATCTCGAACAGCTGGTGGCGGCGTGAACAGTTCACGCGCGGCTGCTGGGTCGTGTAGCCCATGGGGAACGCTTCGATGTAGCTGTAGTCACCGTAGTTCATCCCCCGGGACTCGCGGATAACCTGGTACAGATTGCTGAACGAGTTCCGATGCTCGCCGAACCAGGAGTTCATTGCCATCATGCCGTAGAAGTCCGGATCGCCACGCAACAGATCGGTCGGGAACCCGATCGATATCGGCGTGGCGTCGGTCGGCTTCTCGACGATCAGGACTTCGATACCCTCTGGCATCCTCGGCTGCGGTGCAGGCACGACCGGCACCTCGCCCTCGGGGAGCGTGTTGAAGTCCTCGCGCACTCGTGTCAGGAAACCAGCCGGATAGCCGCCGCCGATGCCCACGAGGATGCTGTTGCGGACGTAGTACTGGGAATAGAAGTCCTTTACATCGTCGAGCGTAATCGATTCCACCGACCTGACGTAGCCCTCCTCCGGGTGCTCGTACGGCGTCCCCGCGTAGGCCATGCTGAAGAGCAGTTCTTTGGACAGCTCCTCGTCACGAGCGTAGCGGCGCGTCCGTTCCAGGAAGTTCATCCTCTGTGCCTTCACCCGCTCGAAGTCCTCTTCCTTGAATGCGGGTGCTATCAGATGGTTCCTGAAGAGCTCATAGTAGGCGTCCAGGTTGTCCCTGTGAATGCGGCCCGTGAAGACCGTCATCTCCTTGTCGATGTTGTAGCCATACCCGGCAGCCATCGGGTAGAGCTTCTCGAGAATCACATCATAGCTGTCTTCGGTGGTCGAACCGTCGGAAAGCAGAGCCGCCGTCAGCGCCGCCACGCCTTCCTTCCCGGCAGGGTCGTTTTGCGAGCCCGCCTTCACCCAAATGTTGAAGGCGATGAACGGCGATTCAGGTTCGTGGAGGGCAACAGTACCTTCCGGAGCCGTCTCACACGCCCCCAAGACGAGGAGGCATGCCGGTAACAATGCTAGCATATTCATCATTCCCCCTCCGCCTGGACCATCGTCACCACGGTCTTGCCGTTCTCGACGAGGTAGCGGCGCGCGGCCTCGCGCACATCCTCGCGGGTGACCGAATCGAGCGCACTGTAGTACTCGTTCACCGCCTCGATACCGCCTGTGTTTATCACGTACTGGATCATTGAAAAGGCAACGTTCTGAGCCGTCTCGAGGCCCATGAGGAAACCGTACTTCATGTTGCTCTTCGTGTCGTTGAACAGCTTCTCGTCCACCAGTTCCTCGCTGAACCGCTCAACCGTACTCTGGATCTCCGCCTCCACGACCCCGACATCGTCAGGGTTGATAACCATCGCGGCGACGCTCAACAACCCCGGATCGCGAGGCAGGTCGAAGTCACCGTTCAGGAACTGCACGCGCCGCTCCTCGATCACGAGCTTCTTGTAGATGTCGGAGTTGGAGCCGAAGGCGACCTGACCGAGAACTTCGGTGGCCACGGCGAGCCTGTCGCTAGCGCTCCAGGCCGGCCCCTTGTAGTTGACCGTGAGTACCGGCAGCGTGCGACCCTGGTACTCCACTACGCGCCGGCGCGGCGCGCGCTGCTGTGGCTCCCCGGGGATCTGCGGCGGCACATAGCCGGGCTCCCATCCCGAGTAGTACTGCTCCACCAACCCCTCGGCGACATCGAAGTCGAAGTCGCCGGCGAGCACGAGAACGACGTTCTCCGGGCGATAGTAGCGCTGGTGGAACGACAGGCTGTAGTCGTAGCCCTCCGGCATCGCGCGCACGTCGGCCTCGAATCCAATGGTCGTATGCCTGTAAGTGTGCCGGTCGTAGGCTGTCTCTCGCAGCTTCTCGAACAGGAAGCCAAACGGTGTAGTGGCGCTCTGCTGGTACTCGCCCAGCACGGCGCCGGCCTCGGTGCGGAAGTCGGGCTCGGAGTAGTTGAGGTTCATGAAGCGGTCCGACTCCAGGTCCATGATCTGCTCCAGATACTCGTTGGAAGCGACCAGGTAGTAGACCGTTAGATCGTTGCCGGTGAAGGCGTTCCGCGCCGCACCGAACTCGGTCGTGATTGCGTCGTAGTTGGGGTACTTGTCGGTGCCACGGAACATCATGTGCTCGAAGAAGTGAGCGAAGCCGCTCCTCCCCGGCTCCCATTCATCGCGGCTCCCCGTGCGCACCATCGACACGTAGGCGATCTGGTTCGGTGCACCCGTCTTGATAAGGTAGGCCTTGAACCCGTTCTCCAGCTCGACCAGCCGGTAGTCGAACGGGAAGATGCCCTCCTGCTGTTGGGCCAAGGCAGGCGTCGCCAGCGCCAGCGCCACTGCCAGTCTGATCAGCACTCTCATCGGCAAAACCTCCATCAGGACAAGGAGAAAACGGGTCGGACACGGAGACACCCCGGCAGCGGCGGGTGTCGCAGGCCGTCTCCCGGGCTGGGGCATGTCGTTGGAACACGGGAAATCTAACGTGGTCCCCTCTTCCCCGCACTACCGGTTTCCCGCGCGAGGCAGGCTCTGCGTTGCCAGCCCGCCACCGAGGACTTCAGTCCTGCGGGGTGGATTGAAGCGCCCTCTCGATGAAGGCTTTGACATCGCGCCCCACGCTGCTCTCCGGGTGAGTCTCGACCATCCTCTCAGCGACCGGCAACGCCTTGCGCAGCTCTCCCGACTTCACGTAGTGATCGGCAAGGGCGTAGAGGTCGAGGTTCTCCGGCTCGAGCTCGACCGCCCTGAGCAGCGCCGCCTCAGCCCGCGACAGGCGCCTCAGGTACTGCTGAACGAGCCCCAGGTTGTAGTGAACTCGAGACCGCTCGGGCATCCCTTGCGCAGCTCGCTCCAAGTACTCGACCGCCTCTTCGTAGCGATCCATCTCGCCCAAGAGGAGCCCGAGAGAGTAGGCCACTTCGTGCTGCTCCGGGTAGACCTCGAGGATCTCGCGCAGCAATTGCTCGGCCTCGTCGTTCCTCCCCATCGAGTTGTAGAGCACGGCAAGGTTCGCCTTGGCTGGGTAGAAGAGGTCGTCGATCTCGATGGCCGTCTTGTAGTATGCCTCAGCGCGTTCGCCATCACCGAGATTCGTATACAGATTCCCCAGGTTGAAGCCAGCGAACGAGAAATCGAGCGAATACTCCATCGCCACCTGGTATTCGGTCAGCGTCTCCTGCAAAGCCTCTCGCTGATACGGCTTCAGCAGGCCCTCTGACACACCTGCCAACCGCGTCGCTGCCTGCATGCGGACGGCCCGCACGGGATCGAAGAGAAGCGGCGCTACGAGCTCGACCAGCTGCTCGGCGCTGGCCGGCGCGAAGTTGCTCACCGCCGTATAGCGGACTATTGGCTCGTCGTCCTGCAGCGCCCTGTTGAAGGCGGCGGTGCTCCGCTCGCCGGGGTATTGGCCGAGGAGAGAGAGGGCCGTGGCGCGAACGATGGCCGGATAGAGGTCGTCCTGCGACAACCGGATCAGTTCTTCCTGTGCCGCCGGGCTCGCGTCGCGGCCCGCGGCGAGGATGGTGCCGTAGTGTGGCTTCTTGGCCTTGCCGTACCACTGCACATAGTAGTCGGCGGACCACTCGACCGACTTGTCGTCGTGGCAGCCGCTCTGGCTGCAGGCGTTAGGGACGCCGATCTCGAGTGTGAGGTCCGGACGTGGCACTCGAATGCTGTGATCCGCCCGGTAGTCGATGACCATGTATGGGCGCTCCGCCATGTGACATTTCACGCAGAGTGCCCCGTCACTCGGCCTACCCTCGTGGACCTTCTGGTGGAAGTGGTGGTCATAACTGTCGTAGGTGTCGGCCCGGTGGCACTGCAGGCAGAGCTCGTTGCGCTCCTCGAGCAACTTCAGGCTGTGTACGTCGTGGCAGTCGCTGCAGCGCACGTCGTTGCGGAACATCTTGCTCTGGATGAAAGAGCCGTAGACGTACACTTCCTCGAGGATCTGGCCGTCGGCGAAGTACAACTGCTCTTCCAGGACCGTCGGCACCTGGTTGTCCATCAAAGCGGTGCGCGTGTGGTCGTAGTCCCCCAGCTCGGTGCGCCGCGAATGGCAGGGTGCGCACAACTCCACCTGGTCACGCGAGTTGATCCCCGCGGTCCGGATCAGGAGGCCGTAGTTCTCGACCTCCGGGCGCGCCATCGGCGGGATCTCTGCCCACACCACGTGCCGCGAGCCGGGTCCATGGCAGGCCTCGCAACTCACGTCGATCTCCGACCAACTCGTCGAGAAGGTCTGTGTCTCTGGATCGTAGCCCTTCTTGAGGTTGGTCGAGTGGCACTCGGCGCACATGCCGTTCCAATTCTGGCCGCCCCGTGTCCAGTGCAGCCAATCATCCGACGGGATGTCCTGCCCCGGGTAGAGGTAGAACCACTGGCCGCGCTCCACATCCCAGGCGATCGTAAGTGACTGGAGGCGGCCGCCGGGGAATGGCACTAGGTACTGTTGCAGCGGTTCGACCCCGAACGTGTAGGCAATCTCGAACTCGCCAGGCTCGCCGTCCGGGCCCTGGGTGTGGACGAAGTACCTACCATCCCTCCGGTAGAAGCGGGCGCTCAGCCCACCATACTCGAAGACGGTGTCGTTGAAATCGCCGACGACGGTGCTGTCGCTCGCCACCGCCATGGCGTTGTCGTGGTCGGAACCCGCCCAGGCCGAGTCGGCTGCTTCATGACAGGAGACGCAAGCGTCGCGGCCGACGAAGGTCGCTACGCTTGCGTCGATGCCGCGAGCGACCGCCCGGGCCCGGCTCTCCTTTAGAGCGTAGACGGGCATCGTCAGCACGATCACCGCCATCGCGATGACACCAGCTAATCTCCATCCCTGCAGCGTATAAGTGCCAGGCCATCAGAACGATCAACAGTACGGGGACGACGGTCGTGTGAAACGTATAGAAGTTGGTGAGCGTGGCCGATCCGATCTCGGGGCCACTGCGTACCACGTCCTGTAGCCAGTCACCGATCAACGGCACGTAGCCGATCATTCCCGTGCAGATTGTGATCGCCCAATACGACAGCTGGTCCCACGGCTGTAGGTAGTCGGTGAAGTTCGAGACGAGAACGCAAAGCAAGAGAGCGAGGCCGATCACCCAGTTGAACTGGCGGGGACCGTGATAGCCGCCGGTGAAGTAGACCCGCAACAGATGGAGAAAGACCACCGCGATCAGAAGATTGGCGCTCCAGTGGTGAATGCTTCGCACGAACTTCCCGAAAAACACTTCGTTCTGAAGAGTGACGATCGATTCGTATGCCCGACCGGGCGAGGGCTCGTAAACGAACATCAAGAGGATGCCGGTAGCGGCGAGCAGCAGGAAAAGCACCAGCGACATGCCGCCCAGGCCAAAGGTGTGCGTGTACCTCAGCGTTCTCTTGGGCAGGCATAAGGGGCGGAAGTGCAGGATGAGGTTGTTGACGACGACCCACTTCCGCTCCCGGTCATCGCGCGGGTAGATGGGGCCCCGGAATACGGAGCGCCAGACGCGCTTGGCGAGCTTCACCCGCCCTTCGCCTGTCGCGCCGTGCCCAGTACCCAGTCCCATATAGGAGTGCTCACCCCGAAGTCCCTTGTCGAATCCTGGTAGTGGTGGCGGAAGTGCTTCTTCTTCAGGTAGAGCATCACCCGCCCATGGAGTGAGAAGTGGTGCACGGCGTAGTGGATGGTGTCGTAAATGAGATACCCCAACGTGAACCCCGCAAAGAGCCCAGGTCCAGCACCGGGGCCTGCCGCCAGCCTGAAGGCCAGGAAGAAGGTGACGGCGAGTGGGATGCTCAGCGAGGGCGGCAGTACCAGCCGCTTGGAGTCGTTGGGGAAGTCGTGGTGGACGCCGTGCGCCAGAAAGTAATGCCTCTGACGCAAGGTACCGAGCTTGGCCAGCGCCGCTTCGCCCGGCGCCAGCCGGCTCACAATCTCGCGGACCTCGTCCTCCAATTCGGGAGTCGTGTGGAACACGAAGCGGTGGACCAGGTATTCGGCCAGAGTCCAGAGGATCAACCCGGCGATGAAGAAGAGCACGATCCGGCCGACCTGCACCCCGGCGGAATAACTCAAGAATAGCATTACCGCGATGACAGGTATGAAGATCACGTGGGGCACCACCGGGTGCACGTACGTGAACATCTCCAGGAGATTGCTTCTGAAGATCCGCACCGACTCGTCCTTGTTTGACACGTACTTCTTGGCCATTTCACCCCTCTCGCGACACGGCGGTTCCTGTTGGATCGGGCGTCAGCCCGTGACTCCCGGAGTGCGGTCACGATACAAGAAGGTCGCGGCGCTGAAAAGAGGTCGGGTCGTCGCCAGGCCGCTAGCCGCCGTGCCGAGACGCCCAGCGGTGCTGAAATTCCCAGACCGTGCGGCTATATTTTCTTCAAAGGGAGGAAGATATGCCGCGAAGCCTGCTTCGTGAACTCGTTCGTCGGCGAGTGCCCGAGTATGTCGGCATCTATCTCGCCGCCGGCTGGGGGCTCCTCGAGTTCACCGATTGGGCCACGAACCACTTCGACTGGACGCTCCCGGTGACCGACTACGTGGTCGGGGCCTGGCTGCTCTGTCTTCCCGTCGTGATCTACGCCGCCTGGAGTGGGGGCGGCGCGGCCGCCGCCACGCGCCGAGCTCGAAAGGCTAAACGCGGCACCAGATCCGTCGCCGTCCTCCCCTTCGCCAACCTCTGCGACAGCCCGGACTACGAGTTCCTGAGCGATGGCCTTACCGAGGAGATCATAAACGCTTTGACCCGAATCGAGGGGCTCAACGTTGTCTCGCGCACCTCCGCGTTCTCGTACAAAGGGAAGAACGAGGACGTCCGTAAGATCGGCCGGGAGCTGAACGTCGAGGCGGTGCTCGAGGGCAGCGTGCAGGCCGTGGGCAACAGGTTGCGCGTGACCACGCAGCTCGTAGATGTGGCCGGCGGCTTCCATCTCTGGTCTGAGCGATTCGACCGAGAGATGGAGGACGTCTTCGCCATCGAGGACGAGATCGCCGAGAACGTCATGCGCGCCCTACGGATCTTCCTCCGAGAGGATGAGCGGCGCGCTCTCGCCAAGCTGCCCACTTCGAATGTCAGGGCCTACGAGTACTACCTGCGCGGCCGGCAGTTCTTCCACCAGAGCCGAAGGAAGAGCCTCGAGTTCGCCCGGGAGATGTTCCGTCGCGCCATCGGGGCCGACCCGGAGTACGCTTTGGCCTATGCCGGCGTAGCCAACGCCAGCGCCCTCATCCACATGTACTATCCCACCAGCGAGGGGAATCTGGAGCAGGCCGACGAGGCCAGTCTCAAAGCTCTGCAGCTCGACCCAGAGCTTGCCGACGCGCACGCGGCCCGCGGATTCGCGCTCTCCATGCTGAAACGCTTCGACGAGGCTGAACAGGAGTTCAGAACGGCGATCGGTCTCAACCCGAAACTGTTCGAGGCCCGCTACTTCTACGCCCGGACGTGCTTCCAGCAGGGCAAACTGCAGCAAGCCGCCCAGCTCTTCGATGCGGCTTCCCAGGTGCGCGAGGATTACCAGTCGGCCTTCTTCGCCGCCCAGTCCCACGAAGCTGTGGGCAACAAGGACGAGGCCGAGGCGCGGTACCTGCGCGCTCTACGGGTTGCCGAGGAGCACATGGAACTCAACCCCGACGACCCGCGTGCCGCGACGATGCGCGCCGTCGCGCTATGCCGGCTGGGTCGACAGGAGGAAGGGCTTCACTGGGCCCAGCAGGCCCTGGCAATCGACCCGCACGACGCAGGCGTACGCTACAACGTGGCGTGCCTGTACGCGCTGGAAGGCGAAGCGGACAAGGCTATCGACTGCCTGGAAGAGGCGATCGGAGTCGGGTTCGGGAACCGGGGTTGGATCGAGCAAGATCCCGATCTCGCCTCTCTGCGCGACCACCCCCGCTATCATGCCCTCCTAGAGCGTATGTGAGGTATTCGGGCTAACGCTCTATCCCGTCACGAGATATGATCCCACGTCTATAGTAGTGCTTCACCTCCTGCATCTCGGTGACCAGGTCCGCTCGCTCCAGCAGCTCCGGCGGGGCGCGCCGGCCTGTAAGGACCAGCTCCACCCCCTTTGGCCGTGCCGCTACGAGGGCCAGTACCTGCTCCAGCGACACCAGGTCGAACCAGAGTGCGACGTTGATCTCGTCGAGCACCACGATATCGTAACGACCCGAGAGCATGGCGGCTCGGGCCGCGTCCAATCCCCGGCGTGCCCGGACGACGTCCTCAGAAGTTACGTCCTCACGCCGAATGCACTCGGTTTCACCGTACTGCTTGATAGTGATCAACGGATGGTCGCCTAGCGCGTCCAGCTCGCCGTACCGCTGGCCCTTCATGAATTGGCCGAAGTAAGTCCGCAGCCCGTGGCCCGCGGCGCGCAACGCGAGTCCCAGGGCAGCAGTGGTCTTCCCCTTGCCGTCCCCGGTATAGATCTGGACGTAGCCCGTCTTCACTGGACTGCCCTACTCTGCCGCCAGCAGCCGCCGGAGCGCGGCCACCGCGACCTTGACCGCCGAGTCCTCGCCGTGCGCCAGGTCCGATTCGCCGATCGCCTCGCCGCCGACGATATTGACGACGCCGGTCACACAGCCGCCACGCAGGCCGAGCGCGCTGCACATAGTCAGCAGCGTCGCCGCCTCCATCTCGTAGTTCAGGACGTGGAGGCGCCGCCACTCCTCCGTCGCCCCCTGGAAGCGCCTCAAGACGTATCCGCTGAACGAGTCGGATCGCTCCTCGCCGGGGTAGAAGCTGGCTGAGGAGGCTGTGATCCCCACGTAATACGGGCAGCCGATCGCCTCGGCAGCCCCTACCAGTGCAGCTATCAGCTGGTGATGGGCCACAGCTGGGTACTCCAGCGGCGCGTAATCGGTCGAGGCGCCGTCGAGCCGTACCGCCCCGCTAGTGATGATCACGTCGCCGATAGCGATTTCCGGCTGGATGGCTCCGGTCGTACCGACGCGCAGGAAGGTGCGCACGCCGAGCCGGGCCAGCTCCTCGACGGCGATGGAGGTGGACGGGCCACCGATGCCCGTGGAGCTCACGAGAACCGGTTGGCCCTCGAGTTGAGCGACGAAAGTTCGGAACTCGCGGCGATTGGCGATCTCGCGAGCCTGCGGGTCGACGGCGACGGCAATCTTGGCCACGCGTCCCGGATCGCCGGGCAGGAGCGCGTGCGTCGCTCCTCTCACGGACCCGGCATCCAGATCGAGATGGTAGACCTTGGCCATGGCCCGAATATCCGGCCCGAGCGAGCTCGCCGCCAGCGGGGCAGCTTCAGTGGCCGGTTTGAAGTACCCTGACCGGATCTACCGTGGTCGCCCTCAAGGCAGGGAGCAAAGATGCGAGCAGCGCGACGATCGCGAGCAGCAACACGACGCCGACGAACGATACCGGGTTGGTGGCGCTCACACCGTAGAGCATGTTGCCGATGATGCGGGCGGCGCCGATGGCGCACCCGACACCGATGAGGCTTCCGAGCACTGCGAGTCGGATCCCTCGTCGGAGCATCAGCTTCAGTATCTGGTTGTTCTCGGCCCCGAACGCCAGGCGGACGCCGATCTCATGTCGTCGTTGCGTCACGTTGAACGACATGACGCCGTATAGCCCTGCGGCCACCAGTACGAGTGCCAGAACGGCAAAGAGACCGACCAGTAGCGTCATGAAGCGGCGGCCCGACGCCGATCCACGGTACAGCTCGTCCATTGTGCGGACGCCGGACAGCGGAAGGTCGGCGTCGATCTCCGATAGCTCGCGGCTGATGGACGGAACGAGCGACAGCGGGTCGAGTGCGGCGCGCACGACAAGCCACTTCTCCGTCAGAAAGCTGCGGCTGAACGGGAAGTAGATCTCACGAAGGACCTCGGCTTCCAGCCCGTACTGCCGGACGTCATCGACGACCCCGACGACGACGGCGTCGAACCAGCGATCCAGCTTCGTTACGGTGCTCGACCGGTCGGCCTTCAGGATGTCGGAGGCCAGCCCTCCCCAATCGCTGATCAGCTCACGTGCGCGGGCGTCGGCCGCTTCCTCGCTGGCGCCCCGCGACACCGCCTCCTCGTACAGGTCCTCGAGCTGACTCGCCAGCTCGTCGACGATCCCCTCGGCCCTGCCAACCTTCATCTCGGGGAGCGGCAGGCGCTCCCGGACATACTGCCTCCAGTCACGCATTCTCCAAGCCCAGGATCTGGTTCACCGCGGCGGCAAACTGCGTCCACGTCTCCTGCTGCTCCGCCAGCGCCTCCCCACCCTTAGCGGTCAAGCGGTAGAAGCGGCGCCGCCGCTGCCCCGCCTTCTCCACCCAGCGGCCGCTGATCCACCCCTTCTTCTCCATCCGACAGAGCACCGGGTAGAGGGAGGGGATCTGGAACTGCAGCCGGCCGCCGGAGCGCGCCTCGATCAACTTGCCGATCTCGTACGCGTGCCGCGGCGCGTGATCGGGCAGATGCAGGATCAGCAGCTCGACGCTCCCCTTTTTCAGCTCCGAGCTGAACATCTTCGCCTCCTGTATGCCCATGCTATATATTGCATCGCAATATATAATGAGGGCGATGGGACGCTCCACAGCCGGGCGGGCGGACATCGATCAGCTTTCGCGTAGGGCGCGGAGGATCCTCTCAGCTGTCATCGGGAGCACGAAGGTGCGGACACCGATGGCATCGTAGACGGCATTGGCGATTACGGCGCCCATAGGTGTGATCGCAGGCTCCCCACAGCCGGACGGGGGCATCTCTTGGTTGTCAACCAGCACCGTCTCGATCTGCGGCACCCAGGAGAAGCGAGGTAGCTTGTAGGTATCGAAGTCCTTGTCGAGCACCTCGCCCCCGTTGAAGCGGACTTCCTCGCTGAGAACGTAGCCGAGCCCCATCGTGATGCAGCCCTCGATCTGCAGTCGGACACCGTCGGGGTTGATCACCTCGCCCGTGTCCTGGGCGCAAACGACACGCTTCACCTTGACGGCGCCGGTTGCCCGGTCGACCTCGACCTCCGCCATGGTAGCGACGTAGGTGTCGTGATAGTCGGTGATGGCGAGTCCGTGGCCGCGCCCGCTGGGAGCCACCGCCCACTCGCGCCCAAACTTCTCGGCCGCCGCTTCCACGACTCGGCGCATCCTCTCGTCCACGAGATTGGCGAACCGGAACGACAGCGGATCCTTGCCGGCCGCCTGCGCCATGATGTCCATCTGCTGCTCCATGGCGAAGACGTTCGTATTGCTGGCCGGCGCGCGCCAGGCGCCGACCGAGAAGGGATGGGCTGGGTGTCCCCCACCGCCCCAACTCCCACGTGACAGGACACGATGATGGGGGATGTGATAGACCGGCTCGGAGCTTCGCGAGCCGCCGAACAGGTTGTCGTAGTCCCAGTAGACCACCCTGTTCGCGCGGTCGAACCCCGATTTCACTTTGACGACCGCCGCCGGCCGGAACGTGTCGTAGAAGAACTCCTCCTGGCGGGTCCACGCCACCTGCACCGGCCGGCCGGCCAGCTTGGCCAGGCGGGCCGTCTCCGTCACCTGCCGGTTGCTCGCCTTGCCGCCGAACCCTCCGCCCACAAACGGCGTGATCACGCGCACGTCCTCGGCGGGAATACCCAGCGCCTCCGCCGCCTGGCCCTGGACCCAGAACGGTGCCTGCGTGGACGCCCAGACGGTGGCGCGGTCGCCTTCCAGCTGAACCAACGCCGTATGGGGCTCGATGGGCGCGTGGGCCACATAGTGATTCAGGTAAGTGACCTCGAACGTCTTCACCGCGAGCCTTCGCCCCTCGTCCAGGTCGCCGGCTGCTGCGAATGTCTCAGCCTCTGGCGCCAAGCTCTCCAGGTGCTCGAAGATGTTGCTGTTGTCCACCGTCCTCTCGGGCTCGCTGTAGCGGGCCTCTATCCTGGCGAGGGCGCGCTCCGCCACATCCGGGTACTCGTGCAGCACAGCCACCAGGTCGCCGTCACGCACCACACGAACCCCATCGATCTCCTCGGCGGCCGACGTATCCACGTGCTCGAGGGTCGCGCCGTGCATCGGCGGCCTCAAGATCCGAGCGTACAGCATGCCGGGCACACGGATGTCGCCGCAGTAACGGGCCAGGCCGGTTACCTTCACCTCGGCGTCCGCGCGAGACGCACCCTTCCCACAGATCCGCAGTTCGGAGCGACCCTTGGGCGTTGTACTCGCCTCGATACGGTGCTCCAGTTGCTTGCCACGTGCGAGCTCGGCGTACGAGACTCTCTTACCCGGATCGTCCTGGTCGAAGACCACGCCGTCTTCGACGGCCAGTCGATCCTGCGACGCACCCAGGTGCTCCGCCGCCAACTCGATCAACAGCGCCCGAGCCGCGGCGCCCGCTCGACGGAGGGCCGGTCCGTACTGTCTCGTGCTCAGCGAGCCCACCGTCGCCATGTCCCGCGGGCAAAGCGCCGTGTCGCCCATCACCATATCGACCGAATCGAGCGACACATCGAGCTCGTCTGCCAGCATCTGGGCGAGCGACGTGATGATCCCCTGCCCCATCTCGATCTTGCCGGAGTAACAGTTGACCCGGCCGGCCTCGCCGATGTGCAGGTAGGCACTGATCTCGTCCGGATAGCGTCCGCCCCTTCTCTGCTGCGCCAGCGCCAGCGACTCCTCCATCGCGGCGAGCGGCTCGCCTGCCGTGAAGATGATGGTGATTCCGCCCAGGACCTTGAGCATCTCCCGGCGGCTCAGCGTGAACGCGTCGGAAACGTGCTCGGGCTCGCAAAAGCAGTACTCGTCCGGTCTCATGGGCGGCCTCCATTCATCTTCCTGGACGCCGTCTGGATGGCCTCGAGGACGCGCTTATGGCTTCCGCAACGGCAGAGGTTGCCCTCCATGTGTGCGATGATCTGGTCGCCCGAGGGATTGGAGTTCCGCCGCAGCAGGCTGTAGGCGGAGAGAATCATCCCGGACGTGCAGAACCCACACTGCATCGCGTCGTGCTCCACAAACGCCTGCTGCACCGGATGTAGCACCGCGTCGGATGCCAGACCCTCGACCGTCGTCACTTCTTTACCTTGTACCTCCCTCACGGGAAACATACAGGAGCGGACGGCCTCGCCGTCGACCAGCACCGTACAGGCCCCGCAGAGGCCCGCGCCACACCCATACTTCGCACCGGTAAGGGCAAGGTCGGTGCGGAGCACCCACAGGAGCAGGCGATCTGCGTCGAGCGTGAGGGTCGTGGCTCGGCCATTGAGTTGGAACTCAACGACTTCTTTCATGCGACTCTCCCGGCAAGAGACAGCTTCTCGGACAGCCTTCAGGCTAGTCCAAACACCTAGAGTGCTTCGGTGGCTGTCACGTTGTTGCGAACCGCTGCGGCCGCGCAAGGGCTGTTCGGGGAACACCGCAAGTCATCATGCGAGCCGCTACGGCCTGCTGGCGCCTATCTCGCTCGCCACTCCCTGGCGTCGAGCAGCTCGCCTGCGGGAGTCACGGCCTGAAGCGTAACCCTGTCGGAGCTAGCCTCGAAGAGACAGAAGTGGTGCAGGTCGAAGAAGACCTGCGAATAGGGGTTCTGCAAGTCTGCATCCTCAGTCCTGCGATATAGCCCCGCTCCGCCGCCGCCGCAGGTGATGGCAGTCAGACCGTCGGGCAGCTCGGACCGCTCGTACACGTGGTCGTGGCCCGCAACAAACGCTGTTGCGCCGCGCTTGCTCAAGAT
Organism: Gemmatimonadota bacterium; assembly: GCA_020344215.1. GTDB lineage: Bacteria > Gemmatimonadota > Gemmatimonadetes > Palauibacterales > KS3-K002. The sequence continues at coordinate 2,451,029 of CP070815.1, forward strand.
CGGGATTATGATCTCACGAGCATCTCTTGCCGGTCGTTCAACGGGATGCCCCTCCTCGTCCAATCGTCCGTGCCCGCTCGACGAAAAACCCGGGTAGTGGGTAAACAGGAATACGAACCGGGCCTTAGACTGGGACAGCGTTTCCTCTAACCAGTGCGCGTTATCGCTTTCGTTGGACCAGTCCTGCTCGCCATCGATGCCGATCAGCAACACGCTGCCCAGCTCCTGTAACCAGTTGCGGGCGCGGCCGTCCTCCGAAGGGGTGAAGAAGATCTCGTCGTAGAACGGGGCATTCCTTTCGTGGTTACCTATCACTGCGTAGACCGGGACGTTTTCGAGGAGGGCCCGTCCGGGTTCCCAGAATTCCGTATCCCATTCCCAATCGCGTCGGCCGTTGGTGACCATGTCACCAACGTGAACCACGAGGTCTGGCCGGCTCTCCGCCACGGCCTCAGCAACCGCCTGCCAGTCCGCGACATTCGTTCTGGTGTCGCCGACCACGACGAACCTGAGGCCGCCGCCTTGCAGGCTGGGCGGTTCGATCGTCCTGCCGGCCCAGTAACCGTCCCGCTCCGCGACGACCGCGTAGGCCCCAGCCTCTCCCGAATCCTGCCGTGGCACGCGCACCCGGTGCAGGAGCCCAAGACCCGTACCCGCCACACGTTCCATCCCCTCCAGACCATCCAGGCGCCGAGCAGCTTCGGTCCTGTAGACCGATACCGTCGCCGGCATGTTGGTGCGGCAAGTCACCGTGAAGGACTCCTCGTCGAAGGCGCCCAGCAGAGGGCCCGTCTGGAAACTCAGATCGCTACTCCGCAGGGCCGTGAGTGAAATCTCGGGCGCGAACACCATGTCGCTCTCCTGTGAGCCGTTTCGCACCTCCATTTCAACGACCAGGCTATTCTCACCTGTCGTCAGCCACCGCGGATCTATCCCCGGAACAGCCCGGTACAACATGTCTTCCAGCGGTGGAGCGAGCTCCCGATCGTTCAGGACGAAGCGCATCGCTCGCACGGGCGCCACCACATCGTGGCTCAGCGTAAGCGATGCGTACCGCCCCGTGCCTGAGGGATCGGCGACAGCCTCTGGCACAACGAACGACAGCCTGACCATCACGGTCGCCCTCGTACGCGGCGAAATCGTGGGTGGCTCCGCGGAGAAAGTCTCACCCGCATCGAGGCTGTACAGGACCCCGGCACCTTGCAGTAGGTCCGCTGGCTCGCTGCCCGTCTCGCTGCGGACGCAGGCCGCTTCACCTATCAGGCAGCAGATGAGGATCCCGCCGGCGAGAAGCGTGAGCGACGATCGACGCATACCCGTCACCCTCTGTTCACCACTGGAAGAACGGGGGCCACCAACCTGGCTCAGCACACCGAATTGGCCGAGAGACCGACGTCGTGAGGAACTGGGCATGTGGTTACCTCGTTCTGGGGCGTCCTGGCCCAACGTCACTCGTGGCGCACGGCCGTCATCGGGTCGACCGTTGCCGCTCTACGAGCAGGTATGTAAGCGGCCGACAGCGCGGCTGCGATGAGCACGCCCGTGCCGGCGGCCAAGGTGAGTGGGTCGACCGGCTCGACGCCGTAGAGCAGGGTTCGCACTAGCTCCGTCAGCGCCAGTGAAGCGGTAAGTCCGACGCCGAGCCCCAGAGCCACCGGGACCAGCGCCCGCCCGACCATCAAGCGGCCAATGTCGCTGCGCTGCGCGCCGATCGACATGCGGATGCCGATCTCTCGTGTTCTGCGGCTGACGGCCAGGCTCATGACGCTGAAGATGCCGACCGCCGCCAATGCCAGCCCGAGGAATGCCAGGCCCGAGAACATCTCGGCGTTCATCCGGTGCGTGTAGAGGAATCCCCGCACCACATCGTTGTAAGTCACGACGTTGACGATGGCGAGGTGCGGCTCGAAGTCCCGCAGCCATCGATGGAGGTACGGCACCGCGGCTCCCGGATGGCCGGTCGTCGCGACCAGCAGCGCGCTACCCGTCGGGTAGGCGTGCTGAGGATACGAGAAGTAAGCCGTCGGCTCCGTTTCGCCGAGGAAGTCTTGAGTCTTCGTATCGCGCACGACCCCGACGATCTCGAACGCCCGATCCGCGCCGTCACGCGCGGGCCACCAGAGACGGCGACCTACCGACGCCTCTCCAGCGAAATAGCGATTCGCCAGCTTCTCATTGACCACGGCAACGTCCGGCGCTCCGGCCGTATCGCCGGCGACGAAGCTACGTCCCTGCACGACCTCGATTCCCAGCGCTTCGAAGAACCCCGGTATGACCTTGGAATAGATGAGCGTAACCGGATCACTCTGCCCGTCCAACCGCAGTTCCGCCGACATGTGAGGCGACAGCAGCGGGTAGTCCGCCACTGTGGCGGCGCGCGCCCACGGCTCCTCGCCGACCCGCGCTGCGACCTCGCGGAAGAATCGGTCGCGCTCATCGATCTCCAGGGTGGTGCTACTGGTCGAGATGTGGGTCACTACCAGGCGATCGAACGAGAACCCTGGGTCGACATCGCCTACTGTGCCGAGCGTTCGCAATACGAGACCGGCCACCACCAGGAGCAGCACCGCGAGCGCGACCTGGGCTGCCACGAGAATGTCGTGCACACCCGGAAGGCGCAGCCCCCAGATCCGACTCGGGCCACCGATCGGCAGAGTAGCGTCGATCTTCAGCGTGTCCACCAGATCGCGACGCGAAGCCCGGATCGCCGGCAACAGCCCCGCAACGAGCCCGGTGACCACAGCGATCGCCAGCGCGAACGCCACGACGCGGAGATCGACCGCCGCTTCCCGGGCCACGTTGGCTCCCCAGACGCTGGGTCGTGCGAAGTACGAGCCCAACCGCGCACTGACCGGACCGGCCAGGGCCAGCGCGACGCCGCCCGCCAGCCCGGCGAGCAGCACGTTCTCGATCAGGACCTGTCGAAGCAGTCGACCGGGAGACGCACCGAGCGCCGCCCGCATCGATATCTCGCGCTGGCGTCCGACGGCCACCGACAGCAGCAGGTTCGCCACGTTGGCGCAGACCAGAAGTAGAAGTACGCCGGCGCCCACGATCATCAGGCGGACCGTGGCCTGCTCGGCGTGTCGGGCGCGCGGGTCGATCCAGGTCGCCGGGCCGAGCCGCAGACTTCGCGGCCCCGTCTGGCTCGGATAGGCCTCATCGAGCCCCGCCGCCAGCGCCTGCAATGCCACCAGCGCCGCCCCTTCTCGGACACCGTCACGCAGTCGACCGTAGACCCGCACCAGTGGCACGTCACGATCCTCGGAGAACGCCGCCCAGCGCGTGTATCTGTCCTTGAACGGGGCGAAGGGGATCCAAACATCGGGCCGGAAGCTGGAGGCCGTGCCCAGGAACTCCGGCGCCGCGACGCCCACCACTGTGAAGGGCCTGAAGTTGAGATAGATCGTGCTCCCGATGACCGCTGAGTCGCCGTTGAAGCTGCGCAGCCACCAGGCGTGGGAGATGACCGCCGCAGGATCCGACCCGGGCCGATCGTCATCGACCGAGAGAGCACGGCCGACGCTCATCTCGACGTCGAGCACGGAAAAGTAACTGCCGGAGACCGCCTCGAGCCACGCGACCTCCGTCATGCTCTCGAGGCGCACGCTGGCGGCGTAGAACGGCTGTGCCGCGGCGATGCCCGCGAACGCTCCACCCGCGGCAGCGTAGTCGAGGAAATCAAGGTATGAGATGTCCTGGTTGGCGTTCTCGTCCTCGACCCCGAAAACCCGGACTAGTCGATCTGCGTCCACTCCCGGAAACGGCTGATAGAACCCATTGATGTAGGTGAACACGGCCACGGCGGCAGAGAGACCGAGTGTCAGGATGATCACCGCGACCATCGGGTAGAACGGCCTGCGGCTGAGGCCGCGCACCGACGTACGCAGGTCATGCACCAACCCAGAGAAGCTCATCGCATTCCTCTCAAAGATGCTTCAACAGGAACTCGAGCTGATCGCCTACGCTTCTTTCGAAGTTTGCGCCAATATAGATATCGAAGTGGCCGATCGGATACCGTCTCACTTCGGCGAGATCTCCTAACCTCTTCGCGGTTTTCTCTGCAGCGCTCACCGGGGCCAACTCGTCGTGCTCACAAATCTGCAGCAGGACCGGGCAGCGCACTTTCTTGGCCTTGGTGACCGGCCTGTACTTGTCTCCCCGGATGGTGATACGAGCACAGACATCGTTGACATAACTCTCCGACGCAATCCTCGCGTAACCGTCATACGCACCTTCGATCTGCATGCAGGCGATGGTACCCGATCTTCCTACGATCGGGATCTTGTGGGGTGAGAGACCCAGCCAGGACCTGACCAGGTCGCGTTGTCCGTGCATGATGAGACGGAGGCCGTTCTTGATGCCCACCTTCCGATAGCTCTCCAGCGCAGCCGCACGACCATCCAGGCCCGGACATTGGGCGACCACACAGGCGACCGTCTGATCCCTTGCAGCCGCCTCGATAACGTACCCTCCGCTTGCCGAGGTCCCCCACAGCGCGATCTTCGCCGGGTCGATCCGCTCGAGGCCCCGAGCACAGGCGACCGCCGCCGCGTAGTCCTGCAACTGGTACGGGATCCACACCAGCTGGCGCGGCTCACCCTCGCTCTCGCCAAAATGCCGGTAGTCAAATGCGAGCACGCCAAGGCCGGCTTGTTGAAAACGGAGGGCATAAGATTCCAGGAGCATATCCTTGGTGCCCCCAAAACCATTACCCATGACTATGCAGGGAACCGGAGTGGACAGATCCTCAGGCAGATACAACCATGCGCTCAGTGACGTCCCTCCGACATCAAAACTCACATCTCGTCTTGACCGAGGTGGCTTGTACTCTTCTCCCTTACTCGCGATCGCGCGTCCCAAGCGTTGTCTTGGCACCGAGATACCAGGAACAAGAGCGACGATCAACAGGTAGAGGACGAACAATCCAACGATGAAGCCGAGAACTTGAAGAATACTCATTACTATGCTCATTGCTGCACCTCTCTAGCCTGCCGTCCTCGCCGGTTGATCCAGCGCCACGCCCCGGGCGCCGGCGAGCGCCCCCGCCTCTCGCGCCACACCGAGCTTGCCGGAAGAGCCAGGGAGAATCAGTCCCCTCCGGCCGACGGGCGTTCACTGGAGAATGATAGACAGGGCTGCCTACAAAGAGAAAGGCACCGCCCAGTAACAGCGCGGTGCCTAGCTTCTCTGCGGTGCCTAGCTTCTCTAGTGAGAGTTCGGCTGCACGACCGCCGAGTTCCCTCCTAAGCGCCGGAACTGCGGTCCACAGCGAGGTAGGCCCTCGCGTGTCCTAGCCGCTCCCTTTCCGTATCGGCCTTCGCCGTTACTTCGAGGAGGGTCCGGTAGTATCTCGCGGCCAGCGCCGCATCTCCAGCCAACTCGGCCGCCCGACCGGCGCCGTACAGGCTGTTGAACCGGTTGGGGCTTCGATCGAGTGCGGCCTCGTACTCGGCGAGCGCTTCCCTCGCCTGGCCTAGCTCGAGCAGCATATCGGCGAGCAGCTCGCGCGCCGGTAAGACCTCACCCGGAGTTATCGGGTGCTTCTCGGTCCCCGCCTCGAGCTGCGCGGCAGCGCGCACGGTCGACAGCGCTTGCTGTGGAGATCCTTGCTCAAACTGCAGCCAGGCGAGCGCCGACAGCCGCTGAATCTCGACCTGTGTCCCCCAATACGCATTGCCTGCAGAGACCTGCTCCTGCATCGCAGCCAGCGTCTCGAGGTCAGCACGGGCCTGGTCGAACCGACCGCTCCGCGCCGCGCCCAGTGCTCGGGCGAAGTAGGTGATCGCCTCCATCGCGGGCGCCGTCTCCCACGGGTAGGCGCTCGGCAAGCGCGCCTCGAGATCCGCTGCCGCACCCCACATCTGGCGCTCGAGAGCGAGGCGTGCGGGAACCGCTGCGAAGGTGTAGGCGCTGGCAAAGTGCGCCTGGTACGGCGGCTCCACGCCTTCCAGCTCCTTCAGCACGTCCAGCGCTCTCTCGTCTTCGGCACCCTGGAGGAACGCGTAGGCCAGGTAGTCCAGCGCGTGGAAATAGTGCAACGAGGTCTCGGCGCCCACCGGGCGCTTCAGCGCCGCGTCCGCCGACCGACGGTTCCAGTCGATCGACTCCTGCCACAGGCCCAGGCGCGTGAAGGTATGCGTCGGCATGTGAAGCGCGTGGGGAATGTCGGGTGCGACCTTCCCGTAGCTCCGGGCTACGTCCACCGCCAAGGAAGAGAGCTCCGGATTGTCGTAGGCGTGGATGATGTAGTGGTGTGCACCCGGGTGATCGGGAATCGCCGCTAGCACCTGTTCCGCCATCGCGCCGGCCCCCCGCTGCTTGCCGTACGTCTTGTCACCGGGGTCGACCGTACCGAGCTGGGCAAGGGCGTAAAAGGCCGTTCCCTCGGGGTCGTCCGTGTATTTCTCGTGGAACGCTCGCCAACCCGCTTCGAACGCGACCAGGTTCGGCCTCTCCGAGTCGCCGCGACCCGCCTCGTAGTACGCCGCCAATGCATCGACGTACGCCAACTCGCGGTCGCTGCCAGCCATGCTCCGAGCTTTCTCGAGCAACGCTCGCCCACTATCAAACCGCGCCTCGCTGGGTGGGTCGGACCACAGCGGGTGCACGACCGTCATCGCCTGCCCCCAGTGGCCCATGGCGCAGTCCGGGTCCGCCGCGGTCGCCTCCGCGAAGGCGGATTCCGCATCCTCGTACGTCATGCTGTGGAGCAGTGCCAGGCCCCGACCCAGATGGACGGCGGCCTCATCGCTACACGAGTGAGTCAACTGCACTGTTCCGAGCGGCGCTCCTGACAAGTCGGTCACTTCGATCGCCGCTGCGGCGCCGGCGGAAAGATCGATATCCTCCGCCGGGCGCTCTCCCCCAGCACAGGCGGTCAGGACTAGCAGAGCCGCAGGGATCTTCGACGCATACCGCATGGTGTTCTTTCCTCTCAGGACGTTGAGCCGGGTGGCGGCAGGCTGTGCCGTCAACCTCCACTGGACAACGAGCTATTGGCAAACGAGAACGGACAGCGATCGTTCTCCCCGGTCTTGACTGTGGGCGGGCGCCAACGAACGCTACTAGACGAGTCCGAGCCGAAAACCCCAGAATCGGTGGTAAATGGCCAGAGATCGGATCTACAAGGCGACCTCTATCGGGCGACCGCTTGACCCCGCCTACCCCACGAACAAAGCCGTTCTGCTGATTGTTCCCTTCGCCGGCCTGCTCGCGGCCACGCTCGCGGGCCTTCGCGGGGCCGGCCTCGCGGATCTGGCCATCGCCGGGCTGGTCGGTATTGTGGTCGCTCTCGGCTCCTGGGCGTTGGCGCGAGAGCTCGCCCCCGACGACGAACCCGCCGCCTTTGTCAGCATGGCGTTCGCCTACGCCACGTTTCTCGTGGTCGGATCGCCCAGCATCCTGCTCTTATTCGCATGTCTGTTTCTCGCCCGCACTGTAGACCGTACCAGCGGGTTGCCGGCCCGCATCTCGGACTCGATCTTCGTCGCCGCGTTCAGCTTAGGGACGATGCACGCCACACGCAGTCCGCTATTCGGCGCGGTTGCCGCTCTGGCGTTCGCTTTCGACGCCACGCTGCGCGACCCACTGCGTCGCCAGTGGATCTTCGCCGCCCTCTGCCTGGCCGGGGCGGGACTCTGGGCGGCCTGGTTCGGGACCGGCATCGACGACCTGGCGACGCCGAACGGAGTAACGTCCTGGCTCGTGGCGGCCATCGGCCTCGTCTACGCGGTTTCCTATCTCCGCACGCGCCAGGTGGAGTCGGTTGGCGATGCGACCGGCGTGACGCTGACTTTGTCGCGTGTGCGCGCCGGCATGCTGATCGGTCTGCTTGTGGCCGTGCAGGCTTTGACGAGCGGCTCCTCCGGGACCGCTGATGCATCCGCCGTTTGGGCGACGCTGGCAGGCGTCGGGATCGCGGGATTGAGGATGAAACCGCGACTTCAGGCGGGCCGTAGTTAAGAACCGTCCGACGTAGCTCGCCGTGTCGTTCCTCGAAGGCGTGGTCCGCGTCGAGGAGCACCGGTGTCAGGTTCGCGCTGTCCGCCGCCTGCAGCGCCTACACCGGCGGCAGCGCGTGCGACTCGAGCGGCGTCCCGCTGTCTCCTTTTCAGCGAGAGGGTGCTCGACTTAGCGTTAGTCCCGCTCGCGGAGCGTGAGTTCAACCAGCCAATCTTCGAGCGTGTCGAGGTACTGCGGCGCGTAGTTGCGCCACTCGCGGGGCGAACGTGTCGCCTGCTCATTCAGGCAACCGGTCTCAGAGGTGATCAAGCCGTGATCGACGCCGGGGATGAGCACGACGCGGAAGTCGCGGTTCCCGGCGCGCTCGAGCGCCGCCCGGTAGGCCTCCGCCCCCTGGAACGGGTCGATCTGGGTGTCCTTCGCGCCGAAGAAGGCCAACACCGGGATCGTGATCCTCTCGACAAGCGTGATCGGATCGAAGAAGGCTTTGCCTTCGGGATCGTACGCCTCCCAATCGTGCTCCGGCCTGACCGCCGTCACGAAACCGACGTCTGCGACGACCGGGTTGGCGACCAGCGGCTCGGCGTGGGTCAGGTACTCCTCGTAACTCTGCGCGTTGAAGAGCCCGACGAAGTGCGCCTTGACTGCTTCCGCCTCCTCAAGCGACTGCCCCTCGCACAGGCACTGCGATTCTAGCAAGAAGGCGCTCTGATCGATGCTGTTTGCGCCTGGGTTCGAGGCCGCGATCATGAAGGCGACGTCAGGGTCCCGCGAGACGGCAAGCGGCATGACGTAACCTGCCTGGCTGATACCCCAGAGGCCGACCCGCCGGGGGTCGATGGCCGGGTGCGCCTTCAGGGTGGCCAGCGCGTCGAGCAGGACCTGAGCGCGCTGCTCAAACAGCGTTGCGCGATCGAACGCCGGCCGCGAGTCACCGTAGCCCGGCTTGTCATACACGAAGGTCGCGTAACCGGCGCGCGAGATACGCTCGCGGATCGCATTGTACATGCGTCGGAAGGCGGGCCCGTCGCCGTGCACGAGAATAATCGCAGGATGTGGTGCATCTCCCGACGGTAGCGTCAGCTCCCCGACCACGGTGAACTGGTCGGACTCGAAGGTAACCTCTTCACCGGAACCGCCCGCGCAGGAAAAGATGAGCAAGCCGGACAGAGCGAGAGCGAGCCGTCTCATGAATCTGTCGGATCCGGGGCGCATGTGGGCGACTCTTCTCACTCGGACCGGAAGGCGACTACCGGGTCGACGCGCCAGGCGCGCCAGGCGGGGATCAGACAGGCCACCAGTGCGACGAGCGCGAAGAAGAGGCAGATGCTGACAAAGGTGGCCGGGTCGGTGGCTTCGACCTCGAAGAGCAACGTTTGGATCAGCCTAGCGGCGCCGATCGCCCCGCCGATCCCGATGACCAAGCCCAGTCCGACGAGTGCGAAGCCCCGGCTCAGTACCATCCCGAACACGTCGCGCCCCGTGGCGCCCAGCGCCATGCGGATCCCGATCTCGCGGTTGCGCTGTGCAACGTAGTAGGCAAGCACTCCGTAAAGCCCCAGCGCGGCGAGGAACAGGGCGAAGCCGGCGAAGAGCCCGAGCGCACTCATCACCGTTCGGGTAAATGACACCGAGCGGGATAACACCTCTTCCATGGTCGCCACGCCGGCAAGCGGGATGTCGGGGTCGAGCTCTCGCAGGATCGAGCGCAGCGGCCGGACGACCGATCCGGGGGCGGCAGCTGTACGCACGGCGATGCGCATGCTCCGCGCGGCCCGTTGGGGATAGGCGAAGTACATGACCATCGAGATATCCGAGTCGAGGCTCGACGCCTGCACGTCGCCAACCACGCCGACCACCCCCAAGAGCGCGGGCTCGCCGCCCGTGTCGATGGCTACCTGCCGGCCCAGCGGGTTCCGGTCCGGGAAGAGCGTCCGGGCCATCGTCTCACTGATGACGACGACCGGAGGACCGCCCGGGACATCCGTCGCCTGAACGTCGCGGCCCTCCCGGATCGGGATGCCCAGCGCCTCGAAATAGCCGGGCATCACGATGCGCTGGAATGCCAGCCGCCACTCGGAGGCGTCGGCGGGTGGATTCGCCGGATCCCAGACGGCGACGTTGTTGCCTGGGTCCCTGATGGGAAGCCGGCTGATCAGACCCACGTTGCGCACGCCCGGGATGGCGCGGACCCGCTCGGCCAGCTCGTCGAAGAACTGGAGGCGACTCTCCCCCGTTTCGTACTGGGCACGTGGCAGACCGATCTCGGCAGTCAGGACGTTCTCGCTTTCGAATCCGGGGTCGACACCTCGCAGCAGGACGAAGCTGCGCAGCAGAAGTCCCGCGCCGACCAGCAGGATGATGGACAGCGCTACCTGCACTATGACCAGACCGTTGCGGAAGCGCGTGCCGCCCGCGACCACGGAGCGGGCGCCGGCCTTCAGGTCCTCCGCCGGGTCCACCCGCGCTGCCGACAGCGCCGGCGCCAGGCCGAACAGCAACACCGTCGCCAACGACAGGGCGAGGGCGAAGACCAGCACTTCCGCCTGGAGCCCTGCGGCGTCCAGGCCGAGGCGCGTCAGGGGCGTGGAGGCCACCAGCGACCGTTGCAGCGACACCGCGATAACCGTCCCCAGCGTGCCGGCGGCCAGCCCGAGCACGGCGCTCTCCGTCAGAAGCTGCCGCACGAGCCGTCCGCCGCCCGCGCCCAGGGCGGATCGCATCGCCATCTCCGTTCGCCGGGCGGCACCGCGCGCCAACATCAGGCTCGCTACGTTCCCGCAAGCGATAAGCAGCACGAGCGCGATGGCCCCCATCAGCATGAGCAGGGTGGGCCGGAAGTTCTCGACGAACGCCTCCTGCATGCCTGCGAGAACGAGCCCCTTGTCCCGGTTCGACTCGGGGTACGTATCGGCGAGCCGGCGCATGATCAGATCGACCTCGGCCCGGGCCGCTGCCAGCGTCACATTGGAACGGAGACGGCCCACGACGAGCCAATTGTGGAACTGCCGCGCCGTGGAGTAGGCTTCGCCACGCACCATCGGCGCCCAGGCGTCCGCATCTACGACGAACTCGAAGTCCGAGGGCCCGACGCCCACGATGGTCTGCGGCGTTCCATCCACCACCACAGCCGAGCCTATGACACCCGGGTCTCCGCCGAAGCGCCTCTGCCAGAACTCGTGGCTCAGCATCACGACCCGCTCGCCGCCCGGTTCGCCCTCCTCAGCCAAGAACTCGCGGCCGAGCTGCGGCAGCACACCCAGTGCATGGAAGAAACCGGGCGAGATCCAGGCGCCCGTGATGCGCTCGGGCTCACCGCCGCCCGTCACCGTGAACTGATTCCCGAACGGCGTGATCGCCGCCAACGACGCGAACGAGCTCGCCTCGTCACGCACGTCATAATAGTCCGGTGCGGAGACGGTCCAGCCGATACTACCGCCCGGCCACAGCGTGCGACCGAGCACGAGCCGATCCGAGTCCGGGAAAGGGAGAGCTTGGAATAGCGCCAGGTTGACGACGCTGAACATCGCCACGTTGGCGCCGATCCCTAAGCCCAACGTAAGCAGCGCCGCCATCACGAAGCCCTGTTGCTTGGCGAGCGAGCGGAAGGCGAACCGCACGTCCTGAGCCACGTCATCCGCCAGCCGCACACCCTTACCGCCCCCCAGCTCTTCACCCGGCCGCACCTCCCCGCGTCGCCGCGTCAGCCTCCGCCACCAGTGCATGTGTGCCTCTCCGGGTTGTGCCAGCCCACGCCGCGGCCGGCCGGCGCTTGGTCTCAGCGCAACCTACCACGATCATCAATCCGTACGATTTCGCGGCGGCGCGGTTTCCGCTGCCGGGCGAACTTGGTGGCCGGCTGGTAGCGCGCTGCCTCTGGCACCCCCTCATCTCCGCCTGATCCAGTGCCAGACCGCCGCGCCGGCGAACGCGAGCAAGATCCAGTCGAGCGGTACTCGATAGCGGGACATGTAGGCGACCACATAGTAGATGAGAGGATAGGTCGCGAGAGGTATCAAGAGCGCCGCGCGCTCCGGTATCGCCATCGCCGGAAGGGTCCGCCAGGCACCCAACAGCGCCAGAAGCGTGAGCGCGGTGAATCCCGCGGCTACGGGCGGCGCGTGCAAAGGCCCAAACCAGAAGTGAATCACGCGCGACGCTGTCAGCCGTGCAAATTCCCCCGGATGTGACCTGATCCACTCCAGGGCCTCACGCCCCGCCGCCCGCATGTACGCGACCTCACCCAGCTCCCGGACCAACAGCGCTTCCCTTTCGTGCGTGCGCGGATGGCGATGTTCCTCCCGTGCGTCCATCACGTCCATCGCCGCGGCGGCGCCCTCGTGATTACCCATGCGCAGTTCCAGGCCCAGATTGCTGCGGATGAAGAAGACCTCCTGGAACCTGGCATAGTTCCGCACGCCCCAGGGGACGCAGGCGAGCAGAAGGCCCAAAGCCATCACCCCCGAAAGGACCCACTTTTGGCGATCGCGGCTGAACCACAGCTCGAACGCCATGCAGCCCAGCACGACAGGCAGGAGCGCAGGCTGGAGATGAAAAGTCACGCCAGCCACCAGCCCGAGCAGGAGAGAACCGGGGTGTGAGCCGAGTCCCACGGTCCAGCGCCGCAGGAAGGCGACGAGCAACAGGCCCAGCGCGATGGCGGTGAGCGCTTCAACATACCCGGGCCACGTCGCGATCAGGGCGCCGGCGAGGCCGGCGAGCACGCCGGCCTCGCGGCCGACGCCGAGCCTGCCGGCAAGCCAGGGAAGCATGGCGTACACCGCGCACTCGGCCGCGATCCTGACCAGCCATGCCGCATAACCCGCCGCCAGACCCATCCCGAACAGGCGCCAGATCAGCGCAATGATGGCGGGCATGATCGGCGGAAGGTGGGCCGTGGGTCCGGTGGGAATGAGGTAGGGATCGGCGAACTCGCCTCGCTCGACCAGCGAGTACGCTGTGGCCTCCATCTCCCAGCGCGTGTGCGGCAGTATGTAGCGATCCGGAACTCGGATCAGGAAGAACCCGCGAATCGCGAAGGCGAGAAGAAAGATGACGATGAAGGATCGCCAGGATGAGCGGGCCAGCCAACCCACGACAGCCCGCGCGGGTTCCAGAACATCTTGCCCGGGGCCTGCCGGTGTCGCAGAGGGAAGCCTGGTCATCGTCAAGCGGGCAAAACCGACCAGACAGAGCGCCGGTAGGCTTCGCCGATGAGCCGGCTGAGGGCGTGCATCGACCGCTCCACCGAAGGAGGACTCATGGTGGGGCTGCTACAACATGTGACGTGCTCACTCAGCGGGCAACGAGCGAGGGCAACCGACATTAGTGCGGCACGCTTAGCGAAGATGACACGCCAGCCGACGACCCGAACGCCTGAGCTCTGGGGTACTCTTCAAGTTCGGCACGGTTCGTCCAAGCGCGCCAGCGCATCCCCGCAGGGGCTATTTGGAAGGTCGCGAAACCTGGGAGTGGCACAGTCGTACGGCAGACTGTAAAGCAACCCGGGCCCCGGCCATCCAGTCGATAGATCCTGGCTTCTGATCGATGGTGCGAGATGGTGGGAAAGACCAGCTTGGAACAGACGCACGCAGGGTGTCAGCAACTGTTCACCCAAGCTCAGCCGTCCGCCAAGTTTTGGAAGCTCCTGCAGTTCCCGTTGATCAGAATCCTCCTGGTGGGGCTATTCTTCCTTCCATTCCTGGCATTTCACAACACGATAGTCGCAGACCTGATCGTCGCCGCTCCGGAGCCGAAACGATCGTTCTTACACTATGGTGACTCGATCCTGTCGGTCGTAGTGATCCTGCTGCTCTATGCACTGTATGTGAGATGGGTCGAGAAGAGAAAAGCCGTCGAGCTATCCGGAGAGGGGGCGATAGCGGAGCTCGGGGTCGGTTGGCTGATTAGCTCCGGCATTGTGGTGGGCATGGTCGTGCTCATGTGGATGGCCGGCTACTACAAGATCGCCGACACGGGATCCGGGAAGGCTCTTGTCGATGCCATCTTCGTCTTTGGCATCGGAGCCTTGGTTCAGGTGCTACTGTTCCGCCTGATTATCTTCCGATTGCTTGAGGAGTTTGTGGGGACTTGGGTGGCGCTGGTCTCGGTCTCGGCGACTTTCGGCTTCGCACACCTGGGTAACGAGAACGCCACCGTATGGGCGGCGGTGGCGCTAGCCGCCGCCGATGTCATTATGATCGCGCCCTTCGTGTTGACTCGGAGACTCTGGATGGCTTGGGGGCTCCATTGGAGCTGGAACTTCATGCAGGATGGCGTTTTCGGGATGCCGAACTCAGGTATAACCGAGTTGCCCAGCTGGATCGTCGCTGCCATCGGCGGGCCCCACTGGCTCACGGGCGGACGCTTCGGCATCGAGGCGTCAGTAATCGTCGTCATCGTCTCATTGGCCGTGGGCCTTCTGATGCTGAAGATAGCCATCGAGAGAGACCAGATTCTGTCGCCTGTCTGGCGTCGCCGTAGGTCTCAAACCGCATGAGACCGAGAGTGGGTGTCCCTCCTTCAGAGTGTCCATTCGACGGCTCGTAACGACAGACGTAAGACGCGGTCCCTACCTGTCGTGGGGCGCGGGCGGGATGGGACACTCAAGGCTGGTAGAAAAAGTGCCAGGAGCCCTCGGGCCTCGAGCGGCTCCTGGCACCGATTGGGGCGTGCTACATCTCGCTCAGCATCTTCTGCGCCTTGGCCCTCACGTAGGCGTAGTTGAAGTTGAGCTGGTTGAAGTTGGCGGCTTGCTCCAGCAGCGCCCGGGCCTCCTCGTCATGCCCGGCATTTTGGTGGGCCTTCGCCGACATGAGCAGGACCTGCGGGTCTTGCCGGTTAGCCTGGGCGAACTCGGCGATCGCCGTCTCGTAGTCCTCTTCGTGCAGGGCGATCATGCCCAGCAGTTCGTGGTGCTGCCGGACCTCAAACGGGATGTTGTGCATCCGTACCTGCTCGCCGTACGCTTCCGTTTCCGTCCTAGCGGTGGCGAGGTCATCGCTCATCAGCGCCACGCGGACCGCGTCGTACAGGTGGTTTCTGCGCGTGGCTTCCTTTACCTCGTCGGGGACATCCGCCCCCTCCATCGTCTCGACCGACCTCTGGAACTCGGTGAGCGCCTGCTGCGGATCGCCGCTGTGCAGGAGAATGTCGGCTATCAAGTTGAGGTCGCCGGACATCTGGGCGCCATCCCCGTTTTCCTCGGCGATCTTGTACATCGCCCGCACTTGCTCGATGGCTGCCTCGTAGTCCGCCTCGTGCAGATAGGACACAGCCGTCCAGAGCAGCCCTGCCCTCCGCTCGCCGTCCGTCCGGGCTATCTCCTCGGACAGCTTCCGGAACGTCGCCCTCGCATCGTCGCCGCGCCCCATGAACATCTGGTTGTTGCCGATCCCCACGTAGGACGCCACGAAGTTGGCGTCATGGGTCAGCGCTTTCTCGTAGTTGGCGATCGACTCCTCGAACCGCCCCATCTTCATCAGCAACTCGGCGTAGGAGTCATACGGGTTCGGCTCATCCGGGATGAGCTTGATGTACCTCTCGAAGGCTCTCTCGGCCTCGTCGTAGTCCCCAAGGAACCGGTTCGCGTAACCCATAGTGTTGTACGGCGGCGAGAAGTCCGGGTTGATCTCCGTCGCCATCGTGTACTGCTCGATCGCCGACTCCCACTCCTGCCGCCCGTAGTAGAAGTTGCCGAGCGCCACGTGCGCACGCTCATCCCCCGGGTACGCCTCCACCAGCTGGGTCAGTTGCTCCCGCTGGGCAGCCGGGTCGCCCCTGACCGCAGCATCGGTCGCAAGGATCAGCATCCGCTCCGCGTCGGAAGCGTTGTCGACGGACGCCAACGCGTGTTCCAGCGACTCGAAGAATTCCCTGGCCGTAGGCGCCGCCACCGCAAGGGCCCACCAGGCGTAGGCAAAGCCGGGATCGAGCTCCACGGCCTGCAGGTAGTACTGGCGGGCATCCGTCGCGCGGATCCTGTCCGTGAGGTTCTGACCCTGGAGGAAGAGGTTGCGCGCCTCGACCGAGGCCGTGGTGATGGGGATTTTCCCCGAAGCGAGTTCCTGGACCTGTGCAATCGCGGTCCCTCCCGTGAACAAGCCCAGGACCAACACCGCCACACCTGCCCGGAGTAAGTAGATCCTCATAACAGCCTCCTTCCGGCCATCCTAGACGTGGACCGGTATGTACGATGAACGCCCCTGCAACACGATTGGGGTCTTGAAGCGATTGCACAAGTGCCGGGGAGGTCGTGCTGCCCAGCCCGCGGCTTAGGCAGCGCCAGAACACATGACGTCGCCGATAAGGGCCCCTGGTGCGAGACCCGCCGGGGACCTCCCGCCCGCTTGCTGCGGGGAGTGGCCGAGTTGCAGGCCTACGGGACGTTTGACGCGATTCGGGTAGTGTCTGGGCGAGCTCCCTCCGGCTCCTGACAACGGCAGAGGTCTTGGAGTAGCCGCCGAACCGTTATCTCCTGCCAAACCTCGTCTCCGCTGGTGGCCCCGTCGAATGCTCCCCCAGCGGCGCCGATCACGGCACCACCAGCTGCGCCTGCCGCTATGACCTCCTCAGGATCCCCGGGCGAGTCCAGGATAGATCCCATCACGGCACTGCTCGTTCCGAACACAGCGCCAGCTGCCGCGCCCAGCAGCGCCCCTTTCGCCATACCTTTCAGTGCCGCCGCTGCGCTGCCTCTCCGACCGCGATACACCTCGAGCCTCGAGATCTCTTCCACGGGAACCGCGAACTCGCGCCGATTCTTGAGCGAGTAGATCACAACGCTGTCGAAGCTCGCGAAGATGAGCTCTCCTTCGTGCACCACCTCCGCAGCAGGGTCACACTGGTGGCCGGGCGCGCAGTACCAATGGGTGATGCGGAGTTTCAGGCCGGGTGGAGCCGGGGCGCCGCTGGGCTGCACCGCGCACGCCGCACTCCCCAGGATCGCGGCCGCCGTGAGAAAGCTTCTTCTCAGCATCTTTTTCACCCTCGAGTTTGGAGCCTGGTTCATCCTCTCGGCGGCACGTTGACGCGACTCGGTCAAGCAAGAGCCAAGCCTCGGCAACGCAGATCTCCTCAAGCCACCGAGCTCTAAGCTCAACCGGCGATCAGATTCGAGGGGGTGTCACTGCGCTGTGGCGGAAGGTGGGCTGCAAAGAGGAAGCCACCAGGCAAGCCGGCACGGCCTGCCCGTAACGGCGAAAACCAGCGCCCCTCAGCACTGCCAGTTAGACAGCCGCGCTGGGTGCGCTGGTACTACGTCGTCACTACCTCAAATTAAGCGAAGACTCTTTTCTCTTGGATTCTAGGTCTGCTTATTTTCGCTGGTCCAAGAGTCTATCGAATTCTTCCAGGGACATGCGTGTGATTTCAGCGGCCCTGCCCTTGTCAATCCTTCCCTGCCGGTAAGTTCTTACCGCAAGATCTTTGCGCAGGTTGAACGCATCGTGCATGAACTGGCCGATATCTGTTGTTCCTCGTTTCTTCGGAGTGATAGCAGACAACTTCTCCATCTCTCCTTTGTCCAGGAATACTCCGGAACATCCTGGACACACGTCTATCTCTACTCCTCTCAGTATCTTCGTCTGCAGTCGCTTGCCGCACTTCGGACAATCAATAACCCTTCCTGCAGTGTAGTCGAGGTCAGTAAGCTGCTTGAGTTCACCACCATCAAGCCAGATCGAGGAACAATCGGGACAAATATCTAGTTCCACACCCTTCACCATCCTGGTCTGCATGGGACTATCGCATCTCAGGCACGACATGATCCTGCCGGCCGTGATATCGAAATTGGTGAGGTTCTTGAGCTCACCACCGTCAAGCCAGACTCCGGAACAATCCGGACACAGATCCACCTCCACTCCTTTGACATGCTCACACTCCATCTCTACTCCGCAACGGACACATTTCATCTGTAGTCCCTCCCTAACGGTTTGTGCTGTCAGTAGTCGATCCCCAGAAGCATTAGCATTCCCGGGGCGCAGAGTCACAACGTGCCAGCAAACACTCGCACAGAGGTTAGCCCAAATGAGGGCTAACGCTCCGAGGAAGGAGCTTTGATCTCGACCAAGATGTGGTGCGGGCCCGTCGTGTGCAACACGCACGGGCCCGGGCGTTGGAAGCAAAGATCTTCAACGCCGCTGACACTGTTCTTACTCGTCCGCAGCCTGAGCTGCTCACTACGCCTGGAAGCGCGGGTGGCTCTGTCAGTTGGGGAAGTTCATGCGGCGCAGCAGGTCTAGGAAGCGCGGGTCCGACCTGAATGCCTCATACATAGGATGCGCGTTGACCCAGGGGAGACGCGGGTTCCGCGCCTCGTACTCCTGCTCCAGCACCGCCAGCGCCTCGTCGAACTGGCCCAGGTGCGCAAGATGCTCGCTGGCGGAGGTAGTGCTGTAAACGTTGGGAACTTGGAGCGCCGTGACCGCCGCCGGTATCTTTGCCGGGTCGGACAGCGCGGCGAGATAGGCGCGGTAGGCCTCGGGATCGCTCCCGCTTAGCTCGGCTAGGCGGTCGAAGAGTGGCGCAGCAGTGTCGTAGTCGCCTCTCAGAACACAGGCACTGGCCAGATCGTGTATGCCCACGCGGAAGCCGCATATGCCTCGGCAAGACCTCGATCGAGCGTAAGCGCTCTATCGGTCGCTGCCTTGGCAAGAGGCAGGATCTCGGGAATCGACGGCCCGCCGTACTCCGGCAGCAGCACGTAGGTCTCGGCGAGCGCCGCGTAGGCACGGGCGTAATCCGGGTCGAGGAGGACCGCCCGGTTGTAATACCGAATCGCCGAATCGAAGGCCGCCAGCGAACGCTGGATCCAGAAATGCCGCCCACGCAGGTAGTAGTCGTACGCCTCTAGGTTCTCGGTCGGCACGGCTTCGATTCGTGCTCTCTCCTCCGGCGTAAGGACGGCCCTCAGACTACGAGCAATCCGCTGTGCTAAGTCGCTCTCCATCTCTAGAAGGTTGCCAGCGGTGAGATCGCGGTCGTAGTTCTCAGCCCAGATCTGCCCTCCTGTTCTCGCGTCGAGCAACTGGAATGTCAGTCGTATCTGATTCTGATCCGCATCCTTTCTCATACTGCATTCGCCCACAGACCCTACGCCCAGCTCCGCCGCCATGACCCTAATCGGACGAGGATTGTCCCGGTACCACTCGACTGACTTGCGCCCGATCGAGGTCAGCGACTGGATCCTTGATAGCCTGAGAAGGATCTCCTCGTGAATACCGTCCGCGAGATAGGCGTCCTCAGGGTTCGGACTGATGTTGTCACAGGGGAGCACGGCGATCGCTGGCCTCTCAGCCTCTGCGCCCGGAGAAGCGAAGGTCGCAGTAGTCGACGGCGCCTCATCCCCCACTCGGACCAGGGACAGCGCCGCCCCCGCGATCACCAGCAACGCCGCAACCATCACCAGCTCCGGCCCACTCACTCGCTGACGGCCTTTCTCGCCGTGGTACCAGGCGAGCACGAGGGCCAGGACGAATCCTATCCCGAGAAGTACGTGAATTGCTCTGATGATGGACTGGGATAGGTTCCACGGCTCGGCGAGCACCTCGATGCCCTGGAAGACAAGCCATGCACCGGCCAGATAAGCCAGAGCCCACTGGAACAGCTTGCGTTGTCTGAGGCGCTGCAGGAGGGACGCGATGTTGTTAGTCCCCACTTCGACTCGGACTCAGGTGTCGGGGCTGTTCTAAGATGCGATGCGACTATCTCGGCAGCAATGCGCGGCAAGGCGGCGATTAGCCATGCATGCCCTTGAGGCCGGAAGGCTCGGTTCGGTCACAGAGCGACGGGATAGGCAGTGACGAGAGCAGTGACAAATGGTCGCACGCGCAACCTGTCACTACTTCTGGCACTAGGGACTCAAGAAGAAGTCGGGGCGCTGGGATTCGCGTTGAAGGCGCCGTTAGGCACCCATCCGCTCTAAGCTAGGTTTTCGCCATGATCCGGTTATCTTCCTGAGGCGCTTCGTGGCCGACAGATAGCGAAGCCTATGGCTTTCAGGTACGATCTGGCGCGGGTTCACCGAGTCATCCGGGCCCACACGCGACGGAGGTAAGTGAGTGGCTAGAAGGTCGAACTACGGATTTGAGAAGAAGCAGAGAGAAATCAAGAAGCAGAAGAAGAGAGAAAGGAAGGCCGAGAAGAAACGGTTGAAGAAGGAGCTCGTCCGCCCGGACGCCCCGGTCGAAGGCGCCGCCGAAACCGAAGAAGACCAGGAGTAGCACCCGGCGGCGAGGACGAGGCGAGACCGCCACTGTGCTTTGTCTTGTCTTCTAGCGAATCGGGGCGCCGGGATTCGCGTTGAAGGCGCCGCCAGGCGCCTTCATGCCGAGCGCCGCGCGTTCCTGCGCGCGGTGTGAGTCTCCACCCGGGGACCTCCTGCTCCCAAAGCCGAAAACCAGCGCTGATACGCGCTGATTCCGCCGATTCTGCGCTGACTGTTGGATACCTGCGCTAGGTGTAACGGCACTACCTTTGTCACGACGCTGCTTGGCCTCACGGGTCACGGGCATCTGTTCGCACATGGGACTCGGTGTCCCGCGTCCGAACATGCGACATGGTTGGTGCACCCGCCCTGCCCACGTGCGAGTCGCGCCTGGCCGCCAGATTGGCCAGCAAAGAGCTGGCCGCCTTCTTGCGTGCCCTATTGCTGGCGGTGTTCAAGCAGGGCGTCGGAGTTGCTCTTGAAACGTTTGAGCGCAAGAAACGGACAACACCGGGCGACGAGGTCGCCGGACAAGGGACGGAACGGAATGCGATGATCAGATCGACATTGCGAGACGTCAGGTTCGCTTTGCGACGTCTGCAGAGGACTCCAGCTTTCGCCGGAGTAACCATCCTGACGCTTGCCCTGGGGATTGGAGCGACAACGGCGGTGTTCAGCGTGGTGAACGGCGTCTTGCTGAGGCCTCTGCCGTTCGCGGCTCCCGAGCAGTTGGTCGGGGTCTGGCACAGCGCCCCCGGCTGGGGGGTCAGCCGGGGGCTGCCCCAGTCTCCGGCCACCTACTTCACCTATCGGGATGAATCCCGGGTCTTCGAGGACATCGGGGTGTGGAAAAGCTTCCAGGTAACGGTGACCGGGCTCGACCAGCCGGAACGGGTCACGGCCTTGCTCGTCACCGACGGAACACTCCCTATCCTCAGAGCTGCCCCGATCCTGGGCAGGACCTTCACGCCAGAGGACGATTTGCCGAATGCGGCACCGACAGTCATGCTCAGCCACGGGTACTGGCGGCTCCGTTTCGGCGGGGATAGTGACGTCATCGGGCGAACACTGACGATCGACGGGCGAACGTATGAGATCATTGGCGTGACGCCGCCGGGTTTTGACCTTTTCCAGATCGACCCGGCTGTATTCGTGCCCTACCGGTTCGACCGATCGCAGGTCGCCGTCTTTGGGGACCTTAGCTACCCGGCCATCGCCCGACTTAGGCCCGGCGTGACAATCGAACAAGCGAATGCCGACGTGGCTCGTATGATCCCTCTGGCGTTGGAGAAGTTTCCCTCGGGTATTGGCCCTTCGGACATTGAGAGCGTGCAGCTCGGTCCGGACGTCCATCCCCTGATCGTCGACGCGGTGGGCAACGTGGGCACCACGCTTTGGATCATCCTGGGAACAGTCGGTATCGTCCTGTTGATTGCCTGCGCTAATGTAGCCAACCTCTTTCTCGTGCGTGCCGAAGGGCGACGCCAGGAAGTGGCCATTCGCACGGCCGTCGGTGCGGATCGGGGCCGCATCGCCAGGCATTTCTTTGCCGAGAGTGTGACACTGGCTGGGTTAGGCGGTGTGGCAGGCGTGGGCCTGGCGTGTTTCGGAATCGATGCCTTTGTTGCGATGGGATCCCAACAACTCCCGCGAACGACCGAGATCGGCATCGACCCCACGGTACTCCTTTTCACCACTGCTATATCGGTCATCTCGGGACTCTTCTTCGGGATGTTCCCCGTCCTCCGATTCGGCGATCCCGACCTCGCGACGTCCCTCAAGGAAGGTGGCCGAGGGAGCGGAGCAGGGTCAAAGAGACAGCTCGTGCGCAACGCGCTGGTAGTCTCACAGGTGGCCCTGGCGTTGGTGCTGATCGCCGGCTCGGGGCTCATGATCCGCAGCTTCCAGGCAATGCGCCGGGTAAGCCCGGGCTTCGAGCGTCCAGATGAGGTGCTGACGTTGGATATCACACCGACCAGAGCTGAGGCAGATTCCCCCGACGCGACGGCGGCCACGCACGAGCAGATACTGCGCCGAATCCAAGCGATACCCGGAGTCACGGCGGCAGCGTTCACCTCATCGATCACAATGGACGGGCGGGGCAGCAACCAGGGCATCCACGTCGAGGAATTCCCTATTGCCGAGAACCAGGCTGCACCCCTACGCCGCTTCAAGTGGATCTCACCCGACTATTTCGAGACCATGGGCAATCCCGTGTTGGCCGGCCGATCGTTTTCCTGGGCTGACGTCCACGCCAAAGCGCGGGTCGTCGTGGTGACCGAGAACTTCGCAAGGCAGTATTGGAGCGAGCCTCGAGAGGCGCTAGGAAAACGGATCCGAGAAGGAAGAGAGCAGCCCTGGCGGGAAATCATCGGAGTGGTTGGGAACGTGTACGACAACGGCGCGAACCAGGCGGCCGTAGCGACCGTGTACTGGCCCCCGGTGGTGGAAGATTTCTGGGGCCTCGATATATTCGCGCGCCGGACGATGGTCTACGCCATCCGGAGTCCCCGGGCTGGAGAAGCCGGTCTCTTGGACGAAGTACGCCAGGCCGTGTGGTCGGTACACTCGACACTGCCGCTGGCCAACGTCCAGAGCTTCGAAGACATCTACGATCGTTCGATGGCACGGACGTCGTTCACGATGGTCATGCTTGCCATCGCCGCCGCCGTCGCGCTCCTCATCGGCGCAGCGGGCATTCACGCTGTGCTCTCTTACGTAGTGTCGCAGCGGACTCGTGAGTTCGGTGTGCGGATCGCTCTAGGTGCCAGACAACTCGACGTGAGCCGCATGGTGCTGAAGCGCGGCCTCTTCCTCACGGGCATCGGTCTGGCGATTGGGTTGATTGCAGCGGTCGGACTCACGCGCCTAATGTCCGCCGTGTTGTTCGGCGTCAAGCCCGTGGATCCAGTGACCTACGGTGTCGTCTCCATCGGAATCACGGCAATCGCGCTGCTGGCGAGTTACCTGGCCTCGCGGCGGGCGACGCGTGTGGATCCCATCGAGGCATTGCGGATTGAGTGAGTTGCCAATCCGACGCGGTGCTGTTCTCTACGCGGCGTGGATTGAAGGCGTCCGGACAAGCAACGCCCTAAGTGCTTGCGGTGCTTTCACTTTCATCACGTCGTGGCGCCGGGATTCGCGTTGAAGGCGCCGCCAGGCGTCCTCATACGGAACGCCGCGCGTTCCGGCGCATCGAGCAGGTTACTCGTGCTCCTCGGGCAGCGCCCGGGCCCGTGCCGATGAGGATGGAGGAGCACGGCAAGTCGACGAAGCTCGAGGTGGTCCCGTTATCCGCTGACCCGACGTTCATGAACCTGGAGCCTCACATCGCGCCGCACGCTTAACCGCACGGATCTACGGGATCGACGCCTCGCTCATCGACGGGCCACGACCGCCCGGTTTCAATCGCCAGATTCGGGGATGTCGGAGAAAAGAGCTCGGCGCTGCTCGCAGCGCCGAGCTCTTGCGTCATATGCCGCCAGCGCGGCCCGTATCAGGCAGCCTTACATAGACACCTTGGCGATGGCATCGGCCCGTACCAGCGCATAATTGACGTTGCTGAAGTTATAGCGCGCCAGCTCCTCGTAGATCTCCATGGCGCGCTCCGTCTCGCCGACAGCCTCGAGCGCCACGGCCCGTTGATAGTTGAAGTAGGGATCGTCCGGCGGAACCTGCTCGAAATAGGCGAGCGCCTCCTGGTGGTTACCCTGGAGCTGCTCGATCATCCCGAGCAGAAGCTGAGCAGGCTCGTCTTTGCGCGGGTTACGATCCTGCTCTACGAAGCCTCGGTACTCTTCGACCTTGGCGAGCGCGGTCGCGTAGTCGCCCTTGAACGCGGCGGTCCAGCCGTCAAACAGGGCGATGTTACCGAGCTGGCCGCGCCGGAACTCGTCGGTGCCGACTTCCTCCATCCGCTCCATCATCAGCGCGGTCCGCTGCTCAAGGGCCGCGTCCATTTCCGGAAAGAGTCTGTACTCCATGGCGACGACTGCCGCATTGGTCAGTGCGGTAATCTTCTGGCCGATCGCGTTGGGGATATCCATGTCATCGATGGCCCGTGCGAGCTCCATGAACTCGCCGATCGCCGCCTCGGGCTCGCCGGCATAGACGCTGACCATCGCACGGTATTGCCCGTACGACGCCTTCTCGTTCCCCTTCCCCAGCGCGATCGCCGCGTCGTAGTCGGCCCGCGCCGCGTCGTAGTCACCGAGGAAGGTGTGTACGTGACCGCGTTGCTGGATCGGCAGGCCGTCCTCGGGATCGAGCTCGGCCGCCCGCGTATATGCGTCGCGCGCCTGCTCCAGCTCGTTCTGCGCCCGGTACACGTCGCCGAGGTAGTCGTGTGACACCGTTTCGTCAGGCTCGGCCTGCACGACTCGCTGTGCGTGCTCCTCGGCTGTGCTGTAGTCCTTCGGCTCGACGAACAGGTAGGAGTTGACCAGTGCGATGTGGGCCGGGACGAACTCGGGCTCGAGCTCCAGCGCCCTGGTCAGAGACGCGCGAGCCTCGCTGGTCTGATTCAGCGTCGCCTGGATCTCGGACAGGGTTAGCCAGGCGCGCGGGCTCGAAGGCTCCACTTCGACCAGCCGCTGGGCCGTCTGCAGCTGGCCTTCGCGGTCACGATCGAACGACTTCTGGGTGTACTCGACCAGCAACCGCTCCGCCTCGCTGGCCCCGGCCGAGTGCTCCACCGCCAGCTGCAGGTTGGTGCGGAACTCGTCCAGCGATGGGGCGCTCCAGGCGGCACTCAAATAGGCCATGCAGAAGTTGGGATCGATCTCAATGGCCCTCTTGAAGTGCTCGTTGGCGTCCAGCCCTCGCTCGACGTCGAACGCATGCTGGCCCTGCATGAACTCCTGCATCGCCTCGTCCGAGGCCGTCGTCACCGGTATCACCATGACGACGTCGGCGGCCGCCATCTCCATCCGCTCGGCCTCTTGCTGCTGGCATCCGACGAGCAGCAAGAGCGGCATTGCGGCGACAAGGGTTCGGGTGGCTCTCTTCATAGCGTCCCTCCTTGCGATGAGGTATTCGCGTAGGCGAGCTTACTTCTTTGAGACAGATCTAGAGTTACTGGGAATGCACGAACCCGTGAACTGGCCGCGGAAGCGGCTAAGGTGAGCAGCGACGGAGGCCGGTGACACATCACGAAGGGAGAACCTCCAGCGGTGGCACTATGCTGCCCGGGTCCTCGAATGATACTCAGAGACTGCAATATCGGGACGGTACGGCGGGAGGGCAACAAGACGTCACGCGCCGGTGGCCTGAGTAGGCGACGGCGTGTGACGCCAGATTATGGGCTCGCGACGGGCTTGGCTACTGACCCTTCTTCTCTTCTCGCTGCCTCATTAAGTCGTTCACCTGTTCGTTTACCTCTTCTAGGCCTTCGCTGAGTGTCTCGATGGGAATTTCGAACCGTGAAATCTAAGAAGCACCGCCGTAAACCATTGCGGCGCTCAACATCTCGTTCCGTCAGGGCGCCTGGATTCGCGTTGAAGACGCCGCCAGGCGCCTTCATACCGAACGCCGCGCGTTCCTGCGCGCGGTGTAAGTCTCCACCGACGACCTCCCGCTCCCAAAGCCAAAAACCAGCGCTCGACGTATCAGGTGCCCGTTCTATCAGGCTCCAACTCCTCCGGATCGAACAACCAGCCACCTTTGATCACGCGCCAGATACTCTGGGTGTTGCGGATGTTCTCCAGTGGATTCGCATCAAGCAACACGATATCGGCGAGCTTGCCCGGCTCGAGCGTGCCGAGGTGGTCGTCCGCGCCGACCGCAGTAGCACCCTCTTGCGTCGCGATCCGCAGGACCTCAAGCGGCGGCAGCCCGGCCTCGACAAACAGCTCCAACTCCCAGTGCAGAGGAGGACCTGGGAACGTGCCGGTTCCGGCGAGGAGTCTTACGCCACGCTGATGCGCTGCCCGGATGCCCGCGAGTATTCTGGCCGACAGCCCCCGGCCATGCCTGTGGACCACCACGCCCTGTAGCTCCCGGAACCGCTCAACACCGACAAAGGCGCGAAGCTTCGCATCCAAGAGGCGCTCGGCGTTGTCGCTTAGCAGGTAGTGAACGGCATCCATACCGGTCAGCGTGGGGTCCCAGCGGGTACCGGCAGACGCGAACATTTGGAGCACGTCGTCGTACCACCGGTCCTCGGGGCGGTAGTGTTCCAGCGAAGCGTACCCAAGCGTCACACTCTTGGTAACCTCTTCCACGCTCAGGCCTTGCCCGACCACCGGGAGACCATGGCGTCGGGCTTCGTCCGCTACCGCTCGGTGCAGCGGCCACGGCAGCGTCGAGTAGGGCTTGATGAACTGCGCGCCTCGTGCCTTCCAGAGGCGGACATGGTTCCGGGCTTCATCCTCATCGTGAATCTGAAGGTAGTCATTGCCGCCAACGCTATTGGCACCCTCGAAGAGCGTGCCAGAGAAGAACGGACGGGGCACGGGGTCGCCGCTGCTATCGCCCCGATCCGCCATCGTCGTCCCCCAATCGTCCGGGCAGCGGACCGATGTGATACCGTACGCCAGGAATGCCGGGTTGTACGTACACCAGTCGTAGTGCATGTCGAAGAGCCCGGGGATCGCAAAGCGCCCGCCAGCATCCAGGACGATCGTTCCCTGCGGGACCTCGCGGTCGCCTTCAGGCCCGATCCACCGAATGCGTCCCTGATCGATCAACAAAGTGGTCTCGGCACCGAAGCCGCCCGAGGCGAAATCGAGCACCCGCACACCCCTTACTAGCAACGGTTGGTTTGTGGGACGCGGCAACTCCAAGCGAATGGGAATCTCGACCCGCTCCCCACCGTCCAACGGATGCCGCCACACACGCGGCCCGGCCGCGTAGATCAGCGCCGATCCGTCCGGTGCGAATGTGAAGGTCTTGCCGCCGTCGCGCGTGAGCCGCCGGACCTCGTCTTCTGTCACAAGTTCATCACCAAAGGGCGCGATCCAGATTTCCCTGTTTCGCGCGAAGGCGAGCCAAGTCCCATCAGGTGAGACGAACCCGAGATCTAGATCGCGGTCCAGCCTTGTAACGGGCTCCGTCACTCGTCCCTCTCCCAATGACAGGCGTACGAACGTTCCCACACCGTCGATTCCGGTCGCGTAGTACAGGAACTGACCGTCAGCTGAGAAGCTCGGATAGGGGAACCACCTGGTCCGGGCGACCGTTTCCTGTCTGCCGTCGGCCACGTTCACGACAATCAGTTCGTGATCTCCACCCATCGTTCTGTAGACCAACCGCTCGCCATCCGGACTCCAGCTGGGGTTCTGCGCCCCCGAGGCCACCAGCGTCCGAACCTGTCCCGTTTCGATGTTCAGCACCTGCAGTTCACCCTGGCCCAGCTCGACAAACGCCAAGCGGCTGCCGTCAGGGGAGAAGCGAGGGTAGGATGCGAACCCGCGTGCCTCGAACAGCCGCCTCGCCTCGCCGCCGTCAAGCGATTGCTGCCAAAGATGGCCCGCCGCCACGAAGACCAGAGTTCGCCCGTCGGGCGATAGCGTGGGACATTCGACTCCGCGCGGCTCAAAGGGGCCCTCAGCTGCTAAAATCGGTCTTGGCGGGGGAAGTGGCGGTAGAACCTCGAGCGTCACTCTGGCACGGAAGGGGACTAGCTCATACTCGCCTTCTGGCAACGAGATCTTCCAGAGGCGCCCGCCATCCCCCAGGTAGAGGCTCTCAGCGTCGGCGGTCACGGCGAAGCGCGGGGAGCGGTACCAGCCGGACAGAGGCACGACGTACCGGACCCTGCCTTCCGGGGTTGGCGCGAACACCAGGTTCTTCGGCTGCTCCGCGGTGCCGTCAATCAGCAGGTACTGGCTGCCATACAGCCCGTCGCCGTTTGGGCTCGGAACAATCTGGTAGACGTAGCCTGCAACCGTCCGCAGAGTTGATACGCGACCCTCCGGACTCCTCACCTCGATTCGGGTGGTCGTTTGCACCAATCCAGTGTCCGGCTCCATGACCGTCCAGGCTAGCCGTCCGTCCGGCATGAAGAACGCCGTACGGATGACACCGGACGGAACAAGGGTTTCCGATTCTCCTCCAGCCAGCGCCACCCGCCGAATCTCGGCGGGCGACCCGTCCACGCGGCGCTGTGGTCGGACGAGATAGATGATCGCCTCTCCGTCGGGACTCCAGACGGGTGTACGCGCCCACTCTCCACGAGTCAGCTGCGTAATCGCGCCACTCGCCAGGTCGAGCACGAAGATGTTGCCGTCACTGCCATCGCGGTCGGACTGGAAGGCTATGCGTCGCCCATCCGGCGAGATGGCCGGCTCGGCATCGTAGTAGGGCCCAAAGGTGAGCTGCTCGGCGCTGCCGCCCTCGACCGGCAGCCGGAATAGATGGCCCAGTATGGTGAATACCAGCCAGTTCCCATCGGGTGAGAGCGCGACGTCGGGCGACGTGACTTGCGAGGTCTCGAACTCGATCGTGCGCCAATCGGTCTGTTGTGCGGTGACTGGGGCGCCCCATAGGAGTGAGAGGAAGGCCGCGATTACTGCGAACGACCAAGGCGAAGTGAAGAGTCGCGTATCCATACGGGCACCTTCATTCTCTCTAGGACTCTGGGCGTGAAGCGACCTTGGCTGGATGGATCTGCCAACCAGCTAGGAAAGGAACAAGCGTTGAAGGCTTGGGCACTGTGGCGGCTCCCTGAGCGACTAGACTACACACAACCGCCCCAGCCATCTCCCGGGATAGCCAGTAACATGACATCAGGTGAGATGTAGAGGAAAGAGCGGTGGTTTCGGTGGCGACTAGTCGCTGATGGGACTTGTCACTACTCGTGACACTAAGGCTCGAAGAGTCAATCGGGGCGCCGGGATTCGCGTTGAAGGCGCCCAGCGGCACCTTCAAAGATCGGGCAAGGGTGCGGAAGGTCACGTCGCTAGGTCACGTGACGATTCCATCGAGTTCGGCCAATCGGCCGAAAGACCGCGCCGTATATAGTCGGGGCGCCCGGATTCGAACCGGGGACCTCCTGCTCGCAAAGCCGAAAACCAGCGCTCACCAGCGCTGATGGGCGCTGATTTCGACGATTCTGCGCTGACTGTTGGACACCTGCGCTGGGTGTGGTGGCACTACGTCTGTCACTACTATGGCTCGGCCTGTGGCGTATGTCGCAGGCCTGATGAGCGCGAGGTTTGTGGTTCGAGTCCACAGCGGCGCATTAAGCCAACTCTAGGCCATGCTGTGGACTATGGCAGGGCCATCTCCTTGGGTGGGGTTACTGTCCCGTCGGCAGTGCCAAGAACAGGTTCCTTCTGATCAAGGTAGTGGATTACGCCAGGTCCTGTCGGCCGACAGGCGGCTGGGCCGAATAGCCAAATGGTGGGTCCTTGGGCAAGCATGTCGATGACCTCCCCGTCCACCCGGACCGTGATCGGCCTCTCAAGTTGTATCAAGGCGGGTCGTGTCTTCTGCCCCGTTCTAATTCGTCAACCATCTGTCGCGCATTTGAATTCTCCGGATTCAACTCGAGGGACCTCCTAAAGGACTCGAGTGCCGACCTCTCGTCGCCTCCGGCGAGATAGGCTTCCCCGAGGTAGTCCCAGGCTCTCCAGGATTCTGGGTGCCTCTCGGTATTGAGTCGGAATACCGTGATCAAGTCCGTCACTCTGCCAGCTTCTAAGAGTTGAACGCCAAGTCTTTCCAGTTCCCTTCTCGAGAACGGCTCCCACCAGGCGATCTCCGAAGCTACTGGTTCCAACCTCCGGTATTCCTCCATGAATGCTTCAGCGCCATCCTCAAGCAAGATATCGCCCAGCAGCTTCACCTGATCGTTCAGAACGGCCTTCAGCACTGGATCGCGGCCCGCGAAGTAATCCTCAGATGAGGTTATGACGGGGTAGTCCGGTGGATAGAGGTTCCTGTCATCCCAAGCATCGCCGTGCTGGTGATAGAGAGTAGGAATCCATACCTCTAACCCACTGTTGGGGAGACGGATTAGAATGGGGTCGGAGTAGAAGTTGAATGGACCTCCTGCAGGCTCCCCAACCAGCAGTGTGTTGGTATGTCGCTTCATGAGCGCGCATGTCGTTACGCCCGCGCTCACGGTCTTGTTCCCGACCAATGTGAAGAGACGACCTTTCTGATTGATACCCTCATGCTTGATGAACTCGTGAATGAACGGCAACAGCATATAGCCGTTGCCGCCGTTGTTGTAACGCATGTCCAGTACGAACTTGTCGATGTCGTTGCTGTTTGCCTCGTAGAAGGCCCACAGACGGTCCGTGAAGTGCTCGAAAGTCTCTTCCCACGAATCCGCTACCGAGTTGAACTGCATGTAAAGCGCACGGTGTTCCTTCAGATGCTCGAACCAGTACATGTAGTCCACGGTGAATTGATTGCGAAGGTGAAGGGGCAGAGAGTCCTCACTGGCGGGGAACGCGGTCACGTAGTTGCCCCCAGGCGGGCCATCAAGTGTTCTGTAGAACCAGAAGAAGTCGAACTCGGAATTTGTCGCCCGGAGCGAGACTGCTTTTCGCTCGCCGGTCCGAGTAATCAACTCCAAAGGTAGCGAGTCGGGCGAAGGTATGATTCCCAGAGCACTCACTACCCCGGCGTTCGACAAATAGAGGGGCGTGAAATTCGATCTTGAAAAGTCGTTGTCTACTGCAACCACGGTCCCAACGAGTGCGAATGCCTCCTCGCTCGATAGACCTCCCACCTTCGTGACCCGAGACCCAACGAGCTCCGAGTAAGCGCTGTCGACGACGGTAATGAACAGTCCGTCCGAGAAGTTCTGAAACCTCACCGGAAACCAAGAATCGAAACCGAACGGACCGAAGCTCCGAAGCATCGTGTGTCCGTCTGCGAGTCTGGCGATCACTTGCATCATCCGCACCACGATCGTGGACAGGTCAAGATCCGTGATGTCAGCTTCAAGCTGCGTTATTGCGGACCTGAACTCCTCCTCTGTATCGCGGTGAAAGGGATTCGGATGGGTGGATTCAAGTGTGTAGACAAGAAACTGCAGATCCTGCACCCACTGTTCGGCGGTCGGTGCATCTTGGGAGTGCGAAAGAGTGGGGGTTACCAGAA
>CP070815.1:2482353-2490114 GCA_020344215.1 Gemmatimonadota bacterium
GCGGGATACATGTAGGAGCCGGCGACGTCGGCGGCGTCGAACTCGTACACCATGCGCGCTTTGTCCTGGCACTCCGCGAAGTCCTCGTAGGGGATCGTGTAACGATCGACGTTGGGCAGCATGTTGCCGCCTACGGCGCCGTTCCGCACGAGGCCCGTAGGGTACCACTGGTGACTCACGCCGTCGATCCGGGCTCCGCACACGGCGCGGCCGTGTCCGTCCCAATAGCCCTGACTGATGTTGTAGAAGATGGGCTTGCGGAAGCCCGCTTCTCGTAGAGCGCTCGCCATCGCATCGATGTAACGCGTCGTCTCTTCCGGTCCTGCGGGGTGGCTGGGCTCGTTGAAGATCTCTAGGCCCAAGAGGTTCGGGTCATCCCGGTACGTGAGGCGCGTGTAGGGGTTGGTGTGTGTGACGAACTGCCTCAGATAGTTCTCCTGAGCCCGGCGCGCTTCCGGGCTGACGGTCATCGCGCCTTTGTCGTATCCGTCGGAGAACCCGTCGGTGCCGGGGTCCGGCTCGGGGTATCCCGCCGGCCACCAGGCGATCGGGGTGAGGATCGCCTTGATGCCGTGCTCGGCCAGGCGGGCCAGGAGGTAGTCGAGCAGATCGAGGTGCTCGTTTTGAACGAGGTTGCCTTGGGCGTCGCTCACCTCCCGATCCCAGACGTGGATGCGGTAGGCATCGAGGCCGAGGCGCGCGAGGTGCAATACGTCGGAGTCGATGGCCTGCCTACGATCGGCGCCGACAAGCCCAAGGGCGCGGTACGCGTGGGCGAAGGGAGTAGAGTAGTTAACGCCGAAGAGCGCCACCTCATCCCCGGTCGCCCTCCATCGCATAACGCCTTGCTCGTCGACAACGACCGGTCCGCCGCCGACCTCCGGCGTCTGCGCTTCCAGGGAGGTACCGAGCACGCATGCCAATCCGATGAGCGGGAGCACGAACAGACAGGGACGCAGCATTTTCGTCGGCGGTTGAAGACGCTTGGGCGGCGGCAGGGCGTGGTCCCCGCGCACCGGCGCTCGGCCGGGGCTGTTCTTGCGGATCACAATATGAGCTCGCGGCCACTCTGCAAGGCCCGTGGCGCGACGAGTCACGTCGACGCGTGCGCTCAGCTCCCCCGAGGACTGGCCGATCCTCTGCCGTTATCGTCCCTTGAGCGGCGGAACCCCCGGGTCTTGCGCTGCTCCGTAGCATCAACAATTATGGCCTTAAACTCACAACCATCTTTAACGGTTACTCCCGTGCAGCGGCTAGTTAGAGCGCTGGCCCCGACCCATCCCTCGAAGATCCCGGTCGAGGGGGCTCCCGGGCCGCCCAGGTATCAGGCCGGTCTGGCGAACGCTCCGCCGGGGCCCCGCGAGGCGCTGCTGTTCGGTGGCGCTGCGAATGCGGGGGCAGTCCAATCCTGAGGCTGTGGAGGTAACCCATGACCAGGTATCGACCCTTGCTCGTCGCGCTCCTCGGCACCGCCATTTGGGCCGTGCCGCTCGAGGCGCAGCAGACGGGCGCGATCCGGGGACGGGTCGTCGACGCCGATCTACTGGTGGCTGTTAGCGGCGCCGCGGTGATGGTCGACGACCGCACTGTTCTGAGTGACGACGGCGGCCGTTTCGTCATGACCGGCGTAGCCGCAGGGACCTATACGCTACGGGTGACCCGCATGGGTTACCTCGAGGTGGAAGAGACGGTCACCGTCCTTGCGGGGGAGACGACCGACGTCGAGATCGAGATGCAGGTGATGGCTGTGGAGATTGGAGGTGTGGTGGCGATCGGCTACGGCGAACGGCTGGAACGGGACCTGACCGGAGTCGTGGATGTGGTGCCGATCGGGTCGTTCAACACCGGGCGGGTCGTCAGCCCTGAGGGGCTCATCCAGGGGAAGGTCGCAGGAGTCCAGGTGCTCGAGAATAACGGCGGCGAGCCGGGGGGCGCGATCTCGATCCGGATCCGCGGCGGTACTTCGGTGACCAGCAGCAACGAGCCGCTCTACGTCCTTGACGGCGTTCCCCTGCCCGTGGGAGGCGGGCTTTCGTCCGAGGCTTTCCCCGGTGATCCGAGCGCGCGCAATCCGATGAACTTCCTCAACCCGGAAGACATCGAGTCGTTCACCGTCCTGAAGGACGCCTCGGCGACCGCGATCTACGGGTCACGGGGAGCGAACGGCGTGATCCTGATCGAGACCAAGAAGGGCAGGGGCGCCGTCGCAGGCCCGGCGCGCCTCACGTACCGGGGCAGCTTCTCGGGCTCGAAAGTCGTCGGTCGGCCCGATATCCTGAGCGCCGCCCAGTTCCGCGATGTCGTCGAGTCGCAGCACCCCGAGCTACTCCCCCTGCTCGGGAGCGAGAGCACGGACTGGCGTAATGCGGTGGAGCGAGCGGCCTTCGGCCAGGAGCACATGCTGGCGCTGGAGGGCGGGAGCGAAAGTATGTTCTACCGCCTGTCCCTCGGATACACCAACCAGGAGGGCGTCATCCAGCAGTCCAAGAACGAGCGGCTCTCGCTGAGCCTGGCTTACAACCAGATGCTCTTCGATGACCGTCTGAGGCTCACGGCGAACGTCCTGGGGGCGCGGAGCGACGATTGGTACGTCTCGGACGGTGTGCTGGGCAGCGCCGACAACTTCGCCCCGACCCAGCCGATCGAAGACCCGGAGAGTATACACGGGTACTGGGAATGGGACGAATGGCGGGCGGTGGACAACCCCGTAGGCCTGCTCGACCTGGAATGGGACGAGGGCACCACGTACCGGAGCGTCGGAAACCTGACGGCCGAGTACGACTTCCCGTTCCTTGAGGGGGTGTCGGGGACGGCCCGGGTCGGCTATCAGGCGACGAGCGCGGAGCGGCGGTACTTCGCTCCCTCCATCAACAGGGACCAGTTGGAGGCTGGGGTTGCCGGTACGGTCAGCCGCTCCAATCCGTGGTCGTTCAGCGTGCTGTTCGACGGGTTCGCGGCCTATGCCAGGAATTGGGACCGCCACAGCTTCGATGTCACTGGCGGGTATTCCTATCAGCAGGCGCGCCAGGAGTTCCCCTGGTGGACAGCGGAAGACCTCAGCGCCGATTTCCTGGGGCTCAGCGGGGTTCCGACCGCGGAGCTCGAGCAGGCGGGGGTGACCGCCGAGGAGTCCCGGCTCGCCTCCTTATTCGCCCGAGTCAACTACACGTATCTGGACAAGTACCTGTTCACGGCCAGCATGCGCCGCGACGGCTCCTCGAAGTTCGGGGAGGATAATCGGTGGGGAACCTTCCCGTCGGCCGCCTTTGCCTGGCGTGTGTCGGAGGAGTCGTTCATGGAGAGCTGGGAGTCTCTCTCGGACCTGAAGCTCAGGCTCTCCTGGGGAAAGAACGGGAATCAGGCCTTCGACAACTACCAGCAGTACAAGGCCTACATGTACGGTGACGCGCTCTCGCTTGTGCAGTTCGGAGACGAGTGGGTGTCGACGATTCGGCCCAGCGCGGTGGACCCGAACATCAAGTGGGAGGAGACCTCGTCCTGGAACATCGGCTTCGATTACGGGTTCTGGGACAATCGGCTGACAGGCTCCCTCGAGTACTACAGCAAGGAGACGGAGGACCTGATCTTCGACATCATCGTGGCGGGCGGATCGAACCTCTCCAACGTCGTCACGACCAACGTCGGCACCATGACGAACAAGGGCTTCGAGTTGACCGTCAACGCTATGCTCGCCCAGGGTGTCGGGGACGAGTTCTCGTGGGACGCGAACTTCAACATCGCCTACAACAAGAACGAGCTCACGCAGATCAACCCGTTCGCCGCGGAAGCTGAACAGATTCTGGCCGGCCAGTTCATCTCGGGGGGCGTGGGCAACTCGGTCCTGGTACTCCAGCCTGGATATCCGGTCAACTCGTTCCTCGTGTTCGAACACATTCGCGATGGCCAGGGCAGGCCGATCTACGAGGACGTGAACGAGGACGGAACGATCAACGATCAGGATCTCTACGTGGACCAGCCTACCGTCTGGGACACTGTCGCTGGGGAGTGGGTGCCGGACGGCACCATCAACGACGACGACCGGCGGCCATACAAGAGCCCCAACCCGGACTGGATCCTGGGCCACACGTCACTGGTGCGTTGGAAGAAGTTCGACCTCGGCTTTACCCTGCTGGCCCAGCTGGGGAACTACGTGTACAACAACGTCGCCTCGAGCACGGGCTGGTACGGTCAGCTGACGGAGAACGCAGACTCCCCGAATAACATGCACTCCTCGGTGCTCGATTACGGCTTCGAGGAGAGCCAGTTCTTCTCCGACGTGTACGTGGAGGATGCGAGCTTCCTGCGGATGCAGAACATCCAGCTGGGCTACAGGTTACGGCCCCGCATACGGATCTACGGCGTCGTGCAGAACGTCTTCACCATCACTGGATACGGCGGCGTCGATCCGGCGGCGGGCATCGAAGGGATCGACAACAACATCTACCCGAGCACCCGGACGTTCACGGCCGGCATCAGCGTGGCGTTCTGAGGACAGGGTTAGGACGAGCGAGGACACGCAAAATGGATAAGACCATGCGAATCCAACAGATCATGACACTTTGCATCGCTTCCGCCCTGCTCCTGGCGGCCACGAGCTGCGACATCACGACAGAGCCCGAGAGCACGGTGACGGACGTGAACATCTTCGACGACGCAAGCTCCTACAAGGCCTTCCTGGCCAAGCTATATGGTGGGCTGGTCCTCACCGGTCAGCAGGGCCCCCACGGCCAGCCGGACTTCGGGCGACTCGACGAGGGGTTCACCCAGTACACCCGGCAACTGTGGCAGTTGCAGGAGCTGCCGACGGAGGAGGCGGTGATCAGCTGGGGCGACACCGGCCTGCCGGAGATGCAGATGCATACCTGGGGCACGTCCAATCAGTTCATTCAGATGATCTACTCCCGGATCTTCTACCAGGTATCGCTGGTGAACGAGTTCTTGCGCGAGACGACGGACGAGAAGCTGGCGGCGCGGGGGCACACCGGCCTGAGCGACGAGATCCAGAGGTACCGCGCGGAGGCTAGATTCCTGCGTGCTCTGAGCTACTGGCACGGGATCGACCTCTTCGGGAACATCCCGCTGGTGACAGAGGAGCACCCGCTGGGAGCTTTTCCCGAGCAGAACACGCGCGCGGAGCTCTTCGACTTCGCCGTGGGCGAGCTGAACGAGATCCGCGACGACCTGCCGGAGGTCGGGGCGGCGCAGTACGGCCGTGCCGACCAGGGCGCGCTCGCGATGCTCCTCGCAAAGCTGTACATGAATGCCGAGGTCTACGTGGGCGCGGACCACTACGCGGACGCTTTCGCACAGATCGGGAACGTGATCGGCGGTCCGTACAGCCTCAGTGCCGACTACCTTTCGAACTTCCTGGCGGACAACCACACGTCGCCGGAGATCATCTTCCCGGTCCCGCAGGACGGCGAGAAGACGCGGACGTGGGGGAACACGACGTTTCTCGCGCACGCGGCGTGCGGCGGCAGCATGAACGCCAATGATTACGGGCTGAATTGGAACTGGAGTGGCCTGCGAGTCAGGCCGGAGTTCGTGGCGCTCTTCCCGGGCGCTCCGGACAGCCCCGACGGGCGTGAGCTGTTTTACACCGACGGGCAGAATCTCGAGGTCAACTCCATCGGTACCTTCACGGACGGCTATGCCGCGCCGAAATACCGGAACATCGACTCGTTTGGTCAGGTGGGATCGGACTGGGAGTTTCCCGACACCGATTATCCGATGTTCCGGTTGGCGGACGCGTATCTGATGTACGCCGAGATACACCTTCGCGGGGGCGGGGGTACCCGGGCCGAGGCGCTCGACTACGTCAACCAGTTGCGGGAGCGCGCCTACGGTGACCCGAGTGGCAACATCACGGACCCCGAGCTCACCCTGGATTTCATTCTCGACGAGCGGGCCCGCGAGCTGTGGTGGGAGGGGCACCGGCGGACCGACCTGATCCGCTACGGCCTGTTCAGCGGGGACGCGTATGTGTGGTCGTGGAAGGGCGGCGTGCAGGCAGGCACCTCCACGGAGCTGTACCGCGACCTCTATCCTATCCCGGCTAGCGAGATGCTGGCGAACCCGAACCTGGAACAGAACCCCGGCTATTGATCGGGGCGGGCGCTTGCCAGATCACGCTTGCAGATATCTTTGAGGCGATCAGCTCGGCTGCCGGCCGGCGGCCGAGCTGATCGACGTTCTGGAGCCGAACCGTCCCCATGCCCCCTCGTCTGCGGACCGCGATCGCCACGCTGCTCGCGCTCGTCGTGGTCGGCAGCGGGTGTGCTGATGATTCGACAACGCCGCCCGTGTCGGGGACGCCGAGCCGGCCGACCCTGGACCCGGCGTATCGAGCGAGCGGCCACATGGCCGCCGGGGACGTCGTCGTCCACCTGTTCGAGTGGAAGTGGACCGACGTTGCCAGCGAGTGCGAGAACGTGCTGGGCCCGCTCGGGTTCCAGGCCGTTCAGGTCTCACCGCCCCAGGAGCACATCCTGGAGAGCGGGTTTCCCTGGTGGCAGCGCTATCAGCCGGTGAGCTACGGCATCGAGCGAAGCCGCTCAGGCAGCGGCGCCGAGTTCAGCGAGATGGTGGAGCGGTGCCGGGCGGCGGGCGTGGACATCTACGTCGACGCCGTGATCAACCACATGACCGCCGGCGCGGGGACGGGGAGCGATGGCACCGTCTACACGAAGTACCACTACCCTGGCCTGTACGCGCAGGACGATTTCCACCCGCCCTGCACCGTGAACGACTACCACGACGCCGCCAACGTACAGGACTGCGAGCTTTTCGGACTGGCTGACCTCCACACCGGGAGGACCGAAGTGCGGGCGCGGATCGCGGACTACCTGATCGGGCTCGTCCGGCTCGGTGTGGCGGGCTTCCGGTTGGACGCCGCGAAACACATCCAACCGGTGGAGCTCGACGCCATCCTGGACCGGGTCAACGAGGCCGCGCGGGAGGAGGGGCTGCCATTGCCCTACGTCTTCGCCGAAGTGATCGACCCCGGGTCGGAGGCGGTCAAGGCAATGGACTACTACGGTCTGGGCTACGGCTCGGGCGGAGCGGCCGATATCACCGAGTTCAGGTTCCGCGGCATCGTCGATAAGTTCGCCGGCACGGGCGGCCAGCGGCTGGCCGACCTGGCGCAGTTCTCGGCGAGCTCTTGGGGGTTGATGCCGGCCGACAAGGCCGTGGTCTTCGTGGAGAACCACGACACGCAGCGCGACGGCGGCATCAGCTACCGCGACGGCGACGTCTACCGGCTGGCCAACGTCTGGATGCTGGCCCAGCCTTACGGCTATCCCAAGGTCATGTCGAGCTACGCCTTCGACCTGGGTGGGCCGGGAGGGCGCGACGCGGGCCCGCCGTCCGACGCTTTGGGCGCGACGCTCGACGTGTCGTGTACAGCAAGCCTCGAGACGGCGACGCTCGGCGAGTGGGTGTGCGAGCACCGCGACCCGGCCATCGCCGGCATGGTGGGATTCCGCCGCGCGGTGGCGGGGACCGGTGTCAACGACTGGTGGGACAACGGTGCCAACGCGATCGCCTTTTCCCGGGGCGGCCTCGGGTTCGTGGCGCTCAATCTAGAGGACAGCACGGTGGCGGTGGATGCGGCGTCCGCCCTGCCGCAGGGCACCTACTGTGATGTGCTGACCGGAGGCCTTGAGGGCGGGACCTGCGGCGGCCGGAGCGTTGTGGTCGGACCGGACGGCCGCCTGCAGCTGGAGCTAGAGGCCGGCGAAGCACTCGCGATCCACACCG
>CP070815.1:2490214-2746283 GCA_020344215.1 Gemmatimonadota bacterium
TCGTCTTATCGCACTCGCCACCGCCGTTGGGATCGCCGCGGTAGCGTGTACTCAGGACACTTCCACGGGCCCTGAAGCCCTGACGGATCTGTCGATCAGCGCTGCAGTCTCCGACGCAGGTGACTCGCACGGGCGCTACGTGATTGTCTTTCAGAAGAAGGTGCCAAGGAAGGCGGCCCAGATCGTTGCGGACGCCGGTGGTGAGCTGGTCGGGACGTTGCCAGAGGTCGGCTTAGGCCTCGCCACTTCTAGCGACCCGAGCTTTGCCGAGTCGCTGCGCGGCGTTCGCGCCGTGCATTCGGTGGGGGTAGCTCGGTTCCATGCGCTGCCCGAAACAGAGGTTTACGTATCCGAGAACGGCCCAACGCCTGCCGACGTCGGTTACTTCAACTACCAGTGGGACATCCGCCGGGTCAAAGCTGATGAAGCGTGGAACACCACCACCGGCTCGCACAACACGGTAGTCGGTATCATCGACACCGGTATCGCCTGGAACCACCCGGACCTCGGACCGAACGTGGTCTACGCGGCGTGCTATAGCGTCTTCTCGGCCTGCATGCCTTATCCCAGCCTCCACTGGCATGGCACGCACGTGGCCGGCACTGTCGCCGCCGCGTTCGGCGGTGGTAGAGCGGTGGGCGTAGGACCGGACCTGGGGCTGGCCAGCTACAACGTCTTCGAGTACGTGCCAGACTATGGCGTGGTTGCCTTCGATTGGGCCATCTGGATGGCCATGTTGGACGCTGCGGCCCAGGGCTTCGACGTCGTCAACATGAGCCTCGGCGGCTACGTCGTGAAGCCGAGTTCCCAACAGGATGTCGCGGCCTGGACCGCCTGGAACCGCATCGCACACTACGTCACGCGGCAGGGGGTCACCATCGTGACTTCGGCCGGCAACGCAGGCGTTGACCTGAACGGCCCCGTCGACCATGTCCCCTCCGATGTGACCGGCGTGATCTCCACCGGCGCCACCGGCATTCGGCCCGACCCGTTCTACCCACAGGCCGGCTCCGACGATGTCCGCGCCTCTTACAGCAACTACGGTGCGGCGGTGACGTTGTCTGCGCCTGGTGGCGATGCGGGACCAGACGCCGTGTCGTATCCGTGGTGGTGGTACCTGGTCTACAGCGACTACGTGGTGGCCGACCCGTCCTGCGCAGCGACGGCTTCGTGCCCGGTGGGCCATGCCTGGGCTGGCGGGACCAGCCAGGCCGCACCCCACGTGGCGGGAGCCGCAGGACTGGTCAAAGACATGCATCCTGGGCTGAACCCCCACCAGGTGATAAAGATCCTCAAGCAGACAGCCGAGAGCCTCGGCAACCGGCAGCAGTTCGGCCACGGCATGCTCGACGTCAACGCTGCCGTGAACAAGTAACCACAGACCGCCTGGAGCAACGCGCCTGGCCAAGAAGCATCTGCCGTCCGCGGGAACACCTCCTGCGGACGGCGCTTCTTGGCGGAGGCAAAGGGCGAAGACCGCCGGACTTGCCAGAACGCGCGCAGCGGCTCACACTGCGTATGTGCGCGGAAGGAGGTGTGCCGTGAGATACTCGACTCTACTTACTCTGTTGATCGTCGCCGGACTGGCGGCCTGCAACGGCC
Source organism: Gemmatimonadota bacterium (assembly GCA_020344215.1). Lineage (GTDB taxonomy): Bacteria > Gemmatimonadota > Gemmatimonadetes > Palauibacterales > KS3-K002. The sequence continues at coordinate 2,491,817 of CP070815.1, forward strand.
AGAGCACAGCTCTCACTGAACAAGCGGAGTTGCAGATCCCCGGCGATGCCGTGAGCATCACCGTCGACCCGGTCGTCTCCACTCAGTACAGCGGCGTCAGGGAGGCGCGCAGGCTGGTGATCCGCGACGCCGAGGCCTGGATAGCCTTCTGGGACGAGGTCACAGCCGTCGTAACGCCGCGACCCGAGCCGCCGGCAGTGGACTTCGAGCAGGAGATGGTCATCGCCGCCGCGATGGGCCAGCGCGCTACGGGCGGGTACACGATCTCGATCCCCGAGGTGTACCAGCAGGAGGGTTCCGTTTACGCCGTTGTGAAAGAAGTAGCGCCCGCCGCCAACTGCATAGTCACGCAGGCGCTCAGCGCGCCAGTCGTTGCTGTAAGCATGCCGCGTAGCGAAGACGCTGTGAGCTTCGTCGAGCGCGAAGAGACGGTGGAATGCCGCTGAGCCACCGCGACCGCCCGCGTCTCCAAGCTCTGCCGGGACGCTATGACAAACGCGATCACGAGCCATCCTGAGAGAGGGCCGTTCACATGTCAGACCTATACTCATGCCCCTGGGGCTGCGGCGAGATGATCGAAGTCGATGACCCTTTCCCGACGAAGGTCGTGACCTGCCCCAGGTGTGACCGCGAGTGCCGTCTCAAGAAGCACAGCGAACCCGACGGCACCGCCTGGTTCGAGCTCACTCCGCACGAGGCTTAACGAGGTTTTTTGGAGCGCGCGCTGCCGCCCGCGCGCCGGATCGCGAACCCCACTCGCCGTTCCCGCCTCCGCGCTCGACCTGGGCTTGGTATGGCGTCGACTTTGAAGTAGCAGGAGGGTTGTCTCATGCACGCTTCGGCAAGCGCTACCGGACTGCTCCTGATAGCAGCACTTGGCGTCGGCTGTGCGTCGGGTACGAAGGCGCCGTCAGCCAGCGAGACGGCTCAGCCAACAGAGTACGACATCAGTGATTACACTAAGGTCAAGATATACTGGTCGGGCGTGCCTGCCTGTGATTTCCTGGAGGTGGGCACGGTTAGAGCAGAGTACAGACCGGGCAGCACCGGGATCCGTAACCTACAGCGTGCCGTCTGGACCGCGCGTGGCAACGCGGCGATTGGGGTGCGCACGCTTTCCGATGCAAGCGGTCGCAGAGTAGTCGCCTGGGAGGCGATCGCCATACGCATCACCGACCCGGCCTGCCTACGCTAGACAGGCAACCCGAACCCGCACAGCTCTTTCCGACATTCTCAGCTCCGTCAGCGCACGATCGGCAGCTCCAGGTAGCTGAGATGGTCGGCATCGTGGTACAGAGTCACGTGCGCCGTGCGAGCATCGGCGCTTGATTCCTCTGCGACCACGCCACCGCTGTTGTAGTTCTTCTGGACGTAGATGGAGTTCGGCGATTTGAACACCAGCCGCAAGCGACTCCCCTCGGAGATCCGCCGGGAGAAGAAAAAGAACCCGTTGAACTCGTAGCGCTCCAGCGCGCCGGGCGTCACCAGCTTTGGCTCGCGCAGCGAGTCCCGGTAGCGCGCGCGCATGCGGTCCTGTGTCAACGCCACGCTACTGCCGTCTTGCAAGATCTCGGACACAGCTACCTCGAAGTCGGTATCCGGCACATCCAAGGCGAGCCAGACGACCAACGTCAGGTACCCGGTGACCTCGGTGTCCTCCTCGAAGGGTGCGCTGTGGTAGACCAGACCGTTGCCGAAGAGGTTCAGGGCGAACCGCTGGTCGGTCAGGTAATCTTGGATCTGTTCCTGCTCGAGCTCGCCCGGGCGTGTATCCAACGGGTCGTAGACGTAGCTGTCGGGCCGAACGTCGGCCCCCGGCTGCTCCCCGGACAGGACGCCAGATCGAAACGCATCGTTGGCCTGTCCATCCACCGAGGCCAGATAGAGCCGCCGCCTTTCGCTGGCGATCGACTCGAGCGAATCGACGTACTTCCACTCGTCAGACCCCACCACGTAGTAGGCGACCCGCTTCTCGAGAAACTCGGGCTTCGGACCGTCCTTCATCGTCCAGTCGTACCATTCCTTGTGCAGCGTGTTCAGGTCGAGCAGACTCGCCTCGCCGAAGACGAGTCCGCCGACCTCACGCCGCGGCGTGCGCGTGCCGCCGTGATCCCACGGACCGATGATCAGGTAGTGCCGCTGCCGCGCCGCCAGCGAGGCGAACTGCATGTGCCGCTTGTAGAACTCCATGGCTCCCGGCTGATCACCGTCGTAGTGCCCAGTGATCGTCAGAATCGGCAACTCGAGTCGCGAGAACTCCTCGTCGCTGGGGCTCATGGCATCCCAGTAGGCGTCCTGCTGGGGATGAGCGACCCAGGTGTCGAACTTGGTCGTCAGATTGCCGGCAAGCTCAGGAAGGCCGGTGAATGAACGGTGCTCCCTGTAAAGACGGCTGAACACCTGTATCCAGTGTTCCGATTGCCCGAACAGGTTGAAGTTGGCGGTCACCCCACTGGTCAGCGTCTGCCACTGGATCGCGTAGGGGTACGGGATGTTTCTCCAAAAGGGGAAGTCGATCCCCGGGAAGGCGGCGGCGGCGGGCACGATGGTGGCGAGGTGCGGCGGAAACTCCTTTGCCGTCGCCCACTGGTCGTAGCCTGCATACGACCCACCCCACATGGCGACCTTACCGTTGCACCACGGCTGCCGGGCGAACCATTCGACGATATCGTGGCCGTCCTCCGCCTCTTGAAGGAACGGATCGAATTCACCTTCCGAGTTTCCGCGACCCCGCACATCGACCAGTGCGAACACATAGCCATTGCGGGCGAAGTACCAGGCACGATCGTGATAGGTGTCGCTGGTATAGGGCGTCAACGTGAAGACGACGGGCAGCGGCTCGGGCATGGGGTCCGGTTTGTAGATGGTCGCGTTGAGCTGCACTCCGTCGCGCACGGGGATCTTGACTCCCCAAGTGACCTCGACCGACTGGGCCTTCGAGTCGGTCGCCAGCGGCCCGAGCAGCGCTGTCGCCCCAAGAAGGGCGAACAATACGGCGACGGCGACGCAACGGACTGAGGCGCGACGCTGGGTGACCAGATGTTGAATCATTGCAGTACCTCGGTAGTCCAGAGGACCTTCGGTTCCCCTCACGGCCGCCTCAGCCTCACGTCCCGGCGACAGCCATCATGGGTGCAGGCGCTCAGCCAGGCAACAGCAAGCCATAGTGGCTAGCGCCAAGGACTCGGCAACTGTGCTGGCACCTGGTGCTCGTTCCACCTAACCATCGACCTGTACAATTTCGGCGGCGAGTGCGAGGCGGTCAGCCCTTCGGCCCACTTTGTGAACACGCACATTGAGAACGCTCGGATGAAGCTGTGGGGCGCCTGGGCAAAGGTGCGCTGCGATTCTGTCGAGACTCCGTGGGAGATTCGGGGAACCGGGAAACGAGTCCAGGTCTTTCAACCCCTGTGGTGAATGCAGGGATGCCGTTGCCAGAGCTTCAGCGACGGCCCAAGCGTACCCGAATGCAGGAGATTTGGCGTTACGCCTCCTTCGCCCCGCCCGCGAACACCCAGCATATCAGCATGGCCCTGGAGCGTACGGGGCTCTGCCAGCCTTCAATCCCACCAGCCGTGCCAGAACCAAGCGCGGCGCCGCGCGTCGTAGAAAACCCAGAGCAGGTCACCCGCGGCGGTGCCCACCCGGTAGTACTCGCGCCGGAACTCGTCCTCCCACCATTCGCCGGAGAGGCGCTCGGGACCCTTGAGCTCCTGTACCGCGCGCCAGCCGCCGTCGACTGCCACGGCGCCGGGCCGGCCACTCTCGATCCGCACGTCGATTGGCCGCGGTCGCGGCCAGAGGCGCAGCACGAGGGCCGGGGCTTCCGGGGGAAGCGATGCGCTCCCGTTACCGTCGAGCACCGCGCGCCGGGCGAGCTCGGTCATGAGATCCACCGGCTCCCAGCGTCCCTGCTTCTCGGGCCGGTGACTGTCGGCGGCGGCGGGACGCACGACCGAGTCCGGGCCCCAGCGCCCCTGTAGCCGGGTGAGAGCGGTCGCCAGGGCGTCGGGGTCGGGCCGCGGCGGCTCGAACAGGTCCGCCTGCTCCGCCATCGCCGGGACGACCTCCTCCACTTCGACCCGGATCCCCAGCGCCCGGCCGGGGACCTGCAGGCCGTCGAGCGCGTTCCGGCAGAGGGAGAGGAGCATCCCTACCTGACGGGTCGGCCGGGCGGGCCGCACGCTCTGCCGGATGGGGCCGTCCTCGGTCGCGATCGTGAGCTCGAGCCCGCGCAGGCAGAGCCCTTCCACGGCGAGTGCGTCGGACAGGTGATCGAGGCAGGACTTGAGCAGGAAGAGGAGCGGCTCGAGACGTTCCACGGGACCCGGGAACTCGACCTCCACCGTCCAGTCGCCGGGCGGCGCCCCGCCGAACGGCCCTTCCCTACCATCCTCGAGTCCCCGGGCCCAGCCGAGCGCCTGCACGCCCGCAGCGCCCAGTCGCGCCTCCACCTCACCCGCCGGAAGCGCTGCCAGCGCGCCGACCGTCTCGAGGCCCAGTGCCTCGAGTAGCTCCATCAAATCTTCGGAGACGGGAAGGACATGGATGGGGAGCGGCGCCAGGAAGCGGGCGTCGTCGCCCGGCGGCACCCGGTACACGGCGTGGCCGTCCAACCGGGTCGCGGCCCGGGCCGCAGCCGCGGTACCGGCGATCCCGAGCCGCGCCTCCGGATAGCCCGCCGCCAGCGCCGCCGAGCGCGCCGCCTCGACGAACGCCTGCTCGCCGCCCAGGCGGTCCCAGCCGCCGGCGTCGAGCCAGAAGGCGCCGAGCCCGGCCCGGCTCACCCGGGGCGACGCGGCGAGCAACGCCGCCGCCAGCTCGGTCTGGACTTCGTCGTAGAGGGCGGGCGACCACTCCCACTCCCGCAGCCCGGGTAGCTGCGCCCGGGCGTCCGCCGCCCGCATCCCGACCGTGATCTCATGGCGGCGCGCCGCCTCCGACACCGCCGCCACCACGGCCCGCTTCCCCTCGCCCCGGACCACGATCGCGGGGCCGGGGCGACCGCCGCCCCCCGCGCCCCCCGCGTCCCCCGCGCCGCTCCCGCCGTCAGCTCGCAGGTGCGCGGCGATCGGGAAGTCCGGAATCCTCAGGCAGGCGATACGGGAGGTCGTGGGCATACGACACCTCGCGGGTGAGGTGACCCCGAACCCGGATGCGGCAGGAGCGGGTGTGCGGATCGGAAGCGAACTGTACCCGGAACCCCGCCAGCGGCACGCTGCCCGGCCGATCTACCACGACGATCAGCGCCGCCCCCATCTCACGGGCCAGACGCTGAAGTCGGATCACAGGCGTGCGGGACCAGTCGGCGCCCTCGGCGATCACCAGGCCGAAGGCACCGCTCCGGCAGAGCTCCTCCGCCGCCGTCAGCACCCCGACCGGCTCGGGCGGCCGTACCACCCAGAAGGGCGGCGCTCCGTTCGGCCCCCACCGGCCAAAGACCCAGGGCGCCGGCGCCAGCGTACCCGTCCCGTCCACGTAGGCCGCGCCGGCACCGGCGTCCCGCACCGCGCTCACCATCTGGCGCAGCGCCGCCGTCTTGCCCGCCGAGCGCGGGCCCGCCCACTCGGTGATCTGCCCCCGGGGCACGCCGCCGGGGAGGGCGGCGTCGAGCTCCGGCCAGCCCAGCGGCCAGGCGGGAGCCGACCCGGCCAAAAGCTCGCTGGCTCGGGCCAGCGAGCCGGCCGGGCCGGCCGGGTCGGCGAGGGAGAGGGCGGCAAGGGCATTGGAACGTGGCATAGACGTGGCTCGTGATCCGTAGGACCGTGGACCAGGGATCCCGAAGATAACCCGAAGATAACGGCCACGCAAGAGCGGTAGTGACAGAGGGGGCCGATCGCGTTCGGTTTCGGGATGGCAGGTCCCATTTCCAAACACGGGCGGAGCCCGGCGGCTCGTGCGAACCGCCGATAGGCGCCAGGTTCCCAGAGCCGGCGGCTGCGCCATATGGCATAGTTCTTCCCCTTCGAGGTAAATTGAGCGACGGCGAATCCCTGCCAGCCGAAGGGTTGTCCGGGGAGCAGTAGGAATTGAACTCTAACCCCTAGACAGATGATCGAGCTTCGCAGTGTCGAGAAATGGTATGACACGGGTGCCGGGCGCACGTTCGTGCTCCGCCAAATCAACATGGACGTGAGACAGGGCGAGTTCGTCACCGTCATGGGCCCGTCCGGGGCCGGCAAGACTACCCTACTGAACATCATCGCGATGTTCGACGGCGACTTCGGCGGCGAGTACCACCTGGACGGCCAAGCGGTGCACGAGCTCAGCCACAAGGAGCGCAACAAGCTGAACAAGCGCTACGTCGGCTTCGTCTTCCAATACTATCACCTGCTGGAAGACCTCACGGTCGCCGAGAACCTGGACATCCCGCTGTCGTACCGCGACGTGAAGCGGTCGGAGCGCCAGGGCATCGTGGCGGAGATCCTCGACCGGTTCCAGATCGTCGCCAAGAAGGACCTGTACCCCAGCCAGCTATCGGGCGGCCAGCAGCAGCTCGTAGCGGTCGCGCGCGCGCTGGTCGCCAACCCCAAACTGATTCTGGCGGATGAGCCGACGGGGAGCCTGCACTCGAGTCAGGGCGAGATGATCATGGACCTGCTGAAGGAGCTGAACGAGCAGGGGACGACGATCATCCAGGTGACACACAACGAGCGGTGGGCGGCCTACGGAAACCGGATCATCCAGCTCCTAGACGGCTGGATCACCAAGAATCCTTAAGGCGTCGGCAGGTCAATCGACCTGCGAGGATAGGGACAAGAACCGGGGCAAGGTCGACGCGCGCGACGCGCCAGCCTAGCGATTCTCGCTACTCATACTTGAGCGCCACGAGCGGTTCGAGCCGCGCGGCTCGCCGCGCCGGGATGTAGGCGGCCAGTGCGGCGGCCGCGATGAGTACTGCAGCGACTCCCAGGTAGACCGCCGGGTCGACCGTGCTGATGCCGTAGAGCAGGCTGCTGATCAAGCGCGTCAGCGCCAGCGAGGCTACGAGCCCGATGAGCACGCCGACGCTGACCAGCTTGAGCCCCCACCGCATACCCAACCGCAACACCTCGACCCTTTCGGCGCCGAGCGCCAGGCGGATTCCCATCTCGTGCACGCGTCGGTTCAGCGAGTACGACATGACCCCATAGATCCCGACCACGGCCAACACGACGGCGACGGCGGCGAAGAGAGCGAGCAATTGCACGGTGAACCGGCGCTGGCGTATCGAGTCGGAGAGGACTCCTTCCATCGTGTTCACTTCGTAAACCGGCAGGTCGGGATCAACGGCGCCGACCTCGGCACGCACCGCGTCCAAAAGACTCGCGGGCTCGACCTCGGCACGCACGACGAGGGCCATGAACGGCCACGAGTCCCAAGCGAAGGGAGCGTAAACCTCGGGTCGCGGTGGCCGGTCGTAGCCGAAGTGGCGGACATCCCCGACCACACCCACGATCTCCAGCGGGGTCTCGCCGAACAGAATCCGCCGCCCGACCGGATCGTCGCCGGGCCAGTGCCGGCGGGCGAACGTCTCGTTGATCACCGCGACGCCGCGGCCATCGGCACCGTCCCGTTCGTCAAAAGTGCGCCCTTGCCGCAGCGGGATCCCCATCGTACGGAAATACGCAGGCGTGATCACCTGGTACTCGGTGGCGAGATCGTCATCGGGATCCGCGGTCTGACCCTCGACGCCGTACCTCAAGGTCGCGGCCGTCCCGCTGAACGGTAGGGCCAAGACCATCGCCGCCGAGCTCACACCGGGCAGGCGGTCGACGCGCGCGATGACGTCCCGAACGAACGCCGCCTGCCGCTCCTCCTCTGCATATCGCGTGTCGGGCAGACTGAGTTGCATCACCAGGAGGTTCTGCGGCCGGAAACCGGGATCGACATCCTGCAAGCGAAGCAGGCTCTTCAGCAGGAGCCCCGTCCCGCAGAGCAGCACGAGAGCGAGCGCGACCTCGGCGACCACGAGCGACTCGCTCAACCGACGCCTCTGCCGCCCCTGGCTCGCAGCGCGGCCACCTTCCTTCAAGGTCTCGTGCAGATCGGGCTTGGATGCCTGCAACGCCGGGAGCAGCCCGAAGGCTCCACCTGTCAACAGCGAGACGAGCAGCGTGAAGAGGAGAGCGGTGCCGTGCACACCGATCTCGGAGAGCCGCGGGACGTCGCCGGGAGCTGCGCGCACGAGCGCTTCCACTCCCCAGACGGCGAGCAGGAGACCCAGGCCGCCGCCCAGCAAGCCGAGCACCAGGCTCTCGGTGAGCAGCTGGCGCAGCAGTCGCGTCCGCCTCGCACCCAGCGCGGCCCGCAGGGCAATCTCACGTTCGCGCGCGGTCGCGCGTGCCAGTAGAAGATTCGCGACGTTGGCGCAGGCGATCAGCAGCACGAACGCTACCGCCGCGAGCAGCAGTATCAGCGCGGGCCGAACATCACCGACCAGCTCGTCGTGGAGTGGCGTAGCCAGCAAAGGCTCGACATCGTCGCCACCTCCGACTTCGGCGAGCCGTACGGCGAGCAGGTCCATCTCCGCCCGCACCTGAGCGAGAGTCACCCCTTCGGCAACGCGTCCAACGACGGTGAAGTAGCCAAGGTCGCGCACGACGCTCAGATCCTCGCCCAGATCGATCGGCGGCTCCGGCACACCGTATCGATACGAGCGTACCCACAGTTCAGCGGTCTCCGGGTACTTGAACGCGGCGGGTGCGACGCCGACCACCGTGTGCGGCTCACCGTTTAGGTTCAGCACAGTGCCGACGACGGCGGGGTCTCCCCCGAACCGGCTCTGCCAGGCGCGGTAGCTGAGCACGACGTTCCGGGCTCCCGCCGCAGCGTCGCCCTCCGGGTAAAAGAAGCGACCGAGGACAGGCTCGACCCCCAACACACGGAAGAAGTTGGGTGAGACGCTCTGGCCGCGGATCCGCTCAGGTGTACCGAGACCGGTAAGGCTGAAGTTGGTGCCCCTGTGCCCGGCGAACTCATCCACGGTCTGACTCCATTCGCGCAGGTCCAGGTAGTCCGCCGGAGAGAATGAGGAGAAGTACTCGCCGTGCGCCTCCGCCTGCTGCAGAACGACAAGTTGCGCCGGGTTCGCGTACGGTAGCGACCGCAAGACGACCGAATAAAGAACGCTGAAGATGGCTGTGTTGCCACCTATCCCCAGCGCCAGGCAGAGCAGCGCGGCGACGGTAAGCGTCGGGCTTTTCGCGAGCGTGCGAACCGCGAAGCGGAGGTCCTGGCCGATTCCGTGCATGGCGGCGTCCTATTCTTCCCGGAGCGCGATCACCGAGTCGATGCGCAGGGCACGCAGCGCCGGCACGTAACAGGCGACGAGCGCCGCAGCCGCCAGCAAGATCGCCACGCCGACGTAAGTCAGCGGATCGGTGGACGCGATCCCGAACAGCAGACTGGAGAGCAGCCGAGAGAGTCCCAATGCCGCGACCAACCCGAGTGCGATTCCGATCATCGCGGGGGGCATCCCCTGCCGGACGATCTGCCTGATGACCTGCTCGTGGGTCGCCCCCATGGCGACGCGGACGCCGATCTCGGAGGTGCGGCGCGTGACCGAGTACGACTGGACGCCGTAGATCCCGGCGAGTGCCAAGACGATGGCCACGCCGGCGAAGACGGCCAGTGTGAATACATAGAAGCAGCGGCTCGCCACGGAATCGCTGACGATCTCGTCCAACGTCTGGACGTTGGAGACCGGCAGCGTCGGATCGATGTCGGCGAGGATGGAGCGTACCGTGGTCAGGTTCGCCATCGGATCGCCAGCAGTATGGACGACAAACTCCATCGGTGACCGGCCGGTGCCATAGTAGGGGAGGTAGACGGTCAGTGTAGGATCGTTGTCGAGCCCCCGCTCGCGCTGGTTCTCGACCACGCCGACGAGCTCGGCGACGAAGTCCTCCTGGCCGCGCCAGAGAATGACCTGCCGGCCGACTGGGTCCTCGCCGGGGAACAGCTGCTCGGCCAGACGCTCGCTGATGATCGCCACCCACGGGTCGCCGATTTTGTCGCGCTCGGTGAAGGTCCTGCCCCTGAGGAGCTGGACGCCCATGACGCGGAAGTAGTCACGGGTGACCAACCGCCAGCCCGCCCAAGGAACAACGTCTCCGGGCTCCTCCGGCCGACCGGCGGCGACGATTCCCATGCCCGTGTTGCCGCCGACGATCGGGCGCGAGTTCACGGCGGCGGAAAGCACACCCGGCATCGCGTTCAAGCGCTCGAGGAACAGGTCGCGAATCTCACCTCTGTGCGCTCTCTCGTATGACCCGGGCATGTTGACGGTGAAGACCAGGCGGTTCTCCGAATGGAAACCGCGATCGACTGTCAGCACCTCGAAGAAGCTACGGATGAGAAGGCCGGCGCCGATGAGCAGCATCAGGGAGAGGGCGACCTCTGCCGCCACCAGGGCGCCGCGCAGCCAGTTCTGGGTGCGGCTTCCCAACGCGCCGCGGCTGCCTTCCCGCAGCGCCGTATGGAAGTCGGTGCGCGGCAGCTGGGTCGCCGGGACGATACCCGACAAGACGCCGGTCAGCAGTCCAATCGCGATCGTGAAACCGAGCACCCAGCCGTTGATCGCCACCTGGCCGGCGCGCGGAATCCCGCCCGGCTCGAGAGACCTGAACAGGTCGACACCCCAATACGCCAGCAGCAGCCCGGCGGCGGCGCCCAAAAGGCTCAGTACCAGCGACTCGGTGAGCATCTGACGGGCGATCCGCCGCCGATCGGCGCCCAGCGCGGCGCGAACCGCCGTCTCTCTCATCCGGCCCGTAGCGTTGGCCAGCAGCATGTTGGCCAGGTTCACGCAGGCGATCAGCAGCAGGAAACCCACCGCGCCCAGCAGGATCCAGAGCGCGCGCCTCAAGTCGGCGCCGGCCAGCCAGCTGCTCGCCGCCGGTTCGACGGTCACACCGATCCCTGCGTTAGCGTCGGGGTACATCTCCTCCAACCGCCGAGCGACGGCCCCGAGATCGGCGCGCGCTGCCTCGATCGAAACTCCAGGGGCGAGGCGGCCGATGACGCTCAGGTAGAAGCCGACGCGATCTTCATCCGGGTCACGGACGAAGGGAACGAACACTTCCCTCGCATCGAGCCACGGTTCGCCCGCCGGTAACACACCGACCACCGTAAAGCTCTGTCCGTCGAGGGTCAGCGAGGTGCCGATGACCGCGGTATCGGCGGCGAAGCGGGTCCGCCAGTACTCGTACGACAGGAGCACGACCCCGCTCGCGCCGCCAGGCTCGTCCTCGCCGGGCAGGAACGTGCGGCCCAGCAGCGGCTGCACTCGCAGAATGCGGAAGAACCCGGCCGAGATGAGGCCCGTGCTCACCTGCTCAGGATAGCCGAACCCAGTGAGATTGCGGCTCGTGTAGAACAGGGCCCCGAGATCCTCGAAGCTGCCGTTCTGCTCCCGGAAGTCCCAGAAGTTGGCAGGGTTCATCCCGGCGCGTGTCCAACCGCGCTCGACCCGCGACTCCCACACGTGAACCAGGCGATCCGGGTCCTCGAACGGCAGCGGCGCCAGCAGCACCGACTGGACCACGCTGAAGATCGCGGTGGTCGCCCCGATGCCGAGGCCGAGTGTCACGAGTGCGACCGTGGTGAAACCGGGATGCTTGCGGAGCGAACGGAGCGCGTAGCGTACGTCCTGGACGATCGATCCCATGAGCTGCCCGCTTTTCGGCGGAACGGTTGCGCGCACTGAACCAGTCATCATCGGAGCAAGTAAGATGCCACCGGTCTCAACTCATAGTGCCTTTCTTTGCAGCAGTTTAGCAAAAGGGACCGGACAAAGCGTCGCCCCACTGTCCGCATGCGGCACGGGGCTGTCCGGATGCGAACGGCGCCGGACCGCAGCGCGAGTGGAACTAGGGTTCGAGGGAGACGGCGCGGAAGCGGACGTCGGGGTCGGGCCGGCCGCGGGAGAAGCGCGGTGCCTTCAAGATCCGGCGATTGTCGCCCCAGGTCAGGTAGAAGCCCTCTTCGTCGACCGTGCCGTCGTTGTAGTCCCCCATGTAGCAGCTCTTGACCAGCGGGTCGAAGTTCGGATTGAGCGGCGGCACGTCGAACGACTCGGCGGTGACCCGCTGGTTGACCCAGCTGCGGCCGCCGTCGGTGGAGACGGCGCGGTAGACATCGATCTTCAGATTGGCGGAGTCGTGCCGGCGGTCGTAGAAGAAGACGCTCACCTGGCCACCCGGCCCCACATCGAGAACCGGCATGAAGTTGTCGTTGCGGGTCTCGTCACCGTTCGCCTTCACGGCGCGCCCCTTGACGATGTTGACGGGCTCGCTCCAGGAGGCGCCGCCGTCCGTCGAGCGCACCACGAAGACGTCGGAGGCATCACCCCGCCCCTGGCGACCGGGATCGGCGGCGAAGGCGATGTAGATGTCGCCGCTCCTCCGATCGACATCGATGCTGGGGAACTCGTTCACGCGAATGAAGCCCTTGAGCGCCGGTCGGTAGCAGGCAGACGTGGCGGACCGGTCGGCGATCCGCGCGAACGTGGCGGCGGCGTACTCCGTCCCCCACGTCTCACCGCCGTCGGTCGAACGCCGCACCCTGATGCGACCGCCCGTCATACCCGAGCGGTCTTCCCAGGCCACGTGCAGCTCGCCGCGTCTCCCCACCACCGGCATCGCACCCTGAACCTCGCGGCCGGAGGACAGCCGTTCAGCCCTCGAGTACGTCCTGCCGCCGTCGCTGGACCGGGAGAAGAGGATGCGCGCGGGACCGCGAGGCGGGAACTCGGTCCAGACGAGGTAGACGTTCCCGTCGTAACGGCCACCGGTGGCATCGACCGCTATGAGTTCCTTGTCCTGGAAGCCGTTGGGCTCGAGGCCCGGGATCAAGACGGGCTCGCTGAAGGTCACCGCGCCCTTCGTCTCCGTCGACTTGGCGACGCCAACGTACGAGCGCGCCCGGGCGTCCAGCGCCAGAGTGGCGAAGTAGAAGTTGCCGTCCCGGTCAACGGCGAGCGCCGCGTCTCCCAGGTTGCGGCCACCCTTCGCCGGCGCCAGCACCCCGGCATCGCTGAACGTCGCCCCACCATCCAGGGAATAAGCGTAGCCCGTCATGCTGTTGCGACGCGTGAACTCACCGGAATCGTTGAAGCCGACGACCACCACGTCGCCGTGCCGGGCCACCGTGGTCTCGCTCTGGGTCGTGTTGTTGCCGCGATCAACCGACGGGTCGTTGACCAGTATGTCGTCGGCTGCCCCGAACCGCCCGCCATCCTCACCGCAGGTCACGAGCAATCCGATCAAGACGAAAGCGCCGACCCTCCTGATCGCCGTCCTCACCCTTCTCGTCATCACGCTCGACGAGGATGAGTACGAGTACGAGGCTGACGATGACGGAGACGGGGATCGAGGTTCGGGTCGCATCGATCAACCCCCTAGGCGACGGGTCAGCGACTGGAGAACCGAGTTCTCCAGCGTTCCGTTGGAAGGGAGCGGCCGGCCGCCCAGCGGGCCCTCACCGCCGCGGACGGTGGCGATGATCGTCGGCGTCACCTCGACGCGAAGACCGCCGTCCGCCGCCGGCTTGAGGGTGAGCTCGAGCACGTAGCGTCCCCCCTCCTCACCGATGAAGTGCCTGTACTCCTCCGGTACCAGGCGCGCCAGCTCATCGGTGGCAAGTGCAACAGATTGGCTGTTCAGGAAAGCTTCCTGTTGGGTGGCAAACGCATCGACCAGGCTCGTGCCCAGCTCGGCGGCCACGTCGGCCGACAGCGCGTCGCTCTCGACCAGCACGGCGGTCAGCGCGTCGACGACCTGGCCCGGGCTCTGCGTGAAGACGGCGAAGTTCTGGAAATCAGTCATCTGGCCATCCGTCTCGTAGGAACAGGCGAGCGCCAGGGCGGCGAGTGCCGGAACGAGGCGCCTGAGTAGGGTAGCGGACATGAATGACCGGCCTCCTGCTGGCGGTCTCGGAGGCGGCCGGGCGGCCCTCGACAGCTACCCGGCAGTCCCCAGAGAAAAGCGTGCTTACTGGCGTCTCGTAAAGATAATACGATTCCCCGGCAGGGTGGGTTTCGGGCTGTTGGGAACCGCCTCAGGGCCCTAGTTTGCGACAGTCACCAAGCACCCCAGTACCGAGGAGCTGTCCGATGCTCTGGCTTCTGCTGATTCCCGGCGTTCTTCTGCTAACGGCTCTCACGCTATTCACGCTGTGGATGGTCGGCGAGCGCGGGCACCTGATGCTCCCATCGACCCGGGCGCAAATGATGAGGTCCGGTGGCTCGTCGGGATCCGGCGGCAACGGGCATCGGGCTGGGTTGGCCAACGCTCTGCACGGCTACGTCTATGGGCGCTGGCCCTACCAGTACATCAAGATCGCGATCCGCTGGCTGCTCCCGTACATGTCACCGGAGCAGAAGCGCTGGTGGGCCGATCGCTATCACGGCAAGGTCCTGCCAACGGAGCTGGCGCGCCGGGTCATCAACCTGGACCACGACATCAAGCGGACCGACCTCGAGCGGATCATCCCCTACCCGATGGCGCGGGACATCGTGCTCAAGGGCCCGCCCGGCGTGGTCCTGCTCGATTGCCCCTGTCGCGATGCGCGAGAGGACCCCTGCCAACCGACCGACGTCTGCATGATCGTCGGTAACGGCAGCTTCGTGCTCGAGCACCACCCAAACCGATCGCGGCGTATCACGCAGCAGGAGGCGCTCGATCTGCTGCAGGCGGAGCACGAGCGCGGGCACATCCACACGGCCTACTTCAAGGACGCGATGGACAATCGCTTTTACGCGATCTGCAACTGCTGCTCCTGCTGCTGCGGCGGGCTCGAGGCGATGAGGAGGGGCGTCCCGATGGTCGCATCGTCGGGTTACGTGGCCCAGGTGGACGAGGAAGCGTGCATAGCCTGCGGAGACTGCGAGGTCGCGTGTCCCTTCGGCGCGCTAACGCTGAACGATACCGCCGAGGTGAGCTGGGAGAAGTGCATGGGCTGCGGTGTTTGCGAGGGTCAGTGTGAGACGGAGGCGATGCACCTGGTGCTCGACGAGCGCAAGGGCGTGCCGATGGATGTGCAGGCGATTGGAGTACGGTAGTCAGTGGTCGGTAATCAGTAGTCAGTAGTCAGTAGTCAGTAGTCAGTGACTGCCGACGACCGACGACCGATGACCGACCACCGACGACCGACTACCGATTACTGATTACCGATTGCTTCCACCCGCAAACCGAGCGCTCGAACCATGACGGAACTTGAAGGTCTCTCCCAAGGCGACCTCTTCGCGCCGCCCGACCCGATCCTGACGTGCACGACCCTGGATGAGCTGCACGGCCTGATCCGCGACTGCGTGAAGTGTGACGAGCTCGCCGAGTACCGCACCCAGGCCGTGCCCGGCGTGGGTCCTGCGAACGCCCGCGTCTTCTTCATCGGCGAGGCGCCGGGCCGCTGGGAGGATGAGCAAGGTGAGCCGTTCGTCGGCGACGCCGGCGCCTACCTGACCGAGCTGCTGGAGAAGATCGGGCTCAACCGGTCCGAGGTCTTCATCAGCAACATCCTGAAGTGCCGGCCACCGGACAATCGGAACCCGAAGACACAGGAGATGGACGCCTGCGCGCCCTACCTGGAACGGCAAATCGAGCTTATCGGGCCCGCCCTCGTCGTGCTACTGGGACGGGTGGCGCTGGAACGCTTCTTCCCGAAGGAGAAGATCACCGAGGCCGCCACGAAGCCGCGCCGCAAGGCGATCGGCGGTCGCCAGATCACCTTCCTGCCTCTACTCCATCCGGCGTTCGGAATACGGCGGCAGGACCTGAAGCCCGAGATCGAGCAGCAGTTCTGGAAGATCAGGGAGCTGCTGGATCAGCTCTAGCTACCGCCGCCGCACCGCCTACTCGTACCGCAGGATCGCCAACCCGGCGTTAGCGACGGCCGAGAGCTCGAGCTGTAGGTCGCTCATGTCGCCGTCCGCGTCCAGCTCGATGTAAAAGGGGCTCGAGGCGGCCAAGAATTCCGTGATCCCAGGACCCTTGAGATCGGCGAAGCTCGCCTGCACGGGCTGCAGCAGGTAGACGCCGGTCTGCTCGGGATCCTCCAGTATGGTCCGCAGCTCCCACTTCGGGAACTGGTAGCGTTCCGCCAGGTTGGAAATGACCCGGTCGTCCGCCCAAAGCGCCACCGCCCAGTCGGCGAACAGGCGGAAGAAGTCCTCGCCGGTTTGGGCCTCGATATTGAGCACCCCATTCTCGGGTGCCGAGACGATGTCACGGAAGATGAAGTCGCCGTACTGCTCGGCGATCCAACGGAGGAACAGCCAGGCGGCACCGCGCTCGCCGAGCGTTCCGCCCCCCTCGACGGCAGTGAGCGAACTGGCGATCGGGTCGCTCAGAAACTGAGCTGACCGGCCGAAGTTGTTCCAGTAGAGATCGTTAGCATCGTCGACCAAGCCGGCTCTGTAGGCTTCGTCGCCACCTAATTCCTCTGACATATGGGCCAAGCCCTCGCTCAGCCAGAGCTCTTCGAGATACGGCAGGTCGTTCACGAATAGCTTGAAGCGCGTGTTGACCATGTGCTCGGTCTCGTGGACCATGACCGCCGGCAGCACCTGGCGCACCCACTCAAGCTCGCGCACGTCGCCGAACTCGCCGGCGGGATCGGGCACGAGCCCGTAAAACAGCTCGCCGTCGTTCGAGAACTCGCAGGACGGGCAGGCATCACTCGGCGGGAAGAGATCGATCCCAAAGAAGAAGCCGACGACGATGCCCTCCGCATCGGGTGGTGTGAGCTTGTTGACGGTGGGTGAGAAGAGAACGATCACGCGATCGTTGTTGTCGACGTCGGTCGGCTCACCAAAGTAGTCGACATCCGTCAGATAGAGAATCCGATCGTACAACTCGCCGAGATCCCTGATGTCGTCCTGGCTCAGACCGGCCTCCGGTGCGGCGTTGTCCACGTAAAGAAGCGTGTGGACGCCAATGTATTCCAGGGTCGCCGTGACGCGGTCGTAGTCGTCTTCGGTAACGTCGGGTAGCGCATCGGAGTCCTTGATGACCCAGAACCGACGTGTGCTGCCGGAGTCCGGCTGGGCCAACGCCTGCGCGCGCAAGGGAGCCGCGGGCTCAATAAGCTCGAGCGCCGCGAGCTGCTGCTCGATGGCCCGCAGCCGGGCGTCGAAGGTTACCGGCTGCGGCGCCGCGGCGCCCTGGACTCTCAAGAACATCACGCTGCTGCCGCCCAGCGAGACCTCGACCTGGGCGCTCGTCTCGAACTCAGCGCTCAAGGCGACCAGCAGGTATCTCGAGGTGCCGCCGTCGGCGGGCAGCACAGCGCAACCGACCTCGGTGCTGCCCTCCATCACCAGCACCTGGCCTACCTGGAACGGCTCGGCCGGCACGGAGACGGTGAGCGTCTGTGCCGGGCCCGTGTAAGCGCCGGTCCTGAGCCGTACTTCCACCGACTTGGTGCCGGCACAGACGCTAGCCGGCGCGGGGACGACGACGCTGAGAGTAGCCGGCGAGCCGTCCTGCCGGTCGGTGATCGTGCCTATGACGCCGTCGAAGAGGACGTCGATCGGCATCCCGGTCTGGAGGTCGTTCACGACCACCTCCACGACGTCACCGGGATCGACGGAGCTTGGCGATATCGACTGGATCGATGGCGCGGGCAGCACTGTGATCGGCCCGATGACGATCGGGTCGACCCCGCTAGCGCTCGCCCGGACCTGCAGGTCCCCCTCGATGTCGCCCAACACGATTCGGGTCGTGGCCTCGCCATCCTCATTCGTGACCGAGGAGGTGCGGGTCGGCTCGCCGTCGCCCTCGATGACCCTCCACGTGACGGTCACGCCCTGTTCCCAGGCCCCGCTGTCGATGCTGCGCACGGCCACGACCAGCGGCTCGGAGAGCACCGTGCCCGGCACGCCACTCTGGCCGCTGCCTGATATGTAGACAAGCTCGAACTCACTCGGGCCCGTCCCATCGTCATCGCCGCAGGCGGCCACGACGCCGATAGCAAGAGCCAGAGTCAGAAGTCTGACGATCTTCTTGTATGGCGCTGCCATGCTCACCCCTCACCTTCTTGCGTGCTGACGCCGCACCGGCGGCCGGACGAGAGCGCCGGCATCTGGGCTCAAAGATACACCGTGGTGCGTTACCGTGCAGGCGGCCCGCTTGCGGGCGAGCCGGCCGGAAACCAGCGGGGGTACTGCGGATTGCTAAGATACCCCCTCGAGGTTCGACTCGCCAGCCGCACCGATCGTTAAACGCGACATGCGGGGCAGAAACATAGCCGCGGTCCGGCGGCGAGGCGTGAATCGCTCGCGACCGCCGATCCTCAGCCTTCGGGGACCTCCGGCTCGATATCGGTCAGGTCGATCACCGGGCTGCCGAGCAATTGCGAGCGACCCGTCCGCACCCGTCCCACGACGGTCACGTAGTCCAGCGGCTGTAGGCTCTCGGCAATCGGCAGCAGGTCTTCCGGCACCGCCAGGTAGACGAAGCCGGCGTCGCCCGCCGCCCCGCGCGCATGGATGAACGGCTCGCCTTCCTCGAAGTCCGACCGTGCCCGCTCGGCCCGCCGCAGCGAGATGAACTGGACGCGCCAGCGCACGAGCGCGCCCCGGTAGCGGCCGGGATCGGCGCGCAGCTGCGCCGGTGTCAGATCGCCGGTGTCAGCAAGGTTGAGAGCGGAGTCGAGAGCGGCAGGGCCATAGACCCACCCGTCGAGGCGGATCCGGATCCAGTCTCCGGTTCGACCCAGCACCTGGGCCTGCGCGCCGGGCTGGAAGGTCGCGATCGTGTCGCCGTCAGGAGTGGCATAAACGACTAGCGGAGAGACCGCGGTGACCAGCGGCGGCGCGCCTTCCTCATCTCCAACCGCACCTGGCGTCTGCACTCCGGACCCCGGCGGCGTCCCGCTGATGTCGAGCGATGCCCTCCACAGCCAGCCGCGGCGCCGCACCTGGATCCAGCTGCCACTCGCGCTCGCGCCCACACGCTCCAGCAGGCAGCCCTCCAGCAAGCGGGCGACTATGGCGCCGTTCGGACGCACGCGCAGATTCTCGCCGCCCGCCGCCCGCACGCTGAGATCGAAACCGTCCCGACTCGTCGCTGCCACCGACGGCGCCCATATCCAGCCACCCAGCTCCACCTGGGCCCAACCCCCCTGCTCACCGATCAGCGGCAGCTCGGCGCCCTGCATCACGGTGGCCAGCTGGGTTCCGTTGGGGTCGCGGCGGAAGTTCTCCTCCGAGGCGCGCACCCGGACCGTAGCCTGGGCGTATAACGCCCCCGGCAGCATCGTGAAAAGCAGTAGAAGGATGGTCCAGCGGACGAAGCGCATCATCCCGACTCTCATACTCTCCCCTCCCCGGCCTGCGTGGCCGCTCCGCCCTTGACGCCTAACGCCCTGGGGCGCTGTTGTCAATCGTCCGCAGTTGCGCGCCGGCCGCGCCGCCTTAAACTGCCGTATGCCAAAGCTCAAGACCCTGTCGCTACTGGCCGTTCTTGCGGTAAGCCTCGTCTGGCCGGAGGGAGCAGGCGCCCAGCAGGTGCCGTCCCCCTACAGGTTCATCGAGGCGAAGCAGGATCTCGGCATTACAGTCAGCTATGTCTATGCCGACCCGGGTGCAGCCAATTTCGGGCCCCAAGCAGGGCCAGCCATCTCCGTCCGCTACACCCGGAGCATCAGCCGCCCCGTCAGTATAACCCCGAGCCTCACCTACTTTACCAGCGAGCGAGAGGTCATCGACCCGTCGCTCGAAGAAGGCGAGGGCGGCGGGAGCGGCTCCCAAGTCGTGGGAACCGAAAGTATCGATCTCCTGCTCGTCGCCGGCCGCTTCAACCTGAACCTGACAGGCACGCGCACCTGGCACAGGCTGGTCCCGTACTTGTCCGGGGGCCTCGGTATCGCCTTCGAGCTTACCGGCGCCACCACGTGCTTCGAAGGGTCGACGAACCCGGATTGCCAGATCGAGCCGCGTGAGCGGTTCGACTTCGGGACCAGCTTCCTGCTGCAGCTCGGATTCGGGACCGTTTGGCTGCCGCGCCAGCGCATCGGCGTGCGCCTCGAGTTCCTCAACCACATCTGGCGCCTCGCAACACCCCCCGGCTACTACGACCCTGGGGTCACCATCGTGCCCATTCCGTCCGGAAAGGACTGGACCAACAACCTCGAGCTCGGCCTGACCCTGTCGTACTGGTTCTGATCCGCCAGAACCCCGTCTGAGCCGCCCCCCGCTCGCCGCAGCTCCTGCCCCGTCCCGGAGGTCGTCGCGAGCCCAAGAGGGGCACCGAGGGGGCCCCGGGCCGGCACTCTCCCCGCATCTTGCGCAATCGGCGCGAAGCATGTCAGATTATTCACGTCATTGCTGCCTAACATCACCGTAAGCATCGATGCGGTCCGGGAGAGGTATCCACGTGCGCATTAGCCGTGAAACGGGGGCACGGCAGCGGGATTCGCCCGCCGCAGCAGCTCCGGTATTCCGCCGGAGGTCCGCAGGCCTGTAATCCAACGTACGTTCCACTAGCCGGGCGCTCTACGGGGGCCTGGCTCCGAAGCCTGGAGGAGTAAGATGCGTAAAGCTTTACTAGCAGTCGTCCTCGTCTTGTTCGCGGCTAGCCCGGCACTGGCGCAGAACCCGATCGAGCTCGGGGCGGACCTAGGGTTCTGGTACTCGAGCACGGGGAAGATCGGCGAAACCGAGTTCGTTGACGTCACGACCATTGCGCTGCCGGTCGCGTTCCGGGCGGGGTTCTTCCTCAACGACAACATCTCGATTGAGCCCTCGGCCGGCGTCTACTGGTACAAGGAGAGCGATGACGGCACCGAGATTTCCTTCATGACCTTCCTGGCCGACGTGCTCTACCACTTTAACACGTCCGGTGACACGCAGTTCTTCGTGCACGGTGGCGGCGGCATCAATGTGGTCAAGGGTGGTGAAGGCGGCGAGTCCGAGTCCAACCTGCAGTTTGGATTCGACGGTGGTGCCGGCGTGAAGTTCCCCATTGTGGAGAGGCTCTTCTTCCGCCTCGGCGGTCGGGTGCTCTACCTGTTGGAGAACGACAAGGACGAGTTCCCACGGGCGTCCAGCTTCAACATCATCGGCACGCTCGGTCTGTCGATGATGACGATGTAGGTTCGTAGTTTTGAGCGGCACGCTCGTGAGCGGCCGCTTGACAACTTGGCACCCCCCGGCCAGAGCACGTTGGCCGGGGGGTGCTGGGTTTTTCAGCTGGGGCACTTTGCTGCCGCCACCCGTCGGCATGTCGCTTGGCCCCCGTTCATCACCGCGCCCCAGTCATCATCCTTAGCGGCCCGAGGACTATAGGGCGATGAGGACCGACACCACTGCAGCCGCTACCTTGGTGCTGATACTCGCCGCGGCACCCGCCGCTGCTCAGCGACCCGTCGGCGTCCCGGCTGACAGCGTCTTTCTCTACAAGCTCGAGGGGATCTCGGTCACCGTCTCACGCTCAGCCCTGGAGGTGGAGCGGCTTCCTTACGCCGTCGGCGTGCTGGGCGCGGAGGACGTCCAGGGGCTCGAGGCCACGATCTCGCTGGACGAGTCGCTGGCCCAGATTCCTGGCGTGTTCGTCGACAACCGGTACAACTTCGCCCTCGGGGCCCGCATCTCGATCCGCGGATTCGGCGCCCGCACCCAGTTCGGTGTGCGCGGCGTCCGCATCATCCAGGACGGGATCCCGCTGACGCTACCCGACGGCCAAGCGCAGACAGGCAACCTCGACCTGGGCGCCGCCGGTCGCATCGAGGTGATCCGCGGTCCCGCCTCGGCACTGTACGGCAACGCCAGCGGCGGCGTGATCAGCGTGCAGACCGAGTCGGCACCGGCGGCGGCGCTGCGGCCCGAGTTCCGGGCACTGGCCGGCGGCTACGGCAACGGCCGCTCATACCAGAAGTACGACTTGAAGCTCGGAGGGCAGCAGGGGCGCTTCGACTACCTCGGTCACCTCGCCTACTTCGACAGCGACGGCTTCCGCACGCACAGCGAGGCGACGTACACGCTGCTCAACGCGCGCCTCCGCTACGAGCTGGACAGGAACGCCGACCTCACCCTGGTGGTCAACTACGCGGACGCGCCGCAGGCCGAGAATCCGAGCACGCTGACCGACTCTGTCGCCAGGGTGAAGCCGGACACGGTCCGCGACATAGTGCTACCGCCGGAGGAATGCCCGCCGGACCCCGGGTTCGGTGGCTGCCAGAACCTGGGCGAGGAGTTCCGACAGGGGCAGGCCGGGGTCACCTACCGCCGCAGGTTCGGGGGCACTCACGAGATCTCGCTCATGGGCTACGGCCTGTTCCGTGAGCTGGAGAACCGGATCCCCTTCCGGCTCATCGAGCTCGACCGGCTCGGGGGCGGAGCGCGGGCGGAGTACCGCCTCACCCCGGCGGAGGGTCGCCTGGCCCGCTTGACCGCCGGGCTCGACCTCGACAGCCAGTGGGACGACCGAGTCGAGCTCGTACGCGACGACGAGACGGTCGGGCCGGCGGCGCTCGACCAGGATGAGAGGGTCACGGCGCTTGGGCTCTTCGCGCACGGCGGCCTGGTTCTCGCCTCCGGGCTCGAGCTGACGCTCAGCCTCCGCTACGATCGTGTCCGCTTCCAGGTGGATGACCGCCTGGTCACGGGCGACGATCCCGACGACTCCGGAACGCGCAACATGGACCAATGGAGCCCGATGGTGGGGCTGAGCTACAGCTACGCAACCTGGCTCAACCTCTACGGCAACGTTGGGCGATCGTTCCAGACGCCCACGACCACCGAGCTCACCGACACGCTCGGTGGTTTCAACGCGGAGTTGCAGCCCGAGCGCGCCACGAACTACGAAATCGGTGTGAAAGGCACTGCCGGCGGACGGGCGAGCTACAGCCTCGCCCTATTCCACACCGATGTGGAGGACCAGCTCATCGGTTCCGCGGCGGCCGGGACCGAGCGTGTCCTTTTCGAGAACGCCGGCTCGAGCGTGCACGAAGGGATCGAGGTGGGGATCTCAGCGCTCGTCGCCCCCAGCTTGACTGCGACGGCCGCTTATACGTACTCCGACTTCAAGTTCGAGGAGTTCGTCACCGAGGCCGGTGATTTCAGCCGGAACCGGGTCCCGGGTGTCCCGCCGCACCGGCTGCACGCGCGTCTCGGCTACGCAGGCGGCCGGGGACTCTCCGGTTCGCTGCAACTGACCGCGGCCGACGACCACTTCGTCGACAACGCGAGCGAGAGCCGCAACGACGGCTACACCGTCGTCGACCTGCGTCTCGGATTCACCGCGCACACCCCCGGCTTCGAGATCGCACCCTTCCTGGGGCTCAACAACCTCTTCGACGAGCGCTACAACTCATCGGTCGTCGTCAACGCGATCGCCGGTCGCTACTACGAACCGGCTCCGGGGCGGAACCTCTACGTTGGCGTCCGCCTGAGCACCCGGTAGCTCCCGCTCCTTCCTCCCGCTCGTACTCCCGCTCGTAATCGTGATCGTGATCCTACTCGTACTCGCGCTCCCGTATTTCCGAGTACGAGTACGAGGACGAGTACGAGCAGGAGGAGGAGGGGGAGGAGGAGGGGGGGCAGGCTACTGGCTAGCGGCGGCGCACACCCTATATTCGGCGTCATATCAGCGATCGAACCCGGGAGGCCTGTCGATGGAGAAGAACGAGCCTACAGCGAGCCAGCGGTCCTCGTTCGTCAGACGGTTCGTGGGCGCGGCGACGTTCAAGGTCCCGATCTACGAGGAGGTCGAGCACGACAAGGCTGCCACCGGCCAGGCGGCGGGCGTAGTGGGGGTAGTGGCGGTGGCGGCGGCGCTAGGCGGCCTCGAGCTGGGGCCGGGCGGTCTCGTCGCCGGCATCGTCGGCGCCTACTTCGGCTGGGCGCTCTGGTCGGCGACCTGCTACCTGGTGGGCGTGCAACTGTTCGAGGGCACCGCCGACTGGGGCGAGCTCTTGCGGACCATCGGCTTCGCGCAGGCCCCGGGCATCCTCCTCGTGCTGCGGGCCCTGCCGGGCGCGGGGACCTGGCTCCACCTGGCGGTTTTGTTGTGGATGATCGGGACCGTGCTGGTGGCGATTCGGCAGGCTCTGGACTTCTCGACCGGTCGAGCGCTCGCCACCGCGTTCGCCGGCTTCGTTCCGTACGTGCTGGCGCGAACGCTGATCGAGCTGCTGTTCGGCGTGACCCCGAGGATCCTACCCTAGAAGCGGAGCGTGACCGTCACATGTTCTACGTCCGTGAAGATGACACGTACGTCGTCCGCTTCGAGGACGGAGAGGTTTTCCCGGGCAGGTTTCTCGAGTTTCTTTCAGCGCGCGAACTGACCAGCGGCAGCTTCATCGGCATCGGCGCCATGAAGCGAACCACTATCGCGTTCTTCGATACGGGCACAAAGGAGTACCTGGACCGTGAGCTCGACGAGCAGATGGAGGTCCTGGCGATTGTCGGCAACGTGGCGCTGCACGCGGGCAAGCCGCTGGTCCACGCACACATCGTCCTGGGACGAAGCGACTACTCGGTGGTCGGCGGCCACCTGCGCGAGGGGATCGTGCGCCCGACCCTCGAGCTGACGTTGCGCGCCGGCAGCGAGCCGCTGCAGCGGGCGGTCGATCCGAAGTACGGGCTCCCGGCACTCGAACTAAAGGAACACTTCTAGACAAAATGCTACTCGATTCCGACACCATCGAGATCATCAAGACCGCGAAGACGGTCGCGGTCGTCGGTTGCTCACCGAAGTCCTACCGCGACAGCAACTCCGTGGCCCGTTACCTGATGGAGCACGGCTACGCCATCGTGCCCATCAATCCCAAGCACGACATGATCCTCGGGGTGCGGAGCTATCGCGACCTGCTCACGGCGCGCGAGGCCGAAGGACCCATCCAGATCGTCGACATCTTCCGCGCCTCCGACCTGGTATCGCCGCACGTCAAGGAAGCGATCGAGATCGGCGCCAAGCTGGTCTGGATGCAGCTGGGCGTCGTCAACGAAGAGGCCGCGCTGCAAGCGCGCAGCGCCGGCCTCACCGTGGTCATGGATCAGTGCCTGAGGACCGTGCACAAGGAGCTCAGGCGCGAACGCCTGTTGTGAGCCAAGCGAGCGAGCCCGATTCACACGTACTCGCCGCGCTGCTGGCCGGTGGGCGTAACCGTCGCTACGGCGGGCACCCGAAGGCGCTGGAGAGCGTGGGTGGCGAGCTGATCGCGGCGCGGGCGATCCGGACTCTGCAACAGGCGGTGGGCCGGGTCGTACTGGTGGCCAACGACGTCGACACGTACCGACCGCTGGGACTGGAGATCCGACCCGACCTGCGGCCCGGCCTGGGCGCCCTGGGTGGGATCCATACCGCCGTCTGCTGGGCGGAAGAGGCGGGCTACCGCGGGGCCCTGGTCGCGGCGTGCGACATGCCGTTCCTCTCGGCGGAGCTTCTCAGAGAACTGGTAAGAGACGCCGCCGGCGACGAAGTCGTCGCGCCGGAGAGCGGATCGCGCCGCGGTCTGGAGCCGCTCTGCGCTTTCTATGGCAGCGGCTGCCGTGCCGCCATCGAAGCGGCGCTCGACAGAGGCGACCGCCACGTCATCTCATTCTTCCCCGATGTGCGGGTGACAAAGATCCCGCTCGAGGTCGTCATGCGGTTCGGCGACCCGGAGACCCTCTTCCTCAACGTCAACACACCTGAAGACCGGGAGCGGGCCGAGGAGTTGCTGTGCCGAACCGAGAGCGAGGAGAGATGAGGGTGCGGCCCAGGACCGCGCGTCAGCCACGAGAGCCCGACTGGCTGTCGGTAGAGGAGGCCCGGGAACTGATCCTCTCGCGGATCAAGCAACTGGACCACGAAGCGGTTCGCCTGACTGATGCCCTGGGTCGGGTCCTTGCGGCGGACGTCGAATCGGCCGTCACGCACCCGGCGTGGGACAATAGCGCGATGGACGGGTTCGCCGTGCTGTCCCGTGATGTCGCCGCTGCCAGTCGCGAGCGACCTGTGGTGCTCAAGGTAGTCGAGGCAGTGGCGGCCGGTGCCTTTCACACACGCGCCCTGCGGCCCGGTGAGGCGGTGCGCGTGATGACGGGCGCGCCCGTGCCGACGGGCGCCGACGGCGTCACTCGGCTCGAGCATACCGAGCCCGGTCCCCAGCCGGGAACGATCCGGATCGTCGACAGTAGCGGTGCCGGTCGCAACATCCGCCGCAGAGGCGAGGACCTGAAGGTCGGCGCCCGGCCACTGAGGGCGGGAACTCTCTTACGACCGGCCGAGATCGGTGTCCTCGCGATGCTCGGCCAGCCGTCGGTACCGGTCTACTGCCGGCCGCAGGTCGGGATTCTCGCTACCGGCAACGAGCTGGCCGATTTCGACGAACTGGCGGAGGTGCACGCCGGCCGTCGCATCATGAACTCCAACTCCTACGCTCTTGCCGCCCAGGTGCACGAGGCCGGTGGCGAACCCGTGCTGCTCGGGATCGCGCGCGACGATCCAGACAGCCTGCGCGCACGACTCGAATCGGCCCTGGGTAACGACGCGCTCATCACCTCCGCTGGTCTCGCGGTGGGCGACCACGACTACGTGAAGGAAGTGCTGGACGACCTGGGGATGGAGTTCCTCTTCTACCGCGTGGAGATGCGACCGGGCAGCCCGTTCACCTTCGGTGTGCTCGACGCCATGCCGGTATTCGCGCTGCCCGGCAACCCGGTGTCGGCGATGGTCACTTTCGAGGTGCTGGTGCGGCCGGCGCTGAGAAAGATGACGGGGCTCTTACAGTACGACCGACCCTGGCGGCGCGTGCGGCTGGCCGAGCCGGTGATTACGAAAGGGCGACTGACTCACTTCTACCGGGTTACGCTGCAAGAGGGGGAGGGCGGCGTCCTGATAGCGCGGCTCACGGGCCCGCAGGGTTCCGGTATCCTCACCTCGATGTCGGAGGCGGACGCGCTGATAAGAGTGCCGGCCAACAGCAGTCTGCCCGCCGGCACCGAGCTCGACGCAATCGTCCTCCGCGAGAAGTGATTGCCCCTCCTCCTGCTCCTGCTCGTATACGATCACGATTACGAGCAAGAGCAGGAGGAGAGAGGATCAGGGCTGGGAGCGGGCTTTCCTGATTTCCTCCGTCAGGCGCGGCACGATCTCGAAGAGATCTCCGACGACGCCGTAGTCTGCGATCTTGAAGATCGGCGCCTCCGCGTCCTTGTTCACCGCGACGATACACCCCGCGGTCTGCATCCCTGCCAAGTGCTGGATCGCTCCGCTGACGCCTATGGCGAAGTAGAGCGGCGGCGCCACCACCTTCCCCGTCTGCCCCACCTGCTCGCTGTGCGGGCGCCAGCCGGCGTCGACAACCGCACGACTGGCGCCCAAACCCGCGCCCGGGCCGAGTGCGTCGGCGAGCCCCTCGAGCAACTTCCAGCTCTCGGGGCCGCCCAGGCCGCGGCCGCCGGCGACGATGATCTCCGCCTCGGCGACGTCCGGTCGTTCCCTTTTCTCCTCTGCCGCCGTCTGCACCTTCGTGCGGGCCGCCGCGCCGGCGTCGACGGTTAGCTCCTCCACCTGCGCATCGCGAGGCGCTTCCGCCGCCTTGTACGCGCGCGGCCGCACGCTGAGCATGGCAGGCGCGCTCTTGAAGGCCAGGCGTAGGAAGACCTTCCCGGCGTAGGCAGGCCGAACGGCGACCACTCGGCCGTCCTCGATGCCCACCTGCGTGACATCACTCGCTAGCCCCGCCTTCAGGCGAGCCGCCACGCGCGGCGCCAGGTCTTTCCCCTGGGCGCTGGCGGCGAACACGACCGCCTTCGCCGCCTTCTCTCGAGCCGCCTTCGCCACCAGCTCGGTGTAGCCCTCAGGCGAATACTCGGCGAACGCGTCGGCGAGACCGGTCAACACGCGGTCGGCGCCGTAGCTCCCCAGCTTGCCGGCTTCGACCGCCAGTCCGGGCGGCCCGACGAGAACGGCGACCAGCTCGACTCCCAGAGCATCCGCCAGCTGACGCCCGACCGTTAGCGTCTCGAGCGCGGCGTCGCGAACTGCCCCCGCCCGCTGCTCCGCAAATGCAAGAACGCTCATCGTCGTCAGATGACCTTGGCTTCCTCCCGGAGCCTGCGCACGAGCTCGGGTACGGCGTCGGCGCCCTCGCCGACGATCACGCCCGCCGAACGCCCCGGTGGGTTCATGACCTCGATAACCTCGAGGTGCGATTCGGCATCACCAACATCGACTTCCTCGAGCGGCTTCTTCTTCGCCTGCATGATGCCCTTGAGGCTCGGGTAGCGCGGTTCGTTCAGCCCCTTCTGAGCGGCGACCACGCCGGGCAGCTCGAACTCCACGATCTCGTGACCGCCCTCGATCTCCCGTGTCGCCGTCACCACCTTGCCTTCGACCTGCAGCTCGACGACCACAGTCGCGCAGGGGACGCCCAGCAGCTCGGCTACCATCGCCGGCACCTGCAAGTTGTCATCGTCGATGGCCTGCTTACCGAAGAGCAGCAGATCGTACTCCCGGCCCTCGAGCGCACCGGCCAACTTCTGCGCCGTGCCAAGGCCGTCGACCGACGGCTGACCCTTGAGTAGGACGGCTTGATCGGCGCCCATGGCCAGCGCAGTGCGCAGCGTCTCCTTCGACTCCTCGCCACCGAGGGTCATCACGGTGACGCTACCATCGCCGGCAGCTTCCTTCAGCCTGAGCGCCCCCTCGACGGCGTACTCGTCGTAGGGGTTGAGAACAAACTTCAGTCCTTGTGTGTCGACAGAGGCGCCGTCCTTCGCTTTCGCAATTCGGCTCTCCGAGTCGGGCACACGCTTGATGCAGACTATGATCTTCATCGCCAACTCGCCTAGTTCGTCGCCGCCTCGAGACGCTCGACCTCTGCCTGGCTCAGCTCGCAATAGCGGTGCATGACGAGATCGATCAAGCGGTCTGTGAGGTCGGTCTCCTTGGCGCGGATCGTCGCGCTCCCGCGGATGCCTCCCGAGCGCAAGCTGAGCAACCGACCGGCCAGCCATTCCAGAAACGAGGCCACCACATCGCGATGCGGCCCACCCTCGCCACGCTCGCTCGGATCGTGCGAAGTGACGAGAGCATCGACCAGCGCCAGGGTGCCGGGGAAGACCAGCGACACCACCGCGCCGGACTCCGTGGATTCCTCTCCCGTCTCTTCCTCCCAGGCCAGCTCGTTCTCGTAGAGCTGCTGGGCTTCCTCGAGCAGGTGGCGATGCTGCTCTTCCGGCGTACGTTCGGCCGGCGGGTGAGGCGGAAGCGCGCGGTGTAACAGCTCGGCCACTGCCCGCATCCGCATCTCGATCTCCGCTCGCGGTCCTGTGTTCGTGTCCTTAGCCATATCACTCACGCGATCCGCAGGATTAACCACACGCCTGGCGACCGAGATCTAATATCGCCGGAGCGCCACAGAAGCAAGACGGGGTCGGAGCCGAGGGACCGCTCGCTCCGCGCTCACGCCACCAATCGCCGGCGCCAGCACGATCCTGCTGCGTTCGCAAGCTGCGCGAGTTGGCCCCTCAGCTCCTCCCGGCCAAGCGGAAGACGCAGGCGTTGCGAGATGGTCCTCTGACTCCTTTAGGTTCGTGCGCAGCGGCGGAGATAGTCGAGGTTTCGGCGGTTTGCCCGGACGGGGTCATCGCCCGTGGGCGTCTCGATAACCTTGGGCACGTCGCGGAAGCGCCGATCCCGCATGATCTGGCGGAAGGGGCCCGGACCCAGATGGCCTTT
Source organism: Gemmatimonadota bacterium (assembly GCA_020344215.1). Taxonomy (GTDB): domain Bacteria; phylum Gemmatimonadota; class Gemmatimonadetes; order Palauibacterales; family KS3-K002. The sequence continues at coordinate 2,521,468 of CP070815.1, forward strand.
GCCGATCTGCTCGTGACGATCGACCCGACTGCCGAGCGGGGCCTTCGAGTCATTCAGGTGGAGGAGGTGGACGCGCTCCAGCCCGACGACGCGATCGAGCTCGCCGATGACGCCCTCGTAGTCGGCCGCCAGGTCGTAGCCGGCGGCGAAGAGGTGCGCCGTGTCGAGGCAGACGCCCAAGCGACCCTGGAATCGCGACCCGATGAGCCGGAGCAGCTCGGCCAGCTCCTCGAAGGTCGAACCCAGCGCGGTGCCCTGCCCGGCGGTGGCCTCGATGAGCACCCGGGTAGGGCCGCCAACCGCCGCCAGCGCCTGCCGGATCGCCTCGGCGTTCCGCCGTAGCCCGGCGGCGCCCTCACCGTCGGTGGCGTTCCCGGGGTGGGAGACGAGGAAGTCGAGCTCGAGGGCGCGGCAGCGTTCGAGCTCGCGACAGAAGGAGCGATAGGACCGCTCGCGGAGCATGGCAGCAGGGCTGGCAAGGTTGATGAGGTAGGAGTCGTGCGAGCCGGCGATGTGTATCGAATGCTCAAAGAGCGCACGCCGGAACGCAGCCGCGGTTCCCTGATCGATATCGCGCTCTGCCCAGCGGTTGACCTGTTTGGTGAAAATCTGGATGACGTCGGCGCCGATCTCGGCGCCCCGCGCCGGGGCACGCTCGACGCCACCGGCCGTGGAGACGTGCGCGCCGAGCAAGCTCGGCTGGCGGGTGCGGGTCCGGGCCAACGCGGTGTTAGGATTGCGGACTTCGCCAGCGATCGCCCTGCTGGCGCGCGCGGTTCCGACGCATCGTCTCGATGCGCTGGGCCAGGCGCTCCTGCATGAGCATGAAGCGGAGCACCTGGCGCGGAGTGAGGACGTCGAACAGCCGGCCCTGTTGCCAGTAAAGCAGCTCGACTTCTCGGCCCTTAAGTGCCAGGCTCGCATCCGCTAGCCGCTGGAACTCATCGGCGTCCGTCGATGGATCGGACAGCGCGTCCGCGATCTCGCGACGCAGCTGACCCTGGCTGCGGGCCAGCTCGCCACGGCGCTCCATCGTCTCCCGGAGCACGGCGTCCAGCCCGCTTCGCTGCTGCTCCGTCAGGTTAAGCTCGATGGTTGCCTGATCGAGGAACATCTCGATCAGCCGCTCTTGCGCCTGCTGTGGCAGCGCGTTGCCCGCCGCGGGCTCGCCGGGGTTCTGGGCGGATGCCGTCGAGGCGACCACCACGGGCAGCGAAACGACAAGCGCTGCGACAGAGAGATACCGACTCGACCTCATGAGCGTCCGACCTCCGCAACGAGTTGCTCGATCTCTTCTTCGCTAAGTCCCGATGTATCGAAGCCCACAGGCATGAACGCGGCGGAGCTCAAGCCTGCCGTCCAGGCCGCCGCTTCTCCTTCGGGCAATTCCGCCACCTCGCGGGCAAGCGCATCGATCCCCGTTGCCGCGGGCCGATTCACTCCGGCGAAGAGGTTCCAGAGGAACACCACGACCGCGATGGCGGCAAGCACCGCGGCGACGGCCCAGATGCGACGCGGCGGTCCGAGCCACCGCTTGCGCTCGGTCTCCTCCACCACGCCTCTGACGAAGTAGTCCCAGCGGTCCGGATCGGGGTTGGGGATCGGGGTCTGCTGCAGGAGGCTCACCGCGTTGGCCTTGTTCCGGCACTCGCGACACGCCGCCAGGTGCTCACGGACATGCCGGTCGTCTTCAGCCGATACCCTGCCGGCGAGAAACTCGGGGAGCAGATCGGCGATCCTATCACAATCGTACGAACCAGTCATGTGAGCGCCTCCCTGAGCTTCTGGATTCCGTGATGGTAATTGACCCGGGCCGAGCCTTCCGAACAGCCGATAATATCGCCGATCTCCTTGAAGCTCAGCCCCTCGAACACGCGGAGCGTCACCGCCCCGCGCTGCTTCTCGGGCAGGTTGGCCAGCTCGGCGGCCGCACGGGCGAATGCTTCGGCCCGGGCGGCCTTCGCATCGGGCGGTGTGAGCGAAGCGATGAACTCGGCGCCGGTGTCGATCCTGACCTCGCCGCGGCGTTTCTGGCGGCGGGCAACTGAGCGGGCGGCGTTCAGGGTGATCGAGAACAACCAGGTTCGGAAGCGGCTGTCACCGCGGTAGCTCTTGAGGCCGTGGAACGCGCGCACGAAGACGTCCTGGGCGACGTCGAGCGCCTGATCGGGATCGGCGAGCCAGCGGGCGGCGAAACGGTATACGGCATCCCTGTGCAGCCTGACCAGTTGGCCGAACGCTGCCCGATCCCCACCTCGTGCCTGTTCAATCAGGGCGGCTTCATCCATGCCGTTACTAAGATGCAGCAAACCCCCGAAGTGTTAAAGCCACACCCCGATCGTGGCCGCCGGAGGCGTGCGGCTCTTGATCCTGGCCCGGCTGGGCCCAATATACACCGGGGTGGAGGGGCGAAACGCGCGCAGAGCGCTGAAGGGAGGATCGCTATGGGTGGATCGAGGAGAATAGCGGCGACCGCGGTGGCGGCCGCCTGTTCTTTTGCCGGGCACCAGGGCGCGAACGGTCAGGTCGTCGCCGAACCGGCACTGCTGACCGCCGGGATCCCGGTCAGCGAGGTATTCATGCCGTACGTCGCGTTCCCCGAGAACGCATACGTGCTCGGCGGGATGCTCCGCTTCCCGGTCAGCGACGATGTCGACATCGGCGGCCGAGCCGGCTTGTGGCTGATCGACGACTCCAAAGATTCGCCGTTCGCCGGAGGCGACGTACGCTACAGTCTCCTCTCGCGCCCGCTGTCGCCGGGCGGCGGCCAGCTCGCCCTGAGCTTCGACTTCGGGCTCGGCGTGAGCGATGCAGGCGAAACCGTTTGGAAGATCCCGATCGGGTTCATCGCGGGCATCGGATTCGTACTGGCGGGAGGTGACTCGGAGATCTTCGTTCACCCGCGCTTCGATGTGGGGCTGAGTTCCGGTGAGGATGACTTCGATGCAGCCCTGCTGCTCGACGTGGGCGGCCTCTTCTCGATCACGCCGTCGATGGGTACCATGATCGATGCCCGCTTCGGCGACGGCGTGTTCGGCGAGGGCGATCAGGTAGTGCTGGCGCTGGCGTTCGCCTGGACGTTGTAGCTTTGCGATCGGTGAGTCAGTGGCCCGCAAACACTTATCAGTGAGGGTCAAGATGCGAATCGGACGGAGCATCATATCGCACAGAGTAGTGCTTTACTCCTTGCTCGGGTCGGCGGTGGCGATCCTGGTGACCGCGCAAGCTTCGGCACAGCAGGACGCCGCCAAAGCTGAACGACCGGCGTGGTTCGATGAGGCACAGGCGGCAATCGAGAGCGAGCTCGTCGCACGGTACGGCGGCGAGCAGCGCGCCCGGCTCCGCCGCGGGATGGGACAGGTCGCCGATTTCTGGCGCGCGGAGGACGGTGACCGGGGGGAGTTCGAGTCGTTTGTGCGGACGCACTTCGCCGGCGACACGGTGACGCTGGCAAACATGTTCGCACGCCTCGAGTACCTGTCCGAGCAGCTTTCCGGTCACATGGGCGAGATCATCCTGGAGTTTCGGCGGCAGTCAGACCTCGACCTCGGACCGATCCTGCCGTTCGACCGGATCTTCGCCGGATACAACCCCGCCGCTCACATCAACGACGATTTCTTCGCCAACAAGCTCGCGTTCGTCGTGCTGCTCAACTTCCCGTTGACGACGCTCGAGCAACGCGTGACGGAGGGTGACTCGTGGACGCGGCGCGAATGGGCTGAAGTGCGGCTGGCGCAGGCCTTTGACACGCGGATACCCGCGGACGTGCTGCTTGCGGCGTCCCGGGCCGGCGCACGGGCAGACCAGTATGTCGCCGAGTACAACATCTGGATGCACCACCTGCTGGACGACCGGGGGCGGCGCCTCTTCCCCGCCGGCTTAAGGCTCCTGTCCCACTGGAACCTGCGGGATGAGATCAAGGCGAACTACGGCGCCGGGGAGGACGGGCTCGCGAAGCAGCGGATGATCCAGCAGGTGATGGAACGTATCGTCACCCAGACCATCCCCGAGGTGGTGGTAGACAACCCGCACGTGGACTGGAACCCCCACAGCAACCAGGTCGGGCGCGCCACGGTACAGGACGGCGAAGCGCCCCCACCCACAGACCTAGAAGTAGCCGACGCTCGCGAGCCGGACACGCGCTACGATGTCCTGCTCGGCCAGTTCCAGGCAGCGCGCCTAATCGACGCCTATTCGCCGACGGCGCCGACGGCCATCGCCCGCAGCTTCGATCAGGGCCGCGAGATCCCCGAGCAGCGAGTGGAGGCGATGTTCGAGGCCGTTCTCTCATCGCCGCTCCTCGCTCGAGTTGGCCGGCTGATCGAGGCGCGTCTAGGTCGACCGCTGCAGCCGTTCGACATCTGGTACAGCGGCTTTAGGCCGAGCGCGACCTACGATGAGGCGGAACTCGATCGGATCGTCGCCGAGCGCTACCCCACGGCCGAGGCCTACCAGCGGGATATCCTGAGGATGCTCAGGCACTTCGGCTTCAACGACGAGCTGGCGCAGACGATCGCCGACAACATAGTGGTCGACCCCGCCCGCGGGTCGGGCCACGCGTGGGGCGCCAGCATGCGATCAGCAAAGGCGCACCTGCGCACGCGCGTCGGAGCCCAGGGAATGGACTACAAGGGTTACAACATCGCGGTCCACGAGATGGGGCATAACGTGGAGCAGATTCTCTCACTCAACTTTATCGATCACTACATGCTCTCGGGGGTCCCCAACGCCGCGTTTACCGAGGCGCTGGCGATGGTCTTCCAGGCCCGTGACCTCGAGCTGCTGGGACTCGCCTCAGTCGACGCCCGTGACCGCGCGCTCCAGACGCTGGACGAGTTCTGGGGGACCGCCGAGATCGCCGCGGTATCGCTCGTCGACATGCGCGTCTGGCACTGGCTGTACGAGCACCCGACGGCAACTGCCGCGGAGCTGCGGGAGGCCGCCATCGGGATCGCGCAGGACGTGTGGAACACCTACTTCGCCCCGATATTCGGGATGAATGATGTGGTCCTCCTGGCGATCTACTCGCACCAGCTCAATTATCCGCTCTACCTGCCTAATTACACGATCGGGCACATGATCGCCTTCCAGATCGAAGAACAGATGCAGAAGGCAGGCAGCATCGGGGCGGAGTTCGAGCGTATGTGCGCGATGGGCAACGTGACGCCCGACCTCTGGATGAAGAAGGCGACCGGCTCGCCGGTCGGGCCGGAGGCGCTACTGGCGGCCACGGAGCGTGCGTTGCGCGAGTTGGGCGCTGTCGGCTCCGAGTGACAACGCGCCCGCCGTGCTGTGGGCAGAAGTATCAGAGTGGGACCGGACGATCGCGTTCCGAACCCACGATGCAGAAGAAACCGAACGGCTCATCACCTGAGGCCCGGAACTGGTGTGGGATGTTCGGCGCCACGTAGACGACATCGCCGTAGCTTACCGGCTCCCTCCGACCACCCAACCGTACCTCACCCCGCCCACGGATAGCGACGACGACGTGCTGGTGCGCGTGACGCTCGTAGGTCGTGAAGCCACCGGGCTCGACCTCGAAGTAGCGCAGGTGGAACGGCGTTTCCTCCGCCGGTCCGACGAGTTGCTGGCGCGTCACGGCGCTCCAGTCCTCACCGGGCTCTTTGTACGCGACCGGTGTCACACCCTCCCAACGGTAGTGCTCGAAACGTAGTACCCTGCTATTCACTCTGGGTTGCTCCATCGCGGTGTAATCTGGTTGCGAATGGCGAATGTAGAATGTCGAACGCCGAATAACGAACCGAGGTCTTGTAAAGATACTCCTTCTACATTCGGTATTCGGCGTTCTACATTCGATATTCGGAGCGCAGCCATCCCTCGTTGTCAGCCTCAAATAGCCTTGACCTCGACGCCCAATCCGTGCGGATATATCACGGCGCGCAGCGAGTCGTCGTGCGTCTTCGCCATCCGCAGCGCTTCGCCGACCCCGTCCAGCCCGAAGCGGTGTGTGATGAGGTCCTCGACCTCGAACTCGCCGCTGGCCAGCAGGTCGAGCGCGTCGCGCGTCTCGATCGGTCCAGCCGAGTAGCTGTGGGTAATCGTTACTTCTTTGAAGTACAGGTCGTGCGGCCGGTAGGCGACCGTTGCCTCCGGGGGTGTCGGAGTGTAGACGAGGACGACACCACCCGGCGCGGCGTGGGCCAGGCCGTGTTCGATCGCATCGACCGCGCCGGGCATGACGATCACTTTCTCCGCACCCCAGCCGCCGGTCGCCTCCGACATCTTCTCATCGAAGTCGGCGGCGCCCGGGTCGAGGGCGACGTCGGCTCCTATACCCTCGGCGTACTCGCGGCGAATCGCCACCGGATCGGTAACCACGATGGGCTCGGCCCCGAGGTAGCGAGCCAGGCGAACGTTCAAGAGCCCCATCGGCCCGGCACCGATCACCCAGACGCTGACCCCCGGCAGCAGGTCTATCTTGCCGAAGGCACGCAGGCTGCAGGCGAGTGGCTCGATGAACGCCCCTGCCTCATCCGAGACCTCGTCAGGCAGCTTGAGCACGTCGACGCGCACGATCTCCGCGGGCACCCGCACGAACTCGGCGAAGCCACCGGGATCGAGCGACGTCTCACGGAAGCGCCGGCACGACGTGTACAGTCCGCGCTGGCAGAGCCGGCAGGTCAGGCAGGGCACGTGATGGTGGAAGAAGACGCGATCCCCGACGTCCAGGTCCCCCACTTCGGGCGTCACCTCGTGCACGATCCCCACCGGCTCGTGACCGAGGACGACCGGCACCTTGCGGCTTACGTACCAGTCCATGGCGTCGCTTGAGCAGACACCGCAAACGCTCACCTGCACCCGGATGTCGCCCGGCTCGAGCTGAGGCAGCGGCATCTCCTCCACCCGCACGTCTTCGAGTGAGTAGGCGCGCGCCGCGTTCATCATCGCTACGCTCTTCTTGTTCATAGTGCGATGGCCACCTTGAGCGCCTCGCGCCGGCGCATCAGTTCGAGCGCCTCAGGGAGTCCCGCCAGCGGCATCTCGTGCGTAACGAGTGGATCGAGCGTCAGCGTCCCGTTGCAGATGAGGTCCCAAGCGCGCCGCACGCTGTCCGGTGTGTAGTGGAAGCCGCCCTTCAGGCTGATCTCATCGTAGTGGACCCGTTCGGCATCGAAGCTCACGGCAGCGCCTCTCTCGCAACCGCCGAAGAAGAGCACTTCCCCTCCACGGCGGGCCAGTGCGACCGCGTCCTCCCACGCTTCTGGACGCCCGACGCACTCCACCACGCTGTCAGCACCCAGTCCGTCGCTCAGCTCCTTTACCACCTCAAGAGGGTCGGTCCCATTCGCGTCGACGGCCACGTCCGCACCGAGCTGCCGGGCTACCGCCAACCTCCGGCTGTGGCGGCCGATCACGGCTATGCGGCCGGCGCCACGTACCCGCGCCAGTTGCACGAAGAGCAGCGCCATCGGCCCATCACCGAGGAACACCAGCGTCCGGTCGCCGGCAAGCTTCAACAGACCCGCCCCATGCACGACACAGGCGAGCGGCTCTAGAAAGGCGGCGCGGACATCGGAGACGGAGTCGGGGATGCGGAAGGTGTTCCGGTTAACCACCTGACGGGGCAACAGTACGTACTCCCCGTAGGCGCCGAGCGCCATATGCTCGAACAGGTGAAGGCAAAGGTTCTCGGCGCCCCGCAGGCAATACGCGCAATCGCCGCACGGCGCCGTCGGCGTGCCGACGATCCGGTCACCGGCCGCAAACCCGAGGACCCCGTCGCCCAGCGCCTCCACCCTGCCGGCCCATTCGTGACCCAGAGGGCCGGGAACCTTGAGGCGTGCGTGGCCGCGGTCGGCCGTCTTGAGATCGGTGCCGCAGGTCAGGGCGACGGAGACGCGCGCCAGCACTTCGCCGTCGGCCGGCTCGGGAGTGTCGACGGACTCCAGCCGTAGCTCTCCGGGACGAACGAGTCGCCAGACGCGCATCGCGGTCGGTCGGTTCGTCATGAGGGTAGAACCTACAGAGTGACGGCCGCGGCTGGAAGGACCGGGGTCGCTGAGGGGGGATGGTCGCCGAGGAGGCCGTCTCGCTCCATGTCGCGTGGGGCGGGGTCTGAGGGAGTCGCCTCGCTCCATGTCGCGCCACCCGTTGCCGACAACCGAGGTCTGGCCGTGGCGCTCCAAATTACGCTCTACGACTCCCTCAGACCCCTATTCACTCTCGCACGGACTGTTGTATCCCTCACTTAGCGAGACGATCCCCACTGCGACCGCCGCACCCGGGACTCAGCGTGTCGGTTCCACTCGCAGCGCGTTGTTCACGACGTTGAAGTAAGCGAACAACCCTGCCACCATGCAGATCTCGACTACCTCCCCCTCATCGAAGTGCTTGCGAAGCTCGTCGAACACGGCATCGGGGATCTCATTGGAGCGCAGCGTGAGCGCTTCGCAGAAGCGGAGTGCCGCCAGTTCCGCCTCCGAGAAACCCGCTCCCTCGAGCTCGCCCGCGATCAACGCATCGATCTGCACCTCGCTTCCACCGAACCGCGCTGCCAGCGCGGTATGCGAGTGCAGTCAATAGCGGCAGTTGTTGAGCGCCGAGACACGGACCGAGATGAACTCTTTGAGCAGAGGCGGAACGGCTCCCCTGCGCATCACCGTCTCGAAGTGTTCGATCATCGTCCGCAGGTGCTCACCGCGCCTGGCAAGGGTGCGGAACATGTTCGGGATATTGCCACGCTCTTTCAGAAAGGCCTCGAAGATATCTCCGACCTCAGGCGCCTCGCCCGGCTCCAGTGCACGGAGCCGTGGCGCGTTACGGGGGACTCCACTCATCTTCACCTCCCGCTGCGCGCGGATCAGCTTCCACCGACGAACGCTGTCGAGCGGTTTGAAAGAAAGCGACGACGGCGCGGACGGCAAGCGGGGCTCGCGGGAGCGGCCAGCGGGCATATCTTCATAGCGCCATGGCTCACATACCGGACGGGTTCCTCACGGCGTCTGTCTCCGCCGGCACGTTCGCTGCCGCGGGGGCGCTCACCGCCCTCGCTGCGCGTCAAGCGCGGGCGCGCCTGGACGACCGAGCGGCTCCAACCCTGGGGCTCGCCACCGCGGCAGTCTTCGCCGCCCAGGCGGTGAACTTCCCGGTCGCCGCCGGGACCAGCGGGCATCTCTTGGGTGGCACGCTGGTGGCCGTCGCCTTTGGGCCCTGGGCCGGGTTCTTGGTGATGACGGCGGTCGTGATCGCCCAAGCGCTCATCTTCGCCGACGGCGGCCTGACGGCGCTGGGGGCAAACGTCCTCAACATCGCCGGTGCCGGGGCCCTGGCTGGGTACGCCGTCTACCGCGTCCTGACGGGCCTCGCCGGGGACGGGCCGCGTCGACGCGGGCTGGCAGCGGCGATCGCCGCTTACCTGGCGACGGTGCTCACCGGAATCGCGGCGGGAGTCGAGCTGGGGCTGAGCGGAATCGCACCGGCCCGTCTCTCGGTGGGCGCGATGGCGAGCGTGCACGCGGTCATCGGGCTCGCGGAGGCTTCGATCACCGGGTTCGCGGTGTGGGCGCTGGCGCGGAAGCGACCCGAGCTGCTCTTCCGGCCGCGCGGTGCGGCGCCAGTCGGTCCGCCGCGGGCCTTGGTGCTGGCGGGGCTCGGTGTGGTAGCGATCCTCGCGGGACTTCTCTCGATCGTCGCCTCGACGGCCCCCGACAGCCTGGAGCGGATAGCGATCGACCTGGGGTTTGCCGACGCGGCCACGTCCTGGGAAGGCGCGCCGCTCACCGACTACCAGGCCTGGATCCCGGGCGCGGTGGGGACCGCGGTGGCCGTACTGCTGGGCGTGGCACTCCTCTTCGCCGGCACGGCGGCCACCGTCAGAGCGGCGGCTCGCGTCCGCCACACCCGGGAGAGCTGATGGGGTTCGCCCACCTCGACCGTCACGCCGCCCGTCCCTCGTGGCTCACCGCGCGCACCAGCCCGAGCCAGCGACTCTGGATCGCCATCGCCGCCGCGTTCGCTGCGGGACTCATGCCGCCGGGCGCCTGGCACGCGCTCGGGGCCCTCGCCGCCGTCGTCGCGCTCGGGGTCTTGGCCGCCCGATTGCCGCTGAGCACCCTGGCGCGGCGCGTAGGTCAGGCGCTCCCCTTCTTCCTGCTGCCGGCCCTGGCGCTGCCCGTGAGCGTACCCGGCCCGGTCGCGCTGGAGATCGGTCCCCTGACCCTGAGTGGGCCGGGGCTCTCGCGGGCCGCTGAGATCGTGCTACGGGCTACGCTGGCGGTCTCAGCGGTCACCATCGTCGTATCGGTGACCCGAGCCACCGACCTGCTGCGCGCCCTGGACAGCCTACCGATACCGCGCCTGGTGAAAAGCTCGCTGGCGCTCGGCTACCGCTACGTCTACCTGCTGAATGACGAGATGGAGCGAACCGCCAGGGCTATAAGGAGCCGCATGGGCCGGGCTTCCCGACTCCGCCTCTGGCGCGCCCGGGCCGCCACGCTAGCCCACCTGCTGCTGCGAGCGCACGACCGTGGCACTCGGATCCATGCCGCCATGCTGAGCCGCGGATACAGCGACCGGCTACCGACGCTCCAGCCGGCGGCCACGGTGAGCCGCGCCTGGAGCCTGACGATCGTCGGCCTGCTCGCCCTCGTCTGGCTGGGCGGACTGCTCGAGGTGATGGAATGAGCTGTCTGGGCGGCAACGAGGCCTGGAGCGTCGAGATAGACGGGCTGGGCTACAGCTACCCGGGAGCCCGCAGCCCGGCACTCTCCGACATCTCCTTTGCCATCGAGCCCGGTGAGCACGTGGCCATCGTAGGCCCGAACGGCGCCGGCAAGAGTACGCTCCTCCTGCACCTCAACGGAATCCTCGAACCGAATTCCGGCTCGCTTTCCATCGGCGGCCTCCCTGTCATCCCGGAGAACCTGCCCGACATCCGCACGCGAGTCGGACTCGTCTTTCAGGACCCCGACGACCAGCTGTTCATGCCGACCCTGCTGGAGGACGCGGCGTTCGGGCCCCTCTGTCACGGCGCGTCGCATGACGAGGCCGAAGACCGGGCGCGCCGCGCCCTGGAAAGCGTGGGGCTGGGGCAAGTGGACGCGGATCGGGCCGCCCACCATTTGAGCGGCGGCGAGAAGCGGCGGGCGGCATTGGCCACGGTGCTGAGCCTGCAGCCCGGGGTCCTGGCGCTGGACGAGCCGACGGCGAGCCTCGACGGCCGCGGCCGACGTCAGATCGCCGAGATCCTTCGCGCCCGACCGCAGACCGTGATCGTCGTGACCCACGACGTGGAGTTTGCCGCAGCGGTCTCTCAGAGGACGGTCTTGCTGGACGGCGGACGACTGATCGCCGATCGCCCGTCAGACGAGTTGTTGGACGACATCGAGCTCTTGCTGAACCACGGGCTGGAGCTCTCCCGCTGGCTGCGCGAAGAGGCACGCTGACACGGAAGTAGGCAGCCCGTTCGAATCCGCCCGGGATCGCTGCCCCAAAGAACAGAGGGGGCGCGGCTGAGACCGCGCCCCCTCCCTTTCAGCCTGCCTGAGGCTTACATCACTCCGAACTGGAACACCAGACCGGCCGACGCGACAACGTCGACCTGGAACTGGGAGTCGGCAGCCTCGATCCCGGCCTCGTATCCGAACACGTCCAGGTCGCCGCGGATCGCGAACATCCCGGGCAGCTTGATCTTCACACCGGCACCGAGAACACCGCCGACATCGGTCTTGCCTTCCTCCACGTCCTGGTAGGCGTCACCGCTGCGTCCGATGAGAGCGACGCCGCCGGAGAGGTGGATCCCGACGGGGCCGACGGGCAGAACCTTCCAGACGAGTCGACCGTCGGCGGTCCAAACCGCGGCGCTCTCGTCGGGCACAGGGTCGCCCGCCTCGTCGGTCCCCTCGGCATCGCTGAAGGCGTAAAGGAAGTTGCCTTCAATACCGAATGGGCCAAACCCATAACCTAGACGTGCTCCCACGGCCAGCGCCTCTTTCTGGCTACCGGTCACCTGGACACCGGGCGTGACCTCCTGGTCGATCAGGTCCTGGGTCGGGATATAGACGCCCAGGTACGGCTCGAGCTCGAACTGAGCCTGGGCCGGCGTCGCACCCACCAGCAGCACGAACACTGCCGCGAACCCACACAACTTCTTCGTCATCTCCTGCACCTCCGTTTGGGTGACACAGAATACGGCTGAAATACAGGCTTTTTGGGGGAGTTCGCGCAGAGCGCGCGGGGGAGGATCGCACAGGCAGACGGTCCGCGCGCGTGGCAAATATAATAGATCTAAGAACTTGCGCAATTGGGAGGGCGGATCCCCGAAGGGCGGGCCTCCAACTACCGCACAGCGCCTCGCCCACCTACTCGAAGGGGCAATAGGAAGCGGAGCCGGATCCGGGCCGGCTCCGCTTCCTCGTGACGCCTGTCGTTGTATTAAGGAAGATCGATCGCGCCGTCAGCCTCCGAAGAAGAACTTGTAGCCAGCCACGATCTGGATGTTCTGGTTCGTCACATCGAAGTCCTCTTCACCCGGGGTATCGTTAACGTTGGTCAATCCGAGATTGTAGAGGACATCGAGCATGACCGCGCCGCTGCCGACGGACACATCAATGCCGCCACCGAAAAAGAGGCCGAAATCCACGCTCTTGGTCTCGACGCCGAAGGTTTCACAGTCGATTTCTATCGAAGCCCCACCTTCCTCGCCCGAGATGTTACAGCCGACCTCGAAGGCGATAGCGGGGCCCGCATAGACGCGGGGTGTGATGTTACCCTGGGTGGGTATGGTCAACGTAGCCGGGAACATGAACTCAATGTAGTCCACATTCGCGTCTATTTCATCGCCTGCTTCAGAGAAACTCGCGCCTTTCTGCACGTACTGACCGTCCGCCTGAACCATGAAGTACTCGTGCAGCTGGATGCCGAAGAACCCTCCGAAGCTGAAGCCAAACTTGGAGTCCGGCGAGACTCCGATCAGTTGGTCGGTGTCAGCGCCCAGGTTGGCGAAGTCGACACCGGCTTTGACACCAGCGGTCAAGTCCATCTGCGCTAAGCTAGGCGTCGCGACGAGCGCGACGAACAGCGCGGCCAGCACAACCGAACATACCTTCTTCATAGATAAGCCCTCCTCCCTGAGTTTGGTGTGGTGCCCACTTCAGCTTTCATAACATCCATCTAAGCGTAGACCACGCTCAGAACCCCGTGTTCAGCTACACCGTCCAATGTCGTACCGGCTACGCCACCGCACCCATCAACAACTATCCCAGGCCTTCCCCCCGTAACAGCGGTGACGGCTGTGGGCCCGATCCCCTTCTTGCGACGCCCGCCGTTGTGTCAAGAAAGATCGATCGCGTCATCAGCCTCCGAAGAAGAACCTGTAACCAGCCACGATCTGGATGTTCCTGTTCTTGATCTCCTCCGTGGTGCCCGGGATATCGTTGATGTCGGTCAGTCCCAGATTGTAGAGCACGTCGAAGGTGATCGCGCCGCTGCCGACGGCGATATCAAGACCGCCACCGAACAGTACGCCGAAATCGATGCTCTTGGTCTCCAAGTCCGGGAGGAAGCCATCCGTCGCTTCCGACAACTCGTCGCAGTCGATACTTGCCGATACACCATCTTCTTCGGCGGAGAAATCGCAGCTCACCTCAAGGGCCAGCGCCGGTCCAACGTAGAGGCGTGGCGTGATGGAGCCGTTCCCAGTCGGGATCGTCAGAATGGCCGGCACCATGAACTCGATGTAGTCGAGATTGAAGTCGGCATCCGCTCCACCCACATCTTCCGACAATCCCTTCTGTACGTACTGCCCTTCGAACTGAAGCCTGAAGTACTCGTGGAGCTGGATGCCGAACGACCCGCCGATGCTGAAACCCATCTTCGAGTCGGTGTCCTCGACATCGCCACCCTGGTTCGCGAAGCCGATGCCGAGCTTGGGACCAGCGCTCAAGTTCTGGGCCTGAACGGGGCTGGCGGCGAGTGCGACCAACAGCGCGATTGGCAAGACCGAGTATACCCTCTTCATAAGTCAGCCCTCCTGCGTCGGTTCGTTGCAGTGCCCATTCCAGACTTCACAACGTCCATCCAAGCGAAGAGCAAGCTCACAAGCCTGTGTACAGACACACAGCCAATCGTCATACCGGCCACGATGGCTGCTGCCACCGCACTGAGGAACAGCTATCCCGGGCCTTCTCCCGGTCGGACGGATGGGTGAGGACCGACAAGTTGTTGTTGCGAGCATCGTCCGTCAAGTACTCGCCCGAGACCCTGAAATCGAGGCTGGCCATGAACCCGACTCCCAAACGTGTGGGAGGGCCTTCCCAGCCTCCCCGAGGATGCAGATATTGGGCCGACCGACAGGCTAGTCGCGCGAGAGACGGCAGGTTCAGCCTGTCACGGGACGCAAGAAGGGGGATGACTGGCAACGGCCGCTATCGGATATCCGCCCTTCGCAGCCGGTTGGCATTCGTGACCACGTTGATCGAGGAGAACGCCATGGCGGCCTCGGCGATCGCCGGGTGCAGCAAGCCGAGAATCGCTACGGGGATGGCGACCACATTGTAGAAGTAGGCCCAGAACAGGTTCTGGCGGATTTTGCGGAACGTGGCGTGCGAGAGCCGGATCGCCCGCACCACCGCCGACAGATCACCCTGGACCAGCGTTACGTCCGCCGCCTCGATCGCGATGTCGGTGCCTGTGCCGATGGCGATGCCAACGTCGGCTTGCTTGAGCGCCGGCGCATCGTTGATGCCGTCGCCGACCATGGCGACCTTGCAACCTTCAGACTGCAGCCGCTTCACCTCGTTCGCCTTCTGGTCGGGGAGCACCTCGGAAATCACGCGGTCGATACGCACCTCGCGTCCTATGGCGCGCGCTGTTCCCTCGTTGTCGCCGGTGAGCATGACGGTCTCGAGGCCGAAGCGCTTGAGCTCGGCGATGGCGGCCTGCGAGTCGTCTTTCAGCCGATCGGCCACGGCGATCACTCCCGCCGGCCGGCCGGCGACGGCGACGAGCATGGCGCTCTTCGCCTCGTCCTCCAGGCGTGCAAGTTCCGAAGCGAGCTGGTCGACAGCGACGTATTCCTCCTCCATCAGGCGCGCGTTGCCAACCAACACGACCTGCCCGTCGATCCGAGCTCGCACGCCACGCCCCACCAGCGCCTCGAAGTGCGTCGCTTCGATGATGGTGAGCTGACGTGACACCGCCTCGGCGACGATCGCCGACCCGATCGGGTGCTCAGAGCCCGACTCGGCGCTCGCCGCATAGCGAAGCGTGT
This sequence comes from Gemmatimonadota bacterium, assembly GCA_020344215.1. Lineage (GTDB taxonomy): Bacteria > Gemmatimonadota > Gemmatimonadetes > Palauibacterales > KS3-K002. The sequence continues at coordinate 2,536,697 of CP070815.1, forward strand.
CGTCTTCCTTCCAACCGGCGGCCGGGACGACATCGGTGACCCCGGGCTCGCCGCGCGTGATGGTTCCCGTCTTGTCGAGGACGATCGTGTCGATCTCCTTCAGGACCTGGATGGCGGCACCGCTGCGAACCAGTACTCCGTTCTCGGCACCCATGCCGGTGCCGACCATCAGCGCCGTGGGCGTGGCGAGCCCCAGTGCGCACGGGCAGGCGATGACCAGCACCGCGACCGCCGCGAATATCGCCAGCGAGACGCTCCCCAAGCTTGGATCGACCCAGGGCAGAAATCCGGAGGCCCAGTCGGCGATCCCGCGGAAGAAGCCGGGGAAGAGGAGCCAGGCGACGAAGGTCGCAGCCGCCACCGCCAGGACTGTGGGAACGAACACAGCCGTGACCCGGTCGGCGAACTCCTGGATCGGTACTTTCGTCCCCTGCGCCTCTTCCACCATGCGGATCACGTGCGCGAGGAAGGTGTCCTCGCCGACGCCGGTGGCGCGGACCCGGAGCATCCCCTCCTTGTTGATGGTCGCGCCGATGACCTTGTCGCCTTCACACTTCTCTACCGGCATCGACTCGCCGGTGGCCAGCGACTCGTCCACTGAGCTGTGGCCCCCTATCACCTCGCCGTCGGTGGGGATCTTTTCGCCGGGTCGAACCACGAGGAGATCGCCGACATCGACTTCCTCGATGGGGACCTCGACCTCCGCACCACCTCGCTCGACACGCGCCGTCTTCGCCTCGAGCGAGAGGAGCTTCTGTATGGCCGCCGAGGTACGGCCCCGCGCCTTTGTCTCTACCCAGCGGCCGGTCAGATGGATGGCCATGATCATGGCACCGACGCCGGCGTAGTTGAGGAGCTTGGGCGCAAAGCCCATATCGTAGGCGACGGCCACGAAGCCGGTGGCGAATGCAACCGTAGAGCCGATGGCGATGAGGGTATCCATCGTCGGCGTGCGGTTGAGTAGGCTGCGGTAGCCGCCTCGTACCGTCTCCCAGCCCCAGATGAAGAGGACGGGCGCGGCGAGGACGATCATCCCCACATCGAAGGCCAGGGCGGAAGGCCACATCACCCCGAAGAACATGTGGGGGATCATCCAGGCGATGATCGGCGCCGTGAACGCCCAGGCCCACACCATCCGCCCGCGCGCCCGATCGACCTTCCGCTGGTCCTCCTCGAGCCGCTCCCGCTCCCGGGCCAGGCGTCGCTCGGCGCCGGGCCGCTCGACGGCCGCCAGCGCGTAGCCCGCTCCCTCGACGGCACGTCGCAGATCGTCGACCCGAGCGTGATCGGGCGCGTGCTCCACCGTCGCCTTGTGGGTGGCGATGTTGACGCTGGCCGAGCTCACGCCTTCCACTTGCGCGAGCGCCTTCTCGACCGCCTGAGCGCAGGAGGCGCAGTGCATCCCCTCGATATCGAGCACGACCTTCTGCGGTCGCGCCTTCACTTTGTAGCCCGCCGCCTCGACGGCCTGGCGGAAATCGTCCAGGCCGACGCGCGCGGCGTCGTATTCGACCGTCGCCTTCTCCGTCGCCAGGTTGACGTGAGCATCGTGCACGCCTTCAACGCCTTGCAGCGCACGCTCCACGTGCCCCACGCACGACGCGCAGTGCATCCCCTCGATCTCAAGGATCTCAGTGGATGTTCTCGTCTTGGTTGCCTGTCCTCTGTCTTCGTACCGGCTCACGATCGCTCTCTTTCATTTCTCCGACCATCGAAGGGAAGCCGAGGGTGTCGTCGAGTGTGCCTTGGAGCGCGGCGGCGGCGAAGCCGCCGTCCCCACAATCGAGCCGCGCGACGCGGAGCGAGAGTACCTCTCGGCCTCCAGCTCGCTCACGGCGCCTGGATTACCTCGCAACAAAGATCGCGGGCGCGAGGGCCCCGAAAGGGACCCCCGCGCCCGGGTCTGAGGGGGTGCCGGGCTGCCCCGCCGTCGTTACTGCTCTGGAGGCGGTGGCGGTCTCGGCTGGTCCTGCCGCTCCCGCCGCTGGGTACCGCGTCCCCTCATCCCGTGACCTCGCATCTGCCGGCAACGCTCCAGCCGCTGACGGCCGAAGATCGCAGCGCCCTCGCGCCACGTCTCGTACTTCTCACGCTGGGCGTCCGTCAGGACCTCCAGCGATTGCCGCTCAACGTTTAGTAGTCCTCGGGCCACCCCGGTCTGAAGCTCCGCGCCCTCTTCGATCAAACGCTCCAACGCGTCATAATCGCGCTCCCCGCGGGCCTGCTTCACTGCCTCGCGGTGCTCGCGCAGCCGTTCCATCTGCGCCTGCATCAGCGCGTGATGGTCCTCGCCGAGCTTCTCGAGCCGTTCGACCTGCTGCTCGCTGAGTTCCAGATCCTCCCTTAAGCCGAGGAGCATGCGAGGCCCGATGTGACCCGCTCGAAGCATGCCGCCTGCCCTAAACCCTCTCTGGCCCATCATCCCCACGTGCGCACCGCGCCAGCCCCTCAGCCCACGCGCCTGAGCCGTGTCTTCCTCCTGCGCCTGGGCCGCCCCAGAGACCGCCAGCAGGATCGGCAGCGCCAGAATCGTCGCCAGTGCCGGAATTCGCCTATTCATCATCCACCCTCCGTTCGGTGGTCGGTGTCTCTCCTACTCGTTAACAATGACACCTATCCCCACCGAAACGTTACGGCCGGCGACCCGTCAGCCCGCTGCCCCGGCGCCCCGGCTACTTCACGTACCGATACAGCAGGTCGACGATCTCCTCCCTCACCTGCTCGGCCGGCTCGCCGCCCTGCTGGATGGCGTGCGTCACACAGCGCTCCAGGTGGTTCTTCAGCAACAGCTTCTCCGCCCCGTGCAGCGCCGAGTGGACCGCGGCGAACTGCTGGAGCACGTCGGGGCAGTAGCGCTCCCCCTCGACCATGCGCTGGATCCCCTCGACCTGGCCCCGTGCCCGGGCGAGGCGCTTGAGGATATCGCGCTTTGCGCTGTCGGCAATGCCCATGGCGTGCGCGGGCTTTGGCATCGGGCCTCCTCTGCTATACTGGTGTATAGTATAGCGCGGCGCCGTCACCCCTGTCAATCCCTCCCTCTGCTCATCGCCATCACCGTCCTCGTCGTCATCGGCACCCCTGTCGTGCATCGAGCACGATTACGATTACGAGCACGATTACGAGGATGAACGCGATTAGAGGGTGCTATTGGGCGGAGGGTTGGCGGGTGGAATCACGGGAATTCGGGGGAGCCGGAAGGCCGGGGGGCACTTCTCCAGTTCCCGACCTCGCTGAATCCTCGAACCCCCGAATCGACCTTCCAGGATTGCCGCGCTATCTCAGCGGACCGCCCGCTCTCTGAGATAGCCGGTGATCGCATCCAGCTCCTGGGTGCTCAGCGGCTCAACGTCGAGCAGGCCCATGTAGGCCTGCATCTGCGCGACGACGCGATCCCACCCCGCTGCTGTGTGAGCGCTCGGCGCCGGCAGCTCGTGACACACCGAGCACCGCTGGATGAAGAGATCCCTGCCCGCCCCGGGTGTCAGATCATCCGGCCCGGGAGTGGGAAGCGCGTACTGCTGCAGATAGGCGATAATCGTGTCCATGTCCGCCTGCGAGGGGACCTCGACACTCTCATAGCCCGCCATCACGACATCGCCGATGAGGCCGGTCGTCAGCGGGCCGCCCAGGCGGTCCGTGAGCTGCTGCATGCGCAGCAGGTTGCGCTTCACCAGGATGGGCCACTCGGCGGCGCTGTGCATCTGAGGCGTGGGCAACCAGTGGCACTGAATGCAGTAGACCTGGAGCAGACCGGCGCCGCGCGAGCCCGGCTCGGGCAGGTCCTCGGGCTTGAAGTCGTTGGGCGGCAAGCCGACACCGATCGAGCTGACCATCCGCCAGCGCTGCCCGCGCTCGAGGCTGGCAGTGAGGGTACCGCCAAGCTCGGCCAACACGCTGTCGACTGCCACCAGGTCGACCGGCTCCTCGGACGCACCCGGCTGGCAGCCGGTCGCCGCCGCGGCGAGCATGACGAGAGCGACGACACCACCTGCGAGCAACGAGCGGAGAGCAGATCGATGCGACGCAGATCCTTCGCTGTAAGCCTGGGGCCTCGTGCACATTGCCTCCCCCTTCCGTAGAAGCCGGCGGCCGCTCTAGCTCAGGCCGCCTTCGAGCGTCGCAGTGTGGCCAGCCCGGCGAACGTGTAGTCGATAATCGCGATGGCTGATGCCGCGCCGACTGCCACCATGAAGACGGTGAAGCGCTCCGGCACCAAGAGCAGCACGAAAAGCGTTACAACCTGCAGAGCGGTCACCAACTTGCCGGCGGGCCGGGACTGGGCCGGGACGTTGACTCCCATCGCCTTCCCGACCAGCCACCCTGCGCCGACATACAGATCGCGTGATACCAGAATCAGGTACTCCCGCGACCCTAGATAGGGCCCCGGGAGGAAAGCCGCCAGGGTGATAACCACAAACAGCTTGTCGAACAGCGGGTCCATGATGGCGCCCGCTTTGCTCTCCACGCCCAAGCGCCGGGCGAGCCACCCATCCAGCGCATCGGTGAGGGCACCGAGGAACAGGAGGATGCCGCGCCACAGCAGGTTATCGATCACGAAGAAGGCGGCCGCGATCGGCAGGCGAAGCGCCGAAATGAAGTTCGGCACGTTTGCCAGCGCGGATCGGCGGTTCGCGGTCGCTTCGGCGCTACTCATGTCCCCTCATATAGCGGGTCCGTCCTCGTTACCATTGGGCGACAGTACAATACCCAACCGCTATCTCGGCCGCGAGGTCTCCAGCCCCCGGCGGGCCCCCGAAGTGCGCTGCAAGACGGACCGGAACGATGTCGGATCGAGCCCGAACACCTCGCGCAGCACGTTTCCGTCCCCCGGAACGATGCTCTCCTCGAACATCATGGTCAGCTCATCCGAGTTGACCGGGGTCGGTAGGCGCCAGTTGGAAGCCAGATCGACGAATGCGCGGACGAGAGCCGGCGAAATGTGGATCAGCCGACGCCGGAGCCCGAACTCCTCGCAGATGATCTCGAGTATGCGATTGTAAGTAAGCTTGTGAGGTCCCCCGATATCAAAGCTCTGGTTCAGAACATCCTCGCGCTCCGCCGCCTGAGCGAAAGCCTCGGCCACGTCCACGACGTCGACCGGCTGAAGTCGGTAGCGACCGTCACCGATCACCGGCGTCAGCGGGAGCCGGCGGACCAAGCGGAGAAGCAGCCGCATGAACTCTCCGTCAGGCCCCACTATCACAGACGGGCGGAGGATCACGTAGGGTACGTCCGACCTGCGGACGACTTCCTCGGCCTCGTACTTGGTGCGCTGATAGGGTGTCCCCTGCGCCTTGGCTCCCAGGGCGCTCATCAGAACGAACTTGCGGACGCCCGCCTGCTGCGCCGCTTCAAGCATGCGCTGCGTGCCCCGCGTGTGCACGTTCTCGAACGTCTGGTCCGGCCCCACTTCACGGATGATGCCGACCAGGTGGACGATCACGTCGCACCCGGCGACCGCCTGCTCGAGCCCTGCCTCCCGGGTGACGTCGCCTTGCACGAGCTCGGCGCTCAGCTCACTCAGCGAAGCGGCCCGACCCGGCTCTCGAACCAGCGCGCGCAGCCGGTGACCGCGCTGCGCCAGTCGGCGGGCGACTTGACGCCCGACGAAACCGGTGCCGCCGGTGATGAGTACCGATAGCTGCGGGACTGTCGCTTCGTTCATCGCCCACTCACTTCCCACGCGGCCCACCCGGCGACCGGGACGGTGCCGGCGACGCGCTGCGGGCCTCCGTCGCTACCGGCTCGAGCCGTTCCCGCGCAGCGGCGAGTACCTGGCGCGCGTTGGCGTAGGTGAGCCGGGGCGCCGCTTCCTCCGCTGCCAGCCAGCAGCAGGCCTGTATTCCCTCTGCACGCTGGGGCAACGCCACCTCTCCCGGGTCAGCCTCCACCAAGAAGTAGTCGCAGAACTTGTGGATCAGCGCTCCCGCCCCCCTGAAGTACCAGTCCGTGGTACCGACCCACGCCTTGACCTCGAGCCGGGTCAGGCCGGTCTCCTCGCGGCACTCGCGCAGCGCCGCCGCTTCGAGGCTCTCGCCGGCCTCCACGTGCCCCTTGGGCCAGCCCCAGTTACCGTAGCCGTCCTTGATGAGCAACACTTCGAGAGTCGCCTCCGGGATCCGCCGGTAGATGACACCCCCAGCACTCAGCTCGATCTTTGCCGCCTGGACGCTTGTCATCACACCTCCAGTAAGACGGGTGACGGGGCCCGCTCGGGCCGGATGCCGATCCTCTGGCGCATGATTATCTTCAGCAGAGCGCCAGACATGGCCGACGCGGTCGGCGGCGCCGCAGCGCCGTCCCTGAGGAAGCGGCCGTGCAGCGGCACACAATTGCCGTAGCTGAATTGACCGAGTCTGAGCATGGTGGGGCAACCTAAGGCGAGCCGGACGTACCCGGCAACGCCGACATCAAAGTGGGCGGTCGGGGCACGATGCAGCGCCCTGCCGAGCCGTGTGCGGCGGTCGGTGCGATGAACAGCCGTCGCGTGCTCTGGTCCCAGCTGCGCATAGGCGTCACGACGTCGCTGTCGGTTGCCGCCGCTTCGCTCCTGATCTTCTTCGTCGACGACGTCCGCGACGCCATCGAGGAACGCTACACGCTCCACTTTCACACCTCCACGACCCAGGCGCTGCGGGCGCGGGCGCCCGTCTGGCTCGCCGGCCAACCGGTCGGCCTCGTCAGCGGACTCCGGTTCGAGCCACCTCGGCCCGACACGCCCGAGCGGCTGATCGTCCAGCTGAGTATCAGCGTCGACGCGCAGCCCTTCATCACCGAGGGCGCCGTCGCCCAGGTGACCACAGCCAGCCTTCTGGGAGAGGCGGTCGTCAATATCCTGCCGGCCGCGAGCCCGGCCGCTCCCCTTCGCGACGGGGACGAGTTGCCCACGGCGGCAGAACTCGACCCCACCGAGCTCACGCGACGACTGGAGAGCCTTTACGACTCGGTGCCGCCCGTGTCGCGCCGCTGGCGCGACCTCCTCGAGCAGGTACGCCACGGCGAAGGCACGCTCCCGCGGCTGGCCCAGCGGCCGGCGGAGCTGCGCGAGCTGTTCGGCAACCTGAGCGAGGTGTCCGCGATAGTGGACACGCTGAGCAGCGCGGCGGGCGGGCTCGCCGACTTCCTGGCCGACGAAGAGGTGCGGGCGGCACTCCGTCGGCTCGGGCCGCGGATCGAGCAGCTGGCCACGCTCTGGGCTGAGAGGAGCGGGACCGTGAGCGGCTTCGCCAGGGACACGGCCCTGGCGGCGCACCTGGATGGCATCGCCGAACACGTGGCTCGTATCAACGAGCGCATCGAATCGGGCCGGGGCACACTCGGCCGGCTGCTTCATGACCGGGCGCTGACCGACGAGCTGGAGCGAACGCGCGAGCTGTTGGCTGAGCTGAAGGCCGGCCTCACGGCCCCTGTAGGTGGAGGGGGCGGCCGGCAGCCTTAGCGACCGCGGCGGCGGCGGGCCTTCCCCAAGTCGCCGGGGCCTGGGAGGGAGCCGTCGATGACGAAGGTGATCTCTCCCTTGCCATCGGCGGTCCGCGACGTGACGACGACCTGATCCACCCGCCGCGACCTATCCGCAACCGTGATCTCGAAATCGATCTTGCCGTCCCCCGAGGTGATCCGCGTACGGACTCGGTCGCCAGGCGACCGCTCGGCGCAGGAGGCCGGGTTACGGAACAGCGTCTTCGTGGACTGGCGATTACTCCCCGAGAGCGTACGTGAGATCTTGATCTGACGCAGCCAATCCGGCTGGTAGCTTATCCTGTATCTGGCACCGTGCTGGTCCGTGCCTTCTCCCTCGCGGTTGTGCCGTGCCATCGCAGGCTCAATCCCCCCACTGGGCAAAGTGGAAGCGTCCGAACGCTGTCCTGAAAAGGAAAACCAATCTCTTTCAATAACCTAGACGCGTCAAGACGCCCCTGCCCTGACCCCCCCTATAGCCGGAACGGCACCGGGACGAAACAGAGCACGAAGGCCACCGCCGCGGCCACCCCGATGGCAACCCGCACTCGGTCCGGCCCTTCCTCCGAGTTGTAGAGCGGTGGATGCCGGATTCGCCCCCGCCCGACCGCGAACACCAGAACCGCCCACACCCACCAGCCCGCCCAGTGGAAGCCGAGCGGGATCAGGGCCAGAAAGAACACCCAGGCCAGGAGTCGCTGGCGCTGTCCCAGCAAGGCGTAGAGGAGGTGACCGCCGTCGAGCTGCGAGATCGGCAGCAGGTTGAGCGCCGTGACGAAGAGACCCAACCACCCGGCAAAGGCGAGCGGGTGCAGCTCGACCACCTGGCCGGTGCCTGGAAGGTCGAGGGCCAGGCGCGCCAGCCCCGACATGGCCAGGGAGCCGCCCAGCCAGAAACGCTCGGTCGCGAACCGCACCAGGTAACCGGTCGGCATCTCCTGCGCCACGACGATCACACGGCTGTGGGCCAGCCCCCACCAAAGCAGCGGCAGAGAAGCCAGAAAGCTGAGCAGCGGGCCCGCGACACCCACATCGAGCAGCGTCGACCTGCTGAGGACCGGCGAGCGCAGGCGGATGAACGCCCCCAGCGTGCCGATCACCGACACGTATGGCGGGAACGGTATGAAAAACGGCGGTGTTACACTGATACGGTGGTGGCGCGCCGCGAAGTAGTGGCCGGCCTCGTGCAGCGCCAGAACACCCACCAGCGCCAGACCGAACGGGAGCCCCGGTACCAGGGCACCGAGATCGACGGCCACCGGGATCGGCACCCACCAGCCACCGAACAGGCGCAGCGCCTGGAACCAGATAGGCGCGTGACCGGTCAGCAGGCTCCCTGCCACGACGGTGCTGAACAGGGTCGCCACCAGCAGAACGATATGCAGCCACCAGCGCTCGCGCCGCGCCGCCGGCTCGAACAGGAAGACTTCCCAGCCCTCGGGCCCCTCGCGCCTCCCCACCGAGCCCGGCCAGTCCGCCAGGACCTGCCGGACCTCCGGCGACTCGGGCGTGAGCTCCGGCCGCAGGCGCCCGGTCACGAGCCGGCCGGCCGGAACCGACTCGACCCGGCAGAGGGCGAAGATTGCCAGGTGGTCCAGCGGCCCTTGACCGCGCGTAGACTGACTATTAGAATCGAGTGTCACCAACCAGACGTCCGCCGCGAGTTCTCACTGCACAAACTAGAGCAACACCGAAAACGTAAAGCAAAGTAACTCAACGACTAATCGCTGCTGGCCGTACGCGCCGCCGGCGCGCCGATCAAGTTTGCGCACGACCCTGTCTACGCAGCTCCCCCGGCCAGACATGTAACCAAACCAGAAGAAACATATGAGTACAACGCCTACCTCGCTCGACATCGCGGAGCTGAAAGCGAAATCGGTCGCTGATCTCCACCAGATGGCGGAAGAGTTGAACATCCAAAACTACTCTTCCCTCCGCAAGCAGGACCTGATCTTCCGAATCGAACAGAACCTGCTCGACTCCGACGTGATCCTCAGGGCCGAAGGCGTCCTGGAGATCTTGCCGGAGGGGTACGGGTTCCTGCGGAGCCAGGACTGGAACTACCTGTACGGGCCGGATGACATATACGTGTCACCGTCGCAGATCAAGAGATTCGACCTGCGGACGGGCGACACGGTCCTCGGCCAGGTCCGGCCGCCGAAAGAAGGCGAGCGCTATCTGGCGCTGCTCAAGGTGGAGCAGGTCAACGGTGAGGACCCGGAGAAGTCGAAGCACCGGATCAGCTTCGACAACCTGCGGCCGCGCTATCCGGAGGAGCGGGTCCGCCTGGAGCGCGATAACGGAGACATCGCCAACCGGGTCATCGACCTCATCACGCCCACCGGTAAGGGACAGCGCGGGCTCATCACCTCGCCACCCAAGGCCGGCAAGACGATTTTGCTGCAGAAGATCGCCAACGCGATCACCGAGAACCAACCCGAGATCCACCTCATCGTCCTGCTGATCGACGAGCGACCCGAAGAGGTCACCGATATGGAGGAGCACGTCGATGCCGAGGTGATTTCGTCGACCTTCGACGAGCCGGCCGATCGCCACACGCAGGTCGCCGAGATGGTGATTGAGAAGGCGAAGCGGCTAGTCGAGCATAAGCGGGACGTGGTCATCCTGCTGGACTCGATTACGCGGCTCGCCCGCGCTTACAACGTCGTCGTCCCGCATTCAGGCAAGATCCTCTCCGGCGGTGTCGACGCCAACGCGCTGCACAAGCCGAAGCGCTTCTTCGGCTCCGCCCGCAACCTCGAGGAGGGCGGCAGCCTGACGATCATCGCGACGGCGCTCATCGAGACCGGCTCCCGCATGGACGAAGTCATCTTCGAGGAGTTCAAGGGAACCGGTAACATGGAGATCGTGCTCGACCGTCATATCGCCGATAAGCGGATCTTCCCGGCGATCGACATCAACCGCTCGGGCACACGGCGCGAGGAGCTTCTCCTCCCCGAGAAGGAGCTCAACCGGATGTACCTGATCCGGAACTTCCTGGCCGACATGCCGCCGGCCGAGTCGATCGAATTCCTGATCCAGCGGATGAAGCGGACGCAGGACAATAAGGAGTTCCTCGATTCCATGCAGGAGGGGTAGGGAATCAAAAAGGGGGGATTCCTGGAGTTTCTTGGGAATTCTCGAACGCCGATTCGAGAATCCCCAAAAAACTTCAACATTGGTCGTCGAGCCCTTCGTACTCCGGGTTGACAACGAGTCGCCCGGACTCCTCGTCCACCACTTCTCTATCCCACGGAAAGACCACCGTTCCCTCTGCGGCCAGCGCGTAGTAGTCGGGCTCGTACCCACCGACGTGGACTAGTGAGGTGGCGGTGCGCACCTCCGCCGGGTCGACATCGCGTACGGCGGCGAGTGCCAGGCGCAGCGTGTCGCCGGTTTCACAGATCTCGTCGACCAGCAGGACCCGCCGCCCCGCCAGCTGCGGGGGCGCGGCCGAGAGGATTTCCGGGCGCGAGCGCCTGCCGGCACCCTCCTCGCGCCGGGTGATCTTGATAGCGTAGAACTCCTTGCCCAACATGGCGGCGATCACCGCGCCGGGTATTACGCCCGCCGCCGCGATCCCGACCACGGCCTCAGGGTCGTAGTCGCGCGCCACCCGCAGCGCCAGGGCACGGCAGAGTTCACCGAATAGCTCCCAGGAGAGCTCGAACGCTCCCTCCTCCTCGCGGATCTCGGGCAGGATCGGCTCGTCTACGATGGCGCACCCCCTGATCGCTGAGAGAATCGCATAGCGGATAGACGTACTAAATAATCCCCCCACCCAGAAACCGGCAACCGGCCTGAGCTCAGCCCTTCCATCTCCTGCTCGTGCTCGTAAGCGTAAGCGTGATCGTATTCGTAATCGTAATCGACCACGCGCCGGGCAGCGATTGTGACTGCGATTACGATCGCGATTACGAGCAGGAGCAGGAGGAAGAGGTGAGCACGATCGACGCTTGAGGGCGAAGGACTCGGCACTTAAGTTGAGGATGTCCTTTTCGGTGTATCTTCGCGCCGACCTTCTGGTGGAAGAGGAGTGGGGTTGTGGTCAAGGTCGAGAATCCTCGCCGCGAGCGCATCGTCGAGCGTTTCCTCGAAGAAGAGCTACGCGAGTCGTTCATCGACTACTCGATGAGCGTGATCGTTCAGCGCGCCCTACCCGACGCACGCGATGGCCTGAAGCCGGTCCAGCGCCGGATCCTGTTCGCGATGCACGAGCTGGGGCTGGCGCCGGAGAAGGCTCACAAGAAGAGCGCTACGGTCGTCGGTGACGTGCTGGGCAAGTACCACCCGCATGGCGACGTCACGGTCTATGACACACTGGTGCGCATGGCACAGCCCTTCTCGATGCGGTGCCTGCTGGTCGACGGCCAGGGCAACTTCGGCTCGATCGACGGCGACCCGGCGGCTGCCTACCGCTACACCGAGGCGCGTCTCGCGCATGCCGCCACCGACCTGCTGCGGGATATCGACAAGGACACGGTCGATTTCCGGCCGAACTTCGACGGCCGCCTCCAGGAGCCCGAGGTGCTGCCCGCCGCTTTCCCGCAACTCCTGGTGAACGGCAGCGACGGCATCGCGGTGGGCATGGCGACGAAGATCCCGCCCCACAACTTGCGGGAGATGGCGGCTGCGGCGGAGCAACTCCTGGCTCGACCCAACACGTCTGTGAAGAAGCTACTCGAGATTGTGAGCGGCCCCGATTTCCCGACCGGCGCCTACATCTGGGGCCGCGAGGGCATCGAGGAGGCCTACCGCACGGGCCGCGGCCGGGTCGTGATGCGAGCCCGCGCACACGTGGAGCCCGGCGCCTACGGCAAGCCGTCGCTGGTGATCACCGAGCTCCCCTACCAGGTAAGCAAGCAGCGGGTGATCGAGGCCATCGTCGGGCTGGCGCGCAACGGAAAGCTGGCCGGCCTCACCGACCTGCGCGACGAAAGCGACCGAGACGGGGTGCGGATCGTGCTCGAGCTCAAGCGTGACGCCAACCCGCGCAAGATCCTCGAGAAGCTGTTCCTCAAGACGCAGCTGCAGACCACCTTCGGCGTCATCCTGTTGGCGCTGGTGGACGGCGTGCCGCGCCAGCTCAACCTGAAGGAGGCGCTGGAGGTCTGGATCGCCCATCGGTTGGCGGTGATCGTGCGGCGCACGCGCTACAACCTGAAGAAGGCGAAGGAGCGGGCGCACATCCTCGATGGACTGCTCGTCGCCCTCGACCAGATCGACGAGGTGGTGAAGATCATCAAGTCGAGCCGGACGCCCGAGACCGCCTCGAAGAACCTGCGCTCGGCGCTCAAGATCAGCGCGCTGCAGGCATCGGCGATCCTGGCGATGCGACTCAGCCGGCTGACCAATCTCGAGACCCGCGCGCTCAAGGAGGAGCACGACCAGGTCGCGCGCCGGATCAAGACGCTGCAGGCGATTTTAGCCGACGAGAAACGGCAGCGGGATCTGGTGCGTCGCGAGCTGGGCGTCATCGCCGAACGTTACGGCGACGCCCGGCGCACAGAGATCCTCGACGGCGAGGGACGCTTCCCGCTGCCGACCGGCGATGCGGAGCAGGAGATGCACGTCTTCCTCACCCACTGGGGCTACCTGAAGGCGCTCCCCGCCCGCAGCGCCGCCGGCGACGGCGGCCTGGCCGCGGCCGAGAGCCTCGAGGAACAGCGCGACGATTTCGTCACCCGTCTGTGGCTCTGCAAGTCGGAGGACCAGTTGCTCGCCTTCGCTGGCGACGGTCAGGTGTACGCGACGCGAGTCGGCGACCTGCCGCAAGGCACTCGCTCATCACGCGGGAATAAAGTCCGCGACCTTCTAGGGCTCGACGAGGCCCCGGCTGCCGTGCATGCGGTCCGCGATTTCTCCGACGACCGCTTCGTCGTGATCGTTACGCGAAAAGGCCGCGTCAAGAAGACGGCGCTCTCCGAGTACAGGAACATCCGCAGCGGTGGCATCATCGCGGCCAGCATCGAGAAGGGCGACGAGATCGTTGACGTCCACATCACCGACGGCCAGCGCCAGCTCGTCGTGGCCACGCGCAAGGGCCAGGTGATCCGCTTCGACGAGTCGGAGGTTCGACCCATGGGGCGTAACGCCTCCGGCGTGAAGGGCATCGCCCTCGCCCGCGGCGACCAGGTGACGGCGTTCGTGACCCCGCGCCGCGACTCGATCCTGCTCGGTATCACCGCCGATGGCTACGCCAAGGCGATGGGCGTAGACGATCTGCGCGCTCAGTCCCGCGGCGGCAAGGGCGTCCACCTGCTACCGCCGCGACTCAAGGCCGGCGACCTCGTGGGGTTCCTCGACCTGCTGCCGCACGAGGGGGCAGTCGCCCTGACCCAATCGGGCGATGCCGTGCGGCTTGGCGCGCCCGGCGCGGGTAACGGCGGCCGAGCGAACAAGCCGATCGTGCTGCCGCTGCGCGGCCGCAAGCTCACGGCCATCGCCCGCTCGCCCATCCAGCGGCAGGCGAAGCGCGCTGGCGATACGCAGATGAGCCTGCAGATTTAGAGCCCGGCACTGACCGTCAGGCACTTACCGAGAAAGGACGCGATGCAGTATCGTCGCCTGGGCAACTCAGGCATCAGGGTCAGCACGATCTCTCTCGGCAGCTGGTTGACCTTCGGTCACAAGATGGACGAGAAGGTGGCGGCCAAGTGCGTGCACCGCGCTTTCGACCTCGGGCTCAACCTCTTCGACACCGCGAACGTCTACGCTTCGGGCCGCGGCGAGGAGGTACTCGGTAGGGCGCTGAAGCCGCTGCCCCGCCACGAGTACGTGCTCGCCACCAAGGCCTACTTCCCAGTCGGCCCCGGGCCCAACGACCGCGGTCTTTCCCGCAAGCACATCTTCGAGCAGGTGCAGATGAGCCTGCGGCGGCTAGGCACCGACTACGTCGACCTGTTCCAGTGCCACCGCTACGATGACGAGACGCCGCTCGACGAGACGCTCCGGGCCATTGACGATCTGATCGCTCAGGGCAAGGTGCTGTACGGCGGGGTGAGCTTGTGGTCGGCCGAGAACATCGCCGACGCCGTGAAGCTCGGCCGCGAGTTAGGCCTTCGCCAGCTTGTCTCGAACCAGCCCCAGTACCACATCTTCCAGCGCGAGATCGAGACGAACGGCGTGCTGGAGGTGTGTGCCCGCGAAGGACTCGGCCTGATTGTGTACTCGCCGCTGGCGCGCGGCTTGCTCTCCGGTAAGTACACCTCGGTCGACGACGTGCCGTCCGACTCGCGTGCCGCGGACGCGGTCGGCAGGGAGTTCATGGGCCCGTGGTTCACCGAGGAGGGGTTGGAGAGGGTCTGTGCCCTTGAGGGAGTTGCGGACGAGGCGGGGATAACGCTTCCGGAGCTGGCACTCGCATGGTGCCTGCGGCGGCCCGAGGTCAGTTCTGCCATCGTCGGCGCCACCAAAGTCGAGCACGTCGAGGCCAACGCCGCGGCCGCCGGTGTCGAGTTGAGCGCCGACGTCGTCGCGGCGATCGATCGGATAACGGAAGGCTAGCCGGCTCGGACGACTTGCGCCGGCCACCGCCTGGAAGACGGCTCCGGCGTTCTCCAGCGCCCTGCTAGTCGTACTGTAGGGGCTCTAAGAAGATCTCCATCACGCCGCCGCACACGGCGGGACTCCAGGAAAGGTAGTCGTCGGTCAGGTTCACGCGGACGAGCCTGGGGACGCCGGTCGCGATCACCTCCTGGGCCGCCACCAGAATTTCCGCTTCGCCGCAACCGCCGCCGATCGTGCCCAGCTGCTCGCCGCCCTCAGCGATGAGCATCTTGCTCCCTGCCCCGCGCGGCGTCGATCCTTTGACGCGCACGACCGTGGCAAGCGCCATGCGACTTCCGGCCTGTGCGGCTTTTACAGCTGCGGCATAGATCTCGCGATCGTCCAAGCTCACTAATCCCCTTCCGGCCGACTCGACCGTGCCACGCGGTCGAGCACGCGCTCCTCGTCGCTCAGCCTGCCGCCGGCCCCACTTCTGCGGGTTGCCACGATCTCCCCGGCGATGGCGAGGGCGATCTCCTCCGGCGTCTCGGCTCCAATATCGAGCCCGATCGGCGCGTGCACATCTTCCAGCCGAGCAGGTTCGATCCCGTCACCCACGAGCGCCTCGAAGGTGGCACGTACACGCCGCCGGCTTCCGATCATCCCCAGATAGGCCGGCCGCGCGTCCATCTTGAGCAAATGCTGGATGCAGTCGTAGTCGTACTTGTGACCGCGAGTCACCAGCACGACGTAGCTGTCCGGGCCGATCGCGAGCCGTGCGAACGGGTCGCCAAAATCGATCACACCGACCCGCTCCGCCTCAGGGAAATGCTCCTTGGTGGCGAACTCGGGTCGGTCATCCAAGACCGTTACCCGGAAACCGAGCATCGCTCCGAGTCGGCAGAGCGGTCTTGCTATGTGGCCGGCGCCGACGATGAGCAGCTCGGGGATCGCGTGCTGCGGCTCGATGTAGATCTCCCACTTCCCGCCGGGCCCCTCCATCTCCCGGACACCGCGTTCCCGCACCGCTAGCATCTCCCGGGCCAGCGCAGCCACCCGTTCGTCCAGCTCCGGCCCGCCCAGCGTACCGTGGAGTGAGGCCCCGCTCACCACGAGCCGCCGGCCCACCGCTTGCCGACCGGGGGCGCTCACCACGGTGGCCAGGGCAACGGGCTCGCCCCCTTGCTGCGCTTCCAGCGCCCAGGCCGCGGCCTCTGCCGCTGAGACCTCAGCCGCCTTCTCGCTCACTCGAAGTCTCCGAAGTGCATCCGATACTCGTCCGGCGTATCCACATCGACCAGCACACCGCTGTCGCCCACCTCCACCTCCTCTAAGTCGTCCGCATGCGCGCGGATCACCGACCGCGCCCCTTCCGGGAGCTCGCCGTGCAGCAACTCATCGAACACACTGGCGCCGAACAGTACCGGATGGCCACGGCGCCCTGCGTGGGTCGGCACGACGACCGGCGCGCTCCCTGCGTGGAAGCTCTCGATCAGCGCTCTCACCGTGGCCGCATCGACCAGCGGGTGATCTACAGGCAGAACGACAGCCGCGCTCACGCCCGACGGCAGAGCGCGTAGGCCGGCACGCAGCGAGTCGATCTGCTCGGTCCCCGCGCCGGCGCCCGGGGTCGAGCGGCCACCGAGGCCCTGGGCAAGGTCGGTCACCTCGGCGTCCGCGTCGTTGAGCACCACTACGACTTCCTCGCAACCGCCGGCCTGCAGGGCACGGATGGCACGCTCGAGGAACGTTTGGTCACCCACCTTCAACAGAGCCTTCGGCCGGCCCATGCGGTGGGACCGGCCGCCGGCGAGCACGATTCCTGTAGTCATCAATCGAGCGCCAGGACGATCGACGGCACACCTTCTGTGGGATCCGCGCTCAGCGGACCGGGATCCGAGATCCGGACCAGCGGTACGACACGCTGCGGTGCGTGCGACACCTCGTCCAATCCGAACAGGCAGATCCGCTTCGGCACCCACTTATCGCTCCCGTGGATCCCCAGCCGGATCTCGCCGGTCTTGCTTGCGGCCAGCTCACCTTTGGTGAACGGGACTTCCACCGCCAGCTCGTAAATGTTGGCGGTGTCGATCTCGAGGTCCGTCTGCGGAGTGTCGGTGACGATGTGATGGGCCACCAGTCCTGCGTCCGCCCTGATCCGCACCCAGATCGGATCGTCGGTGCCAGCGTACGGAGCATCATAGGTAACGACGACCAGCAGCATCCGCCGGATCGGCGTGTCGGCCGCCCCGCTGGTCACACGTCGGACGGGCAGCGAAGAAACGCCGGCCCGCTCGTCGCCACTCAGCGCGTCGGTCAGACCCATGTCGAGCGCCAGCGGTATCGTGCCTTTCTCTCTCGACCTGGCCCAGACCAACGCCAGCCCCGGCTCCCAGGTCTCGTACTCATCGAAGGCCAGCCGCACCTGGAGATCGTCGGGGCCGAGCCGGTCGTCACGGATGTCCTCCATCCCCTCCAGCGGCAGCGCCTCGAAATAGTACAGACACTCCTTCCGCTTCAGACTGCCGACCGTCTCAGGAGACCTCATCTCCTTGTCGAGAACGTCACGACCGCCCTGATTGATAACGAGCCGGGGCCTCGCCGAGGTCCCGCTCTTGCGTCCGGTCCGTGTCCGGATCGCTGCCGATACGGATGTGAGCACACCCATGTTTCAGTCCCCCACTCGGGCTCGGACCGCGAACGGCACCACGTCCGAATCTACAGGCGAGTCCTGCCCTGCCGCTATGCAGCGTGCACGACAGTGGCATCTAGACTGAATAGGCTGAAGAGCGTAGCTACATCCAGACGTGACCACGCGGCAGCATAGGCGGGGGTCGTATGTGCGAGACGTCATGATGGCTGAAGCCTCCCGAATCGGAGACAACTACAGCCCGGGGCCCGGCCTCAACCCGCCCTCTTAGTATACTGGATTTTGGCTGTAAGCGCACTCCACTCCAGACAAGAGTCACTCAGAACGCTACCCGCTCCTAACAAAGATACGGCCTTGGTCCAAGCTCTCTAACTGTGGCGACCATTTCTCTCATTACCTGGGCGAACTTGGCACCTTCCGATGCAGAAACCCATTCTAGTCTGAAGCGCTCCTCCTCCAGACCGAAATCTTCGAGTAGTAGACTTATTGCCTCCGCTCTCTTTTTCGCTCTCAGGTTCCCTTCTATGTAGTGACAATCACCCGGATGACAGCCGCACATCACGACCCCATCCAGACCCTTCGTGAGCGCGTCGATGACGAGGTTCGGATGCACCATGCTGGAACACATGACCCTTACAATCCTGATATTCGGCGGATATTGCAGCCTCGAGACACCCGCAAGGTCCGCGCCGGCGTAGGAACACCAGTTACAGCAGAAGGCGACAATCTGCGGCTCAAACTGACCCGCCCTCTCGAGCATAGGACTCGACGCAAAGCTTGTTGAGGACAGACGAGCGCTGTTGAACAGGTATATAGGCGGGCACGATCGTCTGAGACCTCTACCCGCCAAGCCCGGGAGGTAGAACAATGGGTAAGACAATAGTCATCCAACCGGTCTCACGGATAGAGGGTCACGCCAAAGTCGAGATACAACTTGATGATACCGGGAATGTCGCAGACACGAGGGTCCGGGTAGTTGAATTAAGAGGGTTCGAGAGATTCTGTATAGGCAGGCCGGTCGAAGAACTACCGAGGATCGTTACGAGCATATGTGGAGTCTGCCCCTGGTCGCACCATCTCGCATCTGCCAAGGCGACCGATGCGGTGTTCGGTGTAGAACCGCCCCCGGCTGGGAGAAGACTCCGCGACCTCTGCAATAGCATCGCCTACACGGAAGAGCACATCCTGCATTTCTACTTCTTGTCCGGTCCTGATTTTGTAATGGGGCCCGACGCAGACTACTCAGTGCGTAATGTAATCGGTATCGCACAAAGCAATCCGGAGATCGGTAAGCGGGTTGTGCGTAACCGTCATCTTGGCGCGCAGATGCTCGAAGTCGTATCGGGCAAGCCAATCCATCCTGTGACCGCCGTGCCAGGAGGGTTCAGTAAACCATTGACCGAGAAAGAGAGAGATGAGCTCTGCCCAATGGCGGAAGAGGTCTTGGAGTTTGCGAAGTTCTCTATGGCGTTCGCGAAGGAGAGCATCTTCCCGAAGTACCTAGACACAGTCAAAGTTCTGGGTGTTATCAACACGGGGTTCATGGGCACCGTTACGGATGACGGGGCACTCAATCTGTATGATGGTAAGCTCAGACTCATGAAACCGGATGGGTCCTTCGAAGATTTCCACTATGATCGGTACACGGAATACATTTCGGAGCGCGTGCAAGAATGGACTTACCAGAAATTCCCGTACGCCAAGGGCTGGGGCGAGGGTTTTTCGATGGATCCCGATAACCCCAAGGGCGTTTACCGAGTGAACTCACTGGCAAGGATCAATGTAGCAGACAAGATCTCAACACCACTAGCACAACGGGAATTCGAGGAATTCAAGGAACAGTTCGGCAGCCCGGCGCAGCTGACCCTACTATATCACTGGGCGAGGCTCATTGAGCTGCTGTATAACGCCGAGCATGTTGTGGAGCTTTTGGACGACGCCGACATAACAAGCAAAGAGACGAGAGTCGCCGTTACGCCCAGAGCAGCTCGAGGTGTGGGCTGCGCAGAAGCACCGAGAGGTTCGCTCATTCATGACTACGAGACGGATGACAAGGGCTTGGTTACCGACGTCAACTTGATAGTCGCTACACAACACAACAACGCTCCGATCAATATGTCCGTTAACCAGGCAGCCCGAGCCTTGATCAAAGATGGGGACTATGATCAGGGCATCTTGAACATGGTTGAGATGGCCATACGAGCCTACGACCCATGTCTCTCCTGTGCGACCCACGACCTAGCCGGTCGTATCGCCGTACGTGTGGACATATTGGACGTCAAGGGGAACCTGAAGGACACCTTCCAGAACTGAAGGTGCGAGTCAAGTCAAGGTATCCACGTGCTTGCCTCACGTCTTTCCCAAGCGGCCGAAAAGATAGGGGGTGCCAGGCAGCACAAGCCGTACCCCCTATTTTGCGGACTGCAGTCTAGCGGCGGTTGAGAGCAGCAAGCATCGCCTCAAGGGACGTGATCTTCACTCGCGGCCGTCCCTGCTCGCGTCCCCTGGTTTCCTCCAGCTCCTGGATACGCTTCCAATCGTCCCAGGAGAAGAAGTCCGGCTGACTGCGGCGCACCGACTCCTCAGCGGACGTTTTATCAGGCGCTTCCGGGCTGAGGATCGCACCGGCGTCGAGGTCCTCCAGCATACAGTCGACGGTCTCGGCGGCGCACGGCTTGTTCGTGCCGATCACCCCCGACGGCCCGCGCTTGATCCAGCCGGCCACGTAGACGCCCGGTACCGGCTCGCCCGCTTCCGGATCGATCACCCGACCCTTCGCGTTGGGAACGACGCCCCAGCGATCGTGGAAGGGCAGGCCGGCCAGCGGGACGCCCAGGTAGCCGACGGATCGGAACACAATATCGACGGACAGCTTCTCGAACTGGTCTGTAGGCCTGGGGCGGAGCGACCCATCGTCGCTCACGTAGAGCTCGTTCTTGACGAGTCTGACACCGGTCACGCCGCCCGCTTCATCGCCGTAGAGCTCGACCGGCGAGACCAGGAACCGGAGCGTCAACTTCTTCGGCTTTCCGGTGCTCGGGCGACCGGAGAAGCTCTGCAGGATCTCGACATTCTTGGCCGTCGCCTTATCCGCGCTCTCATCCAACTCTTTCTGGCTCAGCGCATCGAGCTCCACTTCGTCGGCCAGCACCGAGACGTCGGCGCCGGCCAGCTCACCCAGCTCCTTGATCTCCGGGTTCGTGAACTTGGCCTGGACGGGCCCGCGGCGGCCGAGGATGTAGACTTCCTTGATGTGGCTGTCGTTCAGCGCCTCCGCCGCGTAGTCGGCGATGTCCGTGGCCGCCAGCTCGTCCGGCGCGCGGCAGAGGATCCGCGCGACATCGACCGCCACGTTCCCCACACCGACGACCGCCGCACGCTCAACCGACAGATCGAACTCGTAGTCCCGATAGTCGGGGTGCCCGTTGTACCAGGCGACGAACTCCGTCGCCGGGTGGCTCCGTTTCAGCTCCTCGCCGGGTATGCCCATCTGGCGGTCCGTCTGGGCACCGGTGGCGTAGCAGATCTGGTGGTAATGTCGCCTCAGGTCGCTCAGCGTGACGTGCGCACCTATGTCGACGTTACCGAAGAAGCGGAAACCGGGGTTGCCCGCGACCTTCTCGAACACGCGCGTGACGTTCTTGATCTTCTCGTGGTCCGGAGCGACCCCGAACCTCACCAGCCCGAACGGAGTCGGCAGCCGGTCAAACAGGTCGACCTGGACCACGATGTCGGTCTGTTTAAGGAGCCGCTCTGCGGCGTAGAAGCCAGCGGGCCCCGATCCAACGATAGCCACCCGCAGCGGCTGGGCATCCGTACCCGGTCGCGTCATCCGTTGCCTCCCGACATGTGTCAGCGCTCATCGTGTGGGACCCGCCCGCCCGAGCGGTTTGCCACGTACATCATAGGGAACCAGGCCGCCTACGGCGACCCGTGGCGGGCGGCGCCGGGGCAGGCTGTCGAGGCCGCCTGCGTGGGGCTAGCTTACAGTCTGGCCGGTCCCCCGGCCGGTCCCCAATTCACCAGGAGCACTGTATGGTGACGAGCCGCCGCGGCTCGGGGGAGTCCTCGTACTGAATTGTGATCCCTCGCATGGAGAGCGTCAGCCAATGAAACGAGCCCCTCTTGCCAGCGCCGCACTCTTGATGATCGTCACCGCCGCCTCCGCCCAGGAACGTCCCCTCGGGACGCTCCGTGAGCAGGCGGCGATCCAGCAGGGCTGGCTGCAGCTGCGCCTCGAGCGCGTGCTGCCGCGCCTGATGCGGGACCACGGTGTGGACATGTGGATCATCCCGATGCGGGAGTACAACGAGGACCCCATCTTCAGGGCCCTCGTCTCACCCAATACGTTCGCCGCGCGCCGCCGTACGATCTACATCTTCTGCGATCGCGGGCCCGAGGAAGGCGTCGAGCGCATCGCTATCGGCGGCAGCTCTCAGGGCGGCCTCTACCGCGTCGTGACCTACCCTGACGCCGTGCTGGGCGCCGCGGCGGGCGAGGAGCGACGGGCCGAGCCGTTCGGCCCCGATCAGTGGCAACTGCTGCCGCCGATCGTCGAGGCGTGCGACCCTGAAACCATCGGCGTGAACATCTCGCATACCTTCGCATTCTCCGACGGTTTGAGCGCCGGCGAGTGGGAGCAGATGCGTGCCGCGCTGCCGGAGAAGTATCGGCAGCGAGTGGTGCATCGCGAGCGACTGGCGCTCGAGTACATCGCCGAACGTCTGCCGGAGATGCTGCCGGTCTACGTCGAGATGATGAAGATCGCACACGAGATCATCGCCACGGCCTTCTCCAGCGATGTCATCACGCCCGGCGTCACGCACACCCAGGACGTGAGATGGTGGATGCGCCAGCGGCTAAACGACCTGGGCCTCGACACCTGGTTCCACGCCTCGGTGGACGTGCAGCGCCAGGGCGTCCAGATGGGCGACTCGGCCAACCCGGTGATCTTGCACGGCGATGTCCTCCACTGCGACATCGGGGTCACGGCGCTCGGGCTCAACACCGACACCCAGCACATGGGCTACGTACTCCGTCCCGGCGAGGCCGACGCGCCCGAGGGGTTGAAGCAGGCGCTGGCTGTGGGTAACCAGCTACAGGACATCGTGATGGAGGAGCTGGAACCGGGTCGCGCCGGCAACGAGGTCCTGAGAAGGGCGCTCGCACGCATGCGTGACGCCGGCATCAACGGCACCGTGTACAGCCACCCCGTCGGCGACCATGGCCATGGCGCCGGCCCGCTGGTCGGCCTCTGGGACCGCCAGGAAGGTGTGCCCGGCCGCGGCGATGTGCCGGTACGTCCGAACACCTGGTACTCCATCGAGCTACAGGCCACCACGCCGGTAGCGGAGTGGGGCGACCAGGCGGTGCGGATGGCGCTGGAGGAGGACGCGTACCTCGACGAGGGCGGCGACCGCCACTGGGTGCTTGGCCGCCAGGAGCGGTTCCATCTCGTCCGCTAAGACAGCACGATCGGCAAGGATCCCCCCGGGGCCCAACGAGGAGACAGGGAGATGCATGAGAAGAGTATTGAGCTATTGAACAAGGCGATCGCCGATGAACTCTCTGCGGTGCACCAGTACATGTACTTCCACTTCCACTGTGACGATCAGGGGTACGACCTTCTTGCCGGTCTCTTCAAGCGGACGGCGATTGAAGAGATGACCCACATCGAACGGGCGGCTGAGCGGATACTCTTCCTCAAGGGTGAAGTGGAGATGGTGGCCTCGGAGGCGGTGGAGAAGATCCACGATGTGCGGACGATGCTCGAGCGCGCGGCAGACATGGAAGCCCAAAGTGCGAAGGAATACAACGAATGGGCCAACGAGTGCGGGGCCAACGCGGATTCCGCGACGAAGCGCTTGTTTGAAGACCTCGTTGCGGATGAGGAGCGCCATCACGATCAGTACATGACGGAGATGGAGAGCATCGACAGATTCGGCGAGCGCTACCTCGCGCTTCAGTCGATAGAGCGTAGCAAGAGTCTGTCTACTCCGGCAGAATAAACGACCTGGGTGGCGACCTAGCATTGACCAAAAACATCTCGCCCCTCAGCTGCCCAAGCTGTGAGGGGCCGATGCAAACCGAGTGGCACGGGCGCATCGAGATCGACCGTTGCTCGGCCTGTGGTGACCTGTGGTTCGATCGAACCGAACTGACCACCTACGTGGCAGACAAGACGCCCGGTTTCGGGACGGTCAGCCTGGGACCGCCGCGCAGAGGACCCGCGGGGTCCGACCGGCTGCTCACATGTCCGCGCTGCGAGCTGCCATCACTGGAGCGATATGAATGGGATGGTCATAGGTTCAGCCGCTGTGAGCATTGCTCGGGGGTCTACTTGGGAGGCAACGCACTTGAGGAGATTATAGCCGACGTCGAGAGCCGCATAGAAAGAGAGAAGGGCTGCGCAACACCAAGCGAGGCTCTCTTCTGGCTGCTTTTTGTGGCACGCTAGCGCTACGCCCAATCAGCAGCCCGTGCAGCAGAGCGAGTGTCCAGCCGCCCCACCCGCCGCACCGCCTGCCATCCGGCGAGGCTGGGGGTCTTTCGCGATCGTCGTTCACGCTTCAAACTCAGGGAGCCGCAAAGCCAGCCTGACGGCCCTAATCCGACGACTGCAACCAAGGGAGGCCTTAAATGCCCAACGGGATGACACGCCGGCTTTTCTTCCAGCACAGCTTCCTGGCAGGCGCGGGCGCGCTGCTGTGGCAGCGCCTCAATCCGTTCCACGACCTGGGGGGCGGGCCCAGAGCCCCGGGTTTGAGCCGCTCGGCGGGCATACCGATGATCATCACCAGCAAGTCGAACGAGACCGGCCAGAGGGCGATGGAGGTAGCCTGGGAGATGCTCGCGGGTGGCGGGTCGGCGCTCGACGCGGTGGAGAAGGCCACGAACATCATTGAAGAGGATCCGGAAGACTCGAGCGTCGGCTACGGGGGCCTCCCGAACGAGCGCGGCGTGGTGCAGCTCGACGCCTCGATCATGGACGGAAAGACGTTCAGCGCCGGCTCGGTGGCGTCGCTGGAGAACATCAAGTACCCATCGTCGGTGGCGCGCCTCGTGATGGAACGCACCGACCACGTGATGCTGGTCGGCCCCGGCGCGCTGGAGTTTGCGAAGTCGTGGGGCTTCCAAGAGGAGAACCTGCTCACCGAGGCCGCCCGCGAGGAGTGGCTCCTCTGGCGCGAGAGCCACAGCGATGAGGACGATTGGGGCGCGCCGGACCATCTGAAGGGGCGAGAGCAGGGTGCACAGCAGAACGAGGAGCCGGCGGAGACGCACGGGACCGTCAACGTCCTGGCGGTCGATGCCAACGGAGATATCGCCGGCATCACCAGCACCAGCGGGCTCAGCTACAAGATCCCGGGCCGAGTTGGTGACTCACCGATCATCGGCGCCGGCCTTTACCTGGACAACGACGTTGGGGCTGCGGGCGCGACCGGCCGCGGCGAGGATGTGATTAAGTCGTGTGCAACCTACTACATCGTGATGCGGATGAAGGAGGGGCGTTCTCCGCAGCAGGCCTGCGAGGACGCGCTGCAGATGATCGCGCAGCGGTACCGGGCCGTCGGCCTCGACTTCCTCCCCGGCGAGACGTTCCGCGCCATCAACAAGGACGGTCAATACGGATGCGCGAAGACAAAAGGCACCGATCTCCCGCAGATGACTGTCGCGGGCGAGTCCGGCGTGAGCGTCTGCGAGGGAACCATCGCCTTCCCCGACGACGAGGAACCGCAAGCGCAGGACCCGGATAGCTCCCGGCGCTGAGCTTGTCAGCCCAGAGTACCTCCAGCGCCTGGTGCGCTGCGTTAGGAACGGGGGTGGCCCCAAAGCCACCCCCGTTTGCCGGTCGCGCGGATAGGTCACCTCTCGACCACAGATTCAGCGAAAACCTCCACCGGAGCGGTCGTCGCGTCAGCGGGGCCGAACTCCCAGACCAGCGTGTTCCCGTCGCGCTCGTGCGCGTTCGAGACAATGACCCGGCCCGGCATGTTCAACCTGAAGACGATCTCCGAGTTCGCCGCCAGTTGGACGCCTGGCAGTTCCTCCTCCAGGAAAGTGCCTAGCTGGTCGTTCTCGTCTTCGTAGAGCTGCCTGAGCACGTTGCGGAAGAACTCTTCTTCCGCATCGGGATAGCGCCGGCGCACGATCTTCGCCGCCTGCTCCGCCGTGCCATCGATAAAGGCCGATACAATCGCCTCCTCCTCGTCACCGCCGGCATCGAACAGCCCCTGATCCATGGCCGCCCAGAGGCCGCCTCTCATGAGACCGACAACCTCACCACGCTGCTCGGCGCTCAGATCGGGGTACCTGGCATCCAGGGTGGCCCGGAAGCGCAGCGCCAGGTACTCGATTATCGCATCCATGAGGTTCTCCCAGTAGAAGGTCTCCCGATAGGTGAACGAGCTGCCCGCCGGCGACCGCCCCGTCTCCACCCGTACAGCGTTCATGAACTGGACGTCACGCAGGGAGACGTGCCCGACGGACGCCTCGACGCCGACCGCTGTGCTGGCGGTCATCAAGACGTCGCCGCTCAGGTCGGCCCAAGCGGCGAGGTCGCTGACCCGCGTCTCGCGCCGGAGGACGTGGAGCGTGTCATCGTCCTCCACCTCCCGGCTGTAGGTCCAGCCATCCCTCTCGGTGACGTGCATGAGCTGCCCGAACTGCTCGGTAGAGACCCGAACGCTCAGCTCATCGGTTCGACCGACGACCATCTGCTCGGTGCGGACGCCGCTGCCGTCCGGGTTGAGTGTCGCTTCGATCCGGTACTCGATGCAGCCGCCCGTAGCGAGGGTGGTCACCGTCAGGGCCGCGAACTCTACTCGTCGATATCTCGTGGTCCACTTCATGATCCCCCACCTCTCTCGTATCGTCACAGCGCGCCGCTCACGATCACCCGCTCACACGGATCCCCTGGTCAGGGCCAGTATGCGCGCCGTCGGTATACGTCTTCCAGGGTCGACGTCTAGGGTGTCCAGCAGCCGGAGCAGCTCCCCGGCCTGCACGCCATCGCCGGGACGGATCTCCGCCGCCGCCTTTCGCGCCGCGCTCGACATCCAGAAGGGGATATTTCTCTGTAGCGACTCCAGCTCGGACGCGTCGAAGACCGTGGCAGCCGCCGGCACGCTCCGCAGCATATTGCGCAGCTCGGAGACGCTCACGCTCCTGCGACGCGAGAGGGCTCGCTCCCATGTCGCTCTGCCCGCCAGGCCCGCCGTCCTCGCCACTGGGTCCGATGACGTCCGGAAGTCCAGCTCTGCGAGCCAGCGCTCCTGCTCCGCGAGCTGCGCCACAAGTGCGTCCTCCCGCTGCCGGAGCTGGCGCACCTCCTGGAAGAGGAGGCCGCTGCCGAGGAACAGGAGCAGGGTAGCGGCCGCCATGGCCGGAACCAGCCAGCCCCAGCCCTGCCAGCCCCGCGACTCGCGGAGCCGTGCCGAACTCGCGGTCGCGATTTCCGCCTGCAGGCGGGGCCATATGCTGGCCAGTAGCTCGTCCGGCACCGCGGCTTCCAAATCACTCAAGGCAGGCGACGTCAGGTGCTCGTGCACCTCCAGGAGTGTGGCGCATTCCGGGCAGGACCCGGCGTGGGCTTGCAGCTGTGCCAGACCGTCCTCCGGCAGCGCTCCGGCCTTGAGCGCGTCCAGCTGGTCCTGGAAGACCTCGCAGTCGACGTTCTTCGTCACTGTAATTCCTCCATCTCTCGCAAGGCCGCGGCCAGGCGCCTACGGGCAAAGTGCAGGGTCGCCCTCAGAGTCGTGTGCTTGATGCCCAGTGCCTGAGCCACTTCCTTCTGGTCACCCTCCTCCAGGTCGACCTGAACGAAGACCTGTCTTTGGCTCTCGCTCAGCTGACCCAGCGCTACGAGCAGGCGCTGATGGAACTCACGGCGTTCTAGGTCGTCGAGCGGATCGACGGTGTGGAATACCGCACCGAGCTCGCCGATCGCGCCCTCGCCCGGGGTCGTCTCGTGTTTGACCCAGGCGCGCCGCAGGTGGCTGAGGCAGGCGTTGCGATGGATCGTGAAGACCCAGGCTCTGAACGACCTGACCGGGTCGTAGCGCCGGATCCTGTCGTGCACCCGCACCCAGGTCTCTTGCGTCAGATCGCGCGCCCACTCCCAGTCACCCGTGTACCGGTAGGCCATGGCCACGAGGGGTCGCGTCAGAGCATCCACGAGCCGCTTGAACGCGTCCGTGTCCCCCTGCTGAAAGGCTCCCGCCAGTGCGGTTAGCTCCCTTTCCTCCACGCGCCGCTCCGCCGGTTAAGGGTTCACGCCAGCGCCCGAGCGGCAACCCGCGACCCCTGCCACGGCCTCTGCCAGGAATACGCCAGAGGCTTGGGTTCTGTTTATACAGCAATCTGCACAATCGAGGGGGATCCGAAACGTGAAGCGGCGCCCGGCACTACGAGGTGCCGAGCGCCGCTCTCAGACTGGACTCGCTGAAGTCGGGCCGGTCTCTACTTCTCGCGCTCCTCGATCCGCAGGACCCGGCCCCTGAGGCCTAGGTCGTCGCTCACCTTACCCTGCACGCTCTCACGCCGATCCTTACGCAAGATCTCGAACGTGACCTCCTCATCGGCGTTGTAGGAGCGCAGGATGCGCATGGCATGACTCGGGCTACGGATCGCGCGTCCGTCGATCGACTGGATCACGTCGCCCGCCCTGAGCCCGAGCTCGCTATCCTCGGGAACGCTAATCACGAGCACGCCCTCCTCCGTGCCGAAGTACTCGCCGAGGCCGGGATTGAGGGAAACGAGCTCGAGGCCGGGCAGTGTCGCGCCGAGGGTCAGCGCGAACGAGTCCCGAGCCCGGACACGCACTTCTGGAATCTCGCGCAGGCGCTCGACCAGGCCCCTGATGCGCTCGGTCTCGGGAAACCCGTAGGCCAGCGATAACGCGAACGGCTCATCGAAATCGCCCACTGCCAACTCCACGGTCTGTATGTCGCCATCACGGCGAAACTCGACCTCCACCGTGTCGCCGACCTCGAGCTTACGGGCCCGCTCGATCAGGCGCATACCGGGGGCGGATTCGTCTTCGTCGTACGATTCATCGCCCTCGAGCAGACTCACGCCGTCCAGCTTGGTGATAATGTCGCCTTCCCTGATGCCCGCCTTTTCTGCCGGGCTGCCTTCGGACACCTCATCGATCAGCGCCCCGTAGCGATCGGTTTCCGGATTCGCCTCGGTGTGTATCCACACACCCAGCCGCGGGCGGCTACTGAACCAGGTGACCTGGGGCCAGTCGCCTCCGCCAGGCCAGACCTGGACGCGTGAATAGGGCGCCGTCGCGATTCCACGGCACTCGCACACGCACCCACGCTCGTCTTCCTTGTCCTCCTGGGCCCACACGGGCTGCGCGACCCCGGCGATGAGCAGTGCGCCTGCAAGTGCAAGCTGTGCCAACCTCATTGAGCTTCCTCCATTCATCTTGTCCGCCTCAGTGACCGCGATTCCCAGCAGCGCTTGTATCACGTGTCGACGCTAGCGCCAAGCACGGTTCTCCTCCTGTACTGCCTGCAGGCTGACTAGCTGCTCGAGTGCCTGAACCCGCTCGCCCCAGAGCCCGCGCAGCAGTGCCCGGTCGGCACCCACCGCCCGGCTCTCCAGCAGTATTTGATCCAGCAGAACGATTCGGTCCTCGAGCGCCGACAGCGCCAACGCGGTCGGTGCATCGTAGACTCGCCGCTGCGGAGAGTAGACCTCGAGCAGCGTCTCCAGCTGACGTGAGCGGTTGATGACCGGGCCCAGGTCCGTGCTCGTCGCCTCGGCGATCCACACGTCCGCCGGACTCGCCGCTGGCTCACGCAGCGGCCCGCGCAACACCACCAGGCCAGCGAGAGCCGCCGCCGCTGCCAGCCCCAGTCCTCCGTAGGCCAGCCGCCTGCGAAGCCGCCGTCGCCCAACCTTCTCAGCCACGCGAGGCCACACCTCGCGCGGCGGCCGGAAGGACGGCAGCGCGCGGAGCTCCGAGCGGATCTGGTACAGCCGCTCGAGCTCTGGCCCACACGTCTCGCAAAACTCGGCGTGCGCACGCGCGAGCGCCGTCGCTTCACCGTCGCGCAGCGCGAGCAGTTCATCCATTCCCAGATGTCGCATGACCGCCATCACTCCAACCATTCCCTCAGTCGCTGGTGGGCTCGCGACAGCTGCGACTTCGAGAAGCTCGCCGTCTTGCCCATCGCCTCGCCGATCTCCTCGTGGGTATAGCCCTCGACGTCGTGCAGCCAAAGCACCGCTCGCGTCAGCGGCGCAAGACGGCCCAACGCGGTCTCCAGGTCGATAGGGGCCGTCGGCTCCGGCGGCCGTCTCCCCACCGTCTCGGAGAGATCGGCGCCGCCATCCAGGGAGCGGGCGGCCCGGTAACGCTCGCGGCGCAGGAGCATGAGCGCCTTGCTGACCGCGACGCGCCGAACCCAGCTCCAGAGCGACCCATCCCCGCGGAACCTGCCGATGGAGCGGCAGACCTCGAGGAACGTGTCCTGGAGCACATCCTCCGCGTCCTCCTCGTTGCCGCATATCCGACGGCCAAGGTTGTAGACCGGTGCCTGGTAGGCGCGGTAGATGTGCTCCAACGCCTCCAGATCGCCGGCCCTCGCGCGGGCGACCTCAGCGCTCGCAAGAGCAAGGGTATCGGCTCTCATTTCACCCTTAATAGATGCGCGAGCTGGCGAAACCGTCGCCCCGCTTCCAGCCCCACGCAAAACGCTCCTCGCCGCCAAGCGGCGAGGAGCGTTTTAGAGTAGAGGAAAACGAGCCCGTGCGACGTCAGAACCCCGGCGCGAAACCGAACTGCCAGATCCAGTCCTTTCGCGGCCGGTTGTTGGGATGGACGAAGTCGACCTCCATCAGAACGAGCCCGAAGAAGTTGACTCGCGCAGCCAGGCCGAAGCTGGTGACGAGGTTGAACGGATCCTTGTTACCGCCGACCTCAAACGCCGTACCCTCAGTCCACCATGTCACGCCGGCGTCGAAGAACGCCGCGAGCGTAACGGGCGGCAGGCCCGGAGCAGTCACACCCAACACCAGCGGGAACGGCGCGCGGAGCTCGAAGTTGGCGACCAACATGCGGCTGCCGAACAGCTGATTGTAGACGGGGCAGCTCGACTCGCCGACAAAGGAGTTATCCGCCACCGCGTCTAGACACTCCACTCCTTCGAAGGACCCGCTATCGTAGCCCCTCAGCAACTGCTGGTAACCGAGGTAGAGGGGCAAGATCCTCTGGAAATCCTCACCGCCGTCGCCGTAGCGGCCGAAGTGCAGGATACGGCCCGCCAGCGTGGTGTAGGTAAACGGCATGAAGTACTTGCGATAGTCGACCAGGGCACCGAGGTAGTTGAGCGACCCCACGACCGGTGCCAGCTCCAGTCGGTAACGTTGCCCGAGGACGGGTCCGGTGTAACCGAAGATGGTGTTGTCGTAGACCAAGGCGGCGGACCCCCAGCCGAGGTTCATATTATCCGGCTCACAATACGGAAAGTCAGGATCTTCCGAGCACTTCGGGTGGTCATTCTTTTCGAGGACTTCGCCGGTCGACAGGAAAATCTCCGACTCGTAGTCATATAGCACGTTCTGGTATCGGGCGCTGAACTCGATCCGCTGCACCCGGTTGAGCGGGTACGACCAGAACGTGGCGATATCGCGGCTGATCTGCCGGAAGCGAAGCTCCGTCACCACGGTGTTAACGCCGTCGGTCGCCAAGCCGAAAAAGCGATTCATAACAGGGGTCTGCGCGGCGACGACGGCCCAATTCCAACGTGACCTCTGGTTCTGATAGCCGGCCAAGGCGGCGATATCGGAGACGCCGCCGTTCACCTGCAACAGCGTAACCACGTTGTGGACACCCAGCATATCGCTCCAGAAGAGGGCGGTGCCGCCGCCTGCGTAAGTCCCGAAACGGTCCGCGCCTACCGCGAGAGTCGGCGGCG
Source organism: Gemmatimonadota bacterium (assembly GCA_020344215.1). Classification (GTDB taxonomy): domain Bacteria; phylum Gemmatimonadota; class Gemmatimonadetes; order Palauibacterales; family KS3-K002. Next base: position 2,568,224 of record CP070815.1, read on the forward strand.
CGATGTAGTCCAGCGACAGACCGGCCTTGTACTTAGCGGACTCGAAGCTCTCCGTCGTCTGCGGCAGCCCCAGATAGGCGTTATCGACCAGCGCCATCACGTCACCGACCGGGCGATCCGCCGGTGGGAGCACGGCCGGGCTCACCTCGGCCAGCGGCGGCTCGAGCGCTCCGCCAGCCAGCACCGCCTCATCCTCGATCGCGTATAGCGTGTAGCGGTCACCCTCGTAGGCGCTGAACACCATGCGGTTGCTATCGCTGGACAGCGACATCGCCGGGCTGAGCGCGGTGATGCCGCTCACACCGGTCCTCAGGTTGGTGACCTGGTACAGCTCACCGTCCGGAATACTGATCCGGTAGATGTTGGTGATCCCGCTCTGATCGGACAGGAAGTAGAGGCTCGAGCCGTCTGCCGACCACTGCGGGTTGATGTTCTTGCCCTCGGGGAAGTCCGGGAGCGGCTCGATCTCACCGGTCTCGACGTCGATCAACGCCAACCGGTAGCTGCCCCAATCGAGGGACCGGAGATCGGTGCCGAAGCGGTCGGTGACGAACGCGATCTTCGCCCCGTCAGGCGACCAGGCCGGTTGCAGGTCGGCGAACGCATCGTAGGTGAGCCGTCGCTGCTCTCCCGTCTCGGTGTCGAGGACGAAGAGATCCATCAAGCCGCCGAGCGAAGCTGCATAGACGATGTAGCGACCATCGGGTGACCAAGACGGATTGAAGATCTCACCGGCTTCCTCAATCTTGTACTCCTTGGTCTTCTTCCCGCGCTCCGCATCGAGAACGACGATGATCGGTTTGCCCTTACTGACTCCGGCAAAGACGAAATCACGGCCGTTGGGATGCCAGTCGCCCGCCGAGTTGATGAACTGCAGGCTCTCGTAGTGTGGATCCGTGGCGGTCTTGAGGATCTTCTTCTCGATCTTCCCCGTCCCGGCATCGGCGCGGAACATCTCGATTGAGAACCGATCCTTCTCCGACAGGAAGACGACCTGCGACCCGTCGGGGCTTACCGCCGGAGCGATGTTCAGCCTGCCGCCCCCCTGCTCCGGCGATACCAGGACCCGGGCGTATTCCTCGGGACCCTTCGTCTTTGCCAGCAACTCCTGGTAGGCGTTCCTGAGCGACTCCTGCCAGTCGGCGACGAGCTCGTCGGGCGCGATCTCGAGGACCTGCGCCATGGCCTGGGCTACGTTGCCCGTGACGGCAGCCGCCTTGAGGATCTCAGCGATGGCCGGGTCACCCCAGCGCCCTCCGACGTACGCCCACAAGGCGTGGCCATACCGGTAGGGGAAGTAAGAGGGGCTGGCGAGCTCCCTGAGACTGGGCAGCTTCTCGCGCCGGGCCGCATCCAGCATCCACATGGCGGTATGGGGATACACCGGGCCCAGCGAGAAGTACTCCGCCATCCCTTCGATGAACCACAGCGGCATCGCCAGCGCGGCGGGGAAGCCACCGCCCACGGCGCTCCGGGCTCCTGTGGTGACATCGAACTGGAACGCGTGAACCAGCTCGTGCCCCAGCACGTGATCCGTCTCAGCCAGCGATCCGGCCATCGGCAGCACCACGCGCCGCTTGAACGCTTCGGTCACACCTCCGGTCGCCTCGTCGATCGACCCCGACAGTGCCGTCGTCTGCTCGAAGTCAGGGTGATCGGCGTAGAGAATGATGACCTGCCGGCCCCTCAGCTCGTGGTTGAATATCCTCGAGAGCCGGGCGTACCAGCGCTCAGCCATCCGACCGGCCTGCTCTACGGCGTCGCGCGCTTCCGGATAGTAGTGAATGTCGAAATGCTCGGTCTTCAGTACCTCGAAGTCGAAACGCTCGTACTGGACCTTGTTCTGCCCGAAATACTGGGCGCTCGCCGTCGCCGACCAGGGACCGAGCCCCAGCGCCGCAAACGTAAGGAAGCCAACGGCGGTCAGGCGCATACTCCTAAGTCTCATCTGTGCCTCCATACCGCCCGGGTGGGGGTGGCGGGTGTATCGCTACGTATTCCAAGATAGGTCTCGGGCCGCCACGGCGCGACCTCGTCGCGCTGTGGGGGCCCTTCCTCCTGAGGTCTCACCTTAAAGACATCGTCAGAGCCACAAGTGTTAAAACGCCGCTAGGCGGCCGGTGTTCCGCCCTAGGGGCGATTGCCCCTGTCGCCGGGCTCCGCTAGAATGCGACATCTAGGAGCTGACGTTTCTCTAACCTTCGGCGCCAGCCCCACATATACAGGTGAACTCACGCGCCACATGAAGCGACGTCGGAGCGACTCTGAGGCAGGTTGGCCGTGGCGGGGACCGCCGCGCGGGGCCACCCTGGAGCAGCCGCCCATCACACTCGGCGAAGCGCTGCGCCCGTTTTGGCGGCGCTTCGCTTTGGCCGGCCTTTATTTCGCCGTCGTTTTCCTGATCGGCTCCGCGGGCTATGCACTCATCGAAGGGTGGCGCTGGATCGACGCGCTGTACATGTCGGTGACGACGGTGACCTCGGTGGGCTTCATGGAGGTCTATCCCCTGTCGCCGGCGGGTCGGACTTTCACGATAGTGCTGATCCTTCTCGGGATCACCGGCCTGGGGATCTGGTGGGCGCTGACGACGGCGCTGATCGTCGAGCTCGACCTCGGGGGAGTACTAAGGAGGCGTCGAATAATGCGCAGTATCGAGGGATTGTCGGATCACTACATCGTATGCGGCCTAGGCCGCATGGGTCGCGTTGTGGTGACGGAGATGTTGGAAGCGAAACACCCCTTCGTGATCATCGAGCAGGACGCCGGCAGAATCGCCATGATGCTGGAAAGGCATGCCGATCTGCTAATCGTCGAGGGCGACGCGACGCTGGAAGGCACGCTGAAGATCGCCCGGGTCGACAAGGCGAGAGGACTGGCTGCCTGCCTGGCCGACGACGCCGACAACATCCTCGTCTGTATGACGGCGCGGCACCTGAACCCTGGACTCAACACGGTGGCCAGGGCCTACAGCGAGGAGTCCTTGGAGAAGCTGAGACGCGTCGGCGCCGAACGTGTGGTCTCCCCTAACGTAACGGGCGGAGTCCGAATGGCTTACTCGCTATTGCGACCGCACGTGGTGGACTTCCTGGAGTGTGCGATCAGCAGCGCCGGCATCGAGCTGAGATTAGAGCAAGCTGCAATACCGCCCGGATCCCACTTTGTCGGGCAATCGCTGGCCGAGCTCAGGATCCCACAGCGAACGGGGCTCATCGTTCTCGCCCTGCAACGGGCTACGGAGACGGGCCCGCCCGTCTACAACCCGGGCCCCGAGACACGCCTCGAAGCCGGCGACGTGATGATCGTGATGGGAAGCTCGGAGCAGATCGAGCAGCTTCGCGAGTACGCCGGCAAGGAGATGGAGCTGGGAGAGGAGAGTGCGGACAGCTCTAGCGCCCGCGTCTGAGCCCACCTACTCGTCCCCCGGCACTACCCAGCTCGGGTTCGCGAATATCCAGGGACGCAGGTTCCAGACCAGCGGCCCGACCTGCAGGCCGTACCTGTAGACTTCCACCCGATAGATCCCGGGCTCCGACAGCGGCCAGGCCAGCTCGGCACCTGCAACCCAGGCACGGTGCTCCCCGTTTAACACCACCCGATACAGCAACCGCTTGCTCGGACCGCCCCAGAACCCGGCACGCAAGTACTGCCGGGGCGCCAATCCCACCGGTCGGCCCACACCGGTCGGGGCTCGGTCCGGCGTCGCGACCTGCAACACGAAATTGCGCGCCAATCGAGTGTCTCCGAACGAGATGAACACGCCGCCCGCCCGCAGGCCTTCAGCCAGCACCTGCATCGCCTCGACCGCGTCGGACGGCAGAGGCCGCCGCAGCTCGATGTGATTGACCACGCTCTTGAAGAAGGGCTCGTAGCCGGGCACGAGCCGGTCGGCGACCCGGGTCTTCGGGTGAGCGTCCAGCGCGCCGACGGCCGTAAAGCGATTCCAGGGGTAGAGGGAATCAAACGCGGCTACGCCGGGCTGCCTGAAGCCCGCGCGGTGAAGGCGAAGCAAGCTCTGGTGCGCGCGGCCGAGCGGCGCGCTCGCCACCAGGGCGAGCACGTGGTAGACGACCCAGGGATCGGAGAGACGGGTCCGGCCGATATCGGCCAGGTCGAAGACCTCCCAGCCAACGATCCCCGGTGTCTCCCGCGGGCGCCAACTGTCCCGTGTCCTAGGGCTCCTCGAATGGGCGACGACGGCGGTGCCTGCTTGCCGCTCCAGTAGCTGGCCGAAAGCCTCCAGCTCGCCCTCCCAATGGGTCAATGCGGTGTCGAGCCCAAAGACCAGCACGCGACCCACGTCGCCGCCGAGCGGAATCTCTTGCCCCCGCACCAGGAGCACGCCCTCCTCGTAGCGCGCCTGGGTACGCCATAACTCCTGCGGGGCGTCGCTTGAGCGGTGATCGGTGATGATCACAAAATCGACGTCAGCCGCACGGGCGGCCCGTATCACCTCCGACTCGCTCCCCACAGCATCGTGCGAACGCTGCGTGTGCACACCAAGCACCCCTGCGGCTCGAACACCTGCCGGTCTGACCGGCGGTATGCCGTAAGCATCAGCCTCGATCGCGGGCTCAGTGGATACCCAGTGGACACGGGGGGCGATGTAGCCAGCCGCCAGGTACAGTGCCAAGGCGGCGATCAGCAGACGCCAGATCTTCGGCCGGCGCAAGCGGGGCTTACCCAAGCCTGTGCTCCCGAGATCAGACGTCCAGATTCTTAACGTACCTGGCGTTCTGCTCGATGAAGGCCCGGCGCGGCTCGACCTCATCGCCCATCAACAGACTAAACAGGCGATCGGCCTCGACGGCATCGTCCATCGTCACGCGCAAGATCGTCCGCCGTTCCGGATCCATCGTCGTCTTCCACAACTGCTCGGGGTTCATCTCGCCCAGGCCCTTGTAGCGCTGCACGTCCGGCTTGTTTTTCCCGTCCTTGTCGATGCGCTCCATGATCTTCGCGCGCTCGTCGTCGGTGTAGGCGTAGTGCTCTTCCCTGCCGCGCCGGATCCGATAGAGCGGCGGCTGGGCGATATAGACGTAGCCCGCCTCGATGAGCTGCCGCATGTGGCGGAAGAAGAACGTGAGCAACAGCGTCCGGATGTGAGCGCCGTCGACATCCGCGTCGGTCATTATGATAATCCGATGGTAGCGGGCGTTGTCGAGGTTAAACTCATCTTCCCCGATGCCCGTACCCACTGCGGTGATGATCGTCCGGATCTCCTCGTTCGACAGCACTCTGTCGAGTCGCGCTTTCTCGACGTTCAGGATCTTGCCGCGCAACGGCAGGATGGCCTGGAAGTTACGGTCACGACCCTGCTTCGCCGAACCGCCTGCCGAGTCACCCTCCACCAAGTAGAGCTCGCTGACGGAGGGATCGTCGATCGAGCAATCGGCGAGCTTCCCCGGCAGGATTGACCCTTCGAGCGCCGACTTGCGCCTGGTCAGATCGCGCGCCTGGCGCGCGGCCTCCCGGGCGCGCGCCGCCTGGTTGCACTTCTCGACAATGCGCCGGGCCGCCGTCGGGTTCTCAGCTAGGAAGTTCGACAGCCCCTCGTTGACCACCGACTCGACAGCACCGCGCACCTCGCTGTTGCCGAGCTTAGTCTTCGTCTGCCCCTCAAACTGCGGGTCCATGACGCGGACCGAGAGGATCGCCGTGAGGCCTTCACGGACGTCTTCGCCGGTTAGTGAGTAGTTCGCCTTCTTGAGCATTCCGCCGCGCCGTGCGTAGTCGTTCAGCGTGCGGGTGAGCGCCGACTTGAAACCGGTGAGGTGAGTGCCACCTTCGTGAGTGTTGATGTTGTTCACGAAGGTGAAGGTGTCCTCCTTGTAGCCCTCGTTGTACTGGAGGGCAAGCTCGATCTCACACTCGGGACGCTTCGCCTCCAAGTAGATGACCTCGCTGTGAAGCGCCTTCCGGTTGCCCCGAAGATACTTCACGAACTCCTTGATGCCGCCCTCGTATTCGTACTTGCTCTTCTTCTGCTGGTCGGGGCGTTCGTCCTCGAGCGTTATCTTCACACCGCGGTTCAGGAAGGCCAGCTCGCGCAGCCGGGTTGCCAGTGTATCGAAGTCGTACTCGAGTTCCGTGAAGACCTCGGGGTCGGGCTTGAACGTCACCTTGGTACCGGTCTTGTCCGTCTTACCGCCCGCCTTGAGCCCGCTCTGCTTCCGCCCCCGGCTGTATTCCTGCCGCCAGACCTTGCCGTCGCGGTGGACCTCGACCCCGAGCCACTCGGACAGCGCGTTTACCACCGAGACACCCACACCGTGCAGGCCACCCGAAACCTTGTATGACTCCTTATCGAACTTGCCGCCGGCGTGAAGGGTGAGCATGGCCAGCTCGACGCCGGGCACCTTCTCGGTTGGGTGGACGTCGACCGGGATGCCGCGCCCGTTGTCGATGACCGTGACCGAATTGCCGGCGTGGATGGTGACGTCGATCTGATCACAGTACCCCGACATCGCCTCGTCGATCGAGTTGTCGACGACCTCGAAGACGAGGTGATGGAGACCGCGACCCGAGGTGGAGCCGATGTACATGGCGGGACGCCGGCGTACACCCTCGAGGCCCTTGAGGACCTGGATCTTGCCCGCCGTGTAGCCATCGCCCCGCGATGCCTTTCGCTCACTCGTCTTCGCCGCCACCTTCGACGCCTTGGCACGGCCCGGCTTCCCGGCGCGCGCCGCCGCTCCCCGCGACTTGGACTGCTTCTTCGCCGCCGGCCTTTTTCTCCCAGTCCCCACTCGCTTTGCCATTACTCTTCCTCTTCAGTCCTCGGCTCTCGCACGCCCCGTCCCTTACCGCTGGGCGCTCGCGGCAAGCCTGAACACGATCTTCTCAAATCCACCACTCCTCGACCGGCCCGCGTTCAGCCGCTCGAGGATCCGACGCTCCATCATCCGAAGCTCCATCAGCCAGGCGGAGGAACGTACCTCCACAAACAGCGTACCTCGCTCGAAACCGACGGGCGTAGCGACCTGGGCGATCTGTGGGCCGACGCGGTCGGCCCAGTCGTTGAGCACCGACGCCCGCTGCACGCCTTCCAGCAGACCGCAGGCACGGAGCAGCTCGTCGACCAGCCCCCCCACACGGCGGGGCGACCCACCGCGCTCCTCGCTCATACGGGACGCACCGTGCCGCTGACGACCCGATATTCCGCCAGGCTGTCGCCCATGAATGCAAACTCGCTGGGTTTCGGCGAGGTCACGAAGACCTGCCCCCATTCTTCCGCCGTGAACAGCTCCACGACCCGCCCCGCTCGCTGCGGGTCGAACTCGGCCAGGACGTCGTCGAGCATTACAATCGGGAGACGGCCCCGCGCGGCGCGCAGCGTCTCGGCCTCTACTAGCCTCAGGGCCACCGCGGCGCTCCGTTGCTGACCGGCGGACCCGAAGGTCCTCAACTGCATCGCCTCGGGGCCGGCGCCCACCCAGAAGCGGAGGTCATCGCGGTGCGGTCCCACCAGGGTCAATCCCCGACGCCGCTCCTTAGCGGTGACCCGCTCGATCTCGACGTGGAAAGCTTCGGCCCATCGCTCACGCGAGACGACCGGGCCCACCCCGCCCGGCGCCGGGATCGACGGAGCGTACTCCATCTCCGCCTCCCGGCCACCCGAGATCGCGGAGTAGTAGCGGGCGAAGCTCGCCTGCCTTGAGCCTACCCAGCGCGCCCGGGCCTCGGCGAGCCGGCTCCCGGCATCCACCAACCCCGCGTTCCAAGCGGCCAGCTCCGCCGGGCTCGCGTCATCCCGGAGCAACCCGTTCCGCTGCGACAGGATCTGCCGGTAGCGCTGCAGGGCCGCGAGGTACCCCGGCTCCACCAGCGAGAGGATGATGTCGAGGAAGCGTCTGCGCGCGCCGGGACCCCCGGCCACGATCTCAACGTCGCTGGCGGTGAAGACGATGGCACCGACCTGGCCGATCGCCTCGCCGACCCGGTCGGGCTCACGGCCGTCGACCGTCACCTTCTTCCGGCGCCCTTCCCGCGCGTAGCCTGCCGCCACCTCCACCTCCTCGCCGCCGGCGCCCGCCGAGAGATGCGCTTCGACCCGGAAGTGCCCGCACCCGAAGGTGACGAGCTGCTCATCCCGCGCCCCGCGGAATGAGCGGAAGATCTCCAGGTAATAGATGGCCTCCAGCAGATTGGTCTTGCCCTGACCGTTGTCGCCGATCAGGGCCGCGCCGCGCTCCGGAAAATCGACGGTCTCATCCTCAAAATTCCGGAAATTACGGATAGAAATCCGCTGGAGTAGCACCTGCAAAATTTATGTAAGAAAGCGCCTTTTCTCAAGGCGACCCGGGCCGTGCCGAGGGGCCAATTCTGTGCATTTTGCCACAGCCGCGAGGGGCGTCGGAGGCGGCAGATCGTCCCCTGCCTCACCAGCGGTTGCGTGGGAGTCGAGGCTGTCGTCGAGCGGTACTCGAGGTGTGCCTCCGGCGCAGCCGCCGCTCCTGCAATCGAGCCGGCCGACAGGACCCCCGGCTCGATCAAACCTGCACGCTAAGTTCGCTCGGCTAGCGCGACCCTTACTTCAGCAAGTCGCGCCACGACGGTCTGGGTGGCTCGAGCGGCTCGTCGTGTTCGATTCGGTCCAACAAGCCATCTAGAATCAGCCGCATTTTCTCAACCGCTCGGCGGTAGCCCGCCCGGGCCAGCGACACGGTGACAGCTACTATCGCTGGCGTCGCCAGCACCCAGACGTCGGGGATCTGGTATTCCGCCAGGATCAGCCAGACCGCCGCCAGGGTCAGCGGCACACCTACCGCGACGGCCAGGCCCCAGAACCAACCCGAGCGCTCGTTCCCGAGATCGGACGTCAGCGATACCTGGCACGCCTCCTCGCTCATCGGAACGACGCTGAGCTCGACCGCTCGGCCTCGCTTGGCCAACTGATAGCCCCGCCCAAAGATATCGAGGCCCCGCATAACTGAAGCCACGACGCCTTTGTCGGGTTCCCATAGCGACGTCTGCTGCGTGCGGCGGATCAGCTGAAGGCTCTGGTTTGTATGGAAATGCGTCTCGAGCTCCTGCTGGACCTCCTCCGCCGGCCGCGGCACCGTACGGGTAGTCGTCACCAGCCCCGAGCCGCAGAGCCGGGAGATCCAGCCGCGCTCCGCCAGCAGACCGCCGGCGCCGCCCCGTTGCTCGGCAAGCGCCCGATGGATGCTGGCCTCGGACAGGCCGACCTCCTGAGCGATGCGCACGACCTCCGCCTCGCTGAGCTCAGGAACGGTGGAGCCCGACTCGGACTCCAGCTCCGTCGCTCTACGGATTACTTCCTCGAGTTCTCGGCGCGTGAGGTAACGGCCGCCCGATTCCATTGGCTGTGCACCCCGGACGATAAGAGCGCGATGAGAGCGCGTCAGAGCCGCGTACGGCCCGTCACTCGCTCTTCTTCTTCTCCGCCCGAGCCGTCTCGCCGGACGCGAGCCTACCGGGCGGCTCGGTGGCCGCAGGCAGCTCGGGGACCTCCTCCTCTTCCAGCGCTTCCTCCGCCGACTCCTCGGCCTCCTTCTGGATCCTGCGCCTGAACGGCTCGAACAGATCCAACGGTATCGGGAAGAGCGTGGTAGAGTTGTTCTCCGCGGCGATCTCGGATACGGTCTGCAGGAAGCGAAGCTGCAGCGCCGCCGGATCGGCACTCATGATCTTCGCCGCCGCGACGAGCCTGCGTGACGCCTGATGCTCGCCCAGTGCGTTGACGACCTTCGCGCGACGCTCGCGTTCCGCCTCCGCCTGCCTGGCCATCGCCCGCTTCATCTCCTGTGGCAGATCGATGTCCTTCACCTCCACCGCCGTCACCTCGATGCCCCAGAAGTCGGTCTGCTCGTCGATGATCGTCCGCAGCATATCGTTGTACTTCTCGCGCTCGGCGAGCAGGTCGTCCAGTTCGGCCTGGCCGATCACCGACCTGAGCGTCGTCTGCGCGAGCTGCGATGTAGCGAACAGGAAGTCCTCCACCTCCACGATCGCCTTGACCGGAACGCTCACGCGGAAGTAGAGAACGGCGTTGACCTTCACCGACACGTTGTCGCGGGTGATCACATCCTGCGGCGGTATGTCCATAGCGACGATCCGCAGGCTGACGCGCTGCATACGCTCGATGCCGAAGGGAACCAGGAATATCAGCCCAGGCCCGCGAGCTCCACGCAAGCGACCGAGCCGGAACACGACCGCCCGCTCGTACTCCCAGAGTATTCTGAGACTCGTGGCCAAGGCGGTGGCGCCGGCCACGGCCAGGGCAGCAAGTAGTACTTCCACGATCGACCCCCAGGTTCTGGTATACCGAAATGATGACGGATGGAAGTTAGGAGAATGGTTGCAGCCGCGCGAGAACCGCAGGGGCGAGTATGAAAAGCCCCCGGCACTCCTGCCCGCAGTCTTGGCGGACGAACCGGAAACGGACGGAGCCGCCGGGGGCGTCGGGACGCCGGCGGTCAAGCCGACGCCACAATCCCGCGTGATCTTACTTGCCCAGGGTCCACACGTAAGCGGCGACCTGCCTCACCTGGTCGTCGGTGATGCCACTTCCACCTTTCGCCGGCATCGCGGTGCCCGTGGTGGATGCGCCCGAATCGACACCGTTCATAACGGTCTGGACAATGCCGTCGAACGAGCCATCGCTGTGAGTCCAATCGCTGTCGGCCAGATTGGCGCCCAGCCCGGGCATCCCCTGACCTTCGGCGCCGTGGCAGACGTAGCAGAGACCTGCACCAGCGTAGACGTCCTTGCCCTGGTTCACTGTCTCCATCGTCACTCCCTCGGGCAGCTCCATCTCCTGCTGGCCCTCGGTCGCCGCCGCGTCTGACACCTGAGCCTCGGCGCTCGCGCCCGAACCCGCCTCCTGCGACCCAGCCTCACCGCCGGAGCAGGCGATGAAAGCCGCCAGCCCGAACGCCAACCCCAGCGCCATCAGTGAGTTCTTGCGAGACATCTGTTCCCTCCGCTGTGGTTTGCCAATCAGCCCGCGCCCAGCAGCGCCCCGCACCAACCCTTCCCATACGGCCGGAGCCCAAGCGCCAACGGCGAGCTGCGTCGTTACTCTGAGAGAGGAAGATTTCGGGACGGATAATACCCGGGCCCTTCAGGCCCGTCAAGCAGATTCGCTCGAGCTTCCCCTGGCCGAACCGCACCGCGCGCAGAACGACCAGGCCGGGTCGAGTTGCGCGCCGCAGGTTCGGCAGACGTCCGGCAACAGGCGGCGCCCGCAGAACGGACAGTAGACTGAGCCGGCCAACGGCTCTGCCCCGCACTGGGGGCAGACTTCCAACGGCGTTTGCGGGTCGCTCTCAACATCCGCTGCCTGCCCCGCCTCCGCCGGCGACAGCGCAGCGCGTTCCTCCTTGTGACTCTCTATCGCCTCGCTCACCCAATCGACGCCCTCGCGCAACTCCGGCGGCGCATAGCGAATGTCTCCGGGTGGTGGGATCTTTTCCGGATTGAGCCAAACCCGAACATCAGGAAAGGCGAGGAAGCGGCGGACGTCGGGCAGCGCCTCCTCGAGGCCGGCTCGCAGCTCCTCCTGTACCTGGCGATCGCTGGCCAGGTAATCACGCTCCCCCGCCAACATGCGCGTCAGAGTCGCCTCGTAGTCTTCGTGTGACCCGAACCCCACGCGGTTACGGATCCGCGGATAGGGGATGACCTGGTCGTGGACCTCGGCGAAGGTGAGTGGCTCGTCCTTTAAGACGGACGGTCGCTCACGGCGCAGTATCTCCACAAACTCGTAGTAGAGCCGGTCAAGATCGTCCATAGGATTCAATATCGGATATCCAACATCCAGCTCTCGGTTGCAATATGGTTCCCAGTGAACCGGTAAAACGCGTGCTGCTCGATTCCCATTGCTTCATCCCTTCTGGGCTTGACTCTTGGAAGTCTTATCCCTCATCGTCGCCGCTCGACCTCGACGGTTTCGAGCGCCGTACCCGTGTCAGCTCGTCATCGTTCGCGAGCAGTCGCACGAGGCGTACGCGGCGCTCGTCCACTTGCTCGACCACCAGGTGGACGCCCGAGACCTGTACTGCGTCGCCCCGCTTGGGCACCTGGCCCAGCTCGCCGAGTATGAAACCGCCCAATGTGTCGTAGTCTTCCTCGGGCAGTTCGAGCCCGAACTTCTCGTTCACTTCGTCGATGGGCGCACCGCCGTCGATCAGCGGCTGGCCGCCGAGCGACGTCGTGAACATGGGGCGCGCCTCGTCGTACTCGTCGTAGATCTCGCCGACGATCTCCTCTATGAGATCCTCGAGGGTCACCAGACCGTCGGTGCCGCCAAACTCGTCAACGACGATCGCCATGTGCACCTTGAGCCGGCGCAGCTCGGCGAGCAGTTCATCCACCGACTTCGTATCGGGCACGAAATAGGGCTCCCGCATGATCTTCGTTACGTCAAAACTGTCCGGCTCCCCCGCCGCAGCCGGCGACAGCAGGTCTTTCGCCAGGACCACCCCGACGACGTTGTCGAGGTTGTCGCTGTAGACGGGCAGCCTGGAATGGCCTGAGCGGGTAATCATCGCCACCAGCCGCTCGAAGTCGACGTCGACGGGCACGGCCACGATGTCCGGTCGCGGCGTCATCACCTCCCGGGCGACGGTGCGCGTCAGCTCGAAGACGCCATGGATCATCGCCTGCTCATCCAGCTCGACCATCCCCACATCATGGCTCCGCTTGACGAGCAGCATAATCTCTTCCGGACTGTGCACTCGCTCCGCCTCGGAGGGCAGGCGAACTCGCAGTACCCGCAGCAGCTGATTGGCGGATTCGTTGAGCGACCAGATCAACGGCTGGCCCGTTCGAGTGAAGAGGATCAGGGGCTGGATAATCCAGCGAGACACCTCCTCGGGATGAAAGATCGCCAGCGCCTTGGGTGCCACCTCACCGAGTACGACGTGCAGATAGGTGATGATCGTGAACGCGATGACCACCGCCACCGCGTGGCTCGCGATCGCATCGAATGGCTGTGGGACACCCGAGAAGAGGGCGATGAGAGTCTGAGCGATGGCGGGCTCGCCGATCCAGCCGAGTCCCAGGGAAGCAAGCGTGATGCCGACCTGGCACGACGACAGATACAGGTTGAGATCGTCACGCGCCTTTCTGACAGCCCGCGCCAGCCGATCGCCCCGCTCAGCGAGACCGGCGAGTCGCAATTCGTCGGCGCTGACCAGCGCGAATTCTGCCGCGACAAAGAAGCCGTTGGCGCCCACCAAGAGGAGGACGGCCAACAGCTTCCAAGCGACCTCAATCGTGGTCATCTAATTCAACGGGCAGGCTAGAAGAGGGCCCTGGCGCACCGGCCAGGGCGGAGTCGTCTGGTACTCCTCAGTTCGTGCCCTCGCTATCCGCTCCGCCTTGGCCGCCGTACGATATGACCGGCTCGCAGTAACGCCGACCTATAGCGCTGAGTTCGGCCAGCTCCTCCTCGGTCACCCCAGGATAACGCTTGGCTATGTACTCCATCGTCTCCTTGAACCAGACGTCCTTTTGCTCCTCGGTGGCCTGCAGTACCCCACAATGCCTGATCTGGCCTAGTAACTCATTACGGGCTCTGTCGAACAACGAAGCTTGTGGTCTGACCTCCTTGCTGCGTTTGCCCAAGATTGCCTCCTCTACCTACAATTACACTGCGTCGCCGGGCTCTGCGGGCGAGCCTGCGGTGAGCAGCCATTGGCGAACAGCCATAATAATAAAGACAGGCCCACGACATGCAAACGGCGCAAGGCGGCGGCTCCGAGTCTCTGGATGCGATCAGGCTGGAAGTCTATCGCTCGCTGCTGCTGGCCATCGCCGAGGAGATGGGGGCGGCGCTTCGCCGCAGTGCCTACTCTCCCAACATAAAGGAGCGGCGCGACTACAGCTGCGCCGTATGCGACGGGGAGGCAAACCCGGTCGCCTTAGGCGATCACATGCCGGTGCACCTGGGGGCCATCCCGCAAAGCGTGGATGCGGCGGTGGGCGCTGTGAGTCTGGCCGACGGCGACGTTGTCGTCCTCAACGACCCGTACTACGGTGGCACGCACCTTCCCGACCTGACGGCCGTGCGTGGCGTCTGGGTCGAGGGGTGGGGCGGGCCGATCGCCTACGTCGCCTCGAGAGCCCACCATGCGGACATCGGCGGGCAGGCGCCGGGCTCGATGCCTCTTTCCCGAGAGATCTTCCAAGAGGGGCTGCGGATCCCCCCTGTACTCCTGGTGCGCCGCGGTGAAGTCCAGCCCGACGTATGGCACCTGCTGCTCGCCAACGTCCGGACACCGGTGGAGCGGGAAGGCGACCTTCACGCTCAGCTGGCCGCTCTCGAAGTGGGCGTGCGCCGGCTGCAGGAGCTCGCAGCGCGCGGCGGCGCGAGCTCGTTGGCCGCCGCCTTCGATGCGCTCTCCTCATACGCCGATCGCTTGGTCCGCGCCGTGATCCAACTTATCCCGGACGGCGAATACCGAGCCGAGGATTTCATGGACGACGACGGCGTGGACGCCGAGCCGGTACGTATCGCTGCCGCGATCACCGTCCAGGGTGACGAGATGCGCGTGGACTTCAACGGCTCGGCGACCCAAGTCGCAGGCAACATCAACGCCGTCGCCGCGATAACAGAGTCCGCCGTCCGTTACGTGCTGCGTTGCGTGGCCGAGGCGGTGCTGCGGACCGCGCTCCCGGCTGGCGGTGGCGCAATGCCCGCCGTCACCATAGTCGCACCGCCGGGGACGATAGTGAACGCGCTGCCGCCGGCCGCGGTGGCGGCCGGCAATGTGGAGACCTCACAGCGGATCGTCGACGTCGTGTTCCGCGCAATGGGCCAGGCGCTGCCCGATCTGATCCCCGCCTGCTCGAGCGGGACGATGAACAACTTCACCGTCGGCGGCCTCGATCCACGGACGGGGCAGTCCTTCGCTTACTACGAGACCGTAGCCGGCGGCATGGGAGGCGGCCCCGACCGCGAAGGCCTCTCCGGCGTTCACACCCATATGACCAACTCGCTGAACACGCCCGTCGAGGCGCTGGAACATGAGATCCCGGTACGTGTGCGCCATTACTCGCTACGGCGCGGATCGGGTGGCCAGGGACTTCGCAAGGGCGGTGATGGGCTACGCCGAGACATCGAGCTGCTGACGCCGGCCAGTATTTGTCTCCTGTCGGAACGGCGCCGCCACGCACCGTGCGGGGCCCGTGGCGGCGCCCCAGGGGCCTGCGGCGAGAACTGGCTGAACCGGGCCGGGAAGTGGATGACGCTCGCCGGAAAGGTGGCCCTCGAGGCCCAGGCGGGCGACCTGATCAGCATCCGGACACCAGGAGGAGGAGGATGGGGAAGCGCCGAATCTTGACAGCGAAGGGGCCGCGCAGAGGCATGCTGACCTCACGCGTGGTGATGCGGCGTGAGCTGCACGAAGGCCAGCTCCGTATGTACTACTTCGAGGCCGGCGTCGGCGCGCCGCTCGTCATGCTGCACGGGCTCGGCGGCTCATCTCGCTGGTGGTTCCCTCTCTTCCCCGAGCTCTCGTCGGCCAGCCTCCGGCTGATTGCCCCGGACCTGCCCGGCTTCGGGCGCTCACCCGGCCCGCTGCTCGGGATCGCCGATGCCGCCAGGGCGGTCATCAAGCTGGTTGACCGCATGGGACTAGCTCACTTCTTCCTCTGCGGGCACTCGATGGGCGGGGCGGTGGCGGCGCAGATCGCCGCGGACTACGGAGGCCGGGTCCGCCGCCTGGTGCTGGTCGACACCGCGGGCATCCCCGGCGTCGGCCCCGAGAGACTACTCGGGCGTATCGCACAGCCGTGGTCGTGGTGCCCGTTGCGGTTCTATTCGACGTTCATCGGGGATGTACTGAAGGCAGGGCCACGCAACATGCTGAACGCGGCCCATGAGCTGCGCCGCTACGACATTCGGCCCAACCTCGACCGCATACGTGCACCGGCGCTCGTGATCTGGGGCGAGAAGGACGGTCTCACACCACTGGAACACGGGCGAAGAATCGCCGCCGGTTTGCCGGACGGCCGTCTCGAGACCATCCCCGGGGCCCGCCACCTGCCAATGGTGAGCGCACCCGACGTTGTCTCGCGGCTGATCGTGCGGTTCCTCGGCGAAGACTTCAAGACGGAGGCGTGAGCCGACGGCGTCTGGTCAGCGGACCCCGAGCATATCGGGGGTAAGCCGCTCGCCCTCCCTGTGTCCGGTCAGCTCGAGCGTCACCGACCCCACCTTCATCTTCGAGTTGAGGCGTACCGGTATGCGGCGCTCGTCGTCGGTGATGTAGACCTCCGCCTCTCCGCCCTCCGAAAAGATGCCCCGCGTCTTGATGATCGGACGAACCACTATCGTCTCGAACTCACCGGCCGGCACCTTCACCGTCTCACGCCGCAATACTTCCAAGATCACCGGATTCCGGTCGGCACGATAGTAGCGGTTCCACTCGTACCTCTCGCCGACCTCGAGCGGCACAGTGCGCACGAAGTAGATGAAGGCGGCCTCGTCGAGCGCGTCACTCGGAATCGGGGCGCTCTCTCCGTCGTGCCGCGTCCGGATGCCGGCTTCCAAGTCGAAGAGGTACTGCCGCTGCCGCTCGTAGCTGCCCTGCTTGGAGTCCTGTTCGTAGCGCCGTGTGGCGAGCAGGAACACGTCGAGCCACGAGTCCTGCTTGTCGTCGAGCTTGTAGAAAAACGTGCCCCCTCTGATGTGAAAGCGGAGGTGGTAAGTCGGATGCCCCGCGATCGAGTCGAGGCCCTCTACCTCCATGAAGGCCTCTCCGACATTCAGCGGACCGAACTTCACACGGTAATCCAAGCGCTCGCCGAGCCCGAAGGGGACATCGGCGATCTCGCTCACGCTCGACCCGGCAGGCAGCGGTGGATCCTGAGCGACGGCCGCGGCTGGTAAGGAGGCTGCCAAGAGTGCGAGTCCGATAACCGACCTCATCTTTGCCTCAACAGTCCAATGTAATCACGGGCGGCACGCCAGAGCGAGAGGCGGCTGGACCGAGCCTGCCTGTCGTAGCGCGCCTCCGACTGCAGCTCTTCCACGCGCTTCGTGTGCGGCGCGACCGCCATGAGCAGTTCCAGACTCGCTGCCCACCCGTCGCGCCTCACCAGCGGTTCGCCGTCCCGGCCTCTCAGCGCGCGCTTGACCAAGCCGACCCGATAGGCCCGCAGGCCCGAGATCGGATCGCTCACCCCCTGCGGCAAATGGTACTTGCGTTCCAGCCAGAGTAACCCCCTGCGGACCCAGCGGATCACTAAAGGCAGCCGGGAACCATTCGGCTGAGCGGCAACGACGAGGTCGGCCCCGCCCTCGATTCGCTTGACCATGGTCGGTATGGCCAGCGGCTCGTCCGTGAAGTCCGCCTGCAGGGTGACAATGATGTCGCGTCGTGGATAGGAACAGCGGGCGACCGCCTCGCGCAGTAATCGCTCGAGCGAGGCGCCGTGACCTTTGCGGGTCTCGTTGCGCAGTATTGCCAGAGGAAGCACCTGAACGTAGGGCGACACGACTTCGTACGTGCGATCGGTTGACGCGTCATCCAGGAAGAGCACCTCGTAGTCGCGCCTGAAATCCGTCATCACCTGACGAATCTTCCAGAGCAAGACGCCAGCCGTCCGCTCCTCGTTGTGTGCGGGAATGCAAATGTAAATCACTGCTATGTACTTTTGTTATGCGTTCTCCGCCGTCGCAGGCCGCTGCTGCGGGGCGGTCAGTTGCGCAGCTCTTGTCTGTTCATACCACCGCCCTCCGCTGCTGTTCCCGGGGGCACCGTTTTCCACCGCTTATGATGCCAAAAATACTGCTCCGGCGAAAGCCGGATGCGGCGTTCCAACTCGCTCGCCCACATGCGGGTGAGCGCCACGACCTGCTCTTTGACGTCTGCGCCCGCCGGCGGCTCCAACCGCACCACAAAGGCTTCATAGCGTCGCGCCCCGACCCGGCGCACTCCGCCGAGCAAGAACGGGGCGCCCGCCCGTAGCGCCAAGAGAGCCGGGGCGCGGTGAGTCGAAGCCAGCCGTCCGAAGAAAGGGACGAAGACCCCTCGCTCCCGCGCGTCCTGGTCCGCCACGAAGGCGACGACACGCCCTGCGGCGAGGCTGCCCATCAAGCGGCCCCAGGCATCGGTCCGCTCGATCAGCCCTATCCCCAGCCGCTCTCGCATCTGCTTTACGAAGTAGCTGAGCTGCCGGTTCTTGAGCCGCTGCCACACAGCGTCGACCGGGTAGCCGAGGGCGGCCAGCGTCGATCCGGCAAGCTCCCAGTTGCCGAGATGTCCGCTTACCACCACGACGCCGCGTCCCTCCTCGAACGCGGCGCGCAACTCGTCGCCCCCCTCGGTAAGTTCCACGCGACGTCGAACCTCGTCGAGCCCCAGCCGCACCAGAGCCGGAACCGTAAACCACTCGCGGCCCACGTGCTCGAAGCACGCTCTCGCCGTCCTCCGTACCCAGGTCTCGTCACGATCGGGATACGCCCGGCCGAGCTGCTCCTCGACCACTCGGCGGCGCCAGCCGAGGCGGTGGGCCAGCCGGCCGAGCGTCGCGCCCAGGCGCTCGCTCGACCTCGGGGCCCTGCCAAGCAGGCCGAACACCAGCCGAGCGAGACCGTACTCGAGACGGTGGCGCAATCGGCTCAGCGGTCCTCCACCTCGCTGCCAGCCTTCCCACCCACGGCAGCCTCGAATTGCAGCTCGTAGAGTCTACGGTAGGCACCTTGGCGCGCCAGCAGGTCCTCGTGATTGCCGGACTCGACGATCTCGCCGTCGTGCAGGACGATGATCTGGTGCGCGCCCCGGATCGTCGATAGGCGGTGGGCAACGACGATGACCGTCCGGTTCGCCAGCAACCGATCGACCGCTTCCTGGACGAGCCGTTCGGACTCGGCATCGAGCGCCGACGTGGCTTCGTCGAAGATCAACAGCGGTGGGTCACGCAGGATGGCCCGGGCGATCGCGATCCGCTGGCGCTGGCCGCCCGAGAGGCGAACACCGCGATCACCCAGCAGCGTGTCGTAGCTGTTCGGCAGGTGCTCGATGAACTCGTGGGCGTTGGCCGCCCGCGCCGCCGCCTCGATCTCCTCCTGGCTGTAGCGGTCGGGAACAGCATAGGCGATGTTCGCCCGGACCGTATCGTGGAAGATAACCGCCTCCTGCGAAACGACGCCCAGCAGGTTACGCAGCGAGTCGAGCCGGATCTCGGCGATGTCGACCCCGTCCAGCGTGATGCGGCCACTGGCCGGCCGATAGAAGCGCGGTAGCAGATCGACGATGGTGCTCTTCCCAGCGCCCGACGGCCCGACCAGAGCAACGACTTCGCCACGCTTGACTTTGAAGCTCACACCCTTGAGCACCGGCTCTTCACCATCGTAGGCGAAATCGACGTCCTCGTAGGCGACCTCGCGCTCCAGTCCGTCCTTCACATGGCCGTCCTCGGTCGCCGGCTCCGAGCCGGCGTCCAGTATCTCGAAGAACCTGTCCGCCGCGGCCAGGGAGGCCTGTGCCCGCGCCGGGAACATCGTCAGCCCCTTGAGCGGCGACTGCATGCGCAGTGATATCGTCAGAAAGGTAAGAAACGCTTCGGCGGTCATCTCGCCGCTGAACACGAACTGCGCCCCCACCCATACCAACACGAGCGTGACGGTACCGCCGAGCAATTCGGAGAGGGGTGACGTGAGCAGGCGGATGCGTTCCGCACGGACAATGTCCTTGAAGACGACCTGGTTTGTCCGGCCGAAACGGTCTTTCTCGTAGTGCTCAGCACCGTACGCCTTGACCAAGCGCGCGCCCGACGCTGTCTCTTGCAGCATGCTCGTCAGCTCGCCCTGCGCGTCGTAAGCGCTCCGGAACCCGCGGCGCAGCCGGTAGAGCATCGGCTTGAGGAAGCCGAGGAATAGAGGCGCCACCACGAATGCAAGCAGCGACAGCTTCCAGGAGATCAGGAAAAGCATCAGGGCAAAGGCGACCAGCGACACCATGTGCTTCGACACATCCGCCATGGTGATCTTGATCATCTCCTTCGTCTGATTCGTATCGGTGAAGACCCGAGCTACGAGCTGGCCGACCTTGTTGCGATCGAAGAAGCCCAGTGGCAGCCGCTGCAGATGACCGTACAACTCGTTGCGCATGTCGCGCACGATGCCTTCCTGCGCCTGCACGCCGAGTGCGGTCGCCGCATAGAAGAAAGCGTTCTTTAGCAGCAGGGCCGCCATCACGACGACGACCACGTTGCGCAGCGCCTCGTTGGGGCTCGCGCCGGCGAGGAAGCCGCCGAGCGTCGCATCCAGCACACGTTCCACCAGGCTGCTCGCCCCGGGGATAACCAGCGATTCGCCGAACAGCGCGCGGAGGAACGGGATGAGCAGGATCATCGAGAAGCCGTCGAGCAGCGAGCCGAGGGCCAGGGTGGCCAAGCTGGCCAGTACGAGCCAGCGATACGGCTTCAGATAGCCGACCAGCCGAAGCCAGGTGTTCATCGCGCCTCACCCCGCGGTTTGAGCAGAGCGACGGGCAGAATCATCTCGTCCGGGCTGATGCCGCCGTGCAGGAAGCTGTCCCGGTACCTCGACTGGTACTCCCGCAGTTTGGTGGGATAGACGAAGAAGTAGTCCTCGCGGGCGATCAGGTAATTGGTCTTCAGGCCGCCGCCCGGGAGTCGGATCAGCGTGCCGTCCTTGACCATGAACACGGTCTCCGGGCTCTCCGCCCGCAAATCATCGCCGTACTTGTATCGCAGACTCGCCGTGGCATCCCGCTTGGCGAACACCGTCGCCGGCCGATGACAGTGGACCGACCCGTGGTCGGTGGTCAGCAGTACACGAGCACCGCGCGCCCGCATGACCTTCAACGCACTGCGCAGATCGGAGCCCTCGTACCAGGTCACCGTCAGCCGGCGCAGCGCTTCCGCGTCACGCGCCATCTCGAATAGCAGCTGCGACTCTCCGCGACCGTGCGTCAGCAGATCCACGAAGTTGAAGACGATGGCGATGGCGCGCGGCTCATCGAGCAATGCCGGCAAGCGTCGCAGCATCCCCTCGCCATCGCTCACCGTGTTGACCTTCTCGTAGTGCGTCGCCACGCAACCGCCGGTGAGCCGTGCGATCTGTTGGCCGAACAGCTCGTCCTCGAATGAGTTTAGTCCCGACTCCTCGTACGACTCGGGCCAGCCCGGACGCTGCTTCACTAGCTCGTCGGGGAAGATCCCGCCGAATATCGCGTTGCGAGCGTAAGGCGTCGCGCTCGGCAGGATCGAGACGTAGAGGTCCGACTCGACCTCGAAATCCTCTTCGATGACGGGCTGCAACGCACGCCACTGATCCAGCCGCATGCAGTCAACAACGATGAGCACCGCAGGCTCGCCGTGCGCCAGCAGCGGCAGGAAGAAGTGCGGGATGACGTCCACCGAGAGCGACGGGCGTTGGCCCGGGCCCTCGGCTACCCAGCGCACGTAGTTCTCTACCACGAAGTCGGTAAACTCGCGCCGCGCGTCGCCACTCAGCGTGTGGAGCGATTCGAGCAGACCCGACTCATCCGCCGCGCTCAACTCCAGATCCCAGTTGACGAGGTCGGAATACAGGTCCGTCCACTCGCGCCAGCTCCTCGCCCCGTCGATACGGGCGCGCAGCTCTGAGAAGGCACGCACGAAATCACGGGCCATCTGCTCGTGGCGGAGTCCGGGGCCCTCGAGCAGGCGCGCGACGGCCGACGCGACCTGACGGGGGCTGGTCGGCTTGACGATGTACTCATCGGCGCGCCGCGCGATCGCCTCCCGCAGCGTCGATTCAGCCTCGCTCTTCGTCACCATCACGACGGCAACACGAGAATCGAGGCCGCGGATCTCCCGCAGCATCTCGGTGCCGGTTCGCCCCGGCATCTCCTGGTCAAGGATGATCAGATCGTAAGGATGACGGCGGATCTGGCTCAAAGCGTCGTCGCCGTTGGGCGACGTGTCCACCTCGTAGCCCCGCTGCTCGAGGACCAGACGGTGCGGTAGCAGCAGGTCGATCTCGTCGTCGACCCACAGTATCCGACCTTTGACCGCTTTTCTCGTACTCGTCACAGCCTCCAGGTGTAGCTCCACCACACGGCGATCGGTTCGCCGAATCGCAGTGCCGGCTCGAAGACCCAGTCACGCGCTTCCCGAATCAGGTCCTCGTTGTACCCCCCGTCCGGGGTAGGCGGATCGAGGCGAACGCTGTCCACCGCACCGGCCTGGTTGACGTAAACCCACACGGTCACCTCGGATCCGCGCACCGAGTTGGGCCGGTCCAGAGGCGCCATGATGATCCCCCTCGGTGTCGGGGGAATCAGCCGGTTCGGGTCCTCCGTCGAATCGCCGGCGTCGCCCCCCGGTACGCCGGACCGAACGCTCTCCCGCGGATCGCGCAACTCGATCCAGCTCTCAGCCATCTCCGGCAGCGGCGTGTCGACCTCAACCTCCCTGATCTCAGGAACCTCTGGGCGCGGCGGAATCCAGATCTCCGTCCGCGGCGGAAGCACCACCGAGACCATGCCATCCGAGCTGGGGGCCAGCGGTGTGCCGGCGCGCGAACCGCTGGAGCGACTCCACTCAGCCAGCGTGTTGGAAAGAAGCAGGGCGATCAGGTGCACGAGCAGGGAGAGCAAGAATCCGAGGCGCCATACCCCGCGCTCCCGGCGCACGCGCTGTCCGATCCGATCCGTTGCCATCGCCCCGGCCTTCCTTACCGGCGTGTTTGAAAACTAGACGAGCCACTCCCCACGGGAAAGGGCGGCGCCGCGGTCCCCAATCATAAGGTACACGCCCTCAACGGATTAGCAGCCCTACCCCACGTCGGCCTGTCCCCGCCGAGGCGGTACGTCCCCCCCTCACTACGGGCCCCGGCTCCCCGAGCTTCACCCGAGGCACGCTCTTGCCCGGCCTCCGGTGGGTGGCCAAGTTTGCCAGCACCCGATATCGCTCCGACCAACCCGCCGTTGCCGGCGCAGCCGAGGAGACCACCGAGGATGATGGGGCTTGAGGGGGCGGTTATCATTCCTTTTCTAATTCTGGGGAGCGCGGCGATCATCTATTGGGGCCTCATCGCTGTCCGAGAGCGTCAACTCGCGCAGCGCAGCGGCGACGAAACCCCCAACGACTGATCGACCGTTAGGGTACAACCACGCGGAGGCCACCATGAGCGGGCTGTTCGAGCGGCTGCGACGCGAGCTGCAGGAGATGCAGGAACAGGGCGTCTACAAGCAGCTGATCCACCTCGACTCGCCACAGGACGCCGTAGTCAAGATCGAGGAGACCGGCAGCGAGGTGATCAACCTCTGCTCGAACAACTACCTCGGCCTCTGCAACACTCCCGAGGTCGTGGCCGCGGGCCAAGCAGCCTACGCGGAGTATGGGGCCGGCACATCATCGGTCCGCTTCATCTGCGGCACGTTCACACTGCACAAGAAACTCGAGCGCAAGATCGCCGACTTTCTCGGCCTCGAGTCGGCACTCACCTACGTCTCCTGCTGGAACGCCAACACGGGGCTGATGCCGACGGTCCTCGAGGAAGAGGATGCGCTTATCTCCGACGAGCTGAATCACGCATCGATCATCGATGGCGTGCGCATGACGAAAGCGAACCGAAAGGTCTATAAGCACTCTGACATGAAGGAACTGGAGCAGGCGCTGAAGGATACTCAGGGCGCCAGGCACCGGTTCGTCATCACCGACGGGGTATTCTCGATGGAGGGCGACATCTGCATGTTGCCCGACATACTCGATCTAGCGGAGAAGTACCGGGCTCTGGTCGCGATCGACGACTCGCACGCTACCGGCGTTCTCGGTGAGACGGGACGTGGCACACCCGAGCACTACGGGCTGCACGGGAGTGTCCCCGTCGTCACGAGCACGCTGGGCAAAGCGCTGGGCGGCGCCGCGGGCGGCTTCACCGCGGGTCCCGAGGAGCTTACCGACTATCTGACGCAACGCTCGAGGCCGATGCTGTTCTCGAACGCACTGCCGCCTGCAACGGCCGCGCACTCGCTGGCAGCGATCGAGTACCTGGACCGGCATCCGGAGCGCGTACAGAAGCTCCGAGACAACACGAAGTACTTCCGGGAGAAACTGCTGGAAGCCGGCTTCAAGCCCATCGAAGGCGACACGCCCATTGTCCCGATCATCATCGGCGAAACGGCCGAAGCCATTCGCATGAGCAAGATGCTCCTCGATGAGGGGGTTTTCGTGATCGGATTCGGATACCCCGTCGTCCCGCACGGCACCGCGCGTATCCGCTGCCAGGTCTCGGCCGCCCACGAGACCGAGCATCTCGACGCCGTGTTGGGCGCGATGAAGAAGATCGGGGCCGAGCTAGGAATCGTTTAGACAGATGGCCGCACGAATCGCCCCGAGTATACTGAGCGCCGACTTCACGCGACTGGGCGAGCAGATCGCCGAGGCCGAGAAGGGCGGCGCCGATTGGATCCATGTCGACGTGATGGACGGGCACTTCGTTCCCAACATCACGATCGGCCCACTCATCGTCGAGGCAGCCCGGCGCGCCACCGACTTGCCGCTCGACGTCCACCTGATGATCGAGAGGCCCGACCGGTACCTCGCCGACTTCGTGACGGCCGGCGCCGACTGGCTGACCGTGCACCAGGAGACCTGCCCGCACATGCACCGCACGGTTCAGAAGATCCGCGAGCTGGGAGCGCACCCCGGGGTCGCACTGAACCCGGCGACGCCAGTCCAGACGTTGACCGAGATCCTGCCCTTCGTCGATCTCGTCCTGGTCATGACGGTGAACCCCGGATTCGGCGGGCAGCGCTTCATCCCCGAGTGCCTACCGAAAATCACGCGCCTCGCCCAATGGCTGGAAGCCGCCGACCTGCCACACATCGAGATCGAGGTCGACGGCGGAGTCGACCCGACGACGGCGCCGGCGTTGGCGTCGGCAGGGGCAAGCATATTGGTCGCCGGCTCGGCGGTCTTTTCCAAGGGCTCGATCGAAGAGAACATCCGGGCGATCCGCCGCAGCCTGGCGGTGGAGGTCTGACGGCCGGGAACCTAGGCCCGGCGCGCGGCGTTTCACATTTGAACAGACTATCTAACCGATCGGCGAAGGGAACGGTTCAGCCGGATGGTCAAGCTCTGCTGCAAGTGTCGCCACTGTATCTGTCGTCACGGCGCGCCGCGCGCCGTGCCGGAGGGTGCCGGAGCACATCGAGTGAGGCGATCAGACTGACCTGCGACCCGTAATCCAAGCACCAACTCCGGCCGCGGCTCGCGAGCTCGCGGCCGTTTTTATTAGGTGGGTGTCATGATTCTGAGAAGTGCGAGGACAGCCAGAGGTGAAGTTGGGTCGGCGGTTACCGTGTCGGCGGCTCGGCGCCAGGTACCTCACGGGATCGCCGCTCTCATCGGTGGAAC
Organism: Gemmatimonadota bacterium; assembly: GCA_020344215.1. Lineage (GTDB taxonomy): Bacteria > Gemmatimonadota > Gemmatimonadetes > Palauibacterales > KS3-K002. Next base: position 2,593,571 of record CP070815.1, read on the forward strand.
GCCCCTCCTGCCCCTCCGATTCCCGGGCCTGCCCCTCGGTGTCGAGGTCCTGGCAAAGGCGGAGTGGCTGAACCCCAGTGGGTCGGTCAAGGATCGGGCTGCCCGGGCGATCGTGCTCGACGCCGAGCGGGCGGGCCAACTGCCGGAAAAGCGGTTGCTGGACGCCAGCTCGGGCAACACTGCGATCGCCTACGCCATGCTCGGTGCCGCCCGCGGCTTCGGGGTCACCGTCTGTCTGCCGGCGAACGTCAGCGAGGAGCGGAAGGCCCTACTCTGCGCCTACGGCGCCGAGGTCATTGAGACGGACCCGCTGGAGGGTTCGGACGGCGCTATCAGGGGTGCCCGGCGCCTAGCGGTGGAGGAGCCCGACCGCTACTTCTACGCCGATCAATACAACAACCCGGCGAACGCACGCGCCCACTACGAGACCACCGGGCCGGAGATTTGGAGCGATACGGCACACGCCGTCACTCACCTCGTGGCCGGGCTCGGGACCACCGGCACCCTAATGGGCACAGGGCGTTACCTCAGGGAGCAAGATCCCGGCATCGAACTGATCGCCGTCGAGCCGGATGATGGTTTCCACGGTATCGAAGGGCTCAAGCACCTGCCGACCTCCATCGTGCCTGGGCTCTACGACGCACGACTCGCGGACCGGACCCTCCGGGTGCGCACCGAGGAGGCGTACGACACGACCCGGCGACTGGCTCGTGACTTCGGCATGCTGGTCGGCCTCTCCTCGGGTGCCGCCGCAGCTGCAGCGCAGCACGTCGCGTCCGAGCTAGCGGCCGGCTGCGTTGTTGTGATCTTTCCCGATGGCGCGGATCGATATCTGAGTCTGGGGCTATGGAGAGAGACAGCCTGAGAACCGGAGGCGCGGAGGCCGGAGGCGTGGGCGTCCAGCTCGTGGTCAGGCCCGCAGTGTTGGCAGCGATTCGCAAGCACGTTGAAGCCGCGTACCCGGAGGAGGCGCCCGGCGGCCTTCTGGGGACCGTGCGCGATGACACCTTAGTCGAGGTGGTCGACGCAGTAGCCTCGGCGAACGCCCGGGAGGACGAGCGTCGGCGCCGCTACCTGATCGGGCCGGACGACGTATTGGCTCTGGAGCGCCGCGCCTCGGCGGCGGGCCTACAGGTCGTCGGATACTACCACTCCCATCCCGACGCACCGGCGAGACCATCGGCCTTCGACCGCGAGCACGCCTGGCCCTGGTACGTTTACCTCATCGTCGGCGTGGTCGGCGGCCGTGCGCTAGAGGCCCGTGCGTGGCGGCTCTCCGATGACCGGGAGGAATTCCAGGCGCTAACGATCGGCGAGGGCGAACCCGTGACCATAGATACAGAGGACTCATGAGCCAGATCACAGTGATAATCCCCACGCCGCTCAGGGGTTACGCCGAGGGGCAGGATTCCATCGTGGTGAACGCGGGGACCGTAGCAGAGGCCCTGACCGAGCTCACCTCCCGCTACTCGGAACTCAGCAGGCACCTCTACTCAGAGGACGGCCAACTGCGGAGTTTCGTGAACATCTACCTAAACGACGAGGATATCCGCTACCTTGAAGGCAGGGATGCGGCCGGTGTGCAGGCGGGCGACGAGATCCGGATCGTCCCCTCGATCGCCGGCGGCGTAGCCACAGCGCCGGAAGTGAAGGACGTGGAGTTCACCCAGGAAGAGATGCGCCGCTACGCGCGGCACCTGATCCTCCCGGAGGTCGGGCCGGAGGGGCAGAAGAAGCTGAAGCAGGCGCGTGTCCTCCTTATCGGCGCTGGCGGCCTCGGCTCCCCTGCATCCCTCTACCTCGCCGCCGCAGGGGTCGGCACGCTCGGGCTGGTCGACTTCGATGTCGTCGAGCACAGCAACCTGCAGCGGCAGATCGTCCATGGCACGAGCGACGTGGGGCGGCTCAAGCTGGAGTCGGCGCGCGACCGGCTACTCGACGTGAACCCGGAGATCGAGGTCGAGACCCACGAGGTCCGCCTGTCGTCCGACAACGCGCTGGAGATCCTCACCGAATACGACATCGTCGTCGACGGGACGGACAACTTCCCGACCCGCTACTTAGTGAACGATGCCTGCGTGCTCCTGGGTAAGCCGAACGTCTATGGCTCTATCTTCCGCTTCGAGGGTCAGGTGTCGGTCTTCCACGCGAAACAAGGCCCGTGCTACCGCTGCCTCTATGCGGAGCCGCCGCCTCCCGGCCTGGCCCCCTCCTGCGCCGAGGGCGGCGTCTTGGGCGTGCTACCCGGGATCATCGGCACGCTTCAGGCGAACGAGACGATCAAGCTCATACTCGGCGCTGGCGACCCGCTGATCGGGCGATTGCTGCTCTTCGATGCCCTGCGCGTGCGGTTCCGCGAACTCAAGCTCCGCAAGGACCCGGAGTGCCCGATCTGTGGAGAGAACCCAACGGTCCACAAGCTGATCGACTACGAGGTGTTCTGCGGGATCCGCGAGGCCGAGGTAGAGCAGCGCGGACTCGAGGCAGGCGTCCCCATCATCACCGCCAGCGAGCTCAGGGCGCGCCTCGACGCCGGCGACCCGATCCGCGTTATCGACGTCCGCGAGCCCCACGAACTGAACATCTGCAAGCTCGACGAGGCCGAGCTGATCCCGTTGGGGCAGTTTCCGTCACAGATCAGCCGGCTCGTGGGAGGGAACGACGAGATCGTGGTGATCTGCCGGAGCGGGCGGCGCAGCGCCTATGCCGTGCGCCTGCTCCAAGACGCAGGGTTCACGGAGGCGTATAATCTTACCGGAGGCCTTTTGGCGTGGTCGGACGAGGTAGATCCGACGATGGTGAAGTATTAGATGCGACATCCAACGTCCAACATCCAGCAGTCAGTGACCGAGTTCTTCTCAATGATTTAGACGCAAGTCCCAGGGTCCGATGATCATTGCAGGTTGGCACTTGAAACACGATCATTGCGAGCCACTTCAAGACTTGGACAGCGGATGTTGAATGTTGGATTCTGAGTACACCGATGCCCATGCCGCACAGCTATTTTTCGAATGAGCCCATGGTTCTCGCGCATCGCGGCGCCTCCGCCTACGCGCCCGACCACACGTTCGAAGCGATGCGGATCGCGCTCGAGCAGGGTGCCGACGCCATCGAGGCCGACGTCCACCTGTCGCGGGATGGGCATCCCGTGCTACACCACGGCGGCGACCTGTCCGAGAACACCGAGGGCTCAGGACCTATCGGCCGCTACACGCTCAGCGAGCTGCGCGATTTCGACGCCGGCTACCGCTTCTCTCCCGACGGCGGCGCCACGTTTCCCTATCGGGGGAGCGGCCTACGAGTCCTTACCCTCGCCGAAGCGCTGGAAGCCTTTCCCGAAACCCGCTTCAATCTGGACATAAAGGAGCGGCGCGCCGCGGGGCCTACCCGCCGGCTCATCGACGAGCGCGGCGCTGGCGGCCGGGTGCTGCTCGCCGCCTGGTACTCCTGGCAGCGCGCACCTGCGATCCGCAACTGGCCCGGCCCGCGCAGCGCCACTCTCGACCAGATGCTCACCTTCATAGTACTCCACTGGACACGGACCGACGTGCTCTGGGGGAAGCGGGTCGATGCGCTGCAGGTCCCGGAACGCCACTGGGGCCTGCGCGTGGTCACGCCTCGTCTCGTGGAGCGCGCCCACCAACTGGGCATGCGCGTGCACGTCTGGACCGTCGACGACGAGACGGACATGGACCGGTTGCTCGAATGGGGCGTGGACGGCATCGTTACCAAGAGGCCCGACACGGCCGTGAAGGCCCGGGAACGTTTCCTCGTAAAGTAAGCTTCTCTCATAGCCCTTTAGGCAGTCAACGAGCATGCAAACCTCGAGATGCAGGCCGCGATTACGGGCCCGCCGTGAGGCGGCCCACGCCAGGAAGATCAGCGCCCTCGTACTCTCCTTCACGATTACGTCGATGACAAGCGTAGCCAAAGCACAGAACGATCGCCCGCGCGCCCGGGACCTCGGTGTAGCACCCGGAGTCTTCCAGCCTGGTCGCTACAACGCCATCACCGACGTCGACGGGGTGGCGGTGGGGCAGACGACGGTATGGGAGGGGGACTCGATACGCACCGGCGTGACGGTGATCACGCCTCATGGCGGAAGCCTGTACGAGGAGCGGGTACCTGCGGCGCTCTACGTGGCCAATGGGTACGGCAAGCTTCTGGGCGTCACCCAGCTACGAGAGTTGGGCGAGCTGGAGACCCCGATCGCGCTTACCTGCACGCTGTGTGTGTGGCGCGTTGCAGACGCTCTGAGCGAGTACCTGCTCGCCCAGCCGGGCATGGAGGATGTCCGTTCGATCAACCCGGTGGTCGGCGAAACCAACGACGGATTCCTTAACGATATTCGGTCGCGTCCCGTTCGCGCCGAGCACGTAATGAGCGCGCTGGAATCTGCCGACTCGGGCCCGGTGGAGGAAGGGGCGGTGGGCGCCGGCACCGGCACCGTGGCCTTCGGTTGGAAAGGGGGCATCGGCACGAGCTCGCGAGTCCTGCCGGAGGAGCCGGGCGGCTGGACCGTCGGCGTGCTCGTGCAGTCGAACCTGGGCGGCGTCCTCACGATCGCGGGGGCGCCTGTCGGTCGGGAGCTGGGACGCTACATGTTCCGCCGTTTGGTGGAGCCCGAGCGCGAAACGGACGGAGATGACCCCGGAGACGGCTCGATCATGATAGTCGTGGCCACCGACGCCCCCCTCTCCAACCGCAATCTGGAGCGCCTGGCCGCCCGCGCTATTCACGGGCTCGCCCGTACCGGCAGCCCCGGCGCCAACGGAAGCGGCGACTACGTCATCGCCTTCTCCACCGCGGGCTCGGTCAGACGATCGGCCAGCGACACGACGCCACGCACGATCGCCGATTTGCCCAACTCGGCCTTGTCACCCCTCTTTCAGGCCGCAGTGGAAGCGACGGAGGAAGCGATCTACAACTCACTCTTCAAGGCGGTAACGGTGAGTGGCCATCGCGGCACCGCCGAGGCGCTGCCTATCGAGGAGACTCTCGGGGTACTCGAGCGCCACGGTGCGATCAGGAGGTAGTCGGGATGTCTGATGAGAAGGCGGCATCGAGAGAGTGGCCGGAAGGCCGCGAGCGCCGGCACAACCTCGAGCTCAGGGAGCGGCTGGACGAGATCCTGGAGCTCGCCCGCAAGCTCTTCCGAGAGGCATCCCAGATGTCACCGGACGAGCTTGAGCAGGCCCGCGAGCGAGTTGAATGGCTGGCGCAGGAGATATGGGAAGCGGCGGTCTACGGGCCGCTCGAGGAGCGTGACCGCAGGGCCGCCGATGACACTGACGAGGACGAATCGGGCAGGTAGTGGGTCTCGATCGCGCCGAGCCGTCGCCCCGTTAGCCGCCCGAACAGCCCCCGCCGCCCACACTCGGCGTTCACTTGATCTTTCCCTCTTCGATCGCCGGGGAGAACGGCTCCACGCTCTCACCCATGTAGAGCGCGCACGAGTAGTCCGGGTTGAGCTCGTGGCTCGAGCGGGCGGACCAACCCGTGGCATCGGCACGCGTCTCAAAGCTGACGCTCTTGCTCGCCTGGAATTCCAGCTCGCCGATGGCCTTCGCGTAGGCCAGGTGGTCCGAGAAGTAGGCTTCCTGCGCCGCCGCGAAGTTTCGCAGGTCCGACTTCAGCACCGCCTGGGCTGCCGCGGTCTTCCTGGTGACGGCCTTCGTGACGATGGCCGCCAGAAGGCCCATGAGTGCCATTGTGATGAGCAGCTCGATGAGCGTGACACCGCGCCTGTCCATCGTGGGACTCCGTCCCAGCCCATGCGGATATGGCGGATGGATGGGTGGGAATCTCAGACAAGGGGTGGGGGGACACCCTGCTATGAATAATAGCGCTCGCGCGGCGGCGCTGCCGCCCCGCGACGACGCTGGGTTAGCGGGCGTTGCCCGGTGCTTCTTCCCCCGCCGGCTTCCTCCCCTGGGTCTCGGCGAGCTCGCCGATCAGCGCGTCGCGCACCGCCTCGCAGATCTCGATCCCCACACGCGCCTGCGCCTCTCGCGTGGCCGCACCGAGATGGGGCACGGCGACGACGTTCTCGAGGCCGAGGAGCGGGTGATCCCCAGCGACCGGCTCCTCCTCGAACACGTCCAGCGCCGCGCCGGCGATCTCGCCCTCGCGTAGCGCGGCGAGCAGCGCTTGCTCGTCCACCACGCCCCCGCGAGCGGCGTTCACCAGGTAGGCGCTCGGTTTCATAAGGGCCAATTCCTTCGCCCCGATCAGCCCCCGCGTTTCGTCCGTGAGCGGAACGTGGACGCTGACCACGTCCGCCCGCTCGAGCACTCCGCGTAGCGAGACGAGCTCGACCCCCAACTGCTCGGCCCGCTCGCCCGACAGGTACGGGTCGTAGGCCAGGACGTGCATCCCAAAGGACCGAGCGCGCTTCGCCACCTCGGAGCCGATCCGTCCACCGCCGGCCAGGCCGAGCGTCTTCCCGTACAGTTCGGTACCTCGCAACCTCTTGCGATCCCACTCGCCGCGTCGGAGCGATGCGTCGGCCTGCGGTATACGCCGGACCAGCGCCAGCATCAAGGCCATGGTGTGCTCGGCCGCCGATATCACGTTGCCGCCCGGCGAGTTGAGTACCACTATCCCTTTGCGGGTGGCGACACCCACATCGATATTGTCCACGCCGACCCCGGCCCGACCCACCACCTTCAAGCGCTTCCCAGCCTCGAGGACCGCTTCCGTGACCTTCGTGCGGCTGCGAACGATCAACGCATCGTAGGCGCCGATTATCGCCTTCAGCTCCGACGCGTCGATACCGGCACGGTCATCGACTTCCAGACCCCCGGTCTCCCTCAGGATCTCTACACCGCGCGGCACGATCTCATCCGCCAGCAGCACCCGAAAGCTAGAACCGGCTCCGGTCATCAGCCCCGCTGTCCCTGTTCGGCTATCACTGATGCCAGTTCATCGAGAAGAGCTTCCAGCTCCTCCACCGTGTGATCGCCCATGTGCCCTATGCGGAAGGTGCTCTCCCTCAGCTTGCCGTAGCCCGCTGCGATCGTGTAGCCGCGCTCTGCCATGCGCCGCGTAACGTCGATTCCGCTCAACCCCTCCGGCAAAGCCACACAGGTCACGGAAGGCGACCGACGACGCTCCGCCGCGAGAACGCGCAGGGCGATGCCGTGCACCTCGCGCATCTCGTCGACCCAGCGCCACGTCCGTTCCGCCATCGCCCGGTGGCGGGCCCAGCGCGCCTCCAGCCCCTCCGCCTCGATCCGCTCAAGCTGCGCGTCGAGCGCGAACAGTAGAGAGGCCGCAGGTGTGTTCGCCGTCTGACCCTTCGCCACTGCCCCCTCGAACGCCTCGAAGCTGAAGTAGAGTCCGCGCCCCGGCGCCTCCAGCGACCGCTCGTAGGCATGCTGCGAGGCAACGCCGAACGCCAGCCCCGGCGGCAACGCCAGCCCCTTCTGTGAGCCCGTTAGCGCGAAGTCGAGCCCCCAACCGTCGACCTCGACGGGAGTCGCCGCCAGCGAGGTGACGCAGTCCACCAGAACCAGCGTCTCAGGCGACGACTCCCGCAGCGCGGCCGCGATCTCTGCAAGCGGGTTCAACACACCGGTCGAAGTCTCCGAGTGCACGACGGTTACCGCGTCGTAGTCACCGCGACCCAGCGCATCGACCAGCGGGCCTGGCTCGTTAGACTCTCCCAACTCCACGTCGATACGATCGGCGGCCTTTCCGCACGCTACCGCGATCTTGTGAAACCGCTCGCTGAACGCACCACACACCAGGGAGAGCACTCGGTCTGGCACGCAGTTGCGTATGGCCGCTTCCATCAGCCCCGTCGCCGACGAGGTGGAGACGTAGACCGGCCGCCCCGTCCGGAAGAGCCGCCGCAGCCGCGGCTGGACACGGGACATGAGCTTCTCCATCTCCGGCCCGCGATGGCCGATCACCGGGCGTACCATAGAACCCAGAACCTCCGGCCTCACTTCGGTCGGGCCGGGCAGGAAATACTTACCGAAGTCGGACAACGGCGTGGAGTCTTCTCTGTAACGTGCAGGTCATCAAAGTCGATTCCGCCCTTCCCCACGAACCCCGGGAGCCCCTAGATTATCGCCCGTTCCCGAGCACACGCAACTGACACCGCTAATCAGGTCCTTGGCGATGAGTAAGAAACGCGAGATCAAATCCGGCGAGCAGCGCTACTGCCCGGCCTGCGGCGCACGAAGAGACACCGACGACCGCTTCTGCCGCAAGTGCGGCGCACCGCTTACCGGCGAGGCAAAGCCCAACGGCAAGATGCGGGGCCTCACCGGGCTGCGGGCCTTCGGACTCGCCGTGCTCGCGCTGGCCATCGTGTACGCCTTCCTGCTCTACGGCAATCGCGTTAGCGACAGCCAACCGTCGCCGCAGTCCATCCCAATCAGCGCGGTGGGCGGCCAGCCGGCCGCCCAACCTGCGGCTCAGCCGCTGACCGCCCGGGCGGCGGCCGATCAGCTGTTCAACCAGGCGATGACCGCACACGAAACGGGCGATCTGGCGAGCGCGCAGCGTTTCATCCCGATGGCGATCAGCGCGTACCAGGGGCTTGCCTCCCTCGACCTCGACGCCCGCTACCACCTTGCGTTGCTCGGCCTCGCTGCAGGCCGGCCGCAGGACGCCCTTGCCCAGGCCGACACCATGTTCGGGGAAGTGCCCGAGCACCTCCTGGCGCTCTCGGTCTCGGCTCGAGCCTACGAAACGCTGGGGAACGAGGCGGCGGCAGCCCAGTTCTGGCAGCGTTTCCTGACCGCCTACACACCGGATATCGCCGCCTCTCGGCCGGAATACATGGACCACGCCCGGGCGCTGCCGGCGCGACGAGATTGGGCGGAACAGTATCTGCGCGAGCGCGGCCTCCGCTAAGAGGAGTCACGATGAAGTCGCACACCGAGTACCGGACTTTCAACACCAAGAAGCAGCAGGAGATCGTCCACATCACCAGGTGGGTAGAAGAGGAGGTCGCCAAGAGCGGGATCGAGGAGGGGCTCTGCCTGGTTAGCGCCATGCACATTACCGCCTCGGTGTTCGTCAACGACAACGAGCCGGGGTTACACCAGGACATCCTCGACTGGCTTGAAGGCGATCTCGCCCCGTGGAACGCCCACCCGGCGCGCGGTGACGACTACCTGCACAACCGTACCGGCGAAGACAACGGAGCGGCGCACCTGCGTAATCTCACGGTCGGGCACGAGGTGATCATCCCGGTCACGGGCGGTCAGCTCGACCTCGGTCCCTGGCAGCGAGTGTTCTACGGCGAGTGGGACGGCCGCCGCCCGAAGCGAGTCGTCCTGAAAGTCATCGGGGAGTAATCGCCGAGGCGGCCGGCGGGGCCCTCCCCCGCTTCCGACCCCGCGAGCACGAAGCGAGTCGCGTCCTGCCACCTCCGAGTCTTCGGGTGAGCTTCGGTCTTTTCCGAACACCCTGCGGGCCCTAGATTTACGGCGCGATGATTAGGGATCGTTTCATCCACGGGACCGTTGCGCTTCGGGAGTGGCTCTACCCGGAGGAGATCACGCCGGGCCACCGGGTCCGTTGCCAGCTGCCGGGCTGTCACGCGACGCTCGGTCTCAGCGGCCACCATCTCCGGTTCCGGTCGCTGCGCCGTAGCGACGCCGCCCTGCCGCCGGAGTGGGTCGGCTGGTTCTGTAGTCGCTGCGGTCACCTGAACGTCTACTGCCCGATCGACGGACCGAGCAGACGGCTGTAGCGATCCGCATCCTCCCCCGCGCACGTTCTCTCGGCCGAGCCGATTCGAGCCTGTCTGGCACACACGAGTTCGTGCCCGCGCCTGGCCGCGGGGCCGCCGTCACCTGCCGCAAGAACAGAGGCTTCGATGTCGTCGAGCACCTCAACTTCACTTAGTGGCTCTCGCCCCGTCGCTGCCATCTCCCTGCTGCTCACGCTTGCCCTCGCTGTGGCGCTCGACGCCGACGCCCAGGAAAGGCGGCCGATCCAAGCGAACGACCTCTACAGAATTCGCACGGCGAGCGATGTGGCGATCTCTCCGGACGGTCAACGCATCGCCTTCGTCGTGACCCAGATCGACTCGGCCGCGGATGCCTACCACAGCCACCTCTGGCTGGCCGGAGTCACCGGCGGTCCCCCGCGTCAGCTGACGCACGGACATGTTCGCGACAGGGACCCGGCCTGGTCGCCCGATGGATCGAAGATCGCTTTCGTCTCGAATCGTGGCGCCGACGGCTCGCAGATCTACATCCTGCCGCTGGACGGAGGCGAGCCTTGGCAACTCACCGATCTGGAGAACGGCGCCTCCGACCCGGTATGGTCGCCGCACGGCAGCAGATTGCTGTTCGGCTCGGCGCTGACGACCCGCGAGCTGGAGGAGGAGCGAGCCGCCCAGGATGCAACCCCTGATGAGGACGAGGGCGAGCAGCCCGCCATGTGGGGCTCGCTGGCAGCGATCCGGCTTTGGCTGGCGAAGAACGCCGCGGAAGAAGAGCCCGCCGTTATCACCCGGTTGAACTTTCAGGGCGAGCGGGGGCTCAACCCGGTTGACAGCTGGGCGCACATCTATGTGGTCGACCTGGAGACGAGGCAGCCACGCCGGCTTACCGACGGACCCTACGACTTCTCCGCTCCCACATTCTCGCCAGACGGTCGGCGGATCGCCTTCATCGCCGACATCACCGACGGAGTACATCCCGACTACTCGCTCAAGAATGAACTCTACGTCATGGACGCCGAGGGCGGCGAGCCCCGGATGATTGACGTCCCCGGCTACAACGTCTTCAATCCGGCATGGTCACCCGACGGCCTTCACATCGCCTTCGCCGCCCGCGATACCACCGAACCGACGGTGGCCAACACCACCATCGGTGTGCTCGAGCTCCTCGAAACCGGTCTCGTCGGCAACGTTGAATGGCTGACCCGACCACTCGACCGCAGCGCGCGCCAGTACCGCTGGTCCGGCGATGGTAGCTCCATCTACTTCACCGCCGGCGTGCACGGTACGGTCCCGATCTACCGCGCCCTGCTCCACAACGGCCAGATCCGGCAGCTCGTGTCCGGCGAGCGCGGCGTGCTGGGCTTCGACCTGGTTGGCGACAAGCTCGCCTTCGTCGTCACCGAGCCGGCCAACCCCTCCGAGGTCTACGCCGCGGACGCCGACGGTGACGGCGAGCGTCGGCTCACGACGTTGAACACCGAGTGGCTATCGACCGTCCGCGTGCAGCCGCATCGCGGTTTCTGGTACCGGAGCTTCGACGGGCGACGCGTGCAGGGCTGGCTGATCGAACCGCTGGGCTACCAGGAGGGAGAGCGTTATCCCCTGGCCGTCGAGATCCACGGTGGGCCACACGCGATGTGGGGGCCGGGCGAACGCACGATGTGGCACGAATTCCAGTTCCTCGCCGCCAACGGCTACTTCGTCCTCTACACGAACCCACGGGGCAGCGACGGCTACGGCTACGACTTCAAGTACACGATCAAGCGCGCCTGGGGTGACGGCCCGATGCGCGACGTGCTCACCGCGGTCGACACGGTCGTCGCGCGCGGGCTCGTTGACGAGGAGCGCATGGCCGTGACCGGCGGCAGTTACGCCGGCTACCTCACCGCCTATCTCGTTGGCCACGACCATCGCTTCGCCGCCGCCGTCGCGCAGCGCGGCGTCTACGACCTATTGACTTTCTTCGGCGAAGGGAACGCCTGGCGGCTCGTGCCTTTCGAGTTCGACACGTACCCATGGGAGGACCCGGAGATCCTGCGTCGCGAGTCGCCCATCACCTACGCGCACCAGATCGAGACGCCGCTGCTCATCATCCACTCCGACCGCGACCTGCGTACCGGTGTCTCCCAATCGGAGATGCTCTACCGTACGTTGAAGGTGCTAGAGAAGCCCGTGGAGTACGTGCGCTACCCGCGCGAAGGACACGAACTGTCGCGTAGCGGCGAGCCGAAGCTGCGCGTCGACCGACTGCTGCGGATCCTCGAGTTCTTCGAGCGCTATGTGCGGCCGGACCGCTAGAGCTGCACCGGAAGTCCGTGCTCGTCGAGGAAGGCCTTGATGCCGCTCAGGGTTGCTTCGCCCGAGTGAAGGAGCGAGCTCACCAAGACGGCGTCGGCATCACCGACCATTAGAGCGTCGAACAGGTCCTCTACCTGACCCGCTTCGCCAGCCGCCACTACAGGCCTCGCCACCGCCGAGCTGACCAGCTGCAGCAACTCGAGATCGAACGGCCCGCCCTCCGCCCCGCCGGCCGGCGACTCGATGATGATCTCGCCCCCGTTCTGAGCCTCGATGACGCAGGCCCAAGTCAGCGCGTCCCACTCGCTGGCCGCGCCGCCATGTCCCTCGAACACACGCCAGCCATCGTCCACACCGCCGGCCGCGACGGCGACCGCGATCGCTTCAGAGCCGAAGCTGCGGGCGCACGTCGCGATGAGCTCCGGATCAGCAAGAGCCGCCTTCTGAATGGCGACCCGCGAGGCGCCCACGGCAAGCAGCTCGCCGACCTGGGCCCCGGTCATCAGCTCCGTCCAGCAGGCGAGCGGGACTGATAGCGAGGGCGCTACACGCTCGACGACCTCGCGCAGAACCTCAGGCGGCGTGCTGCGGGCCACGAGCATGATCTCGTCAGCGCCCGCCTGTGCGTAGGCGAGCGAAGCCGCCACGGGGTCGGCCGGGTGGCCGAGCTCTTGAAGTGCGAAGGGTCCGACCAAGCCACCGGCCTGATCGAGGGCGAGGCTGGGGATGATCCGCTTGAAAGGCAGCAGCCGTTACTCCCCCTCTTCCGGCTCGGTTATCAGCGGCACGCTCTTGCGGATGCGGTGGCTGAATAGCGTGATCTCGCTGAACCCGGCTCGCTGGAGCATCTGCTCACCGACATCCCAACCCTGCTCGAAGCTCGTCGGGACGTGGCTGTCGGTGCCGATGGTGACCGTAGCCACGTGAGCCTCTCTTGCCAGTTTGAGGATTCCGAGGGATGGGTAGGGCTCGGCCGGTGTTTGAACGACACCAGAAGTGTTTACCTCGAGCCCGAGACCCTTGGAGACCATCTTCTCGAGCAGGCCGCCCAACTGCGACTCGAACGGTTTCGCGTCGAACGGCCCGTAGTACTTCACTCCGAATCGCTTCGCCATGTCGAGGTGGGCGACCACGTCGAAGCCGCCCCACTCCAGCATCTCTTCCACTGTCTCGAAATAGCGGCCGTACGCTTCCGATGCATCACGCGTCTTGAAGTAGTTGCTCACCGCACCGCCCGAGATTTGCTCACCGTCGACCACATGGACAGACCCGATGATCAGGTCGAAATCGACCGAATCCGTGAGCGCGTCGAGGGTCTCAACCCACTCCGGCCGATACTCGTACTCGGCGCCCAGCAAGATGCGCAGCTCCGGGTACTCCGGCTGCAACCGCTCGATCTCGTGCTGGAGCTGCTCGTACCTCTGGCGGGCCTCCACGAGATCGAGGATCCAGTCGTCGCCAGCGGGGCTCAGCGCCTCGGCGTGATTGGTGAAGCAGATCTCTTCGAACCCCAGTTCGGCGGCGACCTCGCATACCTCTGCGGTGCTACCGCGTCCGTCGCTCGAGTACTGGTTGTGGATGTGGTAGTTGACGCGCACGGCCCTGCCTCAGTTTACCAGTGCGATCGCCACACCGTCACGTGTCGGCACGACGATCGACGTGAATCGGGCGTCCCGGGCAACTCGGCGGTTGAACTCCTGGATCCCGATTACCCCCGGATCCTGCGTATCACCTTCGAGCACCCGCCCACCCTTGAACGCGTTGTCGGCGATGACGAGACCGCCCGAGCGCACGTTGCCGGCACACCACTCGAGATAGCTCGGGTATCCCGCTTTGTCCGCGTCGATGAACGCGGCATCGAACGGCCCTTCAGCCGCCAACTGTTCGAGCAGCGGGAGGGCATCACCAACCCTCACCTCGACCCGCTCGGCCAGCCCGGCGCGGGCGATGAAGTCCCGAGCCAGCTCCGCACGATCGGCCTCCTTCTCGATCGTGATCAGCCGCCCATCGCTGGGCAGCGCCCGGGCCATCCAGATGGCGCTGTAGCCACCCAGCGTGCCCAGCTCGATGACGAGCCTGGCGCCGATCGCCTGCAGCAGGACCTGAAGCAGCTTCCCCTCATCGGCGCTGATCTGGATCTCCGGCAGGCCCGCCCGTCTGATAGCTAGCCTCAGCTCGGCGAGGATCTCGTCCTCAGGCGCGAACAGCTCGGCGACGTAGCGCTCACAGGCTTCTCGCTTACCCTGCTCCATCCTTCGGCAAGATAACATGCTGGCGGCCGGCGCGGGCCGTCAGCGTGTCGCCCAATCCCACCGCTCGCCGGTGGCGCGCCGGGCTGCCCTGACCCAAACCCGCACTTTCGGCGGGGTGGCAGCACGTGGCCGCTGCGTCATCGCCCTCAGGCGCGCACTCAACTCCCCCGGGTCCGCAGCGGCGAGATCGTCTACCGATCTGATGCCTGCATCCCAAATGATCCGGCCGTTCTCGGTCCCGATCCCCCGCAGGGTCGACAGCCGCGCCGCGGCAATCCACTCGTATGCCGTCCCGGGCGTCACGTCGCCGACGTCGGCGACTTCGGCCGGCTCGGCCCCCGCCAGCAGAAACAGATCCTCGTACGGAGTGCCGGCCAACCGCTCCCGATCCGCCGACTCGGCGACCCACAGATCCTGAACGAGCGGCCGCAGCGAGTCGGTGTTCCAACGATCCATCCCGAAGAGGATCGCCAGCGAGAACGCGGCAGCGGCGACGGCGGCCAGCGCCGTGCGTCGCGGGCTCAGCCGGGGAGCGCTCTCAGGTGGCACGTGCTTCTCAGCAATGGCCACTCGCGCCAGCACCAGCGACTGGTAGACGACGAAACAGTCGAGCGCGAACACCGGGAAACCGAGGAACCCGGCTAGTGGCATCTCGAACAGCTTGAGGTTCTCGAACCCGGGGACGGTGTAGACCCATTTCGATCGCGACTCGATGTTGTACAGCTCCCAGATGAAGCCGATGGCGAGGCCGCCGGTCAGGAAGCGCAGCAGGCGCGCTGGGCGGCCCTTCGACAGATCGGCGAGCAGTGAGCGGGCGGGATCGCGGAGGTAATTCCACGGCTCCAGCAGAAGGGTGAGCGCCCCCCAGATCATCGGGAAGAAGATCCGCGGCCAAGCCAGCGAGAGGGCGGCGAACAAGATACCGGTCAGCAACACACCCCACAGGGTCCGCCGGCTGACGCCGAACGTCGGCCAGCGTATCCGCTCGTACGCCCCCCGCGCCGTCAACCAGCGCTCTGCCAGAAAGATGGCCGGGAGCACCGTCGCGAATGAGACCGTCGTCCCCAGCCAGCGGACCGGGCGATCCGGCGGCAGGAAGACGTAGTACCAGTTAGCGACCCGAAAGTTGACCAGCTCGAAGAAGAACCAGAGAACCGCGGACCAGGCGAGCAGCGACAGCGCCAAGCGCGGGCGCGACAACAGGTAGTAGCGCCCACTTCGCGCCGCCACGGCAGTGTCCAGCAAGAGGAGTGTCGGGTACCAGGCGGAGATGTAGAAGTAGTTGACGAACGGCTCGACGCGCCGCAGCATCAGCGCCGCAGCCGTTGCCAGTAAGAGGCCCGCGGGCAGCGCGACGAGCCAAGGCGCCGGTCTTAAAGCCGGCCCCTCCACCCGGGGCGCCCCGGCGCCCTCCGCGATCACTCGACTCATCTACCGGGCGCAGCCTCGTCGAGCAGTTCCACGAGGTCGGTGAGGGTGGGATCAGCGTAGACGACGCGCCCACCAACGACCGTGCCGAGCACCCGCACGTCTTTGATTTCCGACGGCTCGACCTCGAGCAGGTCACCATCGAGGATCGTGAAGTCGGCGAGCTTGCCGGCCCGGATACTCCCCTTCACATCCTCCTCGCCCGCGGCGAACGCGTTGTTGATGGTGAAGGCGGCGATCGCTGTCTCGACATCAAGGCGCTCTTCCGGGAACCAGCCGCCCTCCGGCTCGCCGTCGAGAGTCTGGCGCGTGACCGCCGCGTAGATTCCGAGCAGTGGCTTCGCCGGGTACCAGGCCGCGTTGGTGCCGGGCCAGTCGGACCCGAAGGAGAGCAGGGCGCCGCCCTCCATCAGCGACTTGAACGCGTAAGCCCCCTTGCAGCGCTCGTAACCGATCCGCTCTTCCATCCAGCGCATGTCATCGATGGCGTGGTATGGTTGTACCTCCGCGATAATGCCGAGCTCACCAAAGCGCTCGAAGTCGTCTTCCTCCACTACCTGAGCGTGGATCATCCGAAAGCGGCGTTCGCGGGGTGCGTTGCGCTCCACCGCCATCTCGAACCAGTCGAGGAGCGTGTCCACCGCCAGGTCGCCGATGGCGTGGACGTGTGGGTCCAGGCCCACCGAGTCGGCCGCGCGGATCAATTCCGCCATCCCCGGCGGCTCCAGCACCATCGTTCGCCAGATACCACTATTGTCCGGCTGGTGATCGTACGGTTCCCTGAACCGGGCGCCCGAGTTCCCCATGATCCCGTCAACAAAGCCCTTGAGACCTCCGATCTTGAGGTACTCGTCTCCGTAACCCGTGCCGACACCCAGCGCCGCCAGGTCCTCCCAGTGGTCTAGAGTCGGCCGGGCGTAGACGCGCACCGTCAGCTCGCCCCTGTCGCGCAGATACTGGAAGACCTCCATCTGGTGCGCACGCGTGATGTCGTGGATTCCGGTCACCCCATTCTCCGCCAGGCGCGCCAGCGCGACACGGGCCTCGAGCACCCGCTGCTCGAACGACTTGGCCGGGATGACCCGCCGAACCAGGTCTGCCGCCGTCCCCGTGAGGATTCCTGTGGGGTCCCCGGTTCGCGGGTCGCGCTCGATGGTTCCGCCAGCTGGATCCGGCGTGGCATGGGTAATCCCCGCACGCTCCAGCGCCACGCCGTTCGCCAAGTACTCGCTCCCGTCCCAGCGGGAGAGCAGCACAGGCGTCTCCGGCGTGAGCGGGTCGATGATGTCCCGGTGCGGCTTGAACCGCTCCCTGGGCTCGGCAACTTCCTCGCGCCCGCTGGAGCCCATCGCCCACTCCTCGTAAGCGCCCCAATCGCCGTCCAAGATCCAAGCGCCCTCGGGCAGCCGGTCCCGGGCCCCCGCCACCCGCTCCGCCAGCAGGTCGGCGTCAGTCACGTCCAGCAGGTTGATCCCGAGCAACAGCCGCGCCGCATAGTC
The DNA here is from genome assembly GCA_020344215.1 of Gemmatimonadota bacterium. Taxonomy (GTDB): domain Bacteria; phylum Gemmatimonadota; class Gemmatimonadetes; order Palauibacterales; family KS3-K002. The sequence goes on from CP070815.1 coordinate 2,610,739, forward strand.
GAAGTGCGTGTGGTTGTCGATGAAGCCCGGCACAACGAATGCACCGCCCAGATCGACCACAGCGGTCGCCGGCCCTTTGTGGCGAGAGATCTCGCCCTCGTCGCCTACGGCGATGATCCTGCCGCCCCGGACGGCAACCGCCTCGGCACGAGGCCGGTCCGCCTCGACGGTGTAGATCTCAACGCCCACGAGAATCAGGTCGGCCGGCGCCTCCGCACCACGGCGCGACGTCGTCTGCAGCGCGATCACCAGTGCCGCCACAGCCACGGCCATCAGCAACAGCGAGTTACGCATCGGTCGCTTCCTGACAAGGGTTGTAGGCGCGTATGACAGCACGTAATGTAGGCTGAAATCCCACCGTCAACAGGGCAGGCACAATGAGGCGAAGAGACTTCCTGAGACTCGCCGGGACCGCCGGGGCGGCGACCCTCTTGCCGGGCCTGGAGCACAGCTGGGGCGTGGAGCCGGCCGGCGACCCGGCGCTCGACCAGGGAATCGACCCGCTGCCGGACTCCGTCTTCAGCGAGCGGCTGGCCAGGGCGGTCGAGCTGATGACCGAAGCGGGCCTCTCGGCCGTTCTGTGCGAGCCCTCGACGACGTTCGCCTATTTGGCAGGCGGCAACTTCGGCCGCAGTGAGCGGCTGATCGCCCTGGTAATCCCGCAGAACGGCGACCCGTTCATCGTGGCACCGGGTTTCGAAGTCGAGCGGGTGCAGCGCACCGTACGTGCGATCTCCGACGTCCGGGGCTGGGCAGAGGATGAGAATCCCTTCTCCCTGGTCGCCGACGGACTCGCCGCCGAGACGGCCGGCCGCATAGGGGTAGAGTTCAGCGTTCGCTACGGTATGGCGCGGCGGCTCCAGCAGGCGCTGCCGGCGTGGGAGACGGTCGACGGCAGCACCGTGTTCGAGCAGATGCGCATTATCAAATCGGAAGCCGAGCTCAAGCTTATCCGCCGCGCGGTGTCGATCGCCGAGACGTCCATCGCGGCGACCTTCGCCTCGCTCGAGTCCGGCCTGACCGACCGGGAGGTCGCCGCGGTGCTCAGCGCCGAGATGGCGAAGCACGGCGCACGCGGAGGGGGACTGATCCAGTTCGGGCCCACCAGCGCGCTCCCCCACGGCGGCACCGAAGGCCGGCAGCTGCAGCGGGGGATGCTCGTTCTCGTCGATGCCGGCTGCCGCGTACACGGTTACACGTCGGATATCACACGGATGTACTTCTTCGGCGACGAGCCGTCGACCGAGTACCGCGAGATATACAACACCGTATTCAGCGCCCAGACCGCAGCGTTCGACGCCGGCCAGCCCGGCATGGAGTGCCAGGAGCTCGACCGGATCGCTCGCCACGTCATCAGGCAGGCGGGCTACGGAGAATACTTCACCCACCGACTGGGCCACGGCATGGGGATGGACGGTCACGAACCGCCCTACATCGTGGAAGGCAACACGCGGAGGCTGGAGCCCGGGATGGTCTTCACCATCGAGCCCGGCATCTACCTGCCGGGCCGCTGGGGGGTGCGGATCGAGGATGACGTCGTCGTGCGCGAGAGCGGGCTGGAGGCACTGAGCACCCGGGTCGCGCCGATCCGGGGCTAACCCGTAGCCGTTCCTTGACGGGCAGAGATCTCGGCCAGATATTCGCCCCGGCCCCACAACCCGGACGAAGCAAAGGAGAGCGATGAATTTCGAGCTAGCCACACATCTCTCGCCGGAGGAAGTGATCGAGAAGGCCGCCGAGTTCTACCGCGAACACACCGGCCTAGAGATACAGGTACGAGGCGCGGACCGACTCGAGTTTTCCGGCGCCATCGGCAGCGCGAAGATCAAGGCCTACAGGGAGCACGGGCACACGACCGTGCGGGCCGAGACCGACCGCGGCGTAGGCCTCGACGTCACGGACGTCACGCTCAGGTTCCTCTACACCATCCCTCACGTCTAGCCCGGGAGGACGGCGCCGATGTCCGGAGACATGATACAGATTCGTGTGATCGTCCCCGACGAGTGGCGGGAGCAGAGGATGGAATTCACCCCGGACACGTCTGTGGGCGCGATCAAGGAGAGGGCTTTGCCCGAGCTACTCGGGAGCGGCGAAGTCGACAGCTCGGCCTACTACGTGGAGTACTTCGAGAAGGAGGTGCTGGACGAGTCACGCACGCTAGCTGACTTGGGCGTCCCGCCGGGTGGCGTGATCTCGCTGCGCCCTTACGACATGGACCACCCCCCACCCTTCGAGGGTTAGCCCCGAACGTCCTAGGTCTTACTTGTAATCGTACTCGTAATCGTGCTGCTACTCGACTCGTCATCCTCATCGTCTCTCCCAAACTGGCGGTACTAATGACGAGTAGGAGTAGGATTAGGACTACGAGTACGAGTAGGAGTAGGATAAGAAGTGGAAGGCGAGGAGATGCTAGCGCTTCCTTGAGACGATCCGGGAGACGATAGGGTAAGGCAGCGATTTCATCAGCCAGCCCATCAGGCGCCACCGTCTCGTCACGTAGACGTGGCGCCTCTTCTTGCGTATGGCCGCATAGATCTGCCGGGCCGCCTCTTCGGGCGTCGTGACCCAGAACATGTCCTCGCGGCCGGCGGTCATCTCCGTGTCGACGAAGCCCGGCTTTATGTCGGTGACTTGAATGTCTAGCCCCAGTCTGTCGGCCTTCAGGCGCAGCCCTTCGAGATAGGTCGAGTCAAAGGCCTTGGAGGCGCTGTAGGCCGCCCTGAGGCCGCGGAGGCCGGAGATCGATGAGATCCCGACCAAATGGCCCGAGCCGCGCTCGATGAAGTACTCCATGGCCCGGTTCGCAACGGCGGCGAAGCCGACCACGTTAACCCGCATGATCTTCAGCTCCTCCTCCCAGGGCGGGTCCGTGTGTCCGACGCCGGAGTTCACCACTATCAGCTCGACATCGCCGATCTCGTCGATCAGCGCGCCCAAGAGCTCCCGGGCCTCGTCGGGGCATGTGAGGTCCATCGCCTTCAGGTGGGTCGGCGCGTTGATCTCGCGGCGCAGCTCCTCCATCAGCTCGATGCGCCGGCCTGCTAGCCCGACCTCGTAGCCACTCTCCCCCAGCAGTCGGGCAAGGGCGCGGCCAATGCCAGAGCTCGTACCGATGACGATCGCCTTCCTGTTCGTCTCCTTCACGATCACACCCGTATCGAATGACCTCGCTGACTTGGGGGGCGATCATAGGCCGCCACGGGCCAGACCGTCAAGCCGAGCGGCCGCTTCGGAAATCGGCCGCGCATGATAGATTGGGGGGATGAACGACTTCACGCATCTGAAGCTGGCCGACAGCTTGGTCGACAATCTGGGCCGGTTGGGGTACCGCCACCCCACGGCGTTGCAGGAGGAAGCCGTTCCGGTCATAGCACGCGGGACGACCGCCGTCGGCATCGCCTCCGCCGGAAGTGGCAAGACCCTAGCCTATGGCCTCGGGCTCGCCACCAGGCTCGACGTGGGCACCGCCGCTACGCAGGCCCTCGTCCTGCGTCCGACCGATGACGGCGCCACGCGCACCGCGGACGCGCTCCATCGCCTGCTACAGCCCCTCGGACTGACGGTCGGTGTGGTCAGGCCCAACTCAGCGTTCAGCGCCCAAGTCGCCTGCGCCAGCCCAGCGGCCGCGCTGGCTGCCCTCGAGCACTCGGCGATCAAGCTGGACGGGCTGCGGACGGTTGTCGTAGACGGCGCCTCCGCCATGACCCGGCTCGGCGCGACCGCGGCGCTAGAGACGCTCGCGGCGCAGATACCGAAGGGGGCACAGCGAGTCCTGTTCACCTCCGAGATCACCGAGGAGATCGAGGACTGGATCGACCGGCATGCGCACCGAGCCCGCCGGCTCGCCTACCTGCCAAGCGAGGCCGAGCCGCTGGAGGGCGCCACCCTGGAGTTCTGTGCTGCGCCGCGCCATGAGTGGGTCCCGACTCTCGTCCGCCTGTTCGCCGAGCGGGGGCCGAAGAGCGGAACACGGACCCGCCTTCATTGCCGCCTGGAGGGGGAGGCCCGAACGCTGGCCGATCAGTTGAGCGTGCGGGGGGTACCGATCGTCGAGAGCGCCGAGGAGCCCGGCGTGCGGATCGGCTGGATAGGCCGGAACGACGACAAGCCAGCGGACCTGGCCGTCTCTTGGGGGACACCACCCGATCTCCCCGGCTTCCGTTCGCTGCTCGAACGCGCGACCAGGACTCTGATCTTCGCTGAGCCCCGCGAGCTCGCCCACCTCGCACAGCTAGCCGAGCTGCTCGCCTTGCGGGCCACATTGGTCCGCGCCGCCGTCCCCGCAGAGGCCCATCACTCGGCCCAGGCGACGCGCCAGCAACTTCGCGAGGCCGCCACTCAGCGCGACCTCGAGCCGTACATGCTCCTCCTCGAGCCGCTACTCGAGGAGTTCAGCCCGACCCAGCTCGCCGCTGCGGCTGCCGCCCTGTTGCGCGAGCGTGCACCCGAGGCACCCGAGCCATCTTTACCCGCTTGGACGCGTCTCTATTTCGGCGTCGGACGCCGCGACGGCGTGCGGCCCGCCGACCTGGTCGGCGCCATCACCGGCGAAGCCTCCGTCACCGGCGACAGAATCGGCCGCATCGAGATCAGAGACACCCACTCCTCGGTGGAAGTCTCCACCTCGGTCGCGGAAAGGGTGATCAAAGCTCTGGCGACAGCGACGATACGGGGACGGCCCGCTGGCGTGCGGGTGTTCAGAGACTAGGGAGGTAGGGTGTCGGGGGAAGCAGGCCGCCTACGTCCGGCCTCCTTCCCCCAGGGTCGAGCTAGAAGCCCGGCTTGACTCCGTCCTTTAGCCCTTTCCCAGGACGGAAAGCCGGCGACACCGACGCCGGAATCTGGATCCGGTCGCCCGTGCGCGGGTTCCTGCCCATCCGCGCCCCGCGCTTCCGGGTCTCGAACGTCCCAAACCCGGTGATCTGCACCTTCGCGCCCGAGCGGAGCGCGCCCGCGATAATCCCCTTGTCCACATCGAACAGGGCATCCACCGCGCGACCAGCGTCGGCTTTGCTGAGGCTCGTTGTCTCAGCAAGCTTCTCAATGAGTTCCGTCTTGTTCACCGCGTCCCCCTTTCAGGAGATGGGTTGGCCAAAAAGGGCATGGGCGAAGCCGAAGCCGGATCTACTGTACAGCCAACTCCCTTGAAACGTCAAGGAGAAAAGCTAGGCGTGGAGCCAATCCTGGCGGGGGCGCCCCCCGCGGCACGCCCTCATCGGGCACGGCCCGTAAGCGCGCCGCACCACTCAAGCCCTTGTTCTACAACGAGATGGAGCACCAGACCACACCACCGTTGGCCCCGCCATGTAAGTTATCTTTCATGCCTGCACCCCCTTTGCCCACTCCCTCGCACGACGCCGCTGCTGGCGCCGCGCTGGCAGCGCCCCGCAGCGACGCGCGCCGCCAGGTTGACGTCCCAGAGGGGTGTCGCTAGTCTTGGCATGCTTCTCCAAACGCCTTCTGTGGCGCTTTCCTCCACGAAAGAAGGGCCCGTGACGCGGCCTAAGCGGCGGCCTCTGCGATCGGAAGCTCGCCGGGGATGGGCACAATTCAGCGCGGCGCGGCGTTACTAGAGCGCTGACCCGAAATCGAGCCAACGGCCTTACCGAGGAGCCGACCGGGCAGACGTAATGAGAGGATGGATCCTAATTCCGCTGACGGCGGCAGCCACCACGGCCATCGTCGCGGCCACCGCGCCTCCCGGACTGAGCGCACAGGACGTGGAGATGCGCGGGAGGCTGCACGGGACCCGACCGCCGAGCGGGTACTACGAGGTCCTGGCCCGGGATCCCAACGCCTACCAGCTCCAGCGGGCATGGAAGGAGTACGCGCGCCGGATCCGGGAGCGCCGGCAGGCGCTGGCGCAAGCCGGCGACTACGCGGGCCTCAACACCCATTTCAGGGGCCTGCAGCCGTCGGTGGCGGCGGCCCAAGCGATGGGCACGGCGGTCAGCGGTACGTTCCGCTACCCGGTGCTCTTAGGCCTGTTCAGCGACAGTACCCACTCGGTTCTACCCGACCGAGCGACGCTCGACTCGACACTGTTCAGCACGGTTCTGGCCCCACCCTACTCGGTGACCACGTACTACGACGAGGTTTCGAACGGTCTGTTGACTGTGACCGGAGACGTTGTCAACTGGGTTACGGTGGACAGCGCCAGCACGTGGTACGAAGGGGAGAACAACGGACTCGATCCGCGGACGGACCATCTGGGCGACTACATCGAAGCGCTTTTGGACTCAGCTGACGCCGAGATCGACTTCTCCCAATACGACGCGGACGAAGACGGTTACGTCGATCTCCTGGCCATCCTCCATCCGCTCCGCGACGGTGTCTGCCGCTCTTCACACATCTGGGCACACGCCTGGATCTACAGAGCGTGGAAAGGGGCGCCTTATCTAACCGATGACGGCGTTCACGTGGACGACTACGTCATCCAATCGGCCGTGGGGGGCGGAGACGGGTGCACGCCCACCCAGCCAATGGCGATCGGCATCATGGTCCACGAGCTGGGTCACGGGATACTCGGCCTGCCCGACCTCTACGACACCGGCGTCTTCCCCGACCCGCCGACGACCGAGGGGATTGGTCACTGGGGGCTCATGGGCTCGGGTAACTGGAATACCCCTGCCAGTCCTGCTCACCTCAGCGCATGGTCTAAGGACGACGTCGGCTGGATCACTGTAGAGGCGATCAGCGCCCAGCTGGGCGACACCACCAGACACGCGCTAGACCGGATCGTCACGGGTGACGCCGCTCTCCGTATCGATATCGCGTGGACGACGGAGTACTTCCTGGTCGAGAACCGCCGCAGGACCGGATCCGACGCCCAGCTGCACGGTGAGGGTCTTCTCATTTGGCATATCACGCCGCAGGCCATCACTGATTGGCGACCGTGGAACCAGGTTAACGCACACACACCGCACGGGGTCAAGCTCGAGCAGGCAGACGGCCGCGACGACCTCGGCGAGCGCCGGAGCAGCGGAGGAAACCGCGGCGACTCCGGCGATCCTTATCCGGGCGCGACATTCAGTACGACCTTCGGCCGGTCGACGGTTCCAGACTCCAGGCTGAGCGATGGCAGCGCGACAGGCTTACAGGTCGACAGTATCACAGTGAACGGCGACATGAGTATGGCTTTCCGCGTCAACCTCGACCTGCTGGATGTCGCGATCTTGACCGAGACCCTTGCCGATGGTGTCGTCGGTGCCTATTACGCCGACACGGTTGAGGTTGCCGGTGGGACGGAGGCCTACTCTTGGACACAGGCGGGCGGAGACCCGATGCCCGCCGGCCTCTCGCTGGCCGCGACCACAGGCGCGATCACCGGCGTCCCGGAAGAAGCGGGCACGTTCGAACTCGTGCTCGAGGGACAGTCAGGCCCACTCTCCACAAGCGGCACGGTGACAATCGTCATCACCGAACCTACTCTGGCGCTGGACGCCGTCATCGAACAGCTGCTGCGTATCGTATACCTGCTCACCCCAGCGGAGAGGCGATTCCTCGACATAATCGGCAATCAGAACGGCGGCTACGATGTGGGCGACTTTCGAGCCTACCTGCAGAAGACCGGAATGCTACTCGACGCTGCTGACGGTACACGCAACGCAGGCGCAAAGGAGGGAGAACGATGAGGACCAAGCCAGCTGGTTGGGTCGCTGTGGCGACCGCCGCCTGCGTCGCGTTGTTCGCCGCCGCCTGCGGCGGCGACGACGGCACCGGGCCTGCGCGCCCGGGGCAGCTGACCGTGAGTGTGTCTACGACCGGAGACCCGGGGGCCGCATTCCTGGTTCTGGTGAGAGGAGACAGTATCTCCAACCCGGCTACGGTGAACAGCGGCGACCTGATCTACTCGTACACTTCCGGGATTACGACGAGGGTGGCGGTGATCGGTTCGCACTCGTTGGGGCCGCTGTTCGAATTCACCGTGCCCGACGTTGGACAGGCGAGCAGCTACACCGTCTCCTTGTTGCAGGTGGCTGGGAGTGACAATGCGCTCATGGTTGAGAAGGATTTCACGCTGACCATCAGCAACTAGCAGGGGCGAATCCCGGATCGCCTCAATCAGCGCATCTGCGTGTGGATTCGGGCGATTCGGGGATCACTCGCGATCACCGCCCCACCCGCCGGGCCCCCCAGCCAACCGCGCACCAGCCGCTCGCTCATCACGGTGTCTACCCGGAAGCCGTTGGCCTCCAACCACCCGAAGTCGGTCTCTTCCAGCGGGCGGGCGAACTCGAGTAGTACCCAGGGCCGCATCGTTTCAGTCTCGCCTTCCGTAGCTGGAGGCGCCGTGCCCGGCTGCGCCGTCTCTTCCCTTACCGCCGGCTCGCGCGGTTCCGATTCCACCGCGGGCGCTGCCTCGACAGGAACCCTCGCGGTCTCCTCCGCCGCCGTACCCTCTGCCGCCGGTGCAGCCGCTTCTCCTTCCTGCGCCGCGCGCTCTCCGGCTGTGCAGCCCGCAAGAGCCAGCAGGAGCAGCGTCCTCAAGAGACACCGGGTGTCCGCCGACATACTCATCGAGACCCTCCGGCATGGGACTACCGTCGCCGTCAAATCCAACTGTCCACCGTGCCAGCGATCTTCTCGTAACCCGTCATCATCCCAGCCGCCACCGTGATCCGACCGAGAAAGTCGTGGCCGAAGCGGGTGCGGATGTACTCCTCGATCGGTATTTGCAGATACTCAGCCACCAGACCGGCGATCACTCCCGCGTGCGTCACGACGAGTACGGCATCGCTGTTGTGGCGGGCTTCCAACCCGTACACGAAGGCCACCGACCGCTCCTGCACATCCCGCCACGACTCGCCGCCCGGGTAGTGGAACTTCCCCAAGGCCGCATCGCTCGGGAGGCGGCTCCGAACCTCTTGGAACGTAAGGCCGGTGAACTCGCCAGCGTCGATCTCCGCGATGGCCGGCTCCGTATCGACGGGGACGGACCGGTCGAGCGTCTGCTGCACGAGGGCCGCCGTGCGCAGCGTCCGATCCATCGGGCTCGAGTAGATCCGCGATACCGGTCGCTCGACAAGATAGCGGGCCACTTCCACCGGTTGCCGCCAGCCCGCCTCGGTGAACGGCGAATCCTCCCGGCCGATGAGAATCTGCCGGAGATTCGCCTCGGTCTCACCGTGTCGCATCACATAGACCTCGACCGCCATGGCCCAATCCTAGCCGGGGGCGTCCTCCTGACAAGGCCGCAGCTGCCTCCCTTGCTCCACCGCGCTCCCACGTTTACCTTGGCGCCGCTTCCGACACCACAGGCCCCAGAAACAAGCCACCGGGAGAGCTACATGGTATACACCGCCATCATAGCTATGTACATCCTCCTGCTGTTCGGCGTCGCCATCTCCAAGTCGCGCCGGATCAAGACTCAGGAAGATTTCATGGTGGCCGGGCGCCACGTCCCGGTCATGATGCTGGTGGGAACGCTGGTCTGCACCTGGATCGGCTCCGGCAGCCTGTTCGGCGGAGCAGGCCTGGCATTCCGGATGGGTTTCTCGCAGCTCTGGATGAGCGCGGGCGCCTGGGTGGGGATCGTCATCGTCTACTTCCTGGCGCACCGCGTCCGCCGGATCGCCGAGTTCACGGTACCCGACATCCTCGAGAAGCGCTACAACAAGTGGGCCCGCATCTTCGGCACTTTCGCCGTCATCATCGCCTACATATCGATCGCGGGTTACCAGTTTCGCGGTGGCGGCCGTCTGCTGGACATCATCACCAACGGAGGCATCAGCCCAGAGGTGGGCGCGTTGATTACCTGCGGCGTGATCATCCTGTTCACGCTGCTGGCGGGGATGGTCTCCATAGTCTCCATCGATGTCTTCAACGGCATCGTGATGATCGTCTCGGTGGTTCTGGCCGTCCCGTTCGCCCTGAGCGCGGCCGGAAGCTGGAGTGGCGTGACCGAGGCTATTCCCGCGGACCACTTCGCCGTCTTCGGTAGCAGGAATTGGATCTGGGCAGTAGGCGTGTTCTTCCCGACGTTCTTCCTCCTCTTGGGAGAGAGCAGCATCTACCAGAAGTTCTTCTCGGCCGAGAGCGAACGCGCGGCGCGGCGCGCGGTCATCGGGATGATCATCGGTGTGGTAGTGATCGAGACGCTGCTCGCGGCCGTGTCGGTGATCGGATCGGCCATCCACTGGAATAGCCCCGCCTTCGTCGATGCCGCTGCGACGGCGGCGGCCGGCGGTGTGCTGGTTCACGACGCTCCCACCACAGAGACGATCATCCTTCAGGTCGCTTTCGAGAACTTGCCGGTGATCATGGGGGCCCTGTTGCTGTCCGGTGGCGTGGCGATCATCCTGTCGACGGGAAACACGTTCCTCATGGTGCCGGCCACCAATCTGACTCGCGACATATACCAGCGGTTCATCAGACCCGACGCCGGTGACAGAAGGATCATCCTCTTCCAGCGGATCTCGATCGTCGTGCTCGGGATCGTGGCGTTGCTGTTGGCAACCCAGTTCACGACCATCCTGGCGATGGCCTTCACCGCCTACACCATGGTGGGCGCCGGCATCACGCCGGCGCTCCTCGCAGCCTTCCTCTGGCGGCGGACCACGACGGCGGGCGGCGTGTCATCCATCGTTGCTGGTATGAGCGTGACGGCGCTCATCACCATCGTCAACTGGTTCCACCAGCGATCCCATGGCGAGCCGTTCCTCGAGACTGACTACATCATCATACCAGCCGCGACGGCGTCGATCTTCGCGCTCGTGCTCGTGAGCCTGCTCACCGCGAAGCCGCCGCCGGAGAAGTGGGAGCCGTTCTACGCCAAGGCAGAGCAGGCGGCGGCCGAGTAGGAGTGAGAAACGGAGACCGAACATCAAACACTGAGCGCTGAACATCGAGGCTCAAACCTCGGTGCTCAGCGTTCGCTGTCTCACATTCGGCCGTCGGGGCGTGCTAGCACCGCAAGATGCCGATGCGGGATGTTGGATGTGGGACGCTCGATCTCCGCCAGGAAGGTATCGGCCGGCGGGCCCGTCAGCGCTCGTCAGAATCCATCTGACGCTTCAGCTCCTTAAGGCGCTTCTCGATCTCATCCGTCTCCGTCGCCGCCTCCAGTTGCCGTAGCTCGATATCCGTCTCGATCTCTCTGATCCGCGATCGCTCACCCAGCGCTTCGCTCACTTCACGCTCTGCCACGGCCAGATCCTCCGCCACCTCTATCTCCTCTTCGGCTCGCTCGAAGCGGCCCAATCCACTCTCCGGGCCCCGCAACATCTCGTCCAGCTTGCGCGCCGTTGTCGCACGACGGGAGCGGGCGACCAAGACGTCGCGATTCCTCTCCGCCTCCTTGAGATGGTCCATCTTGTCAGCGTACTCGACCTTCAGCCGCGCCGCCTCCTCACGCGTCTCGTCCGCCTGCCGCCGTAGATCCTCGGCGTAGCTCAAAGCATCACGCGCCGCCTCCGTGCCTTGCTGAGCCTCATCCGGATTCGCCGCCGCCTGCGCCTCGCGGGCCTTGTTATAGGCCAGCTCCGCCCGCTGTATCTGCCGCGCCGCCTGACGATCGAGCTCCTCCGCCTGCCGCTCCATCCGCGGGATCCGCGACTTCATCTCTATCAGTTCTTCCCGCATCCCGTGCAGCAAGCGGTCGAGCTCGTCGCGGGAGAGGGGCCGCTCAGCTTCACGGCGCTCCAAGGCGCGCTCGATCTTCTCGCGAAACCTCTTGAACATATGGCGAAACTAGGGGGGGAGGGTCCGGGAGTCAAAGCGCGGCTCGGGATCCTTGTCGGGAGCGACGGAGCGGGCTAGGTTATATGAACGTATGACACATTCTTCACACACTCCCCCCACACCCCACCGCCCCCACCACGGCGAGGGCCACCACCATCTGGTCGACCCCGGCGCCGTGGCGGCCGCTGAAGCCGCTCTCTGCGGTGAGGACGAGCTGACGCTTATCGCCGACACCTTCCAGATCCTGGCTAACCCCACTCGGCTCCAGATAGTCCGGGCCCTGGCCGGGCGCGAGCTCTGCGTCGGTGATCTGGCCGCAGCCGTTGGCGCCAGTGCCTCCGCCGTCTCTCACCACCTGCGCCAGCTCCGCCAGATGCGGCTGGTCCGCCACCGCCGCGACGGGAAACTGACTTACTACTCCCTCGATGACGACCACGTCGCCCGGCTATTCGACCTCGGGCTGGAGCACGTCAGGGAGGAGCTGGAGTGAGCGACGGCACGCAGCAGGCCTCTTGCGAGCTAGTGCTCGGGGTGCCCGATATGGACTGCGCCAGCTGCGCGCAGCGCATCGCGAGCCGCCTCGAGCAGCTGGAGGGCGTCGAGCGCGTCGAGGCCCGTATCGTCGCCAAGGACCTGCGAGTTTACTTCGACCCCTCTCTGACGGGCGAGCAGTTAATAGCCGACGCGGTTCGCTCGCTCGGCTACACGGTGGAGCGCGACGGAGAGTCGGCGAGCGAGGGAGCGCGCTACCAGGGGTCAACGGTCTGGAAGAGCCGCGAGGCGATACGGACATGCGCCTCGGGGGTCGGCCTGGCCGTTGGGCTCGCACTCAGGCTCCTCGGCCTGAGCCCCGTCCTCTGGAGCGGCTTAACCTGGGCGCTCGACCTCGCCGCCACGCTCTTCGTCGTGGCTGCTCTTGTCGGTGGCCTGAACTTCTTCTCCAAGGGCCTGCGCGCCGCCCGGATCACTCGCCTCGACGTGAACTTCCTGATGACCGTCGCCATTATTGGCGCGCTGGCCATAGGTGAATTCGTCGAAGCCGCAAGCATCGCTTTCCTCTTCGGTATCGCCGAACTGCTCGAGCGCTACTCGGTGGAACGGGCGCGACACTCGATCGAGATGCTGCTCGACTTAGCCCCGGCAACGGCCCGCGTGCAGCGAGACAGCGAAGTCGTCACGGTACCCGTGGAGCAGCTCGAGCCGGGCGACCTGGTCCTGGTGCTGCCGGGCGAAAAGGTCCCGATCGACGGAGAGGTAAAGGAGGGGAGATCGACCGTAGACCAGAGCGCGATCACCGGCGAGTCGATGCCTGTAAGCGTGGGGCCGCCCGACTACGTCTACGCGGGTACCATGAACCGCGAGGGCTATCTGGAGGTCGAAGCCGCCAAACGTGTAGGAGATACCGCGCTGGCGCACATCATCCACCTCGTGGAGGAGGCAGAGGCATCCCGTTCGCCAAGCGAGCGGTTCGTCGAGAAATTCGCCCGCTACTACACGCCTGCCGTCACCCTGCTCGCCTTGGCCGTCATGACGGTCCCACCGCTGGTACTGGCCGCTCCCTTCAGCACCTGGTTCGTCCGCGGCCTGACGCTGTTGGTGATCTCCTGCCCGTGTGCCCTCGTGATCTCCACACCTGTGGCTGTGGTCAGCGGCATCACCAGTGCAGCGCGCAACGGTGTGCTCATCAAGGGCGGCGTTCACCTCGAGGCGCTGGCGCGAATCCGGGCGGTGGCCTTTGACAAGACCGGCACGCTGACGAGCGGCGAACTGGCAGTGGTGGAAGTAGTCAGCGCTCCGGACGCCAACCGCTCCGAAGAAGAAATCCTCGGGATCGCAGCATCGCTCGAGGCGCGTTCCGAGCATCCGATCGCAGAGGCCATCCGTCGTGCCGCAACCGACGCAGGTCTCGAGAACAACCACCGGATTACCGAATTCGTCGCGCTCCCCGGGCTGGGCGCTCGAGCCCGACTCGACGGAGCGGAGTACAAGATCGGTCGCCCCGAACTCTTCGGGGATGCGGTCCGGCCGTGGCAGTCCGAGCTCGATCGCCTCTCGACCGCGGGCATCACACCCGTGTGCCTCGGGACCGATCGGCGCGTCCTCGGCCTCATCGCCGTGGCCGACCGCGAGCGGCAAGGAGCCAAGGAGACCGTTGAGGCGCTGAAGCAGCTGGGCATCAGACGGATCGTCATGCTCACCGGCGACCACGAGGGTACCGCGCGCACCGTAGCACAGCGGCTGGGCGTCGACGAGTACCACGCCGGCTTGTTACCCGAGGAGAAGGTCGCCGCCGTCCGCCAAATCGAGTCACAACTCGGCGCCGTAGCGATGGTGGGTGACGGGGTGAACGACGCGCCGGCGCTAGCGGCGGCCAGCGTCGGCATCGCCATGGGCGCTGCAGGCAGTGATGTCGCACTGGAGACCGCCGACGTCGCCCTCATGGCTGACGACCTCCGCTCGCTCCCCTACCTTTTCCGCCTCTCGCGCCGCAGCGGGGCCGTGATCCGCGAGAACATCGCCACCTCCATCGCGATCAAGTTCTCACTCGCGGCGGGCGCCCTGCCCGGCTGGGTGACCCTGATCACCGCCGTCCTCGTCGGTGATATGGGCGCCTCACTCGCCGTCACCGGCAACGCACTGCGGCTCGCTCGGCTTCGGCGGTGGGAGGCGGACGGGGCCGGGCGGTAGCGCCACGATAGCTTGTCCTACCGGGGCTCTGTTGGGGGCACCACCAGGGGGCCCGGCGCCCAATGACGCCCTCCAATGTATTTCGCACCCCCAGGGGTCGGAATGCCCCGAACGGGGGCGACGGGGCGTTGCTCACCACCTCCCGACCCCCAATCGTGCCCCCGGGGGAGGCACACGATTTGCTACCCAGCAGGTGGGCCGCTACAGCCTGATGTTCTTGGGGCACCTCAGCTTGCGGGCGGCGACCTTGAGAGGAGCGTTGAGCAACGAACCCGGAGTCGGTGAAGAGGGCGAACATGCGTCCTAGGAGATGGCTAGGCCGGTTTGGTGCGACCGCCTTCCTAGCGGCGTTCTTCCCCGCTGCGGCAGGATCGGCCGCGGCGCAGGACAACAGCATGTGCCTGATGTGCCACGAGAACCAGGCCTTCTTTGCCGGCAAGGAAGACCCGTCAAGGTACGTCGTAACCGAGCAGCAGCACGACCGCTCTCTGCACGGGGCGCAAGGCGTGCTCTGCACCGACTGCCACCGCGGACTCACCATCCCGCACCCGGAGGAGCCGCAGCTGGCCGACTGCTCCGTCTGTCACAACGATCAGACGACCCAGCACAGAGGATCGCTGCACGGGCAGGCGGCGGCACGCGGTGACCCGCTGGCGCCGAGTTGCGCGGATTGCCACGGCACCCACGACATCCAGGCGAGCAGCGACCCCAGGTCGATGACCTACGTCTTCAACATCCCGCTCCTCTGTGGTGAGTGCCATCACGAGGGGACGGAGGTATCCAGAACGCACGATATCCCTCAAAACCAGATCCTGGAGAACTACTCGCTGTCGATTCACGGCGAGGGGCTCTTCAGGCAGGGTCTGACGGTGACCGCGGTCTGCACCTCCTGCCACACCTCACACTTCATCCTGCCGCATACCGATAGGCGCTCGAGCATCCACGAATCGAACGTCGTAGGCACCTGCACCCAGTGCCACGCGTTGATCGAGGAAGTGCACGACCAGGTGATCGAAGGGAGGCTGTGGGAAGAGGAGCCGCACGTTATTCCCGTCTGCGTCGACTGCCACTCACCGCACAAGGTGCGCAGGGTGTTCTATAACGCGGGCGCGGCGAACGCCGACTGCATGCGCTGCCACTCCGATACGAACCTCACGATGGAGCGGGACGGCGAGAGCATCTCGCTCTACGTCGACGAGCAAGCCTACAACACTTCTACACACGGCGGGACTGGGTGCGCCCAGTGTCACGCCGATGTCACGCCCTCGTTGGTGGCCCGTGCTTGCACGACAGCGGTTGCAGCGAACGTCGACTGTGGTCTCTGCCACGCCCCGCAGCTGGAGGCCTACAGTAGTGGGATGCACGGATCCCTGGCCGCCGATGGCGTGTCCGAGGCACCCGTCTGCCTCGACTGCCACAGTCACCACGCGACTCAGGACCACCTGTGGCCAACGTCAGAGACATTTGCGCGCAACGTACCGGACCTCTGCGCGCGCTGCCATCGCCAAGGCGAGGCCGCCGCCAGGCGGATAAACCATATGGGGCCGGATATCGTCAACAGCTACGTGATGAGCATTCACGGGAAGGGGCTCATCGAGAGTGGTCTCGTAGTCACGGCGACCTGTCCTAGTTGCCACACCGCCCATAAGGAGCTGCCACCGAACGATCCGGAATCCTCGGTCCACCGTGACAACATCGCGGCCACATGCGGCACCTGTCACCACGGCATCGAGGAGGAGTACAGTGAAAGCATCCATTGGATAGCCAAAGAGGACGCGCCCGACGATCGTGAGCTGCCCAGCTGCGAGGACTGCCACACCTCGCACACCATCAGCCGCACCGACCGCGGGGACTTCCGGCTGACAATGATGGACCAGTGCGGCCGCTGTCACACCGAGGAATCGGAGACCTTCTTCGATACGTTCCACGGCAAGGTCTCGAGGCTGGGCGACGCCGGCGCCGCCAAGTGCTACGACTGTCACGGTACGCACAATGTCCACCCGATCATCGATCCCAGGTCTACGCTCAGCCGTCGGAACATCATCGAGACCTGCGCCCAGTGCCATCCCGGCGCCAACCGGCGGTTCACCGGCTACCTGACCCACGCCACTCACCACGACCCGGAGAAGTATCCGTACCTGTTCTGGGCGTTTTGGGGAATGACGGCGCTACTCGTGGGCACCCTCAGCTTCGCCACTCTCCACACCTGCTCCTGGCTCTGGCGGCTTTGGCGCTCGCCGGAGGCGTGGAAGTTGGCGAGGGAGCACCGGGAACCGGCGCCGGGTGAGCGGCTCTACCGGCGCTTCACCACCTTCGAGCGCACGATGCACCTCGTGATGCTGCTCAGCTTTTTTGTGCTGGCGATCACCGGGATGACGCTCAAGTTCTCTTACATGGGCTGGGCACAGATCCTGGCCGGCGCGGCCGGCGGTTTCGCGACTACCGGCGTGTTGCACCGGCTGGCCGCGATCACGCTGATAACGGTCTTCCTTGTACACTTGGGCGACGTCTATCGCCGTAAGCAGACCTCGGGGAAAGGCTGGATGGAATTCATCTTCTCGGACAGCTCCCTGATCTTCAACAGGAACGACGCCAAGGAGTTCGTCGCATCTATCAAGTGGTTTTTCGGGCGCGGCCCGCGTCCGCGCTACGGACGCTACACCTATTGGGAGAAGTTCGACTACTTCGCGGTGTTTTGGGGGATGTTCATCATCGGCTCGACGGGGCTGCTGCTCTGGTTCCCCGAGTTCTTCACGCTGGTCTTGCCGGGCTGGACGGTGAACGTGGCGACCATCATGCACAGCGACGAGGCGTTGCTGGCCGTCGCCTTCATCTTCACCGTGCACTTCTTCAACACCCACTTCCGGCCTGACAAGTTCCCGATGGACCCGGTAATCTTCACCGGCCGCATCACGGTGGAGGAGCTGAAGAACGACAAGCCCAGGGAGTACGAGCAGCTCTTGGCGAAGGGCAACCTCCAAGAACTTCTGGTCCACCAGTATCCAAAGAAGCTGCAGCGCTTGTTCCGCGTCCTCGGGTTCTCGGCCTTGGCAGTCGGGCTGACGCTGATTGTCGTGATCCTCTACACGATGATCATCACCTACCTCAGACAGATCTGATACCAGAGCAGGACAATAGAGCGGCCGGCGGCAGCGAGCTTGCCCAGCTCCTAGCGCAGCGGGGCTCAGATCTACGGCGGGCCGGGCCGACAAGTTACGGGGCAGCCCGTGACCGGCGGCCCAGGGGGATACGCACCGCCTGGGACCGGCTATTGACCTCATGGGGCCACGGCCAGCACAATGGATATTCCTGCAGGTTGGCTGAGCCCCGAACGGGAGGGTCACGATCCCATGTGCCTTGGCGTACCAGGTAGAGTGTTGACAGTAAACGGGTTGCTGGCGACGGTCGACTTCTGGGGCGTGCAGCGCGAGGTGCGTCTCGACATCGTCGACCAGCCGGTGGAAGTTGGAGACTACATCCTGAACCATGTCGGGTTCGCCATCCGTAGGATCCCCCCCGAGGAGGCGGAGGAGACCCTTGCCCTGTACGAGGAACTGTTGAAGGAAGCCGAGAGCGACATGATGGCCGCGGACCTACGCGGCGAGCTCGAGGCGACGGCCGAGACCGAGGGCGGGGGAGGCGACGATGCCTGAGGCCGATGTTCGGCGACAGGCGAGTGAGCTGAAGTTCCGGGATCCGGCCAAGGCCCGGGCGTTAGCTGAGAAGCTCGCCCGGCTGTGCGAAGCCATCGGGCGCGAGCCGATACAGGTCATGCACGTGTGCGGCACCCACGAGCAGGCGATCGCCAAGTACGGACTGAGAACGCTATTGCCGAAGCCGCTCGACCTGATCATGGGTCCGGGTTGCCCGGTATGCGTGACCGACCTTCCGGAAGTCGACGAGGCCGTGGCCCTCGCAGAGGACGGCAAGCTGATCGCGACCTACGGCGACATGCTGCGGGTGCCGGGCACGTCGAAATCGCTGGCCGAGGCCCAGGCCGAGGGCGCTCGAGTGGAGGTCGTCTACAGCGCCGCGCAGGCGGTGGAGCTGGCTCGCTCGACGGACGAGGACGTGGTCTTCTTCGCCACCGGTTTCGAGACGACCGCTGTCGCCACCGCGGCGATTGCCCTCGAGGACGCCCTGCCGGGCAACTTCTCGATCCTCTCGGCGCACAAGTACGTGCCGCCGGCGATGGAACTGGTTGCGCAGATACCGCAGACCAAGGTCGAGGGCTTCCTGGCAGCCGGTCACGCGGCCACGATCACCGGCTGGGGCATCTTTGAGGACTTAGTGGAGCGCTTCGGCATTCCGGTCGTAGTGGGGGGCTTCGAGCCGCTCGACATAATGGCCGGCCTCGTGCGTCTGGTGGAGCTGATCCGCGACAACTCCAAGACCGTTGTGAACATGTACCCGCGTTGTGTCACGCGCGCGGGCAACACGGTTGCCCAACAGCAGATGTGGAGTGTCTTCCGTACGGCCGGCGGCATGTGGCGTGGCATCGCCGACGTGCCGGATGGCAGCTTGCGGTTGCGAGATGAGTTCGCCCACCTCGACGCGCGCAAGAAGTACAAGATCGACATCAGCCGGTTGCTGCAGCACGCACCGTCGGCCCTAACCGAGCAGTGTATCTGCGGTGCAATCATGTCGGGCCTGGCGACACCGACGGATTGCGCACTGTTCGGCAAGGAGTGTGAGCCGACGAACCCGGTGGGCGCCTGCATGGTGAGCAGCGAGGGCACCTGCAAGATCTGGTATCAGTACGGAGGGCATCCCGAGCTATGAGCTCCGGTCCCACCATTGGGCGACGTCCGCAGGACGAGATCGTGACGCTGAAGCACGGCGCCGGTGGGCGCGCGATGCGGACGCTGATCGAGGAGACCCTGGCGGCAGGTTTCATCGAGGGCGACGGCGGGGCTATCGGCCTCGCAGCTTTCGACGACGGTGCGGCGCTGCCCATCGGTGATCGCTGGCTGGTGGTCACCACGGATTCACACGTCATCCAGCCGATTTTCTTCCCCGGCGGAGACATCGGCCGCCTGGCGATCGCCGGCACGGTGAACGACCTGGCGGTGATGGGTGCGACCGAAGTGCTGGGGCTGACCTCCGCGGTCGTCATCGAGGAGGGCTTCCTCCGGTCCGACCTCGAGCGCATTCAGCGCTCGATGCAGGAGACGTGTCACGAGGCGAAGGCCAAGATCATCACCGGCGACACGAAGGTGATGGGACATGGCGAGTTGGACGGCGTCATCATCAACACCACCGGCGTGGCGCTCGCCGACTCGGTCGTCTCCGACTCCGGCCTCTCACCCGGCGACCGCATCATCCTCAGCGGGCCGATCGGCGACCACGGTATCGCACTGATGGCCGCGCGTCGCGGCCTCGGGCTCGAGGGAGAGCTACGATCCGACGTCGCCCCGATCAACGGCCTGATCCGCGGCGCCCTCGACGCAGGCGGCGACGCGATCGTCGCCATGAAAGACCCGACCCGCGGCGGTCTGGCGAGCGCGCTGACCGAGATGGCCGAGAAGAGCCGCGTCGGAATCGTGATCGATGAAGCGGAGGTGCCGATCAGCACGGCAGTGCGCTCCGCCGCCGAGGTCCTTGGGCTCGACCCATTCCACATCGCCAACGAGGGGAAAGCGGTGATCGGCGTACGGCCGGAAGCCGCGCAGGCGACACTCGATGCGCTACGCTCTCATCCGCAGGGAGCGGACGCAGCGGTCATCGGCACCTGTCTGGAAGAACACGCCGGGCGCCTGATCCTCGACACTGGCTTCGGCCGTCGGCTGCTGACCGAACCGGAGGGAGAGCCACTTCCCCGGATTTGCTGACATTGGAGACGGGCAGCGCTCCGACTGTCGAATGTCGAATACTGAATGGTGAAGTTTGAAGGCGGGTGTCTGCCCGCCCTTCATTTCGTCATTCGACATTTAGTGTTCAGTATTCGGGATTCGGAGCCAGCCACGTCCCGGATACTTCAACTCCCCGGGGTCAGTGCGTACGCCACCACCGCCTGCCCCAGCGAGATCCCTCCGTCGTTCGGCGGGACAAGGCGGTGTGTCAGCACTTCGAAGCCCTCCTTTGTCAAACCATCGAGGAGCCGCCGGGTCAGCAGCGCGTTCTGGAAGCAGCCGCCGCTCAGCACGACGCGCTCCAGCCCGTGCCTCTCGCGAACTTTCAGGCAAAGGGCGCGCGTCGAATCCGCCACCGTGTTATGGAACGCGGCAGCGATAGTGGGGGTTGGGCGCCGGGCGCGGACCTCGCACCACAGGGCCCGCAGTGTGGCCGCCGGGTCGATGACCCAGCCTTCGCCGTCCCTGAGTATATCGTACGGATAGATGTCGTCCACATCCGGATCGGCCACTGCCTCCAGCTCTACCGCGGGCTGGCCTTCGTAGAGCGCCTCAGTCCGAATCCCCAGCAAGGCGGCGGCGGCATCGAAGAGGCGTCCACAGGATGAGGTTAGCGGTGTATTGAGCTCCGAGTCGAGCTGGCGACGCAGCAGGATCCGCTCTCCGATCGGCACCAAACCCAGGAAAGTGCCGAAGTCGACTTCGCACGCCGCGCACAGCGACCAGATATAGCCGGCCGCCATTCGGTACGGCTTCCGAATCGCCGCCTCCCCTCCGATCATCGGCGCGTACCGCAGATGGCCGACCCGTTTGAACGACTTCCAGTCGGCGACCAGGATCTCTCCACCCCAGATCGCCTCGTCGGTCCCGTAACCCGTGCCGTCGTACGCCACACCGATCACTGGTTCCCTGACGCCGTGCTCGACCATCGCGCTCACCACGTGCGCATGGTGGTGCTGCACGGCGACCCGCAGAGCCGACGGCACCGGATATTCATGCGCGAAGTGCGTCGACAGGTAGTCAGGGTGCATGTCATACGCGATGACTGTCGGCTCGACCTTAAACAGTCTTTCGAACAGCTGAAGCGAGCTCTGGAAATGCTCGAGCGTCTCCAGGTTCTCCAGGTCACCGATGTGCTGGCTGATAAAGGCCTTCGACTCCTTGACCAGGCAGAACGCGCTCTTCTGATGGGCGCCGACTGCGAGTATGTCGTGCGTTGCGCTGAACGGCAGGTCCAGCGGCGCCGGCGCGTAGCTCCGGGCCCTGCGAATCGGTACGACCGAATCGCCCAGGACCCGCACCACGGAATCGTCGTACCGCGCGTGAATGTCGCGATCATGGAAGAGGAACGCGTCAGCGATCTCGCTCAGCCGCTCCAACGCTTCCCGGTTACCGATAGCGATCGGCTCCTCGCTCAGGTTTCCGCTCGTCATCACCAGCGGCCCAGCGAACCGCCGCATCAGCAGATGATGCAGCGGTGTGTAAGGGAGCATGAGTCCCAAGGTATCGAGGCCCGGCGCGACCTGCGGCGCGATGTCGACGTCCGGCCGGCACCGCATGAGCACGATCGGACGCTCGCGGCTCTGCAGCGCCTCGACCTCTGCTCCTCCGACCCGGCAGAGGCGGCGTGCCCACTCGACATCCGGCACCATCAAGGCGAACGGCTTTCCGTACCGTCGCTTCCGCGCCCTGAGCCGCGCGACCGCCTCCGGGTTTGCCGCATCGCAGGCCAGCTGATAGCCGCCCAGCCCCTTCACCGCGACGATATTCCCGCCCTCAAGCATCCCCGCGCAGAGATCGATGGGATCGCCCTCGACCGGCTCGCCGTCCGACCTCTGCAGCCAGAGCTTCGGTCCACAAGCGGGACAGGCAACGGGCTGAGCGTGAAAGCGGCGGTCGCGCGGATCTTCGTACTCCTTCCGGCACTCCTCGCACATCGCGAAGCAGCGCATCGTCGTGCGGCTTCGATCGTACGGGAGTCCTTCGATGATTGTGAAGCGAGGGCCGCAGTGCGTGCAGTTCGTGAAGGGATAGGCGTAACGCCGCTCGCCGGGATCGAGGGTTTCTTCCAGGCAGGTGTCGCAGGTAGCGGTGTCGGGCGGGATCGACTGCCAGCCGACGTCGAACTGGCTCTCGACGATCTCGAACGAGCTGAAGCCCAAGGGCGGCCGCTCGTCCGCTTCAATCATGTCTATGCGCGCCAGGGGCGGCGCTGCTTCCCGCAAGTCACGAAGAAAGTCGGCCAGCGCCTCCTCTCCGCCATCGACCTCGATCTCGACCTGCCTGTTCGTATTGCGTACCCAGCCGACGAGCTTGTAGCGCTCCGCCAACTGATAGACGAATGGGCGGAAGCCAACACCCTGGACGATGCCGCGGACTCTGACGCTAAGACCGTGCACTCTATGAGTCCCGCTTACACGCCGATACCTCTTCGCTCAGCCACTCGGTCCACAACTCGAGCCCCTCTCCCGTGTAGGACGAGGTCGCAAAGACCCTGAGATCCGGATTGACCGAGAGCGCGTTGTCGATCGCGGTCTCCGTCGAGAACTCCAGGTGGGGCACAAGGTCAACCTTGGTCAGCACCAGCACGCTCGCGCGCCGGAAAGCCGCCGGATACTTGAGCGGCTTGTCCTCGCCTTCCGTGACGCTCATCAGCACCACCTTCAGCGACTCACCCAGATCGAACGACGAGGGACAGACCAGATTGCCCACGTTCTCGATGAACAACAGGTCGGTCTGGGCGAGATCGAGCGACGCGAGGCTCTCCGAGACCTGACGCGCGTTCAGGTGGCATCCGCCTCCCGTCTCGATGGCCCGAACCGGGATACCGTGCCTCTCCAACCGCTCCGCGTCGTTCCGCGTCTGCACATCACCCGCCACCACACCCAAACGCAGCGACCCCTTCAGCAGATCAACGGTCCGTTCCAGCAGCATCGTCTTTCCGGAGCCTGGTGACGAGATGAGGTTGATGGTGAACACTCTGTGACCGGCCAGCTGGTCCCGCACCTCCGCCGCTATCTGGTCGTTAGCGCTCAAGACCTTTTCTCTGACTTCGACACGCTCCGCGCTCATCACTCTCACTCCACCTCGAGATAAGTGAGCTGAAGGCCCTGCCCTCCCGAGACACCGCGCGCCATGACGCCGCACTCCGGGCACTCGAACGGCGCCCGCATCACCTCGAACTCGAGCCCGCACACCGGGCAGGCGGCCGTGCCAGCCTCGCGCGCGATCTCACAGCGAACCCCGGCGAAGCGCTCGGACAGCACGACCTCAAGGCAGAACTGCAGGCTATCCACCTCTACCCCGGAGAAGGCACCTACCTCAACGCCCACCGCCGTGACCCGTGTCTCCGGCAGCTTCGCCAGCTCCCGATCGCAGATCGCTCCGATCTCCAGTGCGAGCGCCATCTCGTGCATACAATACCCCCTACACCCCGACTTGACGGCAAGCCGCGGGCCGCTGGGTCGCTATCGCTGCAACCGGTTGTCAATAATGGCGCTGGCTGGATGAGACGCAACTTTGCCGGAACCGGCGCAGCCGCTCACGGCTCCCGTACGGGGCACTTTGCGACAAGCTTTAGCCCCTTAGGAACCACTGGAACCCGATTATCTCCATCAGGGAAAGCGCCACGAGGGTGGCAACGGCCGGGCTGGCTGACTCCTGAACACACCCGCGGTTTCGCCGCCGGCGAGTGCTACCGCGCGAGGACAGAAATCGGGCGCGCCGTCCCGATGAGGGAGACGCGCCCGTCCAGAGGTGGCGGCTACGAAGCCGCTACGTGACAGAGCACGCAGTACTTGTTGTCCCTACCCTCGTGATCGGCAGGTGCGTCGGGTACCGGCTCCATCGCCCCGGCCGTGTGGCACATCATGCAGTTGTCTCGGCCCTCGATCGGGTGAGATATGGCCGCCGGAACCGTCGTCTGCACTGCAGCGTCCGCCGCGTGACACATCAGGCAGATGTCGTTCGGGCGCTCCGCATGGTCCGCCGGCGCGTCGGGCACTGGCTCCATCGCCCCGGCTGTGTGGCACATCATGCAGTTGTCTCGGCCCGCCGCGTCGTGCGTCATCACCGGCGGCGTCTTCCAGCCCTCCTGCTGCCAGGCGAAAGCGGCCAGAGCGACAAGCAGGAAAACCGATGCTGCGATCGAACGTCGATGGCTCATGTCTCAGCTCCCTTTCAGATGAGGGCCACGTCCACCTTCGGCCTCCACCTCGGACGTGACGTGTCCTTACCTGACCACTACCCGCTGCGTAGACCTTAGGAAAGACAGCTCCGGCCGGCAAGGGGTGGCTTCAAGTGACCCAACCCGCCCGGTGCCGGTGGCCTGCACAGGCGAAGGCGGGCCTGGCTAGCGACCCTGGTCCAGCTCCTCCAGGAACGCCATGAGGTTCGCCATATCCTCGGCGCTCAGGGTCGGGAAAGACCTCTCCTCGGCCGCTGGAGCAGCCGCCATCTTGACCGAATGGTTCCAGAGCGAAGCGATAGCGGCGGCGGGCGAGCCGAGGCCGCTGACCCAGGCGAGATCGGCGGCGGTCGTCCCACCTGATCCGCCGAGCGCATGGCAGGTCAAGCAGCTCTTCTCCTGCAGCAGCTGTTCACCGAGCTCGGCGTCGCCAGGTTCGGCGAAATACTCGATGTAGTACAGGTAGGCGACGAGATCGGCCATCTCGCCGCCGCCGATCTGCGTGACGGACAGGCCCCTACCTTCCATCGCTTCGAGCATCGCCGGCGCCTTGTTCCACATGGCCGCGGCGAACTCGGTCAAGCCCCACTGCCGACGCCGTTCCGCGAGATCCGGGCCCGAGCGGCCGCCGACGCCCTGCACGCTATGGCACTCGTTGCAGCGCTTCTCGAGGAAGACGGTGCGCCCGGCCTCTGCCCGGCCCGGGAGCACGTACACGTGCCCCTCTAGCGGCTCGACGGCCACCGACCCGATATACGTGATCAGATCGATGAGCTCGGAGCCATGAAAGGCGGGACGCACGACTCCCCGCTCCTCCATGATCTCCGCCATGGGCGCACCATGATTCCACATCGAGGCTGCCACGAGGATAGGTGATCCGTACTGGCCGACGAAGTTGAGGTTGGGGCCGACATCGCCGCCGTACTCGCCCACTCGGTGACAGACGAAGCACTTCTTCTGTGTGAACAAGTACTTCCCAAGTGTCAGATTACCTGGCGGATCGAAATAGTGCAGCGTAAACAGGAAACCGATCAGGTCCGCCGCTTCCCGTGCCGTCATCTCCGGATGCACGATCCCCTGTTCTTCCATTTCGGCGTCCATGTGCGGGGTATGGTTCCAGAGCGTCGCCGCGAGCTCGTGGAACGACCGCCGCTGCCGGGTGCGGCCCAAGTCAGGTCCCCACGAGCCGCCAAGCCCGTCGACGGAATGGCACCTGGCGCACCCCTTGCCCTGGAACACCTGGGCGCCGGCCAGCGGGTCCTGCGAGAGCTCCGGGGTCTCCTGGCCAGGCGCCAACCGCGGAGATGCCACGATCAGGGCTACGACGATGCCGCCCAGCCCCATCGCTCTCCGATTGGTCCTGGCTATCAGAAGATCGAGCTTGCCGGTCATGGTTGCCCCCTACATCGCAACGACACGGATGGTGGGTATTCGTATGAAGGTGTGATGGTACGAGGGCGCGGCTTACCAAATTCAAGTTAGAGCTCGGCAGCAACAATAGAAAGCCGCCGTCACCGGCCGCCTTTGGCGGCGCCGGTGACGGCGGCTCTTCGCTCCCGACGCCCTAGAGCGGGCTATCGAGGATCGATGAGTTGTGACAGAACAGGCAGAGCTCCGGGTTCTTGTCACGCAGCCGCTCGGCATTGAAGTCAGCGCCGTGCGGGTTCACCTTGAACTGTCCCTTCGCGGAATGGCACTGCAAGCAGTCCTGCTGGGCATGGCACGTGGCGCAGCTCTCCAAACCCTGCCGCGCTGCCTGGCCATGACCCGTCGAGAAGTTGGTGTTCCAGTTGTGGTAGCCGTGGGTGGTCGTGAACCCCTCCGTACCCCGGCCCAGCGACAGGTGGCAGGCCCGGCAGTACGCCTCCGTGTTGTGGCAGCTGGAGCACTCCGTCTCGCGACTCCAGGCCGCGGCCGAATGCTGCTCCTGGAAGTCGTTCGGATGGTAGCGCGCCTGCTCCTCGCCCGGGACGTCCAGGTTCTCCGAGCCCGTGTGGCAGCCGTAGCAGCGCTGATCCCGGATATGGCAGGTCTCGCACTCCGCCGTAGCCGCCGCCGCGTACGCCCGGTGGTCGTCCAGGAAAAACGGCGTGTGGGAGGCTGGTGCACGCCCGACATCCATCGGCCCCTCGCCGGCCATATGGCAATCGGCGCAGCTCACGTCCTCACCGAGCTCCTGCTTGGTCTGAATGACCTCGGCGTGGTTAAAGCCGAACTTGTTGGCCCGGCGACTCGGCCCCTCCCACGCTACCTCGCGCGCCATCTGGCCGTTGTGGCAGCCCTGGCAAAGGCCCGGCTCCGGGAAGCTGACACCTGCCGGATCGACGGAGTGACAACCGTCGCAACTCGAGAACAGGCTCGCGTGGGTCTGGTGAGGGAAGTCCTCGGGGTACATCGACCAACCCCACGCACCGACGGCCGCCAGCAGAGCGGCGACCAGCAACGCTCCTACAGGTCGGCGGTACTTCACTGTGACCTCCCCGGTTCCGAACCCAGGTAATAGGATATCCCGAACACGGCACGTAGCTGGGTCCAATCCGTCTGCGCCGCGTCTTTACTCCGGTCGTGCTTGTAACCCTCGATCAGGGCCCACAGCGTACCTGCGGGCGTCTGCCAGCGGGCGTCGACTCCCAGGCCGTAGATGAAGTTTTCACCGATCCGGAACTCCCAGATTTGCTGGGAGGCCGAGAAGCGTGCCCCGATCTGGAGGTCCGACCGCGGGTAGTAGTTGAACTTGAGATCCCCGGCGCTCATCCCCGCGCCGAAGCCCCAGTTCAGCCAGTAGCCGCCCTCCACGTCCCACTTGCCCCTGGGCTGCCAGCGGGCCCAAGCGCCCGTCCGCCAGGTCCGATCCGTGGTGGTGAAGTACGGCACCTCGGCCTCGGTATCGCCGTACTGGCGCCGGTCGACTTCGGCCCGAATCGTCAGACCGTAGCCTGGGTTCACGCCCAAGGCGAAGCCCCAACCCGTGTAGGGCGTCGGGCTGAACGCCACCCAGATCGACTGCAGGCTGAACACCGGCCGGTAGCGGAAGAGCCGGCCCTCGAGATAGAACATGTCGTTCGCCTGATAGCCCAGCTTGGCGCCCGCCTTGCCCCACCAGCCGGCGGCCAAGTCGTAGTCGGCGTGGGCGTCGATCAGCCACTTGCGGTTTGGCGTCGTATAGCGCGCCTCGAAACCCAGCCGGTCGGAGCTGATGCCCGACCGATCGGTCTCAATCTCCCGCTGATAGATCGCCTCGGCGGAGAACCCCTTCACCGGGCCCACGGAACCCCGGAAGCCGAACAGGTAGTTGTCGTCCAGCGGCTGGTAGTCGCCCAGCGACTTCAGGGCGCCCGAGGTCACCCGCTCGGGCAGACCCCGCTCGAGGCCCCACCCGCCGTACGCCTCCAGTTCCAAGCGGACCGGCCGGTAGCGGTAGAGGATCGAGCCCCCGTCGTAGCCGTAGTAGCCGAGCCCGCTCGACTGATAGTCGCGGCCCAGACGAAGGCGGTACGACGGGCGATTGAGCTCGGCGTAGGCCGCCAACAGATCGAAGTTGTCTTCGGTGCGGGGCCAGAACTTCTCGGCGTTGGCGCCCAGCGCCCCCCGGAAGCGGGTGCTGGCATAGAAGCGCAGCCCCTCGACCCCGAGCGCGAAGACGTTCATGTCGAGGTCCACGAACACGGGGACCGTCGAGAACTCCGAGCCCGACCTGTAGTAGTAGCAGTAGTCCTCGCCTGTGGTGCAGGTGACCCATATGTCACCGAACTTGCCGCCCGTCACATCATCGACGGACACGCTGTCCAACACCAGCCCACGCGCTTCGACGTACTGGACGCGAGTCGCGACGCGTCCCCGCCACTGCTGCGCGTGGAGGACAGATGGACCCCCGACACCCCACAGAAGGGCGAGGCCGAGGAACGCGGCTCCAGTTCGCCAGCACAGGAGCCGGGTCCCGACCTCAGCGTGTGATAGGCCTGAGACCCTCACTTTTTCCTCCCGGATCACGGATAAATGGTGGGTGCGAATGGGCAGACCCGCAGCCGTACGCAGAGGGACGTCCTGCCCAACTGGAGGCTGCCCTACAAGCTTCAGATACCTTTTTTTCAGGTCAAGGCCCTGCCGCCAAGCGCGGTCATGGCGGCAGGGCCCAGCATTCTGCGTCCAGTGTGGGCTCCTATAAGCCCAGTCCGTAGAATTCGATAACGGCCTCGATCGACGCCTCGAGCAGCGCCCTCAGCAGATCGGGGTTGTGGATCCCTTCGCCGCTCGCCTTGTGCGCCGAGACATGGATGCCGTCCTTCGTGCCGTCCGCCGGCTCCTCGTCATCCCCGGCCAGCCCGAAGTAGAGCGTCGCGTCGCCGAAGCAGGGGCGGTCGTGGGTGTACGCCAGCTGCGCGTTCCACCACGCGCCCTCCGCCACGGTGATCAGATCGTCGTCCGGATATAGGGTCAGCGTGTCCGGGAAGACTACTAACGGAAGCAGGCCGCCATCGCCTTGGTCGAGCACGCAGTCGGCGTCCTCGTCATCCCACAGCTGATCCAGCAACAAGTTGATTTCCGCCACGAGGTCTTCCAGCATAATCTGGCCTTCACCGCCGTGGCAGGTATCGCAGACGCGGAAGTCACGATCCGTGTTCTCGCACGGCCCGGGGACCGGCACGCCGGTCACAGCGTCCAGGCAGCTGATCGCCTCGAACGTGTGGCCTACTGAATTGAAGGTCTCGGGCTCCGTGACCTCGAACGTGGTCACGTGACAGGTCGCGCACATCTCATCGGTCTCACCGTGCGCGTGGGGCTCCGGCAGGAATCCGCCGAACGTGGGTGACAGGAAGTCCGGTGGTATCCAGCCGACGTTCTCGCCCAGAATCAGGAGGCCCTGCGCCGCATGCGGGCCATGGCTCGACGGCGGGGTCCCGCTTCTCGCGTGGCAGCGGATGCACAGGTTCGTCAGGCCAGACGAGTGGGGGTCGGCACGCAGGTTACCCTCGAAATCGGTGCCGTGCGGGTCGTGGCAGACGACGCAGTGGATGGGCAGCGGATCGGTCCCGTCCTTCTCCAGGTAGTTAGACGTCTCGCCGAACACATCGACCAACGCCTGCCGACCCTCGTGGCATATCCTGCAGCTGGCTCGCGACGTCGTGGAACCGCTCTCCTCCCACGCCGGCGTCGATCCGTGGTTCGACTCCTCCCACTGCTCGACGAACGGATGGTGCGCGCCGTTATGGCACTCACCGCAGCCGACCGTCGCCGTTGTGCCCGCCTCCACCGAGCAGAGCGGCGCGTTGGCCGCCGTCGGGCCGCTCGCGTGCTCAAGGCCGGAGCCGTGGCACGACTCGCACTGCACGTCGTGGTATCGCTCATCCCCGGTCGCCGGCCAGCCCACGTCCTCCACCTCGAGGTTGCCCAGCTGCGAGACCGTGTGGCAGTTCTCGCAGTAGGCGGCCGCGTGGTCGCTCGACTGCAGGCCCG
This sequence comes from Gemmatimonadota bacterium, assembly GCA_020344215.1. Lineage (GTDB taxonomy): Bacteria > Gemmatimonadota > Gemmatimonadetes > Palauibacterales > KS3-K002. The sequence goes on from CP070815.1 coordinate 2,640,601, forward strand.
CCCAGGCGTCCGCATGCCCGGTCGTGTGCCAGCTCGCCTGGTACGTCGCGTGGCAGTTGCCACACGCCGTCTGCTTCGCCTCGAACGAGCCGTCGACCATGTAGTAGCCGAGGAACCCCGCCACGTCCGCGGGCTCGTCGAAGACGGGTCGGTCCGTGAACACCGTCTCCTCGTCAGTACACCCCACCGCCAGGGCCATGCCCAGCAGCACGGCGACCATGGTTAGCTTGGTAGCTCGTCTCATCACTGAGCGCCTCCCGTTACACTGGTACCCGACTGGAACTGCTCGACAAAAGAGGTTTTCCGGCCCATGCCACGCACATTTCGGGCCGCTGGGGCTGATCATCTAACCGTCACGCTGTTAATAACTTACAGAAACCTGACGGTTTCAATATCGCTCGAGGGTCGGGGCATCGTGCCCCAAAGAGGGCTAATTGCTAAGAATCATTCTCAGCATTGATTTCGAGGCTTCGCCATTATAATACCCCCGCACAATTCCGCAATACTACTTGCCGATATCCTCCCAGCCACACGAGGCTCAGGGCCTGCGCCGTGCCAGGGGTCCGTCACGCGTGGGAAACCCGGCTCCAGCGTGGCAATTCCCGCCAGGGCTGTGGCCTCCGAGCTTAGCCGCCGGGGCAAAGGACCTCTAAGTGAGAATTATCCATGGTGTGAGGCGAAGGGCCGGGGTCAGCGCCCTTTGCCGTCGGTGCTTTGTGTCACCACGTTCTTGCCGCGATCCTTGGAGGCATAGAGCGCCCGGTCGGCGTTGGCGACGAGGCTGTCGTAATCACGCCCGTCCACCGGGTAGCAGGCCACGCCGAGCGAGATGGTGGCGCCGGCGCACTTATCGCAGTCGGCGACCGAGGCGCGCAGGCGCTCGGCGAGCACCGCGGCCTTCTGGCGATCGGTCTCCGGCAGGAGGATGATGAACTCGTCACCGCCCCAGCGGCAGACCAGGTCGCTGCCCCTTAGTTGGGCGGCCAGGGCACGGCCGACGGCTGCCAGCGTGTAGTCGGCCTCCACGTGGCCGATCCGGTCGTTGATGTCCTTGAAGTCGTCCACATCGATGAACACGATCGAGAAGGGCCGGCCAGTCCGGTCGCTACGCTTTAGCTCTGCCGCCAGCGCCTCGCGGAAGCGCCGTGAATTGCCAAGACCGGTGAGCGGGTCGGTCACCGCCTGCTTCTCGATCTCCGTCTGGAAGGCGCCGAAGTAGCCCTCGGCGATCGCAAAGAGGATGCGATCGATGCAGCGATTGAGGCGGGTCATCAGGTCGAAGAAGGGCCGGTCGCTATCACGAAACACGTCGCGCGAGGCCAGGATCATGGCCTGACGCAGCCGCATGTAGGCCTCGAGGGCGCTGATCAGCGAGCCGCCGGCCTGCACGTGCTTCTCCGCCAGGCGCCGGCCGATCTGCTGGTTCTCACCTTCGCCCATGAAGCTGCGGTAGTACCACGGGTCGCCCAGAACGGAGGCCACCCCTTTGACCAGCGCCTCGACGTCCGCCTCGAGTCCCCCGAACGGGAACGGCTCGCCCCGCTCCGAGACGCGCTTCTCGAAAGCCACAGCCCAGTCCGCCGCCAGTTGAGCGGTGTCCCCGCTCAGAGCGTCAGCGGCCTTCGAGAATACGGCTTCGCGGGCCCGTTTAGGCGACCGAAACAATCAGCAGCCTCCGGTTGACGGTCACACCTTCTTTAGCGGGTTCTCCAGGACGGCGGGTCCGAAAGAAAAGAACATCAACGCGCATCTCAGGTCAAGATAACAGTAGCTGATAGAACAGAACCGTTCCGGCCGCCCCCGTCGCGGTGGCGATCCAGCTGACCGCGTCGTTCTCGAGGCCCGGGACGCCCGAGACCCGGACGGTTCGCTCGGGGCTGCCGGCGTGCCGTGCCACCTCCGGGCTGGCCCCGCAGACCGGACACCTGTAAACCGCCTGCACGGAGTCGCCGGCGAGCGAGTCCGCCAGGGAGCCAGCCACGCCACCCAGCGCGACGGCGGCCGACCCCAGCGTCCCGGGAAGCGACACGGCGCCCGATGTCCCCGGCGGCCGCGGCCTGAGTGTCAGGATCGAGCGCGGCTGTTTTCGCAAACGTATCCCAACCTCCGCGGCCCAAGTGTCGGCGGTGGCGGCGGCGACAGCGCCCAGGAGCGCGAGCACCGCAAGAGCGCTCAGCGAGTGGAAGCAGGCGGCCAGTGCCGCCACAGAGCCATTGGCCAGCACCTGGCGTGCCCCCCGTCTCGCCCGCTTGCCGCCCGGCAGCATGGAGAGGGCGCGAGCCCGGCGCAGCCGAACACCGCGGCTCCGACGATCGTGGCGGCGACGGCGCCGTCAGCGGTGAGCGCCTTCAGTCTCCAGGCGGCCGCCGCTACTGTAGCGGCCGCGCCGACAGCGATCGGCCCCTCGAGTAACTGTTCCACACGCCTCCTCGCCTAGGTCAATTCGCGCCGTCTTGCGACGGCGGAGCCGGCGCTTATTCTCCGAGCCATGCGCGAGCCACGCAACGACGCGGAACACGCCGGGACCCGGCACAGCCTGGTATTGGCCGGCCCGGTCATCTTCGCCGTGTTGGTGCTGCTGCCGAGGCCGGAGGGCGTCACGCCGGAGGGCCATGCCACGCTCGCCATGGCCGGCTGGATGGCCGCATGGTGGCTGACGGTCGCCGTCCCCCTGGCGGTCACCGCGCTACTGCCGCTTGTCCTCATCCCGGTCCTCGGCGTCGGATCCCCGACTACCGCCGCTGCTCCCTACGCCAACCCGGTCATCTTCCTGTTCATGGGCGGCTTCTTCATCGCCGCCACGATGCAGCGCTGGCACCTGCACCGGCGCGTCGCCCTCGCCGTGGTCGCCCGGACGGGTACGTCGCCCCGCCGCCTGGTCGCCGGGTTCATGCTCGCCTGCGCGCTTCTCAGCATGTGGATGTCGAACACGGCGGCGACCCTCATGATGATGCCCATCGGCATCGCGGTACTCGGCCTTCTCAGAGTGCCGGGCTCCGATGACGAGACGCTCGGGCGCGCCGCCGGTCTCGGCGTCGCCCTCATGCTAGGGATCGCCTACGCCGGCTCCATCGGCGGCGTCGCCACACTAATCGGAACACCGCCCAACGCGGTGCTCGCCGGGCTGGCGGACGAACTGCTCGACGTCGACGTCTCGTTCGCCCGCTGGATGTCGATCGCGCTGCCGGTCAGCGGCCTGATGCTCATCGGCTGCTGGGGGCTCCTTTGCTTCGTGCTCTTCCGCCTACCTGGGCGACCGCTCGCCGGCGCGGCCGCGGTGATCGATGAGGAGCGGGAGAAGCTCGGCGGCTGGCACCCGGCGGAGCGCGTCACCGCGGCCGTCTTCGCCCTCGCAGCGCTCGCCTGGATCTTCAGAGCGCCGAAACAGATCGGAGCACTGATGCTCCCGGGCATCCAGACGTACCTCCCACAGATAGGCGACGCAACGATCGCCATCGCCGCCGCGCTCGTCCTTTTCCTCTGGCCCGCGCGCCGTCACGACGGTAGCGCCACCCGCGTGCTTGACTGGAAGCACGCGCGCTCCATACCGTGGGATATCCTCGTGCTGTTCGGCGGAGGATTGTCGTTGGCCTCCGCGTTCGAGTCCTCCGGGTTGACGACGTGGCTGGGTGGGGAGCTCGCCGTGCTCGCCGGCTTCCCGGACACACTCATCATCGCAGCGGTCGCCGCTACGTTCGTGTTCGTCACCGAGATCACCTCGAACACGGCCACCGCTACGCTCGGCCTGCCGGTGATGGCGGCCCTCGGGCCATCTGTCGGCGTCGAGCCGCTCGCTTTGATGACGGCGGCCGCGATGGGGGCTTCCATGGCGTTCATGTTACCCGTCGCAACGCCGCCTAACGCCATCGTCTTCGGAACGGGCTACATCAAGGCCGCCGAGATGAGGCGTGCTGGCTTCTGGCTCAACCTGATCGGGATCGTCGTGATCAGTGCCGCTGTGACGATCGCCTTCGGCTGAGCTCGCCAATTGAACGGCTAGGCGAATGAACCCACCGAATCGAGAGGTCGATGCGAGGCTGCCACTGGCACTGCTGCGCGCCATGCAGCGACAGGATACGCCGCCCGAGCTGATGCCCGACGAGCACCCGAGATCTTTCTTCCCCCACCGCCTGGGTCTCAGCGACGTCGTCGCGGAGCAGATCCGCCGGTTCCGTCGCTCCGCGCGCCTGCGGCGCCGGGTCGGCGAGGCTCAGGTCGAGGCACTCCTCGAGTTGATCGCCCGCCGCTCCGACGCCGACGCCGTCTTCAGCGCCGCTGGTCGCGAGCTCGCCGGCCTCCACTTCTCCGGCCCCGCAGGGATCTTCCGGCGCCTGACCAAGCGACTACCGCAGCCGCTTCGCCGGCGCGCGGCTCTCCGCACGTTGCGCACCGCTCACGGCGCCTACCTGATCGCCGCCGACAAGCACCTGGTCAAGACGGCACCTCTGGAGATCCGCGCCACCGACCCCGTGACCGCCCGGATCGGCGAGTACGGTGCCGCCTGCAAGCTTTACGGCTCGCTCGCCGCCAGCCTGCTCGAGTTGAGCGGGCTCGGTCAGACGACGGTGTCTCATACCGAGTGTCAGCGACGCGGGGATGAGCGTTGCGTCTGGAGGGTGGAGGGGGATTCCGGTGGTCGGTAGTCGGTGGTCAGTGGTTGCGTTGCCCACCATTTACTCGTTCTCGAGTTCACTGACTACTGATCACCGATCGATCACTTCACGCCAAGACCGACCCTCTCTCCAGGCAAATCGAAGGCGTAAACCCGCAGGGAGTGCTCAGTGTAGTTCACTCGGCTCCACGTGCACGACGACGTCTTCTAGGTTCAGTTCCGCAGCGACGCGCCGCTCGACCTCGTCGGCGATCGCATGCGCCTGGCGGACCTGGATGGCCGGGTGGACGCGAACGGTGAGTTCGGCAAAGCCCTCGCCGGGCCGGCCGCGTGACCGGATATCCATCACGCTCTCGACACCTTCCACAGTCGACGCCACCTCATACACCCGTTCCGGGTCGGCGACCCGTTGATCGACGAGCACCGGAACGGTTCTGCGCAGGATCTGGTACCCGCTATCGGCGACGACGATCGCGACAATCACCGCCAGGACAGCGTCCGCCTGGCCCCAGCCCAGGCGAACCAGGCCGAGGCCGACCAGCACCGCCAGCGTCACCCACACGTCTGCCTGGGTGTGCCGAGCATCGGCGATCAGCAGCTCGCTGCGCAGCTCCCTGCCGCGGCGACGCTCGTAGGACGCGATCGCGATATTGACGAACATCGTCGCGGCCAGAACGATCAGGGCCGTGGCGCCCGGCGAAGGCGGTGGCGCGCCGCGGATCAGCCGCAGCGCCGCCGACTTCAGCAGCTCGAAGCAGGTGATGGAGAGGAAGCCGGCGATCACCAGAGCGCCCAGCGTCTCGAACTTCCCATGCCCGTAAGGGTGCTGGTCGTCCGGCGGTGCTGCGGCGAAATAGATCGCCGTCAACGCGATCACGTTGTTGAGGGCATCGGTTCCCGAGTGCGCCGCGTCGCCCAGCACCGAGAGCGACCCGATCACCCAACCCACGGCCACCTTCACCGCCACCAGCGCCAGATTCGCCCAGAGGATCCAGAACAGGATGCGCCGCACGCGGCGCTGCCGCACCGCATCGTCCCACTCTGGCGGTCTGCGCGTGCCGGGCGGCCGAACCGCGGCGCTCTTGCGCCACCACGCGTTCATTTGCGCCGGCGACTCAACAGCCACCCTCGCTGGATCGAGCGTGGCTCCTCCACGCGGACGAACGCTTCCGGATCCCACCGCTCGACGACACGTGAGACCTCTTTCAACGAGCGGCGCTGCACAACCGTGTACACGATCTCTACTCGACCCTCGCGTCCCTGGCCCAGCATCTCTGTGACACCGAACCCTTGCTCGCGCAGAGCCTCGGCGATCTCGACGCCAGCGGCGCGTGAGACCACTCGTATTTCCGCTAAACCGAGCGCCAGCCGCTCCTCGATCGTCATTCCTACCCACGTGCCGGCCGCGAATCCGCCCGCGTATGCGAGTACCAGCAAGGGCGAGTTCAGATTGCGAACGACCGTGCCGACAACCACTATCCAGATCAAGATCTCGACGAAGCCGACTGACGCGGCGATCAGTTTGTTGCCTCGCACGGCCGATATCAGCCGCAGCGTCGCCAGTGACACATCACCGATGCGGAGCAGGAAGATGAGTATGGGGCCGAACGGTCCGGCCAGGATCTGTTCCATTCAGGCCGTGCGGCGATTACCGCCGCCGTCAGCGGGGTTCGCGGTTTGACCTAACCGCCTGCGAATATGCCGAGCCGGCGCCCTTTAACGCAAGCAAACACGCGGCACGATGACGTCCAGATCCAAGGATAGACTAGACTCCACGCTCCGCTCGATCGACGGCAAGAGTTACGGCGCCTACAAGCAGATCGCCGGCGGCTACGACTTTGGCGATCACATTCTGAATATCGATTACGTTCAGGGCGACCCCTTCGCCTCGCCCAGTCGGCTGCGGGCCGCCTTCCCACCCGAGATCGTCAGGCTGCCTGCCGAGCTACTCGACCACGAGGTGCGGCGCCTGGCCGCCGCCGACTTGCTGAACCGGCGCCTGCACCGCGAGCTGCGATCGGCCAGCCGCGACCGCGGGAGCGGCAAGAGTGGGACTATTCGCATCCTCAGACCCGGCCAGTGTATCCTCGAGCGCACGAGCCTGCAGATCGATGAGACGGGCCGCACCGTCGCCCGCTTCACCGCAGGTCTCCCCGCGGCCGGCCGCCGCATACTCGGCCGCCAGGCAGTCGAGATGTTGCTCAGCGACATCCCCCGCGCCCTGCGCAGCGTTTTGGCCCCCGCGACCGGCGAGCTCGAGGTGTTACGCCGGCACGCGCTGCTGGCCGAGGACTCAGCCGCTTTACGCAGCCAGCTCGACGAGCACGGCCTCGTGGCGTTCGTCCCGCACGACGCGATCCTCCCGCGCCGCAGCGGCGTCGACGACCGACCGCTCGCCGCCTCGCAGGCGGTGACTTTCGAGCCGCCCGACGGCCTGACGCTGACCCTCGAGGCCCCGAACCGAGGGCCGGTCACCGGGATGGGAATCCCGCGTGGCATCACTCTCATCGTCGGCGGCGGCTATCACGGGAAGTCGACGCTGCTCCGCGCCATCGAGAGCGGCATCTACGACCACATCGAGGGCGACGGCCGCGAGCTCGCCGTGACCGTACCAGGCGCGGTCAAGATCCGCGCTGAGGACGGCCGCTCCGTCGCTTCCGTGGACATATCGAACTTCATCACCGACCTGCCCCGCGGCGAGGACACCGCCCATTTCTCCACTCCCAACGCCAGCGGCTCCACCAGCCAGGCGGCGGCGATCGCCGAAGCTCTAGAGGTCGGCGCCACCTGCCTGCTCATCGACGAGGACACGAGCGCCACGAACTTCATGATCCGCGACGCACGCATGCAGGCGCTGGTCCAGGACGAGGACGAGCCGATCACACCGTTCATCGACCGCGCACGACAACTCTACAACGAGCTCGGCGTCTCCACCGTGATCGTCGTCGGTGGCGCCGGCGACTACTTCGACGTCGCCGACACCGTTATTGGGATGCGCAGGTACCTGCCGGCGGACCTCACCGCCGGCGCTAAGGAGATCGCCAGCCGCTTCCGCACCGAGCGCACCCACGAAGGAGGCCCCTGGTCCCCGCTCCGCCAGCGGGTTGCCGACCCGGCGAGCATCAACGCTCAGAAGGGGAGAAGACCGGTCTCGATAAAGGTACAGACATCGACACGTGTCCTGTTCGGGGTCGAGGAGCTCGAGCTGGGAGCGCTCGAACAGCTCGTCGAGGAGGCGCAGGTCCGTGCCATCGCCCAGGCGATGGTCCACGGCGCCGGCCGTTGGCTCGACGGGCGGCGCACCGTTCGTGAAGCACTGGAAGGCTTGATGGAGGAGATCCGGCACGAAGGACTCGACGCTATCGACGCGCGCCAGCCCGGCGACTACGCCCAGTTCCGCGTCCACGAGCTCGCCGCCGCGCTAGGCAGGCTGCGCACGCTACGCGTTCACCCACCTGCTGGCACCACCTGACCTGCTAGACCCGGAGAAACGCGCTCGGATCTACCCGGGCAGCGCGGGACGCCGGGAGCGCGCCCGCAACAGCCGCTACGATCAGGAGGCTGAACGCGACCCCGCCCAGCACCAGCTATCCCGAGTTAGGGGAGGCAGCTCCCGGGAGGCTGCGGGTCAGCGCTCGCCTGTGCGACGGAGTCGGACCACACCTGAAGATTCTTCCGAATCGCTCTCCGCCTGCCCCTCGCCGGCCTTGTCCGACCTACCCCGGGGCGTGATCAGGCCGGACCCGAACCGGCGTTCCGGATTTTCCATGCGGAAGAAGACGCGGTTGATCCAGGTAGCGCGCAGCCGGTCGGACGCCTGCCAATCGGTGGGCGCCTTCTTACGTTTTGTGCCGGGCATCCCCAGGCCAATCCAGATACCCAGGGCGAAAGCCAGCACGGCACCCGCGATCTTGAGAAGGGTGACGGCATCCATCATCGGTTCACTACGAAGCTACGGCGATGGCGGTTCCACAGTCCAGTCCGGGTCGGTGTCAAGCGACCTCCGCAGAGCGCGTAATCCGACAGTCACCTGGACGGTGCATCGGTCCGCTCGGCTCGGGCGAAGCGTGTCGTTGAAGATTGTGAAGGGACTCTCGCTCGCCCGAGATCAAGCCCTCGCAGGTATCGCTCAGCCTGGCGGTCAGGATTGAGGCGAAGATCCTTTGACAGAACGCGTGGCCTTAACCGGCAGGGGTCCTCGCGGGTTCCCGGCTCCCAGCGCAGGCGGTATAGTGGTACAGTCGGGCCCGTTTCAGGGGGAGCGTCGAGAGTGCTCGGAACACTGAGGATGCCGAGGGTTCCACTGGCCGCCTACGGGTGGATGCGCCGCCACTCGGTCCAGCTCGTCCGGCTCTTCGCGGTGCTCACCGTCGCCGCACTGACCGCGTTGGCCGGGTACACCTGCCACGGCCTCATCGGCCCGCCGGGTTAGACGGACCATGTAAAGTGACCAGGGTTGCGGCCGGAATGGGAGCCTATTGACAACTTATTGTCACCATGACAACTTGTTGCCAATAACCCGACCGAGGCACTCTATGACCGACACAGCCTCAGCCCAGGCCTCCAGCCGGGCACCCGTCGATGTCGAGGCACCAACCGCCCTCGGAGGCCTGTTCCGCGAGACGGCAACGCTGTTCTTTCGCCTGCGTGTCGTCGCCGAGGAGATCCACGGTCAGGGCGAGCTGTCCGCGGCTCGGCGCAGCTTTCTCAGGGACCTCGATCGTCACGGCCCGCAGACCGTTCCGCAGATGGCGCGCTCCCGGCCGGTTTCCCGCCAGAACTTCCAGAAGCTGGCCAACGCGCTGGCGGAAGAAGGGCACGTCGAGTTCTTCGACAACCCGGCCCACAAGAGGTCGCGCCTTGTGCGTCTCACGCCGCAGGGCAGAGCCCTGGTCGATGCGATGGAGCGACGCGAGGCGAAGCTACTCTCGCGCTTCCCGATCGATATTCCGGAAGGCGACATGCAGGCGGCGGCGGCGGTTCTTCGTGCCCTCCGCGAGCAATTTGAGAGCCAAGAGTGGCAACAGCTCTTAGAGCGCGAAGGCGCGTAGGTGATGGATCGAAATGGCGACCCTCAGGAGGATCGTCACCCCTGCTGCCTGGCTCTTCTACCTGGCGATCGTGTTCGAGTTCATCTACATGATCAGCCCATTCGCACTCTACTTCTATTCGTCGTACGGCCCCACCTTGAACTTCCTCCACCGGTCACCGGCGACCGCGTGGCTCACTCAGTTCTACCTCCCACACATCTCTCACACGACGAGCCCGATCCTCAACAACCTGAAGCCGCTGGCTTTCCTACTCGTAGGGGCCGGCATGCTTGTCTTCTTGCTTGGAGCTGTGCCGGTCTATTGGTCGAAGCTGCGCGGCACGGGCGTGGTCACCGGTGGTCTCTATCGACTCAGCCGACATCCTCAGTACGCCGGCTTGGCGATGGCCGGTCTGGGTACGACGCTGATCTGGCCACGCTTCGTGGTACTCCTCGCGTTCGTCACCATGCTCTTCCTCTACGCCTTCCTCGCCCGCTGGGAGGAGGAGCAATGTTGCAAGAAGTTCGGGGAAGCCTACAACTCTTATAGGGACAGGACCGGGATGTTCCTGCCCAGGTTCCGTTCCCCTCGAACCATTGGCCTCTCGTCGCCGGCGGCGATGCGCGCGCCCTGGCTGCTCGGGCTGTACGCTTCGCTCGTCGTGGCTGCGATCGGCCTGGCGCTGCTAGTGCGCGAGTACTCGCTGTCGCGCATCTCGGCCAACTTCACCGAGGACAGCGCGGTGCTTTCGCCGGCGTTGCTCACGCAGGACGAGTTGCAGTCCGCATACCACGTTGCGACGAAAGACTCGAGAGTCAGGGACAAGATGCGCGGCGCTGGCGCGGCCGGGAAACTCCTAGTCTACGTCATCCCCTCAGAGTGGTACCTCGCCGACCTACCGATGGCCGACCTGGAGATCGAGGAGATAAGACGGCTAGGCGGCCATCACGTTCCGACGGATTTCGACCGACTGCGCTACAAAGTTCTCTTCACGAGCGTGCGAACGCACGCGGACGATGCCAGCGGCCGTGACATAGTCAGGAAGGCGTACGGCCTAGACCCCATACTCCTCGCCACAGTCGACCTGGCGGCGCAGCAGGTCATCGGCATCGAGACTCCGCCCCCTCACGTGCTCTGGGGCGACATTCCAACGCCGCTATACTGAGGAGCACCTACGGCGCTCCGCACTCACTCCCCGTAGTAGTGGCAGGCGGCGGCACAGGTCTCCGCGATCGAGATCCGGTGAAGTCCGGGGAGACGATCCTCCAGCCGCTCCCAGAGCCAGCCGCAGAGGATCTCGCTAGTGGCGTTCTCGAGGCCGGGGACGTCGTTGAGGGTGCGGTGGTCCAGTTCGGTGATCAGCGGTTTGACACTTTCGTCGATGTCGCCGTAATCTAGCAGCCAACCTGTCTCAGGATCGACCGCGCCGCGCACGGCGACCTCGATCTCGTAGGAGTGGCCGTGAAGGCGCCGGCACTTGTGACCCTCCGGCGCTTTGGGAAGGTAGTGTGCGGCAGCGATGTTGTACTTGCGGCAGAGCTCGACTCGCATGCTAAAACCCGGTCTCGTCGGCGCCCCAGATGTACTTGTGGAGCTGCGGTTGTAGCCGGGCCGGCGCGTTGTCCTCGAGCATCCACTCGGCCAGCTTCTCCAGTCCCAGCTCACCCCAGACGGGAGCGAAGAGCACCTTTCGCCCGGCGAGGCCGCGCTCGTCGATCACCGACAGCGCCCATTCGTAGTCGCTGCGGTCGCTGATCACGAACTTGATCTCATCACCGGGGCCCAGCTTTTCCAGGTTGCTCCAAAGGTTGTTCTCAGACTCGCCGGAGCCCGGGCATTTCAGGTCCACTATCTTGACCACACCTGCCGGCAGAGTTCCTACATCGATACTGCCGCTCGTCTCGCAGAGCACCATGTAGCCACGCTCGAGCAGCCGCTCCGCCAGTCGGCCGACCTCTTTCTGCAGCAGTGGCTCTCCACCGGTCAGCTCGACCAGCTGGCAACCCCGGCCGATGCGTTCGACCTCGGCGACGATCTCTTCTACCGACATATCGCGGCCGCCGTAGAAGGCGTAGTCGGTGTCGCACCAGACGCAGCGCAGGTGGCAGCCGGTAGTACGCACGAACACGCAGGGTAGTCCCTGCCAACTCGACTCGCCTTGGATCGAAAGGAAGATCTCCGTGACCTTCATAGGATAAGTAGGAGCAGCTCGCGTCCGGGACTCATGCCCGCGAATCAGCGGGCTCACGAGCGGCGGTCCGCGGTCTTCCCGCAGCCCTTCTTGCGACCGCGCTGCGGCGCGAATTCCTCGAGGATCTCGACCAACTCCTCGCCTTCGATGACTTCCTTCTCGAGCAGCCGCTCGGCCACTTTGTCCAGCGCCTTACGCTCACGCGTTAACAGGTCGTGCACCCGATCGTGCGCTGCCTCCACGATGCGCCGCACTTCCCGGTCGATCTCCTGTAAGGTCTCCTCGCTGTGCTGGCTCTGCTCTAGCTCGGTTATTTGGCGCATGCCCAACATGTTGCGCGTGCGGGTCTCGTAGGTAAGTGGGCCCAGCGATTCGCTCATCCCATACTCCAGGATCATGCTGCGGGCCAACTCCGTCACGCGACTCAGGTCGTTTTGGGCCCCAGTCGAGATCTCGTCGAAGACGATCTCTTCCGCCACGCGACCGCCCAGCAGCACTGCTATGCGATCGAGAAGCTCAGCGCGCGTGAGCAAGTAGCGGTCCTCCGTCGGCAGCTGCTGCGTGTAGCCCAGCGCGCCGATGCCACGGGGAACAATGGAGATCTTATGCACTGGGTCTGCGTGCTCGACACACTGGGCTACCAGAGCGTGCCCGGACTCGTGGTACGCAACGATCCGCTTCTCGTCCTCGTTGATTAGCCGGTTCTTCTTCTCGAGGCCCGCGACGATACGGTCCGTCGCCCGGTCGATGTCCTCCATCGTGACGCTCTCGGCGCCGCGCCGCGCGGCCAGCAGCGCAGCCTCGTTGAGCAGGTTGGCCAGGTCGGCGCCGACAAATCCCGGCGTGCGGCGTGCCACGATATCGAGGTCAACGTCCGCCGACAGGCGAATGCCCTTCGCGTGGACTTCGAGGATCGCTCTCCGTCCGTTTCTGTCGGGGCGATCCACCAACACGTGGCGGTCGAAGCGCCCGGGTCGCAGCAGCGCCGGGTCGAGCAGCTCCGGCCGGTTGGTGGCCGCCATGATAATCACGCCGGCCCGCGGGTCGAACCCATCCATCTCGACCAACAGCTGGTTCAGCGTTTGCTCCCGCTCGTCGTGGCCGCCGACGGGCCCGCCGATTCCGCGCGCCTTGGCCAACGCATCCAGCTCGTCGATAAAGATGATGCAGGGTGCCTTCTGCTTCGCTTGGGCGAAGAGGTCACGAACGCGCGCCGCACCCACGCCGACGAACATCTCAACGAACTCGGATCCCGAGAGGCTGAAGAAGGGCACTCCCGCTTCGCCGGCGACCGCTCGGGCCAGTAGCGTCTTCCCCGTTCCGGGCGGGCCCACGAGCAGAACGCCTTTGGGGATCTTAGCGCCCAGCCGCGCGAACTTGTCGGGTCGCTTGAGGAACTCGACGACTTCCTTCAATTCCTCCTTCGCTTCATCGACGCCCGCCGCGTCATCGAAGGTGACTCCTGTGTGGCCCTCCGCCTGCAGACGCGCCTGCGACTTCCCAAAGGTCATCACGCTCTGCGCCGGTCCCCCCATCCGGCGCAGCAGATAGAACCAGAGCAAGATTAGCAAGCCGAACGGCAGCAGCAGGTTCAGCATCCAGCCCAACCCGTCGGCGACGGCGCCCTCATACTCGATCCCCTGTTCCTCCACCAGCTCGATGAGGCCGGGATCGTCGACCCGGATAGCGATCCAGCTCTCCGGCGCGCCGGCCGCCTTAGCCGTCTCCGTCGGCTCGGCAACGAGCCGGTTGTCACCGATCGTCAGCTTGTGGACCTCGCCCGCCGCTATCTTCTCCTTCAGTTCGCTGTAGCTGATCTCCTCGCCCGAACGATCGGAAAGGACGTAGTTGAGCCCGAGCAGGACCAAGACCGCCATGACGACGTAGAGGATCGACATGTAGGCACGGCGGTTCATCGGGCCCCCGGGTTCAGGACGCCGAGGCCTCTCCTCTCCAGGCTGCTGATCCTGCCTCTGTTCGGGCATCTCCTTCGTCTTGCCCTCCTACTCGGCGCCAGTCGCGCCCAAGGATCTTGCCACCCGGGGGTAAAGCTTCAGTTCAGCCGGCGAAGTTCAACGCGACGGTTCATCGCACGACCCTCGGGTGTATCGTTGTCGGCGATCGGATCGGCCGAGCTATAACCCTTGGCCAGTAGTCGCCTGCCCGACACACCACGCTCGATCAGGTATAGCCGCACGGCGACAGCCCGGGCCAGGGAGATACTGAAGTTGAATGGACGCGACCCCGCATCGTCGGTGTAACCGGCGACCTCGATGACGGCATCCGGGTGTGCCCTGAGCGACTCGGCAACGCGATCGAGGGTTCGCCGGGCCTGCGGCGTGAGCTCCGAGCTACCGGACTCGAACCTCACCCCCTCCAGGATCAAGGGACCGGCCGCCTCCTCGATCAGGAGCGGGCAGCCGCGAGCGTCGACCCGCTCACCGGCCGGGGTCCCGGGGCAAGAGTCGTCGAGATCAGACACGCCGTCCCTATCCGAGTCGCCCGGAAGCGGGCAGCCCCGGTCGTCGACCTCGATTCCCGCGGGGGTGTCCGGACACACATCGGAGTGGTCCACAACGCCGTCGCCGTCAGAGTCCACGCTTACCCGACAGCCACGGGCGTCCACGTCGGCGCCCGCCGGCGTGTCGGGACACGCGTCGTCCGCATCGGCCACCCCATCACCGTCGCCATCAGTCACCAGCGGGCAGCCGCGCCCATCGACCACTTCCCCTCGGGGAGTGTCGGGACAGGCATCGAACTGATCCGTCACCCCATCGCGGTCCGAGTCGAGCGGCTCCCGTGCGACGTACGTATCGGGCTCGCCGCCACCAAATAGGGGTCCCAGCAGGAGGCTGAGACCCGCCTGGGCTCCGAAGTTCCAGTTATCGGACTCGAGGTTCGCCGGCGAGCCTATGTAGTCGCCGGTTCCTTCTACCCGAAGGGTAAGCGACCTGCTGAACCGCACGCGCAGGCCTGCCAGCCCGGTCACGCCGTTATCCGCCCCCTCTATGTCCTCACGGTATTCGTTGTGCACGTAGCCACCGCCGATCAGCAATGTGACCGGCCCGGGCAACGGTTGGCTGTAAACCAGGCGGGCTCGGAGGGGGATGTAAGAGACTGACGCGCCTCCCACCCCCTCGGTCGGGGTTAACGAGGCCTCGCCCTCCACCGACAGCCGCGGAAACAAGAAAACGCCGAGCCAGCCACCTCCACCGAACCCATCCTCAAAGGCGAGCGTGCTGTCGAACGAGGTGTACCGGCCGAATGCGCCGAACTCGATCGTACTCGTCGACTGCCCCGCTGCAGGAGCCGCCCCCACAAGGACGGCGGCCACTAGTCCGAGTATCCAACGTCTGGACATAAAGCAACTCCGTGTGCCGTTTCCCCGCTGGCGAACTACAGCACGGGCACCGTGCCGAGTGGCCCGAGCGTCCGTGTTCAATATCCCATTTCGAACGCCCAACAGGCAACGTTCGAGAATGGCTACTGAATCGCCACCTCCTCGTCTCTAAACTGGTGCTGATACAACCGTGCGTACAATCCGTCCAACGCCAAGAGCTCCGCGTGTGTCCCCGCCTCCACAACCTGGCCGCGGTCCAGCACCAGCACGCGATCGGCGCGCTGCACCGTGCTCAGACGGTGGGCGATAATCAGTGTCGTCCGACCCTGCATAAGCCGCTGCAGCGCCTCTTCGACCAGGCGCTCGCTCTCCGTATCCAGGCTGCTGGTCGCCTCGTCGAGGATGAGGAGCTGCGGATCCTTGAGCAGCACACGGGCGATGGAGATCCGCTGCCGCTGGCCGACCGAGAGCTTCACCCCGCGCTCGCCCACCCGTGATTCGTACCTATCGGGCAGACGCTCGATGAACTCTGCGGCGTGGGCTGCCCCCGCCACCGCTTCGATCTCCTCCCGCGTCGCAGCATCGCGTCCGTAGGCGATGTTCTCCTCGATGGTCGTCCCGAAGAGCATCGGTTCCTGCGGCACGATGCCGACCGCTAACCTCAGGTCGGCGAGCTTCAGCTCGCGCAGGTCGTAACCGTCGAGGGCGATCGATCCGCGCGTCGGGTCCCAGAAGCGGGAGACTAGACCGGCCAGCGTCGACTTGCCGGCACCGCTCGGCCCCACAAGTGCCACGACTTCTCCCGGCGGGATCTCCAGCTCAACCGCCTGCAACGCCCAGGGCAGCGACGCGCCGTAGCGGAACCAGACGCCCCGGAATGCCAGGGTCCAGCCTCGCCCCGGCTCCAAGCGCCGCGGCTGCGGCGGGTCGGCCACCGTCGGCTTCTGATCCAAGAGCTCGAAGACCCGCTCGGCGGCACCCTGCGCCTCCTGGTAGCCACCCCACAGGGAGGCGAGTGAAGTGATGGCCGCCGCAACCATCACCGCGTACAAGAGGAAGGAGACGAGCTGCCCACCTGTGATATCGCCGGACAGCACCATACGGCCGCCCTGCCAGAGGACGGCGACGATGCCGCCGAAGGTCACCAGCGTGATGGCGCCGAAGAACACACCGCGAGTCAAGGCGCGGCTCAACGCCGCCCGCAGCGCCGCGTCGATCCCCTCCCGATACCGCAAGGCCTCCGTCGCCTCGCGAACGAAGCTTTGCACGGTGCGGATCTGCACGATCGCCTCCTCCGCCACCGTGTTCGCTTCCGCGATCTCGTCCTGCACTAGCGTGCTCGCTCTGCGCAGCCGCCGGCCGAATAGCATCGCGAAGAACACGACCGCCGGCGCCACGGCCAGCGTCGTGAAGGTCAGCTGCCGGTGCATCAGCGTGAGCAGGGTGAGCGAGCCCACCAGGTAGAGCAGCTGGCGCAACAACTCCGAGATCTGATAGCTCAGCACCCCCTGCAACCTCACCACGTCTGAGGTCAGGCGGCTGGTGAGCTCGCCGGTCGTGCGCTCGGTGAAGAAATCGGGCGACAGCGTGAGTAGGTGAGTGAAGAGATCCTTCCGGATACCGGCGATCACCTTCTCGCCCGTCGCCCCCAGCAGGTAGACCTGGGAGAAGTTGAAGAGGGCTTGGATACTGAACAGCCCCAGCAGCAGCAGCGCGATCCGGTTGAGCAGTCCTCGATCCATGGCGACGAACGCCGCGTCCATCAGGTGCCGGACCACCAACGGGAAGGCCAGCCCGATGCTGCCGCTCAACAGCAGCAGAACCGTCGCCGCCGCCAGTGCCCAGCGGTGAGGGTAGAGCCGCGAGCCCAGGCGCCGGAAGACGAACAGCGGCACCTGGATCGGTGGCACGCGCAGCTTCGTGCGGGTCGTCTCTGCCATAGCTACCTGTAATGTAGACGGGGAGGCGGCCTCTGTCTTGGTGCGGGTTCGGAGGCGGGAGGGCCACCTCCCGCGCTTGCAGCATCTCACTATCGAGGGAGGGGGCGGGAGGACCACCTCGCGTAGTTCGCGAGCTCACACCGGAGTCTTTGGGTCGCCTTCGGCCGGTGGCGCGAGCACGTAGCGAGTGGTTCTCTCGCCCCCTCCCTCCCGCCAGCGCCCCCTGGCATCTCCCTACCGTGTCGCCATATTGCCTTGGCCCACCATGTTCGATATCAGGACACCGGGAGGCGGTAGACCATGTCTGAGCACTCCGAACCGGCGGCGCGAGCGACGCTGATGCGCTTCGCCGCGCTGGCCTTCGTCACCGCGGTCTTCACCTACGCGCTTATCGTATTCGGCGGCATCGTGAGGATCACCGGCTCCGGCATGGGGTGCGGCAACGACTGGCCGCTGTGTAACGGCCGGCTCATTCCACCGATGGACTTCGAGACCCTGATCGAGTACGGCCACCGGCTGGCCGCCCTTCTCGTCAGCGTCCTCGTCCTCGCCGTCACGGTCTATGCGCTCCGCCACCGTCGATCGATCGGCGCCGGCGGCCGCGGTATCGTCGGGCTGGCTATCGCGGCGCTCGTTCTCCTGATCGTACAGATCCTGGTCGGCGCCGTCACCGTGTGGCTGGAATTGCCCACCGCCACTGTGGTCCTCCATCTCATCGTCGCATCGACGATTCTCGCTCTGTTGATCATCGCCAGCCTCCAGGCGCGGGCGGAGGCGCGCCCGGCGTTCCAGGCCGGCGGCGCGCAAGCCAGCTACCCGCGCTGGGTGGTGACTACAGCCGCACTCGGCTTCGTTCTTATCCTCTTCGGCGGGCTAGTCGCCAACACCGGCGCCGGGCCGCTCTGCCAGGGCTTCCCACTCTGCAACGGCCAGCTCTTCCCCGAGGGCGGTGGTCTCGTTCACCTACACTGGACGCACCGGCTGCTCGCCTACGCCATGCTGGTCCTGGTCATACTGTCAACGGCGAAGACCTTGCGGGAGAAAGCGCCGCCGCCGATTGGGCGCTGGTCGCTGGCCGCGCTGATCCTGGTCGTGGTGCAGATCGTGGTGGCCGCGGCCCTCGTGCTCCGTCACCTCCCCTCCGACCTCCGGGGACTGCATTTGGCGGTCGGCGTAGCCTTGTGGGCGGCGCTCGTCGTATGGGCGACCCTCGCCCTGCAGCACGCAGCTTCGCCGACGCTGCACGGCCGGGCCGCCTAGCGCCGAGCTGACCCAGCCGTGGGAGGCCCCGGCCGGCTCTACGCCGCCGGGTATAGCTGGTAGAGCATCAGGTAGACGACGATCCCGGTGACCGACACGTAGAGCCAGAGCGGGAACGTCCAGCGGGCGATCCGCCGGTGCCGGTCGTACCTCTTCCAGAGCGCGAAGAACAGGGTGACGATCACCAGCGGCACGATGATCATCGCAAGGATCGTGTGGGACGCGAGCACGATGAAGTAGATCGTTCGTGCCAAACCCACTCCCGTGAACCGGGTCGTGCCCGCGTGATAGTGGTAGAAGAGGTAGCCGGCCAAGAAGAGCACCGAGGTGCCCAGAGCGGACAGCACCAAGGCGCGGTGCAGCGGGACGCGGCGCTTGCGAATAGCGATGTAGCCGGCGACCAGCAGCAGCCCGCTGGTCGCGTTGAGTACGGCGTTTACCGCGGGAAGATCATCGACGGAGATCAAGCTACCCGACCGTCAGGCGGACCCGGGCTGACCTACTCCTCGCCCAGGAAGCGCTTCAGGTTCCTCAAGTACAATACGAACACGACCGTGGCCACGCCGAACCCGACGGCCGAGGCCAAGGCCCAGAACTGCCGCGAGCTCGCGTAGGCCATGGCGGACCAAACCGCGAACCCTAAGGTGAAGACAATCGCGGTTGAGATGAGGACTTTGTGAAAGTTGACCATCGTTAGACCTTATCCACCACCATCAGGATGAGCAGGACGGGGAGATAGAGCACCGAGCCCAGGAACAGGCGACGCGCGTTCAGGCCGGTGCGTGACGCTGCGAGCGCTACACCCAGGGCCAAGAAGGCCAGTCCCAGCGTCAGCGCGCCGAAGAAGTAGATCGCTCCCGTCAGGCCCATCACCGTGGTCAGCAAGCTCACCGCCACGAGCGCCAGCGTGTAAAGGATGATCTGCCGCGAGGTCCGTTTCCCTTCGTCGTCGATCACCGGCAGGATCGGGAAGCCGGCGCGAGCGTAGTCCTGCTTGTACAACCAGCCGATGGCGAAGAAATGCGGCATCTGCCACAGAAAGACGATCCCGAACAGCACCCAGGCCAGGCTATCCAGCCGCCCCGTCACCGCCGTGCACCCCATCATCGGCGGGATCGCCCCCGGCACCGCGCCCACCACCGTGCACAGCCAGCTCCGCCGCTTGAGCGGTGTGTAAGCGAAGATGTAGATCAAAAGCGACGCCGCACCGAGCACCGCCGTCAGCGGGTTGACCAGCGCCACCAGGTACAGCGCACCGCCCACGGAGATCCCCGCCGAGAACACAAGCGCCGTCGACGACCTGAGCCGCCCGGCGGGCAGCGGCCGCTTACTGGTCCGCTTCATCTCCGCGTCCGCACGTCGCTCGGCCCACTGGTTGAGCGCGTTGGTCCCGGCCGCCAAGAGCCCGGTGCCAAGTAGCGTGTGAACCAGAAGCACCCAATCCAGCGACCCTGAAGCCGCGAGGTAGAAGCCCACACCGGTGGTGATCAGCACCAGCCATGTGATGCCCGGCTTCGTCAGCGCCCAGAGATCGGCGGACACGGTCCTAACGTGCATACTCCAAAAGGATGGCAAGCACCAGAATGACCGCCAGCGGGAGCGGTGCCGAGGCCAGCAGGATCACCCGCAGCCGCTCGAACCTCAGGTGCATGTAGTACATCGCCACCAGCGTCGCCTTCCAGATCGCCAACCCGACCAGCACCAGAATCAATACGCTTCGGGGCAGGCCGCTCAGGTAGGCGATCCCCACCTCGACCACTGTCAGCACCAATAGCAGGAACCAGATGAAATAGTAGTTCGGCTGCTTCTTCTTCTCCACCATCTCCATCAACTCACCTCGAGACCGCTCGATTCCACGAGCCATTCCCCTCACTACCCCGTCATCCTCGTCCTCGTCATCGTTCTCATTCTCGCCCTCGATGACGAGGGCGAGGGCGACGAGGAGGAGTACCCCCGATCAGATCAAGTAAACGATCGTGAACAGGATGATCCAGACCAGGTCGACGAAGTGCCAATACAGCCCGATCACCTCCACTCCCCCGTGGCTCTCCTTCGTGTAACCGCCGCGGAATGCCTTGACGGTCACCCAGACCATGCACAGCACACCGATCGAGACGTGCGCACCGTGGAAGCCCGTCATCGTATAGAACGTCGAGCCGAACAGGTGACAGCTCGGCACCACGGTCGCGAGCTCCTCGCTGCAGTGCGGCAGGAACCCTTCCCGCGCCAACTCGATGTACTCCATGACTTGGATGCCCACGAAGGCGGCACCCAGCAGCACCGTGGCCAGCAGGAAGCGCTTCAGGTTCTTCTGGTCCCCCTGCTCGATAGAGGCGAACCCCTTGACCATCGTCACGCTGCTACAGATCAGCACGAACGTATTGAAGGCGGTGAGGTTGATGTTGAGCGGTGTTCCACCCTCGTCGAGCGGCACACCCGGCAACGCCCAAGCGCTCGCGCCGAAGCGCAGGATGATGTAGGCGCCGATCAGCCCGGTGAAGAACATGACCTCGGAAGCCAGGAAGACCCACATCCCCAGCTTCTGGTTGTAGATCCGCATGCCGGGCTCGGCCTTGACACCTCCCGGGAGTGTTATCGCTTCGTTCATCGATCTCGCCTATTCTGTCTCTCCAGTTCCTGCCTGGAGTAGTCGGTCGTCAGTGGTCGGTGGTCAGTAATTCCCAGTTCGCCAATCACCGACCACTGACTACCGATCACCGATCACTCCTCTCCGACACCGGCCCCAACAACTTCGCGCTCGCCGTTCAGCGGGACGTCCTGCGGCAAGTAGTCCTCCTCCACCTCGGGCGAGCTGAACTCGTACGGCCCGCGATAGACGATGGGCGTCACCGCGAAGTTCCCGTGCGGCGGCGGCGACGCGACCGTCCATTCCAACCCGTTGTCCCGCCACGGGTTGGCTTCGGCCTTCTTGCCTCTGAACAGGCTCCAGAAGAAGTTGGCGATGAGCGGCAGCTGGGCGACGAACAGCAGAATCGCGCTGATCGTGATGAACTTGTTCAGCGGCTGATACGGCTGCAGGAACTCGTACTGCGTGGGATCGTAGATCCGACGCATGTGGCCGCCCATGCCGAGGATGTGCATGGGGAAGAAGGTCAGGTTGTAGAAGATGAATGTGAGCGCAAAGTGGATCTTGCCCCACGCCTCGTTCATCATCCGGCCGAACATCTTCGGGAACCAGAAGTAGATGGCGGCAAATATGGCCATCAGGCTGCCGCCGAACAGCACGTAGTGGATGTGGGCGACGATGAAATACGTGTCGTGGATGAAGATGTCTACGGAGTTGGACGCCATGAAGATGCCGCTCAACCCACCGATCGTGAACAGCGACACGAACCCGATGGCGAAGAGCATCGGCGTGTGGAAGCGCAGGTTCCCACGCCACATGGTGCCCAGCCAGTTGAACACCTTGATCGCCGAGGGGATCGCGATCGCCATCGTCGAGATCATGAACGACGTACCCAGCAGCGGGTTCATCCCGCTCTGGAACATGTGGTGGCCCCAGGTGATCCAGCCCAGGAACGCGATGGCGATGATCGCCAGTACCATCGAGTGGTAGCCGAAGACCGGCTTCCGCGACCCATTGGCGATGACGTCCGAGATGATCCCCATCGCCGGCAGGATCAGGATGTAAACCTCCGGGTGCCCGAAGAACCAGAACAGGTGCTGCCAGAGGAGCGGCTGCCCGCCGTCCGCAGGCAGGAAAAACGTCGTGCCGAGCGTCTGGTCGAAGAACAGCAAGATCACCGCCGCTGCCAGGATCGGAACTGCCAACAGCGCTATGATCGCCGTGATGAACAGCGCCCAGATCGACAGCGGCATCCGGAACAGCGTCATCCCAGGCGCCCGCATGTTGATTACGGTCGTGATATAATTCACCGAGCCGAGCAGCGAAGAGGCACCGAAGAGAACGATGCTGATGATCCAGAGCTGTTGTCCCAGCGAGACTCCGGTGTATTGCGGAACGGCACTCAGCGGCGCATAGGCGGTCCAGCCCGCACCCGGCGCACCGCCCTCCACGAACAGGCTCGCCGTCATGACGATCCCCGACTGTACGAATATCCAGAAGGAGAGCATGTTGAGCCGTGGGAAGGCCATGTCCGGCGCGCCGATCTTCAAAGGGATCAGATAGTTGGCGTAGACGCCGACCAGCAGCGGCATTACCGCGAAGAAGACCATGAACGTGCCGTGCATCGTCACCAGCGCGTTGTAGAACTTCGGCGCTACAACCCCGACGCCGGGCATCGCCTCACCAGGGAACCCGAGCTGCCAGCGCAGCATGATCGCCAGTACCCCGCCGAGCGCCAGGAACGCCAGGCTGGCAAACAGGAACTGAATCCCGATGATCTTGTGGTCCGTCGAGAAGATGTACTTGCGAACGAAACTCATCTCCTCGTGGTGCCCGTGTGCCAACGGGGCAGCCATCGCCTCAACTGTCGCCATATCACTCCCCCAGCCCGGCGAGCCAGCCCTCGAACTCATCCTGCGGGAGCACGACGACCTTTCCCTTCATAAGACCGTGCGCCACTCCACAGAGCTCGGCACACGCCAGCTCGTATTCGCCGACCTCGGTCGCCTCGAACCACGCACGCGTGTTCAGTCCCGGCACCGCGTCCTGCTTAATCCGGAACGCCGGCACGAAGAACGAGTGCACTACGTCCGCAGACGTCATGTTGAAGACAACCGGCCGGTTCACCGGCACACGCATCTCGTTGTAACGGGTGAAGTCGTCCTCGGTCCCCAGCTCACCATCCGGGCCCGGATAGGTGATGCTCCACGCGAACTGCCGCGCCTCGACGTTCAGTTCCAGCGCGTCCGCGGGAAAACGGTCCGGGTTCTTCACCTGGGACCAGACTCTCTGGCTGGCTACGGCGATCCCAACGATCAGCACCGCCGGGATCACCGTCCAGATGACCTCCGCCTTCGTACTCCCCTCTACATACGAGGCTCGCCGGCCCTCCCGTCCCCGGTACTTCACCAGGAAATAGACCAGCGTGACTTGCACGCCGACCAGGACGATGCCGGTCACCGCCAGGATGACCCAGAAGATCGTGTCCAGCTCCGCTGCGTACGACGACGCTGCACCGGGAAGCCAATCCATCTAGTGCTCCTCCTGATTCCCCACACCCGGTATGCGCGCAGGCTGCCACTTGAGGGCCCGACTGTAGATGTAATCCATCACACCACCACCACGCCCGATCAGCAGAATCCGGCCCTCAGGCCGGTAACGCGCATCAGACCTGAGATTGCAGTACGCTGCCGGGTACCTCCCGAGTCACCAGCAGCGGCCAGCTCGGACTATCCAGGGTGGAATCCTGCTGTGTCTACCGATAACGGTAATTACTACTGCCCTGCAGACCGCAAAGTATACCCAACGCCCCCGAGACCTGTCAACGCAGTCCCGAACCTAGCGCCCCCCAGCTCCTCCTTCCCCACGTCGTGTAGCTTTCCCTCGCGCCGTCCGGTCCATAGCTTTTCACGCCGATGACCGGCGAGCCCACCATTGTAGCCGTCGACACCGGCGGCACGTTCACCGACTTCGTCGTACTGCGCGGCGAGGCCGTCGCGGTACACAAGCGCGCCTCCACGCCGGCAAACCCGGCGGAAGCGGTGCTGGAGGGTCTGCGCGAGCTCATCGAGCCGGGCGAGGAGTTCGTGCTCGCCCACGGCTCGACGGTCGCCACGAACGCGCTGCTGGAGCGCCGCGGCGCCCGCACGATCTGGATCACCAACCGGGGCTTCGAGGACCTGATCGAGATCGGCCGCCAAACGCGCCCTCAACTCTACGCCCTGGTGAGCGAGCGAGCGGCACCGCTGGTGGCACCGGAAGACCGAATAGGCATCGCCGGCCGCATCCTTCATGACGGGAGCGAGGAGAGCCCGCTCGACAGGGAGGAGCTGAGCCGGCTGGCGGAACGGGTTGGCGATGCGGAATCGGTGGCCGTCGGCCTGCTGCACAGCTACGCGAACACCGCGCATGAGGAGAGTGTCGCCGACGCCGTCGGCCACCTTGAGGTACCCGTGACCTGCTCGAGCCGACTGCTCCCCGAGTACCGGGAGTATGAGCGCTTCTCGACGGCGCTGGTCAACGCCTACGTGGCGCCCCTCGTCCACCGCTACCTCGACACGCTGGACCGTGAGAGCGGAGCGGCCCGGGTGCGGATCATGGCCTCAGGCGGCGGCGCCTTCTCGGTCGAGCGCGCGGCGCGCGAGCCGGTGCACACGATCCTCTCGGGGCCGGCCGGCGGGGTCGTGGCGGCGCTGGAGGCGGCGCGGCGCTGCGGGTTCGAGCGGGTGTTGTCGTTCGACATGGGCGGCACCTCTACCGATGTGTCCCTCTGCCCGGGTCACCCCCTGCACACGAAGGAGTACCAAATCTCGGGATCCGCAGTCGCGATACCGGTCATCGATATCCACACGGTCGGCGCCGGCGGCGGCTCCATCGCCAGCCGCGACCCGGGTGGCGCGCTAAAGGTCGGGCCCGAGAGTGCCGGCGCCGTGCCCGGCCCGATCTGCTACGGTCGCGGCGGTCGCGAAGTGACGGTGACCGACGCCCACGTCTGGCTCGGCCGCATCCCGGCCGAGTTGTTCCTAGGCGGCGAGCAGACCCTGGACCGGGCGGCGATAGAAGTCCCGCTGGCGGAGCTGGCTGCCAGCCTGGGCGGTGCGCCGGAGAGCACGGCCCAGGGTGTCCTCGAGGTGGCCAACACGAGGATGGAGGGCGCGTTGCGGTTGATCAGCGTCGAGCGCGGCCACGATCCCGCCGACCTCGTGCTCGTGGCTTTCGGCGGCGCCGCCCCCTTGCACGCCGCCGAGCTGGCCGGCCGCCTCGGCGTTCCATGCATCCTGGTCCCGCCCGACCCCGGCACGCTCTCGGCGCGCGGCATCCTGGTGGCCGACGTTCGCAAAGACGCCTCACGCAGCGTGCTTTGCCGCGGACCCGACGCCGAGCTGGCAGCGCTCGAGCCGGTCTTCGCCGAGTTGGAGGAAACGGCGCGGGCGGAGCTCGCAGCGGAGGGATTCGAGGGCGACGTCGTTTCGGTGGACCGCGCCATCGACGCCCGCTACGGCGGGCAGAGCTACGAGCTGAGCGTGCCCGCTGGACCGGACTGGCTCAGTGCGTTCCACGACGCCCACCTGGGTCGCTTCGGCTTCAAGCTCGAAGAGGCCGTCGTCGAGGCGGTCACCCTCCGGGTCAACGCCCGCGCTCGGGTAATCCACCCGCGCTCTCCCCAGATCGAGAGCGCTACGGCCGTGCCCAGCGCGGCCCGCAGCACGCGCGCTTACCTCGAAGGCGATTGGCACGATGTCCCCCTCTACGCGCGCCGCTCGTTGCGGGCCGGCCAGCAACTCGCTGGCCCGGCTGTGATCGCGGAGTACAGCGCGACCACCTGGGTGCCGGCCGATTGGCAGGCGGAGGTGGCACCCTACGGGGACCTGCTGTTAGCGGCGGGGCCCTAGTCGGAAGCTGCCACGCAGCCGGGAGCCTCACCGGCGACTGGCGCCGCCAGCTTTGACTCGTATATATACAGCCCGCAGCCGATCCACCCGTTCAACAGTCTAGGAACCGGAGTGTCATGGGCTCGCAGGATCGAGAGGAACGCCTGCAGAAGAGAGCAGGCCAGGTAGCGGCGACGACGGGCTACGAGCCTCCGTACCGCTTCGCAGCCATCGCCGGCTTCGCAATCTTTCTGCTCTACGTGATCACCCTGGCGCCTACAACGGCATTCTGGGACACGAGCGAGTACATCGCCACAGCGCACATCATGGGCATCCCGCATCCGCCCGGGAACCCGGTGTTCGTTGTGCTGGCCCGTGCCTGGGAGCTGCTGCTGGCTCCGTTCCCGCTGTCGACCGCCGTCAAGATCAACCTGTTCTCCGCGGCGAACGGCGGCGTGGCGGCCGCCTTCTGGTTTCTCGTCATCCACAGAGTACTGGCGTTCTTCTCCGACGAGGAGCGCTTCCGCCTGAGCGGCGCCGCCGCGACGACGCTGATCTCCGCCACCGCCTTTACCGTCTGGAACCAGTCGGTGGTCAACGAGAAGGTCTACACGGTGAGCCTGATGACGATCGCGCTGCTCACCTGGTTGATCTTCCGCTGGCGAGACAACCTGGGCAAAGGCAAAGACGACAACCTGCTGATCCTGATCGTCTTCTTGCTCGCCCTGTCGCTGGGGAACCATCTGATGGCGTTCCTCGTGGCGCCGGCGATGGTCTTCTTCGTGATCTGGGCGCACCCGCGTGTCCTGCTCCGCTGGCGGCTCTACGCCTTCGCCGCCCTCGCCTGGGTGCTGGGACTCTCAGCACAGCTGTTTCTCCCGATCCGGGCGGCGAACCGGCCGGTCATCAGCGAAGCAGATCCCCACTGCGAAACGCTGGTCGACGCGACGATCGATATTCTGCGCCTGCATCCGCCGCTCTCCCTGACAGGACCCGAGATGGAGAACGACCGCTGCCAGGCTCTGGCCGAATCGCTGCGGCGCCTCCAGTACCGGAAGCCGCCGCTCAACTTGAACCCGGTCTTCTATCCGCGCGAGGTACCACGCGACCTCAGCCTGATCCGTTGGCAATTCATCAACTACGCCCAGTACTTCGACTGGCAGTGGGCGAGGACCCTGGACGGCAGACAGACGTTTTTCGCCTGGGTCAGAGCACCGTTCACTCTGCTCTTCTTGCTACTCGGACTGCTAGGCGCCTGGCGGCACTTTCAGGCCGACCGAACCTCGTGGGTCTACTTCGCGGCGCTTTTCGTCACGGTGTGGTTTGGGCTCGTCTACTATCTCAACTTCAGGTACGGCTATTCCGTCCCCGCTGCGGTCGACGTCGGCGGCGAGTTGCCGATGCCCGTGCCGCGCGATTGGCGTGAAGTCCGCGAACGAGACTACTTCTTCATCGTCTCGTTCTCGCAGTGGGGGCTGTGGGCGGGAATCGGGCTGGCGGCGCTGTGGCAGATCCTGGCCAAGGCCGCTGCCGGCGCCGCGCAGCAACGCTCCTTTGCACACTACAGGCGCACCGCGCCCATCCTCGTACTCGCGGCGCTGCCACTCATCCTCAACTGGAAGTACGCGAGCCGGGCGGGCGACTACGCTGCGCGTGATTGGGCCTACAACCTGCTGATGTCTATCGAGCCCTACGGCATCGTATTCACGAACGGCGACAACGACACCTTTCCACTCTGGTACCTGCAGGAAGTCGAAGGGCTGCGCCGCGACGTAACGGTCATCGTCTACTCGTATCTGGCAACCACGTGGTACGTACAACAACTACGCGACCTTACCCAACCGTGTGGCGACCTCGACCCGCTGGCCGACCCCACGGTGATCACCTGTCAGCGACCGTTCGAGCCCGACAAGGCCATACCTCTCTACTCGCGAAGCCCGTGGCCGGTCCCCACGCGCCCCATCCTGGAGATGAGCGATAGCGACATCGCGCGCATCCCAGACTGCTATCCGACGGACCAGCGCGGTGCATGTCAGGCCTTTGCCGACTCGATGGTCGTACCGATCGGCGGCGCTGTTCAGGGATTCATCCCCGCCGGAAGGTACCTGATCCGCAACGACATCATGGTGCTGCGCATCCTGCAGACCTCGGCGGGCGATAGGCCGGTCTACTTCGCCAGCACGACAGGCACCTACGAGGAATTCGGCATCCAGCCCTGGATGGTCCGACAGGGTGTGGCCTTCAAGCTGGAGACTAGCGAGCTAGAGCCGACGGCCTCGCTCGTGCCGATCCCGGCCAACGTGCGCATTCAAGGCGGCCGTGAGTACCCCTATTGGATCGATCTCGACCGGACGACCGAGCTGTTGGAGCAGCACTACGTCTTTCGAGATCTCACTGAGCGTACGTTCTGGCCGGACCTGTCGACGAACGGGATCCCGCTGCAGTACTACCAGGCGTACGTCGGGTTGGCGACCGCGCAGCTCGTGACGGGGCAGCAGGAACGCTCCGACCTGAGCATCGAGCGGGCCCGGGACTTCCTGGTGGTGGCTCTGGGCCCGGAGTTCCTGGCCCCGGCAGAGCCGCGACCCGAGCCGCAGGAGGCGCCGCCGGACACCGAAGCGGCCGAGACCGATTCGGGGGGTATCTAGACCGTTCGCTTAGTCGGCGACCAGCGCCGCCAGATCCTCCCTTGCGAGATCTTCAACGCTGGCGCCCGGACTTTCCTCGCGCACGAGGCTCGTCCCCGTGGGCTCGTTGTAGGTGACGCGCAGCACCTGGTCCATGCCTTGGCGGATCGATTCGATGTGGCTGATGAGGATGATCTGCTCGAAACGATCCTGAAGCTTCTGGAGAAGCTGCACGACGCTCTCGCGCCGCTGTTCGTCCAGGCCGCCGAACACCTCATCGAAGATGAGCAGCGACAGTGAATGACCGGCACGATCCGCGATCATCTGGCTGATCGCGAGCCGCAACACCAGGTTCGCTATGTCCTCCTCGCCGCCCGAGATCACCTCCTTGATCTCGCCGTCGTCCAGCACGATGACCTCGTGTGCGCTGCCGATCTCGATCTGGTTGTAGCGACCATCGGTCAGCTCCATCACGAACACGCTGGCGATCTCTGAGAGTTCCGGTCGAACCCGGTCGTTGAGCTGCGTACGCAACTCACCCAGCGCCCCGTCGAGCTCGTTGTGGAGTCGGAAGTCCGCCTGACGCTCGGCTACCGTCCGGGAGACCTTCTTGTAATCTCGCTCAGCCTGACGCGCCGAGTCTGCCGCCTGCCGTGCGCTATCCGCCTCTCCTCTGGCCCGCGCTGCCTCAACGTTGGCCGCACCCAGAACGTCTCGCGCCTCCTCGTACTCCTTCTCGGCCGAGCGATACCGGTCTTCCGAGTAATCGAGCTCGACCCGTTTCTTCTCCAGATCGTCGACTTGCCTGCGGATCTGCCGCTCTTCCTCCTCCGCCTCTGCCTGCGCCGCACGCAGCTGTGGCTGTCTCTCCAACCGAGTCTCCAGCTGCGTGACCTGCTTGCGGCGCTCCTCCAGTTTCTTCAGCTCTTCGCGCACCTCCTCGTGCCGCCTCGCGTCGTAGCCTCCCGGAAGCGCGGCGATCTCGCCCGCCAGTTCGCGAGCCCGCGCCTGCTCCTCTGCCAGCTCGGCCTTCAACGTCGCAGCCTGCGTGAGGGCCGCCGCTGACTCGGCAAGCGCGCGCCTCAGCCGCTCGATCTCCTCCCGGGCACGCGCCAGCTCGTTCCTCCCGGCTACGACCTCGTCCGGCTCCGCCCTCAGCTGCTCGAATCGCTTCTTGTGCCACTTCCCATCCTGGACGACTTCCTCGTACTGGCCGCGGACGAGTTCCAGAACCGTATCGTATTCCGAACCCAGCGCACGCTTGCAGGTCGGGCAGACCCCGTCGGGCCCCGCCGCCTCCAGTTGCATTATCTGCGCTCTGAGCTCTTCCGCCTGGCCACGCAGAATTCGACGGGTCGCGTCAGCGTCCTGCCTGTCGCGCTCCCAGCCGGAGGTCGCTTCTTGAAGTCGAGCTTCCAGCCCGTCGCATTCGGTCTCCTGAGCCGCCAGCTTCTCACTCAAATCGTCGCTCGCCCGCCCTCTCTCCAGGGCGTCCGTCACCTTCTGGTCGAGGACATCCACCCGCTTACGCTGGTCGTCGAGCTGCCTCTTCAGGCTACCGCGTCGCGCCTCCGCCTCAGCCAGCGACTGCAGGCTCTCAGCCTCTAGTGGGAGCTCCTCGAGTGGTTTGATCTCTTCCAGCAGCCGCTTCAACTCCTCGTCGGCAGCCGCCAGTGTCTTGAGATCCACCGCAGTCTTTTCCCGGTCCTCGCGGACGCGCTCGAGGCGTATCCGGGCCACGCGCAGTTCTTCGCCCAGCTGCGCGTAGCGTTCGCGCGCCCTGCGCAACTCGTTCCAGGCCGGCTCCAGCTCGGCGACCCAGGCGGCAGCGTCGTTTCGCCGGCCCTGGGCCTCCGCCTGCTGTGAGGTCGCTGCCTTCAGCCGTTCCTCCGCCTCCTCCCTCTCCCGCTTGATCTCGTCAGGATCGCGCAGCGCACGACGCAGCTCTTCGACCTGGGCCTTGAGAACGTTCCGCTGCTGGCGCACCAGGTCCTGAGATTTCTTCAGCCGCTCGTAGCCCAATACCTGAGCCAGGAAGCGCGCCCGCTCGGCTGATCCGACGCTGGCGAGGAACTGCAGATCCTTCTGCTTCGTAAAGTAGGTGTTGAAGAACTCCCCGCGCGTCATCCCCAGTCGGCGCGTCAGTTGCCGCGTCACTTCACCTAGGCCGGCGGCGATCGGGTCTTCTTGCTCGGCCCGGTACAGCTCGGCAGTTCTCGGGGTACGCCTCACCCGATACCGTTCGCCGCGCAGCTCGAACTCGAGTTCCGCCTGAACCGTCGAGCGCCCGGGCGCACGGTTGAAGCGCAGCGTATCCTTGGTGCCGCGCGCCGCCGGCGCGCCATAGACCGTCCAGGCGATCGCCTCGAGGATCGTCGACTTGCCGGAGCCGTTCGGGCCGATGATGCCGGTGAGGCCCGGTCGGAACTCGATCTCCGTGTCGGCGTGCTGCCGGAAGTTCTTGAGGGCAAGGCGAATCAGCCGCATCTCATTCCCTGTCCTCGAGGGCTTCTGCTTCCTCCGCCTCCTGCAGGTACCGCCGCCCGAGCTCGATCAGCGCTTCCCGGTCGACCTGCCGCGAGTCGGGTTTCCAGCGGTGCTTCAGGAACTCCGTCAGCTCTTCCCGCAGGGTCAGACGACGGCCGGGCGCGCCGGAGCCGCTGAGCCGCGTGACTTGCGGCGGCCGGGCGTCGAGGTTGAAGTGAAGGGCCTGGTTCCGATACTCGCGAATCTTGCGATGGTCCAGCTCTCGATACACGTCTCGCGGCACGTCGAACACGCGAAGCCGGATGATCTTCTCATCGATCCCGCCGGAGACCCCTTCCAGCGCCGACTCGATCAGACTATTGAGTTCTCGCGGCGGCAGGTCGCGCCCGGCGATGGGCTTCAGGTCGATCACCGGCCGGGTCCCTTCCAGCTCGTGGAATGTCATCTTCCCATCTTCCGTCTCCAATTCGACGAACCCTTTGGGCCGACCCGCTTCAGACCAGACGTCCATGCTCGTACGCTCGATCGCGCCCGGGTAGATCATGTTGGGTGCCAGCGATTCGTAGAGATGATAGTGGCCGAGCGCAACGTAGCTCCACTCTGCCGGCTTGATGTCACTGCTGCGCAGCAACGCCGCACCGAAGTGGCTGATCAGCTTCAGGTCCTCATGGGCACCGTGCGCCATCAGAATGTTGATGCCCGCGTCCGGGTCCGGCTCGATTGCTGGCTGCCGCTCGGCGAACAGCGAGTTGTGTGGGAGGCAGAGGACCGCTGTGTCGAGCGCTGGGAATCGGAGCCGCTTCGGTTCTTGATGGGCGACTTGGAAGCCGGGTATTTCTGCAAACAGCCTTAGGATGTTGCCGGTCTCCGCAGCTCTGGGAGAATCGTGGTTGCCCGCGATTATGACGACTGCGGTATCCGGGGCTTTCTCACGGAAGCGCGAGAACTGGCGGAACGCATCGGCGATCGCGGCATTCGACGGGCGCACCGTGTGGAAGATGTCACCGGCAATAAGTAGTAGGTCAGGCGCGATCTTCGCCGTCTTCTCCAGCAACTCCCGGAAGACGCGAGCTACGTCGGCCTCCCGGATGTTGATGCCGTAGGCGTTCGTGCGATGATACGCCCTGTACCCGAGGTGGAGGTCCGCCGTATGGACGAGCCTCATCGCGCGCTCACGAGGTCGAGGCTCCCGTTCGCGTGACCGGTGAGCTGCACTTCGACACCCCCCTCTGCATGCAGCGCGAACATGTCGATCTCGTAGTGGCCTCCGACGTAGCAGCCTTGATCGATGTCGAACAAGGCGGAGCCCGTCAAGCTGGCCTCCATGTGCATCGGCGCCCCAAAGCCCGCCTCGTCGATCCCCTGAAGATTGGAGAACGTCCCGGAGAGCCCGATCACAGCGATCCGCCCTTGGTCTCCCGCACGCACCTCGAACAGCGTGTGCTCCAGCTCGAGCGTCATCTTCCCCGCCCCGCTCGGCGACAAGCCTACGGGGAACTGCCCCACGCTCGTCCAGCGGTCGCCGACCCGCACCGGCCGCTCCGGGAGATAGGTGGGCATGGCACCTTCAAGCTGCTCGAACTGCCGTGCCAGCCCCGCAAGCCCCGGGTGTGTGTACGTCACATCGATTGTGCGGCCGGTGGGTGTCGCCCTGACCTGCGCCGTCTGCGACAGCAGCTCGCGCGTCGATTCGACCTGTATTGGAGGGGGCGAGATCGGGCGACCACCAATGTCGCCAGTAAACTCGAAGTCGTGCCACCGCACCTCGAAGGCGCGCGTCCCGTCTTCCTCTACCGCGGCCAGCCGCTGCTCATACTCGACCGCCGTATGCAGCCCCATACCCTCCGCCAGCGCCTCGATGAGCTGCTGCGTGCGCGGGTCCGGTTGGCCGTCGCTCGCGTACTCGGCACGCATCCGAATATCGAGCTCCAGCCGATAGCGGTTCGACTGGCCCACCTCATCGGAGAGCCGCAGCAGATGCGCCGGACTCTGGGCAGCCGCCAGCAACGCGACCGCGACGACCGGACCGGGATAGCGTAGCCTTGGGCCCAGGCTATATCCGCAACGCACCTATCAGAACCACATAGATCAACAGGGCGCCGACCAGGCTGCCGACGATCGCCTGCTGTTTGAGCTTGGCGGTGAACTTCGCCTTGTCCGACTCCAGCTCGCCTCCCCGCTCCGCCAGGTCCGCCAGAGCACCCGCCGTCGGCAGGACGAAGAACAGCGTGGCCAGAAACGCGATCAGGCCGAGCGCCTGCATCTGGAACAGCCAGTGCTCGGGGAACGGCCGGAACCACGGCCGCCCGGTGGCGATCATCAGGATCGCCCCGGCGGCAACGGTCACCGCCGCCGCCACCGCAACCACCCGGTAGAGGACCCGCTGCGTCGCGTAGGCGAAGGCGATCAAGTCCTGTTGGCCGGTCGCCCGCGCTCTCGAGGTCCAGACGGTGAGGATGAACATGCCACCCAGCCAGATCACCACGCCGATGAGATGCAGGAACAGCCAGATGCCCCAGAGCCTCATCACGCCTCCTGGTTCCGGTTGCGAGTTCCGCGTCAGTCGCCGGCGTACGGGTCCTCCGGCACCGCTACCGGCCGCCGCGGCGTCTCCACCACCTCAGACGCGATCTTCTTCTTGAGTCTCGAGCGGAAGAAGGCCAGCGCGTCGTCGGGCTGCCCGCGCTCCGTGTGATGGAACGCCTGCAGGACCTCGGCCCGGTCGCGGCCTGCTATCAGGTCTTTCACCTCGTTCAGCGGGACGCGGTCGTCGAGCCGCTTGAGGCCCTGCGCGATAGCGTCCTCGAACGGCAGCTCCTGGCGCGGCGCGAATAGCTCGATGCCATCGCGCCCACGCATCACGGCCGGCTTCGGAAAGCGAATGAAGACCGGCTGCGTGAAGTGCGGGTGCCTCACCATCAGATCGCCCTTAGGCAGGCTGGCCAGCTTGGTCTTTGTCGCCGGCGACAGCACCGAGTACCCAGGCGTCGCTAGCTCGTCCATGTCCATTCGGCCATAGATCGCAGAGCCGCAGTTCCCAACCACGCGCCGATGCACCTGCGAGCGGAACTGTTGTGCCCCGAACAAGACCAGGCCCAAGTAGCGGCCGCGCTCGCTTATGTCGAGCAACATCTTGCGAACGTACGTCTCGGGGCCGTCCGAAGGCGCGTACTTGTTCAGCTCGTCGGCGAACACGATCACGTGCTTCACACCGAGCGTGCCCGACTCCAGCCCCTCGCGTAGCTTCGAGACTACTCGCGCGAACACCAGGTCCTGTGCCTCGGGCTCCACGTTCGCCACATCGACGACATAAACGGCCCGGTCCTCGAAATCGCCCCACGGCAGATCGCTCACCGCATCGTCGTTCACCACCAGGCCGTGAGCCCGGCTCACGATCCCGTTCAGCCGGTTACGCACCTTGCGGACCGTCGCCGTGTGGTGCGTCATCCAGCGATCCGACCCGCTCTGCTCGCAGCAGGCAAGCACATCGTCGAACCAGTCCTCCAGATCGCGGAAGGTGCGCACCAGGTGGTTGCGCATCACCGCGTGACCGGAGTCCGGCCCGAAACGCTGGTCGAGCACCCTGTCCCGTATGAAGTCGACCAGCGCGTCCGCTTTCGCGTCCAAGTCGTCACGGGTGAGTAGGACCTCAGAGAACTGCAAGACCTCCTTCAGGCCCCAGCGAAGCGGCCGCACGTTCGACATTAGCTCCGCGTGCGTCCGTAGCGTGTTGAGGTTCCAACCGTCCGCGCGATAGGGCGCGAAGTAACGTACGTTATCGAATGGCTCCGCCGGTACCTTGAGCAGCCCGTACATATGCAGATCGCTCTCGTCCAGCTCGCCCGGCTGGTCGAGGAACAGCAGGTCGGACCCCTTCACGTTGAAGCAGACCGCCGCCACCGAGCCCTTGTTCTCCGGCATGTGCTCAAAGACCGAGGCGAGCAGGAACTCGACCAGGCTGGTCTTTGTGGCCAAGCCGCTCACACCGGTGATGTTCAGGTGAGCCGCTTCCGGTCCCAACAGGAAGTCGGCGTCCAGGTAGACCCGCGCCTCGAGGCCACCGCTCGTGTAGAGGCCGAGCGGGATGCCGGTCTCGTTCTCCACCCCCACGTACGAATCCATGCGCAGCCCGACGACCACGTCGCTGTCGTCCGCCAGGTGAACCGCTCCCATCGGGACCGGCTGTACCGGCTCCTCCGGCTCGCGTCTGAGGACCGCTGCGGAGTAGAGTCGAATCTCCGGCCGTGCCGAGGGCGCGTGCGCCTCTGCCTCCGGGTCGGCATCGGCACCGATGTAGTCGTGAAGCGGCGACATGAGGTCGGTGTAGCTGAAACCCTCGACAACGACGCCGTAAACGGTCTGTGCCTCGGCCACGACCCTTACGATCGAGCCGATCCCGATCTGCGCCGCGAGACTGGTCCAGAAGTGGAACTCGTGTGTCGTATTGGGCTTGCGCTCGGTCGCGACGACGCGTCCAATGAGTTGAGTCATGCTACCACCGATGTCGTGCAGGCTCCTAATACTGAATACTGAATGCTGAATGCTGAACTCCCAGATGTAGCACGCCAGCCCATCGTCGGTCGGCCAACTCCCACATCAGCATTCTTCATTCAATATTCTACATTCTACATTCGGAACCTGCCTCGACCCCTCTGTTTCCTATCCACCGTGTCTCTCCTAAGAACCTACCGACACGGTCTCGGGTTCGGCCCGCGCCGATCTCTCCTGTAGGCTCATCACCCGCAGTTTCCTGTGCCGTAGCGCGATCACCGCATCACAGAGCGCCGACGCCGCCGACAGCGTCGTCGTGTACGGGACGCGGCGCTGGATCGCCGCCCGCCGGATGGCGTAATCGTCGAACTGGGCGTGTTTGCCGAGCGGCGTATTGATCAGCAGATCGATTTCGCCGGAGATCAAGTGATCGACGATGTGCGGGCGCCCCTCGTGCACCTTGAGGACCGGTTGCGCCGGGATGCCGCGCGCCCTCAGGTAGCGGGCCGTACCCGACGTCGCCCAGATCTCGAAGCCCAGCTCGTGGAAGCGTCGCGCGATCGGCGTCACGTTCGGCTTGTCCTGCTCGTGCACGGTGACCACGATGCGACCCGACATCGGCAGCGGGTTGCCGGCCGCAACTTGTGCTTTCGCCATGGCCAGCCCGAACGAGTCGGCGATACCCATCACCTCGCCGGTCGAACGCATCTCCGGTCCCAGCAGGGCGTCCACGCCCGGTAGCTTCTCGAACGGAAACACCGATTCCTTCACCGCCACCCCCTGTAGCTCGTCCTCAGCCCGCAGGTCGAACTCGGAAAGCCTGCGACCTACCATGCAGCGAGCTGCGAGCCGGGCCAGTGAATTGCCGGTCGCTTTGCTCAGGAAGGGCACGGTGCGGCTCGCCCGCGGGTTCACCTCGAGTACGTAGACGATGCCGTCCTTCACCGCGAACTGGACATTGATGAGCCCGACCACACCGAGCGCCTGCGCCAACGCCCGCGTGTATTCCTTCATCGTCTGTACGTGCTCGTCCCGCAGCAGGTAGGGTGGGACCACGCAGGCCGAGTCGCCGGAATGGATCCCGGCATCCTCGATGTGCTGCATCACGCCGCCGATCAGCACATCCTGCCCGTCGGCGACGGCATCGACGTCGGCCTCGAAGGCGTCTTCCAAGAAGCGGTCGATGAGTACTGGGTGCTCCGGCGATGCGCGGACCGCCCGCTCGAAGTAGCCCTGCAGCGACTCCTCGTCGTAGACGATCTCCATGGCGCGGCCGCCGAGGACGTAGCTGGGGCGTACCAAGACCGGGTAACCGACGCGCCGGGCCACCTCGACGGCCTCGCCCTCGCTCGCCGCCAGACCGTTCGCCGGCTGATCGATACCGAGCCCACGGGCCAGCGCCTCGAAGCGCTCGCGATCTTCGGCACGGTCGATCGCATCCACCGGCGTCCCGAGGATCGCGACATCCAAATCGCGCAGCTTCGACGCCAGCTTGAGCGGCGTCTGGCCACCCATTTGCACGACGATCCCTTCCGGCTCCTCGAGATGCACGATCTCGAGGACATCCTCCAGCGTCAGGGGCTCAAAATACAGCTTGTCGCTGACATCGAAGTCGGTGGAGACCGTCTCGGGGTTCGAGTTGACCATGATCGTCTCGTACCCCTCCTCGGCCAGTGCGAACGCGGCCGAGACGCAGCAATAGTCGAACTCGACGCCCTGGCCGATCCGGTTTGGCCCGCTCCCCAGCACTATCACCTTGCGGCGGTCGCTGCGGGTCGACTCGTTCTCCTCCTCGTACGTGCTGTACAGATAAGGAGTAGCGGCCGGGAACTCGCCCGCACACGTGTCCACCATCTTGTACGACGGGTGGATCCCCCAGCCCCAGCGCCGCTCCCGGACATCGGCCTCCCGCTCGCCGCGCACCACCGCCAGGAGCTCGTCACCGAACCCGAGGCGCTTCATCTCCCAGGTCGCCTCGCGCGTTGGCTCATCCAGCGACGCGTACCACTCCTCCGCCGCGACCAGCTCACTAAGCTGAGCGATGAACCAGGGATCGATGTGACTGGCCCTGCAGATCTCCTCGACGCTCAGCCCGTTACTCAGCGCGCGCTTGATCTGGAACGGCCGGTCCGCCGTCGGCCGGCGAAGCGCAGCGAGCAGCGTCTCGTGGTCATCCGCGGCCAGCCCGTCGTCGCCAAGTGTCTGGCCGGGCTCCCAGCCGGCGCGACCGTTCTCCAGCGAGCGGAACCCTTTCATCCACGCTTCCTTGAAGGTGCGGCCGATGGCCATTACCTCGCCCACGGCCTTCATCTGCACGCCGAGCACAGGGTCGGCGCTGGGGAACTTCTCGAAGGCAAAGCGTGGGACCTTGACCACTACATAGTCGAGGACCGGCTCGAACGATGCGGGTGTCTCCTCCGTGATGGCGTTGGGCAGCTCATCGAGCCGATAGCCGACGGCGACCTTCGTGCCGATGCGAGCGATCGGGAAGCCGGTCGCCTTCGAGGCGAGTGCCGAGGAACGGGATACCCGCGGGTTCATCTCGATCACCAGCATCTCGCCGGTCGCCGGGTTCACGGCGAACTGGATGTTACAGCCGCCGGCGGCGACCCCGATCTCGCGAATGCAAGCGATGGCGGCGTCCCGCATCAGCTGGTATTCCGCATCAGAGAGGGTCATGGCCGGCGCCACGGTGATCGAGTCGCCGGTGTGCACGCCCATAGCATCGAAGTTCTCGATCGAGCAGACGATCACAACATTGTCGGCGTGATCGCGCATCACCTCCAGCTCGTATTCTTTCCAGCCGATCACGCTCTTGTCGATCAGGATCTCGCTGATCGGCGAGGCCTCCAGCCCCGTGCGAGCGACCTGCTCGAACTCCTCTCGGTTATACGCGATGCCCCCACCGGTGCCGCCCAGGGTGAAGGAGGGGCGGATGATGGCCGGGAAGCTGGTCGCCTCGGCAACGGCCAGCGCCTCATCGAGCGAGTGGGCGAAGCCGCCGTGCGGTACCGCGAGACCGATGCGCCGCATCGCCGCCGTGAATTCCTCGCGGTCCTCCGCCAGCCGGATCGCCCGGGCGTCGGCGCCGATCAGCTCGACCCCGTACTTGTCCAGGATCCCCGAGTCGTAGAGCTCCAGCGACACGTTGAGACCCACCTGGCCGCCCATCGTCGGCAGCAGCGCGTCGGGCCGCTCCTGCCCGATCACCCGCTCTACCCACTCGGGCGTCAGCGGCTCGATGTAGGTCGCATCCGCCAGGTCGGGGTCCGTCATGATCGTGGCAGGATTCGAGTTCACCAGGATGACCCGGTATCCCTCCTCCTTCAGTGCACGAACGGCCTGCGTGCCCGAATAGTCGAACTCGCAGGCCTGCCCGATCACGATCGGCCCGCTGCCCAGCAGCAGGACGCTCTGTATGTCTTCCCGCTTCGGCATCTAGGCCAGTGAGATCCTCCGTGGTGTGGCTGGGTAAGCGCGCTCCGTGCCCAATTCTACCCGGCCGAGCCAAGTCGCGCCAGCGCTGGCGGCCCGAGGGGGCGAAGCATCTGCAGGCCGCCCTCGGTAAGGCAGAACAGGAATGTCAGCCGTAGCACAAATGACCTCAGCTTCAGCATCCTACCTGCCAGCGCGCCATTGCACGGGCCGAACCGACGAGCGACATTGCGCAGTCTTTGGCAGGTGACACTGAACCACTTTGGAGCGACTCGATGACAGCGAACACCTACGGAGCACACGGTATTTGGGTTCGACTCGTGCTTCTCCCCGCGTTCGTTCTGACCGCGGGGTGCAGCACGTCGACCGCCCCTGTAAGTGAACCTACGCCCGCCGCTCCGGAAGCGGCGCCGGTCGAGGTAGCGGAGCCCGCCCCACCGGCTCTCGAGATGGCGGAGGTCGAGGAGATCGAGGCCGGCGAGTTCGACAACGGCAAGATGTGGACGTTCGAGTATGCGCCGCTTGAGTACTTCGCCGACACGTACGGCTTCCAACCGGACGACGCCTGGTTCGAGAAAGCACGGCTCGGCACCTTGCGAATCCGGCGTTGTTCCGCCTCCTTCGTTTCGCCGAACGGACTGGTGCTCACCAATCACCACTGCGCCCGCGAGAACGTGTCCGAGGTGAGCGGGCCCGGCGAAACTCTGCTCGATGACGGCTTCTACGCCGCCAGCCTGGAGGAAGAGCGCGTCACGAGCCAGACGGCGGACCAGCTCATCGCCATCGAGGACGTGACCGCCGAGGTGCACGCGGCTCTCGAAGGGGTGGCCGACGCGGAGCGGGGCGCGGCGCTGGCGGCTATCGGGAACGAGATCTCCGAGCGAATCGCCGCCGCACATGGCGGTGACGACGCCGGTGTGCTGGTCGAGGTCACCGCACTGTGGGACGGCGCCAGGTACTCGGCCTACGTGTTCCATCGCTATACGGACCTGCGCCTCGTGGCGGCACCCGAACTGCTCATCGGCAACTTCGGCGGCGACTACGACAACTTCACCTATCCGCGCTACAACCTCGACTTCTCATTCTTCCGCGTATACGACGAAGCCGGGAACCCGCTCCGGTCTGAGCACTGGTTCACGTGGAGCGAGGCAGGTGTCGAGGAGGGCGACGCCGTGTTCGTGATCGGCAATCCCGGCGGTACGAGCCGTATGCAGACCGTGTCCCAACTCGAGTGGCGCCGGGCGGCCAGGGACAAGGCAATCCACGACCTATACAAGACCCGCGCTGACGCCTTACAAGCCTTCTACGACGAGGACCCGGAGACCGGCGAGCAGATGGACCTCCGTAACGAGATCCATGACCTGCGGAACCAGGAGAAGTTTTACCTTGGCACGTGGCAGGGGCTGCAGAACCCTGAGTACATGGCGCGGCGCCGCGACTCCGAGCGCAAGTTCCGCGCGGCCATCGAGAGCGATTCGGCGCTCAACGCGGAGTACGGTGGGTTGCTTGACCAGATGGCGGAGATCCAGAGGCGGAAGACCGAGTACGCCGCCGACTTCGGCGCGTTCCTCGCCTTCGGAATCCCCGACTACGATGCGGCGATTCTGCTGCGCGCATACCTAGCTTACCTATACGTGAGGTACCGTAGGGCCGGTGCGCCTGCGGCAGCGCTCGAGGACTTGAAGGGCGACCTGCTCTCCATCGCGGACCAGCCGGTTGCACTGCAGCGAGAGCTACTCGCGGCACGACTCGAGGACTTCGAGCGTAACTTCGGCGCCCAGAGCGAGATCGTGCGGAAAATCTTGCAGGGACGCTCCCCCGAGGCTGCCGCCGAGGCGATGGTGGCGAACTCAGCGCTCGCCGACTCCGCAAGTACCGGCGCCGCTCTGCAGACAGGCGCGCTGAGCATGGACGACCCTGCAGTCCGAGTAATCGAGGCGATCGTTGACCGCCTGCGCACCTACCAGGCAGCGCTCCAGGGCCTCATACCGCAGGAAGACGCAATCACGGCCAGACTCGGCCGTGCCCGATTCGACGTCTACGGCACTGCGCTGCCGCCCGACGCGACCTCCTCGCCGCGCATCGCTGACGGCGTGGTTACGGGCTATGAGTACAACGGGACCATCGCGCCGGTCTACACGACGTTCTACGGCCTTTACGACCACTACTATTCGTATGGGGGCCGTGACTGGGACCTGCCGGCGCGCTGGCTGAGCCCGGCTTCCAGCTTCGACCTCTCGACGCCACTCAATTTCGTCAACACAGCAGACACGACCGGTGGAAACTCCGGCTCGCCGGCGCTCAACGCCGACCTCGAGATCGTGGGACTGATCTTCGACGGCAACATAGAGGGCCTTGCCGGTGACTATATCTACGACGCCGAGGTCAACCGCTCCATAGCCGTCGACGTCCGCGGCATACTGGAGGCGCTGGACGAGATCTACGACGCCGACCGCATCGTACTCGAGCTGACCACCGGACAGCTCGTCGACTCCGAAGAGGAAGCAGACGCCGTTATGACTGGCAGGTAAGCACCGCCCAGGCTCTCGAGCACCAAGTGGCGACAGGCGGTCTCCGATCCCTGTACCCAACCAGGATCGCAGACTGCCTGTTGGCACTCAGCCCTATAGTCCCACCTCGGCAGTTGACTCCAGCCCCCGAACGTCGGCGCGGACTATCTCAGCCCC
Source organism: Gemmatimonadota bacterium (assembly GCA_020344215.1). Lineage (GTDB taxonomy): Bacteria > Gemmatimonadota > Gemmatimonadetes > Palauibacterales > KS3-K002. The sequence goes on from CP070815.1 coordinate 2,682,159, forward strand.
TAAGCGCCTGCTCGAAGTCGGCGATGATATCTGCCGGGTCCTCCAGCCCGACGCTCACCCGGATGAGGTTCTCCGAGATCCCGGCCGCGGTTCGCTGCTCAGGGGTGAGCCGTGCGTGGATCATCGACGCCGCGTGCACGGCCAGCGTCTCGGTGCCGCCCAGGCTCACCGCCCGCCGCGCCAGCTGCATCCGCGCCGCGAAGCTGCGCGCCGCTTCGAAGCCGCCCGCCAGCTCGAACACGACCATCCCGCCGAACCCGTCCATCTGCTTCTTCGCCAACTCGTGCTGCGGGTGAGAGGTGAGTCCCGGATAGTAGACGCGCTCCACACCTGAGTGCGACTCGAGGAACTCGGCGACCGCTGTGGCGTTCGCGTTGTGCCGCGCCACGCGGAACGGCAGCGTCTGAATGCCTCGCGCCAATAGCCACGATTCGAACGGGTGCGAGATGCCACCGTGAATGATGAGCCCGAACCAGAGGGTCTCGATACGCTCCTTGTCGCCAACGATGACGCCCGCTGTTACATCGCTGTGGCCACCCAGATACTTCGTCGCGCTGTGCACCACCAGGTCGATCCCGTGCTCGATGGGCCGCTGGTTGATCGGCGTGGCGAATGTGTTGTCCATGCACGTCGTGATCCCACGCTGGCGGGCGAGTGCAGCGACGCCTGCCAGGTCGGTCACGGCCAGCGTCGGGTTCACTGGCGTCTCAACGAATATGAGACGCGTGTTGGGCCGGATCGCCGCCTCGAACGCTCCCACGTCCGTCAGCTCCACCAACGTCACTTCGATACCGTAGCGGGGCAGCCAGGTCTCCAGCGCCTTCATCGTGCCCACGTAGTGGCAGGTTTGTGCGATCAGGTGGTCGCCGTTCTTCAGGAGTCCCAGAAAGACCAGCATGATCGCTGCCATCCCGGAGGCCGTGACCAGCGCCGCCTCGCCGCCCTCCAGCCCGGCGATCGCCTCCTGCACAGCGGTAAAGTTCGGATTCCCGTACCGGGTATAGAACGTCTCGGGCCGAGACGCGGTGGCCGCATCGGCCACCTCCCCAGGTTCACGGAAGGCAAAGGTCGAGCTCTGCCAGATCGGTGTCCCAATCGGAGCCCCCATCCCCGGCCCGTAGACCTCCGGGCCAGCGGCCGAGTGGATCGCCCGTGTAGCGACACCCCATTGGTTGGATTCCTGCTTCCTACCCTTGCTCATCATCCCTCCGTTCTCGGACGGCCCGCCAGCCGCTCCTGACAGATCCGCAGCAAATCAATCTCTGCCCCCTAGGATGCCCCTCGACTGGCGCACGACCTCCCGGGTCGCGACGGCCAGCGCAGACACGTTGATGTTCTCGGGAACCACCAGCTCCCCAAGCACCTCACGAATCGCGCCCAGACGCGTGACGTGCCGCTCGCGTAGAGCATCCAGCCGTTCGTCGATAGGCGTCTCTTCGGAACCCAACGCCAGCACGGCCAGCGTCAGATTGCGACGTGCCTCGCCCATGTCCTGCATCAAGCCCTGAACCGCACGTTGCTCCCACACATCCTCGCCGGCCGCCATGTTGAGCAACTCCAAGAGTAACGCAAAGTCCACCTCATCGGTGAGCGCGAAGTACACGCGCCCCACATCGGCTACGGAGAAGCCGACTTCCTGCGAGATACGCGTGATCTCCATCAGCTCACCGAGGAACTGAAGCGCCGCCATCTTCTCCGCCGTCTCCCGCGGCACGCCGCCCGACTGCAGCTCCGCCAGCGTCGCTTCGAACGCCTCGCGCTGCGAACCGAGCAGCATGCTGGGCAGCACGACGTTCAACTCGGCCACAGGCCCCTTGAAGGTCTCGATCGCCGCGCCGATCCCCGGCTCCCGCGGCAGATTCTCCACGGCCCAGCGGACCGTACGATCGAGGATCCCCTCCAGCGCCAGCAACCAGCGGAGTTCCTGGTCAGCGGAGATCGACGCCTCGTTCTTTTCGATCCGCTCGAGCAGGTCACCGACACCAGCGATCTCCGCCGCTACGAACCAGCCGCGCGCAACATCGACCGGCGACGCGCCCGTATCGCGTGTGACGGTCGGCACCAATGTGCAGCCCATGAGATCGATCAGCCTGCTGGTGAGCACCGTGGCTGCGATCTCGCGCCGCAGACGATGGTTGCGGAGGTCATTCGCGGTGACCCGCACGACGACGGGATCGGGGAAGTAGTCGTGCAACAACTGCACGAGTGCAGGGTCGTCCGGTAGCGCCGACTCGAGGATTGACCGCTTGAGATGCAGCTTGGCGTAGGCGAGCAAGATTGCCAGCTCCGGACGCGTCAGACTCTTTCCGAGTTCCTGCCGCTGCTGCAGGCGGCTCCAGCCCGGCAGAGACTCGAGCGAACGACTGAGTCCCGCGTTCTGCTCCAGGTAGTACGAGGCGTCGCGGAACTCCCCCAGCCGCTCCCTCGCCCTCAGCTGCTCGAGGCTGAGCGCCCTGGCCTGGGAGCGATTATTGCCCAGCACCATCACGGCCACAATATCGGTCACCCGCTCGAGCATCTCGTTGCGCTCGTCCGGCGATAGCTCGCCTCGGTCGACGAGGGCGCGGAGCAAGATCTTGAGATTGACCTCGTGGTCGGACATATCTACGCCGCCCGAGTTGTCGACGGCGTCAGTATTGATGCGGCCGCCTTCCAGAGCGTACTCAATGCGCGCCCGCTGGGTCAGCCCGAGGTTGCCCCCCTCACCCACCACCTTCACACGCAGCTGGTTCGAGTCGATACGAACGGCATCATTGCTCGAGTCGCCGACCTCGGCATGCGTTTCCTCCGGCGCCTTTACGTACGTCCCGATCCCGCCGTTCCAGAGAAGGTCGACCGGCGCCTGCAGGATCAGCCTGATCAGCGCCTGGCCATTCACCACGCTCTCATCGGCCCCCAGTGCTCGCCGCGCTTGCGGTGACAAGCGTATCTCCTTCGCCCCGCGCGGGTAGACGCCGCCGCCCTCGCTGATCAGCGACGTATCGTAGTCCAGCCAGCTCGACGTCGGCAGGCGAAAGAGCCGCAGCCGCTCCTGGTATGACGTTTCGGGATCGGGGTCCGGGTCGATGAAGATGTTACGATGATCGAAGGCGGCGATGAGCCGGATGGTCCGGCTGAGGAGCATTCCATTGCCGAATACGTCGCCGCCCATGTCGCCAATGCCGACGACGGTCAGCGGCTCCCTCATGATGTCCACGCCCATCTCACGGAAGTGGCGCTTCACGCATTCCCAGGCGCCGCGCGCTGTTATCCCTTCCTTCTTATGGTCGTAGCCGTGCGAGCCGCCGGATGCGAACGCATCGCCCATCCAGAAACCGTACTGCGCGGCGATCTGATTCGCCGTGTCGGAGAAGGCGGCCGTGCCCTTGTCGGCGGCCACCACGAGGTACGGGTCCTCACCATCGTGGGCGACGGTGTCCGGCGGATGCACCACGGCGCCGTCAACGATGTTGTCGGTGACGTCGAGAAGACCGGCGATGAAGTCGCGATAGCAATCGCGCACCTCGGCGCCGAGCTCGGCGCGATCCGTCGGCGGCCGCCTCAGGCAGAACGCGCCCTTCGCGCCACTGGGCACAATCACCGCGTTCTTGGTCTGCTGGGTCTTCACCAGCCCGAGCACTTCGGTGCGGAAGTCGTCGGGCCGCTCGCTCCAGCGGATACCGCCACGTGCCACCGCACCAAACCTCAGGTGCGCGCCCGCCACGCGCACGCTGTGCACAAACATCTCACGCGCAGGCCGCGGCTGTGGCATCTGCTCGATCGTTGCGCAGTCAAACTTGAAGGTGAGGCGCGGGCAGTCCAGCTCGCCACTCCTGTTCCTGAAATAGCTCGTCCGAACCGTCGCCTCGATCAGGTTGTGCAACCGTCTCAGAGTCAGATCATCGGCGATGCTGTCGACGGCCTGTAGCGAATCTCGGAAACGGTCGCCCGCCGCTCCCACCGCGACCGTTCGATCGCCCGTCAACCCAGGATCGAACTTCGTCCGGAAGTTCTCGAACAGCAGCCGTGCCACCTCCGGATAGACGATCAGTGCATCTGGTGCGGCGCGGCGGCTGGGCACGGCACCGACCTGAAACGCATAGGCGGAGTAAGCGCGCAGTACAGCCACCTCCTCCCAGGCGAGGCCGGCGCTGATCACCAGTCGATTGAGGCGATCGTTATCTGCCCGGCCGCTATGCACACCACGCAACGTGCTGGTGAGCGACACCCCGAGGCCGGCATGATCGAGCGGCCCCCTATCCGGCCCCTGCACCACAAAGGTGTGGATCGTCGCCGCGCCCTTCCCCGACACATCGATATCGAGTGCATCCGCCTGAATCACTCGCAGACCTAGGTTCTCGAGGATGGGCATCGTATCGGCGAGGATCATCGTGCCGCGCCTGACGAAAAGTCGCAGCTCAGTGGCCTTCAGGTCGCCGCTCTCGTAAGGCTCCATCGCCACCTGCATGAGCCCGGTTCGCTCCAGCGCCTCGAGCCGCTCGATATCCTCCACCGCGGTGTCCACGTCGACCGTGGCGACGTACTCCGCCGAAAACGCATCGAAGTAGGTCTCCTCCAGCCGGTGGACACCCTCCGCGCCGTGCCGGTCGCCCAGCGCGCCGCGCAGCCGCTGCTTCCAGGTTCGCGCGATCGATGCGGCATGATCCCGCAGCGCTTTCAGGTCGATCTCGGCAATTCGCTGCGGGCTGGCCGAGACGTAAAAGTGCATCCGCGCAGTCTGACCTTCGCCCAGCGCCAGGTGGTCGTTGAGAATGCTGCCGCCAAGCGCCTCGGCGATCTCGCCCCGCAGCCGCCCCCGCACCTCGTCGGAATAGTTGCGCTTGGGGAGGATGACCATGACAATCACGCCCCGGCCCAGGATGTCGGGCGTCAGCAGGAGACGGACGTCGCCCGTATCCTCCGCCGCCAGCACCGCCCGGATCTGCTGCCGCAGGTCCTCGACGCTTACGAGGAACAGCTCCTCCTTGGGCATGTCGTTGAAGAGCTGCACGAGCGCTTTGTAATCGTGTGATCCTTCGGGTAGTCTCTCGGCGGCAAGCACTTTCTCCAGCTTCCGCCGCAGAACCGGGATGTCGCCCGAGTACTCCGAGTAGGCCGCCCAGGTGAACAGGCCCAGGAAGCGATGTTCTCCGATGACCTCGCCCGCCTCGTCCAGCTTCTTGATTCCTACGTAGTCCATACGGGCCCGGCGGTGCACGCGTGACTCGGAGTTCGTCTTCGAGACGATCAGCAGCGGGCCAAGCAGCGCCCGGGCGCGTAGATCCGGCGGCAGCTCGTCGAGCGCCTTGGGCTCCCAGGCAGACGAGTCGCTCTCGCGCCGCAGGATGCCGAGTCCGGAACCGCGCTCAACGCTGACGAAGCGTCGGCCGTCGGGGCCCTTGCGGAGGTCGTAACCGCGGTAGCCGAGGAAGACGAAGCCTCCGTCCTTAAGCCACTGGAGGAAAGCGATGATCTCGTCCACCTCCGTTGCGCGGTCGCGGTGTCGAGTCTCGAACCGCTGCAGCTCCTCGCACACGAAGTCCGCCATCTTGAGCATCGGCTGGAAGTCGTCGGTCGCCACTCGGACCTCTTCCAGACAGTGCCGTGCCTCCGCCTCCAAGGAGCGAACGATCTCCAGGTCGAGGTGGCCCTCGAACTCGACGTACGGCACGGCGAAGTTCGGGCCCTCCGGGCTCCAGTCCCGGACTTCGGCGACCTTTCCGGCCTCGTCGCGTTCGACCACGACGATGGGGTGGAGCTCGTTCCGGATCTCGAAGCCCTTGCTCGTGAGCAGACCGTGCAGCGTGTCGACGACGAACGGGCGGTCCCGGATGACCACGGCGGCAGTGCCGGTATGTCCGTATCCGGGGCGCTGTGCGACGCGCACCCCGATGTCGCCGGGGGCCGTTGAGTCGAGCAAATCGAAGCTGTTCGAGACCAGCTCGAACACTTCCGCATCGGTGCGGCCGCGGAAGAAATCCGCCGGCGCCCGACTCAATACGGCGCGTGCGAACGCTCTGAGCTTCTGACTTCTACCAGCGTCGCCGCCGGCTTCTATGCCCTCGAGCACAGCCTCCAGCAACGGGGCACCGGAATCGTCCTTTGCCTCTCTATCCATCTCGCTTCGTGTGGATTGACGACATGCAGCGTCGGAGTGAATCCCTAGTCCCGGCCTCGCAATCTGGCGCGATCCCGCGCTCGGCCGCAATATACGTGGTTGCGCGAAGATCGCTGCAAAACCGAGGCCGTTGCGTGACAGGACCGCCGAGCGGCCCGGCGCGATCTCCGGCGTTCTCCCCTGCCGCGCCAACGTCGAGGCCGTACCCGGGCGATCGGATTCGGCTCCGACGGTGTAGTACAGCTGGCCATCAGCGATCCGTTGCCCAAACTGGAAGGACCCCGGTGACCGACGCTCACGATAAGGCGACAGACCGTCAGGAGCGGCGGGTGGGCCCGTTCGAGGCCGCCTGGTGGCTGCGCGGCCGGCATCGGCAGACCGTCTGGAACCGGACGCTGCGGCGCCGGCCGCGGGTCCCCACCACTCGCGTCCGCTGGACCACTCCCGACGGCGACTTTCTCGACCTCGACTTCATAGATGGCCCGCTCGCTTCGCCGCAGCTACTGGTGATCCACGGGCTCGAGGGCTCTTCCGATCGGAAATACGTGCGCGGGCTCCTCGCCCTGGCAGCGGGGCGCGGCTGGCGCGGCGCCGCCATCAATTTCAGGGGGTGTGGCGAGACGATGAACCGCGCGCCGCGGCTCTACCATTCCGGTGAAACGGCGGACCTCGACTGGGTGGTCGGTGAGCTGGCCAAGCGAGACCCCGGCGCCGCGATCCTGCCCATCGGGGTGTCGCTGGGCGGGAACGTGCTGCTCAAGTGGCTGGGCGAGGAAGGGGAGCACGCCGCCGACGAAGTCGTGGCTGGTGTGGCAGTCTCGACGCCCTTCGACCTGGCGGCGGCGGCCGAGAGGATGTCACGCGGGCTGGGCCGGCTGTACACCCACTTCTTCCTGCGCACCCTCAAGGAAAAAGCGCTCGCCAAGGCGGCGCAGTACCCTGACATCCTGGACGCCACCGCGATCCGCCGCGCCCGGACCTGGCGCGAATACGACGATGTCACCACCGCCCCACTTCACGGTTTCCACGACGCCGCCGACTACTGGGAACGCTCCAGCTCGATCAACTACCTCGACCGGATCCGCCGCCCCGTGCTGCTGATCAGCGCCCGCGATGATCCGTTCATCCCTGAGTCCTCGCTGCCTGTGGACGCGGTCGAGCGCTCGCCGTGGCTGCACGCCGAGTTCACCGCGCGCGGTGGTCACGCCGGGTTCATAACCGGCGCTCTCCCCTGGCTACCCGTCTATTGGGCGGAGCAGCGGGCCATGGAATTCCTGGCCAGCTTCGCTCCCAGCATCCGCCCGACCGACGCCCCGTCCCAGCGCTGCTCCTCCGAGCCCGCGCCCTGAGAGGCGCCGCTACTGCCGACGAACGGCCGTCGGCACGGTGAACAGCAGATTGCCACCCTCGGTCGGCGCGATGATCACATTGCCTTCCTTCTGCCCGACCTCCTGCAGCGTCTGCATATAGAAGTACGACAGGTACGCGGAAGTCAGGCTCTGGCCGATGATGTTCTGCGAATCACGGATACCCAGAGCCTCCTGCCGCTTCTGCTCCGCCTGCTCCATGACGATCTCGGTCTGGAACTTCTGCGCCTGCACTTCCTGCTCGCGCTGCAACTTCAGCTCGATCGCCTGTCGCACCGCCGGCGGCGGCTGAATCTCGCGGACGAAGAAACGGACGACCTCGACACCCTTAGCCGCCAGCTCCTCGGCCATCAGCTCCCTGACCCGGCCGGCGATCTGCAGCCGCTCGGTGGAGAGAATCTGGGTGCCCGTGAGCTCGGCGATCGCGTCACGCAGCGCGCTCCGGTACGTCGTGTACACGTACTGGTTGACCGCGCGCATGTCGCCGACGACCAGGTACAGGTCGACCGCACTCTCCGGCGTGACGCGATAGCGGTAAGAGGCATCCACCGTAATCGTCAGCTGGTCCGCGGTCAGCGCCTCCGCTATTTCGCTCTGCGCGCCGAACGGCCACTGGATCTCACGGGTCTCGTACTTCGAGTACTGCCTCCAGAAGACAGCCGGAGCCGCGAAGTACAGGCCCTGCCCGAAGGACTGGTCCCCCACGTTCCCCGTGATCGGGTTCTTCAGCACCGCCACCTCATAGTCGGTGACGGTCGTGCAAGAGAACGGGATAGTGACCGCGAACAGAAGCACCGCCGCCGTCGGCACCATCACCATCGACTTGGCCAGCGACGGGCGCCGCATCGCGCGGAACTCGCGAGGAATGATCGGATCTGCCATGATCTCACCCCTTCAGTCTGTAGTGTTCGAGCTGGACGTTCACCAACATCTACACCTGTGATCCACGCCTTATTCTTCGCTCGGCAGCGCCCGCCGCCAGGTGGCAACGGCCGTCGCAAGCGCAGCCAGCATCCAGGCCAGCGCGACGAACCGGCCGGCGCGACTCTCGATTCCCAGCCAACCCACCGCGACCACGAGGACCAGCATCCAAGCGATCCCCGCACCCCACACCAGTACGCCTTCCCACCATTCGCCGACTCGCGAGGCAACCAGGGTGCTGCCGGCCCCCATCCCGAGGATGGCGAGCGGTACGGCAAGTAGAACAGGGTTCGCCTCGCTGCAGGCACCGGCCAGTGGGCAACCGCTCACCAGGCGGCCCAGCGCCCGGCCGAGAACGTAGCCGGCCACGAACCCACCCGGTGCCAGAAGGGCGACGCGGAAGACAGCGATCCCGAGTCCGTCGGGCCTAGCCCCCCTCCGCTTTCTCTCGTTCCTTGCGAATGCCATAGGTCAGGAGCAGCAGGAAGCCGCCCCAAACGAATCCGCAGGTCAGCACCAAGGCGATAAGCGCGGACGTGTTCACTGGCGTATCTGCCCCCTCCCTGGATCAGGCTCGAGCCCCGAGCGGTTCAAACCTCGCGGTGAAGTGCCTTAGGAACGGCGCCTGGTACGAGATGCGATAGCCGCCGATCCCCTCGCGCCGCTTCCACACCTCCAGAATCGCCTCGACCACGTAGTCGATGTGGCTCTGCGTGTAGACGCGACGCGGTATGGCCAGCCGCAGCAACTCCTTCTCGGCCGGCGTCTCCTCACCGCTCTCCGGCTCTACCTGACCGAACATGACGCTGCCGATCTCAACACCACGAATGCCCGCCTCGACGTACAGCTCGACCGCCAGGGCGATCCCGGGATACTGAAGTGGCTCCAGCTGCGGCAGGAAGGCGCTGCAATCAATGTAGACGGCGTGGCCCCCCGGCGGCTGGACGATCGGCACTCCCTCCCGCGAAATATGCTTCCCCAAGTACCCTGTCGAGACGATCCGGTACTGCAGGTAGTCCTCGTGCACGACCTCTTCCAGGCCGACAGCGATCGCCTCAAGGTCGCGTCCCGCCAGCCCGCCGTACGTCGGATAGCCCTCCGTTAGAATAAGGAGATCCTTCTCCTGCCGAGCCAGTTCCTCATCGTCCGTCGCCAGGAAGCCACCGATGTTCGCCAGCCCGTCCTTCTTGGCCGACATCGTGCACCCATCGGCATAACTCATGAGTTCCCGCGCGATATCCACGACCGACTTGTCCGCGTATCCCGGCTCACGCTGCTTGACGAAATACGCGTTCTCGGCGAAGCGGCAGGCATCGATATAGAAGGGTATTCCGTAGCGATGGCAGATCTCCGACACCGCACGCACGTTCGCCATCGCGACCGGTTGCCCGCCGCCCGAGTTATTCGTGATCGTCATCATGACGAGCGGCACCTTCTCCAGGCCCTCACCCTCGAGCAGTCGCTCCAGAGCCGCTACGTCCATGTTCCCCTTGAACGGGTGAGGCGTGGCGATATCGTGCGATTCCGCGCACGGCAAGTCGAGTGCAGTGGCGCCCCGGTACTCGATGTTGGCGCGCGTAGTGTCGAAGTGGGTGTTGTTCGGAACGATTTGCCCCGGGCCACACGTGACGTTGAACAGTATCCGCTCGGCTGCGCGGCCCTGGTGTGTGGGGATGATGTGCTTGAACGGAAACAGCCGCTTCACCGATTCCTCGAAACGGTAGAACGAGGGACTGCCCGCATACGACTCGTCGCCCCGCATCACCGCGGCCCACTGATCCGAGCTCATCGCGCCCGTACCGCTATCGGTGAGCAGATCTATCAGCACATCATCGGCGTGCAGCAGAAAGACGTTGTAGAAGGCCTCGCGGATCCTGGCCTCCCGCTCGGCGCGCGTCGTCATCCGAATCGGCTCGACCGCCTTGATCCTGAACGGCTCGATGATCGTCTTGATCGCCATCTCCGCACCAGCAGGCCTCAGTCGGCCCCGCCGCCTCCCAGACCCAGCTCGTCCTTGATCTCGCTCATCGCGTCGATAACCAGCTGCACGTGCTCCGAGAAATCGACACCGAGCTCCTCCACCCCCTTGTTCACATCGTCCCGGTTCACGCCCCGGGCGAAGCTCGAGTCTTTGAGCTTCTTCTTCACCGACTTCACCTTCATGCCGTTGATCCCGTCCGGCCGCACGAGCGCGCACGCCGTGAGCAGCCCGGTAAGCTCGTCGACGGCGAACAGCGCCTTCGCCATCAGCGTCTCCCGCGCCACGCCGGTGTGGTCGGCGTGCCCGAGTATCGCCTGGATTATCTCCTCCGGGTAGCCCCTCTCGCGCAGGATCTTCACGCCCGTGATTGGGTGCTCGTCGTCCGGCTTACGCTCATCGTTCGGCCAACGCTCGTAGTCGAAGTCGTGCAGCAGCCCCGTCACCCCCCAGAACTCCTCATCTTCGCCGTACTTCCGGGCGTAGGCACGCATCGCCGCTTCCACCGCGTACATGTGGCGGCGCAGGTTCTCGTTCTGCGTGTACTCATGCATCAAGGCGAGCGCATCTTCGCGGCGTATTTCCATGATATGCACACTCCCCTCTTGGCATTCAATATCCGACACCCAACACTCAGTGTCCCCGTGACAAGTGATTGTCAGAAATCATGTGGCAATGACCGATCAGCAATATCCATCGCCTTGGAGATTGGATCTAGAGACTTGGCACCGGATCATTGAAAGACACTTGAATCATCGATTCCTGGTAATCGAATGTTGGACATTCAATCCACAATCGATTACACCTTGCCTGCACTCGGGCACAGATCTTCCAGGGCACAGGCCTCACACTTCGGCGCCCGTGCCGCGCATGTGTAGCGGCCGTGCTGGATCATCCTCAGTCCAAAGTCCGTCCATCCTTCGCGGGGGACTAGCTCGAGCAGATCCTGCTCGATCTTGTCGGGATCGCTCTCGTGGCTGAGTCCCAAGCGCCCCGCGACGCGCTTCACGTGTGTATCTACGGCGATCCCATCGTTCACCGCGAACGCCGAGCCCAGGATCACGTTCGCGGTCTTGCGGCCGATCCCGGCCAGCCCGACAAGCTCGTCCATCGTGTCAGGTACGACGCCATCGTGTGTCTCGACCAGCGACCGGGCAAACGCGATGATCGAGCGCGTCTTGTTTCTGAAGAAGCCCGTCGAGCGGATCTCCTCCTGGAACACCTCGGGGTCCGCGTTCGCGTAGTCGCCCGCCGTCCGGTACTTCTTGAACAGGCTCTCGGTGAGCTCGTTCACCCGGGCGTCGGTGCACTGGGCCGAGAGGATGGTCGCGACGGCCAGCTCCAGCGGATTGCTGAACATGAGCTCGATGCGGGCCGGATAAGATTCGGCGAGGCGCGCGACGATCTGGTCGGCCCGCGCCTTCAATGCAGAGCCAGATTCCCGCTTCCGTCCGCAGCGGGGCCGTCTGCCCTTCTTCTTGGCCGTCACCAATCTCAATGCAGTTGTTGGTACCGATCCATCCAGGCCGACACATCGGCCCTCGATATCACGCCCTCCAACCGCCCATCCTCCACGACCAAGGCACGTCCCACACCGGCGCCCTCCAGCTTCGTCAGCACCTGAGCCAGAGTATCGTCGGGCCGCACCGTTACCGCCTCGCAGATCTGCGTCATCACTCTACTCACCGGCGTTATTGGCCACGCGTCTCGGTCCACCTCCTTGACCTGGCTCAGCGTGATGAGTCCCAGCGGCCGGCCATCGCCGCTCTGCACCGGGAACGCGCTGTAGCGGCGCCTGAGGATGTAATCGTCGACGAGATCGCGAAGCGTGAGGTCTGGTCCAACGGTCTCGGGATTGCGGGTCATCGCTTCCTTCACCTTAACGCCTTCGAGGATCCTCCGCGTTAACAGCTGGCGGTAGCTCGCTTCCGCGGCCTGCGAGAGGAACCAGCCGATGAAGATCAGCCAGATCCCGCTCACCAGGTAGCCCTGGAAGAGGCTCAGCATGCCGAAACCGATCATCACGAACCCGAAACCCTGCCCCGTCAGTGACGCCAGGCGGGTCGCTTTGCGCACGTCCCTCGTCACGTGCCAGACGAGAGAACGCAACAGTCTCCCACCGTCGAGCGGGAAGCCCGGGATCAGGTTGAAGGCGGCGAGTATGAAGTTCAGAATGGCGAGGTACTCAGCCACGCTGGTGATCGACCTGTGCATCCCCGACGCCGCACCGATCCAAGCGAAAGTCAGCAGCAGCGCGCCGATCAGCGCGCTGGAGAGTGGGCCGACGACGGTGATGAGGAACTCATCCTTCGGGTTAGTCGCCTCGGAGCGGATCCGGGCCATACCGCCGAAGACGAACAGCGTGATCCCCTCGACCTGGATGCCCCGGGCCCGCGCCATCGCCGAGTGGGCCAGCTCGTGCAGCAGGACCGAAGCAAAGAAGACGACCGCTCCGCTGAAAGCCATGGCCACGTACTCGCCGGTGCCCAAGCCCGGGGTGCGACTTGGAAAGACGGCCTTCGCGAACGTCCAGAGGACGAGAAGGAAGACGACAAACCAGGAAAGATCCAGCCGCACCTCGAATCCGAAGAAGCGGGCTATCCGGATCCCACCAGTCATTGGCAGCTCCCCTCGATCAGGGATACTCGAACATGGTCCAACGCCGTCGGACCACCGTGGCCGGGGAACTCTGGTACTCCGCCACCCCGCACCCGCTCGCAGGCGGCGGGACAGGCGTCGATGTACCAGAGGGTACGCAGCGCAAGGACCGCGGCCTCGGAGTAGCGCTGCAGGGAATATAGTCCGGCCAGATCGGCGCCGGGAATGTTCGACTGGAAGGCGGCGGCCTCGTCCAGCTCGCGTGCACGCCCAGGTTCCAGGCGCAGCCCGGCAACGCTGAACCCAGGCCGCTCGGACCGTATTCCGAGTACGATGAGAAGCTCGAGCTCCGCTATCGGCTGATCGGGCTCCCGCGCGACGAACATCCCATCCACCGGCTCGGGCGGCTCATCCTCGGTCACCTGTGCCCAGAACAGGTTCTTCGGAAGCTCGACATAGAGGGACGGCTGGGGAATCCGGAACGACCATCCGCCCAAGTCGGGCGCCGACTCGATCAGGCTCCGCACCACCGGCGCCTCGAACGCGTAGAGCGAGCAGCCGGCGCACCAGAAATGGTAGGCGTGGTAGAGGATCTGCAGATGCTGGTCGACGGCTGCGGGGCCCGCCTCCTCGAGAAGCACCTCCGCCAGTAGTGCGGAGACACGCTCCAATAGCGTGAAGCGATCGTATCGCCAGACGCTGACGCCGCGGCGCTTCGCCTCCTCGGCGATCGCCGGGAACTCCTGCTCGGCGAACCGCGCCTCACCGAAGACTACCTCGTAGGGAGTAACACGGCCAACCGTGGATTCATCGCTCATATCAGCGAATCTCTCCCCAAGCCTCACTGTAAGAGGCGCCGGGCCCGCAATTGGGCTCCACGACGCCCAGGTGCGGTGGTGCTGGACGTCGCCTCGTCCCCCGGGTAACCGGGAGGAGCCGGGAGAACCACCTCGCGAAGCACGTGAGCTCACGTCGGAGCAGCGGGCCGCCTTCGCTCGCCGGCGCGAGCGCGGAGCGAGCGACCCCCGACTCCGTCTAGGGCACGCCCCCGAGGCTCGTCTCTCCCTCCGGCACCCCGGAGCGCCGCGCCAGCCAGTTGTTGGCCAGCCAGAAGACGAGCAGCACGATCAGCCACTGGAATAGCACGGTACCGATGCTGAAGGTGCTGAGAGGATTGAACGCGGATCGCCAGCCTTCCCCCCGCACCTGCAAGAACCACCAGACGATAAGGACGACGGACCCAACCAGACACAGCACGATCGCCCAATCCCACCAGCGGCCGATCCTGATATCCGCTCCCGGCTGGTTGACCAGCTCGGCGCGGAACCTGCCGACGCCGAACTTCAACACGGCGAAGGCGAAGAAGAAGCCCGAGAGCATGAGGCCGACGCTCCAGACGAAGTCCTGATTCGCGAAGAACCCGAGGGAAAGGGCGCTCGGCACCCCGGCCAGGAAGCCGACGACGCCCACGAGCCATATCGCGCGAGCGCGGGGCAGCCCCGTGTCGACGAGTACCCGAGTGGCCAGCTCGATCATCGAGATCAGGCTGGTCCAGGCGGCGAAGACGAGTGCAAGAAAGAATAGCGCCATGAAGAAGCGTCCAGCGGGAATCATGGCGAAGAGCTGCGGGACCCAGATGAACGTCAGCCCCTCGTTGCCCGCCCCGACGATCTCATTCGCTACGTCGGGCCGCAAAGCGAAGGCCGTACACAGAACCATGATCCCGGCCAACAGCGACATCGAGTTATTCCCGAACCCCAGCGTGAAAGCGTTCAGCCCCGTATCCTCACGCTGCCGCATGTAGACCGCGTACGTCAGGATGAGACCCCAACCGGCTCCGGTATCCCACGCGTTCTGCGTCAGTGCGGCGAGCCACACACGGTAATCTGCCAGTTGGGCCCAGTCGGGGGTGAACATGAAGTTCAGGCCACGTACCGCGCCCGGCAGTGTCACGGCACGTATCGCGAGCACTATCACCAGCACGACCAGGCTGGGGATCAGCACCCGCGCCACCCGCTCAATTCCACGCACGCCACGGGCGACCACGATGACGCCAAGCGTCATCGCGACGGCGTGGGTCAGTAAGGCGCCGGGCGAGCTGGCGAAGCTCTGCCAAAACGCCTCCGGCGTCGCGCCGGGTATCTCCCCCGTCAGGGTGGCCACGAAGTGCCGGATGCACCATCCCATGACGACGGAGTAGTAGAACATGATCGCCGTCGAGCACCATCCGACCCAAGTCCCCATCCAGGCGAACTTACGGCCGATGAGCTTGCCGAAGGCGCCCACGGTTCCCGACCGCGTCGCCTTCCCGATGGCGAACTCGACGAGGATCAAGGGAACCGACCAGGCGAGCAGGAAGATGACCCAGGCAAAGAGGAAACTGCCGCCACCGTTCGTCGCAACGATCCGCGGGAAGCGCCAGATGTTGCCCGTGCCCACCGCCATGCCGAGCATGGCGAGCATCATCCCCCAGCGGGAAGTGAAGACCTCAGATCGAGAAGCCAAGCGTCTTGATCCTCACGCGGTTTCGGCGGCCGCCGAGCGGACTCCGGCCAGCCAGTTCAGCACGACCTCGTTGAACTCTTCGGCGTGCGATATCAGCGTCAGATGCCCACCGTACGGGATCTCCACAAGCGCCGAGTTCGGCAACAGATCCGCGATCTCGCGTTGCCACTCCGGCGGCGTATAGGTGTCCGAGGTCCCGGAGATCACCAGCGCTGGCTGCCGGATCCGACATAGATCCGGGCGCAGGTCGCAGTTCTTGAACGTGTCCATGCGCACGCCCCCCACCGACATCGGCACGCGCACCGGTGTGGTCAACTCGTACTCGATGATCCGTTCGTTACCCGGCGACGGGTCGAAGACCCAGACGCCGTACCGGCCCCAGAAGTCCGCCAGACGGCGCAGCAAGGGCTCCGGGAGAAAGCGCGACGTCCAGCGCGCCACCGGGATGAGCAGCGTCCGGTTGAGCCCGACGTGCGAAAGGTCCAGCCGGGCGAGCGTGTTGGTGAGAATGAGGCCCCAGACGCGGTCCGGGTAGAGGCTGGCGAAGCGGATGGCGATGGGGCCGCCGAACGAAAGTCCCAATACGCAAGCCGACGACTCGCCCAGCGCGTCGAGTACCGCAGCGACGTCGTCTGCAAACTGATCGAACCGCTGCTCCACACCCTCGAAGTCGACCCGCAAATTCGGCGCGACAACCCTGTACGACTCGGAGAGGGCCGCAACCTGGTAGCGGAAGACCTCGCTATCGCCGGTCAGGCCCGGGATGAGCACCACCGTCGGGCCCTCCCCGGTATCGATGACTGGAGCGCACTCACCGCCCGCCAGCTCCACGAAAACCGGCTCGACCGTGAGACCGCGATGGTTCCGCAGCGGGCGCGGCGGCTTCGCCATGTTGCGGCGCCAGCGGTCGACCAGATAGGCACCTGCGGCCGCGCCCGCGCCCAGCGCGAGGAGGCTCCTCAGTAGCACGCGGGTGTTCTCACCATGGGTGGGGCCGGTATCCTCTCTTCATTGAGCTCCGAATATTGAATATCGAATACCGAACGCTGAAGGATGGCTCGCACATCGACATTCGGAGTCAGTCTAAAACCGATGCCTCCTATCCTGTCCTACCCGACCCTCTCCACCAGGTAATCGCTCAGCTTATCCAACCCCACCCGGTCCTGCGCCAGAGTGTCCCGATGGCGGACCGTGACCGTGTCGTCTTCCAGCGTCTGCCCGTCGATGGTGACGCAGAACGGCGTGCCCGCTTCGTCCTGGCGGCGGTAGCGCCGGCCGATCGACCCCGATTCGTCGTAGAATATGGGGTACGCGCCTCGCAGATCGTCGTAGACCTTCTGTGCCACCTCCGGCATACCGTCCTTCTTCACTAGCGGGAAGACCGCCACCTTTGTCGGCGCCAGCTGCGGCTGGAGGCCGAGGACGACGCGAGTCTCGCCCTCGACCTCTTCCTCCCGGTAGGCATCGGCCAGTAGGACCAGCGTCAGGCGGTCGACACCGCCTGATGTCTCGATGATGTAAGGGATGTACCTCTCGTTGGCCGCTTGGTCGAAGTACTCCAGCTTCTTTCCCGATCGCTCCTGATGCGCGCCCAGGTCGTAGTCGGTACGATTGTGTATCCCCTCGAATTCCTGCCAGCCGAACGGGAATTCGTATTGGATGTCGTACGCGTCGTACGCGTAGTGAGCGAGCTCCTCGCGCGTGTGCTGCTCGAGCCGCAGCCTCTCCGGGCGGATCCCCAACGACTTCACCCACTCCAGTCGCTCGCTTCTCCAGTAGTCGAACCACTCCTGGTCCGTCCCCGGCTTCACGAAGAACTGCATCTCCATCTGCTCGAACTCGCGCGTTCGAAAGATGAAGTTCCCGGGCGTGATCTCGTTGCGGAACGCCTTACCGATCTGCGCGATGCCGAAAGGGATCTTCTGGCGCGACGAGTTCAACACGTTCAGGAAATTCACGTAGATGCCCTGCGCCGTCTCCGGACGCAGGTAGATCTGGGCCGCTTCCTCCTCCACCGGACCCATGAACGTCTTGAACATGAGGTTGAACATCCGCGGATCCGTGAACTCGTGCTTCACGCCGCAGACCGGACACTGGTCACCGACGATCTCGTCCGCCCGGAAGCGGCGGTGACAGTTCTTGCACTCGACCAGCGGGTCGGTGAACCCCTCCACGTGGCCGCTCGCCACCCACACCTCGGGGTGCATGAGGATCCCGGCGTCCAGGCCCTCGATATCCGGGCGCGCCGTCACCATGTCGCGCCACCAGCGCTCCTTGACGTTGCGCTTGAGCTCGACGCCGAGCGGGCCGTAATCCCAGACGGAGCCCAACCCGCCGTACACCTCGGACGACTGGAAGACGAATCCTCGCCGCTTGCAGAGCGAGACGAGTTTCTCCATCAGATCGTTGTTCGACATCTATCCTCTATCTCTCAGTGGGTCGACGCCCCCACCGGCTCCGCGCTGAACACTCCGCCATCACAGTAAGATCGAGCCTCACAGTCTATCCTGTTGGGCGAGGCCGCGGCAAGCGTCCCGGGTGAGGCGAGTCAGTCCCTCCTCATCCAATAAACGCCCGTCGGAATGCGCGGCCCGCACCCCGTCCGGGACCGGCCCATCCACGCGCGCACAGACTAGCAGGACCGGGACTCCGGCAGCGCGGGCGATCGTCACCACCCGGCCCGTCAGTTTGCCCATCCCGCTCTGGACGTCGAAGCGTCCTTCCCCGGTGACCACGAGATCGGCGCTTGCCAGTAGCTCGCGCAGGCCCGTCTGCTCGATCATCCACTCCGCCCCCGAGGCCAACTCGGCCTCGAGAAAGGCCCTGGCCCCGGCGCCCAGACCGCCGGCGGCGCCGGCGCCCGGGAGCCCGGCTACCTGCAGGCCTAACTGGGCCTCGAGCGCCTGAGCCAGGCTCGCCAGCCCTGCCTCCAGTCGCTCCACCTCCAACGGACCGGCCCCCTTCTGAGGCCCGTAAACCCGCGCCGCGCCCTCGGCGCCGAGGAGCGGGTTCTCCACATCGCACAACGCCGTGACGCTGGCCCCCAAGGGGCGCGCCGGTGGGTGGACCCGATGCAGCTCGGTGAGCGAACCGCCGCCTTCGGCCAGCGGCGCACCCACCTCATCCTCGAAGCGCCAGCCAAGCGCCCGTGCCATCCCCGTCCCACCGTCGACAGTCCCGCTCCCGCCCAGGCCGAGCACGATCTGCGAGGCGCCGGCTTCGACCGCGATGCGCAGCAGCTCACCAACGCCCCGCGTCGTGGCCAGGAGCGGCGCGCGCCGTGTGGGCGGAATAAGGTGTAAGCCACACGCTTCCGCCGACTCGATCACCGCCCGCTCTCCCGCCTGCAGCAGCCGCGCCCGAACCGGCTCGCCCAGTGGCCCGCAGACCTCGTGCCTCACCAGCGTACCGCCGAGCACACGCCTACACGCTTCAAGAAGGCCGTTCCCGCCATCCGAGAGTGGTCGCTCGACGACCCTCACCGTCGGCCAGACGGCGGTCACGCCGGCCGACATGGCGCCAGTCACCGCGGTCGGGCCCAGCGTCCCCTTGAAGGCGGTGGGCGCCACCAGAACGGTCTTCACAGCGTTGCCGGTCATCCCCTATAATGATGCCCTCGCGGGCACCCGGTCTGCCACCGGCCCCCGGTTCGGGTGCTGCCGGGCGATCGCGGCTTCACAGGAGCGGTTCCGAGACAGGAGAAAGAAATGGCGAAGATCAACAACATCAACGTCGAGGCGATAGCGAAGTTCGCCGCTCAGATCGAGCAAGATCCGCACGCGGCCAAGAAGCTCAAGTCGGTGACCGGGCGCTGGAACTTCATCGAGGAGGACGCGCCCCAGTTCCGCGCCGAGGTCGAGTACCCGGGCGGAACCCACACCGTTGAGACGGACTTCGCTCCCTTCATGGGCGGCGAAGGGCTGCGGCCCGATCCCGTCTCCTATTGTATGTACGGCTTCGCTTCCTGCTTCGCCGGAACCTTCGCGGCGGTCGCCGCGGCGCAGGGTATAGAGCTCGAAGAGCTCGAGGTCACGGTCGAGAACCAGGTCGACCTGAGCAGAGCGATGGGGGTGGCCGACCGTCCGGTCACCCAGGGCATGAACGCCACCCTGAAGGTCAAGTGCGACGCGCCGACCGACAGGCTGGAGCAGATTAGGCGCCTGGCCGAGGAGCGCTGCCCGGGAGTCTACTGCATCACCAACCCGATCCCGTTCACCTCGCGGATCGCCGGCTGAGGGCGCCGGCGGACCTGGGGCGCAGGGATCGACACGATTCCGGGGGCGGTATTGCGAAATTCCTGGGCGTATCGTTTCTTACGAACATTCCAGGTCACCATCTCCCGAACCTACCACCTTTAGGCTCTCGAGGGGGGTGAAAATGCACAAGGTGGCTCCACAGGCGGCGACGGAGCACGCCGTGTTGACGCACGTAATGCTCGACGTCTACGGCGTGGACTTCGATACACTCAACGACCCAGATAGGATCGGGGAGATCCTGACTGGCGCCGCGGCCACGGCCAGTATGCACCCTCTGGCCGAGCCGGCGACCTATCGCTACCCGGGCCAGGGACTCACCGTCTTCCTGCCGATTCGCGAATCGCACTTCGCGATTCACACCTACCCCGAGCACGGCTACGCGTCCATCGACATCGTAAGCTGCGCCCTCGCCGAGCGGGCTCAGCGCGCTGCGGACTACGTAGTCGACCGGCTGGGTGGTGACCGCGCCGAGAGCGACCTCGTTTTTCGGGGTTTCCTGGAGGACCGCGAGTTCTAGCATTCGGGCCGACCCGCTCGTCCCCTGGCTGGAGGGGGATGGGGACGGGCGGGTCACTCCCCGGCGCCGGCCACCCCGAGCGGCACCCGTTCCCCCCACACCTCATTCACTCGGATAGTCCCCAAGGATAGTAGTCGGTGAACTCGAGCGGATCCTCATCGGTCGACACTCTATCCGACGACCGCAGGCACTTCCGCATCAATACGGGCTGGAACGCCATACGCTCGACGAAGTCAGCCGTGACGTAGCTGAGCTCGGCGTCGTTGCACAGAGCCGCGTACCTGTCGGCAAACGTCCCGGCCGGAAATGACCCTACGTTCACACTCTGAGATGCGTAAGTGAATGCAATCTCCATCGCGTAGCTCGATACATGAATTGGAAAGACCGCCACGTGGTTGAACACAGACCCAAGAGTTGTGACGATCGTGCTTGTCACCTTGGGGTAGTCAAACCAACCGCCGGCATGCGTCGCCACTACGCCTGTCGGACCCAACCGGCGCAACAAGTACTCGTAGGCCTCTCGAGTATAAAATGACTTCGACGGGCCTATGGGATCCGTGAGGTCCAGCACTATCAAGTCAAACGTCTCCGGGCTCGTCTCGATGAACTTCCTCCCATCTGCTATGCGGAGCTCTATCCTCGGGTCGTCAAACGCCGTGCCGCAGACGTTCTGGAGATGCCTGCGAGATGCATCGATCACCATCTCATCGATTTCAACGATGATTACTTTCTCGACGCTTCGGTGCTTCAAGAGCTCTACGAGGACCCCGCCGTCGCCGCCGCCGACGACCAGCACGCTGGCAGGGCTCTGCTGCATGAGGAGCGGTGGGTGAACGAGTACCTCGTGGTAGATGAACGTGTCTCTCTCCGTGGCTTGTATCGTGCCGTCGAGAACCAGCATTCTTCCATAGTCGTGGGTGTCCACCACTTCGATTCGCTGGAACTCGCTCGACTCGCAGAAGATCCTGTCACGCAACTTCAGGCAGCGGTGATGCGTCGGCGTGACGTTTTCGACGTAGTACTCATCGCGAGAGAAGTCCATCCGTCCCCCCAGTCATCAGGCGTTCAGGGCGCCCGCGGGCCGCCAAGCTCACCCAGGTATATAGCGGCTCTCAGTCAGCTTGCTCAAGCGCTTCGCCAACATGCTTGAGTGAGAGGAACGACTCGACGAGTCCATCCCCTCAGAGTCTCTCGGATCACGCGGTCGTCCTCGAGCAGCTCGAGGGCACGATCGAGGGTGGTCGGCACTGCGCGGCCGTCGCCAGCTACGGGTTGCAGGCGCGGGCAGCGCCACGCGCTCACACCACGCTCCGCCTGCAGCGAGTGGCTGCGCCCCGGACTACTCGTCGCTCGGCGCCGGCCGGTAGCGGTTGGTGATGGGGAGGCGCCGGTCTTTGCCGAAGGCGCGTCGCGAGATGCGGATTCCGGGTGGCGCCTGGCGTCGCTTGTACTCGGCCCGATCGATCATCTCCACCACACGGTAGACAACCTCCCGGTCGAACCCCTGCTTCTCGATCTCCTCGGGGCTGCGGTCTTCCTCTACGTATGCTTCGATGATCGGATCAAGCACGTCGTACGGCGGTAGGCTGTCGGTGTCCAGCTGGTTCTCGCGCAACTCGGCGGACGGGGGCTTCTCGATGATCCGTTGCGGGATCAGCTCCTCTTCCCGATTCCGCCAGCGCGCGAGGCGGCATACCCAGGTCTTGGGGACGTCTTTCAGAATGGCGAAGCCGCCCGCCATGTCGCCGTAGAGGGTGGCGTATCCGACGCTCATCTCGCTCTTGTTGCCGGTCGCCACCACCAGCCAGTCGAACTTGTTGGAGAGGGCCATCAGGAAGTTACCGCGAATCCTCGCCTGAATGTTCTCTTCGGCGACGTTGGGCTCGGTTCCCTCGAACCGGTCTTTCAGCGACTCGAGGTAGCAGCCGAAGACTCCGTCAATCGGGACCTCGATGAGCTCGACGGCAAACCGCCGTGCGAGCTCGACGGCGTCCTCGCGGTTTTCTGGCGCGGTGTAGCTCGAGGGCATCGAAACGGCGGTGACGGCGTCGGCACCAAGGGCGTCGACGGCGACCGCCAGAGCGAGAGCGGAGTCGACACCACCGGAGAGCCCCAGGACAACGTGTTGGAATCCGTTCTTGCTGAAGTAGTCCGACGTACCGAGCAGCAGCGCCCGGTACACCTCGGTTTCCGGATCGAGAAGTTCGATGGGCGGCTTCGACTCAAGCTCCGGCTTCTTGCGTCGCGGCCGGCGGACCGGCGTCACCTGCACTCTGTCCCTCAGAGGGCTGAGCCGCTGGCGCCAGCGCGGATCGTGCAGGCGGCGACGCGAGGCCCCCCTCAGATCTAAGTCGATCACGACGTGATCTTCAGCGAACTGCTTCGCCCGGGCGAGGACGGTACCGCGCGGGTCGATCACCAGGCTGTGCCCATCGAAGACAAGCTCGTCCTGCCCGCCGACGGTGTTGCAGAACGCTAGGAAGCAGCCGTAGTCCTCACAGCGCGTCGCGAGCATGCGCTCGCGGGTCGGTCCCTTGCCGCGACTGTAAGGCGACGCCGATATGTTGACCAGCACATCGGCCTTGCCGTCCAAGACCGCGCGCTGCGCCGGGCCACCCGGGTACCAGAGGTCCTCGCAGATGGTCACGCCGACCTTTACACCGTCCATGTCGAGCACCAGCGTGTCCCTGCCGCGGGCGAAGTACCTCTGTTCGTCGAACACACCGTAGTTCGGCAGATAGCGCTTACGGTACTTGGCGGCGATCTCCCCGCCGGTGACCACGGCGGCGGTGTTGAACAAGTCGTCACAGAGCTCGGGGAACCCGATCACAGCCACCAGATCACGCACCTCGACGGCGAGCTCAAGCAGCGCCGCCTCTGCCCGCTCGGCAAAGTGTGGCTTGAGAAGGAGATCCTCAGGCGGATAACCAGTGATCGTCAGCTCGGGGAATAGCGCGATGTCGGCCCCGAGCTCGCGCACGCGCTCAAGGCTCTCGCGGATCTTCTTTACGTTCCCATGGATGTCGCCTACGACCAGATTGCGCTGGCAGAGCGCCACGCGAATGACCCGGTCCTCGCCTCGAGATGTCTTTCCCATCGTGTTCTCCGGCCTCCGACCCTGACCTGAGATCCACCTAACAATCTGCGTATCATCGCCAGGAGCGCAAACCCCGCGCCAAGGACTGGCGCCGGACGCCCCAAATATGCATCCTAAATGGACTTCACCTGCGCTCGGGGGTCGCCTACCGAGACCATGTTAGCGCCGGAGGCGTAGGGCGATGGCCCAGCAGGACACAGGAACGAATTGGGTGGTGGTCGGGGCCGGGGCTCTGTTCCTCGCCCTGGCGGTCCTCGCCTTCCCCAACCCGGTGCTTCGAGCCGTCGTTGCGGTGGTCGTCTTCATCGGGGCCTTCCTCATGGCCCGGCCCAAGGACGAGACTCCGGTCGAGAACCCTCTGCTCGAGCAGCTGCGGACCGGCAAGGGTGGACTGGACCGCCGCAAGTACGGCCGCCTGCGCTCGACCACCGAGCGACTGCTCGACAACGTCCGGCATATGAACCGGATCGCCATCGACGGGCGCGAGGGTCGGCTATCGCCTCGTCACGCGCACGCCGAGCTCGATCGCCTCGCCGCCGTGATGCGCGACGTCATCGACGAGATCCGCAAGGCCGCCGGCGTGCCCACGCCGGTCGAAGAGCCGGGCTCGCGCCCAGGCAAGGTCGTGCAGCCGTCGGTCGTTCTCCCTAAGGCCCAGCGCGAAGAGCCGGCTGAGGAGGAGGAGGCTCCTGCCCCCACGGAAGCCGAGCTGCAGGACGAGGTCGACGAGACCGACAAGATGTTAGACGAGCTGGAAGCCCAGGCCGAAGCCGAAGCGGCTCGGGCCGCTGAGGCGACAACGGCTAGCGAAGGGGACGACGAGGCAGAGGCAGAGGCAGACGAGCCGGAGGGTGAAGAGGAGCCCGAGGAGGAGGAGGAAGACTCGGAAGACGAAGACGACTCAGAGGAGGACGAGGAAGACGAGGAAAAACCACGGTCCAAGTAGCAGCTCTCGCTACCGCGTAAGGCTCAGCTGGCTCGCTAAACGTTCGGGCCGTCACCACCCCTACCGTTAAGTTCACCCTGCCCTCTAATGCCGCTCGGCGGCGACCGACACGTACCGCGCGATCAGATCGAACAGTTCCTCGAGATCGTGCCGCATCCCATCGGCATCCGGGCCCGTGAGGCGCTGGAGCCGCTCGTCGATGCGCGTGCGGAGCGCCAGCGCCTGCTGGAGTGCCGCGTCGGGATCGAACACTGCGCCCTCTACCGCAACCTCCTCAACCTGACCGCCTGCGATCGCCAGTCGGAGCGACTGTTCGGCATCTGCGACAGCGCGGGCACGCACAGCTTGCTCGCCAGCCTCCAGGTAGACCCGCAGGTTGGCGAAGACCGGCCCGAAACCGGTCGCCAGCGCCTTTAACTGAGCCGGCGGTCTTACAAGCTGAGCGCGCAGGGCAGCAGCGGCGCGCCGGGCGACCCGTCCCATCGCCATGTGATTGAATGCGGCGGCCCGCTCGCGCAGGTGGCGGAGTGTGTTCGCCAGCGATTCGCCCGCCAGTCGCATCTGCTCCGTACGGGACTCGAGCATCGTCTTGCGCAAGTTCTCGCTCCGCTCGAGCCTCTGCGTGGCTTCGTTCAAGAAGTAGCGCTCGGGAGAGCCGCCCTGATCACTGGCGACGGGGCACGAGACGATGTGTGGCCCCTCGGGGAAAAACAGGTCGCTCACCCAGATCACCTGCCGCGACCGGCGTACCTTCTCCATCACGCTCTCTTTAAGCCGGTCGACCTCGACAGCACGCCCGCCCACCTGGGTGACGGAGGGCGCGCTTTCGCCGGGGACCCGCATTCCCTCGAGCACCTCACGAGCGTGGCGAAAGACCGTCAGGTAGCCTGGACCGACGGTCGCGTTCAGGTCGGCGATCTGCAGGATGAGCTCTTCCACGGCACTGAGTGCCTTGTCCTCGGGCGACAGGACATCGACCCGCTCCAGCTCGCGCAGGCGGCGGATCTTGCGAAGCATGGTCTTGAGCGGCTCCCGATCGCGTGGATCGTTCTCGAGACGCTCGACCGCATCTCCCAGATCACCGATCAAAGCCGACAGCACGGCCTCCGCCTCATCCGGATCCACCTCCACCGTCGGCGCATTGGGATTCACTGCGTCGTCCGCGCTCTCAGCGGTCAACGACGCCGGCTCATCGCTCAGAGCATCGACGGCGCTGCGCAAACGCAACTCCGCCTCGCCGTCGCGCTTGGGCAAGGCTGTGACCACAGCGTCCAACTGCTTGACGACCTCCCGGAGCGAGCGGTCGAGATCATCCGACCAGGCGCGCTTGCCCGCGACCACCTGCACCGACACCTTCTGGAGCGCCGTCGAGGCATAGGCCGCCGCCTCGTGGTTGGCGAGCACAGCCGCGTGGTGGAGACGCCGCGCTGCCCGGCGAACCCCATCCACATTCGGGCCGCCTTCCCCACCGAGAGCCTCGCGGAGGCGATCGACGTACTTGCGCGCGTCAGCGGCGAATATCTCGAACAAGTTGGGACTCATGGATGACTGGATCCGGGGATCGCCGAAGGTCTAACACCCCGCGTTCTAGCACTGGAGTGCTACAACTGGAGCATCAGCGAGGATTATCCTGCCTTCTCCTCCCCGCCCTCCGCTACTGCGGCCTCCTCGTTTTCAGCGGACATCTGGCCGGCGGTGCCACGTATATCCTCTATGAGTGCCTTGAGTCGCCCCTCGATCTTGTCCATCTCGCGCGCCGCCGTCTCCCGGCTCCGGAAACCGCGCTCGGCGTCAACCGCCATCCAGTTGAGCCGGCGGATCTCGTCGAGGAGCTGCTGAACCTGCGCCCGCAGCCGCACGAAGCGGCGCTTGTGCACTTTGTCGGATGGAGACTGGGTCACGAGCTCTACCACGCCGAGCCTCGCTGATGCCCAGACGATCGGCGCTAGTAATAGGAGGCCAAGACTGAGCCGGGCAGCGGGTTCGTTACCGAAGTACAGAACGGCGGCATCCGCCAGGAGAGCGATTATAAGGACAACAACTTCGAGAGTTGGACGACGTGGCATCAGGGCCTCCGCCTACTGGGTTGATTGGTCGAGTCCGGGCTTCGCATGAGCGTTTGGAGCGTGTTCGGCGGGGGAGTCTGGCTGCCGGCCAACTGTGTAAACTAGACAGAATAGGGCATTTGCGCCAGTTTGCGCCTCGATGCATCCCGACGAGGCAGCTTCCCAGCTCCGCGAGGAACTCGAGGACGCCCTCGCCGATCTGGCCGAGGGACGGGTGGAGGGCCCTGTTCGCGCCGTCTTGCCACCGCCCGACCTCGGACCCGACACCTCCTTTTCCGTCGAGCTATCCACCGGTTCCCAGCTCACCCGCGTCTCCCTGCCGACCGGCCTCGCCATGGCCTACCTGGCCGACGAAGAGGCGGCGGTCGACGAATGGAAGTGCTGGGTTGCCGCGCTTCGGGAACGCGTAATGATGGGGGGAGTCGGGTAAGCGCCTCGCCTAGGTCGCGACCGGCCAGCGAGCCTGCCGTCGCCCTCGGGAGATGCCCAGACACCGAGCGCGTAGTCTTCCCGGCCCCGCCTAGCCCCCCAGCACCTCTTCCACCTTCGCGACCACCGATGCCGTTAGCTCATCACACTCCGCGGTTAACGCGCTCACCTTTTCCCGCATCTCTTTGTTGAAGCCTTCATCTGAGATGTGGCGCAGGTTGATGCGGACGTTGTAGGCCGCGGCGTGCGCACCGGCCTTGGCCACATGCCCGCCGGTCCCCACGTCGCTCACCATCTCGGGATCGGCCAGCTCCGCCATCTCTTTGCACAGCACCAGTGCATCGCGGCACAGCTCTACTGTGCCCAACGGCACGCGGGTGGCCGTCTTGTACCCTTCCTCCATCGCCCTTGCGCGTTCCGCCCGTTCCGCTTCCGTGTCCTTCGCCATACGCATCGCCTCGATCACGGAATCGAACGCCTCTGTATCCTCATCGACGCCGCGGACCAGCGCGTCCTTCACCTCCTGAGCCCGCTCGGCGATCGAGCACAATACGTCGTAGTGCTCATCGAACTCGCCTTTGCCCACCGAGAGGTTCGCGACCATCCCCGCCAGCCCAGCGCCAAGCGCTCCGGCGAGGGCCGCTACCGAACCACCTCCCGGTGCCGGTGTGTCGCGCGACACCTCATCCACGAAGTCGAAGGTCGAGCGACTTACCAGCGGCCCTGGCACCCGCGGCATACCGAGCACCTTCTCTTCTGCGTCGAACGGAGCCACATCCCTCAGCCCCATCGACTGGATCGCCGTCTCCATGAGGTCGGGAACCGGGAGCCCCGTCGACTTGTGCATGCGCCGCAAGTAGAATCTGGCCGACTCACGTATCGCCGCGTAGGGGACGACGCCGACGATCTCCGAGCCGCTGATCACGATCCCACGCTTCCGGGCCTCCTCCCTGGCCGCCTCGAGAACCTCGTGCGGCGGACTCACCTTATAGTCGGTGAGGTTCATGCTGATCTGCGCCTTCTTGTAGTCATCGATGACCCAGCCGATCGCTTTGACGTGCGTGAACTTGCCATCGGTGAAGACGGGGCCGCTGGGCTTCTCGGGATCGATTCCCAGGTCCTCGTAGCGCCGGCGAAGGTCGCCGCCGTGCACTTCGCGGTAGTGTTCGGCCAGAGCTTCGAATGATTCGCCGACGAAGTCGCAGGGGCCGCACGGATAGGTGCCGTCCTCTGGGAAGCGGACGACCTCGCCCTTGTAGTAGAGGGGCTCGGTGTTACCCCGGCGCTTCCAGCGCCCGCGCTCACGCAGCACGTAAGCGATCTCGTTGGCGTAGCGCCGGTCGGTGGTATTCAGGTTGATGTTGTAGGCGATCAGGAACTCCCGGGCCCCCACGGCGGTAGCACCGGCCGTCGGATTGAACTCCGCCGCGCCGAAGTCAGGCTTCCATTCCGGATCCTTCAGCTTCTCAGCCAGCCCCTCGTACTCGCCGGCCCGTACCTTCGCAAGGTTCCGGCGCTCCGGTACGCTCGCCGCATACTCGTACAGGTAGACCGGTATGCCGAGCTCCTCACCTATGCGGCGTCCCGCCGCGCGCGCGAGCTCGACACAATCTCCCATCGTCAAGCCGGAGACGGGCACGAAGGGGCACACGTCGGTGGCGCCGAAGCGCGGGTGCGCGCCCTGGTGCCGGCGCATGTCGATGACTTCCGATGCACGTTTGACGGCGCGGAAGGCCGCTTCGGCGACCGCCTCGGGCGGGCCGACGAACGTGACCACGGTTCGATTGGTGTCGCGCCCGGGGTCCACGTCCAGTAGCCGCACACCCTGGACACCTTCGATGACGTCAGTGATCTCCTTGATGACCGCGTCGTCTCTCCCCTCAGAGAAATTGGGGACGCACTCGACGATCTTCTCCATCATCGCTCCCAGGTATCAGAACTTGTGTGTGTCCGCTGGATTCGGGCCGACCTAGCTGCTGACGGAGCCCGTGCCGAGCAGTCGTTCGACCTCCCGGACCACGGTCGCGGGACCGAACGGCTTGCTCACAACCCGGGCCCGCAGCGAGTGTATCGCCTCCATTGTCTCGCTAGAGGCACGTCCCGTGATCACGATCGCCGGCACGTCGACGAGCCTGGGGTCTCCGCGGAATTCGCGCAATACCTCCAGCCCATCCATCTCGGGGACCTCGATGTCGGTGAGCAGCAGATCGGGCGGCCGCTGGCGAGCGAATGCCAGCCCGCGCTCGCCGCTCGCGACCTCCAAACAGGCGTAGCCCGCTCGCCTCAGCCCTCGGGCCACGGCCACGCGAACCGCCGGATCGTCTTCGATCAGCAACACGACACGGCGGCGCGGAGCCGACACGAGCCGGTTTGCCTCCGCGACTAGGGCGTCCGCATCCCCCACCATCCAGCCGTCCGCGCCGTAGGCGACGGCTTGGCTCAGATCACCGCCGGGACCCGCCAGCAGTGCCGGTATGTCTACGGTGTCAGGGACGCCCCTCAAGCGCTGTAGCAGCTCCAGGCCGTGCACGTCCTCCAGCTCGAGACCGGACACGACGAGGTCCACTTCCTCGGACCTGACCTTCTCCAACCCGTCAGCGCCCCGTGCGGCCTGCAACACCGCCCAACCGTCACCTTCGAACTGGACGCGCAGCAGCTGCCCCAGGTCCGGGTCTTTCTCCAACAGCAACACCGTCCTCGGGCCGGGCGGGACAGCCGGCCCAGCCTCCTCCGCCTTGGGCGCTTCGTATGCGAGCCGCAAGCGCACGAAGAACCGCGATCCGGTCCCCTCCTCGCTTTCGGCCCACATATCGCCGCCGAACTGCTCGACGATCGACCGGCAGATGGCGAGCCCGAGTCCGGCACCGCCGTGCGAGCGTGTCTCGGTACGCTCGAGCTGGCGGAACTTCTCGAAGATCTCCTCGAGCTGGTCCGCCGGTATCCCTGGCCCCTCGTCGCTAATCCGTAACACAGCTTGGTCTGCTTGCCTCCACCAACTCAACTTCACTCGCCCGCCGGCCGGTGAGAACTTCACCGCGTTCGACAGGAGGTTCACGAAC
The DNA here is from genome assembly GCA_020344215.1 of Gemmatimonadota bacterium. Taxonomy (GTDB): domain Bacteria; phylum Gemmatimonadota; class Gemmatimonadetes; order Palauibacterales; family KS3-K002. The sequence goes on from CP070815.1 coordinate 2,711,995, forward strand.
ACCTGCTGCAGGCGGTCGGCATCCGCTATGACCAGCGTGTCTGGCTCCGGCTCCTCGATCTCGATGGAGACGTTCTGCTCCTCGGCGAACGCGATCACAGCGTCGATCGCGCGTGCAGCCGCTTCGTCAACCGAGATCGGTTCCAACTTGGCGACAACGCGACCGCTCTCGATCCGCGAGAGATCCAGCAGATCGTCGACCAACCGGATGAGACGGTCCAGATTGCGCAGGGCGATCTCCATCAGATCTCGTACTCCATCCGAGATCGCGCCGGCGGCGCCGCGCACCAAGAGGTTCAGCGAGGTCTTCACCGAAGTCAGCGGCGTGCGGAGCTCGTGACTCACCAGCGACACGAACTCGCTCTTCGTCGCTTCCGCCTCAGCCTCCGCCGTCACATCGCGATAGAGAACGATCTGGCCCAGCACTTCATCTTCCGTGCCCCGTACCGTCGCCACGGTACGCTGGCAGACGAGGCGGCGCGGGAACTCGAACTCGACACGGTCGCTCAACGGCGCACCCCCGCTCTGCAGCGCCGCGATCTGGGTCGACAGCGCCTCGCGGTCTGCGAACGAGCGCGCCAGTACGCGGTTGATCTCTTCCATCGAGCCGCTGATGATGACCTCCTGGGGGAGGCCCAGGAGCCCAGCCATCGCCCGGTTGGCGTAGGCAACACGGTCACCGCTCACCATGAGGATCGCCGCGTCGCTCGCGTCGATCAGCGCTTCCAATCGCGAGCGCTCCGCTTGCACCCGCACGTGCTCGCGCTCCAACGCCTCACGCTGTGCCTGGATGGTGGCGAGTAGCTTCGAGTAGTACAGAGAGGTTGCGATTTGACGGCCCAAGAGGACCGCAAGTTCCAGATCCTCGTCATCGTACGTGGCCGACTCCTCGGCACCGAAGTTGAGCGTGCCGATCACCTCTTCACCGACCTTGAGCGGCACGATCAGCGCCGAGATGTTCTGCTCCTTCCCCGCGCGAATCCCCTCCGTTCCGGCAAACGCGTCGACACGGATCGCTTCACCGGTCTGTATCGCCTCGCCCGTCAACCCGCGCTCGATCGGAAAGCTGGCCTCCTCTTTGACGAATCCGCCCTGCGCGACGTCGTACAGCGTATGGAGATGGTAGGTCTGGCGGTCGAAAGAGACGAGAACAACGCTGGCGCGCCTGAACTCAAGAACCTGCCGGATCTTGAGGATCGCCGCCCGGAAGATCTCGTCGAGATCGAAGGTGGTATTGATCAGAGAGGCCAGCTCGGCTACCACCTCGAGCCGCTCGGCCCAATGGCTGTGGGATTCCGTCTCAGCATTCATCCCGCCGCATCGTCCTCCAGCCGTGCACTGTAGCTCTGGATCGCCCCCACCAGACGCTCCAGATCCGCGAACGCCGCATCGACCTCCGTCAGGTCGAGCTCGCCGCCCTCGAACCACCGCAGCCCAACGTCAGTCAAGGCGGCCGCCGGCCCCACGAGCTCGTCCGCTTCGAAGGAGGCCGCCGTCCCCTTGAGCGAGTGCGCGGCCCGGTAGAACGTGTCCGCCGCCGCCGCGTCGTAGCCCCCGGCCAGCTGCTCGAGCGCCGACCGTATCTTCTCTACACGGCTGGGCAGCCCATCACGGAACTCGCGGCGCACTTCCGCCAACAACTCGTCCGGGCTCTTCTGCTCGTCGGGTTTCGGGCACATTCTCACGACCCTTCGCCTGCGCACAGCCTCTGGAGCTCCTCCGCTAGCTGATCGGGATCGAACGGCTTGATCACGACGCCGGAGGCGCCGACTTCTCTGACTCGCGCCTCATCCAGCTCCTTGCGGGCCGTCAGGAACACCACCGGGATCGCCGCAGTATCCGGGTCGTCCTTCAGCCGACGGCACACCTCGTACCCGTCCATCCCGGGCATCATGAGATCGACCACCGCCGCGTCCGGCTTCAGGTCGCGGACGACCTCGATCCCCTCGGCACCATCGGCCGCGAGCGTCACCTCCCAGCCCGCCGTGAATTCCAGGGTGAGCTTCACCAACTTACGAAGGTCAGGATCATCGTCGACCAGGACGACGCGGAAACCACTTTCCATTGGCATCCTGCGGTTTGCGGCGGGGAGGAGAGGAGAGCTAGACTTGTAACTTCAGCAACGTTTGATAAATATTGCACCGATGATACCGAAAGTCTACATCCTCGACGACGATCTCACCTACGCCAAGCTCCTGGCCGCCAACTTGGGCAAGGTCGGCAAGTTCCGTAACGAGGTCTTCGACAGCCACCAGGCACTATTCGCCCGGCGAGCCGAGGAGCCGCCCGACGTGGTCATCACCGACCTCGTCATGCCGGGGCTCAGCGGCATCGAGGTCACGCGGCGCCTGCGCCAGTCCGACCCTCACCTGCCGATCTTCGTGCTCACCGCCCACGCCGACCTCGAGACGGCCATCGACGCTCTGAAGGCGGGCGCCAACGAGTACCTCACCAAGCCCGTCAACATGGAAGAGCTCACCACGCTCCTCAGCCGGGCGCTCGAGGAGCGACCCCTCCGTGAAGAGGCAGCATCGATACAGAAGGTCCGGCAGGCAGAGTTCTCGCTGAGGGCCATCCTGGGCGCGCACCGCTTGATCGACGAAGTCCGGGAATTTGTGACGCGCGTCGCCGAGATCCCGCGCCCCACAGTCCTGCTACTCGGCGAGAGTGGGACCGGCAAGAACCTGGTGGCGCGCACTCTCCATTACTCGAGCCCACATTCCGCCGGTCGCTTCGTCGAGATCAACTGCTCGGCGCTGCCCTCGCAACTCCTCGAGGCCGAGCTCTTCGGATACCAGAAAGGGGCATTCACCGACGCCCGCGAGTCGAAGCGCGGCCTGATCGAGGTCGCCGACGCCGGGACACTCTTCCTCGACGAGATCGGCGACCTGTCCCGTGAGCTCCAGGCCAAGCTCCTCAACTTCCTTGAGTCGAAACGCTTCCGCCGGTTGGGAGGCACCGAGGAGATCGAGGTCAGCCAGCGCATCATCACCGCCACCAACCGCGACCTGGAAGCCCTGGTCAAGAAAGGTGAGTTCCGAACCGACCTCTACTACCGGATCAGCGTCGCTACCCATGCGCTGCCGCCGCTCCGAGACGTGAAGAGCGACCTGCCGCTCCTCGCCGAGCATTTCCGCGACATTTTCAACCACGAGTTCCGCAAGCAGGTGACCCGCATTAGCCCCGCCGCCCTGACGATCCTCGAGGACTGGGACTGGCCCGGCAACGTGAGAGAGCTCAGAAACGTCATCGAGCGCGCCATGATCTTCGCCGACGGGCCCGAACTCACGCCGGCCGACCTCCCCGAGCTCGGCTCCATCGAGGTCGCCGAGCCCGCCGAAGTCGACGGTGATGCCTTCAAGCTGCCCAAGGGGCTCACACTCGGCGAGGCGGAGAGGGAATACATCCGGCGTACCCTCGAAGCCTGCGAGGGCAGCGTCCAGCGGACCGCTGAAACACTCGGCATCTCCCGGAAGAACCTATGGGAGAAGAGGAAGAAACACGGGCTGTTGGATAGTCAGTAGTCCGTTTCCACCGACCTGACTCGCATAGCCTCGGTCACTGACACCGCCACGACCGACGCCCTGAACGTACTGACCGTCGATTCGCTGGCCGCGCACGTCTACGCCCCTGCGAGAACCGATGAACGATTGTCGGATGACAGCCCCTGCAGCCGCGGTCCGGCCGGTCCCCGCGCGGGCGTTACCGGGGCCGTTACTGCTAAGTAACCGCCGAGCGAGAACCGGGTTCGGCCGGGGAGCCTTCCGTCACCGTAAATCATTATATTACAATTCGTTAGCCTGCTCAATTGAAGCCCGGATATATGGCATGGAGCCTGCTCTCCACAGCTCCGGCGTCCCCCGCCTTGGAATAGGAGAGCAGCATGCTTCTCAGATGCCCACACTGCACTCGAACTGGAGAGCACGTACGCAGCGACTACTTCGGCGACTGGGTCGTCTGCTCGGTGTGCGAGCTGCCCTTCGCGTGGCGCGAGTCGCGAGCCGAGCCGGAGCAGTCAACCGCCCCACGCCCGAACGGGCGCAAAGCGATCCAGGCGACCGCATCTCGGACCCGCTCCGAGAGTTGAAGATCGCACTAACCTGGCGCTCTGCCGCGCTGCTGCCAGCGGTGGCAGTTCTATTGCCGACCCGCCCGCCTCAGCACCCGCACCGCGACTGCCTCCCTTATGAAACCAGGTTAACCAGCGGCACGTAGTTCTCTACGTACGCAGGGACCAGCGGGATCCTCATCAGCCAAGGTGTTTTCAATATGAAGAAGCGTTGGTGGCTCGTCGCCGGGGCCGCAGTCGTCGTCATCGCCGGCGGCCTCACGTTCTGGCCACGCGGCGGCAACCCGGCCAACTCGACGCCCGACCTGCGGACCGCTCGCGTGGAGCGTGGTGAGATCAGCGTCGTGCTCAACGAGACCGGCACCGTTGAGCCGGTCCGCCAAGTGGTCGTGAAGCCCGCCGTCAGCGGGGTCGTGCAACGCCTCCACGTGCGCGAGGGAGACCCGGTGACGGCGGGTGCCGTGCTGGCGACTGTCGAGCCCGACCTTAGCCAGGCCCGGGCTGTGGCGGAGCTCCGGTCGGCGCGTGACCGGGCGCGGGTCGACCTCGAGCAGACGCGGCGCGACCTCGAGCAGGGGCGCGCGTTGGCGGCCTCGAATCTCATCTCCGAGAAGGAACTCCGGGACCGCGAGGCGGCGGCCGAGCAGGCCAGGCTCCAGCTGGTAGCAGCGGAGGAACAGTTGCGTATCGTTGAGCAGTCGGGGGTCTCCTCGCAGGTCCGCTCCCTCAACGTCGTCGCGCCGGCGGCCGGCGTCGTTATCCGCATCGGCGCCGAGGAGGGCGAGTCGGTGCTCGCCGGAACGATGACGCTAGGCGGCGGCACGGAGCTCGTCACGATCGCCGACCTCTCGAGCCTGATGATCGAGGCGACCGTCAACGAGGTCGATATCGGCAAAGTGGCCGTCGATCAGAACGTCACCATCACGGTCGACGCTTATCCGAACGACGAGTGGGCGGGCAGGATCTCCCACATCGCGCCGGCCGCCCGAGTCGAGACCGAGTCGCGCGTTCGCGTGTTCGACGTCGAGGTCCAGGTCGTCAATCCCGACGAACGGCTGCGGCCCGGCATGACTGCGAACATCGACATCCGCGGCGAACGACGTGCAGACGTCCTTACCATCCCCGTCGAGGCGGTGTTCCGCAAGGATGGCGAAGACGTCATCTACAAGATCGAGAACGGCCAAGCCATTCTCACGCCGGTCACCCTCGGCTTGGTCGACCTCGCACGAGCCGAGGTCGTCAACGGAGCGGCCGAGGGTGACCTGGTCGCTCTCGAAGAGCCGCCGGACACCGCCATCGCATCGTGACTATGAGTAAGGGGAACGGCGCCCATCTCGTCATCTGTACCGAGGGTATCCGAAAGGTCTACCGGCTGGGCAAGGTGGAGGTGGAGGCCCTGCGTGGCGTGGATCTCGTGATCGAGGACGGCGAGTACGTCGCCATCATGGGACCATCCGGCTCGGGCAAGTCCACGCTCATGCACATCATCGGGTGCCTTGACTCGCCAAGCGCCGGCGAGTACTGGCTCGACGGCGAGCGCGTCTCGGATCTCCGCGGCCGCCGACTCGCCCGCATCCGCAACCGCAAGGTCGGGTTCGTCTTTCAGAACTTCAACCTGCTTCCGCGCGTCGACATAGTTGAGAACACGGCGCTGCCGCTCCGCTACACTGGGGGCATTCGGCGCAAGGAACGGCGACTACGCGCGAGCGCGGTGCTGGAGCAACTCGGCCTCGGCGATCGGCTGCAGCACAAGCCCGACGAGCTCTCAGGCGGCGAGCGCCAGCGCGTCGCAATCGCCCGCGCTCTGGTGAACGACCCGGCGATGCTGCTTGCCGACGAGCCGACAGGTAACCTCGACTCGGATACCTCGCGAGAGATCCTCAGAGTGTTTCGTGAGCTTCGCGGGAGAGGGCACACGATCGTCATCGTCACTCATGACCCCAACGTGGCCGCGGAGGCGGAGCGCGTCGTGCGCCTCACCGACGGCGCCATCGAGCAATGAACCTCCTCGAGTCGATCTCAGCCGGTATCGATGAAGCGCGGGAGCATCGCGGCCGCACATTCCTGAGCCTGGTAGGCCTAACGCTGGGCACCGCCTCGATCATCACCGTGCTCGCCCTGTTCGGCGGCGCGAAGAAGCAGAGCGAGGATTTCCTCGCCGAGGTCGGGGGCGCCGGCAGCGTCATCGTCCGCAACGACGTCGGGGGTAGAATCACGCTGACGCCGAGGGAGGCCGCATCACCGCAGCTCACCTGGCGCGACGTCTTGGACCTGCGTGAAGAGGCGCCGCACCTCGAGTACATCAGCGGCGCTAACCACTGGTACCTGCGCTATATCGGCCCGCTCAACAGCTTCGAGGGGCAGGTGGTTGCCACGGTTCCCGACTACGCGGCGATCAACGACATCGAACCTCTGCTCGGGCGATTCATCACCGAGCTCGATCTCCGCTACCGCACCAACGCTACAGTGCTCGGCTACTCCTTCGCCGACTCCTTGTTCGGCAGCCCCGAGGCGGCCTTGGGCCGGCTCCTCACGATTGGCGGCGAACGGTTCCGTGTCGTCGGTGTGCTGAAGCGCGAGTTCTTCCAGTTCGCCGTCTGGTCGGGCAACGCCTTCGAGTACCGCAACCGCCGGGCCTACATCCCGCTCACGACCGCGCTGAAGAAGTACGCGGGTGACGACAAGCTGGTGTGGCTCACCCTCCAGGCTACCGACCCCCTGCACCTGGAGACGGCGATCAGCGAGGTCACCGATGTGCTGTACCGACGCCACCGAGTCGAGGACTTCTCATTCGACCGCTCCAGCGAAGATATCGCAGAGGGTACCGAGTTTTATCTCCTCTTCGACTTCATCTTTATGATCGTCGGGGTCATCTCCCTGTTCACCGGCGGGGTCGTCATCGCCAACATCCTGCTGGCCAGCGTGGTCGAGCGCGTGCGCGAGATCGGGACACGCATGGCCCTGGGCGCCAGCGGCCTGGACATGTTCATGCATTTCTTGGTCCAGTCGCTGGTTATCACAACGGTTGGTGGCCTCGCCGGGGTACTCATCGGGACAGCCCTCACATCCACGGTGGAGAGGTTGATGATGATCCCCGCGTACGTGACGCCGTCGATCTTTGTGTTGGGGCTGGCAACGGCTGTCTTCGTCGGTATCGCCGCAGGCATCTACCCGGCGTGCAAAGCGGCACGTATGGACCCGGTCGAGGCCCTGCGCTATGGCTAGGCTGCTCCGCTTCACCCGGGCTCAGCTCTTCGAGGCCACGGAGCTCCTCCTCGATGGTTGCCGGGCGATTCTCGCGCACAAGCTACGCTCGTTGTTGACGCTCACTGGTATCGTCTTCGGCGTCGCCTCACTCGTCGCCATGTTCTCCATCGTCACGGCCATCAAGGCGATGGTCAGGGAGGACTACGATAGATGGGGCCTCAAAGACACGTTCGAGTTCGACGCGCGCAGCGTGGAGGCCGAGACCGCTGCCGATCGCGCCTCCAAGGGGCTGCGCTCGCCGGAGGCCGACACGCTCATCGCACTCGAGTCGGTAGTGGACGGCACCGACGGCGTGTTCGGTGAGCAGATCGCATACGCACGCCTCGAGCCTCGGCGTTACCCGGTTGTAGGCACAGGGCCCGAGTACCTCGAGATAAGGCGGCTGGAGGTTGTCTCCGGGCGCTCGCTGACGCCGCTCGACCTTGCGGAGCGGGCACCCGTGGCCGTGCTCGGCGCACGGGCCGCGCGGGAGCTTTTCGGCGACGCCGATCCGCTGGGCCGCGAGTTCAGGCTGGGCGGCGAGCGTTTCCGGGCGGCGGGGGTGGTGCGGGCGCCGAGGATGACTCTCATACCGGCCAGTTTCGAGTTCATGGAGCGGCGCGTCTACATCCCGGTGACCACGTACCAATCTCGCTTCACTGGAGCGAAGTCCGTCCACGCCATCGTGCTCAGAGCGCCGTCGTACGAGGCCGTTGGCCCCGCCATCAACGACGCGGAGTCGAAGCTGTTACAGCTTCATCGCGGCGTGCGCGACTTCGAAATCGATAACAACGCGGCCGAGTACGCCGAGGACATGGTGATGGTCGACGGGATTCTCTTCGGGTGGAACGTCGTGCTCGGCGCTATCGCGGTCATCTCGTTGCTCATCGGCGGTATCGGCCTCTTCAGCATACTCCAGGTCTCGGTCCGCGAGCGGGTGCGCGAGATCGGCATACGCAAGTCGGTCGGGGCGGACGACTCCGACATCCGCCGCGAGTTCCTCGCCGAGTCGCTCACGCTCGCGGCGTTCGGCGGCGTACTCGGCATCCTCATGGGCTCCGGCCTTTGTTTGAGCGCCGAGTCGATCGCCGCCGTCTTCGGCCGCGACTGGTCGATCCCGATATCGCCGCTCGGCGCGATCAGCGGATTCGTCTTCTCGATCACCGTGGGAGTTGGCTTCGGGATCTACCCGGCGAAGCGGGCGGCGGCGCTTGACCCCGTGACCGCGATATTGCAGTAGCTCCTCACCCACTCTCCCGGCGGCCAGCCCGATCCGGCAGTTGCCAGCTTGCCCCGACCCCTACATCCTAAGGCGTCGGGCCAAGGGGGGCAGATGAAGATCGCCGTTGTCTTCGACACGCTTAGATCGGGCTGGGAACACGCCGACTTCAAGGAAGAGCTCGAGGCAGAAGTAGCCGAGGCCGAGTACGAAGTCGCAGAGGCCCTGATCGAGAACGGCCACGACGTCTTCTTGCTCGGCTTCCACGACAACCTCCGCCGCCTGCTCGACCGCCTCGAGGACTTCCAGCCCGACCTCGTCTTCAACGCCACCGAGTCGTTCATGGGCAAAGCCCGCTACGACTACGGCGTGACCGCGCTGCTCGAGATGAAGGGGTACCGCTATACAGGCTCTCCGCCCGAGGCGTTACTGCTCGCCCGCGACAAAGCGACCAGCAAGAAGATCCTCGAGTATCACTCGATCAACATCCCGCGTTTCGCCGTCTACCCGGTCGACGAGGACATCGAGGCACCGGAGATCGGCTACCCCCTGATCGTGAAGCCGACACACGAGGACGCTTCGGTCGGTATCGCGCAATCCTCGGTAGTCGGCGACTACGACAGCCTGCGGGAACGGGTCGAGTTCATCCACCGCAGCCTCAACCAGCCCGCGATAGCTGAGGAGCTGATCGACGGCCGCGAGCTCTATGTCGGCGTAATCGGCAACAGCCGACCCGAAATCCTTCCCATCATCGAGGTGGTGTTCGACAAGGTAGACGCGGCCGAGAAGCGCATCGCCACATACAGCGCGAAATGGGACCTCGACTACCGCAAACGCTGGGGCATCAAGAACATCTTCGCGCGACGGATAGGCAGGGAAGCGCTCGACGAGATCCAGCGCGCCGCCAAGCAGGCATACAGCGCCCTCGAACTCCGCGACTACGGCCGGATCGACTTTCGCCTCACGAGAGACCAGAAGGCTTACGTCATCGAGGTCAACCCGAACCCCTATCTCGCCTTCGGAGAAGACATGGCCAACTCTGCCGAGCGCGCCGGCATGGACTATAACGCCTTCATCGAACGCATCGTTCGCGAAGCGCTGACGCGGTATGAGAAAGCTTAAGTCAGAGACCTGGGCCGCGGAGGACTGTACCCGCTGTGGTCGAGCGCTGCGCCGCTTCTGGCACTTCTGCCCCGATTGCGGCAAGCGGCTGACCTGGCGTGACGAGCGCGGCCAGACCGGTTGCGAGTGCTACTACTGCGGCTGGATCGTATCCGACAGCTTCTGGTTCTGCCCCTGGTGCGGCAGGAAGATCGCCGACGCAGCGTCGAGCGAGGTACCGCTCAAGAAGCCACGCGGGTTTCTCTACCACGCCCGTTGCCCGTACGTCAGCTGCCGGGGTGGCGTGCAATACCCGATGGACTACTGCCCCTGGTGTGGGCGGGACCAGCACTGGCCGTTCGATGACGAGTTCGACGGCGAATGCCCCCACTGCGACGGCGGCGTGGACGATTTGATGGACCATTGCCCCTGGTGCGGAAAGGATGCCACCGGCCAGGACCTGCTGCAGCCTGCGCTGCGACGGGTGCGCGGGCTGCTGCGCGCGGCGCGTGTCCCGGATTGGGGCTACCGCATCCTCGTTCGCCCCGGTGTTTCCGGGGTCGATCCCGAGTACCCGAGGGTCGTAGAGATAGAACGCCGCTACATCGACCGGCGCGACGAGATCTCCTGGCCCAGCCTGGTGGGGCTGATCACCCACGAGCTCGGCCACAGCTTTCTCTTCCACCACTGGCGCTTCGCCCGCTCGCGGCGCTTCCGCAGAGCCTTCGGCGATGTCAGCAAAGCCTATCGCGGCGTGGATGAGAGCTGGGTCTCCTTCCGCAGGCGAAATATCTCCGAGACGCCCGTCAACTACGTCACCGCCTACGCCTCGAAACATCCGCTCGAAGACTTCGCCGAGACCTTCCGCTTCTTCGTCATCCGGCGCGGGCGGCTGAAGGACCTCCTGGCGGAGATCGGGCGTAAGGGCAAAGCTGTCATCGTCTTCGAGAAGTTCCTCACCCTGCACAGCTATCTTCAGGAGCTGCGGCGGAGGAGGCGGCAGAGCCAGTGACAGAGATGCTTCGCTGGCACAGCTTCGACACACCGGTCGGACGCACCTACGCCGCCGCCGGTCAGCGTGGCCTCTGCCGGCTCACCTGGCACGTCCCCGACGCCGCAACGTTCGAGGACGAGCTCGCCCTGCTGTTTCCCGGTCATGAGATCGCCCACGACCCTCAAGCCTGCCCGGAGGTCGAGCGCCAGATCGACGAGTACTTCGCCGGGCGTCGGCGCTGCTTCGCTGTGACCCTCGACCTGTCGCAGCTGAGCGACTTCGAGCGCGTCGTCCTCCAGGCGACGGCCCGCGTGCCGTACGGGTCGACGTTGACTTACTCGGATCTGGCCCGCGCCATCGGGCGACCCGGAGCGGCGCGCGCCGTCGGCAACGCCCTGCGCCGCAATCCGCTTCCGCTTCTGGTCCCCTGTCATCGGATCGTTCGGGCGGACGGAACGCTCGGCGGCTACGGTGGCCCGCACGGGACTCCGGAGAAGCGGCGACTGCTGGAGCTGGAGGCAGAAGACGCGAGTAACTCAGGCTGACTGCCGGAACCGAGCAGCCGGCGTGGAATGATTGAGGCCGCTACCCTACTCGAGTAGCGGCCTCGTTTCGCTATTGTAGCCAGATCGGACCACTACGTAACCGATGCCATCTCGACTATCGCCTGAGCCGTCAGCGAGACGTGCCAGAGGATGTGTACAGCACGGCGCGGCTGCGTGTCCGAGATCTGAATAGCCCTTGTCTGCAAGAGCTTGACGTAATCCAACAACCGGACCAGGAACGCATCCGCCGGCAGGTCGGCGACGGCGGCTTCGGCCGCGTCGATCGCGATGTCACTGACCTCGATCATCGCCAGGATCCCGTTGTCGGGAAGGTCCGGATCGAGCATCAGGATCACCAGGCAAAGGTTGACAACACCGTGCGACAGGGCGAGCGAGAGCCGATAACGTTCGGCTTCCAGCGCCAGCCCGGCGCTTGCCAGGAGGTACTGGGCGTGGTTGTACACCCGCTGCTGTTCGGGAGTGAACTCACCGACCGTGACCTCTTCGACAAGCTGGAGCGCCAAGCTCGCCATGAAGAACGAATGCCGGGCGTGCATGACCATTTCATGACGCCGATGATGGACACGCTCGCGGAATCCGAGATGCACGGCCAACAGGAGCTGCTCGGTCGCCGCGATCAAATCGCTATCCAGCCCCGACACCACGTAGTCCTGATATAGCGCTTCGGCGCTGGTCTTCAGAGCGCGAATACGATCGAGTAGCTCGGAGGACTCCTCATCGACGTTCTCCTCCAGCCAGGTGATGATGTGGTCGACCCGCTCGAGCAGACGGAAATAGGCCTCATCGCCGAAGACCATGACCAGCGCCTCGGCGACGAGCAGCCGCGCCTCTTCGGCCAGCGCCGCCGCTTCTGCGCGTTCGCCACGAATCCAGGCCTGGCGTGCCTGCCGGAACTTCTCCCGCGCCTGCTCGAGCAGGGCGCGCGCATCATCGACGGCGTCCGGGTCCGGCTCGGCGAACAGGGCGCCGCCGGTCGGCGCCGGAGCGCTCGCCACGCCGGCGAACGCCGCCTCGACGTCGGCGAGTATTGCGTCGCTAAGATCCTCGTCGACCAGCGCCTCGAGGATCGTTTGCTCGAGCCCGTCGTCCGGGCCCACAACGCTGCTTTCGTCGCAGGCCGCGAGGCCACCCGCTAGCAACAGGGCCAGCAGCATGTTGATTGTCGGCTTTCTCATCTTTCTCCCTCCTCTAAGATTCCGCCCTGCTCGGCGGGGAAGCCGGGCCTGCGAACCCGTCTTCGGTCTTTCCGAATGTTAGACGGCCTGGGGATAGAAACGTTAAACCGGGTGAACCGGGGCCGGATCTCGTTGTGTCCCTAGGACTTGACGCGGCCAGCTTGGCGCGCTACTGTAGCTAGCGACCCTGTCCCACCACCCGCGGCATCCCCCCGATACCCGGAGCTACGCGAACCGCCAGCCTGGGGGGTAGATTAGCCGTGCCAGACTTCAGGATCCTCGCCGGAAAGACCGATTCGGGGCAGCCGGATCACACCTCGGTCGTGGAGACCCTGATCCACCGGGCCGAATCCATCGCCAACCGCTACAGGCTCGTCGCCGCCAATCTCCCCTATCGCGCCTTTGCCCAGCAGCTCCAAGAGGAGGATATCACGGCACTCGCCGCGCAGCTTGCCGCAGCTACTTGGAAGCGTCTCGGCGACGAGGTGCCCAGCTACGCGTTCGCCGAGAAGCTGGGCCGTCGCTACCGGCAGCAGGGTGTGCCGGAGAGCGCACTCCTCCTCCACTGGCAGATCCTGCGCCGCGCGATTCACCTGGTGCTGGCGGATCGGAAGATGCGCACCGGACAGGGGGGCGAAGACCTGCTCCGCCAGGCCACGTTGATGAATTACACCCTCGATTGGGCAATCGAGGCGTCCCTGGTCGCGTACGTCATCGCGCAGCCGTCGGAGACCGGGCTGACGAGCGCCCCCGACTGACGGGCGATCTCAGACTACTCCGCCGGTCCCTCGGCCGGGTTGGAACGGCGAGTGAACTTCCGAATCCGGGGCTCGGAAGAGCCGTCCAGAAGACGGCCTGGCTTCCGAACGCCGCCGCCGATCACCCTCAATCCGTTGCCCGACTCGCGATGGGTCGAGCTCGTCGCCGCTGCGAGAGGCGGCGGCTCGAGCAGCTCCGCACCCAGCGCATACGCGCCCGCCTCACCCGGCCAGAACGATGTCGCGATCACCAGGACGGTATCGGCCACGTCGAAGACGATGGTCAGGGCGGCGTCGGTGCCGTCCGGGGGCGGCCCTCCGCTGTCGTCATCGCCTCCCAAGTACTCTTCCTCCAGATCGGCGACGAGCAGTAAGGCGTCGAAGTCACCAGAACGCAACGTGATCTCGATGGAGTCCCCGGCCGCGCCAGTCAGCGTATAGACGTCGAACAACGCACCGTCCTCCAGCCCCTCGATGAACATGCCGGTCGCCAGCTGACAGTCGAGCCCGTCCAGGCTGCCGATGATTTCGCCGTCCGGATCGAGCTCGCCCTCGGCCGCGCAGCCAAAGAACTTGACCACGCTGGGCCCGTAAAGTACCAGGCTGGCGTCGACGGTGGCGGCGCCGAAGCCTTGCCCCGTGTTGTCCTCCACCCAGAATCGCCAACTCCCGAGCAGCGTGTCGCCCACGAGACCCGTCTGCCAGGCCAGGATAGTGGTTGTGAAGTCGTCCTCGAGGCCCCCGATCTGGCCCTCCAGCGTGAGTACCCCGTCAAGATCCACAGTCCCGAACACCCCACCGGCCAGCGACCCCTGGTAGATCGGGCCGCCCACCTCAGGGCCGCTCTGATCCAGATCCATCTCGAGTATCAGCGAGGCCCCATTCCAGAAGACCTCATCGCAGAAGAAAGGATCGACGGCTCCCGACAGAACGCAGGCGTTCACACGGTACTGCCCCGACCAGAACCCATAGACAGCCGGGAAATCCTCGGGCACGAAGAGCCCGTCGTCATCGCAGGCGGAGACCGCGGCGAGCAGAAGAACCAGAAGCGCGGGCCCCAGAAGTCTGTGTCGAGCGTTCCAGAGGCACATGATGGCTCAACCCCTATGCTGAGAGACCTGCGCGTCCCGATATATACTGGTAAACCACGCGGGGTCGTGCGTTCCAACCCGAGTGGGAACGCCCCGCAGTCTCATAGTATACAGTGTCTTGTAGGTGTACCAGATGCCCTGGTCCGCTCGTCGGGGAGCGGGTCGTGCCCTGCCCGCTACATGCGGTTCTTCTCGTAGCGCAGGTTCCTAGGTGAGATGTGCCACTCCGACGTCTTCCTGAGAAGCTCGCCACCGTTCACCCGCGGATCCGCTCGCTCGGCCTTCACCGTCACGCGCACGTTGACGGTGACGATGTCGTCGTAGTCGTTCGAGTCGTCCGAGTCGACGGGGTTGGGTTGCTCGAGCTCGTCGCCATCCGCGAACACTACCGACACCTCGAACTCCTCCACCCCGTAGGCGACGATCTCGCCGTCGGGCGAGCCGTCCATGTTCAGCCGTTCCGCACGAATCAGTCGTTCCTGGTCGTCCAGGTAGTAGACGATCGGCCTGAGCTCCTGCAGCGTCGTGCCGTCCGGAGTCTTGAGCATGAAATCTTTCAGGCCGGCGCTCTGGTGGAGCAGCGTATCGGCGCTGGTGAATGTGACCCTCAAGAAACTCGCGACCACGTCGACTTCGCTGATCAGTATGAGGCGGCGCGCCATATCCACCTGGACTCGGGCGAGGTCGCCCGGCTGAATGGTCGACGTGTCAGCCGGGTCCAGGTAGAAGTCAATGCAGTGCGTGCCGCAGGTGCCTTGACCCGTGTCCGGTGGGGACACCGCCGTCGCCGGGTGGATCTCATAGATCGGCGCAGCATAGGGCTCGTAAGGCGCGTACAGCACCGCCAGCGTATCGCCGTTCGAGCCGGGCGACACCACGACGGTGCCGTACTTGGTGCTGCTCTTCACGTCGATCCCGGCCATCTGCACGTCCCGGCGCAACAACGCCCCGATGTAGCGGTCGTTGCGGGCAACGTTCTCCCGGATATCGCTGCCCTCCAACGACCTGATGTGCGTGATCAGGAAGGCGACCGCCGCACTGATGATCACGGCGCCCAGCACCAGCCCAATGATAAGCTCGAGCAGCGTGAAGCCCTGGATCGAGTGCCCGCACGTACCACGGGCGATCCGTCGCACGCCTACGACTCCAATCCTTCGTAAACGATCGTCACCAGCTCCACCTTGCCCATCTGCGCGCGGCCCCGCGGATAGAGAACCGTGATCGTCAGAAGCTTCGAGTTCGGGACGGGACCCTGCGCCACGATCAGCGAGCGAACGAACTGCCCCGCCGTATCGACGTCGCCCAGCTCATCCACATTGGCCCCCGACTCAGACGCCAGGGCAAGCACCCTACGCGTCTTAACCTCCTCCATGTAGGACGCAGCAATTCCCGTCGCCGTCGCGCGCACACCGGACTCGGTCCGAAGCGACAGCACGTATACGGTCGTGCCGGACAGCGCCACCACCGCGACGCTGACCAGCACGATCGCGATCAGCACGGTCAGCAGGCTGAAACCGCGTTCGCTGCGCCCCCTCTGTGCTGCCTGCTTCATCGCTCCCAACTACCGTTCCGATAGTGCCAGGTCTGGAAGGCGCCGGCACCCGACACCGTCACCGCCGCCACCAGCGACGGATCGTCCTCATGGGTCAGGAAGATCACCCCGCTCGTGCCCAGCGGGATTACCATGCCCCGCGTGTTGAATTCCAGCCGGTCGCCGCTAAGCGTTATCGGGTCGCTCGTCGGCTCCCCCAACGGCCCCGCGCTCGCGCTGCCCGCACCGAACGTTACCCGCTTCGGCAGCCGGACCCCCGGTAACCCGGCGCGAGACCCGCGGGCTACGAGCTTGCTCTCGCGGGCCTCCTCGGCATCCTCGAAGATCTCCCCGCGCCGGTCCTCCGTCGTGTCCATGAAGGCGGTGTAGAAATCCGCCGGCCCGTCGAAGCTCACCCGCACCAGCCGCTTCGTCGAGACCGCCCGGGTTCGAGTCTGCTCCAAGTCGCGGGCCAGCTGCCTGGCAGCCCGCGTGAGCTCCTGCCGTGGCGAGGTCTTCAGGGCACGCGGCAGCGCCACCGATGCCGCCACCCCTATGATAAGCGCCACCACGATCAGCTCGACCAGCGTGACTCCCCGGTTATTCTCTAGCCTTCCCAGTTCCATGGCTTCACAGTTCGTTCTTCCCCGCCAGGCGCAGCCCGTCCGCGCCACACCTTCGCACCAAGCCCCCGACGCATTCCGTGTGCCGCAAACCCCTCCAGCACGTAATTGTATATGCTACAACAAATTAGACCGACCAGCTGGGCGTCGTGCACGGCATCTACACGCCGTGCTTCGGTCAATCTGACTGGAAGCGCTCGGCACCCCGGCCACCCACCGCTCCGGCCATGGTTACCATTCCCGGTCGCACTCCCCGTTCAGGCCCTCTATCCCACAATCTCTCATAACCTTAGCCGCCCAGCTCAGGAGGGGCGTTGCCGGGTCCGCTTCTTGCACCCAGCCCTATCGCCCGAACCCCGCCGCTGTCGACCCGCCTGCCCCGTCCCGCCCAGGTCACCCAGGAGACAGGATGAGGGGGATCACTCGGATCGTTAGCTCAGGCCAGCGTCCCGGCGGGCGCCAGAGGTCACCTGCCAGGACAGTCGCTGAAGTGTCCTCGCGGTTGGACGGCGAGCGCGGCATCGCACTCGTCGCCACACTGCTTGTCGTCGTCCTCATCGCCGCCGTGGTCGCGGCAGCGGTGAACGCCGCGATGAGCGTGACGCGCAGCACGAACGCCGACTACTTGACCACCCGCGCCTTCTACGCGGCCGAGGCCGGTGCCGAGCACGCGCTCGCTCAAGTGGAGCTGGCCCTGCAGGACGGCTTCCTCTCCGACCAGGAGCTGGCGGACATCACACCGCCCCCGCTCGACGGCTTCGAGTTCACCAACTTCGAGGTGGTCAAGGAAGGCAGCTGGGATACCACAACGATCAACGACGGCCCGTTCAGCGGGCTCTACGCCATCACCCAGAACATCAAGGTGACCTCACGGGCGACGGACCCCACGGGCGCCCACGCAGGAGTCGTACTCGGCGCCCAAGCGCAGGCGATCCCCATGTTCCAGTTCGCCGCCTTCGGGAACGGCGCCATGGAAGCCTATACGGGCAGCCGTTCCGACACCTGGGGCCGGGCCCACGTGAACGGCGACATCTACATGGCGACCGTGGACCACCACATCCACACAGTCATCACCACGCCAGGCCGCTTCATCCGCGACGGCCGCGTCTCGCACAAGGACAAAAGCGAGATCCACGTCCACATCGAGAGGGACAACGGCAGCGAGGTCGAGATACAGTTCGACAGCGAAGACACCCCCGACCCCGAGGCCTTCAAGAACCGCAGCGAGCTGGAACTCGACAGCCGGCTGATGACCGGCGCCATGGGAGTCGACAGCCTCAGCTTGCCGCTCCCCGATAGCATGGGACCACACGAACTGATCGCGCCCAAGCGGACGAGCGACAACGAGGCTAGCCGGGCCACGAAGTTCTCCTGGCAGGCCGACATGTATGTTACGGTCGACTTCGGCGACGTGCGCGACAAGGGTGATGTCTGCATCGACGCGCCCAGCACCGGCTCCGATTGGTGGCCCAACATCACGGTCGAGAGGCCTTACGGCGGCGCCGTCCCAGACAACGATGACAAGTGCGACATCTTCCAGGTCAGGTGGGAGACCTTCTTCGACACCGCAGAGCTCAAGTGGGCCGACGCCGTCGACGTCAACATCGCTGAGCTACGTTCCTGGGTTAACGAGAACCCCGCCCAGAACGGGACTCAGATCATTTACGTCGAGATCGTCCCGGACCCGACCCCCAGCCCGGGGGACACAGATAAGAGCGGAGAGGGTTTCTACTACCCGATCCTGCGAATCAAGAATGGCTCGCGCCTGCCGGGACCGCTCACCGTCGGCAGCGAGTACCCACTCTACATGCAGGGTGACTACAACGACGTCGACAAGCAGCCTGCCGCGGTCTTCGGCGACCGGCTCACCGTCCTGTCAGACAACTGGGTCGATAGCCAGAACCGATCCCCCACCCCGCAGATGAAGCAGGCGACGGAGACCGAGCAGTTCTTCGCCATCGTGACCGGCGAGGGCGAGGGCTATCTCGGTTGCTACCACCACGGCCCGGATCCCGGTTGCGTACCTATCACCAACGGCTGCAGCCCCGGCGTCACCGTGCAGATGCTGGAGAGCTGGCGAAGCGGTGCCAGCAAGATCCTGCACCGGATGATCGGATCGTTCATCACCTTCTGGTACCCGCAGATCGCTTCGCCCTACGGGAACTGCCCCAACCCGAACCCGAGCTACAAGTCCCCGCAGCGCGACTGGAGCTTCGACCCCGACCTGCTGAATCCGCAGAACCTGCCGCCCGGCACGCCCAACGTCGGCTACGTGCTCCGCGCCTCGTTCAGGGAGGCATACTAGCAGTTCCACAACAACGACACCGACAAAGACTCCGCACAGCCGAATCGCCGCCCATGCGGAGTACCCCATCCGGGGCCCATCCAGAAGATCGGGGCTATTCGCCGCCGAACAGCGACCCGATCAGACCCCCGCGAAACTCCGATCCATCCAAGAAGTAGCTCCCGAGCACGGAAAGCCGTGCCGAGGCACCCAGATCCGTTTGATCCAAAAGTATCTCCCCGTCCACAGTCACATACCGCGTCCGCAGCTCGTCGCCGCGGATCCTGTAGAGGATCCGATCGCCCTTGCTGATGCCCCGCTCGCCCAGAAACGCGAACCAGCGCGGCAGGTTGTTGGAGATCTCCCGATAGTCGGCTTCCGAGATGATCCCAGCTCTCGGGACGAGACGCAGGTTCCCCTCCACACCACCAAGGAACCGATCGAGGCTCACATCTCGCACGAACTCGATCCGCACATAGGCGTCCCGCGAATGAATCGCTATCCAGGCGATAGAGTCGGCTACCTGGGAGCTGTAGCCCGACCCCGCGGCCACCTCCTCCAAGCGCCGCGTATCGCCCTCGCCCAGCCAGACGTCCACCGTCAGCACATCCACCTTGAAGATGGTCTTCTCCAGCAGCGTGTGCATGCGCGCGTACGGCCCGACCCCCAGCGATGTCGTGTCCATCGGCGGCGACGCGGTCACGGCCGACTGCGCCTGCGCACCCTGCGACACAAGCACGAGCAGAATCACGACTCCGATTATCCGAGCGGAACCAGCGCTCCACACGCTTAGCGGCACCGTTCTCTCCAACAAGCGCGCACCTCGCTCCTTTGCCCAAGAACGCAGACCGGGGCCCCCGGTTCTCTTCGACGGTCTCGCCTAAAGACTAATGCGCTGCGAAGGCGGCGGGTTCCGGCGGACGCGACCAGCGATCCGCCGTCCGAACGTCGCGGGGTAGCAAAGGGACCGAGGCCCGGCGGATACTCATGCCCGCCGGGTCCGGGTCCCCAGCCGTACTTTATCGTCGTGTGCGGTCGGCCTAGGAAAGCGCGCCGGTCATACCTCCCACGAATCCACCCAGCAGCACACCGAGCACCATCATCACCAGCCAGCCGAGCAGCACCGTCCCGACCGCCTTCCCCGTCGTGAAGTCGAGGGCCTGGCGAATCGCTACGACGCCGCAGACAAGCATCCAGAGACCGGCGGCCAGAGAGGCGATCCACCCGAGGATCGGTATGATGCCCAGAACCTTAATCACGCCGACGGACTGCGCGAACCCAAGAGTCCGGAGCATCTCACCCATGTCGGCCGTCCCGCCGAACACCTTGGTCCCGATCAGCAACGTTATCGCCGCCCACACGGCCCAGGCGATGAAGGCGTAAACCACCTGACCCACAGACCCGTATAGTCCGCCCGTCCCGTACGACCCGATAGCGCCGGCGATCGCTACCAGCGCAACGACGCCCGCCGCCTGACCCGTCGCCGACTGATCGTGCTCCACCTCCTCATAAGTTCCTACGTCGAGCGTGGCGGCTCCGATCATTCGCTCCGTGAAACCCGCCATAGTCTCACACCCCCTGTGTGTAATGGAGAACCAGGAGAACACGCATCCGATGCCTTGCAGGAACGCACCAATCTAGTGCGGCACGAGCCGGCCACGCTATGGCCGCCCGCTATCCCACCACCGGATTCACCTCCCTCGGTACACAACACTACGTGACCCCGACCCGGGCAGGTTTCCCCCCGGCCAACCTCCCCAGCCGGCCAACCCGGCCTTGCAGATTGCAACAAGCTGGTCAGTCTGACCGACCACTCTCACTCGGACCAGAAGTGGGCCGCCTGCCTCCCACTCTATCTCCAATACAAGCAGTGACTTACGATATGCGCGCCGCGGGACCATCCCGGCACGAGGATTGCAATCGGATACTCAGGCCGCAGTCGCATCCATCCCCCGCCCAGCTACGGGCCGCGTAGTATCTTGTCGGAAATACTACCAAACCTGCGCCACCGTGTTACGCCGCGTCGCCGACGCACGGCGGATTCGGCGCACCGGACGGGATCGCGGGGCTTCACGATCCTCGAGATCATCGTTGCCCTGGCCCTGGTGGCGGCGGTCTACGCCATCGCCCTGCCATCGATCGCGCGCACCCGGGTGTCGGCTTCAGTGCACAACGCGCGTCATGTGGTGGTCTCGTCGATCTCGCTGGCCCGGGCGACGGCGATCCGCTTCGGGCGGCCTGTGACTCTGCGGCTTGACATCGTGAACGACCGCCTCTGGGTGGTGGCGGACACGGCGCTGGCCGGGGCGGGGGTAAATCTTGTAACGCTTGGCCACTTCAGCTTCGCGGAAGAGCTGGACGTGAATCTGGACAGTAATCGCTCGACCCTCTGCTTCAACGGGCGCGGGATCGGAACGACAACGGCGGCGTGTCCGCAGCCCGGTGGAGTGATCGTCGTTTCCCGCGCGGGCTTGGCCGATACGCTGATAGTGAGTCCAACGGGTTTGGTGCTGCAATATGAAGGTGAGGATGAGGATTAAACGGAGGCGGCTGGACGAGAGGGGCATCTCGGTGGTCGAGTTGATGGTCGGGGTGGTTCTGCTGGCGGTAGTGGTGGTCTCGCTAGCGGCCTCCGGGCTCTACTCGTCGCGGATGCTCGCGCGTTCCAGGGTCCAACTGGAGGCAGCAGAGTTCCTCCAGTCGGAACTCGAGCGGTTGCTGGCGATTCCGTATGACAGCCTGAGCAGTGGTGCCCGGGAGACAGACGTTGGGGCTTCGCAATGGGAGATCGAGGACCGGTACACACACCGGCAGATCTTCCTCGTCACGCGCTACGCGCCCACGGAGGCAGTCGCGGTATGGGATACGGTAGTCGCATACAAGCTCGCGCCGTGAACGACAGGTGCACGGTCCGGCGCCAGACGGGCTTTACGCTGGCGGAGATGTTGGTGGTCATAGTACTCGGATCCGTGATCGCCGGGGTCCTGTACCAGGTCCTGGTCTACCAGCAGAGGCTGTACAGCCAAGAGCGAGCCGCCACCTATCGTCATGACGCCCTGCGGCTGGCCAACGCCGTCTTGACGGCCGATCTGATGGAGGCCAGCGCTTCTGAGGGTGACTTCGTGGTAACGAGCCCCGACAGCCTCAGCCTCCGCTCGCCTGTCGGATTCGGCATCGTGTGCGCCGTCGACAGCGCCGGGGGCAAGCTCGGTCTCTTCAACGTCGAAGGGCGGGTTGCCAGCCTCGAAGGCGACAGCCTGCTGATCTATCACCCAAACGGCTGGCTGGTGCGGCCGAGGCAGGCAGACTCAGAGGAGGCCTCGTCGCTCCCCTGCTACTATGCTGGCGGCCCTTCCGTCGAGTTGGTCGTACGCGTGACCGGTACGATCATCGGGGTACCTGTCGGCGCTCCAGTGCGCGCCTTTCACCGCTACACGTACAAGCTCGAGCAAGAGGGCGCCTCATGGTGGCTCGCCAGAACGGACGCCTCCGGTAGCGAGATTCTCGCGGGACCGTTCGACGGCGAGGGCAACGGTTTGTCGTTCGCGTACATAGACGCCGCAGGTCAGGCCACGACTGACCCTGCGCGCGTTGCGAGGTTTGGCTTGACGCTGGTGGCGGAGAGCGGGCCGTTCGAGCGACTCGACACGCTCACGTCTTCTGTGAGGCCTAGAAACCAATGATGCCCGAAGATCTCATTCGTCGTGCCCGCCGCCTTGACGGTTTCGCGATCCCCGCGGCCGTCTTCGTCATCGTCGTCCTGACGCTACTGGCGCTCAGCGGCTTGTACATCGCGAGAAGCAACGCCACCGCCAACGTGGGGGTCCGTCTGAGCTTGAAGGCGCTATATGCCGCCGACGCCGGTGCGACTCAGGTGATCGGTACCTGGGATCGGGCGCAATTGCTGCTGCTCAATCCCGGGGACAGCGTGGTCACCGCGTGGCAGACATTGCCGGATGGCTCCCAGTACCGCACGTCGATTCTCCGCGTGGACGACGACCTGAGCGGCAGCGAAACGCTGTTCCGGCTGCGCACCGTTGGCCGCCCCGGGGAAGGCCGCACGGCCCAGCGCGTGCTCGTCAACATGGTGCGGGTGGTCAGGGCAGACTTGATGTGCTGCGAGGCGGCGATCAAGCTGAAAGGCCAGCTCCGGGTTCAGGGCACGGGAGCCGGTGTGAAGATCTCGGGGATCGATACTCCACCGACAACGTGGGGCCCTTACTGTCCGGCGGACCGCACAGATATCCCCGGCGTATCGATTCAGGACTCCGACGCTCTCGAGATCCTTGGAACTCCTATCCTGGAGGGCACGCCGCCGGTCCTCGAGGATACGACCATCGTCAGCGACGACTTCGTACAGTTCGGCGAACTGACGTACACCGACCTGGCCCGCCTGGCCGAGAAGCAAATACCCGGCGGCCAGGTCCTGCCCGACATCGCGCCGATCGTCGCTGCCGGCCGCTGCGCCGAGTGGGAACCCACGAACTGGGGCGACCCGGGCAACCCGGCAAGTCCCTGCTGGGACTACATGCCGGTGATCCACGTCGACGGCGACCTGCACATATCGGGCAACGTATACGGACAGGGGATCCTGTTGGTTGACGGCAACCTGGCGGTCACGGGAACGTTCGACTTCTTCGGAATCGTCGTCGTGCAGGGCGAGGCCGACTTCAGGGGAACGACTTCCCTCAACGGATCGCTCCTCGTGCGCAACGGCGCCACTTCCGGCGAGGAAGCCTCTCTGCGCGGAGGCACGACGATCCAGTACAGCAGTTGCGCCGCCGCCCGCGCCCTGAGCATGGCGCTTGTGGCCCAGCCGCTCAGCGGGCGGAACTGGTTCGAGGTTCTCGAATAAACCATCAGAGCGCGAGGTACTTGTGAACGGTTGGTCTTATCGTGCACATACGGTCGAGGGTAACGTCCGTGAGGGCGTCATCCAAGCTGGCTCAGCAGAAGACGCCACTCGAGCACTCGTGCAGAACCGGCTGATTCCCGAGTGGGTCAAACCGGCACCGAGAGCTAAGAGCCTAGGTCTTTCGATCGGCCAGAGGGCCAAGCCGATGGCCCTCGTCCACTTCGCGCGCCAGTTCGCCACGCTGGTCGACGCCGCCGTCCCGCTGGTTCACGGCCTGGAAATCGCACAGGACCTCAGCGAAGACCGCCGTCTGAAGAAGGCCCTCAGTCAGGTGATCATCGATGTCCAGGCCGGCAGGAGCCTGGCGGACGCTATGAAGGAGCACCCGGGCGTCTTCAGCGACATCTTCGTCAACATGGTCGAGGCGGGCGAGCAGGGCGGTGTGCTCGATTCTATCCTCGCACGGGTGGCCACCTACCTAGAGAAGAGTCAGGCACTGGTCAGCAAGGTCAAGACCGCCCTCGTATACCCAGCCATCATCTTCTTCGTGGCGATCGCAAGCGCCGCGGTGATGCTCGCCTTCGTGGTGCCGACCTTCGAGACGATGTTCGCTTCGGGCGGCCTCTCGCTCCCCTACCCGACTCAGGTCCTGGTCAACATGTCGGAGTTCCTGCAGGCGAACTGGATCATCCTGCTGGCCGTCGTGGTAGGTGGGGCCGTCGTCCTGCGCCAGCTCTACCAGACCAGTTCCGGCCGCCTATTCTTCGACAGCCTCTTCATCCGCGTACCGGTCCTGGGAGATCTGATTCGCAAAGCGGCTGTCGCACGGTTCGCCCAGAGCATGTCCTCGCTGCTCACGGCGGGAGCCAACCTGATCGACGCGCTTATCGCCTCAGCGGCTACCGCCGGGAACGTCGTGATTGAGAGGGGGCTACTGCGCGCCCGTACCGGCATCGAGGCAGGTCAGGGCATCAGCACGCCCCTGGCGGCGACGAGTGTCATGCCGCGCCTGGTCTCTCGTATGGTTGAGGTCGGCGAGCAGACGGGTCGCCTCGACGAGATGTTCGAGAAAGTCGCCCAGTTCTACGAGGGCGAAGTGGACACGGCGGTCGACCGCTTGATGAAGGCGCTCGAACCCGCCCTGATCGTCGTCGTCGGCTTCATCCTGGGCGGCATGGTCGTCGCCCTCTACCTGCCCATCTTCGAGGCGCTGACGCAGGTGGCGCCGTAGGTCGGTGGTCGGTAGTCGGTAGTCGGTAGTCGGTAGTCAGTAGTCGCGAGACTGGAGAGAAGCGCCAACGGTGCCTGCTGAGTTGGGCACCGTTCATCTTGGTGCACACCTGAGTTCGCGGTTACCGATCACTGACCACTGACCACCGACCACCGAACCCCACCCTCAAGCCGGCACCGCCTCCGGCACCTCCTCCGGTTCCTCGGCCGGCCCCTCGTCCTCCACCACATCCCGGCGATGCGTGAAGTGGCGCTCGAAGAAGTCCGCCACATCGTCGGTGAACGTGTGCATCACCGGCACCAAGATGAGTGTGAGCACCGTGGCGAACGTCAGGCCACAGATGACCGCGATGGCCATCGGGGCCCACCAAGCCGCCGACTCGCCGCCCCAGAAAAAGTTGGGCTCCAGCCTGCCGTACAGCCCGTAGAAGTCGATGTTCAGCCCGATCGCCAGCGGTACGAGACCCATCACCGTGGTGATCGCCGTCAGCGTCACCGGGCGGAACCTCGTCAGGCCACCCCGCACCAACGACTCGGTCCAGCTGAGGCCGTCTCGCTCCCTGAGTATGCGGATGTAG
Organism: Gemmatimonadota bacterium; assembly: GCA_020344215.1. Classification (GTDB taxonomy): domain Bacteria; phylum Gemmatimonadota; class Gemmatimonadetes; order Palauibacterales; family KS3-K002. The sequence goes on from CP070815.1 coordinate 2,737,314, forward strand.
TCGATGAGCACGATGGCGTTGTTCACGACGACGCCGGCCAGGCTGATCACCCCTACGCCGCTCATGATGATCCCGAACGGCATGCCGAACACCAACAGGCCGACCAGCACGCCCACCGTCGAAAGGATGACGGAGCTGAGGATGATCACCGGCCGCAGTACCGAATCGAACTGTGACACCAGGATGAACGCGATCAAGAGCAGTGCGGTGAAGAACGCACCCATCAGGAAGGCCGCCGACTCCTGCTGCTCCTCCTGCTGGCCCGTATAACTGAGATCGTAGCCCAGAGGCAGCGTCGCTACGAATTCGGACAGCTCGGCTCGCACCTCCGCCAGTACGGCGTTGGCGTTGTAGCCGGAGCGTACGTCGGACGAGATCGTCACTACCCGGTCCAGGTCCTTGCGGTTGATCCCGCTGAAGCTCTCGTTGACGCTCCAACTCGCCACCGAGGGGAGCGGCACCTGGTCGCCGTCCTCTGTGACTACCGTCAGATCGGCTAGCGAGTTGAGGTCGCGCCGATACGGCTCGGCCAGCCGCACGACGATGTCGTACTCATCCTCACCGTCCCGGAATTCGCCGGCCTCCACACCGTTTATCGCGCTGCGCACGGTGAACCCGATCTTCTGCGTGTTGACTCCGAAGAGCTGCGCCTTCTCGCGATCCACCTCCACGGTGAGCTCCGGCCGCGCATCGGACATATCGCTCTCCAAGCCCTCGAGCTTCGGGGCGACCGCTGAGTTGGAGAGGATCGAAACGACCTCATCGCCCAAGCGCTTCAGCAGCCCCGCATCCTCGCCGCTGATCTCGATGTTCACCGCTAGGCCGGTGGGCGGGCCTTCCTGTGGCCTCTCCACGACGATGTCGGCACCGGCTATCCCGAGGCCGATCGTGTTGCGCATTTGCTCCAGCGTCTCGAACGAGCCGCGCTCTCGATCCTCGAAATCGACGAAGTTGACCGCCACCGTGCCGACGTGCGTCCCCGAGCCGCCCGAGATCCAGTCGCCGGAGCTCGAGCCCGCCGTCGCCACCACCGACTCGAAGTCGGCACGCGTAGCGACCTCATTAAGCTCGCCCTCAATCCGCCGCACGATCCCATCGGTGACATGCGCCCGCGTGCCGGTCGGTGCCTCGACCTGCACCCACACCGTGCTCGGCGGGATGTCCTCGGGGAAGAATACGACCCCTTTGCTGAACATCTGAAAGGCCGCGACCGATATGACCAGCACCAGCATGGCCAGCCCCATGACACGCCAGCGATGCGCGAGCGACCAGCGCAGCGTCCGCTCGTAGGACCGCAGCGTCGCCGGAAGGCTCACCGTCTGCAGCCAGTGCGCCGCCGGGCCCAGCACATAGTGGTGCAACGCGTACAGCAGGACCACCGTCAGCGCCAGCAGGATCGAGGTAAGCGGCCGGATCGCTAGCACGATTAGAAACGTCAGCCCGGCCACGCCGGTCAGCGCCCACTTCATCTCCTTCGTCAGACCCGGACCCTTCTCGCCCTCCGCACGCATGAACAGCGAGCAGAGCGTCGGGTTGATGACGAGCGCTACGACCAGCGACGAGCTGAGCGTGATGATCAGCGTCAGCGGCAGGTAGACCATGAACTCGCCGACGATCCCCGTCCAGAACGCCAGCGGGGCGAACGCCGCCAGCGTGGTGGCCGTTGCAGCGATCACAGGCATCGCCACTTCGCCGGTGGCCAGTTTCGCCGCCTCCTTCTTGTCGTACCCACGCTCGCGGAACCGGTAGATGTTCTCGACGATCACGATCGCGTTGTCCACCAGCATGCCCAGCGCCAGGATGAGGCTGAACAGCACGATGAAGTTCATCGTCATGCCTGACATCTGAATGACGCTGAAGGACAGCAGCATCGACAGCGGGATCGCTATGCCGACGAACGAGGCATTGCGGATGCCTAGTGCGAAGAGGAGCACCGCCACGACCAAGATCAACCCGGAGATGATGTTGTTCTCCAGGCTGCTCACCATCTCGTGCACTTCTTCCGACATGTCCGAAGTGATCTTGATGACCGTGGTCGGCGGGAAGCTCGGGCTCATCTCTTCGATTGCAGCCCGTACCGCGTCGGCCGTCTCTATTATGTTCCTGCCCACCCGCTTCGTGACACTCAGCGTCACCACCGGCTGCCCATCGAGCCGCGCAAAACTCTCACGCTCCTTGAACCCGAAGTCGACCGTCGCCACATCTCCGATGTAGACCGGTCGGTCGCCCGGCGCTGTAATGACGATGCCCTCGATCAACCGCGTATCCTCGAACTCGCCGGGAACCCGGACGAGGTACTTGAGGTCGCCGACATCGATACTGCCGCCCGGTGTCGTTACATTCTCCTCGACGATCGCGTCGATCACATCGTCGAAGGCCAGCCCGTAGTACTTGAGCCTGGCCAGATCTACATCTACCTGAACCTCGCGCTCCAGACCGCCCGATACACTGACCTCGAGGACCGACGGGATCTGCTCCAGCCGATCCTCGATGTCCTCCGCCAGCCTCTTCAGCCGGACCAAGCTGTATTCACCAGAGATGTTCACCTGCATGATCGGCCACTCGGCGAAGTTGAACTCGATGATCATCGGCTCCTCCGCCGCCGGCGGCAGCTCGGGCTTGGCGATATCCACCTTCTCGCGCACGAGCTGTAGCGCCTCGGTCATGTCCATCCCGGCTTCGAACTCGACGATGATGCTCGAGTAGCCCTCGACCGAGGTCGACGTGATCTCCTTCACGTCGCTGATCTGGTTGAGCTCGTCTTCCAGCTCCCGGGTGATCAGCGTCTCAATGTCCTCGGGTGCCACACCCGGGTAGATGGTGTTCACCGCGACGATCGGGATCGTTATCTCCGGCGCGGCTTCCTTCGGCACTCCGATATAAGAGATGAAGCCCGCGATAATGACGATTAACGTGAACACCAGGACGCTCGTCGGGTGGTCCACGGCGAAGGAGGTCAACCAGAGCTCCTTGTACTTACCGTGGCCCGCGCCTGCGCGATCGCCCGTTGAGCCGCCGCTCTCGCTCTTCGCTTTCCTGCGACCTATGAAGCCGGACATGGTTCGTCTCTTATCCTCGACTGGCTTGAAACTCCGCCGGGCTCACTATCCGCACACGATTCCCTGCTTCCACTAGCTGCTGGCCGCGAACGACCAGCTGCTCGCCCGCGCTCAGCCCTTCCTCGATCACCACTCGATTGGCGTACATCGGCCCGAGACGTACCGGCCGCGACTCGGCGAACGAGCCCCCGTCGCGCTCCACCACCACGAACACCTGGTAGCCATCTTCGGTGCGCTCGACCGCGTCCTGCGGGATAACGACGACGTCCTGGAGTCGGTCGTTCGCGATCTCGACACTGGCGACCATCTTCGGCTTGATGGCGCGACCCGGATTCGCGATCACGATCTCGATCGGGAAGGTCCGGTTCCGCTCGTCAACCACACTACCCACATAACCGATCACCCCGATGAACTCCTCGTCCGGCAGTACGTCCAGGTTGATCTGCGCGCTATCGCCCGGATTGACGGCCGCCGCGAAACGCTCCGCCACGCCCCCCGTCACCTTCACACGGTCGACCTCGACAACACGAGCGACCGGCGTGCCCGGTGCCACCATCTCGCCGGCGTCGACGTAGCGCTCGTCGAAGATGCCCGAGATCGGCGTCACGATCGTCGTCCGCCGCAGCCGTTCGCTGAGCAACGCCACGCGCGCCGCCTGCAGATCGGCCTGGTACTTCGCCTCCAGATAGGCGATCTCGCTGCCGATCTGCTCCTCCTCCCAGAGACGGCGCTGCCGCTCGTAGCGTTCCCGCGCCAGCTCGGCCGCAGCCATCGCTTCCTCGACCTGCGCGCGCAGCACGTTGTCGCGGATCTTCGCCAGCGCCGCCCCACTGCGTACGTAGTTACCCTTTTCGACGAAGAAACGCTCTATCACACCGCTTTCCTCGGCGCTCAGCGTCACGTCGTTCAGCGCTTCCACTTCACCGGTCAGACGTATGTAGCTGGTGAAGTCGGTGCGTGTGACCGGCTGCACCTCGACGTTGACCGTCTTGATGAACTCCTGGCCCGCCTCCGCTTCGCTCGCCGGAGACGATGGGCCGCAGCCGCTGCCGATCAGGGCGATCGCCGGGGCCAACGCCAGCCAGACTGTCCTGTTTGTTCTACCGTATATCATGATGGTTCGTGCACCTGTCTCGATGTCCACCGTCACTCGGAAATCGTCGTCACAGGCTCGACCGAGCCCGGCACGTCCACTAACGGCACCAGGCCTACTGCATCATCCAGATCGGACTGGGCAATCAAGTAGTCGTAAACCGCCTGCGCGTAGTTGAACTCCGTTTCTCGCAGCAACACTTCGCCCTCAGTCACTTCGAGCTGCGAGCTCACGCCAGCCAGGTACTGAGCGGTCACGATCTCGTAGCCGCGCCGTGCCTCGTCCACCGCCCCGGCCTGCGCCTCCGCCCGTTCACGCGCTTCGCCCAACGCATCGAGGGCCGTGCGTATCTGGTTCGCGGTCTGCTGTTCAAGTAGCTCGAGCTGCACGCGCGCCTGGTTCCGCTCCAGCTTGCGTTGCTGGACCCGGGCCGAGCGCTGGAAACCGGAGAAGACGGGGATCTCGAGCGAAACGCCGAGCACCGCGCTCGTCGTCCGCTGGTTCGAGTTCTCCCCGAACGGATTGGGCGGGCCGTCTTCCTGCGCTATGATCCCATAGTTGAAGAATGCCTCGAGGCGCGGGTACATGCTTGTCCGCTCGTGCTTCACGCGGGCATCCTGCAGCTCGTAGTTCAGCTGCGCCTGCCGCAGATCCGAGCGCATCCTCTGCGCCAGCTCGTAGAGAGACTCGAACGATGCGTCGAGTGCGTTGCGGAAGCCCACAAGACGCAAAAGCTCCCGGTTCTCACCCTCGTTCGCGTCCGCTGCGGCGAGGTTCATATCGTGGAGGCGGCCGGCAACGCGCACCGGACTCACTTCATCCAGCCCCATCTCCACCGAAAGATCCCGCTCTGCGGCAAGAGCGGCGTTCCGCGCTCGCCTCAGATTCGGGCGCAAGTTCGCCAGCCGTACCTCGAGCCGAAGCACGTCGTAGCTGCTCGCCAACCCGACACGGTACAGACCCTCTGTCTCCCTGAGCGTTTCTTCCGTTCGGCTGACGCTCTCCTCGGTTACACGAACCTCCTCGTGGGCCAGCAACGCCTGGTAGTACGTGCGGCGCACGCGCGAAGCCACCTCCTGCGCTTGGCCCCGCACGACCTCGCGCTGCAGGTCCTGGAAGCGATCCGCCGTGCCGACACCGATAAACGCAGCGGCGTCGAAGATCGGCTGCGTCACGTATAGCCAGGCCGACCAGTTGTTGTCTGCGCCGAAACGAACGGGAATCAGCATGTCCGGCGGCGCATTCGGGTCGAAGATGATCGCCGGCAGGAATACCTCTTGGATCGCCAGGTTCCGCTGGTAGCCCACGTTCGCGTCGATCGTCGGGAAGAGACTGCCCCACGCCTCACGTACCTGTTCGTTTGCCGACAGCAATCCAAGCTGAGCTTCCTGCAGATCACGATTGTTGTCGAGGGCAACGCTGATCACCTGCTGCAGCGAATGCGACGGACCCTCTGCGTCCTGCGCCGCGAGGCTTCCGGCCGCGAGATGCCCAACCAGCAACCCCGCCAGCCCCCTACTCAGCTGCCTGACTATCCCGCACACGACTCGCTCTCCTGTCTGTTATGGCTTCCTGGTACTCGATCTGCAGGGGCTGCGCACCTCTACTTACGAGGCCGCCGCAGAGCCCGTTTCGGCTCGCACCGCCCCGTCCGGCCGCAGCCCGTATAACACGAACTCGCTGAATCGGGCGAACAGCTCGGGGGCGCTGAGCCGCCGCCCCGTGTGCTCGCACCTGGCATCCGGCTCGCAGGTGAGCAGCAACGTCACCAGGCCGTGCACGTGCGCCCACAGGTACAGCACCACGAGGTCGGCGTCAGCCTCCCGAATCGCTCCCGACTCCATCGCGTCCACCACCGTCTGGCGGAACAGCTCGTACCCGCCGCCCTCCGGCAGCTCCTCGATGTCCTGAGGCGTCTCGGCGTGCGACGCGAAGATCACCCGGAAATACTCCCGGTTCTCCAGAGCGAAGCGGATATACGCCTCGCCCAGAGCCCGCAGCCGCTCTGCCGAGCCCACCGGCACGTCCGCTATTGCACCCCGCAGATAGCCGGCGAACCGCTCGAACCCCTGGGTCACCACCCGCTTGACCAGCGCCTGCTTGTTCTCGAAGTAGTTGTAGATCGCCGTCGCGCTGACACCCACACGGGCTGCCACGCCCCGCATCGAGAGCGCCCCCAGACCCCCCTCCGCCAGCAGATCCCGGGCCGCTTCCAGTATCGCGGTCTCCGTGTCGGCGCTACGCGCCGGGGCCGCAGTTCTTGACTTCATTCCAGGCCTCCCGAGGGTTAACATCGTCAAGTTTACGGCGTTAATGTAACAGCGTTAACCACCCCGTCAAGTCTCGGAGGCGGGTCACCACCCCGCCTCCAGCTCATCCCTCCTGCCTTGCGACCTGCGCTCAGGCGCTCAGTGCGCCTCGGCCGGCTTCACGCCAAAGATCTTGTAGCCCAGCGCCAGGAGGGGGGTGACCGTCAGGAGGGAGAGGATCGTCGAGCCGACGATCGTCGCGGCCTCGGAGCCCTTCAGCGCCTTGCCGATCTGGTAGAGGACGAGCCAGACGATGAAGTAGCCGACGAAGCAGAAGGCCATCGCCAGAAGTTCCTTCGCCGGCGTGCCGCGGTAGCGCGCGAGCGGCGAGGCCTCAGCCGCCAGCGCCAAGACCGGCCAGACCAGCACGAAAGGGATCAGCAGCCGAAGCATTCTTCCTGCTCCTTTTGTGATGATGACGCCCGGGAACGGGCAATACTATTGCCGCGTTGAGACATGGACAAGAAGTTATCAGTAGTCGGCTGTCAGTATTCGCTAATCAGTAATCAGTGATCAGAGATCAGTCGGTACCCAAGCAGAGCTCGCAGGCTGTGAGAGGGGATCGAGTGCGGGCCACCGATTACTGGTTACTAATCACTCGTCACTCATCACTGGACACCGTGGCCGCAAACCAGCACTTTGGAGCACTCCCGCCGAACGGGTCAACCGCAGGAGGTCCGAATGGATTGGGTCTACCTCATCGGGCGAGCGCTCTTCGGTCTCATCTTTGTTGGATCAGGGGTTGGCCATTTCGTGCAGCTACCGGGGATGGCGCGGTACGCCGACTCGAAGAAGGTGCCGGCGGCGAAGGCCACGGTTGCCGTAACCGGGCTCATGCTGCTCGCCGGCGGGCTGAGCGTGATCCTCGGTGTCTACATGGAGATCGGGCTCTGGCTACTCGTCTTCTTCTTGCTCTCCGCCGCCTTCACGATGCACGACTTCTGGACTGTGAACGATCCGATGCAGAAGATGGTGGAGCAAGCAATGTTCATGAAGAACCTGTCGATGGCAGGCGCGGCGCTTATTCTCTATTGGGTGATTCGGACTTACGGGTATGGGCCGATGAGTCTGGGGCACCCGATGGGAGGGTAGTCGGTGGTCGGTGATCAGTAACTCCGAACATAGAATGGGGGGCAACCGCCAATCGGCTGCCCCCGTTTTACTAGCCTCCGGCTCCTGACCACAGATTACTGATGACCAATCACTAATCGCCGATTACTGATTACCGACCACCGATTACCGACTACCGACCACCGGTTCCCCAACCTACGCCGCTTTCGCTCCGGTCACCAACTTCGTCACCGAATCCTTCGCGTCGCCGAAGAGCATCATGGTCTTCGGGTGGAAGAAGAGCTCGTTCTCGACGCCGGCGAATCCGGCCCGCATGCTCCGCTTGAGCACGATGATGTGCTCGGCCTCATCCACGTCGAGGATCGGCATCCCGTAGAGCGGGCTCGTCGTGTCGTGCCGCGCCGCGGGGTTCACCACGTCGTTGGCGCCGATCACCACGGCGACGCTGGTCGTCTTGAACGCGTGGTTGATCTCGTCCATGTCGAAGAGCTCGTCGTACGGGACGTTGGCCTCGGCCAGTAGCACGTTCATGTGGCCGGGCATTCGTCCCGCCACCGGGTGGATGGCGTACTTGACATCCACGCCACGCTCCTTCAGCACGTCGGCCAGCTCGCGCACCGCGTGCTGGGCCTGCGCCACTGCCATACCGTACCCCGGCACGAAGATCACCGAGTTGGCGTAGCCGAGGAGCATCGCCGCCTCCTCGGCGGACACGTCGCGCACCTGGCCGGCGGCGGCGCCCGCGCCGACGCTCCCCGCGACCACGTCGGCCGTACCCACCGCGCCGAACAGCACGTTGGCCAGCGAGCGATTCATCCCCACGCACATGATGTTCGTGAGGATGAGGCCCGACGCACCCACCAGCGACCCGGCGATGATCAGCACCCGGTTATCGACCACGAACCCGGCCGCGGCGGCGGCCAGACCCGAGTACGAGTTCAACAGCGAAATCACCACGGGCATGTCGGCGCCGCCGATCGGGATCACCGACGTGACACCGAGCACCAGCGCCAGGCCGATGATCACCAAGAACACCACCAGATTGGCCTGTTCGAAGAAGACCACGTAGGTCCCCAGCGCCAAAATCGCCAGCAGCAGCAGCGAGTTCAGCGCCTTCTGCAGCGGCCAGGTGACCGGCGCGCCGGTCATCAGGTTCTGCAACTTCGCGAAGGCGATCATGCTGCCCGAGAAGGTGACCCCGCCGATCAGCGTGCCGAGCACTATGCTGACGCCGGCGTCGTTGGTCATGGCGAGCTCGGGGTTCAGCAGGCGCAGGAACTCGGAGATCGCCACCAGCGCCGAGGCGCCGCCGCCGAAGCCGTTGAAGATACCGACCATCTGCGGCATCGCCGTCATCTGCACGGCCCGCGCCGCGACCGACCCGATCAGCGCGCCGATGATGCCGCCCACCAGGATCATCTGCCAGTTGGCGAAATCG
>CP070815.1:2746383-2751568 GCA_020344215.1 Gemmatimonadota bacterium
AGCACCCACATGCGGCCGAAGCGACGCGTGTCGTAGAAGCGAATCACGCCGCCGTCGTCCTCGATCACGAAGCTCGCCGAAAGATGAGGTTCATTGCGGAGGGGAGAGAGCGGCGCCCAGGTGAAACGGCCGGTCATTCGCAGTTGCGTCACCCAACGGCCGCCGTTGTCGAGGAGGGCGGCGATCCACTTAGCTCTGCGCCCGACCGAGACGACACGTCGGCCGCGCAGCGCGCGTCGGAACGCCGCCGGCGTCATCGGCTCGACGACTTCGTTCCTGTGAATCTTGATGCGCTCGATGCGGCGGCCCGCGATGGCGGCATCCAGGCCGCGGGCGATGGTCTCAGCCTCGGGAAGCTCCGGCATGAGCTAGCTGCGGCCCTGGCGCTCGATCTCCCGGTAGCCGATGTCGCCGCGGAAGTACTTGCCGCTGAACTTGATGGCGTTCGCCGCCTCTCTCGACTTCGCCGCGGCACTGCTCACGTCGTCGCCGAGGCCGACGACGCCGAGCACGCGGCCGCCGTCGGTCACCAGCTTGCCCTCCGTGTCGCGGCGCGTCCCGGCGTGCAACACGATCATGTCGGGGTCGTCAGCCAACGACTCGGGCACGTTGATGACCTTGCCCTTCTCGTACTTGCCCGGGTAGCCCTTCGAGGCGAGGACTGTGCAAACCGCCGCCCGGCGGCTGAAGCGGAAGTCGGTGCCGGCCAGCGATTCGCCACGCGCCACCTTCTGGAAGGCATCGAGCAGCGAGCTCTCCAGCAGCGGCAGGATCGCCTGCGTCTCTGGGTCGCCGAACCTGCAGTTGAACTCGATGACGTACGGGTCGCCGTCCACGATCATCAGGCCGCAATAGAGGACGCCGCGGAAGATCCGGTCCTCGCCGCGCATCTGGGCCAGGGTCGGCATGACGATCGCGTCGGTGACCCGACCGACCAGCGCGTCGTCGGCGATGGAGACGGGCGCGTAAGCGCCCATACCACCGGTATTTAGCCCGGTGTCGCCTTCGCCGATCGGCTTGTGGTCCTGCGACGGGATGAGCGGAAATGCGTGCTCGCCGTCGGTGAGATAGAGGATCGAAAGTTCTTCACCGACCAGGCAGTCCTCGACGACGACCGTGGTCCCCGCGTCGCCGAAGCTCTTGTCGACCATCATCGAGCGTGCGGCGGCCACAGCGTCGTCGACGGTCTGGCAGACGATGGCGCCTTTGCCGGCGGCCAGCCCCGAGGCTTTGATGACGATGGGCGCACCGCGCTCGCGGATGTAGCGCTCGGTCTCTTCGTAGTCGGTGAGGGTGCGGTGCCCGGCGGTGGGCACGTCCGCCTTCTCCATGATGGTTTTGGCGAACGCCTTCGAGCCCTCGAGCTCAGCGGCGGTCTTCGAGGGTCCGAAGATCTTGAGGCCTCGCTCGTCGAACAGATCGACGATCCCGTCGACTAGCGGTGCCTCGGGTCCGACCACCGTCAACTCGATCTCCCGCGAGTCGGCGAAGTCGGCAAGCTCCTCGATCTCGTTCGGCTTCAGCGGTACCGATTCGGCCAGCGCCTTCGTGCCGCCGTTGCCCGGCGCCGCGTAGATCTGCGTGTCGGGCTGCTCGCGTTTCAGCTGCCAGATGAGCGTGTGTTCTCTACCACCTGATCCGACTACCAGTATTCTCATCGGTCCGCTCCCCATCTTGACGATGGCGATGGCGATGGCGAGGAGACGATCCCCGTCCCCATCGTCATCGAGGCAAAGCCCGATCAAGATCCTCCAGAAGGTCCTCCACATCCTCTATCCCCACCGACAACCGCACCAGCCCCTCCGTGATTCCCATCTCCTCGCGGAGCTCCTTCGGCACGGCGCCGTGGGTCATCGCGGCGGGAACGGAGATCAGGCTCTCCACCCCGCCCAGGCTCTCTGCCAGCGTGAAGACGCGGGTCGCGCGGCAGAATGCGTCGGCGCTCTCGCGGCTGCCAAGCTCGAGCGACAGCATGCCGCCGAAGCCGCTCATCTGACGTTTCGCCAGCTCGTGCTGTGGGTGCGAGGGCAGGCCGGCGTAGAAGACCTGCTGCACCCTGTCATCCGCCTCGAGCCACTCGGCGATCCGGCGACCGTTCCGATCGTGGGCCTGCATGCGCACGTGCAGAGTTTTGGTCCCGCGCAGGACGAGCCAGCAGTCCATGGGGCCGGGCACGGCGCCCGCCGACTTCTGCATGAAGCGTAGCCCCTCGATCAGCTCGTCGTTCGATGTGAGAACCAGGCCGCCGACGACGTCGCTGTGTCCGTTCAGGTACTTGGTGCTCGAGTGAACGACGGCGTCGGCACCGAGTGTCAGCGGGCGTTGGAAGTAGGGCGTCGCGAACGTGTTGTCTACGACCAGCCAGGCGTCGTGCGTGTGGGCGATCTCGGCGGCAGCGGCGATATCGGTGATATGCATGAGCGGGTTGGTCGGCGTCTCGACCAGTATGAGCCGCGTCTCCTTTTTGATCGCCGCTTCGATAGCCTGCGGCTGGCGCGTGTCGACGAACGAGAATTCGAGTCCCAGCCGCGTCAGCACCTGGCGGAACAGTCGGTCGGTCCCACCGTATACGTTGGAGCCACAGATGATGTGATCGCCGGCGGAGCGAAGCTTGGTCACCGCCTCGATGGCGGCGACGCCGGACGAGAACGCCGCACCGTGCTCGGCGCCTTCCAGAGCTGCGACGTTCGCTTCCAGCGCCGTTCGGGTCGGGTTCGAGACGCGGGCGTACTCGTAGCCCTTGTGCAGGCCGATCCCTTCCTGAGCATAAGTAGACGTCTGGTAGATCGGCGTCATGATGGCGCCGGTCGTGGGGTCGGGCCGTTGGCCGGCGTGGACTGCCCGAGTTCCGAAGCGTGGTTCGTTATCAGCCACCGAAAGCTCCGTCGATATCAATTATCGTGTTGGTCCAGTATGACCGGGAAGTGGAGTAGACAGTCTAGCCACCGGGTGCGGCCCCGTCCAGCGAGGCCTACCTAGAGTGGGGGACCTCGGCTTAATTACACAAACCATGGACTTTCCAGAGAGTCTGATAGTCAGCGTCTCGGGTGTCCGCGGCCGGGTGGGGGTCGACCTGACCCCGGATGTGGTGAGCGGGTTCGCCGCGGCGTTTGGAGCCTTCGTGCGCGGGCAGGGCTGGGGCGACCACGTTGCCATCGCCCGCGACTCGCGGCCCAGCGGGCCCGAGTTCGTGAAGGTGGCGACCGCGGCACTGCAGGCGGCCGGCTGCCGGGTGAGCGACCTGGGGCTGGTCCCGACGCCGACGGCGCTGCTCGCCATCGAGGAGCTGGGCCTGGCCGGGGGCATCGTGGTCACGGCCAGCCACAACCCGAAGGAGTGGAACGCGCTGAAGCTGGCGAATCCGGAGGGAGCATTCCTCACCCCCCAGCAGGGGAAGGAGTTCCTGGCCGGGCTGCGTGCGGCTACGCCGCCTGCGGTGGTCGAACCGGGCCAGGCGGAGGACGCACCGGGTGCGATCGACCGTCATATCGAGCGCATCATCGGCCTCGACCTGGTCGATTCGGCGTCCATCGCTGGGCGCGGCTTAAAGGTTGTCCTCGATTGCGCGAGGGGCGCCGGTGGCGTGATCCTGCCGGCGCTGCTCGAGCAGCTCGGCGTGGAGGTCATCGGCATCGAACTGGAGCCCGACGGTCGCTTCACTCGGGAGCCCGAGCCCATCCCGGCCAACATGAGCACGCTGTGCGGGCGAGTCCCGCAGGAGAACGCCGATCTGGGGATGGCTGTGGACCCGGACGTGGACCGGCTGGCGCTGGTCGACGGATCGGGCCGCGCTATCGGCGAGGACTACACCTTGGCGCTCGCCGCCAAGCTGGTCCTAGCGCACCGGCCGGGGCCGGTCGTGGCCAACCTATCGACGAGTCAGATCGTCGAAACTGTGTGCAGGGAAATGGGGGCCGCATACCACCAATCGCCGGTCGGCGAAGCGAACGTGGCGGCGGCGATGCGGGAAGTGGGGGCCGTGGTCGGTGGGGAAGGTAACGGAGGGGTCATGCTGCCGAAGCTTCACCTGACCCGCGACGCGCCGCTGGCAGTGGCCATGATCCTACAGCTGCTGACGGAGATGCAGGCGAACCTGGACGCGATTGTGGCGGATTATCCACAATTCGTTATCGTCAAGAATCGTTTCCCGCGGGGCCGCATCGAGCTTGATGGGCTGGCCGGCGAGCTGGAGAGCGCCTTTCCCGGCGCAGTAACTGATCGCCGCGACGGACTCCACCTCCGCTGGCCAGGGCGCCAGATATGGCTTCACTGTAGGGCTTCGGGCACGGAACCAATCTTGCGGGTCATCGCTGAAGGGCCTCAGGAGAGGGAGGCCGAGGTGCGGGAGCTGGTGGAAGGGGCTGGGGCCATTGTGGCCCGGGCCGGCGACTAGGAAACGCGGGCGCTCAAATGTGCGGGATAGTCGGGTACATAGGCACGGCTGAAGCAACGCCGTTACTCCTGGAGGGGCTGCGGCGGCTAGAGTACCGGGGCTACGACTCGGCGGGCGTCACGGTCTGCGCCAACGGCAGCCTAGACACCCGCAAGATGGCCGGCAAGATCGTCGACCTCGAGCAGGCGATCGGCGGGAATCTTCCCAAGGGCACCTTGGGGATTGCCCACACGCGCTGGGCCACGCACGGCGCGCCGACCGTGACCAACGCCCACCCTCATTTCAACGCGGCAGAAGATATCGCCGTCGTCCACAACGGCATCATCGAAAACGCCGGCGTGCTCCGTCAAAAGCTCGAGGAGCTGGGCCACAAGCTGCGCAGCGAGACGGACACCGAGGTCCTGGCGCTGCTGATCGATGAGGCGTACGAGGACAACCTGGAGGAAGCAGTCGCCGCAGCGCTGCAGCAGGTCGAAGGAACTTACGGCATCGCCGTGGTGTCGAGCCGCGACCCGGAGAAGCTGGTTGCGGCGCGGAACGGGTCGCCGCTGCTGCTGGGGATCGGTGACAACTCTCTCTTCGTCGCCTCGGACGCGGCGGCCGTCGTCGAGCACACCCGCGACGTGATCTACTTAGATGACGGTGAGCTGGCCGTGCTGGACCGGAAAGGCTACCGGACTCTCGACCTCAAGGGCCGCCCGCTCACCAAAGAGGTGAGCCGCGTCTCCTGGGACCTCGGGACGATCGAACGCGGCGGCTTCCCCCACTACATGCTGAAGGAGATCTTCGAGC
>CP070815.1:2751668-2762990 GCA_020344215.1 Gemmatimonadota bacterium
CCGCGCATGCTCACCACCTTCAAGCAGCGCGAGCGGCGCGAGGGGATCGTGCTCAAGCAGTTTTCCGTACCGGTTCCCTGCGAGGACCCGGACGAGTTCGTCCATCTCTTCGAGGAAAACATCACGCCGCGCACCCGCGTCATCCTCATGTGCCACATGATCAACATCACCGGTCAGATCCTGCCGGTCCGCGACGTGGTGCGAATGGCGCGCAGAAGAGGCGTTCCCGTGATCGTGGACGGCGCGCACTCGCTGGCCCACCATGACTTCAAGCTCTCGGACCTCGACTGCGACTACTACGCCGTCAGCCTGCACAAGTGGCTGTTCGCACCGCACGGCACGGGATTGCTCTACGTGCGACGCGACAAGATCGCGGACCTATGGCCGCTGATGGCGGCGCCCGAAGGGATGGACGACGACATTCGGAAGTTCGAGGAGATCGGCACGCACCCCGCCGCCAACTATCTGGCCATCGGCGAGGCGCTGACCTTTCACCAGGGGATCGGCGGTCGGCGGAAAGAGGCGCGCATGGTTTACCTGCGGGACTACTGGGCGAAGCGGCTGCTGGAACAAGACCGGGTCCGCCTGCATACGAGCCTCAAGCCGGGCTTCGCTTGCGGGATCGCCACCGTGGAGATCGAGGGCGTGGACCCGAGCGACCTGACGAGCTGGCTCTGGAACGAGCACAAGATCATCGTGACCCCGATCAAGCACCCCGAGTTCCAGGGTATCCGCCTCTCACCCAGCGTCTACACGATGCTGGAGGAGCTCGACCGCTTCATCGAGGCGATGGACCACGTGGCTCGGCACGGGCTGCCTGCTTGAGCACGTCGAACGGCGCTCGCTGATTGAGACCTTCCCCGGCGCGGTCCCCTCGGGACGGGCATCAAGGGACTCTGCCTGGGGTGGCCTGCCTGCGGGCGTGGAAGTCGCGGGAGCTCGTCTTGGTGCGCTGAAGGATCACCCGGCCGTCAGGCAGCATGCCGTGCACCCGGCGCTGCTCCGAATGAAGCAACTCATAATCGAGTAATCGCGCCCCCTGGCGATCGAAGCTCTCGTGCACGTTCTGGCCGCAATGACGGAGGGAGCTACCCGCCTGCCTCTCGGGCGTGAAAATCGAGCTGAAGACGTCCAGTACCTTCGCGCCGGGAATCCGGCGAATCTCTGGGCGAGTGGAGGCCGGGATGTAGTCAACCGGTAGCCCGCTCACAACTAGGGGCTCCGCCACGAGGATGACGATGCCGCCGACGCTCCGCAGCATCAGGCCGTGGCCGTAGTAGTCGGCCGCAAACTCGTACAGGCCGATGTTCACCATGTTCGGCACGCCGGGATTGTCCACGTCGCTCGAGCCTATGAACTCGAAATCTGCCCGAGACAGGTCATGGAGCTCGGGGTGGAACTGCCGGTGGTCGACGGCGTCGGTGGCTACGACGACCGCCTCCCCTGGAGCCAGCGCGTAGTCCCGCCCCGAACCGGGAAACGCCTCGAAGAATCTTGCCCGGATCCCCTCGGGGTCGGTTCGCCACTTCTCCGATATCGTGCACGGTTGGTCGGGCAGATCGAACAGCAGCCCTGTGAAACCCAGGACGATGACCTTTCCGTCCAGATAGATCGTGGTATCTGAATTGTTGTACAGCTCAAGGAAGTGGCCGTAGTCGTAGGAGGGCCAGCCACCAGACTCGCTCAAGCTCGGCATGGACCCGAAGTGCTCGCTGATAACCAGCGAGCCCCGCCGGCCCGCCAGCGCGGACACTACGGCCTCCGTGCTCGGCGCCTCGACCGTGACATATTCCCCGCCACCGAAAGCGTTCACATCCGCGTCTTCGCTGCCGAAGCGGGCCACCTCCTCCACCGTCAAGACCCGAAGCGCCGACACGGCATAGGTGCCGGGCAACAGATCCTCGAAACGCACCGTCCCGGCAGCGTCCGTTACCGCGCTCCGCGGGCCCTCCGTCGAGCCGGAGCGCTCAAGCGTCACCTCGGCGTCCCCTAGCACGCCACCCGCCGAGCCGACCGCGCTCGCCAGGACGGAGTCCGCGCCCGTGACGGTGATCGTGATCGTCAGCGCCGCCCTCTGCACGGTCCCATCGCCGGGGATGCTGTCGCCCGCGAGCGGATCGATCAGGGTGGTCGCGTGCTCGCAGGCCATGCTCAAGAAGGGGAGACAACAGAGAAGCAGGCCCGCTCGCAGCCGCGTAGGCAGTGGCTGGCGGGCACGCCGAGCTACTCTGGGGACCGCAGCAAGAGCCAACACCGCAAGACCTCTACATATCCACGACCGTGAAAGACAGGTATCTCGAGTTGACAGGCACAATTCACCCGGCCATGCGCACCCGACGCTCAGCAGCCATCACGACGCCCGAGTACGCCCCGCCGGAAGATCCTACCCAAGGTCCTTTGTCCAATCAGGTCGGCGTCGCCGTGGGTGGCCGGTCCAGGCGGCGCCTTTCCTTTGGAATCCCGCTCAGGTGCGCCAAGCCCCTCTGATCCGACGTGCGGCGGAGTCTGACTAAAGGCAGACACAGACGAAATTGTTGATGCAGTCGCCACCGAGATCACCGCAACACTCGTAGCAATCCTCATATGTGTCGCAGTATGGACAGTCGACGGCACTCGACGACCCGAACGCCTGCTGCCCCCCGAATCCAAGGGCCAGAACTATCGCAGCCCCCAACACGAGACGCCCCGCCCAGGCAATTACGTTACGCATAGGACACTCCTTACAACCTACAACCTGTCACTTCTACCTCCACCTGCCCTCGCCACTGCTCCGTTTCTCGATGGCCGTCACCACCTCCCTGGCGAAACCGTCTGTCCATTGGCAACCGCCCTCCGCGGCGCACCCTGCCGGATCGCCGAAATCGCCGAGTCGATCGATGCCCGCTCCATGACTGGGCCCGAGTGCGAATGAACAATCTCTCCTTCGTGGTCCAGCACCAGCGTCAGCGGCACACGTCCCACCCGCTACAGCCTCGCCAGCTTCCGTTCCGGGAAGCACAGCACAGGGAACGGAAGATCCTGATCGGCCACGTACCGGCGCGTTTCCGGTTCCGGGTCGAGGGAAATCCCGTACACCTCAAGCTTGCCTGCGCTTGACGCATCCAATTTTTCCAGCATCGCGCTCCAGGCTGGAACTGCCCCGGGGGCCTCCGCCCCGCTCGTGGTGAACACGAACAGAACTCGCAGCTCCCCGGCCGCGGCTTGGCCGATCGTCACCGTATCGCCGCCCAGCGTGGCCGCGCGGAAGCTCGGCACCACCAAACCGACGTACGGCTCGGTGGCTCGCTCGCACAACTTCTCGGCTTGAACGCGAAGGGCTCGGTTCTGCAGAGCAAGGAGAACGACAAGGGCCCGCGCGACGCCCAAAGCCACGAGCGGCACGACGCGGGCAAGTCGATCAGGCATGATCGCCCCTACAACTCCGATGATGCTTGCTACATTTCGACAATGGGGGCGCGCGACCCCTCCCGTCAAGGAATCCTCCCACGTGAATCTCGCTTAGCCGCTGATCTCCTGTAAGACCTCACCGTCCCATTACGACACCCACGGACACGTCCCACAGCGTTCGCGCCCCCGTCGCAGGAAACGGCGTGGAGTCCGAGCCGCTCTCCTCGAGTGAGACTCCCTGCGAGGCGGCGTGAATGAGTCAGGGAATGTTCCCTGGGGTGGCTGTCGCCCGGGCGTGGAAGTCCCGGGAGCTGGTCTTGGTGCGCTGCAAGATCACTCGGCCGCCGGGCAACCTGCCCAGCACGCGGCGCTGCACCGTGTAGATCGCGCCCGTGAGTTCGTGGACTTGGGCCCGCTGGCGGTCGAAGTTCCGGTGCACGTGCTGGGCGCAGTAGGGCGGGAGTGAGGTGCCAGCCATCGCTTCCGGCGTCAAGGCCGCGCTCAGAACATCGAGCACCTTCTCCGCGGGAATCCGGTGCCGGATCGGGTCCGAGAAGCCTGGAATGTAGTCTACGGCAAGCGAACTGACGTCCAGGGGCTCAGCAAGGACGAGCACAGCCCCGATGCCCGCGTTGGGCTCGAACCCGTGACCGTGAGCACTGGCCGCATACTCTCGGATACCTATGTTGATCATGTTGGGCACACTGGGATTGTCCACGTCGCTCGAGCCGATGAACTCGAAATCAGCGTGGGAGAGGTCATAGAGCCCAGGATGGAACGGGCGGTGGTCAATGCCATCGGTAGCGACCACTACCACCCCGCCAGGCGCGAGCGCGTACTCCTGTCCCGAACCCGGGAACGCTTCCAAGAACGGCGACCAGATCCCCTCGGGGTCGTTGCGCCACTTCTCCGTTGTCTCGCAAGGCCAGTCCGGGTGGTCGATCATCAACCCGACGCCTGGAACACCACTGGCGATGACCTTCCCGTCCAGGTAGATCGTCGTATCGGTGTTGTTGTAGAACTCGAGGAACAGGCCATAGTCGTAATACGGCCATCCACCGGCCTCGCTCAGGCTGGGCTCGGCGGGAAAATGCTCGCTGATGACCAGCGAGCCGCGCCGGCCCGCCAGCGCGGGCACCGCGGCCTCCGTGCTCGGGGGCTCGACCGTGACGTATTTCCCCCCGCCGAACGCGTTCACGTCGGCGTTCTCGCTCTCGAACTGCGCCACCTCCTCCGGCATCAGCAGACGGATCAACGAGACCGCGTAGGTCCCTGGCAGAAGGCCCTCGAAGGCGACCTTTCCGCTCGCGTCGGTCACCCCGCTCTGCGGGCCCTCCGTCGAGCCTGAACGCTCGATCGTGACCTCGGCGTCGCACAGCACGCCGCCCGGCGAGCCGATCAGGCTCGCCAAAGCGGAGTCCGCGCCAGTGACGGTGATCGTGATCGTCAGCGTCGCCCTCTGCACGGTCCCATCGCCGGGGATGCTGTCGCCCGCCAGAGGATCGATCAGCGTAGTCGCGTGCTCGCACGCCGTGCCGAGCAAGAGCGAAGAGCAGCAGAGCGCTACCAGCAGTAGCTGACTCGGCACTCGCCAGACTACACGGCGACCTACTTCGACAAAGGTGACAACAGCCAGCATCCCAAGTTCCCTGCAGATTCACCGCGCTGGCGGTAACCTCCCCCAAGAGCCAGCACCGCCGTGGGTGGCCGGCCCAAGCGGCGCCAGCTTCACTTCCGAATCCGGCTCAAGCGGCCGCTACGTCAAGCCAATCGGACCGCCGTTCCTCACACAGCCAGCTACAAACAGACACAGACGAAATTCTGGACGCAGTCGCCACCATATTCGGGGCAGCACTCCCAGCAATCTTTATCCGTGTCACAGAATGGGCAATCCACGGCGCTCGACGACGCGAGCGCCTGCTGCCCGCCGAATCCAACGGCGAGGACTATCGCGGCCCCAAACGCGATGCGGCCCGCCCACGCGATTAGCCTACTCATAGGACACTCCTCCTCACAGCGTACAACCTGCGACTTCTACCTCCACCTGCCTCGACACCTCAGCGTTTCTCTATGGCCGCTACCACCTCCTGGGAAGACTTTTACTCACTAGTGACCGACATCGGCGACCTGCCTGGCCGGATCGTGGAAATGAGCGAGTCGATCGAGGCCTGCCCCGTCAGCGGGCCCAAGCGTGCGTGAACCACCGTTCCATCGTGGTTCAGCACGAGCGTTAGCGGCACACGCGTTACGCGATACAAGCTCGCCAGCTTTCGCTCCGGAAACCGCAGAATCGGAAACAGGAGACCGTGCTCCACGACGTACCGGCGCGTCTTGGGTTCGGAGTCGAGGGAGATGCCGTAAACGGGAACCTCGCGCGCTCTTAACGCATGCAATTCCTCTACAATCGCCTTCCAGGACCGAATCGTTTCGAAGCACTCGCCGCCGCTCGTGCCAAACACGAACAAGACCTGCAGCTCGCCGGCTGGCGCGTTACCGATGCTGACGAAATCACCGCCCAGCGTCGTGGTGCCGAAAGTCGGCACCACGAAACCGGGATAGGCTTGGGTGGCGCTCTCACAGAGCTTCGCAGCTTCAACGCGGAGCGTGCGGTTCTGCACGGCGAGGACAACCACTAGGAGGACCGCCGCGGCCAGCGCGACGAGCGGCAGGAAACGGACAACGCGGTAAAGCATGCTTGCCGCTTAACACGGGTGCTGCACTCCAGACTCTTGTAGTGCAACCATAGGGGGGGCGACGCTTGGAGTCAAGACGTTCTCAGTCAGTCGGAGTCGCGCCAGGGTGCGGTCCTCCCGTTGGCGCTCAGGGGCCCACGACTACCCCGAGAGCCATGCTCCACAGCGTTCGCTCCCCGCTCGGCGCGAGCTCGGTGTACTCCGAGCCGCTCGGCTCCAGCGACTCACGGAGCGCGCGCACGTAGATCGCCGTCGCCTCGCCCAACCGGTGCCGCACGGCAAGGGCCGCCGTGAGCGGCACCGCCCGCGTGGCGTAGAGCGCCAGCTCGGGTGCGATCAACAGGTTGTAGACCGGCCCCAGTGCCTCGGGGTTGGGGATGATGGACGTCGCGGAGTAGGCGGAGAGCGCAAGCCCCAGCGAAGCGGTCGTCGCGGGTCCGACCGCACGGGCCACCTCCAATCCCAGGCCCGGCGTCCAGCTCTCGATATCGCTATAGACCCGCACGATGTAATCGTGCCGGGTCCGCTTCTCGCGGCCCAGGCTGAAGAGTGCCGCCGCCGTCCACGGGGGGGAAGTGTATCGAAGGTCCGCGCTGGCGTGTAGCACGCTTTCCTGGCTGCGGAAGATGTCACCCTGCAGGTCGAAGCGGGTCGCCGAGCCGCGGAGCCGGCTGTAGCGTGCCTGCGCCGTCACCACCAGCCGGTCGCCGAACAGCGGGCGCTGGATCGCGCCACCCAACACCCACCCCTTCGCGCTCCAGCGATCGGTGGCGGGATGGGTGCGGCGCTCGCTAGAGTGCGCGTCGTCCCGGCTGGTCCGCTCGCCGAAGATCGTCCAGGGCGCGCCCCAGAGCTCGCCGCCCAGCCCGAGCCCCAGCGACCAGGCGTCCCGCTCGATGCGCCGGAAATACGGCTGAGCGACCTCGCGCCGGTCGGGCTCATTGTAGCCGTCGAGCTGGTAGGCCAGGCCCGGGCTCGGGTACGCCACCAGGGTGATCCGCTCGCTGCCGCCCAGCCAACGCCCGTAGGCGGCGAGTCGAAGTCGCACGAGCGGCAGCTCGCGCATGAGACCCAGGGCGACGCCCTGCGCGGACAGTCGGCCGACACGCGGAAAGCGGACGTGCTGCGTGCGGTGGTCGCGGACCTCGACCCCGGTCGCGACGCCGAGTCCCCAACCGCCGAACCGCCAGCCCAGCGCGCCCTCCAGCCTGACACGTACCCGTCTCATCTCGGGGAGCGACGAGTCGCTGAGCACGAGCGGGCTGCTGGTGTGGGGCTCGGCGATGTCGGCGAACGAAGCCATCCCCAGCATCTCCTGGTCCACCATCACGCGACCCGCCGCCGCGCCGCGGCGGCCCAGCGGCTGCCAGCCGAGTCCGGAGAACTGGACGGCGCTCACCTCTTCGGGATCCAACGGCCGATGGTAACGGCCGTCGTCCCAGCCGCCGCTCAGCCGCAGCTCGTTGCGACGCTCCGTCACGTCCGAGGCCAGCGCCGCCGGGTTCCCCGCCGTCCAGAACAGCCCCACGCGCGGGCTCGGCGCCAGCAACAGCTCCGGCAGCCCGGGGCTCCGCGGCAGCCGGCGCGGGTGCTCGGCGATGGGCGCCAGCGGGCTCCAGACCGTCATCCAGGCCGGCCGACCGCTGTCGGTTGCCCGCTCGGCGGCCGGCTGCTGCGCGGCGAGCAGCGAAGGCGCGACGAGCGCGGCCGCGACCGCGCTCAAGCTCACGTATCTCATAGACCGCTCGGGATCAGCTCGACGAGAGGCAGGCTCACCTCAAGCCCGAAGCGCAGACCGGAGAAGCTCCGGGAGCCGAACGGCTTCTCGGAGACCCGCCCCTCCCGGTCGAGCACGTTGAAGGCGTAGAACGACAGCCGGCCGCCGCGCGGCAGCGTTTTGCTCACCTGCAGGCTCATCAGCCAGTCGTCGATGATCTCGGTCGGCTCGGTGAAGAACAGGGTCCCGCGGTGCTGCGCTCGCAGGTCGGCGAACTCGGGATCGGCGCGCCGCTCCGGCGGTACCGGCACCAGCCGGCCGCTCCGCGTCATATAGCCGGCGAAGGCGAGCGAGTCGGTCCGGGCGATGTCGTGCAGCTCCTCGTAAGCGAAGTGCTGTATGGTGCCGGTCACCACCAGGCCGAGCTGCGGCTGATGGTGGATCAGCCGGTAGGTGAAGATCGCGCGCTCGCCGGTCCGGGTCACGGGTTCCCAGTAGGCCGAACGCGGGATATCCTCCATCATCTGGAAGCTGGAGAACACACCACCGAAGTCGAGATCGTCCTCGAAGAGCTTGGTCCGGATCCAGGCCGCCTGGACGTTGAGCCGCGTACGCAGAGCCCGCAGCTCCGGCAGGTCGAGCGTCAACTCCAGCCCCTCGGTCTCCAGCGTCAGGATGTTGTCGGGCCGGTCGATTAGGATCGGCACCGTGTCCACGTACGAGGCCGGCTCGATGATCTCGGGCGGCACGCCGCTGCCCGGGGTGGAATCCGTGAGCTGGAAGTGCTCCCGGAGGAGGTGCCCGGGCACGCCGCGGTAACCCACGCCCTCCGTGATCCGGTCGCTGAAGGCGACCAGGCTGAGCACGCCCCGGCCCAGCCCCGGGGCGAACTCAATTCCCGCCTCCGCCTTACGGCCCCTGGTGAATCCCAGCTCGGGGTTCTTCGGATTTCTAATAAAGGTGCTGAGCACCGCCAGCCGCTCCGCCGGGTCGTTGGCGTACCAGTTCACGTTCACCACGTCGTAGTACTGGGGCGGCGGGTACAGCTGCCCGACGGAGGGCTGCTTCGCCGTGAGCCCCCAGGCCCCGCGCAACCTCAGCCAGGGCCAGGGAGCGAGCTGCGCGTTCAGCCGGGGCTGCAGCATCCAGTCCCGCCCCCACGTGAACCAGTGGCTGCCCCGGTGTAGCAGATCGAACCGCAATCCCGCCTGGATGTCGAGCGGAATCGCCCAGGGCAACAGCCCGATCAGTCGGTCGTCCAGGTAGACCGAGGTCGTGGCTACCGCGGGGATCGCATCGAACGGGCGCGGCCGGTCGAAGCCCTGCACGCCGTTGAAGGTCACCTGGGGCGGGTACTCGACGTCGAACCGGTAACCCGGCCCCGAGTTCCACTCGCGGCGGAACTCGACGCCCACCCGTGGCTTGTGCTCGAAGCCTAGCAGCCAGCCCGAGCGCTCACCCTCCACGCGGGTGTAGATCTGCCACTGGTCACCCTCAAGCCAGAGACGCGAGGTGTACTCACCGCCGATGAAGTGCCCGATCGAACGGCCCTGATCCAGCCAGTCGGTGAACGGCATGGCGCCGCGCACGAGCAGCGCCTGCCGGTACGAGCGCTGACGGACGTAATCGAGCGAGCCGGTAAGCTCGAGCGAGGACCGGCGGCCCAGCGGGAAGCGGGCCCGCTCGGAGATACGCAGCCCCATATCACGGCTCCGGGACGCCCTGCCCGGTGAGACCTCCAGATCCTCGGGGTTGTTCTCGAAGACCCGGAAGTAGTCGACCCGCGTGTCGAGGACCGGTCGTTCACCCGTCCACCCGGCCGAGACATCGCCGCCCGGCACGGCCCGGTGCGCCAGCTGGCCGGTGATCCGGGTGGTCTTGTCGTTGGTGAGCCCCGGCCGCGTCTCGTTGCTCGTGATGTCGATGCTCCCGGTCACCGCGTGGGGCGCGCCGAGCTGCTCGCCCATCACGAAGCTGCCCTCCAGAATATGTGCATCGTAGCGGGCGGCGGCGACGGGCTCGACCACGGCGGCGCGGGTGTCCACCACGATCACGCCCTGGGTGAGGTCGCCATAGCGCGCCGAGGGGACGCCGCGGATCACCTCCACACGATCGAGCGTGGACGCCGGTACGCGCCGCAGGTCGATCCCACCCCCGGCGCTCGACGGCACACTCAGCTCGCCCCGCGGACCCGTGGTCTGCAAGTTCGCGTTATTCGACAGCGGCACGCCGTCTAAGATGATGAGCGTGCCGAACGAGGCGAGGTCCGCCGCCGTCGGGCCGCCCAGGGTCAACGAGGTCACGTAGCTCGTCGGCACGCTGCGCAGCGCGATCTGCTGCACGTTGGCCAGGTCCGGCGGCTTGAGCTCCGCCCCCGGGATCAGCTCCAGCACGCCTTCCAGGCTGGCCGCGGTCTGGTGGGCGATCGCGTCCCGCTCCACCACGCTCGCCGTGCCCAGCTCGCCGCGCGCCCGGCTCGAGGGATCGGCCACGACGATCAGCTCCTCGACCTCCAGCGCCCGCGCCGCCAGCCTGACATCCCGTGCCAGTGTGCCCCTCGCCGGCGCCGTAATGGGGATACGGGCCGACGCATAGCCGAGCGCGCGGACCAGCAGCACATGCGGGCCGGGCGGAACGCGCCTCAGCAGATAGCGCCCGGCGCTGTCGGACAGCGCGTAGATCGCCGTGCCCTCGACCAGCACCTCGGCAACCGGCACGGGCGCGCCGCTCGCCGCGTCCAAGATTCGGCCGATAACGGTGGCGCCCGCCCGGATCGGCTCCTGGGCGCGGCCAAGCGTCAGCGCAGTCAGCAGCAGAATCGCTGCGGCCGGGATCGGCGCGAGACGCCTCACACGCACCACCTCCTCGTAGGATAGATGATGGATGGAACGCGGCGCGGGTACGCGCGTTGGCACGGAGCGCGCGACGGTTCGTCTTGCGCGTATAGGAAGAGAGAACGGCGCGCGAACGCGACCGCAGAGCCCGTCGCAGATCCGCAGATGGAAAGCACTGGACCCATCGCAGGACTTCTTGACAGCGAGCGCCCTTGACAACCGTGCTGGCTGTACAACGTGCATCGTACCAGCGGGTCCGCTTGCCCGCAAGCACCCCGCCCAGCGCAGAGCCAGGCTTCCGGTCTCGGCCGGGCAGGTTAATTTACGGCGCAGGACATTCGACGTGCTCTGCACGCCCCGCACTGCCATCATCCGACACGAGCGAGGATGACCGGGAAGCCTGAGGAAGCGAGCGCAACCGGTTCAGCGCCGAGGGATCGGAACGGACGCCGGGCAGCACCGCCCGACTTCATCCGTGCCGTGGTCGCGGAGGACCTGCGCACGAACAAGTACGGCGGCCGGGTCGTCACCCGCTTCCCGCCCGAGCCGAACGGCTACCTCCACATCGGGCACGCCAAGTCCTGCTGCCTCAACTTCGGGATCGCCCTGGAGAACCATGGGGTCTGCCACCTGCGCTTCGACGACACGAACCCGGAGACCGAGGACATCAAGTACGTCGAGGCGATCAAGG
>CP070815.1:2763090-2774540 GCA_020344215.1 Gemmatimonadota bacterium
CCTGTAGCCGACCTGTGGGGCGACTGGGAGCACGACGACATGAGTTGGGCTCGGGAAGTCGTGTACTGCGGGCCGGTGGGCGTCGCCAAGACGGCGCAGATCGTCTACTGGTGCCACTCGATGTGCCGGCAATACCCCGGGCTGCGCTTCCTCTGGACGCGGAAGGAGCGCGTCCGGATGACCCAGGCGGTGCTCAAGACGTTCCGGAAGGTGCTCCTGGACCCGATGTTCTGGCTGCTCCACAGGTACGGGGAGAGCCCGCCCGAGGAGCTCGTAGAGGCCGCGCGCAAGCAACTGCACCACGACAACGGCTACCTGTTCGAGGGCCCGAGCGACGCGACCCGGGAGATGTACACGTACCGCCGGCCCAGGGGGTACTACGGGCCCCCGTCCGAGATCGTGGTCGCGGGCCTGGGCGACGACACGCGCCTGTACTCGTCCGAGTATTGGGGCGGGTTCGTGAACGAGTCGAAGGAGTGCCTGCTCGAGGAGTGGGAGCACCTGCGCCGCGCGCTGCGGAACGATGGGCCCGGCACGGTCCACCCCCTGATCGGGGACACGAACCCCGGGCCCCCGCGCCACTGGATCCCCGAGCGGGCGAAGACGGGCCGCCTGAACCTCGTCGAGGTGGACTGGGCGGACAACCCCTGGATCATCCGGACCCAGGAGGGGGCGGCGTACAAGAAGGACATCCGCGAGCTCTACACGGGCCACCGGCTGCGCCGGAACTACTACGGGGAGTGGTGCTCCGCCGAGGGCCAGGTGTACCCCGAGTGGGAGGACTCGAAGCACCTCGTCCGGGGCTCGCTCGAGCAGGACGAGGCGTCGGGCGACTGGAGCCTGATCCTGACCAAGGGCCTGGGCGCGACGCTGGACAAGGTGGTGCGCGTGCCGCTCAAGCGGTTCTTCGCCGGCCAGGACTGGGGCTGGACGAACCCAGGGTCCCAGCAGGTGTGGGCCTTCGATGACAAGAACCGGGTCTTCCTGGTCCGCCAGCACCACCACTCGGAGAAGCCCCTCGACTGGTGGGCCGAGGTGGCGGAGGAGAACCACAAGCTGTTCGGCCTCCAGCCGATAGCCTGCGACCCCTCGAGCCCGGGGAACATCGAGGCGTTCAACGACCGCCTGGGGGTCCCGCGCGGGCGGAGCACGGCCAGAATTGCCATCAAGGGGGAGAACTCGATCGAGGCGGGGATTGACCACGTGCGGGACAGGCTGATGGACGCGGAGGACGGTTACCCGCGCCTCTTTGTTCTGGAGAACAGCCTCGCCCATCAACCCGACCCCATCCTCGTCCAGCGGAACGTGCCGACGTGCATGCAGGACGAGATCCCGGCGTACGTGTACGAGGAAGTAGACTCGGACAAGCCGGACACGCGCCGCGACCAGCCGATGAAAAAGAACGATCACGGCATGGACGCGATGCGTTACGCCATGGCCTGGGCCTGGAGGCGCGACCCGAAGGAGCCGGACGGCGGACCGCTGTACCCGCCCGGATCCTGGGGTGACATGCTCTCCTCGCACAAGAAACGACGCAGGAGGATGCCCATATGAGCGTCTTCAACTTGAACGACGGAGTGGACGCCCTCGGCCAGAACATCGCAGCCGCCGAGAAGGCGAGGGACTCACACCTGGAGGTGCTGGACCACCAACTGGGGGCGTACACGTCCCCGTGGTGGCGGGGCAGCATCGCCGGGGACATGTCCGGCTACGCACCGGACAACGTGTACTACGAGGCGGTGCGGACGGAGACGCCCTCGATGGTGTTCAACGCGCCGCGCGTGCGCCTGAACTCGCGGGTCTTCGGCCTCGACAAGCCGGTGGCCCGGATGCAGAAGGCAATCAACCAGTGGGTCCTGGACACTCGCTACGACGAGTTCCTGACCATGCCGGCGACGGAGCTCCAGTTCTGTTGCCCGGTGACGCTGACCACGCTTGAGCCGCACCCGTCCCTGGAGATCGAGGTTCTGGACAAGGATGGCAAGCCCACGGGCGAGATGAAGCCGGCAAAGCGCGTCGTCAAGTCGCGCATCTCCCCCCGCCACTACTTCTACGACCCCGACGCCAACCACAAGGCGGAGACGGAATTCGAGGGGCACAAGTACAAGATCGACCTCGAGCGCCTCAAGGACGAGGCCCGCGAGGACGCGAAACTGGACGACGACGACCCGATGAAGCGCGGGTGGATCCTGTCGGAGGTGGAGGGCCTGACGGCGGAGACGGGGGTCGAGGAGTTCCGCAAGCACAAGCCGGACCACGACATCCCCGACCGGAACGAGGTGGTCCTGTACGACGTGTGGCTGCGGAACTACGAGGAGTCGGACCACCCCGGCGCGAAGGAGATGTGTTTCGGGAGCGTGGTCACCCTGGCGTACCAGGGCACGGGCGAGCGCGGCACGGCCGGGGTGTTCACCCAGGTGTCCACGGTGGAGCCCTACTACGGGCACCCCGAGGGGCCCTACAACATGCTCACGATCCACTACGTCCCGGACGACGTGTACGGGCTGGCGCCCGCTATCGCCTCCGAGGGCGAAGCGCGGGACCTGAACCGGCACGCTCGAGGGGCGTCGGACTCGGCGGCCCGGTACAAGCGCCTGATCCTCTGCGACAACACGGACCCGGACTTCGCGGAGAAGGTCCAGGTGGGCGAGCACGACCTGGTGCTGCCCATCGAGGGGATCGAGAAGGGGAAGGTGATGTCGGTCGAGATCGGCGGCATCACGGAGCAGAACCTCGCGTACCTGCAACTGGCCCGAGAGCGGTACGACCGCACGCGGGGCTCGAGCGAGACGAACCGGGGCCAGGCGCCCCGCGACACGACCGCCACGGCCTCCGCGCTGGCCCAGCAGGCGGCGGACATCGGGACGGACTACCAGAAACTCCGCTTCACCCAGTTCGTCCGGCGCGACCTGGAGGGCGTCCTGGTGTACTTCTGGAAGGAGAAGGACATCCGGGTCTCGCTGGGCCCGGACGCCGCCCAGGAACTCGGGATCCCCACCCTGGCGGAGCTCGTGGAGCAGGGCGTCCCCCTGGACCAGATCATGGCCCTGGACGAACAGGACATGGTGATGACCCCCGGGTCCCGGCTGTACTACGCGGGCGGCGAGGACGAGGTGGAGTGGGGGGATCTGGCCCTCGAGATCGAGCCCATGTCGATGGAGCACTCGAGCGAGGGGCTGTCCCAGCGGCGGGCCCTGGAGATGTTCCAGATCGTGATGCAGGTGGCCCAGGCGGCGCCGGCCATGCCCCACGTGCGCTGGGAGGAGGTGCTGGACAAGCTGGGGGACGCCATGAACGTCCCGGAACTTGGGACCCTGCTGGACCTCCGATCCCTGCCCCCGATGCCTCCTGCGCAGCCCCAGGGCGGTTTCCCGGCCCCTGGCGCCCCCGTCAAGATCGCCCCGCCCCCCTCTGACCGAGGCACCGGACCGGCCGGTGTCCAGATGGGCGGGTTCCTCTCTAGCCTGGCAGGTGCTCAATGACACGCTACCGTTACAACGCAAAGACCCGTGAGTGGGAAGAGATGGTCCCCAGGGGGGCCTCGAAGCGCCTGACGGTCCACGTGGCCAAGGACATCAACTTCGTGGGCCAGCAGGTGGTGGGCGAGGAGGCCGAGGGGGCGGCCCACTACAACGAGGAGGGGTGCCCGGTCTTCACCAGCCGGCAGGAGGTCCGGCGCTTCCTGGACCGCCAGAAGGAGCGGGGGAACGAGAACGCGGAATACGGAGATGGCTGGACCCGGATCCGATAGGCGTCTAGGGTAATAGGGAGATCCCATGGCAGAGACCACGGAAGCGGGGACGGCCCCGGACGTAGCCGCCGAGCATGAGGCGGCCACGGACGCGATCATCGCCGGAATCGTAGGCGAGGACGCGGAGCCGGAACCCGAGGGGGAGCCCGTCCAGGAGGACGAGGCGTTCGACGAGTCCGCCGAGTACGACGAGGCGGACGGAGAAGAGACGGAAGACCAGCCGGCGGCCCCGGCGACGCTGGACGGGGACGATCAGAAGATCCTCGCCCAGTGGAAACTGGCCGGCCTGCCGGAGCGGGTGTTCGGGGAGATGACGAGCGAGGAGCGGACCGCCTGGTCCGTCAACCACTCGAAGCAATCCTCGGACGCCCATCGAGCGTTCCGTGAGCGCGCCGAATTGGAGAGGCGCCTTCAAGAACTGGAAGCAACCCCGGAGGCGGAGCCTGGAGTGCCGACCGCCGACGTGGACTACCAGGAGGAGAAGGCCGCACTTGCCCTCCAGTTTGGTGACGACGAAGCGGAGGCCCTGTTGAAGGTCGCGCAGAAGATTGCCCGCACGGAGACGGCACCGCTACAGCAACAGTTGGCGGCGAGTTCGGCTGCGGTGGAGCAACTCCTGAACGACCGGCTCCAGGGGGAGATGGGGGCGAGTGACCCCCGTCTTCAAGACCCCACCACTTTCAACCGGGTGCGAAGCGCGGCGCAGGGGATGTGGGCATCGGACAGGCATACAGACCTGGCCGGGCTCGATCGCCTGAACGCGCTGATGCAGGACGCGGCCCTGCTCGAGTTGGGTCCAGTCTCGGATGGGAGTGCGGGTGACGAACCGCAGGAGCCGCAGTCGCGGCGCCGAGGCACTCAACCGAGCCGCCCCACCCGGGCCCCGTCGAGGCGCAAGCCGAAGACGCGGGACGAGATCATCGACGCGAAGATCCGCGCGATTCAGGGCGGGGCCACATCCGACGACGTGCTCAGGCGTTTCGGCAGCGGTTAGACCCGCGCCCCAGGAGGGCGCATCTAACCTATGGCTGGCACTCCCCTCGAGGAGTTCACGACGCTGATGGCGTCCCAGGGTCCCGCGTGGATGTCTGGGGTGGACAGTCTCGTGAACGAAGCGGTGAGGCGGCGCTACACCCAGGCCCGGATCATGGCGGGCAAGGACATGCTGGAGTATGTCCAGGGTGGCGACGAACTCACCGACACCATCTACCTGACCGAGAAGTCCACGTACGAGCGGTACAACCCGAACGTCCGTGGCACGTACCCCAACGTCCAGACCGGCACGACCATGACGGTGCCGTGGGCCTTCGCCAAGGCGACGGTCTCCTGGACCAAGCAAGAGGTGGGCCTGAACAAGGACACCACCAACGCGAAGGCACGGGCTCAGAAGTACAAGAGCCTGATGTACCAGAAGCACCAGAACCTCTGGACTTCTGTGTGCAACGGCCTGGAAGACGAACTCTGGGCGACGCCGAACAACTCGGAGATGGAAAGCGCGACCCCCACGGGTGCGCGTCAGCCGCTCTCGATCCCGGCGATCGTGAACGAGCACACCAGCACGATTCCCCTCGACGTGGACCTGACCGCGTGGACGACCGTCCAGGGGATCAACGTGTCGAACGAGGCCAACTGGCGGAACGCGCAGCAGACCTACACGTTCACCAGCGCCTCGGCCCTCGGCGCGGCGGGCATCTTCGCCCCCATGTCGAAGCTGCTCTACTCGGTTTCCTTCGACAAGCTGCCGAAGAACCCGGAGTACAGCGACAAGTACACGTCTCCGCACGTGATCCTCTGCTCGCTGAACGGCATCGCAAACTACGAGTTCGCGCTGCGCTCCAACCAGGACGAGTTCAGGGGCATCGGCAAGACCTCCGGGCAGGACCCGGACTACAACGCGCCGACGTTCCGGAACGTCCCGCTGTCGTACATCGACTCGCTCGACTCGGCGGACCTGTATACGGACGGCAGCGCGCTCGTTGACGAAGAGTCTTCGACGGTCACGGGGCCGCGCTACTACTTCATCAACGGCGAGTACCTGAACTTCGTCTGGCACTCGGAGAACTACTGCGTCCTCGAGAAGCCGGTGAACCTGACGGCGGTTGGCCAACACGCGACCTGGGTCCAGGTCGTGGACTGCTGGAACAACCTCTTCGCCCGCTCCCGGAAGCGGCACGGGATCCTGTACCCGTCCGCCAGCACCACCAACGCCTAAAGGAGGCTCACTATGGCTGGCACTTGGCCGACCCCCGATGGGCTGCCCCTCGGGCTTCAACCCGACGTGGAAAAGGTCCGCGTCATCAACCGCAGCGCGGCCACTCGGGCCGTGGGCGATGTGGTCATGTTCGACCTGGAAGCGACGGACGGCGATGTCTCGACCTTCCGTCCCGGCGACGAGAACTCGATCTTCGCCAACGTCATCCTCCCCGCTACGGCGGGCCTCCGGAACGGGTGGTTCGCCATCGTGACGGAGGGCGGCGCTGACAACGCCGAGATGACCGTGGCTATCCGTGGCGTGGTCAAGGCCAACGTCTCTGGCTTGAACGCGGCGGCGCTCACCGATGAGCTCGCCGCCGTGAACGGCCAGGACACCCTGGACTCCGACGCGGTGGCTGCGGGTGAGCGCGTCATCGGGCGCCCGCTCGAGACGACCGCCGGCGGCACCGAGGAGCAGATCTACGTTCTGTTCAACGGGATCGAGGGCATCGCTCCGGGCACCGGCACGTAAGCCTGTCTCTCTTCTCCCCCGCGCGGCCCCTGGTCGCCACCCCCACGGAGGCTGGGGGCCGCGCACTTACCTACAACCAGGCTGGCCTATGGTCCTCTCGGTAGAGGAGTGCGGCATCCACGTACGGCATGCCCTGAACGGGGCCGAGTTGAGCGACGGGCTCAACCTGGTCGATCTGGTGAACCTGACGGGGCGGTGGCTGGTGGCCGCCCACGAATGGAAGTGGCTCGAGGGGGTGATGGTCAAGCCCGACCTGGTGGCGGGCGAGGACTACATCACGCTCCCCACGGACTTCCGGTCGATCATCGACATCGACACCGCGAACCTGTCCTCGGGGGTGAGCCAGGCGTCCCTGGGCCGGCTGGTCGAACTCCGCAAGAACTCGGCCGGTAGCAGCAACTACTACGAGGGCGCCATCGAGTGGGACCACACGGTCACCCCGCCCGTGGCGCGCTTCGCCGTCTGGCCGGACATCGAGGTGAGTTCGACGGACGCGCTGCTCCTGTTCTACCGGCGCGACTGGAAGCTGGTCGAGGACGATAACTCGTTCGTCCATATCCCGGGGTTCATGGAGCCCCTGTTCATCGAGGCCCTCCGGGCGTACGCGCGCGGCTGGGAGGACGACGACGAGGCCGACGTGAACATGCGCCTGTCCACGCTCAAGCTGGGCGAGGTGTGGGCCGCCGCGCGCAAGGTGGACGCCCAGGTGCAGCCCAGCTACGGCGTCCTCGAGAACGGGATGGCGGAGACGGCCGGGTGGAACTGGGCCGACCGCTGGAGGTACACCGCCGCAGACGGGCCCACCTGATGTCCAGGCCGATCGAGCTACCGCCCCCCCTCTCCGGACTCTCGGAGAACGTGGCCCGCTCCGACCAGGAGCCGGGGACCACCCGGGAACTCGACAACGCGCGCACGGTGGACCAGACCACGGGCGAGATCCGCCTGGCGCAACGCGCGGGCACCTCGCAATTCGTAGCCGGCGCGGTCAAGGCGACGAACACGAAGGTGGACCTGATCCGGCCCGTGGGGTACGCGCTCGACCTCATCAACTACACCCAGTTGACGGACGCCACCTCACCGGCGGTCCGGGACGAGAAGACGTACCTTTCCTCCTCGAAGGCGGAGGCGTTCTCGCCCCGGACGGACTCCAGCGGGAACGTCTACTTCCTGGACCAGTCGGACACCATCCTGGTCCTGACTTCGGACCTGACGAAGATCGGGCAGATCGTCCTCCCCCTCCAGGCCACGGACACGGTGTGCCGGACGATCGTGGTGGACGATCGGAACTACGTGTACGCGGCGGCGTCCACGCCGGGCTCGTTCAATAACGGGGTGGTGTGGCGGTTCTCCAAGCGGGACGACCCGGTGCGCTGGGTGCAGGACTGGGAGTTCCCGGTCCCGTCCTCGGTGGTCCGGCTCACGTACTCGAGCGGGATGCTGGCAGTGGCCCAGCGCGAGCGGGGCGGGCAGAAGGACCGGAGCTCGGTCACGATTCTGAACGTCATCTCGGACGCGCCGGTCGTGGCGTGGACGCGGAGCCTGCCGGACCCGATCCGGGACGTGGCGTTCGACCGGGACAACAACGTCCTCATCACCAGCCCGTACAACGCAAGCCGGACGCTGGCGGCGGACGCGGACAACTTCCAGACGACGCTGATCGACTGGACGTGGTGGGACCTGACCTGGACCCCGGCCACGCCGACGTTCAACCAGCGCCCGTGGTGCGGGTTCGACGCCGAGCTCCTGGAGGACTTCTCCTGGGGCGACCCGGTGCGGAAGGCGGACGACGACCGCTTCGACGCCTTCTGGTCCGCGAACGTCACCAGCTACGACGTGGTGGACGACACGGATCGGTTCTTCCACCGGCTCGAGTTCAAGGGCGGGGAGATCTGGCGCCCGCCGCCGACCTACGACGTGGCGGCGTTCGGGACCAAGCCGGGGATCGCGTTCGACGGGTCCATCGGCCAGATCCTCGTCAGCCGGCCGAACAACGCGGGCGAGAACAAGGCCAACACCTCGGCGGCGATGCCCAAGAACAAGGGCGCGGTGCCCGGCGTGGCGGGGGTCAAGTGGGCCCTGTCCTTCGTGGTCCGGATCACGCCGGGGCCTGACCCGATGTTCGTGTTCGGGCTGCGGGAGGGACCGCTCAAGTTCGCGGTGGTGGCGAACGCGGACGGCACGTTCGACCCGGCGGGCTCAAGCGGCGCCCCGGTGGGCGGGGCGGAGGGCTCCATCGTCCTCTGGACCGGCCCGGACGCGGTGAGCGCGGGTTTGGGTGGAACCGGCGGAAACACCTCCGCGCACGACTACATGGCGGACCCCACCGGGTCGGCCAACGTGAACGATGTCCAATGCGCCCTCGTAACGATCGTCCACAACGGGATTGGTGTTGGGACTGGCGAATTCCGGGTGAATGGGACCAGCGTCGATGTCTTCGACTGGGCCCTAGATCAGCAGTTCAGCGTGCAGAGCAACGGGGCCCGGGGGATGTTTGGGTCCCCGCAGATCTTGAAGGGCACCCTGGGGGCCACGGTCACCAAGACCGTCACCGAGCAGGTGTTCAATGCCGATACCGGCGAGTACGACACCGTTACGTATGAGACAAACGACGAGACGGTGGGGGCGCAGGCGAACGACCCGTTCGGGAACGCCTTTGTCTGCGGCGCGTTCGACGGCGCGCTGGCCGAGTACAAGGTGATTCTGGGGGACTCGACCAACACAACAACCCACGCGGACATCTCGGTGTCGGCGGCCGAGATCGCGGACCTCGAGTCCTACCTGGCGTACAAGTGGGGCATCCAGCACCTCCTCGACACGGGGCACCCGCACGTGGGCGCGGCCCAGGCGGGTACGGCCTTCACGGGCACGGACGACCTGGCGACCACGCTCCAGAAGGCGTTTCTCACCGACGACCCCATCACGGCCAAGCTGTCGGGTTCGGCCGGCGCGCTGATGTGGGCGTTCAACGGGCCCGGTATGGGCCTCGCCGTGGCGGGGAACCAGCAGGGGGACGTGTTCACGTACGGCCCGCGCGAGACCGGCACGGACACGGCGGCCGGCGCGCTGTCGCCCATCGCTCTCAAGGTGATAGACGAGGGCACCCGGGTGGAGCGCGGCACGGCGTCCACGGGGACGCTGACCTACACGGGGAACGTGGTCAATAACGACCAGGTGCAGATCGGGGACAAGACCTACACTTACCGGACGGTGGTCTCGACGGCGAACCAGGTGCTCGTCGGGGGGTCCACGGCGGCCTCGATCGAGAACCTCGAGAAGGCGATCAACCTCACGGGGACGGCGGGCACGGAGTACGGGACCGGCACGGAGAAGCACCACCAGGTGGACGCCACGTCCACGGCCACGACGCTGGTCGTCTCGGCGGTGAAGCGGGGTTCGTCCGAGGACTCGATCACGACGACCGACCCGACCGACGCGGGGGGGGTGATGTCGTGGGGGGCGGGGACCCTCTCGGGCGGGGACGCCAAGAACACGTGGACGGTGACGGCCCAGCACACGGACTCGTCCCCGGACCCGCCGGACAACCCCCCGGCGGCCTACGCGCACACGGCCGGCGCGGGCGCGGCGTTCCAGATCGCGGTGGACGACGAGGGCGACTGCTACCACACCCGGAACAACACGACCGGGACGAACGCGGGCATCTACAAGTACGACAAGGCGGGCGACGCCACGGGGAACGCCACGCTGGGCACGCCCTGGAAGTGGATCCTGGGGTACGCGAACAGCCCGACCATCGGCAAGTACACGGGCATCGCCTTCCCGCCGGTCCACCCGGACTACGGGACCCAGCCGATCACGGGCCCGCTGTTCATGTACGTGACGACCGAGGGCCCCGAGGGGGCGTCCGCGTTCGGCACGCCCACGGCGGACTCGACCGCGAACCTGCACAAGGTCCGTCTGGTGGAGGAGGAGCGCAACACGTCGAACGACAGCGTGCGGGGCAAGCGGCTGGTGGCCGTGTCCGGCGGCGACGTGAAGCGGTTTACCAAGGGCGGGAGTTACACGTCCATCGGCGCGGGCGTGCTCCTGGCGAGCTCGCCGTTCGTTGATGGGTTCACGCTCTACTCCAAGCTGTACCTGTTCGACAGCACGACGCGGGCGCAGGTGTACGACCCCCGGCGGGACACGATCGCCAACTGGGTCGCGGACAAGGGCGAGGTGCCCGAGCGGATCTACCTGGGCTGCGCGTGGCGAGGCCGGGCGTGCGTCGTCGCGTCGGACCGGCCCCACAACATCGTCATGTCCAAGCATGGCGACCCGGACGACTTCGACCTGTACCCGGAGGTGCCGAACTACGAGCAGGCGATCAGCCTGGATCAGGTGGAGGCCATCGGGCAGTTCCCCGACATCATCCAGTGCATGTTCCCGATCGACTCGGAGCGGCTCCTGGTGGGTGGGGACAGCTCGACCATGCTCCTGGTGGGCGACCCGGCCGCCGTGGCGCTGGGGGACTTCGGCAAGTCGTTCTTCTCGCTGATCTCGGACGAGGTGGGGATCGCGTTCGGCGGGCAGGCGGCCACGAAGGACGAGCGGGGCCTCATCTACTGGTTCGGGTCTCGAGGCGGGGTGTTCGCCTGGAACGGCCAGGGGGTCCCCAAGGAGATCACCGAGGACCGGATCCAGCGCAAGCTGGCGGACATCGACCTGTCGGTGTGGAAGCCGACCCTGGCCTGGAACGACCGCCAGAAGGAGCTCATCGTGGCCATGGCGCACCGTACCAGCGGGGGCGTGCCCCAGGAGGAGTTCAGTTGGTGCCGCCGGACGGGGGCGTGGTCCACGACCACGTTCGCGCGCACGACCCACCAGGCGGCGTGCCTGGCGGTCCTGGACGGGGACGACCCGGCCGACCGTCACCTGGTGCGGGGTTGCGAGGACGGGTTCATTCGGGTGGAGGATGAGACCCGCTCCGACGACGACGGGCAGCGGATCTACAGCAAGGTGCTTCTGGGCCCCTAC
>CP070815.1:2774640-2780929 GCA_020344215.1 Gemmatimonadota bacterium
AGCCGGCGAGTGCGCTCCAAGGCCTGGAGGGCCCGGTCGCGCTCCGCTTCCAGGCGAGCGACCTGGGCCCGCAACTCCGCGTCGTCGATCTTGAACAGCGGGGCTCCACGCGCCACCTCGGCACCCTCGCGCATGAAGATCTCCACCAGCCGTCCGTCGACCTCCGGCCGCAACTCGATAGACTGGACCGCCTCGATCTGCCCCGTCGCGACGATCGCGTCCACCACCGTGTCCCGGCCCGCCACCGCGACCTCTACCGGCATGCCCATCGGCTGGCCATCCCCAGCTCCGGGCCCGCCGCCGCTGTTCGACTCCGCACTCGAGCAGGCCGCCAGTGCGGCCGCCGCGATCACAGACAGAAATATCGATCTCACCGTCAGTATCCTCTATTCGTGAATAGTCTTCGCCCCAAGATCGCCTCTAATCCAGCCAGCGCCAGACGGGTCGAATATCGCGCCTGCACCAGCCCCGCCTCGGCTTCCGACAGCGATACCTGGGCCGTCACCAGATCCAGGATGGTGGTGGCACCGGCACGGTAGCGGGTCTCCTGCACGTCCAGGTTCTCCTGTGCCACAATCACCGCCTGCCTGGCCAACTCGGCGCTGGCCCGCGCCGTGACGTACGCCTGATACGCTTCTATCACGTCACGCCGGACGGCCAGCTCGACGTCGCGGCGCACCGCCTCTGCGATGTCACTGTTCGCCCTCGCCCGGGAGAGCGCGATCTCGCGCTGCCCGTCGTTCCAAATCGGTAGGCTTATTCGAAAGCCCCAGGCTGTCCTCGATGTGGCATTGGGAAAGAACCCCTCATCGAACGCCTGCCACGACGCAAACAGGTCGACCTGCGGCAGGTACACACCGTAGGAGGCCTTAGCCGCAGCTTTCGCCACCCGCTCCTCTGCCAGGGCGATGCGGTACTCCGGGCCCTGAGCCAGCGCCTCTACGAGCACGCTGTCCTCGCTGACCGGCAGCTCAGGCGCCGGCAGAGTATCGAGCGAGACCGCATTCACCGGTCCCGGCACCCCGACGCGCCGGCCCAGCTGAACCTGCGCGACCCGCAGGCTCGCCTGCTGGCGCAACAGGTCGACGCTGGCCCGCGTAAGCTCGAGCAAGAGCTGCAGCGAGTCGGTCTGTACCGCGGCCCCGGAGACGACCCGTGCCCGGGCCACAGCCAGCTGCTCCCTGGCCCGGCGCACCCGCTCGCTCGCCACGCGAACCAGCTCGCGCTCGGCGATCACGTTGTTGAAGTCCGCCTCCGTGAGGAACGCGGTGTTGAAACGCGCCTGCACCTCGCTGGCCTCGGCGCTCGCCATCTCGGCACGCGCTCTCTGTAGCTCGAAGAACTTTGCGCCGCCCCGGAACAGATTGTAGCTCACACTGACACGCGCATCGACTATCTGATCCGCCAGGCCGCCCGTTCCGAGATTGAAGAACGGCTCCGACGCCTTCGTCAAAGACGTCGAGATCGACACGGAGGGCAGGACGAAGACCGCATAGGCCGAGCGTCTTACCCAACTCGCGCTGCCGATCTGGCCCAGGGCGGCCACGTAGTTCGGGTCGAGCCGTGCCGCGGCACGCAACGCCTCCTCGAGCGTAACCTGCGGTATCGTGTCGGCTGCGGCCGGCGGACCCTGTGTTACCGACCCAACCTGCGGTGCCGGGCCAACCGTGGAAACCTGGAGTAAGGCGATCAGCGCCAGGATCATCTTGCTTCTACCGTTTCTAGCGTGGGTGCGCGCCGCGCCACACGCTCCTTGATCGAGTCGAGGAGCACGTACACGACCGGCACGAGGAACAGGGTTAGAACCGTGGAGAAGATCAGCCCTCCCAGGATGGCGTAGCCCAGCGGCCGGCGGCTGGCCGACCCCGCACCCAGACCCAGAGCGATGGGCATAGCCCCGAAGACGGTCGCCGTCGCGGTCATCAGGATAGGACGGAGACGGATACGACCCGACTCGAGCATCGCCTCAACCGAACTCAGCCCTTTGCGCTTGAGCTGGTTGGCGTACTCCACCAAGAGGATCGAGTTCTTACTCACCAAGCCGATCAGCAGGATCATCCCGATCTGGCTGTAGAGGTTGAGCGTCGAGCCGGCTACCAGCAGCGTCAGCAGCGCACCGGTCACGGCCAGAGGCACAGACAGCAGCACGGTGAACGGGTGGATCAGCGACTCGAACTGCGCCGCCAGCACCATGTAGACAGCCACCAGAGCCAGAACGAAGGCGAAATACAGCGCGTTACCGCTCTCCTCCAGCTCGCGCGACTCGCCCGCCAGGGCCACGCTGCTGCCCGGCGGAAGCACCTCCGCCGACGCCAACGCCAGCGAGTCGAGCGCCTCGCCCAGCGCGAACCCGGGCACCAGGTTCCCCGTCAGGGTAAAGGACCGAACGCGGTTGAAGTGGTTGAGCTGGCGCGGCCCGACGCCCTCGTCGACCCGGGTCACCGCGTCGAGCTGCACCAATGCACCGTCGCGCCCGCGTACGTAGAGTCCCGCCATCTGGCCGGGCGTGGCGCGGTC
Organism: Gemmatimonadota bacterium; assembly: GCA_020344215.1. Lineage (GTDB taxonomy): Bacteria > Gemmatimonadota > Gemmatimonadetes > Palauibacterales > KS3-K002. The sequence continues at coordinate 2,777,158 of CP070815.1, forward strand.
CTGTGGCTCGAGCTGAACGATCACGTCGTACAGCTTATTGGCACGAGTGAACGTGCTGACTCGCCGCCCACCCAGCAGTGTCTGCAACGACGCCGAGACATCACGAATCTGCACACCGAGGTCCTCGGCCCGGTCACGGTCATAGCTCACCGTCAGCTCCGGTTTGTTGACCCGGAGGTTCGTGTCGATGTTGACCAGCCCGTTGATACCGCGAGCTCGCGCCACAAACCTGTCCATGCCCACAGCCAACGAGTCGAAGTCGGGGTGACGAACTACGTATTGGACCGGGCTGCCGAAGCCGAAGGCTGGCGGGTTGCTGGCGAAGGCTAGGATGCCGGGTACGGCAAAGAACTGGGGCTGGATCTCGCCGATGATCTCCTGGACCGAGCGATCCCGCTCCGACCAGTCAGTCAGCCGCACAAACATGATGCCGTTGCTGACCCGTCCACCGAAGCCGATAATGCTGAAGTAGGAGTCGACGCCGTCGGTACGCGCCAGTATTTCCTCCAGGCGGCGCTGGTAGGAATCGGTGTACGCCAGCGTCGCACCTTCCGGCCCGATAGTGAAAGCGATGATCACACCGCGATCCTCGGGCGGCACGAACTCGCGCTCGAGCGCGCGGAAGACGACAACGGCCAGCAGCACTGCAGCCAGCGCGCCCCCGACGACATACCAGCGGTGCTTCATCGCCCAGGACAGGGTTCGGGCATAGCCACCCGAGACACCAATGAACCCTTTCTCGAACGCCATGAACAGGCGGCCGTGGCTCTTCGGCACCCGGAGGATCTTGGCGGACACCATGGCGGTGAGCGTCAGCGCGGTAAAGCTGGAGATCACGACCGCACCGGCCATGGCGATGCCAAACTCGTTGAACAGCCGGCCGGTGGTGCCGCGAAGAAACGCCAGGGGTGAGAAGACGGCCACCAGAGCGACGGTGGTCGCGATCACCGCGAAGGCGATCTCATGTGTCCCTTTCATCGCCGCCGTCTCGGGATCCTCACCCAACTCTTCCTGATGCCGGTAGGCGTTCTCCATTACTATGATCGCGTCATCAACGACAATCCCGATCGAGAGGATGAGCGCCAGCAGCGTCAGCGTATTGATCGTGAAGCCGAGGAAATACATCAGGCCGAACGCGGCCACGATCGAGGTCGGGATGGCCAGCGCCGGGATGATCGTCGCTTTCAGGTTGCGCAGCGCGAAGAAGATGATCAGCACGACCAGCACGGCGGCGAGCAGCAATGCATTCTGGGCTTCTTGAATGGAACTCCGGATAAAGACAGAACTGTCGAAGCCGACATTCAGACTCACGCCCGGTGGCAACGCCGCGTTGATCGCCGGCAGCTCGTCTCGAATCGCGTTCGACACCTCGATCAGGTTCGCTTTCGACTGGCGGACTACCCCGATCGCCACTGCCGATGCGCCATTGAACCGCAGCGAGCTACGTTCGTTCTCGGGCCCCAACTCGACACGAGCCAGGTCGCGCAGCTTCACCAGCTGACCGCCCTGGTTCGCCACCGTCAAGTTGGCGAACTCGTCGGGTGTCTTGAGCTCGCCCAGTGAGCGGACGCTGAACTCGCGCCGCTCTGATTCGATGCGGCCGGCCGGGATCTCGACGTTGCGACTGCGGATCGCCGCCTCGATGTCCTGTACGGTGAGGCCGCGGGCCGACAGTCCCGCGGGGTCGAGCCAGATCCGCATCGAGTAGCGCCGCTCGCCGAATACTTGGGCGCGACCGACGCCCGGCAGCGTCTGGAGGCGCGCCTTGACGATCCGGTCGCCGACATCGGAGAGCTGCAGGAGGTCGTAGTTCTCACCGCTGAGCGCCAACCAGAAGAACGGCTGAGCGTCGGCGTCCTGCTTCGTTACCACCGGCTCCTCGATCTCCTGGGGCAGCCGGCCGCGCACGCGCGACACCTTGTCGCGCACGTCTTGGGCGGACGCCTCGATGTCCCGATCCAGGGTGAACTCGAGGGTGATACTGCTCACCTGCTCAGTGCTCGAACTCGTGAGCGTCCTGAGTCCCGGTATCGTGCTCAGCTCCTCTTCCAGGATGTCGGTAACCGTCGACTCCATCACCCGTGGGTTGGCGCCGCGCAGGACCGTTGTGACCGAGACGATCGGCGCATCGACGTCCGGGAACTCCCGGACGGGCAGGCGGAAGTAGCCGATCCCACCGAAGAGGACCAGTGCAAGACTCATCATCGCGGCCAGTACCGGCCGCCGAATAGCGGTGTCCGAGAGTTTCAAGTCAGCCTCACCAGGTTTTAGGGTCTCGACCCACTAACGCCACCCGCCACGCCTAGTTTCAGGATCCAGCCAGCCCCAGTGCCCTGCCCTTCCGGTCCGAACCGTGCGCCTCCGCGCCGGCCCGTTCAACAGTGTTCTGTTGAGAGAACTGAAAGATGCATGGTTGGGGGTCCCGGGGAACCCCCGCCCCCACCCCCGCCCCCACCCGCGCCCCGACGCCCCCCACACCCGTCGTTGCGCCGCAGGGCGCGGCGTGCGACGATGGTGGCGAGGAGGAGGAATGGCGCTAGAGGCGGTACGGCTGGACAAGTGGCTGTGGGCAGCTCGCTTCTTCAAGACGCGCTCGCTCGCCGCAAAGGCTATCAGTGGCGGCAAAGTGCAGGTGAACGGCCGACGCGCCAAGCGCGCTTCCAACCTGCACATCGGCGACCGGGTCCGAGTACGCAAAGGGCCCCACGAGTACCAGCTCGTGGTTCGGAGACTTTCGGAGCGGCGTGGGCCGGCCAAAGAGGCGGCGACCCTCTACGAGGAGACGCCCGAGAGCATCCAGGCGCGAGAGAGCCTCAGAGCACAACGCAAGGCCGCGCCCCAATACTCGTTCCGCGAGGGTGGCAGGCCCAGCAAGAAGGAGAGGCGAGAACTCGATCGGTTGAAACGTCGGCCGGAGTGAGCCACAGGAGAGCGATAACGAAATGGGGCCGGCTTGACCCGGCCCCATCACTTTGCGGAGTTAGTGGTAGGGTTTCACGTGGGATAACTGTCCAGTGCCACCTGGACAGGAAGGAAATCTATGTTTGCTCCTCTATTTACGTTTCCTCTGTCTCACCTTACGTCGTTTTCGGTCGCCCGGTTTCGGCGCCTCTCTCATCTAATTGGACGCTCCGAATCGCCGCAGGGTTGCAGGACGCTCAAGCGGTGTCCTCTGTACCCCTAGGAACGCAGCGATCGCCAGTTAGGTTCCCTGTATAGACGCCATGTGCCTACCCCAAAGGCACCGTCTGGAGTGCCTGAAGATCTTCACGAGCCGATCGACGGAGGGTACCTTATGTCATCAAGAATGGATTTCCAGCTGGATCGAACCGTAGAGATCCTCAGGTCGACGCCTGCCACGCTCCGCGCTCTGCTAGGCGATCTCTCCGATCCCTGGATCAGGTGCGACGAAGGACCCGACACCTGGACCCCTTATGATATCGTCGGGCACTTGATCCACGGCGAAAGGACCGACTGGATCGGCCGCATGCAGATCATCCTCGAGCACGGCGAGTTGCGCACGTTCACGCCTTTCGACCGCTTCGCACAGTTCAAGGACAGCCAAGGCAAGACGCTGGATGAACTGCTCGACACTTTCGAGGCGATGCGTGAAGAGAACCTGCGGACTCTCGAAGCTATGAACCTGACGCCGGAGCAGATGGATTTGACTGGTACTCACCCCGAACTGGGCCGGGTGACGCTGCGGCAGCTGCTGGCGACCTGGACCGTGCACGACCTCGGTCACATCGCCCAGATCGCACGCGTCATGGCA
>CP070815.1:2781029-2786202 GCA_020344215.1 Gemmatimonadota bacterium
GGCCGCGGCTGACAAACGGATGGGGCCCGGAGGCACCGTGCACCGAGGCAATGAGGTTGCGAGAGGTCGATGATTGAGCTCGTGCGGTACATCGACGCTCCTTTCGGGACTTACGGCGAGCTGTTCCTCCCGGAGTTCTCTTGCCTGACCGTGGAGCGACCGTGGATGGACAACCGGCCTAACATCTCGTGCATCCCCCCCGGGGTGTACAAGGTTTCCCCGACGATGTTTCGTGGCCTGTACAAGACGCTCGAGGTAGAGGGTGTCCCCGGGCGTTCGCTGATCAAGATCCACAAGGCCAACGTTCCGGACGACCTCCGAGGCTGCATCGGTCTCGGGACTTCCTGGGGCTGGTTGCGCGGCTCTCTGGCCGTCAATGCGAGCGCCTCGGCTTTCAATGCCTTCTGGAGCGTCTGGACGAAGGAATCGCCGCAGCACATCGAGATTCGGTACAAGGAGCATCCATCTTCACTCAGCGCGGAAGGGGCAGGCATTGAGCGGATGGACCATGACAGGGGTTGAGGGCGGGATCGTCGGCGTCGCCGTGTTTCTCGCCCTCGGAGCGTTCAAGCTCCTCGAGCGTGTGATCGACAAGAGGAACGGCACGAACGGGAAGGGGCTGTCATCCGAGGAGCGCACGTGGCTGGCGGAGTTGCATCAATGGCACGACCGGCACGATCAGGACGGCGTACCGCTCTGGTATCTGCCCCGCCGGCTGCTGGAATCCCAGCGGGAGATCGTCCAGGAGATCCGCAGGCTGAATCAGGTCATGCAGTCGTGCGGTACTTCGATGAAGGAAATCGCCGCGCGCCGTTGTCCGATGCGCGGGGACGAGGAGAAGTGAGATGAGACGACCGACGCCGGTGATTCTGGCCGCTTGTGTGGCCGCACTGTTCCTGGCGGGCTTGGCTGCGGCCATCGGGGAAGCTCGTCCGAGCTGTTGTTCCGACCGGGACGTACTGCTCAAGGGCATGTGGGCGGCGCACGACGAGTTGGTGCTCGACGAGCCGGAGAACGCCCGGCGGATCATCGAGTACGCGATCCGTAGCGTGGGCGAGGAAATCCCCGAATGAAAGCGGACATGCAGGCGAAGGCCCTCGCGGTGCTCGTCGCCGTGGTCGTCTCGATGCTGGGTTGGTATCTGGTGAGGCTGACGGACCGCATCGACGGGCTGACCGACGAGGTGCGGAACTTGAGGATCGCCGTCGAGGTGGCGGCGGGCGGGAATCCGTTTTCCCACGGAGGTGACTGATGGGCTGGCTTTCCAACATCACGGGCGGGGGATACGCCAAGATCGTTGACACGGTTCTCGGGGCATACGAGAAGATCGCTGCGGGTCATCTCGGGAAAAAGGAGCTGCGCCTCGAGCTGGAGAAGCTCGCCGGCGCGGAGGCCACCCGGCTGCACGACGAGCTGGTCGCCGAGATCGAGGCGAAGGAACGGGTGCTCGTCGCGGAGCTCCAGCAGGGCGACAAGTTCACCAAGCGGGCCCGGCCGTCGATCGTCTACGTCGGTCTGGTGATGTTCGTGCTGGACGTCCTGGCGCGTTACGCGGCCCACTGGACGGGGGACCCGATTCCGGAGACCCAGGTGCCGGCGGAGTTCTGGTACGTCTGGGGGAGCGTCTCCGGCGCCTACGTGCTCGGGCGGTCGATCTGGGACAAGCGTGGCACCGCGGTAAATGCCATCGGAGCGCCGTCCCCGGCATCGATTCTCAAGTGAGCGCCTCGATCGAGGCATGTGTGAAGGCCGGGGTGTGCCGGGGGTGCCACAACGCGATTCGCGGCATCTGCCCGCACTGCGCCTGCTGCGGGGCGTGTGGCTGCGATCCGAGGGTCGATCATGGATCTGGATCTCGCACCGGCGATTGAGGCTGTCCGGGGGTTCTTCGCGTGGCTTGCCGGTTTCGCACCGAGCGCGGAGGTCGTCTGGTGGACGGTTGTGGGCCTCGTGGTGCTGTTCGTGGTGGCCTGGGCATATCGAGGCAGGCGGAAGTAGATCGTCGCTTCACGGGGCTGTGAGGGCGTCTGAAGACGGGCATAGGTTCCAGCGTCCCGGTTTCCCATAGCCGGAGACTGTAACACCCTGTCTGACAACATTTAGCAATCCTGTAAAGATTGTCTTGACATTGCACAACATCGGCATCATATTGTCCGTATGATGACCGACAAAGCACAACAGAAGACCGAGATCGTCTACACGAGGTTCGACGCTGAAAAGCTGAATCAGCTGCGCGCGCTCGCCGTCAACGACGGCCGCTCGGTCGCCTACCTCGTCCGCCTCGCTGTCGAGCAATACCTCAACCGCCGGAAACCCGCTGCTTGAAGGTCTAGCACCATGCACGACCTCACACAAGCAGTCCTGGATTTCGAGCGCACGCACTCCCACCGGAACGACCCGGCCACCAGCCGGGACGCCGCCCGACGTCAACTCCCGAGGCTCACCGAGACCCTGGAGCGGGTCTACGAGTACTTCCTGGCTCATCCCGAGGGCCGCACCGACTTCGAGGGTGCGCGGGACCTCGCCATGTACTCGTTCTCCCGCCGCCGCTGCGATCTCTACGCGAAGGGTCATGGCGTGCTGGAGCCCACCGGGGAGACCCGGCCCGGGCCCACCGGATCGCACTGGACCGTCTGGAGAATCAAGGCATGACACCGAACGAGCAATGGTGGCGCTGGTATCGCTGGAACTTCGACACGAAGCTCGAGGAATTGAAGCGCGAGCTGGCCGCCCTTGAACCCACTCCGAAGATCGTGGAATGGAGGAAGTCGTGATGGCTGTGATGTACACGTCCGACCGTCCGAAGGAAGAGCAGCACAACGGCACGCTGGCATGGCGCGAGCTGGAGAAGGTGCTGGACGCGGTGGATCTCGATCGGAAGCCCGGGATGTTCCTGGGGCTCAAGGACGCGCTTGGGTTCGTCGGCGCGGTGTTCGGCGCCTGGGTGCTGTTCGGCCTGGCCGCCTGGGGCATCTGGTGCCTCGTGGAGGCTTTCTGATGCTGAAGCCGATCATCCCGACCGAGACGATCGACGAAGCGGAATTCAGGGCTGAGATCAAGCGCGTCCGGGAGGATGCTGCGCGTCGGATCAATGAGGCGAACGCGCGCGTGCCCTACGCCACCCTGGCGAAGATCGACGACGCGAAGTCAAAACTCCGGCATCTCTACCGCGCAGCCGCCGAATCGACGGACGGCATCGCCACGCTGATCGTCAGCGGGCTCGATGACATCCTGCGCGACCTCGACCGAGCAAAAGAAACCCCGGCCGATTAGGACCGGGGTCGAAACGGTAAGCCACTGTCACGGGGAGCATACCCCGAGAAAGCGAGAAGAGCAATGACCACCAGCGCGCACGAGCGGGAGCACCTTCCGTTCGAGGAGGAGGCGGACGTCCTCTCCGATGGCCCGGAGGACGAGGACCGAGAGTTCCTGAGGCCCACGCTTCGAGGCATGTGTGAAGGCCGGGGTGTGCCGGGGGTGCCACTTCCGATGGTCTCCAATGGCCTGGAGATGTCCCATGAGTGGAACCGGGTCATGGAAGCCCTCGGCAAGGCCCAGGGCGAGATGTCCAGCGGGCCGAAGAAGACCAGTGAAAACCCGTTCTTTCACAGCCGGTACGCTGATCTCTCGGAAGTCATCTCGACGGTCCGTTCTGCCCTTTTGAAACACGGCCTGGTCGTCACGAGCGGCAGTCGCACGGATACGTACCCGAATATCACCCGGGTGATGGTCACCACGATGGTATGCCACCCCGAGTCACATCAGTGGGTCAGGACGACGATCTCGTTCAACTTCCATCACCAGACCACGGGAAAGATCATCGACCTGACGCCCCAGGACGTCGGCAAGGCGATCACCTACGGGCGCAGGTACAACTACCTCGCCCTGGTCGATCTGGCGCCCGAGGACGACGACGGGAACGCCGTCAGCCTGCCTCGGCGTGGCGCCGACCCGCGGCGCACCCCACCGAAGAAGAAGGCCCCGGCGAAGAAGCTGATGGACGGTGAAGTGCCGATGGCCGTCGTCGGCCACGCCAACATGAAGGGCAAGCCGGTGAGCGAGCTCGAGGCCGAGGACTTGATCTGGTTGCTGAAGTTCCTCGGGAGGGGTGCAGCCGACGAGTCGAACGAGTGGCAGGACAAGAACAAGACCGACGTGGTCAAGATCGCCGAATACGTCCGGGACCACGAGGACGACTGCGACGTGACCAAGGAAGTCGCCGATCTGGTCGCTCGAGTCCTGAAGAAGTGGGGCGAGTGATGGGCCCGCTCGGTGAGTAAAACTAAAGGCGATCAGGGAGATTGGCGGTGAGTGACCACATAGTCATGCTCAGCGGAGGAATCGGCAGTTACATGGTCGCTCGAAGGCTTCACCGGCAGGGTAAGAAGCCCATCCTCCTGTTCGCCGACACGAAGATGGAGGACGAAGACCTCTATCGGTTCCTCGACGACATCGAGCGCGTGCTGGATACAGAGATCATCAGGCTGGCCGAGGGTCGCGACCCGTGGCAGGTCTTCAAAGACGTGAAGTTTCTCGGTAACACGAAAGGCGATCCCTGTTCCAGAATCCTCAAGCGCCAATTCCTAAGAAAGCATATCGACGATCACCACGATCCAGAGAACTCGATCATCTACATCGGCATCGACTGGACTGAAATTCACCGCCTCGCCGGGGTGGAGCGGTACTGGAGCCCGTGGAGAGTCGAGGCCCCGCTGACATCGCCCCCGTATCTCACCAAAAACAAAATGCTGCGGCTGCTGGAGCACGACGGGATCGAAATCCCCAGGCTCTACAAGATGGGATTCCCGCACAACAACTGCGGTGGATTCTGTATCAAGGCAGGCATAGCGAACTTCGCGCTTCTGTGGAAGGCGATGCCGGAACGGTACAGGTATCACGAGGATATGGAGGCCAGCCTGCAATCCGTTATAGCAAAGCCCCATACCATCTTGCGGGACAGGCGTGACGGCCAAGTCAAGCCCCTTTCGCTGCGCCAGCTACGAGAAGACCTGGAGAAAGGCCAGTCCTACGACCTTTTGGAGTGGGGCGGCTGCGCCTGTTTTACTCCAGACGAATACGACGAAAATAACCCTTGACTCGAGGGAAAGGCGGCAATGAGTAGACACCTCCTGAAGAAGTGGGGCGAGTGATGGGCCCGCTCGGTGAGTAAAAC
>CP070815.1:2786302-2788258 GCA_020344215.1 Gemmatimonadota bacterium
CGCCCCGAGCCCGACGCCGACGAGCGCATCGTCGGCGCCCTCGGCCGCGCCGCTGAGTACTATGGCATCGACGTCTATGGCTTTGCTTTCGCGACGAGCCACTCAAAATACACACCATTATCAACTCTCCTGTTTTGAGGTAAATAGGTTCTTCTGGTCTGGTGACAATCCCCCCTCCTCACAGTATCGGCCGGTTTGGCGATAACGCGCGAGGATCCCACGGACTGGTTCTGAGTCCAGTTCCGAACGCCGAAGCTCCCACGGAGCCACCGGCACCACCTGCCCGTTCGTCAGTAGACCATTCCTGACCAGCCGCTTGATGACGCTCATCGGTACTTCGCAGTAGGCCGCCGCCTGTGCCAGGCTGAGAATCTCCGGGTCGGACCGGGGCTTCGTGTGGCCGGGGATCGATTGACTCCGCCGTGCCGCGCTCACCCGCGTCTGGTTCCACCGCAGGTCCTTCCCGGTCCGATAGCCGAGCCTGTTCAGCACCGCGGCAATCTCGCCGTCAGCGTAACGGTCCGCCATCTTGCGGATGACGTCGAGGGCGTCTGAGGAGGTCTTGTTGATGATCCGGGTGGCTGCTTTGGGCATCTCCAACGAAGTGTGGGCTCCACCTTTCCAGTGAATGACCATCCGGACCACCTCTGCGTTCTCACCTTCTACCACGTCGGCTATGATCTCTTCGATCACGGTCCAGGCAATCTTCTTTTTCAGCTCGATAGGGCAGTTCTCGCTCCCCCAGACGCGAGCAAAATCCTCGCCCAGCCCCCGGACCTTCTTCTCCTCCTCGGCGCTCAGCGGCCGGTTCCTGGCCTCCACGGCGGCGATCGCCGCTTGCACCCGGTCCCGCTCCTCCAGCTTCACGTTCCACCGTCGTTCCAACTCCTTGGCGACCCGCCGGTTGCGAGGATCGACCTCGTCGTACTGCTCGAACGCGCGCTGCGCCTCGTAGTCGACCTGTTCAAGCTCCAGGACCAGGCTGCGCCGCTCCTCGTCGTCCTCGGCTCTCAGCTTCTCCAACGCCGCCAGACTCGCCTCGATTCCCAGCGGGGAGATCGCCGCCAAGATCTCCTCCCCAATGCGCTGATCCACCTTCCTCCCGGCGAAGGAGTTGCAGTAGTTTCCACCCTCGTCGTAGTCGCCGACGCAGAAGTACCGGGAGCTCGTCCCCTTGCACCCCGAGTAGCGGACGTGGTACTTATGGCCGCAGCGGCCGCAGCGCAGAAGACCCGCCAGCAGCCCCTGACCCGAGCGCACCGCGGCCACCGCCGGGTCGCCCTCACCACGGAGTTGGTTGCGGCTCATCATCTCCTGGTTCTCCTCGTACGTCCGCCGGTCAATATACCCCTCATGGTGGTCCCAGATAAAGGCGAAGCAGTCCTCCGGTCGCCGGGCCGGGCGGGTGCGCTTCTTCACCAGCCGGCCGTCCTCGAAGACCGTCTTGGTGGCCCCACGGCCCCAGAAGTAGGCGCCGGCGTAGTAGGGGTTGCTGAGCATCTCTTGGATGTACGACGACTTCGGCAGCTGCCAGACCAGCCTCACCCCTCCCGGAAGGCACTTGTTGACGGGCAGCTTCAGCTCGTGGACCCAGAACCACTGGCAGGTTTGGCGCACGCTCCACAGTTCCCGGTACTTGCTGAAGACCATGCGGATGGCCTCTTGAATCCGCTCGTCCGGGTCCAACACCACCTCCCCGGTTGGATTCTGAACATAGCCTGGCGGCAACCGCTGAACCAGCTTACCCTGCAGCGCCTTCTCCTTGCGCCCAGCCTGGAGTCGCTTGTCCAGTTGTTTGAGCTCGACCACACTCAAGGTTCCCTTGATGCCGAGAACCAGCTGGTCGTCCATGAGGTTGAGATCATAGACCTGATCGTCCTCGCCAACCAACGTGTCGAAGATCTGACATACCTCCAGGAGTCTACAAAAGTCCTTGTCGGTGCGGATCAGCCGCGA
>CP070815.1:2788358-2817793 GCA_020344215.1 Gemmatimonadota bacterium
GGCGCGAAGGGGAAAGCTTCGGTGTCGATGTAGATCTCGACCAGCTCCTCAGGATCCTCCAGAGGGAGGTCCCTCAGAACCACCGCGTTGACCACGCTGAAGATCGCTGCGTTCGCCCCGATCCCCAGCGCCAGCGACAGGATGGCGACCAGCGTGAACCCTGGGCTCCGCGCGAAACGCCGCCCGGCGTAGCGGAGATTCCTGAACAGTGCATCCATGTCACGTCACGGAGTTACGGTTGGCGGTTGACAGGTGCGACTGACGTTTTCATCCCGGGTGTCCTTCATCACCTACGATAGTGGGGTCATCAGAGTTTCGCTTGTCCGAGATTCACTCAGCGACGTCGCCGTGGATACCCCGATTGAGTGACGGGACGCAGATGGCGGCGCGGCCCGATTGGGCTACGCCGTCAACCTTCGGCTAACAGCTCCTCGAGGAAGCTCTCGTAACCCTCGACCATCCGTAGCCGGTTGAACTCGGCGACGGCGCGCTGTCGTGCCGCGGCACTCATCTGGGCGCGCCTGGGCGGTGCGTGGGCCAGCTCGAGGATCGCCTGGGCGGCGGCTTCCGGTTGGCCGGGCGGTACGACGAGGCCGTGCTCCCCGTGGTGGATCTGCTCGCGATGGCTCGGCTCGTCGCTCACGACGACGGGCAGACCGCAGGCCATCGCCTCGAGCACGGAGTGGGGAAGGGTGTCGGATATCGAGAGGTGCATGGCCGCATCGGCCGCGCCCAGCAATCGCGGGACATCCTCGCGGAACCCTGTGAGCGTGACCGGTGCAGCGAGCCTCTCGACACGCTCACGTAGTTCCGACAGTTGAGGTCCGCTACCGAGAAAGATGCCGTGCACCGCTTCTCGCGAAGCAGCGGCGATCACGGCGTCGATCATGACGTCGACCTGTTTACGGGACTCGATGCGGCCGTGGTAGCTGACCACGAAGGCCGAGTCCGGGATTCCGAGCTCTGCGCGGACTTCGGCCCGCGATTCGGGGCGAGGCCGGAAGTGATCGATGTCGACGCCGTTGTAGATGACCCGGATCGGAATCTGCGACAGCCACGTCGCGTGCCGGATCAGCATCTCCCGATTCCTGATCGAGGACGTCGCTATAGCACGAACGCCGCGTGTCCAGAGGAATCGATATAACGGGGTATCGCGCAGCGGATACGGTGCCTTGTGGGCCTGGACGAGTGGGAATCCACCGGCCAAGTACTGCGCGACGACTGCGAGCTTGGTGTCCCGGGTCCTGTAGGTGACGATCACGTCGGGCGCGTTGCGCCGAAATAGTCGTGCCAACTGGTAGACACGTATGGGATCCAGCTCGCCGCGGATCCGCACGGGAGCCAGCTCGACGCTCGGGTCGGATTCGAGTCGGTGATAGAGCTCGGCTCGCGGGTGACATATGAAGGTGACCGTGTGGCCGCGCTCGGCCATACCGGTGCAGAAGTAGGCCGACCAGCCTTCGGCGCCACCCCAGTCACGAGCCGAGTTGATGAAGACTAGTTTCATTGATCTCTATCGTGGGTGGCGGACAACGCTCGGCGACCGATCCGCGCCCCGCCGCCTCAGCCTGTCTCGTCGGCCGTGGGGGCGCGGCCTACGTAGTAATGCCGGAGCGTGTCGACTACCTCCAGCAAATCGGCGTCGCCGAGGTAATTGTCGCTGTAGGCCCGCTCGACCTTGCGATCGCAGTCGTGCACGAATACGTCGGTGTCACCTGATTCACGGGCGAGGACCGCCGCGGTGTAGATGCTCTTCATGCGGCCGGGCGACTTCCAGCGTGTGCCCGCCGGCGCGTCGACGAAGATGATATCCCAATCGGTAGCGATCAATCCGTTCGGTATGCTCGCCATGAAGAGCCGCTTCGGCTTGTTGAGCAGCCATCGCCACTGGAAGCGCCTCGTGTCGTATTCGACCGTGTAGATTTCGGCGTCCGCTACGTCGCTCTGCGTTTGCTCGATCCAGGCGGGCACGTGCTCGAGGAATACCGTCCTGCCGCCGCAATTGCTGTCCACCCACAGTCGGGAGTCGCGGCCGAGCCCGAAGACGAGCAGGTTGCAGGGAGCGCGCCGACAGATTGTCTCACGAAGGCACTTGTACTCCTCGAAGCTCGCCTGGCCCGGGTTCCTCATCACGAGTTCCCGGATGGGCTCGTCGCGATCGGAAGGCATGACTCCCATGGCACGGCCGTGCAACAGTTTTTCGTTTTCAGGGCGATCCGGTCCTGCCATCTACCAGCTTCTTGGTCGAGTGTCAACGGGAAGTTCTGGACCTGGTCGGAGCGGGGCGCGAGTGCTGAGCTCTGCCCTAGTCGCCTCTCAGCAGCATGGAAACTTCGCCCTGCCCCTCGAGGAGCTGACCGACGTCGTCGGCCACACCGCGCGCCGCCGTGAGGTCATCGGTGAGGCTCTCTATGCTGCCGGAACCGGCCTGCATGCGGAGCAGGCCCAGCCTGATCGTCTCGAGCGCGGCGACAGCGTCGGCCAGGCGCTGCTGAGTGGCGTCGCGTGCGGCGCGCAGATCTTCTTCGAGTGCCTGGCGTTGACCTACCAGCTTGGCGCTCTCGTCGGGTGATGGAGACGCTTCGAGGGCTCTGCTCTCCAGCCGTTCGCTGCTCACCTCTGCCAGGATCCCGTTCAGCTCTTCTATCCTGGTGCGCATCTTCTGGGCATCGACCTGCAGCTTGCGCACGATGTCGGGCAGTTCGCTGAGTGACCTGCGCAGCTCGCGCGGCAGGGTTCCGAACAAGCGATCGGCTGCCATCCCGATCGCCATCTCGGTTGGCCGGTAGGTGGCTGAGCCGGCGGCGGGGGTTCGCTTGAGGCCGAGCCCGGCGGCTCTGAACACCCACTGCCCCAGCCGCGATCCCCAGAGCCAGCTGCGCAGCTGGCGGTCAACGGGCTGGCGCCGCTGCCAGCGGACCAGCGCCAGGACCCCGGCCCCCATCCCGGTCGTCAACGAGAGGGCTAGGGTCATCTCGAGGGCCTGGGCGCCGCCCCCCACGGCCAGCCCGAGCCCTGAGAGGGCCGCCAGGCCCAGGCCGCCGGCGCAGATGGCCCGCACGACCCGCTCGTACGTAGATGGCCCGTGCCCGAACTCGAAGGCGCCCTCCTCGCGGGCGCGATCGACTTCCGCTTTGAAGGCTACGACGAGCTCATCCAGACCGTAGCCGGCTCGCTGAAGCCGGCGCGCACGATTGATGAGGATCCCGGCAGGAACGAGCGTCACCCCGGCGATAAACGTACCGAACCCCGCCAACGTCCCCAGCCCCAGAGGCGCCAGCTCGCCGGCCAGCGCGGCCACCATCGCCAGTAACCACATATATAATAGGGCGCCTCCGCTGCCGATCCGCCCTTCGCGCTTGATGAAGACGCGTAGCGCGACCGGAAGCTCTCGTCGCTCGGGGAGCGCGAGGCCGAGCGCTTCGGCGAGCTCCTCGTCGTTGGCAAAGCGCTGAGCGGCATCCTTGGCCAGACAACGGTCGATCGCTTGGGCCAGCCGCCTGGGCACACCCTGGGCGACCGAACCCACGGGCGCGGGGTTCTCGTTGATGTGCTTGGCGAGTATGACGTGATGGGTCGATCCTTCGAAGGGAAATCTACCGCTCAGCGCGTAGTAGCCGACGGCGCCGAGCGAGTACGTATCGCTGGCCGGTCCGACTGTCTCACCCTTCGCCTGCTCGGGGCTCATGAACTCGGCGGTACCCGATACCTGTCCCGGGCCAGGTTGCTCCGCGCTCTCAACCACGCTGGCGATGCCGAAGTCAGTCAGCAGCGCCCGGCCGCTACTTGACTCCAGCAGGATGTTGTCGGGCTTTACATCGCGGTGCACGACGCCTTGAGCGTGCGCGTACCCCAGCGCCCAGGCGACCTCGCGCAGTATGCGGGTGACCTCGGAGGCTGGACGCGGGCCGCGGGCACGGATGCGCTGGCCCAGCGTCTCTCCGTCGATGTAAGCCATGGCGAAGAGCACGAACTCGTCGACCTCGTCCACGGCGAAGATCGGGACGATGTTGGGGTGGGAGAGCTTCGCCGCGGTGCGCGCTTCGTGCAGGAATCGCTCGCGAGCCGCCGGCTGTGCCGCCAGAGCCGGCGGTAGGAGCTTAAGCGCCACCGGGCGGTCGAGGCTCACTTCGCGGGCGAGGTATACGACCCCCATACCGCCGCGGCCGAGCTCTCGTTCGAGGGAGAACCGCCCGGCGAGTGCCTGCTGCAGATCAAAGAAATCGGTGCCCGGTTCGTCAGTCATCTGCTGGGCATGCGCCCTAGGCGAAAGCCTCGGCGCGTGGCTCCATCTTAACCCATCCCGATCGGGTAGCACACCCGGACATCGACGCCGTCCTCGGCAGGGAGTACGACGGCGCCGCGCTGGGCGGGCGTCAGGATGTCGAACGCGACGGGCGGTCCAGCATCGAACACGATCTCCTGCACGGGCAGGCGCGACAGGTTCGTGATCAGGATGCCGCTCCGCGGGTGGATCACGTGGTTCTCCTCCACTACCGAGAGACCCTGTTGAGCTCTCAGGGCCTCCAGAGTGGCCAGCGACTTCTGCATATAGCCCGCGTCGACGGCGGCGACGGCGCTGCGGATCATCGATGCCAGCCCGCCGAGCGGGGCTTGGGCGAGTTCGCTTCGCTCGAGAGAGGTCGTGGCTAGGGCCACGGCGTTACCGAAATATGTTCGGGGAAACGGCTTCAGGATCCTGCGGACGTCGACCGGGCAACTCGCGTAGGTCGTCGAATCCTGCTGCGAGTCCCATCTGGCGACATAGGTCCTCCAGAGGTCCGCCGAGATCACGTCGTTGTGGGACAACCGGGCGTCGCAGTCCTGCTGTGCCTTCTGGAGCAAGCGGCTGATCTCGGCTTTGGGCACGTGGAAGCGGTCCCACTGCATATGACTGCGCTCGACGCTGGGCCGCCGCCCTTCCCAGAAGATGCCGGCGTCGGACAGCACACGCTCCCGTGTGACCGGTTCACCGTCGTCTGCCGGACCCGGGCTGAGGAGCTCGCGTTGGTGCGACGGGTCGAGTACCGGCTGCCGGTGAAAGAGGCGCGCCCAGCTGGAGAGGAAGAAGAAGTAGCTGAAGCCATCGCCTACCGCGTGGGACATGCTGACGCCGAGTACGGAGCCCTCGGGGGTCTGGGTCAACCTGATCCGGGTGAGTGGTTCTCCCTCGACGCTGCTTACCGGATCGAGGAAGTCGTAGCGGGCGTCTTGGTCGTCGAAGCTTGTGGAGGCCTCGATCGTCTGGAAATGCAGGCCATCCGGGGATGGCTGGAGAGCGAACGAATGGTCCGAAGTCCGGAGGAGCTTGCTGCCGATCGGTGGAAAGCGGCGGACGATCTCGCTCAGGCTGCGCTCCAACTTTCGCGCGTCAATCGTCTCGCGATACGCGAAGACGAACTCGATGGGGTACGAGCCGACGCCGGTGAAGATGTGATCGATCGGTGTGAGCGGTATCGTCGTCATGCCGTGGACCCTGTGTCGAGCTGTTCCGGTTCGCTCAGTCGATCTTCAGGACCTTCGCTCCTCTTATCTTCCCCATCTTGAGCTCGAGGAGCGCCTGGTTCGCCTCTTGAAGCGCGAACTCCTGAACCTCCGGCTCGAGCTGCATCTCTGCGGCGAGCTGGAGGAACTCGGAGACGTCGCGCCTGGCGACGTTGGCCACGCTCTTGATTTCCTTCTCCATCCAGAGGTGGGTCGGATAGTCGAGACTCAGCAGGTAGTCCTTGTCGATCTCTTCCTTACGGATCGCGTTGATCACCAGTCTGCCGCCGGGCTCCAGGTTGCCGAGCGCCTCGACGACCGGTTTCCAGGCGGGCGTGGTGTCGATGATCGAGTCGAGCTTGGCCGGCGGTTCGTCCGTTGTGTCGCCCGCCCATACGGCGCCCAGCACTCTCGCGAACTCTCGTTCCTTTTCGCTCCGCGCAAAGACGTGGACGTCGGTGCCGGGATATCGGTGTCTCACCATCTTGAGGACGATGTGAGCCGATGCGCCGAACCCGGTGAGCCCGAGCGTACCTCCGTCCTCGAGGTCGGCGAGCCGCAGCGATCTGTAGCCGATGGCGCCGGCGCAGAGGAGCGGGGCGGCCTGCGAGTCGCTGAAGATGCCTGGGATCGGATGTGCGAAGTTCTCGGGGACGGTCATGTATTCGGCGTAGCCGCCGTGGGCATCCCTTCCCGTCGCCTTGAACTCGGCACAGAGGTTCTCATCACCCGACCGACAGAACTTGCAGGTCCCGCAGGCGGAGAAGATCCAGGCGACACCAACCCTGTCACCCGTCTGGAAGCGAGTCGCGCCGCCGCCCGTCGCTTCGACGGTGCCGACGACCTGGTGACCGAGGACAACGGGTAGTCGCGGCGGCGGCGTCCGGCCTTCGATCTCGTCGAGTTCGGTGTGGCAGACGCCGCAGGCCGACACTCTCACCAGGAGCTCGCCTTCGGCGGGGGTGGGATCAGACAGGGCGGCTGACTCCAGCGGGGTCGCGTTCTCCTGAAGGCTACACAGCTGATTCAGCACCATCGCCTTCATCTAAGATCCCCCCTTCCGAGCTTCCCGTTCTCGTGGGCCGGGCTGAAAGTTAGTGCACGAGCACGTCGGTCGGCGAGTCGCTGAGCATGCCGATGAAGGTGACGGCGGCACCGGCTAGCATGGTTAGCAGGTCGACTACCGTCGTCATCGTCTGAGTAACGGGGCCGAAGTCGTTGCCGGCCGCGTGGAATCGCACACGACTTGCTCGACCGGCTCGCCGCCCTGGCCGGCCACCAGCGGATCGCTCGCCTTGAGGCCGTATATCGTGATCAGGCCGAGGGTGCCCACGACCAGCAGGTAGTAGAGCGTGGGGAGTATCGTCTTGCGCAAGGTGTTCCCTTCTTGACCCATGAGACCTACGGTGGCCGAGGCGGCGACGACGTTGTGGATGGCGATCATGTTGCCGGCCGCCGCGCCGACGGCCTGCAGCGCGACGACCACGGCGGCGCTTATGGCGAGCTGTGTTGCGACGCCGTGTTGGAAGAGGCTGAACATCAGGTTGCTGACGGTGTTGCTGCCGGCGATGAAGGCGCCGAGCGCGCCTACGGCGGGTGCGAAGAAGGGCCAGATTCGACCGACGTGGTCGGCCACCCAGGCCGCCATGGCGATGGGCATCGATGGGAGCGTGGCTCCGCCGGCGAGCTCGAAGTTGTTGATACCGGAGTTGATGTAGATGCGTACCATCGGCACGGTGAAGAGGAGGACGAAGCCGGCGCCCAGCAGGACGCGCGACGAGTCGCGCAGGGCGCCGGTGATTTGGCGGCCGTTCATACGATGGAGCAGCCAGGTGGCGGCGACGGCGATCAGCAGCATCGTCGCCGGTAGGTAGAGCGGTGTAGTCGATGCCGTGATCTCGGTCCCGAGAATGGCCACCCAGGCGATCCGAGCCGTTCTCAACAGATCACCTACCGGAAGTTGCCTGAGGCGCGTGATCACGAGCAGACCGGCGAGCAGCGCGTAAGGCGCCCACGCCAGGCCTATCGGGATTCTGCGGCCGGCGCCGTCATGCTGGCTTCCGGTCGGCTCGAGCCCCAGCCAATCGGCGGGCCAGGTGCCAGCCGTCGGGAAGTCCCAGGTGTCCTTCGGTACGAGGAAGTGGCGCCGGGCGGCGAAGGTGACGACCATGAGCCCCACGGCGGCACCCAGCAGCGAAGGAAACTCGGGGCCGAGGAGCACGCCGGTCAGCGTGTAGGGTACGGTAAACGCCAGTCCGCCGAAGATCGCGAATGGCAATACCGACAGCCCCTCGGTCCACGATTTCTTCGCCCCGAAGAAGCGGGTCATCATCATGACCATGAGCGTGGGCATCAGGGTACCGGTGATGCCGTGCAGGCAGGCGGCGTAGATCGTTATCGTCTGCCTGTAGTCCTCGAAGGAGAGACCGGCGGCGGCGAGGCGCGCGCTGAGCTCCGGGCTCGAAAGTCCTTCGGTGACGCCGATGAGGATTGGTGTGCCGACGGCGCCGAAGGTAACCGCCGTGCTCTGGATCATCATCCCGATCATCACCGCCGCGGTCGCCGGGAACCCCAACGCCACCATCAGCGGTGCGGCGACGGCGGCTGGCGTGCCGAAGCCGGCGGCGCCTTCGATAAACGAGCCGAAGAGCCAGGCGATGATGACGACCTGGACGCGGCGGTCGTCGCTGATGTCGTGGAAGCTGCGGCGGATCGCGGCGACACCGCCGGAACGCTCCAGGGTCTTCAGCAGGAGTATCGCGCCGAAGATGATCAGCAGGATGTCGAAGGTGATGAAGAGGCCCTGAATCGTGGATGCCGCGATGTGGCGTGCGTCCACTCGCCAAACCAGCCAGGCAAGGACCGCGGCGGCGACGTAGACGGCGGGCATCGCGTACTTGGCGGCCAGGCGGAAACCGACGAGCAAGCCGCCAGCGAGTAAAATAGGTGCGACGGCGACCAGCGCTTGAACGGTCAGATTCATCAGGTCGGTCTCACCAGATATCGTCGAAGATGAGCGCGTGGACTGATTTGGGTCCGTGCACGCCGAGCGTGAGGTAGAGCTCGATATCCGCCGACTTGCTCGGCCCGGTGATGAAAACGACCTGACCGCTTACCCTGAGGAACGAGCCCAAGGCCTGTTTAGCGCGGAGCGAGCGGAGCCAGGCCTCGAACGTGGTGTGGATCCGGCTCATCGGCACGAGCACGAGATGGCGAGCGGGCAAGAGGCTCGCCGCTCTGCTCTTCCCGCGCCCCGACGCGAGGACGATCGATCCCGTGCTGGCGAACGCGGCGTCGGCGCCCGTCAGCCCTAGGTTTACGCGGGCCGCGCGAGCGCGGGTGCGCTCATCGTGCATGTCGTCGGGTACGATGAGGGAAGTGCCGGCCTGCTTGAGCAGCTCGCCGAGATTCTCGATGGGGAGCGCGCGCGAAGCCCAACTCAGTATCTCGATCGTTTCCGCAGCGCTCTCCGTCGCACGTTCCGCGGCGCCCCACTCTCTGGCCAGCTGGACTACGCGCTGCGAAGCTTCCGCCGCGTCTTCCAGGATCTCGTAGCTCCCCGAGGCTGCCTCCAGCTTGGCGCCGAACCGGGCCGCCAGCGAGCGCCTGTCGCCGTCGGCGTGCGTGACGGGAGTGGGCGGGTCCGGCGGTTTCAGGTGAGCGAGGGCTTCGCGAAAGACGGACCGCGAGCCTGAGCAGGCGCGGCGCAGGCGCGCGAAGATCTCGTCCCGGGCTTCGATCGAGTCGTAGATCATTCGGCCGCACCCTCCCCGGGCCGGCGGCCGCGCTCGCGCCAGAGCGTAGCGAAGGATTTCGCTGCGAAGCGCGGGGGCTCGCGAGTCCGCGCCCACCGCTTGAGCGGAGGCAGTAGGGCGGCGAGCCGGCCCAGCCGCCGCGCCAGCCGTGCCAGGGCGCGATAGGGGGCGGGCCTGCGCAGGGCGGTGGAGTACACTCGCATGCCGACCCGCTCAGCGATGGGCGCGGCCCGGCGCTCGACTATGTCGCTGCGCAGATCGAGGAGCAGTCGGGGCAGATCGATCTTAACCGGGCACACATCGCGGCAGGCGCCGCACAGCGAGCTGGCAAATGGCAGGTCTCTTGCGGGTCGGATGTCGTACTCGAGGAGAGGCGTGATGACCGCGCCGATGGGACCGCTGTAGGGTGTGCGCCCGTAGGCGTGTCCTCCGATCTCTCGGTACACGGGACAGATGTTGATGCAGGCGCCGCAACGGATGCAGAGTGTCGCGTCGCCGTAGCGTCGTTCGAGGATCCGGGAGCGGCCGTTGTCGATGAGTATGACGTGCATCTCGTCGGGCCCGTCGCTGTCTCCGCGTCGCCGTGGACCGCTGCTCATCGAAAAATAGACCGACACGTCTTGGCCCGTGGCGTTTCGTGAGGCTGCCTGCCATAGCAACACGGCGTCTTCCACGCTGCGCACGACCTTCTCGATCCCGGCGATGGCGACATAGACGCGGGGCAAGCTGGTCACCATCCGACCGTTGCCCTCGTTCGTGACGATGCAGATCGTGCCGGTTTCCGCGATCGCGAAGTTGCAGCCGCTGATCCCCATGTCTGCGATGAGAAATTCGCTCCGCAGTGCGCGGCGCGCGGTGTCGCACAGCTCGGCGGGTTGATCCGTCGGTGGTGTGTCGAGCTTGGTCTGAAAGATCTCCGAGATGTCTTCCAGGCGCTTGTGGATGACCGGCGTGATGATGTGACTCGGCGGCTCGCCGGCGAGCTGGATGATGAACTCGCCGAGATCGGTCTCGACCACGTCGATCCCTGATCGCTGCAGCGCGTCGTTGAGGCCGATCTCCTCCGTCACCATCGACTTGGACTTGACGACGTCCTTGACGTGGTTCTGGTGGGCGATCTCGAGCACTACACCCAGGGCTTCGGCCGCGTCGCGTGCCCAGTGGACCTGGCAACCGTTGGCGATGAGGTTGCCCTCGAGCTGCTCGAGAAGATCGGGCAGGTGCTCGATAGCGTAGCGCCGCACCGCGTGGGCCTCGTCGCGTAAGCGTGTCGCGTCCACGCCGGCCAGCGCTTGGGCTCGCCGTCCGCGCAGATGCTCGGTGGCTCGGTCGAGGGCGGCGCGGAGTGCGTCGTCGGCCAGCGCCTGCCGTACGCGTGTCGGGTAGGCCGCGCCGACGTCAACGGTCATCTGGGGAGTCCCTCTCGGCGGTGGCGTGTTCGACTGTGCCGTTGAGTACTTCGGCGATGTGGACGGCACGGCACGAGTGACCCTCGCGCCTGAGGATACCATTCAGGTGGGTCATGCAGCTGACGTCGTTCAGCACGACCATGTCGGCTCCGCTGTGATTGACGTTCCGGACTTTGCGTCGCCCCATCGCTGTGCTGATGTCGGCGTTCTTCAGGGCGAAGAGGCCGCCGAAGCCACAGCACTCATCGGCGTTGGGTAGCTCCGCGATCTCCGCATCCTTAAGAGAGGACAGTAGCCGGCGCGGCTGCGCGTCTATGTGGAGCTCGCGCAGGAGATGACAGCAGGGGTGATAGGCGAGCCTGCCAGGGCAGCGGGCGCCCGCATCTGCTACACCGAGGTAGTCTACGAGGTACTGGGTGAGCTCGTAGGTGACCTCGCCGAGCTGGACCGCCCTCCGCTGATACTCGATGTCGTGGGCGGCCTCGAAGAGGATCGGGTAGTGCCGCTTGACCATCGCGACGCAGCTTCCGCTGGGCGCGACGACCGCATCGACGTCTCCGCCGTCGACGAGCGGCCAGAACACGTCGATCAAATGTCTGGCCACCGCGCGGGCGTCGTTGCGGTATCCCGCGTTGAAGGCCGGTTGCCCACAGCAGGTCTGCCTATCCGGGAAGACGACGTCGGCGCCGTGGCGCTGGAGGAGCTGTGCGGCGGCCATGCCGACGCCGGGGTAGAGCGTGTCGACCATGCACGTGACGAAAAGGGCCGCGCGCGGGCGGGGCGTCGATATATCGGTCATCGGCGTGTAAGATGGGATCTGGTACGGTCGAGCGCGAGAGTGGTGGCGCGTCGTGGCTGCGGGCGATGGCGGAATTGATCGCGCCACCCCGAGCCTGCATCTTTCAGATGAGCTCAATCCAAGCTCGGTCTGAAATAGTACGCTGTCTCGGCAGTGATGAACCATGGCTCGGGATAGTCTGAGGCGAAGAGTCGAGGAGCTGCTGGCACATGCCGATGTCGAGGTCGGCGGAAGCCGGCCCTGGGACATCCGTGTCCACGACGCGCGGCTGTACGCCAGGGTGATGGCGCAGGGCTCGCTGGGTTTGGGCGAGTCGTATATGGACGGCTGGTGGGACTGCGATAGGCTCGACGAGCTGTTCTACCGGATAGTGCGCGCTGGTTTGGAATACGAGGTGCGGCCTCTGGCCGACGGCTTGCGAGCTTTGCGCGCGAGGGTGATCAACCTGCAGAGCCCCTCCCGCGCCTTTCAGATCGGGCGGCGTCACTACGACATCGGCAACGACCTGTACCGCTGCATGCTGGATCGGCGGATGATCTACAGTTGCGGCTACTGGAAAGACGCGATGACGCTGGACGAGGCGCAGGAGGCGAAGCTCGACCTCGTCTGCCGCAAGCTGGGTCTGCGACCGGGGATGCGGGTGCTGGACATCGGCTGTGGTTGGGGCGGGGCGGCGAAGTTCGCTGCCGAGGGCTTCGACGTCGAGGTTGTCGGGATCACCGTGTCGGAGGAACAGGTCAGGCTGGCGCGCGATAGCTGTGAGGGTCTTCCGATACAGATTCGCCTGCAGGATTACCGCGAGGTTACCGATGAGTTCGACCGGGTCTTTTCGCTCGGGATGTTCGAGCACGTTGGGTGCAAGAACTACTCGGCCTTTATGCGTGTGGCACGTCGGTGCTTGAGAGACGACGGGTTGTTCCTGCTGCACACGATCGGTGGCAATCGCTCGGTGAGCACGAACGACCCCTGGATGGCGCGGTACATTTTTCCGAACTCGATGTTGCCATCGACGAAGCAGATCGCCGATGCGTGCGAGGGCGAGTTCGTGATAGAAGACTGGCACAACCTCGGGCCCGACTATGACAAGACGCTGATGGAGTGGTATCGCAACTTCGAAGGCGGATGGGATACGCTGAAGGAATCGTATAACGAGCGGTTCCGCCGGATGTGGACGTACTACCTGCTGTCGTGCGCGGGCGCGTTCCGGGGTCGCAAGACACAGTTGTGGCAGATCGTTCTCTCTCCCAGAGGTGTTTCCGGCGGCTATCTGGCCCCGCGCTGAGGAAGGCCCGGCATGCTCGAGGTAGTGGTTATCGGGGCAGGCATCGCGGGGTGCTCCACCGCCCTGGCACTCTGGGAGCGGGGCGCCGCGGTGACGCTGGTGGAGAAGAGCCGGCCCGGCGCGGCGGCGACCGGTGCCTCGGCCGGGATGATCGTGGCGCAGTACGAGTCCGGCGGGCCGGATGAGAAGTTCCGGCTGTGTTTGGAGGCTCGGACCCGCTACCCCGAGTTCGCCGCCAAGCTCGAGGAGCTGTCGGGGCACCAGCTTTACCTTCGCTGGGACGGCATGCTGGTCGCGAACCTCTCGGACGAGGAGCACGAGGAAGCCGCGGCGACGCTGCGCTGGCAACGGCAGGCGGGCCTGGAGGCGGAGATCCTCGAGCCCGGCGCGGCAGCGAAGCTACAGCCCGGCGTGGGGGTCGGGGCGGTCTCCTATCTCTGGTTTCCCGAGGAGGGACAGCTGGACAGTCAGCGGTTGGCGGCGGCGCTGGGTGACGCGATCGCGCGCACCGGCATCCGCTTGATCAGCGGCAACGGCGTGGCGGAGATCGTGTCGAGCGGTGGCCAGGTGACCGGTGTCGTCATGGCCGACGGGCGGACGCTGGAGGCGGAGCGGGTGGTGCTGGCGGCGGGCGCCTGGAGCGGCACGATCGGTGGGCTACCGCGTGAGCTGCCGGTGCGGCCGGTGCGCGGTCAGATCGCGCGGTTTCCCTCCAAGACCCTGGCGCTGAGGCCGATCGTCGCTAGCCACGCCGGCCGTTACCTCGTGCCTCGGGCGGACGGCACCGTGCTTGCCGGGAGCACGATGGAGGATGTGGGCTTCGACCGTGCGATAACCGAGGCAGGTCTGCAGGTGATCCACGAGTCGGTCTCGCAGCTTCTCCCGGGGATGGCCAGGCTGAAGCCCATCGAACACTGGGCGGGGCTGCGGCCGATCAGCGCCGACTCCTCTCCGATCATCGGTCCGGACCCTGAACTGGACGGGCTGGTTTACGCCACGGGCTACGGGCGCGACGGAATAGTCCTCGGCCCGCTAGCCGGGGCTATCGTCGCGGAGCTAGTGCTGACCGGCGCGTCGAGGCACGACTGGCGCCCCTTCCGAGCCGATCGCTTCGCTGCCCGCTGATGCCGGCCTGGGCGGCGGTTGCGACGGCCGGTGGGGCTCGCGCATCCATCTAGTCGAGAAAACGATCCCGACATCTCAAAGAGGAACGGATGCCATGAACCTTCTACGTCGAGGAGTGGTAACTCTGGGCGCGGTGGCCGTTGCCGGCGCCGGGTCGCTCCAGGCCCAGGTAAAGGTCGAGAGCCTGACCGAGCCCGAGGCCACCTTCCCCGAAGCCTTCGGCCTGGTCAACGGTCTCCAGGAACTGCCGGATGGCCGGGTCATGATTGCCGACCCGCTCGGCCAGGCGCTGGTTATCGCCGACATGCGAGCTGGTACCGCCGATACAATTGGCGGTGTGGGCAAAGGGCCGGAGGAGTACGACCAGCCCGACGGGCTCTTCCCGCTCCCCGGCGGCTCGACCTTGCTCGTGGATCTCGGCAACGCTCGGCTCACGGTTCTGAGCCCGGAGGGCGACTTCGGCGCGACGATGCCTATTGCACAGGGTGAACCGGGGACCGGCAACCTGCAGATACTCTTGC
This sequence comes from Gemmatimonadota bacterium, assembly GCA_020344215.1. Classification (GTDB taxonomy): domain Bacteria; phylum Gemmatimonadota; class Gemmatimonadetes; order Palauibacterales; family KS3-K002. Next base: position 2,802,734 of record CP070815.1, read on the forward strand.
CCCGGGGCACGGACTCGCAGGGTCGACTGTACTTCCGACCGATGGGTGGCGCGATGCGACGCCTGCCCGACTCGGCGGCGGTCGCGCGCTACGATCGGGCCTCGGGTGCAATGGACACGGTCACCCAGGTCAAGCTGCCGGAGCTGCAACGGAACACCAGAGGGGGTGCCGGGAATCAGGCGGTGATGATCAGCCCGGTACCGCTCAGCCCCGAGGACGCGTGGGCGGTAGCCTGGGACGGGCGAGTGGCGGTCGCGCGTTCGGGCGACTACCACGTGGAGTGGATCCACCCCGACGGAAGTGTCGTCCGCGGCACGCCGGTGGAGTACGAGCCGGTGAGGATCCGGCGGGCTGACAGGGACGAATGGGCGGAGAGCCTGAACAGCGGGATAACGATCGGCATTATGGTCGAGAACGGCGACCGGCGTGTATCGATGGGCCGGGGCGGCGGTAGCGAGCCCGGCCCGGACCTCGACAGCCTCGACTGGCCCGAGCACAAGCCCGCCTTCGTCTCCAACGGTGTCTGGGTGGCGCCGGAAGGGGACGTGTGGGTCGAGCGTCACGTGCCGGCGGGAGAACGGGTGCAGTTCGACGTGTTCGGAGCGGACGCCGAGCTCAAGGGTCGGGTCACCCTGCCGGCAAGCCGGGACGTGGTAGGGATCGGGCGCAGCTCGGTGTATGTCGTTCGAACGGACGATCTGGGGCTGCAGTGGCTGGAGCTGTATCGCAGGTCCACGACGTAGGGACTGGCAACGCCGAGGTCTGTTGGGGATTCTCGAACCTCGATCAAGGGAGCAAGGGAACAGGGGAGGTCGGGAAGTCAAGAAGTAGTTCTATGCCCCCTACCTCCCCGAATCCCCGGATCAAGATTCGAGAATTCCCAGACCACTTGCGACTTCTTCTAAGTCAGCTCACTCGATCTTAAAGGATAGGGCGACCCGGGCGCGGTAGCGGACGGTCTTCCCGTCCTCCGCCGTGAGGTCCAGCTTGGTGATTTCGGCGATCCTCAGGTTCTTGAGGCTTTCGCCGGCCTTGTCCACCGCGTTCTTTGCCGCGTCCTCCCATCCCTTGGTGCTCGTCCCAACCAGCTCGATGACCTTGTAGACGCTGTCGGCCATGATGCTCCTCCTCTAGCGGGGGCTCTCCTGGAACGGACCTATCTTCGGGAATCTGAGGCCGGGACGCCGAGGTCGCCAGAGGGCACGAGGATAGGGGCGCCGGACTGAGCGGCCGGCGCCGAGTGTGCTACGCGAGTTGCTCAAGTAGCCGTTGCGCTTCCTCGCGGCCCTCGGCGGTCAGCGCGATCCGGCCTTCCTTGGCGTGCTCGAAGAACTGGTGGTCGGCCTCGACCAGGGCCTTGATGTTCTTCTCGGTCGCGCTCTGCTTCGGCGCGTAGTCGAGGCGGCGGAAGACGCGGCCGACATCCTTCGGCGCGATCGCCTTCCTGTGGTAGGCCAATACCAGAAGCAGCTCTTCCTCGAACGTGTGGGTTCGCGGCAGCAGCTCGTGGGTGAGCGTTTCCTCGTCGAGGGCCTCGAAAGAGTCCGGTTTGACTGTGAGCGGCGGGTTCGTGTCGTCCGGTTTGGCCCCCGGCAGCGACTCGACGAATGACAGGTCGCCTATCTCCTCTTCCTGTTCTTCCTCGAAGGACGGGAGGATCTCTGCCGCGCCTTCGCCCCCCGTCGCCTGCGCGGCGGCGCGCGACGGAACGGGCGTGTGATGCACATCCGGCGGCGTCGGCGTTGGGGCGGGCGCGGCCGCCGGCGGTGTTTGTGCTGATGCCGGGGCCTGCTGCGCGGCGTCGACCATCGACATGTACTCGCGCAAGAGTTCCATGCGCTTCTCGATCGTCGCGGCGTGCTCGCGCAGCTCCTCGATCTGGCGTTCGGTCGCCGCGATCTGGCTTTGCAGGGCGGCGATTTGGGCGTGCAGCGCCTCGATCTGCTGCCTTGCCGCCTCGATCTGCTCGTGGGTCGCCCCGAGGGCGGCCTCCTCCTTGGCGAGCTGGGTCTGAAGGTTGTCCAAATCTCGCATGTGAGCTTGGGTTTTCGTCCGGCGGGACTTGCGGGGGTACCGCTAAATTGTTGGAAACCGGCCATTTGGGCAAGGGTGGGCGCTCCCCGTGGAGGAGCGGCCCCAGCTTCCTTCCCGGCCTGCTAGGTCATTGCCCTGCTTGTGATTGGCGGGCCGATTTGATAACTTGCAGGGCACTCCCCCTGAGACAGGCCGTCTCTCAGAAGGCTTCGTGATCCCCCGTATGGCAAGGAAAGCCGCAATTCAGGAGTAACCGTCGTGTCGCTCATCGTTGGTATCCGGTGCACTGACAGCGTGGTGCTGGCCGCCAGTGGTCCGGGGACGATGCCGTCGGAGGACGGGTTGCCGCCGGCGCGGCAGTGGGGCAAGAAGTTGCGGGTCGTCGCCGGGCAGGCGGTCCTGGGCGTGACCGGACACGATGGCCTGGCGCAGGAGATGGCACTGTCGCTGGAGCGCTGCCTGGCGGAGCCTGACGAGCGCGATGCGGTCGAGGACGTGCTGCGGGGGAAGCTCAGGGATGCGCTGGCTGCGCCGGTCCAGCGGACCGTAGCGATACACCGGACGCTGCAGGGGCTGCCGGGCTTCGGCATCACCTCCAACGAGTACGTCGTCAGCCAATCGATGCTGGCGATCCCGTTCCGCGACTCGCTGCGGCTCTTCCTCCTCGATCCGGAATGCTCGGTCACGGAAGTCACCGACGAGCTGGCGTGTGCGACGATCGGGGGGGCCAAGGTGATCGCTGATCCGTTCCTCACCTTCCTGCGCAAAGTGCTGTGGCATGACGGGCTACCGGACATAGCGTTGGGTGAGCTGTGCGCGTACTGGACGGTGCTACACGTGGCCGAGAGCTGTCCAGGCGCTCTGACGTTCCCTGTCCAGCTGGTGGTGATGCGGCGCGGGGACGGGGGTTCGATCGACATCTTCGAGCGCGGCGAGCGTGAGCTGAGCCGTATCCAGCTGGCGATCGAGCGTGGCGAGGAGATGATTCGGAGAAGCCTGCGCGGTCAGCCGTCGGAGTCCGAGGGCTTCGCGGTCCCGGCGGAGCCGCCCCCGGCGACCGGTGAGCGACCGATTCGCAAGAGGGTGCCGGAGGTGCGGCTCAGACTGGAGCCGCGCGACAAAGGCGGAGGCTCCAGGCGCAGCTGACCGCGCGCCGTAGTTGCCTATCTCGGGAAAGGACAACCAGCAGGAGCGTACGATGCCTCGAATCCGCCGGTCCGGGCTACTCGTGCTCTGTGGGCTGACGCTGCTCGCGGGCTGTGACAGCTTCGATAAGGATGGGGCGGCCCTGGCGATCCGCGATCGGTTCTGTGAGGGCTGGCCTTACGGCTGTACCGATAGCACCCAGGTGTTCGTCGAGAAAGTCAACAAGACGCGAAACGGCCGGCAGGTGCTGTTCCGCGTACGCGACCGGGCGGACGAGACGGCTCGACTCTCGGCCGCTTACTTCGAGCCGCGCGGCGACGGCTGGATCTTCTTGCTCTTCGAGAAGCCGTTCAACGACCGCTTCCAGGCGGAGGCCGGACGGGTCGGCCAGCACAGCCGCGCCTTCACCGACCACCTGATGGAGCTCAAGTCGGCGCAGCGCTGGTTCCTCTCGATCTACAGCCGCTATGCTCGCACGCTGGCAGAGCTCGACAGCGTGAGCTACAAGCCGCCGGACCTGCCGATCGAGATGACGCTAAGTGGCGGCGACTGGCGTGCCGTGATGAGGAGTCAGTACGTGAGGTGCGAGTTCGACTCAGGGCGCATGCAGCTGCCCAGTTGTAGCGGGCTGTCGGCGCTCAACGCCGGGGTAGGGGACGGGCCGCTCTTCACGGCATTCGGCGCGGCGGAGTAGCGCTGTCGAGAGCTTCCAACCGTCCAAGGCCGTCAGGTTTCTAACAGGTAAAAGGGCTCGAGTGTCATCCTTGCAGCACTGGCGGGGCAAGTACATCTTGCGTCGCATACGTATGTGATTCGAGCGAACGGCTTGGGATAGGACCGGCTGGCCCATGGACGAAAGTGGCTCGCGGCTTCGTGCCTTTGTGGCGGAGCTCCGGCGCCGGCGCGTCTTCCGCGTCGTCGTTGTGTACGCTGCCGTCGCTTTCGTCATCTGGCAGGCCGCCGAGATCGCCTTCGAGGCGCTGTCGCTGCCACCCTGGGCGCTGACGCTCGTCGTCGTTGCCACCCTGCTCGGCTTCCCCGTCGCGATGGTCCTGGCCTGGGCGTTCGACATCACGCCGCGAGGCGTCGTGCGGACCGAGCCGCTGGAGGAGGTTGCGGGCCCGTACCGGCAGCCGGGCCGGCCGCTGGCGCTGATCGCAGTCGTCGCCGTGTTGGCTCTTGCCGTGGCGGCGGCGTTATACGTGCTGCCGAGAATGCCGGGCTGGGGTGGCGCGCTGGGCTCGGAGGCGCGTAGCGGCTCGGCCTTGAAGCTGCTGGTGCTCCCGTTCGAGAACCTGGGAGCGCCGATCGACGAGTACTTCGCCGACGGCATCACGGAGGAGATCACGGCCCGGCTCGCCAGCCTACCCGGTCTCGGTGTGATCGCCCGCACCACGGCCGTCCGCTACAGGGGAACGGAGAAGACGGTAGCGGAGATCGGTGAAGAACTGGGCATCGACTACATCCTCGAGGGCACGGTCAGGTGGGAGGACGTGCCCGACGGCCCGAACCGGGTCCGTGTCACGCCGCAGCTCATCAAGGTCGAGGACGGCACACACGCTTGGGCCGAGATCTACGAGGAACCGATCGAGAGCGTGTTCGAGGTCCAGTCGGAGATCGCCGAGCGGGTTGCCGAGGCATTGGACCTGACGCTGCTGGAGCCGGAGCGCCTGGCGCTCAAGACCGCGCCGACCACGAACCTCGAGGCGTATCGCTACTACCTGCTCGGCGACGAGTACCTGCGCACGAGCGCGAGCCGCACCAGCGCGCAGCAGGCGCTGGAGATGTTCGAGCGAGCGGTCGAGCTCGACCCCGAGTTCGAGCTGGCACGCAGGAAGCTCGCCGAAGCCCACGCTAACATCTACTGGGGTAGCTTCCGAATGCTCACCGGTGTCCGGGAGCTGGATTACGAGGACGCGCTGTTCCGCCTCTACCCGGAGTCGTTCGGCACCGACAGCGGCTCCTACTACCTGGCCAAGGCGATCCTGCACGAGCGGGCCGGTCAGGAGCAGCTGGCAGTGGCCAACTTCGAGTCGGCGCGGGCCGTCCTCGAAGCGCGTGTTGCGGCGCGGCCGGAGGACGCGAGGCTGCACGCCGAGCTCGGCCTCGCCTTCGCGGGACTGGGCATGAGGGAGGAGGCGGTGCGAGCGGGCAGGCAGGCGGTGGAGCTCTTGCCGCTGGCGGAGGATGCCTACGCGGGAGGCGCCCTGGCCGACAACCTGGCGCACATCTACGTGCGGGTCGGCGATTACGATGCGGCGATCGACCAACTGGAGGCGTTGCTCGCGGCCGACGCGCCGCTGTCGGTGCCGTGGCTGAGCGCGGACCCGACCTGGGACCGCTTGGGCGAGGAGTCGCGGTTCCAGAGGCTGGTGCAGGGCGGCGGATAGCGAGAAGGCACTACCCACCAATCCGAGAGAGAGTTATGCGCGCGAGTGCCGTGCTGGGCGCCTGCATGGCGTCGTTGATGCTGACGGCGTGCCCCGTAGGGACCGGCGCGCTGAGCGAGGAGGAGTTCGTCGCCAGGGCGCGAGCGATCCACGAGAGCGTGGTCACGATCGACAGCCACGACGACATCCCGGCCGACTTCGCTACCGACGAGGTGGATCCGGGTGTGCGCGGGGACCGGCAGGTCGATCTTCCCAAGATGAGGGAGGGCGGCCTCGATGCGGCCTTCTTCATCGTCTACGTGAACCAGACGGAGAGAACGCCGGAGAACTACGAGCGGGCGAAGCAGGAGGCGAGGACTAGGTTCGACGCCATCCACCGAATGACCGATTCGCTTTTCCCGGGCCAGATCGAGCTGGCTTACTCGGCGGACGATGTGGAGCGTATCGTTGCGAGCGGTAAGCTGGTCGCCGCCATCGGCATCGAGAACGGCTATGCGATCGGCAGGGAGTTGAGCCTATTGGCAGATTACCACGAGCTGGGTGCCCGCTACGTGACTCTGTCCCACAACGGCCACAACGACATCTGCGACTCCGCTATCCCGCGTAGTGGTCTGGGCGATGAGGAGGAGGAGCACGGCGGGGTCAGCGAGTTCGGGGCGCGGGTCATCGAGGAGATGAATCGGTTGGGGATCATGGTCGACGTCTCGCACGTCTCGCGGAACTCGATGCTCGATGCGGTCCGGCTCTCCCGGGCCCCGGTGATCGCCTCGCACTCGAGCACCCGCGCCCTGGCGGATGTGGCGCGCAACCTGGACGACGAGCAGCTGCTCGCCCTGAAGGAGAGCGGTGGTGTAGCTCAGATGGTGGCGGTGGGGAGCTTCGTGAATGAAGGCCCGCCGGAGAAAGTGGAAGCGCTGCAGGCGCTCCGGGAGGAGATGGGGGTGACCGACTACGAGGCGCGGGCGGCCCTCTCGGGCGAAGCGAAAGCAGAGTATGAAGCGCGGCGTGAGGAGATCGAGGAGAGGTGGCCGGTCACGGTCCCGGACTTCGTCGATCACATCGACTACGCCGTCCGGCTCATCGGCATCGACCACGTCGGCATCGCCTCCGACTTCGACGGCGGCGGCGGCGTTCAGGGATGGAACGACGCCGGCGAATCGTTCAACGTCACCCTCGAGCTCGTACGGCGCGGTTACACGGAAGAGGATGTCCGCAAGCTCTGGGGCGGTAACCTGCTGCGCGTCTGGCGCGAGGTTGAAAGGGTGGCAGCCGGCATGCAGGCGGCCAGCGGCTTACCGTAACGGGACTTACAGCCGTCGGAGAGGTAAGAGGGCCCGCCATCCAGTCAGATTGACCGAATCCAGCTCAGATAGGAGGGGGAGCCTGGCTCCCGCTCGCTCGTCTATCCTTATACGCTACAACAGGTTGTCCTAGCTGCCACTGCCAGGCATGCCGCTTGCCCACTAGGACAGCGGTATGAGGTGAATTGGTATGTTGAAACGGGTTCGAGATAGAGACGGCGTCAGCTTGGTCGAGATACTGATCGCGGTGATCATCCTGTCGGTGGCGCTGCTGGGGCTGGCGGCGGCCGGCGGAGTAGCGGCGCGGCAGGTGTACATGGGCCGGGTGGACATGGGGCGCTGGGCGGCGCTGCAGCAGCAGCTGGAGAGCCTGGTGGCGGAGGGCTACGACAACGTGACTGCGGGGTCGGACACGGTGCAGGGCTACCCGATGGAGTGGGCGGTGAGTGGCACGGACCCGAAGCAGATCACTTTGTTGATGACGCGAGAGAACTTCCGGGGTGAGATTGTACAGGATACGCTAGTGACGTACATGGCGAATCCGAACTAGCATGAGTGGAAAAGTCACCCGCCGTCGCCGTTTGAGCGAGAGCGGCTTCACGATAGTGGAGCTGCTCGTCTATTTCGTGATCGCCGTGATCGTGGTGGCGGGCGTGTACCAGCTGCTCATCGGCCAGAACCGACTCTACATGAAGCAGCGCGAGCTGCAGGATGTGCGGACGAGCTTGCGGGCGGCCGGAAACCTGCTGGCTTTCGAGTTCCGGCAGGCGTCCGCGGCGAGTGGCGATCTGTATGGGATCGGGCCCGATTCGGTGAAGCTGCGCTCGATCCAGGGGACCGGGATCATCTGCGGGGAGCACACGAACCTCCCGCGCTACGGGCTCTGGGGGACGACGGGCGAGTTCTTCGATTCGGCCGACGACAGCGCGCTGGTCTTTGCATCGGGGAACGTGGGAGCCGCTGACGACACCTGGAAGATTGTGGCGCAGCATAAGGTCATGGAGAAGGGGGTGGCGGGTGTCGGCCGCTGCGGCTGGACCGACAAGGTGGTGGGGAAGGGGAAGGGCGTGACCAAGGGAACCGGACCGACGATGGAGGGCGTTGGCGTGCCGGACATCGCCGTCGAGACCCGGGGGGACATGGACAACGTCTATCTCGGCGCTCCCTACCGGGCTTTCCGTCCCGTGACCTACGGGATCTACCAGGACGGCGACCGCTACTGGCTGGGTCGCCGCGTCGGGTCGGCGGCCAACTACGAGCGCTTGACCGGCCCGCTGCGCGCGCCGGCGGACAGCGGCCTGTACTTCGTCTACTACGATAGTGCGGGGGCTGCGACGAACGATCCGGCGCAGGTCCATATGGTAGATATCATCCTGCGCGCTGAGAGCCTGGGCCAAGTGCGGCGGCCGGGGCAGGAGCCCGGGTTCCAGCAGGACACGCTCACGATACGAGTGTCGTTGAGGGGTTAACCCGCGAGTCCCGAGCGGCGCAGATGAGCCCGCCACGCAATTCCTCGCCGATCTTCCCACTCATAGTCTTTCTGTTCTTCGGCTCGGGGGCGACCGCGCTCATCTACGAGGTGGCGTGGCTGCGCTCGCTGATCCTGATCTTCGGGTCGACAGCCTTCGCGGTGAGCAGCGTCCTCACGACGTTCATGGCAGGCCTCGCCGTGGGGAGCTACGTGATCGGCCGCTGGATCGACCGTCGCGCTGACCCGGTAGCCGTTTACGGCGCTCTCGAGATCGCGATCGGGCTGTACGCCCTGGCGGTTCCCCAGCTGTTCGACGTGCTGCAGCCGGTGTACCGCTGGCTGTGGATCGCGCTCGACCCACCGGCGTACGTCGTTGCGCTGTTTCGCTTCGCGCTCTGCTTCGCTGCCCTGTTCCTGCCGACGGCGATGATGGGTGGGACGCTTCCGGCGCTGGCCCGATTCACCGCCCTGGCCAGGCAGAACCTGACGGCCGGTGTGGGTGGACTTTACGGGGTGAATACCGTCGGCGCCTTTCTCGGGACGCTGCTGGCCGGCTTTCTGCTGCTTCCCGGCCATGGCCTGGCGGCGACGGTGCGCTTCGCCGCCGCCGTCAACCTGTTGCTCGGAGCGGCGGCGCTGGGGCTGGCGTGGTGGAGGCATGAGCGAGCGCCGTTAACCGTCGAGGAGGTGGGTGGGTCGACTGTTGGAGCCTCAGCGGAGGCGGCTGCCAGCGCGGGAGCCCTGGGCGCAGGCGCCCCGCTGGCTATCACGATCGCCTTCGCGCTCACCGGCTTCGCCGCGCTGGCGCTGGAGGTGGCGTGGACCCGGGTGCTGGCGCTGGTGATCGGGCCCTCGGTCTACGCCTTCGGCCTCATGCTCGCCGCCTTCCTGGCCGGGCTCGGTCTGGGGAGCCTGGTCTTCTCGTGGGCGCTGGGCCGCTACCGCTGGACCGGCATGGCGCCGTTCCTCAGCCTTTCGGCAGCTGCGGGAGTCCTGGCCTTCGTCACCCTGCTCGCCTTCCGCCGCCTGCCGTGGCTGTACTGGCAGCTCTTTGGCGGTTGGGGCGCTGCGGAGTCGCGGCCGGGCCTGATCTTCGCCGTCGGTCTCCTGCTCAGCGGGTTGGTCATGCTGCCGCCGACGCTGGCGATGGGTGGGCTCTTCCCAGCGGCGCTGGAGGGTTTCGGCATCTCGCGAGGCCGGGCGGGCGGCGGGGTGGGGAGGCTCTATGCTGCCAACGGCGGCGGCGCCATCGCCGGCTCACTCGCTGCCGGGTTTCTCCTTATCCCGTGGGTCGGTTTGCAGAGGACCGTCCTGCTGGCGGCCTGGCTCTACCTGGCCGTGGCGGCGGCGCTCTGGTGGTTTGCGGCGCGAGGCCGAAGAACTGCGTTGCTGGGGCCTGCGCTCGCTGCGGGTCTCGCTCTGGTCATGTACCTGGCGGCGCCGTCGTGGAACCGCATGCTCATGTCGAGCGGCGCTTACCATTACGGCATCCAGACTGAGAGGCAGTTCCCACTTGCCGAGGCTGGTGGCGAGGGGGCCGGCCTGGGCTACGAGGAGGTGTTCTACCGAGAAGGGCTGGTCAGCACGGTACTCGTGGCACGCGAGCTCGGCGTGCGCGATTGGCTGGGCGCCGACAGCGTTCCCAGCATGATCCTGGTCACAAACGGCAAGGTGGATGCGTCATCGCTGGCCGACATGCCGACGCAGATTCTATCGGCGCATATCCCGTTGCTGCTGCACCGCGAGCCGCGCAGCGCGCTGGTGATCGGACTGGCGAGCGGGACGACGGCCGGCTCGGCGCTGCGCCACGAGATCCGGTCGCTGGACGTGGTGGAGATCGAGCCTGCGGTGGTCGAGGCATCTCACGCCTTCGACTTCGTCAACGGTCGTCCGCTGGTCGATCGGCGAACGCGCCTCAGCCTGGCCGACGGGAGGACGTTCCTGCTCCTCGGCGAGGAGCGGTTCGACGTGATCATCTCGGAGCCGTCGAATCCCTGGGTCTCCGGCTCCTCCAACCTGTTTACGCTGGAGTTCTTCCAGATCGCCCGCGAGCGGCTGGCCGAGGGCGGCATCTTCGCCGGGTGGATCCAGATGTACGGGCTGGCGCCGGAAAACCTGGAAGTGGTGCTCCGAACCTTCCGGACCGTATTCCCGGAGACCTTCGTCTTCAACACGATTCCCTACAGCGACCTGCTGCTCATCGGTATGGTCGAGCCGGCGCGCATAGACGTGGAGGAGCTGGAGCGGCGTGCCGGCCGCCGGGCGATTCGCGAGGACCTGCGGCGCGTCGGGGTGGAGGGCGCGGCTCAACTCCTGGCCCGGGGCAGGCTGGGGCCGGCGGAGCTGGCCGAGATGGCGGGGGCGGCGCCCGGCCCGGCGCCCCTCAACACCGACGACAACGCCTGGATCGAGTTCCGGGCGCCACTCGACCTCTATCAGCGTACCCGGGGGGCCAACCAACGGCTAATCGATGCCTTCGCCCGGGGGCTGGCCCCCTATCTGGAGGCCGACGACCCCGTAGCGCTTTCCGCCTTCCGGGCCCGGCTGGCCGACGAGTACCAGAAACTGGGTTTCTTCGCCGAGGCAAAGTTTGCACGCTGACGCGCCAGTTCGGTCAGATTGACCGATTTTTCGGTGCTCCCGGGTGGGCGCCGCGGCATGCTCGCCGCCGTATCTATAATCACCGCAAGAGGTTAGATTGGCAGCCCGCGAGCCGGTTATCGGCACGGGCCTTGCGATAGAGGCCGTTGGCGTGCCCTACGCGCGACCCGCCGTCGTGGTAGAGCCTTTACCATCGGATCGAACGGCTATGCAGATGAGGGAACCTAGATCAGCAAATCTGGCGAGACCGCAGGGGAAGGTACCCGCGGATGACGGCGGGTTCGTGCTGCCGGTCGTCGTCATGGGGCTCCTGCTCATGGGGACGATGACGGTAGCGGCGCTGCTGACGGCGGACGACGAGGCTCGTTCCGGCCGGGCGATGCGCGAGGCGACGGGCGCCTTCTACGCGGCGGAAGCCGGCCTCAACTGGGTCTATGCGAACTGGGACACGGTGAAGGCCGACGTCGATACGCTGGCCGGGGGCAGCAGCGTCGATCTCGGCTGGCGGACCCTGGACAACGGCGACAGCTACCACGCGGTGATCTATCGCTGGGACGAGACTGGGCAGCCGATCTACCAGCTTGTGGTGGAGGGCCAGTCGGGCGGCGAGCTGGGCAGCCGGAGGCGGCTGAGCTATACGCTGACGAGTGAGCCGGGCGGCGTGGGCGAAGGCTACATGCTGGGTGAGTGCTGTGATGCGGCGCTAACGATGAAGGGCACGTACGGGCAGAGGACAGCGGTCGATACCCTCACTGGAGAAGGGGGCCAGATAGTACACAGCGGCTATGACGTGCACCCGCCGGGCTGGGCCGACGCTGGCGTCTGCTCGGACTCGCTGTACGACAAGCCCGCGCTCGTCATGGAGGACACGACGCTGGTCGAGCGGTTGGACATCCGCGGCGGGCTCGAGGGCGTGCCGCCGCTGGTGCAGGACCCGGGGATCAACGACGCGGCGTTCGACACGTTTGGGGATTACACCTGGCAGGATTTGAAGGACCGGGCGACGATCATCGTCGAGGCTGGCACCATCCGGAATGCCGATGGTAGCATAAATATCCAATTCGACGACCCCACCGGGAGCCAGAAGCTCAAGGGGACGGATCACATAGGCCCCCGCTACACGATCGATCCGATGACGGGTGAGCTGCTCTGCGACAGGGACCACCCGATGAACTGGGGCTCAGACGACCCCAACGATCCCTGCTTCGACCACTTCCCAGTCATTCTGCTGAAGGGCGAGGTCGACATGGTCGGCGAGCCCGCATACGGCCGCTTCTACGGCCAGGGTATCATCATCGGCGACTTCGATGAGGTGGCCCGCACCGGCGCGGAGATCGAGTTCGAGGCCCAAGCGAATTTCCGAGGCCTTACCATGGGCAAGGGCTGCATCGAGCTCCAGAAGGGGACCCAGTATTACGGAGGCATCTTCCTCGACGCCAGTTACGACGGCGTGACCTGCGACAAGTCGTACGACATGTATACCGACTGCTACCCCAATGGGACTCCACCCTGCTTTGGCCAGACGCTTTTGCAGTGGAGCCAGTGCGCCGTCGATCGCGCCATGGTCGAATCCGGCCTCTTCGAGATGGCCGAGCCCACGGTCCCACCGCCCGGCGGCGGTGCCGTGCTGCTGGGCAGCCGCTCGTTCGGGGAGTCGTTCCGCTAGGCTCACCCCGGTTCCCTCGAACCCTCTGGAGCCCCGGCTCAGGCCGGGGCTCTTTCTTTGGGTTTTCTCCGGTCATTCTGACCGATTTTGCTGGGGCCGCGACGGTTGCCGCGCGATTGCCGTCGACGCATCTAGCTGTACCGCAATAGGTTAGACTCACGGCCCGGGAGCTGGGCGGGGCACGGGTCTTGCTCTTGAGCCCCGTGGAGTGCCGTGGCTTGTACCGCCGTGGCACCAAGAAGGACTATGAAGGATAAACTAGATGAACGTGAAGTGGGCTGAGAGTCTGTTGAGACGGCGCGGAGACGAGGGCGGCTTCGTCATGCCGATGATCATCTTCGGGCTGGTGCTGATGAGCGCGGCGGCGGTAGCCGCCTTGCTGATCGCCGACGACGAGCACCGCTCCGGCCGCGCGATGCGCGAGGCGAGCACCGCCTTCTACGCCGCAGAGGCGGGGCTGCACGAGGTCTACGCCAATTGGGACAGCCTCGTCGGGCCGGCGCTAGCCGACTTGGGGCCGAGCGACAGCCTGGTGCTCCCCTGGCGCGATTTGGATGGTGGTGCGCGGTACCGTGCCGTCGTCTATCGCTGGGACGTAGGCGACCAGCCCGTGTTCACGCTGGAGGTGGAAGGGCGTGGGCCCGGCGTCCTCAGCGGACAGCGGAAGCTGAGTTTCGCCCTGACGAGCGCGCCGGGCCCGGGGATGGCCTACAAGCTCGGCGAGTGCTGTGAAGCGCCCGTCGTGCTCAAGGGCACCTTCAGGCAGTACGCCACGGAGGGCGGGAATATTATCCACAGCGGCTTCGACGCCCACCCACCCGGTTGGGAAGACGCAGGTGTGTGTGCGGACACGCTGATCGACAAGCCGGGCATCATCATGAAGGACACGACGGGAATGGTACTCGACCCGGCAGATGCCGTGCTCATGGGTGTTCCGCCTATCGTGGAGGATCCACAGTTGAGCGACAGCGTCTTCGACTACTTCGGGGAGCACACCTGGCAGGACGTCAAGGACAGGGCCAACATCGTCATCGACTCGACCGGCTGGGTGTACATGGCCGACGGGAGCAATCCCATCAAAGTGGACGGCAGCCTACCGGACGTCGGGATCGAGGGGACCGAGGTCTATCCGCGGTACACGGTAGATCCGATAACGGGTGAGCTGCTCTGCGATACGAACCACCCGCTGAACTGGGGCTCCGATGACCCGGACGACCCTTGCTTCGACTACTTCCCGGTTATTCTGTCGCGGGGCGAGGTCGATCTAAGAGGCGGGCCGAGTTACGGCGGCGCCCGGTTCTACGGCCAGGGCGTCGTCATCCTCGATTTCAACGACGTGACCCGCAAGGGCTCGGAGTTCGAGGTGGAGCACGACGCGGAATTCCGCGGCGTTATCCTGGGCAAGGGCTGTGTCGAGGTCCAGTATGGCGCCCAGTTCTACGGCGCGATGTTCTTGGACGCGACCTATGACGGCGTCACCTGCGACAAGTCGCACGACTTCTACGAGGAATGTGAGGGCGACGAAGGCTGCGATCAGACCACCAAACTTCAGTGGAGCCAGTGCGCGGTGGATCGGGCGATGTACCTCTCGGATCTGGTCGACATAGCCGAGCCGACGCTACCCGACTTGGGCAAAGCCCAGCGTCTCGGCAGCCGCTCGTTCTCCGAGATGCTCCGCTGAGCATGCGCGCCAGCCCGCCGGCGATGAACCCGTAAACCGGTGTTAGCGATGAGCTTGAGGAGTGGAGTACTCGATCAGGTTATGGGGAAGAGTGCGGTTGCAAACCGCCGCGGCTTCGTGCTACCGGTCATCGTCTTCGGGCTCATGCTGATGGGTACGATGACGGTGGCGGCGCTCTTGACGGCGGACGACGAGAGCCGTTCCGGGCGGGCGATGCGCGAGGCGAGCGGCGCCTTCTACGCGGCGGAGGCCGGGCTGAACTGGGTGTACGCGAACTGGGACACCGTAAAGGCCGACGTCGATACGCTTTCCGGGGGCAGCAGCGTCGATCTCGGCTGGCGGACGCTGGACAACGGCGACGGCTATCGCGCGGTGATCTATCGCTGGGATGAAGGCGCGCAGCCGATCTACCAGCTGGTGGTGGATGGTCGGTCGGGCGGTGAGCTGGGCAGTCAGAAGCGGCTGAGCTATACGCTGACGGCCGCGCCGGGCGGCGGCGGCGAGGCCTACAGGCTGGGCGAGTGCTGCGAGGCCGCGGCCACGATCCGTGGGGACGTGGCCGCAACGCACTCTGGCACGACGATCGACGGTCATGACGAACATCCGGCGGGCTGCGGCACAGGCCCGCTGTCGGGCTGGTGCTACGATTGGACGGCCGCCGCCGGTGTTTGCTCGGATTCGCTGTACGACAAGCCGGCCTTCATAATGCAGGACACGAGCCTCTTCTTAACGGACGGTGACGCGGCGCTGGATGGTAATCCCGTCCTGAT
>CP070815.1:2817893-2853299 GCA_020344215.1 Gemmatimonadota bacterium
GCCGCCGTCCGCCGGGCCCCGGGGGCCTTTCGCGAGGCCGTACAGTTCGCCGACGAAATCGCCGAGATCCCCTGCCACGACGTACGAGGAGCGGAGATCATCGGATGGGCGCAGTACCTAGGGGTACTGCGACCGCAGCAGGCGACCGTTGCGTTCCGCGAGTGGAAGCGACCGTCCCACGAGGAATTCGGCCCCCGGAACCTGCTGAGCCTCTACAACGGTTTGACGGAGGCCGTCAAGCGAGGCCCCGGGCACGGTCTGACGAGCCGTCTGGTGACGGTGGACACGTTCATGCGCGACGTTCGAGCGAAGGAGCAAGCGCGCGCCGATTTCATCGCGACCGCTCGCGACTGCATCCGACAGGTCTACTCCGGGAACGCACGGGCGATCTCCGGGCCTTCCGCCGCTCTTCCGGCCCCCGCAGTCGAGGCAGAATTGATCGACGCCTAAACGGCCGCATAGGCCCTCTCAAGAAGGCCCCGGGGACGCTCCAAGCGCCCCCGGGGCCTTCTCGCTTGGGCCTTCCTGGAAACTCTCCGATTATTCTTGACACTATCCCGGGCCGTCCATGTAGACTCAGAGTCAATCGGGGCATGCCGCCCCGTTAGGGAGAAAGAAGCCATGTACTACCCCCCGATGCACCGCAAGAAGTTCAAGGTCGGCGACATTGCCGAGGGAATCCATCCGTCGAACCATGGAACCCGAGGAACCGTCCTCTCGGTCGACATTTACGAGCACACCGCAACGATTGAGGGCGACGATTGGGACGGAGAGATCTGCTACCGGGGACCGGATCAGATCCTCGTTTGGGTTTCCGGCTATGAACCGACTTGGACCCAAGCGGCCGACTGGAAGCCGATCAGCTAACCGAACCACGACGGGGCCCGGCCGGGCCCCGTCCACCACACACACCAAGGGAGACAGAAACCATGATCAACGAAATCATCGCCAAAGCTATGGACGCCGCCTACACCATCGCCACGATCGGAGCGAGCCCGGCCACCGGGGACTTTGAAGTGGTCGCTTGGTGGGTAACCGCCATGTCGGTCGTGTTCGGCATCGCCGCCATGTACTCGAAGTAGAAGGGCAGGACCATGAACAACCCGATGCCCGAAGCTATCCAGGCGCCCGAAGACGTCCGGGATCTCGCCCGCAAACTTGCCCCCCTTTACATTCTCCGCCGTCGAATGGAGACGGATTCGGACAGGCGAGAATGCAGGGATCTCGGCTACCTCGATCAAGTCAACGACTTGATCCACACATTCGAGAGCGAGCACGTTACCCTCTCCGGCTTCTATATGAACGCCGGTTACCCGAACACCGAAGAGCGCTTGGAGCGCCTGTACGGGGCCGATCTGCTCCGCGTCTACGAGGACGGGATCGTATCCACGATCATGGAGGGTCTGACCCATGCCTGATCATCTTGACGAAATGAAAGCGACCGCCGATCGGCACGGGTGGCTCTTCTATCCCGGCGAGGACATGCCCGGGGGCAATCTTCCGATGCTCTGCCCCGTCGGGCTGCCGGTGTCCTGGGGAGTCGAACTGGACGAGGACGCGCCCGATCCCGGACACCGGTTCGTCTGGCACGTGCGAGACGAGAAGGGCGAGGAGAGAGTCCACGGGGCAGCTTGGGATCTCGGTCCGGCCATACGGGCAGCAAGGGCCCACGCCGCCCGCTTGGCCGCACTGCTCGACCCTCCCGCCGCCTACGAAACGGAGGACGATATACCCTTCTAACCCGCACCGCCCGACCGCCCGGCCCGGGCCCCCGCATGGGGGCCCGGGCTTTTTTCTTGGCCCGGCCTGGAAAGTCGGCACGTTTTTTGTCAACGCAGGAAACATGCCAACTTTTCGGGCAACTTTTTGACCCCCTACCTTTCAGGCTGACGGCCCGGCAAATCTGATCGTATCCGATTGAAAATGCCCGTGTTCATGCACATAAAAACAAGCACAAAAGCAGGCGCCAAACGCATAAAAACAAGCACAAAAGCAAGCGTCAAACGCATAAAAACACGCAGAAAAGCCGACAACAAGCCCCCTACCCCTCGCTGCACAAAAAAGCTCTCGAATACAAAACGCGAAGTGGCGTAAAGAATAAAAACACACAGAAAAGCCGTCTAGTATGTCGTGTTAGCGTTTGCGGATGCCCGACCCTTCTCTGACTCCGCAGGAGCAGCGCAAGCTCCGTCAAGACGCGGCACGCGACGCAGCAATCATGGACCTGGGCACGTTCATCCGTGCCATGTGGAGCATCGTCGAGCCGACGATCCCCTTTGAGCCCAACTGGCACGTAGATGCGGTGTGTTGGGAGTTGGCGCGAGTATCACGGGGTGAGGTGGATCGTCTGACGATCAACATCCCGCCCGGTTCCATGAAGAGTCTTGCCGTATCCGTCTTCTGGCCTGCATGGGAGCGCATCCACAAGCCGGGCGACCGCAGTATCTACCTGACGCACGGCGAGGGGCTTTCTCGCCGTGACGCGCGCCGTTACAGGACGCTCATCAACAGCGACCGTTACAAAGACCTAGTAGCTCGCTACATCCGAAACCTTGTTCGGCGGCTCAAGACGCTTTCGCCGGAGCAGCGACGAGAGTTCCGTAAAGCTCCGTACCCCAAAGGGATGGGCGCGTACAAGCGGCTCGTCCCGAACACCGACGGTATGGACGAGGAGCAGGCCGTCAAAACACTCGACGCCTTCGCGGCTAGGCAGCGGGACGGTGCCCCGGCACGGAACAAGAATCGTGCTTCGGGAAGCAAAGAAGCGAGCGAACCTCTCATCTGGACGATTCCACGGGATCAGGACCAGCTACTCAATCTTGGTACGTCCCTGGCCGGTATGCGAGCAGCGCAGCCTCTTGGTGCTGCCATCACGGGTAAGCGCGGCGACAAGATTGTGATCGACGACCCCTACGACGCGAAGGACGTCATTCAGGGATCCGCCGAAACCATCGCCAACCGCATGCAGGCGACGGTGGACGACGTGGACAAAGCGGTCAGCACCCGCGTCAACGACCCGCGGCACGGTGGTCACGCGTTCGTACTCATCATGCAGCGGCTTCACCCCGACGACCTTGCAGGCGTCGAGCTACGCAGAACCAAAGCGGCGGCGGCAGCCCGCGAAGCAGGGGAGCCCACGCCCGAGCACGCGCGAGGCTACGAGCGAGCAAGAGCGGTCGTGTTGCCCATGCGGGCCGTCGACCCGCACACGCTACACACCAAGCGCGACGCACCACCGCCTTACGAGTGGGACCCACGGTGGAGCGAAGACCCGCACGACCCCCACACGGGCAAATCGGTGGTCGCAAGAGCCCTGGACGGCAAGGTCAAGGACGCCTTGGGACGCGAACGACCCATCGCAGAGGCGCCGCCCTTCTACCTCGACTACGACGGGCCACGAGGCGAAGGGGCGCTTCTGTTCCCCGGACGCTTCCCCGAATACGTGGTCGACCAACTCGAAGCACGCCTGCAAGAGCAGTCGAGCGCACAGCTACAACAGAACCCCGCGCCGACCAAGGGAGCCATGTTCGACGGGCCGCTCAAGAACGCCCGCGTCTATCACGAAGACCCCGTCGCACTGGCGACCGCGATGAACCTCACGCTCGTAGTCGACGCCACGTTCGGAAGCAAAAGCAAGACCGCCAGCGAAGTGGGCCTCATTTTGCTCGGGCGACGCGCGCCGACCGCCACGAGCCCCCTCGCCCAAACCATCAGAGCCAAGGACGTCTACCTTCTGCACGCCGAAAGCGCACGCATGACGTTTTTGGAGATGCTTCCGCGCATCGTGGCCCTTCGCACGGGCTGGCCTCGCGTCACGACGACGCTCATCGAGGCGAAGGCCAACGGGCCCGTACTCATCGAGGTCATGCAGGAGCAATTCACGGGCGTCGTGCCCTTCGACCCCAAAGGAACGAAGGAGGAGCGCGCAGCCGTCCCGGCGCTTCACATGAAGGTCGGCGACCTTTTGGTCCCGGCGGGGCGCTTTGACGACCGTTCCGTAAGACGGAACGAGCGAGCACCGTGGTGGTGGGGTACGGACGGCATGCAGGAGCAGATCGCCACATTCCCGAAGGGTCGCAAGGACGACCTTGTGGACTGCCTTAGTAGCGGGACGATTTGGTTCAACAGCTTGGAGGGCATCGGGGGTGCGGCGTTGGACCCGACGGGCGGCTGGGGTTTTCTTATTGGAGAGGAGCGCCCGCGCGCGCACGCGAGGGAGCGTCCGCCCGAGCGTCGGGAGGCTCCGACGCGCGACAAGGAGTCTTTCAACCGCGCGGTGGCGAACGCTTTGCGGGGGCCATGGCCCTTCTGACGGGGGGTGCCTCTGTTACGCTTCTTCGGCGGCGCGTCGCACGGGCCGTGCGGGTCGGGCTGTCCCGCTGGGCCCCCCGCCATCGAAGCGGGGCGGCCCTACCCGTGTTTTCTGAGGTAGTCTGCGCGGCATGGCCCTTCGCGACTTCCTCCGTTCCGCCGCCTCCGAGGCACTTGACGCCGCCATAGGCACTCGGCGCGAGCCTTCTTTTGACGCTCAGGTGCGTTTTGACGCCGCTCCGTCGGAGGCTCCGTCTACGGAGCCGACGTGGCGCGAGGCTCAGTCTCGGATGGACAGCCTTCTGAACACCGCGACCGGCATGGGCGTGGCGGCTCAGGACAAGGGTGCTTCGACATCGGTCGACGTGGCTCGCACGGCTTTGACGAACCGTCAGCTTACGACGCTTCTGACTTTCAACGGTTACGTCGTCGACTACTTCGACAAGCTCGAAGACGTCGCGACGGGCTTTGGTTGGAGCTTGCAGGTCGACAAGCAGAAGAGCGATGCGTTGCACGAGGACGAGGAGCGCTTGGACGTCTACAGCCGCGTCGGCGAGGCGTTCCGCAGCGGTCAGGAGTACGGCGGTTGCCTTTTGCTTCCGGTTATCGACGACGACGCGACGACGCCTGAGGATTTGCTTCGGCCATTGAACCCGGAGTCGGTGACGCGTGTTCACGCGTTGCACGTGTTTCATTGGGACGAGTTCATCCCGGTGGACTACGAGACGTCGATGTTGGACAACGGTTTTCGCGAGCCGAAGACGTGGCGTATCACGCCGAAGAACGCGGGTTGGATTCCGCCCGCGGACGAGTCGGGTTTCGGTCCATGGGAGACGACATCGCGAGGCTTCACGATCCACCACAGCCGTGTTTTGTATTTCCGCGGCATGCGCAGCAAGCCGTACGAGCGCGCAGCGAACGGCGGTCGCGATCGTTCGGTGGTGCAGCACTTGTGGGACGCGTTGGTGGGCATCGGCGGCGTGGACGCAGGCGCCGCGACGATGGCTCAGGAGATGAATTACACGACCATCAAGGTCGCAGGTTTGGGACGCATGGAGGCGTCGAGCGCTTGGTCCACGATTTTGACTCGTTTCAAGATCATGGATTTGGGTCGAAGCCTCTACAACGCGCTTTTGATCGGCGAGGACGACGCTCACGAGCGTCACACGGCGAACGCTAGCGGTTATCGAGAGTTGAAGGACGGTGCGAAGAGCACATGGGCAAGCCACACGGGCATGCCGGAGACGCTTGCGTTCGGGGACACGCCTTCGGGTTTGAACACGGACGGCGAGGCATCGCGTCGGAATTGGGACCGTAAGGGTGTGGTGTTGCAGCGGAAGGTAGTGGGACCTCCGCTCAAGCGTTTGTATTTCGATTTCCTGATCCCCGCCCACGGTGGTGGCGAGACGGAAGCGTTGCGCGATGCGCGTCTTGTGTTCGAGCCGATCGGGACGCTTACGCGCAAGCAGCGTTCGGACATGGATCGTCACGACGCGGAGACGGCGACGATGTTGGTCGAGCGCGGCGTGTTGTACCCGGACGAGATTCGCGAGGCGTACTACGGCAAGGACGGCAAGCGTCCGATCGGCCCGGTCGAGCCGCTTCGCGGCGGCGTCACGGGCGGTTTGAGCCCGACGACTTTGAAGTGGCTCGACAAGGTCGCGGCTTCGGGTTCGGACGGGGCGATCAAATCTGCGGAGATCGCCCTGGCGATGCTCAAGAGCGGCGAGGCGACGGACATTCCGACGGAGATCGAGCCGCCCGAAGTGCCTCCCGCATTGGCGGGCGCCGCTGGCATCCCCGGCGAGGACGAAGACATGACCGAAGACGGTCGTGAAGGCGCGAGCCCCGAGCGGCGAGCGGAGCGAAACCCCGTAGGGGTGCAGAACGGAGGAGAGTCGGAATGACTCCGAAGACCCCCACAGAGAGCGCGGCGTGGCGTACGGATCGCTACATCGCGCTTCGCAAGCCTCGCAGCAACGGCGCCGGTGGCCTGATTTTGGACGCGTTCATCAGCAAGCCGGGCGTGCTGGTCTACAAGCGCGCCGACGGCAGCGAAGTACGCGAGTTGGTCACAGCCGAAACGCTGCACGAGACGATGTCGCTCGACAGCGCGCGTCTCGCTCCGGTGACGGTCGACCATCCGAACGACGGTGTGGTCACGGCACAGAATTACGAACAGCTTGCGGTCGGCATGGTCGGCGAGCGCATCGATATTGCCGAGGACGGTCGCGTTCGCATGACGCTGAACATCGCATCGGAGCGTGGAGTCAAGGCGATCGAAGGACGTCTCGACGGTCAGCGCCGCCGCGAAATCAGCGCGGGCTACTTCGTCAACATCGATGAAACGCCCGGAGTACATCCCGAATTCGGACAATACGACCGGATTCAGAAAGACCGTATGTACAATCACATCGCGCTAGTGCAAGCTGGGCGCGCCGGTCCGAGCGTCCACGTCCGAGCAGACGAGGCGCATCGGACGCTCGACGAAGGAGACGACGTGGACATCAAGGAACTCAAGGCCCGCCTCGAAGACGAGCAGAAGGCCCGGGAGACTCTTCAGGCTCGCCTCGACGCGATGGACGCCGAGAAGAGCGCGTCGATCAAGGCCGACTTCGACGCCATGGTCACTCGCATCGACGACCTCGAAGCCGCTTTGACCGACGCGTTGGCCGAGCCCTCCGACGAGGAGAAGGCCGAAGCCGCCAAGGTCGCCGCGCAGGCTCGCCAGGACGACCGCATCTTCCGCCGTCGCCTGGACTCGCTGCTTCCGATCGCGAAGATCGAGGCGGCCGATGCCGACAAGCTGGACACGGACGACCTCGTCGAGAAGCTGTTTGGCGCTCTCGACCTGACGCCCATCAAGCTCGACGGTGTGGATGAGGTGGCGAGCCGCAAGGCTGCGGTCGTTTTCCATCTCGACGCGAAGCCTTCGCGCCACCCTTACGAGATTGACGAGGCGTCTGTGGCTCGTCAGGACTCGACGGACGCGCCCGAGCGCAACCTCGACTTCGCTTTCGACAACCTCGCGCCCGCCAAGGCGTAGCCCCGAACCTTCCACCTTGCCCGTGCAACCGCGCGCTTCGAGGACACCATGAGCATTCTCCAGAACGACATTTTCGACCGCCTCCCCGAAGGCCACATTGGTGAGGTCGCCACGGGCTACCCCTCCTTCCGTCTGAGCGGCGTGTCGAGCGACGGGCAGGTGAAGCAGGTTTCGACCATCACGGTCACTGCGAACGCCGTGGCTAACTACGTCTTCTCGGTCGATGGTGTGGCTTACACCTGGGCCGAGCCGACCGCCACGAGCACCACGACCGTCGCGACGAACATCCGCGACTTCTGGAACGACACGCCCGCCCTCCGCGGCATCGGCGTGGCGACCAGCGCGGTCAACGTGGTGACGATCACGGGCGATTGGCCGGGAATCAGCTTCACGCTGACGGACGCCGACGCGAAGATCACCACGGCCACCCCCACCGCGGCTGCGAACGCCGGGACCGTCAACTTCGGTCGCGCCGTCTGCTCGCTCGGGTACCCCGCTTCGGCCGGGAACTTCGACCGCGGCGACACGCAGCAGATTTACGCCGAGGCCGGTGTGGGTCTGTTCACGGCTCAGATCGCGACGTGGACCGTGGCCGACCCGGGCACGGGCCAGTACATCGGCGCGGTCCTCCGCATCGTCGGCGTCGACCACGTCTTCCGGGCGCAGGTCCCCTGGAACACCGACCTCGACACGACCCTCGACGACCTCGCCACGGTCCTGAACGCGATGCTGACCGATGTCGGCGCCGACGCCTACGTGACGGTCGCGGGCCCGGCGGGTGTTCCCGGCGCGGGCGAGATCGCCTTCGCGGCCGCCATCGCGGGTGTCGAGTTCCACAGCCTCATCACCTGTGACGACGCCGCGGGCTACCCCGCCATCACGGTCACCGACAACATCGCCGGGCCCGGCTCCGCCACCCCGACCAGCTTCTACCGCTGCTTCCGCGGCATCTCGGAGCGCTCGACGGATCAGGTTGTCGACGGTGACGCGGTCGCCTACTACCCCTCGAACCAGTCGGTCACGGTTGTGGCTCAGGGTGACATGTGGGTCAGCGAAGATGGCGTCACGCTCGGTGGTCAGGTCTACGTCGACCTTTCCGCGGGCAACGAGGGTCTGTTCAACATCGCCGCTGGCGCCGACCGCCTCCCGCTGCCGCTCGACATGGCCGAGTGGTTGCGTGACAGCAACGACGTCCAGGGCGAAGACATCGCCAAGCTCCGTCTCAAGAAGGCCGTCGCCTAGACGGCGCCGATATCAACCACGACCCCGCAACCCCGGGACCTGAGGAACACACCATGAGCACCACCGTCATTAACGCAGCGGCCGACTGGCGCGGCGCCCTCGCGAGCGGACGACCGCTGCCGACCGTGGACGCGAACACGGAGCGCGCGACGACGAACGGCCTCGCCGCCGCGTACAACCGCTTCGGTGTGAAGCGGTCCGCCCCGGGTCGACTCACGCTCGACGCCATGAACCGAGCCTTTCTGCACAACGTGGCTCAGGCCGCGGGCAAGCAGATGGACGTTACGAGCATGCGCTCGGACGACGTCACGAAGGCGCTGAAGAGCCTTCGCAACGACGCCTCCAAGTTCCTGCCGGGCGCCACCGTGGCGTTCCAGGGCGAGTTGGAAGAGGTCCTTGGCGACCTCATCCGTCAGGAGCGCCGGGTTCGCGACATGAAGTCGCTGTTCGCCGTCGATTCCACGCTGTCCCCGGGCAAGCGCGAGTACAAGATCCGCGCTCTGTTCACCGCCGGTAACGCTCGGGTCTTCCGCGAGGGCATCGACATTCCGATGCAGTCCGTCAGCACCCAGGAGGAGAGCCGTCCGATCCGTCACGTCGTGGCCGGGTTCGAGCAGACCTTCTTCGACGCGCAGGCTGGCGCCCACATGGACGTGGACGAGTTCCGCGAGAAGGCCAACGAGGCTGCCGAGCAGATCGAGGATCTTCTCGACGCGCTGTGGTGGCAGGGGTCCGAGGCGGACGACATTTGGGGCTTCATGTCGGCGCCCTACATCAACCGCCGTGAGGTTTCGGGCATCACGTTCGACGAGGGCGACGGCACCGCCGCCACCTTCGACGCCATGAAGAACGCGCTGAACGAGATCGCCAACTTCCCGTCGCTGAGCCAGAGCGGGCAGGTGGGTATGATTCGCCGCTGCATCGTGGGCCCTCGTCAGAAGGCTCAGATGTCCCAGGTCATGCACCCGGAGATGCCGCTGACTTTGGAGCAGGCGTTCCTGAACGGCCAGCCGCTTCTGGACCGCGTTGAAGTCTCCCCCGGCTTCCAGGGTCGTGGCCCGGGCGGCACCGACGTCATGTGGTGCTCCTCCGACGCCAGCAGCGACCCGCGTCTCGTCCAGCCGCAGGGTTTGACCACCTTGCCGCTCATGCAGGGGCCCTTCGGGCTGTCGCAGCGTCAGGCGATGTACGCCTCGACCGGCGGCGTGCGCTTCACGCGTCTGCTGGGCTCGGTCATGGGCCTCCTGACGTTCGACTACGGCGGCTAGTCCCTCCACCCCTCATAGTCGCTCTTGAAGGGCTCTCCTGGCGACAGGGGAGCCCTTCTGCGTTAGGGCGTCTGTGCTAGGGTGACGGGGTCCTCGCTGAGCGAGGAGAAGGAGAACAGCCCCTATGAGTAACAAGACCAAAAAGCAGACCGTGGGTCCGACTCGCGTTCAGATCACAAACTTCTCTCGGCACGTGCTGAACTTCCCCATCTACACTGAAGTGCAGATGGCGAAGGGCTCGCGACGCAAGACCGTGAAGACCATCCGCATCGCCAGCGGTTACAAGCCGGAGCCCGGCTCGAACCGCGTGATCGTGACCGCTGAAGAGTGGGAGCAGGCGAGCGAAGGCAGCAAGATGATTCCGGCTTTGCTCGCGAAGGGCATGGCTGGCGGCATCGAAGTTCAGCGTCTCCCGTAGGCGCAAGGAGACGACATGGCGGCGGACGCGGCTCTTTTCAAGCGTCTTGCGGTCGGGGCATACGACAGCCTCACCGACGCGGACATCAACCCCTGGTTGAGTGACGCGGAAGCGATTGTCTCGCAAACCTTCCCTACGGGGACGCGTGACAACGCCGTCGCCTATCTCGCCCTGCATTTCTACACGAGCAACCTTCCGGCCGGTTCGGGCGGCGGGGGCGGTGCTGGAAGTGGTGCCATCGTTGAGCGCAAGGCGCGAAACTGGACCATCAAGTACGCGTCCTCGTCGTCGTCCTCTTCAGGAGCGGGCGGCTCTGGCGATTACGAGAGCACGAGCTTCGGTCGCCGTTATCTCGACCTAGTACACACCATGGGCTACGGCTCCCCTCGAACCGTGTTCCAGTCCACCTGAAGGAGAAGACATGTCCGATAAGTACGAGCACAAGGTGGTTCGCATCCGCAAGCGCGCGGGCGAAGAGGCTTTCCGAGCCGAATTGGAGAAGCAGGGCGAGGACGGCTGGCAGGTTTGCCACTCCGAGTTGGCGGGACGCGATCGTGTCGCTTACATGCAGCGAATGAAGGCCGAGCCCAAGAAGGCCAAGGCGCCCGCCAAGAAGGCGCCTGCCAAGAAGGCTCCCGCCAAGAAGAAGGCCGCGCCCAAGAAGTCGAAGGACGACTAGACATGCTGAAGTTCGGGTTCGACGACAAAGACCTGGGCTTCAACAAGGTCGTGGGCGATATGGACCGTTTGACGCGGTCCGGTCTGGACGTCGGCCTGTTCGAGGATGCCGTCCACGAGCCCCGGGGCATTCAGATGGCTTTGATCGCCGTCGTCAACGAGTTCGGTAGTGCCGAAGCAGGCATTCCCGCACGCCCTGTGTTCATCAAGTCTTTCTTGCGGAACGAGCGCAAGCACGCCAACGCGTTCAAGGTCATGATCATCGAAGCCGTCGGTCGCAACAACTCGAACATCAAGCGGGACCTGTTGGCGATTGGCGACACTATCGCCAAGGACATCAAGCAAGCGCTGCGTGACTACGATCAGATTCCGAACGCTAAGTCGACCATCGCCAAAAAAGGCGACAGGGACGATCCGTGGATTGACACGGGACAGCTTGTCGAAGCGATAGAGGCGCGCGTCGGAGACAGTGGCCTTCGCATCACGAAGGACAAGTTGAACCGCGCGCGCATGAGAGACAGTCGGGGCCGCTTCCTGTAGCAGTCTGCGGTAGAGTAGCCCCGTGATCTTCTCCGACACCCTGGTCCACCGTACTTACGGCGTCGCGACCGCCAACGCGCTGGGAGGCGACGACCTGCCAGCGCCGACGGTCGGCAGCATTCGTGCGTCCGTGCAGCGCCCGAGCAACGCCGAGGTCATGCGGTTCAAAGACCAGTACGTCGGCAAGCGCACTGACGACTTGTGGCTCGTAGATACCTACAGCGCTCTGAAGACGGTCGACGAGCCCGGCGGTCGCCCGGCGGATCAAGTCGACATCGTCGACCCGAACGGCGTCACGCGCGCTTACGAGGTTGTGGCGGTGCAGCACGTCCGAGCCGTGATCGTCCATTACGAAGCGCTTGTGGCTCGCATCGCTGAAGGTAAGCAACCGTGACCCTTCGCAACGACCTCATTCAAGCGGTCCGTACGTGGATCAAAAGCTACGGCGACCCGGCAGGGGCGATCTCCGACGCTCAAGTCAAGAACAGCGATCTCGACTTCCAGCGGCCCGAAGGCGCCTACGCCGAAGTCATGCCGCTCATCATCGACCGCAAGCTCACCGATCTCGGCGACGAACAACTGCACGGCATCTCCGGCGGTCTGCCCACGCTCGCCATCGGCGGCAAGCGCGAAGCGATCTTCCGAATTCAGTTTTTCAACGACGATGCCGTCGAGTGGGCCTCGAACCTGGGCTTGTCGTTGTCGCGGCCCGATGTCATGAGCACACTCGCCGATCTCGGCGTCTCAATCGTGCCCGAAACGGCCGTCACACCGATTACGTTGTCCATGGGAGCGCGCCGCGAAATTCGTGCGTTCATGGACGTGCTCGTTAATTATCGCATCCGTACGGCCACTCTCGGAGCCGCTGAAGGCGTTGTCGAAGCGACTTCCGTTGACCTTTCCGTGGACTTCACCGAAACTGACGGCGGCTCGCCGGTCCTCGAACTGGACACGACGATTACGCTGTAGCCCGACGCAGGGCGAACCTGAGGAACAAACATGGGTACGCCCCTCATTCCGTCGCTCTTCAGCATCACTGTCAACCTCGCCCCACAGGCGCTCACGCCCGCTGGTTTCAGCGAGTTGACCCTGTTCGTGGACGAGGCCGCGGGTAACCCGCTCGACGGTAGCTCCCGTTATCTGACCTACACCACGCTGGCCGCCGCTCAGGCGTCCCAGGTTGCGGGCGAGATCAGCACCGCGGTGCTGAACCAAGTCACAGTCGCTTTCGACACCGACCTCCCCCGACCCGTGACGTCCGTTCGCGTCGTTCGCGTCGATACGGGCGGCGGTGAGACGTACTCGACCGCTTACAACGGTGCGGGCCTGACGCCTGCGAGCTACCTCGAACTGAACCCCGGCAACGTATGGGGCATCTGCATGGACAGCCGCACGGCTGTCACGCAGGCTGCGTTCGCGGCGACCATCGTCACGCAGGGTCAGCACGTGCTGTTCATCCAGAGTGCGCAGGCCGACATCATCACGACCGGCGCTCCGGCGACGTTCGTTGCGGACAACCGCACCGTGGGCATCTTCCACGACACGGCCACCGCGTACGCCGACATGGCACTGCTCGCGAACCGCGCGTCGTTCGACCCGGATGAGCGCTCAGTCGGCTGGAATTGCAGCCTCGAAGGCGTCGCGGCTTACGCGACCGACCTGACTACGGCCGAGGTCAACTTCGGCTTGGCTAACTACTGGAACATCATCGGCGATCTCGGAACGTCCACGACCTTCTTGACGAAGGGCTGGACCCTCGCCGGTCGAGGCATTCACGAGGCTCTGACGCGAGACTGGCTCAAGGTTCGCGCCGAAGAGAAGATGGCGACCCTGGTCCAGACCGTATCCGCTCGCGGCGAGAAGATTCTCGTCAACGAGACGGGACTGCGACAGGTTTCCGCGGCCGTCAACGAGGTCTTCGCCATGGGCGAGGCTGCGCAGCACTTCGCTCCGACGGCGACCTCGAACGCGTACACCATCAGCCCGCAGGCCGTTACGGCGGCCGACGTGACTGCCCAGCGGCTTCGTGTCAACGCGACGGCCATTCTCGGCGGCAACGCCGTGTCCTTCACCTTCGTCTTCGACCTGACGCAGACCTGAGCCATCAGGTAGGAGAGCGCTATGCCTTTGACGCCGCAGACCCCTATCAGCCACAACCCCGCCGCCCACATTCTTGTGGTCGAGGGCTTCACCATCCGCGGTTTTGGTGAGGACACGGGCATCGAGTTCGAGCCGAAGACGCAGGCCGAAGTGACGGTCGGTGTGGACGGCATCGCGGCCGTCGAGTTCGACGCGATGAGCCTCCACCGTGAATGCACCGTGACGGTCATGAACGGCTCGCAGGGTGCCAAGGACATGGCTGCTGCGAAGGAGACGCAGCGGCTTGTGCTGGCTGCGGGCGGGCGCATCACGCCCAACAACTTCTCGTACACCGACCCTCAGAAGGGCACGACGACCAACGCCGCTTTCGCGGTGTTCAAGGACGACCCTCAGGGCGGTTTGCAGAAGAAGGCTGGCGAGTTGGCCTACACGCTCTTCCTGATCAACGTCGCGGAGACGCAGAACACGCTCGCCGTTCCGTAATCCCCACATAGGAGCAACAGCCCCATGGCTCCCACGAATATCAGCGCGTCGAGCGCTGCCCCCATCAAGTTCACGCTTTCTGACGCTTCTGGCGTCGAGCACCACTACGAGGCGACGTACCATCGTGCGTCGGAGGGCTTCCCTCTCGCCGCGCAGTGGTTGACGGGCGTGCTCGAACCGCTGGCGTCTTTGCTGGGCATCGAGATCAAGGATCTCAAGATTGGTGCCGAGGTCGACTTCAGCTTGGCCGCGAACATCAGCGCGGGTGCGGGCGCTCAGGCTCTCAGGACCATCCTGACGGATTCTGCGACCTTCCCGCTGCTTCGGGCCACCCTGGCGAATACGCGCCGCGACGGAGCGGCCCTGTCCTCCGAGGCAGTGTTCGACGTGGTGTACCGGGCGAACTACTCCGAGTTCCTTCAGGCGGCTCGGATTGTGGCGGAGGCCAACGATTTTTTCGGGCCTGCCGCTGGTTGGATCGCTATCGCAAGGCAGAAGTTGACCGAAGCGATGCAGGATCCGACCGATTCGAGCGGCGTCGCAGACGCGTAGCAGCGCAACTCGAAGA
Organism: Gemmatimonadota bacterium; assembly: GCA_020344215.1. Lineage (GTDB taxonomy): Bacteria > Gemmatimonadota > Gemmatimonadetes > Palauibacterales > KS3-K002. Next base: position 2,832,548 of record CP070815.1, read on the forward strand.
GGATCTTGCGATCCCTGAGTTTTTCTACCTGCTGGCCTTCGCGTCCGAGACTAAGGCCCCGGTCGAAGACCATATAAAGCGCCCGTTCGTGTATGTCCTTGGCGATCTCATAATGCTTCGGGCCCGCGCCGACATGCGTCAGATAGACGAAGACGAGCGCGAGTCGAAGAGCAGCAGGTAGAGTGCGGGCGTGAGCGTCATTCGCCAGTTTACGATTCGCGTCAATTCGGACACCCGCGAGGCCGAGAAGGGTCTTGCGCGGATCAACATGAGCCTCAGAGGCTTGCGTAGGGCTATCGGCAACACCGCCAGTTTCTTCGCCAGGATGGTCACCGAAACGGCCAACGTCGGTGACGCCGCCGCTGTTACAGCGTCTCAGTTGAGTATGCAGTCGCAGGCGTTCCAGCAGCTTTCGCACGTCGCTGATATCGCAGGCGTGCCGGTCGGCAGGTTTCAGGTGTTCCTGCGACGCATGGGCGACAACCTCGTAGACGCGAGAAAAGGCGCGGGCACGGCTGTTGACGCGTTGGAGTTGTTGTTCGGCGCCGTTGACAAGGCTCCGACGGACAACCTTGAGGCTTTTCTCTCTATTCACGAAAAGCTCTTCAAGAGGGCTAGAACGCCAGGAGGTTTTCAAGAGACACGAAGCCTCATGGCTCAAATCGGCGGTCGTGCGGGCGCTTTGAGCGCGCCGATTTTCGACATGTCTCCTGAAGCGCTACGAGAGCTTATGCAGGAGGCTAAGGATCTCGGGCTGGTCCTAGACCCGGAGATCACTCAGGCGACGCAGAAGTTCAACGATGAGGTGCTTCGCCTACAAAAGTCTTTCCAGGGCGTCCGCAATGTCGTGGGCTCTCGGTTGCTGCCCGAGATAACCAAAGTCGTCAACGTCACACAGCGTTGGTCGCGCGAGAGTCGGTCGCTCATCAACTCGGCGTTGGAGCCGTGGCTTCGATCCATCGAGATCGGGGCCGAGTTCGTCGCCCATCTCATAGACCGGGCACGTAGGGCGTTCAACCAGTTCCTTCGGCCGCTAGAGAAAGTCTCGAAGGCTCTCGGCAAGTTCAGTGTTTTGCTTGGGGGTGCGGCGATAGCCGGGTCGGTTATCGGCAGCCTTACGGTGTTTATCGGCTCGCTCGTCGCGCTCGCCAAGGGCTTCACGCTCGTAAGAACGGCCTTCTTGTTCATGTGGCCGATCTTGAGTCCGATACTCGGCTGGGCCTTGCTCGCCGCGGGCGCGTTTACGGCGCTTTATCTCGTCATTGAGGACTTCATTACGTTCCTGCGAGGCGGCGGCAGCGTCTTGGGCGATTTCCTCGAAGATACGGGGCAGCTTGAGAACTTCAACGAGTTCCTTGAGTCCATGAAGGGGCTGCTGGACTCCGTAAACGGTCTATTCGAGGAACTGAAGAAAAGCACTGACGGCTGGCTAGACGCCCTCAAAGAACTCGTGGATTTTGTTACGACGTCCTTCCTCATCGACCCGTCGATGAAATTCGGCACCGAGGCTTACTGGCGAAACCTCAAGAACTCTGTTGGCGACATGGTCGGGGTTGAGCTTCAAAAAGGCACGAAAGCGGTAGCGGCGGGCAGGGCGGCTGTCGCCTTGTCAACAGCTTCTTTGGAGCGCAAACGACTCGATCGAGTGGCGAGAGAAAACCTGCCCCGTCAGGGCTTTACCTTCGGGGGGCGTCTAAGGCATCTCATGAACCACCCTCTAATGCAGCCTGTGCAGATTGGGAACCCGCGTGCCGGGCAAGCGGCGGGCGGCCGTATGCCGAGCACACCGGCCCCTGTGGGTGGCACGTTCATCGAGATCACCAACAACGGTGTCGACCCCATCGATGCCACCCGAGATCAGCTAGATCAGGCGGCTCGTATGAGCGCTTCTTCAACCGTGAATGGGGAGAGGTGACCAGTGGCGACGCTTCTCACTAGAGACAGCGACGGCGAGTCCATCGTGCTCGACGTAGTTACGTCGTTCATTGTGTCGCCGTCGGCAACCGTCTCTCGGCACCCCATCGAGGAAGGCGCCGATATCGCGGACCATCGTCACGTCGAGCAAGTGCAGATCAATCTGGTCTGTCGCGTCACGCCTAGCCCTCTCTCGACGGCTCAGGGCAGCGAGACGGGCGCCGCTCGCGTGCAGAAAGTGTGGGACTTCCTGAATACGGCGGGCCGCATCTCGCAACAGGACCGCGGGACAGTGACGCTGTCCAGCGACAGCGAGAAGATCGATACCTGGGAGAATCTTGTGCTGCTCCGCTGGCCTCGATCCGTTGGCTTGCTGAGCGGCGCAGAATTCCAGCTTATGTTCCGGCAGCTTGCCTTTGCGACCATCGAGCGAGTCAAGGCGCCGGATCGCGCGATTACGTCCTCAGGCTCGAACAAGGAGAAGGGCGAGAACGGCACCGACCCGGCGTCAGACGTAGACGACTCGACGCTCAAACAAGGGACTGAGAAAGCACGCGACGCCATTAAATTCGTCGGCGCACCCTTCAACCCTTTTTCTTAATCGAAGCGGCGAATTGATATGCAGCGACTTCGTTTCTTCCCCGAGTTCGAGCGCCACTCGCAAGTCGTCGAGTTGGGCACGGGCGACGATGCGCGCGCGTTCAGCGTGATTTCCGAGTGGAGTCGCAAGGAGAGCGCGTGGTTTCTGTCTTTTTATGAGGCCGACGGCACTGCCCTCGCAGAGAACATTCGCGTATCGCCGGGGAATGTCATGATCCCCGACATGGACCGTCTTAGTGCCACGAAACCGAAGACGGCGTTCATCATAGCGCTCGGTCCCGAGCCCTACGATCGACTCGATCTCGGCGTGACAGTCAGAGTCTTTCACGCGCTTTATTCCGAGTTCCCCGAGGCGGCGGGAGACGGCACCGTCTTCTCGGTGTAGCCCATGCCTTACGGACGCATAGTCGAGGTCTTCGTCGGCGAGCCGGGGACGGTTGGGCGCAATATCTCGTCGGTTCGTCCCGACGGCCTTCCTGGCATCTCGATCGACTTCAGCATCGACCACGCGCGCAAGAAGCAGCCCGGCCGCTGCGTGCTGCGCCTGTACAACGTCTCAGACGAGACGGCCGAGGCGTTCGAGAGCACCACGTCTATCGTCCGCGTCGAGCTTGGCTATCAGGACGAGGGCACCTTCGTGGCGTTCACCGGCAATCCGGTTCCCGGCGGCGTCTACTTTGCCAAGCGCGGCTCCGAGCGCGTGTTGCACGTCGAGGCTCAGGACGGGGGTCGTCGTTACCGCATCGGCCGCGTGGACTTGTCGTTCAGCGAGCAGGTCAGCGCCCAGGACGTGTTTGACGAGATCATCCGACAGACCAGCTACCCGACGGGCGAGGTAGACCTAGCGACCGCTCTGCCGTTCGTTCGTGGTTGGGTTTTCAGCGGCATGGCCCGCGACGCGCTCGACGAGTTCGTGGGCCACATCGACCGCCAGTGGTTCGTGCGGGACGGGGCATTGTATGTGATTGACGCTCGCAACGCCGTCACGGAAACCGCGCCTCTCTTTTCGTCGGCTAACGGCAACCTCGTCGGCTCTCCGACCGCTGTCGAGATCGAGAAGATGCGCGGCGTCGAAGTCCATGCGTTGCCGGTCGCCGGTATGAAAGCGGGCAAGCCGTTCAAGGTCGAGAGCCGTAACTACAACGGCTTCTACACGGCTCAAGAGGTCAGCTACCGCGGTTCCAGCTACGATGGCAGGTTCGAGGTCGTTGTCAGAGGGGTTCCGCGATGAAGCACTACTCGGGCGGCTTGCGCGTCACGACCGAAGAGGTAATCGACGCTTCGATCAAGGGGCAGATCGCCGTACAGCACAACGTCGAGTTGGGCGTCGTGCAGGCGTTCACTGCCGCTGCGGCGGGCTCAGGCCCAACCGCGACGATCAAGCTCTCGACGAAGTTCCGACGGCTCGTAGACGGCGTGTTGGAGACTTACGCGCCGCCCACGCTCGGGAACGTGCCGGTGCTTTACAGCCGCCTCACGTTCCCGCTACAGGCTGGCGACGAAGTGCTTGTGCTCTTCGCCGATCGCGGCGTCGACACGGCATACATCAACGGCGGTACAGGCAACGAGCCCGACGGCACACGCCGCAACAGCCTCTCAGACGCCTTCTGCATTCCGTTCGCGTGGAGCAAGGCTTCGACGCAGTTGACGCACACGGCGTCGACCGTCGTCTTGAATCAAGGAGCGCAGACGTCGATCCACGTCGGCGACGGCGCGACCGCGGCAGCCGCACGCGTAGGTGACGACGTCGCCGCTGCGGCTGCTTGGGCAACGTGGTTTGCTTCTGTGGGCACGGCTGTCGGCATCGCGCCCCCCGCGGGCGTTTTGGCTGCGATTTCGACTGGAAGCAGCCTCGTTAAGATCGAGTAGTGCTCTTCCGACTGCTAGGCTTCCGAAACCGCTAAGCCTTAGGAGCGCCCCGTGCCGAATCGCTTTCCCTTTGTAAACAGCCAAGGCGGCCAGCCGCTTGTTCGTTACCTCGACACGAACGGCGACGGCACCGGAACCAACAACGCTGTAGCCGACTACAGCGCCACCAGTGCCGAGTTTTTCATTCAGGCGCCTCCTGGCGAGTCGTTCATCATCCACCGGATGATCATCTCGATCGCGAACGGCAACATGCGACCGGACCAGTACGGTGGCTCGGGCGGCGCGCTGTCGAACGGCATCGCCGTTCGCATGCAGAGCAGTAGGGGAGTCCTAGACCTCCTCGACGGAGTGCCCCTCACGACGAACAGTGATTGGAACTACGTTGCTCACGACCGCCTTCTGGACGAGTACGGATCCGCGACCTCGCAAACGCTCACGGTACGCTGGACGTTTGCTCGGTTCGGCGGCCCGCTCGTCTTGAACGGCACGCGCGGCGACCAGTTGGTTGTTGAGTGCTCGGACGACTTGACGGGCTTGAGCACCCATCGCTTCATGATTCAAGGGTATCGAGTCGAGTTGTGACCATCTACACCGCCGCAGAGCTTGTCGTAAACGACGGCATCGAGGACATCACGTACTACTCGGGCTTCCTGACGGGCCTCGACGCGCTCCGAGTGCGTATCGGCCACCGTCTTGCGAGGTTCCGCGGCGAGTGGTTTGCAGACCGAAACATCGGCGCGCTGCGTATGCCCAGCGACGCCAACAAGCCGTCGGCCGCGACGTACGCGACATGGCTCAGGAGCGATCTCGAAGCCTGCCCCGGCGTCGACCGCGTCTCGGTCTTGACCGTCAGCACCGACAACGCCACAGGGCATCTGACGGCGTCAGGGACGATCCACGCCGAGCAGCAAAGCATCCCCGTCGCGATACGGCTGCCATCGTCGGTGTCGGGTATCGGCAACGTGCCGCCTTCGACGTCCGTCTTGTCCTCGACGTCCTCGCCTACCTGGGTCTTCTAGCCGCTGGCGCAGGCTTGCTGGTAGGCTGCCGAGCATGCCTCTCTCCGCCGCCGGTTATACGATCCAGACCGAAGACGAGACGTTTGAAGAACTCGTCTCGACTTTCGAGAACGAGACGAACACGACCGTCGATCGGAACCGTACGGACGACCAGATCGTCGCAGCCATGTGCAAGGTGTTCGCGAACGTCTTGCGTAAGCGCGACGAAGAGCGTCTAGCCATCTACAACGCCGGGTCGATCAACAACGCTACCGGGCTCCGACTCGAAGACCTCGTCAGCATCGTGGGCGTCGAGCCGAAAGGCGCGACGTATACGACCGACGGCGCTGCCGTCCCGACCGGCACTTTCGGTACCGTCATTCCCGCTGGCGCGCTTGTCGAATACAACGACAACCGCTTCCGAGTGCTTGAAAACGTAGGCATCGGCGGCGGCAACACCGTCAAGCTACAAGCGTTGCAGGCAGGCGCCATCAACTTGCCGACCGGCACGGGCATGACGATCGTGACGCCCATCGCAGGCTGGGACACGATTACGTCCAGTGCGACCAAGGTCGCCATCGGCCGAGCACGCGAGACGGACCAAGAGCTTCGCATTCGCCGCTCGCAGAGCCTTTCCGCCGCGGGCGCGGGCAGCACAGCGTCGATCCAGGCAGGGTTGCTGTCCCTCGACTACGTGACAGCCGCCGTGGTGCTCGCGAACCAATCGTCCGCATCGGCAACGGTTCAGGGCATCACGATGAACGGCAACAGCCTTGCCATCTTCATCTGGCCCGCGCCTTCGGGCATGACCAGCGAGCGCCAGGAGGAGATCGGCGAGACGATCTGGCGCAGAAGCCCAGCCGCGACCGAATACGACCCGCCCAGCGAAGACGTCACGGTGACGGTCACGGACAGCGGTGGAGGCGTGCAGACGGTCAAGTTCGACGACGCCGTCACCGACCCCATCACGGTGACGATCAAGGTCTACCTTGCCGCCGGTTACAACCTCTCCGATGTCTCGACTCAAGTCGACACCGACATCACGGCGTACTTCAATCGCCTGACGGTCGGGCAGCCCGTCTACATCATGGAGTTGTATTCGGTCATGGATGCGATCGAGGGTGTGACGGGCGCCGACTTCACGCTCGATGGAACACCCGACTCGAATTACGTGCCGAACGTCACGAACCTTGTGACCATCTCAGGAACGATCACCATCACATGACGCCCTGCCCCGCCATTGACGACTCCTCTTCGCAGCACGCCGTCGCCCTCGATTACTGCATGGGCGGCAACGAGCACATCGAAGTAGTTGTGGACGCCTACGGCATCGTGATCGTCGGCTACTTCATTGGCGACGCACCCTACGAGACGGTCATGCTCGCGTTCAACGTCGCGGAGGCGTAGATGGCTCTTCCTCCATACACGCTCGGGCTCGGGACTGAAGTCAACGCGCCCGACCCCACAAGCCGCGACATCGTCTTCCTGCACGACGCGTCTGTGGTCGAGGACGGTCTTGCGCTCATGCCATCGGCGCTGCGAGCGAAGCCGAACGTCATGGCACTCATGCGTTCGGCGCTGCAATCGGCGCAGACGCGAGCCGACGAGAATTTCAACCTGTACATAATGGGCGCCATCGACATGGCCGAGGGCGACATGCTCGACCAGTGGGGCTCCATCGTTGGCGAGCCGCGCGGGCAGTTTTACAACGACGAAGAGTACCGACCCTTCGTCAAGGCCCGCGCGTTGGCGAACAGCAACGACGGCACGGTCGACGAATTGCTGAACATTTTTGGCCTCGTCACGGCACCCATGGTCTGTGTCGAGTACATCCTGCTTCCGCCGGGGGGCATGCAGCTTCAGGTTTTCCGGCAGAGTTGGATGAGCGATTACAAGCGAGGTCGCGTGCGCCGCATCATGGCCGACGCTTGTCCCGGGCCTCGACTCCATCTGCTTGTGGAGTCGATGGTGGGTAGTTTCGGACCGCCTCGCGACGACAGTAAAACCTTGCCCGGCGGCCCGCTTCCGCGATTCATCTAATAATGCGTCTTCTCACGCTACTCTGTGTCTTGGCGCTGTCCTGCACGCCTATCTACGAGGACATCATGGCTCGACCAAGTGCTTATCCCGACCACGACACGTCCAACAGCAACTCTGTTGCCACCGCGGCACAGATCCAGGCGAACGGCTGGCCCGAGCGCGCCCAGGTGCCGAACACAAGCTGGAACTGGCTGCATCAGCTTGCAGGCAAGTGGCTTCGCTATTTCGGCGACAGCACTCAGTGGGTCGCTTCGCAACAAAGCGGCACCGGCACGGTCGGGGTTGAGGATGTCGAAGATTCATTTGTCGTCGCTGCGGGCGAGTTCAACGGGCGTGTTTGCCTCGATGTCAGAGGATCTATCGCCGTTTTGAATAACGGCGACGCCTCCGACCTAACCGTGCGTTTGCGGTTCGGTCGAACAGCAGATGCCCTTGGTTCGCGAGAGATTGTGGGCTCGTGGACGTTCACGGCCCCAACCGTGGGTACGTTCATCGACTTCAAAACGGTGATTAACACCAACAACGCTGAGACGTTGCTGTACTACTCGACGACCGCTCTTTTCGGTCCTTCCGGCAGCCCGGCGGTGTACCAAAAAGGCACCGGATGGAGTGCCGTGGCGATGGTTATGAGCGACGAGACGAGCTTGTCGTTCACTTTCGAGTGGGATAGCGGAGCCGATATCAACCACGGTCACGCAGTCGTGGCGGGCCGCGCGTTCCTTAGCGAAGAGCCTCCGTAAATCAGGGAGGCGCACAAGCGCTAGTCCTGCTCCCCAACCACCTGATAGGCTGCCCCGCATGAGCGCTCCCGTCGGAAACAATCTCGCCGTCCTGTTGACGGAATTGACTGCGGGCCGTAACCCCGGTTGGTACCAGTACACCGCGGGCACGCCCGCTGCATGGGATCCGCTCAACGAGCCGCCCAAGGACATCAACGACGGCGTAAGCCTGCTCGATGGCGACATGGGCACGGCGATCGTCACGATGGTCATGGTGCAGCCGCGAGAGAACAGCGCGTTCCGCACGGCTCGCATCTCGTTCACGGTCACGAATACCAGTGACTACGCCTTGCAGATCACCGGACCGAACCTGAACGGCAGCCCTGTGACGGTCGGCTACACGTCCGACGGCAGCGCCACGGCTCCCGAGATCGTCGCTGGGCTCAAGGCGGCCGTTGAGGCCAATGCCGATCTCACGGCTTATATCAGCGCCGACGCCGACCCCGAGGACGGCGACGTGCTGCTCCTGGCAGGCAAGACCGGCACCGTAACCAGCGGTTCGCCGAGCGCGGCCAACGACGACCACTGGACCATCACGACGCTGACTTCGTCTGCCGGTGACGACCCCACGGCCATCGCCGACGCGCACAGTGCCGACATCGTGGTCAAGGGTTACCCGGGCGGCCATCGCTTCAACACGGCGGCGGGCATCGACCCCACGACCGACCAAGCGGCCAGCGCCACGCAGGCCGCACGAAGTAATTGGGCCATGGTCAACCTCGTTTCGCGGCCGACGACGACCGTTGCGAACCCTGAGGGCGTCTACATCGACTTCCGTGGGTACTGCGACGCGTTCGGCACGGCCGGGCGTGCTCGCTTGCACGTGCAGGTCAAGAATCTCGCGTCCATCTCGGGCGAGAACGCCGTGACGGGTACCCCGGCGGCCGGAGAGATTGGCCTACGCGTTCCCGACGTCTTCATCGGACCCTGCCGTCGCGAGTCTGCGGTTCAGGGCTCGTAGGCGCTGCTCCGTCTAACGTATAAGCCTGGAGGCGTACAATGACGCGCGCTACGTGGCCCGCCCTCGCCTCGCTCCCCAAAAGCACCATTGTGACCTCCTCGTTGACGTCGTTGGCTACGACGCTGTCGCCGAACGGCGATGGTGCTCCTTCGTCGGTTGCGGACGGGGTGCAACTCGATAACGGGATGTTCAGGGGCTACTACGTTCGTAACTCGAACGGTCTGACGATGTCGATCAACGACGACGGCGCCAAGTACCGCGTGACGGCATCATCGGGCGCTGGGCAGAACGAGTGGAACAGCGCCAACGCGTTTCGTAATTCGCTGCACCTAGAGCATCCTCAGTCGTTCATGGGTGACATCGACGCCTCCATGAAGTTCAAGCTCGCGTCTCCCATGGGGAGCGCGACGACGCACATCGCCTTCGGCGTCGGCGGCGGTAAGACGTTGAACGAGTGTCGAGGTGTGGTTGCGAGGTTCGGACGTTGGCAGACGACGAACGGTCGCGAGTACGCGCACTGGCTTTCGGGCACGGACAACGATCAAGTCCTGGGCACGGTAAACCGGCCGCTGACGAACACGTACTGGCTTCGCTGGACTTCGGTCGAGCAGGTCGGGACGCTTTATTGGAAGCAGGCCGACGGGGATCCGTGGAGCACGATCGATTCCCGAGAGCAGCTTGTGGATGGCAGTGCCCGCAAGCTCGTTATCGGCTTCTATCCGGCGGCTGCCAGTGAGACTTTCGACATTTTGGCGTTCGAGATCACCAAGGGTTATCAGTACGACGCCAACCCATGATGCTTGCTAGAGGGTCTTACTCGCACGTACTCTCATCGTACGAAGCGACTAGGAGGTAGTAAGCATGACTGCAATCGCGTCCACGGCCCATCCGAAGCTCGTTGTGGTGCCTGATAACGATTGCGTCTGTTTCCTGGGTAAGCCTCGAACTGACGCGCAGCATGCGCGTTTTCGGAAAGCTCTAGCGAGGGTCGAAGCGGCTCTCGCCGTACCTATTACCCGTCCCGAAGGGGACCTCCGATGGCAGACGACTTCGACAGATTGATCGCAGTCCTCGACCGACTCTCCGATGATCGTGTAGCCGTCGCCAAAGAGCTAATGCTCGTACGCGCCGACGCTGCCGCGAGAGACGGTCGACTCGACATTATCGAGAAGACTCAAACGACCATTCTGGAAAATCAGGAGAAGGCTCAACAGAGTCAGGCGGTGGTCGTCGAGTACGTTCAGAAGCGTATGGCTCAGGAGAAGGAGGCCGAGGTCCAGGCGCCCATCGTGGCCCTGCAAGCTCGCCTTGCTGCTTTGGAAGAGGCTCCGAAGACGCCGCCGCCGACGGAGCGGATCGAAGCGCGTCTGCATCTCCCACCGGGCTTCCTCTCTGAGAAGTGGCTGCTACGTGCGGCGATTCTGGTCGGTGCTTTGTTGAAGCTCGGTTCGATGATCGCCACTGGCGAGCCTCCCGAGAGTTTCGACGTCGAGGGTCTTGACGAGGCTTTGGACGCTGGGGGGATGATTCCGTCGCTCGACGCGATGGACACGATCCCGATAGTCCCGGCGATCCCTTCCATAGATGCAGTAGAGCCCGACAATGGTGCGGAAAACTCTGAGGAGTCGCCGTAATGCCCGCTTTCGGTAGCACGAGCAAAAGCAATCTCGCGACGGTCCACCCCGCTCTTCAGGCGGTGTTCAACAAAGTGATCGAGGTCTACGACTGCTCGGTGATTTCTGGTCGCCGGTCCGCCGAGGAGCAGCAACAGCTTTATGCCGAAGGGCGGTCGCAGAAGGACGGCGTGACCAACCTGAGCAAGCACCAACCCGAAGCGTGGCCCGACGGGCCGAAAGACGCGGACGGGATCGTGCTGGTCGGCGCCGTCGATGTCGCCCCGTATCCGATTAATTGGGAGAATCGCGAGCGCTTCCTGCACTTTGCGGGCTACGTCATTGGCGTGGCACGAACCATGGGCGTCGTGCTCAGGTGGGGCGGCGATTGGGACTCCGACGTTTACGTGAACGACAACGGGCTTCGGGACCAGACGTTTTTCGATTTGCCACACTACGAGATCCTGTCGCTCTCGGACGACTGGCGCTGATACCGAATCAGGAGGGACAACATGCGAGCCACCATCTTCGTCGACTACAAGCCGCCCGTGGAGCAGCGGGCATGGCCCCATGAATCCGATCACGTGCATGGCTGGAAAAACCAGATGCCGTACGACATGCGGACACTCATGGAGCGCTTTGAAAACGAGGGCATCGACGCCGAGATCGACGACGCCATGTATCCGACGCACCCCCTGGACCCCGCCGCCCACTGGATTGCTGCGGTGCCCAAGGAGCAGGAGGGATTCGCGTACCGCGTTCGCGACGAGTACATGCAGGAGCGTTACGTGACCTTCCGAGAGGGCGCGGCCCGCGTCGGGAAGATCGCAAAGGGCTCGACGTTCATCCTGCGCTTGCTGAGCACCATTTTCAGCGGCACGCCGATCGGTAAGGGGCTGGCGTGGGCTGCCGCGGGCGCCGACGTCGTGGACGACATCCCCGAAACCATCGTCGACTTCGCGGATGGTGATATCAGCGAGGAAGACCTTGAAGCGGGCGCCTTGCTGTTCGAGGGCGGTCGCAAGTGGGTCGAGGGTCTTGAGCGCGCGTCGTCGGGCGCGGACGTCCCGACCGCTGCCGACAAGCCGTTGGATCTGGCCGAACGTCTGCGCGCCCTCAAGGGCTAGTTATCGGTGCTTGACGCGCTTGCTCGTCCGAGGCTCGAAGTTCGCCTCGACGACGTGCTTGTGACGCCGACGACGATCGCGACCTAGAGCGTCCTTCGAGGTCGTGTTTTCGCGGTCGCGTTCGAGCCACAGATCGCGGAGATACGCGCCGACGGACGAGTAGCCCGCTGCTCGGGCCCTAGCCTTGATCTCACGCTTCTCCTGCTTCGACAGAAGCACGCGCATCATGGAACCCTCACGGTACTCCATGATGTCGGCCTGACGCGTGGACCATCCCTCAGGAAGCTCCACAGTCTCGTCTACGACCGGCCACGCGCTTCCGTAGCCGAGAGCTACCTCACGTAGCCAAATGCCCGCACGACGGCGCCGAAGCGCTCCTGCACGCGACATGCGCGCCTCAATGACTTCTTTCTGGAAAGACGTCACGCGCACAGGGACGATCTCCGTCCGCTTCATGCCTCTCGGCAGCGGTGGTCGACCCAAGTTCAGCGCGAGTTTCGCTCGCGTCTCGTCAGTCAGAGGCTTGCGCCTGCCGTCGAGTTGTCGAGCCACAAGCTGCCGCTGGCGCTTCTTGGCTTCACGCTTCTCAGCCATGCGCTGTCTCTGACGCGCACGGTAAAGCTCGTTGTGGGCTTTACGCTCTTCCTCAGTCGCGTTGGAAGACAGTTGACCGACGATGATGCGTTGCTGCTTTTTCGATCGGCGGTTCCTTGTCGGGCGTCTGATAGGCGCCAGAAGATCCTCGTCCTCCATATCTAGTCTCCTTGTCCGGGTGCGCGAAGCGCCCACAACTCCGTGACGCGATCTCGCGCCACGTCGATCGTCTGCTCATAAGCAACATGGACGATTTCGTCACAGCACGGAACGATGAAAGAGCCGCCATAGCGGCAGCCCTCAGGGATATCCACGTCGTCGTCGCAGTGGGGGCACACAAGCACGATGTCCATCGTCAACCTTCGAGTACAAGCGGCGAGTAAGACAAGACGGCACGCAACACCATGCTACGACCGCACCGGCACGAGACGGCCATCGTTTCGACGGCAACGACGCGGATCTTCCGGCAGATCGAGCACGAAGCCACGACTTCAGCGCTGTCCCATTCACCACGAAGCCTCCACGGGCTCATACCGGCCCCTTCGGAGGCTTTCAATCGCTGCCGCCGAAGCACACCACTATCGATGCCGAGAGCGCGACGATCGTTCGCGACCGTTGTGTCACTCACGCCGAGAGTAAGAGCCACGGCCGTGTCGCTCATCGATGGGTCTTCGGCCAAAAGCTCAGCGACGCGACGACGGCGCTCCTCTCGGGCCTTGCGTGCAGCGGTCACTTCGTCTCCTTACGGCTCGGGCAGATGCGAATGCGTGCGTCGCCCGTAAAGCCCTTCTTCCACGTCACCCACGCGTAATCGACTGCGTCGGTGCGGCTCGCTTTGTAATGGGTGCTGCCCGGCGCGACCCCGGAGTACGGACACGAAGACACAGGGTGCCGCGCCGTGCTGAGTGGGATACCTGCCGGAAACTGCCAGGAACCACCGCACGCCTTACAGCGAGTGCTTGTGCAAAAGCTCGGGCGGTCGGTGAGCACGTCGACCCGATACAAGCCCGAGTGCGACGCCAGGAGATCGTAGCGTTGTCTTCCCGAGCCCAGGAAGTTCAAACGCAGCAAGAAGCACACAAGGCCACCGTCGCCGACGAGGTCGAGCGCCCTGTACACAAAGTCGACCGCAAGACTGTATGGCGGGTTGCCGACAACGTGGTCGATGTCGAACATGCGAAGCTCGACAAAGCTCGTATCGACCGTCGGCAGCCCGCGTCGGTTCGACTCCGTGGCACGCCCCTTGTCCAACTCGATGCCGACAACGTCGCACCGAACCGCTTTCTTGACAGCGAGGCCGATCGCCCCCGTCCCGCACCCCGCGTCGATGATGATCGGGTTTTTCCGCGGAGGTAGCTCTTCGGCCAACACACCAAGCAACGACGCGATGGCGTCCGAAGGCGTCTCGTAAAAGTCGAGAGGTTGTGCCGCTAGACGATCCGCCTTCGACTTCGTTCGGTTCGTGGCACTCATGACTGCCTCTTCCATCCGTTGACGTGGCAGGAGAAGGCCAGGAGAGCCACCGCAGCCATCTCGTTGTACGAATACAGCGCGAGCACGCAGGCCGTGAACACGCCCACCTTGGCCCCGCGTCGCGTCCAGCGAAGCAGCACGCTCAAGGCGTGGTCGATGGGGTCGGGGTTGCTCACGATGCACCCCCAACGCGTCCCGGCCGCTTCGTGCCTTGCAGGCGACCGCAACGCCACAGACCGATACCCACCGCGTCCATGACTTCCTTCAGGTTCGGATGGTCGCCGACCACGCCGCGCTTGCCGAAGCCACCGCGGTAAGGCTTGACGCACTCCAACTCCGAGAGCGACAAGCGGTCGAGAATGCGTCCGTGGTGGACCTTTTTCGGTACCTGCCCCTTCCAAGCCTCAGGCGCGACCTTCTCGCGAAGCGATGCGCGATTGACCGTCGACAAGGCAATGGCGTCGGAAGCCTCCTGCAAAATCTGAACGTCGGCGTGCGTCGAACGACGCGTCCCGCGCTTGACCGGATGCTCGACTACCCACACGGACGTGCGGAAAGCATCGCCGCTGACGCCGATGTCCACGCTGAGCCTCTGAGCGCTTCGAGCCAACGCCAGAGCCATGGTGCGAGGCGCATGACGCCGCTGGCACTTGTCGATCTCCACGACCGAAGCGCCTACAAGCGTGTAGCGATCGTCCCGACCGAAGGCGGCGAACATCGCAAGACCTGAAACCCAAAGGCCCGGGTCGACAGCAAAGAGCACGTTCACGAATCCCTGTTCTTTCTCGCCCGTTGGCGTGGGCGTCACCCGTTTCGTCGGGCTCGGTATGAATATAAACGTGCAATCCGGCGCCGACAACGACAGTTACCGTCTTACGGAACGCCGTCTTCGGGGTTTTTCTTACGTCCTACAACGAGGCAGTTGCCCGCACGCCACAGGCGCGCTCGTACGGCCGCCAGGGCGTCTCTATCGAGATTCATGCTCTGTAGTTCCTGGCAAACCTGCTCGATGAGCGCTATTCGCCCATTCAGTACGCGGGCGCGATCGTCGATGAACGTGCGCCGCGTCGTGGCATTCGACGGAAGCTGCCTGCCTGTCAGTTTGCAGTGGCGAGGCACCCTACCAACCGCCCTTCGGCTCCCACGGCATGAGCACGTCGCCGTTCCACACCGCCTTCATGCTCTTGTGCCAGCGAAGGCAAAGCGCGGGCTCGGCCTCGACGACCGAGCGCATGTCGGGGCAGAAGGCTGCGAGCGCTTCGACGCCGAGGCGAGAAAGTTCCATCGCGGCATCCGTGGTCGGCGCGGGGTCGTCGGCGTTCCATGGAAGTTCGAGGATCTGCTCGTCATGGACTGACAGTACGCCACGAGCGCCGTAGAGCGGGGAGCGCTTACCAGTTCGCACGAACGGCGGTAGGTCGATGCCGGGACGCCCGGGGGAGCGGAAGCCGCCCCAAACGATTTCGCCATCCGTCGCCCCTACGTCGGTGTGGCCGCCGGGGTGGAAGCACGCAAGCGCGACAAGCCATTCCCACAAGCCGAGGGCGTCACCCACGAGGGGTTGGAAGCCCGCGTTGCACCCGTCCGTGTATCGGCTCTCGCCTCGCTTGCGGCCGGAGATCCAGTTCTCATACGTGAACGTGCTGTCCCCGCACCACGACGAGACGCGATCGAAGTACGCCTGCATGACGGGGTACTCGGCGAGCCAGAGTTCCTTCAACTCCCGCGCTTTACCGAGCGACAGATGGATGCCCGCCATGGCTCGGGCGTAAGCCACAAGGCCACGCTTCGGGTCGCCCTCGACGCCGGGGCCCAGCCCTCCGCGGAAGCCGAAATTGGGAACCTTGCCGAACTGGCGAAGCCCGATGCGCTCGGGCGTGCGCTCGGGAGCGTCGGGGTCGCCCGCGAAGATGCGGTGGAGCACGTGGTTGTCGTCAGAGAGCGCCTTGAGTGCTTCGTCATAGGTCACGGTGGCCGACGGGTGATCGGCGTTGTACATGGCGACGGCGAGCTTGGTGTGCGTGTCGACGCCGTCGAGCACCTGAGTCGTGAACTCGTTGGGCCCGAACATCCACAACATGACCTGAGCGAGCGTGACGGTTTCGGCGCCGCTCCAATCGACGGAGCAGTAAATGAAGCCGGGGCGCGGCTCGAAGCAACCGCGAAAGCCACCGCCACGCGGGGGCTGATGAAGACCGTCCGATGCCGACGTTCGGCCCGTTCGCTTGAGCGGGTCGAAGCGGTACGTGATGGGGTGGTCGTAGCCACGCCGCACGATGGGCACGAACGTGTTTCGGTTCTTCTTGACCGACCCGAACTCGGCAAACGTCACGAGCACCGGGTCGCGACTCTCGCGAAGCGTGTCGTTGTCGGTCTGCGTGTTGCCCTTGTCCGTCTGCGGGGCGTCGAGCCCACGAGCGTAGTAGGCGGCTTCGACACGGGCCCGAAGCGCGTTCGTGTCTACCGACCCGTCGAGGCGCACGAAGCCGTGCTTGTAGCCCCAAATGGATTGCTTGTTGGCGCCGCCGTCCATCTCCGCGGCCCAGCGTTCGCCGCGTTCGCGGTTCGTGCGCAGCCCCCACAGGGCTTTCCAGTCAAGGCCGATCCATTTCTTCGCCTGCCACGCTTCGTCCACGACGCCTCCGCGGGGCGTCGAGACGGTGCGGTAGCCGACGTTGTGGTCGAAGACGTCCAGAGCCGTCAGGGGCGTTCTGAGAAGCGTCTGCGAGCTTCCCTGCGTGCCCTCGATATCGTAGAGGCCCGGCGTGCCGAAGTACGTGAACAACTCGCCCTGGTCCAGAGCGATGTCGATCGGCCACAAGGCGTCCATGAGGCTGTAGTCGACGGCCTTCTCAGGCCAGCGCGAGAGCGGCACCCCTTCGAGATCGTGGTAGCGAAGACGCCAGGGCACGTACGTGCCGCTGCCCTTGCAGTCGAGGCAATCCACGACCTCGCCGACCCCGGCGGCGACCTTGCCGGTCGAGCCGCACGTCTCGCACGGGCCGGGCTTCTTGTCGGCCTGCAAGTCGACGCGTTCGAGGTCACGCGTGACGGGGTCGCGATGCAGGAAACGGCGGTAGACGATGTCACGAAGGCTGTACTTCGGTGCGCCGATCCTCATGCCCTCCACGTGCATCGAACCGCCGCTCTCGTCGCTCTGGCCCGACGTAAGCAAACCGAACGACACCGCGATGAGCTTGTCTCGCTCCTTGACGTCGATCACCCGACGAGCGCCGAACGCGTCCAACCACAACGTCCGCAACCGAACGGCGCTTCCCGCGCCCAAACGCCCAAGGCGCTCAAGACGCTCGGCGTGGGCGATGGACTGCGTCACGTCATACATGACGTAGTTGCCCAGCAGCAGCACGCTGTCGTCCTCAAGTGCCTGAAAAAGCACCTCGATGGAGACGTCGGGCGTGCAGACCAACCCGAAGTCGCCACGCTCGCGAACGAACAACGCGCGGTCGCCGTGGAAGACCGACCACGTGCTCGCGAACGAATCAACGTCGTCGGAAGCGAAGCCTCGACCCCAAAACGAAGCGCAAACCGACCGCGGGGCGCTATTGCCGGGCACCACGAGATGCGACTCGTAGTCGAAGCCCAGCATGGGCCGAAGGTTGCCGCTCTCGTCGAGCAGCGGAATGGACGTGGGGTGCTTGTGGTCGATCATGGTCCTTGCTCTTCCTCGACGCTGGCTACGTCGGAACCCCCCAAGAAAGAGAGGGCGCCCCCGAAGAGACGCCCTCTCAATGCAACCATCGCCTCAAGGGAGGAAAAAGCGACGGCCACTACTCTCAGGCTTCGGCGACGGGCGTGGCCGAGGAGCCACCCGTGAAGTCGAGCATCTGAATCGCCTCGCGATCGTTGCTCGCCCAAACCTCGCGGATCTGCGCCTCCTCGTCCGGCGAAAGCGCCTGGAAACGAGTGATGCACATGCCGCCCTCACCGCGACGGATGGTCTGCCAGTGCGTCACCGCACGGACGAGACGCCCCGTCATGGCCGACGGCTTGTCGGAGCCCCGGTCGGCGAACACGGGGTTCTCCTCCCAAAAGGCGTCTTCCTTGGCGAAGCTCTGGTCGTCCAGCGCCTTGCCCATGTTGCCAGCGGCGTCCATCTCCTGAGCGATGCCCAGGGCGTCTTCCAAACCGAGGCAACGCACGGCCGCATCTTGGAAGTTGCTGACGTTGCCGCACTGCTTGTCGTAGCCGTCGGTGTTCGTCGGGTCGGTCACGACCAACCACCCGCGCATGCCGCCCAGGTTGTTGGGGTCGGCCTTGTACTGGCCCGTGAAGACCTTTTTGTAGGTCGCGTCGTCGACCGGCGCGTTGCTCTCAACCACGCGGATCGTCATGTCGATCGCGTAATTGTGCTTGCCTTTGCGGATGTCGGCCTCGCGGGTCGGCGCGAAGTTTTCGGCTTTGTTGATCTCGACGATCACCGAGCCGGGGGCGAGCCGCGCGTAGCGGGCTCCTCCCTCGGCAGCGCGACGACGGAGGCGACTCATGGAAGGGGCAGGAGGCATTTCTGTTCCTTTGCGCTCTCGCTCAGCGAGAGGGCTATGCGCATCGGGCTCTGCTTTTTTCTTGTGCTTGAGCTTGAGCCGGTGCTTGTTCTTAGGCCGCCGCAGACAATCCGCGACGACGACGATCAGAAGCTAGTCCTTTTCCTCCTGGGTGGCAAGGAAAAAGTTGTTTTCTCTCAACTTAACCTCCCACAAGTTTTCCACAGTGACCTCGAAGAGCTTTGCGAGCAGCAATACGCCTTCGACCGTCGGTTTACGTCGTCCCGCCTCCCAATGCGCCACGAGGCTTTTGTCGATTCCGACCTTCGATGCGAGTTCGGTTTGCGACCAATCCTTGCGGATGCGTAGCAGTCGGATGTTCTCGGCGAAGTGGCTCATGGTCTGACCCTATCGGCTAGTAGTAGGCGCGGTCGTTGGCTGCTCATGTCGAGGGCCGTGACGGCTTCTTGCCACGCGGCCCCGGGGATCTCCCCGCAGATGCGGAAACGGACCTCGTCCGCTTGCTGGCCGGGCCGGTGGTGTCGTCCGATGAGTTGTTCCCACCGGTAGTTGCTTACGGGCGGTTCGAGCACGAGCGCGTTCGACCACGCCTGCATGTTCTTGCCGGTGCCGTGGACGTTGATTGAGCACGCCGGGAACTTCGTGCTGCTCGGAGGCGTGTCCGAGCCTCGACCGAAAACGCTGAAGCCCAGGTCGGCGAGGATTGCTCCGAGGGCGGGTGACGAGTACCAGATAACGCCCGGGGCGGTCGCATCCGCCATGAAGCGGTCCAATGTCTCGCGAAGCGCTTGCCGCGTGCGCCCCTTGTCGAGCCACACGATGCGCCCGGGAGGCTGCCTCAACTTCGCCCCGCTTTCGGGGTCGACGCTCCAATACTTGTCTTTGACGGCTGCCCAACGCTGCCACGCGGCGGTGGCCGAAGGGCCGAGTTCGCCTTCGGCGGCGAGCTTCCGCGCCAGAGCGCCGCTATCCGACCCCACGGTGCCGTGGTTGCGAATGTACTCGTCTTCGGCTGCGTTCCAACCGCGTCGAGCCGCAAGCCATTCGTGGTCGCCGGGCGGTATGGCCTGCGAGTCGTAGTCGGGGTCTGCCGGACACCCCGGGAAGCCGACCGACGCCCAATCCCACACGCGGAAAAAGCCCCACCTGAGCGTTTTGACGTGACGGGCGTAGTCCTTCGCTTCCTGAAGTTCCTCGCCGTTCGGCGCCGCCTCGCACGGCGGAAGCGTCCACGTCGAGGCGAACTCGGCGACCTCGAACGCAAACGGTCCGGGGCGTGTGTCCTCTTCGACCACAAGGCGCGCTTCGCACGACACCGACCGCGTGAGCACCACGCCCGGCGTCAACTCCAACCGAAGCTGGAACGCCTGTCGCGCCTCACGCTGAAAAGCCCGTGAGGTTTGTTCGACGCGTGAGGCGCGGCGCAAGGCCGCTGGGCTGCGAACCCTGCTCGCTGCACCGGGCGGCCGATAACGCGCAACGCTGTCCTTGAGAGCGGACTGAGCGACGTTGCGGCTGGCGTCGGCGCCCAAGCCCGTGCGGTACATGGTCGCCCACTTGCACAACGGCTCCAAAGCGCGCTTCGCTATCCAGTCGGGCTCACCGTGAGCGTCGAGGACCGACGCCCATATCATGAGGCGCTGTTGGATCTCGTACGGGTTGCTGCCCATTACCGGCGCCGGGACGTTGTGGCGTAGGCAGATTTCGAGGAACACGCTGATGTCCTCAAACGCCTTCTTCCACAACGTGCCCGAGAAGACGCACAGGCGAGGACTGATCCCATACTTCGCTGCCCCGTCCTCGTCTGCGAACCACGAAACAAGGCGTCGCCTGCGAACGCTGTCCCCCGCGAACGCGTGAGCCTCGTCAATCACGACCAACTCGGGCCGGATGCGGTGGAACAAGTCGGTGTTCTGAGGGATCGACGCCTGCCCGTGAGACACGACGAAGAAGGTCCCGAGACTGTGGTCGCCCACGCCCGCGTGAGCGGCCGGGATGCGGTAGTGCTTCTGCCACTCCGCAAGCCGCTGGAACGTCTGCCCCTTGCCTCGCATGTGCGTGTCGCTCGGTACAAGCAAAAGCGTCCGCGGAGCGCTGGGCCCTTCGGGGTCCACACCGCGTGCGATGGCGAGCGTGGGGCCGAGGAGAAACGTCGACAACGTCTTGCCGCTACCAACGCCTTCTTGACCGTAGACGCCCGTCACGGCGCCGAGAGACGGGTCCAGTTCGAGAAGCGTCCGCATCTGGATGTCCCAGGGCAG
>CP070815.1:2853399-2861461 GCA_020344215.1 Gemmatimonadota bacterium
GTCCCGCACGCGCAGATGTCCCATTACCGAGGCATGTCGGCGGTTGTGCATAGCGAGTCGGACGCCGTTTTCGCCGTCGTGCGAGATGCCGTTCGCCGGTTCGATCCGACGCTGCCCATCTATGCTATGAAGACGATGGACCTGATACTCGCCGAGTCGCTTGCACGCATGCGCTTCTCTACAACCCTGATGCTGGGTTTCGCGCTCGTGGCCCTGGTGCTTGCCGCCGTCGGCATCTACGGTGTCATCGCCTATTCGGTCAGCCGGCGGATTCATGAAATCGGCGTGCGCGTGGCCATCGGCGCCGAGACCGGCGATGTGTTTCGCCTGGTGCTGGGTCAGGGAATGCGGCTGGTCGTGATCGGGATTATCTTGGGTGCCGCGGCTTCGTTGGGACTGTCACGGTTCCTGAACAGCTTGCTGTACGGGATCGGCAGCACTGATGTGCTGACATTGACCAGCGTGGCGCTCTTACTGACCTTCGTGGCCGCGTCGGCCTGCTATGTACCGGCGCGGCGCGCCATGGCAGTCGATCCCGTCAAGGCGCTCCGTTACGAGTGAGGATTCCAGAGCTCAAGATGACCCGGCTCGTTCTCGCAATCACGTTGGTACTGGTTGCGGGAGGTCTGCTACTCGCTGCGTTCCAAATGGAAGAGGGGCGCAGAAGTTCTGAGCTAACGATGGGTCTGGCGATCGAGGTGTTCGGAATCATCGTTACGCTCGCCGTCGTGGACTGGATGCTCGAACGGCGCCGTCGCCAGGAGCGAGCGCGAGATCTGGCGTGGGCCACCCTCCACTCCGTGGAACGGGCCGTGTGGGTCTGGCAAGGTGGCCCGAGGCGGGTCACTAGTGACGAGCTGCTAGGCCTCATCCTCGGCATCGATACGAACGATGCGCTCCAGCCCTTCACCCGCTCGTTACTTGCTGCGGTCGGGGCGCGGAGCCTCGAGATCCTTGACCGAGAAGCTTCCTCGCTGGGCACCGTTCCGGGCCTGGCCAGCGCCCTTCAGGAGCTTTCGGGTCTAAACTCGCTTTCTAATGAGCGATCGTCGGTTTCGATCGTTCTGGTCAGGGAGCTGTTGCACTGCGGCATCCAGGGACTGACCCGCGTCCTCGGCCTGTCGAGCCGGGCGATGCTTTCCGCGTTTATCCGCTATCAAGATGCGGCCGCTGATGCTCAAAGGGAACGTTATGAGCGTCTTCGCTCAGGCTTGAGCGAGATCGGAGGGCAGACGGAAGTGACCGGATATTGGTGAACAGGACGTTGCGGTATCCTCGGAGTCAGCTCGTTCGAGCCGCAGCGCGACTGTGGAGGCCTTCCGTCGGCACCAACGCAGCTGGCCTACATCTCTAAGCTCATCCAGCTTCACTCCCCTTACCCCTCTCGCCACCCGGACGGCGGTCGCGACGTCAATCCTGCCGGATATCACGATCGGAACGCCTGGTTGGCGAAGGTGTGTCCCGCGTTACCGGACACGTCCGGTTCGCCCTCTCCGTTGAAGGTGATCCCTTCGCGTCGAACGAACTCGCTTTCAATCTGGACGGTGGCCGTGACGGGGAAGCGGAGCGTGATTGTGGCGCGCTCGGGCCACAGCGCTGGCAATGAGCGGGTGGCTGCGGGCATCCCGACCAGCGCCGTGGCATACCCAGCTAGCCGAGCGTGACAGTGTGCAATGACCATATTGGCTTCAGCGGTTTCGGCTCCCTCCTCGGCTGCGTCGGCCCGCCCTCACCGGTAGTGCCCGGCACACCTATCACCCGTCACCGGACCCTGTACCTCCGGATAACAACACTTCCCGGGCGATCACGCGGCCCAGGCTCGTTCGCAGCGGACCGAGGTCCACAATCGCCTCATCCCGGTCTCTGAGTGTGGCGAATACTTGCTCGTCCACCGCATTCCACTTCGCCTGGAAGTCGTCTAAGGCCGCCATGTTGGGATAGCCCTCCATGATCATCACGTCCCAATCGTCAGGACTCGCCGGCCACTTCGTTATGATCTTGTAGTCGGCCAGCAGACCCTGGCGCACAGCCTCCTCCAGCTCCAGGCGAAAGTAGCGATCCAATGCCTCCATGTAGCGGTCGAACATGCCAGGCTTGGTTCGCACGAAGATGATCTGCCACACGACACCTTCCTTGTACGCCCGTGTAGGTGCTTGGCCGCTGAGAGGTGCCACGGAAGAAAGCAGGGCAAGCGAGATGACCGCGGGTGTAAGGGGAATTCGCTTATTACGCACTTGACGCCTCCTTTTTCCTCGAGATCTCGAGGATTTCGTTCCGGCTACTTACTGGAGACCGCTATTCCGCCCAGAAGTGCGGGTTCCAGCCTACCCTCCCAGAGGAAACCGTCTGGGCTGGAGAAATAGCCTGAGGATCCGCCCCCACTATTCGAACGGACTCTCTCTACGGGTCCGGCGCGAGGTTGGTCATCCCATGGGCGAAGCGCCACCGACCATCGGCCCCACGACGAATGATAGAGAATGCCCTCTGTTGCCGCTCGATTGCCGGGCCCTCCCGCCGCGGGATGAGACGGTTGAACTCGGTGCCACGCATGAAGCCCATGTCGCCCGAGACGACAAGCTCCTCGCATCGGAAGTCTTGCTCCATGGAGTACCGGGCAAAGACGGGGCCGAACGCTGCGGCCAACGCATCGCGGCCGGCTAACTCCGGTGCGCCATGGGTCCAAAACGTTGCGTCTGGTGTGACCAGCCTGGCCAACGCCTCGATATCCGCGGCCTGCACACTCGAAACCCACGAGTCGATCAGTGTATAGACTTCACCCACAACCGTTGCTGAATCAGCGGCGGCAACATCGGCACCTTGCAGGACCGTCACTCGCGCACATGATGCAGATGTCTCTGTCGGGCGCTGCGGAGACACCCGTGCCCCCAGTCCCGCCAGGGACGCGATAGCCAGAACTCGCGTTCCGGCAGCGATCCATCCAGAACTACGAACGAACATTTCTCCCCTCGATCTTACCGTTGCATATCGTGCCCGGCTCTCCGAGAGCGTCGGAGAATCTGAGCGACCGTTTGCGCGAAGGTGGGCGCGGGGGTTCCGAGGGCAGGGCAAGCGCCCGCCCGCGGTCCGCCTTAGTCGTGGCGGAGGTTGGCCTTTCTCTTGCTCTTACCGGTCAGGGCGGGTTCAGGCAACCCTGGCCATCTGAGCAATCTCTGCGGTCCACGCGCGCCGCCAGACCGAGCTCTTGCCATTCCACGCCGTCCCAGCTCCACAGATCGCTCAAAGCGATCTTCTGTCCGCCTCTGTATTGCTTGCCGCCGTAGACGAGGATTCGACCTCGCCCCGAATCGTATGTTAGCCCCGCACTGTGACGTGGACTGGGGCCATGGTTCGCTAGACGCCTGAGCCTACCGCCGACAACTTCCATCATGCCGCCCAGCGGTCGATACCGGTAGTTCTTCCCCCCAAACACGACAAGCTTGTGCCGCCGCTCGTCGTACACCATCGAATGGTGGTCAAGCGACGAGTTGTCGTATGGACCGCTCGCCGGGCTCCACGTGCGACCATCCCACTCCCACACATCGGCGTACTGCCCGTCGAGCCACAGCCCTCCACAAAGGACCACCGTCTTGCGATCCGCGTCATAGGCCATCGCAAAGGCGGCACGCTTTCTGGGGCCTTGATTTGTCGCCTGCCTCCAGCCGCCATCCCATACCCAGGTGCCCCCGGAAACGTCCTGACCACTCCAACCACCGAATGCAACGAGGTGGTTCTGATCCGCGACGTACACCATTCGGTGGTGATCGCTCTGATAAGGACCCGCAGCTTCGATCTGCCGCCAAGCCGAGCCGTCCCACTCCCAAGTATCCGAGTAGGTAACGCCATCCAGTCCTCGACCCCCGTGCAAGACCAGGGTGCCTCGGCCGGCGTGGAAGGCCGCCGCAGAGAAGCCTCGCGCCGGCGGGCCAATGACCTGATGGCGTGTCCAGGATCGTCCGTCCCAGGTCCAGCTGTCCCGGAGATACTCATCCTCTTCTCTGGCACCGCCGAACAGAACCACCTGCTGCCGAACCGGATCGTAGACGAATACGTGCCCCCACCTTGCCCCCGGGGTGCTGTCTCCACGCGCGTCGAACGCTCCCAAGGGAGAACACACGGCGACTGCAAGTGGAAAGGAAGAAGCGACATAGATGGCTATACGCAGCGAGTTTCGTCCTGGCACGGCCACTCCTCTTCTTGACTCTCAACCTGGCGCTGCGCTCGTTCGGACCGCCTCGCCAGACGTCTCACGCGCCCGGCCGCCGGTAGCGGAGCGGAGCGTCTTGGCGCACCATGAAATACAAGGTATGATCCGGTGTGTTTCTATGCAACGACGGAACAATGGGCATATTGCCTTGACAAGTGGTTACAGGGCGCCTCTTTGCCTGTGCTTCTTAGGCAGGCAGGGTTACGCCGTGGTTCGGACAGCGAGTCTGTAGCTCGCGACGCCCTTGTGCAGTAGCACGTCTGCAACCTGCACGCCCCTCCAGTGACGCGGAAACACTGGGTCTGCAGTCGAAGAGACGTTCGCGGTGTCGCCGAAGAATATGTTGTTCGGCCCCAAGAGCGGCCGGCGAAGGCCCCTGGTCTGCGTATCTAGCTCAGCCCGGTACCGTGAGCGTCGCCAGAGCCGATTCCTCTCAGGTTGAACTTGGCGACCTCGGCCGCGACTTCGTCGGCCGGCCGACGCTCCGCGGCGGGCAATTCGAGCCAGTAGCGAACGGCTTCGTAGACGGCGCCCACCCAGCAATGTGCCAGAACGGCCGGGTCGCCGGGCGGGGGCCGCTCTGAAAGGCCGGCGATAGCTCGCTCCACGCTTCGCGCATGGCTGGCCAGAATTCCCCGCTGCAGCGCGGCGAGCGGACCCCCCAGCCCGGGCGATTCGATGACGAGAATCTTTGCCTCTGCAGGATTCTCTGCCAAGAAGACGAAAAGCCTCTCGATCGCCGCACGCATCTGCTCGATCCGCTCGGCCTCTTGGGCGATCGCTTCGTTGAGCTCCGCAGACATCCGCTCGCCGATCGTCTTGAGCACTTCGGCGAAGATGTCTTCCTTGTTGTCGAAGTAGAAATAGAAACTCCCGGTCGAGCTGTCGGACTCGGCCACGACCATCGGCACGGTTGTCTTGTGGTACCCGAACTCGCCGAAGAGCCGCGTAGCGACGTCTAGGAACTTGCGACGACGCGCCGCCTTCCGCTCCTCCATCTTCGGCGTCGTTCGATAGACCATGGGATCACCTCGGGCCGAGCGCTTCAGCTGCTAACGGTTGCCCGCAGCCCACCCCGATACTCGGGATAGCGTAGCTCCCATCCCAGCTCGTCACGCGCCCTCCGATTGCTGAGGGGCTTGGGCGTGGTCAATAAGGTAACAACATGCTGGGTGACGGTGGGAGTGCGCCGGCGCACACGGTCCGCCGCCGTACTGGCCGCCGCGTAGAGTCGAGCCAAAGGCAAAGGAAGTCCGATCGCCTTCCGCGCGCCGAGGAGGTCGGCCAGGTAATCGAGAAACTCGCGCCACGTGACAGGTTCGTCGTCGGCAATGTTCCAGATCGAGACGCCCAGCGGAGCGGCACGAGCGGCAGCCCAGAATGATCGCGCGACGTCATCCACGTGCACGAAGCTGACGGGAACGTCGCCGCTGCCGAACCAGGGGCAGAAGCTCGTGCGAAAGCGAGCCGTTAGCTCATCGATCAGCGTCCCGTCGGGACCGTAGGCCTCACCGATGCGCAACAACGCGACGCGGCTATCCGGGGCCTCGTCGGCCAGTTGAGTGAACATTCTCTCGATCTGAAGCTTCACTCTTCCATAAGGGATCAGGGGCTGCGTCGGCGAGTCCTCCGTCACCGAACCCTCGGACCTGCCGTACACCTCGGCAGCGCTGGCGAACACCCAGTTCTTGATCTCCTGTCGCTTCCCCCAGTCGATCAACCGTCTTGCCATATCCAGATCGCAACAGTCCAGAGTTCGGGCGTCGGCGCCGGCGTAGCCACCCGCCAGGTGGAACACCCAATCCGCACGGGGCAGCGAATCGAGCGGCCCGTTGAGATCGAGGATAATGTATCGATCTCCCACGGGCCGCCTGCCCGCCGCTATTATACGGTACTCACTCTCGTCGCCGGCTCCTAGCACGCGCCGCCCGATGAACCCGCTGGCCCCGGTTAGGAGAACCGAAGTCATGGCCCCACTCCGTAGGAGCGAAGGAGGGTCACCGTGACCGACGCCTCCCATTCCGCCATCTCCTCTATGATCCTCCGACCTTCTTCCACGCCGACTCGGCGGAACAGTGCCGCATAGTGCGGGAAAACGCGACGCCCGTCGTAGAAGGCGAAGCTCTTGGCGCGGAAGACCAACAGGAAGTCGTAGTCCTGTCCCGGGATGACGCTCTCGTAGTACGAGACGTCGATGATCTCATCACCGGTCTCGATCGCCTCCAGGATTGCCGGCGCGATGTGTCGCTCGAACGTCTCGATCCAACGAGCCCGAGCGCCAGGCTCGAACCTGATTTTCGCCACCACGGCTGGAGTGGCGTCGGGCTGCACGGCCGGGGCCGCGCTTTCCGTCTGGGCTGTGACAGCTCTGGGGATCACGCAGAGGGCGAGAACGATCGGCAGCCAGCGCGGCAGCCAGGCTGCGTAGAATCGGTACGCTTCCCCGAATCGTTCGAACATGTGAGGTTCCTCCAGTCTCAAGTACGTTGACGATTCCGAACACTGCGATTGCCGGGTAGATGGCAGGCAGCGTTGCGAAGCGAGGCGCAAAGCCGAATCAAGGGCGGAACTCCCATCAAGCATAAAATGACACGTCATTCTATTCTTGTCAAGCTTTCCCTCTCCTTCCTGTGCTCGAATGATCTAAGGCAACCATGAACCTACGCCTTGATACGTAAGGCCATCGTCACTATGTTCCTCACACCGCGATACACAGGCGCCCTCGCCGGAACCGTCACCGACCGGCGGTTCACCATGGCCGTTCTGGCCAGCTTCGCAGCGATTGCGCTGATTCTTGCAGCGGTGGGGATCTATGGCGTCGTGTCATATACCGTGGCCCGGAGCACCAGCGAGATCGGGCTGCGAGTCGCTCTCGGTGCAGACCCCCGACGACTGCGGGGCTCCATGCAGCGGCACGTGATGCTCCCGATCCTTGTCGGCACCGGTGCCGGCATCGTCGCCGGCTTGGCACTGACCCGGCTCATGCAGAGCCTGCTCTACGAGGTTCGGCCCGCCGATCCCGTGACCTTCTCCCTCGTGTCGGCTTTGCTGCTAGCCACGGCAGCCGCCGCCTCCTACGTTCCGGCACGTCGCGCCACGCGAGTCGACCCTGTGATGGCCATGAGGGCGGAGTGAGCTCCTGACGCTGATTTGCAGTGCCGTGTTGTGAGGGTAGATGGAGAAAGCGGCTCAACTCATCGAACTCCGCCTACAGGCTTCGCATGCGTGTTAGGCGGCTTCCGATCCATAGCGTCGAATGCCGTGATAAACACGTTCGCGCGTCACTGTTAGGGGTTTCCTTGTTCATCCTAATACGGTGAAGCTGCTGTCCCGGTTGACCTCCCGGTTTCGCGAATAGAAACCCACGTTGAACGTGAAGCCCGTATAGCGGCCCTCGACGTGAACGGAATCGCGATCGTGATCGTGTCCTTGCTCGCACGCGGTGATCAACTCCGCCATCATCAGGCCAGCCATTGGTGCGTTCTTGTACTGATTGCCGCTCGTACCGACGGCCATGTAGAAGCCGCCAAGATCTGATCGATCATAGATCGGCATCCAGTCATCGCTCACGTCGTACAGGTCGGCGATCCCTTTGGACTTGTTGGGGATCCTGAGGCTGGGCATACGCAGCGCCAAGCGGTAAACCTGCGATCTCCACTGCGCGTCGGTTACCTGTCGATTGAAGTTGTCAGGATCGTCGATCCAGTCTTCGGGATCGCACTCCGGGTCCTGACTGCCGGTCATCAGCATTCCTCCCACCTCCGGCCGGCAGTATCCGCCGATGTCTTCATCTGAGATGAATGGGCTGGAATCGTGCATACCACTGCCTTCTGGGCGCCTCAGGTAGTGTACCTCGTG
>CP070815.1:2861561-2864815 GCA_020344215.1 Gemmatimonadota bacterium
AGTCGTTCGATGTCGCGAAGGTCGACGAAGATCAGCGCCTGGTCTTCGGTTGGGCGTCAATCATCGAGAACGACGACGGGACGCCGCTAGTGGACTTACAAGGCGATATCATAACACCCGACGCGCTCGAGAAGGCCGCATATAGGTTCGTGCTCGACTCTCGCAAGGCAGGGGAGATGCACCAACGAACCGACGGCATTGGGCGCCTGGTCGAGTCGTTCGTGTTGACTCCAGAAAAAGCCGCGGCGCTTGGCATCGACAAGCGGTCTGGTTGGTGGGTCGGCTTCAAGATCGATGACGATTCCACTTGGGCGGAAGTGAAGAAAGGTTCGTTCCGTATGTTTTCGATCGGCGGCAAGGCGATTCGCGAGCAGGCAGACTGAACCCCCCTTTGCAAGAAAAAAACACCACGACTAGGATCTGGAAAATGGCAACCAACCTCACCGAAATTGAGCTTGACGAAGTCTCCCTGGTCGACAAGGGCGCGAACCAAGCCGCGCACGTTGTCCTCGTCAAGCGTTCTCCAATTCGACGCTTCACCGAATGGCTTCTTCGCAAGAATGGCGAAGGGTACGGCATGCAATCGCCACCCGCCGAGCCGATGCCGATGTCTGACGTGCTGGCGAATGCCGAGGCGACGATGGCATTCGAGCGCCTCATGCGCGCGCTGCACGAGTCGCTTGAGTCTATTGTTGACTCAGACATGTCGGCGGAAGACAAGCTCGCGATGATGCAACAGAGCGCCGCGGAGTTCGCGGAGGCCACAGCCGAAATCGAGCTCGCGAAGGCGATGCGCGAACATATCGATTCCCTCTCGTCGCTCGACGAGATTCCCGCGGCGCTCGCCGCAATCACCAAAGCCCTCGGCGATGTCGAGGGTGACCCTGTAGGAGATGACATGACCGAGCCGGTCAACACCGAGGAAACCGCCTCGGTTACTGTCGAAGCCGAGCAGGTCGAAAAGGCGGACGTGACCAAAGCCCTCGAGGCGGAAGTCGCGAAGCGCGTCGAGCTCGAAAAGAAACTCGCCGAGATGGAAACGCTCGCCAAGCGCGCCGAGATTGCATCGCGCGTGGAAAAAAATATGGCGCACGTTCCAGGCGCAAACGGCGAAGACCTCGTCGGCTTGCTCATGGCGATCCACGACGGCGCAGGCGCCGAAATCGCTGGAAAGGTCGAGGCGCTTTTGACCTCGTCCTCGCAGGCGGTTTCCGAGTCCGCGCTTCTCGACGAAGTCGGCAAGGCAGCTGGCGCGGAAGTCGACGCAATGTCGCGCGCCCGTGCCATCGCCGATGACCTCCGCAAAAACAACCCCGGCATGACGAAGGAAATCGCCCTCGCCCGTGCCTTTGACCAAAACCCCGAGCTCGCAGCGGCGGCATACGCGCGCTGATAGAAAGGAGCCAACATGGCTACTGACATGCAACTCGTCAGCGACGTCACCTTCGAAGCCGCTGCCGATCTTTCCACGAAACAATTCTACTTCGTCAAGCTCTCGGCGGCCAACACCGTCGACGTGTGCAGCGGAGCGACCGACGTTCCCTGCGGCATCCTGCAAAACAAGCCGAGCGCCGCGGGTCGTCCCGCCGTCGTTCGTATGTTCGGCATCAGCAAGGCTGTTGCTGACGCTGGCCTATCGGTCGGAGCCCTCATCGGCACCGCCGCCGATGGTCAAGCCGATGCGAAGGTCGCCGGCACCGATACGACGCAATACGTCGTCGGCGTTGCCTTGACCGCGTGCTCGAACGCTGGCGAGATCGTCGAAGTCTCGCTCAACTGCATGAACCCCCACCGCGCCGCCTGATAGCGACGTCAAACGAAAGGAGAATGGACAATGCCAGCACTTCAACCCTCCGCGTCTGACGTCCATGTCGACGCAATCATGACCAACCATTCGGTCGCTTACATTCAGCAAGCGTCCGACTTCGTAGCCGCCCAATTTGCTCCTCGCGTTCCCGTGCAGAAGCAGTCCGACAAGTACTACATCTTCACGAAGGGCGACTGGTTCCGCGACGAGGCCAAGCAGCGCGCCGGCTCTTCGGAGTCCGTCGGTGCAGGGTACTCGCTCTCGACCGATTCGTACTTCTCCGAGCAGTTCTCGATCCACAAGGACGTGAGCCGCGACGTGAAGGCGAACACCGACAACCCCCTCGACTGGCGCCGTAACGCCACCCAGCTCGTGACCCAGCGTCTTCTCTTGAAGCGCGAAATCGAGTTCGCTTCCAAAGCCTTTGCGGCGAACTGGGGAACCAACCTCGTCGGCGGCACGAACTTCACGAAGTGGGACGACTACAGCAACAGCGACCCGATCGACAACATCGAAGACGGTGTGGCGTCGGTTCTCAAGAACACCGGACTCAAGCCCAACACGCTTCTCCTCGGTTACGAGGCGTGGAAAGCCCTGAAGCACCACCCCGACATCGTGGATCGCTACAAGTACACCACGAACGACAGCATCTCCACCGACATGGTCGCGCGTCTTCTCGAGCTCGACCGCATCATCGTGGCGAAGGCTGTCAAGAACACCGGCATCGAAGGCGCGTCCAACGCGTTCTCTTTCGTGTCCGGCAAGAACGCGCTCTTGGCTCACGTCGCCGCCGCTCCCGGCGTCGAGGTGCCCACCGCGATGTACATGTTCTCATGGACCGAGCTGTTCGCAGGCGCTGGCGTGTCTAGCGACATGGTCATCTCCTCGATCGAAATGCCGCAACTGAACGGCACGACCCGCATCGAAGGCGACATGTGCTTCGACTTCAAGATCGTGGGAAGCGACCTCGGTTACTTCTTCGGTTCGTGTGTCGACTGATGCTCGTCGAAGTCTTGAAGTCATTCAAGGCAGGTGACGCGACCCTTTCCCGCGGAGACGTCGTCGACGCGGGGAAGTGGTCGAATCTCGGCAAGCTCATCTCGGCGCGTTTTGTTCGTCCGGCGGAGGATCGGGAATTCTCCCCTGTCGTTCAAGTCGCCGTCGCAGAAGCGCGAGAGACGTCGCCTTCTTCCATTCCACGACGCCGCGGACGTCCATCCAAGGCGCAGTATATCGATTGACGGGTGAGTCATGACTTGGTCCTTTTCAGAAGCGAGTCTCTCGACGTCCGAAAAGGACCAAGTCCGGCTTTTGATCGGCGACACCGACACGACCGATCAACTCATCTCAGACGAAGCGATCAATTTCTACCTCGTCCAACGAGGGCAGAGTGTAAACCTTGCCGCCGCCGATGCGTGCGATTCCATCGCCGCGAAGTTCGCGCGAC
>CP070815.1:2864915-2917397 GCA_020344215.1 Gemmatimonadota bacterium
CGACGAGATCATCGTCGCCAGTGATACCCCCGAGGTCTATACGCCCGACACGGCTTCGTTCGTGCAGCACCGACTGGGTGCGGCCGAGATCCCGGCCTACGACCTCTCCGGGAGCGCCTGCGCCGGATTCGTCCTGGGGCTCGACATCGCGCGCTCGCGGGTTCGGGATGTGGACCGCCGCGTCCTGGTCATCGGCGTCGAGGTTCTGACCCGGGTCATGAGCTGGCAGGACCGGAACACGTGCGTGCTCTTCGGCGACGCCGCGGGAGCCGCCGTCGTGGGTGCCGACGCCGATGCCGTCGAGATCCTCGCCGCCACAGCGGGCACCGACGGCAGTCGCGGCGACATCCTCACCGCCCAGATCGGCGGCACACGGGCGCCTTTCAACCTGGAGCGGGCGCGAGAACTCGAGCGGCGGTGGATCGTGATGAAGGGGCGCGAGGTCTTCAAAGAGGCGACGACTCGGATGTGTGCGGCGGCGAAGGCAGTCCTGGCGCAGGCGAACCTCGACGTTGAGGACGTCGCTCTGATCATTCCGCACCAGGCCAACTTGCGGATCCTCCAGGCGACCGGCAGAGCGCTGGGCGTGCCGGCGGAGAAAGTCTATGTGAACCTCCATGAGTACGGGAACACCGGCTCGGCCTCGATCCCGCTGGCGCTCTGGGAGGCTCGGGAGCAGGGTCGAATCGCCGCCGGCGACCTGGTGCTGCTGACGTCGTTCGGCGCCGGCTTCCACTGGGCGGCTATGCTATTGCGTTTCTAGCCCGGGCACTTGGTGAAGCTCAGCCGCCGGCGGCCTGCGGACCGCGCACCGGTATCGCGTGGTAGTCGGTGAGCACGTGCGGTGGGACGGCGACGCGCAGCGCGTTGACGACCGCCAGCAGGTCGATGACCTCCTGGGCAATCGCGCCGGCGACGGGCGGCAGGTAGCCGAGCGCGGCGAAGCCCATGCCGATGACGCTCAAGGCCATCCCACCGACCGCGCTCTGCAGCGCGATCGCGCGCATGCGCCGGCTGATGTGGAAGAACTCGTCGACTTTGTGTAGCGAGCTATCCATGATCACGGCGCCGGCCGCCTCCGCCGTGATATCGCTGTGGTGCCCGAAGGCGATGCCGACCGTCGCTGCGGTCATCGCCGGGGCATCGTTGATGCCGTCGCCGAGGAAGACCGTGTTTGCTCGCTTCGTCTCTTCCCGTGCCAGCTCCAGCTTCTGTTCCGGGCTCTGGCTGTGGTACACCTCTTCGATGCCCACCTGATCCGCCAGGTAGCGTACCTCCGACTCCCGATCGCCTGACACCAACATCACGCGTTCCAACTCGTGCTTGGGGCTGAGGTGTCTGATGAACGATGCGCCTTCCGAGCGCACCTCGTCGCGGAACCTGAGGGTGGCGGCGTAACGCTCATCGATCGAGACCACGCACTCGAGGCCACCGGTGACCGGGGGCAACTGGGCGGCAAGCTCCGGACGGCGCGCGGTCAATTCGATGCGGTTGGTGACTTCGACCTTTGTGCCGTCGATCGTGCCCCAGAGGCCTTCGCCGGGCCGCTCGTGGATTGCGCTAGCGTCTTCCAGAGTGAGATTGTGCGCGCGGGCCGCTTCGACTATCGCCGTGGCAAGCGGATGCTTCGAGTATTGCTCGACGCTGGCGGCCAGCGAGAGAACCCGGCTCTCGCTGAAGCCGTGCGCCGCGACGACCTCGGTCAGCTGCGGTCTCCCGTACGTCAGCGTGCCGGTCTTGTCGAAGATCGCCGTCCGACACTCGTCGATGCGCTCGAGCACGACGGGATCCTTGATGATGATTCCGCGTCTTGCCGACAGCGAGATCGACCCGATGATCGCCACGGGGATCGCGATGAGGAGCGGACAGGGCGTTGCGACGACCAGCACGGCCAGGAAGCGAATCGATTCGCCGCTTGTCGCCCAGGCCGCCAGCGCGATGGCGACGGCCAGTGGCGTGTAGTATAACCCGAGTTGGTCGGCCAGGCGCCGCAGCTTCGGCCGGCTCTGCTCGGAGGCGCGCATCACCTGCATGATCTTCGCGTAACGCGAGTCGACCGCGAGCTTGTCGGCCCGAATCTCCAAGGCCGACTCGCCGTTTATCGCCCCCGAGAGGACCTGCGAGCCCGGCGTCTTCGACATCATGTACGGCTCGCCCGTCAGGTACGACTCGTCCATCACGCTGTGGCCGTCCACCACCTTGCCGTCCACCGGGCACACTTCGTGGGGCAGGACTACGAGAAGGTCACCGACCGTGACGTCCTCCAGCGCCACGTCCACCACCTTGCCGTCGAGCTTGCGATGCGCGATCGAGGGCATCCGCTGGGCCAGCGCCTCCAGCACCGACGAGGCGCTGTGCACGGCATGCGCTTCCAGCGCCGCGCCGCCGGACAGCATGAGCACGACCAGCGATCCGGCAAGGTACTCGTGCAGAATCACCGACGTGACTATCGAGATCGCTGCCAGCAAATCGGCTCCGAACTCGCGCTTCGCCAGCTTGATCGCCAGCTCGAGCACTAGGGGCGCACCGCCGAACAGCAGCGTCGCGATCAGTGGCAGCTCGTGCAGCGGCAGGCCGAACAGGACGCCGATCGGTCTTACGCCGAACCGGAGGACAAGGTGCAGCGCGATCATCGCCAGCGTGAAGCCGGCGATGATCAGCTCCTTGCGGCTCGCTTGCGGACGGCTGTGCTGGAGGTCTTGCGAGTCTGTCATCCGGTCCTGGCCACGAGTTGGTCGCGACGCGCAGAACGCGATTCGCGCTGTATCTTCTGCGTCGCGCACGACATGTCAAGCTGGCGCACGCGCCCGCCCGAGCGCCGGACGCCCGCTCGACAAGATGAGCTGCTGCGAGGTACCGAGGGTCGAGCGTCCCATTCGCTGAGCTTGCCTGCGTGCCGCGCCGGGCCGCATCTTGGGCCGTACACTATCCCCGCAGGCAGAGGCGCGGCGACCTCAGGCGGCTAGTGGGCCTTGGCTATCATACCCTCGCGCGACGACTTGGTGCGGGCCGCTGAGCCCAAACTCGATTAAGGAAGGAGTGCCTCCTATGTACGGCACCAATCTAGCATTGGGGATCTGCCTCTTCGCGCTGCTGACGGTCACGCCTGGCCAGCAGGCGGGATATGAGAATCTGCTCACCGTCAACGACGTCGAAGAGGTCACGGGGTTTGAGGGGATCAAGCTGGTGCCCCCCGACCCGACGATTGGAGCAGGGGGCGATCTCAATTTCGCGCTGGCCGACGGGACTCTGCTACTCATGGCATCGATCCGGGAAGCGGCCATGTACGACCAGTGGAGGGGCGAGGAGGGCTACTTTCACGCACCCGTAGCCGATCTGGGTGATGTGGCGTTCGAGGGTCCGAGCTTCGGCGCGCATCGCTACGCTCTCATCTTCCGCAAGGGGGACACGGCGATCGCGCTATTGAGCTTCTTCAACATGCAGGCGGGTGGCGAGCCGTTCCTCAGCCAAGAGAAACTGCGTGAGATTGCCGGTATCGTCATTCCCAGGCTGTGAGAACGTCCCCCTGCGCACCTCGATCCACTCACTCGGAGCGTAGCGCCGTCACTGGGTCGACTCGCGCCGCTCGGCGTGCCGGTAGGTAGCTGGCCGCCAGCGCCGCGACGGCCAGCGGTATGGCGATGACGATGAGCAGTGCTATGCCGGGTGCCGCCACACCGGCCAGTGCGCTCGACATGAGCCGAGTGAGCGCGGCCGAGACGGCCAGGCCGATCGCGATCCCCAACCCGGCGAGCAGGGCGCCGTGCCGCAGCACCAACACGAGCACGTCCGAGGTCTCGGCCCCCAGCGCCATCCGCAGGCCGAACTCGTTGAGCCGCCGATTGACCGAGTAGGCGACGACCCCGTAGATGCCGATGCAGGCGAGCAGCAGCGCCAGGAGGCCGAACAGAAAGAGCAGCCCGGAGACCATTTGGATTGGGCCCAGCGATTGAGCGGCCACCTCGCCCATCGTTCGGACCCCGCTGATCGGGACCCCTGGATCGACCGACCAGATCGCCTGGCGCGCTCCAGCGGCGATGGCGGCTGGATCGCCGGCCGCCCGGACGACCACGCGCAGGCCGCGCGTGCTCGACTGGCTCTGTGGGGTGTAGACCTGGGGCCAGACGTCGTCGCTAAGCCAACGGTGCTTCACGTCGCTCACCACGGTGACGACCGTCGCCCAATCTGCGTCCTCTTCCTCCGGATCCAGCATGACGCGCCGACCGATCGGGCTCGCAGCGGGCCAGAAGCGCTCGGCCATCGTCTGGTTGATCGCGACGACGCGCGGCGCACCTTGTGTATCGCCTTCGTTGAAGGTCCGGCCACGCAGTACCGCGATCCCCATCGCGGCGAAGTAGCCCGCCGTGACGAAGTTCTCGTTGGCGAAGAGCTCCTCGTCGGGCGACGCCGGCTCGCGACCCTCGATCTCGAAACCGACCACGCTCCAGGAGAAGTCGAGCGGCAGGTAAGTCACACCGCCGGCAGCCTCGACACCCGGAAGCGCCTCCAGCTGCCGCATCACCTCCTGCTGATAGGACACGCGCCGCTCATGGTCCGGGTACTTCGACCGCGAGGGAGCTATCGACATGCTGAGCACCCGATCCAGATCGAAACCCGGGTCGACGCGCTGCATCTGCAGGAACGCCTGGATCGCCAGCACGGCGCCGACGAGCAGCACGAGCGTCGTGGCGATCTGCGAGACGACGAGCGCGCTGCGCAGCCGCTTGCCCCTGCCGCCGGTCGTGCTCCGGCCGCCTTCCTTCAAGCTGGCGGAGACGTCAACCCGCGAGGCCTGTAGCGATGGGGCTAGCCCGAAGAAGATCGTCGCCGCTAGAGCCAGCAGCACGGTGAAGCCCAGCGCTACACCGTCTACTTTCGCGTCGCCCACCCGGTACAGGTCTTCCGGCATCACCGGGCCAATAATGCCCACGACCCAAATGGCGAGCAGAACACCGAGCACGGCTCCGAACCCGGCGAGCGTCGCGCTCTCCGTCAGGAACTGACGCAGCAGGCGCCACCTTCCGGACCCCAGCGCCGAGCGGATCGCGACTTCCCGCTCGCGGGCGGTGGCCCGGGCCAGCATGATGTTACCCACGTTAGCCGCGACGATGAGCAGTACGAAGCCCACCGCCGCCATCAGGAAGAGCAGCATCCCGCGGATCAGGTCGTAGTAGAACAAGAGGCCAGCTCGTATGGGGACAGCCCTTACCCCGAACCGCCCGTCGACGTCGGGGTACTCGGCGCTCAGCCGCTGGTGGATGGTCTCCATCTCGGTCCGCGCCCGCTGGAGCGGGACGCCCGGCTTGAGACGGCCCACGATGAGGTAATTGCCGTCGGTACGATCGGCCGAGCGCGGTTCGACCTGCAGTGCGCTCCACAGCTTCACGCCGCCGTAGGGGAAAACGAAATCGGGAGGCATGACCCCGATCACCGTGTGGGCGGCTTCGTCGAGTGTGATCGTCTGTCCAATGATCTCACGGTCGCCCGCGTAGCGGCGCTGCCAGACACCGTGAGAGAGGATCACGATGCGGTCGGCGCCCGGCCGATCCTCGTCCGGGAGGAAGCCACGGCCCAGCATCGGCTCCACGCCCAGCAGGTTCAAGGCATTGGCCGACAGCCGACCGACGACCAGCGATTCAGGCTCGCCGCGGCCGGCGACGCTCACGCGGCCGTAGTTGTATACGCCGAGGTCCTCGAAAGCCGCGAACCCGTCCTTGAAGTCGGCGTACTGTGGGAGCGAGAAGCGAGCCTGGTCGAACCCGATCTGCCGGTCGACGTGGAACAGGTGGACCAGGCGGCCGGGCTCGCGGAAGGGCAGGGGCCTGAACAGGTAGGGGTTAACGAGGCTGAAGATCGCCGTGTTGGCTCCGATCCCGAAGGCCAGCGTGATCACCGCAACGGCGGCGAAGCCCGGGTTCCGGCGCATCGTCCGGAGTGCATATCCCAAGTCCTGCTTGAACGAATCCAACATCGAGGCCGTCCCTCCCTGCGGGTCTCGGTCCCGCCCGCCCCTTGTGTGAAGTCGTTACCGCTTTGGCCGCTCAGCCAGAGCTGTACCGTTCACTACGGCCGCTGCCGCCCGTGGTTTCGCGGCGCGCTGTGCACGCCTGGTCGGCCTGGCTGAGCGGTGCCGCACGGCCTATGTTGCGCCACCGTGTCGGTAAAGCTGCAAATCGCCATCGCGCTGGGTCTCGTGGCGGGCTTGCTCTTGGGCCTCGCCGCCGCCATCACGCAGGCGCCGCCGCTCGTCGGGCTCGCCGAGGCCGTCGAGCCCATCGGTACCGCCTTCGTCGACCTGCTGAAGATGGTCGTCATCCCGCTCGTTGCGGCCGTCATCTTCGTTGGCGTGGCCTCGCTGGGCGACTTGCGGCGGCTGGGCCGAATGGGGGCGGCGGCGATGGGGTTCTTCGCCGTGACGAGCGTCGTTGGGGTTCTTCTGGGAATGGGCGTTATGCGCGCTCTGCTACCGCTGGCCAGCGAGGCGGCTGCGCAGGCGATAGCGCCCGGAACGGTCGAGGCTCCCGCCCTTCCGGGTCCTATCGACTTTCTGCTGAGCCTCATACCGAGCAACCCATTCGCTGCGGCAGCCGAGGGCGCACTGCTGCCGCTCATCGTGTTCGTCGTCATGTTCGCGGCCGCTACCGGGGTGCTGCCTGCCAAAGAGCGGGACACGCTGATCGGGTTGGCCAAAGCTACCGCCGCGGCGCTCATCAAGCTGACGCACTGGATCCTCTGGATCGCCCCGGTCGGCGTGTTCGCGTTGGCCGCGCCGGTGACCGCTCGCGCCGGCTGGGCGATGCTGCAGAGTCTCATCGCTTTTGTCGTCGCGGTGCTCGTGGCACTGCTGGCGTTCATCGCGCTCGTGTACGCGCCGGCCGTTCGTTTCCTCGGTCGCAGGCTCGTCGGGAAGTTTCTCAAGGGGTGCATGAGCTCCCAGGTCATCGCGGCGGCGACGGTCTCGTCGCCGGCCACGGTGCCGGCCATGCTGGAGGCGGCCGATGACGAGCTGCGCGTATCGCGCACCGTCTCCGGCTTCGTCATCCCGCTGGGCGCCGGAGTCGGCCGCGCCGGCAGCGCCGTCTTCCAGGGCGCCGGCCTGGCCTTCCTCGCCTGGCTCTACGGCGTGTCGCTCCCCGTCTCCGGCATCGGCGGCGCGGTGGTCGCCACGGTCATCGTCTCCTTCACCGTACCGAGCATCCCGGGGGGCAGTGTCTTGAGCCTCGCACCGGCGCTCGGGACCGTTGGGATCCCGCTGGACGGGCTTGCCGTTCTGCTCGGCGTCGACCGCATTCCCGACATGGCGCGCACCGCGACGAACGTGACCGGCACGCTCAGCGCGACCGTTCTCGTCAACCGCCTCGAGGAGCGGGCGCCGACTCAGCGCGGTTGACATCGGGCGGATTTCCGCCTAGCGGATGCACCGGCCGGGGCCGCGCGACAGTGGATGTTGTGTGCTGATGAACCGGGTTGTAGCTTGACTGTGGTGTTGGGCTAGGGTCGGGATCTTGAAACCCGGTCGGACTAACCCGGTGCCCATAACCACCTGCCAAATCCAAGCAGTCACATTGCCGCCGTCAGGCCCCGCGCCATGGCCAAGGCGCGTGCTCATCTCCAATCTGATACAGATCCTCATTACAGTTATTGACATAGGCTAGGAGGAGTCATGAGACGTGCCTCGCGTGTACTACTCGTACTGCCGCTCGTTGTCGCGGCCGGGTATCTCGTAGGCTTTCCGGCTACGACTGACGAACCTCTCACCAGCGCCCAGGGTGGCGGAGTTCTTGGCTGCGTGCACTACTGGGACTCCACGGTCGAATGTGTCGGGTTTGAGAGCCCGAAGGTGGATTGGCTGCCCTGGGGCCAGGTCAGCTCGCTGGCAGTCGTATTGATCACCGCACCAGGCGACACCCACCGGATGCAATTGTACCCTGCTGACAGCGTGAGAGCAGGCATACCGGTGGATGCGGTTTTCCTCACTCGCACCTCGGCCTCTCGGATCCTCGTGCCCTTTGTGATGGACTACGATCCGGTCAGCGCAGTCCAGATCGCGGACACCGTGGCGAAACTCGACACGCTGCGCCATGAGGTACGGTACTGGATCAAGCCTGAAGAGTGGCGATAGCAGCGCGTGTGGGGCGGGGCCCATTGGCTACCGCCCCGCACTATCCAGAAGGAGCGTCCGCGCTTGAGGTTTCGCAGAGAGCCTGGAACCTTGGGTGGTCGTGCAGGTCCTGGAAATACCAGTGCGTGCGAATCTGGGTGCAGGTCTGCGGGTACCGGGTTAGGTGCTCTAACAAGAGCGCCACAGCCCGATCGTGGTCACCGATCAGGGTCAGCACCCACGCCTCCATCGGGATGAGCCTCGACCTCACGCCCTCGTCGCTGGACGCCTCACGCGTATGCTCGATCACGCTGAGGGCGCTGTCGGCTTGGCCTGTCCGGGCCAGCACGGCCGCGTAGTAGAGCGGACGGAAAGGAAACGCGTCGTTGGATGGAAGCGAGTCGAGCAGCTGGGAGGCGCGCTGAACATCGTCTGGACTTGCCGCAAACCTCGAGAGGATAGCCAACTCGCAGTGTTGAACATCCGGCGCATCCGGGTAATGCCGTAGCGCCAACCCACAATCCTGACGCGCCGCCTCGAGGTCGCCGAGGTTCAAAGCATTCATAAAGGAATTCATCAGCACGTGGCGCAGGCCTTGGGCGTAGACATCGGCTCGAATCGCCTTTTCCGCCGCGAGGCTGGCCTCCGAATCCCTTCCCTGCCATGAGTAGATCTGGCTCAGTGCTATCCAGGCGCGCACCAGGGATGTATCGGCGCGTGTCGCCGCCTCGAGGTCTTGGAGCGCCGCGTGCAAGAGCGTATCCCCGTGTTCGTCTTGACAGTACCTTACGCAACGGAACTTGAGGAATCCGCGCAGTTCCAAAGCTTCCGCGTATTCTGGTTGGCGCTCCAGAGCACGTTCGCTGTGCTCGATCCCTCGATCGATCCAAGAGTTGAAGGCTATCTGGCGCTCGACCGAGTCGGGATCGGCTAGTAGGGCTATCACCGACTGG
Organism: Gemmatimonadota bacterium; assembly: GCA_020344215.1. Taxonomy (GTDB): domain Bacteria; phylum Gemmatimonadota; class Gemmatimonadetes; order Palauibacterales; family KS3-K002. The sequence continues at coordinate 2,873,970 of CP070815.1, forward strand.
TCGGCAGCTATCCAGCCGCGCTCCAGGGTGGGGGCGAGCCAGGCGCGGTCGAGTCGCTCTGCCTCGGCCAGCAGGCTGTCGGCGTGTGCGGAGCGAAGCGAGGCAGCCGCCGGGTCTCCTCCGCTGAGCTGTGTTGCGTCCCGGCGCAAGCCGATCGCTCTCTGGAACAAGGCCCACGCCGAGTCGTTGGTAGCCTCATCGCGCTGCCTGGCCTGGACGATCTCTCTGCCGAACATCTGATGTAAGCTGCGGGCCAGCATGTCCGTGAGTTCCTCACGCAGCGCCAGGGGCTCCGAGGCTGGGCGCTCGACGGCGAACTGGGCCTCGAGTTCGTTGGTAACGGCATCGCTGATGTCGATCGTGACCCTAATATCGCCATTCATAGGTTCGACGAACCCCGCGATGACGAATTCCACGCCTAACACGCTTCGGACGCTGTCCGGCCTGATAGGTCTGTCCGCGAAGGCGAGTACGGCGCTGCGCGACATGACGTTGAGTATGGGCACACCGCGCAGCCGCTCGATCAGGTCCTCGGTCAAGCCACGGGCCAGCGTGCCGAGCGAGCCATCGGCGCTCCGATCCTCGAAGTAAAGGACGGCGATGCTCCTGGACTCAGGGGGTGGTAGGGGCCCTTCGTCGCCTAGCCCGACTCGCAGATCGAGCGCCTCCGCTAAGATGGCGGCCGCGATGATGGCGGCGCTGGCAACGCCAAGGATCACACGGCGGCGCCGATTCTTCGGGAACAAGCGCAGCCGGAGCCGCCGCGGCTCTTTGTGCGCTGCCAGTGCTCGGGAGAAGGCCTCTGCGGTTGGATAGCGGTCCACCGGGTTCTTGGCCAGCGCGGTCTGGGTCACCCGCTCCAGCCAGGTCGGTACCGCCGGTCGAACCACGCGCAGCGACGGGGGGTGCTCGCTCACGTGTCGCGCGATGACCGCTTGCGCGGTTGGCCCGGTGAACGGCGGCTCGCCCGCCAGCATCTCGTACAGGACGCAGCCTAACGAGTATACATCGGTGCGCGCGTCCAGCTCGTGCTCGCCGCTCCCCTGTTCGGGACTCATGTAGTGTGGTGTTCCCACCACTACGCCGCTCGCCGTCATCTCATCGCTGGCCGCAGCTGTTATGGCCCGCGCGACGCCGAAATCTGCGACTACGGCCTCTCCTTCCTCTAGAAGGACATTCTCCGGCTTGATGTCCCGGTGGATGACTCCGTGCTTGTGGGAATAGCTGAGCGCGTCCGCGACCTGGCGGGTGATCTGCACGGCATCATCGATGGGCAGCTGACCTTCCCTCCGGAGACGACCGCGCAACGACTCGCCTTCCACGTAGGGCATGACGTAGTAGACCAGACCTTCCACCTCTCCCGAGTCGTAGAGCGGCAGGATGTGGGGATGTGTCATGCTGGCCGCGATGCCGATCTCGCGCAGGAAGCGAGCCGTTCCCAGGCCGGCCGTGTATTCGGGGCGGAGTACCTTGAGGGCTACATCGCGCTCGTGCTTGAGATCGCGGGCCAGGTAGACGGTGGCCATCCCGCCGCTGCCCAGCTCCCGCTGGAGGGGGTAGCGGTCCGCCAAGGCGGACTCGAGACGGTCAGGGATCTCAGCCATCGTGCTACAGGTGAAGTGCATTACAAAGATGGCCCCTGAGCAAGAAAAGCGATACCCCCGCGTGAACACTGACCCTCTGCTGGCAAGTCGCCCGGGGCGCCGAAGTCAAGGCAGGCACGCATCGAGCGGGGGCTGGCTCAAAGGGGCTGACGCCGACGGCCCGCGACCTTACCATTGTGTATGGGCCGGGCGGCGGTCTCGTGTCTCTTCGCCGCAGCTGGAGGCCAATTTGCCATGATCGAGCTTATCACCCTCGGGCGTGCCGCGATCCAGCGCGACGGCGTCGATTGTGACGTTACCCAACACAGGCAAAAGGTCGCGCTGCTCTCCTACCTCGCCCTCGAAGGGCCGGTCGCCCGCGAGCACCTGCTATCCGTGTTCTGGCCCGGGCGCGAGGAGGAGAAGGCCCGCCACTCGCTCTCCCAGGCGCTCTACGGGCTGAAAAAGGAACTCGGCTCGGACCTGGTGGGTGCCACACCCGATCGGATCAGCTTGATGCCGGGCACTGTCAAGGTGGACGTCCAGGAGCTGGAGGACGCCGGCCAGGCGGACCACTGGGAGCAGGTCGTGGAGCTTTACCACGGTCCTTTTCTGGACCAGTTCCACCTCGCGGAAACGCCGGGGTTCGAGGAGTGGCAGACGCGGACCCGGGCCTGGGTGGGTGGCCTGGCGCGCCGGGCCTTCGTCGAGGTGATCGCGTCGCGCGCTGTTTCTGATGACCTGGCGGGCGCGCTGGACCTCGCCTGTCGCTGGACACGCATCGAGCCGCTGGAGGACGAGGCTCAACACGCGCTCATCGCGCTACTGGCCATGTCGGGAGATCGAGCGGCCGCGCTGGCGCAATTCGAGGCGTACACGGGACGGCTCGCTCGGGAGCTGCAGGTAGAGCCGCTGGAGGCGACGGCTGCGCTGGTGGATCAGATACGGGCGGGAGGGCTACCGCTGAGCCCGTTAATTGGTGAGGCCTTGCCCGCGAAGGGCAAGCGCGCGGTCGTAGAGCGGGCTTGGGAATCCGGACCACCGGCTGGCACGGAGGCGGTGCCCGGCCAGTTCGCTGCCGGCGAACCCGAGCGACTGCTGGCTGGCGAGCTGGCGCCGCGCCTGCAGATCGTACGTCAGCTGGGAGAGAGCTCGACCGCCAGCGTCTACCTGGCGCGGGAGCCCGAGCTGAGGCGTCAGGTGGCGGTCAAGGTGTTCGCGCCGCAGCTAGCGAAAGACCGTCGGGCTCGCCTGCGCTTCGAGCGTGAAGTACAGGCGGTCGCCTCGCTGACGCAAGCGAACATCGTGGGACTCCACTGGGCAGGCGCCCTGTCGAACAACCTGCCTTATTTCGTCATGGAGTATGTCGAGGGCAGGTCGATGGCAAACAAGCTGCGGGCCGAGGGAAGGCTGCCGGTCGCGGAAGCGCGCCGTGTGCTCGCAGACGTCGCGTCGGCGCTCGCCGCCGCTCATCGCCGGGGAATCATTCACCGGGATGTCCAGCCGGCCAACGTTCTTTGCGAAGAGGAAACCGGGCGCACCCTGCTCGCCGACTTCGGTGTCGCTGCCATGCTCAGTAAGACGGGGGAGCGGGCGGTGAGCATCACCGAGTCAGGAGAGCTGGTTGGGGATCCTCGGTGGATGAGTCCGGAGCAGTTGGTTGGCGCAGGCGCGACGGAGCGCAGCGATGTCTACAGTCTGGGACTTCTCGGCTACGAGGTGCTGGCCGGCAGAGGGCCCTACGACGCCGGCTCGAGGCAGGAGCAGTATGCGGCCCAGATCAAGGAGCAACCGCGAAAGCTGAAGGAGCTTCGCCCGGACGTGGATGCCGACCTGGCGGAGTTGCTCGAACGCTGCCTGGCTAAGGATCCATCCGACCGGCCCGACGCCGGCTATGTCGCTAGAATGCTATCGGCACCTCCCGACGAAGCGTGGGTCGCAGCGGGGGCAGGAAGAGCCACGCCGCGCCGAGTCCTGTCCGCTTTGCTGGAGCGTCGCGTACCCCACGCTCTGGCCGCTTACCTCGCCGGTGGGTTCGTTCTGGTTGAGCTGGTAGGCGAAATGGTCAGCCGCAGGCTTCTGGCGGAAGTCTTCGACCAGCTGTCTCTGCTGACCTACGCCCTCGGCGCGCCGGCCGTAGCGACCTTCGCGTGGTTCCACGGCAAGCCGGGGCGACAGAGGTTTCAGTACCTGGAGTACTGGCTGCTCAGTCTGTTGGTGCTGGTTTGGCTGGCCTTCAGCGTCACGATCCTGCTGAGGTAGTAGGCTCGGGGCGGCCCCCCGGCCTCCTTTCAGCGACTGCCTCCTCCCGGGCTCACTGTAAGATCGCGGACCGGTGCCCGCGAACGCTCAAGCGTGATCGGCCAGGTACTTGACCCCCTCTAGCACCATATCGACGTGCTCGAGCGACACGAAGATGTGTGTCGAGACTCGCACACCGCGCGTTCCCGCCTCCTCGCTCCCGATCGTTCTTATGACGATGTTGTACTTCTCTCTCAGGTAATCGACGATCCGCTCCGGCTGAACCCCGTCCACCGAGAACGCGGTGAGTCCACCGCTGAGATACGGGTCGTGGCTCGTGTGCAGGTGGACGCCGCGGATCCCGTCCAGCTCCGTCTTCAAGTGGCTGGCCAGGGTCTGGATCCTCCGCTCTATTCGCTCCTTCCCGATCAGGTTCTGGAAGTCGATCGCTTCACCGAGCGCGATCACGATCGGGTCCGCGCGTTGACCCAACGTCTCGAACCGTCTGGCGGTCTCGTCGGTGTCCCAGCCCGAGGACGCGATAGTCGGCCACAGCCGATCCTGAACTTCCTCGCTCACGTACAACAGGCCGCAGCCAACGGGTGCGCCCAGCCACTTGTAGGGGCTCGAGGTGAAGAAGTCCGCGCCCAGCTCCTTCATGTCGAGGTTCAGCATGCCGATGCCGTGGGCACTATCGGCAAGCAAGACAATGCCGCGCTGATGGGCGATCTCGCTCAACTCCTTGATCGGCGCGATGAGACCGGAGATATACACCGTGTGACTGATGCTGATCACCTTCGTCCGCGGGGTGATCGCTCGCTCGAACGCATCGGTGATCTCTTCGACGCTCTGTGGCGGCAGGCCGATCGGGACGTCGGTCACCGTGATCCCGTATCTCTTCGCCTTGAGCCGCCAGGGGTGTATCCCGGCGGGATGCTCCATGCTGGACATGACGACTTCGTCGCCCGGTCCGAGATCGAGTCCGTTGGCGACGAAGTTCATCCCCTCGGTGGTGTTGCGCGTGAGGACGACCTCGTCGGGAGAGGCGTTGATGAACGCGGCCAGCTTAGGCCGGACTTCCTCTCTCCTGCCGGGCAGGACGCCGTAGACATCGCAGGGACTCGTACACTGTACCTTGAATGCGTCCACCAGCGTATTGAAGACGGGCTCCGGCATCGGACCGACCGTGCCGTTGTTCATCATGATGAGCCCATCCTCGAAGATGTAATGCTGCCGCACGGCATCCCAGTAGGCGCCATCCGGGGATGGATCCTGTGGGTACTGCTTATTCAAAGAGGCAAGGCTTTCGTAGACGGCGGCGTTCAACCTGTTGAAGGCGACGACAGAGAGCGCTGAGCTGCCGACTAGCGCCTTGACGAATGCTCTCCTCGAGAATCCGTGAGAGCCGTTCTCCGACAGAAGCCCTTCCGGCGCGATCATCTGAGCACCTCCCGATGTCTGGGGGATTGGTCATCAACAACTAGCGCCTTCGCGCGTGTGAGTCAACGCGATTCGCGCCACGCGACCACTGCGTATTCGGCGCTAGCTGGCGGGGACCCCGACCTCGTGCGGCCCCATCTCCTCAGACTGGGCGAGCTCACCAGTCGGGAAACCACCCCGTCGGTCGAGTACGGGATGCTCGGCGTGCTCGCCACCGGATACGCGGTGACAGGCGATCTGTCCGAAGCCCGCAACGTCCTGGAGCGCATGAACTCCGTAGCCGCGAACGGCGATTTCTATCCGGCCGGCCCCGCCGATAGGGTCCGGGCGCTCATCGCGCTTCAGGAGGGCAGGGCGGAAGAGAGCATAGAGCACGTGATGAGGGCGCGTGCGGCCGATTGGGGGGTGCTGTTCCGCAGCTCGCGACTCGCGCTCGGCGATGCCTATGCAGCGCTCGGCCGTCTCCCCGAGGCGGCCGTTCAGTACGACTCGCTAACGACCAGCTACGGCCTCGACTTCTGGGACTAGTGGAGCTACAGCGTGATACGGCCGCTCGCGCACGAGCGTCTCGCTGGCGTCTACCTCGCCCTCGGCGACACGACCGCGGCCCTCAAACACCTGGCCGCCTTCGCCGAGCTCTGGGATCAGGCCGATCCGGCGTTGCAGCCGCGGGTCGAGTCGGCCCGGCGCGCACTGGAGCGACTGACCGGTGAGACAGCTGAACGGTGACGTGCATCAGCGCCGCGGATCGCCTTCGCGCCGGTAGTCGATCAGATGGCCCTGTTGCCACGCGCCGTCAACGATGTTGTAGTACTTATCCTGTAGTCGGCCGTCCGGCAGCACCTCGAGGGTCAATGCGAACTCGTGGCTTGTCTCGTCGTCGGTCCAGGCGCCGCGCAGGACGATCAGGCCTTCCTCCTTATATATCGTGCCGCGCAGGACCTGGCCCCGGTTCGTTACGCCGGCGAACACGACGGCGTTCTCCTCCCAGTCCCAGTAGTAGAGGTTCTCTTCGGCGAAGTTGAGCTCCGGGACCCGCTTCGTCTTACGCACAGCCTTGCCGCTCAGGATGGCCTCCCAGTGCACCACGTGCGTGACATCGTCCTCGTCACTCGGCACATACCTGCCGACCCAGGTGGTGCCCAGCAGCGGCTTCAGGAAGCTCAGGTTCGCGTCGAGCTCCTGGGCCTGAGCTCGAGGCGCCGTCGCGAGGAGCAGGACGGCCAATCCGCCGCAGACGCGGGACGAGTAGGAACACATGTTTCTCACTCCGGCTGGACAGCTTCCTGGTGACTAGCTTGGGCCGCCATGGACTACGGGAGCACCGGCGCCTAGTTTGCCGCACAGCGGCCGGGCCCTGTCGCCCGGCGCCCTGATCGAGATCGTGCTCAACCCAAATTATAATGGAGTGCTAGCGATGCTGCGATACGCGTGTGCCGTTGCGTTGCTTGTGGCCTTCGCCGCGGATGCCTTTGCCCAGCGGCGGCCGGCGCCGGCCGGTCCCCCGACGCTGGAGGCCCGGCGGGCAGCCTGGGAGCGCCATCAGGAGATGGATCGCACGACCCTCTTCAAGGGTCTCGGGTGGCGGGACGTCGGGCCGGTCGTCCAGGGCGGCCGGCTGGTCGACATCGAGGGTGTGCCCGGAGAGCCGTACACCTTCTATGTGGCCTACGCCTCGGGTGGCGTCTGGAAGACCACGAACAACGGTGTCTCGTTCGAGCCGCTGTTTGACGACCAGCCGTCGATCATCATCGGCGACATGGCCCTCGACCCCTCGAATCCGGATAGGATCTTCGTGGGGACCGGCGAGAACAACTCGTCGCGCTCCTCGTACGGTGGCGCCGGCGTCTTCCGCTCGGACGACGGCGGTGAAAGCTGGACGCTCGTGGGTTTCGAGGAGTCGGACCGCGTCGGCCGGATCCTCATCGACCCGCGGAATCCCGACCGCGTCTTCGTTGCGGTGCTCGGTAGGCTGTATACGCCGGGCGGGCAGCGGGGCGTGTACCGGTCCGATGACGGCGGCGAGACGTGGCAGCTCGTCCTGGCCGGCGACAACGATATCACCGGCTATGTCGATCTCGCGTTTCAGCCCGGAAACCCCGATGTGATCTACGCCGCCGCCTGGGAGCGGATCCGCAGGCCGTGGAATTTCGTCGAGGGCGGCGAGGGGACCGGCGTATGGAAGTCGACGGACGGGGGTGACAGCTGGGAACGCCTGAGCGGCGGTTTCCCCCGCGGCGAGCACGTGGGCCGTGTCGGGCTGGCCGTCACGCCGGCGAATCCCGAGGTCCTCTACGCCTCGGTGGACAACCAGGAGATGCTGCCGGAGGACGAGTGGGACCTGGGCAGCGGCGCGGTGACGCCGAAGCGCCTGCGCGATATGAGCAAGGAAGAATTCCTCGCCCAGGACCCCGAGGAGATCGAGGACTTCTTGCGGGGCAACGACCTCGATCCGCGACTCGATGCGCAGATGCTGATCGAGGCGGTGCGGAGCGACTCGATCACTATCGACGACCTGTTGCAGGCGCTGCAGGACGCGAACGCGGCGCTCTTCTCGGCGGACATCCGAGGGATCGAGGTCTGGCGTTCGGACGACGCCGGCGCCACCTGGCGGCGCACGAACCCGGAGCCGATACGGCAGGCGGTCTACACCTACGGGTACTACTTCGGTCAGATCCGGGTCGCGCCGGACGACGTCGACCGCGTCTACGTTCTGGGCGTGCCGCTGCTGGGATCGGAGGACGGCGGAGTGACGTGGCGTCAGGTCGCCGGCCGCCGCGTGCACGGTGATCATCAAGCGATGTGGATCGATCCGCAGCATCCGCAGCACGTGATACTCGGCAACGACGGCGGGCTGGACGTGACGTTCGACGGCGGCGCGACCTGGCTGAGCCTGTCGTCCGTATCGGTGGGCCAGTTCTACACGGTCGCGGTCGATATGGGTGATCCGTACAACATCTACGGCGGTCTTCAAGACAACGGCGTGCTCAAGGGCTCGAGCCGCTCGCGCCCCAACATTTCCGATAGTTGGGAACGCGTCGGTGGCGGCGACGGTATGTGGGCGCAGATCGACCGGCGCGACAATCGCACTTACTACGCGGGCTCCCAGTTCGGCTACTACTTCCGAAGCGGGCCGGCCGGCTACCAGCGCGTTAGACCGCGGAACGGCGTTTTGGAGGAGCCGCTGCGCTACAATTGGCTGACGCCCATCCTGCTCTCCTCGCACAACGCCGATGTGCTCTACTTCGGGGCGAACAGGCTGTTCCGGTCGATGGATCAGGGTGAGACGTTTACGCCGCTGAGCGACGATCTCACCAAGAGCACCAATCGCGGCGATGTGCCGTTCGCCACGATCACCGTCGTCGCCGAGTCACCGAAGCGCTTCGGGCTGCTCTGGGTCGGCACGGACGACGGCCACGTGTACGTGACGCGCGGCAGTGGGGCCGACTGGACGGAGGTCAGCGCCGGCTTGCCCTCCGACCGCTGGGTATCGCGCGTCGAGGCGTCGCATCACGATGAGACTGTGGCGTTCATCAGCCTCAACGGATATCGCGACGACGACATTACGGCGTACGTCTACCGCACCGACGACCTCGGCCGCACCTGGCGCGACATCTCCGACGGGCTCCCAGACGAGCCGGTGAACACGATCCGCGAGGACCCGGTGAACCCGGCGGTCCTCTACGTCGGGACCGATCGCGGCGCCTACGTCTCGCTCGACACCGGCCGTACCTGGCAGGCCGCCGGCGCAGGGCTCCCCAACGTCCCGGTCCACGACCTCGTTGTGCACCCGCGGGAGCGTGAGCTGGTGGCGGGCACCCACGGTCGCAGCGTCTGGGTGCTGGACGCGCTGCCGATCCAGGAGCTGAGCGACGAGGTGCGCCGCTCGGACGTCCACGTCTTCCCGCTGGAGCCTGTGACTTACTCGCGCGGATGGCAGTCGCGCCGGTCGCCCTGGTACTACCGGCCCGAGGACGCGCCCTACCAGAACATCCCATTCTGGGTCGACGCCGATGGGCAGGTCGAATGGAGTCTTCTCGACGAGGACGAAAACGTCCTGCGTCGCGGTGAGATGGATGTGGTGCGCGGCGTGAACACGCTGCGCTGGGATCTGCTGCTCGATCCCGAGCTCGCACTGCGGGTCGAGCGCCAGCGCCTGGCGGAGGAAGAGGAAATCGAGCCGGCCGAGGTGCCGTGGGCCGAGGCGGTGCGGCTCGATCGGCCGCTCTACGTGACGCCGGGCACCTATACCGTGCGTGTGCAGATGGGCCACAGCTCGGCGGACACCGAGTTCACGGTCGATTCTCCGCGTCGCCGCGAGCCGCGGGTCAAGCCCGAGCCGCGGATTCGCGGGCAGAAGAAGAAGGGAAGCTAACTCGAAGAAGCGGACCGGGGCCTCAGGCCGCAGCGCGCCATCACCTGCGTGTGTTCGGCCCGTGGCCCCGGTACCGTGACCCTTACACCGATGTCCTCCGACGGCGTCACGCGACTCAACTTCCTCTACGCGAATATCGGGCGCGGCCACCCCTACTACCTCGATGGGATCGTCGAGTGCCTGCCGGCCGACAGGGTCGGCAGCGTGACCGACGTCTTCGCGGCGACGTCCGGGCTGGCCCGCAGTGCATGGAGTCTGGCCCGGTCCGTATACCACGCGGCTGGACGCGGCCGCGCCTACTCGGCGTTCTACAACCGCCTGCGGGCACGCGGCGACTACAACCGTGGCGGCCTCGTGCTGGGGGTCATCGGGCGCCCGCTGCGGCGCCTGTACGTAGAGGACCCCACGCCGCTCGTAGTCGCCCATCCCATCCTCGCCGCCATCCTCAGCGACAAGCCGGCCCTGTTCTACCAGCACGGCGAGATCGCAGCGCCACGGGAGTCGTGGGTCCGGGGGCGACATCGCGTTCTGGTCCCCCTTTCGCAGACGGCGGACGCGTTCCTCGCCGAGGGCTTCGCCTCGGAGAGCCTCTTCGTTTCGGGGCTGTGTATAGAGCCGGGCCTCGTCCGCCAGGCGGAAGACGCTTTCAACGCGAGACTCGATCGGCTGGCCGGGTCCGGGCCGCTCTGCGGCGCCTTCTTCTCTTCCGGTGCTGAGCCCCGCGAGCACGTAGCGTCGCTGGCGATTGCCGCGGCCTCTGCCGTTGCCGCCGGAGGCCGCGCTCTGGTCTTCGCGCGCCGCGGCCGCGCTCTTGCAGCGCGCCTGTCCGGTGTGTTCGCCGAACGGCGTATGGACCTCGAGCAGGTCGAGTCTGCGGATGGTCTGGCGGCCGGAGCGCCGCAGGCCGTGTTGTGTCTCTACGGCGGGCGGCGGGAACTGAATCAGCTCACCGAGCGGCTATTCAGGAGCGTCGACTATTTCGTCGCGCCCTCACACGAAAGGACGAACTGGGCGCTGGGCTTGGGCTTGCCGATGTTCGTCGTCGATCCTCCGCTGGGGAGCTTCTCACCACTGAACCGCGAGTTTCTGCTGGCTAATCGGGTCGCGCGGGCAGTAGACAACCAGCGGGCGGCAGCTTCCTTCGGGCAGACGCTGGGGAAACTGCACGAGGCGGGAGAGCTGCGAGCGATGGCCGAGGCAGGCTGGGGGCGCTTCGAGACGCGGGGCTTCTTCAATATCGCGGAGATGCTGCTGTGGCCTTAGGGCCGCGCTGTCACCCCCCTTCGAACGTGCCTGGGATACGCTCGCCACACGCCGGGCAACTCCCGTCGTTGACTCTGTTCGCGAGGATATCGAAGACCCAGCGTTCGATCAGCAGCTCGCCGCACGAATGGCAGTAAGTGTTCTCCCATGGATGGCCGGGCACGTTGCCGAGGTAGACGTACCAGAGGCCCGCCTCCGTTCCGATAGTCCTGGCCGCCTCCAGCTGCGCGATCGGGGTCGGCGGCAGGTGAGCGAGCTGCAGGTGGGGGTAGAACTGGGTGAGGTGCCAGGGTGTTTCGGGGCCGAGGTTTTCCCTGATCCACGTCGCGATACCTTGCAGCTCGCTCTCGCTGTCGTTGAACCTCGGGATGATGTTGGTGACTACTTCGACGTGCATCCCGTGAGACTTCGCCTGGCTGACCGTCTCCAGGATACCCGGCGTCTCGGCTATGTGCCCAATGCGTTCGTAGGTGGCATCGGAGAACCCCTTGATATCCACCCGAAAGACGTCCAAGAAGGGCGCTATTGCCGCAAGCGCCTCTCCGGTGATCGAGCCGTTCGTGACGTAATTCGTGTAGAGACCCGCTCGCTTAGCCGCCTTCGCTGCGTCGAGTGTGTATTCGAGCCAGAGCGTCGGCTCGTTGAACGTCCAGGAGAGCCCGATGCAGCCGGAGTTCTTGGCGGCCCCGACGCAGTCGTCCGGCGACAGATACTTCGTTGCCATAACACCGCGCGTCCAATGCGAGATCTCCCAGTTCTGACAGCCCGGGCAACGGAAGTTGCAGCCGACGCTCCCCAGCGAGAGCCAGCGTGATCCGGGATGGAAGTGGAAGACGGGCTTCTTCTCAATCGGGTTCACCGATATCGACGAGACTTCGCCGTAGATCAGACTGTGGAGCGTGCCGTCTTCGTTCCGGCGCGTCTTGCACCACCCCTCTTCGCCCTGCTCGATCAGGCAGCGCCGCTGACACGCCCCGCAGCGCACCGCTCCGTCGGGTAGCCGTTCGTAGAGTAGGGCCTCCACCTTCACGCGCCGTATTTCCCTCGTAGCGACACGTACAGAACCTCGCAGATGTCCTTCGTGGTCATCCCCTGCACGGTCTTCTCCACTAAGATGAGGAACTGTCTGCCATCGTCGAGAATCGGGGCGATCAGCTTGCCACCGGGCGCCAGTTGCTCGGTCAGCGGCGGAGGTATGGATCTGCAGGCCGCCGTGATGGAGATCCGGTCGTACGGCTGCAGCGGCGGATGGCCGAGGCCGCCGTCAGCGTTGACCAGCACGACGTCGTCGTAGCCCGCCCTCTCGAGGTTGGCCTTGGCGAACTCGAAGGTCAGCGGATCGATTTCCACCGCGACCACCAGACCCTCATCTCCCACAACCTCCCGCGCGACCGCCGTGCCGTAGCCCGAGCCGAGCCCTACCTCCAGGAAGCGGTGACCGGCGTCCAGGCCCAGAGGCTCGTAGAACAACGGGTAGCTGTGGGGGCAGGATATGGTGGCCTGTTGGCCGGGGAGCGGCAGCGGGACCTCGAGGTAGGCGTGGTCGCGGTAGAGGCGCGGTATGAAATCTTCACGGGCGATCTTGAGCAGGGCCTGTCTGATCCGTTCTGACTTTAATAAGCCGGAGCTCGCCAGTTCCTCGACTTTTGCGGCGCGTTCCCGCTCGAGTTCCTCCCTCGTCTTAATGGGCTCGTTGGGCGGAGGGGTTATCCAGCCTGCCATTGCCGCCTGTGCCGGTTTCGGGCCGAAGGGGTGAGCGTTGCCGCACCGCCTTCACAAGATGCTCTGGTCGGCGACAACTACGCAAACTCGAACCATCCCAGCCCCGGCCCGGGTCAAATGCTGTCGCTTTAGCCGTCGCCAGACTATCGTTAGCTAGGCACTCATACGGCTCTGTAACATATCTCGAGCGTCGTGGAATCGATCGTACCGACCAAGTACTGGCACAAGCTCGACGACGGGCGCATCCAGTGCGACCTTTGCCCACGCTTCTGCAGGCTGCGGGAAGGGCAGCGTGGGATGTGCTTCGTCCGCATGTGCCAGAGCGACCGGGTCGTCCTCACGACCTACGGCCGCTCCAGCGGCTTCTGCGTCGATCCGATCGAGAAGAAGCCGCTCAACCACTTCCACCCGGGCACGCCGATCCTCTCGTTCGGTACCGCCGGCTGCAACCTGGCGTGCAAGTTCTGCCAGAACTGGGACATCAGCAAATCGCGTGAGATGGACCGGCTGGCGGACACGGCGTCGCCCGAGGGGTTGGCCAAGGCGGCGGCGCGTCTTGGTTGCCGCAGCGTCGCCTTCACGTACAACGATCCGGTCATCTTCCACGAGTACGCCATCGACGTGGCTCAGGCCTGCCACGAGCGGGGGATCAAGACCGTGGCGGTGACCGCAGGTTACATGTGTGACGAGCCGCGCCGTGAGTTCTACGCGCACATGGACGCCGCCAACGTCGACCTCAAGGCGTTCACCGACGAGTTCTACTGGCAGCTCGCCAAGGGGCACCTGCAGCCTGTCCTCGACACGCTCGTCTACCTCAGGCACGAGACCGACGCCTGGTTCGAGCTGACGACCCTCCTCATTCCGGGCAAGAACGACTCGGACGCAGAGCTCGATGAGATGACACGCTGGGTGGTCGAGCAGCTCGGACCCGACGTCCCGATGCACTTCACCGCGTTCCACCCCGACTGGAAGATGACGGACGTGCCGCCGACACCGCCCGCCACGCTATCGCGGGCGCGCGAGATCGCCCTGCGGAACGGCGTGCGCTACGCGTATACCGGCAACGTGCACGACCTGGAGGGCGGCAGCACGATCTGCCACAACTGCGGCCAGACGCTCATCGCCCGCGACTGGTACATCCTCGAGGCCTGGCACCTGACCGACGACGGACGCTGTACGAAGTGCGGAACGCCGTGCGCGGGGGTCTTCGATGGACCGCCCGGTGACTGGGGTGCCAGGCGGCTGCCGGTGCGGATCGGGCGGTAGCCTTCAAGAGGACCGTTACTGGCAATCCCCGGTCAATGCAGCGGTAGGGACCCGCGTCGATACAGGCAACGGGCGGGCCTCGAGGACCCGCCCGTGAAGAGTAGAACAGCCTGTCTGGCAGACGCTCAGAACACGACGACAGTGAAACTGCAGTCAATGAACGTCCCATTGGGGTCTGCGAACGCTACGAAGAGCTCGTTGCTACCGTAGGCTTCCACGGACTGCATGGCAACACAAGTACCGGTCAGGCCACTGGAGACTACGTAGTAGCCCGTCGTTATGTCGAAGTTGAACATCACCGTGTACCTGCCCGGCCCTACGTGACTGGACGCAGTTACGTTCACGCCACGCTGGATCGCTCCAGTCCTATAAACCGCAGCTATGCCGCGCGCTGTAATCACCGATGGACTCAGGTCTTGACTGGTCACGGAGCCGTTGGTGATCTCCGAAGTCCCGACCGAGTTGGCGGCGAGATCGGCTGCGGTGAGGCTGTTGTCGGCGACGATCGCGCCGTCCACCGCATTGTCCGCGAGTTTCGGGTTGGTCACCGCGTTACCGGCCAGCTTCGCGCTGGTCACGGCAAGATTGGCCAGCTTTTCCGTGGTGATCGAACCGTCCGGGATCGTGGCGGCCCCTCCTTCGGTCCAGCTGATCTCCACGTGGGCGGCCGACAGGCACTCGGCGGGTACCCCATCGAGCTTGATCATGTAGACTGCACCCACGTCCGGGACGTAGCACGCGTAGAACGTCTGACCGTCTTGGGCTTCCGCCGGCCGTGCTGGGACCAGGCCGAGCGTCAACACGACCGCCACGGCCAAGACCGGGAGCCGCGGGAGTAGCGCTTTCACCTGTATTCTCATCGTCTTGCTCCTTGTTCGTTCCTCGGGTTACAGGTTGAGCAATCGCTCGGTGTGGTCGATTATCAAGCCGAGCACAGCCAGCAACACGGTATCGGTTGGATCGGTCGCCCCGCTCGCCTCCGCCCGTACAGCCTCGATGCAATCGACGATCGCCGCGATGTTGCCCGGACCGATGCTGCTCACACACTGGTTCAGCGCGGCTTGCACGTCCGGCTGAGTTGCGCCGCTCAGATGCGTAACCAGCAGCTCGGTCAGCGGGTCACCGAGAGCCCCGGCGACGGCTTCTAGATCGGCCAGCAGTACGCGCATCCGCAAGCTGCCAGAGACACCGCTGGTCGTCGCCGTGATCGTCACGCTTCCGTCGGCCAGCGCCTCTACCAGGCCATCGCCGCTGACAGTCGCCAGTGCGGTATTCGATGACCGCCAGGTAAACTGCGCGCCGGAGATCCTGACGCCGTCGGCGTCCCGCGCCGTGGCGCTCAACTGGACCGTGCGACCCGCGGCGATCAGCGTGTCGATCGGCGAGGTGACCTCCACCTCAGCAACCGGTCGCGTGACCGGAATGAACGGGCCCCCGTCGCCACCACCGCAGGCTTGCAGGGCCATCGTGCAGAGCAAGCCGAGCGCCAAGGGGAGCGGGCCGTCCCGGCACCTCCTAACCCGAATGGGCCATAGCTTTATTCCCGACATTCCACTCTCCTTTCCGGTTAAAATGAGTTCGCCGCTAGCCGAAGATTGTTCTTACATGACGAAGGCAGACTGCGGAGATCTTGGCGGCGCGCGCGCCGATGCGTCGCCCCGGCTCCGCCTTATGTCGGTGTGTCTCGGCTCTGAGTGTTTGGTGATTACGCGGACCGGGCACGACGGCAGGCCGGCCCGCAAAGGCAGTGCATGCTTGAGCTACTGGCATGGCTGAGGCCCCTAGAGCGGCGGGAATAGGCTCCACGACCGTCCTCAGACCAACCCCCAGGGTGAAAATATGGGGGCTCGGCCGAGTCGACGACAGACCTGGCGGGCCCCAGCGCGGCGCTCCGTCGACGGGCGAAGTCGGAAACCAGACTCGTTGCGGCAGAGCCGTGATCGGCGGATAATAGATGGCACCACCACCATGGGCGGCGCGCAACCGCAGCTGCCAGGCTCGCCGTCGGTCAGGAGGGAGATCCGATGAACGCCACTGAAGCGAGGGCCCTCGCCGCGAAGTACGCCCCGGTTCTGGCCCAGAAGGTCAGCCGCGAGTGGGCGCTGGCCGACCAGATCGCACCCGTCGATCTCGCCGGCTCCTTCACGACAGTCGCTGACAACCCGGACGTGCTATTCGCGATGGACGATGATGAGGTTATCGATGCCAGGGTTTACTGGAGCGTGTGTGAGACCAGCACGCACTACTTCCTGGCCTACGCGGTCTACCATGTGCTGGACTGGTGGAAGCGCTACAAGCCGAAGGATCTCTACAACCTGATCAGGGACAGCCTCGACGAGCACATACACGACCTGGAAGGCGCGCTGCTCGTGGTGACGAAGAAGCCGGCCGGCCTGGTGGACGGTTTGGTCACCGTGGCGCACAACAACTTCTATCTCTATACGGAGCCGCGTCGGCCATCCGCTGTGGGTAAGTCGTCGCCGCTGTCGAGTAAGAGTCTGCGGGTCGTGAAGTTCAATGAGACAGTCGACGGGAACATCTGGCTCGACGGGACGACGCAGCGCGTAAAGCTCTACGTCGAGTCGCGCGGGCATGGGATTCGAGGGGACCACAAAGGCTGGGGCGGCGGTGACGAGACCTGGTACTACCGTCCCGAAGTAGAGAGCGCAGCGCCCGGGACTTTCGACAAGGAGGAGAACACCCGGGTACTGGGGTACGAGCTCGTTGACATCTTCGCGGCAGGCGGGCTGTGGGATCACCGCTTCAACAGCCGGACGCTCCGGCAGAACAAGGACGGGAAGTGGGGGCTCGTCTACCGGGAGAAGAACCGGCTGCGCGGCGGCGCGGCGAATCCGCCCTGGTCATGGAACGATCATAACGACACGAGTCCGCTGGGGGAGATCATCACCGACCCGGCGCGCTTCATCTCTCGCTACGCCCAGGGCTGGGGGCCGGTGAGCACGCAGTACGTCTACAACCCCTACCAGGACATCGGAGAGTAGCAGCGCTGCGGCTGGGAAGGCCGCGGAGTGGCTAACGCGACCGAGCCTCCCTATTCTTCCGGGAGACCTGCCGATTAGCCCGGAAGTCTCCACTCAAATCTATAGGTATGATTTGTAAGCTGCTCGCAGTCCTGGCGCTTGGCGCGTTGACGCCGCTCACACCGGCGCCGGCGCCCGACTCCCTATTCGTGATACAGGCGGTGAGAACCGCCGCGGCGCCTACGATCGATGGGGCCATCGAGGAAGGGGAGTGGAAGGACGCGGCGATAGCCGAGAACTTCATCCAGTTCCAGCCGCACGTCGGCGAGCCCTCGGTGGTCTTCTCCCAGGCGCTGGTCATGTATGATTCGACCGCGCTCTACGTCGCCTTTCGACTCTACGACTCCGAGCCCCCGACGGCCCAGCTCACGCGGCGCGATGCCGAGCTGATGAGCGACGACGCAGCCGTCATCCTGCTCGACAGCCACCATGACAGGCGCTCCGGCTACTTCTTCGTGACCAATGCCCTGGGCACCCAGGCCGATGGTCAGATCAGGGACGACGGCCGTACGGTCGATGAGACATGGGACGCGACCTGGAGTTCCGCGGCGCAGGTGTCGGATTCGGGCTGGACGGCCGAGTTCGCCATACCCTTCGTCTCCTTGAGCTACACCGCCGGCGACGATGTCACCTGGGGCATCAACCTCGGTCGCAGTCGCCGACGCACGCTGGAGACTAGCTACTGGGCGGGTCCACTCGAGGCCGAGGCCCGCATGTCGCAGGCGGGATCCCTTGTCGGACTCCCGGTGGCTCCGCCGGCGCGCCGCTACCGTGTGATCCCCTACGGGCTCTCGCGGGTCGAGGAACACAGGCATACCGACTGGCAAGCCGGCTTCGACGCACGCTACGCGGTCACGCCGGAGATGGCGGCGTTCCTTACCGTGAATCCCGATTTCGCCATCATCGAGGCGGACCAGGAGCGGGTGAACCTGACGCGCTTCGAGTTGGCGCTCGACGAGAAGCGGCCCTTCTTCCTGGAGAGCGCCCAGCAGTTCCGGCAGCGCATCCGCACATTCTACACCCGGCGCATCTCCGACGTCAGGGTCGGTGGCCAGGTTCTCGGTAAGCAGGGCCCTTGGACGTTGACGGGGATCGCGACCTGGTCGGAGGTGGCGGTCGAGCCGCCCGCACCGGGCGAGCCCGAGGTGGAGCCGCCAGAGGCGACCTACGGCATCGCCCGGGCACAGCGTGACGTGTTCGGCTCGTCGAACGTGGCGCTGATGGCCGCCAACCGTACGCTGGACGGCGAACACCAGGGCTCCCTGAGCACCGACGCCACTCTCTTCTTCACCAGAACCTTCGGGATGACCGCGCAGCTGGCACAGAGTTGGGGCCCGTTCAACGACGGTACCTGGGCCTACTTTATCCGCCCGGCCTTCGATTCACCGACCAGCCACTTCCACGTCCGCTACACCCACCTGGGCGATCACTTCGCCGACAACGTCAACGTCGTCGGGTTCATTCGTGACGACGACAGGCGCGAGCTCGATTCGGCGCTCGACCACACGTTCTGGATCCGCGCCGGGCCGTTCGAGCGCATCGAATACGGCTCTAACTACAACATCTATTGGAGCCAGCAGGATACTCTGCGTAGCTGGCAGATCGATCAGGAGCTGGAGATCCAGTTGCGCAGTCTCTGGTCCCTGGAGCTGGAGTATCAGGAGGAGTTCAAGCGCTTCGAGAAGAAGTACCGCAACCGTCACGTCGGGCTCGAGCTGGGCTACAACACCCGGCAGTTCCAGTCGGTCCGCGCTGGCATCCGAGCCGGCCGGAACTTCGACGCCGATTTCCAGCTGTGGACCGCGACGGCCGCTATCAAGCCGACCGCCCAGCTGTCGCTGGAGTACGAGCTGGAGCGCCTCGTGCTCCACCCGGACCCTGAGGACGAGAGTACCTGGATCCACGTCATCCGCGCCGACCAGTTCTTTACTCCGGATCTCTACTTAAAGGTCTTCTTCCAGACGAACTCGAAGAACGACCGGGAGAACATTCAGGCCGTGTTCGTCTACCGCTATCGCCCGCCCTTCGGCACCCTGCAGCTGGCCTACCAGCGCGGTACGGCGGAGTTCGACGAGCCCTCCCAGCAGGGGAACACCTTCTTCTTCAAGGTCACCGCCGTATTCTGAGGAGGCGATGCGGCTTAGAGGCCGCCGGTGTGGGGCAGCAAGGCCTCGAAATTGCCGAACATGGGATGCCCGGGGAAGGCGGTCCTCAGCTCACGGTAGTTGACGTCCAGAAGGTTGTCCTGGGGTATGATGACCCGATCGAGATGCCCTTGGAAGACGGCCTTCATGTCCCGCCACGCTTCCTCGAGATCGGCCGACAGTTCGAACACCGGCGTCGGGAAGTCGCTCCCGAAGACGAGCGATCCCTCCGGCAACTCCCGGATCCGCTCAAAGAACGGTTGCCGGAACGGCGTCGCGCAGGCGGAGACATCAGCCAGGGCGCGGCCGCTGCCCGCTGTGGCCTGTCGGTACCGTTCGAGGTAGCGGCGTACCGTCTTGAGGTCGGAATGCTCGAAGATCCGCTTCAGGAGTCTTCCCGAGAAGTAGGGCAGGCCGCAGTGCGCGAAGATGATGACCGCGCCGGCCGACAGAGCGGTATCCAGGGTCTCGGCGATCTTCTCCGTCTCGGGCCGGTACCAGCGCCTGCTGGGCCGACGTAGAGAGTTCCAGAGGTCGTCCCACCAGCTCCACGAAAGGAAGTCATACGACCTGGCCTTCGCGTCGGTCGTCGGTATGGCGTATTCCGGTCCCACGTGCAGCAACAGGGGCAGTGGTCGGCCCTCGGGCCCAGCGCTGGCCAGACCCAGCGTAGCGGCTCGGACCCGCGAATCGGCGAGGTTGATCTGCTGGCTCGAAGGTAGCCACTTGAGCAGCGCCGCACCCTGATCGGTGTACTTCTTGACCCGGTCTGTGAAATCGGGATCGTACGGGTGCACGGATGCACCGAGCAGGATCTTGTCGCCGAGCTCGCGTCGCAGATCCAGCACGTAGTCGTTGTCCACCCACATGTACGACTTGTCTTCGCGTCGCTGGCCCGAGCGGTCGTAGACCGGATCCATGGCCAGACAGACGACGTGATCGAGGCTGCACTCGTCGATCGTTCGCAGCGTCTTCTCGCGCAGCGTGTCGTCGCTCAAGTGGCTAGGGTCGATGCGGGCGTAGAGTAGGAAGATCTTGAAGGCGAGCTGACGCTGGTACCACGGGTCGAGCCTACCCCAGTGCGGGTACTTGTCGCCGAGCAGGCCGATATGGAAATGCATGTCGATGACTTTGCCGTCAGATTCGCCCATCCCTGCCTACCGGAAGCGCTGGGTCGCAGAGGCAATGTGTGAAGGTCGCTAATAAAGATGACTCTCAGGGCGGCGCGGGCAATCGCCTGGTCGATGGCGAACGGACGTTGCTCCCCGGCGGTGGCCCCCTCATCTTGTGCTGCGAGCCCCATTCCAGGACGGAATCAAGACCATCGCTGGGGATACCTGGCCTCCCAGGTCCCGGCTCGTGCAGCTGTCTCGCCGTCGGGCGCCGCTCGGCGCGGCGCGTACCGCTGAGCCTGGAGGATTCCGAGATGTCTGAAGCGATTGCTGGATTGAAGCCCGAAGCTGTCTGGAGGTACTTCGCCGAGATCAGCCGTATCCCGCGCGGCTCGAAGAATGAGCAGCAGATCTCGGACTATGTCGTGGGGGTGGCCGAGCGGCTCGGCCTCGAGGCCAAGCAGGACGGGACGCTGAACGTGGTGGTCAAGAAACCAGCCTCCGCCGGGCGCGAGGGTGTCCCGACTGTCTGCCTGCAGGGTCACCTCGACATGGTCTGCGAGAAGAACAAGGGCGTCGAGCACGACTTCGAGAAGGACCCCATCGAGCTCGTCCGCGAGGGGAATGTCCTGAGGGCGAACGGGACGACCTTGGGTGCGGACAACGGTATCGCCGTCGCCACCAACCTGGCGATCATGGAGGATCGTTCGCTGGAGCACGGGCCCCTCGAGTTCCTGTTCACCGTCGACGAGGAGACCGGGCTGACGGGCGCCGGCTTCCTGAAGCCCGGCTTCGTCGAGAGCAGGACCCTCCTCAACCTCGACTCCGAGGAGGAAGGCGAAATCTTCGTCGGCTGCTCCGGCGGCCGCGACACGTCGGGCACCTGGAGAGTGAACTTCATGCGGGCGCCGGGCGGCTCGGTCGCTATGCGGGTCAAGGTGCAGGGACTGGTGGGTGGCCACTCGGGCCTGGAGATCGACAAGGGGCGCGGGAACTCGATCAAGACGCTGGCCCGCGTGCTCTATGGGTTGCACGAGGCCGGCGCACGCCTCTCCCACATCGAAGGTGGCAACAAGCGGAATGCGATCCCTCGTGAGGCCGAGGCGCTGGTCTTCGTTCCCAAGGATCGGGCACGCAAGGCGCAGGCGATCGCCAACAAGTTCCACGAGTTGATCAGCGCCGAGCTCGCCACTGTCGAGCCCGACCTGTTGATCACACTGGACCGGGAGACCGGTGATGTCGAGCGGCAAGTGATCAAGAAGGACCAGCAGGAAAGAATCATCAAGGCGCTCGTCGCGCTGCCTCACGGCGTCATCAAGATGAGCGCCGATATCCCGGGGCTCGTCGAGACGTCGACCAACGTCGCGGTGATCAGCGCGGTGAAGAGCAGCATCGTGCTGGAGACCAGCCAGCGGAGCTCGGTCGCTTCCGAGATCGATGAGATCGTCCAGACGGTCGCCACGATCCTCGAGCTGAGCGGAGCGAAAGTCGTGCAGGACTCCGGCTATCCCGGTTGGAAACCGAACCTGGACTCACCGATCCTCAAGGTCGCCAAGTCCACCTACCAGCAGCTCTACGGCAAGATGCCCGGGGTGCAGGCTGTCCACGCCGGGCTCGAGTGCGGGATCATCGGCGAGAAGTACCCGGGGATGGACATGATATCGTTCGGACCGACGCTGGCGGGCGTGCACTCCCCGGACGAGGTGATCTACATCGACACGGTCGGCAAGTTCTGGGACTTTCTGCTGGCGATTCTGAAGAACGTGGACTAGGTAGCAGCGCCGGCCGGGCCGCCGCGCCTGCGGAGGGGCCCGGCCTCGCCCGACGATATCGCGCGGGGGCTCGGATCTCGGACCGTGGCGCCCCCTAGCGGCAGCTCGCTCCCTCCTCGCGGCTCTGGACCCAGTCCACAGGCTCGTCGGCCGCGGGCACACTGACTATCTCGAACGGGTAGGCGTCGGTCGGGAAGCGCTGGCAGCCGACGATCGTGCGAACGAATATCTTGAAGACGTCGTCGCGGATCCCGGCGCTATCGACCTTGATCTGATCGCCTGGCGTCATCTTGCCCGCGGCGGCGAGGATCACCATCTCCCTCGAGAAGTCGATGGCGGGACGCGCGGGCGGCGTTGGCTGCATCGATGTTGCCCGAGCCCACACATCGCGCCATGTCGTCACGTCGCGCACGACCTCCAGAGTCGAGTCGGGGAATGCCGCGGCGTCGTCGTAGTAGAGCCGCGCACTGCTGAGCACCGGTGCCACCGTATCGACGGGCGCCTTCGGGCAGAAACTGGCGATAAAGATCGCCCCGAGAAGGATCGGTAGTGTGAATCGCATGGCTCTCCTGTGGCCAGCCACGACACTGCGCAGGGCTACTGCACAATGCGGCTGACGCAACTCCTCACAGTGTTGAAGTAGTCGCGCTTCATTATCGGCGGTGTCCCCGCAAGGTTAAGCTCGGCCTCCAGGGTCACGTACTGGTCCTGCAACGGCCAGCGCCAGCGCACGATGTGCATAGAGGGGTTAGCGGCGCTGCTCTGCCAGCTCCCCTCTTGGAAGAGCCTGAATACCGCCCACGTACCGGTGAACCGGCGCAGCTCTTCCTCCCGTCCCATGAACTGACCGGACACTCTCACGAACTGCGCCTCCGGGCCGTACCAACGGAAGATCCCGCGCGCCACGTCCGTCGGACTGAACTCCCGCGGCTGCCCGTCGACGTTGACCGTAACACGGCGAATCGACTCGGTGAAGTGGGGCCTCAGCGTGAAGCTGAACTCGGGGTCGGTCGCGCCATCCGGCCAGAGGGCATCGGAGAACTCGGCTGCACGGTTGAAGAAGCCGATAAAGCCTGAAGAGACCCTGAAGCGGGCTCCGGGACGGCGCTCAAACTGGTGCGGGCCGCGTTGGACGAGTAGGTCCTCGAGCCACTCACCGTAGAACGTCCACAACCTGCCGGTCCCGGGCTTGAAGACCGTGACGACTTCCTGCAGCGTCGCCTCGGTGGTCGCGCTCGGGTTGAAGGGGAACTTGCGGATCACCGGCTGGAGCTCCGCACAGAATAGCTGGCCTTGCCGGTTGAGATCGGCTATGGGGATGCCGCCCAACAATCTCTCGACACTGTCGATCGGCCGTCTCAGGAGTCTTTCGACGGCGCTGCCGACCTCGCCGGCTGCGCCCTCGCTCGGGAATGCTTGGGCCGCTTGCCTGGCCGCGAGCTTCGCACTGTTGATCTTCTCGTAGGTTTGGCCGATCGGCTGGTCCCGCGCACCCGATGGTGCACGCGACACCGCCTCGACGGAGACCTGAAGGGCCACCAGCGCCTCCATGTATCCCTGGTTCGCTCCTCCAATATACCGGTCCGTCATCTCCGCCGGCGTGAAGATGTGGACGGGCTCGAACGCCGGGCGGATGGCCGCCGAGTCGACCGCTGTGTTCGCGGCGACCGTGTGCAGCATCCTGAGCAGGGGAGACTGCGGACCGCTCAACTCGCCCAGCTTCGCAGCAGCGTCGCTCGTGCTCCGGAAGGAAGAGATCCTGGCGCTGTCCATGAAGGTCCGCCAGCGATCGACGTAGTCGACCAGGTAGCGGGCGCGCAAGGTATCCTCTAGGCCGAGCAGATCCCGGCCGCTGGTCAACGCTTCGCCCATGACGCAGTCCTCCGCCATGAGCAGTTCATCCACGTGCTCCAGATCTTGTTGCACGAGCGGCCAGCCGTCGGCGGTGAACGCGCCGGGGACGACGTATCGGTTCACCACGGCACCATCGGGATCATCGAAGCGCGCCGCGCCGACCTCCTGGCTCGCCTTCGAGACCATCAACTGGTAGTTGCGATCCGCACCGCTGAACTGGTTCAGAAACGCGCGCGCTCGCCTGACGGCACGCGGGTCGTACTCGGCCACGCACGGGTGCTCCTCGTCGAAGCACAACCTCCCGGTGTAGAAATCGAACTGGCGGCGCGCGATGTCGTCGCGCTCTGGATCGGGCGCATGCCGGTCCAGCCAGCGATCCCACAGCACGGGCGCCAGGAACGCCGAGTCGATCGGGCACGAGCCCGTCGTCATCAGGTAGGCCTTCAGCAGGTCGTAGTTCGGTTGGTACTCGCTGGTCGCCCCGGGTTCATTCGGCAAGTTGCGAAGTGAGTCGAGGAGTGTGCCGCGTGCCGGTGCCAGCATCAGGCTCTCGAAACGCTCGAAGTAGAGGTCGCGAACCAGAGGGTACAGCGCTGAGCCTTTGTACAGCCCCCAGCGCAGGCGCAGCGGCGGCCCGGCGCGCTCCCATTCGACTATCTGCTCCACGTCGCCGCGCAGGTCGTCAAGCCGCTGCAGGGCGAACGGGTCGAGCAACTCCGGCTCGATCTGTTCTTCCCTCAGCAGCTCGGCAGCCGCCGTCGTCGCACTCGCCACCAGCCTCCGGTTGCCGACGAGCGATACCGTGAAGCAGGTATTGAGTAACAGGCAGAAGGCGATGCCCGTGGCGAGCGCCGTGCGCCGCCACAGGTTGAGGCGCGCGCTGCTCTGCGTGACGCCCATCGCCATCCGGTCGCGCAGGATCACGTCCCTGAGCAAATGCTCGAGGAAGATCCACTGCGGTATCTTCCTCGAGCCCGGTGCCGCTGCGCCCGCCCGCTCGATCTCCGCTTGATGTCGGCGCGGGTCGAACACCTGGGTGGCTGCGATGCGATCTGCGTCGCCGGTCGGGGCGACCTGGGGTGTGTCGACTGATGCAGCGTCGCTGACGACAACGGCGCGCACACCGGTGAAGTAGAAGCCGCGGAGAACGGGGCTCACCTTGAGCTGGCTGGGCCTGCAGAGGTCCACGAGGAACTGCGAGGTCAGCGAGCCGATCTTCCGGAACTCGCGCGGGAACTCGTAGACGCCGCCTTGGCGCTCGCTGTCCGCTTCGCGTCGCAGGAGCGGTAGACGCTTCTCGGCTAGGGAGTCGAAGGCACGCTGGAAGGCCTCGCTCACCCGCTCGTACTCGCGGTCGGCGGACCGCTTGCCCGCGTCGTGCGCCGGCCAGCGCAGTGTTGCCCCCAGTACTTGCTGCGCCTCGTCGCGTGAGAGATTGCGCACGTATTCAGCGAAGAACGGTATCCTGTCCGCCTTCGTGAATAGCACGTAGACCGGCAACTGGGTCCCCAAGCCGTGGGCCAGATCCACGAGAATGTCGCGCAGCTCGCGTGCCGCTGTCGGTACGGTCGAGGCGGCATCCGGCTTCAACAGCTCCTCGCAGCTGAAGCAGACGACGGCGACCCTGGGGGCCGGGGCGCGCCCCGAGAATGCGGCGGCGAGAGTGTGCGATCGCACGAAGCTGATCAGGCGCGCCAGTCGTGATGGCTCGGCTGTGAACGCCCCGCCGAGCTCCGCGAACAACGTATTGCGAGCGTACCAGAGATTGACACCGGTCGTGGGCGCGACCTTGTCGCCGTGGAACACGGCTCCGGCCAGCAGCTCGGGATCGAGGCCGGAGTGGACGACTACGCTCGTCTTCGTGCTGCCTTCCGGGCCCACGAAGAGGACCAAGGGGAGGTCACTGAGCTTGGCTGATGGGGCGGTTGGCGAAGCGGCGAGCCGCGAGCGCGCCTCTGCGATGGTCGAGTCGAGCTCTTCGTCACCCGTTTCGCCCTCGTCGGCTGCCGGCCGCCCTCGCTTGACGAACCAGTAGACGAGCCCGAGCGCGACAAAGCCCAAGAACCAGAGGGCAAAGCGAAAGACCCATAGCTTCCACCCGTACAGGTGCAGCCAGCTGCCGAGCATGTAGGTCATTAAGGCATAGACGAGCAGACTCGGCGTCGCGATGAGCGCGAACCTGCCCCGCAGCGGCGATCTGGGCCGCCGCATGCGAGGTGCGCGTGGACCTCTCGGAGCCCTAGGGGCTCGTGGAGCCTGCCTCATAGGACTGTCACTGTACGAGTGCCTGTAGGTTGTTGATTCCGGAGCGTAACGCGAAGTCGTAGATCACGTACAACACGATGGCGATCGTCAGCAACCCCGCTCCAATAAAGCCGAGCCGCCGAATCCAAGGATCTCTGAACCCGGGAACGACCTCGTCGGCTGGCGGAGCCCACGACGGGGAGAGCTCTCCATAGCCGCCGCGGATGCGCTGGATCTTGTCCGACACCGCCTCTGTCAGGCCGGCCAGCTCGCCTTTGCCGGCGACGCTGTAGCGGCCCTCGTAGCCGAGTAACAGACAAAGCAGATAGACCTCCAGCAGGTCGGCCAAATCCTGTGAGTCCTGCCGGCCCAGCAGGTCGTTCAGGTACTGGAAGAAGACTTCGCCGCCCGTATGACCGCCGAACACCTCTTCCTGCAACGGCTTATTCGGCCAGTCGGCGAACATCGTCTGCTGTGAGTTGAGTACCGACTCGTCGAGAAAGACGATGTACGCGTACACGGCGAGCTTCGCCGTCTCGCCGTCGTAGCCGGCTCTCCGCGCCTCTTGGTCCGCTTGGCCGAGCAGGTGCTTGATCTGAGTCCGGAAGGATGCCGCGTCGGAGCCGACCTGACGGTTCGAGCGCAGCCGGACGGCCGCGGTGAAAGCCTCCTGCAGCGCCAGGGCGAGCTTACCCTGTCGATGCTCGATGGTTGCTGTCGTCATATGCAAGCCACCTAGACCTGAGGGGCGGATCGCCGCCCTACCTTTCTCGGCATCCCGGTTGCCCCCGCTACTCCTGGCCCTCCAGGACGATCAGGAGCTCGAACTCTGCGTCGGCCAACGCGCTGGGAGCGTAGACGCCCACGTCTTTCACCTTCTGTATCGATTCCCAGCACGGTCCGCTCTTCGTGACGCGGAAATAGTGGCTGCCGATCCGCGGCGAGACCGCCGACGGTGGCAGCGACAGGTGATCCAAGGCCAGGCCGCCGTACGCCTCCTTGACGAGCCGGATGATGTGCTTCGCCGAGCACACCTTCGCCAACTTCGGCACTCCGCTCACGACCTCCGCCTCCGGAAGTGTCGAGCGCACTCCAAGGATCCACTCCGATCTGTCGAAGCAGCGCTTGTCTTTCAGTTCGGCGGTGTGCAGATATTCCCGCTCCCGCGTCAGCGGTATGCTGATGCAACTCGTCGGGATGATGACACCCAGATGCGCGCGAATGTGCCGGTCAAGCGCCGAGAAGGTCTCATAAAGATGGTCGTGGTCGTACAGCGGCAGATTGCGTGGATGAGAGTCCAGCGAGAATGTACAGAGCGCTCCCGCCAGCCGCGCCATCTCAATGTACAGCTGCTCCGGCCGCGTCCGCCGCACCTCGAGATGGTAGCGTAGCGGCGCCAGGCTGGAGTGGATCGCGTGCGACAGCCAGAAATTGGCCACCTCGTGGGCCGCATACTCCGCGAGCGACTTCTTCTCCGACCGGCGCTCGTCGGCCAGCGCGTCGGCTTTCGACTCGAGGATATCGATCAAGCGCCGCAGCAGCTCCAAAAGCCGGGGGCTGGCGCCGATCTGCAGACTTGGCGGTATGTAGTCCTCATCGTAGATGAAGTGCCCCGTCCCGTCGCGCCGCACCCGCGCCAGCGGCAGCGAGACTACATCTTCGTCCAGCTCCAGATCAAGCATCAGATGGAAGTTCTTCCGACCCAACTCCACCGCCTTCTCGTCCCGGCCCGTCGTTTCGTCCGGGACCTGGCTGGCCTCGGCCATGTACCTGAAATCCCGAGAGCCGCCGCCACCCGGCATCAGACAGTTCGACTGCCCAGGTCGGTAGGGCGGTATGGTCAGGTAGATGAGGTGAGTGTCTTGGGTCGGCGAGAAAAGGTCGCGGATCTCACGCGTACCCGGAACTGGATCGCCCTCGGGGATGTGGAACGCCAGACCGTCCGGCAGCACGCCCCGCGCATGAATGAGCGACACCGTACCGTTCCGCAGGGCATCCCCGTCCAGCTCCAGCCCCGCCAACCCGTACGACTTGTAGAACAGGTGCGAGAGCGCGAAGTTGATCGAGTCCTCGAAGTACCTGCTCTGCGCTTGGAAATGGTGCTGCGCGAGGTGCATCCCCTCGCTCCACACCACCCTCGACAATGGCATCATCGGTTCCCGGAAACGGAGTGATTGCTCGGGATCGGCGTTGACGGTACAATAATAGCAGGGGTAGTTTAGCGCGATCAACCACAGAAGCCGGCGATTTGCCGCGGGAGCGACCACCCCCGCCAAAGCTCGCCTGACCCCGAGACATGTATGCTGGGTGACGAATTCCGCTCCAAGTACACGCTGCTCAAGCGGCTCACCCAGAGGGGAATCCGCAGCTATCAGGCAGTCGACCCCGATGGCCGCTCGGTGATGGTCCACGTTCTCGCCGTCCCACCGGCCAAGGCGCAGAAGTTCCTCGATCTCCTCGAGGACCTCTCTCACCAAGACAAAAGGAGGATCCTCGACCTACTCGAGGTCGAAGGGGCGCCGGTCCTGGTGACCGAAGTGCTTGACGATTTTGAGACGCTCCCCGGGTGGCTCGATTCGAGGACGAAGGTCGCGGCCGAGGAGTCTGGGCCTTCGGAGCCCGGCGAGTTCACCCGGCTATTCCAGGCGGTCCGCGAGGAGCAGCCCCCCAGCGCTCCCGAACCGGTTCTCTCGGCGGAGGTAATCGCCGAAGCGGAGCCGGCTGATGCTCCTCAGGGTGAGCCGGAGTTGAGCGAGCCGGCTGCTGCTCCCTCGGTTGAACCGGAACCGGCGGTCTCACCGCCCGGCGAGTTCACACGGCTGTTCGGGCCGCAGCAGAAAGTCGCCGAGGAGCCGGAACGACCCGCGGCTGAGCCCCCGGCGGTTGAACCGGAAGTGGTAAGGGAGGCACCGGGTGAGGTTGCCCGAGACCCGGGCCGGGCTGAGGCCGAGGCCGAGGCAGAGGCAGCGCCTGAGGAGAGAGAGCCCGGGGAGTTCACCCGGCTCTTCGGTGTGAAGGCGGCACTGGGTAAGCCGGAGGCAGCAGCCGAGGAGCCGAAGCGGAAGAAGCCGCTGATTCACTGGCGCGAAGGGGGGCCCACCGAGGGTGAGCCGGAGGTTAAGCCCGTCGTTCGCTGGAAGAAGAGAGGGCCGCCGGAGGCTGCTCCTCCAGTAGAGCGGGCCGAACCGCCGACCGAGCAAGACATCGAGACGACAGGTGGCGAGTTCACCAAGCTGTTCCGCCAATCGGCGCCGCAGACGCCTCCCTTCCAGGAGGACGTGGCCCGGCGGGGCAAGAGGTCGGGGAGCCCACTGGATCGCTCGACAGGTGAATACCTGCGCGCTTTGGACGCGAGCATCCCTGTTCGAGAGGAGGTGCCCGCGCCCGGCGGGCCGGCATCCATCGAGCCGCCGAGTGTCGTGCCGCCGGTCGAGGCGCCGGCCTCCAGGGCGCCGGCGCCCGCGGACGATGGGCCGAGCGAGTTCACGCGATTGGTGGCGGGTGACGCAGCGCGGCCGGATACTCCCGCACCCAGTGCGGCGCCTGAGTACGATGAGGGACCGGTAACAAGCGGTGGGGCCCCATCGCTCCGTGTTCTTGTCATAGGATTGAGTGCAATCGTTCTCACGATCGTGGTGCTGATCATCTTGTTTGCGGTGCTCTGACGGCAAGGGGACGAAGCTGCAGGGCGAGGCGAGACTCCTGACCGAGGGGCTCGCCTATTTCTTGGCAGGTAACACCACGACCAGCTCGAGCTGCGGGTCCGAGAAGTCGGCCGGCACGTAGGCGGCTGCGTTCCGGGCCAGCTTGATGTTCTCCCATTCGGGGCCCGATGCCGCGAGCCGGAAGTACTGGTAGTCGAGCTTGACCGGCACGGCGCTGGGCGGCTTCGGCGTGTGCGTCAGTTCGACGCCGGGTAACGCCTGCTTGATCAGCCGGTTAATGTGATCCGCCGAGCTGATCTTGATCAACTGTGGCGCCTTCTTCATCAGATCCGCCTGCGTCATCTCCGCCTTGAGTGCCAGGAACATCTGCGGTGCCTCAAAGTAGCGGTCTTGGTCGACGGCCGTGGCGTAGACCGACGGCTCCACCATGCTCATCGGTAGCGACACGTAATTCGCAGGCAGCACGGTGTCGAGAAGTTCTCTCAACTTCTCGTCCAGCACCGTGAAGCAGCTCGACAGGTCCGCGTGGTCGTAGGTCGGCAGATCTCGCGGATGGACAGCTGTCGAGAAGGTCGTGAGCGCCCCGGCCAGCGACAGCATCACCGAGAAGAGTTCGGCCGGATGTCCCTTGCGCGTCTCGAACAGATGGCGCAGCTGGGGCATGTGCGTGTTGACGGTATAGAGCAGCCAGAAGCTGGCTACGTCCGATATACCGAACTCCGCCAGACCCATGCTTCTCTGGCGTCGGGCGTCCGAGAGTGTACTGCTCTTGGCCGTGAGGATCTCCACGAGCCGGCGTGCGATGGCCAACAGATACTCGCTGGCGGTAATGTCGATCAGCGGCGCTACGAAGTGAGGATCGAGCTGGTACTCCCCCGTCGGTGCCCGCCTGACCCGGCACACGGGCAGGGCGGAGCTTCCCTCGAGAGATTCGCCCTCGACCAGGAGGCGGAAGTTCTTGCGGGCGACCTGGATCGGCTTCTCGGCCAGGCCCGTGTTCTCATCCCGCCGCATGACGACTTCCGCCAGGTAGCGCGTGTTCTTGTCGGCTACACTCGAGCTGACGTTGAGCCCGCCGTGCCGGTATTCCGGGATAGCAAGATAGACGTCGAGTGTCTCTTGGTCCGGCTCCCAGCAGCCCTCCAGCTGCTTCGGCGGCGGGGCGGTTTCGGCATGCGGGATGTCGAAGAGCAAGCCGTCAGAGAACACGCCTGACGCCGCCGAGATGGCTACGGCGCCTCCCGCGAGTGCCTCACGATCGACATCCAGACGGTTGAAGCCCCACGGACAGAACGTCAGCGCGGAGACCTGGAAGCCGATCTGGTCCTCGAGGAAGCGGTCCTGCGTCTGCAGGTGCTGCGGGCTGAGCAGGACGCCCTTGGTCCAGAGAACCGGTTGCATCTGCCTCATGAGTGTCTAAAGTTAGCATCGGCGAGCCGCCAGAACCAGAAGGACACTCTGCTGCCATGTCTGATGAACAGCCCGACCTGCCAGAGATCGTTGTCGAAGTGCGTCGCGAGCCCGCGACCTCCGAGCTGACCCCGGACTCCCCATTTCGCGTCGCCCTGTTAGGAGACTTCAGCGGGCGAGGCGCCCGCGGCCAGATCGAAAGCGGGCAGGCGCTCGCCCTCCGCAAACCGGTTCGTGTCGATCGAGACAACCTGGACAAAGCGCTGGCCCGGCTCGGCTTGCAGCTCGATCTGGCCCTCTGGCGCGATTCGGACTCGACCCTGTCATTGCGGTTCGCGGAGCTGGAGGACTTCCACCCCGACCGACTCTACCAGCGACTCGCGCTGTTCGAGCCGCTGCGTGAGGTGCGCCGGCGCCTGCAGGACCCGGCCACCGCCGCTCAGGCCATCGAGGAGCTGCGAGGTGGGGGCCCGCACGACGTTCCCGAACCGGAGATGCCCGAGCCCCGCGCGATTCCGGAGAACCTCCTGGAGCAGATCCTGACGGAGAGCGCCGGCCCGGCCGCGGCGGAGCTGATCGGCGACGATCTGGGCGCCTACTTGAAGCGCATCGTCGCGCCGCACAGGATTCCCGAGCTCGATCCCCAGGGGCTGGAGCTGGCGAGGCAGGTCGACGCCGCCAGCGCCGAGCTCATGCGCCGGCTCCTCCACCATCCCGAGGTGCAGGCTCTGGAGGCGCGCTGGCGCGCCGTTCACCTGCTGACACGCCGGATCGAGACAGGCAGCCAGCTGCAGTTCCATATCATCGATCTCTCTCGCGCTGAGCTCGAGGCCGATCTCAGCCCCGATCTGGATCTGGAGCGGACGGGGCTCTACAAGCTCCTGGTCGAGTCTTCGGTGGGAACCCCGGGTGCCCCGCGCTGGGCCTTGCTCGTCGGTGACTACACCTTCGGGCCGGGTCCGCAGGATGCGGAGTTGATGGCTCGTCTGGCCGCCATCGGCAGCCTCGCAGGCGCGCCCTGGATCTCTGCCGCACACCCGCGGATCGCCGGCTGCGAATCGTTCCATGCGACGCCCGACCCGGCGGGCTGGCTGAAGGAGAGCGCCCCGGCCTGGGTCGCGCTTCGCGGCTTGCCTCTCGCCGCATGGCTCGGGCTGGCGGCGCCCCGCTTCCTGCTTCGTACACCCTACGGTGAAGAGACGGAGCCCTGTGAGTTCCTGCCCTTCGAGGAGATGCCGGGAACGCCCGAGCACGACCACTACTTGTGGGGCAGTCCCGCCTTCGCCTGCGCCCTGCTATTGGCGATGTCGTTCGCTGCAGCCGGCTGGGAGTTCCAGCCGGGAATGCACTCCGACATCACCGGCCTACCGCTTCACCTCTACGAAGATGACGGCGACACCGTGAGCAAGCCGTGCGCGGAAGTGCTCCTCACGGAGCGAGCCGCCGCCCGCCTCCTTGATCGGGGGGTCATGCCCCTGGCCTCGCTGAAAGGCGCTGACGCGGTGAGGCTTGTGCGGTTCCAATCGGTCGCCAGCCCGTCTGCCCCTTTGGCAGGGCCCTGGGGAAGCTCGGCAGGTCAGTAGACGAGCGAGAGGCTTCTTGACACTTGAGAGGGGCACCCGCAACTTATTGTGTGTTATAAAACTCTCGACTGCTGAGATCCCCCCGGGGGCCTGCGGGTGGCGTGTCGAGCGTTGGCCGGTCGTCGATTATGCCCAAAAGACC
The DNA here is from genome assembly GCA_020344215.1 of Gemmatimonadota bacterium. Lineage (GTDB taxonomy): Bacteria > Gemmatimonadota > Gemmatimonadetes > Palauibacterales > KS3-K002. The sequence continues at coordinate 2,906,827 of CP070815.1, forward strand.
CCGTTGACACTGTGGTGCCCCGCGAGGGATCTCCTTCCCGATCGGCGCGCGAGCCGGTTGGCGATCGGGCCCTTTAACGCTTCGGCAAACCGAGGAGTCTCACATGGCGAAAGAGAGCGTTCAGAAAAAGCTGGAGCGCGTCCGGCCTCCACGAGTGAACATCACTTACGAGGTCGAGACGGGCGACGCGATCGAGACAAAGGAATTGCCGTTCGTGATGGGGGTCCTGGGGGACTTCTCCGGCCAGCCGGCCGAGCCGCTGGCGAAGCTCAAGGACCGCAAGTTCACCGAGATCACGCTCGACAATTTCGACGACGTGCTGGCGGGCATGAAACCGCGCCTCCAGTACTCGGTGGAGAACAAGCTCAGCGAGGAGGGCGGCAAGATCGGCGTGGAACTCGAGTTCGAGAGCCTCGAGGACTTCGCGCCCGACCGGGTCGCCCGTCAGGTGGAGCCGATCGGTAAGCTCCTCGACCTGCGCAACCAGTTGGCCGACCTGCGAGGGAAGCTGCAGGGTAACGAGAGGTTGGAAGAGATCCTTCAGTCGGCGTTGAGCGATGAGGAGAAGTTGAACAAGCTCAAGGAAGAGATGGCATCGGAGGCCGGCGACGAGGGAGGTGAGGAATGATGGCGGAGGCCAAGAAGCCCGAAGAGGCCCAGCCCGCCGAGGAGACGGTCGAACTCAGTCTGCTCGACCAGATCGTTGAGGAAGGGCGGTTCGGCAAAGAAGAGTCCGCACAGGCCCGCGGTCGTGACATGGTCAAGCAGTTCGTCGCCGAGGTGCTCGAGGGGACCATCACCATATCCGCCGACACCGAGGCGATGTTGAACGCCCGCATCGCGGAGATCGACCGCTTAGTCTCGGCCCAGCTGGCCGAGGTCATGCACGCCGAGGAGTTCCAGAAGCTCGAAGGGAGCTGGCGCGGCTTGCACTACCTCCTCTCGCAGAGCGAGACCAGCGAGATGTTGAAGATCAAGATGCTCAACGTCTCGAAGAAGGAGCTGCTGCGCGACCTGAGGGGCGCGGCCGAGTTCGATCAAAGCGCCCTCTTCAAGAAGATCTACGAGGAGGAGTACGGGGTGTTCGGCGGCTCGCCGTTCGGCGCGATGCTGGGCGACTTCGAGTTCGCAAAGACTGGCCAGGACATCGAGCTGCTAGAGAAGGTTTCGCAGGTGGCGGCCGCCGCCCACGCACCCTTCCTCAGTTCGGCCTCCCCGGAGATGTTCAATCTCGAGAGCTTCACACAGCTCGATGCGCCACGCGACCTCGCCAAGATCTTCGATACCACCGAATACGCCAAGTGGAAACAGTTCCGCGAGAGCGAGGACTCGCGCTACGTGGCGCTCACCGTCCCGCGCATGCTGTTGCGCGAGCCTTATGGTAGCGAGACGGTGCCCATCGATGCCTTCAACTATGAGGAGGGTGTCCACGGCACCGAGCACGACAAGTACCTATGGGGCAATGCGGCGTACGCGCTCGGCGCACGCGTCACCCAGGCGTTTGCCAGCTATGGCTGGTGCGCCACGATTCGCGGCGTCGAGAGCGGTGGCCTTGTCGAAGGTCTACCGGTCCACAACTTCAGGACCGATTCCGGCGACGTGGCTATGAAGTGCCCGACCGAGACGCCCATCACGGATCGCCGCGAGAAAGAGCTGGCCGATCTCGGCTTCGCGCCGCTCGTCCACTGCAAAGGCACGGCCGATGCCGCCTTCTTCAGCGTGCAGTCGGCGCAGAAGCCCAAGAAGTACCAGCAGGACGCGGCGACGGCCAACGCTCGGATCTCGGCTCAGCTGCCCTACATATTCGCCGTCTCGCGTTTCGCGCATTATCTGAAGTCGATGATGCGCGACAAGATCGGCGGCTACATGGCGAAGAGCCAGGTGCAAACGTTCCTTAACAACTGGATCGCCAACTACGTCGTCGCCAATCCGGACGCACCACTGTCCGTCAAGGCTACGCGTCCGCTCGCCGAAGCGCGTATCGACGTTGAGGAAATTCCGGGCAAACCCGGCGCGTATCATGCCGTCGCTTTCCTCCGGCCGCACTTCCAACTGGAGGAACTGAGCGTGGCCATGCGGTTGGTCGCTGAGCTTCCCGCTCCAGCTCAGAAGTAGCTCGATTATAACCTCTGCCGAGGAGGAACCAAAAATGGCATTTGACGCATTCCTTACCGTCGAAGGCGTGGACAGCCAGTCGACGAGGAAGGGTTTCGAGAGCCAAATCGAGATCACCTCCTTCAATTGGGGCGTGAACAACCCCACCAGCGTCATGTACGGTGCAGGCTCAGGATCGGGGAAGGCGACCCTGACCAGCTTCAACATCACGAAGAAGACCGATATGTCGAGCCCGCAGCTCTTCCAAGCCTGCTGCCTGGGCAAGCACTTCCCCAGCGCGACCGTGACGCTGCACAAGGCCGCAGGCGAAGAGCCGATCGACTACCTGAAGCTCGACTTCACCGACGTGTTCGTCACCGATATGCAGTGGGCCGGCACAAGTGGTATGGGCGAAGACGTGCCCGAGGAGTCCGTCGCCTTCACCTTCGGTAAGGTCTCGATGACCTACAACACGCAGAAGCCCGACGGCTCCAAGGACAAGGCAATCGTAGCCAGCTACAGCCCGAAGACGGGCACCACGGAATAGACAACACCGGGGATTCCTGCGTGAAGGCTCATGAGCTGTACCACGCGGGAAAGCTCGACGAAGCCATCGAGTCGCTGAGCGCCGAACTGCGGAGCAATCCGACCGACGCTCAGCGACGAACTTTCCTGTTCGAGCTGCTTGGCTTCGCCGGCGAGCTGGACCGCGCGGAAAAGCAGCTGGGTGTGATCGCCCAGGGCAGTCCCGAGGCCGCTATGGGCGCGGTGCTGTATCAGAGCGCGCTCCATGCTGAGCGGATCCGCCAGCAGATGTTCTTGGCCGGGGACTACCCCCGCGGGCCCGCACCGCGCCCACCGTCGGGGACGTTGAACGGCGTCCCATTCGGGGCGATCCAGGACGGAGACCCGCGTATCGGCGCTCGCCTCGAAGTGTTCGCCGCCGGGCAGTATACGTGGATACCGCTCGAGCACATCGCGTCCGTTCACTTGTCGGCCCCGAAGAAACTGCGTGACCTCCTCTGGGCTGCGGCGACTGTCCGCACGGGACCCGGCTTCAAGGGCGTCGAGCTGGGCGAGGTGCTGATACCGATCATGGCACCCTTGAGCTGGCAACATGCCGATGACGCCGTGCGACTGGGTCGCGTGACGGAATGGCAGGAACTCGAGGACGGTAGCCAGGTGCCGATCGGGCAGAAGCTGTTACTCGTCGATGAAGAGGAGTTCCCGATCCTCGAAGTGCGCGAGCTGGATCTCGATCCGCCCCCCGACACCGCTGGCTAAGAGCTACGATGCCGCTGCGTGACGACCTGTTGAACCCGATCGCTGGTGCAAGTCCGGGCGGGATTGACCTGCTCGAGGATCCTGTCTATCTGCAGCTCAAGGAAGCGCGCCGCGAAGACGATGTCCTTCCGCAGGGCGATTGGGAGCACAAGCGCAAGACCGCAGACTACGCGCTCGTGATCAAGCTGGCCAGCGAGACGCTGGCCAAGAAGTCGAAGGATCTCTGGGTCGCCGCCTGGCTGAGCGAGGCACTGCTGCGGCGTGAAGGGTTCGGCGGTCTTCGCGAAGGTCTCGACCTCATTCGCGCTCTACTCGAGGGCTTCTGGGACCATCTCTATCCCGAGCTCGAGGATGGGGACGCCGAGCTCCGGGCCGCTCCGCTCTCTTGGGTCGGCCTCTACCTGGAGCCGGCCGTCAAGTCCGTGCCTCTCAACAAGAGCGGCCACGGGTTCTTCCAGTACATGGGCGCCCGGACCGCCGGCTACGAGGCGGATGCCGAAGCCGATCCTGCCCGCAAGGAGGCGCGGGAGGAGGCGATCGCTGCGGGCAGACCGACGTTGGAGGAGTTTCACCAGGGCTTCGATGCCACGCCGAAGCCCTTCTACAAGCAGTTGGCCGCAGACCTGCGCGGCTGCCTGGCGACGCTCAAGGTGCTGGACGAGTTTGGCGAAGCCAAGTTCGGGGAAGTCGCCCCGAACTACCGCAAGCTCCGGCAGGCGCTAACCGACGTTCAGGAAGGAGTTGACGATCTCCTGGCCAAGAAGCTGGAAGTCGACCCCGATCCCCCGGAGCTCGAGCCCATGTTCGATGAGACTGGTGCGACGATGGCTACAGCGGAAAGTGAGAAGGGTCTGCCGGTGGAGCCGGTGGACGCCAACGATGCTGCAGCCCGGATCGCCGCGGCGGCCGGCTTCCTGCAACGCCAGGAGCCGACGAACCCGGCGTCTTACCTCCTGCTGCGCGGCTTCCGTTGGGGCGAGCTGCGAGTCCAGGGTGGCGAGCTCGACCCGAAACTGCTCTCGGCACCGCCGACCCAGGTGCGCACTCACCTGAAGACACTGCTGCTCGACGAGAAGTGGGATCAGCTTCTGCAGGAGTGCGAGAGGGTGATGGCGATGCCGCACGGTCGCGGCTGGCTCGACCTGCAGCGCTACGTGCTGACGGCCTGCTACAAGCTGGGAAGCGAATACGATTACGTCGCCGCCGCGATCCTCGGGTCGCTGACAGCACTCCTGCGTGACCTGCCGCAGTTGCCCGAGCTCACCCTGATGGATGACACACCCACGGCGAACGAGGAGACCCGGGACTGGCTCGCCGGCGTCCTCGGCGATGCAGATGAGCTGCCGGACTTTATCCTGCCGAGCAAGGCGGCGGTTTCCGAAGCGGGCCGACCAGGTACGCCGGCTCTCGACCGGGCTATGGTCGAGGTGCGCGGCGGGAAACCGGACAAGGCGATCGAGATCCTAATGGCCGAGGTCGAGCGTGAGAAGAGTGAGCGCGCCCGATTCCTCAGCCGCTCCGAGATCGCCGGTATCATGGTGGACGCCGGCCATGAAGCGGTCGCGATGCCCATCCTCAAGGAGCTGCTCCAAAAGGTCGAATCGCACCGACTCGAGGAGTGGGAAGAAGGTGGGGTCGTAGCCCGCCCCATGGGTCTGCTCTACCGCTGCATGGAAGCACTCGGCGAGTCCGATTCCACCAAGCACGACCTCTACCTGCGGATCTGCCGTCTCGATCCCGTGCAGGCCATCGGCTTCCCCGGCGGAGCGGCCAAAGCTGGCAAACAGGATGCGGGGGCGGCGGACTCCGATGTCCGCGTGGTCGATCTATCGGCCGGTGAGTCGCCGGTAGATGATGGCTAAGCGGGAAGCCGAACGGAGCGTCCAGCCGTCCTTACTCGACCGGCTGATCGACAGAGATCCAGCCAGTTCCGTCGATCCGCAGGTTGCCTGGGCGGCGTCCGTCAAGGAGCTGAAAGACGCGGTGCGTCGCGATCTCGAGTGGCTGCTCAATACGCGGCGCATCGTCCACACGGCGCCCGAATCGTTCTCCGAAGTATCGCAATCACTCTACCACTACGGATTGCCGGACGTCAGCTCGCTGAGCGCCGATTCGCCCGAGACGGAGGTGCGGCTGATGCGACAGGTCGAAGAGACCATCAAGCTCTTCGAGCCGCGATTGTCCAACATCCGCGTCTCCGCGGCGCCAACCGATGAGAAGGGCGCGCGTCAGATCCGCTTCTTGATCGATGCGCTGCTGCAGATGGAGCCGAGCCCGGAGCAGGTAGTGTTCGACACCGTCCTCGAGATCTCGAGCTGCAAGTTCGAGGTCAGGTGAGAACGCAATGCGTGACGACCTGTTGTACTACTACGAGCGCGAACTCACCTTCCTTCGCCGCATGGGGGCGGAGTTCGGGCAGAAATACCCCAAGATCGCCTCACGCCTGCTGCTCGAGGCAAGTAAGTGCGAGGACCCCCACGTCGAACGCCTGCTCGAGGGGTTCGCCTTCCTCGCCGCGCGTGTCCAGCTCAAGATCGACGACGATTTCTCCGAGATCAGCGAAGCCCTGCTCAGCATCCTCTACCCGCACTACATTCGGCCGATTCCGTCCATGTCGCTGGTCGAGTTCCAGCTCGATCCCAAGCAGGGCAAGCTGACCAGCGGGCTGCACATACCTCGCGGTTCGCTGCTCTTCACACGCCCCGTCAGCGGCGTCCCCTGCAGGTTCAGAACCTGTTACGACACGACGCTCTGGCCTTTGACCGTCGCGGCGGCCCAGTGGCGAACACCCGATCAACTGAAGCCACCGGTGAAGGCGACGGATGCCGTGGCCGCGCTGCGCCTGGAGCTACGCTGTCTGCCGGGCGTGAAATTCGAGGATCTGGAGCTGGAGACGCTGCGTCTCCATCTCAGCGGCGAGGGTGCACTCGTCTCGACACTCTACGAACTGCTGTGCAACAACTGCACGCGGGTTCTGGTCCGCCATCCGGCGCACCCCAAGCGCCAGCCGCTCACTTTCCCGGCAAGCGTGGTGAGGCCCGTCGGGTTCGGCGAGGATGAAGGCATGCTGCCGTTCCCGCGGCGGTCGTTTCTCGGCTACCGGTTGCTGCAGGAGTACTTCACGTTCCCGCAGAAGTTCTTCTTCTTCGATTTGTCGGTGTTTGAGGCGGTGCGGGCCGCCGGCTTCGGCGAGAAGCTCGAGATTGTCTTGCTTATCGCGCCGTTCGAGCGCAGTGAGTGGCGCGAGATGCTGGAGGCGGGCGTCTCCGAGAGAGTCATCCGGCTGGGTTGTGCGCCGATCGTCAACCTGTTCAGCAAGGAGTCGGAGCCGATACGCCTAACCCAGCGGATGTATGAGTACCCGGTCGTGGCTGACGCGCGCCGGCGGCAGCACACCGGCGTCTTCTCGGTCGACGAGGTCGTCGGAGTCGTGCCGGGTTCCTCGGAGCGCCCGCGCTTCGAGCCGTTCTACTCCTATCGTCACGGCGGCAACGGCGGCGGAGAACAGATGTTCTGGTACGCCAAACGTCAGCCGAGCGGCTGGAGTGCCGAAGACGCGACAGAGGTTCTCGTCTCGTTCGTCGATCTCTCCGCTCGCCCCGTGCGGCCGGCGCTGGATGCGGTGACGGCGAAGCTGACCTGCTTCAACGGCGATCTGCCCAGCCGCTTGCCGATCGGCGATGAGGCCGGGGACTGGACGCTCGAGGGCGGCGGACCGGTCGAGCGGATCGTCACTCTCGTTAAGCCGACCCCGGTCGTGCAACCGCCACTGGGCAAGGCGCAGCTCTGGAGATTGATCTCCCAGCTCAGCCTCAATCACGTCTCACTGGTGGAAGGCGGAACCGAGGGGCTACAGGAGCTCCTCCGCCTGCACAATTTCGGGGACGCCCTGGCCGCGGAGAAACAGATCCAGGGCGTGACGGCGGTGCGGAGTAGCCCCTGCTACTCTCGCATCGAGAGCGAGCATGGGCTGACGTTCGCCCGCGGCCACCGCGTCGAGATCGAGTTCGATGAAGAGCACTTCACCGGTGGCGGCGTCTATCTGTTCGCCAGCGTTCTGGAGCATTTCCTAGGGCTGCACTCTACCATCAACAGTTTCTGCATCCTGGCTGCCCGCACGCCGCAACGGAAGGAGATGCTACGGGAATGGCCGCCGAGAGCCGGCTGGAAGGCTCTCCTGTGAGCGAGCCGCAATATCCGGACGGCGGGCCGGAGCTGGAAGAGCGGGTCGAGGAAGCGACGCCGCCCGCAGGCCAGGTTCCAGAGGTTGAGGCTATCGTGGACCTCAGCGAGCTGGAGGCCGAGCTCGCTGGGGACCCCCGCTCATTCTCCTTCTTTCAGGCTATACGTCTGCTCGAACGGTTGTTGCGTGGCCGGGCGCAGGTCGGTGGCTCCGGCGACCCGGCCGCTGAAGTAGCGCGCTTCAAGGTCGCCCCCTCCATCGCGTTTCCGGCCAGTGAGATCCAGGCACTAGAGCTACGGGCTGGCGAGCCGGCGGAGATGACAGTCAACTTCATGGGGCTCACCGGCCCGCTCGGCGTCCTCCCTTACTACTACACCCTTCTCGTCGCCGATCGAGTAGCGGCGCGCGACCGGGCCCTCAAGGACTTTCTCGACATCTTCCATCACCGCATCATCTCACTGTTCTATCGGGCCTGGAAGAGGAGCCGCTTCGCCGTCACTTACGAGCGCGGTGAGAGGGATCGCGCCACCGAGCATCTTCTCGACCTGATCGGCTTGGGCCTGTCGAGCCATCAGAACCGCATGGCCGTGCGCGACGAGGTGCTCCTGTTCTACTCCGGGCTGCTCGCGCCGGAGCGGCGGTCCGCCATCGGCTTGGAGCAGCTGCTCGAGGACTATTTCCAGGTACCCGTCGAGGTCGAGCAGTTCGTTGGGGGCTGGTACCCATTGTCCAGGGAGACGCAGACCAGCATCGGCGACGAGACGAGCGCCTCCAGCCAGCTCGGCCTGGGTGCCGTGGCCGGGGATGAGATCTGGGACCAGCAGGCCCGGGTCCGTGTCAGGATCGGGCCCCTAACCCGTGAACAGTACGACCAGTTCTTGCCTACCGGGTCCGCCTACGAGCCGCTACGCGATCTGACACGCTTCTACTGCGAAGACCAGTTCGACTTCGAGGTCCAGCTCGTGATGGCCGGAGATGAAGTCCCCGGTTTCGTCGTCGGTGCGGATGAGGAAGCCGCCCTGCCCCTGGGCTGGAGCACGTGGATAAGGACCGCGCCGTTCGAGCGCGATGCGGACGAGGCGGTCCTCAGGCTCTGACAGCGAGTGAAAGAACATGAGCATCGACCTCAAGGCCCTGATCGGAAGGCTCAACCACGAGACGCGCGGCGCCGTAGAGTCCGCGGCCGGCCTCTGCCTGTCGCGCACGCACTACGACGTGGAGATCGAGCACTATCTGCTGAAGCTGCTCGATGACACCGACACCGATTGCGCCTTCATCCTCAAGCACTACGGCGTCGACCGCTCGCGGCTGGCCAAGGAGCTGACCGAGAGCATCGACCGGCTGAAATCGGGCAACGCTCGCACCCCGTCGCTCAGCCCCTCGCTGGTCAAGATGTTGTCGGAAGCGTGGCTCATGGGGTCGGTAGACTATGGCGCCACGCAGGTAAGAACCGGCCACACGATCGTCGCCCTGGCGACGAACGACGAGCTGAGCCGCCTGGTCAAGGAGACGAGCCGCGAGTTCGGCAAGATTCCCGGCGAGAGCCTGCGTAAGGACTTCGCTGCAGTCGCTGCGAGCTCCGTCGAGGAGGCGGGGGCCCCGGCGCCCGGCGCGGAGCCGGAAGCGGTGAGGCGTCCTGACGGCAAGACGCCCAAGCTCGACCAGTTCACTCTAAACCTCACCCAGCGAGCCCGGGACGGGCAGCTCGATCCTGTGCTGGCCCGTGAGTTCGAGGTCCGTCAGGTCGTGGACATCCTCACGCGCCGGCGTCAGAACAATCCGATCCTGGTCGGTGAAGCCGGGGTGGGCAAGACGGCGGTGGTCGAGGGTTTCGCGATGCGGATCGTTGAGGGCGACGTTCCACCGCCGCTCAAGAACGTAGAGATCCGCACGCTCGACCTGGCACTCTTGCAGGCCGGCGCCGGTGTTAAGGGCGAGTTCGAGAACCGGCTCAAGGGCCTCATCGAAGAGGTCAAGTCGTCGCCCACCCCGATCATCCTCTTCATCGATGAAGCGCACACGATGATCGGCGCCGGCGGCTCCGCCGGCCAGGGCGATGCCGCCAACCTGCTGAAGCCCGCACTCGCACGCGGCGAGCTGCGCACCATCGCCGCCACCACCTGGTCGGAGTACAAGAAGTACTTCGAGAAAGATCCGGCGCTCACCCGGCGGTTCCAGCTCGTCAAGGTGGAAGAGCCCTCGGAGCCGGCCTGCGCGCTCATGATGCGCGGCGTGGCCCCGGCACTCGAGCGGCATCACAAGGTGCGGATCCTCGACGAGGGCCTCGAGGCGGCCGTCCGCTTCTCCCACCGCTACCTGCCCGACCGGCAACTGCCGGACAAGGCCGTCAGTGTGCTCGACACGGCGTGCGCGCGGCTGGCCCTCGGCCAGAGCGCCACCCCGGCGGCAATAGAAGACGCGCAGCGGCGGCTCGACGACCTGCTCGTCCAGAAGCGGGTGCTCGAGCGCGAGAGCGCCGTCGGCGTCGATCATTCGGAACGACTGGCGGAGATTGCCCGCGAGCGCGAGGAGACGGAGGCGCAGCTCGGGTCGCTCAACGAGCGCTGGGAGAAGGAACGCGATCTGGTCGCCAAGGTGCAGGCCATTCGGGAGAAGCTCGAGGCGACGGCCGAAGGCGCCGGTGACGGCAAGGGCAAGAAGGAAAGGGACGCGCTGCGCAAAGAGCTTGACTTGCTCAGCGCGGAGCTCGACGAGCTGCAAGGCGAGGCGGCCCTGGTGCCCGTCTGCGTCGATGCCGAGCTCATCGGCCAGGTCGTCTCCGGCTGGACGGGCGTCCCCGTAGGCAAGATGATGAGGGACGAGGTCAACACGGTCCTCAACCTCGAGAAGCACCTCGGCGAGCGGATCATCGGGCAAGACCACGCACTCGAGGCCATTAGCCACCGCATCCGCACGTCGCGCGCCGGCATCGAGGATCCCAAGAAGCCGCAGGGCGTCTTCATGTTCGTCGGGCCCAGCGGGGTAGGGAAGACCGAGACCGCGCTGGTGC
>CP070815.1:2917497-2925147 GCA_020344215.1 Gemmatimonadota bacterium
CGATCCGCCGATGGTGCTGGCGCTGCGCGTCATGATGATCGCCTTCGTTCTGATGTTCCTGTTCATGCTGACACAGCGCTTCAAGCTGGCGCGGATCCGTGGCGAAGAGGAGCTCGAGGCTGTGAGACTGGAGGTGGCCGGTGACTAAGACAGGTATTATCGCCGCCGCCGCCGGGCTGGCGGCCATCGTCATGGTCTTCCTCGTCGTGCCGGGTATGCGGGACGCGGGCTACATCATTCGCGCCTACGTTATTACCGCGGTCATCGTCGCGGCCTACGTCTGGTCGCTCGCCGCGCGGCTCGACCGGGTCGAGAAGGGTAGGGAGGCGCGTCAGCAGGACGTGGCGCCCTAGCTCTCCGCCAGCTCGGGAGGGAAGATCTCGGAGAGCTCGATCGCCCCGGGCGCGAGATCACCCAGGCGAACGGGCAGACGAGCGGTGTAGGTCTGCGGCTCCGCAGCGTCGCCGGCGAGATCCCAGACATCCACGCTGTTCGCGTCGGGATCGACGATCCAGTACTGGCTGACGCCCTGCCGCCTGTAGAGCTTCAACTTGATCGTCCGGTCGCGCTTCGCCGTGCCGGGTGACAGGATCTCTACGACCAGGTCGGGGGCGCCGCGGATCCCTTCTTTGACCAGGCGCTCGGAGCGGGCCTGCGACACGAAGATGATGTCGGGCTGAACGCCCTCCTCGGTCTCCGGAAACTCGACGCCGACCGGAGCGTGAAAGACCCAGCCGTGCCCGGGCTCCATGAGCAGTCGTCTCAAGACCGCCCCCAGATTGCCGCTGATCCACTGGTGGCGAAGGACCGGCGCCGGGGTCACGTACAGCTCGCCGTCGATGGCCTCGTACCGCTTGCCATCCTCGGGCATGAGCTGGGCGTCCTGCCAGGTGATGCGGGTCGTCGACATGGTATCCACATTATACCTCCCGGTCAGGTTGGAGGCGAGCGAACTGCGACCGCTGTTATGTTGCTGATGCCCTGTCAACGAACCGTCAACGGACGTGAGGGATGGAATTGATTATTAGTCGCCTCGAGCGCGGCTACCTCCTGGAAGCGCGGACCCGGCTGTCGCGACCGGTGGACGAGGTCTTCGACTTCTTCGCCAACGCCCACAACCTCGAGTTGCTCACACCACCCTTCCTGCGCTTCGAGATCATGACGCCCGATCCCACCGTCCTGCGCGAGGGTGCGATCATCGACTATCGCCTGCGACTGCGCGGGATACCAGTCCGCTGGCGCAGCGAGATCACCGCGTGGGAGCCGCCCCATCGTTTCGTCGACACCCAGATGCGCGGCCCGTACCGCTGGTGGATCCACGAGCACAGCTTCGAACCGGCAGACGGCGGCACGCTGATGACCGATCGGGTGGAGTACGGCGTGCTGGGCGGCGCGCTCGTCAACTTCCTGCTGGTCGCGCCCGACCTCCGGCGCATCTGGGAGTACCGTGACCAGGAGGTCCGACGGCACCTGGAACTGTCCAGTGGCTAACGGGAGGCTCAGCGATCTACGCCACGGTCCTGGCGACGGTGGGCGCTATTCGACGAGGCGCACTTCGGCCTGGTGGCCGGCCGCCGCGGCCAGGCGCGCATCAAGCGTAAGAAGAGGAGCGTCGAGTGCCTCGGCGAGGGCGACGTATGTCGCGTCGTACGCCGTGAGCTTGTCTCGTAGTGCCCATATCCGTGACAGTAGCTCCGAGTGCCCATAACGGTTGATGTCCAGCTGCCCGAGCGCCTCCACGCCGATGACACCCCGATCGGCGGTTATCGCACCGTCTCGCACGTACCGTCGCAGTGCCTGCGCGACCTCGACATCCAGCAGCTGGGGCGCGTGCAGCGAGACCGTGGCCGATGAGATCTCTTCCGCAACGCGGCGACCGCTGTCCGTGCTGAGGAGAAGCGCGACAACGGCCGAGGCATCGAGCACGATCACCGGCCGTCTCGTTCCTCTCTAATCACCTCGGCCGGAGAAGGGTCGAGACTGGGGGAAGGGAGCTCCGCCAGGCGCGCCAGCAGCTCCGCACGGGTCGGCCGCTCTAGCGCCTTGCTCAGCTCGCGAAGTGCGTACTCCGACATCGACATCCCCGCCAGAGCAGCGCGAGCCTTGAGCTTTCGGTGCAATTCGTCCGGCACGTTGCGAATCTGGAGCATGATAGCCATGTGCGTAACATGAACACATGCGTTGCACATGTCAAGCTCTTTCCAGCGAGGCGGGCGGTCGACTCGAACATCCTTTAGGTCTGAAGGTCGCGGATCGGGGTCAACCGATTGTCAAAGCTCGTGTCCGGTGTGCTGGCGCCGGGGGAGCTTTCCGGATAATCTCTTGGAGCGCGGCGATAATGCCGCGCAAGACCGGGTAGCTCAGCTGGTAGAGCAGCGGACTTTTAATCCGCAGGTCGTGGGTTCGAGCCCCACCCCGGTCATTGGGTCGCAGCTACTTACGAGGGTCGTTGTGGCCCCTCTGCCTCGACTGTAGACAAAACTGTAGACGAAGCTCTCCTGACGTCGTCGTCTTCGCCGACCGCGTACTAGCACTCTTCGCAAGTACGCCGGTCTGCGGAGCTGTATCCCCTGGGCTGCAAAGATTCCTCAGAGTGCGACCCGCGGACTGACTGTCGTGGCCGGTTAGTAATATCCGGTCACGCGCTCCAGCGCCTGCTCGGCCTGGTCGACCCGGGGCTGAAGCTCGGGGTCGGCGTCCTTCCACAATTCGATGAACTCGCTTAGGTGACGTGCGGCGGACACAGTGTCGCCGACCTCGAGGTAGAGGGAGCCAAGACGCTCGTGAGCCAGCGGCCGCAGAGGGAAGGAGGCTGTTCGGTCGCGTTGGTTGAGAAGGTAAGTGCCCGTGAGTGTGTCGTACTGAGCGATGGCCTCGTTCAGGTGCCCCAGCGCGGCGTGGGCCTCGGCGAGCAGCAGCCGACCGTCCCAAGGCCGCGCGTGCCACACATAGCCGCGGTCGAGGTGTTCCACAGCGTCTGCCGCGCGCCCCTCCTGAAGCGCAACGAAAGCGAGCACCCAGTTTCGGACCCCACCGGCCCGGGGGTCGTTATCGGCAGCGAGGGAATCCATAGCCGCCAGAAGATCCCGGGCCAGCTCAAGGTCGCCAGCTAACGCGTACCCTTGGCCCATCACCGCGACGCCCCAGTAGTATCCCGCGCCCAATCCAGTTCCGAGCGACAACTCTGAGCGGCGTCTCTCCAGATAGGGTATGGCACGCTCCGGCGTGCTTGCGGCCAGCGACGTTAGCTCAATGAATCTGACGCAAAGAAAGGCCCGATATATTGAATTCGCCTCGAACGCCAGCGCCGCCGCGGAATCCGCCAGCGCCAGGGCCTCGTTCACACGGCCGCGCATAGAGGCAAGTCCAGCAAGCCAATCCAGACGCCCATAGTAACCTCCTACCGTCGGAACGTTCGGCATCTCGCGGGCGAGCGAGTCCACCAAAAGTAAGTCGCCTGCGCTGTAAGCTTTCCCGGCCTCCGCTTCAAGAATCCACAGGTGCCCAGGGGGGAGTTGTTCGCGCAAGATGGCGAGCCCCGAGTCCGCCAGTGCATGCCGACCGAGCACCTGAGCTGTGTGCACCAGGTTCCGCACCCCAACACCTTGCTCGAAGGCCAGGGAATGCTGCACCTGCAAGGCTTCCTCGTAGCGCCCCATAGCGTTGAGGGCCCACCCCAGGTTGTTGCTCCATATATCGGGTTCCGGATAAAGCTCCAGGCCCATGCGGAAATAGTGCACGGCGGAATCCAAATCGGCATGGGTATCTGCAATAATTCGGAGTCGCTCTCTCGGGGGCAAACGTTCACGGAACCGGTACGCCCGTTCTCTAACGCGCGCCTGTGCGGCCGTATTCCCTACATTGCCGTAAAATGCAGTCAACCTTCGGTATGCTTCAGCGAACGCCGTATCCAGTGCGACGGCCTGCTCCAACAAGGCGATTCCCTCGGCGGCCGGGGCGCCTTGCAAAGTGCTCCTCGACCCAAGGCTGTAGAGTCTCAGGGCCTCCAGCGAGCTGGTGGTGATTCTGGGCAGTGGATCGCTGCGGCTGATGCTAGGGAGAGACTCGCCCAGGTGACGGCGAACGAGCCGGGCGAGTGTTTCGGTCGCTGGAACGACGGCCGAGTCGTTGACCGCCGCCTCGCTCAACAGCTTAACCTCCTCACCCGTGCTCACCTCTACTACGCGTGCGCCAAGGATGTAGCCTGTTCCAAGAGGTGCTACGGTGCCCGACACCACGGCCGGGCAGTTCTCGCGGCGGGCGATCTCAAGGGCGAGCCTCTGATCAACATGGGTCGTATCGGGCAACCGCATGAGGCCCAACGTCTCATGCACTCGGCTGTCCCAGAGCACCGTTACATAGCCCGATTGGCCTATGTCGGTGACGACCGCTTCGCGCACGGCGAGCCCGAGACCGCCCATCTCAGTCTCGTTCGCGAACGCCGCCACGACGATGCAGTCTCGCGGGTCGACGAAGTCGGCGGCCGCTGCCCTGAACGACAGGCCGCGGGAGCCGAACAGCTGGAAGCCAACCGCCACCACACCCCCCACCGCCAGTGCGGCCACGATGCCGAGGGCGGCACTGCGGCGCGTGAGGAGCCGGCGACGTGGTTGGACCTCTACGGCTAGTCCGGTGGCTTTGGGTCTTGGTTTCCGCTCGGCCGGCGCCGTTTCCTCCTCTCGCAGCTTCCGGGCCAGGTCCAGCACCTCCGGGGAAGCTTGCAGCCCCAGCTCGTCTTTCAGCAGGCGTTCGTGCTCTGCTGCCGCCTGCAGCGCGTTGGCCCGGTCGCCGGCGGCGACCAGTGCCTGCATCAGCCGGCGCACGGCCCGGGAGTTATAGGGGTCATGGGCGACCAGCCGCTGCCACCAGCCAGCGGCTATGGCGTGGTCGTTCGCGGCTTCGGCTCGGTCGGCGAGCGACTCCAGTGCCTCTCCGTAGAGAAGGGCCAGCCGCCTGCGCTCCGAGTCTACCCAGTGCTCGAAGGCAGGGCCGGCATCCGCATAGAAGCCTTCGAGCAGGGGCCCGGCATAGCTGGCCGCTGCCTCTTCCATTTCTCCCGCGGCGAGGGCCTCCTGAAAAGCGCCGACGTCGGACCAGACAATCTCTGCGTTGAGACGGACCGTATCGCCTGCTGTTTGAAAGGAGTCCTCGCCCATCTCCCGCCGCAGGACATAGAGGGCGTTGGAGAGCAGGCGACGGGCCGTGTCCTCGTCGGTATCGGACCAGAGGTAGCCGACCAACTTGTCGCGGGTTACACCCCTGCGGGAAGCCACTGCGAGGATGGCCAGCAGGGCCAGTTCGCGCCGCTGAGCCGGAGGGCCGGATACGAGTCCCGAGGGGCCCTCGAAGGAAACGCCGCCGAGCAGCCGAACGGAGTACTTAGAGTGCACCTGAACGGCACCTGAGAATCTGCAGATGATCGGCTGATAATCTCCCGAAACGCCACTTCCATATTAGCTCATGGTCGTCTCATGGACTAGCCAGCAGCCGTGAACCGGGCCAGCAGCGCCCGCGAAGTGGTTATCGGTACCGCTGGACTGACCAGGAACAGGCATGCGATATCCGTAACCGAGAGCATCCCGTTTTAGGTGCTTTGCCGCCCGCGACGAGCTGACGAACACGGACGATGTCCCCAAACCCAGACGCGCTGGGAGCAAGAAACCACAGGCGCCTTCCTGTTGAGATCGGTGCCTGCTTAGCAGCAACGGCAACCTCGACCGCGACCAGAAACTTGAGTGGGTCATGCCGGTACCGGGGGCCTCAGCCATGACAGTATCACATCTACCTGACCACCTGCTAAGCGGGCCTTCACGGGCGACCACAACGGCTGGTTCTACGCTGTTCTCAAAGACAAGACGGTATCTGAGACGGGAGCGGGCGCCGCCGCCCGACGAGCACCGACAAGGCGGGCAGCGCACCCTATCTACCCCTACAGGAGGTGACCCATGCGTAACACGAGAACAGCCTTACTCATCGTCCCCCTGCTACTGCTCGCGTGCGACCGCGAGCCGGTTGCACCGGATACACCCACACCGGATACACCCACACCGTCCTTTAGCGCCACGCACGGCGAGTTCGTGGTCGAAGGAACAGACGACGCCACGTTCTTTGTCTCGTGCGCCAACGACGGTCTTGGGGAAATGGTCCATTTCGAAGGCCCGTTTCGAATATCAGGCACAACCGTCACGTCGAGCTCGGGCAACTGGCTGGGGAAAGCGGAGGCCTACGAGTACCTCGACGGGCACCAAGTCACCGGGTTGACATCTGGGGATGTCTGGACCCAGGTTAAACTGCAAATGAATTTGTTTGCCTACTTCCTAGCGAACGGGAACCTTGTCAGGCACGCGACCTACCTGGAGCACTTCGAGAACCAGGACGGCGACAGGCTTTTCACCAATACACTAAGTTTTTGGACCATCGCAAACGGCGAGTATCGCGTCGAACGCCGTGAAGTCGTTGCTTGCAGACTCTACTGAAGCTCTTCCCAGGCACCAGTACGGGAGCCCCGAGCGTCCGAGCGGCGTTCGGGGCTTTCCTTTAGAATGCATTCACCTTGTGTGAAATGACAGTTCCGGTCCTGCGTGTCGACTCGACATGGGACCCGCTCCGCGACTACTCGCGCTTCCAGTCGCTGCTGGACAAGTATGAGTAGCCCCGGCCGGTGGCCGCTCGTTGATACGGGGCCGCCAGCATCCCATCTTTGAGCAGAACCGGGCGCCGTAATCCACTCCCGCACATAGCAGAGTGCTTCACTGGCCACTTCCGAGGACAAGGCCAAGTTCCTGCATAGTCTGTTCTTGCTTCTGCATCTTCAGTTGTAGCTCCACACCCGCTGGATCGTCAGGACCGATACTCGCGGGGCTGCCAGCGAGGAGCCCGAGGCCTTCCAGCACCTTAAGCGAAGTGCGGACATCACCTTCGTCCAAGGCCCGCTCCACGACGCTAATTGCCTTGTCGGTCAACAAGTACAGTCATCGGTACGCAACGCTCTGAAGGTCGCGCCGCCGCTGATTGTAAGCTGCCTTGAAGGTGCAGTCTTCACGCAGCCACCGGTGCAGGGTCGACCGATTTACTTTTGCAGCTTTGGCCGCGGCCATTACAGTGTCCCCGAGGAGGAGGCGTTCGATCGCTGTTTCCTGCTGGCGGCTTAGCTCAGAGAGCGAGTGATTGCGTGGCAAAGGATTATCCTCTTCTGTGAAGTGAAGGGTTGATTGGCCCAAGCCCCACGTCCGAGAGCGGGCCAGATGCACCATTTTGCATCGTCTTGCGCCAGTGCTGCGTGGACCCCGCCCATTAGCCGACACCAACAAAACCGGTTATATTCACTCTGCACCAATACTCCGTGGTGTGTGTTACAGAAGCGGGACTCTCAGGCTTTAGGGGTCGATCAGCCTGGCCAGTGTCTCGCTTCTGTCATTTCGGTCGGCGCACACATACGCTCCGCCTGAGGCGCACTCAGGCGCTGGCGCGGGCGGTGTCGGACCGGGTTGTCAGGGTGGGACAGAGCCCGGATTCTGATTTTATCCCGCGCCAACGTCACCCCGTTGAGTGGTGTGCAGGACCGGAGTTGTCCCGCGGCCAGGTAACGGTGCCAGAACACTGGCGTCCTGGCCCGTTCCACAGCAGTGGGACCAGCAGTGGGACTGAGCT
>CP070815.1:2925247-3105553 GCA_020344215.1 Gemmatimonadota bacterium
CTCGAGGCGGTAAAGGATGCGGCCGCCGATGAGTTCGAGGTGTTCGGCGAGATAGGGAGGGGCGACGATGCGAGCACCGTCTACCTCGCGCGGGACCGCGCCGACCAGCTGCTCGTCGTCCTCAGGCTAGAGGCCGAACCCGGCGCGGCCGGCGAGTATTCGCTCGATGTTGTCAAACAGCTCGACGCCTCGCTGCCGGGACCCGGCGGTCATTGTCCGAGTTGCGGCGAGCCGCCGCGCCGTTGGCGCCGCTTCTGCACCGCGTGCGGCCACGATCTGCTCGGCGCCCCCTGGATGGGCGACGAGTACTCGCGCGAGGAGACCTTCGAGGCGGTTAGAGAAGCAGCGGAAGGGGCCTACGAGATCTTGGGAGAGATGCCGCTGAGCGAGGGGGCCGGCGTCATCTATTTTGGCCGCGACATAGCGACCGGAGGGTTGACAGCGCTTCGGCTCCGCCTCGAGACGAGCGGCGACGACGTGATCGAGTGCTCGCTCGGGCCGACCACGGTGTGGAAGCGCCCGGCCGGCTCAAGCGCCGCCGCCCGACCGAACGAGTCACACGTCCTGGAACCGCACGCGCTCGAGCCGGTCTCGCTGGGGGCGTCACCGGCGCAGGAATACCCGGCACCGGCACCTGCCCGATCGCTCCTCAATAACCCGAAGGTCGTTATTGCGCTCGCTCTGATCGCGGTCGCGGTCGTCGTCGCTGCGCTGCTCCTGGTTGTGCTCGCATAGGGGTGAGGCAGTCAGACCGGTACCAAGCGGCTCACGGGCGCGTGAGAAAGTAGACGACAGCTACCCCCGCAGCGACGATTATCACCAACCAGAGAATTAGAAAGCGGAGTCGCGGGCGACGCGCCGAGCTCACCCGAACCATTCTCTCCTTGCGTTGCTGGAAGAAAGCGGCCGGCGACGAGAGTGGGGCTGCCGGCGCCGGCTGTCGTCCGGACACGACCTGCGTGTACTCGCTCGGGCCTTCGGTGACGGGTGCTGGAGCTGCAGCCGGCGGCGCCTCCGCTTCTGCAGAGTCGACTACCTGCGGCTCAGCGCGGTCAATCGCGCCCGGACTATCCGCGGCCTGCGCACTCGCGTCGAGCGCTTTCAGATAATCGGACGTTGCGTGGTCCAGCAGTTTCGCACTTCCCGGCGGCGCGCCTGTGGCGGCGGGCGTGGCCGGGGTGGCTTCCTTCGCGCCGCTCGCCGTCCCGAAGATTTCAGTGAACTCGCCGGGTCCCGCCGGCTCTCTTGCCTTCTTATCGAGAGCGGCGTCCGACGGCCCCTTCGCCCGGCTCACGGCGGGCTTGGCTTCCGATCCCGCGGCCGCTGACTCTGGCTTGTGCAAACGTATCGAGAGCCGCCTTCGCCGCGGCGTTTCCGGCTCGGCGCTCGACCCACGTTCCCAGGCGAATAGCTTGGCGAATGTGCTGGTCACGAACGATTTCTTCTGCGGCTTCTCGGCGGTGACGGGTTCTTCCTCCGCCTGGCCTTTGAGCGGCGACCCGAAGAGGCGGGTGAACTCGCCCGGCGCGGCTGGCCCGGTGGCCGAGGGCTCGGGCGGAGCGGCGCGTTTCTCCAGCCACTCTTCCAGAGTGCTGAAGTCCTCGAGGACCTGCGTCACCACGACCTGAACCCCGTCAACCTCAACGGTCTCGACGATCCTAGCTTTGTCGGCTGGATCCAGCTGTTCGAGGAGCGCCAGGACCAGCTGTGCCTCGTCTCCGTGACCGCCGAGGAAATGAACCATCACCGGCGTTCCCTCGGAATCGGCCGCTTCGGAGCTCAGTATTCCGCTCTCGGTTAGCTGTCTGCCCAGCTCGTACCGCTGGCGGAACTCATCACTTTGCATCGCGACATCGGGCAGGGCTCACCACGCCGGCAAGCGCCTCATCCCGCCTCCTCCGCCTTTGGCTCGCGTGGCTGATATCACTTTAGCCGTATTGTAGGGGTCACTCTGATCTGGGGCAAATTCGTCTGAATCTCCAAGGTTCTCCTCGCCGGTCAGTCTCTTGGTCACCGGGCCCGGGCTCGATATCGCCGCTCGTTGCCCCTCTCAGAGGGAGTACGTAATCGGTCACACGTGCGAATAGCCAAGAGAGTTGTGTGTGGAAGGCCCCTTCCTGAGCGGATCTTGGGCCTTGAAAGGACTCGTACGACCGCCTCCATGCTCGCTTCTGCCTGCCCCCCCCGGCATGCCACGTCGTTCTGTGCGCCTACCCAGCTAACAGCCAGTCGTACCGTGCCCGTTGGGGCAGGGCTCGCTGGGACCGCCCGTCAATACAGGACGGAGCCTGAGCGACGAGATCTCCAAAGGAACCGCAGACTGAATCCCAGCCGGTGGCGAAATGTCCGGAGTGCAAGGCCGACGTCTACCTGGGTGAACGCTTCTGTGCCGAGTGCGGCTCGCCGGTCCCGGAGGCGGAAGAAGCCGGGCTGCTCGCAGACCTGCGGGGGGTGACGCTGGGCGAGTACGACATCGTCGGCGGCCTGGGGCGAGGGGGTTGGGCGTGGTCTTTCTGGCGCACGAGACCGCGCTGGGCCGCAAGGTCGCAATCAAGGTCCTGCTGCCATCCCTTCTCCGGGGCACGGCGGTAGTCGAGCGCTTTCGCCGGGAGGCGCGGATCGCGGCGTCGCTCCGTCACCGCAACATCACATCGATCTTCGACCTGAAGGAGACGAGCAAGCTGATGTTCTTCGTGATGGAGTATGTGGAGGGCCGCGCTCTGGAGTCCATTCTGGCCGAGACGGGGGCGCTCGCGGTCCCTGTCGCTCTCGTCGTGCTGCACGACGTTGCTTCGGCGCTCAGCTATGCCCACCAGCGCAATATCACGCATCGGGATATCAAGCCGGCCAATATCATCATCGATACCGAGGGTATGGCCGTCGTCACCGATTTCGGCGTGGCCAAGATTGCCGACGCTGAAGGTTTGACGAGCACGGGGTCCGCCGTCGGCTCGCCGCGGTACATGACCCCGGAACAGTGGTCCGGCGAAGCGTCGCACCTCTCGGACCAGTACTCACTCGGTTGCGCCGCCTATAAGATGTTGAGTGGCGAGGTTCCTTGCGAGGCCGACTCGATCGAGTCGCTGATGAAGAAGCAACTGTTCGAGGTTCCAGAAGATCTAGCCACCGTACGACCGGACTCCCCGCCCGAGCTGGCCGCTGGTGGACAGGCCGCCCCGAAACGATCAGATTGGAGCATACAACCGGGAAACAAGAGCCGCTTTGTCTTGCCGGGCTGCTGCCGTTTAACGCTAGAGATCGAACGTCAATCGTACTATACGGGGCAGTGGTCGTGCGGGGCGGCGTTAGGATGGCCGAGGATCGTCAGCGACCTGGGCCGCCAGCGTCAGTGGCTCTTCCTGACGACAGCACTGGGCCGGGGGTTGGGAGACTCCGGGAGCGCTGCGGATCAAGCCCGCTGGAGACCCAACCCAATCCGGGCAGCGCAAGAAGCCGCACACCCTCAATCTCGAGGCTACGATGGCGGACTACTCCCAGGCCGATCGCCCGTTTAGAGTGGAAACCGTGCTCGGCCCCGACGTCCTGCTTCTGCAGGGGTTCTCCGGGCAGGAAGGTGTCTCGACCCCGTTCTCGTTCACCCTCGACCTGGTTTCGGAAGAGGCCTCGGTGTCGGCCAACGATGTGCTACGCACCGCGGCCGTCGTCACCATGGATCTTGCCGGCGGCGAGCAGCGCGTCATCCACGGCCTGATCAACCGGTTCGTCCAGCTGGGCCAGTCGGATGAGCTAACCTTCTACCGCGCTGAGATCGTTCCCTGGGTATGGTTCTTATCGCTGTCAAGCGACTGCAAGATCTTCCAGAACCTGAGCGTCCTCGAGATCGTCGAGCAGGTCTTTAAAGATCAGGGTTACTCCGACTTCGAGATCAAGTGCGTCAGGAACTACGCGTCGCGCGAGTACTGCGTGCAGTACCGCGAGACGCACCTGAATTTCGTCTCGCGCCTGCTCGAAGAAGAAGGAATCTTCTACTTCTTCCAGCACTCGGAATCTAAGCACATCTTGACGCTAGCGGACGACGCCAGTGCCGTGAAGCCCTGTCCGGGTCAATCGAGGGTGCGCATCTCGCCGATGCCGGAGGCGGCCCCTGAGGAGGACTTTGTAACGGCTTTCGAGCGCGAGCACGCCGCGTACATCGGCACCGTGACCCTCAGGGACTACGACCATCTCCAGCCATCGCTTCGCCTGGAAAGTTCGGTGTCCGGAGACGGGAGGGAAGAGGTCTACGATTACCCGGGCAACTACACCCAGCTCGACGACGGTGAGCGGCTGGCGCGCCTGCAGCTAGAGGAGCAGGAGGCGTGGCACGAGATCGTGCGGGGAGAGAGCACGTGTCGCTCGCTGCAGAGCGGCTGCACCTTCGATCTGGAAGAGCACTACCTGAGAGAAGCCAATCAGACCTACCAACTGCTCCAAGTGCGCCACTCAGCGCGCGCCGGCGACTATCGCTCCTGGGACACGGCAGCTTTTGAATACCGCAACGACTTCGTCGCCATCCCGCACAGCGTGCCTTTCCGCCCGCCTCGCACGACCCCGAAGCCGGTAGTTCAGGGCTCACAAAGTGCGCTGGTTGTGGGCAAGGCCGGCGAGGAGATCTGGGTGGACAAGCATGGGCGAGTGAAGGTCCAGTTCTACTGGGACCGGGACGGTAAGAAGGACGAGAACAGTTCCTGCTGGGTCCGCGTCTCCAGCGGCTGGGCCGGTAAGGGTTGGGGCGTTATCCAGATTCCGCGGATCGGGCAGGAGGTGATCGTCGATTTCCTTGAAGGTGATCCCGATCGGCCGATCATCACCGGCCGGGTCTACAATGCCGAGCAGACGCCCCCTTATGACTTGCCCGGCAACCAAACCCAGAGCGGCGTCAAGTCGCGTAGCTCCAAGGGCGGCGGCACCGACGACTTCAACGAGATCCGCATGGAGGACCTCAAGGGGAGCGAGTTGCTCTACATCCATGCGGAGAAGGATAAGCAGGTCGTCGTCGAGAATGACCGGATGGAATCGGTTGGACACAACGAGAGCATAAGCATATCCAATGATCGAAGTGAAACCGTTGGCGCCAACGAGTCGATCACCATCGAGAAGAACAGAACCGAGAGCGTCGGTTCCAACGAGAACATTACCATCGGCGGTAATCGCATCGAATCAGTAAAGAAGAACGAGACGATAGACGTCGGCGAAAACCGGACCGAAGAAGTCGGCAAGAACGAAAGAGTCGCGATTGGACAAAGTCGTACTCACGATGTCGGAAAGGACGACACTTTGAAGATCGGCAAAGATCTTTTCATTGACGCCGGAGACAAGATCGTTCTTAAGACAGGGAGTTCCAGCATCTCAATGAAGAAGAATGGTGATATTCAGATCAAGGGGAAGAACATCACTTTGGAGGGCTCGGGCAAGATAAGGATCAAGGCCTCTTCTGATGTCAATATCAAGGGTAGCAAGGTCACAAACAACTAACAGTTAAGTGTTACAGCTAACGAACGAGACCGCGTTTGAGAGTACAATCTTTCTTAGCCCAAATACGGACGGAATCGACTCCCTGTTCACGGTTGTGAAGGGGACTTTCGCATTGGGCGAGGACCTGCTGCCCCATGACGAGCAGGTCGCGATTGTACTCGCTGACGAGCATCTGGCTGGCCCCGCTGATAGCAGTATCCGCGTGCCGGGCGATCTGAGTCTCAGCAAGCCTGCCTGCGATGTCTTGCTCCTCGGCCGCGCCTACGCTCCGCGTGGACGCCCTGCAACCGAGATGGACGTGTCGGTGACCGTCGGCCCGGTAAGCAAGACCGTTCGGGTCATTGGCGACAGACACTGGGAATCCACCGGCGTAGGCTACGCTCCGTCTTCACCGCTTCCGTTCGAGCGTATGCCGCTGCTATGGGAGAAGGCCTTCGGCGGCACAGACCGATGCGGCGACGAACTACGCGCCGAGGCGCGTAACATGGCCGGAACCGGCTACAGAGCACCGGACGGAGAGAAGGAGCTGGACGGCTTGCCGTTGCCAAACCTGGAGGATCCCGAGAACCTCATCAGTTCCTGGAAGCAGACGCCGCCGCCGTCCTGCTTTGCGCCGGTGTCTCCACATTGGGAGCCAAGACGCTCCTATGCGGGAACCTACGATGAAGTCTGGCAGCGGGAGCGCGCGCCCTACTTGCCGTTGGACTTCGACTCCCGATTCTTCCAACTGGCGCCGCCGGGATTGGTGGCTCCTGGTTACCTGCGGGGAGACGAACCCGTGGCGATCCGTGGTGCGACACCCGATGGTCTGCTGCGCTTTGAACTACCCGGCGTGAGGCTTTCGGTTACCCATTTCGTCGATAGCACGTCTGAAACCCAGCTCGCGAATCTCGACACTATCCTGATCGAGCCGGATCAGAATCGGGTCATCCTGGTTTGGCGAGCGGCCTATGAATGCGCTGGTGGAGCCTTGCGCGTGAAGGAAGTCAGAGTGTCCCAGGACGAGGTAGCCTGAAGATTGCCTGATTCGATTGCGGTCGTTGGGATAGGCATGATTAGCGCAGTTGGCCTGACCGCTAAGGAAACTGCCACATCTGTCAGATCGACCACGATGCGGTTCACTGAGGCCAGCTTTCTTGACCATCGCTTCGAACCGTTCACCGTTGCGGAAATCCCAGCCGACGGACTACCCCAGCTGGACGATGCAGTTGAGAAGGACGGGCTGACAAGCCGCGAAGCTCGCTTATTGCGAATAGGCACCGCGGCCCTGGTGGAGTGCGTCGAGTCCGTTCCCGTTGGCGCTACGCCTCTTGCGCTTATGCTCTCCCTGCCCGAATTGCAGACCACAGAGCCGCTTGAGCCGATGTCGTTCTTGCGCCGGTTTGAGCAACAGAGCAGAGTCGCAATCGACCTGTCAGCCAGCCAAGCGACTCATACTGGGAGAGCCGGCGGACTTATCGCTATCGGTAAGGCTATCCAAACGATCGCCAAGGCGCAGGCTGACTTCGTTGTCGCTGGCGGAATCGACTCCTACTTGGATCCCTACATTCTCGGCACCCTCGACCTAAATCAGCGAATAAACTCGACCGCAAACCTGGACGGTTTCATACCGGGCGAGGCTGCGGCGTTCCTTCTGCTGGCAAATGCTGCGAAGGCTGAGTCTGCCGGCCTGACTCCGGTCGCTTTCATCAGTGCGGTCGCCGAGGGTTTTGAGGTCGGCCACATTGAAAGCGAAGAACCGTATCGAGGTGAGGGGCTGGCCGCCGTTTTTCAGAAACTGACCGAGGCCGGTGCGGCACCAGCAATCAGCGATGTCTACTCATCCATGAATGGCGAGAGCCACTGGGCAAAGGAGTGGGGGGTGGCCTTTCTTCGCACGAGCAGCGCCTTCGCACCGGAACACGGGATGCATCATCCAGCGGACTGCCTGGGCGACCTTGGCGCGGCCTGCGGCCCCTTAATGGCTGGGCTGGCCGCGCTCGGCATCAGGGACGGTTATAGAGGAAGTCCAACTCTGGTCTACGGCTCGTCGGATAAGGGTGCGCGAGCGGCTCTCATCTTGCGAGCGGCTTGAGAGTCGGCGTGGATCCACTGGACGGAAAACCGGAAAGGGGTAGGGCGTGACCCAGATCGGTGAGAGCGTCGCAATCATCCCGCCTGGCGGCAAGCAAAAGTGCGTCTTCTGCGAGGAGGGCCACCAGCAGGAGAAGGCTGCCGGGCCGCACACCTTTAATCGGGATATGTCCAAACTGAAGAAGGAAGGACGGGCCTACACTGTATCCAGCGAATACATCGCCCGCTACCCCTCGGCGACCATGCCTCCCCTCGTTGAATGGCAGCGTGATATAACCGGCGGTTACAAGGCGGCTGCACACCACTGCGTAGCCCTCAAGACCGTGAGCCAACACGCCTTATCGGGTGAGCTGAACGAAGCCGGATACGACCCGAATGATGGCAGCAATTGCATCTGGCTGCCGTACAGTCGCGCTCAATTCATCCGGGCTCGGGCATGCGGAAAGGCGCTTCAGAAGCACAGAGGGGGGCATACCAACGAGTACTTCCAAACCGTAGCCAGACACCTCGATGACCTCCAGTCGAACGTAGAGGACAAGTTCTGTCCCGAGAAGCAGCCAGACAAAGAAACCGTGCTGCGATGGATAAAGATCGAGGAAAGCGACATATGGAATGGGATCGCCAATGTCGTACATGAAGGCTACCACCTCTACAATCAGAGTTATCTGAATCCCAACGCGCCCTGGGGCTACTACGAAGAGGAAAGGAACGAGACGGCGCCAGAGGTATTGAATCAAACTATCGATCCTATCGACGACAAGGCGGCCGAAGAAGAGAGCGCGGAAGATCCTGAGTAATTCTCCGGCGATGCCGTCAACGCGTGAGGAACGACTGAAATATGAGCGACGAGTACTTCATCATGCTGGCCGAGCCTCGCTGGGCTGGGCCCACCGCATTCCGCGTGGCTGGATCGGAGACGCGCATGAATCGCGGGAAGAGAGTACGAGAGGACCTCGGCCTGTTCGAATTCGAACTGCGTGTCGATGAACAGGCGAGCGACCCTCTTGCGTTCCCTCCGCTGGATTTGCACGACCCCGCGGGGGGACAGCCGCTGTTTTCGCGAAGATTGATTGAGGCACTCAGGGAGATCGGAGTTTCCAACATCGATTACTACCCGGCGCGCGTAATCTATGAGCCCACGGGTGCCGAACTCGACTATGAGGTGGCCAACGTAATCGGGATGGTGTCTGGCCTGGATCTCGACAAATCCAATGTTCAGGTCGACGATGCCGGATTCGTTGAGCGCGTTAGGAGAATGGTCTTTGACGAATCGCAGTTCGAAGGTCAGGATCTAGTTCGCCTTCGCGAAAAAAAGAACCTCATCGTGATCTCACGAAGAGTGAAAGAGCGTATCGAGGAAAAGGCTCTTACCGGAATCATGATCATTCGTGACGAGGAGTGGCAGCCCGGGATGATCTAGTAGTCCCGAGCGGGGAGCATAGAAAACCCGCCGGGTTTCCGCGATTTGACGTTCCGGGAGCCAGGGCCGTGGGTTGAGTAGCGTTACAGACGCGAGATGTGAAGAATGGGCCAGACAACGTTCGCTAA
The DNA here is from genome assembly GCA_020344215.1 of Gemmatimonadota bacterium. GTDB lineage: Bacteria > Gemmatimonadota > Gemmatimonadetes > Palauibacterales > KS3-K002. The sequence goes on from CP070815.1 coordinate 2,934,344, forward strand.
CATGCGAGGAATCGTCCACAAGGGGAGTGGCGGCATGAGCGTCGTCTTCCCCGATGTCTGCAAGACACCGGCTTCGCCCAGTCCGATTCCGATACCGTACCCCAACATCGGGAAATCGTCGGATACCTCGCAGGGGCCGAGCAAGGTGAAGACGGACGGCAAGATGCCGATGGTTAAGGGTGCGAAATACTCGCGCTCCTCCGGCGATGAAGCGGGCAGCGTGGGAGGTGTAGTGTCCGGTGTGAACATGAGCGAGTGCGAGTTCATGATGTATTCGTTCGACGTGAAGTTCGAGGGTAAGAACGTCTGTCGGATGGGCGATCCCCTGTTACACAACAAGAAGAACATCATGGGGTAGGTGGTCCTATGAAGAATGAACCTCTGGTTCTTGGAATCGATGCTCAGGCCAATCTGGTACGCCGTGGCCGTGTGAGCGCGCTTCTGGATGGCGGCTCGGTCGCGGTCGTGTGCGATGACATCGATAAGGCGGATTGCTGCTGCGATCTCCTGCAAACGTCGGAATCGTCTCAGTTGCAACTGACGGTTGGTGACGCTGTCGTCGTCCTGCTACCGAGACGCGAAGGGGAGCGTGGGGTGGTCCTCGGTCGCGTAGGTTCAGCCCGTGCAGGGGGAGATGCGATCGAAGAAGCTCCCGACGAGCTTGTGGTGGAAGCCCGGAAGAATCTGGTGCTGAAATGCGGTGACGGCTCGATCACGATCCGAGCGGACGGCAAGATCCTGATCAAAGGCAAGGATCTCGTCTCACATGCAAGGCGCGTCAATCGGATTAAGGGCGGATCAGTCGCGATAAACTAGAGAGCGAGTGACTCCCCCTATGACCGCCGATAGGGCGACGTTCATACCAGACATCCTCGAGGAACACCTCGAGGAACTCGCCTTTCTCTGGGGACAGCGCCAACGAGCGCTGCGAGACCCGGACTACACGCTCCGTTCGTTCTCCGACCTCGAAGAGCGAATACAGGCCCATCTCCAAGGTGTCCTCGTCGTCGGCGACCAATCGCTCCCCTTGCTCGAGGAGGGGCTCTCGAGCGACGACGAGCTCGTTGTCTTCGCGTCTGCTCTTTCCTTGCTGCATTCGCGTGTCCCGAGTTCGGCCGCACACGTCTTTGATGCCTTCCGTAACGCGCAGGGCAACAAACTGGTTGGACTGCGCCAGGCGCTGAGCCACGGTCCGATCGATCACCTACAGGCGCAGATCGGTCCGCTGCCTCTGTCGTCGGCGCTGCCCGTCGCTGTCGCTGCTGCTGAGGCCCTGGCCTTCCATTCGGCGCTGCGGGCGACCGCACCGGAGATCGAACGCTTCGTGGCGAACGAGGAGCCAGAGGTCCGCATGAACGGCTGGCGGTTGGCCGGCTACCTGGGTTTGGCTCTCGATCCGAAGACGTACGCGGCCGCCGTTCGCGACGAGGGGCGGAGCGTCAGACGCGCCGCCCTTGAGGCCGGCGCCTGGTGCGGCGAGCCCGGCATCCTGGCGGTGGGCCGCAAACTGGCCGAGAGTCCGGCCGTCGACGACCTCGATCCGCTCTGGCTGCTCGCCGTGCTCGGTGGGCCGGACGATCTCGGTCGCATGACGGCGATCGCCCGTGCCCGGGAACTCGGCCCCGCCCGCTTTCGGCTGGTCGGTGCTTACGGCCACCCTGCCCTCATGGATGACCTGCTCGAGGTCCTGACCGACCCCGATCCGGCCACCGCCTACGTGGCCGCCGTCGCCTTCTCCAAGATCACCGGCTACGACATCGAGTCCGACAGCCGGGCTACGCTGCTGCCCGAGGATGGGACCGAGCCCGACGAGTTCGACGCCGAGTTCCTGGACGAGGTGATGCTGCCCGACCCTGAGCGGGCACACGCTCACTGGGATTCGGTCAAGGGCGGGCTCGGAGGAGCGCAGCGCATCTGCCGCGGCTTCGATCTGCGAGGCGGGCTCGACCGCGATCAGTTCGCGTCACTCGACATGGAATCGCGTTGGGAGGTCTGTTTGCGCGCCCGATACTGCGGAGCCTGGAACGGCTCGCCGCTGAGCCTCGAAGTGTTCCCACAACGACGTTGAGTCTTAGCGCTTTCCGGGCAGAGCGGACGGGTTTCTCGGGCGCGGCCGTTTCGCGGGCTCGACCTCGTCGACTCCACCACTTCCGCAGGTTCCCACAGGGCCGTAAACTTGAGGGCGGCAGCCTCGTGCTACGCTGCCACACCTGAGCACGGAGGGCTCGCGTCTCATGGGTGTCCTACGCGACTCCGGCAGCACGAACTTCAACCTTCCTGGTATCCGGGAGGCTGAGCGACCGCGCGACGCCTTTCTCGAGGCGGTGCAGGAGGTGGCTGCGGGCGAGTACGAGGTGTTCGGCGAGATAGGTCGTGGCAAAGAGGGGAGCATCGTATACCTCGCACGCGACCTCGCCGACAAGAAGCTGATCGTGCTTCGCCTAACGCAGGGTGCCGGGGCAGGGGACGAGTACTCCCTCGAGGTCGTGAAGCAGCTGGACGCGTCGGTGCCGGCACCCGAGAGCGCTTGCCCGAGCTGCGGCGCGCCGGCGCGAGAGTGGGGGCGCTTCTGCTCGATGTGCGGCAGCGATCTCTGGGGCGATCCGTCGGTCAGTGGCGACTACTCCAAGGAAGAGCTTCTCGGGGCGGTCAAGGAAGCCGCGCGGGGCAAGTTTGAGATCCTGGGGGAGATCCCGAGGGCCGAGGGGGGCGGCTTTGTCTACTTCGGTCGGGACCTGTCGACCGGGAAGCTCTCGGCGCTGAGGCTCCTGAAGGAGGAGGGGGACGAGTACTCGCTGGGACGGACGGGCGTGCTCAAGCGGCTGGCTCGGGACGTCGCGCCAAAGAAGCCGTCGGCGCCGCCGCCACCACCACCGCGCCCGCCGAAGCCGACGACGAGAACGCCGTCTCCGGAGCCGTTCCCACTGGGATCGCCCCCACCGGAGCCTACCCCGTTAGACTCGTTCGGCGCGCCGCCCTCTCCGATTAGTGAGCGGCGGGCGAGGCCGCAGGCGCATCCGGAGTGGCGGCCGACCAGGCCTCCAGGTCCCGGCTACTACGATCGCTGGGAGCAGGCACTCGAGTTTCTCAGGCAGCCACTGGTGCTGGCCATTATCGCTGTCGCGGTAGTGATTGTGCTCGTGGCTCTCTGCGTAGCGATCACTCCGAGTACCGATAGCGCGGCTCGCCTCGGGCCGCCCTCCGATGCCGCGAGACCCGAGACACGGGAGCCGGTCAGCTTGGCCAGCGAGCTGCCCGAGGAGTCTGTCCTCGGCTACTCGGTAGCCATCGCATCGTTCAGGACGCTGAACGAAGCGCTGGCGCGCCAGCGGGAGTTGACTGGCTTGGAGACGACGGTCTACGTGGCGCCGACGATCGTCCGCGGGAGCGTCTACTACCGGCTGCTATCCGGGTTGCTCCCTCGTCGAGATCAGGCGGAAGCTTTGATGTCACGGCTCGTGGAGAGCGGCGTGAAGGACGTCGGGCGGGATTGGGACGTGAGACCGACCGGCCTGGCCTTCCGCTTCGGTACCTATCCCTCGATAGGCGCGGCCGACGATGCCGTTGGGAGGCTCGCTCGACAAGGTATTCCCGCCTACAGAGTGCCAGCCGCGTCGGCTGACGGTGTGGTAGCTTACTATGTCTACGCCGGCGGCTACGAGAGGCCCGATGAGGGGCGTCATCTCCGGGAGCAAATCATCCGGGCTGGGCTGGAAGCGGACCTGGTGGAGCGCTCAGGACTGGTCCGCTGAGAGGTCTCTGGCCGCCCAGTTTCTCGGTAGGAGCGGTCCTGCTATCTTGTCCTGCGCTGCTCATCCGACAACTGTAACTGCATACACGGAGGGACACATGGCCCTGCACCGTGCGATGGTGTGTGCTCTGATCCTGCTTCTCGCGCCGTCAACGCTGGCGGCCCAGCAGATCACTTACGGCGCCACGATCTTCGGCGGCCTCTTTCTCCCTACCGCCGATCTGGTCGATCAGACTACCGCGGGGGACGTCTACCAATACGGGCACAAGACCGGCTGGACGGCCGGCGGGCGCTTCGCGCTTTACATCACGCCTCGATTCGCTGTGGACGGCGAGCTGGTGTATGCGCAGAGCGATCTTGACGTGAACAACGTGCTCGCTGGCACCCCCAGCGATACGACTGTGGATGCGGGCTTGATCGTTGGCAGCGTCAACGCGGTCTACACCGTGCTCGACCCACCGCTCGATCCGCTCGCGGTGTTCGTCTCCGGTGGCCTGGGTCTCGTATACCGCGATTCGGATGACTTGGACAGCCCGACCGACATTGCTGGCGTCTTAGGGATCGGCTTCCGCTACGGTGTAAGCCCGACGGTGGACATCCGCGTGGACCTGAGGGACTACCTGTCCATGTTCGAGGGGAACATCCCCGAGGCCGACTCCAAGCTGCAAAACGATCTGTTCGTGACGGCAGGCGTCGAGTTCAGATTCGGCAGAGGGGGTTAGCGGGACTCCAATTTTTGCAGGCGCCAGCCGGCCGAACCGCGGGCGAAGGTCAGCCGGAATTCGTACCTGACATCCGTGTATTGCTCTCCGGTCCTCCTGAGCCGGAAGTCAAGACTCATCCGTATGTCGGCAGTGGCCGATGAGTCTTCTACGCGGATGTTCGGTCGCGCGAGCTCGGCCTGCATCTGTTCCGCTCGGCCGAAGAACGTCTGGAGCAGCCGCTCATCATCTGAAGGTACGCGGCCGCGATAGAGCTCCTCAGCCATGGCCGCCAGGTTCGCCTCCTCGAACAGCTGACGGAAGCGTTCGATCATGTCGGCGAGGACCTCTTCGGGCAGCGGCTGCGGCTCCGGGTCCGGCTCGGCCGCGACGTCCGCTGCTAGCTGGCGATACGCTGCTTCCACAGCCTCGTAGAACCGCCAGGCGTCCAAGTACCTGCGGTAGCCGATTAGCGACTGGGCCCGATCACGATCTGCGTCAATGGCGGCCAGCTGATTCGGTCTCCGCTCCGCCGCACCCGCGTCTAGCGCGCTCTGCCGCTGCTGCGCCGCCCCTAGGCGCGCTGCCTCCGCCTCCGAGCGTGCGAGTTGCGCACACGTCTGGGCGAGCTGCCGGTACGCTGTCACGAGCTCCGAGAATCTGGTCTGCGCGTCCTGGTAACGCCCCGCGGAGTAAGCACTCTCAGCGCCGCGCATCAGGCTGTTCAGCCGGGCGAGCTCGGTGGGTCGCAACTGTTCGGCGCCTGCTGAGTTCGCGGCGCTGCGCTGCTGGCTGGCGCTGGTCCGCTCTGCCGTCGCGGCAGAGCGCAGGTTCTCTCGCTCATTCCTCGCCACCTCAGCCAGATCGTTGAAGGCCTGAGGCAGTGGCTCGAGTAACGTCAACGCGCGGAACGGATTCCCAGCCGCTAGCTCGGCCTCGGCTTCCTGGAGCTGGCGGCTGAGATTCTCGAACCCCGTCGGATCGGTGCCCGCCGCTCCGGCCGCGACCGCAGCGTCTCGGGCCTCGACCGCTTGGCGGCGAGCCGCTTCCGCCAGCGCTTCTTCGTTTTCCGGTCCAGGCGGCGGCCGGGTCGTGTCTTCACGGACCGGCGCAGGCGGAGGAAAGGGTGCAGGCTCGGGTATCAGCCCGCTGGGCCTTACCGCGAGCCACAGGGCGAGGAGTGCTACCGCGGCGGCCGGAGCCGTCCACCAGAACCTGCCGACCAGGTAGGGCACACCGGGCGCCGTGACCTTGACCGCCGCCGCTGCGCTCTCCTCCTCGCAGACCGCCGTAACCTGCACCGAGCCTTCAGCTACCGCGGTCACTAACCCTTCGGGCGAGACATCCGCGATCTCCGAGTCGCCCGACGCCCAGCCCACGGGTCGGTCGTGCAATCGCGAGCCGTCGCTCCCGCGAACGATGGCTCTCATCTGCACGGAGTGCCCCACGGCCATGACGCGGCGCGATGGCCTCACCCGCACCGCCTCGGCGCGGATTGGTGCTACCTCGATCGCCACCGTTTCGACTCGATCCTCGCACGTGGCGGTGATCGCTGCGCTGCCCGGCTCGCGCGCCTCGAGGAGCCCGGACTCTGAGACCGAGGCGACCTCGGGGTCGCTCGACTGCCAGGTCACCTCGCGCCCGGCCAGAGGCTGGCCGGCGGCATCCAGCGGGGTAGCCTGCAGCTGGAGGGTGTGGCCCTCCCAGATCGAGGGCGGCACAGGTGCCAAGAGGAGCGAGTCGACCGGCGCGGGCGCCTCTGGCACCAGATACTCCGGGATCCCGGCTGCTTCCGGCGGCGTCACCGGCCGTGCCTCCGCTGGAGTGATGGGGCGCGCTTCTGGCGGTGTGGCGGCGGGCGCGGACCGGTCGACCGCGGGCGCTCGCTGCGCTCCGGACGTGGCGAGCGCGGCGAGTTGCGCTCGAACCGGATCGTCGTGAGCCATAGTTGCCGGGCCGATCGACCTGATCACGTCCTTCAGGCTTGGCCAGCGGTCGCGCGGGTCCTTCTCCAGCATGCGTTCGACCGCCGCGACCAGCTCGGGTGGCGCGTGTGGTCGGAACAGAGTGATGGGTCGGGGTGGCTGCTCCACGTGCGCCTTCATGACCTCGAGTGAGGGGCCGGTAAACGGCGGCTCCCCGGTCAGCATCTCATAGGTCACGATGCCGAGCGAGTACTGGTCGGAGGCTGCGGTGACTTCCTTCGAGGCGCACTGCTCGGGACTCATGTATGCCGGCGTGCCGAGCGTCATCCCCGTCTGTGTCAGGTTCGACCTTCTGGGCACCTTGGCGATCCCGAAATCGGTGACGATGGCGTTCCCCTCATCATCCAGCAGGATGTTTGCCGGCTTGATGTCCCGGTGGATGACGCCGCGCTTGTGTGCGTAGGCCAGAGCGTCGCCGACTTGCGCCAGCCAAGCTCTGACCACCGACTTCGGCAGTGGACCGTCTCGCCGAATGACTATCTCCAGCGACGGGCCTGCTATGTGTTTCATGACGAAGAAATGGAGATCGTCCGTTTCTTCGACGGTATAGATAGTGACGATGTTGGGATGGTTAAGGGCTGCGACGGTCACCGCCTCCTGGCGGAACCGCTCGATCATTCCCGACTGCAACATGAGGCCCGGCGACATCACCTTGATGGCGACCGTACGATCGAGCCTGATCTCACGGCCCAGATAGACGGCGGCCATCCCACCGGCTCCGAGAACCCGCCCGATCTCATACTTGCCGGCCGTCGCGGCGCGCAGCTTCACGAGGACCGGGTCCCATAGCGATCCGGCCTTCTCCCCTTCCGGCACTGCCACGCCCGGCTCTTGGAGCGCCCCACAGTGGGCGCAGAACCGGTCGCTCGGGTAGATCTGCCCGCCGCAGTTCGTGCAGTTCGTCGTATTCATCGATTGCGTGATGAGGCTCGACCAGCCTCGCGAGTCCAGCCGTCGAGGCACGGAGCAGCGCGGGGAAGCCCTCTGCCGGAAAGTTGGACGCGCGGCAGGAGGTGCGCAACTCCCGCCCTGTCCGCTGGCCGCGGCCGGCGAGCGGCGAGCGGTGTAAGTGGCACAACGAGAATGGCTTACGGTACGTGAGGCCTCCCGCGCGCTGCCGCGGCCGCCCCGGGCGGGGCTGTGTGCTCCAAGACTGAGGAGACCCGGCCGCCGCCATCGGTCTCGTCATCGGCAAGAACGCGTAACCGTGTATTGCCGCGAGCGCTGCGGTTCGCCAAGTTGTCCTCGCTCCCTCGCGAGAACAGCTCGATCGACCAAACCGAATCTGCCCGGACCAACAGGGGGCCGGATGTCGTCTCGCTTTGTTCGTCTCACAGTCTCTCTTTGCTCGACTCTGATCCTCGCCGTCTCCGCCTGCAACGACGCTAACGGACCGGACGGTGGAACCGTCAGCGTCGTCACTGTTACACCGTCGAAAGCGCTACTTGAGGTTGGCGCAACCGGCAGCTCGAGGCCGTGGCAAGGAGCGTAGTCGGTGATACGCTCGACGGCTCGGCCATCGAGTGGTTCACCGATAACCCGTTCGTCGCGACGGTCACCCAGGAAGGGCTCATAGAGGGGAAGGGCGATGGGTGGGTGTTCATACGGGCGGTCGCCGGCGGAAAAAGCGACACCGCCACCGTCAGGGTACGGTCGGCGGGGCCTCTTCAGTTTGCGACGATCAACCTGGGAGGGCTCAGCGCTGCTGGCCACACATGCGGCGTCGCGTCGAACGGCGAGATCTACTGCTGGGGGTTGAACGAGTCCGGCCAGCTGGGCCTCGGTGATGCGATCTCCGGTGGCACCCCGTTTCCGGTTAGGTCGGAACTCGAGTTCACCTCGTTGGGCTCGGGCGGCGAGCACACCTGCGCGCTGGCACTAGGCGGTGACGTATACTGCTGGGGTCGCAACAGCTACGGTCAGCTGGGTGACCGAAGCGGCACTTCCAGCACCGTGCCCGTTCGCGTCGCTGGCGAGGGTGACTTTGCGACGGTGCGTGCCGGCGGCGACCACACGTGCGGGTTGAAGGCGGACGGTACTGCGTTCTGCTGGGGGAGAAACGATCTCGGCCAGCTCGGTAACGGCTCGAAAGACAATCGTACCACGCCAACAGCTGTGTACGGTGATCACGTCTTTCAAACACTCGACGCGGGTGGTCTGCACACTTGCGGGGTCACTACCGATTTTGTCGGCTATTGTTGGGGCGACAACAGCAGTGGCCAGCTCGGCGACGGCACGAACCTTCAAAGCGACACCGCCGTCGCGGTTGTAGCCGTCGACGCAGTTCAATTCGGGAGAGTCACGGCCGGCGGCGAGCACAGCTGTGCTATCGCGCCCGACAACGTGGCCTACTGCCGGGGTGCGAACTCATTCGGGCAGCTCGCCGACTACTCCACGGATCCGAGCAACGTGCCGGTTCGTGTAGGCGGCGGCTTCCTGTACGATGAGATTGATAGCGGACCCACCCACACCTGTGCTGACGTCGCGTTCTCTGAGGTGCTCATGTGCTGGGGGCACAACCAGGTCGGTGAGCTTGGCAACGGAACGATGACGAACAGCAATTATCCGGTTCGCGTCGACGGCACGTAGAGCTAGTGGGGCGGTTGCCCATGCTGGCGCTTGAACCTTGCGCTAACGGCTCGATACCGTGATAATTGTTACGACTCCATCTCCGGCTGCCAACTACGAGGGAGGGGTGAAGATGGCGAAGACGACTTTCGTGGTACGGAGCCACAAGGACGGCTGGCATGTGCAGAAGGAAGGGAAGAGATCGCCGGAGAGCTTCCACAAGAAGAAAGTTCTAGCCGTCAAGAAGGGCAGGACGCTCGCGAAGAAGTCTAAGGGCTTCCTGAAGATCAAGGCCAAGAGCGGCAAGATCCAGGCTAAGCGCTACTACGGGGACTGATCCCGTAGCGTGCCGGATGGCCGCCGTCGGTCATCCTGTACACTTCGCAAGCGACAATCCAAACGAAACGACCGGGTGAGCGCCGGTGCGTTCGGTGCTCACCTTTTCTTTGCGCCCACTCTCTAACCTGTCTTGCGCTCGGCGTCGCGGTCCCGGACTGTCTTGTCTCCGGGCACCGAAGCTGGACATACGCGGGAATGACCTCATCTTGGTGGACGTAGCCGGGATCTCCATCCGTCGCAGCACTTACCTCGTAGGCCTATGGTCGCAGCGAACGACAGGCGTAACAAGCTGGGCCTCGCGTTTTCGGGCGGCGGGTTCCGAGCCTCCCTCTTCCATCTCGGCGTCCTGCGGCGCCTGGCGGAACTGGACGTCCTCAGACACGTCGAGATCCTTTCCACCGTATCCGGTGGCTCCATACTCGCTGCCCTCTACATCCTCGTTCTGAAGAAGTACATCGACCGCAAGGCCGACCTCGAGCGGAGCGACTACCTCGCGATCGTCGAGGAGGTCCAGAGTGACTTCCTCAAAGGTGTCCGTAAGAACCTGCGAACGCGGTTGCTGCTGAACCCGTTCGCAACGCTGTGGATCATCGTATCGAACCGAACGCTGGCTCAGCGGATGGGCCGCCTCTACCAGCGGCACCTCTACAAGCGGGTCGTCGAGGAACTTCGTCACAAGGGTCAGTTGGAGCGCGGCGGGAGAGCCGGCGAGGTCCCGCTCAGAGATGTGCGTTTCTATCCGGGTGGCGAGGAAGTTGTCGGCGGCATCGAAGAGTACAACCGCACGCATTCCACGAAGATACCGCAGCTCGTGCTCAACGCCACGACGCTCAACTCCGGTCGGGACTGGCGCTTCACCAGCGTTGAGGTCGGTGACTCGGTGCTGGGCTTCGTGCGCTACGATGAGATCGAGCTGCTCGAGACCTACCGGCGCGAACTCGCTGGGAGAGAGCTCGAGCAACTTTACCGCAGTATCGAACAGCCCCCGCAGGACTTAGGGCATGAGGCGGTGCTGACGGCCATCCTCTGGCGGCTCTGGCAAAGCGCGACCGTCGAAGAGAGGTTCGAGTTCGCCAGACACCTTGGGGAGACGCTGGATGACGCCGGCCTCGATCTCGCGCCCTGGCCGGTGCTGGAAGCCCTCTGCCGGCCCGGGTTGCCGACGCGTCGCTTCATGATGTGCGAGCTGGGAGAGCTGCGGGCCGCGAAGCTGGAGGCCTGGTACGTGTGCGAGGGGCCGCCGCGGGGCGTGGCCGGAGGCATGGCGCGAGAGCAGCGGGTGCGTCGCTTCTGGCTCGCGCTACGCGAGATCGGCGCGGATGTGTGGGGAGCGTGCTTGCGGCTAGTCGGCGAGTCGCCGGAGTTGCTCGAGGCGCTGATGCGGTTCGTGATCGATCTCTACTATCTGCGCACGGGCTCGCTGATCGGGTCGAAGGCGAAGCGTGACTTCGAGAGGATTACGCTGGCCGATGCTGTCGCGGCATCGGCGTGCTTCCCGCCGGTTTTCCCGCCCTACACGATCTTGGGCCTGTACGACGATACGCACGTCGCTACGCTGCGCCTGACCGACGGTGGAGTCTTCGACAATCAGGGGATATCCGCCCTCTTCGAGGAAGAGTGCACACACATCATAGCCAGCGATGCCGGCGGCCTGATGGAGCTGGAGCGGCGAGTAACGGCTGGGCGCTTTGGCATGATGGGGCGGATATTCTCGATTATGATGGACAACGTTCGCAACCTGCAGCTTCGCAGATTGAGAGAAGAGCGTCGTGTCAGCGCCGGTCTACACGGCGGGAACGGTGAGGGCGCCGCCTGGGAGGACCTGAAGGAGCGCTACGGGCTGGAAGGGGTAGCCTTCTTCCACATGACGACGCCGCCCGACGATGGCGGCAGGGAAGGTCTGGAGCCACACTGCGACGCCGAGGCGATCGCCCGCATTCGCACGGACCTGGATGCCTTCGGTGACGCTGAGATCGCTGCACTCGTCTATCAAGGATACGCGCTCGCCGATCGCTTCGTGCGAAAGTACCTGGCAGGTTCGCCGTTCGCGTCCGCCGATTGGCGGCCGGCGTTGAGAGCGCCGTTGCCAAGGATGAGGCCTGAGGATTGCCGGAGACCGAAGTTCAGCGGGAAAACCGAGCGCAGGGTCATAGAGGCGGGGGCCTTCCGTTTCTTCAGGTCGCTCAAGTTGCGGGCCTGGGAGGCCTGGTTGTTCACGCTCGTTGCGTTCGCGGGGGCGGTGGTTCTCGGTTGGGAGGTCCGCCTGTCGCTCGGCGATATCGTCGGGGCGGCCGGTAGTGTGGCGTCGCGGCTTTGGCCGTTTCCGGTGGACCGCAGTGTGCCTGTGGTATTCTGGCTGCTCGGTTTGGCGGTCCTGGTCGCCTGGTGGGTCCTCTGGGCGCAGTTGATGAAGAAGCTTGGAAGAGTACGGCCGTTCGTCACTCTCGTTAAGTGGGCCCGCGCCGTCTCGGGAAACGTGCTCTGGTTCTTCGGGTTGATCCCTGTGTGGCTCTCGATCCTTGGCGCGCTGATTGCCGCAGTAAGTCACCTCGTGTACAACGGAGCGTTTCTCCGCGTGACGGGCTACTTCGACCGTTGCCTGAATGCCTGGCTGGGAGATGATTGAGATGAGAGCGAGCGGGGGGTTTGCTGCCAAGATGGGGTCTGCGCTGAGACTCACCGTAGTTGCGACGGCGCTGATAGGGCTCGGTTGCCAGGTCAAGTTGGTGGCCGACTACGATGAGATCACCGACCGGTCGGTTACAGCTCTACAAAGGGAGTTCGAGCGCTTCTTCGTCGAGGTCGAGCGCAAGATCGGCACGCCCGAGGCGGATCACGCCAACTACGTCGACTTCTACGACGGCGTCCGTGCCGAGCTGGGCGTCATACGCGTGCGTGCCGCCGCGCGGCCGAAGAACGAGATCACTATCCGGCAACTCGATCTGCTGGCCGAGAACGTCGACAACCTGGAGGCGCTGCACGAGTTGGGGTTCGATGACCCGGAAGAGCTGGAACCGTTGCGCAGCGCTTTCCAGCAGAGCTTTCAGGCGATCCTGACTTTAGAGCTGGCCAAGAAACGGGGCCAGTAAGGGGGGGAGAGCATGGCTATCAAGGTGTCGAGCCTGGCCAAGGAGATGTTCGAGGCATCTCGCACGGTCCTGGAGGACAGCTGGCCCGAGATCAAGGACTACGCAAAGGCTGAATTCAAGAAGATCGCAGAGAGCATGGCCATGATCGCCCGGTTACGCGCCGCCGGCAAGCTCACACAGAAGAAGGCGCGCCTGCACCTCGAGATACAGAAGAATGCGTCACGCATGGTGCTCCTGACGGTGGAGGGGCTAGGTATCATCGCGGTGGAGCGTGCCATCAACGCCGCGCTCGGCGCGGTGCGGGACACTGTCAATACCGCAGTGGGCTTCAGGTTGGTCTGACGTAACTGCCGCTGCATGCGAGGTCACGAGCGTACGGCTGGAATAAGGCGCCTGTAGCAGCTCTTGCGGCTTGGACCGGCCTTTCGCGATGGCTCCTGCACCACTGATTTGGGTGTAAACACACGGCGCTTCCCGGTGGTATGACATCCTTCTAACTTTCAAACAACAGCGCAACAGCGTGAGCATCGGATGGTGCTGAGGATGGGTGAGGGAGCGGTATGACCTGTAACCGAACGTACTGTCCTGATGGTTCGTTATCCAACCGACACGCAGCATGCACAGCTTGACCGGCATTTCTCCGCAGTAGCGGGGCGCTACCGCCGACTACGCGATCTCGACCTCAGGACAGCCAGGCACGTTGCGCACCTGTTAACTCGGCTACGCCGAGCCGGGCCGCTTCGCGTGTTGGACATTGGGTCGGGGACCGGCCGCTACTTAGAGGCTGTAGTCCAGCTCGCACTTGCCGAACACGGTGTGCTGTGTGACGCTCTGGCCTGCGACGCGAGCCCGGCGATGTTGAGGATTGGGGCCGTCGGGGCTCCCGCGCGACCGGTAGGGCTTCAACGAGTCGCCGGGCTCGCAGAGCTACTTCCGTTCCGCAAGGCTGCGTTCGATGCCGTTGTCTGCTTCAATGCCATCCACCACTTCGATCTCGACGGCTTCCTGCGGCATGCGTCACGTGTCCTGCGGGGGGCCGGGATGCTGATCGTCTACACGCGGACCCGCGAGCAAAACCAGCGTACCGTTTGGGGTGAGCTGTTCCCGCATTTCGGCGAACGGGAGACGCGGCTGTACAGTGCGGAGGAGCTGCAGGCTGCGGTCATGCGGGTTCCACAGTTCCGCTCTGTCAGCCTGCGCGTAGCTCGCTGGAGGATGGAGACGACGCCTGCCCGGCTGTTGCGCCAGGCGATGGGGCGCTGCTACTCGACTTTCGACTTCTACGAGCCGGCGGAATTCAACGCGGCGCTGCATACATTTCGTTGGCGTCTGCTGATGGCCTCGCGTACGGACTCACAATTGACAGTACAGAACGACCACCTGGTCGTCGTGGCACGGCGCTACTAGCGGCGGCTAGCCCTCGCTGGGGTGTCTAGTGCGAACGTTGGATTCCGCCCCGTAGCATTTTCGTCACGAGCGCTGCCGATCGGACGTTGTTTGTAGCACCGCCTCGACCGTTTCGGACAGACGGACGGTGCGCCGCTCGTCCCCGTCACGCCGCTTGAACTCGACCCCACCTTCCCGCAGCGATCGCCGACCCAGCGTCAACCTGAGCGGAATGCCTATCAGGTCCGCGTCGTTGAACTTGACTCCGCCACTGGCGTCACGGTCGTCGTACAGCACGTCGATTCCGGACTCGCGCAGCGAGCTGTAGAGGGCATCGGCCTCCCTCACGATGCTCTCGTCGCCGCCGGGCAGAGCGACCAGGTGGACTTGGCACGGCGCCACAGAGGCGGGCAGCCGCAGCCCGCGCTCGTCGTTGTTCGCCTCCGCGATGCAGGCGAGGGCCCGGCCGATACCGATGCCGTAGGAGCCCATCGCCGGCGGCCTCTTGCTGCCGTCGCGATCCTGGAAGGTGACGCCGAGCGCCTCGCTGTAACCGGAGCCGAACCGATGCAGACTTCCGAGCTCCACGCACCCAGCCAATCGTAGCGGCGCGCCGCACGCGGGGCAGGGAGCGCCCGCATAAGCGGCGGCGATGTCCGTCACCATGCCCGCTGAGTAGTCGCGGTCGATGTTGACGTTCCGGAAGTGGTAACCGTGCTCGTTGGCGCCGGACACCAGGTTGGCGGAGCGGGCAACCAGATCGTCAGCCACGACGATGAGATCGTCGTGATCGAGGCCGATGGGCGAAGCGTAGCCCGGTTCCGCGCCGGCGGCCCGGATGGCCCCGGCTTCCGCCGGCCGTATCCAGCGGGCTGTGATCGCCTCGGCGAGCTTGCCCTCGCTCACCTCCATGTCGCCGCGCACCAGCGCCATGACCACGACCTCGCGCTCCTCTTCCGCTTGCTGTGGGGTAGTCGGCACTCCGGCGGAGAAGAAGACGACCTTCGCCGTGCGCTCGGCGGTGATTCCCAGGTACTCCGCCAACGATTGGATGGTGTCGGTGCCCGGAGTGGCGACTTTCTCGAGCGGTCGAGCCGGTTCGCTGACCGGCTGCGGCTTCTTGAAGCGCGCGGTGCGCAGGTTAGCGGCGTGGCCGCACGCGTCACAGATGACCGCGCCCTCGTCGCCGACCTCGCTCAGGAAGAGGAACTCGTCGGTCCGCTCCTCACCGTGCTCCCGACTGGCGACGACCAGGTTGGTGAGGCCGATTCGCTCGAAGATGCGCTCGAACACCGCGCTCAGCTTCGCGTACTGCTCCTCCAGGCCTTCCCGATCCCGATCGAAGCTGTAGCAGTCCAATAGGTCGAACTCGCGCGCCCGGATAAGCCCAGCGTGTGTGCGGGCCTCGTCGCGGAACGTGGGCCGGATCTGGTAGAGCAGGGCGGGAAGCTGCCTGTAAGATGTGATGTCACTGCGCGCCAGCTCGGCGGCGACTTCCTCGTGTGAGGTGCCGATCACCAGCTCGCGTCCGACACGGTCCCGGAATCGTACCAGCTCGTCTCCGTGCAAGCGCCTGGCCCGCCGCCAGAGCTTCGCCGGCTGGATGAGCGGCATCGCCACCTCCAGGCCGCCGATCGCATCCAGCTCCTGCCTGATGGCCGCCTCGACCTTCCGCAGCGCCCGGACGCCCAGAGGTAGGTAGCTGAAGAGGCCCGGCGCCACTCCCCGGATATACCCGGCCCGCAGAAGAAGCCCGTGGCCGGGTGTGTCGGCTTCGGCGGGCGACTTTCGGAGCGTCTCCCCGAAGTGTCGCGACATCCGCATGGCTTGAAGGTGCCTGGCAGCATTCGCACCGCAAGTCCTGCCCGGGCGGTTGCAGATCCGGTGGGGACTGCTACACTTGAGAACCGTTTCCGTGGCAGTTTCCGACCGGCGGCTCGGGCCTCCTGTGGCCTGGCCGAATCCGCCAACTCTTCCAGTCGGCGCCAAGGTGTCCGTGGGCGCCACTCCACTTGGGAGGCTCGGGATGAGCACTCAGACGGACCTGGATATCCTTTCCATCAATACGATCCGTACGCTGTCCATGGACGCCGTACAGAAGGCCAACTCCGGCCACCCGGGCGCGCCCATGGGGTTGGCGCCGGTCGCCTACTGCCTCTGGCAGCGCTTCCTGCGCTATGACCCGGAGGACCCGATCTGGCCGAACCGGGACCGCTTCGTGCTCTCCGCCGGGCACGCGTCGATGCTCCTTTACTCGCTGCTGCACCTGGCTGCTGTAAAGCAGGTAGACGAGAAGTACCAGGTCAGGGACGAACTGGCCGTTTCGATCGACCAGATCAAGAACTTCCGCCAGCTCGAGAGCCGGACGCCCGGCCACCCCGAATATCGCTGGACGTCGGGCGTGGAGACGACGACCGGGCCGCTGGGTCAGGGCGCTGCGGTGAGCGTGGGAATGGCGATCGCCGGGCGCTGGCTGGCCGAGCACTTCAACCGGCCCGGCTTCGATCTCTTCGACTATAACGTGTACGCTCTGGCCGGCGACGGTTGCATGATGGAGGGCATCTCGTCCGAGGCAGCCTCGCTCGCCGGACACCTGAAGCTCTCCAACCTTTGCTGGGTCTACGACAACAACAGGATCAGCATCGACGGCCCCACGACGCTCGCCTTCACGGAGAACGTTGCCGCTCGCTTCAAGGCGTACCGCTGGAATGTCCTGCAGGTGAAGGACGCCAACGATCTGGAGGCGCTGGCTGAGGCGCTCGACGCGTTCAAGGCGGCGAACGACCGCCCCACCTTCATCGTCGTCGACAGCCACATCGCCTATGGCGCGCCCAGTAAACAGGACAGCGCCGATGCCCACGGCGCGCCACTGGGCGAAGATGAGATCCGCGGTGCCAAGCGGAACTACGGCTGGCCCGAGGACGAGCACTTCTTGGTACCGGGCGGTGTGCGCGAGCACTTCGCCGCCGGCATCGGCGCGCGCGGGGGTGTGTTGCGCGACAAGTGGATGGAGAGATTCGCGGCCTACAAGGAGCAGTACCCGGAGCTTGCCGAGCAGCTGGAGCTGATGCAGCGCCGCAGGCTACCCGTGGGTTGGGACAGTGAGATCCCCGACTTCGAGCCCGATCCGAAGGGTATCGCCACCCGCGCTTCGTCGGGCAAGGTGCTCAACGCGATCGCCAAGAACGTGCCCTGGCTCATGGGCGGCGCCGCTGACCTGACGCCGTCTACCAAGACTCTCTTGACCTTCGAGGAGGCGGCCGGCGACTTCCAAGCAGATGACTATCGGCCTCGCAATCTGCGGTTCGGGGTGCGCGAGCACGCTATGGGCGCGATCGTCAACGGCCTGTCACACTGCAAGATCAGGCCGTACGGCTCGACTTTCCTGGTGTTCAGCGACTACATGCGCCCCTCGATTCGGCTGGCCGCGCTGATGGAGATCCCCATCATCTACATCTTCACCCACGATTCCATCGGTGTCGGCGAGGACGGGCCGACGCACCAGCCGGTCGAGCAGCTCGCCGCTCTGCGAGCCATACCTGGCCTCGTGGTCATCAGACCGGCCGACGCGAACGAGGTCGCCGAGGCGTGGCGCGTGATAATGCAGTTCCACCACCAGCCCGCCGCCCTCGCCCTCAGCCGGCAGAACCTGCCCACACTCGATCGCTCGAAGTACGCCTCGGCCGACGGCGTGCAGCGGGGCGGCTACGTCTTGGCCGACGCCGGCGTTGGTGAGCCTGACGTCATTCTCATCGCCAGCGGCAGCGAGGTCGCGCTCTGTGTCGAGGCGCACCAGCAGCTCACGGCCGAGGGCATCCGCACCCGGCTCGTGAGCATGCCGTCGTGGGAGCTGTTCGACGGCCAGGACGAGGGATATCGCGACAGCGTCCTGCCGCCCTCCGTTCGGGCGCGAGTCGCGGTGGAGCAGGGAGTGAAGACCGGCTGGGACAAGTACGTCGGGCCCACGGGTGCTACTCTCGGCATGGAAACCTTCGGGGCCTCTGCGCCGCTTACGGATGTACAGGAACACTTCGGCTTCACGGTCGACAGAGTAGTGGGCGCTGCGAAGGCGCAGCTCGCGGCGGCCGGCTAGCTAGCTCCACTCTGATTTCGGAGGGTTACGCATGAATCAGCTGGTCAAGCTCGGCGATTACGGCCAGTCGGTGTGGCTCGACTACATCCGCCGGAGCCTGATCACCGGCGGTGAGCTCGAGCGCATGATCGATGAGGACGGGCTCAAGGGAGTGACGTCGAACCCGGCCATCTTCGGCAAGGCGATAACCGGAAGCAACGACTACGCCGGCGCCTTGGCGGCATTGACCACCGAGAAGGGCCTCGACGCCAAAGCCATGTATGAGCGGCTGGCCGTCGAGGATATCCAGATGGCGGCCGACGTGATGGCGTCGGTCTACGAAGCCACGGGAAGACGGGACGGCTACGTGAGCTTGGAGGTCGCACCGGACCTGGCTCACGACACCGCGGGCACCATCGAGGAAGCGCGACGACTCTGGAAGGCGGTAGGCCGCGATAACGCGATGATCAAGGTGCCGGCGACGCAGTCGGGCATACCCGCAATCGAGCAGCTCATAGCCGACGGTATCAACGTCAACGTCACGCTTCTCTTTGCCAAGGACATCTACGAGCAGGTGGTGGAGGCGTACCTGCGTGGCCTGGAGCGCCGTGTCGAGGGCGGCGGCGATCCGTCCAGGATCGCCAGTGTGGCGAGCTTCTTCATCAGCCGCATCGACTCGGCCGTCGATTCGATGATCGCCGAGCGGCTGGAGGACTCCAAGGAGGCCGGCGAAAGGACACGCCTCCGGGGACTGCTGGGTAAAATCGCCATCGCGAACGCCAAGCTGACCTACCAGCGCTATCAGGAACTGTTCAGCGGACGGCGCTGGGAAGCGCTGGCCGGGGAGGGAGTGCAGACGCAGCGCCTGCTCTGGGCGAGCACGAGCACCAAGAACCCGGAGTACCGCGACGTCCTATATGTGGAGGAGCTTATAGGTGCGGACACCGTCAACACGATCCCGCCGGCCACCTACGACGCCTTCCGCGAGCACGGCCGGCCGCGGGGATCGCTGGCGGAAGAGGTCGACACTGCCGCCGCCACCCTAGCGATGCTGGATTCGCTGGACATCTCCCTGAGCGACGTGACGGACAAGCTGCTAGCCGACGGCGTGCGCCTGTTCTCGGAGGCGTTCGCCGATCTACTGGCTGCGGTGGAAGTGAGTTGCGCCGCGCCGGCACAGGCGATGGCCGGGCGGCAGGCCTACACGCTGCCGGACGAGCTCGCGGCGCAGGTGAAGGCGACCCTCGCTGACTGGCAGGTGACCGGCAAGACGCGGCGTCTGTGGGCAAGGGACGCCTCGCTCTGGACGGCCAGCGACGAGTCCAGCTGGCTGGGCTGGCTCGGGATCACCGAGGACCAGCTCAAGACCCACCTTGGTCGCTTTCAGCGGATCTCGAAGGTGGTGAAGGAGGAAGACATCTCTTACGCGCTGCTCCTCGGGATGGGTGGGTCGAGCCTCTGCCCGGAGGTCCTCAAGATGACCTTCGGTACCACCGAGGGCTACCCCGAGCTGCACGTGCTCGACTCCACCGACCCCGCTCAGGTGAAGACCTTCGAGGAGAAGGTGGATCTGGACCGCACGCTGTTCATCGTCTCCAGCAAGTCGGGGACGACGTTGGAGCCGAACATCTTCAAGGACTACTTCTTCGACTTGGTGAAGCAGCGGGTCGGGGACCAGGCGGGCCGCAAGTTCATTGCGATCACCGATCCGGCGTCGCGATTGCAGACCGTCGCCGACGCCGACGGCTTCCGCCGCGTCTTCTTCGGCGTGTCGAGCATCGGCGGCCGTTACTCGGCGCTCTCCGATTTCGGTATGGTGCCGGCCGCGATCATGGGACTCGACGTGCACCATCTGTTGGACCGGGCCGAAGAGATGGTCCACGCGTGCGCTGGGTGTGTGCCTGCCGAGGAGAATCCTGGCCTCGTTCTCGGTGTGATCCTTGGAGTTCTGGGTCGTAAGGGCCGCAACAAGGTGACGCTCATCACCTCGCCGGGCATCTGGGACCTTGGCGCCTGGTTGGAGCAATTGCTGGCCGAATCCACCGGCAAGGATGGCATCGCCTTGATTCCGGTTGATCGGGAGGCCTTGGGTGCGCCGGACGTCTACGGTGACGACAGGGTATTCGTCTATCTGCGACTCGCGGACGAGGTGGACACCGGCCAGGACGCCGACGTCGCGCGGCTGGAGGAGGCGGGCCAGCCCGTCGTGCGGATCGAGATACACGATCGCTACGATATCGGCCAGGAGTTCTTCCGCTGGGAGTTTGCCACCGCGGTCGCCGGCTCGATTCTGGGCATCAACCCCTTCAACCAGCCGGACGTCGAGGCCAGCAAGGTTGCCACGCGTGCGCTCACCGATGAATACGAGAGAGATGGTGCGTTGCCGCGCGAGACGCCGATCGTGGAGGGGGATGGCATGAAGTTGTTCGCCGATGAGGATAATGCCGCAGATCTGTCCGACGCGGTTGGGCTCGACGTATCGGTCGCCGCGTACCTGGAGGCGCATCTCAACCGTATCGGGGCGGGCGACTACTGCGCCCTTCTGGCCTACGTCGAGGTGAACGACGAGCACCTCGAAGAGCTGCAGGCGATCCGTCATCTGGTAAGAGACAAGCAGCGCGTGGCCACTTGCTTGGGCTTCGGGCCACGCTTCCTGCATTCCACCGGCCAGGCCTACAAAGGCGGCCCGGACACCGGTGTCTTCCTGCAGATTACCTGCGACGATCGTGCGGACCTGCCGGTGCCGGGGCGGAAGTACAGCTTCGGTGTGGTGAAGGCGGCGCAGGCGCGTGGTGACTTCGAGGTACTGGCGGAACGCGGGCGCCGGGCGTTGCGTGTGCACCTGGGTCCGGACGTTTCAGGCGGACTGCACAAACTGCGCGAGCTAGTGAGCCGGGCTTTGGCCTGAGCGGCTCGATCCAGATAGGAGAACGTCATGGAACTCGGAATGGTCGGGCTGGGACGGATGGGCGCGAACATGGTCCGCCGCTTGATGCGCGGCGGCCATGAGTGCGTCGTCTTCGACCTGAGCGCTGATAACGTGAAGCAGATGGAGAACGAGGGCGCCAGAGGCGCCACATCTCTCGAGGACTTCGCCGACAAGCTGAGTAAACCGCGCGCCGCCTGGGTCATGGTTCCGGCAGGCGATCCCACCGACCAGGCGATCATGGCGCTGGCCGAGCTGTTCGGTGCCGGCGACATCATAATCGACGGCGGCAACTCCTATTTCAAGGACGATTTGCGCCGGGAACGCCAGCTCTCGGAGAAGGGGATCCACTTCGTCGATGTGGGGACGAGCGGTGGCGTTTGGGGTCTCGAGCGCGGCTACTGCATGATGCTCGGCGGTGCGACGGAGGCGGTGGGGCGCCTCGATCCGATCTTCAAGACGCTTGCTC
The DNA here is from genome assembly GCA_020344215.1 of Gemmatimonadota bacterium. Taxonomy (GTDB): domain Bacteria; phylum Gemmatimonadota; class Gemmatimonadetes; order Palauibacterales; family KS3-K002. The sequence continues at coordinate 2,955,630 of CP070815.1, forward strand.
CCGGTCTGGGAGAGATCGAGCGTACGCCCGGGCGCCAGGGTGAACCTGCTTCGGTCGAGTACGGCTACCTGCATTGCGGCCCCACCGGTGCCGGTCATTTCGTGAAGATGATCCACAACGGCATCGAGTACGGGATGATGCAGGCCTACGCCGAGGGCTTCGACATACTGAAGAGCGTAGAGCGCTACGATTTCAATCTGGGAGAGATCGCCGAGGTATGGCGGCGCGGCAGCGTCGTCACGTCCTGGCTGCTCGATCTCACCGCCACGGCGTTCCTCGAGGACCCGAACCTTGCCGCCTACAGCGGCCTCGTGCAGGACTCCGGGGAGGGCCGTTGGACCATTCTGACGGCCGTCGAAGAGGCGGTGCCGGCCGATGTGCTCTCCGCTTCCCTCTATACGCGCTTCCGTTCGCGACAGGAGCATACGTTTGCCGAGAAAGTACTGTCGGCCATGCGGTATGGGTTTGGCGGGCACACGGAGCCGCGGGGGGGCGGTAATCGGTAGTCAGTGAGCAGTAATCAGTAATCGGTGGTGTCGATATCGGAACTCTGACGCGCGAACCGGATGAATACTGATCCCTGATCACCGATTACTGATCACTACTCACCGATCACCAGAACTCGGAAGTGAAGACGATGAAGGATAGGCAAGAGAATTCCGCCGCGCCGGCCGGTCGCTGCGCGATAGTGATATTCGGCGCCGCCGGCGACCTCACGCGCCGCAAACTCATCCCCGCGCTGTACAACCTGGCCGAGGGCGGGCTGCTGCCCGATGAGTTCGCCATCGTCGGCTTCGCTCGCCGGCTCGATGATGAAGAGTTTCGTCGGCAGTTGCGGGATGAGGCACGCCGCCACTTGACGGGCGAGTTTCGGCAGGAGATCTGGGATTGGCTGGACTCGCGCGTCTACCGCGTCATCGGTGACCTCAGCGACCCGGAAGCCTACGTGCAACTCAAGGAAACGCTGGCGAAGGTCGACGAGGAGCGGGGCACCGGCGGCAACTACTTGTATTACATGTCGACGCCGCCCAGCTTCTTTTCCGAGATCCCGCGGCAGTTGAACCAGGTTGGCCTCGCTCGCGAGGCGGAGGGCCGTTGGCGGCGCGTCGTCATCGAGAAGCCGTTCGGCCGCGATCTTGACTCGGCGCGTTCACTCAACCGCGAGCTCCTCGAGGTCCTGGACGAGTCGCAGATCTACCGAATCGACCACTATCTGGGTAAGGAGACGGTCCAGAACATCTTGGTGTTTCGTTTCGCCAACGCCATCTTCGAGCCGATCTGGAACCGCCGCTACGTCGACCACGTGCAGATCAGCGTGGCCGAGCGAGTAGACGTCGGCACACGGGGCGGCTACTACGATCATGCCGGGGCGCTCCGTGACATGGTGCCCAACCACCTCTTCCAGCTTCTGGCGCTCATCGCCATGGAGCCGCCGGTCTCCTTCGAGGCCGACGCAGTCCGCAACGAGAAGGGCAAGATCTTCCGCGCGATCAATCCGATCGAACCCGATGAAGTGCTGGACGAGGCGGTGCGTGGCCAGTACGGCGACGGCACGATGCCGGACGGCGAGCGAGTGATGGCGTATCGCTCGGCGGAGAGAGTCGCTCCCGACTCGGCAACCGAGACCTACGTGGCGTTGAAGCTCATGGTCGACAACTGGCGCTGGGCCGGCGTGCCGTTCTACCTGCGCACCGGTAAGAGCTTGCCGAAACGTGTGACCGAGATTGCCATCCAGTTCAAGAGCGTGCCGCTAATGCTCTTCGAGAAAACGCCCATCGACGAGCTGGAACCGAACGTACTGGTCCTGAGGATCCAACCGGACGAGGGGATTTCGCTCTCGTTCGGGGCGAAGGTCCCGGGTCCGGTTATGCGCATCGGCGGCGTGGACATGGACTTCTGCAACGCGAACTACTTCGACGCGACACCGGCCACCGGGTACGAGACGCTGCTATACGACTGTATGAAGGGTGACGCCAATCTCTTCCAGCGCGGCGACAACGCGGAGGCCGCCTGGAGCGTGGTGAACCCGATCCTCGATGTCTGGAGCGCCCTGACGCCCCGCGACTTCCCCAACTACACTGCCGGCAGTTGGGGGCCGGAGGCGGCAGACGAGCTGATGCGTTGCGATGGCCGCGCCTGGAGGAAGCTCTGATGAAAGTCCTCGCCGGCGATATCGGTGGCACCAACGCCAGGCTCGCGGTCTACGACGTAGAGTTGACTCGCTACAAGATGCTCGTCGCCGATACGTTCCCGAGCCGCGAATACCCGTCGCTCGATGAGATCGTCGCAGGCTTCATGAAGGGGCACGGCATCGACTGCCAGCGCGCCTGCTTCGGCGTCCCGGGCCCAGTGAAGGACGGGGCGGCGCAGACCACGAACCTGCCGTGGCTGGTCGAGACATCGAAGTTGGCAGGCGCCGCTCAGGTCGAGGTGATCGCGGTGATCAACGACCTGAAAGCACAGGCCTATGGCATCGCCGCGCTCGCCCCTGAGGATTTCGAGGTGCTCAACCCGGGCAGCGAGACGGCCAGCGGCAACGCCGCCCTCATTGCCGCGGGAACCGGACTTGGCCAGGCCGGTCTCTACTGGGACGGTCAGGCCTACCATCCGTTCGCTACCGAGGGCGGACATACCAACTTCGGTCCCAGCGGCGAGTTGCAGATTGCGCTCCTCGACTTCCTGGCCCGGCGGTTCGGCCGCGTGAGCTGGGAGCGAATCGTCTCCGGTCCCGGGCTCGCCAATCTATTCGAGTTCCTTCTCGAGTACCGGAGCGCTGCGAAACCCTCGTGGTTCGATGAAGAGGTGGGTGAGCGTGGCGACCCGGCCCCTGTCATCACGAAGGCCGCGCTCGACGGTCGCTGCGAGATCTGCGTCGAGGCCCTCGATATCTTCGTTGGTGCGTACGGCGCCGAAGCCGGCAATCTGGCCCTCAAGATGCTGGCCACCGGCGGCGTCTTCGTGGGTGGCGGTATCGCTCCCAAGATCGTCGACAGGTTGCGGGAACCCATGTTCATCGAGGCCTTCCTCGACAAGGGCCGCATGAGGCCGCTGCTGGAGGCGACCCCGGTGCGCCTTATCATGAGCCAGAGCACGGCGCTGCTCGGCGCCGCTCGCTTTGCGGTGAGCCTCGCTGCAGCGGCGTAGGAGGGCTCGTGTCCGCAAAGGCGACTAGCTTGAGCCGTCACCTGGTCGAGGAGGGCAAGTGGGTCGACGCCCAGCTGAGTGAGCTTCCTGTGCTCCTCCGAGATATGGGCTACACCGCAAAGATCCTGGCACGCGAGATTCGCCGGGCGGCCCTTGTGGGAAAGCTGGGGCTCGTCGGCGAGAAGAACCCGAGCGGCGATGCGCAGAAGAAGCTGGATGTCTATTCCAACGAGGTCGTGGTCGACGCTTTCACCGACAGCGGACTGGTTGCCGCTATAGTCTCCGAAGAGATGGAGGAACTGCGCACGATCAGCTGCAACGATGCGGCTGAGTACCTGCTGTGCGTCGATCCGCTCGATGGCTCATCGAATACCGATGTCAACGGAGCGGTGGGAACGATCTTCAGCTTCTATCGCCGCGGCGTGGCCGGCGCCTGCACCGACTGCGAAGCCGAGCTGCGTGAAGGCGCTCGGTTGGTGGCGGCGGGCTACGTCCTCTACGGGCCAAGCACCGTGCTTGTCTGCAGCATGGGCCGTGGCGTAAACGGGTACACTCTGGATCACGATGTCGGCGAGTTCATGCTGTCGCAGGAGAACATACGCTGCCCGGTTAGCGGTGCGTATTACAGCGCCAACCTCGGGCGTTACCACGATTGGGACCCGAACGTGCGCGCCTATGCCGACTACGTGATCGAGCGCGATGCTGCAAGCGGACGACCGTACTCGCTGCGCTACAGCGGTGCCCTAGTGGCTGATGTGCATCGCAGCTTGCTGGAGGGCGGGATCTACCTTTACCCCGCCGATGAGGGACGCACCGGAGGCAAGCTTCGCCTGCTGTATGAGTGCCTGCCGCTCGCCTTTGTCGTCGAGGCGGCCGCCGGCCGGGCGAGTAGCGGCCGGGAACGAATACTCGACCTTCGGCCGGCGTCGCTGCACCAGACCTCGCCGCTCGCCATCGGCGGCGTCGACGACGTGCAGCTGTTCGAGCGCTTTGTCGCCACCGGAAGCCCGTGATGCCATGCCGATCCGCATCTTCGATGGCCCCGATAAGCTAGCGCAGGCGGCGGCCGAACTCTTCGTGGGGCGCGCAGCGCTGGCGATGAAGGCCGGCGGGCGTCTTGACGTCGTTCTCTCCGGCGGCTCGACTCCCAGGCGACTCTTCGAGCTGCTGGCCGAGGAGCCCTACTGCAGCCGGGTCGATTGGGAAGCCGTTCACTTCTTCTGGGGCGACGAGCGAACGGTCCCCCCGGATCACCCCGACAGCAACTTCGGGGCGGTGAACGAGGCGCTCTTCTCGAAGCTCGACCTCGCCGAGGAACAGATCCACCGTATTCGGGCCGAGCTAGCGGACCCCGATCGGGCGGCCGCTGCCTACGAGGCGGAGCTCCGCCGCCACTTCGGGCTCAGCGAGGGCGAGGTCCCGCGCTTCGATCTGGTGTTCTTGGGGATGGGGGCCGATGGGCATACGGCCTCGCTCTTCCCGGGGACTGCGGCGCTGGAGGAGAGCGAGCGGTCGGCTGTCGCCGTCTGGGTCGAGAAGCTGGGCACGCATCGCGTGACCCTGACTTGCCCTGTATTCGATAACGCTGCATGTATAGTGTTCCTGGTGACGGGTCAGGAGAAGGCGGAAACGCTGCGCGATGTGCTCGAGGGCGCGGCCGAAATGCCTGGTTATCCCGTCCAGTTGATCCGACCTCGGAATGGGGAAGTGCTCTGGTATATCGACAAGACGGCGGGTCGCCTGCTGAGCCGGAGGCGCTGGGACCAGTAGGTGAGCCCGAGTGAACTTGAAGGGAGAGGGAATCTCATGGCCACTAAGACCGCAGAACCGCTGGCACTGATCGAAGACTTGCTGGGCGACGAGGCGGGGTCGCTACTCGGCTTCACCTGCAAGGGCATCGCCCAGGATCAACTGCACCTGCCCGGTCCCGATTTCGTGGACCGCGTGCACGCCGGCTCAGACCGTAACCCGCAGGTGCTCGTCAGCCTCCAGCGCATCTTCGACGCCGGCCGCTTGGGCGGCACCGGCTACCTCTCGATCTTGCCGGTGGACCAGGGGATCGAGCATTCGGCGGCGGCCTCGTTCGCTCCCAACCCGATCTACTTCGATCCGGAGAATATCGTCAAGCTGGCGATCGAAGGTGACTGCAACGCCGTGGCCTCCACGCTGGGCGTGCTGGGCGTGGTGTCTCGCAAGTATGCGCACAAGATCCCCTTCATCGTCAAGATCAATCACAACGAGCTGCTGAGCTACCCGAATCAGTTCGACCAGGTACCCTTTGCCCAGGTGGAGCAGGCCTGGGAGCTCGGAGCGGCTGCGGTCGGCGCGACGATCTACTGGGGCTCGGAGGAGTCGCACCGGCAGCTCCAGGAGGTCTCCGAAGCGTTCGCGCGCGCCCACGAGCTCGGGATGGCCGCGTTCCTCTGGTGCTACTTGCGCAACCCGGCGTTCGAGAAGGATGGCGTCGACCATCACGCGGCGGCAGATCTTACAGGCCAGGCGAACCACCTCGGCGTGACCATCGAGGCGGATATCGTCAAGCAGAAGCTGCCAAGCCATAACGGCGGGTACACGGCACTCAACTTCGGCAAGACGTCAAAGCTGGTCTACGAAGAGCTCGTCGCCGACAATCCTGTGGATTGGGTGAGGTGGCAGGTCGCCAACTGCTACATGGGCCGCGTCGGCATGATCAACTCGGGCGGAGCGTCGACCGGGAAGGGCGACCTGGGCGAAGCCGTGCGCACCGCCGTGATCAACAAGCGCGGCGGCGGCATGGGGCTGATCTCCGGTCGCAAGACCTTCCAACGCCCCATGAAGGAGGGCGTTGAGCTCTTCCATGCGATTCAGGACGTCTACCGATGTAAGGAAGTAACGATCGCCTGAGGGAGCAGGTCGTCTGGGAGTTCCCGAATGTCGATTCGGGAACTCCCAGAGAGCTTCGCGACTGACCCTTCCGAACTCACAATTCTTCCAGCTCCTCAAGCGTCCGCGGCCAGTCCTCTCTTAGGATTCTCGATAGCGCCCTGTCACGCAGCAGCTTGCCTCCGGTCTGGCAGGTAACGCAGTAGTTCGTCTCGTTCTGGGCGTAGACGATCCGTTGGATCGGCGAACCGCACTGTGGGCACGGTTCGCCGTACCTCCCATGTGCCCTCATCGCGGGGTGCAGCGCGCTGACCTTCTCCGGGAACCCGCCGCCGACCTCAGACCGCAAGCGATCGATCCACCCTCGAAGCGACTCACGTGCGGCCTCATAGAGCTTGCCGACCTCTTCGTCGCTCAACTGTCGTGTCCGCTTGACCGGTGAGAGTCGTGCCCAAAGCAGTATCTCGTCTGAGTGGGCGTTGCCGATCCCGCTGAGGATGCGCTGGTCGGTGAGCGCGCGCTTGAGCGTCCGGTTCTCACGCCGCAGCGCCGCCTGAAACTCTTCCAGCGACGCGTCCAGTGGGTCCACGCCTCCGCGGTCGAACGCTGCCAGCGCCGACGCGCCTCGTACCAGGTGCAGCGAGGCGCGCTTCGCCGTCCCAGCCTCCGTCAGAAGCAGGGTGCCACTGGCGAAATCGAACGCCGCGTGCCCCGCCTTCTTCGGTATCGCTTCGTCCCTGTCTCTCCAGCGCAGGCGGCCCGTGAGCATCAGATGGATGACCAGGAAGAGCTCGCCGTCCAACTGCCAGACGATCCGCTTGCCGATCCTTTGCAGGCCGAGAATGCACCGGCCCTCGGCCTCGGAGACCGGGGGATCGACCGTCTTGAGGAGATAGGGCGAGCGGAGGCGGATCCGCTCCAGCTCCTGGCCGACGATCCGGCGCTCGAGCGCCTCGATGTAGACCGCGACTTCAGGCAATTCCGGCAAGCTACGTCCCTCTGCAACTAGGAGATCGCCGAGTAACGCTCGCGTTGCCCGAGCAACCTGTCAGTCGTGCGCCCCCAGCGCTCGATCCAGGTTGAAGGCCGCGCTGATCAGGCTGATGTGCGTGAAGGCCTGTGGGAAGTTGCCCAGTGCCTCGCCTTGCGGGCCCGTCTCCTCGGCATAGAGGCCCAGATGGTTCGCGTAACCCAGCATCTCCTCGAACATCAAGCGCGCCATTTGCAGCCGCGCGGGGTCGCGCCTGCCGGCGCGCGCCAGCGCCTCGACGAGCCAGAAGGTGCACATGTTGAACGACCCTTCCTCGCCTTCCAGTCCGTCTTCGGTCTCGTAGACGTTGTAGCGATAGACGAGGTTGTTCTCGACCAATCCGCCCTCGTGCCGCGGCTGCGAGATGGCATCGACGGTGCTCAACATACGCGGGTCGTTGGGTGAGACGAAGAAGACGAGCGGCATGATCAGAGTGGACGCGTCGAGCGATTCGCTGCCGTAGTGTTGCACAAAGGCCTGACGTGTTTCGCTCCAGCCATTCCTGAATATCCCCTCGTAAATCTTGTCCCTGATCGTGATCCAGCGCAGGTGGTCGGCAGGGAGCGATCGCTTGTTCGCCAAACGGACGGCACGATCGAGCGCGACCCAGCACATGAGCTTCGAGTAGACGAAATGCTGCCTCGGCCCGCGGACCTCCCAGATCCCTTCGTCCTCGCGGTCCCAGTTGTCGCAGACCCACTCGATCATCCGGCGGATCCACATCCAGCCGTCGTGGGCGATCTGGGCGCCGTACTTGTCGTAGAGGTACACCGAGTCCATGAGCTCGCCGTAGATGTCGAGCTGGAGCTGGTTGTGGGCACCGTTGCCGATCCGTACCGGGCGTGAACCCTTGTAGCCCTCGAGATGGTCGAGCGTCTCCTCGGTGAGCTCGTGGCGACCGTCGAGGCCGTACATGATCTGCAACGACCCGTCCGCCTCCGGCTCCATTATTCGGTTCCTCAGGTACTGGCCGAAGGCGGCGGCCTCCTCGGTGAATCCCACCCGGATGAAGGCGTATAGCGTGAAGGCTGCGTCGCGCACCCAGGTGTAGCGGTAGTCCCAATTGCGCGCGCCGCCGATGGTCTCCGGCAAGCTGCAGGTCGGGGAAGCTACAATAGCGCCAGTCGGCTCGAAGGTCATGAGCTTCAGCGCCAAGACCGACCGATGCACGGCCTCACGCCAGCGGCCGGCATACGTGCATCTGTTCACCCAGTGCCGCCACCACTCCACCGTGCCGGTGAACAGCTCGAACTCCTCCTCAGAGGGAAGCACCATGCCGCAGCCGCCTTCGAGCTCGCGCAGCACGAAGACCGCCGTCTGCCCGTGCTCCAGCGAGAACTCCGCCGTCACACCGGTGCCGTCCTGCCTGAGCGGGACATCCGTCACGAGCCCGAGGCTCAGCCCCGGGGCGTGGAAGCAGGCGCCCTGCGGAGAAATGTCGGTGTCGTGCCTGTCGCGCGCGTAGTTGAAGGCCGGATTGCACTCTATACAGAAAGACATGGAGCCGCGCACGATCTGCACGCGCCGCACGAGCCAGTGGCTGCCAGGCTCGCCGTGCCGGATCCCGACCGGCATGTAGTCCACCACCTGGCCCACGCCCTCCGGCGACAGGAAGCGGGTAACCAGGACGTTCGTGTCGGGCCAGTAGTACTGCTTGGTCGTCACGCTACCGATGTCGCGCGGGGAGATCTTGAAGTGGCCACCCTTATTCTCGTCGAGGATCGCGGCGAAGACGCTCGGCGAATCGAAGTGAGGGAAGCAGAACCAGTCGATCGACCCGTCCGTTCCTACCAGGGCCGCGGTATGCATGTCGCCGATAACGCCGTAGTCCTCGATGGGCTTGTAGGCCATGGCCGTGTCCTTGAGCTGTCTCGCGGGTGCAGCGCGGCACCCAGCTTGAGTGGGAGGCTTGCCGATCGGTAGAAGGACAATTTAATACTTGTCGGCCGGGCACGCGCATTCGGAACCAGGTCCCAAGGAGCCAGGCCGTGGTTGGAGGGAAGTGAATGCCGGGACGTCAATCTGCTCGATCGAGATGAGCGGCGCCACCGACGATCGAAGGCGAGTGCGTTCGGAATCCCACCTCTCAAACGCTGGTCGTTCCGCACGCCGGCGGCGGTGGCGTACGCACCGTGCGGATAGTGCCCGCCGCTACTTGACCCTCTTGAGGATCTCTCGGGCCGCGTTGTAGCCCGGCGCGCCCGTGACCCCACCTCCCGGGTGCGTGCCCGCACCGCACAGGTACAGGTCCTTGATCGGCGCGTTGTAGCGTGCCCAGCCGGGCACCGGACGCATGAAGATGAGCTGATCGAGAGTCATCTCACCGTGATAGATGTTTCCCTCTGTCAGCCCGAAGACCAGCTCCAGATCGAGAGGCGTCAACACTTGCCGATGGAGTATGGCCGACTCGATGTTCGGCGCGTACTTCGCGAGCGTCTCTACGACACGGTCGCCCAGAGCATCACACCGCGATTCATCCCAGACGCCGTCCTTCAGGTGGTAGGGCGCGTACTGGACCAGAATCGACATGACGTGCTTGCCTTGGGGCGCCAGGCTCGGGTCGGTTAGTGATGGGATAACCGCTTCTAGGAATGGCTCACGCGACAACTCGCCGTACTTGGCGTCGTCGAAGGCACGCTCCAGGTACCTGAGGCTCGGGCTGATTGAGATCAGGCCGCGGAGGTGCGGTCCGTCGCCGGGGAGGCTGCTGAAGTCCGGTAGCTCACCCAGCGCCAGGTTCACACGGGCACACACACCGTTGAACTTGATGTTGCGGACGCGGCGCAGGAACTCGGTGCCGAGGTTGACCGGGTCCACCAGGTCAAGAAACGTCCGCTTCGGGTCGGCGTTGGAGATCACCTGCCGAGCCACGATCTCCTCGCCGCCTACCAGCGCCACGCCTGCCGCCCTGCCGTCTTCGACGATGATCCGTTCCACCCAGGCGCCTGTCCGGATCGTAACGCCGAGGCTGCGGGCTGCGCCCGCCAGCGCCTGTGCTAAACGGCCGGTGCCTCCCCGAACGCGGAGCGCCGGCCGCAGAATACCCTGCTTCGTGCCCACGTGCTGGTGCAGGAAAAGGTAGGCGGTGCCCGCCGCCATGGGCCCCTGGAAGATACCGGTTATTCCTGCCGCACCGAGCGTTCCCTTCAGCACGTCGGTCTCGAACCACTCGTCGAGCAGTTCGACGGCCGTCATCGGGAGGATGCGCAAGACTTCGACCATGTCGCGCTTCCCCAAGCGCCTCAGGCGGCCGGCCATCCGGAGCATCGCCCATCTGTCCTTCCGTTTCTTGGAAAGGGCCTCAGGCGGCGAGGATTCGTACAGTGTCTCGAGCAGACCGGTTGCCTTGGCGACCAGTGCGGCGAAGCCGTTCCAGCTCGCAGCGTCCTTGTCGGAGAGCTGGCGGATCGCATCGATCGTGTTCTCCGGATTGCGCCACAGTGAGAGGTGGCCGCCGTCGAGTGTCGGCGCGAAGACGGTCGGATCAAGCGGCAGAAGCTCCAGGCCGTGGTCAGCTAGCTTCAGATCGGTGACCAGCGGAGGGTACAGCCGGCTGATGCGATGCGCGCCCGTGTCGAACTTGAAGCCCGGGAAAACTTCCTCGGTGACGGCCGTGCCGCCGACCAGCTCACGTCGTTCGAGGACGAGCACTCGGAGTCCGGCTTTCGCCACGTAGGCTGCCGTGATCAGGCCGTTGTGCCCGGCGCCGATAACGATGGCATCGTAGGTGTCGTTCATCGTTACCAGTCCTTCAAGATGTTCAACGCCGCCAGCCGACCGGAGGCGCCCGTGATCCCACCACCGGGGTGGGTCCCTGATCCGCACTGGTACAAATGCTTCAGCGGCGTGCGGTAGTCCGCCCACCGGTGTACCGGCCGCATGAAGAACAGCTGGTGCAGGGAGAGCTCGCCGTGGAAGATGTTCCCTTGGGTGAGCCCGTACTCCTCCTGCATGTCCCACGGGGTGACGACGTGGCGGTGGATGATGGCGTTCTTCAGGTTCGGCGCGAATTCAGCTAGCGTGTCGACCACGGCATTACCGAACGCCTCGCGCTGCTCATCGTTCCAACCGCCGTTCAACTCGAACGGTGCCCACTGGACGAAGATCGACATCACATGTTTGCCCGGCGGCGCCATACCCGGGTCGATCATCGACGGGATGATGATGTCCATGTATGGGCGTCGCGAGAAGTTGCCGTACTTGGCGTCGTCGTAGGCGCGCTCCATGTATTCCAGGCTGGGGCTGATCGAGATCGCGCCGCGCAGGTGCGGGCCGACGCCGGGCAGGCAGGTGAAGTTCGGTAGCTCGCCGAGCGCCAGGTTCACCTTGCCCGATGAGCCGCGGATCTTGAAGCGCCGGATCGCATGCAGGAAGTCGGTCGGCAAGTGCTGGGGATCGACCATCTTCAGGAACGTCAGCTTCGGGTCGACGCCAGAGACCACGACTCGTGCGTGGATCTCCTCGCCGTCGTCGAGCGCCACGCCCACCGCTCGGTTGTTCTTCGCGAGCACCTGCGCGACGGTTGCCTCCGTACGGACCTCGACCCCGAATTCCCGTGCCGCCGCCGCGATAGACTCGCTCACTGCGCCGGTGCCACCTCTGGCGAACCCCCAAGCTCTGAACACTCCGTCGATCTCGCCCATGTAGTGATGCAGCAGAACGTATGCCGTACCTGGCGAGCGCACTCCCAGGAACGTGCCTATGACTCCGCTCGCCGACATCGTCGCCTTCAATGGCTCGGTCTCGAACCACTCGTCCAGAAAGTCGGCTGCGCTCATCGTCATCAGCTTGCAGAGCGCGTAGAACTGCTCCGCCGGCAGCCCCAGGTAGTGCTTGCCCAGTTTGAGCAGGCTCAAGAGGTCCTTCGGGTTGAGAGACGTCGGGTTGGGAGGCACGATGCCCAGGATGCTCTTCATCGCGAAGGCTAGGTGAAACATCAGCTTGCCGAAGTCGTCGTAGGCCTCTGCATCCCTCGGCGAGTGACGGTATAGCTCGCGTCGCGTCAGGTCGTGGTCCGCCCAGCGCACCAGGTAATCGCCATTCGGCATCGGGGTCATCGTGCTCTCGAGCGGCAAGAGCTCGAGCCCGTGCCGGGGCAGCTCCAGATCGCGGATGATCTCGGGGCGCAGCAGACTTACCACGTATGACAGTGCGGAGAACTTGAACCCGGGGACGATCTCCTCGGTTACGGCCGAGCCGCCGACCAGGTGCCGCCGTTCAAGTACGAGAACGCGCTTGCCGGCCCGGGCCAGGTAGGCGGCGGTAACGAGTCCGTTGTGGCCGCCGCCTATGATTACAGCATCGTATCGCTTCTCTGCGGCCATCTTCAGCTCCGTTTCCTTTCCGGGTCGAAGAATGGTAGGTCCACGACGCGCGCCGCCGCCTTCTTGCGCCGGTGCTCCACCGTGACCTCCATCTCGACGCTAGTCCCGCGCTCCGCGTGGGCCGAGCGTAGGTGTGCGAGTGCGATGTATTTCTTGAGCGTCGGCGACCAGCATCCGCTCGTGGCGTAGCCTACCTGTGCAGCGCCGGCGTACACAGGCACGCTGGTACGCCACGCTATCATCGGTAGTTCGGGGGGGAGGCCGAACTCCGCATAAACCTTCTCGAGCGAGTTCCAATCCAGTTCCAGCCCCTTGAACTGCCAGGCCGGGCCACGTTGCCACTCTTCAAGCAGCGCTTCCTGTCCCACGAAGCCCTTCTCCAGCCTGACGGCCCATCCCAACCCCAGCTCGAATGGCGAGGACTTACGCGCCTCGATCAGTGCCCTGTTCGCCGGGATGTAGTCCACCCCGATCAGCAGCAGCCCGGCCTCGACGCGCGCCACGTCCAGCGCGTATATGCCTGAGGGCGTGATCCCGTAGGACCGCCCGCCGTCCATCAGAATGTCCCACAGCCGGATCGCCTGCTGGGCATCGGCCCAAATCTCGTAACCCAGGTCGCCGGTATACCCGGTCCGCGTGATCGTCACCGGAATATTTCCTGCCCGGGCGAAAGCGAGCCGGAAGTACTTCAGGCTGTCCAGGTCGGCATCCGATACGTTGTTCAGGATCTCGCGTGAGGTCGGGCCCTGAAGAGCGAGGGCCGCGGTCGTATCGGAATCGTCCTCGATCGTCACCCGCAGACCGAACGCGTTGTCGCACAACCAGCGCAAGTTGGGCTCGGCGGAGGTGAGTCGGAAGCTCTCCTCGCCAAGACGCTGCAGCGTGCCGTCGTCGATCACCTTTCCTGCTTCGTTGCACCAGGGTCCGTACATCACCTGGTGCATGTCGCAGCCAGCGACGTCGCGAGTGAGGACACGGTTGAGAAAGCGCACCGCGTCCGATCCGCGGATCACGTACTTGTAAAGCGGGGAGACGTCGATCAGCGCCGCCGCGCTACGAATCGCGTAGTATTCCCTATCGTGCGTGAGCTCGTACGAGCTGGCCGCCAGATAGCCGGCCCAGCGCCGCCAATTCTGCGCCTGGCAGAGCGGGGCGGTTCGCTCGTGGAATGGAGTGCCTCTGAGCATTGCTGTTCTCCGACTCGGGCCGCCGCAGGTCATCCTTCCCCTTAGGCGTGATTATCCTGCGCGGCAACAGTCACCGCCGGGCCGTCCTCGTGGCGAGCGAGGGCCGTGTCTCTGTCGTGAGGTTGGGATACTGAGGCTGGGGCCGCTGACAAACTAAGCAGCGAGCAAGTCCCGGGAAAGTCAGGCAGGGCGAGGCTGGCAGACTGCGTGACGGCCTCCTATCTTGGCCTCGAATCAGCACACGAGGTGTCCCGGCGGTCCCCGCAGCACTGGCTGCTAGCTCCTGAAGCGTCAGACAGGTCGATCGGCTATGAGAGAGATACGCGCGCTGATCCGCGCTCCGCTTCGCTATCGATTCGGCTCGCTCTTCATGTCACTGCTCCTCCTGCTAGCACTGCCCGGCGTTTTGCCGGAACGCTTGGAAGCGCTGGCAATACCCATCGTTTTCACTCTCGTGCTTTCGACAGGTGTCTCCGCAGTAGGGGAGCGGCGCAATTCGCTTGTGATCGCGGTGGCGATCGCGGCGCCGACGTTACTGCTCATATGGGCGGGGCCCGCACTCAACTCGAGGATCTTTCCGGTAGTGGGAGGCGTTCTCTTGGCGATGTTCCTCGCCTACGCCGCGGCGGCGATTCTCAACCACGTCTTGCATGCCGACCGGGTGGATGCCGAGGCCATCTACGGCGCCGTGTGCGTCTACTTCTTGCTCGCCGCGTTGTGGGGGGTGACTTACGCGCTCGTGGAGGTTCTGGCGCCGGGGTCTTTCAACCTGCCTGACCCTACGGCCCTTACTGCGCGTGGGCGGCTCGAAACCGGGCCGCTCATGTACTACAGCTTCGTCACGATAACAACGCTGGGGTACGGGGACATAACGCCCGTGACAGAGCTGGGACGCCTGCTCGCCCTTCTCGAAGCCGTGCTGGGCCAGCTCTTCCTGGTGATCCTTGTTGCCCGCTTCGTGGGGTTGTACACGGCGCGTGAGTTCGCCATGCGAGAGGAGGGAGACAAGCCCGGGTGATGTTCACCAGCCAAGCCGTTGGCCGCGGCTCCCGGTCTCGGCTTGGGATGGGGCCGCTACCTGCCGGTCTCCACGAGCGCTATCTTACCGGTGCCGGACAAACCCGCATTATTGTTTCCTGTCTGAGGAGCCGACCGCCATGACAAACGTCTCTCGCTTTACGCCTGTCGTAGCCGCGCTCGCCGTCCTGCTTCTCCAGGCGCCAGTAGAACTCGCAGCTCAGGACGCGACCTTCACGCCCGAGTTGCTGGAGGAGCTGCGCTTTCGCTCGATAGGACCTGCCGTCACCGGCGGTCGCATCCACGACGTGCAGGCGCTGCCCGACGACCCTTCGACGATCTATCTCGCCACGGCGTCCGGCGGCATCTGGAAGACCACGAACAAGGGGACCACGTGGGCGCCGATCTTCGACGATCAGCCGGTGAGCACCTTTGGAGTCGTGGCAATTGCCCCGTCAAACCCCGACGTCATCTGGGCGGGCACCGGAGAGCAGAACAACCGGCAGAGCACGTCCTGGGGCAACGGCGTATACCGCTCCCTCGACGCTGGGAAGACGTGGACACACCTGGGTCTAGAGGGGACTCGCCACATCGGGGGCATCGCGGTACACCCGGACGACCCCGACATCGCCTACGTGGCGGCGTTGGGGAGCCTTTGGGCTGCGAGTCGAGAGCGAGGCGTCTACAAGACCACCGACGGCGGCGCGAGCTGGAGCCAGGTGCTGTTCGTCGACACCCTCACGGGTGTCGTCGATCTGCTGATGGATCCCTCCGAGCCGAACACCCTTTACGCCGCGGCCTATCAACGGCTGCGCCGCACCTGGGGATTCAATGGCGGCGGTCGCGGTAGCGGCATCTACAAGACGACCGACGGCGGCGGCACTTGGCAGAAGATCGAGAGCGGCATCCCGTCGGGTGATAAAGGGAGGATCGGTCTGGCGATCGCCCAGACCAACCCGCGGGTATTGAACGCCATCGTCGAGCACGCTAGTGAGTCGGGCGTCTATCGCACCGAGGACGGCGGAGCGACATGGGAGAAGGTGAACCGCCTCGACCCGCGGCCGATGTACTACAGCCACATCTACATCGACCCGACGAACGAGAACCGCATATACGTGCTCGCTACCTCCTTCTACAAGAGCGAGGATGGGGGGCGCAACTTCCGCACGATGCCTACGCGACCCACGTACGACGTTGGAGTGCACAGCGATTTCCATGCCCTGTGGGTCGATCCGCAGAACTCCGAGCACTTCTATCTCGTAGGTGACGCGGGCCTCCACGAGACTTGGGACCGCGGCGAAACATACATTCGCATCAACAACCTGCCGATCGGCCAGTTCTACGCCATCGGCGTCGACATGCGCGACCCGTACTACGTCTACGGCGGCATGCAGGACAACCATTCCTGGGTCGGTCCCAGCCGAACACGCCACTGGATCGGAATCATCAACGACGATTGGCGGCAGATCGGCTTCGGGGACGGTATGTACCACCAGCCCGACCCCAGCGATTACCGCTTCGTCTACGGTGCCGCCGAGAACGGGACGCTGCTCCGGCTGGATCCCGAGACCGGCGACCGCCTCGACATCGAGCCCTACACACCGCAGGGCGAGGCAGCGTATCGGTTTGACTGGGTGACTCCGGTGCTCGTGTCTCGATACGATCCGCGGACGGTGTACCTGGGTGGCCATCGGCTCTTCATCTCACGCGACTGCGGTGTGAGTTGGGAGCGTACCGAGGACCTCACGAGGGGGACCGACCGCGACACCTTGCAGCTGATGGGCGTGCTCGGCTCGGAGCCGATGTTGTCGAAGAACGATGGCACATCATCGTTCGGTGAAATCACCACCATCTCGGAGTCGCCTTTGGATCCGAACATCCTCTGGGTCGGCACGGACGACGGGAACGTGCAGGTATCACGAGACGGCGGGTACACTTGGACCGAGGTCTCGCGCAACGTGGCGGGCGTTGCGGACGGGACCTACGTGAGCCGTGTGATCGCTTCGGCGAGCGGGCCCGGCGTGGCCTTCGTGACCTTCGACGCACACCGCGATGGCGACCTCGCTCCCTACGTCTTCAAGACTAATAACTTCGGGGGGAGTTGGACACCGCTGACCGACGGCCTGCCGTCCCAGAGCCCAGTGAACGTTATCGTCGAGCACCCGGCCAACCCCGACCTGCTGGTCCTGGGAACGGAGCACGCCCTGTTCGTCTCGGGTAACGCGGGCGCTGCCTGGACGCGCTTCATGCCGAACCTGCCGACGACGCTTTACGACGATCTCGTGGTCCACCCGCGCGACGACGATCTGATCGTCGGGACACACGGCCGCAGCATCTGGATCCTGGACGACCTCTCACCATTGGTAAACTGGTCGGAGGAGGTCGCACAGTTGCGGGCCTACCTCTTCCCGATCCGTCCGGCCACCATCTTCCAGTACTGGAAGGACACGAGCTATCGAGGCCAGGCCGCCTACGCCGGCGCGAACCCCGCCGAAGAGGCGATTCTCAGCTACCATCTCAGCCGCCCGGTCGACGGGGTTACGATCTCCGTCACGAACGAGCGCGGTGACATCGTCCGGCAGCTCGAGGGTCCGGGGACGGCAGGCGTGATTCACCGGATCTATTGGGACTTGCGCCACGAGCCGCCGCCGTTCGAGCGGGGCGATAGAGGTGGCGAGGCGCTGCCGGTCTTGCCGCACCCGACGGTCCCGCGGGGTCCGTTTGTGGCGCCCGGCCCGTACACCGTAACGCTGCGGGCCGGCAGGGCCCAGTCCGTGCAGACCGTCGAGGTCGGAGGCGATCCGTTACTCTGGTTAACGTATGAGGACTGGCGCGACCGTGAGACTTTCTTGCTCGCGGTGCTCGATCTGCAGCGCCGGGCTTGGGACGCCGACCAGCGAGCCGAGGCGTTGAGGGAACGGGTCGTCGCTGAGCGCGACTCACTTGGCGCCGGCGTCGAAGTTCCTGAGGAGCTCGCGGCGCGAGTCGATTCGCTGACGGCTCTGGCGCGGCGAATCAGGCGTATCCGCTCTAGCGTCTACAGGCTTGCCGGCGCGTATAACGGCGATGGGGTGAGGCAAGGGAGTCTCTACCCGCCAACCCAGGACCATAGACGATCTTTGCGGGACCTGGAAGAGGAACTCGTGCGGGAGCTGGCGGTGCTGGAGGGGGGAGAGGCGGCAGCCGGCGCCACCGGCTAGTGGGCTGCTCTCTGTACGAGTGGGGCGTGCAGGATGCCCGGCTCGAAGGTTACTAGCTGCGCGCAATGCCAGCGTAGCGTTCCGTATGTGTCGCGCGCGCTCGGCGTCTGCGCGGCCTGCGTCCAATCATCTTACTCCATCGTGCGGCGACGTCTCGAGGCGGTTCATGCCGAGGAGCGAGCCGAGTTTGATCTGCCTCCGGCACCGCCGCGCAGCGCCGCTGGCGTCCGCTGTACGCTCTGCGGCAACGAGTGCGTGATCGGGGAGGCGGAGCGCGGATTCTGCGGCCTGCGCTCAGTTCGTGGTGGAAGACTCGTTCATCTGGCCGGTACGCCGGCTCGGGGCCTGCTGCATTGGTACCGCGACCCCCTGCCGACGAACTGCGTGGCCGACTGGGTGTGTGAGGGACACCGGCACCCCGGATGCCATAACCTGGCGGTCTTCTACTGTAGCTGCACGGCCGACTGTCTTTTCTGTCAGAACTGGCACTTCAGAAAAGTGTCGATCTCGGACAGCGACACGATGAGTGCCACTGAGCTCGCCGCGGCCGCCAATTCGCGAACCTACTGCGTCTGCTACTTCGGCGGCGATCCGGCCTCGCAGATGCCCCACGCGCTGGCGACGTCCAAGCTGCTTGCCGGGCGCGGGGTGCGCGTCTGCTGGGAGACCGCGGGCACGATGCACCCCAAGCTGCTCGACCGGGCGGTCGGCTACTCCCTCGACACCGGTGGCTGCATCAAGTTCGACCTTAAGGCCTTCGACGAGTCGCTGCACCGGACGCTGGCCGGCATCTCGAATCGGCGGACGCTCGAGAACTTCGCGCGCGCGGCGAAACGGTGCGCCGAACGGTGCGACCCGCCGCTCGTCGTCGCCAGCACCCTCCTGGTGCCCGGGTACGTCGATGCGGATCAGGTGGGCAAGATCGCCTCGTTCATCGCCTCCGTCGATCCGCAAATCCCTTACTCGCTCCTGGCCTTCGCCCCCAACTTCTATATGAGCGACCTGCCGTATACCTCGGCGGGGCAGGCGCGGGAAGCCGAGACAGCCGCCCGCGCCGCCGGACTGGCCAATGTGCGCATCGGGAACCGGCACCTACTCGGCCTTGGGCCCAAGTAGGTGCTCGCGGTCGCCACACCGTCCTCGATCCTGTAGCGCTATGGCTCCTGTGGGGTGATGCGCGCAGCGTTGTTGCGTTCACGTATGGGCGGTCGCATCTTGCAGACCTGTGGGGTAGCCTCCAAAGCCAAGAACGCGCGGATTGCTGGAACGAGGGCTGGGTCGCCCGCGGTGCGCTGTCTTCATGTCCGATCTCTTTGATCAGTTTCAGACGGAACTAGCCGACCGCTACGCGGTGGAGGGCGAGATCGGCCGCGGCGGCATGGCGACGGTCTACCTGGCGCAGGATCTGAGGCATGACCGCCGGGTGGCCGTCAAGGTCTTGCTGCCGGAGCTCTCGACCTCCCTCGGCACCCAGCGGTTCCTGCGCGAGGTCAAGATCGCCGCGGGTCTCCAGCACCCGCACATCTTGCCGATCTACGACTCGGGTGAGGCGGCCGGTCTGCTTTACTACGTCATGCCATACGTCGAGGGGCAGACGCTCCGCGACCGACTGGAGCGCGAGACCCAGCTGCCGATCGGAGATGCCCTACAGATCATACGCGACGTAGCCAATGCCCTGAGCTTCGCTCACAAGCGTGGGATAGTACACCGGGACATCAAGCCCGAGAACATACTCATCTCGGAGGGCTACGCGGTCGTCGCCGACTTCGGGATCGCGCGGGCGCTCACCGAGGCAGGCGGTGACAAGCTCACACAGACCGGTGTCGCTATCGGTACGCCGGCCTACATGAGCCCCGAACAGGTGAAGGAGGGCGCGCACGTGGACGGTCGCAGCGACCTCTATAGCTTGGGGTGCGTACTCTACGAGATGTTGGCCGGGCAACCGCCGTTCACCGGGGCCACCCCCCAAGTAATCATGGCGCGGCATGCCCTCGATCCCGTGCCGCCGCTACGTACGGTCCGCTCGACCGTGCCGGAGTCGGTGGAGTGGGCCGTCGCCCGGACGCTGGCCAAGGTGCCCGCAGATCGCTTCACCTCCAGCGAAGAGCTCATCCAGGCACTGACCGCGGCAATCGAAGCACCGGGGCTGACCACGCCACCGACCGGTGAGTTAGTGCCGTCCTTCTTCTCCGAGCTCAGGCGCCGACGGGTCTATCAGGCCGCTATCCTCTACGTGGCCATTGGCTTCGGGGTCGTCGAGGCAGCCGACATCACCTTCGAGGTACTCGGGTTCCCAGACTGGATGATGACTCTCGTTGTCATCGGCGCACTCCTCGGCTTCCCTGCCGCCCTGGTCATGGCCTGGATGTACGACCTGACGAGGCACGGGCTGAGGCGTACTTCGCCCTGGGGACTGACGCCGCCCGACACGTTGCGGACGCGTGGTGTCTCCTTACCGCGAGCGGGGCTCGTGTCCCCACCACCCGCGACCATCGACCAAGTGTTCACGGGAACCACGGTCCGCGTCACTCCGGACTTGGACCGGGTCGCCGAGAGGCCGACGACGCCACTCTACGGCGAGGCTGCTGTTGCTCCGGTGGCCATGAAGGAGCCGTCCCCGCTTCTCACCAGCAAGATCGGACTTACCTCGCTGCTGGCGTTAGCCTTCTTCGTCAACTGGCTGGAGACGACGCTCGAGACGCGGCTCGGTGCTGATTCGGCCCTCGTCTCTGATCTCAGGCATCATATGGCGTACGCAGTCCACTGGTTCGAGGGCCACTTGAGCTTCGAGTATCACGATGTGACGAACAGTATCGCCACGATCGGTTACTCGAGTTCCTATTTCTTCCTCTTCCCCCTGCTTCTTATCGGAGTTGGCTTGGCGCTCGCCCGCCGGCCCGATATCCGGGCGTATCGTGTGTTCTCGCTCGCCGTGTTGATCGACTACGCGCTGAGCTTGCCCTTCTTCATCTTCTTCCCGATCCCGGAGCGCTGGGCATATTCGGAGTCGGGCGCCATGCTGCTGTCCGACAAGTGGTCCTCGCAGTTGATCGAAGCGGTTCGCCCGATCAGCGGGCTCGACAACTGCTTCCCGAGCTTCCACGTGTCGCTCACAGTGGTGGTCGTGCTTCTGGCTCTCTTGTACGGACTACGCCTGCGATGGAGCATCGTCGCGCTGGGGGCTACGGTTGTTCTCTCGACGTTCGTCCTCGGGATCCACTGGATCGCCGACGTCATCGCCGGCCTAGCGCTCGGCGTCTTGAGCGTGATGCTGGCGCTTCGTGTGGACAACAGAATCCCCGAGGACGTGTGGCAGTTTGTGGACATCCCGTTCGAGGGCACGGGGCCGGCACCCGAGTAACGCTTGCGAGATTCTATGCGGCTTGAGACGAGGGACATAGGTTCGAGATTGGCCAGACTGGTTCTCGCGGGACTGGCGAGCGTCACCCCCATTTCGTCGGCGGTCGCTCAGGAGCAAGTCACCTTCATCGAAGTGGCTCTCGATGAGGAGACCCGGCGCGCCGATGAGAAGCTGCGTCGTTACCTGGGCAGTGAGGCCGGCCTGATGTTCGTCTCTGAGCGGCCTCAGGAATACGGCGCGGTCATTAACCGCCTGGCCAACTGGGACCCTGAGAGGGGCGACTTTCTGGCCCGCGTTACGCCGTACGCTTTCGTGGCGGCGGAGATGCTAGGGGCTGACCTCGAGATCTTCGCCTCCTACGTGAGCCGGGCGACGGGGGGCACGACCTATCACTCGTATTTCGTGGTGAATAGGGAGCGGTTCACCGACCGGCCCGAGCTGGCCAACCTGGTCGAGTACCTGAGGAGTCTGGACGCGCCGGCGACGTTCATCTATCATAACAAGTTCAGCACCTCGAGTTACTTCCTGCCGTCCCTCTTCTTCCGCGGCCACGGCATCTACAACATGCCGGGGTCTACCGAGTACCACACGGCGATTCACAGCACTAAGCTGGGGAACAGCAGCTCGAACCTGGTGCGGAGCGTCGCACTGGGCGAGTTCGACCTGGCGGCCGTCTGGGACGGGACAAAGACCAAGTTCGAGGTTACGGACAGCCTCTACGACAGATACGGGAGCAGGGTCCACTTCATACAGCTGCCCACCAACCTGCCGAACGATCTGCTGGTCGGGTCCGCCTCGATGGACTCGGCCAGTCGGGCCAGGATTCGGGAAGCGATTCGCGGGATGGGCCCGGAGGAGATCGACGAGGGCGATTTCTCGACTTGGCGCGACATAAACAGCGCGGCGGACGCGCGTCAGGCGCTGGCCGACCTGCGGTGGCTGGCACGCGAGCGACCGGCCCCGGTGACCGTCGATGTGAGAACGCCGGCCGCGGGGAGCGTCCCGGAAGCGTATCTGGAGGCCGCGCGGCAGGCGGTGCGGCTCTCCGGAACCGAGTTCGTCAACTACGACGACGACTTTCACGCGCACCGCGACTACGTGTGGACCCTCGAGCTGATACACGATGGTGCCATCGAACTCACCAGCCGAATCATCGGAAGCGAGATCGATGACCAGAGACTTCAAATCAGCTTCAAGGATACCGAGGATCTCACGAGGCGAATCGGTACACTCCTCCACTCGCGGATGCACAGGATCCGCTACGTTTGGCCGTATCGGGCCGAGCACCCCACCGTGATTCGTGACGTCGGCTTCAGCATCCCGCCCGACGCCAGCGTGAAGGTGAAGAGGATCAGCTGGCAGGACGCTCAGCGTAACCTCTTCCTCGAGGACGCCGAGTTCGACGCACAGGTCGGCCACTCCGACTTCTTCAGGTTCGAGCTCTACCCGAACTTCATTCCAGCCGACGACGGTGCCTTCGGCTTCGATCCGATGAGCAACGTCTCCTATCGGGTCATCCTCGTCCGGCCCGAGGCGGAGCGACCTCTCTTCCGCGTACTTACGGTCGCCTTCGTCGTCCTGCTCGTCTTGGCTGCCGTCGCGGCCTTCGCCAGCGTATGGCGGCGGCGCGCGGCCGCTGCGGTTTCCGATCCGCGACTGACACCGCCCGGGGCGACCGGCTAGCCCGAGGGCATTCGCCCCTCGATTTTTCCCGTGCGGCGCGTAGATTCGGCTCGTGCGCGCCAGTCGGCCGCCCGTTATCCCTGTATCCGGTAGCTCCCCCAACCGACGGAGGCGTAAGTCGATGCAAATGAAAGAGTTCCTCACGCAGGTAGAGAAGTTTCGCGAGCAGATGGGCAAGTACGTCCACGAGATGGAGTGCCACGGCGGCCTCGACCTCTCGACCCCGGAGGATGCCATCAAGTATTGCTCCGAGCATGGCGTCACCTCGATCCGGCTTTGGTTCACCGACTTGCTGGGCTTCCTCAAGTCGTTCGCCGTGACGCTGCCGGAGATCGAGGGGGCCTTCGAGGAAGGGATGGGCTTCGACGGATCCTCGATCGAGGGCTACCAGCGGATCCAGGAGAGCGACATGGTGGCGTTCCCGATCGCTTCAACCGCTCAGACGATCCCGTTCAAGGTGGGCGGCTCGCGGTCGATCCGCATGTTCGCCGAGGTCCGGAGTCCGGACGGAGCCCACTATGCCAGCGACCCGCGCGATGTGCTCAAGCGGAACCTAGCGCGACTCAAGGACCACGGCTTCTCGCACATGAACATCGGGCCTGAGGCCGAATACTACTACTTCGCCGACGAGAACCGCCCAACGGCGATCGACCGGGCGGGCTACTTCGACATTAACCCGGTCGACTTGGGCGATGACCTCCGCGAGGTCACCGTCTTCGCTCTCGAGTCGATGGGTATCCCGGTGGAGTACATGCACCATGAGGTCGCGCCCAGCCAGCACGAGATCGATCTAAAGTACCAGGAAGCGCTCCGCATGGCCGACGCCCTGCAGACCTATAAGTACCTCGTGAAGGAAATCGCGCGCCGCAACGGCGTGTACGCCACCTTCATGCCGAAGCCCCTGTTCGGCGAAAACGGCAGCGGCATGCACACGCATCTGTCGATCTTCAAGGACGAGAAGACGAACGCCTTCTATTCCAAGGAGCACAGCTACCATCTCTCGGACACCGGTAAGCAATTCCTGGCGGGCGTCCTCGACCACGCGCGCGCGATATCGCTCATCACCAACCAGTGGTACAACTCCTATAAGCGGCTGGTGGTGGGGTTCGAAGCCCCGGTTTACATCGCTTGGGCGGAGCGCAACCGCTCGGCGCTCGTCCGCTTGCCCATGTACAAGCCGGGCAAGGAGGTAGCCACTCGCATCGAGCTCCGGTTTCCCGACGCCGCGTGCAACCCGTATCTCGCCTTCGCCGTCATGCTGGCTGCCGGACTCGACGGGCTCGAGCGCGGACTTCCGCTGTCCGAGCCGATGACCCAGGACCTCTACGAGCTCACTCCCGTGGAGCGGGAGAGGCTAGGCGTGCGGTCGCTGCCCCACGACCTTTACGAGGCGATCCAGGTGGCGGAAAGCAGCGAGCTCTTGGCGAAGACCTTAGGCGAGGACGTGCTCGACAAGATTCTGGAGACGAAGCTCGCCGAGGACGAGAAGTTTAGGCTCTATATTTCGCCGCTCGATCTTGAGCATCATATGGAGTTATGAGATCAACACGAAGCCGCACCCGGCCGCTTCCGGCTCAGTACCGCTTCGCTCTGTACTATGAGCATACAGCTGTTGGCCGAGAAACCGGTCTTCTTCACGGCGAGGTCAGCAAGCACCTTCGAGGAAGAGCAGCATGGCCTGCTACTGACCCGGCTGAGGCTGGTGCTGATCCTCGGGTTCGTCGTCGCGCTGGCCGCCCAAATATTCTACGGCATCACCGGGCTTGATCCCGAGGTGCAGACCGTCTTTGCACCGTGGATTATCGGCATCTACGCTCTGTATGTTGTGTCCATCGGTCTGGCGGCGGCGCTGTTGTTTCTCCGTGACTGGCATACTCGTGGCCTTCTGATCATCGACTATGCCGTAATCACCTTCAACATCCTCCTATCGCAGTTCATTGCCGTGGCATTCGACCTGAACGAGATCCCCACATTCGCGATCTCGATCTTGCTTTTCGTGCACGCCGCCTTCATACCCGTCCCGGTCGCCTCGCAGGTGGGGCTGGCTGTGACCGCCGCCCTGGGGTTCCCGTTAATCGCAGGTCTCGGCTACGCACTGATCCCTGAGCTGCAGGCGTACTGGTCGGCGAACGGAGGGATCGAAGCGTTTCGCGCTCCGGTCATCGAGGGGACGTTTCAGCTCGCGATTATTGCCGCCATCTCCGTCGTCTTCACCAAGGCACTCTACCACATGCGTCTGACGCTTCACCGGGCGAGACAACTCGGCAGCTACGTGCTCGAGAGAGAACTCGGCAGTGGCGGTATGGGCGATGTGTACGTCGCAGAACACGCTCTGATGTGCCGGCCCACTGCTATCAAAGTCCTCAAGGCGCCGGCCGGCGAAGGTGACACATCCCTGGCGCGCTTCGAGCGTGAAGTTCGCCTGTCGGCGACGCTCACTCACCCGCACACCATCACTATCTACGACTTCGGGCGTACCGGACACGATACGTTCTATTATGCCATGGAGTATCTGGAGGGCTTGAGCCTCGAGGAACTGGTGGATCGGTTCGGGCCCGTGCCGCCCGAGCGCACTGCGTTCATCCTGACTCAGGTCTGCGGTTCGCTGGCCGAAGCTCATGCCAAGAACATCATCCACCGCGACATCAAGCCGTCAAACATCTTCCTTACCCAGCGTGGCCGTCTCTACGATTTCGTGAAGGTCCTCGACTTCGGCCTCGCGAAACAGATCACCGCGGACGAGAGCATCACCGCCGTGGGCACCCTGCTCGGCACCCCGCGCTACATCGCCCCCGAGGCGGTCAGTGAGATGGGGGCGCTTGACCAGCGGGCCGACCTCTACGGCCTCGGCGGCGTGGCGTACTGGATGCTCACAGGCCGGCCGCCCTTCGACGCGCCCACCGCCGTCGAGCTAGTAGTTCATCACGTGAAGACGCCCCCGCGAAGGCTGGGCGAGGTCTCCGAGCTCCCCATCCCTCCGAAATTGGAGGCCATCGTGATGAGGTGCCTCGAAAAGGACCCCCAGGCTCGGTTCGAGAGCGCCGAGGCATTGGAGACCGCCCTCGCCACAGTCCGCTTCGAGAAGCCCTGGACCCACGAGCGGGCCAGGGAATGGTGGACGCTCCACTTCCCGCCCCAGCCCCCAGGCTAGAAGACCCGACGCCAAAGGCGAGCGCAAGTTGCCCAGAACCGCTTGACGTGCAAGAAAGCGGGGGGTATCATACGAACGTATGAAGGAGGTCATACGTATGAATGACTCCACTCCTACCGCTGCTGCGCTTGTCCGCGCCGCGTGCGAGCTCTTCGCCAGGCACGGCTACGACGGCGCATCGGTGAGAGCCATCACTGCCCGGGCTGGGGCCAATCTCGGGGCCATCACGTATCACTTCGGCACCAAGGAGGCTCTTTACGAGGCGGTGATTGGTGCGGCCATAGGTCCCTCGTACGAGCGGTTGGCATCGGCGGCCGAGACGCCCGGACCGCCGCTCGATCGGGTCGAGCGGCTCGTCCGTGTGTTCTTCGACTTCCTGTACGAGAACCCGGACCTGCCGACGCTGATGCTCCAGCAGTTGACGAGCTCGCGCCCGATGCCAGAGGTGGCGCTTCGAACCATGCAGGCGAATGTGCGGGTAATCGCTGCGCTGATCACCGAGGGGCAACAGGATGGATCGGTGCGGCCCGGTGACGCGCAGCTCATGGCGCTGAGCATCGGCTCGCAGCCGATCTGGCTCACGCTTGCCCGGCCTGCGCTGCAAGCGAGCGTGGCGATAGACCAGGACGATCCCGAAACGCGCGCCCAGCTTGTCGAGAGCGTCGTTCGCTTCGTGCGCGCGGGTTTGGCAACACATCCGGAGAACTTGAGATGAGACGCTCAACTGCCAGATGGAGGATGCGCACCCTCGTGCCGGCCGGCCTCGTTTCGCTCGGCTGCGCCACGGCGAGTCTAGCTCAGGAGACGGCGAGCAGCGAAGTGCTGACCTTGAGCGAGGCGGTCGCACTGGCACACGAGACACACCCCAGCGTCGGAGCTGCACGCGCCGGTGAGGATGCTGCTTCTTCCGTGCTGGGGCAGGCGAGGTCGGCGTGGTGGCCGCAGCTTGGCACTCGGGCCGGCGTAGTACGCTACCAGGAGCCCATGGTAGTGGCGCCAATCCACGGCTTCACACAGGAGGAGTTCGAGCGGATCGAGTTCGAGCGTACGCTGATCCAAGGCAACGCGTCGCTGACTTGGACGGTGTTCGACGGCGGCGCGCGCCTGAACAGCATTAGAGGCGCGCAGGCCGGTGCTGCCGGCGCTGCGGCCGCGCGAGCGATGACGGAGATGGCCCTCACGGCTCGCGTGACGCTCGCCTACTTGGAGGTGCTCACTGCGCGCGGCGTCTTGGATGCACAGCAGCGGCGGCTCGACGCTCTCCAAGCGGAGCGGCAACGCGTGGATCAGCTCCTTGCGGAGGGCCAGGCGGCGCGGGTGGAGTTGCTGCGTGTCGACGCTGCTCTTGCAGAGGCGGAGGCGCAGCGGGTTGCGACAGCGACGCGTCTTGATTTGGCGGAGCGCCAGCTGGCGCGGCTGATCGGTGTCGAGCCGAGCGAGGCGCGCGTCGATCGGCTCTGTCCGATCGAGCTCATGAGGTCTTCGATGCTCGAGCAGCGGGCTGATCTCGTGGAACGGGCGAAAGCCAACAACCCCGATCTGGAACGCGCACGACAGAGCGTTGCAGCGGCGGAGGCGAAGCGGAAGGTCGCCAGGGCCGCATGGATCCCCGTGCTCGAGCTCGCCGGAGGTTACCAGTTGTTCAGCAGCGACGCCGGGAACACCTCAACCGAATGGAACGTCGGTATCGCGGTTACTTATCCCCTGTTTACCGGCGGTGCGCGATCGAGTGCTGTGAGCCAGGCGAGCGCCGAGACGTACGTCGCACACGAGGAGCTCAGGCTCGCCGAGTTGGAGATCGAAGACGGCGTGGATAGGGCATTGAACGCCGCGCTCGAGACCGAGGCGCTTGTGTCTGCGCTGCGGCGTGCCGTCCAGCACCAGACGGAGGTCGTACGGATCGAGCAGCTCTCGCTGGAAGCCGGCGCGGGCACACAGACGGACTATCTCCGTGCCGAGGCCGACCTGGCGCGGGCGCGGTCGCTGCTGGTCGAAGCGCAGCATGCTGAGATCGCCGCCAGGGCGGAGCTCGCCAGAGTCGTGGGCGAACTCACCCCGGAGTGGCTCGTCAACAACGTGGAGATCTCTCAATGAGTAAGAGACGACGAGTCGTGATCGCGGTCGTCGTTCCAGTCGTGATCGCAGTGACGCTATGGTACACGGTTCTCAGAGACGACCACTCGGACGTGGTCCTCGCGTCGGGCACCGTGGAGGCGACAGAAGCGGATCTGGGCTTTCAGGCGCCGGGACGCATCGCGGGTATAACGGTTCGCGAGGGCGACAGGGTAGCCGCGGGCCAGGAGTTGGCCCGGCTCGACCGCAGCGAGCTTGTGGCGCGCCGCCGAGCGGCCGAGGCGCAGGCAGAGGCGGCTCGGGCGATGCTGACCGAGCTCGAGAGCGGTTTCCGCGCCGAGGAGGTCGCCCAGGGTCGCGCCGCGCTGCGCGGCGCCCAGCAGCGTGTGAACGACACGAGGCGGGATCTGGAACGGACGCAGAGGCTGTTCGAGGGTGGGGCGGTGAGCGAGCAGATGCTCGACAACGCCGAGACCGCTTATGAGTTGGCGATGGCGGACTACGAGAGCGTCCAGGAGGCGCTGCAGATACTCGAGACCGGGCCCAGGCAGGAACGGATCGCCGCGCAACGCGCAGCGCTCGCCCAGGCGGAGGCGACGGTGGCCCAGATCGATGCGGCACTCGATTTCGCGGTGATCCGCGCGCCGTTCGCCGGTCTGATCACGGTGCGCCATCGTGAGCCAGGCGAGACGGTGGCCGCCGGCGCTCCGGTGCTGACGCTGATGAACCCCGACGACCGCTGGGTCCGCATTTACGTGCGTGCCGACGAGGTCGGCCGGATCGACATCGGGCACCCGGCAGCAATCACCGGCGACGCCTATCCCGACCGCACCTATGAGGGTCGTGTCGTCTTCATCGCCAACGAAGCAGAGTTCACGCCGCGCAACGTTCAGACCACCGAAGAGCGTGTGAAGCTGGTCTATCGCGTCAAGGTCCAGATCATTGGCGACCCCGGGTTCGACCTCAAGCCCGGTCTCGCCGCCGACGTGCGTCTCGATACGCGGGGGGATTGACCAGGATGGGGCCGGCCGTCTCCCTCGTTGGCCTGACGCGCGACTTCGCTGAGCTGCGCGCTGTTGATGAGCTGACGTTCGACGTCGTGCCGGGCGAGCTCTTCGGCATCGTGGGACCCGACGGCGCCGGCAAGACGACCACCCTCCGCATGCTGGCCGGAGTGTTGCGCCCCACAGCGGGCGACGCACTGGTCGCCGGTGTCAGCATCGCCCGTAACCCCGAGGGTGTAAAGCACCACATCGCTTACATGTCACAACGTTTCGGGCTCTACACCGACCTCACAGTCAGGGAGAACATCGAGTTCTACGCCGATCTCTATCAAATCCCGCGCCGTGAGCGGCCGCCGCGTCTGGAGCGCCTCTACGCTTTCTCGGGCCTCGGTCCGTTCGAGGATCGACTCGCCGGCCAGCTCTCCGGCGGCATGAAACAGAAGTTGGGGCTGTGCGCCGCCTTGATTCACGAGCCCGACATCCTGCTTCTCGACGAGCCGACGTTCGGTGTGGACCCCATCTCGCGGCGCGACCTTTGGCTGATCATCCACGAGATGGTAGCAAGTGGTGTGACCGTAATCGTGTCCACGGCCTACTTGGACGAGGCGGAGCGCTGCGACCGCGTGGCCCTCTTTCACAAGGGACGGTCGGAAGTCGTCGAGCGGCCGGACGTGTTGCAGCAGAGGCTGCACGATCAGGTGCTGGCTGTGCGAACCGATCAGCCGCGCCGTGCCCGCGACCTGCTGAGGAAACATCCCGCGGTGCGGCAGGCGATTCTCTTCGGCGATGTCGTCCATGTGACGCTTGCCGAAAGTGCCGCGGATTGGCCGCCGGCGCGTGACCACCTGACGGCACACGAGATCGCGCTGCTCGAGGAAAGGCCGATCGAACCATCGCTCGAAGACGTGTTCATAGACCTCGTGCAGGGGCAGGAGGCAGGGGATGCCTGAGGCCGTTCGGGTCAACGAGCTCACCCGCAAGTTCGGCGACTTCACTGCCGTCGATCGCGTGAGCTTCGTCGTTGAGCGGGGCGAAATCTTCGGCTTCCTGGGTCCAAACGGTGCCGGCAAGACTACCACGATCAAGATGCTCACCGGCCTGTTGCGGCCCACTTCCGGTTCGGCCCGCGTCGCCGGGTTCGACGTAGGGCGAGAGATCGACCAGGTCAAGCTGAACATTGGCTACATGTCGCAGCTCTTCTCACTCTACCACGATCTGACCGTGCTGGAGAACATCCAGCTCTTCGCCGGGCTCTACGGCGTCGGTAACGACCGCTTTGCGGATCGCCGGGACTGGGTGCTGGAGATGGCGCAGCTCGCCGGCCACCAGGACCGCCTCACAGGGGAGCTGCCGCTGGGCGTCAAGCAGCGCCTGGCCCTGGGGTGCGCTGTCCTGCACGAGCCGCCGATCCTGTTCCTCGACGAGCCGACCTCGGGGGTCGATCCGATCTCGCGCCGCAATTTCTGGGATCTGATCTACGGGTTCGCCGCGTCGGGGACGACCGTCTTTGTCAGCACCCACTACATGGAGGAGGCGGAGTACTGTCACCGTGTCGCCGTGATGAACCGCGGCCGGATCATCGCCCTTGATCGGCCGCGCTCGCTCAAGGCTGCGATTCAGGAACCGGTTCTCGAGGTCACGACCGCCGCTGCGCCCAGGGCGTTGGAGGTGCTGCGCGACGCGCCCGGCGTCATCGAGGTCACCATGTTCGGTCGCGCCGTGCACGCGATGGTCGAAGACCAGGCCGCCGCCGAGCGCCAAATACCCGAGATACTTGCCGCCGCCGGCCACTCCGTCGAGTCGATTCGGCCGATCGAGCCGTCGCTCGAGGACGTGTTCGTGTCCTTCGTTCACCGTTCGGGTGGGACGCTGGCCGAATGAATCCGACTCGTCTGTGGGCTATCGCCCGCAAGGAGGCGATCCAGCTCCGCCGCGATCCTCGGAGCCTGATCATGGCTTTCTTGCTGCCCGTGGCACTCCTCCTCTTCTTCGGCTACGCCATTAGCTACGACGTCAACAACATCGAGATGGCGGTAGTGGACGAGAGCGGCAGCGAGCGGAGCCGCGCGCTCGTCCATGCGTTCGAGAGCTCCGGCTACTTCGATATCGTCGAGTATCCGGCGCGGTATGCGGATGTCGATGACCTGCTACAGAGGGCGAAGGTCAGGGTCGTGATGGTGATCCCGCCCCGCTTCGACCGCGAACTGGCCGCCGGTCGTGACGCAGCCGTTCAACTCCTTCTCGACGGCTCAGACGCCAACACCGCGACGATCGCCCAGAACTACGCCGCCGCCATCGTGATCCGCTACTCGAGCGATGTCCTTCTGCACGCGCGCCGGTTTGTCTTGCCGGTGGAGGCGGAGACCCGCGTCTGGTACAACGAAACGCTCGAGAGCCGCAACATGATCGTGCCGGGACTCGTTGCGGTCATCATGTCGATTATCGCCGCGATGCTCACCGCACTGACTATCGCCCGTGAGTGGGAACGCGGCACGATGGAGCAGCTCGCCGCGACGCCGGTCCACCGGTTGGACGTTGTGATCGGCAAGCTGCTACCGTACGTGGGCATTGGCCTCTTCGATGTCGCGCTGGCAATCGTCGCCGGGTTGCTCATCTTCGGTGTCCCGCTCCGCGGCAACATCCTGCTACTGGCAGGCCTGACGCTCCTGTTCTTGCTCGGTGCGCTGAGCTTCGGGATGTTCATCTCGGCCGCCGTCAAGAGCCAGGTGCTGGCGACGCAGGTCGCCATACAGACCACCTACCTGCCGGCGATCCTGCTCTCCGGTTTCATCTTCTCGATCTCGACGATGCCTATCGCTTTGCGGGCCGTCACCTACGCGGTGCCGGCTCGTTACTACGTGACCGTTACGAAGGGGATATTTCTGAAGGGTGTGGGCCCCGAGGTGCTTTGGGTGGAGGCGTTGGCCATGATCATCTTCGCGGCCGCCGGCCTCACGCTGGCGATCCGCTCCTTCAGGAAGGAGCTGGAATGAGCGCCATCTCCCCGCTCCGTGTTCGCCGGCTGCTAAGAAAGGAGCTGCGCCAGATGTTCCGCGATCCGCGGATGAAGCGGATCGTGTTCATCGCCCCCGTGATCCAGCTCGTGGCCTTCGGTTACGCGGTCAACACGGACATCCGGGACACCAAGACCTTTGTCATCGACCACGATAGGAGCGCCGCCTCCCGCGAGCTGCTAGAGGTCGTTGAAGCGACTGGCTACTTCAGAATCGCCGGGAGATCCGAGCGGCCCGCCGATCTGGTCCGTGCACTGGACTACGGAAAGGCGGAGGTCGGCATCGAGATACCCGCCGGCTTCAGCCGCGATCTGGCTTCCGGGCGCGGCGCCCGACTCCAGGTCATACTCGACGGGACGAACTCGAACACTGCCACGGTGGCACAGGGGTATCTGACTTATATCGTGCAGGGTTTCGCCCGGGGCCGCGCCGCCGCGGCGGGGGCACTACCCAGCGGGGGCGTCGATGCGCGCGTCCGCGCCTGGTACAACCCGGATCTCGAGAGCCGGGTCTACAACGTGCCCGGCGTGATCGGTATGCTGATCCTCCTCATGTCGCTGCTGCTGACATCCATGTCAGTGGTGCGTGAGCGTGAGATGGGGACGCTCGACCAGCTCACGGTCAGTCCGCTGTCAGCGGCAGAGCTGATGCTCGGCAAAACACTACCGGCCACGCTTGTCGCGTTCATCGACTTGTTCCTCGTGACCGCGCTGGCAATCCTCTGGTTCCACGTACCGATGCGAGGCTCGTTCCTCGACCTGCTGCCCGCCGCCTTACTTTATATCCTGTGCGGGCTAGCCTTCGGGCTCCTCATCTCGTCGGTCTCCAGAACTCAGCAGGAGGCCTTCATGACGATGTTCCTCGTCCTGCTGCCCGCGATCATCCTCTCCGGCTTCTTCTATCCGATCAGCAGCATGCCGGAGATCTTCCAGTGGATCACCGTGCTGAACCCGGTTAGGCATTTCTTGGAGATCGTGCGCGCGATCTTCTTGAAAGGGGCGGGGATCGCGGACCTCTGGGTGCAGTACGCGGCGCTCACCGTCATGGCGACCGGCGCCATGTCGCTGGCGATCGTCAGGTTCCGCCGCTCGATGGCGATGTGACCAGCTCGGGAGAGCGACCGACGATTCGAGAGTAGCTCTCCGGGTCGGTCGCCCCTTCGGTGCCGAAAGCGAGCAGCCTCGAGTCCGACCCCAGCTGCAGATCCTCGGCCGCCTTTGAGCTCTGCAGGACGGCCAGTGCCCCCGCCAGCCCGGCGGCACCCGACTCGCCGGCAACTATGGCTGGATCGCCTGCCACGCCATCGGCTAGGAGCCGCATAGCCAGCTCAGCCGCCGCGTCGGGGATGGCTACGAAGTAGTCGGCTCCGCACTCGAGGATCTTCCAAGCGAGTAGCGAGACCTCGCCGGCGGCGAGGCCGGCCATGATCGTGTCGTAGTCGCCGGGGACCGGCGTCGGCCGCCCTGCATCCGCACTTCTGAACAGGCAGTCGGCGGAGTCAGGCTCGACGACGGCGATGACCGGGCGATCCGCGCCCCATGTCTCCCAGAGGTGGGCGCAGACGGCGGCTGCCAGCCCGCCGACCCCGCCTTGCACGAAGAGATGCGTTGGCCGTTCGCCTGGCGGTAGCTGCTCCAGAACCTCGGCCACCATGACGGAATAGCCCTGCATCACATCCCGCGGGATCTTCGTGTAGCCCGGATACGACGTGTCGGAAACGACTAAGCGCCCATAGCGGCGGGCGTCATCGTCGCAGCGGCGAACCGCCTCGTCGTAGTTGCCTGACGTCCGCACCACTACGGCTCCGTGTGCGGTGATGGCAGCGACGCGCGGCTCGCCGGTAACGGCAGGGACGTAGACAGCGCAGCGGCATCCGAACATTTCCGCGCCCCAGGCGACCGAACGGCCGTGGTTACCGGCCGTCGCGCAGGTCACGACCAGCCGGGAGACGGTGTCGGTGTAGCGGCGGGAGATGAGATCGCGCCCGCTCGCCGCATCGCTGCCGCTTACCCTGCTCACCTCCCGGGCCAGAGCCCGTTGCACGCCGTAGGCGCCACCCAAAGCTTTGAAACTGTTCAGGCCGAAGCGCACAGACTCGTCCTTGTAGTAGATGGCTCCGAGGCCGACGCGTTCGGCCAGCCCGGGCAACACTCGCAGCGGCGTCGGATGATAACCGGGCCAGCTCTCGATCTCTCTGCGGGCGCTTGTGTGCTGCTCTAGGCTGAGGATGGCGCGCTCGGCCTTGCCATAAGGCCGGCCGCGATCCAAGCCGCGGTTTGCGATCAGTCGGAACGGTACGCTCGCGGGATTGCGCATCGGCGTTCGTGGTGTGCCATCGAAGGAGGGTACGAGGCGGACGGTGAGGTGGGCAATAGCGCGTAGGTCTTAGGACATGAGTCGCTAGCCTTCGTCGCGCTAACGGGGTCGGATCCTCTGGAGGTAAAGCCCCGTCTTGTCCGACCCGAATCGCATGACCCAGGTGGACCTGCGGGGCGGCGGCACGCGACCGGGCTGCCCTAGGAAGAGGATGTCGTTGTGAACCTCTGCCAGCACCACTCCCTCGCCGGTGCTACCCACGCTGCCCATCTGGTAGCGGATCCGCATGCGTGGTCCCTGGAGCATACGGTTGAGCATGCGCCACTCTCGCTCCGGGACGCGCCCACCGAAGACGCGCGCGATGGCGGCTGAGTCCTTCGCCTCGACGGCGCGCACCAGCGCACTAACGATCCTGTTGACGGCCGCCCGCTCCACGATGCTGGCGGGGTACAGCGATGCCGCCTCGTCGGGACCGGGGTCCACCGCCGCTGCCTCGTCGCCGGTCGGCCGATCGGTGCTCGGTGCGTCCGCGGCAGCCCCTGCGGCGCCGGCAGCCTCAGCGGTCGTCGGACCTGCGTCGGTAGCGGCGGCCGCCCCGGATTCGGTCTCCGTCGATGTGCCTATCCCGCTCGCCGACGCGTCGGCACCGGATACTGCCGTCTCCGGCACCGCGGTCGAGGTCGTTTCCGATTCGGCAGCAGCGCTCGCCGACCCGGCGGCGGCGCTGCCTTCGTCGCTGGCCTGGGCAGTCTCCGCCGACTCGCGACCCTCGGGCCAGGGCCGTAGCTCGGGGAATGACCAGAGCGCCGCTGCGGCGGCGATCAAAGCGACGGCTGCCAGGGCGAGCGTTCGCCCGGGCCGGCGCCGCGGCAGCTGTATCGGTTCCGTCCGGGTCACCGGCGAGGCGGGAGCCGAGCCGGCGCTGATCACCGTAGGTGCCGTAGCCAGGGCCTGCACATCGGCCTCGATCTCACGCAGATCGGCGGCCAGCTCCGCAGCGCTCTGATAGCGCTCTTCCGGGTCCTTCTCGAGCGCCTCGAGGATGATCGCCTCGAGCCGCGGGTGGACATCGATCCCCAGTCTGGCGAAGGGTTGCGGCGCTTCGCTTTCGATCTTGTGGCAGATCCCGCCCAGGGTGGGCGCCTCGAACGGTGGGTGTCCGGAGATCAGAGTGTAGAGCACCCCGCCCACCGCGAATATGTCGGCGCGGTGATCGACCGTCTTCCCTGCGACCTGCTCCGGCGCCATGTAAAGCGGCGTCCCGAGCGAGACCCCGGTGCCGGTAATCTGGGAGCCG
The DNA here is from genome assembly GCA_020344215.1 of Gemmatimonadota bacterium. Classification (GTDB taxonomy): domain Bacteria; phylum Gemmatimonadota; class Gemmatimonadetes; order Palauibacterales; family KS3-K002. Next base: position 2,991,293 of record CP070815.1, read on the forward strand.
ACCAGCTTGGCAATCCCGAAATCGACGATCTTTATCGTGTCTTCCGGCGTTATGAGTAGGTTGGCCGGCTTGATGTCACGGTGGACGATGTCTCGGGCGTGGGCATAGACCAGACCTTCACAAACCTGCAGCACATAGCGCACCGCTCGGGATGGTGCCAACGAGCCGGATGCACCGAGAACGTCGCTCAGGTCGGTGCCCTCCAGCAACTCCATGACGAAGTAGGGGAGGCCCTCCTCCGTGCGGCCGGCGTCGAAGACGGTCACGATGTGTGGATGCTGCAGCTGGGCCACGACCCGCGCCTCGCGATTGAAACGCTTCATCGCTTCCGGATCGTACTGTGCCCAGGCCAGCACGACTTTGATCGCCACCGAGCGATGGAGCTCGGGGTCCCGGGCACGGTACACGATCCCCATCCCCCCTTTGCCGAGCTCTTCCAGCACCTCGTAGCGACCGATACGCTGGCTCATGTCTGCAAGCTACACCCCCAGCCGAAGACCGGTCAATCTCCAGTCGTGCTGCGCGTTGTCGCCCGCCGGCCTGAGGCTTAGTTTCAATACCGGAGGTACAGCCACGCGTTGGGCCCATCCTGCCTGGAGGTGAATATGCGCACCATTCCGATCGGCCTTCTGGCCGTAATCGCCGTTGTTGCCGCCCTCGATTCGGCTCAAGCCCAGGAAGGAACCCGGACCGGCCCCAAGATGCGCATCGCGGTCATGGACGGGACCTGGGATCCCGGGCTGTTCCAGGCCAGCGGCGCCTTCGGCGCTGCCGGCTGGAGCTACAACGAGAGTCTCGAGAGCTTCGGTCGGGGGCTCACCGAGATGATGGTGACGGCGCTGCTGGAGAGCGACCGCTTCATCGTTGTCGAGCGACAGGCGATCGCTGATGTAATGGCCGAGCAGGAGCTGCAGTACAGCGGTGCCGTGAACCCGGAGACCGCCGTCCAGGCCGGCCGCATCATCGGTGCCCAGTTCCTCATCCGACCGGTGATCACCACTTTCAGCTATGGAGAGAAAGGCCGTTCGGGTGAAGCGGCGGTGACGGTGCCGGTCGACGTCCCGGTCGCCGGGGGCATCAGGATCGGCGGCGGCAAGAAGACCGTCCAGGCGCGACTGGTCATCGACAGCCGGATCTACGACGTCCAGACCTCGCAAATCACGGCCTCCGTCCAGGGTGAAGGGTCGGTGGAGGAGAAGTCTTCCCAACTCGCCCTGGATACGGATGTCCTCGACGTGGGCACGGCTGGATTCGAGGACACGCCGCTGGGAGAGGCGACTCGCATGGCGGTCGAACAGGTCGTCGCCAGCCTCGTCGCTGAGCTCGGCGATAAGCCGTGGCGCGGTAGGGTGGTGACGGTCAGCGGCGGCCAGGTCTACGTCAACGCCGGCAGCGAGTCCGGGATGCAGGTCGGTGATGTCCTGGAGGTGGTCCGGGAGGGTGAAGCGCTGGTCGATCCGGAGACTGGCCTGAACCTCGGGGCGGTCGAGGAAAGCCTTGGCAGACTTGAGGTTACGACCGTAGAGGAGAAGTACTCCATCGCCCGGGCCCTCGGCGAGTTCATCTGCGAGCGGAACGACATCGTACGCTTCGTGGTACACAATTAAGCGCGAGGCCCCACGCGGGTCTCTCTCCCCTTTCCTTGCCGCGCGAGCGACCGTCCGGCGCGATAGCGGTATCCGTTTGCCTATCCGTAAGCTGAAGCACGTTCTTTCTTGGGTCGCACCCGGTGGCCTGGTCATGCTGGCCGCCGTGGCCTGGGTGCACCTGTCCCGGGATCCGGAAAGCCTGGCCAACCTGGCGCGAGGGTACCCGTACGCCATCTTCGGCGCGGGCGCCCTGCTCGCCTGGCGGTTTCACCGCAGCCGTGTCGTCGCCGCCGTCCTCGCCCTGGCTCTCGCCGAGGCGTTGCTGCGGCTTGACGCCGGCGGCCCGGCCCAGATCGCTCGCACCGCCGCCACATTTCTGCTCCCCGCAGTCCTGGCGGCGCTGGCCCTGACGCGCGATCGGGGTGTGCTCACAGCCAGGGGCCTGACCCAGCTCGCCGTCGTTCTACTGCCGACGCCCGCCTTGGCCATGCTTCTGCGCTACCAGGAAGCGCAGGCCACGCAGGCTGTCCCAACGGCGCTGATCGAGCCCGCCGTCGCGGTCAAGGCATCGATTCCGCAGCCGGAGCTGCTAGTCTTCGCAGTCAGCATCACTGTGGCCGCGTCGGTGGCCGTTCGCCGGCGGAAAGCCGTGGAGATTGGATTCCTTTGGGCGGTTGTAGCTACGTGCCTCGCCTTGAGCGCTTCACCGGGCGGTGCTGTCTCGACGGTCTATCTCATGGCGGGCGGCTTGGTCCTGGGCCTGTCCGTGGTCGAGACGGGCTACAGCATGGCCTACCGGGACGAACTAACCGGGCTCCCATCGCGCCGGGCCCTCCCGGCGGCGCTTGCCGAACTCCGCAACCGCTACAGCATTGCCATGGTCGACATCGACCACTTCAAGCGGTTCAACGACAAACACGGTCATGATGTTGGCGACCAGGTCCTGCGCATGGTGGCGGCAAAGCTGGCGCGCGTCTCGGGCGGTGGCCGTGCCTTCCGTTACGGCGGCGAGGAGTTCGCGGTCACGTTCCCGGGCAAGACCAGGGATGAGGCGCTACCCCATCTGGAGGACCTACGGACCGAGATCGAAGAGGCCGGGTTCACTGTTCGCGGCCGCCGGAGGCTGCGCAAGAAGACCGGTGGCGGGAATCGCAGATCGGGAGGGGGCAAGAGGCTGACTATTACGGTGAGCATCGGCGTGGCGGAGCGGAATGGTAGGAACACAACAGCGGAGCGGGTCCTAACGGCTGCGGATAAGGCGCTCTACAGAGCGAAGGGGGCGGGAAGGAACAGAGTCAGCAGTTGAGACAGTGGTGACCACCGACTACCGTGTGTGCAGCTCTACAATATCGCCATCCGCCAGCACATGATCCTCGCCGACGCGCTGCCCCTTGAACCGCCCGGATTCTCCCCACAGTCGCGCGTACTTCAGGCTAGCCAGAATCTCCTTGTGAATTTTCGCGGCCAGGTCGTGGACAGTGCTGCCGGCTGGGAGCACGAAAGGCTCACCCAGATCGGCCTCCTTGCCCGGCTGCTTGGTGAACACCCGGGTGATCGCCATCACGTCGAACAGCGCGCGTTTAAACTCGTCTAGCCCGCGGCTCTCACCAACGGAGACAACGCAAATCGGGAACCGGTCGGCGAACCGTCGCTCGAGCTCGGCCAGCACGCCGCCAGCGTTCGCCGCCTCGCTCTTGTTCCCGACTAGTAGCGTCGGGACGTAGACTTCGAAGCCCTCCCGTTCATCCGAGACGCTGCCCGTCAGCACTACGTCACGCGCCTCCATGTGATCGACGATGAAGGCGATCATTTCCTCGGCGAGCTCGTCGGAGAGGTCGGCGACGAGGACGCAGGCATCGGCCCTGCGTGTCAGTTCAGGGAGCCAGCCCACATCGAACTCCTCCGACCAGGCCGGAGTATCGATGAGCTGGATCTGGATGTTCTCGAACGGCATCATCGCCGGCGCCGGCCCCTGTGTAGTGAACGGGTACTCCGCCACTCGCACCTCGGCGTGCGTCACCTCGGCTATCAGCGCCGACTTGCCCGCGTTCGGCGGCCCGATCACCGGGACCTGGCCGGCACCTACCTTCTCGATCACCCACTGGGGTACCTGCCGGGCGGCCGGTGCCTTTTTCGCCTGGTCCTTGAGTTGCGCGATCTTACGCTTGATGTCCGCCTGCAGCTTGTCCGTGCCCTTGTGCTTGGGCATGACAGCGTGCATCTCGCGCAGAGCCTCGATCTTCTCCTCAGGCGAGTTGGCTTGCCGGTATCGTTTCTCGGCTGCGTGATATACCGGTGGCAGATTTGCAGGCATGGCACTCCCGCGATCGAGTCTCGTGCTTTGTCGCCTTCAATAGTGTCGACCCGCACGGCGTCATGCAACATGTCATCCGTTGCCTGCCTCCGCGCGGCTCCTTATCATGTGATGAGTCCTCGGACAGCTGCAGATTGGATGCGATGAGGAAATCTTCCGAGCCTGCGTTCAGCCTAGACGTTGATGGCAAGATCTACGACCTCAGCGAGGCCGAGTTCAAAGGCGTTCTCTTTGAGGTCCTCTCGACGCTCGTCTTCGAGAAGGCTGTAGATCGAGTTTCGTATGTCCTTGAGGCTGCCGAGGGTGAGCTTACAGGGTCGGGCGGCAAGAACTTCGATCCGCTGAGCGTGAGCCTCTACAGGCACCTGAAGGTCGAACGCTGCTCGGGTCCCTCCTACGCCGAACTCGGCGGCGAGACCCAATCGTTCCGCCTACATGCCATCGTTGACGGGCTCGTCGCTGCCGCCTTCTTTCTCAAGGGCGGCGACCATGTGCCTCACATGATCGTCGGACGCCCGGATCGGGCCGTGCTGATCGTGCTGGACAGGGGCGCGCGCGCGCAGCTGAACTGCGGCGATCCTCGACTGCTGCGCAAGCTCACCCGATCAATACCTGGCGAGCCTCGCTCTTAGCTTCTCTTGCCACCCCGGCCTCGATCTCGCTCAGCCAGCGCTCCAGAACGGGCCGCGAGAGCCGGTGGCGGGTCGCCATAGCTCGTCACCGTGAGCGAAATCCAGGCTGGCGACATGCGTGCCTACATCGGGAGCCACGATCAGCACGTCGTCACGCTCGGCGTGGCGGATCGCGTCGTAGCGCCACCTGCAGTCCACTGCGATCCCGAACGCCTGACCCAGCATCGCGGTGAGGCCGAGGTCGGGCGGCCGGCAGGTCGCGCAGGTGCGGCAGAGGATTCCCTCATCTATCACTGCACGGCCAGCGCTCGCGCCTGCGGCGACCGGCGACTCCGATCACATCGCTCGATGGCGATTCCTGTCTCTAGAACGCTGGGGCGGGGTTTAGATTTCTTACCTGCCGGTTCGGTCGCGAGGGGCGAGAAAAAGGGGCCTCGCGGCCCCTCTGGATATATCGTGCTCTCGGTCTATGGCCGGGCGGCCACCACCGTTAGCCAATTGCGCGGCCACACTGTCAGCTCAAGCTCGTCGAACGTCTCTCTGAGCGACTCGACAAGGACTTCGCTCGCTGTCTCAATGGGGATGCCGGGAAGCGCACCGGCGATGAAGTCGGAAAAACGGCTCAGGTCGATCCAGCCCTGCTTGGTTACCTCGCCCGGGTAGATCTCGTGAATCTTGATCTCGAAGCCCTTGGACTGGAGCAACGCCCGATACTCGTCCGCCGTCAGCTGCTTCCGCGACTCGACCTTCGAGTGCTCGGGCCTGAGATTGTACTGCTTCTTCAGCTTGCGAAGTGCCTTCATCATCCAGCGGCGGTAATACTTGAGCGTCTCGGGCGGCAACGCGCCCTCGAAGAACGCGGTGTTAAACGCGAAGACGCCGCCGGGCTTGAGCGTGCGGTGCACTTCTTCCAGCAGGGCCTTCTTGTCCTCGATGTAGTGGATGCCGTTGCAGAAGACGACGGCGTCCACGGCCCGCTTGATGCTCGCCGACATCTCTTCCGCCCGGCTCTGCACGAACTCCACCACGGCGTCCCTCGCACCCGCGACCTTCTCCGCCGCCTCCCGCAGCGCGGTCGCCGACAAGTCGACGCCGATCACCATGGCCTCTCGAGCTCCCCGGATCTTCTCCAGGATGAGCTCTGTTATGGCCCCGCTGCCACAGGCCACGTCGACGACGGTCCAGCCGCGTTTCAGATGCGCGCGGTCGACTAACGCCTCGTTGACCTTGTGGTAAAAAGCGTGCTCACTGAACGCCTTGAACGAATACTCCTCGGAGGACATATGACACTCCCGGCCAGCATCCACGGTGGTCATCTGTCTGGCAATTTATGTCGAGGCGCCCCGGTTCGCGAGTCCTTGCGATGTGAGGACGCCCCCGGTAGTCTGATAGCGTACCCCTCCAGCCGGCTAACCCCCTGATATTCTGGAACCTAGGCGGTCCGGGAGGTCCCTATGGATCTTGGGACGGTCCTTCTGGCGATCTTGGTAATGGTGGCCCTCTGGCTGGCCTGGCGCCAGGCCCGGGTGGAGCGGGCGGTCCGGCGCATGGCTGAGGCGCCCCCCGCCTCTCTCCAGCTGCTGCAGCGTGAGGTGCAGGCCATGCGGTCGGGCGTGGACGAACGCCTCCGCGAGCACCTGCAGCAGGCCAACGAGCTGAGCCGGCGCATTGGTCTCCTGCAAAAGGCGACGGAGAATGTCGAGCAGCTGGGGATCGGGCTGGGCGAGCTTCAGAAGATCCTTCAGCCGCCGCAGCTGCGTGGCGCGTTCGGTGAGCGCATGCTCGAGGATCTACTCGCCGACGTGCTGCCCCGCGATCGTTTTCGACTGCAGCACACCTATCCGAGCAGCGGTGCTCGGGTCGATGCGGTGATCTTCCTCGGCGATGACCGGTTGCTGCCGATCGACTCGAAGTTCCCCCTCGACAACTTTCGGCGCTACGTAGACCTGCGTGGATCGGGTGCAGCGGATGCGGATGCGGCCTGGCGCGCCTTCGCCCGTGATGTGAGAGGCCACATCGACGACGTTGCCGCGAAATACATCGTGCCGGATGAGGGCGCGCTCGACGTGGCGTTCATGTACATACCCTCCGAGTCCGTTTTCCACGAGGTGGCCATCGGCCCATTGGATGACGATGGGCGATCGCTCAGCGAGTATGCGGTGAGGAAGCGGGTGATTCCGGTATCGCCCAACACGCTCAACGCTTACCTGTCGGTGGTCCGGATGGGGCTCAGGGGGTTCCAGCTCCAGGCTTGCGCGCGCGAGATCCTCCAGCACCTCACTCACCTGGGTTCGGATGTCGAACAACTACGCTCAGAGCTGGACAGGGCGCTGAAGCAGGCGCGTCACTCACTGGCGAATCTCTCCGACGCCGATGCCGCCTTGCACCGTGTGGAGCAGCGCTTGGAAACCTTCAGTTCGTCCGGACAGGATGAGCCGCTCGGTGTCAGCGGGTGAGGTGCGGATCGCGAGCTAGCCGCGCAGCCGCCCCTGAAGATCGGCGATGAACGAGTCCAGGTGCTCGGGGCTCACGATCAAGCGCTGGGCCCGTATGTGATAGATGTGACGGATGACCGGCAGCCGGATCGGCCGCCAGAAAGAGATGTCTGCCACCGGTCCGGTCTTGGAGACGACCGCTACCCAGTTCTGCAGGTTTGTACGCACGCCCAGGCCGCCCAGGATGTTCCACTGGGTCTCTTTGACCCGCGCTACGTCATTGAGCGGGATTGTCTCGTCGAACAGCGAACCCATCTTGACCCGCAGCGTATCGCCGCCAATCTCGACGAAAGACTCGCCCAGGTTGCGACCCAGCCAGACCAGACCGCTCCCCACGGCCAGAGGTAGCGCCACCGCACCAAGCGCCCGCTTGGCCAGCGCTATGCCGAGGCCGACCGCTCCCGCCGCCAAGCCGCCACCGGTGAACAGTGCCTCCAGATTCTCTCGTCCGGCCAGGTTGTAGCGCATAGCCGTCTCCGTTCTCGCTGACGATCGCGGTCACCCACTATTATACAATACACGCCGGGCCGGCGAATCATCGCCGGCCCACGGTCTTCTCTCTCAGACCATCTGGGCCTGCTCCTGCGGCTCGCGTCGGCGGGCCTCCGATTCGCCGTTCTCGACGTAGCGCTTCAGGCCCCGCAGCGCGGCGGGCACCACGCTCTTCAGGCGCGACCGGACCATAATCCGGTCCATCAGCCAGCCCAGCGGGCCGAGTTTGAGCTCGTACTGGAAGGCGAAGCGCGCGATCGTCTGCGTGCCATCTTGCTCGACGCTCACGTATCCCGTCGCCGTCTTGAACGGGGGCACCTTCTCGCCGTTGTAGATGTCGATCACGTACGAGTCGCCGTCCTGCCAGCTGACGATTCGTTCATCGAGGGAGCCGAACGGCTTCAGGTCACAGTGCCGGCTGGCGCCCACGCCCTCCCGCTGCTCCGAGGTGTAATACGACTTCCTCACGCCGGGGTGGTACGCTTGGATCCCGCCGAGGTCCGCGATGACCTCCCACACCTTCTCCTTAGGTGCGTTGATACGGATCTCGCCGCTGAAGCTCGTCATGCCTATCCTCCGGTCAGATGGTTGGGTTGTCTCAAAACAGGCTTGCGGCTGTAACTGTTCCCGGTCAGCGCTGGCAACCCCTTGGCGGCCGATGGACGCACGGCTGGCGCCCACGGTTTGGGTTGTCTGTTCTGGGGGACGAGCGACTTCCGGTGGACGACTGGGCCGGTGCTGAAACACGTGTGGGGCCAACCCCGTATCGGTGAGCGAGCCCACTGACGCAAATCAAGTCGAGGATCTCGAGATGGTGAACCAGACGGCTTTCATTCGCACGCCGGCCCGCGCTTGCGTGGCCGCCCTGCTTCTGGCTTGCAACCTGGCCTGCGACTCGAGCCCCACCGAACCGGCGGGGCCCGTCGAGGTCGTGCCCATGGAGGGGCTGGAGGGCTTCGAGGCCGAGCTCGACAGCCTGCGGGTCGAGCTTCAGATACCGGGCATCTCGGCGGCCATCGCCAAGGATGGTGAGATCGTCTGGTCGATGGGCTTCGGTTACGCCGACGCCGAAGAGGGGAGGCCGGCCACGCCCACGACACCATACCACCTGGCTTCACTCACCAAGCCCTTCGCCGCGACGATCGTCATGCAGCTCATAGAAGATGGGCTGGTGGACCTGGACGACCCGGTCAGCCAATACGGGGTGGACCTGGAGGCGGACGGGGTCATTCGCGTCAGACACCTTCTCACCCACACCTCCGAGGGCGTGCCCGGCTCCCACTATGCCTACAATGGCGGACGCTTCGCGGAGCTGGACCGGGTCATCCGAGTTGCTACGGGCCGCACGTTCGGGGAGCTGTTGGTGGAACGGATCCTCCAGCCGCTCCAGCTCAGCCATACCGCGCCGAACCCGCGGCACCGCGCCTTCTATCTCACTGGCCTGGATCGTGATGCGTTCGTCGCCGAGATGGCGGCGGGATACGAGCTGCGCGGTTCCGAAGTCTACCCAATGGGACAGCCCACCCACTTCAGCTCGGCCGCCGGACTCGTCGCCTCAGCGGAGGACGTGGCCACGTTTTCGCTCGCCATCGATGACGGCCAGTTCCTCGAGCCCGAGACCTGGGGCTCGGTGTTCACCCCGGCGGTCTCCAACACCGGTGAGACGCTGCCTTACGGTTTCGGCTGGTTCATCCACTATCACGAGGGCGCCAAGCTCGAATGGCACTACGGTTATTGGGACAGCAACTCGTCTCTGATCGTCAGGGCACCGGAGACGGGAATGACCTTCGTGGTCCTGGGCAACACGAACATGCTCAGCCGGCCCTACGGTCTGGGCCTCGACAGCAACGTCATGCGCTCCGATGTGGCGCGCCTGTTCGTCGAGTCGTTCGTGCTGGGTGACGAGCCGTTGCCGGGTGGTTAGCCGGAAGGCCGGGACCTAGACCCGAGCCGGCGTCAGACCGATCTCGTTCAGGAACATACTGCCGCCCGAGTCGCGGCCGCGCCGCCGGTCGCTGCGGGTGAGGACCAGCCGGTCCATCGCGCGCGTCATGCCTACGTATAACAGGCGACGCGCTTCTTCGATCTCGTCCTTGCGGTTCTGTACGGCGGCGTAGTAGCCCGGCAGTTGGTAGTCCTCGAGTCCTATGACATAGACACGAGAGAACTCCAGGCCCTTCGTCGAGTGAAGGGTGAGCAGGTTCACGCGGTGTGGGTCCGCTTCCACACCTTCGGAAGTGGAGAGCGCCACCCGCTCCAACAGGCGACGGATGCTCGCGTCCAATGTCGCGGAGTCGCTCACCTCGATGAGTGATTGTAATCGGGCCACAGCCGTCGGATAGCGCTCGGCGGGGCTCCGTTCCGCCCGGATTCGCTCCATCATTCGCCGGCCGCCCAGTCGTTTGATCACCTCTTCGACCGCCGGCGCCTCGAGCGCTGCAATCTCGCGCTCGGCTTCATAGAACTCCAAGCAGTCTGAGAAGCGGCCCAGTGCGTAGGGCGCTGCCAGCTTGAGCAGAAGCTCATCCTCGTCGCCCAGATTGCGCCTCGGCTCGAGCGCCAGCCCCAGGCCGAGGTGGTCGAGGAGGTTAACCAGCGCGGCCTTCCGTGCCCGCAACCGCTTCTGCTGGCTGAGGGCCCGGAAGACATGGGCGAGCGCAACGGCATCGTCGAGGGCGTGATGGGCGCGATCGACAGGAACGCCGAAGCGCTCCGCCAGGTCGCCGAGCCTTGCGCTCTCGCGGAAGAGCGAGCGCGCGAGGGGCAGTGTGTCGAAGAACACGAGGCCCTCTGTGTCGGCGAACGCATCGACAGAACGGCGCAGCACCGGGACGTCGAAGCGGTGAGCGTTGTGGGCGACCAGCACACTCTGCTCTGCGAACTCCAAGAAGCGCGGCCATATCTCTTCCAACGTCGGCGCGGCGCGCAGGTCCGACTCGCTGTAGCCGTGGACCTCCGTTGCGCCCGCCGTGATGGGTCCCTCGCAGCGAACCAGCGAGTGGAACGTGTCGACGACCTCGCCTTCACGCACCTTGGCGGCGCCTAGCTCGATGATCTCGCAGGTCGCCGGGTTGAGATCTGTCGTCTCGAGGTCGAAGGTCACGTAGTCGCGCAGTACGTCACCGAAGCTGCGGCTGTGGATGAGCTGGAGCGCTTTGAACAAGGTCGTCACCGGCGGCCGCCCGTCCCCGGCATCGGGTCGCACGACGAGGTCGTGCGGTCGAGGTTCGCTGTCATCCGTCAGGTACTCGACCGTGGTAGGGAGCCGGACCTGGGCGAGCATGCCGCGCAGTGCGATCTCCCGACCGCCTTGTGGCTCGATGTAAACCCGTCCTCCCTTGGCCAACGCGGATGTTAGGCTCTCGGCCAGCTGGCGGGCGCCGGGAAGCTCGTCAGGATCGCTGAGTTCGTCGTAATGCTCCTCGAGGCGGTTCTCGTACGGCCTGACCCGCTGCGAGAGCAGCTCCTCGACCAGGCCGCCCAGACTGTCGTGGGACTCGTGCAGGGCGCGAAGGTTCTCCACGTGGTAGATGAAGCGCCACGCCTTCTTGGTGTCGGGATGGTCGGGCGCGTGGGTGCGGGCATAGATGCGGAGCGCCGCCAGGGAGTCCGCGCCTCTTGACGACGCCAGCGTGCGGACCTCCGCCAGCATGTTGTCCGGCAGCATGCGGTCGGCGAAGGCCTCTATGGCTACAGCGTCATCCGGTGCGCTCACCACACGCAGCGAGGCGACCACATAGGCGATCACTGGGTCGTCGAGCAGCGAGCGACCACGCGCCAAGCGGCACGGGATGTCCGCGGCCACCATGCGCCGCTCGAGATACTCGCCCACCTCGTGTCTGCGATAGAGCAGGGCGTAGTCACCCCAGTCCAGATCGCTCGCCTGCTTGTCCACCAGCAGGTGGCCCAGGATCCAGGCCGCTTCCTCGTCTTCATCGGTGAACGCGTACGACTCGACAGCGAAGTCGGAATCGCGTTCCGCCTCGATCTTCTTTCGGAAGATCTCGGGGTTCTCGCGCAGCAGCCGGCGCGCCGCGTCGAATATCTGCCGGCTGCAGCGCCAGTTCTTGTCGAGCACGATCTCCTCGGCGATCCCGAAATCGTTCTTGAAGCGCCATAGAATGCGCGGATCGGAGCCACGCCAGGAGAAGATCGATTGCTCGTCGTCGCCCACCGCGAAGATGTTGCGGTGATCCCAGGCCAGGCGCTTCAGAATCGAGTACTGGGCGGCGTCCAGGTCCTGGAACTCGTCCACCAGCACGTAGTCCCAGCGCGAGGCCACCCGGGCGGCGATTTCCGCGTGCTTTCTGAAGAGTTCGTCGGTCAGCGCGATGATGTCGTCGAAGTCGACCAGGTTCTTCTCCCGCAGCAGCGAGATGTAGCTGTCGAAGGTGGCCTCGTCACCTTCGCTAAGCGGATAGGCCTGGAGCCGGCGGCGCCCGAACAGCGTGAGCAGCCCGCTACGACGCCCCTCCGGGTAGACCCCCAGCCGCCGCAGCAGAAGCTGCTGGTAGTGCTCGTCCGCCACCCCGAACCCACGCCGCAGCCCGAGCTCCTGGGGGTGGTCGCGGAGGATAGCCAGGCAGAGGGCGTGTAACGTGCCGCGGTTGATCCGGTCGGCCCGCTCACCCAGGGCCTTATGGAGCCGCGCCGTTACCTCCTCCGCCGCCTTGTTGGTGAAGGTCACAGCGCAGACCCGCTCCGGCTCGAGCTTCTGCGTCTCGATCAGATACTCGACACGGCGGATAAGGCAGAAGGTCTTGCCCGCGCCGGGCCCCGCGAGGACGAGGATGGGCCCTAGCGGCGCATCGATGGCGTCCCGCTGTCTAGGGAACGGCTCGAAGTCTTTCACCCTTGACGTCATGCTTTCGCCAGGCCCAGACTCATCCTACTCCAAGCTAACCCTTCGTTCCGACACGAGGTGGGGGACCCATAATGGCCAAGATCAAAGTCTACACTACGCCGACTTGACCGTACTGCAAGCTGGCCAAGGATTGGCTCAGAGAACACGACTGCGAGTTCGACGAAGCGGATATCACGAAAGACGTCTTCCAGCTACGGGAGTGGCGCGCCCTCACCGGCGGCGTTGGCGTCCCGGTCATCGCCCACGGCAATGACTTCGTGATCGGGTTCAGCCCCGAACGGCTCGAGATGATGCTCGACTGCTGTGAGCACACGACCGAGGTGGATATCCCCGACGAAGAGAAGTAGTCACTTCGGTACAACAGATCGTCAACTCCGGGCTAGACGGTGCTCTCATGTCTCGTCGCCCGGCCGTAAGCTGAATCACGAGCTAGGAGGCTCCATGCGGGCAACGGCTCTTGCCGCGTTTCTCCTCGTCGCCCCCACTATGGCAGCGGCACAGACCGCTTCTGACGGCCATCCCCTGGCGGGCTTCGACGCCTACGTCGAGCAGGCCGTCCACGACTGGGACGTCCCCGGTCTTGCCATCGCCGTCGTGAAAGACGACTCGGTCGTCTTCGCCAAGGGCTACGGCGTCCGTGCCTTGGGATCGAACGCCCCGGTCGATCTGCACACCCTCTTTGCCAACGCGTCGACGACCAAGGCCTTCACCGCCATGGCCGTGGCGATGATGGTGGACGAGGGAGTGCTCGGCTGGGATGACCCGGTGTCCGACCACCTCCCGACATTCATCTTGTACGACCCCTACGTCACCCGCGAGGTGACGGTGCGTGACCTGCTCACGCACCGGATCGGCTTCGGCGATCCCTTTTACCTCTGGTATGGCGTCGACCTCGACTACCAGGAGATGGTGCGCCGACTGCGCGACGTCGAACCGCAGTCCAGTTTCCGCGCGCGCTACGCCTACAACAACGTCTCCTACGCCACGGCTGGGATCATCGCTGGCCAGTCGAACGGCACCTCTTGGGACGAGCTGGTGCAGCAAAGGATTCTTGGGCCGCTCGGCATGAGCGAGACGGTCACGCAGAAGCTGGCTCTGTCGGGTCGCGACAACGTGGCGCATCCCCACGACTACGTCGACGATAGTCTTCAGGTGATCCCCGATGACGGTATTGGGCTTGTAGATCCCATCGGTCCCGCCGGGTCGATGTATTCCAGCGTGGCAAACATGACGGAGTGGCTCCGCTTCCTGCTGAACGAAGGGCGAGTTGGCGACGAGCAGCTCGTCAGCGATGCGGCATTCGCAGAGTTATTCCGGCCGCAGGTTATCGTACCGGCCGACCGGTTCTACCCGACCGCGCGGCTGACGCAGCCGCACTTCACCGCCTACGGCCTCGGCTGGTTCCTGCAGGACTATCGAGGCGAGTTCGTCGCCTTCCACACCGGGAGTATCGACGGGACGGTGGCCATCGTCGGCCTCATCCCGGAACACGAGCTGGGCGTCGTGGTGTTCGCGAACCGCGATCACGCCGAGCTGCGCCATGCCCTGATGTTCCGTCTTTTCGATGCCTACCTCGGCGAACCCCAGCGCGACTGGAGCGCCGAGATGCGGGAGATGTACGAGGAGCTCGCGGCACGGGGTGAGGAGCGGCTGGCGCAGCTCGAAGCGGGCAGGGTGCATGGCACGACGCCGACGCTCCCCCTCGATGAGTATGCTGGTGTGTACGCCGGCAACCCCTACGGCTCGGTCGAAGTGCGTTTCGAGGGCGGCTCCCTAGTAATGGAGAGGTCAGAGTTCCTTACGGCTGACCTCTCGCACTGGCACTACGACACATTCCGTGCGCACTGGCGCAACCGCTGGATCGACCCGGGCCTGGTCTCCTTCCACCTGGGGTCCGACGGCGAGGTGGCCTCGCTCGAGTTCTTCGGTATGAGCCTCGCCAAGGAGCCGGAGGAAGATTCGGAGCCCGGCAACAGATGACGGGCACAGAGTGGCGACACCGGGCCGCGGCTCTGATGCTGGCGCCGTGGTCAGCCGTCTGACGGCGGGGTCAACCGCCTGAGCGCGCGGCCCGAGCGTCTTCCGGCCTCCGACCCTGTCTTGCCTCGGTCGATCTCCCCGACGAAGACGGCTAGCGTGGCTCAGCTGCCCCCATCGTCGGACTCCGTGACCGGGTACTCGAAGGCGCGGTTGGGATAGGCCGGCGGCGGCGGCACTGAGCGCGGGTCGTTCTCGATCTGGCCTAGCAGATACTCGATCGCTGCGTCGAGCTGCGCGTCGGAACCGTTGAACGTGGCGTGCGGCAGGTTGTCCACCACGATGTCGGGCACCACGCCGATCTGCTCGATCAACCACTCACCTTCCGGCCCGTACACACCCGTCATAGGTGCCCGGGCGAGTCCGCCGTCGCTCAGCCGGTTCGTCGAGCTCAACCAGATCTCGCCGCCCCAGGTGCGCATCCCGATCACTTCGCCCAGGCCGAGGCGCCGGAAACCGTCGGCGAACGCCTCACCGTCCGACGCCGTGTTCTGGTCGACCAGAACGACCATGTGGCCGCGGAAGGCGTACTGCATGTTCCAGGTGGGCTGACCGGCCCGGCTCTTCCAGTACATCCAGGCCTGCCGCATCAGCTTCTCCAGGATGAAGCTGTCGATGTTGCCGCCCCGGTTGTGCCGCACGTCGATGATCAGCGCCTGCCGGTTGAAGACCGGGTAGAACTCGCGGTACCACTTCGTGATGTCGCCCCAGCCCATGGCCCGCAGGTGGACGTAGCCGATCTTCCCCGCGCCTGCTTCCTCGACGATCTGGCGGCGCGCGTACTCCCAGTCGCTGTATCTCAGGTTGAACTCGCCCGTGGTCGGGACGACGATCAAGTCGCGGGACTCCCCGGCCCGCACCGAGCCGCCAGAGCGCACGGTCAGCAATACCTGGCGGCCCTGCTGGTTGCGGAGCAGCGCCCCGATGTCGGGCACGAGCAGCGTGCCGACGCCGTTCACCGCCTCGATCACATCGCCGGCTTGGACGTCGAGGTCCGGGTCGGCCAGCGGCGACATCTCGTCCGGGTAGTCGGGGTCCGATTGATAAATGTAGTCGATGCGATAACCGCCGGCTTCCGGGTCGCGTAACAGCCGGGCCCCCAGCGTAGGCACTTGGATGTCCTCATCACCGCGTCGCAGGTCGCCGCCGCGCACACTGGTGTGCAGCGCCGACAGCTCGCCCACCACGCGCCCGATGAGATCCGACAGCTCGTCGCGTGTGGTCACCCGGTCGACCAGCGGCAGATACTTCTGCAGCGTCGCGTCCCAATCGACTCCGTGCATGTTGGGGTCGTAGAAGTAGTCACGTTCCAGCCGCCACGCATCGACGAAGATCTGGCGCCAATCCTCCCGCACATCGATCGGGAACGTCCAGCCACCCAGGTCGACCCGGTGCTCGCCTAGGTCGGCGACCCGCGACGGCCTGGCATCGATCACGTATAGGCTGTCGCCCTTTGCCAGCAGGACCTTCTCCCCGTCGAGCGATAGCTCGAAACTGCCGACGTCCTCGACCATTTTCGTCGGCTCGAAATCCTTGTTGCCGATCTCGAGGGCCATCAGATGAGAGTCCGCACCGGGACCCGAGTCGCGCGCCCGCCAGAACAGGGCGTCCTTCGTGACGTACAGCGAACTGAAATTGCCCGCCGCCACCGGGACCTGTTTCACCCGGCGCTGCAGACCGTCCAGCTCGATATGGATCGGGGCGGCTTCATCCGACTCGCCGTCGGAATCGTCACGACCGCGGCCGCCCCCGTCATCCCCCTCGGCACGACTCAGCTCGTCGTCAGGCTTGAAGGGAGAGCGCAGGCCTCTCTGCAGCGCCACGTGGAAGATCTCGATCGACCTGTCGAAGTACGGCTCCGGCTGGCGCGAGCCCCAGGGGCTGCCCACCAGCGAGCGTAGGTTGCGGTCGGACAGGAAGTAGATGAACTCGCCGTCCGGGTCCCAGGCGACGCTGAAGCTGTTCACCCGATCGCTGGTGAGCGGGACCGTCGTCCCGTCTTCGACGCTGTACAACTTGATCTGGGTGAAGCTGTTCTTCGCGCGCATGGTGAAGGCCAGCCAGCGGCTGTCCGGCGACCAGGCCATATCGCGTATGCCCTCCCGGTTCTCGGAGATCCTCCGACCCTCGCCCGTCGCGACGTTGAGCACCCACAGGTCGCGGTTGTTATCGTCGTACGCGATCCATGCCCCGTCCGGCGACGGGTACCCCCGGAAGCGCAGGATCATGCCATCGTCGGTGAGCGGCTCCTCGTCGCCGACACCGTTGGCCGGGATCTTCACGAACTCGAGTTCGCCCGTCTCATCCGACAATCCCAGGAGAGTTTCGCCGTCCGGCATGAACACGACGCCGCGGTATCGCACTCCCTCCTTGCGCGAGGCCCGCACCAGCCGCCCCTGTTCCGCCGGCGCCACGAACACGCGGCCGCGGGCCGTGAGCACGACGCTCGCGCCTTCGGGGTGAATGTGCGCCGAGGTCAGGTAACTCATCGGATCATCGACCCACTTCTCGCGCAGCTGATCGAAGTCCGAGGCCAGTGTGATGGGGACGAGCTGCGCGTCGCCGGTCGAGATGTCGTAGAGCCAGAGGTCGGCGCCCAGCTGATAGGCGATCCTCCCCTGCGACAGCGATGGGTCCTTCACGTCCCAGCCGCTGTGCCGGGTGTGCTGGCGCAGGTCTCCTCCATCCTCATCCATCGACCACACGTTCATCGTGCCGTCGCGGTCGGTGACGAAGTAAACGCGGCCAGCCCACCACATCGGCGAGTGGCTCTCGCCGTCGTAGTCGCCGGTCAGCTCGACGGCTTCGGCGGCGCCCTCCTCGAACTTCCACACGTCGCGCGCCGTGCCACCCGTGTATCGTTTGGTGACGTTGCCGTGGAAAGCGGGGCGGACGAAGAAGAGCTTCGTGCCCGTGCCGTCGTAGGTTGCTTCACTGCCCTCAGCGAGCGGGATTAGCGAACGCGTCCCGTTCTCCAGGTTCAGCGTCACGAGCCGCCGTTTCGGCAGCCCGGAGTAGTGGGTCGTCGTGTAGACGAGGCGGCCGTCGGGCGTCCAGGTCGTGGCCACGGAGCTCTCGGCCTCGTAGCTGCGCCGCACGGGAACGCCACCCGCCAGCGGCATCGTATAGAGCTCGGCCGGACCCTCGTAGCGGGCCGTGAAGGCCAGCGTCCTTCCATTAGGGGAAATTACAGGGTCATCCTCCTCCGAGTGGTGTGTGGTGAGTCGCCTGGCGACGCCACCCGCCGCAGAGACCTTCCACAAGTCGCCCTCCGCGGCGAACACAATCGTGTCGCCGTGCAAGGCCGGGTAGCGGTAGTAGCCCAGGACCCCCTCCTGCTCCTCGCCGCCGGCCGTCTGTGCCAGAACGGTGCCGGCGCCGGCGAAGAGCAGCGCCAGGGCCGTTGTGAGGACGATCGCCGATGCGAATACACGGGCGGAATAGCGCATGCTGACACCTCTCATCTGTGTGACTGAACCGGTAGATCGGGTAGCCTGCGGCCGCAGGCCTCCGGTCGCAAGGGCCCGCTGCTCCCCTCGCCCCCCGGACAGTTACCAAACGGGCCGCGATGCATTAGAATTCCGGGGTTTCCCAGGAATATGGAAACGATAATGCCTTTTGATCGTGGCAATCCGTCCCAACCATTAGAAGGGGTCGTGCGTATGAGTGCTGTCAAACCGGATACCGCCAGGACGCCGCAGCTCGCCACGCTGCCCGGCGACGACGTCCGGCAGATCATGTGGCGGTTCGCCGACCGCTACGATCTGCAGATGCTGGTGCAGTCGTCGCGCGCGGTAGCGCGCGGGCCGGTGGCGCGGCTCGTCGCCGACGGCGCGCGGAACACGCACGAGTGGACGGAGGAAAAGGCCACGCTGCTTGAGGCGTACGACGCGGCGGGCATTACCTCGGTTTTCATCGACCCCGAGTACGGTGGCTTTATCGAGGGGCCGAAGAACCTGGCAATGGGGCTGGCGGCTTTCGAGCTCGCTTGGGTGGATGGCGGCGCGGCCACGGGCGCCATGGCCGGACATCTAGGGCTGTCGCCGATCCACGAGAAGGGTACGGCGGACCAGAAGGCGGAGTACATGCGCCGCTTCGCGCCTGCGCAACCGGGTGAGGACCGTACGATCGAGCGCAGCGCGTTCGCGCTAACCGAGCCGATCCCCTACGTAGGCGTCGACACGGGTGTGCTGGGCGGCAAAGTAAGCGTCAAGGAGTGGAAGAAAGGCGAGGAACCAATCCTCCACGTGGAGAAGCGTGGTCGCTTCATCACGAACATGGCGTTCGCCAACTTCGTCTCGGCGGCAGTGGACTCCGGTGACGAGCGAATCGAGGGGAGCTGCATGATCATCCTCGAGGCAAACGACCCGGGGATCTACGATCGCGGCACACCCACGAAGAAGCTGGTGCATCAGCTGTCGGCGACCAGCGATCCCGTCTTCAGCCTCGACGTTCCCGCCAGCCGTATCATCGGCGGCTACACGGTGAAGGATGGCGTCATCATCCCCAACTACAATCACGGCGAGATCATCGACTCGGTGTTCCGGCGCACGCGCGTGACGGTCGGCCTGATGACGGCGGCGAAGCTGTTGTCGGCCGTCGAACCGGTCATCCGCTACCAGCGCGGTCGGTTCCGCGGCGGCGATTCGGACCATCCTGGTTCGCCGCGACACGAGCTGGGCCTGCAGCAAAAGGAAGACGCGCTACACCGCCTGGTGGACATCTGGGCGACCGGTGAGGCAAGCGCGTCACTCGGCTTCGCGGCGGCGCGCCTGTTCGACGAGCTCGACCCAATGGATCATCGGCGTGACGAGATCTTCAAGGCTCACGGCATCCCTGAGGGTCGAAAGGCGATTCGGGCGCTGACCGAGTGGACCGACCGGGCGTTGGAGTACGTACGGTTGGCGGCTAGGCCGGAGGAAGAACGCGACGGGGCACGCTTCCAGGAGCTCGAGGCCAACGAGCTCATCCAGTACCTGGTGAAAGACGCGCTGGCCAACGTGCTATGCCCGGCAGCGAAGCTGTGGAACACCGGGCACGGCGCCAACATGATGCGCGAGGCCGTCAGCTTGATGGGCGGTTACGGCGTCACCGAGGACTGTCCCGGCTTCCTCCCACAGAAATGGATGGACGCTCAGCTCGAAGCCACCTACGAAGGTCCCGAAGCAGTACAGCGGCGGCAGCTCAGCGTCACGATGACGAGCCCGATCTTCCTCGCCCGGTTCGAGGAGTGGCTCAAAGAGCTGCGCGCTATCGCCGGTCTGCGCCCCGGCTCTGGCGCCTGCACCCTCGCTTCGGCGATGGACCTCTGGCTCTGGACGCTGCGTCACCTGCTGGGGGCGAGAGACGCCGACGGCGCGCCGCTCTACAAAGGGCATCGGCAGGGTGTGACGTTCCCTATGGCGGACGCGCTCTGCTGGCTGCTCGCCTCGCGCTACCAGATCATGGACCTCATCGAGCTGGAGACGGTCGGCGCTGACAACCCCAGCTTGGCGGAAGCGCTGCCCGGCTTCGTCAACTTCTTCACCGACCTCTCCCACGTGCAGGCCGCGGCTGCCGGCGGCGAGGTGGCGCGCATCTGCTCGAGCCTCGTCTTCGGGTACAACCGCCACCCGTCGTGGACGACCGAGAGCGATCGTGCCTACAGCGCCCGCGAGCTCACGGTGCTGGAGAATGTGATGCCGGGCCTCTGCTCCTGTGCCACCGACGCGTTCGACGAGGACGGCGATGCGCCGCTCAAGCGCGGGCCCTGCGTGCGGTTCGACGGATACGAGCCTTTCACCCTGCGGCGCGCCAAGTTGGATGGCTGTCTCAGCGGCTCGCGCCTGGCGAAGGATGCCGCCGCCCAAGCGCTGACCGAGGTGGTCGTCCCCGAAGCCCTCGACTACCCGGGTTGAGGCGCGCATGAGCGAGGTGGCCGCCGATCGTCAGAGCATGGAGGTCGATATCGTCTGCGTCGGATTTGGCCCGGCGACCGGCGGTTTCCTCATCACACTCTCCCGGGCAATGCAGGACCCGGCGCTGCAGCCGCATCTCCAGAGCAAGGCGATGCCTGGCATGCCGCTCCAGGTCGTCTGCTACGAGCGTGCCGATGACATCGGCTTCGGTGTCTCGGGCGTCGTGACGCGCGCCCGTGGCATCCGGGCTTCGTTCCACGACCTCGAGCCCGGCGAGATCCCCATGGCCCACGACGTCTCCCACGAGAAGGTCGTCTGGCTCAAGGATCCCATCGGGGCGAGCCGGCGGCCCGGGGGCGTCAAGGGCCTCGATGCCGCCATGGCGAGCTTGAGGTTGCTGGGTAAAGGTGGGCCGCACGCCGTCGAGCTGCCTTACATCCCCGATTTCATGAAGAAGGACGACGGGCTGCTCCTGTCGATCGGCCAGTTCAACCAGTGGGTCGGCTCGCTGCTCATGTCCTCCGGGCTCGTCCAAATCTGGCCCGGCATGCCGGTCGCTGAGCCTCTCGTAGATGACGACAGGGTCGTCGGCGTGCGGCTCCTCGATCAGGGGACCGACCTCAGAGGAGACCCGACCGAGGCGTACATGCCGGGGATGGACGTGCGCGCCGCGCTCACCGTCGTCGGCGATGGACCAGTCGGACCAGTCGGTCGCAAGCTCGACGAGCATTTCGGCATGCCGGAGGATCACCACCAGCGCGACTGGGCGGTGGGGATGAAGATGGTGGTCGACCTGCCGACCGACTGTCCGCTGGAGCCGGGGACCGTCTTCCACACCATCGGCTACCCGGAGCCGGAGATTTTCGGCTTCTTCTACGTCTACCCGGGTAACGTCGCGTCGCTGGGGATCTTTGTCCCGTCATGGTTCGACAGCCCCGTCCGCACCAGCTACCGCTACCTCCAGCACTGGATGTTGCACCCCTACGTCTGGCGCTACCTCGAGGGTGGGACGCTGCGCTCCTGGGGTGCGAAGACGCTTCAGGAGTCGGGACGTCGCGGCGAACCGCACCTGGTGGGCGACGGCTACGCCCGCATCGGCGAAGGCTCGGGCAGCACCAACGTGCTCACCGGCTCCGGCGTCGACGAGGCGTGGACCACCGGCGTGCAGCTCGCCGAGGGCGTCATCGAGCTGCTCAAGCAAGACAAGCCTTTCACCCGGGCCAACCTCGAGGCGGCCTACGTCCAGCGCCGCCGCGAGAGCTGGGTCGAGAGGGGAGCTCGCATCGCCGAGAAGGCGCGCGACGGGTTCCAGAAGGGCTTCCTCGCCGGCTTCATCGGCATGGGGCTGAGCGGCCTCAGCAGAGGGAGAATCAACATCTCCGGTCCGGCCAAGCGGCCGTACGAGCCGGTGCCGTCGCTGCAGCAGTACTACGACGGCAAGCTCCAAGTTGACGAGATCGAGCGGATTCGCCAGGCGGCGGCCGCCGCCGGAACCTCGCTGCACGACGCGCTGATGGAGGCGGCCGGCTGGCCGGCAATCTCCTACGATGGTAAGCTGCTCATCTCTCATCAGGACGCGCTGTTGCTCGGTGGCAAGGTCCAGGCGCCCGCCGGCTACCCGGACCATGTGGTCTTCCTCTACCCAAGCGTCTGCGAGGCCTGCGAGACCAAGCTCTGTATCGAGATCTGTTCCGGCGAGGCGATCACGCCGGGCGAGGGCGGCGTCCCGCAGTTCGACCGCGAGAAGTGCATCCACTGTGGCGCCTGCTTCTGGAGCTGCACCCAGCCTCGTGAAGATGATCCCGAACGCACGGTGCTCGAGTTCGGCGCTGGCGCCGGCGGACTGCATTCGGCGGAAAACTGACCCTGCTTCATCTTGGGTGTATGTCTTTCAACTCCTAGGGGACTTATGAGGCGCAGTCTACTTGCTACAACACTGCTGGGCGGAGCGGTGGCCTGTCTTGTGTTGCTGGCTTCGCCGCCGCAGGCGTCCGGGCAGGCCAGAACGGATGCGCCTGTCCTGGCACAGGGAGCCCCGCAGCGTGGCTCCCGCGAGCTGGGCGGTCACGCGTTCATCCCGTCGCGGGTCGTGGGCGATCCGTTCATCACCACGCACGTGCGCACCGCCACCGGCTTCGGCATCGCCTTCGCCCTGAAGACGCCGTTCATCGACGTCGACGGTGACACTCTCGGCACGCTGGAGGGCGATGTGGCCTTCCTGCAACTCGGCTTCGAGTATCGGCATGCTTTCAACAACTGGCTGGCGCTGGCGGCGGGTGTTACGACTGCGGCAAGGTTGGGCACCAATGAGCAGGCGATGCTGGCGCAGGGTGTGAGCGCCGTCTACGGCATCAAGCTGGAGGGGCTCGCCCGCATCTGGGGCAACGAGAGGATGATACTCTCGGCCGTTGCCAGGGTGTCGGGCAGTAACTTGTATGGGCTCACGCCTTTCCAGTTCGCCCAGAGCATCATCGACAACGGCGGTCTCACGGAAGACAACAAGTTGCTCGTGGAGTTCGACGGTCTCAGCGCCGCCGGTGGTCTACGCTTCGCCTACGCGCCGGTGGACTGGGCGGGCCTGACGGCACTCGTCGAGGCCGGGTCCGCCGAAGCCCTCGGCGAGTCTGACAGAGACTTTCTCTACGTCGTCGGTGGCGCCGTCGACTTCGACCTGAGATCCCGCACCTCCGTGCCCTTGGGCTTGTTGCTTGCCGTGCAGCACGACGAGTTCAGCGAGCAGGGTAGCGACATCGCCCGAGGTTTACGAGCTATGGTTGGGCCATCGCCTACATGGGCCGGCGCGACTTCAGCATCTCACTGGAGACGACAAACGCGAAGCTGAAGCTGCGGGACCTAGGCGCGAGCATCAGTGCCTGGCGAGCGAACTTCAATATCCGCTACTTCTTCTGATGACGGAAACGAATTGTTGAGGAGAACGATGCAATGAGTGCAGGCTTTCACATCGCGGTCTGCGGGAGCCTGGTTCCCGACCCGCTGCAAACCCTCGAGCCGGTTGACACACCGGCGGGACCCGGCCTCAAGAGCGAGATGATGTTGCCCGCGGTCCTCGACCCCTGGGCAGCGCACGCGCTCTACGAGGCCGCTCACCTGGCCAAGAACACGGGCGACAGCAAGGTCTGGCTGGTGAGCCTCGGCCCCAAGGCGCGGCTCCAGCAGCTGATGATGAACATCGCCCAGAAGGTCCCGTTCGAGCTGGTCGCTCTGGACGGGCCCGCCGGCGGCTTCAGCGATGCCTATGAGGTCGCAGCGGCTCTGGCCGGCGCGGTCGAGAAGATCGACGGACTCGACCGGCCCCGGCTGCTGCTCTTCGGTGGCCGCTCGTCCGCTTCCCGTGACGCCGGTGTCACCCTGCAGATGGTCGGCGAGCGCTTGGGCATCACCGACCAGTTCCTCGCCGTCGACAAGCTCACCGTACAGGACGACGGATCGCTCCGCGTCCTCGAGCGCGTCGAGGGCGGGGTGTACCAGGCGTCGGTATGCGAGGGGCCGCCGGCCGTCCTCGCCTGGTCGACCGGCGAGCTGCCCGAGCCGCCCAACAACCCGCAGGTGGGGATGCAGAATATGCGGGCGATCATGCCGGCGCTGCAGCAGGCGCAGCCGGCAGCGGTGAGCGCTGCGGGCATCACCTATAGGAATGTCGAGGTGCCCCGGCAGCGGCGCGATACGAAGATCGTCAAAGATGTGCCGGCGGAAGAGATCGCTCGCGAGATCGTCGAGTGGTTGAGGAGCTAGAGCGATGGAAAAGATCTTATTCTTGACCCATACAGATCCGGACGGTGCGTTGCCCCGAGTCGCGCGGGAGGTGCTGGGCGGCGCCGTGCAGTTGTCGAAGGACCTGGGCGGCGCACCGCTCGCCGTCGGCCTGGTGGGCGCCGATGTGGGTGCGGCGGCCGACAGCGTCGCCGGTTGCGGGGCCGACGCCTTCTTGGCGGTGGCCGGCGACGACTTCG
The DNA here is from genome assembly GCA_020344215.1 of Gemmatimonadota bacterium. Classification (GTDB taxonomy): domain Bacteria; phylum Gemmatimonadota; class Gemmatimonadetes; order Palauibacterales; family KS3-K002. Next base: position 3,015,584 of record CP070815.1, read on the forward strand.
GCGTCTCGCGCTACGCCACCGACGCGGCGGCGGCGGAGGCGCTGGCGCGGAAGAGCGAGGCGACGCTGGTGGTGGTTCCCGCCACATCGAGGTTCGCGCGGGCGATACCCGGCGTGGCGCTGCGCGTCGAGGGCCGCGTCGACACCCACGTGACGGACGTGAGTGTGGAAGACGGCAAGCCGCAGATCGAGCGCTGGTACTACCGGCAGCGCATGGTCGCCACCCTGCTGCGCGAGCAGCGGCCCTGGTTCATCCTGGTCGACTCCGGCGTGTTCGAGCCCCTCGAGGGCGTCTCGGGCTCGGCGTCGCTGGAGAGCGTCCCCGTCGACCCACCGGCGACCCGCACCCAGGTCGTGGGAATCGAAGCCGCAGCCGGCGAAGCACAGACGATCCGCCCCGACGCCGAGCTGCTCTTCGTCGCTGGCGCCGGCTGGACGAAGAAGCAGGCCGACGGCCAGCCCCACGTTCCCGAGGCCGAGCAGCTCATCCTCGGCTTCCTGGAAAAGTCGCAGGCCTCGCTGGGGAGCAGCAAATCGCTGGTCGATCAGTCGGGGGAAGGGCAGACGGTCCTGTCGTTCATGAGCCATATGAACCAGGTGGGCCAGACCGGCTCGACCCCACGGCACCCAAAGGGGCTGGCCACCTGCTGCCACGGTGAGGAGCCCCACGTGGTCGGCTGGCGCTTCATCAAGGAGCGGCGTGCTGTCAACCTCGATCCCGGTTGCGGCTGGGCCCAGGGCAAGGCCGACGTGCTCTACGTCGCCGACGCCTTCGAAGTGATGTCGAATGTGAACGAGTTGTTAGGGCAGGGATAAAGAGGTCCGTGATACGGCGCTAGGGGGTCCAGATCAGCTCCGCGGTGTCGCCGGCCATCCAGGCGCGCCAGATGATCTCGAGTTCATCGAGCGGATCATAGGCGACGGGCGCCTCCACGGCCCAGTCGACGTACCAACCCTCCTCGATGACCCTACCGCTCTCGCCCAGGTAGTAGAAGAGTGTGTCCACACCGTTCCAGTCACCGACCAACGCCACGAAGTACACCGTGTCGGGCGCGATCCCGTCGCTGAAGTCGTAGTAGTCGACGGTGACGCCCGGCGGCAGGTCGGAGGAGTAGTCCTCCGGCGCTGGAGAGTCGACACAGGCGGCCAGTAAGACCAGCAGAAAAAGGACGGTCCTGTACATTTCTCCCGCTGATAGCCGGCGAGGGCCGGGCAGGGAGAGGGCGCGCGGCTCACACTCCGATATTACCCTTCCAGGCGGTCAGCGGTCCCCGTTGCCGATCAGAACCACTGCTTGGTGTACTGTACGGGGGGGCTTCCGAAGAGCCTCGTGTTTAGGGCCGGCTTCGGTCACACCTCGGCGCCGCAACGGTCGGAGCGCGGCTCGCGGCTACTGCGGCAGAGGTCGTGCTTTGGCAGGCGATCGTTCATTGGTTGATTGCCGGCAGCACGTATCGCCGCATCATCTGGTCGTATGTCATCAACGGAGCGTCCCAATAGGAACCGCCGGTGAATGCAGCCACCATGTCGAATTCCGGTACTACGATGATGGCCTGCTCTCCCCATCCAGATGCGGCGAAGGCACCTGCGCCGTAGGCCTCGGTCATAGGCCACCACCCGTAGCTGTATCCCTGGTGGCCGTGCCGCGGATTTGTGAAAGTGAAGTAAGGCGACGCGGTAGCCTCGACCCATTCGCTTGGCAGAACCCGCTCGCCGTCCCAAACCCCGTCCTGCAGGTAGAGCTGACCGAGCTTCGCCATATCGCGCGGCCGCAGGCTGACATCGCCTGACGCGTAGACGAAGTCCGGCCTCATGAAGTACCATGAGAAATCCGTAATACCCAGTGGTGTGAATAGAAACGCCTCTTAGACTTGATCCAGGCGCATACCGCTGGCCCGACCAACGGCCTCACCCAGGACGTTCGTCAGTCCACCGTTGTAGGTGAATTGCGTTCCGGGCTCCGCCACCATCGGTCTCTCGAGAACAAAGCGGAGGAGATCACCGTCGAAGTTGAATCACCTGGTGAGGTCGTTTCTCGGGTCGCCGATCGGATAGCTCCACTCGTCCCATTGCAGGCCGGCGGACATGGTGACCAGGTGTTTGAGCGTGATTGCGCTCCTCTGGCCGACATTCAGATCGGCCAACTCCGGAAAGAAGTCAAACACCTTCTCATCGACGCCTGCAATGAAGCCCTGGGCAATCCCGATTCCCAACAGTGTCGCCGTCACGCTCTTAGCCACGGAAGACAAACAGTGTTTCGTCTCCCTGTCGAACCTGACCGGGACCTCGCCATACGTTGGGTGCGTTCGCCCATCGAAGTACTCCTCGAACACGAGTCTACCGTCCACGGTGATCACGATGCCGTGGAGCAAGTGTCCCGGATTGGCGCGCAGTCTGCTCATCAGGCTGGAAAGGGGAGCCTCGTCCATCCCCACGTCGGCCAACGACGCGGTCGCCCAACCGTCGTTCGTTTGCTCCGGAACTGTGTAGACGTAATCAGGAGGGGCGGTTAACCCGCCGCCGTCGCCGCAGGCACAGATCGCAGCAACGGCCGTGAGAACGAGCGAGCGCCGCACCTTAGCGGACGCCAGTTGATGTATGGCCCGGGCCATGAGCAAGCCTCCTCAGGCTATGGCACTAAGGCGGCGCCGGCTGCTGCGGCTCGCAGCTGGGAGGTTTGGGGGAGTGCAGACAGAAGTATGTGGGTCCCCAACATCACGTAGGCATAGCTGATCGATTGATCGTAGTTACCCCCCGTGAACACCACGACCATGTCCAGTTCCGGGATCACGAAGACATACTGCCCGCCCCACCCGATACCGGTGTAGGAGTCCACGACCCGGCCATCGACGGAGAAAGACGTCAGCCACCACTGGTATCCGTATCCTCGATCCGGCGCCTGCTGCTGAATCGATTCGGTCACCCACCCCTCGCTCACCACCTGCACGTCTCCCCAGCGGCCGCCGTTCAGATAGAGCTGGCCGAACTTCGCCATGTCGCGTGGCCGCAGTGAAAGGCCGCCGCCTGTCTCCAGCGTCTCACCGTCCGACATGCGGCCCCAGGTGTACTCGGAGACGCTGAGTGGCGCGAACAGATAGACCTCGGCGAACTCGTCTGCCGCGAGACCCGCAACGTTCTCCAAGATCCTGCCCAGGGCTATCGAGAGGCCGCTGTTGTAGACGAAGCTCGTGCCGGGCTCTGCCACCGCCGGTTGCTCGAGCGTGTACCTGATCGGGTCGTCGCTCAGCCTCAGCCAGTAGTGGCTGTTGTTGGGGTCGACGTAGGGATATGTCAGCTCGTCCCAGTCCAGACCCGCTGTCATCGAGAGCAGATGATCCAGGCGCAGGAGGTCCTTGTCCGGGTCCGTGAATATGTCGGCGTACTCGGCCAGGAAGCTCGAGATCTTCTGCTGCGTGTCACTGATCAGTCCCCTGTCGATGGCGATGCCGATCAGGGCGGAGTTGACGCTCTTCGTCACTGAGTAGCAGCTGTGCAGGGTCTCGCGATCGAATGAGACGTACTCGCCGATCGAGGTATAACCCGGAAAGTACTCTTCCAGGACGAGCACGCCGTCCCTGATGATGAGTACGCTGTGAACGTTGGGATACGACCCGTCGAGGACCAGGGCAAAGAGATCGCGGATCGGCCCGAGGTCGAACCCGTGGTCGGACAGATGTCCCGTAAGCCAACCGTCGCCGGTCTCCTGCGGTACCTCGTACACGTACTCGAGGCTGATGCCGGGCGGCGTGTCTCCCAGGCAGGCGAGTGCGATCCCGGCGGCGGCAAGGGGGATGAGCCGGCGTAGAACCGAATAGCGGGGGCTTCGCGTTGCGTACAATGCCATGATCGCTGCCTCCCTGGCGCGTAACTGCTGCCGCCGTGGTGAATGTGCCCGAGCCGGGCGCCATTTCGCGAGTCGGCACGAAACCGGGCGGAGCGCTGTGGATAGCGCGCCGCCCGGTTCAGTCAATGAAAACCGGCGCGGGGACCGGGCTCGTGGCCATATGGATGCCTCCTCCTTAGTGGCCGCTTGTCCCGATCGCCGCGCCGTGGTCCGGCGGGGGCCGGACTAGACATCCCCTAGCCGGACGCGAACCTCCTAGGACAGGAAGGCCGTCCAGGCCCGGCTCGACCGGTAGGACAGCCTGGTGAGGTACCTGAAGGCACAGCACGCCGCTTCCCGCAGCTTCGAGAGTACCGACCTCCGAAGATCTATCGACATGATTGCTACCTCAACACCTTGCGTCCCAACAGTTTCCGTTGTTCAGCGCCGGTCTCTCCAGCCCGCCTTCCGTGCCCGCTTTCCTCTTTCTAACCTATAGACGCGCCAGGCGCCCGAAACGTTGCAGCGGCGGACGGCGAATCCTCGCCCGCCGTCACCCCGTAGTGTACCCCCGCTATTCGCTATCGCCGGCTGGATCGCAAAGGCACCTCCGGGCGCCAGACGGCCCGGCGCCGACCGCGGTCGGGGTCGCCTCTACCCCGGGACAGGTTGCCGCCTGGCAGCGTTAGCAGCGAGAGCTTGCGGGGCCTGCGTCTAGGACCGGAACAGGTACTGGAACTTGGCGAAGAACTGCCGCTCGGTCTGGGTGAAGCCGCTGGGATCGTCGTAGTCGAGGTAAGCGTGCGTCGAGCCGATGTAGAACATGCTGAACGCGTTCAGCCTGTAGGTGACCAGCGGCTCGATGCTGAGGGCCCTGTCGAAATCGTCGTACTGTACGACTAGCCGCACGAAGAACTCGCGCGTGAACTGGAAGATGGTGCGGAGGCGAAGGATGTAGCCGCTGAAGAACTCCTCGCCGGTGTCTGGGTCGTGCAGCTCCGAGTATTGGAGCGAGGGCTGGATCACCCATTGGGTCAGCGGCTTGAGATCGAACCACGCTTCGAGGTTCGTCCCCACACCCGGAGCAGGGGGGTCGGTGGAGCGGGCGATCCTCTCTCCGTGCGTGACGACGATCCCGGGGCGCAAGATCTCACTGAACCCGGACTGAACGACGAGCACCCAGTTGTCCTGGTCGTCGAACATGAGGCCTCGGAAACGCTCCCGGCTCCGGCTGTACTCGATCACGGAATGCGTGTCGCCCTTCCATGTGACATTGAAGTTGACCGCTATTACGTCGTCTTTGACCAGCCAATCCCAGTTCCAGATCCGCTGGGCGAAGAATAGCGGCTGCAGCCGATCGATGATCCGACTGTCTGGAAAGAACTGCAGCCCCTGGATCATCGTGAAGCGGTGGTAATCGTTCCGGTTCTCGAAGCCCAGATCGGCCCGGAAGGCCGGGCTCGAGTTCCAGAAGTCGAAGTCGAAGAACCAAGTTCGCGCATCGCGCTCCAGGCTCACGTAGTAGGCGTGGCCCCAATACGACTCACCGTCGAACGCGCCCGTGTATCCATCGCCGAACTCCAGGTCGTTGATGCCTTCGGTCAGCGTCGTGTCGTCCGGCTCTCGCGTATAACTCGCCAGGGCCTGATACTCGATACTGTAATTGTCGAGGAAGCGGATGCGCCCGTCGATACCGCCCGTCGTGCCGGACCCGCTGCCGCCCGCCAGGCGCCGGTCGGTCAACAGCGCGCCGAGATACGAATCGCGCCCGAGCGTCTGCTGGAAGCGTCCGATGTTGGACACGCTGCGGCCCGCCATCCCGACAAAGCTGCGCTCCTCGAAGGGCAGCAGAACCGGCGAGTGCTCGTCCAGAGCGCCGAGGTACGCCAGCGTCGTCCGCCCCATGCGACCCACCAGCTTCCCGGTCAGCAACGGGTCGTTGATCTGGCGTGTGTAGAGCACATCGTAGTACGACCGGAACAGCTCGACTCCCTCCTGGAAGAAGGGCCGGCGCTCCGGGAAGAAGAGGGCAAACGTCGTGTTGACGTCGATCTGGGCGACGTCCGACTCGACCTGGCTGAAGTCGGGGTTGAGCGCCGCTTCGGTGGTTAGCCCGGACGAGAACGGGTAGCGGACAAACAGCGAGAGCTCGCCCTCCGGGTCCTCGTTGTTGAATCCCGAGCTCGGGTCGTCCGGGTCCTCGAGCTGGCCCGCTTGCGACGCGATCACCGCCGGCATGAGTTCCAGCGCTCCGCCCGGCTTGACCCCCTCGATGCCGGTCAGTGTCCCGAACTGGCAGACGAAGCACGGGTCGTCGCGATCGATGTGTGCCCAGGTATGCTGCGCACGACTGTCGCGCGGCCAGGTCCGCCAGAAGGTGGCGCGCCACGTCTGCATGTCGCGGTCCGGGAAGCGCAGACTCTTGAAGGGGATCGCCATCTCGATCTGGTAGCCCGCGTCGGTGATCTTCCCTTCCGAGTGGAAGATGATGTCGAAACTGGCCTCCTCGCCTGCGTTCGCCGACCAGCGCGAGTCGCCCTGTACCCCCAGCGGGTTCGCGAACAGGAAATAGGCCCACGAGGCGTCGCCGTAGGTGTCGAGCAGGATCCCGAAGTAGTCGTCGTTCCACATCTCGTCTCGGTCGCGCAGCGAGGCGCGGATGTCGCCCGGCTCGTCGTAGGCGATGAAGGCGAGATAGAAGTTGTCGTCGTCGTAGGTGATCCAGACCTCGCTCTCAACCGGCGGCTCCGCTCCTTCGTCCGGGTAGTGAACGGCGAAGTTCGTCGCCCGCGCCGCGCCTACCCAACCTTGATCATCCAGCTCCCCGTCCAGATCGATCCGGCCGCGGGCACGCTCGACTCGGAGCTCCGGCAACACGTTGGGCGCGAACGCGTCCCGCGCCCCAGCGTCGGCAGGGGCGGACGGGTTCTGGGCGACGGCGGTCGCGCTAGAGATAATCGTTAGCAAGAAAACGAGGCTCGCGCGGGAGGTGTTACGTCGACCGAGTGGACTCCGACACTCCGCGATCGGCCGGCTACGGCCCATCGGTGGCGCTCCTCTCCAGCTGTCTAGCGATCAGCAGGACTGTCGCACTTTTAGACGCTCGAACGAGCTGGTCCGTTGTTGGGGGCTCAGCTGCGCGGGTCAGGCCGCCTCCTGTCCCTACGGCGGGCTCCTCGGCGAGTTTCACTCGTCGTTTGCGGCGGACGGTATCGCGGTGCAAAAAATCGCCGGGCCTTGCGGCCCGGCGTGCGCGAATGGTGGTCCTAGGCTTGTTCAGGTTTATGTCTGGATGAGGTGGCGTGTCGCGCCGGGCACGTCAGGCCTCAACCTTGGGAAACGGCGAACAACTGCTTCTATCCCTGAGGGCATCGGCGGATGCCCTCCCAGCCATCGTGCCCTAGTGATACGCTACCACTTTCGGCGGTCCCCGCATCCAGTCATCCTCATCCTCGACCAGGTGATTGGCCTGGACTTCCGTCCAGCGGACCCGGCGCTGGCAGAACTGGCAGATCACCCAGTCCTTTCCGAATCCGACCCAGACGCAGGCACCCACGTTGTGGCAGTGTGGGCATCGCATGATGTGCTCCCTTTCCATTTCTTCCAGCTGCTCCATCGGGGCTAATCGGTCCATCCATTCCATCCTCCGGCGTTCCATAGAGCAGGGGGTATACCAGACCGGGCTCGCAGGGCCTAATTCTATGTGGAAAATAGAGTTACGCCGTTCGACGCACCCCGGGACCGGGCCCGAATTGGAGGGGGTTCGTTACCATTAGGTAACCAAGAAGGGAACGGTTACCCCTGTCAGCAGCGGCGCCTTTGCTGAACCCGGGCCAAGGCCTGGAGGCAGGACTCCGGCGTTGCCTAGTGGTGGAAGACGAAAGCGAGCGGTGAAGCGGGCCCTATTCGCCGAACAGGTTGCGCAGCAGGAACCATATGTTGGCCGGTCGCTCGGCGAGGCGCCGCATGTACCACGGGAACCAGGAGTCGCCGTAGCTGATCAAGACGCGCACCCGATAGCCTTCGTCGGCCAGCTTGAGCTGGAGCTGGCGCTGGATCCCGAAGAGCAGCTGGATCTCGAAGGCGTTCCTCGGCAAGCCCAACTCTGCGGCGCGCGCCTGTACCGCCTCGATCATCTTGGGGTCGTGGGTCCCGAACAAGACACGGAGGCCGCCACCTTCGCCCACCTTCCTGAGCAGTGTGTCGGCGTGCTCCAGGAACGCCGCGTCCATGTCACGTCTGCGGCGAAAGGCGATGTCGCGCGGTTCCGTGTATGCTCCTTTTACGAGCCGGATCACGGGGGCCAGCGGCGCCAGGTCCTCGATGTCTCGAGCGGTCCGGTGCAGGTAGGCCTGCAGGCAGACCGCCACGTTCGGATGCTCGGCGCGGAGCCGCCGGTACAGGTCGAGTGTGCGATCGACGTACGAGCTGTCCTCCATGTCGATGGCGACTGTGCGTCCCAACGCGCCGGCGCGTTCGGCCAGCCGCTTCATCCTGGTGTAGGTCCCGTCCAGATCGAGATCGAGCCCCAAGTGGGTGGGCTTGAGGGAGATGTCGGCGTCGAGCCCGCGCTCGCTCACTCGGTCCAATGTCTGGAGGAAATGCGCGGCAACGCCCTCCGCCACCTCGCCGTCCGAGACGTCCTCGCCCAGCAGCGTGAGGATCGTCGGTATGCCTCGCTCACCGAGGGCGGCGGCGGCGTGAAGCGCCGAGTCCAAGTCCTCACCGGGCAGGAACCGCTGCACGGCCCTTTGGGTAAAGCGCCGACCGGTCAACTGGCGTGAAAGCCACTTGCTCTTCGATCCCTTCAGGAGGATCTCGCGGGTCAGGCCCATCTGCCAAGGCCTCCCTTCGGAGCTCGGCCCGTTGAGGTTTGCCACGGGACTCGGGATTCTGGTGTCAGATATTGGGTGTTCATCTTACAAGTCGCTCGCCGCCCGCACCAGGGCTCTCCGGCGCCCCCGCCCCCGCTTGGCTGCGGGCGTGGCCACCCTTGCAGGCGCGAGTCGTGGGGAGCGGTGTGTCAACTGGATGTCGATGTTGGATATTGACAGCAGCAAGACAGACACGCTACACTGCCTATGAGATGCCGAGAAGAGATCCCGAGTCTGACCGAAAGCGTCATCCCATCCAGGTCGTCGTGCGGCGGACGGGCCTGACGGCCGATGTATTGCGCGCCTGGGAGAAGCGCTACGGTGTGGTGGAGCCGGGCCGTTCCGAGGGGGGCCGGCGGCTGTACTCGGACGAAGACATCGAGCGGCTGCGGCTGTTACGGCGGGCGACGGCTGCGGGGCGTCGGATCAGTCAAATCGCCGGGCTGGGCACCGAGGAGCTGGGCGCCCTAGTGAAGGAGGACGAGCGAGAGGAGCGCGTCGTGGCGACGCGGCCGGAGGCGGACGCGGTCAAGCTGGCGGGGAAGGCGGTGGAGGACTCGGTGTCGGCGATCGGGCGGCTGGACGCGCGTGAGCTGGAGAACGTGCTCAACCGTGCCATGGTGACGTTCGGCGCCTCGGCGTTCATCGAGCAGCTGGCGGCGCCGCTGATGCGGCGGCTGGGCGAGCTTTGGAGCCACGGCGACGCGAGCGCGGCGCACGAGCACTTGGCGTCAGCCGTCATGCTGCGACTGCTTGGGAGGGTGATCGAGTCGGCCGGACCCTCCAGCTCCGCGCTCAACCTGTTGGTGGCGACCCCCGTTAAGCAGGCTCACGAGATCGGCGCGCTCTTCGCCGCGGTGATAGCGGCGGCGGAAGGTTGGCGCGTCACCTATCTGGGTGGCGACTTGCCGGCGGACGACATCGCCACGGCTGCCCGTGACAGCAATGCTGACGCGGTGGCGCTCAGCGTTGTCTACGTGCCGGATGTGGGTCTGTTGGAGGACGAGCTGAGACGGCTGCGTCGGCAGCTCGCCGTCAACGCGCCGCTGCTCGTCGGTGGGGCGGGCATCCCGGCGCTCAAGAAGGTGCTCGACGAGATAGAGGCTGTTCAGCTGTCGAACGTAACCGAGTTGCGAACGATACTCGCGCAGCTCAGCTGACGCCACCCTAGACATCTCTCCCCTTTCCCGAATCGCTGATGCTCGTCAGCTCCGCGGGGTAGGGCTCGAAGAACGTCTGCGGCAGCAGGTACTCCTCCTCGAATCTGATAATCCAGGCTCGCAGAATCGAACTGACCGCGCTCAGCGGAACCCGTTTGTCGCGATACTTCTGGAGTGCCGACCGGTAGAAAGCCTTTTCTCGTTTCGTCAGTTGCTTCGAGAAATAGCCGGCTGCGTGCTCGAAGACGTTGATCACGGCAGGCGCACGCGGCGGTCGCGCGAAGGCGCGCTGAAAGTGCTGCTCGTAAGCTGAGGCTACTTCGGCGAAGCGGAGCTTCTCATGGTTGGCCACGATGCGACCCAACGTCCGCAGCTCTTTCTGACTGTAGGCCATCAGCGTCAGCTTCTGCTCCGCGTGGAAACGGACGAGCTGCCGCATCGCGTCGGACTTCTTCACCCCGCGAAAACGGGCGAGCGCGAAGAGCTTGGTTAGAAAGTGCTCGCGGATCCGGTAATTACGTAGCCGGCCTTCATCTTCGATGGCGAGTCCAGGATAAAGCTCGAGCACACGGCCGCCGAAGAATCCCGGGCCGCGCGTCGACGACGCCGACTTCTCGAGACCCTGGTAGATCTTCACGTCGCTGATCCCGCACGACGGCGAGCGGTTCTTGAGCAGGAAGCCATCAACCTTGCCGAGTGAGCTGAGAAACGAGTCGGAGAAGCCTACCATCTCCTCGGTCACGTCGCGCCCCGTATCCGGCTGTAGTAGCCTCGCCTCGCCATCAACCGCCACAATCCGTATCGGATCCCGCGGCACCCCCAGACCGATCTCCACCTCCGGGCAGATCGGCACGTAGGTCACCCACGGCTCCAGCTCCCGCACGAACTCGTACGGGATCACCTGCCCGTTGTAGCGTACCGGTTCCAACTCCAGACAACGGCTCAGGACGACAACCGGCTTCGGCCAATCGTTCATCCGCCCCCCTTTCTCCTGTCTCTCCGGCCAGCCACGCCGCGCTGGCGCCCGCTCCCGCTCCCGCCACCCTCGGCCGGCCGACCCCGGGTCGCGGCTCGAACCCTGGCGGCGAGACTAACATTTTGTCCACATCTTGTCAAGTTTGAGGCGGCAAAGAGGGGTTGACATTCCGGACATCCTGGCGTACTTCTTTGGACAACGAGTGGACAATCAGCGCTCTCGGGTGGCTCGACCCGGACAGGCGTGGGATGCCTGGGGTGCGGCGCGGCGCGGCGGGCCGGGCGGGTCGCCGGGAGGACGAAACGAGTATGGACGGCGTGGCGAGCGAGACGAGCAAGCGATCCGGGTTGGAACGGCGGGTCTTTCTGACGGGCGCCAGCGGCTACGTGGGGGGGCGCCTGCTGCGGGCCTTGGAGCGGCGGGGCGAGGATGTGCGCTGTCTGGCGCGGCGGCCCGAGTTCTTGCGACCCAAGGTGGGCCGGTCGACGGAGGTGGTGCGGGGCGATGTGCTCGATCTTGAATCGCTGCGCTCGGCGATGCGGGATGTCGATGTCGCCTACTACCTGGTGCACTCGATGAGCTCGCGAGGTGACTTCGAGGCGGAAGATCGCGAGGCGGCGTTGAACTTCGCGAAGGCGGCGCGTGAGGCGGGTGTTGGAAGGATTGTCTATCTAGGCGGACTGGGAAGAGAGCCGGGTCTCTCGAGGCATCTGCGAAGTCGACACGAGGTTGGTCGCGTGCTACGCGAATCGGGAATCCCGACGATCGAGTTCAGGGCGTCGATCATCATCGGCTCGGGTAGTCTGTCGTTCGAGATGATCCGAGCGTTGGTGGAGAAGTTGCCGTTGATGACCACGCCGCGCTGGGTGAGCGAGCCGGCACAACCGCTCGCTATCGAGGACCTAGTGGACTACTTGTTGGCCGCTTTGGACGTGCGGGCCAAGGGTAGTGTGGTCTATGAGATCGGCGGCGCCGACCGTTGCTCGTACTTGGAGATCATGAAGGAGTACGCGCGCCAGCGCGGTCTCAAGCGGGCAATGATTCGGGTGCCGGTACTGAGCCCTGGACTGTCGAGCCTCTGGCTGGGCCTGGTGACGCCGCTCTACGCGCGTGTCGGTCGCAAGCTGATCGACAGCGTGCGCAACGCGACGGTAGTGAAAGATGAGACGGCGCTTGCCGCCTTCGATATCCAGCCGCACGGGATTCGCGAGGCGATCGAGCGCGCGCTGGCGAACGAGGATCGCGAGCTCGCCGAGACCCGTTGGTCCGATGCCCTCTCCTCGGGCGCGACGAGCATCTGGGGTGGCGCCAAGTACGGGTCGCGTATCGTCGATTCGCGCTCCGTTTCGGTTCCCCTCTCGCCAGCGGAGGCGTTCCGGCCGGTTCGCAGGATAGGTGGCAGTGTCGGATGGTACTTCGCCGATCCGCTGTGGCGTCTGCGGGGCTTTCTCGATTTGCTGGTCGGCGGGGTCGGTGTGCGGCGCGGGCGGCGCGACCCCGATCAACTGGCGCCGGGTGACACGGTCGACTTCTGGCGCGTCGAGGCCTACGAGCCGGGCGCGCTGCTGAGGCTCTACGCGGAGATGAAGCTGCCCGGCAGAGCCTGGCTGCAGTTCGAGGTCCGTGGCACCGAGCACGGTTCGGCCGTGCGTCAGACGGCGATATTCGATCCCCTCGGTTTGGCGGGCCTCATTTATTGGTATGCGCTCTACCCCATCCACATGCTGGTCTTCAGCGGCATGCTGCGAGGGATAGTGCGGGCGATGGGGCCCGCAGAGTCGAGCGGCTTGGCTCACGGCGCTGCGTAGCGCTCGAGGTAGGCGGAGAGTCGAAGTTTCCGCGCCGTGTTCTCGGAGCTCATGTAGCGGACCTTGCCGAAGATCGGGCGCTCCGGGCCCCAGGGTCGATCGTAGCGACCCAGGCACCAGAAGATGCCGCTGTACGAGTTCGGGTCACGACCATCCAGGGCATACTTGTTATTGAGCTCGATCATGACCGGCAGTGCCTCCTGCGGCGTCGGACTCCATTCCAGGATCTTCTTACCCCACAGCATTCGCATGTAGTTGTGCAGGCGGCCCTCGCGCACCAGCTCGGTCTGCGCCGCGTTCCAGATCCGGTCGTGCGTGGCGGCGCCTTCCAGGTCCTCGAGCCCGTAGACGTACGGCCGCGGGTCGCCGGCATGCTCCGCTAGTGTCTTTTGCGCCCAGGCGGGCAGCGTCTCGTAGCGGTCGTAGTCCTCGCGCCGTGCGCTCATGTTGAAACCGAGCTCGCGCCAGGTGACCAATTGATCGAGCAGCGCCTCGGCGCTCTCGCTTACGCCCCACCAGCCGCTGCGCTTTCCGTTCGCCGCGCCAGCTAAGCGGTCGGTGTCCCAGTTTTCCCGCGCCATCAGCTCCGCGAAGACTTGGTGGCTGGAGATATGACCGAAGTGGAGGTACGGGGAGAGACCACTGGTCGCACCTTCATCGGGGTGGTTGCGATCTTCGGCGTAGCTCGAAAGCCGTTCGGTCAGGAACCGCTCGAGGACCGCGGACGCCGCACTTTCGCCGCCCATCAGCTCGGTCGCCGGCACGGCATGGTCGATCGGTAGCTGCGCTAGGCTCGGCTGCGGGTCCTCCAGCAGAGCGGCGGCGGAATTGGGCCAACGGGCCACGATATCGGCGGGCAGCGCATCGAGTCGCTGCAGTTGCACGCCTTGTAGCGGGTCGCGGCGTGGCCCCTCCGACAAGTGCTCGACGAGGTTCTTCTGTAGGAAACGCCTGAACGAGTACGCCGTCTCGAAGACGCGTTCGGCTGCGCGCAGCGGCAGCAGCCCGTTCGAATCCACCTTCTCGAGGGTCACCGGCACCTGAGCTGCCGCGGCGGCGACCATCCGCGGCAGGAAGAAGGCGGGGTAGTCGTCCGTCACCACCACGCACGCGTGCGAAGCCAGCGCCTTAAGTAGGCCGCGACCCTTAGCGCGCCGCCCTTCGATGTATGCGTAGTAGGTTACGGCCCTCTCGCCCAGTCGCCTGGCGTTGGCGGCCATGCCGTCCAGCACGAACCGGTGCAGGCGATCGCTCGACCACGGGTAGTCGCAGCGTAGCGCCTCCAGCACGACCAGCGGCTTCCTGAGCTCCCGAGCCCACTCCACCGCGCGCTGCAGACTGAAGTTGAAGCCGACGCGCCGGAAGCCGGTCATCCAATAGAGAACGTATTCTCCGTCGGCATGCATCGGCGCTTCGTTGCAGGCCTCAATCCTCAGCTGCGTGATCCGAGAGTCCACGGCTGTCCTATGTTCGAGAGCGAGGTCGGCGGTGCCTACCGTTGCCGCCTGACGCCAACACGAGATCCAGGACCGCTCGCAGCCCAAGGGGCTGCGATAGAGCGCTAATCGGTTCGCGCACCGCGCCCAGCGATCTCACTCGCCACTGTGCTGCAGGCCCGTCAACTGTCCACCGGCCTTCACGTTCACCCGGGCGCCTTTGACGAAAGGTGCGTAACCGTTCGCCCTGCGTAGTACCCACTCACCGAAACGCGGGCTGAGTGCCGAGAGAACGGCCAGCGGCCTGACCGACGGCGTGTTGACGATGGTGTGGGGCCGATCCTTCTTGATCGCCTTCACTACGGCGCGCGCCACGGCGTCCGGCGTGGTTCGCCCCGACAGCGCCGACGCCTTGATCCCGGTGGCCTGCTCCGCGTCGTGATACATGCCGGCCTCCTCGACGTAGCCGGGGCAGATCACCGACGCGCCGATACCGGCGCCGTGGTACTCTTGTCTCAGCGATTGGGTAAAGCCGATGAGGCCGGCCTTCGTAGCTGCGTACGGCGCATCGAACGGCGGTCCCCAGATCCCGGCTATCGACGACATGTTCACGATGTGGCCGCGGCCCCGCTCGACCATGCCGGGCAAGACCAACCGCGTGAGGATCATAGCTGAGGTCAGGTTCAGCCGGACGGTTCGCTCTACGTCCTCGATGCCGATTCTGTCGTAGGGGAAGATGGTGAGCGCGCCGGCGTTGTTGACCAGGATGTCGACGCCGCCGAATTCCCCGTTAGCGGCAGCGACCAGCGCCTCCAGCGCGTCGCGGTCGGTGACGTCCGTCGGCACGGCGATCGCCTGCGAGCCCTTGTCACGAAGCTCACCGGCGATGCGCTCGAGCCCTTCAGCCGAACGTGCGGCCAGCACCAGGTGCATACCCTCGTCCGCCAGCGCCCTGGCGATGTAGAGTCCTATTCCACGGGATCCACCGGTGATGACGGCGGTGCGCCGGGCCAGCTCTCTCATCTCTCACCTCGACTGCGGTTCGGGTCAGCAGTAGCTCTGTAATAAGCGCCTTCCCCCTTTGCGCCGCAAGCGTACTAATTTGCGGCTACGACGCCAGCACCCCATCATTCCCGTTCTCGCACTCGTACTCGTAATCGTAATCGCACTCGTACTCGTAATCGAGCGCCGACGACGATGACCAGGACGAGAGACAGGCGGAGCCGCATGCGGAAAACCTCTTTGGTCCTGGGAGTCGTCGCCGCGCTGGTCGTGGTGGCCCTGTACGCGACCAGGGTGAGGACACCTCCGATCAGAGATGACGACGGACGCCTGATCCCGGGTAGCGTGGCGTCGCTGGAGCAAGTCACGCTCGGCAGCCTCGACCAGTACGTCCTGATCCGCGGCCACGACGCTGGGAACCCGATCCTCCTTTTCCTGCACGGGGGTCCCGGCATGCCGATGATGTACCTGGCTCACGCCTTCCAGCGGGAGCTGGAGCGGGACTTCCTGGTCGTTCACTGGGACCAGCGGGGGGCGGGCAAGTCGTATAGCGAAGATGTCCCGGCGGAATCGCTGAATGTCGAGCAGCTTCTTTCCGACACGCGTGAGCTGGTTGAGGCGCTGCGAAGCCGCTACGCTGCGGAGAAGATCTACCTCGCCGGTCATTCCTTCGGCAGCTATCTCGGGATACTCTTCGCCGCACGCCACCCGGAGCTGCTGCACGCCTACATCGGCATCGGCCAGGTCGTCGACGAGGAACGGGCGGCGGAGATCCAGGACGAGTTCATCCGGGTGACCGCTCGTGAGCGGGGCACTGAGGAGGCGCTTCAGGAGCTTGAGGAAAAGGGCGCCGGCGCTCGCGAGAGGTGGCTGTTCGAGTTGGGCGGCGAGCTGTATCAGCATACGAGCTGGATGCCGCTCCTCTGGACCGGCCTGCGCGCGCCGGAGTACAGCCTTCACGATGCGATGAATGTGGGGAAGGGTTCGAGCTTCTCGTCCCGGCACATGCAGTACAACGCCATTTCAGGCCCGCTGATCGATCAGGTCACGACGGTTGCGGTGCCGGTCTACTTCTTCAGCGGCCGTCACGACTACACGACGCCGTTCGAGCTGGTGGAAATGTACTACGAGCGGCTCGAGGCGCCGGCCAAGCGGATCGTCTGGTTCGACGACTCGGCCCACTTCCCGTTCTTCGAGGAGCCGGAGCGGTTCGCGGCGGAGATGCGGGCGGTCCTCGCCGAGCCCTAGTCTCCGGGATATATTGCGGCCCGGGAAATCAGGAGAGAGAACGCTCGACGCATGACTCGCAGGGTATCCGGCCTCATCCTCGCCAACGTGGTGGTGTTCTTCATCACCTACCCCCCGAACGAGCTGTTTCGGGCGTTAATGCTCGTGCCTATCGCGATCCCGCTACGCCCGTGGACGCTTGTTACCTATATGTTCCTCCACGGCGGGTTCGGCCACCTGTTCTTCAACATGCTGGCGCTCTTCTTCTTCGGGCCGCGGCTGGAGGCGCGTCTGGGCGGCCGGCACTTCCTCGGGCTCTACCTGGCCGCCGGTGTCGTAGGCGCACTAGCCTCGCTCATCACGCCGCGCGCGGCGATAGTCGGCGCGTCGGGTGCCGTGTACGGGGTGATGCTCGGGTTCGCCTACTTCTGGCCCCGGGACCGCATCTATATCTGGGGGATCCTGCCGATCGAGGCGCGGGTCTTTGTCGGGCTCATGACCGCAGCCTCTCTGTGGTTCGGGTTCGGCGGGGCCGCCGGCGGGGTCGCTCACTTCGCTCACCTGGGCGGCTTCCTCGGCGGGTTCGTCTACCTCAAGTGGATGGAGTACCGGTCGCCGGCCCGCCGCTTCAAGCAGAAGGTGGAGACGCCGGCGCGCCGCACCCCGGGCAGCGATTCGGCAGACCTCAAGCGCTGGGAGAGGATCCGCCGTGAGGAGATGCACCCGGTGAACCGGGATGAGCTGGACCGGGTCATGGACAAGATCAAGGCGTCGGGTGTCGGGAGCCTGACCCCGGACGAGCGCGCCTTCCTCGAACGCTTTACTCCCGGCTGAGGCTTGCACCGCCCGGGTCGGCAGCCCTGCGCGTGGGCGATCGGATCGTGATGTGGGGCTGGGGCAGGCCAGCCAGCGAGTATAGGATTTGCAGGACAAGAGGTTTCTGGGGTCCGCCGGCCTCGCCGGCGGCGGGGAGGCCTAGCGGACCGTGCACAATTGCGTAATTTTGCCCCCCAACTCGACAGTGATGCCCGAGCGGCTGCGGTTTCACCGTGGTGCCCTCGCCACGGGTTGCAGTTCCGCGCCGCTGGAAAGACGACCACCGGTGGAGAGCAGAATAGTCAGCAGGGCCGATTTCGACGCGGTGATCTTCGACCTCGACGGCGTTGTCACGCGCACCGCCAGCGTGCACGCCCGGGCCTGGAAGCAGACGTTCGATGAGTTCCTGGCGCGCCGGGCGACGGGGGACGGCGAATCGCACCGGCCGTTCGACCTGGAGACCGACTACGCCGCGCATGTCGACGGCAAGCCCCGCTACGACGGCGTTCGCGACTTCCTCGCCGCCCGTGGCATCGAGCTACCGGAGGGGGATCCGAGCGACGGGCCGGAGATGGAGACCGTCTGCGGGCTGGGTAGCCGGAAGAACGAGCTTTACAACGAGCTGCTCGAGGACGTCGGGGTCGAGGTCTTCGAGGACACGGTGTCGCAGATCCGGGCCTGGCGGGGGATGGGCCTCAAGACTGCCATCGTCTCCTCTAGCAAGAACTGCGCGGCCGTGCTCCAGATCGCCGGCCTCACCGACCTCTTCGACGTCCGGGTCGATGGCGTGGAGTTGGCACGCTTAGGGCTCAAGGGCAAGCCGGCGCCCGACATGTTCCTGAAAGCGGCGGAGCTGCTCGGCGTTGAGCCGGGGCGGGCCGTCGTCTTCGAGGATGCGGTGTCCGGGATACAGGCGGGCCGTGCCGGCCGCTTCGGCTGGGTGATCGGCGTCGACCGGGTCGGGGCGCGCGAGACTTTGCTGGAGAACGGCGCCGACAACGTCGTGAGCGATCTGAGGGAAGTGCCAACACGGAGTTGAAGCAGATGATCGAGGGCCACCCGGAAGGCGACCATTTAGCGGGCGAGCTGCCGTCGGCGCTGGAGTCAGGCGAACAGATCGCGGCCCGACTCGCGGGGAAGCGCCCGGCGATGTTCATCGATTATGATGGGACGCTCACGCCCATCGTCTCCCAGCCTGAGGACGCCATCCTAGCGGACGGGATGCGGGATGTGCTCAAGGCGCTGGCCGGACTCTGCACCGTCGCCATCGTGAGCGGTCGCGACCGCAGCGATGTGGAGCCGCTCGTCGCGCTGGACGGGCTCATCTTCGCCGGCAGTCACGGCTTCGACATCAAGGGTCCCGATCTGTTCATGGAGTACGAAGGCGGAAAGGAACGCCTGCCGGACCTCGCCGCCGCCGAGCACGATCTGCACGAGCGGATCGACCCCATCCCCGGCGCCCGGGTCGAGCGCAAGCGCTTCGCCATCGCCAATCACTATCGGAACGTGGCCGACACGGACGTACCGCGAGTGGAGCAGGCCGTGCGCGACGTGCTCGCCAAGCACGAGCGGCTGCGTCTGTCGCACGGGAAGAAGGTCTACGAGTTGCGGCCTGACATCGATTGGGACAAAGGGCGCGCCGTGTTCTGGCTGCTCGAGGCGCTGGGTCTCGATGGCGACGACGTGCTGCCCATCTACTTGGGAGACGACGTCACCGACGAGGACGCGTTCGCCGCGCTTCACGGACGCGGCATCGGCGTCATCGTTGGCGAACCGTCCTACAAGACCAACGCGGCCTATAGTCTACGCGATACTGGGGAGGTTCAGCAGTTCCTCGGTCAGTTGGTCGGCCTGATGAGAGACGAGTGACCATGCACCGTTGGAAGCTGGTCTACGAGGGTTGGAATACCGGCCGGGAGCCGCTGCGCGAGGCACTCTGCACGCTCGGCAACGGGAACTTCGCGACCCGGGGGGCGATGGAGCAGATGGACGCCGGCGGCCCGCACTATCCGGGCACCTATATCGCCGGCGGCTACAACCGGCTGAGCACCGACGTCTCCGGGCGCGTCATCGTGAACGAGGACCTGGTCAACTGGCCCAACTGGCTGAGCCTCAACTTCCGGCCCGTCGACGGCGATTGGCATACCCCTCAGTCGGTCGAGCTGTTGGAGTACCGGCAGGAGCTGGACCTGAAGCACGGCGTGATGGAGCGAGTTCAGCGATTCCGCGATTCGGCTGGCCGCGAGACCTCGCTGCACAGCCGCCGGATCGTGCATATGGCCGACATGCACCTGGCAGGGATCGAGTGGACGCTGACGCCGGAGAACTGGTCGGGCCGCGTAGAGCTCAAGTCCGCGCTCGACGGGACCGTCACGAACAGTGGCGTGGCACGCTACCGTCAGCTGAACGGCCAGCACCTCGAGCCGCTCGACAGCGCGTCGATCGACGATGAGGGGGTCTTCCTCCTCGTCCAGTCGGTGCAGTCGCGGATCGAGATGGCTCAAGCGGCGCGAACGCGAATCTACGACGGCGCGGAACAGCTCGAGGTCGAGCGCCAGACGAACCAGAAACCTGGCTACGTAGAAGAGCTGTTGAGCTTCGATTGCCAGCAAGGCCAGCCGCTGAGGATCGAAAAGATCGTCGCGCTCTACACCTCGCGGGACTGGGCGATCAGTTCCCCGGGCAACGAGGCCTGTCGCGCCGTGGAGCGAGCTGGCTCGTTCGACGCGCTCTACCGCACGCACCGGCTGGCCTGGGAGCGGCTCTGGTACCGTTGTGACATCGAGCTGGAAGGTGTGGAGGATGCCCAGCTCGCGCTGCGCCTCCACATCTTCCACCTCTTGCAGACTGTCTCGCCCAACATCGTCGAGCTGGATGTCGGCGTGCCGGCGCGCGGGCTCCACGGTGAGGCGTACCGCGGCCACATCTTTTGGGACGAGCTCTACATCTTCCCGTTCCTGCAGCTCCGCCTCCCGGAGATCACGCGGGCCCTCCTGATGTATCGCTACCGCCGCCTCGACGAGGCGAGGCGGAACGCCCGCGAGCAGGGCTTCAACGGGGCGCTCTACCCCTGGCAGAGCGGCAGCGATGGCCGGGAGGAGACCCAAGTGCTGCATCTCAACCCGCGGTCGGGCCGTTGGCTCCCGGACAACACGCATCTGCAGCGCCATGTGAACGCGGCTATTGCGTTGAACGTCTGGCGCCAGTACCAGGCGACCGGGCGGCGCGACTTCATCTGCACCCACGGCGCCCGGATGGTTCTGGAAATCGCCCGCTTCTGGGCGGACATCGCCGTTCACAATCCGGAGCGCGACCGCTATGAGATCCGCGGCGTGGTCGGTCCCGACGAGTACCACACGGCGTATCCCGATGCCGAGCGACCGGGCCTCAACAACAATGCCTACACCAACGTGATGGCGGCCTGGGTGCTCGAGTGCGCCGGCCGAGTGGTAGATCTCATGGACGACGATTGCCAGCAGGAGATCTTCGAGGACCTGCTGATCGACGAGGACGAGGTCCGCCAATGGGACGAAGTGGGCCGCAAGATCTACGTCCCGTTCCACGATGACGGCATCATCAGCCAGTTCGAGGGCTACGACGACCTCGAGGAGTTCGACTGGGAGGGCTACCGGGCGAAGTACGGCGACATTCACCGGCTCGATCGCATCCTCGAAGCGGAAGGCGACTCGGTCAATCGTTACAAGGCCAGCAAGCAGGCGGACGTGCTGATGCTCTTCTACCTGTTCTCGGCCGAGCGGCTGGCGCAGTTGTTCGAGCGCTTGGGCTATCCCTTCAAGCCGGAGATGATCCCACGCAACGTCGATTACTACCTGCGTCGCACATCGCACGGCTCGACGCTGAGCGCCATCGTCAATTCCTGGGTGCAGGCGCGTGGCGGTCGCGAACGCTCATGGCGTTGGTTCGAGGCGGGCGTGCGGAGCGACCTGGCGGATGTGCAGGGCGGTACCACGCCGGAGGGAATCCACCTGGGCGCGATGGCCGGTACCGTCGACCTCATCCAGCGCTGCTACAGCGGGATCGTGCTGCGTGAGGGCGTGCTGTGGCTCAACCCGCAGCTGCCGAAGGACCTCAAGGAGATCCGCTCGCGGATCCAGTACCGCGGCCACTGGTTCCGCTTCCAGATTAACCACGAGCGGCTGACGGTGACCTTCGAGGGCGCCTGGGAGCCGTACGCCAGGATCGGGTTCGACGGGAAGGTCTACACGTTCAAGCGCGGCGAGACCAAGGTCTTCGACTTGGCGACCCGAACGGAGATCAGCTAGGCGCTTAGAGCCTGCATAAACGAGTCGGCCCAGTCGTACACCGTGTGGCCGCTCACCACCTCTCTCATCCGGCTCATCCGGCGAGTCGCTTCCTTCTCCGGCAACGAGAGCGCCATGTTGATCGTCTCCGCCAGACCGTCGACGTCGTGAGGATTGACCTGAAGCGCCGTCTTGAGTTCCTCGGCGGCGCCGGCGAACTCGCTGAGAATCAGCACGCCGGTATCGTCGAATCGCGTGGCAACATACTCTTTGGCCACCAGGTTCATGCCGTCGGCCAGCGGCGTGACTGCCATTACCTCCGCCGACCGGTAGAGCGCGATCAGCTCATCAAACGGAAGCTCGCGGTGCAGGTACTGCACCGGCGTCAATCCGACCTCGCCGAATTCGCCGTTGATCTGGCCGACGAGTTCCTCCACGTGCTTACGCAGCTCCCTGTACTCGCCGACACGCCCGCGACTGGGAACGGCAAGCTGCACAAACACGCATTCGCGTACCGCATCGGGGCGACGGGCCAGCAGCTCTTGGAAGGCGCGCAGCCGCACGTCTATCCCCTTCGTGTAGTCGAGACGGTCGACGCCGAGGATGATCTTTCGGCCCTGGCCGACTTGTTGGTGGAGTTGCAGTGAACGCTTTACCACCTGCGGCTCGCTGGCCATCTCGTTGTAGTGCTCAAAGTCGGTGGACACCGGGAACGAGCCAACGTCCACCATGTGCCCGTGGATGTGAAGCCAGCCGCCCTCGATCCGTGCTTCGGTGTACCGTTTGGCCATGCGCAGGAAATTCTGGGCGTCGCCTTGCGTCTGGAATCCGACGACGTCGGCGCCCAGCAGCCCCTCCAGGATCTGCCGTCGCCACGGCAGCCGGCCGAACAGCTCCTCCGGCGGGAACGGGATGTGGAGGAAGAACCCGATACGCAGATCGGGGCGCATCTCGCGCAGTAGCGCCGGCACGAGCTGCAGGTGGTAGTCGTGGACCCAGACGCTGGCATCTGGCGCTGCGCTCTTCGCCGTAATCTCGGCGAACCTGCGGTTGACGGTAACGTAGGGCCGCCACCAGCGGCGGTGATAGTTCGGCTCACGAACCGCACCGTGGTAGAGGGGCCAGATCGTGCCGTTGCAGAACCCGTCGTAGAAGCTACTCAGCTGAGTTCTCGAGATCGGGACGGGGAGGTGCGTGATCTTGTCGTGCACGAAGGGATCCGGGGCGGGGCCGGTAGTACCGGTCCATCCCGCCCAGGCCCCCCCGGAGTTCTGCACGATGGGGGTGAGCGCCGAGACCAGGCCGCCGGGGCTCCGCCTCCACGTCCCCTCGCTCTTCCCCTTCCCGCGGACCACCGGCAGGCGGTTGGCCACTATGATGAACGGCCACTCGTGCTTGGCTGGCATAGGCCCCGTGAGCTGGCGTGGCTGCGCGGCAACCTCTTCTTCGATTAGAAGTTAACGCTGACGACGGAGTGTGCAAACCGTTCCGATGTCGTCCGTTGCAGACCTTGATCCGGCCGTGTCAGGCTAAGAAGGGGAGGGCGATCGAGGCGGCGATGAGGGCCACGATAATCCACTCCAGGATCTCCAGGCGCCGGGCGGCGGCCTCGTCCGACAGCTTGGCGTAGATGCTGTCCAGCGTGCCGAGCTTGCGGATAGTCGAAAGGTCCCAAGCCGCCAGGTGGAGGCGCTCCGCCGTCAGCCGGTAGATCCGGGCCAGATACTCCTCGCCAAAAACCTTCAGGGCGTTCGTCACCCGCTCGAAGAGGATCGCCGCGTCGACTTGGAGCCGGGCTATGCGTCTGGCATCTTTGCGGTACGAGTGCAGCAACGACCTGAACGGCTGGCGACGGCGTGACACCAGGCCGTACGATTCTTCGAGAGCGTCGTCTAGTTGCCGGTCGAGGAAGCGCATTTCGAGAAGCTGCACGTTCGCGAACTCGATGACCGTCCGCAGGTCCTCTACGTCGTGGCCGTACAATAGCGTGGCGTTCCAGTCCATGACCGCGAGATCGGAATCGGTGAAGGCGATCCTGTGTGAAGTGGCGTCCTCGACTTCCTGAGTGGAAAGCGGCCCCTCCTCGGCGCGCAGGATCCTGGCTATCGCCTCGGCATGACACGAGGCTAGCTCCTCGTTAGTCACCGGCCTGTCGAAGTCCCGGACGTGAAAGATCACATAGTCCTCGACGACCTCGGCGATCCGGTATCCGCTTGCCGAGTCTGCCAGCACGCCGATGACACTCTCGACCACACGCCGCGCCGCCTGCGGCAGCAGCCGCGAGTCGTAGATGCCAGCGCTCAACACGGCCAGCTCCGCCAGATCGCCCTGGAACGGAATGGTGTACGCCACGGAGATCGCCCCGAAATCGTAGACCACCAGATCCACTGCGGGCAGACTGCGGTGTCGTCCGACATCGATCGTCTCGGTGCCATGGGCGATCCGCAGTGGGGCCGGCCGGTACTCGAAGTATTCGAGGGCCCGGCGCTTCCTCGTGATCTGTTGTCTATCGGTGCTCGCCATCACCCGGCGCTCGCATTCCGCCAGGTCGATGTACGGGGCGACGTCGAAGGCGGCCAGCACGTGGACGGCACCCTGCTCGACGCGGAGCCCGGCCGTGTGGTGGGTTTCTACCTCTTCGCGGGGCGCGCTTAGCATGCCCACCCCTCCATCAATTAACGGTCGGGGGGTGAGTCACCCCCCGACCGAGAGGCCGCGCCGTCCCAGGTCTGCCCTTGTCGCGGCCCCAGGTTGATCCTGAACTGGCTTAGCTAGCTTGAACCGGGCCTTATGGACATCAAGCTTGATATCAAGATAACTGAAGACAAGCTTCACGTCAAGCTACTGCGGTCGACCCACACCCCGCTACACCTCTCCCGTCAGCAGTGCCTCGAGCCCGGCAGCCACGATCCTCTTCGGCGTTCGCCGGCTCGCTGACCGCCGCAGCAGCCGCTGGTTGACCTCGATCTCGATGCCCAGGTAGCGGTCGCCGGTGAAGTGCCTTCGGCAGAACGCGGTGATGCCGTCGCTGGTACCGCGGTAGGGGTAGTTGCAGCGTGTGCTAAGGCCCTGCCGTCGGTACCAGGCGGCGAGCGCTTGGGCGGTTTGCTTCTCCCGCAGCCTGCCGGGGTCGTAGAGCACTCCGATGTCGGCTCGTCTGGCGCTGCGACCGACACGGGGGGCGAAGGTATGCACGGCGAAGTGCAGGCAGGCACCCGACGAGCGAATCGCGCGCCGCAGGTCGTCGAGCAGGCGCTCACGATACGGCTGGTAGTACTCCACGATGCGGGCGCGGCGTTCTGCTTCGCTTAGCTCTGTGTTCCCCGGCACCTGTACTCCGAAAGCGACCTTCGGGATGAGCTTGGCGTGGTGCGGGCTGCGGTTCAGGTCGATGAGCAGCCTTGAATACCGTCCCTCATGGTACGAGCATGCTAACCGTCGGGCACAGTGGCGTGCGATCGAGCGGGCCCCGCGATCCCAGGCGATGTGGCTCTCGAGGGCGCGCCGACCGAGCCCCAAATTGCCGTAGCGGGCGGGCAGAAGGTTCGATGCGTGCTCGCACGAGATGATGAGCTGGTCGCGCTGAAACCGACTCGGCCTCACGTACTAGCCACCCCAAGGAACGTTCTCGTCGAGGCACTCCATCAGTTCGTTGTAGACCGCACGGATGGCCGGGGCCGGATCGCCCCGCTTGGCTCGGCGGCGCACTTGGTGGGTGATTCGTTCTGATAGACTGCCGCGCCGTATTCGATCCTCGACGATGCTGAGGTAGGGTTTCTCTTCATCCGCTATTTCGGCTCTTGCCGAATCTAGGAGTGTCTCCAGGATTCGGCGGACTGTCGTTCGCCCACGCCCCGGCGCGCCGTTAGGGCGCAGGTGACTGGCATAGACAGAACCGCGGCTGCCCTCGCGGATGGTGGCGTTCAGGTCGTGGACCAGCATGGGGTGCTCCGGGAGCGCCAGCCCGCTCGCCTTGAGCTTTCGCACCAGACTTCGGAGAGCGCCCCGCGTGAATGCGGCGATAGCGATATCCGACTTGATGCATTCCTGGACATCCAGTGCCTTGATCTCGAGGGCCCTGCGGCTGAACCGCATGATGGCGCCTCTCGAGTTCACCCACTCCGGATGCAGGCGCTCGGCACCTGGGATTCCGGCCAGCGAGTCGCGTATCGGCTTGAACACTTGGAGTCGATAGTCCTGGAAAGAGTCGATGTACTCAGGCACGACGACCCCTGTGATGGCGGGGAAGCGCCGCTGGTTGGTCTTGTAAAACTCCATGCGATTGTCGACGGCCGGGCCGATCGCGCCATCGTAAACCGGCGAGCTGGCCGCCAAGGCCGGCAGATAGGGGAGCAGGCAGGCGAGTGCATTGTGCATGATCACCGTGTCGGCCTCCGAGCCAAACGGCAAATTGACGTGATTCGCCTGCACGTTGAGCCAGCCGTGGTCCCGGATGGGGAAGATGCTCGCGTACGTCGCGTAGATCGCCCGGTTGGCGCGCCTCCACAGCTCGGTTTCCGACGGTTGCATGAACGGGTGCATGCCGGTCGGCAGTAGCCGCGCATCGAACCGTTCCTTGAGAACGGAGGCGAAGAAACGCAGCCCCTCCAGCAGTTCGGCCTCGATCTGAACCAGGCTGCTGCGCGGCTCCAGTGTCTTGACTTCGAAGACGTGCGCGGCCAACTCGTTGGAGAAGCCGACGCTATTGTACTGTAGCTCGGAAGTGGGTCGGCCGTGAACGTAGCGGAATGCCTCGTCGAGAAGACAACGTGGCCGCAGCTCACGGTCCACTATCACATACTCCAGCTCGATTCCGACGACCTCGAACAACCTGAAGCGCTTGGGTCGCTCGCCTCTCACGTGCTCACCTCGCGGCGCAGCCCGACGTCGTGAAGCCGCCGCAGAAAGGCGTGCACGATCGCGTCGTACAGCCGATCCCCTTCGACCGCATCCTCTTCACCGACCCAGATGTCGGGGTTGTCGTTGATCTCGATGATCACCGGTCCAAGCTCGGTCTCCTTGATGTCGACGCCATAGAGGCCGTCACCGATGAGCGCCGCCGCCTCGAGGGCGAGCGACCTGACCTGCTCTGGGGCTCCGTCAATTGGGACCGCTTCCACCTTCCCGTAGCGTCTACCACCGCCACGCCTCTCGCGGACGATCTGCCAGTGGCCCTTCGCCATGTAGTACTTACAGGCGTAGAGCACCGCACCGTCCAAAACACCGATCCGCCAGTCGAACTCCGTCGGCCGGAACTCCTGGAGTGTGAGCAGCGGCGAGCGCTTAAACATGTCGCGCGTCAGTTTCTTCAGCTCCGACGCGTCGACGGCCTTCTTGACGGCCGCCGAGAAAGTCCCATCGGGCTGTTTCACGATGAGCGGATAGCCGAGAGCCTCCGCCTCGCTCAGCGGAGTCGTCCGCGAGATGGTGAGGGTTCGGGGGGTGGCCAGGCCCGCCCTGTGAAATATCTCGTGCAGGTAGACCTTGTTCGAGCAGCGTACTGTCGTCTGTGGGTCGTCGATCACCGGTACGCCGAGGCTCTTGGCCCGCTGGGCGAAGAGGAACGAGTAGTGGTCCATACCGGTCACGGTTCTGAGGAACAGGGCATTGTACTCGGCCAGGATACGAAAGTCGTCTTTGCTGAGCGGCTCGATGAGTACCCCGTGTCGCTCGCCGGCTCGTTTTAACTTCTGGAACGTGTCTTCGTCAGATGGGGCGAACGCATCGGACTCGTCCATCAGTACTGCAATGCAATAAGGTGACTCGCGCACGGCGAGCGATGCGTCGAACAGCTTGCCGGTCGACAGTTCCTGGTTGAGCAACTCGAGTTCCGCCGGCCTGACCCTGTTCACCGCCAGCGGGAAGACCTGGCCCACCTTCCAACGGTTGTCCTCTCTATAGAAGCGGATCTTGAGGAGTGGGAAGGGAAAGACCTTGAACACTTCGGCGCAGTGCTTCCTGAATCGGGCGTCGAGGGTACGGCCGAAGCATGTTGTCACTTCCTCATACGGCTGGCCCACGTGCCGATAGCGAACCGGCCCCTGAACTCCACCTTCGCTCATCATCGGCGGCCCCGGCTCACGGGCCGTCTCGTCCTTGGCATCGGCAGGCACAATGACCTTCGGCAAGACATGTCTGCCGCGCACCACCGTGAAGTCGATCGTTTCGAGCCCGCTGTTGCGCAGAGCGGTGAAGTACGTATACGGGTTTGTAATCTCTTCGACCATCTGCAGGTTCGGAACCACCTTCTGTCGCCGAGCGTCGGCGAGCAGCGAGATGTAGTAGCCCCGCGATAGGTACTCGTACGACCGGCACAGGTTGATGATCGTCAGGTCTTGGGAGACCGCCTCCACATTCCGGCCTTCCAGGTAATCCTCCGGCGCAAGAAGCGGCGCTTCCTTGAGCACCGAATGATCGGACCGCTCCGCCACGACCAGGTACCGTCGTCGGGAACTCATGTCGATCGCCGCCCCCTACCCGGCTTCACCACGAGCAGCACCGCATCGTACGTGATTTGACCCAACAACACCGCGGCGATCAGGCGTTCGGCCTTCACCGAGTATCGCCCGGTCCGGCTGAAGGGACTGTGGGACGAAGGATCGCGGACTAGAAAACGACCACTCTTCGGATAGTAGCCGGATATCACCACGAAATGACCGGCCGGCTCTCCACCAACATCATCGTACTCATCGTCCCGTTCCCGCGCTGTCCCGTACAGGTACGTGGCGCTCAGCCCTGTGATAATCGGATGCCCTCGCCTCAGTATCCCCGCCAGTAGCCGCGGCGTTAGCTCCGGAAACCGCACCTGACCCCCGAGTTTCAGATACTCCACGTATCCCGCTATCGCGCGGCGCAGTGTCTCCGATCTCACTGCTCGCATCCGCGCACCCAGCTTCTTGATTAGCCCCGACCGATCCAGCCGCCGCCAGGTCGGGTCGAAGATCCGCAGATTGTACGTGTGAATCTCGGCGGCGAAGCCGGCCCGCAACGCGTTGACCCCGAGGTGGACCGCCATCGTGCCGCCGTCAGGATTGCGCGGGATCTCCCCCACGATCTCGCCGATCGGCTTCTCGTGGCCGTAGTACCGATAGACCTGGCCCAGACACGTCGGACCACACGTTTCGTCATCCGGCTGCTCGAACCGCGGTACGTTCAGCACGATCGGCCGGCTTGCCCGACCAGGTCTCTTTGTCTTCGCTCCTTTGCCCACCCGGGTCTCTCCTAACCCTTCCGGGGCCGCCTTCAACCGCTGCCAGGCGGGTAGACGACTCCCCAGCGACATCGCTTGGAGCTAACGTATCACCGGCGGATGCTTCATGTCAAGATACTTGACAGCGATAATCTTCAAACCGTATCTTCTCGGCATGGAAATGGACACCGTTGATCGAGCCATCGAGGATTGGGGCCGGGAGCGGCCCGACGTCGACGCGCAGGGGCTCGGGGTCGTGAGTCGTATCGTGCTGCTTGCCAAGCTGTTCGGCAGTCGGGACAAGCGGGCACTGGCGCCGCTGGGGCTGGCCCCCTGGGCGGCGGATGTCTTGCTGACCTTGAGGCGGCAGGGACCGCCGTTCGAGCTGTCACCGACCCGGCTGCGCAAGTATGCCGTGCTGACGTCCGGGGCGATGACGACCCGTCTGGACCGTCTCGAGGAAGCGGGCTACGTGCGGCGGAGTATGGATCCGAGGGACCGGCGCGGCATACTGGTGTCGTTGACGGAAGAAGGCCGGGAACTGGCTGATCGGGCCGTCGAGGCGCGGTTGGGCGAGGTTCGCAGGGCACTGGGGACGCTGGCGGAGGGAGAGCGAAGGGCAGTGGAAGCGGCGCTACGCAGCGTGCTGGTCAATCTGCAGCGCGATTCCATAGTGCCACCGTGAGGGAATCGGCCCAGATTAGGTGGTGGTGCCACTCGTCGGCGGCGTTGTCGCTGCGGGGCAATGGTCGCGCCCTGCGGCCGGACCGCTAGAACGATCTGAGGAGTGTCAAGTAGTCGGCCAGGTGCCGCGGCGTGATGAAGCGCTCGCGGACACGCTCGCGCGCCAGCGCGCCCATCTGCTGACGAAGCGCCGGCTTCTCGAGGAGCTCTCCAACGCGCTCTGCACACTCCTCGACGTTCGACACCAGGTAGCCGTTCACTCCATCCTCGATCTGCTCGACTATGCCACCGACGCGGCCTGCGACTACCGCCGCCCGCTTCCACATGGCCTCCGCTACCACGAGGCCGAAGCCCTCGCGGGTCGACTTCTGCACCACCACGTCGCTGCCGCTCTGGAAAGCGTTGATCTCCAGCGCGTGGGTGAGCTCGTCGCAGCTCAGCAGGTCGAGTGTGCTGAAGATGTAGATATCCGGGTCACTGCCTGCGTACTGTACCGTCTTGGCGTGGTATTCGCCCCCCTGCGGATCATCTTCGGCCAGGTTGCCGACCAGCGCCAGCTGGACGTCCTTGACCCGGCGCTTGACCTCACGGTAGGCGTCGATGACACCGAGCGGGTCCTTCCAGGGATCGAAGCGCGACACCTGGGTCACGATCGGCCGGTCCGGGTCGAGCCCGAAGCGTGCGGCGAGGATTTGGCGGGCCAGCGATCGGGACAGCGGCTGGTTCTTCGGCGTGAGCGGGTCGATGGACGGTAAGACGAACTCCGTGCGGCCCGGGTCGAGCCCGGGTATCGCGTACTCGGGCATCGAGTAGACCGCCGCGTCCATCGAACCGATGTCGGGAGCTAGGAACTCGACGGCCGCTGCCGCGGGACTCGAGGTGTCGACATGGCAGCGCCAGATCCAGTGCCCGGTGCGCCGGCCGTCCAGCAGACCGACGAGGCCCGCCGGCTGGGGGTCATGCACCACCACGAAATCCCAGTCGCGCCCGAAGACCTCCATGTTCCGCTCGAGCGTCGAGAGGTATAAAGCGCGGTGCGCCAGTTCCAGCTCGACGTCCATCCCCTGAAGGCCGTTGTGCAATCTCTTGGTGAGCTCGAAGAACGAGCTGGCTCCGCTGAGGACGCGCCACTCGACCTCCAGGCCGAGCCCGCGCTTGAGGCTCACCAGCGAGGGCAGAAGCTCGGCCACCCCGCCGCCGTAGGCGGTCGCGTTCAGGTGCAGCACTCGCGCACCGCGTAACGGTGCCGCTAGCTCCTCGATCGCGCCTACCGCTTCCTCGCCGATCAGCCCCTCGTACTCGCGGATCGCTTTGGGGGCCAACACCACCCTGCGCATTCACCCTCCTCCCTGTGCGTGTGCTCCCGCGGCGGGCGGCTACTTGGGTCGCTTGAGCAAATACGGAGCCGCGAGCGTGCCGGCGGCCTTAAGTGCAAGCAATAACTGGAATTACGTCACTGGTTCGCTGTCAGGAGGGTTGGCGAGCCCACCGTCTTCTAAGAAATTCTGACCGATCCCCCGGTAAAGATTCCCTATACCGGAACCCGTAGCTCCAACCCTGCCAATGAGTTGTGGGGGCTTCCCCGTCGGCGTCGAATCCTTGAGGTCGCGCCCGATCTGGGAGCCGCGCGGGCGGTCCGAGCGAAGTTGGTGTATGCGAAGCGAGACCGCCCGCCGGCGACCCTCCGCCCGCCGGCGACCCTTTCACCACCGCCCTCCGTGTGTTATCAGGTACCGTCATGGAGCGAAATCGATGACGAACGTCGACGTCACGTCCGCCGGTCGTCCCCGCTTCGGCTCCGGCTTCGGCCTGCTGATGACGTTCATCGGGGTCGCCGTCGGGCTGGGCAATGTCTGGCGCTTCCCCTACATGGCGGGTGCGTTCGGAGGCGGGGCGTTCCTCCTGGTCTACATAATCCTGCTCTTCGCCTTCGGCATCCCGGCGCTGATGGCGGAGCTGGCGCTGGGGCGGATGACGCGGCGCGGTCCGGTTGGCGCGTTCACGCGCATCGGGATGCCGGGTGGAGCGCTCGTCGGCTGGCTTCTCTTCATCACCGTGCTCGTGGCGTTGAGCTACTACACCGTGGTGGTCGGCTGGGTGCTGCGCTACACGTTCATCTCGGCGAGCGGTGCGATCGGCGAGATCGCGCCGGAGTCGTTCTTCGAGACGGTGCTCGGCGGGTTCTGGGGACAGTTCCTCATGACCGGCATCGTTCTGGCGCTCGTGGCGACCGTGCTGGTTTTGGGGATCAAGAAGGGGGTCGAGCGCGTGAGCAAGGTCGGCATGCCGCTGCTCTTCCTTCTGCTGCTCGTTCTCATCGCCCGCTCGCTGACCCTGCCGGGCGCCGGCGCTGGGGTGACGTACTATCTGTATCCCGAGTTCTCGATGATCGACGCCGGCGTGGTCGCCGCGGCGCTGGGGCAGCTCTTCTTCTCGCTGGCCCTGGGCGGGACCTTCCTCGTGACCTACGCGAGTTATCTCGGCGACGATGTGGACTTGCGGAAAAGCGCCGTCACCATCGGCGTCGGCGAAACGCTCGCATCCGTCCTCGCCGGTTTCGTCATCCTGCCCGCTGCCGTGGCGCTGGGCATCGAGGTGGGCAGCGGGCCACCTCTCACCTTCGTGACCGCGCCGAGCATCTTCGCCCGTGTGCCCGGCGGTGCCGTCTTCGCAACGTTCTTCTTCGGTCTCGTGTTCTTCGCCGCCTTCCTCTCCGCCGTGGCCGGCTTCGAGGTGCTGGTCGCCGGCGTGGCGGACGAGCATCGTTGGAACCGCAAGACCGCGGTGGTCGTCTTCTGCGCCGCCGCCCTGCTGCTGGGCGTCGTGCCGATGCAGAGCCTCGACTACATCTTGAAGAGCGACTTGTTCTGGGGATCGACCATGCAGCCCGTCGGCAGCGCTCTGGCGCTCATCGGGCTCGCCTGGGTCGTCGGGTTGGGACGGGCGCTGGAGGAGGCGAACAAAGGCAGCAAGGGACCGCCGATCGGACGCTTCTGGTTCTATTGGATCAAGTACGTCGTGCCCATCGGGATCGGCGTCATCCTCGTACTCGGTCTGCGTGACGTGTTCAGGACGTTCGTGCTATGAGTGAGACACGGCCGGTTTCTTTCAGCGACGACGAGGCCAGGGCCTGGCAGCGCGAGTTCCCCAGCCTCGCCGCCACCGTCCACGTCGCGAACTGTTCCCACGGCCCGCAGTCGCTGCGTGTCCGGGGTGCCGTCGACGCCTACCTCGACAGCTGGCTCGAGAAGGGGATGGACTGGGAGAGCTGGATCGCTGAGATCCACGGCGCCAAAGAAGCTTTCGCGCGGCTGATCGGAGCGAAGCCTACGGAGGTGGCGCTCTCCACATCGGCGTCGGCGGCTGTGTCATCAGTGGCCAGCGCCCTCGCCACGGGCGGCGAGCGGCGTCGCGTGCTGACGACGGAGGCCGAGTTCCCCACCGTCGGGCACGTCTGGCTGGCGCATGCGCGCTACGGCCTGGAGGTCGAGTTCATCCCGGTCCGCGACGGGGCGATCGAGCTCAACGAGTACGAGGCTAGGGTCGACGAGCGCACGCTCATCGTCTCCGCCACCCACGTCTATTACCAGAACGGCTTCAAGCAGGACGTGAAACGGATCGCCGGGATCGCGCACCGCGCCGGCGCGCTGGCCCTCGTCGATGCCTACCAGTCGCTGGGTACCTGCCGAGTGGACGTGGGCGAGCTGGATGTCGATATCCTGGTGAGCGGCAACCAGAAGTACCTGCTGGGAGTGCCCGGGGTCGCGTTCGTCTACGTGAAGGAGGAGCTGGTCGAGCGGCTCGAGCCGGCGCTCACCGGTTGGTTTGGCCGCGTGAATCCCTTCGCCTTCGACCCGAAGACGCTCGATTACGCGCGCGACGCCCGCAGGCTGGAGACCGGCACACCGCCGGTCTTCGCTGCTGCCGCGGCCCGCGCCGGCATGGAGTTGATCGAGGAGGCCGATCCCGGACGCATCGAGGCGCGGATCGATGCGCTCTCGGCGCACGCCATCGAAGCCGCCGCCCGCTGCGGCCTCGAATATTCCGGCCCGCATGACGTTCGCCGCAAAGGTGCCACGACGGCGATAAGAGTCCCGGAGCCGACCAGGGTCGAGGGACTGCTGAAGGAACGTAACGTCGTCGCATCGGCGCGCGGCGACGTGATCCGGATCGCGCCCCATTTCTTCACCACGACTGAAGACATCGATCGCGCGCTGGACGAGCTGCGCTCGATCCTCGGGCGCCCGCTCTGAACCGGCGCCCTGCATGCCTGACATCGACTGGAGGGAACGATGACAATCAAGCGACGCGATTTCGTGAAGGTCGCCGGCCTGGGCGCCGGCGCGGCGCTGGTGACCGGACCGCGCGCCGCCTGGCCCGACGAGCGGGCCATGGCGCGGGCCGAGTCCGGTGAGAGCTTCGTCCTGCTGCGCAAAGAGCAGGGGAGGCGCCGCGCCGAGCTTCCGCCTGCGGCGGACTTCCACCGTCTACCCCTCGAATGGTACAAGGCAAAAGCGAAGGTGCTCAAAGACGAGGCACGCCGGCGCGGCGTCGACGGCGGCATCCTGCTCACCACGCGATGGAACATCATCTACGCGACGGGGCTCCTCCATTCCACCACCGAGCGGCCCTTCGCCTGCTTCTTCCCGATGGACGACGATGAGGGGTTGATCTGGCTGCACCCGTACCTGGATCAGCAGCTGGTCCAGGACTGGTGGAAGACCGACGCCCACTCGTACTTCGATTACCACCATGGCGTAGGCGGAGAGCCCTACGAAGAGCACGTCGACCAGGGTCGCACCGTCAACGTCTACAAGTGGTGGGGCCGGACCCTGGCTCGGCTGGGCTACGGTGACAAGACGATCGGCATCGACAGCGGTGCCGCCGCCGAGATCGGTCTGCTGCCGGGTCACGAGGACGCGGATCGGCTCGACATGTTCGGGGAGATCGAGACGCCGCAGAAGCATCGTCCGTCGGGCGGTAAGTTCGGGATCATGGCGCGCGAGATGCCGGATGCCCAGTTCGTCGATGTATACGACATCCTCATCCGCCAGCGCGTCGTCAAAGATGAGATGGAGAACCGCCTGACCCAGCGCGCCATGGACTACTTCTCCGAGATACACGCCTTCGTGCGCAACTATCTCATCGAGCGGGGCCGCGGCACGCTGGACTGGGAGGTCGAGAACGCCGCGCGCCTCTGGGGGATGCACCGTATCATGCAGGACATTCCTCAAGACGGCGAGATCCATAACGCCGTCGGGATAGGTGTGGGCCTCGGATGCCGGACCGGTCGCAAGACCGCTTACCCGCATCCCAACCAGGTCTCCTGGGCCCGGATCGAGCCGGGCCACGCCTTCCAGTTCTCGGGCGTCGTCCGTATCGGCGGCTACGGCGGCGAGCAGTACCGGTCGTTCCTCTTCGCGCCCTGGACCGATTGGCAGGCGCACGTCTGGGACGTGCACACCGCGTCCTACTACATCCAGGCCGAGGAGTCACGGGCGGGCAACACCTGCTCGAACGTAGCGAAGGCGGTGCACGACTATCAGGTGAGGAACCGCTGCGCCCACCTCATCTATCATCGGCCCGGCCACGGTGAAGGGATGGAGGGTCACCAGCCGCCCTATCAGGCGCTGGGCGACTACACGGTCATGCGGGCCGGCATGCAGTTCTCCAACGAGCCGGGCCTCTACGACCCGGAGAACGGGTTCGGCTACAACCACGGCAACAACGTGCTGGTCGCCGCGGAGAAGGGGCTGCAGATGGGGACGGCGCCCTGTGACAGGGAATGGTGCCTGCTGGAGATCTAAGCAACCCGGAAGTCCGTCCGGAATTCTCGAATCTCGAATTCGGGACTCGGGGAGCAGGGGAGGGCGAGAAGTAGGAAGGGTGTCTATATTACCCCGTTTCCCGAGCGCTAAAACATTGACTGAACCGAGAAGGAGTAGAGCATGCCGACCAGCAGCGCGAGTGCCCTATGGAAAGGCGGCCTGAAGGGTGGAACGGGCGAGTTCAGCGCCGGCTCTGGAACATTTGCGGGGGCGTATTCGTTTCCGACGCGGTTCGAGGGTGCCGCCGGCACCAACCCTGAGGAGCTCATCGCCGCAGCCCACGCCGCCTGTCTGAGCATGGCCCTCGCGGCCGGGCTCGAGCGGGCAGGGACACCGCCGGAGAGCATAACGACCAACGCCCATTGCACGCTGGAGAAGCTCGAGGAGGGCTTCCGCATTACTCGGATGCGCCTGGTGGTACAGGGGAAGGTGCCCGGAATGGACGGGACGGCTTTCCAGGAAGCGGCCGATGCGGCGAAGAACGGCTGCCCGGTCTCCAACGCCCTCAAAGGGAACGTGGAGTTCGAGCTCGAGGCAGCGCTGCTCTAGGTTCGGCGTCCAAACGGTGTGGCCCGGGTTGCCGAAATAGGCCGCCCGGGCCATCCCGTGCTGCGTATATCAGCAAGAACAGATCGGAGGCTGTAATGAGGAGTTCACCACGCCGAATCGGCGCTGGGGGACTGAGCGCAGTAGTGCTGCTGGCACTCGTCGGTCGGCCCGTGCGGGGCAGAGATCGGTTCGGCGAATAGGCGATGACGTGACAACCTCATATACGACGTGAATACGGCACGCTACGTGTTGGCCCTGTGCTCGATAATGTCTTATCCGGCGGCGGTAGGCTGGTGGTGGGTGACGCATCCCTTTGTCAACTTCTGGCGCAGGCTAGGACGGCCCGTGTTCTACACGGTGTTGGCAATCGGATCGTTCATCATCATGGGTACGATCTACCTCGTGCGTGAGCCGCTGCTCGCGGTCGAGTACGGCACCAACCGCGCCCTCTGG
Organism: Gemmatimonadota bacterium; assembly: GCA_020344215.1. Lineage (GTDB taxonomy): Bacteria > Gemmatimonadota > Gemmatimonadetes > Palauibacterales > KS3-K002. The sequence goes on from CP070815.1 coordinate 3,051,670, forward strand.
CCGCTCGTGCTCCTCTCCTACGGTCTGTCGGTCTACATCGAGATCCGCTGCCGCAAGCACCTGAAGCTGAAGACCTTGGTCGGAGTCCCTGAGCTTGCCCCGGACGGACAGGGCGGCAAGCTGATCAGCGAGGGGATCTACGGTCGCATCCGGCACCCCAGGTACATAGCCGTCTGGCTTGGCACAGTCGCCGTCGCCTTCTTCACCAACTACCTCGCTGTTTACATCGTCGCCGTTGCTGTTGTACCGGCGCTCTACCTTGTCGTCGTACTGGAGGAGAAGGAGCTGCGCGACAGATTCGGCGAGGAGTACGTGAGGTACTGCGAGCGCGTTCCGCGCTTCATCCCAAGACGATCGACGCCGAATCCTCTGGTCAAGGCCGCCGAAACGCCGCGGCAAGAGCACGGTCGAAGGTCTTGATCTCCTCTATGTCTCTGCGCTTGCAGCAGGCGAGGTGCAAAAGGCCGCGCGCGCCCAATTCGGCATAGCGCTCAACTAGCAATCGCGCGAACCGAGCATCTTCCGGTTCGATCGGCCAGACGACGTCGATGCGGGCCTCGGCCAGCATTAGTGCCGCGTCGAGAGTCTCGAGCCTGTTTACGGGCAGGTAGGCGTGTAGAAGTTCTTGCAGCACTTCGGCCGACGTCGCCAGCCGCTCCCGGCGAACCACGCACTCCTCGAAGAACAGCCGGGCCTGATCCCTCAAAGGATGCTCACCACCCACCGCGTACATCACGACGTTGGTGTCCACGAAGATCACGTCTCGCTGCTCGCCGAGCCCTTCGAGCGCTCAATGACCCGCCGGTGATCTTCCCAGTCCGGTTCCCTTACCGTTTCCCGGCGGTCACAGGAAGCGAAAAAGGCCCTCAGCTCCTCGCGCGTCTCCAGCTTCCGCCCGCCTTCACCGGCGGCGAGCTTCTCACGCGCCGCTTCGCGGATCCAGGCCGCCAGCGTCTTCCCCTCGAGTTCAGCCCGGCGGCGGAAGCGTTCCTTCTCCGCCTCGTCGAGTACGATGTGGATGCGGACGCTCATATGGTGTCCCGGCAATGCACATTGGTGATACACATGCACATTAATCCAGCACACTCCCGCCCCACGTCAAGCCTTCCGAGTCCGGTTGGGTCTGTCTCTCGGCGCCCGCGATTCCGATCGGTGGGACCATGAGACTCAGGCGTCGCGAGCGCCGCCAGAGGGCGAAGCTGGTCCTATCTTGCGCGGCGCTGTATATACAGAATCACTTCGTGCCTACCCCGGTAGTCATGGGGCAAGAGTGCTCTGATCTGCGATGTACAAGACGTGCATTTACTGTCACCGTAGCCTTGGTGAGAACGAGTCGGTCGAGAACTTCCCCGTCGGGCGGCGGCTAGCGTTCGACGCGGATAAGGGCCGGCTGTGGGTCGTCTGCGATAACTGCCGGCGCTGGAACCTGACGCCGCTGGAGGAGCGCTGGGAAGCCATCGAGGAGTGCGAGCGCTACTTCCGCGACACCACGATCCGCTACTCCACCGACCAGATCGGGCTGGCGCGCTTGCGTGAGGGGCTCGACTTGGTGCGGATCGGGCGGCCGCAGCGACCGGAGTTCGCCGCCTGGCGCTACGGGCGCCAGTTCATGAGGCGGCGGTTTGTCAGGGTGGCGCGTGACCTGGGGGTGGCCGCCGCAGCGGTGGCGGCGCACGTGATCGGCGTCAACGCCATCTTGTGGTTCGTCTGGATGGGTGCCAAGCGCCGGGTCGTCGTGCGCGTCGCCGCGGCCGACGGCAAGCGCCTGCCGGTGGCGGCGGACGACCTAAAGGAAGTCCGGCTGGTCACGACGGAGACGCCCGAAGGTTGGGGGCTCAGCGTGCCCTACAGAACGGGTATCATGGAGATCGAGCCCTGGCGCAGCTTCGCCGATACCGAGGGCGACACGGCGGTGTTGGTCGGGCCGACCGCGGTGCGAGCGGCGGGCAAGCTGCTGCCGAAGGTGAACACCTACGGCGGCAGTGGTGGCCAGGTGCGCGACGCCGTCGGGTTGATCGAGCAGGCTGGCGGCCCGGAGCGGCTCTACAGGAAGGCGGCGCGGGAGGAGGGCTACGTGACCACGGCGGTGTTCGACAAGGACGCGAGCATCATCCGCTCGATGCATCCGCAGGTCCGGCTCGCCCTCGAGATGGCGGCGCACGAGGAGGCGGAACGGCGCGCGCTGGAGGAAGAGCTTAAGGAGCTGGAACAGGACTGGCGCGACGCGGAGGTGATCGCGGCGATAGCCGACCGTCTAGTCGTTCCGGAGGAAGTCGAGGAGTGGATACGGCAACACCGGTAGTCGGTGGTCAGTAGTCAGTAACAGACGGAATGCTGGACATGGTTGTGTGCCACCGATAACCGACAACCGACAACCGGGATGTACAAGACCTGCATCTACTGCAACCGCAATCTCGGCGCCAACGAATCGGTCGAGAACTTCCCAGTGGGTCGCCGCCTCGCCTTCGACGCGCGAAAGGGCCGGCTCTGGGTCGTCTGCGACAACTGCCGGCGCTGGAACCTTACGCCGCTCGACGAACGTTGGGAGGCGATAGAAGAATGCGAGCGCCACTACCGCGACACCGGGATCCGGTTCTCGACCGACAACATCGGGTTGGCCCGACTGGGTGAGGGTCTCGACCTCGTACGGATCGGGAAGCCGCTGCGACCGGAGTTCGCGGCCTGGCGATATGGGCGCGAGTTCCTGCAGCGCCGAGTCGCCGTCGAAGCTTCGATGGCGCTCGACGCGCTGGTCGCGGTCTACGATGCGATCGTCTTCTGGCTTTCGGGCGGTGAGAAGAACCGGGTCGTCGCTCGTGTGCGAGCCGAGGACGGCGCGCACCTGCCGCTCTCCCGGACGGATCTCAAGGAAGTCAGGCTGATACGCTCGAGCGCCGAGGAGGGCTGGCTGCTCCGCGTACCTCACCGGGCGGGGCTCGCGCAGCGCAGATGGTGGTCGGAGTACGCCGGTATCGAGGAGGAAGTTACGGAGCTCAGAGGCTCGGTCGCCGTTCGTGCCGCCGGCAAGATCCTGCCCAAGGTCAACGCCTACGGCGGCAAGGATCGCCAGGTGCAGGACGCGGTAACGCTCATCGAGGATGCCGGGAACGCCGAGCGTACCTTCAGGATCGTCTCCGAAATGCCCGGCTACGTTCAGGGCGCCCTATTCGACAGGGACGCCAGCGTGATCAAGACGATGCGGCCCGAGTTCCGCCTCGCCCTGGAGATGGCGGCGCACGAGGAGGCGGAGCGGCGCGCCTTCGCCGGCGAGTTGAGGGAGCTGGAGGAAGCGTGGTGCGAGGCGGAGGAGATCGCAGCGATCGCCGACATGCTCCTCGTGCCGGGGGAGATCGAGGAGTGGATCCGCAGGCACCGGCTGGAGAAGGGCGGGGAAGAGAAGTGAATGTGGGTACCCAAGCACCGGGAGCTGAACGCCGGTGCTGAATACTGAATACTGAATGCCGAGACTGGACTCATGATCCCCGAGCTCGAACAACGGCTTAAGGACTTCGAAGCGGCCCGTCACGAGATTCACGACCTCGTGGCCGGTCTCGACGACGAGCAGTTTAATCGTAGAGTGGACGACAAGCGCTGGTCAGTTGTGGAGTGTGTCGATCACTTGCTGGTCGTCGGCTGGAAGATGGTTCCGCAGCTGGACGCGGCCGTCGTCAGGGGGCGCGGCAGAGGATGGGTTGCCGAGGGCCCGTTCCGCTACGGCGCGCTGGGTAACTGGTTCGTCAAGCAGATGGGCGATGATCGGCTGCCCCCGCGCGGAGGTGTGAGGGCGCCGCGAATCTACGTGCCCCGGCGGCGCAAGGACTGGAAGATTCCACAGGCGGTGGAGGAGTTCACCAACCTTCAAGAGAAGTACAGCGAGATCGTCCGGCACGCCGACGGCCTCGACCTCGCCCGCATCAAAGTGAGCTCGCCGGTGACGCGGCTCATACGCTTGAGCCTCGGCCAGTGGCTCGCCGGCACGGCCGGGCATCAGCGGCGCCATCTGTGGCAGGCGGCCCAGATCAAGAAAGAGCTGTTGCGCTAAGAGCCGCTGCCCCCCGAACCCAGGTAACGGTCCAGTAGCACGCCCCTGTGGTGGATTTCGTGACCGGCCATCAGGTAAGGGAAGGTGCGCACCGAGAACTCATAGCCGCTCGCCGTGCCCTTGAGCGTGCTCATCTCCTCATCGAACCCCTTGAGTAGCGCGATGTGCGATTCTCTCACGAGCGCGTACTCTTTTGCCAGCGACTCCATCGATCGCGCGGCGGCGTTCGAGGCGCGCGCCCACTCATTCTCCTCCATCGATGGCAGGGAAGCGGGATCGCGCCTGGCGAAGTGAAGGGCGCGGTAGCCGAAGACCCGCTCGGCGTCGATCACGTGCCCAATGACCTCCTTGACGGTCCACTTCTCTGGCGCATATCGGTAATCCGCCAGATCGGGCGGCACGGCCGCTAGTACGTCCAGCGTTCGCAGCATCTCCTCAGCTAGGATCGCGATGATGTCGCCGTCCGGGACCAGGTCCACGTAGCGGCCATAGTACTCGAAGTACTCCGATGGGTCGGGGCGTCTCATACGGTTCCTCCTCTGCTGTCGCGGATTGTGGAATATGGGCGCCCGCTGGCGCGCCTGTCGAGTGTGGCTCAGGGCGTCGTCTCGCGCCGCGACACTGTAACTACGCTCGACGACGGCTCTTCGCCCATGCCTAGGCATCAGGTAAGCGCGCCGCGCGGGCTACGGCCGTGGGGGCGAGATTCCGGGCCTTGCGTTTTCAGCTTCGGACTCTATCCTCCCGTCGTTCTGCTCTGCCATCGATTGTCCAGATGTGTGCCGGGGAAACGGTCCCCGCCCGACGATCCGGAGGTACCTGAATGAGCGTTGCCGCGTACGCCGGCGTTGCCCGTGCGCCCTTTCTGCTGCTCCCCATCACCCTCGCCATAGCTGGCACAGGCGCCGCAGCTTACTTAGACATGCACGATTGGGCGGCGGCCGCTCTGGCTCTTCTGGGCCTGCTCGGCATGCACGTGGCGGTGAATGCGCTCAACGAGGCGAGCGATTACAGGACGGGGATTGACTTCAAGACGCGGCGGACGCCGTTCAGCGGTGGCAGCGGCACGCTGCCGGCGGGGCGTCTGGGCTACGGGAAGGCGGTGGCTACCGGACTCGTGGGCGGTGCCATCGGCATTGTCGTCGGCGTCTATTTCCTGACGATCGTTGGCTGGAAGCTCGTCCCGGTGCTCGCCATTGGCGCCCTGGCGATCTTCGGCTACAGCGAGTTCTTGGCGCGTGCCTACGTGGGCGAACTCTTTGCAGGGCTCGGCCTAGGCGCCCTACCGGTGATCGGCACCACACTGGTGCAAACCGGTGACTACGAGGTTGTGGCCATCGCTGCTTCGATACCGGCCTTCTTCATGACGTTCAATCTGCTGCTCTTGAACGAGTTCCCCGATGAGGAGGCGGATAGGGAGGGCGGCCGCAGGAACCTGGTGCTGCTCCTCGGTCGCCGGAAGGCGGCGTTGCTGTATTCGCTCTTCGCCATCCTCGTGCCGGTCGCGCTGGTCGTCGGTGCTCTTCTCGACATCCTGCCGAAGCTTTCGTTGGTTGCGATCTTGCCGAGCCTGATTCTTCTGCCGAAGCCGCTGGGCTGGGCGTTCAAGCGCTCCCAGGATCCGGTGCCAATCCCGGCGCTGGGGTCGAACGTCATCTGGAACCTGGCCACGAACACGGTGCTTGGTCTTACCCTCTTCTTCTGCTGGTGCTGACGGGTGAGTCGACTCCGGCAGCTGCGGGTCGCCGTGGGGTCGGCCGGGGGACCACCTCGCCCTGTTCACGGCCGGTCCGGGAGCCGCGCGGGCGGTCGAGCGTAGGTGGTGTATCCGAAGCGAGACTGGCCGCCGGCGACCTACCACCCCCGGCGACCCTGCGGGCACGAAGCGAGTGGTCCCCCCAGCCTCCGACCCCCGACCTGCTACTTGCGCAACCCCACGCGCCGCATACGTTCCCCACAGCCTAAAGTCACAAGCCCCAAGCGTCAGGTCCCCTAAGGCAGGCAGCACGGCACGAGTCGCGCCCGAGCTTAGGTTCCGCTGACCCCAAACCCTCAGCGAGGTTCACATGGACAGCAAGATCTCGAGGAAGCTTGCGCTTCTGGTCATCGGCACGGCGATCGGTCTCGGTGCCTGCGCACCGGCCGAACAGGCGGACGAGCAGGCGCAGGCCGCGCTGGCGATGATCAGCGCGGACGATCTGGTGAGGCACGTCCAGGTGCTCGGCTCCGACGAGTACGAAGGCCGCTTCCCCGGAACGGCCGGCGAGCAGAAGACGCTCGATTATTTGCAGGCCGAAGTGGAGCGTATCGGGCTCCAGCCCGGCGTCGGCGACGGCTGGTTCCAGGAAGTGCAGCTCGTCTCCATCACGGCCGACCCCGGGATGACATTGACCGTTGCCGGGCCCGACGGCAGCAGTCAGTACACCTACGGGAGCGAGTTCATGGCCTGGACGACGCGAGTCGTCGAGGAGATCGACCTCGAGAGCTCCGAGCTCATCTTCGTCGGCTACGGAACCGTCGCGCCCGAATACGGCTGGAACGACTACGAGGGCCTCGACGTCGCCGGTAAGACGGTCGTCATGCTGGTGAACGATCCCGGGTTCGCCACGAAGGACCCAGCGCTGTTCAACGGCAACTCCATGACCTACTACGGGCGCTGGACCTACAAGTACGAGGAAGCGGCCCGCCAGGGCGCGGCCGCCGCCCTCATCATCCACGACACCGAGCCCGCCGCCTACGGCTGGGCCACCGTCGAGGGCAGTTGGTCCGGCCCGCAGCTCAACATGGTCACCGAAGACAACAACATGTCCCGCGTGCAGGTGGAAGGCTGGCTGCAGTTGGAGGTCGCCCGCGAGATCTTCGAGATGGCCGGCCTCGACCTCGACGAGCTTACCCGCCAGGCGACGCAGCGCGACTTCGAGCCAGTACACATGGGGGTTAGCGTGTCCACCGCCCTGCGCAACAGGGTGGAGCGCTCCATATCGCACAACGTGCTGGGTATCCTGCCGGGCGGCGAGCGTGCCGACGAGTACGTCATCTACATGGGGCACTGGGACCATCTCGGCATGAACGCCGACCTTGAGGGCGACCAGATCTTCAACGGCGCCGCCGACAACGCCAGCGGCGTCGCCGGCATCCTCGAGCTCGCCGAGGCGTTCACTTCGCTCCCTAGACGCCCGCTGCGGTCGATCGTCTTCTTGTGGACCACCGCTGAAGAGCAGGGACTCCTCGGCTCCGCCTACTACGCCGCCAACCCCATCTACCCGCTCGAGAAGACCGCCGGCGCCATCAACATCGACGGCCTCAATATCTACGGCCGCATGCACGATATCTACGTGATCGGCTACGGCAACTCGGAGCTCGACGAGTACCTGATCGAGTTCGCCGATCAGCAGAACCGCGTGGTGAAGCCCGATGCGGAGGCCGAGAAAGGCTTCTTCTACCGCTCCGACCACTTCCCGCTCGCCAAGATGGGCGTGCCGGCGCTCTACACCGATGTGGGCGACGACCACCTCGAGCACGGCGAAGAATGGACGCGCCAGCGCAAGGACGAGTGGACCGCCCAGCAGTACCACCAGCCGTCCGACGAGTACAGCGCGGACTGGGACCTGGCCGGCGCGGTCGACGATCTGCGCCTCTGGTTCCTGGTCGGCTACAAGCTGGCCAACGAGTCCACCTTCCCGAATTGGAACGAAGGCACCGAGTTCAAGGCGATCCGCGACCAGATGATGGCCGCCACCAACTGAGCCGCCTGGCCTCCAACCCGTTCCTAGCGAGCGGTGGCACCAATCGGTGCCGCCGCTCGTACTGTTGAGGAGAGTCCCGGGTAGCCAGGCGGGCAGCCGAAGCTTGACAAGGTCGGGCCGACGCTTTACTGTGGGGGTAGTGAAAAAATCTTTACATTTAGCCCCGGCCGGCCGGCTGGCGGAGGTGCCCCTTGAACAAGCCACTCCATTCCCACTTGAGTCGCCGCGAGCGGCAGATCATGGACATCGTCTACCGGCTTGGAGAGGCGAGCGTGGCGGACGTGGCCGATCGCATCGACCCTGATCCCGGCTACGACTCGGTGCGGGTGACGCTGGGGATCCTGGAGAAGAAAGGGCACGTGAAGCACCGCCAGGATGGCCGCCGGTATGTCTACAGTGCAACAGTCCCCCACGAGAAGGCATCTCGATCCGCCATGCGCAATCTGTTAGGCACGTTCTTCCACGGTTCGCCGTCTCGAGCGATCCTCGCGTTGCTCGGCATGTCGAAGCTATCGGCGGAAGAGCTGGAGGAGATCGCGACATGGATCGAGGAGGAGAAGAAGTCCCATGAATAGTCCGTATATCCTGTTGACCGTCGAGCTTGCCACTGACGTTCTGCTCAAAGGGACCATCGTGCTGGGCGCCGCGGGGCTTGTGACGTTGCTGCTGAGCGGACAGTCGGCAGCGACTCGCAATGCGGTGTGGAGTGCGGCGCTGGCCGCTTTGTTGATCATCCCGGTCCTTTCACTGGCGCTCCCGTCGTGGCGGGTGGAGGCGCTCCATCTGACGACGGAGGTCGCGCCTGCTCCCGTGTCGCACACAGCAGGGTCGGAGATCTCCGGTGAGAACGGGTGTTGCGACGCGTGTTGCCAAGAGGAGCCTGTCGAGAGCGGTGGGTATATCACCGTGCCGCGCGACGCCGATACGGATGGACTTGCCACGAAGCGTGCGGTCGCGTCCGAGCAGGGAGAGTGGACGGGGGCGGAGCGAAAATTGGCAGGGATGGCTGCCGCCGGCATCGTGATCTTGATCTGGGTCGCCGGTCTCGTTGCGCTGCTGGCGCGGCTGGCCTTGGACGCCTGTCGCGCTCACGGCCTCATCGGACGTGCAGCGGAATGCCGTGAGGCCGATGTCCGAGAGATTGCTAAGCGACTGGCCGATCGCGTACGCGTCGACCGCCGCATCAAACTGCTCGTGAGTGGAGAAGTCTCGATGCCGCTGTCGTGCGGCCTCTGGCGTCCTGTTGTGATCTTCCCGGAAACGGTGACGTCGTGGACGGCGGAGCGCAAACACGTGGTGTTGCTCCACGAGATCGCGCATATCGCACGCTGGGACTACGCCGTGCATCTGATGGTTGAAATCGTCTGCGCATTCTACTGGTTCAATCCGCTCGTCTGGCTCGCCGCGCGCCGAAACGAAGTCGAGCGGGAACGTGCCTGCGACGACGAGGCCCTGCGTATCGGAATCCGCTCGGACGTGTACGCGACGCATCTCGTGGAGATCGCTCGCGCGCACGTCGGGAGACAGTTGCCGCGCGCCGCGTTCGCCATGGCACAGCCCTCGAGTCTCGCCCGGCGCGTGCGATCCATTCTCGCCAGAGGGTTGAATCGGACTCCTGTGACTCCGCGTCGAATGGTATCGACCGGGCTGGCGGCGCTCACCCTGGTTATGCCGCTGGCCAGCCTCGAGGTGTGGGGTGTCGATTTTCTCGATGCCGTCCAGGGTAACGATGCGGTGGCTCGGCGAATCCGTGAGCTCAGGGATGACGATCCGCTGGTTCGCCGCTACGCCGCCTGGGCCCTCGGTGAGTTGGAAGACCACAGAGGCGTCGCTCCCCTCATCGATGCACTCGAGGACGATAACGCCGACGTCCGCCTCGTGGCCGGCTGGGGGCTGGGTGAGATCAAGGACCTCATGGCCATCTATCCGTTGATCGAGCGCCTGGAGGATGGAGATCCGCTGGTGCGCGAGATGGCCACCCTGGCTCTCGGTGAGATCGAACACCCCTCGGCGGTCGAACCTCTGATCGAAGCGCTGGGCCGCCACCCGGAACTCAGGGAACCGGTCATCTGGGCGCTGGGCGAAATCCAGGGGAGTGAAGCCGACGCCGCACGGGCTGCCGTGTTCGCCGAGTGGGGCCGGCCCTCCTGGGGGAACGACGAGGTTTGGCACGGTCGTCTGGGATCCTCGGAGGCGCGAGCCGTGGCTGGCGACCTCGGCGCCCTGGTCGCCGCGCTAAGCGATGACGAACCCAGGATGCGCCGCTCGGCTGCCGAATGGCTCGGGATAAGGGGTGACGAACGTGCGGTCGACCCGCTGCTCGACGCCCTTCGCGATCGGGATCCGTCGGTTCGCTCGATGGCGATCTGGGCGCTCGACGAGATCAACCCGTCGCGCCGCTACTCGCAATCTCACTAGCGGACCGGCCCTGCGGGGCACGGTCCAAGTCGTGCCGGTCGGCAACCCTCCGCCGACCGGCACGAAGGCCGGATCGGGCGAAGGAGAGCTGAAGTCATGGGGCATATAAGCGTGCCTTTTTTTGGCCGTCTTAGTGAAAAGATATTTTCAACTGGGGGCTGCGCCCTCACTGTGCTCGTCGCGCTCTGGTCCTGCATCGCGGCGCTCTTGATGAAGCCGGCGGAGCTTGCGGCACAAGAGGGGACGGCGGGTGTGGCCCCCGATTCGGTCATCCTGCTGGCGCGGATCGCCGGGCCGGTGGATCTGGATGGCCGGAGCGATGAGCCGGCTTGGCAGGGGATCGAGCCGTTTCCGCTGACGATGTACACACCGACCTTTCGGGATCCGGTCACCGAGGCGACGGAGATCCGCGTCGCCTACGACGACCGGTACGTCTACGTCTCCGGCCGTTTCTACGACTCTGACCCTTCGGGGATACAGGTCAACTCGATGTACCGGGACCGCTTGAGCGATGACGATTGCTTCGGCATCCTGATCGACCCTTTCAACAGCAACGATATCGGGCTCTGGTTCTACACGACGCCGGCCGGGATTCGCGGTGACGTGTCGATCGGCGGGGATGGGCAAGGCGCCTGGAACGGCAGTTGGGACACGTTCTGGGACGTGGCGACCGAGCAGACGTCCGAGGGCTGGTTCGCGGAGCTTCGAATTCCGTTTTCGAGTCTCGGCTTTCAAGCCGCGGGGGGCCGGGTCGAGATGGGCATATCCGCCTACCGCTACATACCGCGCAAGAACGAGCGGCAGGTATTTCCGGCGATCCCTCCCGAGTTCGACTACCTGAGGCCGTCGCTCGCCCAGGACGCCATCCTAGAGGGCGTACAAGCGGATAAGCCGGTCTACTTAACGCCGTACGTGCTGAGCGGGGTGGGGCAGACATCGACGCTCAACGATGCCGGCAGCGGTTATTACCTGGACAGCGATGTGGAGTCGGAGATAGGCGGTGATCTCAGGTATAACGTGACCAGCAACCTGACGCTCGACTTGACCGTTAACACCGACTTCGCACAGGTCGAGGCGGACGACTATCAGGTCAACCTGACTCGGTTCCATCTCTACTATCCCGAGAAGCGCAGGTTCTTCCAGGAGCGGTCGGGGATCTTCGATTTCTTCACCGGCGGATCGACGCGCCTGTTCTACAGCAGACAGATCGGGCTCTATCAGGGAGAAGCGGTTCGAATTATCGGAGGTGCGCGGTTGGTAGGGCGCGTCGGGGACTGGGATGTAGGCGTCCTCGACCTGCAGACGCAGCGCAGCACTTACCTGCCTTCGGAGAACTTCGGCGTCGCTCGAGCCCGTCGCAGAGTGTTCAACGACTACTCGAACGCCGGAGCGATGCTCACGACGCGCCTCGGCGATGACGGGTCTTACAACGTGGCGTACGGCCTCGACGGCACGTTCAGAGTCGTCGGCGACGACTACCTGGCGATCCGCTGGGCTCAGACCTTCGATGATGACGTCATTGCGCAGAACGGCTTCCGGTTCGCTGAGGCAGCGGCCGTGCGGGTCTACGTCAACCGGGCGCGGGAGCGAGGGTTCTCGTATTTCCTCAGCGCCCGGCGGTTCGGCGCCGACTACCACCCCGAGATGGGGTTCATTACTCGTCAGAACTTCAGCGACTTCTACTACTCGTTCGCCTACTTCCATTGGCCGGAGGCTGGACCGTTCCGCAGGATCGATCCTTTCCAGCTCTTCGGTTCGGTCGCCCTGCGCAACCCGGACGGTAGCGTCGAGTCGGCCTTCATCGAGCACGACGTCGATTTCCTCTGGAGGGCGGGTTCGCGCCTGGGCCTCGACCTGGAGCTGTACTACGAGGACCTACGCGAAGACTTGCTGCTCCCGGAGGACACCTACATTCCGGCGGGCGGCTACTGGTTCCCGCGCTTCGAGTTCGACTACAGCATGCCGCCGGGCCGACAGTTCCGCACGTTCCTCGGCGGTGGTGTCCAGCAGTTCTACGACGGCTGGCTGGCGGACCTCTGGCTCGTCCCTGTGTGGTACGCCTCCCCCCATCTCGAGCTCAGCCTCCAGTACTCGCTCGACGTCGTCCGCTTTCCCGACCGTGATCAGGGCTTCGACTCCCATCTCGTGCGGCTGAGGATTGGGACGGCGCTCAACACCAAGTTCTCGGTGAACGGGTTCGTTCAGTTCAGCAATGTCAGCGACATGGCTGCGGCGAACATTCGCGTCCGCTACAACTTCCGCGAGGGCAACGACCTCTGGATCGTCTACAACGAGGGGTACAACCTCGACCGGGACCGCAGCGACCCGGCGCTGCCCATCACAGAGAACCGCACGATACTCATCAAGTACACGTATACCTTCGCCTGGTGACACGCAGCTCGGGGGTGTTTGCAGGCCCGAATAATGCCCGACTCCCCGGTGTATCTACTTATAGGGGCGTCGGTTGCGAGGGAGAAACACCGACCGGCCGTCAAACGTCCTATTAGGTAGGGGAAGAGGCCGCGACCGACCCGCGGTGTGTTGGCGAATGGCGGCGCTCCCCGCCGCCCCCGGATCGGCCGCGGCCCGTCTCGTGCCCAAAGACAGCTATGTTCAAGACCTGCATCTACTGCAACCGCAGCCTCGGCCGCAACGAGACCGTCGAGAACTTCCCGGTGGGCCGGCGGCTCGCCTTCGACGGCGAGCGGGGGCGACTCTGGGTGATCTGTGAGCGCTGCCGCCGCTGGAACCTGTCGCCGCTGGAGGAACGCTGGGAGGCGATCGAGCAGTGCGATCGCGAGTTCCGCGAAACGCGGGAGAGCTTTTCCACCGACAACATCGGACTGGCCCGGACGTCCGAGGGGTTGGAGCTGGTGCGGATCGGGCGGCCGCAGCGCCGCGAGTTCGCCGCCTGGCGCTACGGCCGGCAGTTCCTGAGGCGCCGGATCAAGACGCTCACGATATGGGGCGTGAAGATTGGCGCTGCGGCGGCGGCGGCGATCTCCGGGGTATTCGTGTTCCACCTCTTCGCCGAGCAGCAGGAGCGAATCGTGGCGCGGGTGAGGTCAGACGACGGACGCAGATTGTACGTCCCGCTCAAGGATGCGAAGAAGGTTCGGTTGATCCGGGCAGCTGAGCGGGAGGACGGCTGGATGCTGAGCGTGCCCTGCCGGTACAGCGAGCGGAACTGGGGGATCTTTGGCGCTTGGGCGAAAGGGAAGCGCGTGATCGAGGAGTTCGACGGCCCCGTCGCGATTCGCGCCGCGGGACGCATTCTCCCCAGTATCAACTCGTTCGGCGGCTCGAACTCGCAAGTTCAAGATGCGGTGAAGCTGATCGAAGATGCGCGCGGTCCCGAGCGGGTCTTCCACGCCGCCTCCCGTGTGCCGAAGAAGAGACGGCCGAGAACTTCGTTCATCCCCGTCGAGCAGAGCGAGGTCAGTCACATGGATGCGGCGGTGCGGCTCGCGTTGGAGATGTCAGCACACGAGGAGACGGAGCGTCGCGCCTTCGAAGGCGAGCTGGCGGCGCTGGAGGAGGCGTGGCGTGAGGCGGAAGAGATCGCCGCCATCGCCGACCGGCTGCTCATCCCGGAGAGCGTCGAGAACTGGATCCGCAGACAGAAGCAGAGGCTGGCGGGATCGAGATAGGAGGGACAGTGGGGTCGGGCAGACTCCGAGTCTTGAACAATGAGTGTCGAACAGCCGATCCCCACGTGTGTACTTGAGTTCGAGGGTACTCGGCAGTTCGGCATTCGGTGTTCTGCATTCGATAGTCGGGACGGTAAGCAATAGACGATGTTCAGGACCTGCATATACTGTAACCGTAATCTGGGCACGAACGAATCGGTCGAGAAGTTCCCCGTCGGGCGCAGGCTCGCCTTCGACGGTGAGCGGGGACGGCTGTGGGTGGTCTGCGAGCGCTGCCGGCGCTGGAACCTGTCGCCGCTGGACGAGCGGTGGGAGGCGATCGAGGACTGCGAGCGCGAGTTCCGGCGAACGCGCCTCCGCTACTCCACCGACAACATCGGGCTCGCCCGGCTGAGGGAGGGGCTGGAGCTGGTCCGTATCGGCCGGCCGCTGCGCCCCGAGTTCGCCGCCTGGCGCTACGGCAAGGAGTTCCTCAAGCGTCGCGTCCGCAGCATTGTCAAATCCACGGCGCTTGGCGTGGGCTACACCCTGACGTCTTTTCTCGGCATCTTCTTCTTCTTCTTCAGCGACGAGAACTCCAAGGTGATCGCCCGCGTCTGCGACGGGGAAGGCAGGCGGCTGCGGATCGTGCGCAAGGACCTCAAGGAGCTACAGATCGAGCCGGGCGATTCGCCTGAGGGCTGGTCGCTGACGGTTCCCCACAGACCGCGCGAGCGGATCTGGCTCTTCGGCAGGCGCGGCCGCGGCGAGCGACAGCTCGCTCGGCTGGAGGGCGGCGCGGCGGTCCGGGCGGCGGGCCACATCCTACCGTGGCTCAACCCGTTCGGCGCCAGGGAATGGGATTTGAAGGACGCCGTGAGGCTGATCGAGGAGGTCGGCGACCCCGCACGTGTCTTCGCCACGGTGCCCGGCCTCACCGGTGTTTCGCGCCTCACGCGTATGGACTCGCGGACACGGCTGGCACTCGAGATGGCGGCGCACGAGGAATCGGAGCGCCGCGCCCTGGAAGGCGAGCTGGCAGCGCTGGAGGCGGCGTGGCGCGAGGCCGAAGAGATCGCGGCCATCGCCGACGCGTTGCTCATCCCGAAGGATGTCGATGAATGGGTGAGGCAACGTCGGGGTGGGGAACGGAACGAATGATGAATGTAGAATGCTGAATACCCAATCTCGATGTGGGTACCTCTATCGGGAGGTAGCTGGGGGCTCGGTATTCAGAGTTCTACATTCAGTATTCGGGACGCGCCGAATAGACGATGTTCAAGACCTGCATATACTGTAACCGCAAGCTCGGCTCGAACGAATCCGTCGAGTACTTCCCGGTCGGCCGCCGCCTCGCCTTCGACGGGGAGAGGGGACGGCTCTGGGTGATCTGCGAGTACTGCCGCCGCTGGAACCTCTCACCGCTAGAGGAGCGCTGGGAGGCGATCGAGGAGTGCGAGCGCCGGTTCTACGACACGCCCCAGAGCTTCTCTACCGATAACATCGGGCTCGCCAGACTTCCCGAGGGGCTGGAGCTGGTTCGCATCGGCAGGCCGCAGCGGCGCGAGTTCGCCGCCTGGCGTTACGGCCGCGAGTTCCTGCGCCGCCGAATCCGCCGGATGATCGTCACCGGCACGCAGGTGGCCGTCTCGGTCGCCGCCTCTTTGGCCGGCGCCGACATCGTCTGGTTCATCATCTTCGGCGGTGGGAAGAAGGTCGTGGCGCGCGTGCGCGACGCGGACGGTAGGCGCCTCTCCGTCGTCCGCGATGACCTCAAGCGCGTGAAACTCACTCGCTCCGATGCAGCCGACGGCTGGTCCCTGGTCGTGCCGTATCGGCCTGGCGAAAAAGCCGGAGTCTTCTCCACCCACGGCAAGGGCAAACGTGAGACGGCGCTGCTCAGTGGCTCCGCGGCGATCCGTGCCGCCGGCCACATCCTACCGAAGGTCAACTCTTGGGGCGGGACCGAGTCCCAGGTGCGCGAAGCGGTCACGCTCATCGAGGATTCGCGCGCCCCGGAACGGCTCTTCGCTCGGATTGCCGCCGATGAGCGAGGCAAGAGGGTCTGGGGGGCCGAAACCCGCCGCGAGACAGTCAAGAAGATGGATGCGGACGTGCGGCTCGCCCTCGAGATGGCGGCGCACGAGGAATCGGAGCGTCGCGCCCTCGAGGGCGAGCTGGCGATTCTCGAGCAGGCCTGGCGCGAGGCGGAGGAGATCGCCTCCATCGCCGACCGGCTGCTCATCCCCGAGAGCGTGGAAGACTGGATCCGCAAACAACGAGACAAGCTCAGCGGCCGGCAGGCGAACTAGCCCGTCGCTCCTCGAGGTCGGCGACGGCTAAACCGGCGCCCGGCACCTCGGGCTAGAACCAGATCCCCATCCGCAGCCCGCGGGAATCCATCTGCAGCTCTTCGGGAATGTAGCGCGCCTTGCCGCGCGCCATGCGCCAGGCACTCCAGGCGGCGGCGTAGGCGTCGATCAGGTCGGCCCTCGCTGAGGCACGTACCCGGCCCAGCTCGTCCACTACCCTGCCGAAATGCTGTTCCAGAAGTGCCAGGCGCTCCCCCATTCCCTTGTCGGAGCGCTTCGAGGACTTGAGCGGCTCACCGCCGTTCATGATGGCGAAGCTGAGCTCGGGGTGGACCTCACGGATACGCGCCTGGAGGTCGGGGGTCATGGCGTCGTGGACCTCGCGCAACTTGGGTACGAGACCGTAGGTCTGCTTCGTGATGCCTATCGCGTGGCGCGAGCTGGCCCGGCTCAGCGCTACCGCCTTCTCGTAGCAGTCGGCGGACAGCACGGCGCGCACCGGCGGCGAGAAGACGCTCGAGCCACGCTTGCCGAGCATCTGACGCGCCTGACGGTCGCACGCCCGACCGCCGGGTATCGCCACGGTGGGGAGCCCGATCGGCATGTCGACGCCCACGAAGCGCGGGCTCTCCGGCAGTGCGATGATGTTCTGAAACGAGTCCACCACACGGCACGACTCGTCGATCACGCTCCGGCCGCCGTTCAGCTCGAGGAGCACCACGACCCAGCCGTCCTTACAGCCGTCGACACCTGCCACGAATCTGCGACGCTCGTTCATGACCGCCTCGCTCCGTGCTGCCCTGGCTAGCCTTAGGTAGAGACGCGTCCCTCCCGGCCGGCAACGGCGAGGACGACACGGATATCGGCGGGAACCTCGGGCCGGCCGCTGTGCGGTGGCTGCGGCTGTCTCTGATGAGTGGCGGGATCTCAAGGAGCCGCAGGGGACCTTCGCAGACAATCTAGCGGATTCGCACCGGGATCGACACACCAGGGCTGCCGGGTGCCCGCTGGGCTCTCCGAGCCGGGCGGCGGGCCGACTTCGGGACGCGAGGCCGCAACACAGAATTCTGAGGCAGCCATTCGAAAATCTGAGGGCTGCCGGCTTCGGATCGCTCTTCGGTAACGGTGCTGGAGATGTAACTCTTTCTAGAAGAATGGGTTATACTCTGGGGACCGGGGGCGCTGCCTGGCACGTGCCTTGCCCCTCAGCCCACTGGAAGGAGGATTATGCCGCTTCGCCATCGAATCGCCGCAGCCTTCGTGCTGTTCGCGGCCGCAGCGCTCGGGATCGGGAGTTGGGTCGTGTACCGCTCGACACGCGCACTTCTCGAGCGCGGTCTCGACGAGAAGCTTGAGGCCGTTGCGGTTGCGGCGACGTCGGGGCTCGATGGTGGCCTGGTGAGCCAGCTGCGCCCGGGCGACGAGTCGACGCGGCTCTTCCAAGCGTACTCGGCGCGGCTGCGTGAGCTGGCTCCGGTCTCGGCCAGCGCCTTCATCTTCGACTCGGCGGGAGGCCTGCTGGTCGCCTCCTGGCCGGGGGCGGCGATCGGCGACCGGGTGCACAGCCTGGACCTCTACGAGGCGGAGATCGCTGAGGCGTGGGTGTCGGGCACGGCGACCACCACGCTGTTCAGAGATGCGCGGGGCCGCTGGTACAAGCTGGGCTTGGCTCGCCTCGACGACGGGCCCGCGGTGCTCGCGGTGCTGATGCCGGCCGATTTCCTCGAGCCTCTGGAGCGGCTGCGAGCGCAGATGATCACCTTCGCTCTGGTCGCGCTGGCGGCGATCGGGCTGGCGGCGGCGGTCCTGAGCCGCGGTCTCACCCGGGCGCTCGAGCAGCTGTCGGGAGCGGCCCGGCGGATAGGGAAAGGGGAGTACGCAGATCCGGTGCCCACCGGTGCCGGAGGTGAGATCGGGCAGCTGGCGCGCGCACTGGAGGAAATGCGCGTGGCGATCATCCGGCGCGAGGAGGAGCTGCGCCTGATGCTGGCTCAGGTGGCCCACGAGATCCGGAATCCGTTGGGTGGGATCGAGCTGTTCGCCGGCGCTGCCGCCGACGGTCTGCCGGCGGAGGACGAGCGGCGCGGCCACCTGGACAAGATCCGCTCCGAGGCGCGGGAGCTTGACCGGGTGATAGCCGACTTCCTCGCCTTCGCCAAGCCGCAGGAGCCGGCATGGCGGAAGATCGACCTGCGCGAGCCGCTGGAGGAAGCGGCCCTGATGATGGGTGATGCCGGGAGCGTGGACGTGCAGCTCGAGCTGCCGCCCGAGCCGCTTTGGGTCGTGGCAGATCCCGACCAGGTGAAGCGCATCGCGGTGAACCTGTTGCGCAACGCCGTAGCAGCTGCGCAGCAACGCGTCGTCCTCTCAGCGACAGGTGACGGCGCGGAGGTCAGCTTCAGCGTGACCGACGACGGGTCGGGGATCGCTGACGACGTTCGCGACAGGATCTTCGAGCCCTTCTTCACCACGCGGGCCGACGGCGCGGGCCTCGGCCTCGCCATTGTGCGCAAGTTGGTCGAGGCGAACGCGGGGTGGGTCGGTTTCGAGGCGCAGGAGGGGAAGACGAGCTTTGTAGTAGCGTTCGGTAAGTGAGGTGTGCCGCCGGTGGTCTGCCCAGGCGACGGAGCACAAACGTCGGGGGAGCCACTGGGTAGGCCGCGGCGGCCCGCAGCGATATCGGGCGCGCGCACCGAATGTCGAAGTACCGTCCTGGGCGGATGTCGGGGCGGAGATTCGCGTCGGGTTCTCGACAACGCGCGCCCAACAGATAGAGGCGGCGGTGGTAGTGACAACTCCCATGTGGTGGCGAGGTCGGAGGTGCCCGTCGCTGTTGCCGCCGCCGGAATGACCCTAAGTGCCGGGCCGGCTCCCCACTGAGCGCGCCGGTCGCGGGCCGACGCGATGTTGGCCTCTGGGGGCCCGGCCCCGGCGCCTGGTGGTCGCGGGGATTGCGTTACCCTCGGGGCGGGCCGACTGTAGGAGTATGGCGAAGATATTGATTATCGACGATCACGACTCGATGCGCGAGGGGCTCGAGCTCCTGCTGCGTCGGCGCGGTCATCGTACGCTCAGCGCCTGCAACGGCGCCGAGGGTCTGGAGATCCTGGAGGGCCAGGACGACGTCGATCTGATCGTCGCCGACCTGAAGATGGAGCCGGTGGACGGGATGGAGGTGCTACGCGCGGTGCGTGAGCGCGCCCCGGGCATCGACGTTCTGATCATCACCGCCTACGGCTCCGTCGAGATCGCCGTGGAGGCCATGAAGGCAGGCGCCGTCGATTTCATCGAGAAGCCGTTCCGGAGCGAGGCGTTCGCCGCGCGTGTGGAGAGCCTGCTGCGAGCGCGTGCTGAGCGCGAGCGGCTGCGCGACGAGAACATCTACCTGCGCGGCGAGCTCGATCGCGAGTACGGTGAGATCCTCGGCCGCTCACCGGCGATGAAGGAGATCTACACCTGGATCGGTCGCGTAGCTCAATCCGACTCGACCCTGATGATCTACGGCGAGTCGGGCACCGGGAAGGAGCTGGTGGCTCGCGCCATCCACCTGGCGTCGCCGCGTGCGAGCGCGCCCTTCATCCGTGTGAACTGCGGCGCGCTCCCCGAAGGGATCCTCGACTCCGAGCTGTTCGGGCACGAGCGTGGCGCCTTTACCGGAGCGGAGCGCCGTCGGCGCGGCCGCTTCGAGCTCGCCGAGGGCGGTACGCTCTTCCTCGACGAGATCGCTACGATCCGCCCGGAAACGCAGGTGCGATTGCTACGCGTCTTGCAGGAGCGCGAGATCGAGCGCGTCGGCGGTGAGGAGACGATACCGGTCGACGTGCGGATCATCGCCGCCACCAACAGGTCGCCCGAGGCGCTCAAGCTCAGCGATGACTTCCGCGAGGACCTCTTCTATCGCCTGCACGTCGTGCCCATCGTCCTGCCGCCGCTTAGAGAGCGAACCGAGGACATCCCGCTGCTCGCCGCGCATTTCATCGACAAGCTCAAGGCCCGCACCCGCAGCAGGCTGACCGGCATATCCGACGAGGCGATGGCGGCGCTCGAGGTGTACGACTGGCCGGGGAACGTGCGCGAGTTGGAGAACGTGATCGAGCGGGCGCTCGTCCTCGCGCGCGGGGCGGTGATTACGCCGGCGGATCTACCGGCACTGTCGCCGGCCGCTGCTCGTCCTCTCCCCACGGAGCCGGTGGAGGGCACGCTACAGGAATCGGTGGAGGCGTACGAGCGTGAGCTGTTGCGTCGCTCGCTCGTTCATGCGCGCGGTGTGAAAGCGGAGGCGGCACGACTGCTGGGTATCCCGCCCGCTACCCTCCACTACAAACTCCAGAAGTACGGTATCGATACATGACTCACGCTCCCTACTCACTCGCACTCGCCCTCGCCCTCGCCATCAACGGTGCGGCGCTGGCACAGGAAACGAGTCTCGACTCGTTGAGGGACACGCACACACTCGCGGCCCAACGCGTCGCGGAGCTCGCCGCCGCCCGCGACAGCGCCG
Source organism: Gemmatimonadota bacterium (assembly GCA_020344215.1). Lineage (GTDB taxonomy): Bacteria > Gemmatimonadota > Gemmatimonadetes > Palauibacterales > KS3-K002. Next base: position 3,072,318 of record CP070815.1, read on the forward strand.
AAGCGTGGGCGGAGGAGCTGTTCCGCCTGATCCCGGAAGCGCGGGAGCGGGATACCGGGACGCTGCGGCAGACGCTCGCCGTGGCTCAGTTCGCCGCGGACAGCCTCGACTCGCTGGACGCATCGCTGGCGCGGGCGCTGGCGGCGGAGCGCGAGGCGCGGGGCGCTTTGATCAGGGCGCTGGAGTCGGAACTCGAGCGCACGCTTAGTGCGGCCGAGGTTGCGCCGCCGGGCGAGAAGGTGCTGCTCACCGAGCGCGCCCAGCAGCTGGCGAACGAGCTGGCCGGCATCCAGGAGCCGCTGGAGTTGCCGGCCACCGAGCTGCCCGCCATCGCCGTCGGGCCCGGTGACGGGCCGGAAGAGATCGCGCTGAAAGCCGATTTCCTGTCGGATCGTGCCGGCCAGTTGAGGAACGCGGCCGACGTGGTGGCCGGCGAGATGTCGCGGATGCAGCGGCGCGACCGGCTGCACGAAGAGATGAGGCGGTTGGTGGCTGAGGTGCGCCTGTTCGATGAGGCGGGACTGCCTCCGGTGGCGGCCGAGGGTGAGGAAGGCACTTCCGAACAGAGCACGTTCGATAATCTCGACGGCCGGACGGAGCCTGGAGATGTGCCCGTCGCGCTGGCGGGCGAGCGGGCCCTCGACCTTCCCATCCCTTCGGTGGAAGGTCAGGTGCAGGAGCCGGTCGATGAGGAGACGCTACGGGAACAGCTCGAGCGGTTGCGGGCCGACTTGCTGCGGCGCGCCGAGGCGTTGGAGCGGCAAGCCGCCGAGTTCCGCCGCCTGCTCAGGGGACCGCCGTGACCCGCGCCGCCGCAACCGCCGCCAGCCTTGTGGCGGCTTTTTTGTTCGCCGCCCCGCTGCCCGCCCAGTCGTTTCGCTCAGATCTTTCGGCCGGGCCCGAGTTCCTGCTGTTCGAGGCCAACAGCGCCAGTGAGGGCTCGTTCGCCGCCCGGGCCAGCGGAGGATTCCTCTGGACGGCCCGGCCGGGCTCGCAGCTGGCCTTCGCCGTCGAGCCGCGCGCCGGGCTCAGGGTCCTCACCTTCGAGGAAACCACGTCGTCCGAGCTGATCGCCGATCTGATGGCGACCTTCGGCTCCGCCGGGCGCGGCCGGGGTTGGCGCTGGCAGGTGGGCATTAGAGGTAAGGTGCGTGACCTGTCGGATCCGCCGGAGTTGCCCGTCTACCTGGAGCCGGGCCGCGGCGAGGGGTGGGCGGATGCGATCGTCGCGGCGCCCGTCGGTGCCGGCTGGATGGTCGAGGCACGCGGCTCCGCCGGCTTCGTACGCTACACGCCCCAGGAGTGGCGCGTCCTCGATCGCGACGGCGCGCTCGGCGCGCTGAGCATCAATCACGCTTTGGGCCCCGGTGTGGCGCGCTTTACCTTCGTCGTCGGCGCCGAGGACTATACCGATCCGCTCGCCTTCGGTCGTGGTGACGGCCGCTGGGGGTTCAGGGTCGACTGGGCGACCAGCGAGACGATCTTTCTGCAGCTCGAGGCGGCACTCGCCTGGAACACCTCCAACATCGTCGGCTTCGATTATCGGTCGCACCGTGCTGCGCTGCTGTTGTCGGCGCCGCTCGGCGATGCCTCGGCCCAGGTCTACGCCGGCATCGCGCTCAAGACCTATAAGGATCCAGGCTCACCCGACGCCCGCGTCGCGCCCAGCGATCGCGACACGGGGAGCTTCATCATCGTGCAGGCGACACAGCCACTCTGCACGACTACCAGCCTGCACGTCCGCGGCGAGTGGTCGCGCAGCGAGACGGGGTTCCGCGACCAGTACTTCCAACGGCTCGGGTTCAGCGCGCTGCTCAGTTTCCGGCCGTAGGGTCGGAGCGCGCCGGTTCCGTCACGGAAAAAGCCCGGTGGAACCCTCCTCCGGGCTTGGCGTTTCTTGCTCCGACGATGTGCTTGGGGCTTTGGCCCGAGTCCTCCTAGCCCTTCCTATTCTGTTCTTCGAGGTCCAGCAGGAACCGCTTCCGCCACAGACCGCCTCCGTAGCCCGTCAGCTGTCCGTCGTTCCCCACCACGCGATGGCATGGAATCACGATCGCCAACCGGTTGTCGCCGTTGGCGCGGCCCACGGCACGCTGCGCCTTGCGATTCCCTATCGCCCGCGCTTCCTCGGCGTACGAGCGCGTTTCGCCGTACGGGATCGTGCGCAGGTACTCCCAACAGGCGACCTGGAACTCGGTGCCCGGATATACAACCCGGACCGTGAACTCGCTCAGCTCACCGGCGAAGTAGCGCCTCAGCTCGTCGTCCAGCTGTGCGATGTGCTCGTGCTCGCCGGGGACCGCCTCGCTGCCGAAGTGCTTGGTCAGCCTGTCGAGCTGCGTTTCCAGCATCCGCCGATCGGCAAACTCGAGCAGGCAGACGCCCTCGTCATTCGCGCCCGCTACCATTGGCCCGAGCGGAGTGAGCAGGCGCGTCACCTGTATGCGGTCGACAGCCCGGCTCTTGCCCGGCGGCCTGTCGAAGGTTCGCGCGAAGGCGTCGCGGAAGCCGCTCAGCGATTCGAAACCGTGGTCGTAGGCGGTGCGCGTCAGGTCATCGCCGTGCTGAATGCGGCCCAGTGCCAATCCCAGACGTCGCGCCCGCTGGTAGGCATGGAACGTCATCCCGTGGTTCGCCTGAAACCAGCGGCGCACGCGGCCGGGATCGAGCCGCATCGCCCGCAGGTCGGCGTCCTTCCAGCGACGGGCCGGGTCGCGCTCGATCTCTCCTAGTAGCGGACGAAGCCAGACCGGCAGCGCGCCGTTCGGCTCCAGTGGGCGACAGCGCATGCAGGGCCGATAGCCTGCCAGCAGCGCGTCTCGGGCCGACGGGTAGTACTCTACGTTCTCCTCGCGAGGCTTCCGCGCCGTACACGTCGGCCGGCAGAAGACGCCGGTGGTACGGATCGCGGCGAAGAAGACGCCGTCGTAGGCAGCGTCACGGTCACAGAGGGCCCGATACATCTCGGCGGCCGGCGGTAGATTGGCTATATGGTTCACGTCCGCCAATCTATGCTTCGGCCCGTGGAAGTCCACCGAAAAACGAGCAGTGAATTCGGCCGGCGTGGCGGAGGGCTACGAGGAGTAGGTCGGTGACCTTATCCCGGTGTCTATCGTCAGGTTGAGCACCGTGATCTTGCCGGCGACGATCGTGAACCGGTGAGTCTCGGTGAACGGCTCCGACAAGCCCTGAGTGGTGAAGATCACGTACTCGCCCTGCTTGAGTACGACGTCGTAGAAGCCCTGATCGTCCGTACGGGTCTGCGCTACCACGGATTGGCCATTGCTGTCGTGGACGACCACCTCGTAGTTGGGGTAGGGGCCGTCACACGGTGGGCGCTGCAGGCTGTTGGGAGGGCAGGGCAGGCCCACGAGGTGGACGCGCCCTTCCAGGACGCCCATATCCCCATCCAGACCCGCCAGCTTTTCGCTCGAGACAACATCGCAGGTGAGTAGCGCGAGCAGCCCGAGCAGGAGAAACGGGACGATGAAGGAGAGAGGGATACGCGGATGCATGGATACTGAAACCTCCTGAAGCGCATGACCCGTACGGCGATTCACTCGCTGATCGACAAAGCAACCGTCGTGCCGTGACGAGCGGGTCGGCCCCAAACCGTTAAGTGGTTGCTGGAACATGGATTAGCGGTGTTGGCCGGGAGGCACCCATCGCTGCCGGGCCGCGAATCCTTCAGGTTTTCAAACGGCAGGCCTCAACATTCCGCACGATCAGGCCTCTCCGCGCACGTGGGGCTGAGGCGGCAGGTCGCGGAGGCGACTAGATTGCTCGGAGTCAGACCGAGATCGACGAGGCCGAGGCGATGGAACCACTCCTCCGTTTTCTACGACCTGCGACAGAGCCGCTGGCGCCTGCTGTGGAGCGCGACCGCTACCGCGGCGCCCTCCTCGGGCTCGCCGTGGGGAACGCGCTGGGAGGGACCCTTGAGGGGCTCACCGCTGCGGAGATACGATCGGTCTTGCCGGAGGGGATCCGCGAGATCCATCCCCGGGAAGCGGAGGGGCCTTGGGACGACGATGTGGCCCAGGCCATCGAGCTGGCGGAGTGCCTGCTGGAAGGGCCACTCGAGGTCGACGCCTACCTGGGCCGACTACTGCGCTGGGCGGAGGAGAGCGGCCGGGGCATGGGCCGGCAGACGTATCATGTTCTGCGCAAAGCGCAGGCGGGTGCCCGGGGCACCGAAGCGGCGTTCCAGGTCTGGGAGGAATCGGGTCGCTGGGCGGCGGGCAACGGTGCGGTGATGCGTTGCGCGCCGGTGGCGCTCCGCTGGCGGCGCGACCCGGTTCGGCTGGTCGAGGACGCGGGCCATAGCGCCCGGGTCACCCACTACGATCCGCGCTGCGTCTGGACGACCGCGGCGACTTGTGCTGCCGTCGCCCACGCGCTGGCCGCGACGCACTGGACGTTGCACGAGCTGGCGGACGGGCTGGACGGCGTCGGAGCGCCCGAGGAGGTCGGGGAGGCGGTACGCCGGACGGCGACCAGCGAGCTGGCCGATCTGCAGCTGGACGAGCCCTCGTCGATGGGCTACACGGTGCGGACGATGACGGCGGGGCTCTGGGCCTACCTCAACGCCGGCGACTTCGAGACTACGCTACTCGAGGTGGTGAATGCCGGTGGCGACACCGACACGAACGGCGCCGTGGCTGGCGCCGTGCTGGGCGCCAGGTTCGGCGCTTCGGCCATCCCGGAGCGCTGGCTCGAACGTCTACCCGATGCCGACGGCTTGCGGGCGCTGGCCGACCGGCTCCGGAAGGTGTCGGAGCGTTGATCGGAACCCTACCGACCCGCGGTCGGTACCACAGTCGGTAACCAGCGAAGGCGCCGTTCGCCCTCCGCGTCTTCTTTCCGACCCCCGCGAGATCCCTGCCGTTGCACCCGGACCGCCTCCGGGGAGGTCGTCATGCGGTATCGTCAGTGTCGTTGCGGCCAGCTGGTGGAGGAGAGATTCTCCGTCTGCCCGGCCTGCAAGAGCGACCTAACGGCCCCACAGGCTGAGAGCCAGAGTCCCCAGGCACAACCCGCCCTGGGTTCCGCGGCGCGGTCCTACGACTCTCGGGAGTCGCAAACCTGGTACTACATGTCCGAGGGTCGCATGCTCGGCCCGTGCGACGCCGACGAGTTCCAGCTGTCGCTCGCCTCGGGCCTGATAGCGCCGGACACTCTCGTCTGGGCGCCCGGGATGAAGGAGTGGAAACCGGCGACCGAAGTGATGGACCTCGGCGACTCCGTGCTCTTCTCGCCCGATCTCGACGATGTCGAATTCGGTCCGGCTGCCGGCGCCGCGACCGGGCCGGCTGCCGCTGCGATCGCCGACGACCCGGCGGTCGGGACCTCCCATGACCCCCTGGCTTCCGGATACCGCGCGACCGCGCCGGCCACGCCGTTCGCCGCTTACGACGCTTATGCGTCAGAAGCGGCGCTGGCGGACCCCGGGCCCCACCCGTGGCGGCGCTGGTTCGCGCGCATAATAGACATGACCGTCGCAGGGTTCGCACTCGGGATCGTGGTCGGGATATTCGCGCCGAGCTCGACCATCTTCGACAGCAGTTTCGCCGGCACGATCTTCGTGCTCGTCTTCTGGATGTTGGCCGAGCCGTTCGTCCTGGTGAACTTCGAGAACACGCCCGGCAAGGCGCTGCTCAACATCCATCTGAAGACGGCCGAGGGCAGGTCGCTGAAGTTGGATCAGGCGTTCAGGCGCAGTGCCCGCGTCTGGTTCTTTGGGCTGGCGGGCGGCCTGCCGCTCATCAGCCTCTTCACCATGGCGGCGAGTTACTCGAAGCTGACCCGGGAGGGTATCACCTCGTGGGACGGAGCGGAGAGCATCGCGGTGAGCTACGGGCCCGTCGGCTCCGGGCGCATACTGGGGCTCGTGCTGTTCGCCGTGTTCTACTTGTTGGTGACGTTTATCGCGGCGCTCGTCTAGCGCCCAGCTGGATCAGGCCGAATTCTCGGCGAGGCTGTCTGCGGCAACTCGTGCCGTCTCCGCCAGGACGGCTGCGCCGATGAAGATGCTGTCATCCGCGGCGTAGAAGCGTGAAGAGTGCGCCGGTATGAACTCGCCGTCTTCCTCGCGGGCGCCGATGCGTAGGAAGCAGCCCGTAAGCTCCTCCAAGTAGAAGGCGAAGTCCTCGGCCCCCATGTTGTAGGAGCCCATCGGCACCAGTGCGTCGTCCTCCAGGATCGACCTCACCGCCCGCCGCGCCCACTCCACCGGTTCCGACTGGTTGACCAGCGGCGGCGGCCCCAACTCCAGCGAGACACGAGCCTCGAGCCCGTGAGCCTCGGCCACACCCTCGGCGATGCGTCGGACCTCGCGGTGCAGAACGCTCCGCGTCTTCGGATCCAGGGAGCGCAACGTGCCTTCGAGCCGCGCCGTGTCCGGGATGATGTTGGGCGCCGTTCCCGCGCGCAGTTTGCCGATGGTCACGACGCCGGGCGTCCCCGGGCCGAGCTGCCGCGAGACGATGGTCTGTAGCGCTGTGACCAGGGCGGCGGCACCGACGATAGGATCGGCACCCTCGTGAGGCCGTGCGCCGTGTGCTCCGCTGCCCTGCAGCTCGATCGACAGTTCGTCGGCCGCCGCGGCCACCGGGCCCCGCTCGGCCACCACCTGGCCGACGTGGAACCGCCGGTCCACGTGCGCCCCGAAGATGGCAGCGGCGCCTTGCAGCGCGCCGCTCTCGATGACGGCGGGCGCGCCTCGGCCCGTCTCCTCGCCGGGCTGGAGGAGGATGAGGACGTCGCCGCGCGCCGGGCGCTTCGCCAGGAGGTGCGCGGCGCCCACCGTCCATGCCGCGTGCACGTCGTGGCCGCAGGCGTGCATCACCCCGGGCGTCTCCGACCTGAAGCCCAGCCCGGTCTCTTCCTGGATCGGCAGTGCATCGATGTCACCCCGCACCGCGACCACGGGCGCCCCGCGATCCGCTCCCCTGATCCGGGCGACCACACCGGTACCGGCGATCCGAGCCAGCTCGGCCGGCCCCAGCGCCGCCAGCTCGTCGTACAGCCGCGTGGCTGTGCGTTCCTCCTTGAACGAGAGCTCGGGGTGCTGGTGGAGATCGTGGCGCAGCGTGAGCAGCCGCTGACGCAGCACCGGATGGAGCAGCGAACCTAGGACCGCCATCTCCCTCACTTCACTCCGCCACGAGCCTAGCCCGCCGGACCGTGAGTTCGTCTATCCGGTCCATATTCACGGCGATCCCGAGGCCCGGGCGGTCGTAGGGCACCGAGACCATCCCGTCCTCCGACATCGTCCACTCCGGCGTGACGATGTCCTGTTCCCAGTAGCGGGCGCTGGGGCTCACGTCGCCCGGGATGGTGAAGTTCGCCAGCGAGGCGAGCGCCACGTTGTAGGCGCGGCCGATCCCGCTCTCCAGCATGCCACCGTGCCAGACCGGCACACCCCGCGCCGCGCAAAGGTCGTGGATCGCCTTGGCCGATGTGAAGCCACCTACCCGCGCGGGCTTTATGTTGATGATCTTTCCCGCGCCGAGGGCGAGCATGTCCTCCGCCCGATCCACTCCGGTGATCGATTCGTCCAGGCAGATGGGCGTCTTCAACCGTTTCTGCAGCTCGGCGTGGCGCACCAGATCGTCATTGGCCAGCGGCTGCTCGATCATCAACAGATCGAGCTCGTCCAATCGAGCCAGGTGATCGGCGTCGTCGAGCGTGTAGGCACTGTTCGCGTCGGCCATCAGCGGAGCGTCAGGGCCCAGCGCCTCGCGAGCGGCGGCGAGGTACTCGAGATCGGCGCCGGGCGCGATCTTGCACTTGATCTTCCGATACCCCTCGGCCCGTGCCTCGCGCGCGACCCGGGCGAGCGATTCGGGATCCGGCTGGATACCCAGCGAGATTCCCGTGGCGATCTTCGCCCGCGTGCCACCGAGGGTCGCGGTGAGACTTACGGCCCGGCGCTCGGCGGCGAGCGCCCAGCCGCCCATCTCAACCGCCGCCTTCGCCATGTTGTGGCCGCGGAAGTCACGCTCCAGCGCCGCGTGGATCTCCTGCGGCCCGCCGAACTCGCGCCCCAGCACGCGGGGCGCCACCCACTCGCCGATCGCCAGCCAGGCGGTGTCGATCGTCTCCGGCGAGTAGTTGGGCCGCTCGCCCGCCGTGCACTCGGACCAGGTGGCGACGCCGTCCCGATCCGTCAGCTCGAGCAGCAGAATCCGTCGCGTGGACGTCATGCCCGAGGAGATGCGGAACGTCTCCCGCAGGGGAAGGTGAATCTCGCGCAGCGTGATTCGAGTGATCGCGATCGTCTCCAGCATGGTCACCTCACGGCCGCGCCAGGACGTAGAAGCAACGGAGCGCTTCGCGGTCCCGCTGGAAGCCGCTCACCCGATAGCCGCGCTCCATGTAGTGGATGAATACGCGCCGCACGTTGGCACGCCACGAACGCGCCGTCTCCAGCGACGTCCGCTTGATGCTCTGGATGTCGTCGGGGACCTCGATTCGCACCTCCGGCGCCTCGTGCAGCTCGGGTTCGCAGGGGATAGGCGAGCCTTCGACCATTTCGGTGTTGATGATCGGCGCCTCCGCCCCGACCGCCGCAACCTCGCTCGGCGCGCCGGACAAGATCGCCTCGACCCGCGGATCGGTGAGTTGCCACTCCACCACCAATCGATCCGTAGTCAGCCCGGCGTGCAGTGTGCTCGTGGGCTCTCCGTACATGTTGGACACGTACTCGACCGGGTAGGCCGACAACCGGTTGATGTTGATGTTGGCGTTGCCCGCCTCGAGTGGATCGTACGTCCAGTAGGCGACCTCGATACCGTGCTCCAGTAGCACCTGCCGCTGGTAAGCTTTGAGCCGGCTGCCCAGCCCGCGTCCGCGGGCTTCCTCGCGAACCGCCAGCATGTCCGACCAGTGGGCCGGCCGGCCCTCGCGCACGCCGGAGAGCCCGAACACGAAGCCCAGCAGCCGCCCATCGCGGTCGAAAGCGCCCGCCGCCACCCCGCCCACCTTCTGGCAGACCTGAAGGATCGAGGGCGGAACACACTCGCCGAAGTCCTCGCCCCAGGTCTCCCGCTGCAGGGCGACGCACTGCCGGAAATCGTCCAGCGACTCGAGCGGCCGGATCGTGATCTCGCCTGCGGTCATCTGCTCACCTTGATCGAAAGCTCAACCCACAAGATGTGGAGGGCGGGGGTTCAGCGCGATGGTGGCTGGTGCGCCATCTCCCCGGTCGCGTCCGTAGGCTTGGATCGGATTAGGTAGACCCCCCAGGTGAGGATCGGGATCACGAAGACCACCAGGAAGAGCCAGGTCAGCGTACCGTAGCCCTTGGCTATGAGCTCGATCAGCCCGAAGCTCGCCAGCGCCGAACCGACCACGAGGAGGCCCACGCCCGTGAGCGGTCGCAACACGTTCGGCATCACGCGGCCCCTCTCGCGATAGACTCCGGCGATCCGCTCGTTGACGGCATGGATCAGGCCCGTCCCCGTCTCGATCAACGTGCCGAACAGGACGATCTGATACGCCAGCTGCAAGGCCGGCGAGCCCAGCGCTTCCAGCAGGTAGTTGGCCGGGACGGGACGCTCGACGATCGCCGGGTAGTGCGCGCACATGGCGATGAAGAACAGGAGCGCGGGGATGATACCGATCGGCCCCGTCAGCAGCCCCGCGCTCACCGCTTCGCGCCGGGTCTCCACGTCGCGCAGTGCGAAGAACACCGCCGGGACGATCGCCAGGTTGTAGGCGGCGTACCTGATCCCGCCCACCAGCCAGCCGGCCCGCGCCGGACCTCCGGCGAACGCCGACCGGATCTCCGGCCCGAACTCGAGGAACGACCAGACCGAGAGGGTGAGGTAGACGCCGTAGAGCACGAACGACCAGAAGGCCAAGACCTGCGCGATCGTCGAGCTTCCCCTGAAAACGAGGAACCCCACCGCCGCCATGATGCCCAGCACGCCTACCGCGTAGGGCAGGGCGAACGTCTCCTGCAGGATCGAGCCCGCCGCGGCGGCGATCACCGCCAGGATGATCGCGAGCAGAACGAAGTAGCCGACCTCGTAAAGAAACCACCCCCTGCCCAGCAGATGGGTGAAGAAGCTCCGGTAATCGTAGCTCTTGAAGACCCGCGCGAACTCGTAGCTGGCGGCGCAGACGGCGCTCCAGATGACCATGGAGACGAGGAGCATCGCCAGCAGCCCGCTCAGCGGTCCGTAGCTGAGAAAGAACTCCACCAGCTCGCGGCCCGTACCGTAGCCGCCGGCGATCACCACCGACTGAAAGACGAAGCCGGGCAGCAGGTACTTCCTGAACAAGGCGGACTTGAGCATCCTCTACGGCTCGTTGACCTACGTCCCGAAGGGCACGACGCAGCGCGCCAACAGCTCCTCGCTGCTCATCGATGTGCTCCTCGGCAGCGCACGCCCCTTGCACATACCGGGATGCTGGCCCAGAAGCGCCACGAGTACCAGCGCCACCAGAACGAAGAATCTCTTGCGCTTCATTTGGCGTCCCGGTTCGACGGGGCTGTTCGGTCCGACAATCTAGCGCTCCGCGAGCGTGCGCGGCACGTGGCGCCGCCCGGATTGGACATTCGGGCCCGCAGGCGCTAGCCTATAGGGGACAATCGAGCAGGCGACGGTGAGGTCGCTGATATCCGGTGAGGTCTACAGTGGCATCGGGATCGGGGATTGAGCCTGGTCCCGGTGCCTTTCTTGTTGTGTGAGGGGGGATAATGGTTGAAGTGAAGCTGGGCGAGAACGACCGTCTCGACTGGGCGCTCCGGCAGTTCCGGCGCAAGGTCAAGCGATCGGGTATCTTCAAGGACATGAAGAAGCGGCGCTACTACGAGAAGCCGAGCGTGGCGCGCAACCGCAAGAAAGCGGCGGTGCGGCGACGCAACGCTCGGGCGCGTAGCGACAACCGCTGACCGGGCTCGAGTTGGCCCCGCTGCCACGGCGGCGCAGAGCAACCTCGCACCAGGGAGTTGAAGGTCCGATGAGTCGCACGCAGGGTACCGTCAAGTGGTTCTCCAAGGATAAGGGTTACGGCTTCATCAGCCGCGAGGGTGCGCCCGACGTGTTCGTTCACCACACAGCCATTGAAGGCGGCGGGTTCCGCGCCCTGGAGGAAGGCGAGCGCGTTGAGTTCGATGTGGTGGAGGACACTCGCGGGCCGAAAGCAGAGAACGTCGTCCGGGTCGAAGACTCGTAGTCGCAGTCCGAGCAGGCTAGTCCAGCGGATGCCGCGCGCTCGGCCGTCGTGACGCGCGACCATCGACGCTGACACTCACCCTTGGCCCAGGCCAGCTACATGAAGATGCTGCGCCACCGTCTCAGGAAGGATCAAGTACGCGAAGGTAGCTCTTAGACCACTTGCGTGACGGAAGAAGCGTCACCACTTTGCCTACGTGACCGGCGACGCGGTCGCCGGTCGAGCGAAGCGGAGCAGTCCGAGCGGAGAAAATCCAGACGTCCCGCCCGCCGCCGTTTGCACGGTCCGGCGCCCGCGTAAGGGTATATCCAACCCCACCAACATCCGTTTGCCAACATTTGTTTCCCCAACACCTGTTTCCCCCTGAAACCGGTCCGCACGGCGCAGCCCCGCGCCTGCCGAGCACTTGCGGGCACAGGTCCTAGTGACCACTATTCCCGACCTTCTTGGCAGAAATGCCATCTTTTTGTGTCCAGTCAGTGCGATGCTTCAACGGGAGGTGGCTTTGTGGGTACTAACGTTCGCTTCCTTCTCAACGAGTCGGATCTGCCGAAGTATTACTACAACATCGGCGCCGACATGCCGGTCGAGCCGGCACCGGTCCTGCATCCGCAGACGCACGAGCCGGTGACGCCGGGCTTTCTATCTGTGCTGTTTCCGATGGCGCTCATCCAGCAGGAGGTGAGCAGGGAACGCGAGATCGAGATCCCCGAGCCGGTCCGCGAGATCTACAAGCTGTACCGGCCGACGCCGCTCTACCGGGCGGTGCGGTTGGAGAAGGCGCTCGATACACCGGCTCATATCTATTACAAGTACGAGGGCGTTTCGCCGACCGGCAGCCACAAGCCCAACACCGCGGTGGCGCAGGCCTTCTACAACAAGGTCGGCGGCACCGGAGCGCTAACCACCGAGACCGGTGCCGGGCAGTGGGGCTCGGCGCTCGCCTTCGCCGCCCGCTGCTTCGACCTCGACCTTGAGGTCTACATGGTGAAGATCTCCTACGAGCAGAAGCCGTACCGGCGCGTGATGATGGAGACGTTCGGCGCCGAAGTCTTCGCCAGCCCTAGCGAGCGGACCCAGTTCGGCCGCTCGGTGCTGGCCGACACCCCGGACAGTCCGGGCTCGCTGGGTATCGCGATCTCGGAGGCGGTGGAGGCCGCTGCCACCTCGAACGGCGCCAAGAAGTACAGCCTCGGCTCGGTGCTGAACCACGTGCTGCTGCACCAGACGGTGATCGGCCAGGAGGCGCTCAAGCAGATGGACCTGGCCGGCGAGTACCCGGATGTGGTGATCGGTTGCGCCGGCGGCGGCTCGAACTTCGCCGGCCTCGCCTTCCCGTTCCTGCGCGAAAACCTGCGTGACGGTCGTGGCACGCGTCTGGTGGCGGTGGAGCCGGCGGCGGCGCCGACCCTGACCAAGGGATCGTATACCTTCGATTACGGCGACACCGCGCGCATGGCACCCATCGTGAAGATGCACACGCTCGGTCACGACTTCGTGCCCGCGCCCATTCACGCCGGCGGCCTGCGCTATCACGGCATGGCGCCCAGCATCAGCGCGCTGTACGACGGCGGCTACATAGAGGCGCTGTCCGTGCCCCAGCTACCGACCTTTGAGGCGGCCGTCCAGTTCGCACGGGCGGAGGGCATCCTCCCGGCGCCCGAGCCGGCGCACGCCGTACGCGTCGCCATCGACGAGGCGCTTGACGCGAAGGCCAACGGCGAGCAACGCGTGATCCTCTTCAACCTCTGCGGCCATGGCCACTTCGACCTGTCGGCCTACGAGGCGTACATGAACGGCAAGCTCGTCGACTACGAGTACCCGGAAGAGGCGATCAAGGATGCGATGAGTCGGCTGCCGGAGGTGTGAGGGCCGCCGCGCTCGCGTTCGAGAAAAAGGGCCCGGCAGCTGGACCGGGCCCCTTCTTCCTTGGTGGACGCTTCGTCGCCGCTCTTAAAGCTCAGTCTCTGGCCACCGCCAATAGACCCTTCAGAGAGACGACGAGAACGGCCGGCGCGATGAACACGACCAGGTAGGCGAGGATCGTCGTCAGAACCCCACCCACGAAGGGTAGCATCGCCATGGCCGACGCCGACATGATCAGCGCGATCGCCGCCAACAGGAAGGTCGAGACCTCCTTGTCACCGATGTTCAAGAAGCCGACGATCAGGCCCAGTACCGCCAACACCCACGGTACCCAGCTCGCCGCGAGTCCGAACCCGGCGAGCGCGCAGATGATGAGGCCCGCGATAAAGGCGTACTTGCCCATCTTCTCCATGGTTGCTCCTAGCTAGGGTTTCCGGGCATTTGGAAAGGGCGACGGACGTCCGCCGAGCGACAATCTAGGTCGTCGCCAGTTGGCAGGACAGAGCGGGGGAGGCGGTCGGCGACGGCTCGGCGGCGGCCGGGTAAACGCTTGTTTCCGCCCGGGCCGTGCCCGTACTCTGGCGGCCTGGAATCCTTTTGCGCCGCTCGTGCGTTAGCGGTCTGAGTGGGCCTCGCCTCTCGGGCGCCAGCGCTCGGGGGCGGCGCCGGGCGACGGATTCGTTGCGCAAGCTCGGGCGTCGAGCCGCCGATTCAGCCCCAACCATCAACAAATGGAGAGAGAGCATGAGCGTAGGAGGAACGACTCTGGTGACGGGAGCGACGGGTCAGCAGGGTGGCGCTGTGGCGCGCGAGCTGTTGGCCGCCGGTCATAGTGTACGCGCGATGACCCGGAATCCCGAGAGCGAGCGGGCCCAGGCGCTCGCCGGGGTAGCCCGTGAGCACGGGGTCCAGCACTTCGTCTATACCTCGGTGGGGTCGGCGCACCGCGAGACCCGTATCCCCCACTTCGACAACAAGTGGCGGGTCGAGGAGGCGATACGCAGTTACGGCTTCCCGTCCCACACGGTGCTGCGGCCCGCCTTCTTCATGGAGAACTGGCTGTCGCCCTGGTTCAAGCCGGCCATCGACGAGGGCAATCTGGCCATCGGGATCAAGCCCGACACCAAGCTGCAGATGATCGCCGTGGCCGACATCGGCAGGTACGGGAAGCTCGCCTTCGAGCAGTCCGAGAAGCTGAGCGGCCAGGCCATCGACATCGCTGGCGATGCGCTGACCATGCCGCAGGCGGCCGAGATCGTAGGCCGGGCCAGCGGCAAGACGGTGAGCTTCGTGCAGGTTCCGATCGAGCAGGTCCGCGAGTTCAGCGCGGACTTCGCCGCCATGCTCGAGTGGTTCGACAACGTGGGCTACGAGGCCGACATCGAGGGCAACGCCAAGAGGTACGGTATCGAGCCGACGTCGTTCGAGGCCTGGGCGAAGGGGGTGGCCTGGTAAAGGGCCGCTCGAGATCCCAGCAGAAATGCCAGAGCCCGGAAGCGATCTTCCGGGCTCTTCTGCAGGAACACCTACCGGCCGCCGGCGTATATATAGGTCCACCCGCCGGCCCCTTTCCGACCTCCCTCGGCAGGCCTGCTAGCTAAGTGCCCTATGGCCACGACTTTCTGCAATCGGGGGACCTAAATGGACGTCTGCGATCGGTGTGGCGCAGAGCTCGATCCCGCTGATTCCTACTGCACGAGCTGTGGCTCGGAGTTCGAGACCGCTCAGTACTGTGTCGCCTGCGGAATTGAGATCGATAGCGAAATCGAATGGGGAGAGGAGGGTCTCTGCCGCAACTGTGCCGATATGTACGCAGGGCTGCCGTAGGCCACAGCCGGCGACCGGCCCCGGCAGCCTCCCGCCGAACCCGTTCACGTTCCCCCGCCGGCCAAGCGCTGGCTCTGTCCGGGCACCTCCCTGTCATAGGAGGAGGTGAAGCACCGTGGCCCGATATCCACTGATTTCGTACCGCTACGATATCCCTCTGTCCACCGGGACCGTGGCGACCCGCATCCACTGCCCCGACTGCGGCAGCCTCCACTACGACATCTGGGAAGGCGAGGAGCGCCTCTGCTTCGGCTGCGGTCGGGTGCTCACGGTCTTCGGGCTCGAGCTCGTGGCCCTGGAGGTCCCGGAGGGGTTGTACGAAGACGAGGACCTCTACTCCACCGACGACCCGGACAACCCCGGTTTCTGGTACAACCTGGGCAACTAGGCGCTACGCGGCTAACCGCATCACCACGCTCACCTGCTTTTCCTCTCGGGCTCGGCTGAGCCGTTGCGCTACGTAGCACGGCGGCCGATACTTGAACGCGCCTGAGGCGTAGTCTCGTCAACAGCATGGGGGGTTGCTATGCAGCGCGTGGAGCATATCGGTCTGTGCGTTCTACTCTCGGCACTGGCCTCGTCGTGCACGGAGGGCGGCGACGTTCCCTCGGAGCGTGCCCAGGAGATCGCCGCCTACGCCCGTGCGACCTATTCCGATGCGATGGTCGCCACGCTGGGCGACCTGGTGGGGTTCAGATCCGTCCACGAGGAAGGCCTCGCCAACGCCGAGAACCCCGAGTTCCAGGCGATGACCGCCTACCTCGAGGGTAAGGCCGGGGAGCTCGGCCTCGACTTCGCCGATCACGGCGCCGTCGTGGTCATCGGGCTGGGCGACGCGGACGATCGGCTCGGCCTCGTCACCCACGCCGATGTGCAGCCGGCCGGTCCGTCGCAGTGGGCCCAGAGCCCTTTCAGCCTCGATACCGCCAGCGAGCCGGGCCGGCTGATCGGGCGGGGTGCGGAAGACGACAAGGGGCCCATCGCCACGGCGCTTTACGCGATGAAGGCCATAGAGGATCGAGGGCTTCCGCTCGAGCGCCGCATCGAGCTGATCATCTCCTATACCGAGGAGTCCGATTGGGGACCGTTCCAGGCGTTCCTCGCCGCGAACCCGCCGCCCGGGCTCAACGTGGCGTTGGACTCCGAGTACCCGGTCGTCGTGGCGGAGAAGGCGTGGAACGCGGTCTGGCTCGTGCTCCCAGCCCGCGACGAGCCGGTTGGCGCAGCGAACCGTTTGGCCTCGTTCAGTGGTGGGGCCTTTCTATCCCAGGTCCCCGGTGAAGCCGAAGTGGTAATTGCCCGGCCCACGCCGGAAGTAGAAGACGCGCTCCGCGCCGCGGCGGAACGTGATACGCTGGTCCGCTATGCCTTCGAGTCGGAAGAGGGGCGGCTGACCATCGTTGCCACGGGCTTGGCCGCGCACTCGTCGAAGCCGGAGGAAGGTCGCAATGCCATCGCCCAGCTCGCCGCGCTGCTCGGCGCCCACGACTGGCCGGACGGCCAGGTGGCGCGCATGGTCCGGCTGATCAATGATCTCGTCGGGACCGGCCACTACGGCGCGCGTTTCGGGGCGATCGCCTATACCCACCCGTTCATGGGCCCGCTCACGCTGGCGCTCACCACGCTCGGTCGCGAGGACGGCGCGCTCGTGGCGGCGATCAACATCCGCAGCCCGGCGGGCCGGTCGCCCGAGGAGCTCGAGCGCTTAGTCCGTGAGGTCGTCGATGACTGGAAGCAGCGGACGGGGACGGCCGAGCTGGAGACGCGGATGTTCGTGAGCCCCCCACACTATCCCGAGGGCGCGCCCCACATCCCGGTGCTGCTCGACATCTTCGAGCACTACACCGGCCAGCCCGACCCGCAGCCGATCGCGATCGGCGGTGGCACTCACGCGCGGCTCGTCCCCAACGGCGTCAACTTCGGGCCCGCCATGCCCGGCGAAGTCTACACCGGCCACTCCGAGCACGAGTTCATCACCCGTGAGCAGATCGAGCTCAACCTGGCGATGTACACGGCGATGCTGGTCGAGCTGGCAGGCGGGGGAAACGGCGGAGGGTGAGTGCGGTTAGGGGCTTTGGCGCCCGCCGCTGGAGATCTCGGGCGCGAAGATCTCGGGCAGCTGGATCTTGCCCAGACTGTGTCCCTGCAAACGGACGGGAAGACTCTCCGCGTGGCTTGATCGCTCATCCCCACCCGTCTTGCGGTCCCAGACGTCCACCGATTCGGCGTCGGGGTCGACGAGCCAGTACTGGGCGACGCCCTGACGCAGGTAGAGCTTCCTCTTTATCGTGCGGTCGCGGTCCGCGGTGCTCTCTCAGAGGATCTCCACGACCAGGTCCGGGGCGCCGCGGATCCCTTCATCCACCAGGACCTTGGCGCGCGCCTTCGACACGAAGATGATGTCAAGCTGCACGCCCTCTTCCGTATCGGGGAACGCCACTCCGATCGGGGCACTGTAGACCCATCCGTGCCCGGGCTCCTCGAGCAGCCTGAGGAGAGCGGCGACCAGATTGATGCTCACGCGCTGGTGGCGACGCGACGGGGCCGGCGTCACGTATAGATCCCCGTCGATCGCCTCGTAACGCTTGCCGTCCTCCGGCATGAGGAGGGCGTCCCGCCAGGTGATACGGGCGGCGGCCACAAGCTCCACATCATACCTCCGGCTCCGGGGCGCGGCGAGCGTCGCTGGGTTGCCGGAATGGTAGGTCGCGATCGTCAAAGGATCATCACCGCCGTGCGCGGTGCGGACCGATAGCGGGGGCGACGAAGGAGAGTTCAGTTGAGATGGGCAAGTCTCGGCGGCCAACGTTCGGCGCGAGCGGCGTTCGTTCTCACTCGGGCGCGGCCTTCAACTCGGCTGTGGTCTCGATACCCGACATGAGGACCTCGAGGCACGCGTACCGCTGGTTCTGGGTCCAGTCCGCCGGTTGCCCGTTCTGGTCCTTTTCCACGTTGCGGATCGGCTGCGATAGCATCGCCGTCCGCTCGTCGCCGGGCGGTGTGAGCAGGAAGATCTGACTGGTGCCACCCTCGGGCCGCCCACCTTCGGCCAGCAGCCGCCCGATCAGCACGCCGAACTGCCGGTCCGTCTCGTCTCCGCTGCTCAGCAGCGACTCGGCCGTCTCCGCGGCGATGACGATGTTGTCTCTGATCGCCAGGATGGCGGGGACCTCCGGCTGGATCGCTCCGCCGGCGTAGAACGCCATCCTCGGTACGCTCCGGAAGCTGCGGCCGGCCTGGCAGATATAGGCGTGGTAGCGTCGGTACTCCTGATAGCCGCGGCGCGCGGCGACGACTACGACGTCCTCGGCCGAGAGCAGGCCGTCGTCCGCGAACAGCGCCCGCAGTTCCCTGAGCAGAAACTCGGCGCGCTCCGATACCCCCTCGGTCTCGTCCGTCAGGATCTCGCCGATCGCCTGCGATAGTGAGAGGAAGCTGAACCAGATGACACGATCGTCATCGAGCGCGGCGACCGCGTCCGGCTCCGTCAGGTCGGGTGTCACTACGAAGAGCCGCTCCTCCCGGTGTCCGTTCGCCAGCCTCCGAAGCTGGACCACCAACTCGTCGCGCCGCACGGCGTCCGTCTCCGTCTTGACCTCGAACAGGTAGTTGAAGCTGCCGCGGATCGCCGCGTCGGGGACGTGGCTCGACCCATCCGCCGGCCGGTTCGCGAACTCGACCAGCGACAAAGAGGACTCGCCGGCCGCCGAGGCCAGCAGCCGCTCCAAGACGCTCAAGTCCAGCCGCTCGAACACCGCCAGCATCGAGGCGGTGACCCGATTCTCGCCTTCTCGGGAGCTGTTGAAGATGTTGCTCTTCACGAGTGGCTCCGGTCGTTCTACGGCTCGCCGGACACGTCGTGTGGCTTCAGGGGGTGGGCATATTGTCCCTACACCGTACCTCGCAGAACCGTTCCGGCTCGAGATGTCGCCGGGCCCAAGCGCCGGTGCTGACGTCGCCTCAGATGAGCGGAGCGCCGGCGACGCGGGCACGCCGCCGCACACGCGTCATCGAGCTGGGGATGTCGTAGACCGCCAGCGTCCACGGATCGATGAAGTAGATCCACGGGTAGGTCGGCATCCCCCGCAGGTCGAGGAAGATCTTGACCGCCGCGCCCGTCCCCCCACGGCAGGGCGAGCCCTGCGAGTAGCAATGCCCAGGCGGTGATCCGGGCAGCGCGGCGATCAAGGCGACGGGCGCCTTCGACGATCTCGACCATTGCAGGTGATCCGGTAGTAAGCGTTGCGGCGGGGGCCGGAACCCCTGCCCGGCGATCGCTGGCGTCAGAGCTCGGGAGCGAAGAGGTTCGTGAGGCGGATGTCGCCGAGTTGCCGGCCGCTGAAGTTCACGGGGAGGCGCTCCGCGCAGCGCACGGGCTCGGCCGCGCCGGCCTCGAAGTCCCAGACCTCCACCGTCTCGGCGTCCGGGTCGACGATCCGGTACTGCGCGACGTCCTGGCGCTGGTAGAGTTTCTTCTTGATCGTGCGGTCGCGCTCCGCGGTGCCGGGCGACACGATCTCGACCACCAGGTCCGGTGCGCCGCGGATCCCTTCTTGAACGAGAAGCTCTGCGCGGGCCTTCGACACGAAGATGATGTCGGGTTGCACGCCCTCCTCCGTACGGGGGAACTCGACTCCGATGTGGGCATGGTACACCCAGCCGTGGCCCGCCTCCTGAAGCAGCCGGCACAGTTCCCGCTCGAGCTTACCGCTGACCCACTGGTGGCGGCGCGACGGGGCGGGCGTCACGTACAGTTCCCCGTCGATCGCCTCGTAGCGGTTTCCGTCCTCTGGCATGAGGAGCGTGTCCTGCCAGGTGATACGTGCCGTCGCTAGCTCTCCGGCTATACAGACGCGGGGCAGCGGGCCCGAAACCGCCGCACGCGCCGCATCGTAGTGCGTGCAGGCCGATGCTCCTCATAAGCGGCGCACCAAGCGCGGCCGCAACGCGGCCATCGCGTCTAACCGACGAGAGAACGGACCGGCTTCTCCACCTCGACAGGAGTCCCCGCGGTGTTTTCAGCCATGCTCTACGACCTGCGTGTCGCGCTCCGCTCGATGGCGCGGCGCCCGCTCTTCCACTCGATCCTGGTCCTCATCCTGGGCATCGGGCTGGGCGCCAACGCCGCCATGTTCAGGATGGTCGACTCGGTGGTGCTCGAGCCGCTGCCGTACCCGGACGCCGACCGGCTGGTCTGGATGTGGAGCGTCACGCCGCAGGGTAACAACAACACGGTGGCGGCGCTCGACTACATGGACTACCGGGAGCGCAACACGACGCTGGAGGCGCTGGCCGCCTACTCGACCTGGCCGGAACGCTTCGTGACCACGGGCGGCGACGAGCCGGAGGTGCTGGTGGGGGCGGCGACGTCGGGGAACTTTTTCCGCACACTGGGCGTCGAGCCCGTCGTCGGGCGCGGGCTCATGCTGGAAGATGAAGACCCGGCCGCGGGGAACCCGGTGGTGCTGAGCCACGGGCTCTGGCAGCGGCGTTACGGCGGCGACCCGGAGATCGTGGGCCGGACCATCGGACTCGAGGGCGGCGCCTACGACGTGGTGGGAGTCATGCCGGCGGGGTTCGCTTTCCCGAGCTGGGCCGACCTCTGGCGGCCGATGCGCATGACCGAGCAACAGGCCCAGGGTCGCGGCAACAACAACTTCCGCGTGCTCGGCCGGCTGGCTCGCGGCGCGACAATCGAGCGGGCTCAGTCCGAACTGCTCGCCATCGCCGCCGGGATCGCCGAAGAATTCCCCGACGCCAAGCAGGGCTGGACGATCTCGCTGCTTCCGTTACAGGACGTCTTCGTCGGTGACGCACGGGCCATGCTCTGGCTGCTGCAAGGCGCCGTCGGCCTGGTGCTGCTCATCGCCTGCGGCAACGTGGCAGCGCTGCTCCTCGCCCGCGCCGTCGGCCGCCACGGCGAGCTGGCGGTGCGCCTGGCGCTGGGCGCATCGCGCGGCCGCGTCGCCCGCGCGCTGCTCACCGAGAGCGTGGTCCTGGCCCTGTTCGGTGGGGCCCTCGGGCTTGGCGTCGCTTACGGCGCGCTGAAGGTGCTGGCGAGTGTTGGCGGCGCGTCGCGGGCGCAGCTGGCCGGAATCGAGGTGGACGGCACGGCGCTCCTCTTCACGCTGATCGTCGCGCTGGCCACCGGCTTTCTCTTCGGGCTGGCGCCGGCGCTGCGGGCGCCGCAGCTCCAGCTGGTCGACGCGCTCAAGGAAGGCCGCCGCGGCGTGCGCATGACCGGCGGCCTGCATCTGCAGAGCGGCCTGGTGGTAGGGCAGGTGGCGCTGTCGCTCATCTTGCTCGTCGGCGCCGGTCTACTAATGAGGAGCTTCCTCAAGCTGCAGCAGGAGGATCTGGGCTTCCAGCCGCAGGGCATCGTCACGGCGCGGCTCCGGCTGCCGTCAGTGGTCTACGGGGCGGAGCGCAGTCCGCAGGCCTTCTACGACGCGGCGCTAGAGCGCCTGCGCGCGCTGCCCGGCGTCGAGGCTGCCGCGTTCATCGACGCCCTGCCGGTGATCGGCGGGTTCGGGCCGTATAACTATGTGCACCCGGAGGGCCGGCCGGCCGCGACCCCGGCCGATCGCTTGACTGGGGTGCGGCGCGTCGTCTCGCCCGGCTACTTCGCGACGATGGGCATACCGCTGATCCGCGGCCGCGACTTCCAGTCGGGCGATCTGGCCGACGCGCCGCTGGTCGGCGTCATCAGCCGCAGCATGGCGGAGGAGTTCTTCCCCGGCGAGGACCCCATCGGGCGCTCCATCGTCTTCCCCTTCAGCACACCGATCTACTTCGAGGTCGTCGGCGTGGTGGGCGACGTGCCGCTGGGGCCGGTAGAGGCCGATCCCCGCAACACCATGTACTTCGCGCAGGCGCAGTTCGGAAGGCCGCTGAGCACCTTCGTGGTGGTCCGTGCCCGCGGCGAGTTGCTGCTGTCGGCGACGGCGCTGGCCGCGACGATCCGCGAGGTCGACCCCAGCGTGCCCGTCTCCAACGTGCGGCCGATGACCACCTTGGTCTCGGCATCGATGGCCGATGACCGGTTCCGCACGCTGCTCCTCGGCGCCTTCGCCGCCGTCGCCCTGCTGCTCGCCGCACTCGGACTCTACGGTGTCTTGGCGCAGCTCGTCGGCCGCCGCACCCACGAGCTGGGCGTCCGGATCGCGCTGGGCGCCGACCGCGCCGACATCCTCGGCTGGGTCTTGCTTCACGGCATGCGGCTCGCCGGGCTGGGCCTCCTGATCGGCCTCGCCGGCGCCGCCGCCACCTCCCGGCTCGCCCGCGGCATGCTGTTCGAGATCGAGCCGCTCGACCCCGTGACCTTCGCCGGCACAGCCGCCCTCCTGGCGCTGGTCGCGCTGACCGCGGCACTGGTGCCCGCCTGGCGGGCGACCCGGGTCGATCCGGTGGACAGCTTGCGGGCCGAGTAGCCGACAGCCCAGCTCGCGCTCGGCGTCGCTACGGCGCGCCGCCCGGCGGCTTACCCTTGCCTTTGCCTTGCTTGCCTTGGCCCTTGGTGTCCGGCGGCCCCGAGCCCGGTGGGACCGGTGGTCCGCCCGGCGCGTGTCCCGGCGGCCCGACGAGCCCACGCAGCTGGCCCTGGCCCATCGCTTGATTGATGGCGTTCGCCGCCTCGTCCGGCGAATGACCCTCCTGCATCAGCCGGCGCGCCGCGGCGGGGATGCCGAGCATGTCCTCCAGGCTCTGCTGCTGGCGGATCGCGCCGTCTACAATGCTCAGCGCCTGCTCCGCCGGCATGCCGCCCTCCATCAGATCGCCCAATACGACCAACGGGACGGCCAGTTCACGGTGGTGGGCCCGGGCGAGCCGACCGACCGCGTCGTGGGGGACGCCGCGCCGCAGCGCGTCGGCGCCGGCGACCAGCTCCGGCGTGGGGCGCTCGGGCCCGAGCAGCGAGCCGGCCTCGCCCAGCCGCTCGGCATACGAGTGAAGCACGGCCAGCACCCGCTCCGCCGGCACGCCCTTCGCCGCGCCTTCCAGCGCCTTGCTCAGCAAGGGCTCGGCCGGCACGCCCGCCGCCTCCGCCTGCGCCAGCAGACCCTCGATCTGGGCGGCTTGTGTGGGGTAGGCCCGTCGCAGGCGCTGGAGCGACTCGTCCTGACCCGACAGGGCGCCGGGCCAGGCGAGCAACATTATCAGCGGCAAGATCGCTCGCACGCTTCGCAACCTGTTCACTCCTTCGGCTCTAAACTGACGCGTCTATACTAAGGACGATCGGCCGCCGCCGAACGTCACCGGCGCGGCACCACCAGCGTGGCGTTACGCCGGCCGAACTCGTCGCTCACCTGGCCGGGCGCGTCGTCCGGCAAGAACCACTGGCCGTCCACCAGAAAGCCGAAGTGGTAGACGCCCGGCTCGACGGTCACCTCGACCACCCAGGCATCCGCGTCGCGCCGCATCGCCACCGGCGACCAGGCCGAGAAGTCGCCGATCACGCTCACCGTCTCGGCACCCTGGCGCTCGAGTCGGAACGTGACCGCCGGCTGCGCGCCACCGCTCACCGTGTAGAGCGGGCTCGGCGCACGCGGCGCCAGAACGTTCCAACTCAGCGTCACGCTCCCGTCCACACCGGCCGGGCTGCCGAGCAGCGGGTCGGGGCCCGAGCGGCCGGCCAGCACATCGAGCGCCAGCCGCGGCCCGAGCGGCACGGCCAGGCCGACCTCGAGCTCCAGCTCGGTATCGCCCGGCGCGTCCCACACCTTTACCAGCGCCGTCCAGACCGCCCGGCCCAGCGCGCCCGCCGAGCCGACGTAGGCGGCGAAGTAGTTGCCGCCGGCTGCGCCGTACGCCGCGCCGCCCGCCCAGGCGTTGGCGAAGGCCAGCGGACCGCCCAGCTCGACGCCGCCGCCGTACATCCACAGGTCGCTCTCCACCGAGCTGGGCGGCGACGCCCCCCGCTCGGCCACGTCCGAGCGACCGACGCCGCCGTAGCCACGCAACGTGACCGTCGCCCGGCCCAACGTCAGCCGCGCTTCCGGCACCAGCCGGCCGGTCAGCGCGTCGTAGCGTGTCGGCTCGCCGAGGGTGAACCCCGTAACCAGCCCGCTCAGCGTCAGCCGGAACGGCCCGAGGCGCCCCGGCGCCAGCGTCGCCCCCAGCGTGCCGCCCAGCCAGTCGGCCGACCCGGCGTCGGTGGCCAGGCCGCCATACAGCGAGGCGAAGGCCGGCCCGACCAGCAGCCGGCCGCCCAGCTGGGCGTAGGTGGCCGCCTCGGCCTCGACGTCGGCCGGTGGCCGCGCGTGTGCCGCGCCGGCGTCCAGGTAGACCCGCACCTCCTGGCCCGCGACGCTACGCGCCAGGCTCGCGACCAGCAGCGCCGCCAGCCCGGCCGCCGCCGTGCGCACCGGCCCGGCGGCGCTCACCGCGCCCCGCGCCCCATCAGCGGGTCCGCGCGGTCAAGAGCTGGTCCGCGGCTCCGTGATGACCAGGACGGCGTTACGCTGGCCGAAGCCGTCGTCCACGTACCTGTCCGCGTTCGGGTCGGTCCGCCACTCTGAGCCATCGATCACGAACATGTACTCGTGGACGCCCGGTTTCAACGCGATCCGCCCGGTCCAGACCCCGTCGCCGTCCGGGTCGCCGAGCGGCCACTGGGGCGACCAGCCGTTGAAGTCACCGGCCACGGCCACCGAGCTCGCGCCCGGCGCCTCCAGCACGAACTGCACGTAGACGGTGGGCCCGTCCAGCGCGCCCGCGTCCTCGGGCGGTGTAGCGCGGCGCGCCCAGAGCAGCAGGAACGCCACGGCGGCGGCCGCGGCCAGCCCCGCCAGCGGCGAGATCCGGACGCTATGCGGGCGGACGGTCCAGCCCAGCGCCCGCTGCCACGCCGGACGGCGTCGGGCCACCGCCGCGCGGACGGCCGAATCCAGCCCGGCGGGCGCGCCCACGGGCCCGGCGTCGCGGATCTCGACGGCGAGCCGCTCCCAGCGCCGCGCTTCCTCGTGCAGCTCGGCGGGCAGCTCGTGCCACTCGAGCTCGCCGTCCAGGTAGGCCTGCAGCTCCGCTCTCATCGGTAGTCCTCCAACAGCTCCTGCAGCTCCTCACGGGCCCGGTGGACCCGCATCTTGAGCGCCGGCACCGAGGCGCCCAGCAGCTCCGCCATCTCCGAGTACGAGCGACCCTCCACGTGCTTCAACAGGAACGCCTCCCGCTCGTCCGCCGACAGCCGCTCCAGCGCTGCCGCGATCCGCTGCCGCAGCCGGCCGCGCTCCGCCGTCTCCTCCGGGTTGCTTCGGCCGCTGGCCAGCGGCGCCGCGTCGTCCAGCCGCAGCTCCCGCCGCCGTCGGTTCTTCAGGTAGTCCTTGCACTGGTTCGCGTTAATGCGAAACAGCCAGGCGCCCACCCGGTCGGGATCGCGGCAACGCCTCAGGCTCTCGAACCCTTTGATCAGCGCCGACTGAACCACGTCGGTCGCCTCGTCGGGCCGCCCGATCATGCGCGCCGCGTGCCGGTAGAGGCTGTCCTGATGGCGCCGCACCAAGACGGCGAACGCCTCCGTGTCTCCGTCCAGCACGGCGCGGACCAGCGCGCCGTCGCTAAGCTCGCTCTCGTGGGCTCTCAACCTATTCAGGACGACCCGCGGCCCCCGTGGCTGCCGGGCGCCGCGGATCGCGGTTATCGTGATCGGGTTGGCCTGCGACTCGCTCTCTATACTCGCTCTCTATACTAATAGGAGCGCGCCGGGGCCAGTCGCCGCCCCCCGGCGGCGGCTGGCCCGGCACTGTCACGTCGGACGTGCGTCAACCCGCGACGCTGCAATCCGCCGACGTGATCATATAGTCCGCCACCGCGGTGCCGCCCGCCGTGACGGTGACGCTCGCCGGGTGATTGGCGCCGAAGCTGATCGTATACGTGGTGCCGTCCACCTCGACGTCCACCTGCGCGAGGAAGCCCAGCTCGTAGTTGCCGGCATCGAGCGGCCCGATCTCGTAGCTGCCGTCCGAGCCCACGTTGCCCGTGTACTGCGTGCCGTCGCCGGCCGGCGTCGCCGTCGGCACGAAGTCCTCCAGTGTGACGGGCCGCGTGTCGCACGCGGGCAGCGTGACGCCTTCCTCGAGTGCGACCGTGCCGCCGATCGCGCCGCTATCGGCCAGCCGCGTGCCCAGTATCACCGGGTGCATGATCCAGCGGCCCGAGCGGCCCGCCGGGTGCCCGAAGCTCTGGGTCACGTCGAAGTCGATCATGAAGATGACGTCGGCGTCCTCCGCGACCTCGATGCCGCCGCGGAACGCGACCTTGAGACCCGACTGCGTGCAGCTCGGACAGTGCAGCTCGCCGTCCGCCGTCGTCTCGGTGCCGCGTACCGCGCTCAGCGCCGCCAGGTCCGCGCCCGGCGTCGCGTAGACATCGCCGCTCCTCGTCACCACGGCCGCGTCGCCCAGCACGAAGCGCAGCTGACCGTAGGTGCCCGCCGGGACCTCGGCCCCTTCCACCAGCGACACCCAGCTGTCCGCCAGCGTCAGCAGGTCGATCCAGCCGGTCGACTCCTCCAGCAGCCAGACGCGCTCGCAGTCGCAGTTACCGGGCCCGTCGCCGCTGCGCTCTCGGTACCGGTTGCGATTCGTCTCGCCCTCGGTGTTCCCGGTCTCGTCGTTGCCCTTGCCGTTGTAGTAAGCGCTGGCGGCGCTCAGGCTGCCGCCGTTCGTGCCATCGAGCCGGCCCTGCAGGTAGATCCCGGTGACCTCGACCCAGGCCTCGTCCAGGTCCACCGACGGGTGGTCGGTGAGCAGGATCGAGACCGACCCGGTCACGTCTGCGGTCGGTGTCGTGCCGTCCTCCGGCGACTCGGTCGCCGGCCCCGTCGTGCTGTTGCAGGCCGTCACCCCCAGGAGTGCGGTCAGCGCCATCGCCGCAAACCCGCCAACACGTGAGCCCATCGTGACCTCCGTATCCGAACGCTGATCGGGTTGGGCCGCCGCACGGACATACAGCCGCCGCGGCGGTCATCGATTCGTTGCACAAGGATTCTCACTCTCTTGACGATTGAATCGGTCGGAGGGTCACATCCGGCGCCGCGCAGGCGCGCCTTTAGCGGGATCCGTCCGCCGCCGGCCGTGCACCCTGGCGCGCCCAGCCTGCCGAAGCGGCCAACGTTTGGCTATACTCAGGTGTCTTTTTTCCAGAGACGGCCCCGGCCGGTGCGTGGCCCCGCGGCCGAGGCACCGGTAGGGGCGGTGATCATCGTGGCCCTGAGTTGGGATGGACATTACATGATATCGAGAAGCTCGCGGTCGGCGCCGCTGGCGTCGGCCCTCGTCTTCTTGCTCGCCGCCGCCTGCTCGCGCGGTGACGGCGCGCCGCAGGGTTCGGCGGGCGGCCCCTTCGGCCGCGGCGGCGCGGGCCGCGAGACGGTGGTCGCGGTCGTGCCGGCCGAGCTGCGTGACCTGGCCCGGACGGTGACGGTGACCGGCCCGATCGAGCCTATCCGCACCGTATCGGTTAATGCGCAGATGGCGGGCACGCTGCTCCGGGTCCTGGTCGAGGAAGGCGACCGGGTGGAGGCCGGCCAGCTGATGGCGGAGCTCGATGCTCGGGAGACCTCGGCACAGCTGGAGCGCGCCCGCGCGGTGCTCGCCAACGCCGAGGCCGCCTTCCAGCGCGCCCAGCAGCTCAACGCCAACGGCTTGTCCACCCAGGCGGAGCTGGACGCCGCCCGGTCCACCTTCGAGATCGCCCGGGCGGACGTCGAGCTCTGGAACACGCGGCTCGCCTTCAGTCGGATCGCCGCGCCGGCCTCCGGCGTGGTCACCGCCAAGCAGGTCGAGCAGGGTAGTGCCGTCTCCACCAACCAGGCGCTGTTCGAGATCGCCGACGATTCGCTGCTCGTGGTTCGCGTGCGGGTCTCGGAGCTGGACGTCGTGCACCTGCAGCCGGGCACGCCGGCCACGCTGCTGCTCGACGCCTATCCGGCGGCGTCGATCGAGGGTCGGATCCGGCGCATCTTCCCGAGCGCCGACGCGGTGAGCCGGCTGGTGCCGGTCGAAGTGGCGCTGGGCAGCAGGCCGCCGGGCGTTGAGGTGCGGCCGGGCTTCTTGGCGCGGGTCGAGTTCGCGCTCGATCGCCGAGAGGACGTGCTGTCGGTGCCGGCCTCCGCCATCGGTGTGGCGGACGGCGGCACCTTCGTCTACGTGGTCGACGCCGACACGCTGATTCGCCGGCCGGTCGAGACCGGGCTCACCGCCGTCGGCTGGATGGAGATCACCCGGGGCCTCGAGCCCGGCGAGCCGGTCGTGACGTCCGGTCACGTCAACCTGCGGCCGGGTGCGGTGGTCCGCGTCGGCGAAGAACTCACAACGGGCGCAGATCGCAGATGAGCGAAGAGAAGAAGTACCGAGGGCTTCCCAGCCTGGCCATTCGTCGCCCGATCGGGACGTTGGCTGCGGCATCCGTCGTCGTCGTCGTCGGGCTGTTCTACGTCGGCCAGCTCCCGCTCGATCTGCTGCCGCAGATCATCTACCCGCAGATCCGCGCCGGCGTCAACTACCCGGGCGTGGCCCCGGAGGTGATGGAGGAGCAGGTCACGAAGATCCTCGAGACGAGCCTGGCGGTCACCGAGAACGTGATCGAGCTGGAGAGCCAGACCACCGAGGGCCGCTCCGGTGTGAACCTCCACTTCAGCTTCGGCACCGACATCGACTTCGCGCTACAGGACGCGTCGAAGAACATGGAGCGCGCCCGCGGGCGACTGCCCGAGGACGCCGATCCGCCTACGGTCTTCAAGTTCGACCCGTCGCAGATGCCCGTCTTCGAGGTCGGGTTCAGCTCGCCGACCCGCGACCTCGTCGACCTGCGCAACTGGGTCGACCTGCGCCTGCACCCGCAGCTGCTCACCGTCGAGGGCGTCGCCGCCGTCGATGTCTCCGGCGGCCTGGTCCGCGAGATCCGCGTCACGCTCGACCAGGAGCGCCTGCGTTCCTACGGGCTCACCGTGTCCGACATCCTCAGCCGCATCCGCGCTGAGAACCAGGACGTCGCCGTCGGAAACGTCACTTCGCCCAGCTTCGAGATCGTCGGTAAAACGGCCGGTAAGTTCCGCACCGTCGACGACATCCGCAACGTGCTGCTCACCGTGCCGGGGACGCCCGAGCGTATACCGCTCTCCGAGATCGCCCAGGTCACCGACACCCATCAAGAGCAGCGGCTCTGGGCCCGGCTGGATGGCGTGCCGGCGGTGAAGCTCTCGGTACGCAAGCAGCCGGACGCCAATACGGTCCTCGTCGCCCAGGGCATCGGCGACCGGCTGGCGCAGCTCGCCGGGTCGCGGTTCATACCGAGCGACATCCAGTATGAGGTCATCTCCGACCAGTCGTTCTTCATCCGCAACGCGGTCGGCGGCGTGCGCAACGCGGCGCTGATCGGCGCGACCCTGGCCATGCTGGTCGTGCTGCTCTTCCTGGGCAGCCTGCGCAAGACGTTTATCATCGGTCTGTCGATCCCGCTGGCGGTGCTGGCGACGTTCGTGATGATGGGGATGGGACGCCTGACCCTGAACATCATGACGCTGGGTGGCCTGGCACTGGGGGTCGGGCTGTTGATCGACAACTCGATCGTGATGCTGGAGAACATCTTCCGGCACCGGCAGCTGGGAATCGCCGATCCGGAGGAGGCGGCGCACCGCGGCTCCGGTGAGGTCACCTCCGCCGTCGTGGCCTCGACGCTCACCAACCTCGCCGCGGTCGTCCCGTTCCTGCTGATCTCCGGGCTGGCGGCCCTGGTCTTCCGCGAGCTGATCCTGACCATCTCGTTCGCGATCGTCGCCTCGCTAGCCACGGCGCTGACGCTGGTTCCCATGCTCTCCGCCCAGCTTGCCAAGGTGCAGCGCAGCAGCCACCTGGCCGGTAACCCGATCGTCGTCGGCTTCAACCGAGCGCTGGACCGCTTCCGGATCCTCTATCGGGCGCTCGCCACCCGAGCGGTGCGACGCCGCTGGCTGGTCGTGAGCGCGGCGTTCGCGATGCTGTTCGGCGTCTTCCTGCTGGCGCGCGGACTGGGTAACGAGTTCCTGCCTGCGGTCGACGACGGCAACGTCGGCGTCTACATAAGGATGCCGCCCGGCACCTCGCCCGAGCGGACGAACGAGGTGGCTTACCGGGTCGAGGCGCTGTTGGCCGAGATGCCGTACGTCCAGCACGTCTTCACCACGGCCGGCGGCTTCCTGTTCGGCGGCTCGACCATGGCGCGCGGCGGCCGCGGCTCGCTCAGCATCATACTCGCGCCCGCCAGCCAGCGGCGCGATGTGCCGGCCTCGCTCTGGGTCGCTCAGCTACAGGGTAAGATCACGGAGCTGGGGCTGCCGGGCGCCGAGATCTTCGTGCGGCCGCCGCGCATCCGCGGACTGCGCACCAACATCTCCGGCTCCGACGTCGCGGTGGCCGTGCAGGGCGACGACCTCGCCGAACTGCAACGGCTCGGTGAGGATATAGCGCGGCGGATGCGGACGGTTCCCGGCCTCGAGGGCGTCGAGCCCTCGACCGAGGAGGCGAGCCCGCAGCTCTCCATCGAGATCGACCGGCTGCGCGCCGCCGACCTCGGGCTCGACGTGGCGCAGGTCGGCCAGACCGTCAGGACGGCGCTCGACGGCTCGATCGTCACCCGCTTCACCGAGGGGAACAACGAGTACGACGTCAGGGTCCGGCTGCCGCGCGAGTCGTTCACCAGCCCCGAAGACCTCGGATCGATCGCGCTCTTCCCGGGACGCGACCAGCCGATCTACCTGCGCGACGTGGCGGACGTGCGGCTGGGCACCGGCCCGACCACTATCTTACGCGTGAACCAGAACCGCCAGTTGCGGGTGACCGGCGACGTCAACGAGGAGGTCGCCAGCGTCGGCGAGTTGACGCGCGCCGTGCGCGCCGTGCTGGCCGACATGGCGCTGCCCGACGGCTACTCGCTGATCTACGGCGGCGAAGAGGAAGCGCTGAGGGAGAACCAGCGCAACCTGACCATCGTCACGCTGCTGGCCATCTTCCTCGTCTTCGTCGTCATGGCGATCCAGTACGAGAGCGTCAGCGACCCGCTCGCCATCCTCTTCTCGATCCCGCTCGCGCTGGTCGGGGTCGGCCTCATGCTCTGGATCACGCGGCTGCCGCTCTCCGCGCCGGTCTTGCTGGGCGTGATCCTGCTGGCCGGGATCGTCGTCAACAACGCGATCCTTCTGGTGCAGTACGTCGAGATCGCGCGCCGCGAGAAGGGACTGCCGGTGGAGCAGGCCGTCGTCGAGGCGGGCGCCGTGCGCCTGCGGCCCATCCTGATGACCACGACGACCACGGTCTGCGGCATGCTGCCGCTCGCCATCGGGCTGGGCGAAGGCTCGGAGCTCATGCAGCCGCTCGCCGTCGCCGTGGTCGGCGGACTCACCGTCTCCATGCTGCTCACCCTGCTCGTCGTGCCCTGCGCCTACATGATCGTGCACGGGCTGGCCGCCGCGCTCAAGCGGCTGGTCATCGGCGGCCCGCGGATCAGCGCCGCACCCGAGCGCGGGCTGGTCGAGCCGGCGGGCGACTGAGTCGTAGTCGCAACCGTTCACGCTGGTCGCCGCGCCGGCCGCACTCGGCGGGCCGCCGCACTGTCAGAGCCCACCCCTAGCCTTCGGACGCTGACCCGCCGATCACCTCGGGCGAGGGAACCGTGCGAAGCAGATCGATCGCGCTATGGATCGCCCTGGGGCTGGCGTTCCTGAGGTGGGTAGGGGCTGACAACATCGCCCTAGCGGCTGGGGCCATTCTGGGCGGCGTCGGCGCTGGCGGCGGCCTCTCCATCGGCGCGAAGCTTCGGCTGTAGACGCCGCGACGCCCCGACGTGACGAACGTCAGGGCGCTTCCTCTCGGAGCAGTGTGCCCCGGTTCGCGTCGTAGAATCGGATCACCACCACGACGTTCGGCCGCCGGCTGTCGTACACCGAGACCTTCACCTCTTTCTTGCTCCGCGAGGGCCGGTAGACCAGCCAGCCGTCCAGCGGCACCTGGCTCTCCAGCTCGGCGCAATCCCCTGAGGGACCCTGATGGCCCGGCGGCACGCCCGGCAGCCAGACGCGGCACTGGCCGGGCGCCGGCAGGTGGCCCGGTGGGATACCCAGCGTCGCGGCGGTGCTGGGGCCCGGGCCGCCGGCCGACTCCGGGGCTGCGGGCTCGTTGCTCGTTGGCTTGGACGTGACCAGCACGGAGCTGCAGCCGCTCAGCGCCAGGGCGGCGATCAGTGTGAGCACGCCTTTCTTCATCGGAACTCCTCCCGCGTACCCGTCAGCCCGTTCCCGGCGGCTTGTCGGAGGGGGCCGAACGCTTCGCTGTCTTCTTGGGAGTATTCCGGCGAGGGGGTAGGGTAAGACACCCGGAACCGGTCCGGTGTTCCTGAGCCGCCAGCCTGGGTGACTTCTGGTCGCGGTTAGGTTCGGAAGAAGGCGAAGAGAATACCGAGGAGCGCGCCGATCTGGCCGATCCAGAAGACGAACATCCAGCGCGTGATTCGGGCCTCGAACGCGCCCATATCCGCCCGAAGCGCGCCGATTTCCGAGTGTAACTCGGCGCGCAAAGCGGCGATCTCGGCCCGCAGCTTGCCAGTCTCTTCGGCCAGCCGATGCTCGAACCGGCTTACGGCGATCTCGACCACGTCGCCTCGCGTCTGCACGCTCGCCTCGTTCAACAGATCCGCCAACGCCCGGGCACCCTCGGGCCCGAGCCTGTCCCTCAGAACTTCCGGGATCGCGATGATCAACAGCCACCCCCAACTGCACCTGAATCCATTCTAAGCTCGCCGAGTCCGGGCGAGCAACGGTCGGAAGCAATCTGGTGGCCTGCCGTCATCGGGCCGTCAACGTTGCGGATGTGAGCTGAGGGTCCTCGGCCGGAGGTGGCCATTCCGGGTCACAACCCGGATCCGCGGCCCAGCGCTCGGTCGAGTGTCAGAGCCCCCCGATACCTTCCACTTCGCTGGCCGAGCCCCCAGCAGTCCGCAGGCGCCGAGCCCTTGACGGGATTCACGGCCCGAGCGGCCCGCCACGACTCGCGCTTCCCATCGAGGGCCTCGAGGAAGTGAGAGGACCGAAGATGCGTAAGCAGATGCTCGTTTTGGCGGCCGTGTTGGCGACCGCCTGTTCAGGGCCCGGGCTCACCGGGCCGGGGTCGGCGCGGCCGACCAGTCTCTACTACGAGGCGCTGGCCGTCGACACCGAGAAGGGCAACCGCTGCTCGGCCAGCGGCACGCTGGGGGAGGTGATTCCCGTCACCGTGATCGTCGCGTTCGACACGCTCTACTGGGCCGAGCCGGTGGCCACCACGTCGAGTCTCGAGGTCGATGTTCTGCCGTTCAGCGGCCCAGTCGTACGGCAAGATGAGCGCGAG
>CP070815.1:3105653-3109021 GCA_020344215.1 Gemmatimonadota bacterium
CCCGCCGTGGCCGTTTGAGCGAGGGCGGCTTCACGTTGGTGGAGCTGCTCGTCTATTTAATAGTCGCCGTGATCGTGGTGGCGGGTGTGTATCAGCTGCTCATCGGGCAGCAGCGTCTCTACATGAAGCAGCGCGAGCTGCAGGATGTGCGTTCGAGTCTGCGGTCGGCGGCGAACCTGTTGGCCTTCGAGCTGCGCCAGGCCTCGGCGACGGGCGGCGACGTATACAGTATCGGCACTTACGAGATCAAGCTGCGCTCCCAGCAGGGAGCCGGTGTGGTCTGTGCCCACCACGAGACGCAGCCGCGAGTCGCTCTGTACCGGACCTGGGGTGACATCCAGGCCAGCGCAGCGGACAGTGCCTTCATCTTCGCGGCGGGCGACCGTGGCACAGCGGACGACGCGTGGCTGATCGGGAGTATCAATGCTATCTGGAACCCCTCGGCGGGAGGGGTGCCCGCTTGCGACTGGGGCAACTCCGCCACTCCGGATATGGTTGCGGAGATCCTCGACGGTTCGTTGCTACCTGACAAGGGTGACGGCGAGATCATGATCGTGGCAAACAACGAGGTTGCCCAAGGTGCCACGATCACGTTCACCGTGAGTCACCCGTCGCTTACGTGCTCCGAGTTCGATAACCGTGCGGAGATCAAGATCGACGCCGACAAGTGGAACTTCGACGGTACGATGAGCGGCTGCACGGTTACGGTGGACATCCCGAGCGACGCTAAGGGCCTCAAGATCGAGATCCAGATAGAGTCCGATCTGTACGCGCAGTTGAGCCACGACATCACGGGTAAGTCGGAGTGGAAGAAACTGGATGCCGGCAGCGGTAACGCGCTGGACTACGTGCGGCTCGGCGCGCCGTTCCGGGCCTTCCGCGCGGTGGAGTATGGGCTGTACTTCGACGCCGGTGGCCGCTGGTGGTTGGGCCGCAAGGTCGGTGACGCTACCGACTACGAGAGGCTTACCGGACCACTGAGCTCCCCTTCAGACAGCGGCTTGATCTTCATATACTACGACCAGAACGGCGACACTACTGATATTCCAGCTGCCGTTCGCATGGTCGACATCATTCTGCGTGGCGAGAGCTTCGGAAAGGCACCACAGGCCGGAGAACTCGGCCCACAGGTGGAAGAGGATACCCTGACGGTCAGGGTCTCACTTCGAGGGTAATAAGCGCCAAGCACGCGAGCGGGTAAGAGATGACTGGGCAAGTGCAGAAGGCAAGTCGACTGAGGGAGGGCGGCTTCACGGTCGTGGAGCTGCTCGTCTATCTGTTGGTAGCGGTGATGGTCGTGGCGGCGATCTACAACCTGCTTATCGGCCAGAACCGGCTCTACATGAAGCAGCGGGAGCTGCAGGACGTGCGGACGAGTCTGCGGGCGGCGGCGAACCTGCTGGCGTTCGAGTTTCGCCAGGCGTCGGCGGCCGGTGGCGACCTGGACAGCATCGGCACCTTCGACATCATCCTCCGTTCCGTTCAGGGGAACGGTGTGGTCTGCGGCATTCATAATAGTGCGCCGCGCTTGGGCCTCTATGCCACCGGAGGCGACTTCTACGCGACGACGGACGACAGCGCCATGGTGTTCGAGGCGAACGGGTCGGGCACCGGCGACGATGCGTGGTTTGTAAGTGGCGTTGCGGGTAAGTACGATCCCAGCTCCGGCGGCGTACCGAGTTGCCAGTGGAGCGGGGTGAGCGTGGCACCCGAACTGGTCGTGGCGCTCGATACGCCACTTGTAGCAATTGCCGGTGTCAAGGTCGGGGCGCCGTACCGGCAGTTCCGCAAGATCCACTACGGGCTCTACCTCGATGCGGACGGGCGCTGGTGGCTGGGCCGTAAAGTCGGTGCCGCGGGCAGTTGGGAGAAGCTCACCGGGCCGCTGAGCGCGCCGTCCGATAGCGGACTGGCGCTCCGCTATTACGATGCGTCGGGCGCCACGACCGCCGATGCCACCCTGGTGCGGATGGTCGACATCATCCTCCGCGGCGAGAGCTACGGGAAGGTCCCGACGGCTGACGGCGGCCCGGTAGTGCAGGAGGATACGCTGACGCTCAGGGTCTCACTCCGCGGCTGAGTCGGCGCCCTGTCGCGGTGGAACTTTTTGCTGCAAAAGGGTAGATTGTTCCCGTCTTGAGTGCCTGTTCGGACGCTCTGGTACTGGCCGTCCCGCGCGGCCCGTGAGGCGCGGCCGGTCACTTCGATACTAGTCAGTACCCGCGTATCCCCCAACCCGAGGATCACCCGCCGGTGCAAGTGTTGCCGGTGGCGTTATCGGTCATTTTGACTTATTTAACCCGAGTTAGGCTGCCAGCAGGTCTCACGGCGCATGGTGTAAGTCGTGTTACAGCAGGGCGTTGGCTGTGCGGGTCGGCGGTTCGGTGCGTGGCACGCCGATTGCACCCTAGGAGGCGGGCTTAGAGGGTCTGGTGAATGAGGAATAAGGGATTCACGATAGCTGAGCTGATAATCGTGCTGGTGATGGCCGGGATCGTTATGGCCATCATCTCGCCGTCGCTGAGCCGGGCGTTCCGGCGCACGGGTGTGCGGGCGGCAGTGGACGAGTTCAGCTCGACGCACTCGCTGGCCCGATCGGCGGCGGTGCGGTTTGGGCGGATGGCGGAGCTGCACATCGACACGATCGGGATGTCTTTCTGGGTGGAAGTGGACACGAGCTCGGCGGGCGGTGTGAAGGACACGGTAGGGGTGGTGAAGTATCAGCAGGGTAATGACGTGACGATCGAAAGCACGCGTGGGCTGTTGTGCTTCGACGCGCGGGGCCTGCCGACGACACGGGGAGCGTGTGAGGCACCGGACGCGCGGCTGATATTTACGTCGGGCAGCCGAGAGGACACGATCAACATCACGGCCCTCGGAAGGGTGTTGAGGTGAAGCTGAAGCGGCTTCGCGACCGTGACGGGGTCACGCTGGTCGAGATACTGATCGGGGTGATCATCCTGTCGGTGGCGCTGCTGGGGCTGGCGGCGGCCGGCGGAGTAGCGGCGCGGCAGGTGTACATGGGCCGGGTGGACATGGGGCGCTGGGCGGCGCTGCAGCAGCAGCTGGAGAGCCTGGTGGCGGAGGGCTACGACAACGTGACTGCGGGGTCGGACACGGTGCAGGGCTACCCGATGGAGTGGGCGGTGAGTGGCACGGACCCGAAGCAGATCACTTTGTTGATGACGCGAGAGAACTTCCGGGGTGAGACGGTTCAGGACACCCTGGTGACGTACATGGCGAATCCGAACTAGCATGAGTGGAAAAGCTGCCCGCCGTGGCCGTTTGAGCGAGGGCGGCTTCACGTTGGTGGAGCTGCTCGTCTATTTAATAGTCGCCGTGATCGTGGTGGCGGGTGTGTATCAGCT
>CP070815.1:3109121-3110893 GCA_020344215.1 Gemmatimonadota bacterium
GCCGCCACCAGCAGGGTCAGCTTGATGGCGGATAGGGCGAGCGGGTCGGCGAAACTGGTCAGGTAGGCGCCGAGGCCTTTGCGGAACGCTTCGGTGAACACGGCGACAAGTGGCACCAGCAGAAAGACGCCGAGGAAGGCGAGCGCCGTGCCTGTGAGCAGCCAGCGGACCGGGGCCCGCTCCCGGGTGACTACTCGGGAAGGGACAGTGGCCAGGGCGCCGCGCAGCGTGAGGGCGTGGAACATGTTTACACACCCTCGCGCCGCTGATGCCGGCTCCCCCACCACTGGAGCAGGTTGATCAGCAGCAAGATGACGAACGAGGCGACCAGCATGACCACGGCGATCGCCGCAGCGCCCTGGTAGTCGTACTGTTCCAGCTTCGAGACGATGAGGAGCGGTACGATCTCGGTGCGCATAGGCATGTTCCCCGAGATGAACACCACCGAGCCGTACTCGCCGAGAGCGCGGGCGAAGGCGAGGGCAAAGCCGGTGAGAAGCGCCGGCATGACAGTAGGCAGGATCACGCGGTAAAACGTCTGCCAGCGGCCCGCCCCCAGCGTGGCCGCCGCCTCCTCCGCCTCGGGGTCCAGGTCCTGGAGCGCCGGCTGCACCGCCCGCACCACGAAGGGGAGTCCTACGAAGGTGAGGGCGACAGTGACGCCGACCGGTGTGAACGCCGCTTGGATCCCGAGCGGCTCGAGTAGCTGCCCGATCCAGCCGGTCCGCGAGTAGACGGTAGTAAGCGCAATCCCGGAGACGGCCGTGGGGAGGGCGAACGGCAAGTCGACCGTGGCATCAATCAGACGCTTGCCCGGAAAGCTGTAGCGCACCAGCGTCCAGGCCACGATGAACCCGAAGACTGCGTTGAGCGCCGCCCCCAGCCCCGAGGCGGCGAAGGAGAGCTTGAAGGATGCGGCCACCCGTGGCGCGGTCACGGCACTCCAGAAGTCGCTCCAGCCCAGCCCGGCCGTCCGGAAGAAGAGGAGCGAGAGCGGGATGAGGACCAGCAGGCACAGGTAAAGCAGCGTGCAGCCCAGGGTCCAGCCGAACCCGGGAAGCACCGAGTGCCGCTTGAGTGCGAACGCCCGGTTCAGGGTCCGGGCGCATCGGCCGCCCCGCTGGCTCATTGTGCGTAGATCCGGTCGAATATCCCGCCGTCGGCGAAGTGTAGTCGCTGCGCCTCCTGCCAACCGCCGAACACCTCGTCCACGCTGACAAGCTCGACGTCCGGGAACCGCCTAAGGTCCTCGGGATCAGCGTGCTCAGGATAGACAGGCCGGTAGTAGTGCTTCGCCGCGAGGCGCTGGCCGATGGGCGAGTAGAGGAACTCGAGGTAAGCCTCGGCCACTTCCCGCACCCCGTGCGCGTCGGCCCACCGGTCCACCAGCGTCACGGGTGGCTCCGCCCTGATGCTGATGGAGGGGACAACGATGTCGAACTTGTCCGGCCCCAGCTCCTCGGCCGCCAAGAAAGCCTCGTTCTCCCAGGCGAGCAGCACATCGCCGATCCCACGTTGCACGAAGGTGTTGGTAGAGCTCCGGGCGCCGGAGTCGAGCACGGGGACCCGGAGGAAGAGCTCGGTGACAAACTCGCGGGCCTTCGTCTCCGCGCGCGCGATGTCGGCCGCATAGCCGGCATCACCCAACTTCGACAGGTCGCCCAGCTCGCGCTTCAGCACGAAGGCCCACGCCGCCAGATAGTTCCAGCGCGCGCCCCCCGATGTCTTCGGGTTTGGGGTGATGATCTCCACCCCCGGCTTTAATAGGTCGT
>CP070815.1:3110993-3145266 GCA_020344215.1 Gemmatimonadota bacterium
ATGGCCCTGGAGGGACTCGAACCCCCGACCTTCGGTTTAGGAAACCGCTGCTCTATCCGACTGAGCTACAGGGCCGCGCCGATACCCTACCCAGCCCCCTTGACCCGTGTCAATGGGCGCCGAGCTTAGTCCCATGATCAGAATGGACCGGGAGGATTTCGAGGCGCTGGTGCAGGAGGCGCTGGAGGATCTGCCCGACGAGTTCGCCGAGCAGCTCGACAACGTGGCGGTCGTGGTCGAGGAGGAGCCGGACCCCGTGGCGCTCCGGGAGATGGGGTTCGATCCTCACGAGCTGGACGAAGAGCTGTTCGGACTCTACACGGGCACGCCGCTGATCGACCGCGAGGCCGCCTACTCCGGACTGCCCGACCGGGTCGAGATCTACATGGGCCCGATCCTGCGCGCCTGCCGGAGCCGCCGAGAGGTCGTAAGGGAGGTCAAGGACACGGTGATCCACGAGCTGGGGCATCATTTCGGGTTGGAAGACGAAGAAATGCCCTATTAGATGGGAATCCGGGAATCCAGGTATCCAGGAATACGGGAATACTCGAATTCGAGACTGCTCTACCTAGCCGACTGCTCCCACCGGCCTAGCTTCGGATCCCATGCACCTGTCTCGCCCGCCAGGAGCGGATCCAGGAACGCCGCAGCTTCCCGATAGCCCTTCTCGAGACTGCCGTCGAGACCCAGCTCCTCTGCCAACCTGCGATAGGGTGCCGCCCATGCCGCTGACGGAGGGGGCAGAGATCGGGGCGCCGGGTGACTGGCGCGTGCGTCGAACGTGGCCTCGAGCGCAGCGCGCAGCCGGGTCCCGTCGAGCCTGGCGCTCGAGCTGATGGTGAGCAGGTCGACCAGGTCTTTGACGCGGCTGCTCGAGCGGCCACCCGAGTACTCTCGCGTGTAGGCGTGCACCTTCTCGGCCACATGCTGCTCCAACGGGAGTCCCGGGACCTCCACAGGCCCCAGCCCCGCAAACCGAAGCAGGTCAGGCCCGAGCAGACGCTCCGGCTTCCAGAGGACCGGGTCGCTGAAGCCGACGTCGATGATCACCGCCTCGAACGGTCTC
Source organism: Gemmatimonadota bacterium (assembly GCA_020344215.1). Classification (GTDB taxonomy): domain Bacteria; phylum Gemmatimonadota; class Gemmatimonadetes; order Palauibacterales; family KS3-K002. The sequence goes on from CP070815.1 coordinate 3,112,060, forward strand.
CCGGCTACCACCGCCTCCGCCCTGAACCTGGCGGCCGCCCCTTCCAGCTCGGGATCAACAAGCCGCGCTCTCTCGATCGCGAAGATGAAGTGATCGCCGAGCTCCAGCCGCTGGAGGGCGAGGAAATCCACGGTGGCCGCATCCAGGTCATCCTGCCGGGCAAGGTCTATGTCCTTTGTCGCTCGCGCCCGGCCGCCCAACCGGAAATCCAGGGCGAGCGCCCCTTTGAGGACCCAGCGCCCCGCGGCCGCCACGTTGAGGCGCGCCAGCAGCCGATCGAATACGACCATCTTCCGGAGCCGGACGAGCGATACACCGCGTACCCGAGCTTCACGCGCCAGATGCTATTCCAACGCGGCTCGGAAGGCGGATGCAGTTCGATACTTCATGACTCCTCGCTCCGCCGGAGGGCACGTTCCACAAGCCGGCGGACCCGGGCAGGCCGGGCACCGGCTCCCTCCCGAAGCTCACTCGCGGTCGTCATCGCCCTGTCAACCGCATCTCTCACAGCCTTCTCGATCTGCCCCGGCTCGGTGCCCCAATCCGCGGCGTCGAGGATCGAACGGGCGGGACCGGTCACCCGCATCCCCAGCCGCCGGACGATCTCGCCCTCGCCTGGCGGCCGATCCGTAGTGTGGACGGTGACCCCCGGAGGAGGACGGTACCAACGCCGGCGGCGCGGCAGCGTGATATGGATCGAATCCGGTATGACGTCGGAGAGGTCGAGCAGCTCGAGGGCGGTCTCGTGGGATACGACCGCCACTTCCGGGCCCGCCGCCAGCCAGGCCGCCACCACGTCTCCCCGCGGCGAGCTCGGATAGTCACGCAGTCGGTACACACCCCTGTGCACCCGCACGAACTGCCCGGTCTTCGCATGGTGCGACACCAAGGCGCGGCTGTACGCGCAGGTCAGCGCCTGCGCAGCGGTGAAGTGGCCGCCCTGCTGGGAGGCGATCTGAAAGAGCTGCTGTCGGTCTGGCATTGCGTCATTCATATATCAAATAATACTTAACATATCCATGACATACAAGCCTCGCCGGTCACCCGGCCACGACTCTGCGCATACTATTGTGGTGCGGAGCTGAAACTATTATAGTATGGATCGGCAACTATTATAGTGCGTGGTTCGTAGCGACTTTTTCAACTCCAGGACGATCTTCAGACGATGGAGCTGTTCGCTGGTAGCACCCAAATCGAAAGGGCCCTGCAAGCCGTCGGCGAATTGCTTGCGGCGGAAGGGCACAGGATCGGCATCGTGATTGTCGGGGGCGCAGCTCTGAACCTGCTGGGCGTTGTCGAGCGCACAACGCGCAGCGAGCAAATGGCTGAATACCGGCCCCGCGCTGCAGTGGCGGCAAGGTTTGCCTCCCGGCCTAGAGGCTCGTGTCGAGTGGCGCCACTTCTCCGGCCTAGCTGTGGGGATCGCGAGCCGGTACGACCTGATTTACCTGAAGCTCTACGCGGCAGCGGACTCAACTGGCCCCGATAGCGTCCACTATCAAGATCTACTTCGGCTGCACCCAAGTGGAAGCGAACTCGATGCGGCCGCCGAGTGGGTAAGAGCGCAGGACACTTCTCCTGAGTTTGCCAGAATTCTTGACGAGGTTCTATCTCATGCACGAGCAGACCTCCAGTAGGATTGCGAGCCTGGCGAAGCGAGTGCGAGAAGCCACGCTTGAAATCCTCTGGAAGCAGTGGGCTTCTGTGGGCAGCCCAGCTTCGGCCCGTGGCGGTGCCCAGTCGATAATAGACCCCGAAGCACTGGTGCTGACATCGTTGGCGCTGAGAGAGCAGGAACGACGCCTGTGGGATCTCGTAGCTGACTGGGCCCGCGTCGGCTCACGTTTCCTCAGTGTTCAGAGGATAGGCAACCTACTCCCGGCATATCCGGATGCCACTCGAGGGAGCCTCGAGGAGTTCGCTTCACTGGCACAGGAGGCGGGTAAAGATCACCGCTGGAAGAAGTATGCTCAGGGAGTAGTGAAGGTACAGCCACATCGAGAGAAATTGCTTGCGTCCGAGCCATCGCTAGTCGAGGGATCGACACTGATGCTCCGACTGCGAAGCGGCATAGGCGTCGGAATAAAGGCCGACATGCTCGCTTTCCTGATCGGGTGCGCGGGCTCATCCATTAGTGCAAAGATGATCGCAGACGCGACCCACTATACGGAGCCCGCTGTCCGACGCGCCGCCGATGATATGACGACTGCACAACTAGTCTTCTCTTCGCAGGGCACCCCCGCGGAATACCATGTGATCAGACCGGCCTGGAAGAAGCTTCTCGCACTAAAGGAGTATCCAGCCTGGATGTATTGGCACGAGGTCTTCGCTCTCGCTGCTCAGTTCTTGATTTGGGAGCACGAGACCCACACCCGCACCGTAAGCGAGTACGCACGGCAGGTCCGATATCGTCAATTCTTTTCCGAGCACCGCACGGCCTTCTCTCGCCATGGCTTGGCACCTGACGTTCAGCCAAGGACTGGAGAGCTGATCGGGCCTGGAGAGTTTGAGGAGCTTCTGGTCCAGCTGATGGGGAAGACTGGCAAGAGCGTCTAACCTCTGGGTCGAACGATATGCGCATTCGAATTCGGAATTGGATGGGCGCCGCGGCCCTGCTGCTCACGGCCGAGTGTGCAGAGTTCGGAGAACCGGTGGTACAGGACAGCGGAACAACCGCCGAGCTCCGGGGGCTGAGCGCGGCGAGCAGCGAGGTTGTCTGGGCGGGTGGCCGGAACGGGACGTTCGCTCGCACGACAGACGGTGGAACGACCTGGACCGCGGACACCGTGCCCGGCGCCGGCGCGCTCTTCTTCATCGACGTCCACGCGGTGGACGCGAGCACGGCGTACCTGTTGGGCACCGATTTCGAGGGCGGCGAGGGGCGGATATACAAGACGACCGACGGCGGGTCGAGCTGGGCGATCCAGTACCGCGACACGACGCCCGGCGTCTTCTTCGATGCTATGGCGTTCTGGGACGCGGAGAACGGCGTCGCCTTCAGCGACCCTATCGAAGACGGCTTCCTCATCATCACGACGAGCGACGGCGCGACCTGGAGCCGGGTGCCGCAGGCGTTCGTGCCGCCGCCGCTGCCCGGCGAAGCCGGCTTCGCCGCCAGCGGGACGGCGATCGCGGTCTACGGGACCGACCACGCCTGGATCGGCACCGGCGGCGGGGCCCTCGCCCGGGTCTACCGCTCGACCGATCGCGGCCGCAGCTGGAGCGTCGCCGAGACCCCGCTCCCCGGCGGCCCCACGTCCGGAATCTTCGGGATCGCCTTCCGCGACTCGCTCAACGGCGTGGCCGTGGGCGGCGACTACACGAAGCCGACCGAGCCCGGCGGAAACGTCATACGCACCGCCGACGGCGGTCTCACCTGGACGGCCGCCGCTTCCTCCTTGCCCGCCGGCTGCCGCTACGGCGCGGCCCACATCCCTGGCACGCGCGGCCCGGCCCTCATCGCGGCCGGGCCCTCCGGCTGGGGCCTCTCGCCCGACGGCGGCGCCAGCTGGATCGTAATCGACACCCTGGGGTACAACACGATCGCCGCCGCCCCGGCGGGCGGCAGCGTGTGGGTCGCGGGCCTGGAAGGCCGGATCGCCCGGCTCTCTAAGTAGTTGCCGCGACTCAACTTCTGGGCGATCGCCTCCGGTCTACGGCGGCGCCCACCTGAACCGCCCCCCGCCGTACGTCCGCAACAGATGATCGCTCTGCAGGCGTTCCTAACGCCATCCCGCCGCAGGGTAATCACCATAGGGAGTCCATCATGGAGGCGAACCGGCCGAACTCCGCCGAGCAGGCGGTGCAGCGGATGACGAGCTTCATCATCGACCAGATCAAGACCGGCGCGGATAGGGAGACCATAAGGGTGCGGCTGATGGCGAGCGGTGTCCGTGAGGAGGTCGCAAACGAGATGGTCGAGCAGGTCTTCAGCCAGACCACAGAGATTGCCGAGGTGGAGGAATGCACCGGCGGCTCGCTCCTGCCGGCGATCGTCGGCGGCGGCCTGGCCGCCGTCGCCGGCGGCCTCATCTGGGGGCTAATCGCCGTGACCACCGGCTACGAGATCGGCTGGATAGCCTGGGGCGTGGGCCTGCTGGCCGGCTGGGGCGTGCTGATGTTCGCCAGGGGTCGCAAGGGGCTGCCGCTCCAGCTCGTCGCCGTGACCTCGGCCGCGCTGGGGATCTTCATCGGCAAGTACTTCACCTTCTACTCGGCGCTCAAGATGTACGTGGCGGAAGAGTACGGCGCCGAGGCGGTGACCCAGATGTCGATGCTGTCGCCCGGCGTCGTCCAGATATTCGGCGAGAGCGTGGGCGCCATGATGAGCGGCTTCGATGCGCTTTGGATCATCCTGGCCGTCGGCACGGCGTGGGGTGTGCCGAAGGCGAAGCTGGCGGAATCGGTGGTCGGTGATCGGTAGTCGGTGGTCGGTGGTCGGTGGTCGGTAGTCGGTGGTCGGTAGTCGGTAGTCGGTGGTCAGTGGTAGCAGCCAGTAATCCTAGTCAGCCTAGAGAGATCTGAGCCCAATCTCACTGGTCACCGACTACCGATTTTCAGCAGCTGACGGTTCACGTCACACATCTGCATCTGCATCTCCATCTGCATCTGCATCTGCACCTCCCCCGTACAGCAGCTAGAGAAGGAGAACGAACGATGAAGCGGAATCGGGTTGGGAGTGTCTGGATCGATAACGATCGCGCCGGCGGGTTCACCATCGAGCCCTCGCGTCGCACAGCACTACTCACAATAGAGGAGGTCCTCGGCGAAGGGGTGGGTCGGTTACCCCAGGAAGCCACGGCCTCCGAGGTCCCGGAGGCCGTTCCGACGGCGGTCCCGACGCGGCCTGAGTCGCGGACGCCGCGGCGGCGCGCCCGGCGGCGCCGGCGACCGATCCGAAGGTCGAGACGGCGGGCGGCGATCGTCGCCCTGGCGCTCGGGCTCGCCCTCTGCGTCGGCGCGGTCTTCGGCTCGGGCGCCTTCAATTCCGCGGACCGTTACAACGCCGAGCTGGTCGCCGCGCAGCAGGGAGCGGTCGAGGTCTACGGGCTGCCGGAGGTGCAGGGGCACCCCGGCGCCGAGCCGGCCCGGGAGCGCTCCACGTCGATCCGCGAGTTCCTGGGAATGGCGAGCGTCTTCTAGGAGAGCTAGAATTAGAGTGCAGCCGGAGGGCCAGAGGCGGGGCGTAGTTCCGTTCTCCTTCCTACGCAACGTCTTCCTTCGGCTGCACCGCCAACCTGCCGCTCAGGGCTGTCGGAAGAGAAAGCCCAGGTAGCCCTCAATCCAGAAATGATCGTCCTGCTCGCCGCTGCGTAGGACGTAGTGGAAGCCGAAGCCGGTGGTGGCACTGAAGTGCTCCGAGATCGGGTACTCGAGCCCGGCGCCCAACTGCATGCCGCCGTCCCAGCGCCGGCCCGTGGTCTCGTTCTCCTTCGAGACGTAGGCGCCGAGCCCCCACAACGCGAACGGCTGGTACGGCCCCCACTCGCCCACCCCCTTGGCGAAGACTCCCATCACGATGACGCCCTCGTTGTCGGCCGTGCTGGCGAACTCGGCGTCGAAGGAGTGGAAGCTCAGCTGTGCGCCGACCCTGACCTGCGGGGAGAGGGCGAACTCACCGCGTCCGCCGGCCAAGGTGCCGGGGTCGAGGACCACGTTCATGTTGCCTACCGGCCAGTTGGCGCCCAGGAAGAGGTTGACGTAGAGCACCCGCTGGAACGGTTCCCCGGCTCCCTCCTGGGCGAAGGCGGGCTGCGATGCGATGAGCAAGCCGAGCGCCACGATCGCGAGCCGCGCGCTCGGGGCGGTCCGCTCACTTCCCGCGCGACTTCCGGCCCCGCTGCGACCGCTCATTCCGCGTCCCCCCTCTCCTGCGCCGGCCTGTGCGCGCCGAGGTAGGCGAGCAGCAGTCGCGAGCGCAGGTCGCCGATGCTTCTGGTGCGAGCGTGCATCAGCCGCTCATAGAAGCGCTCCGCTCCCTCGAAATCGCCCGTGCGCAGGAGCGCGATCGTTCCGCCGTCGAGCAGCTCGTCGCTCCGGATGTAGAGGTTCGTATGGGCCTCCGCCTCCAGCAGCCGTTGGGCGGCGCCGGCCGCCCGATCGAAGTCCCAGCGCGCCAGGCCGTGCCGGAAGGTCACGACATCGCGCACCACGTCGGGCGCGCCGTGCCGGTCGATGAACGCGAAGGCTGAGCGGAAGAACTCCTCGTCCGCATAGCCGGCCGTGCCCGCGTGCAGGTCCTCATCAATCTCTCTCAGGTTCGCCAGCCACAGCGACCAGTCCGTCGGCCTCTGGTCGCGGGCCAGGAGCGCCTGCCACTGGTCCATCCGGTAGCGCGCCTCCTCGATGCCGGGCAGCATCGAGTTGACCTCGCTCGCCGCGTAGCCGGGATTCCCCTTGAGCGCCGAGGCGACCGCCAGCGCCTGCTGGCGTGGCAGCACCGGGACGGGCGGCACCCCCTCCATCTCGGGATAGACGCGCCGGCCGAAGAACGGCGCGGTGAACTCGAACGGCTGGACCGCAAAGCCGCGGACGCCGACGGCGGCCCTGTCGAGGTAGCGGGCTCGCTCGGCCAGCAGGTCGAGCACCGGGTAGAAGTCGGAGTTCGGCTCGCCCCAGTCATCGAGCAGCGGGGCGAGCGCGGCACGGTGCGTGAGCCGGCTGGCCTCCATCGCGCCGGGTGTGAGGAGCGGAGAGTGACAGTGGTCTGCGGCGATGTCCGGCAGCTGGAAGATCGACCAGTCGGGCGCGGGCAACTGCGGCCCGACGGTAGCGACCACGAGCATGTCCGCCGACTGGGTCATGAAGATCTCGTAGTCGCTGAAGTTCTGGTGGATGGCGGCGAGCACGCTGAGCACCAGCCCGTCGTCGATCTCGTACAGATGCAGCCACTGCCCGAAGACACCGTCGTCCGACAGATAGCGCCGGATGTGGGCGTAGAACTCGGTGCCGAACAGGCTGGCGATCCCTGAGACCCATGGATTCGACGGCTCGGAGAAGATGAGGTCGTACTCGCGTGGCGTGGAGGCGAAGTAGGTCTTCGCATCCTCGATGACGATCTGCGAGCGCGGGTCGTCGAATACGCGCCGGTTCGCCGGATAGAACTCGCGCGAGCCGCGAATCATCTCCGGCTCGATCTCGACGGTGACCAGCTCGTCGAGCACCGGGCTGCCGAGCAGGAAGTGGGACGACAACCCGGAGCCCTGGCCGATCACGGCGGCGACCCCGGCGTCGGGGTTGTGGGCCAGGGTGATCAGCGGCGCGAGCATCTGGGTCGACGCGTCGGTGAGGAGCGGGACGCGCGGCGTCGAGTCGTTGCACGGCTCGTACCACTCCGAGGAGAGCGAGGCGTCCGGCTTCCCGTTGGTCCGGATCGTCACGTTGCCGGAAGCCGCGTGCCGGTCCACCGACACGGTGGCGGTGCGCCCATCCTCGTAGAAGAGCCCCTCCCAGGTGCCGGGCTCGGCGACGCGGCCGTAGCGGTAGACGCCGCTGATCAGCAGATGGTGCTGGAAGCCGCCGGAGAAGGCGCCGGCCGCGAAGCCCAGCACGGTCACCCCGGCAGCCGCGTAGGCCAGGCGCAAGGCGAACCGGCTGCGACGACGGTCGACCAGCAGGATCACCGCGCCCAGCGCCATGTCGAGCGTCGCCCCGACGACGATCAGACCCTTGAGCCCGACCAGCGGCATCAGCAGGAAGCCGGCGGCGCCGACGCCGAGTATCGCACCGAACGTGTTCACCCCGTAGACGCCGCCGATCGACCGCTCACCCGCGCCGGCCACCAGCAGCGTCCGCGTGATGAGCGGCAGCGTCATCCCCGCACAGAACGAGGCCGGGAACATGATCGCCAGGCAGATCGCGTAGCGCGCGATGTTGAAGCCCGCGTAGCCGGCGGCCGAGCGGGCGAACGTGCCCATCAGGTCGGCCGTCCAGTAGAACGAGGCGCCGTAGAGGCCCAAGGTCGCCAGTGCGCAGAGCCCCATCGCCAGCTGCACGAGCCCCAGCGCCCGCAGCGGGTGGCGCCAGCGGTCGGCACGCCGCCGCACCCAGAACGAGCCCAGCGCCAGCCCCAGAATAAAGGCCGACAGCATCAGCTCGAACGAGTGCGTCGCGCTACCCAGCACCAGCGCCAGCATCCGCAGCCAGCCGATCTCGTAGGCGAACGAGGCCACCGCGGTGCCGAAGGCGACCGCCAGCAGCAGGCGCACCAGCTGGCCCCTCGAGAGCAGCGTGGCCTCCGCCTCCGCCGCCAGCGCCTCGACCTGCGTCTCTACCTGCAGCTCCTCTTTCGATGGGTAGCGGTTCGAGACCACCGTCGTGACCGCGGCGACCACCAGGTTGATCGCCGCCGCGCTCAACAGCGTGCCCGGCATACCGGCCAGCGATAGCAGGTAGAACCCGGCGACCAGCACGCCTATCGCCGCGCCGAGACTGTTGGTGAAGTAGAGGATCGCCAGCACGCGACCCGGCTGCGCGCCCGGCCGGCGCAGCACGCCGGCCGCCATCAGCGGGAACGTCGCGCCCAGCAGAACCGACTGCGGCAGGATGAGAACCGCGGCCAGCGTCCACTTGAACAGATTGAGGAAGCCGCTCCCCGTCAGCGCCGGGAAGATCGTGTCGTAGGCGAAGCCCGTCGCCCCCAGGAAGATCTCGTGGAAGAAGAGCCCGATCACCCCGACCACCAGCTCGGCGCCGACGTACCACTTCAGCGGATCGTCGAGACGCTCGGAGCGCGAGCCGGCGAGCAACGCGCCCAGCGCCATCCCGCCCAGGAAGATGGCGATCACCAGAACCTGGGCGTACGCGCTGTGCCCCAGGAACAGCGCCAGGTAGCGCGACCAGATCATCTCGTAAATCAGCCCCGCCGCGCCCGAGAGCGTGAACACCGCGTAGAGGGTGAGTCGCATGTTGCGCATAGGCTCGTGGGTTGGGCGCAGCAGCGCGCTGCAGGTCAGTGTGATCGGCTGTTGGGGGACGAGCCGGGGGATGGCGGGCGCGGGGTTATGCGAAGATACCGGGCCGCGCGCGTAGAGTCAACTCAGGTCGCGACTTAGGGAATCGGAGGACTCGGACACTCGAGCGGCCAGCCCGGTTTCCGGAGCCGCGCGCCCTCGCGTCGCTAGCGGGCGAGCAGCGCGGCGAACTCGGATCGGATCGCCTCGCCCTCCAGGAGCCCCAGTAGTTCGAGGAATCGGTCGGTGGAGGATACGTCGCGGGCGACGGCTTCGCGGAGCAGGGTTCGGAAGCGGTCGCCGCCCAGCCTCATCTCCAGCTCGTTCAGCAGTATCGGTCCCTTGTTGTAGAGGACCGCATAGGCGCCTTCGCTGTTCCGCTCGACCTCTACGAGGGGGGGCATGTCGAACGCAACCGCCCACTTCTCCTCGAGGATGCCATCGAACGCGGCCGGGCCGTACACCTCTCTCACGGCCATGAGCGCTGAGTACTCGGCGAACGACTCGTTCAGCCAGTCCTCCCAGCTATCGACCGGCGCCCTCGACCACCAGATGTGCGCGAACTCGTGCGCCATGTGCTTGAAGTACCGCTCTTGGTTCTGCGAGTAGACTTGCTCGTCGACCGCGGCCAGAACGATGAACCCTTTACGGGCGTAGCCGCCGCCCACATCCCTCGGCGATACGACGACCGATGCGTGCTGCTGACCGACGTCGCCGAGCCACTCGGCATAGGTGGCCAACAGCCATAGCCCATCTTCGACGATCTCCTCGGCCACCCGGCGCGCCGGCGACGTGAATCCGATAGTCACACTCAAACCATCGTGGGACCGCTGGAGGAGCGAGTAGTCCTTTGAGGCCGTCAGGATGATGTCGATCGCCGGAGCGTCTTGCTCGATGGTCCAACTCGTCCCGTTCCCCGTCGTCCGCCCCATCCCGACCACGCTGTAGGGCTCATCGAGCGACACGTTCAGGGTATACGTGAACGGGCCGTAGTCGATGTTGTAAGGGAAGAACGGGCTGTAGAGGTTGAGCTCGACCCAATCCTCCGAGAGCGCGTTGGCCGGGTTGCCGTGCCGCGTCAGTCGCCCCGAGTAGCGGAACGCTATGCGCGTCGTCTCAGCGTCGCTCGGCGGCTCATCGAACCTGAGCATCAGGAGCTGCGCGTACGGCATGTAGGGCGGTACGCGCTGGGCTCTCCGCACGACGAACCCTCTCAGCCCGTCCGCCCAGACGGAATCGAGTGCCAGTTGCCTGTGCAGGTAGAAGACAAGCGAATCGCCGGCTGGCGCCGCCCGGAAGTCGAACACGACCTCGGCCTCGAGATAGCGGCGCGCCGGTGACAGCTCGAGCTGGATCTCGTAGTGGTGATGACCCGGGCCGGCGCTTTGAACCAGGCACGCGGCTAGCACGCGTACGGCTAACTCTATCAGCATGGCGATGACCTAGGACTCCACAGTTCCCGTTCGACAATCGGGTCTCCCGCGAAGCTGGCGCCGCCGGGCCGGCCGGGCAATGGGCCTGGGCCTGCGGCGCCCAGCAGCACTGGCCTCACAACCCTGCCGTGGCCCCGGAGCATCCAACTGGGAGAGAACTATCCAGTCGGGAAAAACGGCCTAACAAGATTCGGATGACATAGAGGGGCAAACGATGAACTCGCTCTGGCAGGATCTACGGTACGGGGTGCGGACGCTGCTCAAGCGTCCCGGCTTCGCGGCGGTCGCGGTCGTCACCATAGGGCTGGGGATCGGGGCCACCACGGCGATCTTCAGCGTGGTCAACGGCTTGCTGCTCGAGCCGCTGCCGCTCCACGAGCCCGACGGGCTGGTGATCCCCAACGTCATCGCGCCGACCGGGTACGAGATCTCGATGTCGATCCCCAACTTCAAGGACTGGCGCGAGCGGAGCCGCTCGTTCGAGTCGTTCGGCGGCAACATGTCGCGGAACATGACGCTGACGGGGATCGATCGCGCGGAGATCGTGCTGACGCGCGCCGTGCTCGGTGACTTCTTCGAGACGCTGGGGGTTCCGCCCTTCATGGGCCGCGTCATCGCCTCGGACGAGACCTGGGCGGGTGCGGCACCGGTCGCCGTCGTGACGTACGGGTTCTGGGAGCGGCGTCTGGGCGCCGACCCCGGAGTCCTGGGCCGCACCATCAGCCTCGACGGCCGCCCATACGAGATCATCGGCGTCATGCCACCGGAGTTCCAGTTCCCGTCCGCCGAGAGCGAGGTCTACCTGCCCATGGGGTTCTTCTCCCGGGGCCTGTGCTGGGACAACCGCACGTGCTCGCAGGGCACCTGGGCGGTCGCGCGGCTGAAGAAGGGCGTCAGCATCGAGATGGCCCAGGCCGACCTGGACCGCGTCACCCGCGAGCTAACCGAGGAAGAAGGCGAGCAGGTCGCCGTCGCACGGATGCAGACGTTGATGGACGCCTTCGTCGGCGATGTGCGGGCACCGATCCTCATCCTGATGGGCGCGGTCGGGTTCGTCCTGCTCATCGCCTGCGCCAACGTGGCCAACCTGCTGCTGTCGCGCGGCGAGAGCCGGCGGCGCGAGCTGGCGGTGCGTGCGGCGCTGGGCGCCGGGCGCGGTCGCGTGGTCCGGCAGCTGCTCACCGAGAGCGTGGCGCTGGGCCTCGCCGGCGGCGTCCTGGGCGTCGGACTGGCCTACCTAGGAATCCGGGTCCTCATACCGGCGGCCTCGGACAGCATCCTGGCCGCCGCGGCGGAACGTATCGGGCTCGATCCCACTGTGCTCGCGTTCACGTTCATGGTGGCGGTGGGTGCGGGTCTCCTGTTCGGCGTCGCGCCAGCGCTGCGCGGATCGGCCCAGGGGTTGGTGGGCGAGCTCAGGGAAGGCGGGCGCGGCGAAACCGTGGGGCGTGCCCGGCAGCGGCTACGATCGGGCTTCGTGGTCGCCGAGGTCGCGCTCTCGCTGGTCTTACTGATCGGGGCGGGGTTGATGATCCAGAGCCTGCGCAAGCTGGGTAACGTCGACAAGGGCTTCGTGGCGGAGAACATCTTCACCGCCCGGGTCTCACTGCCCCCCAGCGGCTACCCGGGTAAGGAAACGGCGCGGCGCTTCTTCGACGACTTCCTGCAGCGTGTGCAGGCGCTGCCCGGCGTGCGGACCGCCTCGATCAGCCAGATCGTGCCGCTGCAGGGGAACAGCTGGGAGCAGAGCATCGTGCCGGAAGGCACGCCGCGCGAGCCAGAGAACCTCCAGTCGGTGCTCTACTACATGGTCACGCCGGACCACTTCGCGACCTTCGGCGTGACGCTCCTACGAGGTCGCGGCTTCGCCGAACAGGACCGGGACGGCGCGCCTCCGGTCTGCATCATCGACGAGACGCTGGCCGAGAGTTTCTGGCCGGGCGAGGACCCGATCGGCAAGCGGGTCAACTTCGAGGCGGGTGAGGGCTGGACCCCCGAGAACCCGGTCCTGCTCTGGCGCACGGTGGTGGGCGTGGTGCGCAACGTCCGGCACTATGAGCTGGAGAACCCGGCGCGCATCACCGTCTACGTGCCGATGGCCCAGAGCGCGGGGAGTTGGACCACCGCCATGTACGTCACCGCCAAGACCGAGGGCGATCCGCTAAAGCTCACCGAGCTGGTGCGCCGCGAGCTCGCCGCGCTCGACCCGGACGTGCCACTCTACCGGATCGAGACCATGGAGGGCTACGTCAAGCAGGCTATGTCCAACAGCCGGTTGGTCGGTGGCCTGCTCAGCACGTTCAGCGTCCTGGCGCTGGTCCTCTCCGCGGTCGGGATCTTCGGCGTGATCTCCTTCTCCGTAGTGCAGCGGCTGCGCGAGATCGGCATCCGCATGGCGCTCGGCGCCCACCGGGGCGATGTGCTGCGGATGGTGACGGCGCAGAGCCTACGCGTCAGCCTGACCGGCGTGGTCCTCGGCCTGGTCGCCGCCTTCGCGCTGACGCGGTTGCTGTCGAGCATCCTCTACGAGATCGACCCGGTCGACCCGATCACCTACGCCGGCCTGGCCGCCTTCCTGGTCGCCGTCTCGACCCTGGCGGCGTACCTGCCGGCGCGCCGCGCGACCCGGGTCGACCCGGCCATCGTGCTGCGCGAGGAGTGAGGCCTAGTTGGGGGGCGGCGGCGCCAGCGCGGCGAAGATTGGGAGCGAGGGGAGCGCGTCGGCGTGAATCTTGCCACTGCTCCTACCGCGCCTCATCATAGGTGCATCGGCGGCTCCTGTGGTCCGCCGCCCGGCCCACACCCCGCTGGATACACGCCCGACGACGAGACCGCTCAGCCGCTCACGGATTAGGTAGGCCCAAGACGGAGGTTCAGCGCCATGAAACGCCGCGCCCTGTTCGCCTTAGCCGCCCTGGTTCTCGCCGCTTGTCAGGATACCACCCAACCGGAGCAGCCGCCGCCAATCCAGTCGGCGCAATTCACGGTGATCAACGTTCCGGGAGACCACTCGACCGTTCAGGCGGCGATCAACGCCGCGAGCCCCGGTGACACGATCCTGGTGGGGCCGGGGACCTACGTCGACCAGATCGAGCTCGACAAGGCGGTCACTCTGGCCTCACACTACCTCACGACCGGCGACACGAGCTACATATCGTCGACGATCCTCGATGGCGGCAACGGCTCCTACGTCATCGCGATCCCCTCCGGCACCCCGGACGGGGCTACGATCCAGGGCTTCACCATCCGGAACAGTGACGACGGGATCACGCCGCGCGCCAGGTTCAACCTCTTGAACTCCAGGATCACGGACACCAGTGACGGGATTGACTTCGAGGACGGCAGTGGTGGCCTGATCCAGTTCTGCACATTCGAGCTCAACAGCGACGACGGCCTCGATCTCGACAATTCCGTCGACGTGGTGATACAGGACAACATCATCAGGAACAACGACGATGACGGTATCGAGATCCGCATGCAGAGCCACAGCGGCTCGACGCTGAACATCATCATCACACGGAACGTGATCCACGGTAACGGAGAAGATGGAATCCAGCTCATCTGGTACGATGTGCCGACCGATCGCTTCTTCGAGATCAGCTACAACTATATCTACGACAACGCCGACGTCGGCATCGGCATGATGGATGGCTCGGTGACGAGCGAGGACTTTCGCGCCGCCAGCATCCCCGAGCGCATCAACATCTTTAACAACACGTTCGCCAACAACAGCCACGGGATCACCGGCGGTGACAACACGGTCGTGCTCAACAACATCTTCGTCGGCCATCCGGTGATCGCGGTGAAGAATGTCGACGGCAACTCGGAGCTGGCGTACAACCTGTTCTACAACAACGGGACCGATAACAGTGGGTCGAACGTCGATGTCGGCAGTAGCGTCTTCGCTGATCCCTTGCTAACGGCGAACCTGGAGCTGCAGGCGGGGAGCCCGGCGATCGACGCCGGCACGGCGTTCTACATCTGGCAAACAGAGACGGTTCTGGACCTTCTGCCCGAAGCATACAGCGGTGCGGCGCCCGATATGGGAGCGTTCGAGTCCGAGGGCGGCACCGGTCCGCCGCCCGACGCGCCGGTCCTGGCTGCGCCGGCGGACGGGGCTCTGGACCTCAGTCTCACGCCGACCCTCAGCTGGACCGGCGACGGCGACAGCTTCTCGGTCGAGGTCGCGACCGAGGTTGCGTTCACCAACATCGTCGACGCCGCCGTCGTCTCGACGACGGAGTACACGGTGGCCGTAGGCGCGTTGGACTATACGACGACCTACTTCTGGCACGTCAACGCCTCGAACGCCAACGGCACCAGTGATTATTCCGCTGTATGGAGCTTCACGACCGAGGCCGCCAGCGCGCCCCCGGACCCACCGGTCCTCGTCGCGCCGGCCGACGGGGCGACCGACGTGCCGCTGGAAGCGGTCCTGGAGTGGGCCGGCACGGCCGATGACTTCGACGTCGAGGTGGCGACGGATGCGGCGTTTACCGCCGTCGTCTATTCCACCAACACGACTTCGACCACGGTCACGCTGTCGTCGGGCACGCTGGCCTATGAGACGACATACTACTGGCACGTGCGCGGCAACAACGCCTTCGGCGCGGGAGACTTTTCCACGCCCTTCTCCTTCACGACGGTCGCGGCGCCCGACACCGAGCCGCCGAGCCAGCCTCAGAATCTCAGTTCGCCGGCTCAGACCGGTACGACAGTCGATCTTGTCTGGGACGCCTCGACCGACAACGTTGGCGTGTCGTTTTACCGGATCTACCGCGATGGCGTCGAGGTGGCCAGCGAGTCGAGCACCAACCACACCGCCGTCGGTTTGACCCCAGCGACGTCGTACGACTTCCAGGTCTCGGCGGTGGATGACGCCGGAAACGAGTCGACTCTCAGCGCGGTCCTTACGGTTACGACCCTCGACACGATAGAGCCAACCGCTCCGGGTACGCCGACCCTCGATTCGAAGACGGAGACGACCGTATCGATCAGCTGGGGGGCCTCTACCGATAACGTCGGGGTAACTGAATATCGGGTCTTCCGCGACGGCGTGGAGGTAGGCACAGTCGCCGCGCCGACGACCTCGTTCACGGACACGGGACTCGCGCCGGCGACGACCTACGCGTACCACGTGACCGCTCTGGACGCGGCCGGAAACGAGTCACCTGCAAGCGGAACGCTCGAGGTCACCACCGATCCGGGCCCCGAACCTGAAATCCATGTCGGCGGCATTGCAATGGAATTGAAGAAAGCCGGGAACTGGAATATCGGGAGGGCCGTGATCAGTATCGTCGACGAAAGTGGCTACCCGGTTAGCGATGCCACGGTGGTGGCTCAATGGAGTGGGCTTGCTACAGACATCGATTCCGGGATTACCAGCGGCGGCGACGTTCAGTTCGACTCCGATAAGGTAGCCAACTCGCTGTCGGGGCAGTTCATCGTCACCGTCACCGATGTCAGCGCGAGTGGGTTCGTCTACGACCCCGCAGCCAACGTGCAGACGGCAGGCTGTATCGACACCGCGGGCGACATCTGTTCGGTAGGACCTCCCGACACCATCCCACCGGCCGCGCCCACTTCTCTGACGGCGACCGCCGGTCCAGGCTCGGTCTCGCTCGATTGGGCCGATAACACGACCGACCTCGACTGGGCGAGCTTCTCGGTTTACCGCTCGGAGACAGCGGGCAGTGGCCATGTCCTGATCGCCGAGGGATTGACCAGCAGCCAATTCACCGACACCGGACTCACCGCCGGAACGACCTACTATTACGTCGTGACGGCCAAAGACACGAGTGGCAACGAGTCTGGGCCATCAAACGAAGCTTCCGCAACACCAACTGCGCCTCCCGAGCTTTCCATTCATGTGGGCGATATCAGCGTGGCGATAGTGAAACAAGGGGTCAACTATCTCGGCAGGGCGACGGTGTTGGTTCTCGATCAGTACGATAACCCCGCCTCAGGAGTCGAGGTCGTGGGCGCCTGGACCTGGAACTCAGCGGATATCGGTGCCAGCAGCGGAATCACTGACGGCAACGGCTATGCGACCGTCGATTCTGCGAAGCGAAAGGCATCGAGTGGAGATGTCTTCGAGTTCACCGTGACCAATCTCATCCTTAATGGATACACTTATGAACCGGCAGACAATGTGAAAACCAAGGAGTCAGCCACGGTTCCGTAGTACCAACAGAACATAGCGGTGCTGCTCACCCCTTCCCGGGAGCGTGAGGGGTGACGCCGCGTAACCCGCTCCTGGCGCGGGTGCCCCCGGCGGCCGTCAAGGGCTCGAGCCCGCGTGAGCAGCGCGCTGCTCAGTCGCCGACTGCGCGTGCGACCAAGTAGAGATACTGCAGCGGCTGCGAGCCCGTATTGAAGACGTTGTGCGTCGTGGCCGGCGGGCAGTAGGCGACACGGCCGACCTCGAGCGGCATGACCGGCCCATCCACTACTCGCATCTCGCCGCGACCTGCCAGCACGACGACCAGTTCCTCGTACTCTTCGGTGCTGTGCTCGCCCACCGACTCGCCAGCGGCGAGGGTCACGAGCCCGGAGTGCATGGTGTGCGTCTCCGGCGGCCCACCCAGCACTCGCTGGTATTCACCGCTCTCGAGGTCGAGCGTGATGAGCTTGGCGTCAGCCGCCGTCTCCGGCTCGCCCTGCGCCTGCGTTTCCGGTTCCGGCTCCGCCGTGCACGAGGCGAGCGCCACCGAAACGGCCAGCGCGATCGCCAGCCCTCCGGTCGTATTCATACAGTGCGACATCGGTCTACCTCCATACGAGACGCGCGTCGGTCTCTTCGGCGAAGGCTTCCATCCGCGCCTTGAGCCGGGACACGACATCGGCATGATCGTCGGCGACGTTGAAACGCTCGTACGGATCTACCGCCAGATTGAAGAGCTCGGTGACGATCTCCCCGTCCCCCTCCCGCGTGATCCGCAGCTTCCAGGTGGCGTCACGCACGCCGTCCAGCCGCTCGGGATAGACGTAGAAGAAGTACTCGTGCGGCGATGATGCCCTACCCTCGAGCAGCGGCATGATGTCGAGACCGTCGATCGGCCGGTCGGCCGGAACCTCGGCGCCGGCGAGCGCCAGGAGCGTGGTCTAGAGATCCATCAGGATCGCCAGCTCCGAGCTGACCTGGCCACCGGGGATGCGACCCGGCCAATAGGCGATGAACCGCACGCGCACGCCGCCCTCGTAGGTCCCGGCCTTGGCACCGCGCAGCGGGCCGGCGGTCCCGGCGTCCCACGGCTTGATCGCATCGCCCTCGAACATGCGGTCCGGCATGTACATCCAGGGGCCGTTGTCGCTGGTGAAGATGACCAGCGTGTTCTTCTCGAGGCCCGCCTCGCGCAGCGCCTCGAGCACGCGGCCGACGCTCCAATCGAGCTCCTCGACCACGTCGCCGTACAGACCGCCCTTCGAGCGGCCCTCGAACTCCGGCGACCTGTGGAGCGGGACGTGAGCCATCGAGTGGGCCAGGTAGAGGAAGAACGGCTCGCCATCCGATTCGCGGATGAAGCGGACGGCCTCCTCGGTGTAGCGGCGCGTCAGCGTCGACTGGTCCACCGGGTGCTCGATGGGCAGCGTGTCGCGCCACAGCTCGAGCGGCCGGTCGGTGCCCACCCACGGCCGGATCATGTCGTTGCTGTAGAGCAGGCCGAAGTACGAGTCGAAGCCGTGCCGCGTCGGCAGGTAGCGGTCGCGCGCCCCGAGATGCCACTTGCCGATCGCGGCCGTCCGGTAGCCGCGCCCCTTCAGCGCCTCGGCCAGCGTGATCTCGGAGTCGGCGATGCCGCGATCCTCGTCCGGCCCCTATGCCCACAAGATCCCGGTGCGGATCGGGTAGCGACCGGTGAGCAGCGCCGCCCGCGACGGCGAGCAGGTGGGCGTCGCCGCGTAGAACGAAGTGAGCTTGATCCCGTCGTACGCCATCCGGTCGAGGTGCGGTGTGCGGATCGTCGGATGCCCGTAGCTGCTCAGGTCGCCGTAGCCCACGTCGTCGGCGAAGATGATGACGAAGTTGGGGCCGGCCGCCTCCTCGCCTGACGCGCTGCAGGCCGCGGCGACAAGAGGTACCATGCACGCCGCGAAACATAATCGCCTCATCATGACGACACCGCTGCCCTCAGGAACCCGTTCACCTTCTGTCCCGCCCGGTAGTGCTTCATGACATACGAGTCGAGGTCGCTTCGCAGAAGCAGACTCGAGTCGTCGTACGTCGCGTAGTAGTAGAACTCCTTGTTGGCAATGAAGGCGTAGCGCTCCGCGACCTCGGCGAACTCCTTGGGCAACCTCTTGTTCTGCTCACCGCGCAGTTCGGTAAAGAGGTCCCTGAACTGCGCTTCCCGAATCGCGCGGGCCAGCGTTCCTCCGTCGCGCACGATCGCCTGGCGGATCTGCTGAACAGCCCGATTGTCCGGCTGATAGATACCGCCGCCGATATCTATGCCGTCGGCGCCGAACTTGAAGAATAGGCCCGGGTAATTGGCGTCCTTGCGGCCGCCTCGCTTGATGACCGCCGCGACGAACGTCTTGTAGGGCGTCTTGTCCTTCGAGAAGCGGGTATCGCGGGCGACTCGGAAGATCGCATCCTGCGGATCGATGGCGACGGCGGGATCGAGTGCGGCGACCTGCTCGATCATCTCCGCCACGAAATCGTGGAACGGCCGCTTGACGCCCCGCTCGTATTCTCTCTTGTGTGCCTGGAACCACTCCCGCGTGTTGTTGCGCGAGAGCCCGCTGAAGAAGTCGATGAACTCCTGGGTGAAGTACGCCATCTCCCTACCGCCTGTTCAGGATTTCCGTCCACGGACGACAATAGACGAGAGCACCCCGAATTCCAGAGTGCTCTCTTATATGATCCGTGTTGCCACGAGCGATCAGTTGCAGTTCATCACGCTCGAGCCGCTCGGGTGCATGTAGTAGCTACAATTCCCGTCGCTGCCTAAGCCACCGAACAGGGTCCTCCGCGTTTCGCCGCTGTACATGCCGCCCTGCGCCCCAGCCTGGGCGGCCGCAGCGGCGACATTGAAGAACGCCGGCCCGCCCTCGTAGCCGCCGTACCCCTGCCAGTCCATCCAATAGCGGCCCGGGATCACGTAGCCGAAGATCTGCTGCAGGAAGGCCACCTCCTGCGGATGCAGCTCACGGCCGTTGATGAAGACGCCGGTGCCGCCGCCGGAGGCGTCGGGCTGCAGCGGGCCGCCCAGGTCTAGCTCCGGGAAGATCTGCCCGACCGTGGGTCCGCCCTCCATCCCCCAGAGGCCGGACGTCTTATCGTACCAGTAGCGGCCGGGCGGAATGGTCGCCGCCCCGGGGGGGATGCCCATCTGCTGCAACGTCGCCTCGATCTGTTCGGCGGTCACGAGCCGCGCGTTCACAAAGACGCCCTGCTCCCCAGCGCCCTGGCCCTGAGCGAAGGCGCTGGAGCCGAACAGCAGGAGGGCGCAGAGGATGGGAAACGTCGCCAGGCTCGCTCGCATGGACTACCTCCGGTCCGAAGGAGAGGGTAGGGATACGCTCGAGCCCCAAGATAGTCACCGTTCCGGCGGCCAGCCAGAAGAGGCCATGGCACGACCGCGCCCGCAGCCGGGCCCCGTGGGCGGCCGAGCGGTTGGAGCGTTGACGCGGGAACGCCGGCCGTCACATCATGCACCAGCCGAGAACCCTAGCCGGCACCGCCTCGGCCGACCGATTCCCATGAAGACGAAATCCAGCGTCCGGATCGATGAAGCGAAGAACAGGATCTACCTCTTCCTGGAGGGCTTCCACGACCTGGAAGAGGCGGTGCGCATGAGGGACGCCTACAAGGGAGCGATCGCGAGATGCCAACCCGGCTTCACCGTCCTGGCCGACGTATCGCGCTACAAGCCGGGGACCGCCGAGGTGCAGGCGGTCCACGCCGAGGCGATCAAGATGGCCGAGGCCGGGGGCGTGAGCAGAGTCGCACGGGGCGTCGGAGAGACGCCGTTGGGTGGCATGCAGATCGACCGGATCGCGCGGACCGAGGCGGCCTATGAGGCACGCAACTTCGCCACCTACGAGGAGGCCGAAGCTTTCCTCGACGGCGTGCCAGACGACGCGACGTGACCGCCTCCGAAGGGGCTAACGCGCCCTCGAGCGACCCACGTCACTCGAACTCCTCCGACTCGCCCTCCGTGCCGGCGTCTTGATCCGTGTCCATCGCGCTGATCAGGAAGACGACCGCGCCCTTCCCGATCCGGCCCTCTTCCCCCTCGAGCTCGATGAGCTGAGGCTGGTAGCGCCTGGCGAGCTCCAGGTTCGCCCGCGGTATCTCGTCGGCCGCCGCTTCGGGGTCGGTGAGCGCCTCGTGGGCGTCCATGAGCGTCCGGCCCGCCCAGACGTATTCGGCGTTCGACAGGCGGTGGCGCTCGAGCGACTCGGCCAGTACGAGCCGCGCCCGAAACAGCTTACCGATCGCCTCGACGCCCGACATGATCTCACCGAGCCCGGGCTCTTCCTCGCTCTCCTCGGATTCCGCGATCAGCTGGTTCAGCTCCTCGGCGTAGACCGCGACCTCTTCCCAGACCTCGTTGGTTACCGAGAAGAAGGTCCAGGCCTGACTCTCGCTCACGACCCCGTCGGCCGGCGGCGTGAACGGGTACTGCTCGGCCAGCGTCTCGAAGGCCTGCGTGGCCTCGCCTTGCGCCTCGAATCCGCCGATCTGTTCCGACACGTAGCGGCCGGCGAAGAACAGGAAGATGGCAACGGCGACGAGGACGACGAACAGCGCCACACCGCACCCGATGAGGACCTTGGCGGCGGTAGGTATCCCCTCCTTGGGCGGTGGGTAGGGGGGCGGTTGCTGGTATCCCATCGAGCCGGACCCGCGTCCGGGGCCATAAGGCGAGTCAGCCATCGTCCGTTCCTCCGCTGCGGAATGTCAGCCGAAGATGTACAGGTAGAGGCGGTTCGCGACGTAGACGCCGATCGCGATCCCGATGATGGCTGCGAGGCCGGAGACCACCGCACCCGCCGGGGCGGCGAGGTTCCAAGCGATCGCCGCGCCGACGCACCCGAAGAATACCTTGACGAACCTTCTCATCTCTACTCCCCGGTCGCCCGCGAGGAGAGGGCAACAATCTCAAAGAAGGCAAGAAGGCGCGAAATGCGCAACAGCTACCGAGAACGACTACAGCCCGTCGCCGGCGGCCGCTACAGCATCAGGTGGCAGAGGTAGGCCGTGAGGACTCCCAGATAATTGCCGAGGCCGTAGCCGATGAGCGCCAGCATGATCGAGACCGGCACGAGCCCCTCGTGATGGAAGGCGGCGGCCACCGGCGCCGAGGCCGCGCCACCCACCGCCGATACGCTGGAGACGGCGGCCATGCTCACGTCGATCCTGAACAGGCGGGCCCCGACGATAATGAAGACGAAGTGGATCGCGACACAGACGAACCCGGCGACCAGGAACCACTGCGCGCCGCCGATCTTGGTCAGGTCCGCCTGGGCGCCCATCATCGTCATATAGACGTAGGTGAGCGTCATCGCGACGGGCATCGTGCCCGGCACCTTGCTGAGCGCTGTGCCCGAGAGCGCGATCCCCAGCGTCGTGACCAACAGGATCGCCCAGGTGCCCTCGGTGAGCACCGGCTCCACGGCGGGGAAGAACCCGGCCAGCCGGTTGGCGATGAGCATCGCCGTGAACGCGAAGCCCACCAGGGTCAGCACGTCCTTGAAGTGGACCTCGTGGCTCTTCTTCTCGATATCCGCCGTCGCTTTGACGAAGTGATCCACGTCCTTCTGCGAGACGCGCGTGAAGCTGTTGAACCTGTCCGCCCAGCGCTTGCAGGTCAGGATGATCGGGAAGTAGACGACGTAGACGAAGTTGTCCACCAGGACGACCATGCCCACCATCTCGCCGGGCGTGTCGAGGCTCTCCGCCACGGCGGCGAGGTTACCCGTCCCGCCGATCCAGCTGCCCGCCAGCGCGCCGTAGCCGCGCCAGGTGTTCTCCGGCAAGCCGCTCTTGAGGAAGTAGAAGGAGATGGCCGCCCCGATGACGATCCCGAACGAGCCCAGCACCATCACGCCGGCCCCGCGCCACGCCACCTTGATCACCTCGCGGATGTTTATGTCCAACAGCATGAGCACGATGAACATCGGCACCGCGAAGGAGCGGAACGTGGTGTAGATCTCGCTCGACCGCGGTATGACGTTCAGGTTGCTCAGGAAGATGGGCGCCAGGAAGATCCAGATGATCGCCGGCAGGATGTCGAAGATCCTCCACTGCGTCTTCTTCTCCAACCAGACGAAGAAGACGGGGATCATGGTGATGACGGCCATCACTCCGACGAGGTCGTTGAAGATCGGCTCCGACGGCATCACTCCCCCGGTTCAGGATCGCGATCGGCCCGGCGCTCGGGCCCAGCATGGAGGCCGGAGAGTAGCACGAGAGAGCCTGAACGTAAAGTGCTGAGCCTGCGAGACTGATCATCCTCCCCCGTCGCCGCCCGCCAGCGCGGCGCGCGACCGGTACCGCCAGAGGATCCAGAACGCCAGCGCCAGCCCGAGTACGCCGAGCCCGAAGCTCCAGAGCGGCGGCTCGGCGATGCGCAGTTCGAGGTAGGCGGGCACCAGCGCGACCGCGTTGTTCAGCGCGTGCCAGAGCATGGCCGGGAAGATCGATCCGCTGATGAGGACGACCGCTGCGAGTATGGCGCCGAGGAACGCGGTCGGCACGATCCGGAAGAGATCGATGTGGAAGAGCCCAAAGATCGCTCCGGTTACCAGACAGAGCGCGACGGGGCGCAGCCGCTTGCGCAGCCCGCTCAGCAGCACGCCGCGGAACGCGATCTCCTCGAAGATGCCCGGGATGACGGCGAGGAAGAGGATGACCTGCCAGAGCGCCAGCTCGGGCGCGATAAGGTACTCGCCGAACGATTCGAGCATGCGCTCCGGCACTGGAAGAATCAGGTCGGCCAGCCGGGCGAGGCCGACGCCCACCAGGTAGGCGGACGGCGCGCCGATCAGCACGGCGATCCAGACCGGGAGTCTCACCGGCCGCAGCGCCAGCACTTCGCGGGGCTGAAGGCGGTAGCGCCAGATGATCAGCAGCGACCCGCCGAAGAAGATCCCCAAGATGTTCACAACCACCTGCAGCCGTATCCCCAGCGTCGCGCCCAGCCAGAGCGAGGTGATGAAGAGGGTGACCCACATGATCCCGAACCAGCGCAGCACGCGCTTCGGGAAGAGCGCCGGGCCGCCGATGAGCTCCGCTCGATCGAGCTCGGCGGCGGTGATCAGTCGCTCGGTGGAAAGGGCGAGCGAGGTCAGCCTCGAAGTGTAGAGCGCGGCGGCCATGGTCACGGCGAAGGTCAGGCCGAGAAAGAGCCAGTCGTACGTCCCTACCAATACTTCCCTCACGGCCACGCTGATGTTGGCGACCGGGACCAGCACGATCGCCGATCGCAGCTCGATGCCCGGCAGCACGGCAGCCGCGGATGGGAACAGGAAGAGGAGCAGCACCGGGAAGAAGTAGATCTGGTACTCCCGGTAGGTCTTCGAGTACCCGGAGAGCGCGAGCAGCGTGGCCGAGATGACGCCGGTGAGCGGCAAGAAGAGGAGCAGGAGAACGATCAGAGCCACCGGCTCGACGCTCACCGCGAACCGCTCCGGTAGCTCGAACACGCCGAGCACCACGTAGACGAGGAGGTTCGCGACGTTGATGACCGCGATCGCGATCCCGACGCCGATAATCGCGAGCTGCTTCGCCGCCACGATCTCACCTCTGCGGGCGGCCGTGGTCAGCAGCGTCTCGATGGTCCCGCGCTCTTTCTCGCCGGATATCGCATCCGCCGCGACGACCGAGCCGCCCGAGAGCATGAGCAGGACCAGTAGGGGTGTGAGGATCATCCCGAGGACCGCGCCCGCCTCCTTCTCGGCCGGCGCGACGTTGTTGAGCTCCAGCTTCGCCAGTTCACCCGGATCGAGCGGCAGACCGCGCTCGCGCAGCAGCCGGTCGCGGCGCTCCACGCGCAGCCGCCTCAGGCGCGCGCCCATGCGGCTCGCCGCCGTCGACGACAGCTCGCTGTTGCTGCGAAAGCTTAGGCGGACGGCCGGCACGGCGGCGAGCTCGTCGAGCCGGCGCAGGGCGGCTGTGTCGCCTTCAGCCTCAGCCTCCCGCTCCGCGCGGTACTCCTCGTGGCTCATCCACTCGACAACGAGCTGCAGCTCTCCGGCCCTGAGGAGCGAGTCGGGCGCATCGGCCACGCGCTCGACGAAGTTGGTGGGCACCTCGGCCGAATCATCTTCAGCGGCCGAGAGCGCCAGCGCCTCCTGGACCAGTGAGCGAGCGAGCTCCGCCTCCGAGCCCGTGATCGCGTATTCGTAGGTGGCCGCCTCGAGCCTCTCCTGCCCTGCCCTGCTCACGGCCCGCATGGCCAGGATGAAGGCGGGATAGATGAGCAGCGGGAGGAGGACGGCGATGATGATGGTGCGCTTGTCGCGCAGCAGCAGCCTGAGCTCGAGGCCGAGCAGCGTCGCCAGGACGCGCCGGCGGCGTGCGCCGTTCGAGCTCGAGGCCTCTCTCATTCCGCCGCGCTCCCGCTCTCGCGGATGAAGCCCGGCATCTCCTCCACGCCGCCTACGTAGTCGACGAAGATGTCCTCGAGGTAGTGCCGGCCCGTCGCCACCCTGAGCGCGTCGAGCGTGTCGGAGGCGAGGATCTTCCCGTTGTGGATGATGGCAATGCGGTCACACAGCTTCTCCGCCTCGCTCATGATGTGGGTGGAGAAGATGATCGTCTTCCCCTCATCGCGGAGCTCGCGGATGACCCGAGCCATCTCGAGGGCGTTGATCACGTCCAGGCCGACGGTAGGCTCGTCGAAGATCAGAATCGGCGGGTCGTGAGCCACGGTCCGCGCGATCGACACTTTCTGCTTCATCCCGGTGGATAGCTTCTCTACCCTGGCCCCGACGTACTCAGCGATCCCGAACCGCCCCACCAGATAGTCGACCCGCGCGTCGACCTTCTCTTCCGGGTAGAGGTTGACCCGCGCGAAGAACTCGAGCGTCTCGCGCGCGGTAAGCCGCGGGTAGAGGGCCGTGGTGGCCGAGTAGAACCCCAGCGTGCGTCGGGCGGCCACCGGCTCCTCAACCACGTCGCGACCCATGAGCCGCGCGACGCCGGCGGTCGGCCGCAGGATCGTGGCGAGCATGCGGAGCGTCGTCGTCTTACCGGCACCGTTAGCACCCAGCAGCCCGAATATCTCGCCCGGTCGGCAGTCGAAGTCGATACCGTCCACCGCCCGGACCTCGCCGCGCGCCTCGTCGTAGAACGTCTTCGCCAATCCGCGAACCGCGACCGTAGGCTCCGTCATATCTCACTCCACAGGTAGCGCGTCACTCGATCGACGTGCGAGAAGTCTCTGCCTGGCGAACCTCCAGAAGCTCCCGTCGAAGGAGCCGAGCAGATAGTCCTCGAACCGCAGCACAGCACGGGCAAGCCACAGTATCAGCACGACGAAGACCATCTGCACCAGCAGGCTCTCACCGATGAGCAGCCAGTCGAACCGTCCGTTGATCGCATCCCTCATCATGACCGCCACATTCGCGATGGGGACCGTCGCCAGCGTGGGTGTGAGATGCAGCTCCGGCGTGCCGCTGAGGAACACGGGAATCAAGGCGAGCCAGTAGACGGGAGTGATCATCGCCTGCCCGTCCTTGAACTTCCGGGCGAACGAGGCGAGCAGCATCATCGCCGCGGCGAAGAAGAGCGCCAGAGCCAGGGCACCGATCAGCAAGACCGGCACAGCGAGCAGCGGGATCCTGAACTGCAGCTCCTCGGCCAGCTCTCCGGCCAGAGGCCTGAGCACCGCCCCGATCGAGATCACCATCGCCGTCACGTTGAGCATCCCGGCGGCGAGTCCCAGGGTGGCGACATACAGGTACTTCGAGGTCACCACGCTCATCCGCGATGCCGACACGCTCATCAGCGTCTCCCAGGTCGACCGCTCCCGCTCGCCAGCGGTCGTGTCGATCGAGGGGACGAAACAGCCGAGCGCCACCATGATGACCACGAAGAGCGGCACCATCAGCGAGAGCAGGAACGCGCCGACCTGTCGCTCGGTGGCGACGTTGTTACGGTAGATAAGGAACCCCTCGAGCTGCTCCCGGCTCACGCGCAGGTCGCGAGCCTCACGCTCCAGCCAGCGGTCCCGGTAGCCCGTGACGGCGCTTTCGATCCGGTCGCTGGCCCGCCGGCTCCGCTCCTCCGCCCGGTCGTAGCTGATGCGCACCGCAAAATTGTCAGGGAGCGCCTCCGCCTCGGGTCCCGGCGCTAGGAACTCGGCGACGGCATCCAGCTCGCCGTCCAGCACCCAGGCGACCCCCTGCTCGACCGAGACCGTGTCCTCACGGACTTCCACCGACTGCGCGGCGGAGAGCGAGTCACGCAACTCGGCGTGCTCGGCCGGCAGGTCGAGCAGCACGATTCGCGACACACGACCTTCCGAGAGCCCCTCGACGAACACCATGGCGCTGAACGTCAGCCAGAGCAGCACCGGGTAGAGGAAGACCGGCAGCAGGAAGCTGTTGACGACGATCGAGCGCTCGCGCAGGGCGCCGCGCAGCTCCCTGCGATAGAGCACCCAGACCTGCCGCCAGTTGATGAGTGAGAGGGGCACGGGCACTCCTGCGGCTATCTCCCGGCCCGGCGCTTACCTCCCATCACCGACACGAGAAGGACCACGCCGGCCACGACGAGCAGTATCGGCACCAGGGAAATCGCAACCTCGAACATCTCCCACACGCCGCCCAGCACGAATAGGACGCCGATGACGACCCAGAACCACTCCAGCGCCAGACCGGAACTCTTCCGCGCCACCTGCATGGCCAGGGTAATGACGCCGACGCCGAGCAGCCCCATACCAACGCTGAGGTTCTGCCACAGGGCTATTCCGATCCAGATGAAGAAGAGGCCCCAGCCGATAGCCGCCAGCTTGCCGGCCACTCCACCGCCCTCGCCGGTTCGGATCTCTTCCATCATGACCCACCTCGTCTCTTTGGCGTTCACACTACGACGCCCGGTTTCACCTCTTCGCTGGCCCCAACAGTACGAGCCAATCTCTCCGGGACCCGGCAGTGGTGCCAGGTCCCGGAGAGCGTGAAGCGCTATCAACCTTTCTGTTTTACTGCCTGCCGAACCGCTCGTTCAGGAACTTGCCGACCAGCTCGCGGCCCCCGAGCCCGAAGGCGAGCGCCGCGCCGAACGCCGCCGCGCCCAACAGGACCAGGAAGCCGTTAGCGACGATCTCCCGGCCGATCCTCAGCTGATTCAGAGCGATCGCGAAGGTGAAGATGATCAGCGCGAAGCGTGACAGTGCCGCCACGAGCCCCGCCTCTGCGATCCCGGCGTTGGCGGCCGCCGTCCTGACCAGGGCGGCGACGAAGTTGGCGGCGTAGAGGCCGACCACGATGACGATGACGGCGACGATGATGTTCGGGATGTAGAGCAGGATCTGGTTTAGAAGCTGCGACGCGACTTCCAGCCCCAGAGCGTTGACGGCGGTCACCAGCACGATCAGCATCACCAGCCAGTAGACGAGCACGGCGATCAGATCGGATGCCGTCTGCTTCACTTCGCCTTTGGCGAGGAACTCATCGATACCTGCCCGCTGGGTCAGCGTGGTGAACTTGACGAGCTTGAGCACGCGGGTGACTGCGGCCTTTAACAGCTTGGCGATGATCCAGCCGATGATGAGGATAACGATCGCCGCCAAGATGTTCGGCAGGAAGTCGCCTATCCCGCGCAAGAAGGCACCCACCGAGTCGACAATGATATCCTGAATCTGCATAGGTCTCCTCCCGTCCTAGCATGAGTCACGCACGACGTTCGGCATCGGCATGTCTATGTAAAGGGGAATGCGCCCTCACCACGATACGGCTGCGGCTCCGGCCGGGCAAGCGGCGCCTGGGCGTCCGCGAGCGGCGGCCGCCAGCGGAACACGGTATATTTGGCACATGATTAAGTCGCCGCAGCTGCTCGCAGAGCTGGCAGAACGTTACGAGCGGGAGACGCTCAAGGGCATGACCTACGAGGAGGCCCTACAGCGTTTCGCTGCGCTTTGGGCCGAAGCACTCGCGTTAGGCGTCGACGCAAGTGACGACTGGCTGGCCGATCTCGAGCCAGATCTGGCCATCGCTCGCGCTCTCAATGCACTCCCACCTGCCACCTGATTTCTCAGACTCATCGCGAAGATCGCCCGAGAGCTGCAGGGGCGTCATTTGCCCTTCATGCTTATGCTACAGAGACCTGGAGGACGCGACGAGCGTGGTCCGCTGCAAAGGTCAAGACCTCGACTGGGGCTACTTGGACAGATGGGTGCTCGAGTTCGCGGCCGTTCCCGGTCGAGAGCGCATGCAGCAACAGCTGGCTGAGCTGCAGCGTCACGGCGACAAAGACTGAGCTGACCCCAAACAACATCGACGGATCGGGCCCGCCGCCAAGGTCCGAGCCCTGCCATCAGCAAGACGGCAGGGCTCGGGTTTGGCTCGCTTCCAGGTTTCGACGTGCTTGCCGTAGCACTAACCGCCTTCGCCGTCTCCTCAGCCCGGCATGGGTCCGTCTACGCGCCAGCCGATGACATACTGGACTTCCAGCTCATCTGACCAGACCGAGTACATGTACCACGTGCCGGTGGCCTGGTCCTGCACGAAGAGGAGGTCAGCTACGATCGCTACCCATTCCGTGCCCGGCACCACCACCACACCCAGGTAGCGTCCCTCGCTGTCGAAGACGTCCCACTCCAGCGCGCCCGGCGGCCTCCCCAGGTTGGTGCGGATCCGGCTCCGCTCTTCCTCGCTGAGGCGGCGGAGTGGCCGGTATCTCTGCATGAGGAGGGTGCCCGCGGGTCCGCAGTTGAATTGTGAATAGGCCGGGTAATGATCGACGAAGCGGACGCCGGACTTGATCTGCGCCGCCTGGTCGGCGGGTACGTTGTACTCCTGTAGCAGCTGGTCGAAGCGCCCCAACATCACCGACCGGTCCTCTTCGGTGATCGGCAGCCGCTCGCTCGGCAGAGTGACGATGCGCTCGATCGCCCCGCCGGACCCGTACCAGACGGTGCGATACGTGTAATTGTGACCGATCACGAGACCGCTCTTGCAGAGCGCTGCGTCCACCATATCGCCGTAGTAAAAACCTGCTCCTCCAGGAGTAATGCTCGTCATGTACGTGGGTATACGAGCCACCGTATCCAGGATCGCGCCGCGCAGATCGCGCTCCAACAGAACGTCCATCGAGTCCGCGAGCGAACCATCGGACTGCCGCAGCGGCACGTGGTAAGTCACGAGGCGCCCGGACGGCGGCGCGTCGAGCACCATGCCAAACCAGTGGCCGTCCTCTGGCAACGTGGAATAGTCATCGAGCCAGGTTCCGTCCGGCGCGATCACTTGCGCCCGCTGGTTCCCGCGGTCGAACACGAGCAGCGTGTCGCCCGGCCCGACGGTCGGATAAAACAAACCATCGCCGAACTCGCCGGGACCCTGTCCCTCCCGTCCCAGCGTCATTTCGTGGACGCCTTCCGGGGAGAAGAAGCGCAGCTCGTGTGCCATCGCGTCCGCCACGACGATACGACGATCGGACAGCACGACGAAACCGCTGATTCGGCCGAACTCGTACTCGGGCTCGCCCTCAAGGACGCCGACCCGCAGGACTTCTGTGAACTCCCAGCTGTCCTCCTCGCGCCACATCGGGGTGCCGAAGTTCTCCACGATCGGGATGCCGGCGCTGTCGCGCACGGCCCCATCCCAAGTGGTCGCCGAGCCGGATTGACCCCAACACGCGAGAACGGCCGGCACGCAGATCGCGCCGGCTGCCGCCAGCACCACCGCGCCGCGCCAACCCAAGAGGAGTCGGCGAGGTACTGCGACGCGTTTCATCATGCTGACCTCCCAGGTGAACCGTTGCCGTCAGGAAACGAGAATGACTATCGCTATCTCCGCACGTGACGGAGTAGACCGCCCGCGCCCGCCAGAGAGAACGGTCGTAAT
This sequence comes from Gemmatimonadota bacterium, assembly GCA_020344215.1. GTDB lineage: Bacteria > Gemmatimonadota > Gemmatimonadetes > Palauibacterales > KS3-K002. The sequence continues at coordinate 3,142,463 of CP070815.1, forward strand.
CTCGACCATCAGCCGGTTTAGACGCGACATGGCCGCCACCTGCGGCCTGAGTATGTAGGTTTGAGGTCTCCCGGTTCGGCTCAAAAATGGGGTTCTGACGGGTCTGCAGCAACGAGCGGCGGCAGCCCGGCTACTCGTACCCCTCCAGCAGCGCCTGGAAGCGTGGGTGGTCGCGCAGCGGATCGAAGCGGTGATCGATCCGCAGTTGCGCTACCGAGATGAAGGAGGGGATGGACAGCAGCAACTCCAGCTCATCGATGGCGGCCTCTACTTCTCCCACCATCGCGTAAATCGTCGCCAGATACTCCAGTCTCATAGGGCCGATATCGAAAGGCAGACGCTCGATCGGGTCCAGCTCCACGCCGAGTCGCCCCTCCCGTATCGCGTCCTCCACCCGCCCCAACCCCGCGTAGGCTATCCCCAGCGAACTGCGGACCCGGCCGTCGTCGGGCCGCTCCTGCGCCGCTCGCTCGAGGATGGCACGCGCCGCCTCGAAGCGGGCCCGGGCGTTCTCCGCATCGCCGAGCGCGCTCAGGAGTTGCCCTTCCAACAGAGCCCGCGGCGCGAACTCGAGCGGCCCGGCCAGAAGCTCGAACGAGGGCGTGGCAGAGAGCAGCTCGAGCGCGTCCTCGAATCTCCGCTCCAGCCGCATCAGCTCCCACCAGTACCACGGCCACCAGGAGTCTCTTCGCTCCGGCATACGCTCCAGCGTGGCGCGGGCCGCCCCCAGGTCGCCGCGCCAGAGGATCTCGTTGTTGGCCTTGAACCAGTAGAAGGCGTTCCGCTGCGGTGCCAGCTCCAGGGCCCGATCGTAGAGCGGCTCCGCTTCCCGGTAGCGCCGCAGCCAGGTGTACGCCCAGGCCAGAGCCCAGACGAAGTCCGCGTTGCGCGGATCGAGCTCCACCGCTCGCCGGTAGGCCGCCAGCCCCTCCTCCACTCGGCCTACCTGAACCTGTAGATCACCGATCGCCAACAGCACGTCGCTGTCGTTAGGGGAGATGGCCGCTGCCGTGAGCAGCTCCTGCAGAGCGCGCTCTACGTCCCGTTCAACCCACATATAGTAGTAGCCCCGCGCGACCCGACCGAAGGCCAGGTCGGGCTCGATCGTCAGGGCCCGGTCCGCTGCCCGTCGAGCCGCAGCCACGCGCTCCTGCCCACGGTCGAAGCCCAGGCCGTAGAGGGCCAGATGCCCGTAAGCCAAAGCGGCGTGGGCGTGTGCGAAATCGGGATCGAGTGCGACGGCTCGCTCGAACATCTGGAGACCGAGCCGAATGCTCGCCTCGCTGCTCCAGTCCTCGGCGTAAGTCCAACCCTGCAAATAGGCGTTGTACGCGTCCAGGTTATCCGTCGGCCTGGCCTCGATTCGTTGCACCTCCTCGGGTGTCAGCGCGGCGTGCAGTGCCGTTGCGATCTGGTGCGCGATATCGCTCTGAATGGCGAAGACGTCCCGGAGCTCGCGCTCGTAGGTCTCGGCCCACAGATGCTCGTCAGCCCGGGCGTCGATCAGCTGAGCGGTGATTCTCACCCGGTCACCGGCGCGCCGCACCGCCCCCTCGAGGATGTTGGCTACGCCGAGCTCCTGGGCGATGTCACGAAGGTTGCGCAGCTCGCCCCTGTATTCCATCACCGAGGTGCGGGAGATCACCTTGAGCGCGCCGATCTTGCCGAGCTGGCTGATGATCTCGTCGTGAATGCCATCGGCGAAGTAAGCATCGTCCGGGTCGGGACTGAGATTCTCGAAGGGCAAGACGGCGATCGACGCTCGACGATCCTCTGAATCGGCCGTGCGCTCGTGAAACAGTAGCCAGCCCGCCGCGATTACCCCCCACAACGCCAGCGCAACCACGAACGTCGCCACCGCGTTGCGCCACGTGATCAGACGACGACGGGTTGCAGCCTCCCGGCCCGCCTCCGCTACCGCGACTCGCTTATCATCGCCTGGTGCTTCGGCAGGCGACGCTGGAGCCCTCTCGTGCACGAAAGCCGTCGCGACCACGAAGGGGAGACCGATAACAAAGAGCACCACGGCCAGACCCGGAAACCACTGCGGCAGACCGAGACCCTCGGTCAGCGCCTGCACCGCCTGATAGGCGAAGAGTGCACCGCCGACGTAGATCAGCAGCACCTGCCACAGCGACCGGCGGTGGATCTCGTGGATGAACCGATTGAGACGGGACATTAGGCCGCCCAACAGGCTGAGATTCGACGGGCCTACTCGCTCGTGAGCTGAGCATCCAGTTTGTCCGTAAGGTGCGATGCAGGAAACGGTGGGTCAACGAGCGGCAGGCAAAGAAGAGGACGCCCCCGCCGAAGCGGCGGTGCATCCTGTTTCAGAGCGGGAGACGAGACTCGCTGAGCGCAGCGTACCCGTGCTCCCACCTGCGACTGGCGACTACTCCTGCTTCAACGCGACCACGGGGTCGACCGCCGCGGCGCGCCGGGCCGGCACGTAGCTGGCCAACAGCGCGATCGCGACCAGCAGCAGGGCCCCGAGCCCATAAGTGATCGGGTCGGTAACGCCGACGCCAAAGATCAGGCCGGACATCAGGCGCGTGAGCGCGAGAGCCGCCACGGCGCCGCCCGCGAGACCGGCCAAGGAAAGCGATAGTCCCTCGCGAACGATATGTGCGACCAGCCTCTCCGGTCTGGCCCCAAGAGCGATGCGGATACCTATCTCGTTTGTCCTCTGGGCAACGGAGAAGGCGAGCACGCCGTAGAGGCCGATCGCCGCCATCACGATCGCGGCCGCAGCGAACAGGCCGAACAGGAACATCCCGAAGCGCCGCCGACTGATAGACGCGGAC
>CP070815.1:3145366-3153809 GCA_020344215.1 Gemmatimonadota bacterium
TTCGACATCGTAATCGTGCTATCGAAGAAAACGGAGAAAGCAAGATGAGACAAGTCAGCCGTAGAGGATTCTTGACCTTGGCGAGTGCGGCACCTCTGGCGCTTGCTGTTCCCGACCAGCTGGGTAGTGCGATTGCCGAGCCCGAGGCCGCCAGCGAAAGCTTCGACCCATGGGTCGAGATCAACCTCGGTAACCTCGCCTGGAACCTGTCGGAGATACGTAGGAGGGTGGACGACAGGCCCGTGATGGCCGTCATCAAGGCGAACGCATACGGGCATGGACTGGTGGGGATCGCCAGGTTCCTAGAGGGACAGAACGTCAGGCACTTCGCCGTCGGAAAGGTCATAGAGGCTGTCGCCTTACGCGAGAATGGCATAAGGGGCACCGTCCTTAACTTCGGCCCCTTCTCCCAGGAAGAGGCCGACCTGCTGCTGCGGCTCGACATCTCTCAGTCGGTCTACTCGGAAACGGTCGAGATGCTGGCGCGCGCCGCGCGGGGCCAGGGGAAGCAGGCGAAGGTCCACATCAAGGTGGACACGGGCCTAGGGCGAGTCGGGGTCCCTTACTGGGAGGCGCCGTCGTATATGGAGCGGGTCGGCTCGATGCCGGAGATCGCCATCGAAGGGGTGTTCACCACCCTGACCGAAGAGCCGGACTTCGACCCGGTCCAACTCGATCGTCTGATGCAAGTGTGCGATGCCGCCGAGAACAAGGGTATTTCGGTTGGGGTGCGTCATGCCGCCAGCAGCTTGGCGATCTCGAACTTCCCCGACGCCTTCCTCGACATGGTGAGGCCGGGGAACGCCGTCTACGGGTTGGAGCCGCTGGCCAACCTGGATCTCAAGCCGGTCATGTCGGTGAAGACCAGGGTGATCTATGTGAAACGACTGCGCCCAGGGGACTCAGTTTCGTATCACAGGCTGTTCACGGCCGAGCGCGAAACTCTCGTCGCGACTCTACCACTCGGCTACTCCGACGGCTGTCCCCCGCAGGGAGTCGAAGAGGCCGAGGTCCTTATCAGAGGCCGGCGCTGGCCGCTCATCGCAGCGGTTACGGCGAACCACAGCACGGTCGACCTGACGGGCGCGGCAGACGTTCAGATAGGTGATGAGGTCGTCCTCTTCGGGCGGCAGGGCGGGGAGGAGCTGTCGATCGGCGAGGTCGCGGCGCGGGCCGGAAGCTCGGTGTACAAGGTGGCCATCGGAATGAACCCCTTGCTTCCCAGGGTTCACATCGAAGCGTAGGAACGTCCCGGGCGCGGGCACGAGCGTGTTGCTGCGCTGCATTCTGGGGACCATTTTTCTCAAGCGCACGCTGTCCAATCGCCGGGCTGCAACGGTGATCCGCCCGGCCTCTCTCTGGCGCGAGGAGCCATGTCCCGTCTCAAGCGGTTCATAGTCGAGATCCACCGCCGCTCCCTCTGGCAGGTGATGACCATCTACCTGGGTGCGTCGTGGGCGGTGCTCGAGGCCTCTGACCAGGTCATCGAGCGCTACCTACTCCCCGAATGGGTCTACCCCACGGAAATCCTCTTGCTGCTCGTCGGTCTGCCACTGGTACTGGCCACGGCGTTCGTGCGGGAGGAGCGGGAGCCGGCGGCGGTGAGCGGCGCGCGTCCGAGCGCGGCGGCGGAGCCTGAACGCGTGTCGACGGCAGGGCCAACCGAGCCCGAGGCCGAGACCGACCGTGCATCGGGAGAGCCCCTCGCGGAAGCATCGCGCCCCGAGACGTCCGGCGCCGACTTCCTAGCCCGACACCTGACATTGCCTAAAGTAGTGCTTGCCGTGCTGGGGGCCTTGGTGATCGTCGGCGGCATCAGTGCTTTCGTCGTGGTCCGGGGCGCCGGCCGAGTCACTGAGTCGCACGGCGCCGCGGGCGATGCGTTCGAGGAGCGGGCCTGGCTGGTGGTCACCGAGTTTGAGGCGGCGCCGGAAGAGCACGACGTGGCACTGGCGGCTCGGGAAGCGCTGACCGTGGACCTGCATCAGTCGCGTTACGTGAACGTCTACAGCCGCGAGCAGCTGAGCCCCGTTCTGCGCCGCATGGGGCGACCCGACACGACGCGTCTCGATCGCGCCGTGGCGCTCGAGGTCGCCGAGCGCGAGGGCTTGGCGGCTGTACTCGCCGTGACGGTGAGTCGGCTGGGTGGGCAGTACGTCTTCAGCGCCCGGGTCGTTCAGCCGGGCTCCGGTGAGGAGATAATCACCGCGCGTAGCGTGGCGAGCGAGGATCGGTTGCTGGAGGCGGTCGAGAAACTGTCACACGAGATCCGGCGCCGCCTGGGCGAGGAGCGGGGAGCGATCCGGCAGAGCGAGCCGTTGCCGAAGGTAACGACGAGCTCTCTGGAGGCACTCAGGCTGTACGCTCAGGCGTCGGAAGCGAATAGCCGCCTCGACTTCGAGCAGGCGCTGCAGCTTGCTACCCAGGCGATTCGTCACGACTCGATATTCGCCGGGGCCTACCGCGCGGCGGCCGTGTACAGCAATAACCTGAGCCGCCGCGCCGAGGCGGCGCGCTACGCGACGCGAGCCTACGAGCTGCGCGACGGCCTGACCGAGAGAGAGCGTCTACACACAGAGGCGAGTTACTACTCCTACGTCGACTTGGACTATCGCCGCGCACTGGAGACCTACGAGCTAATACTCTCACGGTACCCGGATGACGGAACGGCGGCGAACAACTTGGCCGCTCGGGCCGAGTGGCTCGGTGAGCGAGAGCGGGCGTACCAGGCATCGTTGCGCGCCGTCGGACTGCGTCCGTACTCGGCGTTGTCGTACGGTCATGTCATCGTCAACGCCCGCTGGACGGGTCGCTGGGAGGTTGCCGACAGCTTCATCGAGGTGGCGCGAGAGCTCGGCTTCGAGGAGCAGGCGGCGGACTGGTCGCACGCCCAGGCGTTCGGCCGACGGGAGTGGGCGCGTGCCGAGTTCGTCTGCGACTCACTGCTGGCGGCGGCGACCAGCTCCAGGCGGCTGGCGACAGTGCGGACCCACTGCGGCGCGTTGGACATCGCCCGCGGCCGTCTGCAGCGTGGTATCGAGCGTGAGTTAGCGGTGGCCGAGTACCGTGTCCAGCGTGGGAACAGGTTCCTCTACGGCCCTCCCGCGCTGTTCGCTGTCATGGCCGAGGCGACGCGCGGTCGCCACGCTGAGGCGCGCTCGCTGTTCGAGAGGGTGATCGCCTACGCCGAGCCCGAATCGTTGGCCGAGCCGGAACGTTTCATCGCCCGGCAGACCCTCCAGGTCCTCGCCTACCTGCTGGAGATGCCGGACCTGGCGGAACAGACTCGAACTGCCTACCCGCCGTTCCCCGACACTGCCCATCTGGTCAGCCACTACGGCCGGCGGTTCGCCGGGGCAGCGCGGGCACTCCACGGCGGCGAAGCGGAACGCGCCGTCGAGCTGCTGCGCCGGATGCAGGCGATTGACTTTGACGTGGGTAACTGGGAGGTCCTAGCGGATCTCATGTTCGGCCTGTCGTTCGAGCAGCTTGGCCACGCCGACTCGGCGGTGGTATATCTGGAGAAGATGATCGAGCCGGCACGGCTGGCGAGCATTGCACTTGTCCGGCTGCAGCTGCCGGTTATCGAGCTGCGGCTCGCGCGGCTGGAAGAGGCGCGCGGCAATTTTGAAGGTGCCATCCTCCGTTACCAGAATTTCCTCGACGTCTGGGCCGAGCCCGATCCGGAACTCCACGACCAGGTCGAAGCGGCGCGGCGGGCCCTAACCCGACTGGCGGGCCGTGAGGAGAGCTAGCCGGCACTCCAGCGGGTCAAGCTCAAGAAATTGTTCCCCACCACGAAAAAAACTTCCCGGTCAGATTGGCTGCCCCCGGGCTAAGTCTCGTTGCGGCATTGCCTATCGAGACGGCACGAAAGTGGCAGACTCGTGACGGACGCCCGTGCTAAGTGACAACGTTCGACCTCGAACCGCGGACCGTGGAGGTTACGATGCAGTTATCCCGCCTGACGCTGCTAGCCGCCTTAGTGCTTTCTGTGTCCGTCCCTGATGTGAGCTTCGGCCAGAATGGCAACGGGAATGTGACCGGGAACGGCGCGCCGAGTGGTCCCCACTACAACCTGAACATCATCGGCATGTCAAAAGAAAAGAACGCCGACATGATCGGCAACAGCGGACACCGCATCTTCGTGCGGCTCGGCACGCGAAGACCCGATGACCCCGTGCGAACTCGGATAAGTCTCCGCGAGGGCGAGACGTATCAGGTCGTCGACGCCGACGGAACCGATGGGGGCGCGATCTTCGAGCTGCCGTCCGGTTCCTACAATGTCTGGGCGCGCGCCCTCGGCAGACCACACGGCGCGACTAGGATGACGACGTGCGCTGAGGACATAGCCGGTGAAGTTGCCGAGGGTGATATCTGTTCGACCGGCGCCGTGCTCGACGTAACGCGACATAAGGGTCGAAGCCGCTTCAAGAACGTCACGGACGCGCTGACGACGATCGAGCTGCCCGAGGGGAGCGCGGCGGCCGAGGCCTGCGGCGGTACCACCGTTAGCCTCTTCGCCGATTGCCTTGAGGGTTACTTCTGGGCCTATGACAACAACGGCCTGCGCCTGCTTCAGGTGCGGTTCTATTACGAGTGACCTTAGGCTGCGAAGGCTGCCGGATTGACTGGGGTCGTTGACAACACCGGGAACGTGGCCTAGCGTGTTAGCGCTACAGCTCAGTACCGCTGCGCAGTCCTCCTCCCCGCCGGGAGTCCCTAAATCACGCATGCAGGAGGGAGTCCCATGTCCTCACCGCTCTCACGTCGACGGACTATCTCTGTAGCCGTCATAGCCTTAGCCCTCGGCGCGGTCTGGCTCGGCTGCGGCCGCGACGCCGGCGAGCTCATGGCGCCTACCGACGCCGCGCTCAGCCAGCGGCTGGCGATCCAGACGGCCATCGCCGTCCAGGACCGTCACACACCCGAGCTGATGAAGATCCCCGGCGTCGTCGGAACCGCCACCGGGCTGGGCGCCGACGGTCAACCCGTGGTGCGGGTCTTCACCGAGACGCCAGGCCTCGCCGAGCTCCCGGCCCGATTGGACGGCTTGCCGGTGGAGGTGAAGGTGATCGGGCTGGTTATGGCGCGGACTGACCCGACGGACCGCTTCCCGCGGCCGGTGCCCACGGGTGTATCCACCGGCCATCCCAATATCACGGCGGGCACCATCGGTGCGCGCGTGCGGGACGCGCTGGGCAACGTGTACGCACTGAGCAACAACCACGTGTATGCCGATCAGAACCGCGCATACTTGGGTGATCCGGTGCTGCAGCCGGGTCCCTTCGACGACGGCCAGTACCCGGGCGATGAGTTCGGTGTTCTGGACAGCTACGTGCCCATCGACTTCTCGTTCAGTGGCTACAACCTGATGGATGCCGCAATCGCTCTGTCGTCGACTGCTGAGCTTGGCAACTCGACACCGGCCGATGGGTACGGCATCCCCAACTCGACCATCTACGGCGATGCGAACGGCGACGGCTACTTCGACAGCACCGCAGAGCTACTGGGCCTGCCGGTGCAGAAGTACGGGCGCACTACGCTGCTCACGCAGGGCACGGTCACCGAGGTGAACGTCTTCGTCGAGGTCTGCTACGAGGCGATCTTCAACTTCTGCATCAAGTCGGCCTACATGTACGATCAGCTCGGGATCAGCCCCGGCACCTTCAGCGGCGGTGGCGACTCGGGTTCGCTGATCGTCAGTCAAGACGGACTGAGCAGCCCGGTGGGGTTGCTGTTCGCCGGGGGCAGCGATCGAACCTTCGCCAACCGCATCGATTTAGTACTGAAAGAGTTCGGCGTCTTTATCGATGGGAGTGCCCCGACGCCGATCGTCGATGTGGCGGTGACGAGCGTCGATGCACCGAGCTCGGTTGAGCAGGGTGAAACGGTGGACGTGAACGTCACGGTGCGGAATGTGGGTACCGAGGAGGTGGGTGGCTTCGATGTGACGCTCACGGACCTGACCGCTGGCTCACCAGGTCTAACGCAGGCGATCGTTGGGCTGACCGCCGGTGCGGACACGACCCTGACCTATCAGTGGGACGCCACCGATGAGAGTCTCGGCGATCACGTGCTCGAGGCCAGACACGCGCTCACCGGTGACGAGAATCCGTCCAACGATGCGGCGACGACCACCGTCACGGTGGACGAGCCGACGGTGCCGACGCCGGCGCCGACCGTGCTCAGCTGCAATCCCGAAAGCGGCAGTCGCAAGCAGAAGCTCACGGTCAGCATCTTCGGCGCCGACTTCCAGGACGGCGCCAGCGTCAGCTTCGGGGCCGGCATCGCGGTACGCGGTGTCACCTTCGTGGGTCCGGACCAACTGGACGCCAACCTGCGGATCGGACCGCGGGCGGCGCGCGGGCCACGGGATGTGACCGTCACCAACCCGGACGGTCAGAGTGGTACGGCCACAGCCTGCTTCACCGTGAATTGATTGGGTCCGCCGTTGATCAACTGTCGAGGGGGAGGGTAGGGCGCTCCCCCTCGCGCTATACCGCACGGGGTCGGCGGACGCCCGCCGGCCTCGGGCTTCTTCTAATCGGCCTGCTGACCCTCGGCGCCGGTTGCGCAGAGCGCGGGGGCGAACCGGGGGCCGGCAGCGCGCAAGAGGAGGACGTGGAGACGATGAGCATCGAGGAGGTCCTGCGCGAGCGGACGCCCGGTCTGATGGCCGTGCGCGGCGTCACGGGCACCGGGCTCGGCGAGTGCAAAGGCGCGCCGTGTATCGTGGTGTTCGTGGCGACCGATTCGCTCGACCTAGCCGAGGCCCTTCCCGACACGCTCGACGGGTATCCGGTGGACGTCAGGGTGTCCGGCGAGGTGCGGGCCCGAGGCGACCCGCCGAACTGACGCGAAATGGGGACGGCGTTCCCTATCTGTGGAGCGGGGCGCCGCCCACACCCACCTTCACTTCCCAGACGCGGCCCGTGCGCGTCGACGTCGCGTAGATCGCCTGGCCGTCGAACTCGCCCGCTCCGAAGGCTAAACTCGCCACACCGGGCATGCCCTCGGCGATGAGCACTGTCTCCCGGGTCGCCGGGTCGATGCGCCAGATCTGGCCCGTGCCGTTGGCGGCTACGTAGACGCGCCCCAACTCGTCCAGCGCCAGGCCATCGTTGGCAGCGCCCTCGCCCAGTCGGGCGATGACTTCCGGGAGAGCCGCCGGCTGGCCGTCCTCCAGCGGCAAAGCCCAGACGCGGTCGTCGATAGTCAGCGGGCGCAGGCTGCCAAAGATTTGCGCGACGTACAGCGTCGTACCGTCAACCGAGAGCGCCAGCCCGTTCGGGTGGCCGATGGCATCGGTGAAGAGAGTCAGCCTCCCCTGCGGGTCGACCAGGAAGATCTCGTCGGTGGCGTCGTCGGAGACCAGGAAGGAGCCGTCGGCGCGCACGAGTACGAAGTTCGGATCGCCGATTCCACCGTCCACGACCCGCGTTTTCTCGCCGTCGGGTGTAATCCGCCAGACGATGCCGTCGTCGTTGGGGCCGTGGTTGAACCTGTTGGTCGGTCCGAAATCGGCCATCAAGATGTCCCGTTCGCCGATAGGCGCGAGCCCGAGATTAGAATAGAGCTCGGCGATCTTCGTCACCTCACCATCGATGTTCACACGCCAGAGCGCCCGGTTGCCGGCGACGTACAAGTCGCCTTCGCCGGTGAAGGCGATGCCCTCACAGCGTTGGAACTTGCCGTCCACCAGGACCTTGGGTTCGACAGGAAAGGCGATCTGCTCGCTGAGCGCCCGACCCTGTCCCGCCAGCGTGGTTGTTTGTGTCAGCAGACCACCGACGGCTAAGGTTGCGGCTAGAACGGTGCGGCTGAGTCGCGCGCCGAGGTGCCTTGTCTCTGTAGTCATCACGCCTCGAATTGTGGTAGCGTCCCACCTGCCGCCTCGCCTTACGATCCCTAAGAGTGGCCGGTTTCAGCGGACGCCCGTAGAGGCGACGTGTTGCTGTAGGCTGGTCCGGGCGGCATTTTTCCCCGACCAGACGATGCTCGGCTGACCTGTGACCGCAACCGAAGGGAGCAACCGATGGCATCGCTCCTGCTCTCACGTGCCGTTCTCGATCGGCTGCTGGCGTTGGGCGGCGCAGTGGTGATCGTCGTGGAGTTCTTGACACTCGACGCGTCGCCGTTCCACATCCCCGTCATCGCCCTCGGGGCCCTTATGGTCTACCTAGGGCTGTGGCGGCTGACCGGCCGGCTGATCTACAAGCGTGTGAACAAGCCGCTCCGCGCCGACGTCAATCACTTCATCTCGCTGGTGCGGCAGTTGAGTGCTCAGAAATCGGGGGGCGACGCGAAACGAATCGCTGAGAGCGAAGTCGCCTTGCGCGAGATGCTCGATCGCATCATCGCGGCCGCGTGACTCGCGAACCGTTGAGCGGGGAAACGCTTCGTTCGCTGCCGTTGCGGTATCGCTTCGACGTCTTGTCGG
>CP070815.1:3153909-3156765 GCA_020344215.1 Gemmatimonadota bacterium
ACGTCCAGGCCGTCGTGTCGCAGTAGCCGAAGCGACAGAGATCTCGGGAGGCATTCATGACTACAACACGCTCCACCCCGCGCCGAATCCGGTCGCGCCCCGGGCTGCGGCTCGCCGCTACCACGCTGCTGACGGCGGTCACAGTCGTGGCCGCGCAGGCCAACACGACCGATCTCGCGTCGTTGCCCCTCATTACGTCGGCACCGCAGGTGGTGAAGCCGAACCTGATGTTCATCCTCGACGACTCGGGTTCGATGGACGATAGCTTCACGCCGGAGGACGCCGAGAACTTTGCCGGAAGGTACGGCTTCGCCAGCTCGCAGTGCAACGGCGTTTACTACAACCCGGCGCTGCTATACACGCCCCCGGTGAAGGTCGGAAGCGACGGTTCGGTCACCTCGTATCCCAACGCGAGCTTCAGCGGCGCGTGGACCGACGGTTTTGCCGGATCAGGATCCGTCAATTTGGGCAATTCATTCACCGGCTACACCTCAAGCACCTTTGCGACGGGAACGGCAGCCTACTATTACCGGTACAGCGGCAGCCAGACAACCGAAGCGAAGAAGAACTACGTCAATACCAGCAGCACGTTCTATTTGGAGTGCAACAGCTCGATCGGAAGTTCGCCGGGCAACGGCGTGTTTACCAAGGTCACGGTCAGCTCGAGCTCCGGGACCGGGCCGGCCGGCGCAGACGAGCGCACCAACTTCGCGAACTGGTACAGCTACTACCGCACCCGCATGCTGCTGATGAAGACCGCCACCGGGCGGGCCTTCCAGAACATCGGCAACAAGTTCCGCATCGGCTACATGAGCATCAACAACAACGCCGGGAATTCGTTGCTGAACATCAGTGACTTCGACAACACGCAGAAGTTCGCTTGGTACAGCAAGCTCTATGGTGCGAGAACCGGCGGCTACACGCCACTCCGCCAGGCGCTGTCGGATGCGGGACGCATCTACGCGAACAAGGTGTCGACGCTCAACGGTGTGTCGGTCACCGACCCGGTGCAGTATTCGTGCCAGAAGAACTTCACGTTGCTGTCGACCGACGGCTACTGGAACAGTAATGCAGGCTATCAACTCGACGGTGTGACTGCAGTGGGCAGCCCAGACTCACCACAGCCGCGGCCGTACAACGACGGTGGAAGCGTAGCCAACGTCTACACCGCGACGATCTGGTTCACCGCCAACAACAGAAACGACAACGTCTCGAGCATCCGGTTCAACGGCAGCGAGATCCTGTCGCAAACGGCGACGGCCGGCTGGGGGGCTTCAGGGTCCTGGCTGGCCTCAGACGTCGTGACCAAGATCAACGCTTGTAACTCGGCTGCGTCGGGCAGGTGCACGGTAGCGGGCTATTCGGCCGTTCGGTCAGGCAACAGGATGACGATCACCGCGCCTGCGACAGCCGGCGCGATTTCCGGATCGCCGACGGTGACGGTCGGTGGCACCGCGAACGCGACCGTGACCGCTTTCAGCGGTTCCACCGTCACGATCGGTGGAGTCTCCGACACACTGGCCGACGTCGCGCAGTACTACTACCAGACCGACCTGCGGTCAGCTGCGCTCGGCAATGAAACCGGGGCATTGGGAACATCGGTATCGCCAAATAACGTGCTGCCGGGCGGCGACGACGACGCGACCTGGCAACACATGACGACCTTCACGCTCGGCCTCGGTGTGCGCGGCCGCATGATCTACTCGCCGACCTACAAAACCGACACCTCCGGCGACTACTTCGACGTCAGCCAAGGCAGCACCGCGAGCAGCAGCGTTTGCATCTGGCAGCCGGCGGGCACCGCCTGCACCTGGCCGATCCCGGCCTCCGGCGAGCCCGAAAACATCGACGACCTCTGGCATGCCGCCGTCAACGGCCGGGGGACCTACTTCTCGGCCAGGGACCCGGCCAGCCTGACGGCCGGCCTGAATGGCGCGTTGCAAACCGCCATCGCGATGACGGCCGACTCGGCCGCGGCGACGACCAGCAACCCGAACGTGACGGCGGGCGACAACTACATGTTCAGCTCGACGTTCCGATCGAGCGAGTGGTATGGCGAGCTCGAGATGCGGCAAATCGACACGTCGACGGGTGCCATCGGGTCCACTCCGATGTGGACGGCAGCCAGCCTGCTCGACGCGAACACGTCGCGCAGGATCTACACCTTCGACGACAACCCGTCTTCGACGACCAAGCTCAAGGAATTCATCTGGGGCAACCTGACATCGACCGAACGAGACAACTTCACAAAAAACTACATCGGCTCGACCGCATCGCCGATCCTCAGCCAGTTCTGCGCTTCGGGGCCGATCTGCCTCAGCTCGTCGGATCAGTCGTCCGCCAGCGGGGAACCTCTGGTGAACTTCATCCGCGGCTTGCGTGAAAAAGAAGGCCCGCCGGAGGACACGTCGAAGTACTTCCGTCAGCGCACCCGCGTGCTCGGCGACATCGTCAATTCCGAAGCCGTCTACGTGAAGCAGCCGCTGTACGAGTACGTCGACAGTGGCTACAGCACCTTCAAGACGAGCAACGCATCGCGCACCCCGGTCGTCTACGTCGGCGCCAACGACGGCATGCTGCACGCGTTCGACGCCGCCACCGGTCGGGAGCTCTGGGCGTACGTGCCGAAACTGCTGTTCCCGAAGCTGTATCTGCTGGCCGACAAGTTGTACACGACGAATCACCAGTACTACGTCGACGGCTCGCCGACGGTGGGCGACGTCTACTTCGGCGGCGCGTGGCACACGATCCTGGTGGGCGGTTTCAACAGCGGGGGCCGGGGCTACTACGCGCTCGACATCACCAACCCCGCAAACCCGAAGGCTCTGTGGGAGTTCACCGACGCCAACATGGGCT
>CP070815.1:3156865-3245086 GCA_020344215.1 Gemmatimonadota bacterium
CGGAAGGTCGTCGGGCCGACGCCATCCAAACCCCCTTCTAACGCGGGCGCTCGCGCGGCGTTATCTTTCCGGTGCTCCTCAACCCAATACCGGGAGGTTTCCATGAAGACGCGATATGTACTACTCGCGGCGTTGGCGCTCGCCCTGGCGGGCACGGCGTGTCAGCCGGCCGCGCAGGCGCCGGCCGGACTCTCGGATGAGGATGTCGCCGCGATCGGCGAAAGCATCGGTTCCTTCCGCGACGCCGTGCTGGCCGGCGATTGGGCCGGCGCATCGCAACTGTTCGCGGCGGAGGCGGTGTGGATGCCGCCGAACGCTCCCCTGATCGAGGGCCCGGACGCGATTCGAGCGGCTTTCGAGGCGGACGCGGCGACGTACACGGCGTTCACGAACACGCCGACTGAGATCGTGGGTAGCGGCGACGTCGCCTACGCACGGGGCACGTACACGCTCACCGTTGCTGGGATGGCCGAGCCGATCTCGGACAGCGGCAAGTACCTGGCGATCTTCCGCAAGCAGGCAGACGGGTCGTGGCTCGCGGCCCTGGACATCTGGAACTCGGACCTGCCGCTTCCCGAGTAGGGCTGGTGAACGCAGGGGATGCGGATAGAGCGCGCGCCTGAGCAGTCTTCTATCGGTTACCCCGGCGGTGACACAACACCCCGCAGCATCGAACTGGCTATGGCACTCATCCGCTGTCCACACTGTAACTCGGAGGTTTCCGACGCGGCCCAGTTTTGCCCGAGTTGCGAGTGGCCGTTAAAGGCGGAGCGGTCTCGGCGCCGCCTTGTGAGAGTGTCCGCGGTGGTGTTCATCATAGCGGCCTTGTTCGCCTCCTGGGATATCTGGCAGTCTGCGGAAGGTCGTATCGTTGACACCCTGTTCCAGAGGGAAACGCTGACGGCGGTGCTCGTTGGGCTCCTCGTTCTTGTATGGTTCGTCGCTCTAACGGCGCAGATCTGGGGGAATAGCATCTTACGCCGTGAGTATCCCGATGTCTGGAAGAAGAACTTTGTGTCGAAGCGCATCTTGTGGCCGAACGAGTACTGTGAACTCGGGAGTCGCCGGCTTGCTATTGTGGTCAGGGTCCACCGAGCTTCCATTCTGATTTTTGGTGGGTTGATATTGATCGTGTTTGCGTGGGCCTGAGGGAGGTCTAGGTGCCGCTGAAGATTTGCCCCGACTGTAAGTCTCAGGTCTCCGATAGGGCACCCCACTGCCCCAAGTGCGGCCGTCCGATCGCGGAGGCTAAGAAGCAGCAGAAGCAAGCAATCATCATGGTCGTGGCACTGGCGATGGCCGCCTGCTATGTGTTCAAGTTGTACTACCTTGATCCTCGCGAGATGGAGAGGATGCATCAGGAAGCCCTCGAGACGCAAGATACATACATAAGCAATTTGCTGAGCGGCCTGCAGAGGCAGCCGGGCAAATTCGAGTCCACACCTGACAGCGGGTGGCTGTTTCGAGGCAACCCAACCTTAATGAACCGCTTGGAGGACTACGGTGAGGCGGCTCTCACCCGCCTCATAGACTGCGTGGACAGCACCGAGCCGGCAAACATCACTGCTGACAACCAGGCGGTGCCCTTCGGGGTGCTGTGCGCTACGGCGCTTCTACGTTTTGTCGATCTCGGCGAGTACGACCTACCGCCAGACTGGCCGGGGTACATTGAGCCTACAGCGACCGCTGTTGAGTTGCAGCAAGCGAAGGCTGCGTGGCAGGAAGTTGCGGCCGCAGGGTGGTACACGTTGCGCGACAACTTTCCCTGATATCGGCCAGCGTTCCTTGCCCTTTTCGAGGGCGATCATGGACTGCCGGGCGCAGCCACAGGTTTGATCAGCAGTAACTAATGCCCCGGCCACTGCCGCCAAAGCTGCATAGAGTCAGCTGACGATCTGATGACGACGGCCCGCTGCCCTTCGCCTTATGGACGCGATCCGGTGGCCGGGGCTGGCGGCGCGCCTCTGTGGCAGGCGGATGCTAGGGCTGCGGTATGATCCCGACGAGGGCTATGCCGGCGCCAACCGCGCTCATTGCTCTGCGCCCGCCAGAGCGGCATCTTAGGGGCGTATAGGCCCTCAAGTCCGCAGTCCTCAGGCGGCAGGTGGCAGTATGAACCGTCTCAAGCGGCTGATCGTCGAGATCCACCGCCGATCCCTCTGGCAGGTGTTACCGATTCACGTCAACGGCGCGTACCCTCTCTCCCGGTCCGAGTTCTGCACGGCTCTCAAAGCCCAGTGGATGAGGCAGCGATGTTCTCCCGCGTAGTCCAGAGTCTATTCCGGCGGCGCGTGCTGCACCCCTTGGTCGTTTGTCTAGCGGCGACCTGGAGCATAAGCGCACCGAAAAGAGCACAGCAAGAGGACACCGTCCT
Organism: Gemmatimonadota bacterium; assembly: GCA_020344215.1. Classification (GTDB taxonomy): domain Bacteria; phylum Gemmatimonadota; class Gemmatimonadetes; order Palauibacterales; family KS3-K002. Next base: position 3,159,240 of record CP070815.1, read on the forward strand.
CGCAGCCCGTTACTGGGTAGCAATGCACCGCGGGGACCGTGAGGAAGCGCAGAGCCTGTGCTCAGCTGGCCAGCGTTACTACCCGGAGAATCCGAACTTCGGAGAGTGCGAGCTTGCGATCTTGGCAAACTTTGGAGATGACGTGCCGCGTGCCTGGAACCTGCTCGCACGCATAGACACGCTCCCGCCATTTCCGGCACCTGTCCCACACAGGCAGTTGTATGTGGCCGCTGTGATTGCACGGGCTGGTATGTCCGATAGCGCCCTTAGCGTGATCGAGCGGGCACGTCAGGACTTAAGCGATCAGCGTATCTTAACTAACTTGCAGCCGATGGAGGCGTGGGTGCGAGTACTCGTTGGCGATCACGACGAGGCAGTGCGAGTCCTAGCTGCTTTCTTGCAGAAGATGCCGGAAGAGACGCCCTATATCGCCAGGCATCACTGGTTCGCAGCATTGCACGACAATCCGCACTTCCAGGCGCTGCTGGAGAGGTGATATGAAAGGGCTCACGTCAAGCTTAAGAGGACCCGAGGCAGCTTCGACGATGATCCTACTGATATTCGCCGGTTGAACGGAGTTCAGAGCGGCACTAAGTCAGATTCGTCTGGAGCTGGCTCTTTCTACGAAGTCGGGTTGGGCATGGCGAAGCCGTACCGAATACTTCTGGCGAGCGTGTCTCCTATCGTGCCTCGGGTCCTCAGCTAGGGTGAGGCGGTTGCCGTCAGGCCGCCGCCTTCTGCTCTTCTTGATTCCCACTTGACGGTGCTTGGTTAATTGTGGGCTAGGTCGACTGAGACTTCTCTGTGAGGAAGCGCGAAGATGAGCAGGTCACCTAGATCACATTGGGCAGTTCAATTGGCAGCAGCGCTGATCTTGGCCACGGCTGGTTGCACGGCCGCGATGGGCCCCGACTATACCAGAGCCGAACCCCAAACAGTGTTCGGCCCGCTCTCCTGTGACTTAGAGCCATTCTTCCCATCTTGCAGTCCACTCGAGCTATTCCCCGATTCAGCACTGGCTCCTCCTGCGTTCCCGGCTCCCGATACAACTGCCGCTGTCGCGGAAGGGGCCGGTCGCCGGCGGCAGGCTCCATAACCTAGGGCAGCTTCGGCTGCCCTCTCTCACAGATGCGTATTCCCCCCATAGGTGCCCCAGCGTGCGGTCGTTTTGGCCGTGCGAATGTGCGGTGTGCCTCAAGAATCGCCCATTATAAGGGTAGCAACGCAATTATCAGAATAGAGTATCGGCGAGTGCACGCGGCCAAGGTCTTGGGCGTGGACGTCGAACGTCAGCGTATTGACCGCCCCTACCCCCCTTTGCAAATCACGGTGCGAACGCGTACTCTGTCAGTCCCTCCAACCCTTGGCCCCACTTCAACGGAAGAGGCGATGCTATGAAGAGGCCCTGTGGAATCGCTGTCGAGCCTGGCCCAATCGTCACGAAGGCGGACGGGACAACTGAGCAACTGCCGGGCACAGTCTTCGTGATCTGCGATGACGGCTCCGTCGTTGCCCACTCGGCTGGCACGAAGGACTTCTGGACTGAGCAAGCACCCATCCCAGGGACTGAAGCAGGCTTGGCTAAAGGAATGACTTGATTCGCATGCGTTGGCTCTGTTCAGTTTCTCCACGAACTCACGCCAAGTGAGTGTCGGGGGAACGGCGCCGTAAGCCACGCAATTCGCAATTATGAGTTGTGCGAGGGCTGGGCGGGCCGAGTGAGGTGATCGGCCGCTGTGGGTACGTTTGCTATGAGAATAGAACTAGGAAACGTGCCCGCCTGCGTGGGTCGTTATGAGGGTAGAGTATCTCACCACTCCGCGTCCTCTGGCCCACCATCGCGCACTTAGCCATGCCGTGAAAACCCAGTAAAATCAGCGCGCCCGGGAAGACTCGAACTCCCAACCTTCTGATCCGTAGTCAGACGCTCTATCCAATTGAGCTACGGGCGCGTACCGGGTATTCTAGCAGATCCCCCCAGGGATGGGAACCACTTTGCAGGCGCTGGTGTGGCGTTATCTTTTCGGTGCCCATCAATCCAAGTACCGGGAGGTCACCATGAGTACGCGATCCGTACTGCTCGCGGCGCTGGCGCTCGCCCTGGCGAGCACGGCCTGCCAGCCGCCCGCACAGGAAGCTGGTCCGCTGTCCGAGGAGGACGTGGCGGCGATCGAGGCATTCCAGGAGGCCTTTGCCCAGGCCATTCGAGCTGGCGACTGGGCTGGTGCAGCCGCGTTCTACACCGAAGATGCGGTGTTTATGCCGCCGAACGAGCCCGCGATTCAAGGACGGGCAGCGATTGAAGCGTGGTCGGGAGCGTCTCCGCCTATCACGCAGTTCAGCCTGCCAATCGCGGAGATCGACGGCCGCGGCGACTTGGCATTTGTGCGGGGAACGCTCTTGATAACGATCTCGCCGGAAGGCGCGCCCGAGCCAATGCAGGACACCGGCAAGTACGTCGTGATTCTTCGGAGGCAACCGGACGACACTTGGCTCGTTGCCGTTGACATCTTCAACTCGGACCTGCCGCTCCCCGAGGAGGGCTCGGGGACCTAGACCGGCTGCGCGAAGGTTAGGGCGGCGACGTCTGACGCGTGGTGGTTTTCGCGGTGGTTTTCAGACCGCCCGGCGGACGATTACAGCGTCTTGTACTTTTCCGCTGTCGCTTGAAGACGTTCTGATTATTTCCTGCGGGTATCGAAGGGGCGATCGCGGTAAGAATCCGTAGTCAGACGCTCTATCCAATTGAGCTACGGACGCGTACCGGGTATTCCTATCAGATCCCACCCGGCAAGGGAACCGTCACGACTCGCTAGCCGCCCTCCCGCTTGCGCTCAACCCTCCAGCTGCCTTGGTAGGCCGGGCCGTGGCCGGGGCGGGCGGTGAACTTGCCCTCGATCGTGTCGCCCTGTAGCCGGCCGGTGAAGGTGGTGTAGACGGGGCAGCCGCAATCGGGGTCGTTGTACGGCTGCAACGTGCCGCTCACCACGCCGTACTCGACGCGCACGAAACGGATCTGCAGCACCTCGGGGATGGGGGCATCGCGCGCGGCCGCCGCGGGGTCCTCCGCCGGCCCCAGCGGCCGGTTCCAGCCCCGCGGGATCATTGTCACCTCGCCGTGCGCGGTGTCCGCCCCGGCCTCGAGCTCGAAGACGATGCTACCGCTGCGGCCGACCACCGGGCTGTCGTAGTGGCCCTGCCACTTGCCGGCGATCTGCAGCAGTTCGCCGGCTTCGGCGACCACCGGCACCGGGCCCGGTGATGTCGAGCACGCCGCGCCCAGCGCGGCAAGCAGCGGCACGGAGATCAGATGAGGGATCCGCATCGGTTCCCTCCAGGCGCTTGGATGCCTGGGCGAGCACGGCCGCGAGTCGGGTGCCCACTTGCCGCTACCCGGCGTGCGCGGCCGCTGACCAATCAATGCCCACGACAGGACTCGAACCTGTACGCCCCGTAGGGCACCAGCCCCTCAAGCTGGCCTGTCTACCAATTCCAGCACGTGGGCAAGACTGCGAGTGCTCGGAGGGGGATTCGAACCCCCACGGGATCGCTCCCACAGGATCCTGAATCCTGCGCGTCTGCCAATTCCGCCATCCGAGCCTAACTGGGAACCGCCTGCCACGCAACGGTTTCTAGAGGCACCCCAACAGCCTCGCCCGCCCCTTGAGCGGGTTCATTGAGCTGGTTTGACCTCTCTAATCTCTGTTTCGTGCGTGACGACGCGTAACATAGTGGCATCATCCGGTATTTGGTAGGCCTTTCGGAGAGCTTCCAGGCTTGACCACCCGCCGGCCTGGGCCACGTCTACTTCGGGTAGGTCCTTCCTGCTTGTGGCCCAGAGTCGACGATAAGGATGCCACGCGCCGCGCTCCAGGTGATCCAACCCCGCTAGCCGTTCGGCCCGGCGAAGCCAGGTAGAGGCTTGCTCGTACCTGACCGGCTTGCGCCGGTCGCCACGTCGCGGTCGCCCAGGTGGTTCTTGCCGAACTGACCCGTGGCGTAGCCCAGCTCCTTCAGAATCACCGCGATCGTCGGATCCTCCTCTCGAAGGCCCAGGTCGGCGCCGGGCAGCCCCACCTTGCTGAGGCCTGTGCGGAACACACTCTGGCCGGTGATGAACGAGGATCGCCCCGCCGTGCAGCTCTGTTCGCCGTAGTAGTCGGTGAAGATCATCCCCTCGTTCGCGATCCGATCGATGTTGGGCGTGCGGTAGCCCACCAGGCCCATGGTATAGGCGCTGATGTTGGACTGGCCGATGTCGTCGCCCCAGACGACCAGGATGTTGGGCTGGTCCTGGGCGGCAGTTGGGGTCGCGGTCCAGCCCAGCACGGCGACCAGAGCGATCGCCGCGAGTGCGAGACGGTTTGTCATGCCGAACCTATACGCGTGCATCCTCCAGCGGTTGAAGTTCACTACGGTACAGCGGTGTTATTGTCTTCTCTTAGGGCTTTAGTCGCAATCGACGCACCAGGTGCGGCCCGAGCGTAACAGGTCGTTCAGGTCGCCGCAACAGGCGGCGTCGAGCCGCGACTCGACCTGGTCCTCGTAGACCGGTGCCGGGTCGCAATAGACAACGCCCAGGGCGACTGGAAGTTCCGGCGGCTCCATGGCGACCAGCAGCTGGGCGAGCGCCCGGTCCTTCTCGTCGTGGACCAGGATGTCGTCCTCGGTCACGCCATCCTGGCCGACGGTCACTGCCTCGAGCTGAAGAGTGCCGGGCTTGAGGCGCAGCCCCTTCTCCCTGTCTTTTCCGAACAGCAGGGGCGCGCCGTGGTCGACGTGGACCTGGCGGTCAGCGGCGATCTCCCGGTCGGTGAAGTCGGCGAATGCCTTGTCGTTGAAGACGATGCAGTTCTGGAAGATCTCGGTGAACGAGGCGCCGTGATGCTCGTGGGCGCGCTTCAGCACTTCGATCAGGTGTTTTTGCATCGTGTCGACGGAGCGGGCGACGAAGCGGGCGCCGGCGCCGAGGGCAAAGGCGCACGCCGACAGCGGCTGCTCGAGCGAGCCCTTCGGGCTGGAGGGTGACACGGTTCCCTGCCGCGAAGTCGGCGAGTACTGCCCCTTGGTGAGTCCGTAGATCTCGTTGTTGAATAGGCAGATCTGCACGTTCACGTTGCGGCGCAGGATGTGGAGCGTGTGGTTGCCACCGATGCTGAGGCCATCGCCGTCGCCGGTCACCACCCAGACGTCGAGCTCGGGGTTCGCCAGTTTGATGCCGGTGGCGAACGCCGGGGCGCGACCGTGGATGGTGTGGAAGCCGTAGGTCGACATATAGTAGGGGAAGCGTGAGGCACAGCCGATCCCCGAGACGAATACCGTGTTCTCGCGCTTCACGCCCAACTCGGCTAGCGTCCTCTGGATCGCCTTTAGAATGGCGTAGTCGCCGCAGCCGGGGCACCAGCGTACTTCCTGGTCCGAGGCGAAGTCGGCAGGCTTCAGCTGTATAGTCTCACTCGCGGTCGTCATATCGTTAGCCCAGTCTGGTGCGGATCGCCTCGTAGATCTCGGCGATCTTGAACGGCTGGCCCTGCACCTTAGTGAGTGCCTCGCCCTGGATCAGGTACCTGTCGCGTAGAACGCTCACGAGCTGGCCACGGTTCATCTCCGGCACGAGGATCCTGTCGTAGCTCTTGAGCAGCTCGCCCAGGTTGCGAGGGAATGGTGACAGGTAGCGGAGATGGATGTGCGCCACGTGGTAGCCTTCCTCGCGGGCCTTCGTCACGCCCTGGTAAATCGGGCCGTAGGTGGATCCCCAACCGACCACGGCCAGCGTGGCATTCTCGGGACCCAGTTCCGGCTTCTGGAGCGGGATGTCGTCGGCGATGCCGGCAATCTTGGCGGCGCGTGCTTCGGTCATGCGGGCGTGATTCTCGGGATCGTACGAGATGTCGCCGGTCTCGTAGTCGCGCTCGAGGCCGCCGACCCGGTGCTCGAGGCCCGGAGTGCCGGGCCGCGCCCACGGCCGGGCCAGCGTCTCCGGGTCGCGCAGGAAGGGGTGGTAGCCTTCGGGATCGGTGCGGAACTGGACCGGGAAGCTGGGTAGCTTGTTGACGTCGGGTATTGCCCACGGCTCCGCCGCGTTCATCAGATACGCATCGGAGAGCAGGATCACGGGTGTCATGTACTTGGTCGCCAGGCGCACCGCTTCCATGGCCACCTCGAAGGAGTCGCCGGGCGTTGCGGCGGCGACCACCGCCAGCGGCGCTTCGCCGTGCCGGCCATGCAGCGCCTGCAGCAGGTCGGCCTGCTCCGCCTTGGTGGGCATCCCGGTGGACGGCCCGGCTCGCTGCGCGTTGACGATGATCAGCGGCAGTTCGGCGCCCACGGCGAGACCGGCGGCCTCGGTCTTTAGGGCGACGCCGGCGCCCGAGCTCGAGGTCACGCCCAGGGCACCGCCGTAGGAGGCGCCGATGGCCGAGCAGATGGCGGCGATCTCGTCCTCCGCCTGGAAGGTGACGACGCCGTACTCGGCGAGCTGGGCCATGGCGTGAAGAAGCGGCGATGCCGGCGTGATGGGATAGGAGCCGAAGACGATGCGGCCGAGCCCGGCGGCCCGAGCGCCGGCGAGCAGGCCGTAAGCGGTGGCCTCGGTGCCGGTTATCGTGCGGTAGAGTCCGGGCGCCACGTCCGCCGCAGCCACTGTGTAGCCCACGATGTCGCTGGGCATCTCCGCCGTCTCGCCGAAGGCGTGCCCGGCGTTCAGGGCGGCGATGTTAGCGTTCATGATGTCGGGCTTCTTCCCGAATTTCCCCTTCAGCCAATCGACGGTCGCCGAGCGGTCGCGCCCGTACATCCAGAGCATGAGGCCCAGCGCCCAGAGGTTGCGGGAGCGGCGCGCATCCTTCGAGCTCAGGCCGAAGTCCTTTACCGCTTCCTCGGTGAGGCGCGTGACGTCGAGCTTGATCAGCTGGTGGCGCGCCAGCGTGTCGTCCTCCAGCGGGTTCGACTCGTAGTCGGCCTTCTTGAGATTGCGGTCGGTGAAGGAGCTCTCGTCGACGATCACCATGCCGCCGATCCGCAGGTCGTCGAGGTTCACCTTGAGTGCCGCCGGGTTGAAGGCGACCAGCACGTCCAGCTCGTCGCCTGAAGTCCTGATGTCGACGGACCCAAAGTGGACCTGGAAGGCCGAAACGCCGTAGGTCGTGCCGGCGGGTGCCCGGATCTCGGCGGGATAGTCGGGGAGGGTGGCAATATCGCTGCCGGCCAGCGCGCTCTCTATGGCAAACTGTGAGCCGGTCAGCTGGATCCCGTCGCCGGAGTCGCCGGCGAAGCGGATGACGATCTCGTCGCGGATCTCCCGGCGCCCTAGGCTGGCCCGGGAGGACGCAGCGACACCGGAGCCGTTGCCGTCGGCCCCGCCGCCGTCGGGGCTATTCGCACTCATCTGACTGCCGCCTCGTTGTCGGTACTGATATCTGTTCGCCAGACCGGAATACTATAAGGATCGGCCCCTCTCGCCAGGGAAGCGATCGCTGTATCTCCGCCGCCAGCTCGAAGAACCGCCCGGTCTCCCCTGCCTGTATAGACGTTGGGCGAGATACGCAGCGTATTCGGCCCCTGCCTGTTGAACGGGCCGAATACTAGTCTGTGTTCCCGGTACATGTGGTCGAAGGCGCGCGATTGACAGGGGTCAGAGTCGCTACGAGGAGGCGCTGCCCGACGCCTACATCGGGCCGCAGGGCCTCTCCTGGCTGTATCGCATCGAGCCGCTCTGCCCGGAGGACGTCGCCTGGGACGACCATCGGGCGGAAGGCTTAGGGGAAGCGATAGAGAACCTCAGCCGAGGCCGATCAGCAGCGCCGCCAGTACGAAGATGTTGCTGGCCACCAGCGACCAACCCATGCGGCGCAGATTGCGGGGGTGGACGCCCAGCGCCCCGAACACGAGGGCGACGAGGGCCGTGGGCACGACGGCCACCGCGGCGCGTGCCGGCAGCTCGGTCTGCCAGGCGAGGACGGCGGCGGCGGCGATGGCGACGGCGCTGAGCAGGGGAGCGAGGTGCGCGGTGCGCCGCTGGGCTCCTTTCTTCGCCCGGGCGATGATCGCCCGCACCGTTACCGTGCCGAGGGCGAAGACGACGGCCCAGACGACGAAAGCGACGAAGGTCGCGCGAGGGCCGGCGCCTCCCGCGAGCCCTACCGGGATCATCGTGCTCGAGAGGGCGACCGATACCAGCAGCTCGCCGATCAGGGTCTTCTCCCGACGGCTGATGGCGAGCGGAACGAGCAAGCCGCCAAGGGCGAATGGCACGAGTGCCGAGGTCCGCGCGGTCGACGGCGCCAGCCAGAGTCCCGCGACTCCCGCGATCAGGGCGACGGCGAGCAGTAGCGCGACTCGTCGGCGCGCTCGGTCACCCGACTCGCGTTTCGCACGCCCGCCGCGCCCACCGCTCAGTACCATGACCGGCTCGTGGGCCAGGAAGGTGGCGGCGATGGCGATGGTCAAGAGGATTGGGGCAGAGCCCGGGTCGCCGAGCGCCAGCGCGGTGACGAGCGGGAAGGCGAGCTGGGCGTAGGCGCCGTGCTCGCGCGGCAGGAGCGAGGGGCCTCCGCTCAAGCGCGCATCGCTCACAGCTCCAACCCCCGCCTCTCGTAATAGCGCTGGTGGTAGTCCTCGGCCGGGTAGAACTCCGACGCCGGCACGATCTCCGTCACGATGGGACGGCTGAAGTGGCCGCTAGCGTCCAGCCTGTCCCTGGACGCCAGCGCCGCGGCCTGTTGCTCCGTTGTGTGGAAGAAGACGACGGAGCGGTACTGCGACCCAACGTCGGGGCCTTGGCGGTCGGGGGTGGTCGGGTCGTGGATGTTCCAGAACACCTCGAGCAGCTGCTCGTAGGAGATCGTCGTCGGGTCGAACTCCAGCTGCACGGCCTCGACATGGCCGGTCTGGTCCGAACACACATCCTCGTAGGTTGGGTCTTCGGCCTGGCCACCGGTGTAGCCCACCAGCGTCGAGAACACACCGTCCAGCTTCCGGAACGCGGCCTCTACTCCCCAAAAGCAGCCCGCTGCGAACGTCGCCTTCTCCATCCCGTTCCTGCACTCCCTGGTTGTCCGGTGAACGCCGAAGTGCCGGCTCACCTATTTGGAACCGTTCAGGGCCGTCATGAGTTCGCGCCATATAACCGAGGGGCTCGGCCGGGCGCAAGGCACGCGGTGGGTGGCAGGTGACGTCGTCCGGGCCTCTGCCGGCACCTAGCTACCGAGCGGCACGACGTAGCCGGCGGAGATGGACCAGGTCCGCGTCTTGACCGAGTCGATCTCGTCGGACTGCTCGCTGATGTCGGTCAGTCCGTAATTGTACCAGATGTCGGCGAGCAGTGAGCCGGGGCCGAAGTCGAACCCGATGCCGGCGCCGAAGATGATGCCGGAGTCGGCGCCCTTGGTACGCGGGGCCCCCGGCCTGGCATCCTCGCACTTCTCCGTTTCCCCTTCGAAGGTCACCTCACAGCTCGACTCGAGGCCGAGTACAGGCCCGGAGAAGAAGCGCGGAGAGAGTGGGAGGTTCGGCGCTATGACCGCCAGAACCGGGATCTCGATGTAAGTCAGCTTGAGGGCGACGCCGCCGTCACCCTCAGCGAAGCCCTTGCGGGAATACCAGACCTCCGTCTGCAGCGCGAACCAGCTGGAGATGTCCACCGCCCCCAATACCCCGAAGTGGTAGGCGGTCTCGCTGCCGGTGCCCTCGATGAAGAGATCGCCTTCGGCATCGGCGGAGGCGAAGTTGAGACCGCCGCGCACCCCGAACCGCAGCTGCTGCGCCTGGGCCGGTGCGGCGGTGATGAGAAGGGCCGCCGCGAATGCCAACAACGTGAGTCGCTTCATTTGAATCGTAGCTCCATACGTATGGCCACCTCGGCCGGATGTCTGTCGTCCTAGGATCGAGGCGGTGGTCTTAATAAGGGTCGCGCAGTTGGAGCGCAACCGGGGCGGCCGCGCACCCGCTCACCCCTGGATGTGGCCGGCGGCTCCCGTGCGCCGCCGGCGCCTCGTGCTCCCGCCAGTGCAAACACCTGGGACGGCTGTATCGCTGGGGATTGGGATTTCCCCACACTCCCTACGAGGCAGCGGGTGAGGAGTTTCGGGAAGGTTGCCGGCTCGAGGGTCAGACCTCCCACTCGCCGACGATGCGCCGCAGGTCGTTCGCCGCGCCGACGAGCTGGGCCACCGAGGCGCTGATCTCCTGGGTCGTAGCGGACTGCTCCTGCACGGCGGCGCTCACGTCCTGGCTGCGGGAGGCATGGGAGATCGCCGTCGAGGTCACCGATTCCACGTGCCCGGCCACCTGTTCGAGGAGTGTGCGGCTGCGTTCGACCGTGGCCAGCGCCTGGTCGGCCGCCTGGGCCACCGTGGCGAGGCCGGCGGAGATCGCGTCGAGTGCGTCCTCGGCGCCGCGCGCGACGCCTTCGACCTGGACGACCTGGCCCTCGCCTTCCTGCATCTTGAGGAGCGTAGCTCCGACCTGTTCACGGAGCTGGCTGACTACCTCCTCCACCTCGCGCGCCGCGACGTCGGCCTCGGCGGCCAGCTTGCCCACTTCGTCGGCGACGACGGCGAACCCGCGACCTTCGTGGCCGGCGTGCGCCGCCTCGATCGCCGCATTCAGTGAGAGCAAGTGCGTCTGCTCGGCGATCGAGGCGATCCGTCGGACAAAGCCGGTGATGTGGTCGGTGGCGTTCTGCAGCCCCTCGAACTCGTGGGCCGAGTCGTGCACGAACTCCTTGAGCGAGAGCAGCAGCGCCACCGCCTGACGCACCGAGTCCTGGCTCTGCCCTGCCTGCTGTTGGATCGTATGGCTCAGCTCGCGATTCTGGTTGGCGTCCGTCTCGATCCTTAGCGCTCCCTCCTGCAGCTCGACGACCGCGGCGGCCGTCTCGCTCAAGGCGCCGGCCTGTCTGTCGGCGCCCTCCGATATCTCGGTCATCGCCAGCGCGACCTCGTGAGTCGAGGCTGCGACCTGCTCGGAGATCGACGAGAAGTCGGCGGCTGAGGACGAGAGTTGGGAGGCGGTGGAGACGACCTGGCCGGCGACGTCGGTCATGCTCGAGGCCATCGCGTTGAACGAGAAGCCGAGCTCGGCGAACTCTTTCGGCATGCCCGAGGTACCCACGCGCGTACGTAGGTGGCCGCCACCGAATCGGCTCGCTGCCGTGACCAACTCGGCCAGCGGGCGATCGATGGAGCGAACCGTCGCCCAGGCGAGTCCGGCGCCAAGCAGCAGAGCGATCAGCAGGATGCCGAACACGTACCTGGATCGCTCGCTGGCGCGCTGCCGCAGCGCCTCGGTAGAGGCTTCGAGAGCGCGTGCCTGCCGTGCGCCGAGTACGGAGATCAGGCCGACGACCTCTGCCGCCTGCGGCTGCAATTCGTCCGCCAGCCGGCGCGCCTCGGTGCGTTGACCTATGTCGTAAAGCGCGTGGGCGCGGGCGAACTCCACCTCGAGCTGCGTGAGGGCTGCGGTCAGCCCCTCGATCAGGCGGGCGTCCCCAGCGGTGCGATCCTCAAGTTCGCGGTAGCGTTTCGCCACGTCCTGGGTTCGGCCGGCGAGCTGGCCGAAGCGCTGCTTGTGCTCGCTGTCGCCGGTTGTGAGATACCCTTCGGCGGCGAAGATCAACTCGAGGACGTCGCGTTGCAGGTTGCTGCCGAGTGCGGCCGCCTGCGCGACCTGCGCCATGCCGGCATCGAACTCCTCGGCTAGCCCGCTCAAGGAGTTGATGCCGATCAACCCTGCCGCCAACAGGCCGACCAGCAGTACGAGGAACGCGCCGGCCTGCCGACTTCTTATCGTGTTAATCACGAGCCACCTTCTTCGCTCACGAACTCGATGCGATCGCCAGAGATACGTCCGACGGCGAAGCTCTTCTCAACCGGGTCCCCGTTCGCGTCGAACGCGATGAGACCGGTGACGCCCCGGAAGGCGTCGCGCTCGCGACCGACCTGCTCGAGGTAGTCGCGTATCTTCGCCCGCTCGAAGCCGACTTCAGCGACCGCCTGAGCTACCAGCATGACGGCATCGTAGCCCAGCGCGGCGAAGTGGTCGGGCGGCTCGCCGTACCTGCTGCGGTAAGCGGCGACGAACTCGGCGCCGCCCGTGCCTGGCGCGTCCGGGTGGTAGAGCAGGCCAATGTAAGTCCCCTCGTACGCCGAATGTTGGCCGGCGAGCCCGAGGATTCCGTCACCTCCCAGGAAGGGCGCCTCGATCCCCAACTCACGTGCCTGACGGATCACCAGCCCGGCGCCGACGTCGGTGCTGCCGATGAAGATGAAATCGGGTTGTGCGTTCCGTATCGCGACGAGGTAGGCCTGGAAGTCCGTGGTCTCTCCTTCGATGAAGGGGTACTCCCCCACCAGAGCAGCACCGCCGCCTGTGAATGTCCTACCGAACCCGTCACGCAGGCCGCGACCGTAAGGGTCGTTCGCATATATGATCGCTGCGCGGCTCCCCAGCTCACGAAGCGCGAACTCGGCGAGCCCGGCGGCGTTCGCGTCATCGCTAGAGCAGACGCGGAATATCCAGGCGCCGGCATCGCTGATCTCGGGGCTCGTGGCGACGGGGGACACCGTCGGAAGACCGCGGTTGTAGATCGGAGCGGCGGCGAGCGTGGCGCCCGAATTGACGTGGCCGACAACGGCTGATACCGAGGCATCGGAATAGAGGCCGTCGGCGACCGTTACGGCCCGCCCGGCATTCGCGCTGTCGCTGAGTGCCACGATCTCCACCCTTCGCCCCCGGACGCCGCCCGCCGCGTTGAGCTCGTCGCGTGCCAGCTCGGTGCCGCGCAGCGTGTGGGAACCGATGAACTGCTCGAGTGGCCCGGCCACGCCGAGGCGGAGGGAATCGCCCGAGCCTCCGTCACCGCAGGCGGTCAGGGCGAGGACGATGGCGGCGAGCCCGGCGAAGGACACATGTGTGGGCGTCGGTCGAAGGCTTGGCATCGGCTTGAAGAGGTATGGGGAGAACGGGTGGGGGAGACGCGGCAACCTATTATAATCACTAGTCTTACACGCCGTCAAGGACAGCCGGCGGCCGCCGACACACCGGGCGGGCCAACCTCGTAAGGAGAAACGGGGCTCAGACCCCGCGGGCAAGCACTCCGAAGATCCGGCAAGGAGGTAAGGTGGGCATTTCCGGCGGCCTTTGGGGCCTCGTACTACTGATCGCCGATATCTGGGCGCTCCTCAACATCTGGCAGAGCCGGGAATCGACGGGCGGCAAGATCCTCTGGACCGTCCTGATCCTAGTGCTCCCGTTCCTCGGCTTCATCGTCTGGCTGCTTTTCGGGCCTAAGAAGTAGAGGCCTGGACGCTCGCCTCTTCGGGAGTTCTGGCTATCAGGAAGTAGACGAATAGCAGGCTCGGCCAGCCGTGCAGGGCCAACCGGTGCATCGAGGTGCCCACGTGCCAGGCGAGCTCGTGCGGCGTGACGACGTAGACGAAGAAGTAGCCTGTCAGAACGAGGATCAGTGTAAGCGCTGCTGTGGCGATCGCCGGCCGCTCCTCCGCCTCGACCTTCCACCCCAGCGCCAGCAGATAGCTCGCCAGCACAAAGAGCGCGCCGACGATCCAGCCGCCGAACTCAAGGGTTAGCCGCCCGAAGGCGCTCAGCACGTACCCGTATCTCCTGGGATCGGTCAACCGCTCGAGCAGATCGGAGAGCGTGAGTGAAGCCAGCAGATCGTTTCCGGGAGCGATACCCCACTTGAAAGCGACGATCACCAGCAAGACCGGCGCGAGCCCCAGGCCCATGATCGCCTCGCGGCGTAGTGCCACGCGCCAGCCCCGCAGCCGTCCCACGACGGCCAGGTGGGCGGCGAACAGCGCCACCAGGAAGAGCAGCCCCTCGTTCTTCGCCCAGGCGGCTAGGCCGGCGCTGAGTCCGGCCAGCGCGATGAAGCCGGCGCCTCCTTCCCTGACCTTGTCGGCGAGCGCGAGTGTCACTAGCCCGGCCAGGATGAAGAAAGCGAGCGGGACGTCGGCGTACTGGTTCGCCCCCTGCCAGACGAGGGGGTGACTGCACAGGAGCATGATCCCGGCCAGCATCCCCTGCCCCCGGCTGCGAAGCCCGGAGAGCGCCGCCAGCAGCAGGACGGCTGTGGCGAGTACGAACAGCGAGGCCACGAGTATCGGGACGACGATCGTGTCGGAACCGATGAGGCTCCAAGCGCGCGCCACGGAGCCGGGCACGAGCAGCGGGTAGTCCGCATGGGTCCAGGTCCCCTGTAGGTCCGAGAAGGCGTCCTGCCAATGGTCCGCCCCGCGGAAGAGGAATCGGGCGCGCAGATTCCAGATCATCGCGGCGTCCCAACCGCCGTGCGGTGAGGTCGCCGAGCGAAAGGCGAAGGTGAGGATCGCTATGAGGAGGGACAGGACGAAGCCCGGTATCAGGAGCCAGGATACGTACGCTACACGGGCCGGCTCCCCTCTACCCGTAGAGGGAAGTCCAGCCGCCCCTTGCCGTAGCCGGCGGAGCACGAAGCCCACAAGAACGGCGAGCCCCAGGAGCTCGAGTACGAAGTAAGCCTTCGAGGGACCGAAGCCGACCAGCCAGGCGAAGAACGCTGCGGCGCTGACCCCCAGCCCCAGCCCAGCCCCCAGCGCCAGAATCAGCAGCAGGTCGCTGACCGGCGGTCGCCTTTGAGGCCAGACCATATAGAGGAACAGAGCGCCGCCGATGACGGGCAGCAGGAGGGCGACGGGCAGCGCGAGCGTCATCGCTGGACACCCCTGAGCAAGACGACGCCATCACCCAGGTCGCGCAGCACTGTGGTACCCTCGGGCAGTGCCGACTGGGCCGTTCGGAAGTTGCCGACGACGAGCGGTGGATCGGCGCCCCGAACGACGATGAGCGGCGCCAGGCTGTACTGTGTGAGGAAGTAGTCCTGCATCGCCTCGAGGCTGGTGAACGAGCCGGCCGCCAGACCGTCGCTCGCATAGCCGACGACGCCGCGCGCCGGCAGCTGCTCCCGCAATGGCGCGAACCGCGCCTCGTGTCGGCTCGCCCGGTCGGCGGGCACGCTTGGGGAGCCGGCGCGCGACTCGTGGAAGGTTCCGATCGCCAGACTGAGCGTCTCGGCGGCACCGGCGAGCGCCAGGAACAGGACGGCCGCCAGCGCGGTTCTGACTATCGAGCGCCGGTCGAATCTCATACCCCGCCAAGATACCGGGCGACTGTCGTTTGAGCCACGAAGACGCCGGTGGGAACCTACGGCGTCCGGGCCGGCGTTGGCAGCGGGGCACGTTGGCGTGCTCCGGGACGGATTGACTTACGGCGGGCCGCTGGTCATGCTGGAGCTGTTAAGGCAATCCTCGGGAGGTGCGCCAATGAGGTATAGACGAAGGCTGTGTGCATTCCCCATCGTCCTGGCTCTGCTGGGCAGTCCGCTCGACGCCTTCGCCCAGTGGGAGAACATCTACCTGCCGGTCGACACGATCGAGCGGCTGCTGCGTTACGAGGATTTCGAGATCGCCAGTTTCAGGGACGCGCGCTTCGAGGGAGATAGGACGCAGCACGCAGTGCTGCGGTTTCCCGGAAAGGTGGCCATGCGGGTCAAGTGGGCGGCGGCGCCGAAGCGCGGTGATTCATTCAACAACCGCCCGCGTTTCGAGCTGGCGGCCTACGAGCTCCAGAAACTGTTCCTGGACGAGGATGACTACGTCGTGCCGCCGACGGTGGCCCGCGCCATTCCACTGGAGGATTACCCAAGGACGCGATCTGTCGATCCAACGTTCGATACCTCCTCCGTGCTGGTTCTGATGCAGTACTGGCTGAGCAACGTCACCCCGGATGGCATCTACGACAGAGATCGACTGAACAGCGATTCGGTTTACGCGCGGCATTTCGGCAACTTGAACATCCTGACCTACCTGATCAGGCACGCCGATGCGAACTTCGGGAATTTTCTCCTCTCGACCGAGCCCACAAACCCGAGGCTCTTCGCGGTGGACAACGGCGTGTCGTTCGGCGACATAAGCGATCGGCCGGACGATTGGCGGAGGCTGCGCACCGATCGTCTGCCGCGCGCTGCGGTAGAGAGACTCCGGGGCATTACGGAGGAAGACCTGCAGCAGGCGCTGGGCGTGATGATCCAGTACGAGATTCGCGAAGGGCGACTCGTCGAGGTGGAGCCTACGGAGAACCGTAACCCTGGAAGGGGGGCGCACAAGCAGGATGACGTAGTCCAGATGGGCCTCACGTCTCGCGAGATCAGGGGCGTGTACGGCCGCCTCGAGGATCTCTTGAGAGACGTCGACAGGGGTAGGATAGAGGTCTTCTAAACACGATGCGTACTCGTCGAGTGAGTCCGACCCTCGTCGCTGTGCCCGCCGTCGCGGCGCTGGTCCTCGCAGCAGGTGAGTCGAGGACCGGGCCGGAGCCGGCGCGGGTCCGGGGCACGCCGCAGGAGGAGGCCCGGCTTCACGGAGAGTATGGACTCTGGGTGCAGGAGAGCGATGACTCCATGGCGGTGGCCTGGATCGCCCGGGAACCCGGCGCCGGGTACCTGAGAGTCCTCGTGGATGGCCGCCCCGTCTTCCAAGCCGAGACCGAGCCCTCATCCTCCCACCGCGCCGTGTTCAGAAAGCCCGCGGCGGCCAGCATGACCCTGCAGTACGGGGTGCTGGGCGATCCTGAAGACGAGCACGAGACCGTCATCTATTTCGACCTGCCGCAGCGCCCTATCCAGACCGAGTTCGAGAACGTTGATACGATCTTCGTCGTCGGCGATGTCCACGGCGAGTATGACAGGCTGACAGAGCTCTTCCGCAATGCGGAGCTCGTCGACGAGGAGCTTCGCTGGACGGGCGGACACAGCCATCTCGTGCTACTCGGCGATCTGGTCGATCGCGGGCCCGACGTGGTCAAGACTTTGTGGTTCCTGTACGAGCTGGAGCGGGACGCGGCACGGCGCGGCGGCCGCGTCCAGGTCATGTTGGGCAACCACGAAATCATGGCCATGATCGACGATACCAGGTACGTCTCGTCGAAGGAGCGACTGGTCGCTCGGTTCCATGGAGCCGAGTATTGGCGGCTGTTCGATCCGCGGAGCTCGATCCTGGGGAAATGGCTCGCCTCGAAGCCGGCACTCATCAGGATCGACGACGTGCTCTTGGCCCACGGTGGCGTCGGCCCGGCCTACGCCGGCTACTCGATCCCGGAGTTTGACGACTCGCTGGCGCTCTTCATGAGCGAAGACTGGTTCTTCCGCCTGGCCGATACCACCGCCGCGTATGAACCGATGGACTCGGTGCTCCTCTTCCGACGCATCGACTTCTTCTTCGCCGATAACAGTGTCTTCTGGTACCGAGGCTACGTGGCGACCGACACGCTGGCGGCCGTGCTCAACGAGGTCCTCGACGGGTTCCGCAGCGAAATCCATGTGGTCGGCCACACGCCGGTTGATTCCATCCGGCAGACCTACGACGGAGCGTTGATCGCCGTTGACCTCGAGGAGGCGGCGTCGCAGATGCTCATGCTCGTGCGGGCGAGCAAGAGCTACGAGCGCTACCGGTGCTCGCTCTCGGGACCGCCACAGCCGCTCCCACTGCTCGAGCTGGCGGGCACCGAGCGCTGAGCCGGCCCACTTGGGCGAGCGGTGGCCCGGGCCAGCAACCCTTATCGTCCCGGTCGTATCTAACACTGTGGCCTTGGCCGCATGGAAGGCAGTGGCCGTGCCCGCGGCGGAGGTGGCCCATGCTACAAACCGGAGTGTCCGATTTTGGGACGCGGCGATCCCACAGGGGGACACCCGGCGGCGCTGCAGAGGAGGGAGATACCTCACAACCCATTGCTTCTGAGGGGATTGGGGATGGCACCGGCCGTGGCACGGATCTTCCCCCTACGAATCTCCGCACGGCTTGGATACGTAGTTGAGTTGAAGCCCTGACGATACCCTCCCTGGGGGGGAGTTCAGTGGATATCAAGAGGGAACCAAGACGAAAGACGAAGCGCTGGGTCTACCTGGGCGCCAGTGTCGCCGCGGTCGTCGTGATCACGGTGGCGCTGGGGTCGCTGGGGCCCGCCGCGCCGAGCGTTGACCGGTCGAGCGTCTGGACGGACGTGGTCAAGCGCGGCGAGATGGTGCGTCAGGTGCGAGGCCCGGGTACGCTCGTGTCGGAGCAGGTGCGCTGGATCGCAGCGCTGACCGCCGGGCGTGTGGAGCGGCGGCTGGTGGAGCCCGGGGCGGAGGTGGATAGCGCGACGGTGCTGCTCGAGCTCAGCAACCCGGACGTGGAGATCCAGGCGCTGGAATCGCAGCGGCAGCTCACGGCGGAAGAGGCGCGGTTGGTGGAGCTGAAGGCCCAGCTGGAGAGCCAGCGGCTCAGCCAGGAAGCGCTGGTGGCGACGGTGCGCTCCGGGCACCTGGAGGCGATGCGGAACGTACGCCGGGACGAGGATCTGGCGGAGAAGGGGCTGCTCTCGGAGATCGACTTGCAGAATTCGCGTGACAAGGCGGAGGAGCTGGAGCAACGGCTGGAGATCGAGCGGCAGCGACTGACGGTGATGACGGAAGCGGTTGAGTCGCAGCTGGCGGCACAGCGTGCCCAGGTCGAGCGGCTGCGATCGATCGCGGAGTTCAAGCAGAATCTCGTCGAATCGATGTACGTCGTGGCCGGCGTATCGGGCGTGCTCGCCGAATTAGAGCTGGAGGAAGGTGAGTGGGCGAGGCCGGGCGATATCCTGGCGCGGATAGTGCAGCCGGGGCGCTTGAAGGCGGAGATCCGGATCCCGGAGACACAGGCGCGCGACGTCGCGGTGGGCCAGCTAGCGCTGATCGATACGCGCAGCGACACGATCGAGGGACGCGTGACGCGTATCGATCCCGCGGTCCTGAATGCTGCCGTGATGGTGGACGTGCGCCTGGAAGGTCCGCTGCCCAGGGAAGCGCGACCGGACCTGAGCGTGGACGGAACGATCGAGATCGAGCGACTGACCGACGTCCTCTACGTGTCGCGGCCGACGTACGGACAGGCAAACAGCCTGGTTGGACTGTTCAAGGTCGTCGAAGGCGGGAATGCGGCCGTGCGGGTGAGCGTGCGGCTGGGCCGCGCGTCGGTCAACACGATAGAGATCATCGAGGGGTTGCTGGAGGGTGACGAGGTCATTGTGAGTGATATGTCGGCCTGGGATGAGCATGACCGGGTGCGACTGAGGTGATGCGCTGGCATCAATACAGACACGAGGGAGACTGGGAACGGAATCATGGAAGCACAGGCACAGAGTAAGAACGGCGGCCCGCTTATCCGGCTCGAATCGCTCGGCAAAGTCTTCTACACCGAGGAACTGGAGACGCACGCGCTGAGCGAAATCCACATGGACATCAAGAGCGGCGAGTACGTGGCCGTGGCGGGCCCATCGGGGTGCGGCAAGACCACGCTGCTCTCGATACTCGGGCTCCTCGACACGCCTACGTCTGGCGACTATGTGCTCGACGGCGAGCCGGTATCGAACCTTACGGCGTCGCAGCGCGCGCGCATCCGCAACCAGCATATCGGTTTCATCTTCCAGGCGTTCAACCTGATCGGTGACCTGACGGTATACGAGAACGTCGAGCTCCCGCTCACCTACCGGGGGATGCCGTCGGCCGAGCGGAAGCAGCGGGTGCACGAGTCGCTGGAACGCGTGGAGATGGCGCACCGGGTCAACCATTACCCGGCGCAGCTCTCGGGCGGCCAGCAGCAGCGCGTGGCTGTGGCGCGCGCTCTGGTAGGGCAGCCCTCGATCCTGCTCGCCGACGAGCCGACGGGTAACCTGGACTCGAAGAACGGCGGCGCGGTGATGGAGCTGCTGCGCGATCTGCACCGGGAAGGCGCGACGATCTGCATGGTGACGCACGATCCGCGCTACGCGCACCACGCGGAGCGCACCCTCAACCTGTTCGACGGTCAGATCGTCAGCGAGGAGAACGGCGAGAAGCTGAGGGAGCTGGAGGAAATCGGCTTCTAGGCCGGCAGCTGACGGGAGGGAGGCAAGCCGGTGAGCCAGGCGTCAGGAGATCACCGAGTCCTCATCGCCGACGATCAGGCTGACGTGCTGCAGGCGCTTCGCCTCCTGCTGAAGGGTGAGGGGTTCGAGATCGAAACCGCTACCTCGCCGGCCGGCGTTCTGGCGTCGGTCGAGGCACAGGACTTCGACGCGGTACTGCTCGACCTCAACTACAGCCGCGATACGACCTCGGGCCGTGAAGGGCTCGACCTGCTGGCCACGATTCAAGAGCTGGACAGCACGCTACCGGTGATCGTGATGACCGCCTGGGCGAGTGTGGAGACGGCGGTGGAGGCGATGCGCCGGGGGGCCCGCGACTATGTGCAGAAGCCGTGGGACAACGCGCGACTGCTCGCCACGCTGCGCACCCAGGTCGAGTTGGGGCGAGCGCTCCGCAAGGGCCAGCGTCTCGAGACCGAGAACCTGCGACTGCGCCAGCAGGAGCTGCCCGAGCTGATCGCCGAGTCTCGGGCTATGGAGCCCGTGCTGGAGATCATGGAGCGGGTAGCCGCTTCGGACGCCAACGTGCTGATCACCGGTGAGCACGGTACCGGCAAAGAAGTAGTGGCGCGCTGGCTGCACGGGGCCTCTGAGCGGGCGGCGAAGCCGCTGGTTACGATCAACGCCGGTGGCATCTCCGAGACACTGGTCGAGAGCGAGCTGTTCGGCCACGTGAAGGGTGCATTCACCGACGCGAAGTCCGACCGGATCGGATGCTTCGAGTTGGCAAACGGCGGGACGCTGTTCCTGGACGAGATCGCGAACGTGCCACTCAAGCAGCAGGCGAAACTGCTGCGTGTGCTGGAGACCGGTGAGCTGCAGCGGGTGGGATCGTCGAAGACGCGCCGCGTCGATGTCAGACTGCTCTCGGCGACGAACGCGAACATCTTCGATGAGGTTGCCGAGGGCCGGTTCCGCGAAGACCTGCTCTACCGGCTGAACACGGTGGAGCTCGATCTGCCGCCTCTGCGCGACCGTCGCGCGGATATCCCGCTACTGGCGAACCACTTCCTGCGCCGTCTTGCCGAGCGGTACCGCAAGCCGATCGCGCAATTCGAGGCCGGTGCCATGCAGGCCTTGCTCGAGCACAGCTGGCCTGGCAATGTGCGAGAGCTGGAGCACGTGATCGAGCGGACAGTACTCATGGCGCGCGGAGAGACGGTCCGCGCCTCCGATTTGGGGCTCCGGGCGAGGAGCGATAGCGGTGGGCACCTGGAGGAGATGAGATTGGAGGAAGCGGAGCGCTATCTAATCCGGAAAGCGCTCGAGCGTCACGGCGGCAACGTGAGCCAGGCGGCCGCAACGCTCGGCCTCAGCCGCAGCGCCCTCTATCGGCGCCTGCAGCGCTACGACCTGCCACACTAGAGCACCAGCGGCGGATGGCCAGACTTCGCCACGAACAGCGCATACTCGTTATGACGCTGCTCGCCGGGCTCCCCGGCACGCTCGTGGCGATGATCTTGCTCTGGACCGGGGATTTCGCGCTCAAGCTCCAGTGGACCCTCACCCTCATCGTCTCGGCTGGCTGGCTGGGCTATGCGTTCGCTGTGAAAGAACGGGTCGTGCGGCCCCTGCAAGCGCTGTCCAACATGCTCGCGGCGCTGCGAGAAGGGGACTACTCCATCAGGGCCAGACGCGGGAGCCCGAGGGGGCCGCTGGGGCTCGCCATGATGGAGGCCAACATCCTGGGCGAGACTCTCCGTGGACAGCGACTAGGCGCTCTGGAGGCGACGGCGCTGTTGCGTCGCGTGATGGAGGAGATCGATGTCGCGGTGTTCGCGTTCGATGCCGAGAACCGTCTGAGGCTCGTGAACCGGGCCGGCGAACGCCTGTTGGGCCGGCCGCTGGAACGAGCGATCGGGCGCGGCGCGAGCTCGCTCGGCCTCGCGCGTCCCTTGGAAGAGGGACCGGGCACGATCGATCTGACCTTTCAGGGCAGGTTGGGACGCTGGGACGTTCGGCATACGACATTCCGCCAGGAGGGTGTGCCCCACCGGCTGCTGGTGCTGACCGACCTGAGCCAGGCGCTGCGCCAGGAGGAGCGGCAGGCTTGGAAGCGTCTGATCCGCGTGTTGAGCCACGAGATCAACAACTCGCTGGCGCCGATCAAATCGACGGCCGCGAGCCTGTTGAGCCTGACGAGGCGCGAGCCGCGACCCGCCGACCTCGACGATGACGTGGAGCAGGGGCTGAGGGTGATCTCCGGCCGCTCCGAGGCGCTGAGCCGCTTCATGGCTTCTTACGCCGACCTGGCGCGGTTACCTCCCCCGACTCCCGGGCCCGTCGACGTCGGGGCCTGGGTCCGCCGGGTCGCGGAGCTCGAGACACGCCTGCCGGTCTCCGTGTGCGACGGCCCCGAGCTGACGATCGAGGCCGACGGCGACCAGCTCGACCAGCTACTCATCAACCTTGTCAGGAACGGCGTCGACGCCGCGCTCGAGACGGGCGGCGCTGTGCAGGTTGGGTGGCGGGAAGACGGCGGCAAGTTGGAGGTGTGGGTGCGGGACGAAGGCCTGGGCCTCTCCGACACCAGGAACCTCTTCGTGCCGTTCTACAGCACGCGTCCCGGCGGCTCGGGAATCGGCCTCGTCCTGAGCCTGCAGATCGCCGAGGGGCACGGCGGCGCACTCGAGCTGCGGAACAGAGGCGATCGCAGCGGCTGCGTCGCCACGCTCACCCTGCCGAAGTCCTGATCGATCCGCCGGGCCGTTCGTATCCGGACACAGCTGTGCCGGGATCGAACAGGCTGCCGGCCGAGGATCGCCCCCTCCCATGCGTGTAACCTGTTACAGCTAGAGCAGTTGGAGTTTCAGGCTCGGCGGCACCGGACTTGCCCTGTACGTGTGTGGACTCAGGTTGGCTATCGGTGAGAAGGAGGTTCGTAGGATGGTCCAAAGGTCAGTTGTGCAGGAGGCGAACCGAGTGACCGCGGGCAAGTGCGCGCTGCTCGCCTTCGCCGCGTTCGTGATGGCCGGCCTCAGCTTCGTGCCGCTGATCCCCGCCGACCTGCTGGGAAAGGTGTACCTGGGTGGCGTCTGGGTCTTGGTGGGTGTGAGGTGGGGATCGCAGTGGTTCGAGATCAGACAGGCTGCCGGCGACCGGGACGTTCCCGAGGTCGGATGACGCCCGGCGGCTGCTAGCCCGTCAGTACTTCCTCACCATCCAGCTTCGCGACTATCACCGCACCGCAAGAATCGCTGAGCACGTTGACCGTGGTCCGGAACATGTCGAGGACCCGGTCCACGGCGAGTATGATGGCGACACCTTCGAGCGGCAGGCCGACGGCCGCCAGGATTATCGACATCATCACCAGCCCTGACATGGGGACGCTGGCGGCGCCGATCGATGCCAGCAAGGCGGTGACAACGATGATCAGCTGCTGGTCCAGGGCGAGCGCGAAGCCGTAGACCTGCGCGATGAAGACAACGGCGACGCACTCGTAGAGCGCCGTCCCATCCATGTTCACTGTCGCGCCAATCGGGAGCACGAATGATGCGATCTTCTCCGACACCTTCGAGTTGTCCATCACCGCTTCCATATTAAGCGGCAGCGTGACAATGGTGGAACAGGTGGAGAAGGCGGTGACGAGCGGGGGCGGCATCCCCTTGTAGTGTCTCCAGGGGTTCTTACGCGTCACGAGATACACGAGCAGGGGCAGGGTCACCGTGGCGTGTATGAAGAGTCCGATCAGGACCACGACGAAGTAGAAGCCCAGGGAGCGGAAGGCGTCGAAGCCCATCGTCGCCACGATCTCCGCGTTTATCCCGAAGACCCCGAGCGGCGCCGACCAGATCACCAGCCGGGTCATCTTCATCATCGCCTGGAACGCCGCCTGGAAAAAGTCGCCAAGCTGCGTCCTGTACGGATCTTTCAACTGCGTGATGAAGTAGCCGAAGAGGATGCAGAAGAATATGACCGGGAGTACGTCGCCCTCCGCCAGCGCCTGGAACGGATTCTCCGGGATGATCCGCAGCAATAGATCCTTGATGCTCTGTTGCGCCGCCGGTATCTCGGTGACCACCTCCTCGAGGCGGATAGCCGACCCGACGCCGGGCCTCAAGATGTTCACCAGTATCTGGCCGGTCACTATCGCCATCAGGCTGCTGGCGATGTAGTATCCGAAGGTCCGGGCTCCCAGCAGACCCAGGTTCTTCCGTGCGCCGACGCTGACCACCGCCGCGGTGAGCGAGGTAATAATGAGCGGCATGATCGCCATGCGGAGGAGCCTGAGGAAGACGTCGGACAGGGGCTCGGCGATCGGGACGATGGCTTCGCCGAACAGCTTGCCGGCGATCATCCCGCCGAACAGGCCGACAAATATCCAGAAGGTCAGCGATCTGTAGGGGATCCTCATTGTCGCGTAATCTGCAGTCTGGTGGCCAGAGAGGAAACCATCGGCGCTTCGAGCCCTAGCGGGAGGTCAGCTGTGCGTAACGCAGTGATCGCCTGGAGACCTTCGCGGGCACCTTCTATAGCGAAGCGCTCGGCACCAACTACCGTATCACGTTCGTCGCGGGGGAATTGGAGGTGCAGCGGGGCCGTGGGGACCCGATCCCGCTGCCTGCCACCGTCGAGGACGAGTTCACGCTCGAGGGTGATCGCCTGACGTTCGAGCGGGACGAGGACGGTCGAGTCCTTGGGTTCGTCGTGGACGCAGGCCGCGCCCGGGGGATTCGCTTCGTGCATGGCCAGCCTCGCCACGGCGCTCAACTACGTCGCTGGCGGACTCGATCCTGCGTGGCTGATGGGAAGCAGTGCCTTCGCCTTCAGGAGCTTCGTCTGCCGGGACCTGTGTCCGAGCGCGATGAGCATCTTCAACTGGTCGGCGGTCTTGCCGGAAGCAGTCGAGCAGGCGGGCTACCGCTGTATCTACGTGAGCCGCATGTGGGACGAGAGCGCGGTCGAGGAGCAGAGGAGAAGAGAGGCCCACTCGGCAATCGTCGAGGGACTAGAGCGCGGCGCTCCCGCGGTCGTCTGGGACATCGCTGGCTGCGAGTGGGGGCTGATTATCGGGTACGATCAAGAGAGGTCGCTTTACGACACGTTGACCGATGAGGGAAAGCCGTCGACGCTTGCGTTCGACAAGTTGGGGCGGAACGGGATCGACATCCTATCAGTCGCGATCCCGGGGGAACCGACTGGCCGGAGCCGCGAGGAGGTCGTACTCGACTCGCTCAAAGCGGCGGTCGCTCACGCAGAAGGGGAGGAGTGGACGGAGAGGCCCGCATACGAGAACGGTCTGGCCGGGTACGAGATGTGGGCGACGGCGTACGATCGGTGGGCGCTGATCCTCGAAGCCGGAAGCGCCCGCAAGATCGGTAAGGACGTGCAGGGGCACGCCCGCTACTACGCCGGGCACCACTTGTCGGCCCGCTGCTACGCCCGCGACTATCTCCGGGGGTTGGCCGACGATGAGGCGCTGCGTAACGCCTCTTCGTGTTACGAGCGGGTCGCCTCGTGCTTGAAGCCCGTCTGGGAGTATCACTCTGGAGTGAAAAGGCCCGAGGGTGCATCGCTGCGCTCGCTGGCGGAGAGCATTAGGGGCGCCAAAGCTGCTGAAGAAGAGGCGCTGGGCCAGATACAGAACTACCTGGCCCAGACCTCCTCGTAAGCTCGGCGGCGCATCATATGCTGAGCCGGTAGTCCGCGCTTCCAACCTCCAACCCTGGTCCACGCTCTAATACGGGTGGCCACCGCAGCCATCTGCCGCGAACACGAGGCTCCTGGCCTGACCGCGAGACCGGTGGCAGGGAGGCGTTCATGAGCGATCCCATCTTCATCGAGCTGCCGAATACGACGTTGCGGGCCAAGATACCGGTGGCGATCCTCGTTCTGCCTGGTGACAATCCGGACCGCGGGGTGTTGCCGGACGTGGAGGTGGAGTACTCGATCGGGGACTACGTGGCGGGGCGGGACCGGCACCTGGATGCCGTGCGGGATCTCATTCGCGAGGACAGGGAATCGACGTGACTCCAGCGGATCGACGGTGACGACCTGAGCAAGCCCCGTCGCCCGAGTGGTGACGGGGCTTTGAGCAACTCAGGTGGGCGATTCGAGGTCCCGTCAGTCAGCGCCGTCCGGCCTCAATCGCTCGATGATCTCGGCGCCGAGCCAGTAGTTGTCGGCGTTGCCGCTCCGGAAGCTGTTGAAGAAGAGGTACCTGCCATCCGGTGAGACGATCGGGCAGATGTCGTGCGACGGTGAGTTCACCGGCGCGCCCAGGCTCACGGGCGGTGTCCAGACCCCATCACCCGACCTGAAGCTGACGAATATGTCAACGCCGCCCAGGCCATCGGGCGCCCGATTGCGCATGAACAGCAGGTAACTCTCGTCGGGGGCGATGTAAGGGGAGCTGTCGCCCGACTCGCTGTTCACAACATTGCCGAGGTTCTCGGGCGGCGCCCAACGCCCGTCCACGAAGCGCGACACATAAATGTCAGCCATACCGTAGCCGCTGGGGTCTCCGGACCCGAAGTAGATGTTTCCATTGGCAGCCACCGAGAACTGCCAATGTAAGTCCAGCGAGTTGGGTCCACCGTCTATCACTACGGGTTCAGACCAACCGTCCGCGGTCCGTTCGACGTACCAGATGCGTTCGCTCGTGGGGCCACCGAGTCTATCCGGCCGGCCCGAGATGAAGTACACCCTATTGCCGTCGGTCGAGAAGAAGGGTACGTCATCGCCGGCGCGGGGACCGCCGGAGAACGTCGCAACTTCGGGCGCCGTCCAGCGGCCATCCTCGAGCCAGCTGGTGAGTATCCTCGACCACGTGTAGCCCGAGCCGGGCAGCGGGTAAGAGGAGGACCAGAAGGCCTCTTGCCCATCAGGGGAGAATGCCACGGTACCGTGCTCGAAGCGGTGCGAGGAAACGATTCCCGGCGCGAACAGTTCAGGCTCCGACCCCGGAGGTGCCTGGCCGAAGTATAGTCCCTCCAGGACCGGGAAGGCGGCAGGCGACCTGTTGCTGCCGTGGGCGACGAGTAACTCCACTAGTCCAGCGTGGCCATGCGCCTCGGCGACGTTCAGTGGTGTGTTGCCCACCAGGCAACGTGCATCCAAGTCTGCGCCTCGCGCGATCAAGACCTCGGCGGCCTCGCTCCGCCCGTTCTCGGCGGCGTAGTGGAGCGGCGTACGCCCATATCGGTCGGCCTCGTTCACCTCCAGACCCAGGTCGAGCAGAGCCTCGACGACCTCTTTCACCCCACCCTCGCTGGCCGAGTGCAGCAGGGTTCCGCCATTGTCGTTTCTGACGGTCAGGTCGACCTCCCCGCCCGCGACGATGTTGAACAGGCGGGCAAGGCCTTTCTCGGCGGCGAAAGCGAGCAGCGTCTGGGCCTCAGCGCCGCCGGTCGGCACAGCGGCTCCCTCAGCGAGCAGCAGGTCAACCAAATCCTCGAAGCCGCGCCAGGCGGCGAGGCCGAGGGGCGTGTCCATAGCCCGGTCTCTCGCGTTGACGTCGGCGCCGGCCTCGATCAGCAGGGTGGCGATCTCTACGTTGCCCGTCTCGCGGGCCACCCAGAGGAGCGGCGTTCTACCGTAGTTCTCTCTGAGCTCGGTGTCCGCGCCGTTCTGGACGAGCAGGAAGGCGACCGCCCTCTGATTGCGGATCACTGCCCAGTGCAGGGCCGTCTCGCCGGAGTGATTCTGTGCGTTGACGCCGGCGCCGCGCGCCAGCAGCATGTCGGCGACCTCTTGCGAGCCTCCGGCGGCGGCGTAGTGGAGGGGTGTGGCGTCGCCATCATCCCGGCTGTTCACGAGGTCGGCGTTTTCGTCGAGCAGTGCCCTGACCGCGGCGGCATCACCCTGCCTGGCGGCTTCGTGGATCTCCTGTGCGGCGACGGGAGTCGGCACCAGGATGGCGAGCGAGAGAACGACGCTCTGTCGTGCGAATAGCATGGCTGTCTTCCTGTGCGATGGGCCCGGGGCAGGGGCACGACCGCGCGAGATAGAGGGAACATTCTACCTCTCTAGACGCGCGGGGGCTACGCATAGTTGCCGTACGCTATTGTCACCGCGCGGGTGCCTGAATCGGCGAACCGGAAATTGAAAGCCCTGCCACCGAATGGCGGCAGGGCTTCTTTCTTATCCGCGGTGTCGCCGGGCTTGCCGGCGCTCGAGCTAGTGATTCGCCTGAGCGAGTAGCTCCATGGAGTTGACCGACTCGACGAGCCTGATGAACTCGGCTCTGTAGCCCGCGCTGTCTTCACCGGTCGAGCCGCGTGCCAGCTCGAGAACGTCGGCCAGCGTCCAATCGCTCGCAAGGTACTCCGATTCCCGGAGGATCATGCCGAATCCAGCCACTGCGGCGGCGAATCGCAGGTCGGTGGTCGGTTCGTCGCGGGAGTCGAGCACCGGCTGCTCGATGAGCCGGCTCTCATCTCCGTCGGGCTCCTTGTAGCGGAGCTTGACGAACATGAGCTCTGGGGAATCCGAGGGGGAGAAAGGAGTCCCCGGGGTCTGATAGCGGAGGGAGTCGACGCCGCGGATCTCGAAGCGACTCTCGACGCCCACCGGGATCACCTCGTAGAGGGCGGTCACCGAGTGGCCAGCACCCAGCTCGCCCGCGTCCTTAGTGTCGTCGTTGAAGTCCTCGTTTGCCAGCAGGCGGTTCTCGTAGCCGATCAATCGGTAGGCCTGGACCCGCTGGGGATTGAACTCGACCTGGATCTTCACGTCCTTGGCGATGGCGAGCAGCGTGCCGCCCATCTCGGTGACCAGCACCTTCCGTGCCTCCATCAAGTTATCGATGTAGGCGAAGTTGCCGTTCCCGTGATCGGCCAGCTGCTCCATCTTCGAGTCCTTCAGGTTGCCCGTACCGAAGCCGAGCACCGTGAGGAAGGTACCCTGCTGGCGCTTCTCCTCGATGAGCCGGACCATCTCAGCATCGCTCGAGGCGCCGACGTTGAAGTCGCCGTCGGTCGCCAGGATGACGCGGTTGTTGCCGCCCTCGATGTGGTTCTCGTGCGCGACCTTGTAGGCCAGGATGATCCCTTCGCCGCCCGCGGTCGAGCCGCCGGCCTCGAGCGCCTCGATGGCGCCGAGGATCGTGTCCTTCTCGTCACCGGGCGTCGATGCGAGGACAAGGCCGGCTGCCCCGGCGTAGACCACGACGGCTACCCGGTCTTCCGGCCGCAGCTCGTTCACCAGCATGCGGAACGATGCCTTCAAGAGCGGGAGCTTGTCGGGGGACTGCATGGACCCCGAGACGTCGATCAGGAAGACGAGATTGCTGGGTGGCAGATCCTCGGTGTCGATCTTCTCTCCCTGGATGCCGATGCGGACCAGCTTGTGGAGTGGGTTCCAGGGCGCATCGGTCAGCTCGGTGGTGATCGAGAACGGGTGCTCGCCGTCGGGGTCGGGGTAGTCGTACGTGAAGTAGTTGATCAGCTCCTCGATACGTACGGCGTCGATCGGCGGCCGCCGCCCGTGGTTGATGAACCGCCGAACGTTGCTGTACGACGCCCGATCCACATCGATGGAGAAAGTCGACAGCGGGTTGGCGGCCACGCTGAGGAAAGTGTTCTCGACGATGCGGTCGTAAGACTCCGTGTTGAAGTTAGGGTTGTAACGGCCCGGCAGGTCGTAACGCACGCCGCCGACGGCGTCTGCGACGGCCTTTCCGCGTTCGCGGAGCTCAGCGGCCGAGAGCGGCGCGGTCTGCGGGGTTACGGTTACAGGCTCCAGTTCGACTTCGCCGGGTGTCTCCTCTTGCCGCAGGGCTTGGGATGTGCAGGCGAAGAAGCCCAGAACGACGAGTGCAATCAGTGTGGCCGGTCGGTGTCTCATGATTTTCGCTCCCTGTCTAGCCCGGGCCGGGCCCGGTGCCGGTTGGCGCAGCTTCTCCTTCCAATCAGGGAGACGATCCAGATCACCGGGGTTGCACAGGCCGGCCGCGGGACCTGTCAGCCGGCCGGTGGGGGGCGGAAGCGCCAGGCCGGGTGGTGCCCGAATCGGCAGGCCGGTAGTGTACGTAGTGTGGTGTATAACATCGCCACAGTCCCACCCCAGGGAGGCCGCCATGAGCCGTCCAACCGGAGAGCCAAGCCAACCGAATCGGGAGATCAGTCGCAGGGACTTCGTCCGCCTGTCGGCCCTAGCCGTTGGCGGTGCCGCGGTGGGTGGGTGCGGTAACGGCTCGGCGGGGACACCGCAGGAGCCGCCGATCCCGCCGGAACCCACGGCTACCGTGTCGGCGGTGCGTGGGACCGACCTCTACGCCATGACCCGCGACGCCTTGGATGCGATCGGGGGGATCCAAGAGGTCGTCCACGAAGGTGAAACGGTCTTCATCAAGCCGAACATGGTGACGCTGCCCTGGGCGTCGTCGGGCAACGTCTTCGCCAACGGCGAGTGCACCAAGCCGGAGATCTGCATCGCCACGGCCGAGGAGTGCCTGAAGGCCGGCGCCGCCGAGGTGATCATCGGCGACGGTTCCCAGATGCCGGCCTTCGATTGGGAGCTCGCCACGACCCTGGACGGCTCGACGAACCTCGTCGCAGAGGCGGAACGTCTGAGCTCGGAGTACGCCGGCAACTGCAGGGTGGCCTCGCTCGAGGTCGACTCGCCCGACTGGGATGAGGTCCCCTCAGGCACCTACCTCGGCACGATCGCGACGTCCAGCCTCGTTACCCGAGCCGACCGCGTAATCACGGTGCCCGTCGCCAAGACGCACTGCTGGGCGCAGCTGACGCTGGGGCTGAAGAACTTCGTCGGCGTCACGTCGCTGGCACGCTATGCGGGAGGCACCAATGATCGCGGGGTGGTATTCGATCACAGCAGCACGCGTTCGATCGCCGAGATTTATCTCGATGTGGTCGACGGTGTGAGGCCTGACCTCGCGATTGTCGACTTCTCCATCGGAGTCGAGGGCGACGGCCCGACCACCGGTCACGGCGGCCGAACAGTCAACATGCGGAACCGGCTCGGGTCCTGGCTCGTCCTCGCCAGCACCGATGTTGTAGCGGCCGACGCGACGGCGGCCTGGATCATGAGCCACGATCCGGCTCGCATAACCCAGCTCGGGATGGCGTACTCCATGGGGCTGGGCGAGTGTCGCACGAACTACATCGAGGTGGTGGGTGAGCGGCTCGACAGCCTGAGGGTCGCATGGGCCCGGGCCGTGCTCAGGAACCGGCTGGGCAGTTGCCCGTTCTCGGCGCAGTACTACGCGGCGGGGCATCGCCAGGGGCGTCACGGTCTGGCAGTCTGAAGCGGCACCGCACAGGCGGTCAGGCGGCGGTAGGCGACGGTTCTGTGCGGGGCAGAGAGTGGACAACCGAAAGCTAGGCGACTGCGTCCAACAGGCAGAGACGCAAGGAAGCCGGGAACCCACGTCGTAATCTAGCCCACGCTTTGTGGGGGTGACCGTGAAGGCAGTGTGGGGCTGGACGCGCCGGCGCTCTAGGGTTGAGATGGTGCTGGCTTCGCTGGCAGCACTTGCGGGCTTGGGGCTGGCGGCGGTGGTCTTCGAGGCCGCCATGGTCGCCCACCTCGACGATCCCATCCTGCAGGCGCCGACCCGGATCTACGGCCGTCCGCTCGTTCTGTATCTCGGGATGCGGCCCGGCCGGGCGACGGTCGAGGAGCAACTCGAACGGCTGGGGTACGTTCCTTCGAGCAGCCGCGATGTCGGGTCCGGTGAGTACCGGCTCGGCAGGCGCAGCTGGATCATCGGTCAGCGGGTCTTCCGTCACCACGACATGCTCACCAGTGGTGGCACGGCAACCGTTCGGTTGGGTAACGACGGACGGATCACCGGGCTGGAGGATGCGAGTGGTCGAAGACAGGTCTACGTCGCTCTCGAGCCGGAACTGATCGGCACCTTCTTGGGCGCCTCTTACAAAGATCACGTACCGGTGCGCCTGTCCGACGTGCCGGACCATCTTGTCGAGGCCGTCCTCTCCGTCGAAGACCAGCGCTTCTTCGAGCACCGTGGCCTCGACCTGGTGCGAATTGCGGGCGCGACGCTGGCGAACATGAGGGCCGGACGTGTTGTGCAGGGCGGCAGCACGCTCACCCAGCAGCTGGCGAGGACGCTGTTCCTCAGTCCGCGGCGCACGCTGATCCGCAAGGCTCGCGAGATCGCCATCGCGCTCGCCTTGGAGTGGCGGCACGGTAAGCAAGAGATCCTCGAGGCCTATCTCAACGAAGTGTACCTCGGACAGGATGGCGGAATTGCGATCCACGGCGTGGGCCGGGCGGCGCAGTACTACTTCGCCAAAGACGTTAGCGCCCTCGATCTGAGTGAGGCCGCGACCCTCGCCGCACTGATCCGCGGTCCGAACATCTACTCGCCGTTCCGCCGGCCGCAGGCGGTGAGGGCACGCCGCGACCTGGTCTTGAGGATGATGGAGGAGCGGGGAGCGATCAGTGACGAGGAGGCGCTCGGGGCGCGCGA
This sequence comes from Gemmatimonadota bacterium, assembly GCA_020344215.1. Classification (GTDB taxonomy): domain Bacteria; phylum Gemmatimonadota; class Gemmatimonadetes; order Palauibacterales; family KS3-K002. The sequence goes on from CP070815.1 coordinate 3,191,620, forward strand.
CGCACAGCTCGAGGTGAGGGAGACCCAACGTCCGCCGCGTAGCGTGCGCTACTTCCTCGACTACGTGGGCGAGCAGTTGGATGCCGGCAACCGCGACGCCTTCAGCGGCGGTGGGCTGGCTGTGTTCACGACGCTGGACATGCGACTGCAGAGCGCTGCCGAGGGCGCAGTTCGTGAGGGGCTCAAACAGCTCGAGGCTCAGTATCCCGACCTCCTGCGTCTTGATAGCCCTCTGCAGGCGGCGCTCGTGGCCATCGATCCGCGCAGCGGCGAGATCCTCACCATGGTGGGAGGGCGCGATTACGGAAGCTCGCAGTTCAACCGGGCCGTCAAAGCGCGCCGGCAACCGGGGAGCGCCTTCAAGCCCATCGTGAGCATCGCCGCGCTGTCGCGCCGTGGCTGGGACCCGGATGACGACGAGCGGCCCTTTACTCTGGCCTCCGTACTCCACGATGAGAGGCTGGTGGTGCAGACTCCACAAGGCCCCTGGGAGCCTGTGAACTACGATCGCCGCTTCCGCGGGCCGATCGCCCTGCGCGACGCGCTCGAGCGGTCGCTGAACGTTCCGTTCGCCAGGCTCGGCATGGCGGTGGGCCCGCAGCGTATCGTCGAGACGGCGCGGGCCCTGGGAATCGGTGGCCCGCTGATCGCCGTTCCCAGCATCGCACTCGGCTCGAACGAAGTCACCCCGCTCGAGCTTACCCGGGCCTATGGTGTCCTGGCAGCCGGTGGGTATCGTGCGGAGTCGCGTGCGGTTCTCGGCGCGCTCGATCGCGAGGGGAACGTCATCGCCCGGAACGATCTGACCGGCGAGCAGGTCTACGATCCCGCCGAGGCGTATCTGGTGACGTCGGCGCTGCGCGGCGCCGTCGAGCGAGGAACCGGCCGTGGGCTGCGGACGATGGGCTACCGCGGTGACGTCGCGGCAAAGTCGGGGACGACGAACGACTTCCGCGACGGCTGGTTCATCGGTTACACGCCCTCCCTGGCGGTCGGGGTCTGGGTCGGTTTCGACGACGGCCAGAGCATCGACTTGCCCGGCGCGAGGGTGGCGCTGCCGATCTTCACCCGCTTTCTGGTCGCCGCACTCGGCGAGTACGGGGACAGCGGCCCCTACGGAGGCGCAGAGTTCACACATCCGCCCGGTCTCGAGATGGTGGAGATCGATCCGCGCACGGGCCTCCGTGCCGGGCCCGGTTGTCGCGGCACGTACGAGCTATTCCTGCGCGGTACGGCGCCACGGCAGAGCTGCTCGCCGTGGTTCCGCGTGATTCGCTATCTAGGCGCGGGTGAATTCCGATTCGACGATGAGGTCGCTCGCCTACGTCGACAGCTGCTCCGGCTGCTGGAGCGCGATGGGCGCCGCCGTGGCGGCGGAAATCGGTTCGAGTGACGCCTCAGCCGGGCCCACGTCGAAGCTGACCCTATCCTTCATTCTAGCCCCGCACTCCTCGAGCGGACTCCGCCGCCGTTCGGTTTGACTGCCGTCCCGATCAGTCGTACCGTAGTGGCCGAAATTCATGCTACGGATATGAGGAATGTCCGCGAGCGGTGCTTGGCAAAGGCGGGCTGCCGGGATTCCCACTGGAGTGGTGAGTCGGCTAGCCGGCTGTAGAGGAGCTTGTCATGTCGTTGACGACAAAGGAGAAAGAGCTCGTATCCGTCGGTGCATCGCTGGCTGCAGGCTGCAAGCCATGCACGAACTACCATCTTAGAGCGGTGCGTAAGGCGGAGGCGTCGGACGAAGAGATCGAGCGGGCGATGTCGCACGCCATCGCCGTGCGCGATAACGCGAGAAAGATCATGGAGCGGCATGGGCTGAAACTTCTCGGGCGCAAGTTCCGGCGACCTGTCGAGGAGGATGCTGCTACTGCTGGTAGCACGGAAGGCACCACGCGCATCCGTGAGCTGGTATGCGTCGCAGCCGCTTTCGCGGTCAACTGCACATCGAGTGCGGAGAAGCACATCGAGGCCGCTCGTGGAGTGGGTGTCACCGATGACGAGATACAGGCGGTCGTTGACATCGCCAGGTTCATCAGGGGGAAAGCGGATTCGCTCTGCTGCAAGCTCATCTAGCAGCAGCCATGGCAGCCTCGTCACCTTGTTGTTCGTAACAGGAGGGCTGAAGAGATGGTTCGCCCCAATACCGCCCATCGGCATGCTCATCTTGACTATTTTCCCTCTCTATTGGCTGCGGTTCCAGTGGGAACTCCTGCTTTTTTACCTGCTGTCGACCGCCGTGCTCGTCACGTCGATCGGTCTGAATGAGTGTTCCCGGTGCATCAACTTCGAGTGTGGGCACAACAAGGTGCCAGAGGACGTGAGGACGGCGTACCTGGGGACAGTTGGCGCGGATTGAGACCAGCTCGCGGCCACCGCACCGGGCACCCGGGTCGGGGTCTAAGTCGGTGCAGTAAGGTTCTCCAGAACGTAGAGGCGCGTCGGTCGGAGCCCCGGCGTCCGACACGGACTCCGCCGCATGTTGCCTTGACCTCGCCGGAGGCTGGCTCGGCGGCGCCCGAGAGCGTGTCCGGTCGGACACCCGAGGCGCTGCCGCCCCGTGTCCGTCTGCACACGATCCGACTCTACCTCGACCCGCGCGGCGGGTGGTTCGTCGCGTAACTGACTGCATCGTAAGCTATTACGCGGTCGACCCTCCTGCGCGTCCTCCCCGGCCCCCAGCCTGCTTCTGTAGCCCACTGACAGCCCCGTTCGAAGCCGTCGGGGCGGGCATCGGCAGGAGGCAAAGAGTGATGGCTCCCAGAATTCGTTCCGAGATAGTCCAGGCCGCCACGGCGCTGGTGCTTTGGGTGCTGCTGGCGCTTCTCGTCACCTTCTCGGGTTGAGCGGGGGGCGCCGTGAAAGCGAGGCGGACGATTAGGCAGTTACTGAGAGAGGGTGCGAATCGAGTCGTCAAGCGCCTCTATCTTGCAGACGGGCGGGAGCCCATCGAGGAGGAGATTGCGGGCAACACCGGCCGAGTCTGCTACCCTGCGGGCGAGGGAGTGCTCGAGCCGATGCCTTCCGTGCCCTGCCAAAGTCTGGAAGCTGCCGCCTAACCGAGCTCTGCCAACCTGTCTCACGGTTCGGGCGTCTAAGTGATGGACGGCGAGGGCCGGGGATCGACACACGCACTACCACGACCCGTATGGTCAGGGAGGCGGCGGGCACGGAGATCGCTCAAGTGCTCGCCAGCCCAAACTCACTCTCGAATACGGAACCTAAGAGGTTGGCATGGCCTGCAATCGCGTGATGCAGCACCGGACTCGGAGCCTGGGCCTGAGGGTGGCGCTGCTGGCAGGGGTGGCGCTCTGCATCGAGGTCGATCTCCTGCATGGCCAGCAGGCCGAGGGTGAGATTCCACCGATTCGTCGCTTCCAGGTGACGAGGGCCGGCTCGGAGATCGAGATCGACGGGGTGATGGACGAGCCGGCGTGGTCGGACGCTGTCTCCATCGATCTGCCATGGGAATGGTTCCCGGGAGATAACACGCCGGCGCCTGTGGCGACCGACTGCCGGGTCGCCTTCGACGACACCAGGCTCTACATCGGCTGCCGCGCCCTCGATCAAGACCCGGCTCAAGTTCGGGCGCATCTGGCGGATCGCGATGACCTGGACCGGCTGCTGCAGGACGACCACCTCGGCTTTCTACTCGACACGTTCAACGACCAGCGACGGGCTTTCCAGTTCCGGGTGAACCCGCTGGGTGTGCAGGCCGACGCGATCCTATCGACGTCGGAGGGCTTCGAGGATTTCTCATGGGACGCCATCTGGGACTCGAAGGGCAATATCACGGCGGACGGCTATGTCGTTGAGATCGGCATACCGTTCCGCTCGCTGCGCTTCCCGGCCGGCGAGCAGGCCCAAACGTGGGGCTTCCAGGCTTTTCGCTCGTACCCGCGCAGCGTGAGGCACCGGATCGCCTCCTCCTGGACCGACCGCAACAACACCTGTCTTCTGTGCCAGACCAACAAGCTGGATGGGCTGGAAGGGATCGCTCCGGGACACAACCTGGAGTTCGACCCGACCTTCACCTCGAGCCGCACGGACACGATCGCCGGCTTCCCGGACGGCGATATGGACGACGGCGACATCGAGCCGGAGCTCGGGCTCACCGCCTTCTGGGGCGTCACGCCCGGCCTCATGCTGGCGGGCGCGCTGAACCCGGACTTCTCACAGGTGGAGGCGGACGTCGCCCAGCTCGAGGTGAATGCGCGCTTCGCGCTCTTCTACCCCGAGAAGCGGCCGTTCTTCCTGGAGGGCGCCGACTATTTCCTGACACCGATCGATGCGGTCTTCACCCGGACCGTGGTCGAGCCGCTGGCCGGGCTCAAGCTCACCGGTAAGGAGGGCAAGAACGCCGTCGGCGTGTTCGCCACCCAGGACACGCTCAACAACCTGATAATGGCGACCAATCAGGCGTCGGTGCCGATCTCCCTGGATCAGGACGTGACAGGCGGCGTGGTACGTTACCGCCGAGATGTGGGCGGCTCCTCGACCGTGGGGGTGCTCTATACCGGCCGGCTTGCGGACGACTATTACAACCACGCGGCCGGCGTCGACGCCTTCTGGCAAATCTCCTCAGCGAACAGCATGCGGCTCCAGTACCTGTACACGTTCAGCGATCTGCCGGACGAAGTCGCGGAGACCTGGGGCCAGGCGACCGAGGCGTTCGAGGGGGACGGAATCGCGGTGGAGTTCCAACATGTCAGTCGCAATTGGGGGGCCTGGGCCGAATACCTCGATCTGGACCCGGACGTCCGGGCCGACTTCGGTTTCATACGGCGGGTCGACCTGCGCGAGATCGACGTGGGCGTGCAGCGCGTTGTCTGGGGCAGCTCGGACGGCTGGTTCTCACGCCTGGACTTGGGTGTGGGGTACGAGCGTACGGAGGACCATGATGGCCTGCTCACCGACCAGTCGGTCAGTGCGTTCGCCGGCTACTCGGGTCCGCTGCAGACGGAACTGGGCCTGATGGTTTCCGCCGACAAAGAGTACTTCGATGGCGTGACATACGACCTGGTGCGCGGCCACGGCCACATCGAGATCCGTCCCTCGGGGAAGCTCGCGCTCACGCTGTTCGCCGCTCTAGGAGACGCCATCGATTACGCCAACTCGCGCGAAGCGGATGAGTTGCAGATCGGGCCGGGCCTGAGTTTGGCTGTCGGCCGCCACTTCAGGATGGATCTGGACCACAGCCTGCAGCGGCTGTCGTTCGAAGGTGACAAGATCGTCACGGAATACCTCACTCAGGCACGTCTACTCTATCACCTGAACGTTCGCAGCTTCGTCCGTCTGATACTCCAGTACCGGGACGTGTCCCGGGACCCGGACATGTACGAACTACCGGTCGAGCCGGAGACCGAGGGCTTGTTCAGCGAGCTTCTCTTCACCTACAAGGTCAACCCGAAGACGGTACTCTACCTGGGTTACTCCGACACGCGATTGGGGAACAACGACGCGTCTCTGACGCAAACGGGTCGGACGTTCTTCCTGAAGATCGGGTACGCTCTGAGGGTCTGATTGTCCGCTGCGCCCGGGACACGCAATGCTTGGAGTGAGCCATGAACGCGCTGGCGCCCCTGCTCTCGCTCGGTTTGGCCTCGCTGGTCTTCGGGCCCTCCGCGCTGGGGGAGCGCGGGACTGACGAGCGGTCGACGCAAGCCTGCGTAGCGAGCGATTCGGTGGTCATTACTCAGCTTGCCGTTGCCGGGTGGATGGTCTCGGCCGGCGGCAGGACCCTGATCATCGACGCGCTGCACCGGCACCCGCGGCACGCGCCGGTCGCTGAGACCCTGGAGCGGCTCGAGCACGCGTCGCCACCGTTCGACGAGATCGAGCTGGTTCTCGTATCGCACGCCCACAGCGATCACTTCCATTATGAGTCCACGGCCGAGCATCTCAGGCGCAACCCGAACGCGGTGCTCGTATCCGGCCGGCTCGTCCACGATCAGCTGACTGAGCTGAGCGACTTCGAGCGTTTCAGCGATCGGGTGATCGTGGCGGCGCCGGAGCCTGGAGAGGTCGTGGAGCTTGACGCGAACGGGATGAAAATTAAGGTCTTTCGCCTCAGCCACGGCGAGCCGAACGCCGATTACAGTGCGGACAACCTGGGGATGATTGTAGATCTGTGCGGGGTGAAGGTCTTGAACACCGGGGATATTGTCCCGACGGGTCAGACCGCTGTCTTCCGCCAGGCTCTCCCGGGTAGCGAAGGCGTCGACATCGCGTTCCTGGCGTTCACCATGTTCGACGAGGAGAACTTGCCTGAGGCGGCGACGATAATCGACGATTACATCAAGCCCCGCTACATCATCCCATCACATCTCTACGAGCAGCATTTCGGCGAGTTCACGAAGGCGATCGAGGACCGCTACCCCAAGGCCGTCATCTTCCACTCGAAGGGGGAGGTGAAGGTGCGAGTCACGCGTTGAACCTCGAGAACTGGCATGGCTTCCCCGGCTGTTCTCGGGGAAGCGCTGAGGCTAAGGCGTGCCCGCGACGGGACTCTCGAGCTGGCGCGCTAGCCCGTGCCATCTGTCGGCCATCTTGCGGGCGTCGTCTTCCATCAGCCACAGGAAGACACGTGGGTGGAAGATGAAGAACGGCAACTCCCACGGAAGTCGCCACTTGAACTCCTTGAACGACATTCTGTCGAACCAGCCGGAGACCACGCTCGCGACCCGGTAGTTGCCTACATAGTCCAGGATCACGTAACCATCACAGTAATCGTCGAGCGTGATTTGCCCGTAACTGAGAGCGTACACCGATGCCGAATCGACGAGTGTGCTGAAGGGTGAGCCGGCGATGTCGAAACCGACCGGCTTCCTATTTACAGCATTTACGCGATCGAGTACACCGCCGAAGGGTAGCACCCAGGTTCGGTAAGCGGGCGACCAAAAGGGCGCGTGCAGCATCACCGTCACGATCTGACCCGGATACTCGGTCCTCAGCCGCTGTCCGGCACGCCGTTCCGCGTACGACCCGGTGAATTCGTAGTTCTCGTCCCAGCCCGGTTGCGCGAATCTCGAGAACGCGTGGTGCCGGCCGACGTAGACCAGCATCTTCATGCCTCGTGAGAGCGCTTCTCGCTCGATTACCGCCGCGTAGACCGAGTCGCCCCGACTCCCCCTGTGCCGCTGCTCAGCTTGCTCTTCCGCGCTGCCGAACCGGAGCTTCGCGTAGTCCACGCTGGGCGCGAGGCCGACCAACTTGAACCGCTCGGCGTCGGGATGCAGGTGTGAATTCAGCGACCATGCGGCCTTGAAGACATCGAGGTACTCCTGGTACGGCCAGATGCCGCCGGGCCGGCGCAGGATATCGATGGCCAGGTCTTCATCGTTCGACGCCGCAGATACCAGCCTATCGACATCGTCCTGGTCCTCGGTGTGGACGAACTCGAAGCCGAGCAGGCGTACCCCGTTCTCGTACAGCAGGGGGATGAGACGCTGCACGAGCAGCGGGTCGTGGCGAATGCGATGAAGTTCGCCCAACAGCACCACACATCGAACTCGTCGAACTTGGCGAGCACGTATTGTTCGGGTGGCAGCGCGTGCTGTTCGAGATGCGCGACGAGCGCGGCCTCTTGGGACTTGCTCAAGTCGGCCAGGGGTGGGAGTTGAATGTCCTGCTCACCAGATTCGGAGAGCATCACGACGACGGTGCCAGTCAAAGCGAGCAGAATCAGGGCTGCAACGACGGTGTGCCGTCTCTTCATAGCGTCGCCTGCGGCGCTTTCTCATTCCCGGTGCTAGGCCGGCGGTTCGGTCTCGGCCGGCGGCCCAGTCTTCGCATCCGCTGGGGGTGTCTCGATCTTGGGGAAAAGCATCAAGTCCTCGCCGGGTCGTCGTCCTTCCGGCTGCTCGCCGGCTGGCTTCGGCGCTGGCCGCCGGCGGGCGGCGAACTCGACGATACGTGCCAGCGCTGCGGAAAACGAGTAGCCGGCCCGTTCGGCCGAGTCCATGAAAGAGACGCCCTCTGTGAGGTCAGGGTTCGGATTCACCTCGAGCACGTACGGCTCGTTCCCCTTCAAGCGGATGTCGACTCGTGCGTAGTCGCGGCATTCCGTCGCCTGATAGGCGCGGATCGCTACTTTCTCGACCTTGTTCAGTAGCCGTTTCGGAAGGGGCGCCGGGCAGATCGTGTGGACCTTGTGGTAGATCTCGGATAGCGGGTTCCACTTCGCCGAGTAGCTGATGATAGGCGGATAGTCCGGCGGCAGCTCGGAGAAGTCGAACTCGACGGGCGGCAGTACCTCCGGCTGGTCGTTGCCCCAGACCGAGACGTGTAGCTCGCGACCCACGATGAATTCTTCTACGATGATCGCGCCGTACTCCTGGTATACGTGCTCGACGCGCTCGGCTAAGCGCTCGGAATCGTAAAGGACCGAGTCCTTGGTCACCCCGGCGCTCGCGTCCTCCCACACCGGCTTGACGATGACCGGGTAGCGAAGACCCAATCGCTTGGGCAGCTTCGGCTCGTAGAAGACCTTGAAGCGCGGCGTCGGGACGCCGTGGTCCTGGAGCACGCGCTTGGTGAGACCTTTGTCCTGACAGAGTGACAGTGCGAAGGGGGGCGCCCCGGTGTAAGCGATCCGGTACACGTCGTACATCCCGGCAACGGCGGCCTCCAGCCCCGCGTCGTCGTGGAAGAACTCGACGAGGTTGAAGATGACGTCCGGCCGGTTGCGCTTGAGCACCCGCTCCAGCCGGCGGAGATCGTTCTCCAGGTTGACGGCGCGTGCTCGGTATCCCGCTCGCCGCAGCGCGCGGGCGACCTCCGAGTACTCTTCCCTGACTGTGGGAACGTGGACCGGGTACTCGGGCTCGAACGGTAGGGTCGAGAGATCGACCTGCTGCAGCTTCTCGTACCAATCCTCGCCGACCTGATTGTAGAGAACGACTACCGACGTGGGCTTATCGGGCGGCTCGGCCCCTTCCTGCGGAGCCGGCTTCTCCGCCGTCTTGGGTTCGTCTATCGTCTGGCGTCTTGCCTGCGGTTCGTTCAAGGGCTCCTTCCGGGTCTTACCGCTGTCGCCGACGCTGAAGATTCTGCTATCGATTCTATCACTTGCGGGCCGTTTAGGGGAGTCGGCGCGGCGGAGGTCGGCGGTTTTGCGGAGGGTCATGAGGTGAACGTATCATCAGCGAAAGTGCCGTGGCCGCCCGGGCCGTGGGAGGTGGCACGGAGTGTGCGCATTCGCTCGGCAATTCGCGAGGTAGCGTGGGCACCGATATTCGCAGGAGGCGGGCCTGTGGAGGTAGAGGGCAAGACGATCGATTTCGACAAAGATGGCTTCATGATCGACCCGGAGTTGTGGGACGAGCAGGTAGCGCTGGCCATCGCCGCGGAGGAAGGCATCGACGATATGTGCGAGAAGCACTGGGCGATCGTCAAGTTCATCCGCGACTACTGGCGCGAGCACGACTTGGCGCCCCCGGTCCGGCTGCTCTGCAAAGAGGCGGGCGTCAGTGTGCGCGAGGTCTACAAGCTGTTCACGTCCGGACCGGCGCGTGGGGCATGTCGCGTGGCGGGTCTTCCGAAGCCGGATGGGTGTGTCTAGCCTCGTGCTCGACCCGGTGAAGGTCCTCGTCGGGCTGGCCGTGCTGTGGGCGGTGGTTGCGCTCGCCTACCAGGTTCTCGCCGCTTGGGGCGGGGGACGCGCGGATTACAGCAGGCGGGCTGGCAGCGCTGCGCGAGGCGTCGCGTTCAGCTTCACGGTCGCGATGACGCCCCGGCATAAGGAGTCGGTGCGACGCCACCCGGCCAAGTTCGCGATCGGCGTGGTCATGCACGTCGGGGTCATCCTGTCTCTGTTGGGGGTGCTGCTGCTGCTCGTCTGGCCGGCGGCTGCCCATAAAGTCTTGTCGCTGAGCCGCCCGGTCATCGCGCTGTCTCTTGTCGCCGGCTTGTATCTCCTAGTCAGGCGCGCTGTCTCGAAGGACCTCAGGGCGATGAGCGCGCCTGACGACTACATGGCGATACTCGCGACTTGTGTGCTTCTGGCGTTGGCTTCCGTTTATTCCAGCTACAGCGTGGGCGCGGTGGTCTGCATGATCTACGCCGCGTTGCTGTTCGTCTATCTGCCGTTGGGCAAGCTGCGACACGCCGTCTTTTGCTTCGTCGCGAGGGGTGATCTGGGCCGCCGCCTCGGTCGCAGAGGTACCTACCCGTCTGCAACGGGCAGGATGGTCTAGACTGATGGCGGCGCGCGGCGAGCAGGGGCGACGGATTACCGAGACGGCGCGGGAGACGCTGGGGCAGTCGGTCCGAGGCCTCGGCGCGTATCACATGAACGCGTGCGTCAAATGCGGACTGTGCGCGGAGACCTGTCACATCTACCAAGCTGAGCCGGAGCCTGCCAACCATCCCGGCGTGAAAGCCAGCAAGGTCATCGACCACTACCGTCGCTACCACACCTTTCTCGGCAAGTACCTCCCCGGCCTCGTCGGCGCCAGGGACCTTTCGCCCGATGCGCTCGACCAGCTCGTGGACGTGGTCTACGGTCGATGCACGGCGTGTGGGCGCTGCAGCCTTCACTGCTCGATCGGCCTCGATATCGCCGCGGTCATTCGGGCCGGCCGCAACGTGCTCGCCGCGGTGGGCAAGGTGCCCGAGGGGCTGCAGCGCACGGTCGATAACCAGATCGAGACGGGCAACCAGATGGCGATCACCGAGGAGGAGCTCAAGTCGACGGCCGAGTGGCTCGCCGGTGACCTGCGGCTCGAGATGGACGACGACGGCGTCGAGATCCCTATCGGCGCAAAGGGCAGGCGCGTCCTCTACCTGGTCAATCCGCGCGAGGTCAAGTTCTTCCCGCTCTCGCTCATGGCCGCCGCTGGCGTCTTCCATGCTGCCGGCGAGCGCTGGACCATCCCCAGCAAGTTCTACGACGTGACCAACTACGGTTTCTACTCGGGTGACGACCCGGCTGCCCGCGAGCTGACGCGTCGCGTCATCGAAGAGGCTGAATCGCTGGGTGTGGAGGAGATCATCCTCTCCGAGTGCGGCCACGGCTTCCGCTCCTTCCGCTGGGAGGGGCCGAACTGGATGGAGCAGGAGTACCCGGTGCGGATGCGCAGCGTCCTGGAAATTCTCGAGGAGTACATCGACAGTGGGCGCGTCAAGGTCGACCCGGAGAAAAACGCCGATCGCGTCACACTGCACGACCCCTGCAACCTCGTGCGCTGGGGAGGGATCAGCGAGCCACAGCGGCGCGTCCTGAAGAAGGTGGTCGCAGACTTCGTCGAGATGACGCCCAATCGGAAGGACAGCTACTGCTGTGGCGGCGGCGGGGGCATGCTCTCGATGAGCGAGTACGGCGAACGCCGGGTGATGTCAGGCAAGATCAAGGCCGAGCAGATACGCGCGACGGGCGCGAAGATCGTCGCTACACCCTGCCACAATTGTGCCGACCAGTTGATCGAGATTTCCAAGAAGTACCAGCTTGGAGTCGAGATCCAGGCGGTCGTGGAGCTGGTCTACAACGCGCTCGCCTGAAGCGTGCCGGCGGCGATCTCCCTTTCAGAAGTTCAGGCCGCTCGGTCGGCCGCGATCTCGGCTACCGCCCTGATCGCGGTCTCGATGTGTGCCTCGGTGTTGAACGGACCGATCGAGAAGCGGACCGTGCCGCGCGGGGTCGTGCCGTGGTGCTCGTGGATCAGCGGAGCGCAGTGTAGACCGGTGCGGGTCTGGATGTTGTAGTCCACGTCGAGGATCGTCCCGACGTCCTGGGCGTCGAAGTTCTCGACTGTCACAGACGTAGTCGCTACACGTCTCTGCAGGTTCTTCGTGCCCCAGATGGTGACGCCCTCGATCTCCGAGAGGCCGTCCTGGAGCATGCCGAGCAGTCCGATCTCGTGCTTGTGGATGTTCTCCAGCCCGCGCTGCTCGAGCCAGTCGAGGCCTGCCGAGAGCCCGGCGATACCTGCCAGGTTCAGCGTCCCGGCCTCCAGTCGGTAGGGAAATTCGTCCAGGTGATAGGGCACGGCGCTGCGCACGCCGGTGCCGCCGTAAATGCTCCCTTTGATTTCTGCGTCGTCCGCCACGCAGATGCCGCCTGTCCCGGTGGGCGCGAGCAGGCCCTTGTGACCGGTGAAGGAGACGAAGCCGATGTTGCACTCGGCCATGTCGATGGGTAGCACACCCGCCGTCTGCGCCGCGTCGACCGCGAACGGCACCGCTTCCTCCTTGCACACCGCTCCGATCGCCTTCAGATCCTGAACGACGCCGGTAACGTTCGAGCCGTGGTTGACGATGACGAGCGTGGTGTTCTTCTTGATCGCCTTGCGAATCTCCTCGGGGTCGACGTAGCCCTCCGCGTCGGGTGCGACGAAGGTGGCCTCGGCGCCGTCCTTCACCTTGTGGTTGACCGGCCGGATGACCGAGTTGTGCTCGACCATCGTGGTCACCACGTGGTCGCCCGGCCCGACCATGCCGTTGATGATCAGGTTGAGACTCATCGTGGCGTTCATCGTGAAGACGAGGCGGTTCGGGTCCTTCTCCACGCCCGCGTCCGTGAGGCTCTTGTTGAAAAACGCCGACAGGCGCTTCCGCGTGCCGTGGATCATGTGCTCGGCGTTCAGCGCGAGGTCGCAGCCCGTGCGACCGGGATTCACGCCGTTCTTGCTGTAAAAGTCCCGAACTGTGTCGTGCACGACATCCGGTTTCGGGAAGCTTGTAGCCGCGTTATCCAGATAGATATGCTCTTCCATCCTAGGCTCCCTCGATGGGCAAGCGGCTGGGGGTCTTGCGAGGGTCGGAATGGCAATTATAGTGCCTGGCCGTCCTTCACAAAACTGCGCCGGCTAGAGTATCGCGCCGCCCGTATGGCGCCCGACGGACGCGGCAGGCAGATTGCCATCCGAGCTGAGTAACGTGCCGCTGGCGTCGGCCGGCGGCCGCTGGTCCCTGATTGGCAGAGAGAACGTCAGGAGGTCGAGGATGCGAGCTGCAGTGCTTGTAATTGCCTGCCTGCTCTCCGTGACGTCATTTGGAGGCCCGCGCGCGGAGGACTCTGCGGCGCAGCGCTACGAGGTCAGCTCTCCCAGTGGCGACCTGGCGATGACGATCTCCGTCGACGACGAGCTCACATACAGCATCGCCTGGCGTGGCCGCATTCTGCTGTCGGCATCGCCCATCTCACTGACGCTGGGCGATGGAACGGTCGTGGGTCCCGGCGCCGAAGTAGTGGATGCACGGCGTCGCCAGGTGGACGAGGTGATCGAGCCGGTCGTACCGGAGAAGTTCGCTCGGATTCGCGATCGCTACCGTGAGCTCTCCCTCGATTTCGCCGGTGGCTGGGGGCTCGACATTCGGGCCTACGACGACGGGCTGGCATACCGCTTCCGCACGAGCCGGACCGGGCCGGTCACCGTCGCGGCTGAAGAGTTCACAGCGGTGTTGACCGGCGACCCGATCGTCTGGTTTCCGACTGAGGAGGACTTCCTCACGCATTCGGAGCGGGTGTACGAGCAGCTGCGGCTCGCTGAGATACCGCCGGACAAGATGGCGCATCTGCCGGTGCTCGTCGCCGTCCCCGACGGTCCCAAGGTCGCGATCACCGAGGCCGATCTGCGTGACTATCCGGGACTGTACGTGACCGGAACGGCGGGCGATGCGCTGGGTGGCATCCTTCCCGCCTACCCGCTCGAGGAAGAGCAGGAGCGCGACCGGACCGTGCGGGTGACGAAGCGGGCGGAGTACATCGCGCGCATGGAAGGGGCGCGGACGTTCCCCTGGCGCGTCTTCGTGGTGGCGGAGCGCGACGGCGACCTGATCGAGAGCACGATGGTCTACCGGCTCGCGCCTCTGCTTCGGATCGACGACCCGTCGTGGATCCGGCCGGGCAAGGTGGCCTGGGATTGGTGGAACGCGCTCAACATTTACGGCGTCGACTTTCGCGCCGGGCTCAACACCGAAACGTACCTGTTCTTCATCGAGTTCGCCGCCGATCACGGTATCGAGTACGTGATTCTCGACGAGGGGTGGTCGAATCCCGCCGACCTCTGGGAGCTCAATCCTGACATCGACCTCGACGCGCTCTTCGCCCACGCACGTGAGCGTGGCGTCGGGCTCATCCTCTGGGTCGTGTGGAAGACGCTGGACGATCGGTTCGCAGAGGCGATGGACCGGTTCGCCGAGTGGGGCGTCGCTGGTATCAAGGTCGACTTCATGCAGCGCGACGATCAGCCGATGGTAAACTACTACTGGAAGGTCGCCGAGGCGGCGGCACAGCGTCACCTGCTGGTCGACTTCCACGGCGCCTACAAGCCGACGGGTCTGCGGCGCGCCTACCCCAACGTGCTGACCCGCGAGGGCGTGCGCGGACTCGAGTGGAGCAAGTGGAGCCTGCACCCGACGCCGGAGCACAACGTCACTCTCCCGTTCACCCGCATGCTGGCCGGTCCGCTGGACTACACGCCGGGCGCGATGATCAACGCCCAGGAAAGCCAGTTCCACCCGGTCTTCGACCGACCGATGAGCTTCGGCACGCGGGCGCACCAGTTGGCGATGTACGTGGTCTACGAGAGTCCACTACAGATGCTCGCCGACTCGCCTTCCAACTACCTGCGCGAGTCGGAATGCCTGGCCTTCCTGTCAAATGTGCCGACGGTGTGGGACGAGACCCGCGTGATCTCGGCACAGGTGGGCGATTGGGTGGCAGTGGCGCGGCGCCGGGGGGAAAAGTGGTACCTCGGCGTGATGACGGACTGGACGCCCCGCGAGTTGGAGCTGGATCTCTCGTTCCTCGGCGAAGGGGAGTGGACGGTCGTCGCGTTTGCCGACGGCGTCAATGCGGATCGGGCCGCCAGCGACTACCGGCGCGTCGAGCGCGCTCTGCGCGCCGGAGACCGGCTCGGCGTGCGGCTCGCACCAGGAGGCGGCTGGGCGGGACACTTCGAGCGCCGCCGCTGATCCATTCGCAGCGCCGGTCAGCGACCGCTCGACAGTACCGAGGCGAGGATCGCAGCCGTTAGGCGCAGCCAGTCGGTCAGTCCGCTGTTGGGCCACGGCCGCCGCCTGTTGCGCGGCTCCGGCGCAAACAAATGTCGTTCGAGATCGTTCCTGTACAGGTCGTAGATTCTCGGTGAGCGTCGCGTCATGTTTTTCCCAGGCGTACCGTGGCGGGTGCGGCTTCGGTGGGTCGGACCGCCGGCGGCGCGGCAGGGGGGGAGGTCCACGCCGCTGGTTTCTGGATGCATCCCTCGGGCCATCGCGGCCGCACTTCCGCTATCTCTTATCGGATCTAGACCTGGCCTGCCATCGCGCTGAGCAGGCGGCGGCGGAACCTTGCACCGGCGCCACAATAGTCAGCCGGAACTGTAGCGGAACCTCGGCGCGTTCGTGCAGTCGGAGCGACGACCGGGCCTTAGCCGCTGTCGGTACACCTGACACGATTCGATCTCCTTGATGTTCGGTGGCTGGGCAGTGCCGCACCGTCAGGTCTTCCGGCCCGTCGTGGCGACGGCGGGCTAGATCGGTAACTTGGTGAATACGGCCACGACAGGATCATCTGGAACTTCGCCCACGTGGTGATCGAAGGTGGACATACGCACTAGACTCGTCTTCGCCCTGGTCGCGGTGTCGCTGGGCAGCATGCTCGCTCTCGGTGCGATGGCTTACAGGATGGTCGGCGGCCTGTTGCAGGAGAACACGCTCCGTCAGCTCGACTCGCTTGCGGAGACGAAGAAGCAGGACCTTGAGCGAGTGTTTCTGGGGTGGCAGGATCGCGTCCACCTGATCGCCAGTCGTACGCAGCTGAGGTTGAGCCTGCGCGCTTTTGATCAGACGGGCAGCGCCGTCCAGCGGGGCCGGATCCGGCGGATCCTGGAGGACGCGCGTCGCTCCGTGAGCACGGTGCAGCAACTCACCGTGTACGACCTGAACCGGCGGCCGGTCGCTTCGACGGCTTTAGAGGAGGCGGAGGGACTCCCGGAGCTGGAAGCCTCGCAGCTGCCCGCCGGCGAGATGCTGGCCTACCGGGGCATTTCGCTCAGCGACGAAGAGGGACTCCGGGTCGTCTTCGTGGCGCCCCTGATACTGGAGGGTGAGCGGATCGGCGCGCTGCTTGTCCATTTGAGCGCCCGGGAGCTGGTCGAGGTGACCCAGAACTTCACCGGTCTCGGCGAGACAGGCGAAACACTGATCGTGCTGCCGGGGGAAGCGGGGAGTCCGCGGATACTCCTTTCAACCCGGCCTCAGCCCGACGGCCGGCCCGCCATCGTTCGCCTGGAAGACATGGACGACCCAGCCGAGCGGGCGATGAGGGGAGAAGAAGAGCCGTCCTCCGAGGGCCTCATCGACTATCGCGGACAGCCGGTCTGGGTAGCTACCCGCTACCTGCCCGAGGTCGAGTGGGGCGTGGTCGTGAAGTTCGACGCCGCCGAGGAGCGCGAGCCGATTCTGAGCCTCCGGCGGCAGCTGACGCGGCTTGGCCTATCGCTCTCGGCCTTCGCGATCCTGCTCGGCACCCTGCTCGGCCTCCGGTTCGCCAAACCGATACACGACCTGGCCGAGGTGGCGAATCGGATCCGGCTGGGCGAGCTGGGCGCTCGGGCCAGGTCGGAGAGACAGGACGAGATCGGGCTTCTCGCACGCACCTTCAATCAGATGGCGGAGGAGCTGGAGGGGCAAGTGACGCTGTTGCACGAATTCCAGAAGTACTTCGAGGTCTCGCTGGACATGCTTTGCATCGCCGGGACGGACGGCTTCTTCAAGCGTGTCAACCCCGCCTTCGAGCGGACGTTGGGCTGGCCGGCGGAAGCGCTGCTGAGCCGGCCGTTCGTCGAGTTCGTGCACCCGGACGACGTCGAATCGACCGTCCGCGAGATCGAGAAGCTCAGCCAGGGCATCCCCACCGTCTCCTTCGAGAACCGTTACCGCTGCGCCGACGGCACTTACAGGTATCTGCAGTGGACCTCGTATCCAGAGTCGGAGACGGGTCTGCTCTATGCGGTTGCTCGCGACGTCACTGAGTCCAGGCAGGCGCAAAGGCCCCTGCCGGCCGGCGGCGAGCCCGAAGCCAGCGATCCCGCCTAGGCGTGGCCTACATTCAGCTCTTCGGTGGCCTGATCTACCTTCTCATGGGGGGTGACCTCTTGGTGCGCGGCGCGGTCGCGCTGGCGCGCCGAGTGCGCGTGCCGCCATTCGTCATCGCCGTCAGCGTGGTTGCCTTCGGGACGTCGCTACCCGAGCTCGTGGTCACGGTCCAGGCCGTCCTTGAGGGCTACCTCGGTATCGCGATCGGCAACGTCGTCGGCAGCAACATCGCGAACGTTCTGCTCGTAATCGGTACGCCGATCATCGTCTACCCGCTCGCCTGTACTGAGCGCTCCGCTCGCCGCGACAGCGTCGTCATGCTGGGCGTCAGCGTTTTCTTCGTGGTCCTCTGCTTCGTCGGCGATCTTGACCGGCTCGCAGGTCTCGTGCTCTTGGCAGGACTGGCCGCCTTGCTGGGCTATACCGTGCGAGAGACCGCCCGTACCCAGCGTGACGTGGATCGCAGCACGCCGATGGAGTGGGTGCTTGGGCTACCGAGCAGAGCCCGGATGATCGCGCTGTTCATCGTCGCCGGCGTGGTCGGGTTACCTCTGGGGGCGGGGATGTTCGTCGAAGCTGCGGCGGACGTGGCTGGCCAGCTTGGCGTTTCCGACACCGTCGTTGGCCTCACGATCGTGGCGGTGGGCACTTCGCTTCCGGAGCTTGCCACCGCCCACGTCGCGGCTATCCGGCGACAAACTGAAGTGGCTGTCGGTACGGTGATCGGGAGCTGTGTCTTCAACATCCTGGGCATCATGGGGGTAGCCGCGGTGGCGAGCCCCTCACCGATCCCGGTGCCGAGCGGCTTCCTGTCCCTCGACCTTCCAGTCATGCTGGGTGCCGCATTCGCGTTGACCATCCTGGTCTGGCGCCGGAGGCCGACTGGGCGCGCAGCGGGCATATTGCTCGTAGCCGGCTATGGCGCGTATCTAGTGGCGTTGCTCAGCAGTGCGTAGCCGCGCCGCCCTGCAAGACGGCGCGCGGTCCATTCGACGAGCAACTCGCAGCCGCTAGCTCGCCTCGTCCTTCAGTCACCGAACCCGAGCTTGACGTGTCGGGCATCGTACCGTCGGCTACGATAGCCGCAGCACCGGTAATCATCGCCAGCGCCGCGAGAACTGTCCGCGCGCTCAGCGCTTCTCCACCGATGGCGCAACCCAGGAGGACCGCGACCGCCGGGTTCACGAACGAGTGACTCGAGACCCGCGCCGGAGACGTGACTCTCAGCAACCACGTGTAGGCGGCGAAGGCGATGATGGAGCCGAACAAAACCAGATAGAGCAGCGAACAAATCGAGCGAGCTGAGATCGAATCGAACGTAGTCGTCTCGCCGCTCAGGCAGCTCACCAGTAGGAGCGAGCTTCCCCCCGTGAGGAGACCCATCCCGGCAGTGAGTGAAGGACTGCGGGGAAAGTCTGCGCCGCTCGCGTAGACCGATCCGGCTGCCCACGATACGTCGGCCAGCAGCAGGACCGCCGTGCCGAGTGGGTCCACCGGCGCACTTCCTAAGAGCTCGGCGGGGCCGATTAGAAAGGCCACGCCGCCGATCCCCAGCAGCAGGCTGGCTAGCACCCGTCCGCTGATAGCTCGTCCACGCTTCTGCAGCGCTACAAGGAGGATGATCCAAAGGGGCGTCGTCGCCGATACGAGCGCTGCCACCCCCGACGTCAGGCGCTGTTCGGCCCAGGCGAGCCCGCCATGGCCGATCAGGAAGAGGAGGATCCCAGCGACGACCGCTGAGCGCCAATGTCTCGAGTCCGGGCGCTCGGCACCCCGCAGACGCGCGAAAGCATAAAGCGCCGCTCCGGCCACGACCGAGCGGCTGCCCATCATGAAGAGCGGGGGCAACGTCTCTATCGCGTAACGGATCGCCAAATAGGTCGAGCCCCAGATCAGGTAGATCGCCCCGAAGGCCGCGATCTGCTGGATAGTCGTGTCGTTGAAATCCGGCCGCTCAAGTGTAGCCACCTTGAATCTCCTGGGAGTGCCCTATTGACGGGCGGCACTAACTACCGTAGCATTCTTTAGTGGTTAATATAGCGCGGCGGGTATAACCGGTCAAGTACCTTTTGCGGGTTAGGTGGCACGGCCATGAGTGTGAAAGGCGGAGGCGTTCAGACGCGCGACGGTTTCCTCTTCGAGCTCTCTGGTGGGCGATTGTGCCTCGATCTGGCCAACACGGTAGACGATCGGCCGGCGGATCAGCGGAAGGAGCTCCTGGGCAGCTACTCCGACCTCGTCGCGTGGGCCGAGCAGGCGCGTGTGGTAACGAGCGAGGAGGCGGAGGTGCTGCATGAGGAGGCGGCGCGGCGGCCGGAAGAGGCTCAGGGCACTCTCGCGGCGGCGCGGAGGCTGCGTGAGGCGCTCTTCGCTATCTTCTCGTGTGTTGCGAACGGCCAGTCTCCGCCCGAAGGGGCCCTCGCCGTGCTCAATACTGCGCTTCCGGGCGCCATGAGCGCGCTTCGCGTCGCCGCTGCCGGGGGCGTCTTCGAGTGGCGCTGGTCGTTGGATGAGCGCGGGCTTGACCGGATACTTTCGCCTGTGATCAGGGATGCCGCCGAGCTTCTGACGTCGCCGGATCTATCGCGGGTCAGGCTATGCGAGTCAGAGAGTTGTGGGTGGCTGTTTCTCGACAAGAGCCGCAACAGGACGCGGCGCTGGTGCGACATGAGCGTTTGCGGGAACCGTGCCAAGGCGCGGCGGCACTATGAGCGCAAGAAGCGGGGGTCGGAGGCGGGCGGGTCGATCTAGACGACCTGACGCTGTCCGGGCCGGTCGGGGGGATAGAATGACGGTTCATCGACGGCTGCGCCTTTCAATCTGTTTGCTCTCGCTCTCGGCCGTTACACTCGCCGCGGCGGCGGCCGTGGCTCAGGAGCGGGAGTCCATCTTTGACAGGGCCGTTCATATAGAGGAAACGCTCATCACGGAAATTCCGGAGACGCCGCGCTGTGAGGAACAGCTCGAGCTAACCGTGCGGCGCGTGGATGTCGGCGGCGCCGAACTCTATGTCGAGGAGGAGGGATCGGGGGTGCCGCTTGTCCTGATCAACGGGGGACCGGGCGGCACGCATCACTATTTCCACCCGTGGTTCGGGCGAGCGCGGGGCTTCGCCCGCGTCATCTACTACGACCAACGTGGCACCGGGCTATCCGACTACGAGCCAGGCGCGGACGGTTACTCCGTCGAGCAGGCGGTCGACGATCTCGAGGCTTTGCGGGTCGCGCTGGGAATCGATGAGTGGGTGCTCGTCGGGCTCTCGTACGGCGGTTTCCTGGCACAGTACTACACGACGAGCTACCCGCGGAACGTTGCGGGCCTGGTGCTCATCGGCGCGAGTCTGGGAATGTGGGTGGATACGGGCCGCTCCAGGCAGTACGAGTTCATCTCGGAGGCCGAGCTCGACAGGATGCGCGAGGTCCGGGCACAGCTGCGCGAGCTACGCGAGCGCGAGGGGTGGTCGCGTCAGAAGTACATCCGGCTGCTGGTCTACAACAACCATATCAACGGCGACTGGAAGCGCCAGAACTACTATAGGCCCACGCCGGAGAAGTTCGCGCAGATCGCTCTCTACGAGTGGGTGCACGACGACGACTTCAATCCGATCATGAGCCAGAGCCAACAGAAGGTAGACTTGAGCGGCGCCTTCGACCGCAACCCGATCCCGACACTCATCTTGGAGGGTAAGTGGGACCTGACCTGGGGCGAGGCGAAGTCGACGATTCTGTCGCGCAACCACCCGAACGCCCGCATGGTCGTAGTCGAGCACGCCGGGCACTCGATCTACGACGAGAATCCGGACGCCTTTTTCGCCGAGCTCGAGAAGTTTGTCCGCGATCTGCCGCTCGTCGACCGCGTCGAGATGGAAGCTTTCGAGGAACATCTGGTCGCCTGGCGCGCCCGCTGGGAAGGCTCGCCGTTCTACTACCTGAGGGTTGCCGGCTGGGGTAAGAGCGGCAGCGAACGGATCGTAGAAGTCTACACCTCGAGCTGGCTGGACGAGATCGAGCAGCCGAGGGAACTGCTGCGGGCGGGCTTCGCACTTTACGACGCGGAGGACTACGGGGAAGCGTTGCGGGCATTTGTAAAGTTGGAGGAGATCGCCCACTCCGCCGGGGATCAAAGCCGTTACGCCGTGTCCATCATCTGGCAGGGGCACATGCTCGACTTGCTCGGGCGCCGGGAGGAGGCGATCGCTCGCTACCAGCGCGCCGTCGACCTGGGATCGGAAGGCGGCATGCGACACGACCAGTATGGGCTGTCCTACGAGTTCGGCCCCTACGCGGCCGAACGCTTGCTGACGCCCTTCCGGCGGCTCGAGAACACACTGCCCTAGGAGAGCCTCGCACTCGACAGCCCGCGCGTAAGCCGCCGGCCGCCGCCGAAACAGAGCCCTTGCCGGCCGCGTAGGGACCGTTAGCGATTCGCGCCCTACCGCTTTCCTGCCGCGCTGCCGGCGGCAGGCCGCGTCGGCCTCTACTACCGCGAGCGATCCGCCCAATGGATACCCTGAAGCAAGACATCGGCTACGCGTTGCGCCTGTTCAAACGGTCTCCCGGGTTCACCGCCATCGCGGCGCTGACCATCGCACTGGGGATCGGCCCGACGACGACGATCTTCAGCGTCGCCAACGCGCTTCTCCACCGGACCCCGGCGGGCGTTCGCAATCCCGCAGGCCTCGTCTCGGTCTACGCGTCGGAGGAAGGTGGCTTTCGGTGGGGGACTATGTCGTACCCGGTCTTCGAGGACTACCGGGACGCCGAGAACGGGCTGGACGGGCTGGCGGCGGTCGAGGCGTTCCCGGCGAGCCTATCCACCAGCGGTGTTGGCGATCCGGAGGTGGTGACCGGCCTCGCCGCATCGGCGAGCTACTTCGCGGTACTCGGTACGCGTCCCGCGTTCGGCCGCTTCTTCCTGCCGGATGAGGACGATGCTCCGGCCGCCAATCCGGTCGTCGTCCTCAGTCACCGCATATGGGCGCGGCGTTTCGGGGCCGACTCGGCCGTGATCGGCACAACGGTCAACCTGAACCGCAATTCGTTCACCGTCATCGGAGTGGCGGAGGAAGGATTCCACGGTCACGTGGCGGGCTACGACGTCGCTCTCTGGGTCCCCATCGGCATGCGGGAGGCGGTGACCGGTCATGACCTGTCCGACAACGTGAGCGGGCTGGCGGCGGTCGGACGCCTGGCGACCGGCTGGTCGCTGGATCGTGCCGCTGCAGCGGCAGGCGTCATCTCCCGGAGACTCCGCGCCCGGCACCCGGATATTTTCGAGGATCACGCGCTCACCGTAGCGCCGTACTCGGTGATGCTGGACGAGGCGCGGGGCCCGGTAACGCTTTTCATGGCTCTCTTGCTCGTCGTGACGGGGATCCTGCTGCTGATCGCGAGTGTGAACGTGGGCAGCGTGATGTTGTCCCGAGCGATGGGTCGTTCGCGCGAGGTCGCCGTGCGACTGGCGGTGGGCGCGGGGCGCTGGAGACTGGTTCGCCAGTTGCTCACCGAGAGCGTGTTGCTATTCACACTCGGTGGAAGCGCGGGAATCCTGCTGGCGCTGTGGGCGACCCGTGGGCTCTCCGCCATCCAGTTGCCGGTTCCGGTGCCCGTCGTCTTCGACTTCGCGCCGGACCTGCGGGTGCTGGTCTTCACGCTGATCGTCGCGTTCGCGGCGGGAACGCTGTTCGGGCTGGCACCGGCGCTGCAGGCCACCAGGCAGGATTTGGTGACCGCGCTCAAGGCCAACCCGGGCGACGCGCCCGGCGGCCGTAGCCGGCTGCGCAGCGTCTTCGTCGTCGCGCAGGTCTCCGGGTCGGTCGTGTTGCTCGTCGCCGCCGGCATGTTCCTGCGGGCGCTCGGTCGCGCGGACGCGGTGGACCTGGGCTTCGACCCTAACGGCGTCCACGTGTTGACCGTCGACGTATCGATCCATCGCTACACGCGTGAAGAGGGGAAGGGTTTTCAGGCGCGGCTGTTAGAGCGCGCGGCTGCGCTGCCCGGTGTTGAATCGGCGGGGCTGGCGTCGATCCTGCCGCTGGGCTTCACCCAAGGTTCCACGCAGTTCACGCTTCCCGGGCACGAGCCGGTGCCGGGGAAGGGGCTGCGCAGGGCGGACTTCAGCATGGTCACGCCGGGGTACTTCGAGACGATGCGGATCGGCATCGTGGCTGGCCGCGCGTTCGACGAGGGTGATCGTGAAGGGTCGGCGCCGGTCTTGATCGTCAACCAAACGGCGGCCCGGCAGTTCTGGGCCGCTGAGGGTGCGGTGGGCAAGCTGATTCTGTGGGGGGAAACGCCGTACGAGGTGGTCGGAGTGGCGAGTGATGGTAAGTACCGCTCGATCGGCGATGCGCCCCGCCCGATGGTCTACCTGGCGCTCGCGCAGCGCCACGCCTCGGAGGTATCGCTGGTCGCTCGAACGGTGCCGGGCGCCCCGCGGATCGACCGGCCCGTTCGAGAGATCGCGCTCGAGCTGGATCCGGATCTGCCGGTACAGACGAACGCGCCGTACGCGCAAATCATCGGGCTCTCGCTCCTGCCGAACCGGGTCGCGGCCTTGATGACGCTGGGGTTCGGCGCGCTCGGTCTCCTGCTCGCCGCGGTCGGGCTTTTTGGCGTCCTTTCGTACGGTGTGTCACAGCGGACCCGCGAGATTGGAATCCGGATCGCGCTGGGCGCGAGCGTGCGCGATGTTAACGCCCTGGTCATGGGGCAGGGACTCCGCCTGACCGGCACGGGTCTGGTTATCGGGTGCCTGGCGGCGTTCGGCGCTGCGCAGCTGATTCGTGGTCTGTTGTTCGGCGTGAGCCCGGCGGATCCCGTGGCCTTTGGCAGCATCGCGCTGGTGTTTGCCGCCGTCGGTCTGCTGGCCAGCTACCTGCCGGCGCGACGTGCGACGCGCACGGATCCGCTGACCGCGTTGAGACAGGAGTAAACGCTACGTTGGCGGTTAACGGTTAGCGCTCGCCGGCGGCAATCTCCTCGCGCTCGACGCGGCCACACGCTTCCTCGACCTCGGTCTTCATGCGGACGATGATTGCCTGAGACTGAGGCTTCTCCCAAGCACCCGCCTAGGTTGCGGAGGGAAAACGGCCGGGAACGGCAGGTTGCACGTGCATCCCCCGGCTCCCATCTTCTTATCGATAGTGTGTCCCTAGCACCGCGGATCCTCATTCATCCGGAGTCGTCATGGCGCGTCTCGGTCGGCTGACGCGCGAGCTGCAGCGCCGTCACGTCTATCGCGTTGCCGTCGTCTACGCGGCCGTCGCCTTCGTACTCTGGCAGGCGGCGGAGATCGTCGTGCCAGCTCTGCGCCTGCCCGATTGGACGCTCACGCTCGTCGTGGTTGCGACACTCGCGGGCTTTCCCGTCGCCGTGTTGCTGGCCTGGGCGTTCGACGTGAGGGTTCCCTGGCTGCGGCGATCGGAAGACGCTGTGACATCACTCGAGGAGAGGCGGCCCCGTGACCTACGATCGGTTGCCGTACTCCCCTTTGCCAACTTGAGTGCCGATCTGGAGAACGAGTACTTCAGCGATGGCGTGACCGAAGACATCATCACCCACCTCTGTAAGATCCCCGAGCTCAAAGTGATATCGCGGTACTCGGTGATGCAGTACAAGAGGAAGGCGAGGAATCTTCGAGAGGTCGGGCAAGACCTCGGTGTCGCGACCATCCTGGAGGGAAGCGTGCGACGCGCTGCTGATCGGGTCCGAATCACCGCACAGCTCGTCGACGTCCGCACCGACGAGCACATCTGGGCGGAAACCTACGACCGAGAGCTCACGGACATCTTCGCCATTCAAAGCGACGTTGCCATCCGGATCGCCGACGCCTTGAAGGCGACGCTTTCGCCGGCGGTGCGAGCCCTGATCGAGAAGGAGCCGACGGTAAGTCTCGACGCGCACAACTCGTACCTGCTGGGGAGGTTCTACTGGAACAAGAGGACGGAACAAGGCTTTCGACGCGGCCTAGAGCACTTCGAGGAGGCGATCGAAAAAGACAGCAGTTACGCGCTTGCCCACGTCGGAGTCGCCGACTGTTATAACCTGTTGCCCTTCTACGGCGATGCGCATCCGGGGCAGGCTCACCCGAAAGCCAAGGCGGCCGCGCTAAGGGCGTTGGAGCTCGACGATACCCTCGCGGAAGCTCATACGTCCTTCGCTTTCGTCGAGACCTGGTACGATTGGGATTGGTCGGTGGCAGAGGTGGAGTTCAAGCGCGCTCTGGCGCTCAATCCCGGGTACGCGAGCGCCCACCATTGGTATGCTTGGTATCACACGATTCGTGGCGAGCTCGACGAAGCGGTAGCGCGGGTGGCCCGGGCTCGAGATCTCGATCCGCTCTCGCTGATCATCAACACGGATGTCGGTGACCTCTTCTACTACGCGCGCCGCTACGACGAGGCGCTCAAGCAGCAGCGCAAGACGGTCGGAATGGATCCGAGCTTCTGGCCGGCTCACGTCAATCTGGGTCGAGCGTGTGTACAGAAGGGCTTGTTTCGCGAGGCGATAGACTCGTTCCAGGAGGCGGTCGATCTCTCGAAGGGTCATCCCAGCGGCATCGGGATGCTCGGCTATGCGTATGCATTGTGTGGGATGGGTAGCGATTCGCTGGATATGCTTCAAGAGCTGGAGGAGCTGTCGGCGCGCGTGAACGTCCCATCGTACCTGCGCGCCATGGTCCATGTCGGGCTGGGCGACAAGGATCAGGCGTTCGCCTGGCTGGAGAGGGCGCAGACTGAACGCGATTCCGCCTGGCTGGTCTACTACCTGAAGGCCGACCCGTGGGCCGACAGCCTGCGCCAGGACGTTAGGTTCGCGCAGCTGCTCGAGCGGATGGGGCTGCGCTGATCCGTGGCCTTAGGCCGAAGGCGCAACGCTACTCCACCCGCAGCGCCTCAATGGGGTCGACGCGACTCGCCCGCCGCGCCGGGATTAAGCTTGCCGCCAGGGCCACAGAGACCACAGCGACCGATACGACGGCGAAGGTCCACGGATCGGTGGGGCTCACCTCGTACAGGAGGCCGGCCATTACGCGTGTGGCCGCGAGCGCAGCGGCCAGGCCGACGCCCGCGCCGATCAGCACCGCGGCCATCCCTTGCCGCAACACCATGGCGATGACCTCAGCGCCCCGGGCGCCGAGCGCGATGCGGACCCCGATCTCGTTGGTGCGCTGCGCCACGCTGTGAGAGATGACACCGTAGACGCCGATCATGCCGAGCAGCAGGGCCATGACGGCGAATAGCCCAAGGGTCGTCATCACGAACCTCGGCCGTGCAACCGAGGCTGAGACAATGTCGTCGATGGTCTGCATACGGAGGATGACCAAATTCGGGTCGAGAGAGCGGACGACCCCACGGACCGGACCGGTCAGTGCGCCCGGGTCGCCGGCCGTGCGCACGACGATGGTCATCGAGCCCATCATGAAATGTACGATGTCCTGCCATCCCTCGTAGGCGAAGTAGAAGGTGGGGTTCTCCCTTTCTAGGCCGTCGTACCGCACGTTGCC
This sequence comes from Gemmatimonadota bacterium, assembly GCA_020344215.1. Classification (GTDB taxonomy): domain Bacteria; phylum Gemmatimonadota; class Gemmatimonadetes; order Palauibacterales; family KS3-K002. Next base: position 3,218,167 of record CP070815.1, read on the forward strand.
GACAACGCCGACAACCGTGTGCCACGGGCCGTCCGTGGCCGCGAAGCGTATTCGTTTGCCGATCGCGTCCTCGCCGGGCCAGTACTGACGTGCCAACCGCTCATCGACTACGACGACCGGCGTAGCGCCGGCGCGGTCGCGCTCGTCGGGGAGGCGGCCGCGTCGCAACGGGATCCCGATGGTTTCGATCGCACCGGGGCCGACGCCGACACTGCTGCCCGTACAACAGAACGGTCCCGACTGCACGCCGGGCCGACCCTCGATGTGGAAGCGGCTCTGCGAGCGGTCGTACAGGATGGGGGGCCGCGAGATGGTGGCGGCGCTTCTCACCCCCGGTAGCGCCTCGACCCGCTCGACCAGCTCGGAGTAGAAGGCCACCGCCTGCTCCGGGGTGTACTCCGATGCGGGCAGTGAGAACTGGGCGACGAGTAGGTTGTCTTTTCGGAAGCCAGGGTCCTCGCCTAAGAGGCGCCAGAAGCTCTTCACGGTGAGCCCGGCTCCGACGACCAGCAGGACGGCGAGTGCGATCTCGGCGGCTACGAGGAACCGTCGGAAGGCTAGCCGCGTGCGACCGGGGCTCACCGTTCGGCCCGCCTCGTTGAGTATCTGCGAGAGATCGGCGGCTGCGCCCCGGAACGCCGGTAGCAAACCGAAGACCACCGTTGTCAGTAGCACAGCGGCACCGACGAAGGCCAGGACCCGGGTGTCGAGCCCGACGTTCATCGCGCGAGGGATCGTGCCGGGCTGCAGCGCGAGGAGGATCTTGATACCCGCCGCGGCGAACAGCAGGCCGAGCACTCCCCCGCAAAGAGCCAGCACCAGGCTCTCCGTGAGCAGTTGCTGAAGCAGCCGGGCCGGTCGTGCACCCAGTGCGCCCCGTACCGCCAGCTCGCGACGCCGGCCCTCGGCTCGAGCCAGGAGGAGATTGGCGACGTTAGCGCAGGCGATCAGCAGGAGGAAGCCCACCGCGGCCAGCAGCAGCAGCAGCGCGGGACGGACGTTGCCGATGTAATCGTCCAGCAAGGGCATGATAAACAGGCCGTGACCCACGTGGTGGTCCGGGTAGTCCACCGCCCAGCGTGCCATGAGGGTTTCCATCTCCACTTCGGCTTCCTCGAGGGTCACGCCCGGGGCGAGGCGCCCGATCATGTGGAACCAGTGGCCGCCGCGCCAGGTGCGCGCCCGATCGAGGGGCAGCTGGGTCCAGAGTTGTGTGCTGGAAGTCGGGAACGCGAACCCATCGGGCATCACGCCGACGATCTCCCCCACGTTGCCGTACTCGGCGACCTCAACGCCGACATCGAGGACCTGTCCGATGACGGTCGAGTCGCCACCGAACCGCCGCTGCCACAGGGCGTAGCTGAGGACAAAGACTGGGCGTGGTTCGGCCCCATCATCTGCAGCTACGAGGGTCCTCCCCAGCAGCGGCTGGGCCCGAAGCACGGAGAACATGCTCGAGGAGACGTAGCCAGCGGTGACGATCTCCGGGTCGCCGGCGCCGGCGGTTATGGTCAGCGTTTCGGTGGACACCGCCGCCACGCTTGCCATCGTCCGATTCTGGTCCAGGTAGTCGAAGTACTCCGGTGAGCCGACCGCGTACTTAGGGAAGTCGTACCCGCTCTCCGGCCTGAAGTACGTGTAGATCGCCACCAGGTCCCCGGGCTCATCGTAAGGCAGCGGGTCGAGGAGCACCCCGTTTACTACGCTGAAGATGACCGTGTTCGCCGCGATCCCGATCGCCAGGGTCAGGACGGCGACGGTCGCGAACGTGGGCGACTTGGCGAGATTTCGGATGGCGTATCGGACGTCCTGCGCGATCTTGTTCATCGGCCGACGCTCCCCAGTGTTCCAGGTGAAGCGATCGCGTACGAGGACCAACTCGATCTCTTAGACGCGTCGGCCTCTGGTGGAGTTGTATATGGCGTGCGCCCGACGGGACTCGAACCTCTGACCTTCGACTGCCGGCGCCTCCGAGGGCGAGCGCCGGCCCAGGACGTTCTCACGGCAACGGAACGAGAAGCGGGCTGGTGCTGCTTCTCTCCACAGAAGATGGATCGTGCCCGAGTTGGCCGTCGTAGTTCACACCCCAGCAGTACACGTCTCCCTCCGATGTCACCGCGCACGTATGTGCTACCCCCGACGTGGTGAGCGCTACGAAGTCATAGGAGCCAGTGACCGCGACAGGTTCTGGGACAACATCACCACCCGGGTCGCCGATGCCCAGCTGTCCGTACAAGTTCGAGCCCCAGCAGTAGGCCTGGCCATCTCCGGCGAGGGCGCAGGTGTGCCATTGGGAGCTAGCTATGGACACGAAACTGTGCCCGCCCACGACTGCGAGCGGCGTGGCCTGGCGCTCCCTGGGTTCCGAGGTGAAGCCGGCACCCAGTTGGCCGTCGTCGTTTCTGCCCCAGCAATAGGCGGTCCCGTCGATCCTGACCCCGCACGCATGTGCCTGACCCGCGCTCAGGTGGACGAAGGTGTGGCCGCCGGAGACCGGCCGGGGATATCTGCTACAGCGATAGTTGTACCAGCCACAGGTCTCTATCTGCCACGGGCTGTCGGTCCCGAGCTGGCCGACGTGGTCCCCACCCCAGCAAAGGGCCCCCCCGTCGGCCAATAGCCCGCAGGTAAAGAGATGACCCGCGGTCAGCGACTCGAAGCGGCGTGCGACGCGCATGGGAGTCTTGCTGCAAGGCCTATCGCTCTCGCCGTGGATACAGAGCTCTGACCTGCCCGGCCCGAGCTGCAGGAAGTCATGCCGCCCCCAGCAGTAGGCGGCCCCGTCGGTCGTTAGCCCGCACGTGTGTGCTTGACCTGCGGTCAGAGAGACGAAGCTGTGTCCGCCGACGACGCGTACCGGGGAGTCACTGTCCGTCACCGTGCCGTTGCCGAGCTGGCCGAAATAGTTCCACCCCCAGCAGTAAGCCTCGCCGTCGACCGTCACGCCGCAGGTGTGGGCGTTGCCGGAGCTTACGGATGTGAACCTTAGCTGGGTCGGCACGTACCCTGGGGGCTCCAATCCGCTGAACGGGCGGCCGCATTGCCCATAGTCGTTCCACCCCCAGCAGATGGCGGCGCCGTGGGCGTCCACGGCACAGGTGTGGAAATGACCGGCGCTCACGTTGAGAATTCCGCTTCCCGTCGTGAACGTCGCCTGCACCTCCTCATCTAGCGGATCACCTTGCCGATCGAGCACGCCGGTGGTGATCACGAGACTGTAGGCCGTCGCCGCCTGCAACGGCTCAGCCGGTGTGAACCAGGACCGCAGACCGTCCTCACTCAGTTCCAGCGTCCCTGCGACCGGCTCGCCGTCCACGCGGAGCTGCACGTCCTCCGCCGTCACCGTGTTGATGTCGATCGGCTCGCTGTAGACGACCATGACCGCGATCGAAAGGAGCACCTCGGTGGCGCCGTTCGGTGGCATGGAGCGCACGACGCGGGGCCGTCGGCGCGACGGTACGCGTGCGAAGTACGTGCTCGTGCTGCGGTCGGTGTGCTCGATCACGATCTCGAGTTCGTCGCCCGGCACGGCCTCCAACTCGACGGGATCGAAGCCGCCCTCTACCACGCTGACGGTCTGCGATTCCCCGCTGGCCAGGTTGGTGATCGTGAAGGTCTGGGCGTCCGAGAACGTGCCGGGACGAGCCGAGATGTACGCGAAGTCCGGGGCCGCGGCGGCTCGGGCGCCCCCGCCGCTGGCGGCGGCGCTAAAGCCGGCGGCACCGGTGGGCTCAGAGACGGTGAGACCGGGGAACAGGTCAGTCGCGTCATCCCCGTGCCCGGGTCCCGTCGGCTCATCGCTGCAGCTCGCCAGTACGGCGGCGGCGGCGAGCGCCATCGAGATCAGCCACCCGCCGATCTTCCGCTTACCCAGCCTGCGAGTACTTACCGAAGCCATGAGCACCTCCCGGCTGACTGGCCGGTTGTCTCGAGAGTCGATCGATGCGCGCCGCCCGCTCATTCGCCTCCGCCGGACAGCTGGAACGCGGCCCAGTAGAACGGATTCGCGTGCCCCGCTTCGCGGAGCATCGAACGCTGCGCGTCCGCCAGTGAGCGGGCCTTTGACCGACCGCCCTCCAGTCCGGTGTAGAATCGTTCCATCAGCAGTGCCGTCGCCCGGTCATCGACGGGCCAGAGGCTGGCCAGCACCGAGTGCGCGCCCGCGTACAGGAATGCGCGCACCAGACCCACCCAGTCGTCGCCGGGCGGCATGTCACGGCGCAGGCCGCTGCCGAGCGCGGTCTGGCAGGCGCTCAGCACGATCAGATCGGCGTTCAGTTCCAGGCCGAACACCTCGTGGGCCTCCAGCCGACCATCGGTCGCCTCGTCCGGATTGAGTTGGACATAGGAGAAGAGCGGGTTCCGCGTGTTCAGGACACCGAACGTGGCCAGATGGAGTATCCGGCGATCCGGAGCGAGCCCGTTGAACCTGCCCTCCGTCGCCTGCGAGCCGATCAAGACTTCGGCCAGCGTGTCGGTGCGACTGATCCTCTCTACCTCGGCCGCCGAGTTGACGAGCCTGTACGGCTGTGGAGCCATGGCGAGCAGACCACGCCCCCGCGTCCCGCGTTCGCGTCGTGCGAGTTCCAGCCAGGCGGAAGCCGACGGTGTGTACGCTACTTCGTACGACTCGATGAAGAAGCTCTCGCCCTGCGGAGCTGGCCGCAGCAGCGCCTGGAAGGGCAAGTAGTGGAGCTCTGCGTGTGGCGCGAAGATGAGCAGGCGCGCGCCGTCGAGATGGCCGGCCGCCTCGAGCGGCGCGATCAGCGCGCTGTGGAGCCGCCTGAGCGGTGTCCGCCACAGCTCGTCCTCGTCGCTCGGTCCCACAGTACCGCGCAGGAACCTGATCAGCTGGCCCAAGGTCTCGTAATCGACCGGCAGCTCCATCGCGGCGACGCCGTCGTTCGAGACGACGAACGCGAGGGTCCACTCGTCTGACACGAGGTACTCGACGAACGCGGCGCTGGCCGGCAGCAGGCGCTGTACGTCCGTTACGGCTGCCACAGAGCCCGAGAACAGCGCGGCGTACTCGGGACGCGACTCCTCGAGCCGGGACAGTACCCGCTGGTAGCGCTGTCGCGCGGCGGCCAATGATTCCCGTAGCTCGGCGAGCTGCGGCGTCGATTCCGGTACCTCGCGGAGCGCGACTTCAGTGCGGAGCGACGCATACAGCTCATCGCTGAGCAGCGTGATCTGACGTCGCAGGTTCTCTTCCTCGCGGAGCAAGGCGAGCTCGGGCGACCGGGCGCCGGTCCGGCCACGTGCCAGGAGATCGACGAGTTGGCGCGCGCGCATTCGCTCGCTCATCTCGAACGCCGCAGCGGGCCGGCCGCGGTCGAACTCCGTCTTGGCCAACTCGGCGTAGAGCCGCCACTTGTCCTCCATGTAGCCGTAGCGGCGCTCCGCCACCGGCAACGCGGTGCCGATCGTTTCGACCTCGTTGGCGGCGGCCTGCAGCTCTGCCAGCGCCTCGTCCAGCCTAGCCTGCCCGCGCAGTGCCAGCCCGCGCCCGAGCCGCAGGTGCCAGCGGACCGGTCCAACCGGTTCGCCTTCCAAGCTGGCGAGGGCCGCGGCATATCCGGCCTCGGCTCGAGTGAACGCGCCGAGTTCGAGGTCGAGATCAGCCAGCGCCCCGGCCGCAACGGACTCGCCGATCGGGTCGCCGAACGCCTGGTACGCGGCGAGCGCGTCCTGGTAGGTCGTTCGTGCGGCTGCGGTATCCCCTCGCAGGAAGCGCGCGTCGCCCAGGCGCACCCGGGCCATCGCCGCGGGTCGCACATCGCCGACGCTCTCGTGCACACGCAGCGCTCGGCTGAACGCTTCTTCCGCGGCGTCGAAGTCTTCCCGAGCCAGTAAGAGGTATCCGAGTCCGGTTTGGGCCTCCGCCCGCCCCGTCGCGTCGTTCAGCCGCTCGTAACCGGCTTCCGCTTCCCTGTAAAGCTCCGCGGCTTGGTCGAGCTCGTTGAGCTCAGTCAGCAGGTCGGCCCGCTGCATCGCCAGCGCGGGGCCCAGATACTCATCGCCGCCGGCCTCGGCGATAGCCTCGGTCAGCTCGGTGCGTGCGGCCTGCAGGTGTCCCATCGCCGCGTGGACGGCCGCGATGTCGGCGCGCACCTCGGCGCACCATACCGGTATCCCGAGTTCCTCGAGGATGGCGAGCGATGCCTGCAGCGATCGGAGCGCCGCCGGGTAGTCGCCCCAGCTGAGGTGGAGTAGGCCCAGGTTCTGGCGATCCAGCGCTTCACCTTGCCGGTCGCCGGTCGCCAGGCGTAGCGCCAGCGCGTCCTTGTAGAGGTCGAGCGCCGCCTCATAGTGCCCGCGCCGCGTGGCCAGGTTGGCCAGGTTGGTCAGGTTGTTGGCAGCCGCGCGGTCGCGGCCATCGCGGCGATTGAACTCGAGCGCGCGACGGAAGTAGCCTTCCGCACCCCTCAAATCGCCCAGCGCCTCGCTCACCAGCCCCAGGTTGTTGAGGTCCGCCGCCTTGCCGCGGCGATCACCCGTCAACGCTCGGGTCTCCAGCGCGCGCTCGTAGTACTCCGCGGCGACGGCGAACTCGCCGCGGTCCTTGTGCACGCTCGCGATGTTGCCGAGCGCGTGGCCGCAGGTGCGGTGGTCGCCCACCGTCGTCGCCAGCTCGAGCGAGCGGGTGTAGTAGCGGAGCGCGCGGTCCAGATCGCTTAGGGCGTAGTATCCGGCGCCCAGATTGCCCAGCACGGTGGCCTGACACGCCTGATCGTCCAGCGCGCGGCAGAGCGCCAGGCTACGCTCCCAATGGCGGAGCGCAGCCTCGGGCCCCTCGCGGTAGTACGCCTCGACTCCGGCGAGCCGCACGCTGTCCGCCTCCAGCTTCTCCGCCCGCTCATCGGTGGACCAGCGCGCGAATTGCCCGACCTTCCAGACCAGAAACGAGTCCGACCACGCCAGCGCATAGGCCCGAGCCAGCAGCTGCGCCTGCTCGAGCAGCTGCACGCGGTCGGTGGAGTCGTCCGACCGGACGGTCAACTCGAAAAGCTCAGCTAGCGCGTCCCGCACGTCGTCGGGCCGGGCGCGGACCGCTTCGAGCAGCCGATCCTCGTCACCCGCCTCCAGCAGGGCCAGGACATCCGGTGAGTCTGCCGGTTCCTGAGCCGGCGCGGTCCCAGGGATGGCGACGAGCAGGCCGGAAAGCAGAACCGTGATCGGCAGACGCTTCATGCTTGTTGTCCCGACTAGGGCTCGGAGATTCTGAATCGGACGAGCTCGGAGCTCACCCAGCGGTCCCAATCGACACGAGCGTCCACTTGCCAGAGATAGAGCGCGCCGGGTTCCAGCCGCACCGTGTCGGCTAGAGCGGCGCGGGTCTCCCGGGTATCGACTTGCCAGATGACGCCGCCCGCGGCGTCGTAGAGTGTGACCCGGTACAGGTCAGCCGCGGTCACCGCTGCCCAGCGGAACTCCTCGACGGCGCGCACTTCGCCGCTGGGCACCTCTGCCCTCGGGACGTCCGCCGTCTCCGGGACCGCCTCCCGGTGCCGCAGGCTCTCTCTACGCGCGGGTTGAACGAGCAGGACGCCGACCAGGACGGCGGCGATCGCCGCGGCTACGGCGCCGACCCTGGCATGTTGGCGGAGCCAGCGCCCGGTCAGCGCGGCGGGGCTGATCTCGGGTACCGGACTAGCCTCCTGCACTCCGGGGAGCACGTCCCTGATCGCGGCCGCCATCCGCAACTCGTTCTGGCAGCGGCCACAGGTCAGGTAGTGGGACTCGAACGCTTGGACCTCTGCCTCGGAGAGCGTCCCGGCCACGTAGCGCTCGATCAGCCCGCGGTCGATGACTGCGTCACAGCTCAATGTCTCGGCCAAACCCTCCTCCTGATGTGCTCACGCCTCACATCGCCCCCACCTACTTATCTGTCTCGGAAGATTCCAATTCGTGACAGGTGCCGGCGCCTCGCGAGAAGGCCCGGCGCAGCCGGCGCAAAGCACGCGACTTCCGCTTCCGGATCCGCAACGCCGGCTCACCTAAACGCTCGGCGATCTCGACCGGAGTCAGTCCCTCGAAGAACGACAGATGCAGGATGTCTCGGTCCCCGGCCGAGAGCTCCGTCAGAGCCCGCCGAACGAGGTCCCGCTCTTCGTCGCTAACTAAGGCGGCAAGTGGGTCGTCGAGGCTGGTGCCACACTCGCTCTCCAGCACGGCTTCCAGCGGGGCGCTGCGCTGGCGGGCGTGGCGTGCGTCAGCGATGACGTGGCGGGCGATCCCCCGAACGAAAGCGCCGAGCTTCTCGGGGTCCCTGGGCCGGCCGTTCCGCAGGGCCTCCAGGGCGCGCACCAGCGTCTCCTGGACCGCCTCCTCGGCGGCCTCGAGGTCGCCGAGCGCGCGCAACGCCATGATCTGGAGGCCGAGCCTTAGCTGCTCGAGCGCTGTCAGCTCCGGCTTCCCGCCAGGGGGCACCACGGCTACCTCCCCCGGTCGGAGTCACGGGCACACCCACGGTGCGCCCGCTGGGCACCACCGGTGAAGAAGTACTGCAATGATTAGGGCGTGTCTTACAACTTCGGCCCCGGCCGGGCCTCCCGCAACCCTCGCTCCGTCGGGGGGTTGGGGACCGTGTCGCGCCGAGGTGTCACGATCGGGCGCCCCGACAGACAGAGATGATGAGGGGACATACGTAGACGAGGCGAATGAGACGGCCCGTGTCTGACCGTCCGCATCAGCTATCACCCGTCCCGGCCCTCGGTGAAGGGGCCGAGCGTGCGCCGGGCGGGGAGCGCTACGACGTCTGGAATCGTGCTCCGCCGGTTCGACACGGCCGAGCAGCGTGATGACCTCCCAGCGAAAGGAGTCAGTCCGATGAAGCGCATCATTCCATTCCTGCTGCTGGCCTTCGTGGCCGCGGCCTGCCAGGACGAGGGCCCCACCGTCCCGGTCGACGATCTTCAGTTCGCGGTCGACTGCGAAAAGTTGCCGGACCACCCGAAGTGCGGAGGCGACGGTGACGGAACCGTGATAGAGTCCATCGAGGGCGACTACTGGATGACTGTCTATCTGTTGCCGGCCGGTCCATATCAAGACCGCTGGGCTTGGTTCGACGCAAAGAAGTACGATGATGGGACTGTGGTGGGTGAGTGGCGGGTCGAGAGGTTTTCTATTAGCACCGGTCACCGTGTGAGCAAGAGCAGTGGCAACATTAGCTGCTTCACGATAATAGAAAACCAGGCCTGGATTGGTGGAACACAAAAGCGTGTTCCCGGGGACAGTAACCACGTGCTGTGGCGCGTTATTGACGGTGATCCTGTCGGCGCTGATGACCAATCCACCATGGTTTGCCACCATATGCCCTACCCGGGGGGCTACTACGGATGCTTTGAGTTGGCCGATTACGACGACGAAATGTACTGCGCAGAAACTCCGCCGTACCCCGACTACGCGCTGCATCCCCCGATCGACAGCGGCACTGTCGTTCTTACCGTGTACTAATCCAAGATTACCCGCCTCTCGCCAACCATCCGAGAAGAGGGCAGCCTTCGAGCTGCCCTCGCCGTCTCGCTGAACCGCGCATCTCCACGAGATGGCCAGAGGGAAAGGCGCAATCGGTTCTGCCACCTGTGACCTTCGGCTCCGGAGGCCGGCGACGAGCGCCGGCCGGCGTCGTTGTGTGTTCTTTCCGGGATCGTTACTGAGGGAGGCGAAGGTGTACCGCACGTACTAGCCGTAGCGACGGTTGTCCAAGCGGACACTCGGTCTGGCCAAAGGGGTGTCCGCCCGGACACGATCCAGCCTCGCGTAGCTCCCTGCCATCCGTAGCTCGATCGCATAACTGCCTGTAAAGAAACGGGATACTCGGTGTGCCCGGTCCGTCGGGGCCTTTGGCCCGCGACCTGCCCTCGGGTGGTGGCAGTGGGATGGGGATGTGGTCAGTGAAGCGTCTGCACCGGGAGAGGAGGATCTCATGGCTACTTGGCTTGCAGTGCTGACGATTCAGTGCCTGGCGATTGGCGGAGCCGGTCCGGCAACTGAAGCGAGGCAGGATACGCTCCCTAGTCTGGAGGAGGTCCTGGAGCGTTACGTCGAGGCCGTCGGTGGGCGCGAGGCGATCGAGCGGTTGACGACCCGAGTGTTGACGGGCCGGTTGGTGACCGACCTGCCGACGAGGGAGCCGCCGGTGTACGAATCGGATGGCTTCACGATCTACGCGAAGGTGCCGCGAAGGTATCTGTACATTCAGCAATCGGCTTGGGGCACGCGTCGGGAAGGTTACGACGGCCAGAACTGCTGGAGCTGGGCCGGTGCCGACATTGCACTCGACGCGCACTACGACCGCAGGTTCGCCTGGCTCGTCGATCCTCAGAACGCCCTGCGCATGTGGGACTATTTCCCCGACATGAGGATGCGCGGTGTCGCGACGCTGGAAGGGCGATCGGCGTATCTGGTCGATATCGACGACGATCGCTCGCACACTCTCTACTTCGATGCCGAGACCGGGCTGCTGGTCCGGCTCGGCTACAACAGAAAGTTACGCGACTACCGCGAGGTGGACGGAGTGCTGGTCCCCTTCCGCATGGCTCTCAGCAGGAAGGGCGGGTCCAGCACCTACATCTTCGAGAAGATCGAGCACAATATCCCGATCGAAGATGCTCAGCTCGCCGCGCCGATCAGATAAGCAGCGGAGCCCTGCCGATCCGACTCTTGATCGGCAGGGCTCGACCGCCTCGCAGTGCGCCCGCCTGGGCGCTCTTCGATAGTCTATTACAGCGGCAGTCCCTGGATATCGAGGTTCGTGAGGCCGGCCTGCCTCGCATGTTCGACGACCTCGATGTACTCCGCGCGGGTCAGTCGCCGCGAGATCTCAGGATAGTCAAAGGCTCTGTACATCGGCCGGTACTGAGACATGATATTGACGTAGGTGTCCTTCGGCAGGTTCTCGGCGATCCAGTCGATCACCTGCTTGGACCCGCTGACACTGTTCGGCATCACCAGGTGGCGGACCATCAGGCCCCGGTACATCAGTCCGTCGGCCGCCGGTTTGGCGACACCGACCTGGCGGTGCATCTCCAACAGGGCCGCCTTGGTAATCTCCGGATACGTGTCGGCGCCCGAGGAGTACTTCGACGCCATCGCGCTCTCGGCGTACTTGAAGTCGGGAAGGTAGATGTCGACTATGCCGTCGAGCGTGCTCAGAATCTCCGGTCGCTCCCAGCCGCAGGTGTTGTAAACCAGCGGCACCCTCAATCCTCGGGCGGCAGCGATATCGAGTGCCAGCACGATATGAGCCGAGTAGTGGGTCGGCGTGACAATGTTGATATTGTGGCAACCGATCCCCTGCAGGTACAGCATCATATCGGCCAGGTCCTCGACGCTTCTCGGCGCCCCCTCGCCTCCCTGGCTGATCTGCCAGTTGATGCAGAAGACACACCGCAGGTTGCAGTTGCTGAAGAAGACCGTACCGGAGCCGCCGCGCCCGACCAGGGGCCGCTCCTCTCCGAAATGCGGGTTGTGGGCGGCGACGACGAGTTGCGATGTAGCCTGACAGAACCCTGCCTGCCCACCTAGCCGTGTGGCACCGCATTCCCTGGGGCAGAGCGAGCAGCGTTCCATGAGCTGCCAGAGCTCTGCGCCCCTGCGTCCCAGCTCGCCGCTGCGGTGCAGCTGCAGATAACCCGGCTCGAAGTCGGGATCGGTCTGAGAGGCTGCCCTTGACTGTCTCGGCCGGCATGCCGCGTTGAGGAACGGGAAGGTGGAACCCAGGCTGGCGACTGCTAGGGAGAGGACCGATCCGATGAACTTCCTTCTCGATAGCTGCCTCATCGGAATCCCTCCTGCTAGAGATACCGGGAGAATTCTTCTCCAATCTACAGGAAGTCTAGCCCGCTTTCCAACGCGGGACGGGGTTCGTCAGACTGCCAGCGCCCCTTGCGATGGCGGTGACCGGATCGCATCAGTATATGCCCCCAACCGTTGCCCGCATCACCGGGGCCGCGACGGCGCTGTCGCTGAGGTTCCGGGCAAGATGAGGAGGAGTCAGATGCGATTCGCTTGCCGAGTCCTTGCCGTCTGCTTGCTGATGGTTGGGTCCACCGTGTGCGCGGCCGCCACACTGGTCAGCCAGCCGGCGACGCCCCTGGCGGCGCGGCATCTCGAGGCCCAGTCGGACGAGACGCAGGCGGCGGGGCAAGAAGAGACGACCCAGGAGAACCCCCTGCTTGGGTCCTGGGAGACGCCGTTCGGCGTTCCACCGTTCGGCGAAATCGAGGACGGGCACTACCTGCCCGCGTTCCAGGCCGCGATGGCCGAGCATAAGGCAGAGATCGCTGCCATCGTCGACGATCCCGAGCCACCGACTTTCGCCAATACGATCGAGGCCCTCGAGCGAACCGGCGGAACGCTCAGCCGCGTCCGCAGCGTGTTCTTCGCCATCAACTCGGCCCACTCGAACGACGCGATCCGCGAGATCGCGCGCACGGTCGCACCGGAGCTCGCCGCGCACCGGGACGACATCGTCTTGAACCGCGCGCTTTACGACAAGGTGAAGGCCGTCTACGACCAGCGGGATCAGCTGGACCTCACGCCCGAGCAGACCCGACTTCTCGAGGAGATGCACAAGGCGTTTGTGCGGAGCGGGGTCAACCTGGAGGAACAGGATCAGGTACGGCTGCGTGAGATCAACAGCGAGTTGGCCGAGCTGTCGCAGAGGTTCGGACAGAATCTGCTCAAAGAGACCAACGACTTCGAGCTGCACGTCACCGACCAGGCCGATCTCGGGAATCTGCCGCAAAGCCTGGTTGCGGCGGCGGAAATGGAAGCTCGGCGCCGTGGGCATGAGAGCGGTTGGTCTTTCACTCTGCAGCGCCCGAGCATCAACCCGTTTCTCCAGTACTCGCCGAACCGTGATATGCGGCGCGAGGTGTTCATGGGCTACGCGCTGCGCGGCGACAACGACAACGAGGCGGATAACAAAGCGATCCTGACCCGGATGGCGTCGCTCCGTGCGGAGCGGGCCAAGTTGATGGGCTACGAGAGCCACGCCGGCTACGTGCTGTCGGACAACATGGCGGAGAACCCCGAACGGGTTTACGAGCTGCTCGATCAGATCTGGCAGCCGGCACTGCGCGTGGCGGGAGCTGAACGCGACGCGCTGCAGGAGATGATGCAGACTGACGGCATCGAGGACGACCTGGAGGGTTGGGACTGGCGCTACTACGCGGAGAAAGTCCGCAAGGCGCGGTACGATCTCGACGAGCAGGCTCTGAGACCCTACTTCGAGGTCACGGCCGTGCGCGACGGCGCGTTCATGGTCGCCAACAAGTTGTTCGGGCTCACGTTCACCGAGTTGATGGACGTCCCCAGGTGGCACCCGGACCAGCAGGTGTTCGAGGTTCGGGAGGCTGACGGGGCTCACGTGGGCATTCTCTACATGGACTTCTTCGCCCGCGAGAGCAAGCGCGGTGGTGCGTGGATGAACGATCTGCGCGCTCAGTCGCGCCTCGACGGCGACGTCAAGGCGATCGTCACCACCAACTTCAACTTCGCGCCGCCGACGGACGACACACCGTCGCTCCTATCGTTCGGCGACGCGGAGACGGTCTATCACGAGTTCGGGCATGCGCTCCACGGCTTGCTCTCCGACGTCACCTACGAGTCGCTGTCCGGGACCAACGTGCCGCGCGACTTCGTGGAGTTTCCGTCCCAAATAATGGAGCACTGGATGAGCGAGCCGGAGGTAATGCGGCTCTACGCGCAGCACTACCGGACCGGTGAGACCATCCCTGACGAGCTGATCGACAAGATCCAGGCCTCCGGGAAGTTCAACCAGGGGTTCGCCACCGTCGAGTACTTGGCCGCCTCTTACCTCGACATGGCGTGGCACACCCTGAGCGAACCTGAAGAGAAGGAGCCGCGCTCGTTCGAGGACGTCGAGATGGCGCGCATCGGGCTGATCGACGAGATCATCCCGCGCTACCGGAGCACCTACTTCGCCCACATCTTCTCGGGCGGCTACTCGGCTGGCTACTACAGCTACATCTGGGCAGAGGTGCTGGATGCCGATGGCTTCCAGGCGTTCAAGGAAACGAGTCTGTTCGACCAGGAGACCGCGCGCAGATACCGGGAGCTCGTGCTCGCCAAGGGCGGCACCCGACCGGGGATGGAGCTGTACGAGGCGTTCCGCGGTCGGCCGCCGTCGATCGAGCCGCTGCTCGAGCTCCGAGGGCTGACGCCGGGCAACTGAACCGCGTCGCCCGCTGCTGAGAATGGTGTGAAGCCCTGTCGCCTGGCTGGCGGCAGGGCTTTCGCTTGGCTGGCAGTACGCCTGTCACGATTCGAGCCGGTGACCTTCGGCCGCGGAGGTCGTCGACGAGTGTTTGCCAAGGTCGGCAAGTCGAGACTCTTGCGAGTCATCGACGATCGCGCTTAACAGTATCTCGACACTGGCTCCACCAAAGCTTCAATCATCCTCAGAGGTGTGCCGGTAGATTTGTTCCAGGGCAGATGCCAGGACACTTCTTAGGAGGCATGATCATAGGTGCTCGTCCTGTGTCGGCAATCGCTCTGGCGCTCGCGTTGGTCTGTGCGGGGTCCGGCTTTGCTCAGCAGACCGCCGAGGAGCTTTATCAGGCAGGCCTCTATCAGGAAGAGGTCCAGGGAAACCTGGAGAGCGCCACCGACCTGTAGACGCAGTGGAGACGGGAGTCATCACGGAAGACGCGCAGAACTTGCACATCGACTGGTCGCCGGACGGGGAGAAGATCGTCTTCGCCTTCTCGAGCGGTGGTGAGCCCGAGCTCTGGCTAGTGAGCGACTTCCTGCCGGAAGACAGCTAGTCTGCGCCCCCCTAAACGACATCTCTGCTTGGGCCCCAGGGCTCGCCTGGATATCGCTGCATAGCCACGGCGAGCCCGATCAATCTCCCGAGAGCGAGGGTTGGGTGCTGGCGGGGGACGAGCGCCGGACGGCTATGTCGGCGGGTCGCGACCCTACCGGGTCACTTAGTGGCGTCCTAGCTTGTCCAGACCTTCGGCCCGACGGGAGGTGCCCAAGCCATGACTGTCGTCTGTCTCCCGAACTGCGCCTTTCTGTCGGAGACCTCCCGGATGATCGCGGTCTTTCGGAGTCTCCAGGATCTGGGAGTCCCGGCTCTCATGGCCACGCACGGGGGTACCTACGAGTTCGCACTCAGGCGCGAGGGCATACCTTACCAGACCCTCGAGCCGCGGATGAGCGCGGAGGAATGCCGTCACTTCGTCGAGAAGGTCGTCAACCCTCGCGTCCCCATCTACGACGCGGACGTGCTCGAGTCGCACGTCCGCTCGGAGATGGATCTCTTCAGGCAGTACGAGGCGAGCGCCGTGCTCATCGGCTTCACGCTGTCTGCCGTTTTATCGGCCCGGGGCGTCGGCGCTCCTCTAATTGTCACACACCTGGGGTCGTTCGTGCCACCGGCTCTGGAGCAGGGGATATTCGGGTTCGCAGAGTACATCGATAACCCGATCACCGCCCTGCTGCCCGGCTTGTGGCTGGACCGTCTGGCTGGCTGGGTGTTCCAGAGGGCACGTTGGCAGACGCGGCTCTTCAACTCGGTGGCCGATCGGTTAGAAGTCGAGCGTGTGCGGAGCACCATGGATGTTCTGATGGGAGACCTTACGCTGGTAACGGACGTGCCGGAGATCGTCGGTATTCCTGAGGAGGAGCTCGAGGCCTGGCGGCCGCGCGACACTCGCTACTTGCGGCCGACGGCCAGACTGCAGTATGCCGGTGCGATCTTCGCCCGGGTGTTCGGCGATGTGCCGGAGGACGTGTCGGATTTCTTGCAGACCGAGAGACCGAAGGTGTACGTGTCGCTGGCCTCGAGTCGCCGTGAGTATGTGGAACGTGTCGTGGCTGCGCTGGCAGTTATGGACGTACGCGCCGTCGTCACAGCGACTGTGCACGAGGGCAGCTTCGGCGAGTCCGACAACATTCTGATCAAGGACTTTCTGCCGTCCCATCAGGTCATGCCGATGTGCGACCTCGCCATTATCCACGGTGGACAAGGCAGTGTGCAGACCGCGATCTCGGCTGCTCTCCCACTAGTCGGCATCCCGTTACAGCCCGAGCAGAATTTCAATCTGAGGCAGGTCGAGCGGCATGGCGGAGGCCTCTGTATGTCGTTGAGAAGCCTGAGGCGGGGCAAGCTGCGGAGCGCTGTAGACCGTGTGCTGGGCGACCCGAGTTACCGGGCCTCGATGTCGCGCCTACAAACCTGGCAAGCAGCTCGCGATGGGCCGCTCGAAGCAGCACGGGCAATACGATCACTGCTTGCCTGATAGGCGAGCGACCCGAATGGCGCGCGGGGTACAGTCGGCTTCGGAGTCCGAGGACGACCGGCCGCACCGCGTACTTCCCCCTAGGTATCGTTCCTTGGCTGTGTCCTGTGGAACACGCAGGCACGCCTGAGCGCGTGTCCACCGGCACACGATCGACCCGGCCTGGTTTGCTGGTGTAGGATCTCCGCACCGTGTAATCGCTTCTTTGCGAACGGGTTGCGCCTCGTGACCCGGCCCGCCGCTGGCTGGTCCCGCGCTTGCCCGCTCAGCGCTGCGGGCGGGGGGTGAGGGGCTAGACTCAAACCGGGAGAGGAGGGCTTCGTGGCCAAGTTCAGCTTGGGGATCTCCCCCCTGAGCCGTCGAGTTCTGCACGGTGGCTTCCTGATGCTGCTGGCCGCCGTATTTACAATCGGGCTGAGCTTCGCGACGGTGGAGCTGCCCTATCTCATCGACGACGCTCTACAAAGCACGATCACCGCACCGAACCTCGACTCGCACGCCGATGAGTTGAGCGTGCTCAAGACCGAGTTGTTCATATCGCACTTCAAGCTGCGCCTGATCGGCTACGTTTGCTTCGCCCTGATGGTGTTGGCCATCGTCGCCGGAGTCGCCACACGTAGGACGGGGCTGGCAGTGCTCGGCGCTGTCGGCTTCATGCTTCCAGTCTTCGCTCAGTTCGCCGCCGTGATGTTCTTCCTCGCTGGCCTCGGCGTGTTGAACATCCTCTGGTTGCCGGTCCTCGACATCTCATACGAGCTGCAGAGGCTGGGACTGATCATCCGGGCGCCTTACGACATGCTGAGCTGGCCCTTCTGCCAGGTGGGCGTCAGCGGGTACTGGCCGATCGTGTACTTCTTCATCGGCAGTGGGCTGCTTCTATTCTTCTTCGGTACCTTCGCCTGGCTGTCGGCGCGGGCCCGCAAGCAGCAGGTCGCCGATTTTTGGGTGTACCGCATCTCGCGCCACCCCCAGTACCTCGGGTGGATCCTCTGGAGCTACGGGATCTACTTGCTGCTGTTGCAGCAGCGATACCCGAAACGCTCATGGGGCATCGAAGCGAGCCTGCCCTGGCTTCTGTCGACCCTAGTCATTATCGGCGTGGCGATGCTGGAGGAACTGAACATGCGGCGCCGGCACGGCGAGGCGTACGAGGCTTATCGGCGGAGCGCTCCCTTGCTATTTCCGGTCCCGGCGTTCGTGGCAAGGTTGTTCGCGCTGCCGTTTCGCCTCTTGTTCAAGAAGAGCCAGGCCGATAGTAAACGGGAGGTGGCGGCTGTTCTCTCGCTCTACGCGGTCGTTCTGATGGCTGCGTCCGCGCTGGTCTACGGCGGCGGCTGGAAGAGCACGACGGCGCTGATCATGCCTTCAGCGAACGTGGCCGAGATGGAAGAGATCGCCGCTCGGTTGGTGGCAGGGCCGAACCGGCGCTCTCACGGACGGTGCGGAGATTGCGAGCGGCTGGCGGCCTTCGGCGAACCCGCCGTGGACTACTTTCTCCCGCTGCTCGAGAGCGAACAGGTCGAGGTGCGAATTCTCGCCGCTGAGTATCTGGGGAAGATCCCCGCCGAACGGTCGGTGCCGGCTCTGCTGACGGCCCTCGACGATTCCGTGGCCAACGTCCGGGTGAACGCGCTTGGCGCTCTGGCGGCTAGCGGCTTGCGCGGGTGCGTGGAACCGATGCTGAGGCTGCTGGATGACCGGGACGCCTCGGTGCGGACCCGGGCCATGCGGTCACTGGCCCAGTTGGGGGCTGAAGAGATCATCGAGAGAGCCGACGAAGGATTGAGAGACCCCGACGCACGGGTTCGCCAATCGACCGTGGAATCGCTGGGGGTCCTGGGATCGGAGAAGGCGTTGCCGTTGGTAACGGAAGGTCTGAACGACGAGAAAGCGTGGGTGAGGCGCACTGCGGTGGCCGCGTTGCTGAAGATCGGTTCACCGGCAGCGCGTGGAGCGCTTCTGCGAGCTTCGCGCGATGAGGACTGGGAGGTGCGTATGTACGCGGCGGAAGCGTTGAAGCGCCTTGACGATTCGGACCTATGACCGTCGGCTCCGAAGGCCAAGGATGAGCACTGACGCCGATCCGATAGGAAACGGACGACCTGCGACGGCGGTGCGGCTTTCTATCTTCCGAGGTACCCCTCCATGATGGCCAGGTAGTTCTCCTCGAGAGACGAGACGCTGATACCCAGCGCCCGCTGGAAGGCGTCGTAAAACGTGTCCCCCTCGTTCATGTACTGGAACAGGTTGCGCAGGTCCGCCGTACTCGCCGCGTGACCCCGTGTCGTATCGATGAGGTAAGCGTAGGTGAGCGCGAACATCTAATAGTACTCGCCCATTCGGTCGATATCCGGGAAGTCGGCGCGGCGCTGGATGCGGACCGGAATGATGTGCGTCGGATCTGAGAGCCAGGCCTGAAACTGCTGCAACGTCGGTCTTGCGTACGCGCCGCCCACGACCACGGCCTGCCCCTCGGAGAACCAGATGTCGAGCCAATAGGGCCATTCACCGTTCCCGGGCAATCGATGAGGCTGAACTGAAAGACGTGCATTAGCTCGTGCCTCATCACGATTGCCGGCTAGTCTCTCTCGCGCTCCAGCCGCTCGATCATCTGCTGGGCGTAGACCATGTCGGGGTCGACTTCCAGGCACTTCCTGTAGTAGTGAAGCGCACGATCGATCTCACCGCGTTCCCGGTAGATGCCTGCCAGACGCCACCAGCCGTTCAGCGAGTGCGGGTAGAGCTCGACCAAGCGCTCGAGCATCTCGATGGCCTCCTCTACCCTGCCGGCCTGTGCCAGGTTGTCCGACTGCATCGCCAGCACCATGTCCGGAATCGCGACTTCATACCCGTAGCGTTCCGACAGCTCGGTGTAGTACGCCTCGATGTCGGCCAGCGACACGCTCCCAACGCCGGCCGGGAATTCGTACGGGCTGAACACAAGCGTCAGTCCCTCACGCAGACCCGACGGCTGCAGAAAGTCGCCGTTCTCCTCGACGACCTCGATCTTCCACTCGAATTCGGCCGGCGCCTTGGCGGAGACGACTTCCTCGAGTCGCGGCATGTACTCGAGCGCTTCGGGGAAGTCGCTATCCTCGGCGTTCACATACAAGAAGACCTTGAGCGTCTCTCTGCCGGCGAGGAACGTCTCGACCTTCTCGATCAGGTAGTCGCGCTGCACCAGGTAGCGGAACGGGTTGTTCAGGATATAAGCGTCGAAGGTCTCGGGTCGCTCAGTCAGTGTGTAGAGTCCGAACGTGCCACCGGCTTGTGGACCGACCAGGATTCGGAAATCCGCGGTCCGATAGTTCGCCTCGACGAAAGGCATCGCCTCCTCGACCATGAACCGTAGGAACCGGTCCGCGCCGGCCGGGTTCCCTTCGCGGTCGAGGGGCAGGTAGTCCCGGTAACGCTCCGTGTTAGTGATGCCGACCAGGATCACAGGTGGCATCCGTGTGGTGCCGAGGAGCGTGGTAATGTACAGGGCTTCGGCGAAGTAGTTCCTGACCTGGCCTCCATAAAGGATATAGATGACCGGGTATCCGATCGCCGTCTCGTCATAACCGCGCGGCAGGTTGACCAGCAGGGTGCGGCCTTCATCGAGTATCCGAGAGTGGATCTTCCGATAGTGGCCGATGACGATGTCTTCCTGGTCCTCCTGCGCGACAGCGGGCAGCGCCGTCGTCGCCCCCAGGAATATCGCCGTCACGATCCATACGGGACGACGTCGCGTCGGATACGACATGTTTCTCACTCCCTATCGATCGGTTGGCTGTAGACAGGATGTCGCAGCGGCCGCGTTGCGACGTTGCGCTGCAGTGTTCGCTGGCCCATACGGATTAGCAGGCGGCGGGGATTCATATGGGACGCGTGGCGGCGACACATTCTCACGCAGACAACGTTCGTACGGCGCTGCGAACCACTACATGCGTTGGGGCGTCTAAAGTGGTGACGGCAGGAGTCATGCGTCAGAGCCAGAACCGGAACCGAAGCCTGTGTCCTGGCAATTACTTCGTGAGCCGCTTTGCTTTGACGGATGATATAACGTTTTAGCCTCCAACAACTTACGCAACGGAGACGACATGACCGATGATAGAGCCGCGAGCGTCCCCATAGCGTCGGCTGAGGTCCGGCCGGGCATGTCGCGGCGTGACTTCCTCAAGACCGGCCTGCTTGGCACTATGGCTGCGCCGGTGCTCTTAGGCTGCACCGACTTTACATCAACACCTGCGGCGAGCCCATGGCTGACGTCACGACCCGGGTCGCCGACCATCACACCCGCCAATGGGCTCAGTGAGCTCGGTCTCGGCAGCCCTCGCGACGGGCTCCTGTACGTGCCGGAGAGCTACTCCCCGGATGTGCCGGCACCTCTCTTTGTCGCCCTGCACGGGGCAGGTGGATCGGGCGACTCTTGGGCGAGCTATCACGAGCGGGCGGAGGCTCGCGGCATGATCCTCCTAGCGCCTGACGCGCGTTCCTCGACGTGGGACCTCGTGCGTGGTCACTTTGGGCCGGACGTCGAATTCCTGGATCGAGCGCTACAGCACACATTCGAGCGCTGCTTGATCGACCCGGCGCGGCTCGCGCTGGGCGGGTTCTCGGACGGCGCGTCGTACGCGCTCTCCCTCGGGCTCTGCAATGGGGACCTATTTAGCCACCTCGTTGCCTATTCGCCGGGTTTCCAGCAAGGCTGCGGTGTTAATGTGGAGAAGCCGCAGATCTATGTGTCCCACGGCACGCGTGATCGCGTTCTTCCTGTAACAACAACTCGGGACCGCATAGTGCCGAACTTGCGCTCTGCCGGATGGGATGTGACCTACGAGGAGTTCGACGGCGGCCATGTGGTTCCGGCGGAGATTTCCGAGTCGGCGCTCGACTGGTTTCTGGGTGACGGCGGAGCGACTTAGCAGGTAGCGCTGGACCGGCCACTCGGTACAGGTGGCTACGCGTCTGGGATGGAAACAGAAAAGGGGCCCTGCGAGCCGATGAGCTCATAGGGCCTTTCGCCTAACACGGGAAGCGTCGTCAGTTGGGGAAGTTCATGCGGCGCAGCAGGTCTTGGAAGCGCGGGTCCGACCTGAGTCGCTCGTAGCCGGGTTCACAGTTGACCCAGGGGAGTAATGGGTCGCGTGTCTCATAGGCTTCCTCGAGCGCCACCAGCGCCTCGTCGATCTGGCCCAGGTGTGCGAGATAGGCGCCTCTGCCCCCCAGGCCGAGGACGTTGGAGTCCTCCAGCACCCTGACTGCTTCCGGTATCTCGGCCGGGTCCGATAGCGCCGCCAGATAGGCACGATAAGGCTCGGGATCGCTCTCCGTTAGCTGGGCCAAGCGGTCGTACAGCGGGGCAGCAGCCGCGTAGTCGCCTTTCAGAACATGGGCGTACGCGAGCAGGCAAATGGCCCAGTCAAAGTCCGGGTAAACCTCCAACGTGCGCTCGATAGCGGGAATCGCGTCATCGAGCCGGCCAGTGAACTCCAATACGACCCCCAAGATGAGGTTGGGCGCCGGCGACAGTGGGTCCAACTCGACGGCTGTTCGCGCTTCGCGCAGCGCCTCATCCCAGCGACGGGCCACCGTCAGGAGCTCGGCGTACCACTGATGCGCCGTCGCATAGTCCGGGCTCAGCTCGATCGCCCTTAAGTAGTCTCGCTCAGCGTTCTCGCGGTCCCACTCGAAATAGTCCTTGATGTAGGCCGAAGCCGTGAATGCCTCGGCAAGATCGGGCTCGAGGGCACGCGCTCGCTCGGTCGCCGCCTTGGCGAACGGCAGGATCTCGGGAATCGACGGCCCGCCGTACTGCGGGAGCAGCACGTAGGTCTCAGCCAGCGCCGCGCGGGCGCCGGCGTAGTCCGGATCCAGGAAGATCGCTTGGTTGAAGTAGCTGATCGCTGAGTCGAAGGCGGCGAGCGAACGCTGGTGCCAGAAATGCCGGCCGCGCAGGTAGTAGTCGTACGCCTCGAGATTCTCGGTCGGCCTTTCCTCGATGCGGCCTTTCTCAGCACGCGTCAGTGTCGTTCTTAGAGCGAGGGCGATGTGTTGGGCGACGTCGCTCTGGATCGCGAACACGTCCGTCAACTCTCGATTGTACTGCTCCGCCCATAGGTGCTCGTCGGTCTCGGCATCGATCAGCTGCGCGTTGATCCTCACGCGATCACCGATCCGCTGCACCTCACCTTCGAGCACCGTGGCAACGCCGAGTTCCTGCCCGATCTCCCGTAGGTTCCTACGGGTGCCTTTGTATTGCATGACCGAGGTACGGGAGATCACCTTGAGATCTGCGATCTTCGACAGGTGATTGATGATGTCGCCCGTGACACCGTCGCTGAAGTACTCGTTGTCGGGATCGCCGCTGAGATTTACGAACGGAAGCACTGCTACAGACTTCCGCTCCCCATCGGTCTCCCCCGCACCCTCATGAAGCACCAGCCATCCGGTCGCCACGATACCCCACACAGCCAACACGACCACGAACGTGGCCAGCGCATTGCGCCACGTCAGAATCCGATGTCGTCGTCTCGCCTCATGGCGAGCAGTAGCCGCCTGAGCCTTCAGCCCCTCCTCATCGGCTCCCGCCGGCGGTGTCGGTTCGGCCGGCCCCGCGAAAGGTGCTGCCTCTTAGTGGACGAAGGCCGTGGCCAGGACCACGGGCAACCCGATCAGGAACAGGATGATCGCCAGCGCCGGGAGCCACTCGGGCAGGGTCAGCCGGTCGGTGAGCGTGTCGATGATCTCGTAGCAGATCCAAGCCCCGCCGACGTAAATCAGCAGCACCTGCCAGAGTGAGCGGTGGTGGATCTCGAGAATGAGCCGCTTGAGACGTGACATGCTCATGCTGCGGCTTTGAGCCAGGCTGGGGCTGTGAGACTAGCCGGAAGTCTCTGAAGCCAAGATGTGGTTGCGGCTCTATGAGGGCAATCTTGGCGCTGTTGGGAGCCAGCGGCGTGGTGGGCTATGCGCTCTAGAGGAGGTGGCCCCCTTAAAACTGACCTGCGTCTCCGTGCTGCCGCAGGGGAGGCGCTCCCGTTCCTCTGTCGCCTCTGGAGACCCTCGATGGCAGCCTGCGTGATCCTCCAGCCCTTGGCGGTCAGCTTGTAGTCGCGGCGATAGAAGTGGGGCGGGCAAAGGAAGCGTTTGGGGGAGCTAATTACTAGAAACAGTTGGACTTCTAGAGAACGCGCCTGACAGGATTCGAACCTGTGACCTTCGGCTCCGGAGGCCGACGCTCTATCCAACTGAGCTACAGGCGCTTGGACCGCTAACTTATCGGGTCCGCCGTACCCAGGGAAGGCCTTCCCCGGGGCGCGCCCGGTGACTGCTGGCCTCGGGCGCCCGGTCCGTCTGGGATGCGCGGGCTGCGGCTGTGTCTCACCCTCTACCGCTGCTCCTCGGCGCGGCAACTAGCGCCTGCGCACCCCGCCAACCGGCCGAGCCACGCAATAAGATCGGCGAGCAGTCCGGGGTCGGCGGTCGAGTAGAAGTTGTCCAGCTCGTAGGGATCAAGATTTCGGTCGTAGAGCTCGAACTCGCCGCGGCCGAAGTGGTCGACGTACAGATAGCCGTCGTCCCGCACGCCGCGATACTCCTTGTCCGGCTTCAGCCACTCGATCAGGAGGCCGCTCCGCCAGGCGCCGCCCTCACCGCCGTTGCCTATCAGTAACGGTTCCAGCGATCGGCCGTCGATGAAGTTGGGCGTCGCCACTCCGGCTAGTCCGGCGAGTGTCGGGGCGATGTCGATGTTGATCGCGATCTGCGAGACTCGTCTCCCCTCACCAACGCCGGGCCCGGAAACCAGGAGCGGGACCCGGACGTCTTCGTCGTAAGGGTTGGTCTTGCCGCTCTCGAAACGTTGCTCCCCGAGATGGTAACCGTTGTCGGAGGTGAAAAAGACGTAGGTCCGCTCCGCCTCACCTGTAGCTTCCAGCGCCCTGAAGAGGGTGTCGACCATCTCGTCGACTGCAAGCATCGAGCGCAGCCGCTTCCGGAAGCGCGCGTCGAGCTCGTCGATCTGCTCCTGGGTCAGCAGCGGCTTCGAGGCGATCCAGCTCGGTTTGTCGCTCACGTCCGCCTCGTTGGACGATGGTGAGCGCGGCGCTGTGATTCCTGGGAACGCGCCGGCATGTCTGGGAGCGGGGTCCGTCGGCGCGTGAGGTGCGTGGGTTCAGATGTATATGAAGAAGGGCGTCTCGTCCGCTGCCCAACGTCGCATGAACTCAGCGGCTTTCGACGCGATCACATCGGTCTCGTAGTTGTCCGTGCCGTGGTACTCGACGATGCGACCGTTATCGTTGACCCGGTAATCGAAGTACTTGTCGAGAACCGCGAACCACTCGCTCCAACCCTGCGGCACATGGCTCGCGAAGTCCGGATAACCGTTCATGTACTTGCGTAGAAACGCGGTTCTGTAACCGGCCGATTTGAGCCAGGTGGCGATCGTCGAGCTCTCGCGCCCGAGGTCCCTGAACCTGTCGAACCCGCGCACATCTCCGCCGTTCACGAAGACGCCGTGGTTATGGGCGAACTGGCCGCGCAGCATGGTCGCTCGCGAAGGAGCGCAGACCGGCGTCGTGACGAAGAAGTTCTGAAAAGTCGCGCCGTCGTCGGCGAGCCGCTGCAGTCGCGGGAGGTAAGACATCGACTTCCAGTCGAGGTCGTCCGTCAGGATGAGGATGAGGTTCGGCCGTTGCGGGATCGGCTCCGTCGTGCCGGAATCACAGGCGGCCACGGCACCCGGCAGGGCGAAGAACGCGACGCACCTGCGCCATGCGCCACGTCGGATCATACACCAAGAGCCAGCCGCTATCCGAGTATCTCGAGCGCGTCAGGGAGCCTTCGCAACGGCGGCGACGGCTCCCTGACATGGTCCGGTGTCCGGTGCCCGCCGGGTGGCTGTTGAGTGCCGCCGGCGGATTCGAAGGCTCAGCCGCCGGTCTCGCAATCCCTGTCTGGGCACGTCTGTGGCTCGGGACGGATCTGCCCGCGGATCTCGCCGGTGGGGTGGGCGACCGTGCGGACGACGACGTACGCCGCGCCGCGCCGCATCCAGCTGACCAGCGCCGCTAGCGAGCCGTCGAAGCCGAGGTCGGGCTGCGGCAGGATATCGTCATCCGTGAGCGTGCCCTGAACCACGATCCCCGGCGCCCAATCGATTCCCGGTCCGCTCGGCGTCAGGGGGTCCGGTCGGTTGACCGGCAGCCCCAGGAGTACGGCGACGATGGGGCCGTTGGCACCCTCTACTCCAAGGTGTATGTGAGCGGCTGTCACCCGCTCGATCCGAGTGGCTTCGAGCTTGAAGTAGAGTCCGGACCCCGCGCTCGAGAGCTCGAAGCGCGCGCGACCCCGAGCTTCGGTCTTCACCGGCGGCACGACGTTCGCGCCACTCAGCGTCGCGTAGAAGATCGGCGGCGGTGGCGGCGGCGGAGGAGGAATGACGAACGGGTAAATCTGCCCGCGGATCTCTCCGCCCGCGTAGTAGACCGTGTGGAGATCGACGTAGGCGTCGCCGCGCTGCATCCACCTGACCAGCGCCGCGACCGTGCCGTCGAAGCCGAGCTCCGGCCGCTCGACGATGTCCTCGTCCGTCAGTGTGCCTTCGAGGGTGAATTCCTCGTACGTCGGCGCCCGGTCGGTCAGCATCAGGTTCGCGACGACGGGCCCGTTGGCCCCGTGCCCGCCCAGATGGATGTGGACTCCGGTGACCGTCCCGACGCGCACCGCGATCATATAGAAGCGCATCTCAAGCAGCGTCACGACGCCAGCGTCGTCGTACTGACGGGTCACGGAGAAGAAAGCTGCGCCCCGGCCGGCAGTGTTGACGGGCGGCACCACCTGCGACCCGTCGAGCACGGCGATGAACTCCGTCTTGATCGGGACATCGGATAGCGCTCGCTCGACGGCGTCGTCCGTGAGGTTCTCGCCGGGGTCCAAGGGGGAGCGGGACACGTCGCTGCACCCGATAAGGAGGGCGAGTGCGGGGATGGGCGCAAGCACGCATTGGAGGAGAGTGCGACTCATTGTGGCCTCCCGGTTTGTGCGGGGAAGGTAGTGGATTGGGCTTTTCGGCCGCGATGAGTGCAACAGGGGTGCCAGCGCGCCCGTTATTTCTAATCGATAGTCGTGTAGGGAGTTAGCCGTTTCGCTCGCGTGGAAGGGGGCTCCGAAACGTCGAAGATTCGTGGCTGGGCGACGAAAACTCAAACAGGCCAAGCGGTACACTCGGCGGCGGACAACTAGTTACGACTGCGCCGGGGTGGTATCTTCCACACCTCGCCAACCTGCCTCCGCTACATCAGCGAGGGGTGACGGCCCGAAGGCCCAGCTGCCAACGAAAGGAACAGCTATGATCAAGAAATCGGTTCTTGTTGCGGTGTTCGCCCTTGTTGCTGTAGCACCAGTGGCGCTTCATGCTCAGGACACCGCGCCGCTGGGGAAGGGCAATCTGTCGGTCAAGTTCGGGTATGTTGTGTTCTCCGAAGGTGCCGATGAGGATGATGGCATCTACCTGGGGGTCGAAGGCTACGGCCGGGTCGCCAGCAACTTGTACCTTGGCGGGGAAGTCGCTGCAGCCTACGGGATGGCTCTTCTCAGTGACGAAATGACGTTGGTTCCCCTCGAAGTGAACGTGAAATACGCGAGGGGGGTGG
>CP070815.1:3245186-3248997 GCA_020344215.1 Gemmatimonadota bacterium
GAGCTGATGAGCGCGACGGAAACCAACTACACCGCCCGCCAAGCGCAGCCGCAGTATCTGGAGCGGGGCCGGCAGCAAGTGACCAAGCTGCCGATCTACCGCAATGGGGCGCTGGCTGAGCCGAGCGCCGGCACGTATTCGCTCTACGACAGCAGCGGCGGGGCCGTGCTGGACGCGGTGGCGGTGACGGTTTCGGGATCCGTAGCTCAGTACACCATCAGCGCCGGCACCCTCCCGGCGTCGCTGGACGTTGGCGATCGGTGGCTCGAAGAGTGGGCGCTGGTGATGCCTGACGGCGTCACACACACGTTCCGGCGCCCCGCCGCCCTCGTGCTGCGTCGCCTCTACCCCGTCGCCACCGACGCCGATCTGGAGGCGCAGTATCGCGACCTGGGATCCGCGCTCATGCCCAGCGCGATCACATCGTGGCAGGAGAAGCTCGACGAGGCCTGGTTGCAGATCATGGGGCGGCTCATCGGCGCCGGGAACCTGCCTTACCTCATCATGGATCCCTACGCGCTGCGAGAGGTCCACGTCGATCTCACCCTGAGCATCATCTTTAAGGAGTTCCACAGCTCCACAGGCGACAGCCGATGGATGGAGAGCGCCCAGCATCACCGGGTGAACTACGAGAAGGGCTGGGCGAGGCTGAACTTCCGTTACGACACCGACCACGACGGATCGATCTCCAGCGAGCAGCGCCAGAGCGCCGCGGCGTCGCTGTGGCTCACCGACACCAGCGCCGCAGATCGTAGGATCCGGGGCCTGCCCTGGCGGGATCGCTACTGATGGCCACCACGGTTGCACAGGTGCGGCGGGCGCTCCGTGACCAGCTCCTGACCCTATCGGGCTGGCGTGAGACGTCGTTCCCGCTGGGGATCCTCGAAACCCCGAGCACCCAGGGCCATCTCTCGTTTAGCGTCGTTGACGAGAGCGCCCAAAACATCAGCCCCCGCGGCAAGTCCGGCGACACCGTGGCGCACGAAATTAGCTTTCGGGTGTCGTTCCTGTACCGAATGACACCGAGCGCCGCCGATCTGATGACCGATTGGGACGACAGCAGCGACGCCGCGCAGGACGCCATCCAGGCCCTCATGAATCAGGGATCCTGGCAGTACAACTATCTGATCCGGTACACCCGGATGTCCCGCAGCCGGCTGAGTGACTCGGCCTGGCTGCAGATTGATTTGTTCTTCACCGTTGAACACGAACTGGAGGTCTAATGGCCTGGAACCCTCGACACGGCACCGTCACCCTGAACGATGGCACGGGCGGCACCCCGCTCGACGTTGACCTGAGCAACGAGGAAGGAGATTTCAGCGTCTCCGGGCTCATCCAGGGCAGCCGGACGCTGGAGGCCCTCTACGACCGGGGCACCTTTGACCAGTTGATCGAGACGCAGGACGTGCAGATCACCGGATCCGTGAGCTACCGCATCGACGACTGGGCGAGCTCCACCGATCGCCCGATCGACGCCGCTCTCAAGATCGGCAACTTCGCCAGCGCCGTCAGCACCCACGCGACCGGCGACGGCGTCATGCTGACGATCAAGTACGTGGTGAGCCGCGGCGGGAACACCTACACCATGACGCTGAACAAGTGCCTGTGCACCGTTGACCAGAGCGAGAGCTTCCCCGCGACCGCCGCTACGATCAACTTCACCTGCTACGGCGGCGCCACGTTCGCCAAGGCGTAGCGCGCCCGTAGCCCTCCCCCCGGCATGGAGGACCACATGCCCAACACGATCGATCTCCTCGGATCCGCGCACCCGTGGACGCTCCCCGAGCGCTTCACCGAGCGCGACGAGCTGGCCCACGCCATCGCCACCCATCGCCCCCGAGGGGCGGCGGCGTGCCTGGGGCTGTGCTGCCCGTCCCTGGTGCCCGACGGCCCCGCCCGCTACGCTGCGGCCCGCTACGACGCGCTGGAGTTCGGAGGCGTGGTTTACGGGCTGCTCCGCGAGGCCGGCGCCGGGCCTGTCGAGATCATCATGGCGGGCGGGGAGATCGCTAACGCCCTGCTCTTGGCCCTCTACCCCCGAGCTGCGGAGGTGGAGGAGGCCGAGGGTTTTACCGCAGCGGGCGCGGCGCCCTCGACGGCGCCGCCGTCCGCTTAGGTCTGCGCTACGCTGGCGATCCCCGTTGGTTCTACACCCTCCCCCGAGAGTCCCAGATCGCCGTGCTCGCCATCCACGCCATCGACGCCAGCCCCCGCCGCACGAGCGGCGCGGCGGTGCCGCCACCCTCCAGCGCCGTGAACATGGACGGCACGAGCGGCGACGACTGGGGCGCGTTCCTGATGGCCGCTGAGGGCGTCTGATGGCGCAGATGAACGTCGACGTGGACGGGCTTGACTTCCTCCAGCAGATGGCCCGACAGGCGGCGCCGGACACCTACGAGGCCATCGAGGAGACGCTGCGCCGCGAGCGCAACCGGCTCATCGGGGCGACGCCTCGGGGCGACGGGCGCCCGCTGGGCCACCTGGCGGATAAGTGGGACTACAAGATCCTCGTGTACGGCGACGGGATCACCGGGCGGCTGGAGAACCTCCAGCCCTACGCGGGCTACGCTCGGGGCCCCTGGCCCGACAAGCGCACGCACGTTCACAAGCTGGCCCTCAACAAGCGCAACCAGCGCCGGCTCGCAGATGAGATCATCGAGCGGGCTGGCGACTCCATCCTGACGGGGGCCCGCCGTGGCTGAGACTACAAGGACCGTCTCCCTCCTGTTCGCCGCGGAGCTCGATCAGTTCAAGCGGCAGATGGCGGAGATCCCGAACATCTCCGACAAGCAGGCCAAGCAGGCCGCGCGCCGCATTGAGACAGCGCTGAACCGAGCAGAGGCCAGCGCGAAGAAGGCGGCGACGAGCAGCAAGCAAGCCGCCGACAAGATGGGATCCGCGTTCAAGCACGCGGGCGAGCAGGCTGGAGACTTCGACAGCGCCATCAAAGCCGTGGGCGCCGCCGTCGGCGTCGCTAACCCCGAGCTCGAGCAAGCCGCGATCCTGGCGGGTGACCTGGCGGGCGGCTTTGAGGGCATCGTGCGGATCGGCGGCGCCGCCGTGCGCGTGCTGGGCCCCGTGGCGGCTGTCGTCGGCGCGCTGGGGCTGGCGTACACCAAGCTCAAAGCCGACGTAGACGCGGCTAACGAGGCCATGGAGGCCAGCGCCCAGCAAGCCACCGAAGTACAGCGCAACTATGAGCGGCTTCAAGCTGGCCTGGCTCAGATCGATCTCAAGAAGTCGCTGGCCCTCGGGGAGATCACCCAGGAAGAGTTTGAGGCCGCGCAGGCGGCGCTACAGGCTGGCGATCTGTTCGCCCCGTTCCAGGCTGACCTGCGCAAGCAGGAGCGAGAGATCCGCCGCGAGCTTGACGCCATCGGGCGCGAGCTGGCCAAAGCTCCCGAGCGTTTTGAATCGTCATTCAGGGGCCAGATCGAGCGACTGAACGCGCTGCTCGACGTCAACCTGGCCAAACAGGACGCGCTCCGGGCCCGCGTGGCTGAGGTGTCGTCAGACATCGAGAAGGCCGGCCGCAAGATCCAAACAACAGACCCCGAGGCAGAGGCCGCAGCCGCCGCCGAAGCGCGCCGGGCCGCGATGGACGCGGCGCTGGAAGTGATCCGAGAGGAAGAGGCTGAGGCGCGCAGGATCCGAGAGAAGGCGGCGCAGGAGCAGTACGAGCGACTAACGAAGATCCGAGAGCGCCAGAAAGCTGAGGCGCTGCGGATCGCGCAGGAGCAAGCCGCACAGGAAGCCGCGATACAAGCGGCGACGCTGGACACCGCCAACGCGGTAACCGGCGCCCTCAGCG
>CP070815.1:3249097-3256738 GCA_020344215.1 Gemmatimonadota bacterium
CAGGAGCAGCTCCGCCAACTCCGCGTGGCCGCCCAGTACGGCGTGGTGCAGAGGGGTCATCCCCTCTCCGTCCCTCACGTTCACCAGCTCGGGACTCGCCTCTAGGAGGGTGTGTACTTGAGCCAGCTCGCCGGCCCGGACCGCTCCGAGGATCCGGCTGGCCGCGTCCCCCTGGGCCGCGGCGGCAGCGGGCCTCCAAACGAGCAGGGTCGCCGGGAGGAGAGTCAACGATAGGAGACGGCTCAGAGTCAGGCGGCGGATCGGGCGGTTCATCTCTGGTTTCTCCAGTCTGGCCGTGGGCCTGCGCAGTCTAGGGATAGCAGGCTGAAGAGCATGGAGCGTGCCAGGACCACCGGTTCTAAGTCGTTCTCTGATGCGGCATTACTACGCCTGGCTCGACGGACGGCGAGCCGCCTGTCCGATTTTGGAACTCGGGTGCCCGGATCCGGAACCGTCGCCAGGCGACAGTGCGTTCCCAATTCACCGGCTCACCGCTCCTTCCAAGCGACCTCGTCCTCTCCCGTCTCCCGATGCATGACCATGCGCACGATGTGGCCCCCGTCATCCTCCTCGAACGTGATGAAGGAGAGACTCGACGGATAGAACAGAGTGTCGGCGGACGCCGGGAATACCTCGAGCCTTTGGCCGCCATCCCGCTGCGTGTAGATACGGGCTCAAGCAGTCCTCATTAGAGCGCGCCGTAGGCTAGCGGAGTCACTACAGAGCCCACAGATTACGCGGGCATTTTCCGTGATTCTTCGGGCTGCGAAGGTCGTGGTCTAGGCGACACTTGGACACGATAAGCGACCCGAATGTTACAACCAGTGTTACAATCCGAGCGGAGAAGCTGAACGGGGAAGGGAGGCACTAGCGTAGCTCACGAGGAAGGCGAAAGTTACAGGCGAGCGCCGGGGTGGCGGAATGGTAGACGCAAGGGACTTAAAAGCGGTCCTGCACCGACCCGATTCTCATCAAGATGCAATCACTACGGGGGCTGTCACCGCATCGTGCGGGACGGCTCCCGGCCCGTTTCTGCACCCTGATGGAGCCGAACTCGCCCAAGAACTCGCCCAGCCCTTCATTCTGGTCGTTCTGGCATCGATGAGAGGTCTCGCGCCGATAGTCGGCGCGATCGATCAGTAGATCCCCGGAATCAAGCGGTAGCGGACGCGGTCGGCGTATTCCCGGTACCCAGGGAGTTCCTGCTGCAGCGTGCGGTCTTCGAGGGCAGTTCTCACCACGGCGATGACGACAGCCACTGTCGCCGGAATCAGGGTCCACACCGAGTCCAATGCCAATGCCATGGCGAACGGGGGCAGAACGTTCCCCGAGTAGCCCGGATGTCGAACAATCTTGTATGGACCGGTGTCGCACACCACATGTCCACGCTCCGATTGAATGCGCACCACTGCCGAGAAGAAACGGTTCTCCACGAACGCCCACCCTCCAAACCCGTAGCCTGCCGAGGCCAACACCAACCCGAGGATGTTGAGCCAGCTCGGGAAGTGCGGCGACCACTCGAAGCGGTGATCCAGCCCAGCCACGACGAATAGGGGCAAGCCGAGGCTCAGCCCCATCAGTGGGGCAAGGAGCCTATCCCAGGACTTGACACCCGGAGCCCTCAAGAGCTGCGCCCGTTCCGCCATCAGTCCCGGATGCCGCCGCTCAGCCCAAAGGCGCAGGCCGATTCCTGCGGAGGCGAAGAGGAGAGAGTAGACCCAGGCCTGCCACCAGCCTAGATCATATCCACACAGCATGAGCACGCAAGCATGCAGAGCGTAGACCGCGGTCAAGCGCACCCAGAACTCCAAAGCCGACGATAACCTCTTCATCGGGCCCCCTCGTTGCGAGACCATAGCCATGGTGTGCGCAGCCTAACGGATAGCGTTTCAGCTGCGCCGCGACGGAACGAGCGGCGCAGCTGATCTAAGGACTCTATTTCGAACCCAGCGAGGCCCAGTGGGCCCCGCATTCGTCACGGAACAAAGGCAGTTGCCTGGTAAGGCTGCAGCGCCAGCTGCAAACGCTTGTTGGGCCGCGTGACCTAGCCGGCAGAACCTCCGCGGCGCCAAGTGTAGCCCACGCCCAGAAGTCCGATGGCACCCACTTCCTCAAGGCCCACAGCCCAACCTGCTCCCACAGACATCAAGACAGTAAAGCCGCCGGCCCCAGTATAATAATAACCCGCTGACAACCCGGGGCCGTAGTAACGCTCCACTTCCACCCAGTCATCTCTCACCTTCGTTCCCTCTACCGCCACAAGAGATACTGATAGCTCAAGAAAGGCGCGGTGCTTCTCGCCCGATGTGAAACCACGTACGGCTCCAGCGAAAGCAACCGTGCTCGGATTGTCACTCGTCTCTACTGCAAACCCAAATCCGACAACGCCCGAGAGTCGGCTCGAAAGCATGTAGTACTCGGCAGCGACACCTGCCCAGCCGTACATGTTGCCCAGGCCGGCCGTGATCGCGATGTCGCGCGCCCAAGCCTCCGGAACCTCTGACGGGCCCGTCGGCGCTTCTTGAGACCATGCCGCAGAACCAGTTAAGGCGAGAACCACAAGAATGGTGAGAAAACGTGAGATCAACATCATCAGACTACCTGCTCGACACGCGGCCTAACTACTTCTTCAGCTGCAAGGCCCTCTGAGCCCACCCTGCAGGCGCTGCAGCCTAATAGGGATTATCGCTTCCTCTCTTGATTGAACTATTCTCGAGATAGCTGCCGAAACCGCGTTCGGACCAGCTTCGCCCCTCTTGGCCAAAGGCTGCAACGCTTGCAGCCTAAACCGCTCGCAGTGTGAATGCACGATCGCACGAGTTCCGCTGTGCCCCTGTTGTGCCCCTCAACATCGTAGAACATCGAGCAGCACCAGGGAATTCGGCACCTTGAGAAACAAGTCAGAACAAGGACTTATGTACCTTGTTGCCTGATAGTGTATGGTGTTCCGGGCCCAGCGGAGGACTCGAAATGAGGCGCCCTCACGGGCTTGTGGGTTCGAATCCCACCCCCTCCGCTTTCCCAAACAGCGACTTAGAGCGCTAGACCTCTCCCGTCCAGCCGGTCGGTGCAGCGGGTGTTGCGTGCCTTGTTGCGTCGGTGTTGCCATTCTCGCCCGCCAAGCGGCTCTCGACCCCCGCCGCGTACCTGCGATAGTGGACCAGGATCGCCCGAGCGTCGTGCCCGCCCACGGCAGCGGAATCGAACAAGCCGTACTCGGCCGCTATCGCTCGGGGAATCTAGGCCTTCGCTCTTTCTCCGCTTGAGGAATTGGTCATCACTACCGCGCTCGTCTCCTTGGATTCGGTTAGACGCCGCCATTCGCGGTATAGATGACGGAATGCCCGATCCGCCACTCCCCGTCCTGCAAGTTGTACAGCTGGTTCACCAAAGTGTGCTCGTCCGCGAAGCGGAACGTCACACGAATCGAATGCGTGGACGAGTCGGGTCTGGTCTGCTCTCCTGATTGCGTGAACACCTCTCCGTCGAGCACGATCTGCCCTCGACTCACGTAGCCGTTGTTCGTGATCCCGAGGTAGGAGACGACCCCGGCCGCGCGGTCGTAGTAGTAGATGCTCTCTGCCTCGAACCCCAATTCCGCAACGGTTCTTGTCTCTCTGATAGCCTGGCCGCCCAGGACGGAGGTCCACGTTCTGAGAATCGTCGGACGTTCGCCCGCGTCCTGGACTTCCCCTACCCATGTACCGACGAACGGCCGCAGGAATTCCAGTTCCGGACACAGATCATCTGCTTCGGCCCTGAATGCGGACAAACTCAACGACACGAGTGCAGGCAACGCCAATCCGAGAGCGAGAACATGCGGGTCATACCGGAGCTGCTTCATCGGGATCTCCTCCGCATGCAAGCTGGCTGGTTTGTGCGCCCAACAAAGTTAAGCCCGAGTTGCCGGGAGTCACGATCGCCGCCCGACGACCCACGCGGTGACGATCCAGGCGGCCGCGGCCCAGCCCCCGAGCACGGCGAACGACGTGCCGCCGGTGGCCAGACCCTCGGTGAGGCCGGCGCGCACCACGTTGGCCGCGTGCATCATCGGCAGGCCCTGGTGGACGATGGCCAGCCACCCGGGGAAGCGATCGGCGGGGAAGTTGATGGGGGAGTAGAGCAGGATCACGAACACCAGGATGTTTGTGACGAGCGACGTCGTCATCGGATTGGGAATCGCGTGCCCCATGGCCAACCCCGCCGAGGCTGCCGCGATCATGGTCAGCAGCGTCGCGGGAACGAGGGAACAGGTCACGGACCGCCCGCTGGCTACTGGAGACGATCCCACATCCGCGCACCCGAGTTCCACGATCGAACAGGAGGCTCGGTGTCCGTGGAGCCAGCACTAGTAAGTCCCCATCTGAAAACGACTTGGGAATGGTGGCCCTGGCACGCTCCCTGCACTTCACTCTGCTCTGTGTGGGGCCCGCAAGTCCCACGGCCAGGTTGGAGATCGGGAGACGGAAATGCACTCGCTGGTCCGAGACACTCGCTTCGCGCTGCGCATGCTGCGCAAGAATCCAGCCTTCACGGCCGTCGCGCTGATATCGCTCGCCGTGGGAATCGGGGCGAACACGGCGATCTTCAGCGTCGTGCACGCCGTACTGCTCCGGGACAGGCCGTATCAGGCGCCCGAGACGCTGGTCAACATCTACCGCGACCGGGCCGAGGGGCAGTTCGACGCGCTGAACTACCCGGACTACCGGGAGCTGCAGGAGCAAAGCTCGGGAGTGCTGTCCGAGCTCGAGGGATATCAGTACGTCTTCACCCAACGCGATATGGGAGAGGAAGTGGACGTGCTGGTGGGAGAGCTGGTGACCGGCGGCTACTTCAGCATGCTGGGCGTCGGCGCTCACATCGGGAGGCCGCTCTTGCCCCAGGATCATCTGGCCCCCGGGGCGCACCCGGTCGTCGTTCTCGGGTTCGAGTACTGGGGACGAGCGTTCGCATCCGATCCCGCGGTAGTGGGCGCATCATTGCGCCTGGCCGGGAGGGATTACGCGGTCGTTGGGGTAGCCCCGCCGGACTTCGCCGGGTCCGTCCGCGGGGCCCAGCCCGACTTCTTCGCGCCGATCATGATGGTGGGCCAGCTGATGCCGCTGCAAGAGAATCCGCTGGCGTCCCGGGGTTGGAACTCGTTCTCGCCGGTGGGACGCCTGGCGCCCGGGGCCGCGCTGCCGGAACTGCGGGGCTCGCTGGCCCGGGTCTCCGAGTACCTCCAGGAGTCGTTCCCCGGTGTGTGGCAGGTGGGGGACAGCCTGGTGGCGGTGCCGGCGCAGGACGTCGTGGTCAACCCCGGCGTCGACCGCATGGTGCGGTCGGTCAACTTCCTGGCCCTGGGCGCCGTGGCGCTTGTCTTGCTGATCGCCTGCGCCAACGTCGCCAGTCTCCTGCTCGCGCGCGCCGTGGACCGGCGCAAGGAGGTCGCTCTCCGCCAGGCAATGGGCGCCGCGCGCGGGCGGCTCGTCCGCCAGCTCCTGACGGAGAGCGCGCTACTGGGTTTCCTCGGTGGAGCTTGCGGGCTGCTCCTCGCCGCGTGGGCCCTGGGCCTGGCAGAGTCGCTCAACCGATCGTTCGCGATCCCCCTCGGCCTGGACCTGAGCATCGACTGGACGGTTCTGGGATTCACGGCACTGGTGTCGCTGGCGACCGGTGCCCTTGTGGGACTCGTCCCGGCGCTGCAAGCGACGCGACCCGACGTTGCCGAGATCCTGAAAACCGAGAGCGCACAGGCCGGTCGGCCGAGGACCGTTGCCCTCAGCCGGATCCTGGTGGCAGGGCAGATGGCGGTCTCCGCCGTGCTGCTGGTATTCGCGGGGCTGTTCATCCGCAGCTTCGGCGCGACGAGACTGGTCGATCCGGGCTTCGGATACGAGCCGACGGCGTTCCTGTCGTTCATGGTTCCGTCTCAGCGCTACTCCGACGAAGAGGGATTGAGGCTGATAACGTCCTTCTTGGAGGACGTGCGAAGGGTACCGGGTGTGACGCGGGCGGGGGCCATCTCGAACCCGCATCTCAACACGCTGAACCGGATGATCATCGACGTGAGGGTGGAGGGCGTCCCTCCGCCACCGGGACGGTCCGCTCACAGCGTGGACTTCACGTCCGTGGAACCGGGCTTCTTCGCGGCCGCCGGGATACCCCTCCTGGAAGGTCGAAACTTCAGGGAGGAGGACCGTCGCGACGGCACGCCGGTGGCCATCATCAACGAAGCCATGGCCCGGCGGTTCTGGCCGGGAGAAAGTCCTCTAGGCCGAACCATCCACCTGGACACGCCCGGCTTCCCGGATCCGATGGTGATCGGCGTGGCGCGGACCGCGAAGATCCGCAGCCTGGAGGAAGATCCTCGCCCCTTCATCTATTTTCCCTTCGCGCAAGAGTTCAACTACTGGGTCACCGTGCTGGCCACCACCCAGGGGGATCCGGCTGCCACGGCGCAGGCGCTTCACCGGCTGCTCCGCACGACCTACCCCGACGTCATCGTCACCAACAGCACCACGCTGGCCGACCACATCGGGATCATGCACATCGCGCGCCGCCTGTCCGCGCTGCTCTCGAGCGTCTGCGCCGGGTTGGCGCTCTTCCTCGCCGCCGTCGGGCTCTGGGGGGTGGTGAGCTTCGCGGTCGCGCTGCGGACGCGGGAAATGGGGATCCGCCTGGCCCTGGGGTCCGAGCCTCGCGGCGTCGTCGCCCTCATGCTGCGCGGGGGAATGCGTCTGGTGGTGCTCGGCGGGGGCGTTGGGTTGGCTGGCGCCCTCCTGGTCTCCAGAGGCCTGTCCCGGTTCCTGTTCGGCGTGTCGGCGCTCGACCCTCTCACCTTTTGCGCCGGGATTCTAGTCCTTCTCTTCACCGGGGCCCTGGCC
Source organism: Gemmatimonadota bacterium (assembly GCA_020344215.1). GTDB lineage: Bacteria > Gemmatimonadota > Gemmatimonadetes > Palauibacterales > KS3-K002. Next base: position 3,255,964 of record CP070815.1, read on the forward strand.
GCGTACGTCCCTGCCCGGCGAGCGAGTCAGGCCGATCCGCTTAGGGCTCTGCGTGCGGAGTGAGAGGTCGGCGACGCTCATGCCGTACCACGTCGGTCAGCGCCGGCGTACTGGACGGCGGCCACCGGTGCTTCGTCGGTTCCTGTCGTATCCCGAGACGTGCACTCGAAATGCGGCGCCCTCACGGGCTTGTCTGTACCTGCACACCCCTCGCATCGCTGGCGGCGTTCAGTGTTCAGCCGCCTGACGGCGCCTGAACGACGAATCCCACCCCCTCCGCCTTGATGGGACGCGGCTCCCGGGTCTTCGGGCTCGGGAGCCGCCTCCTCATCCGGCCGAGGTGTTGAGACGACTGTTGGAGCGTCGGGCGAGCAGCCCGGCGACGTCCCTCGTTGATTAGCCGTCGATAGCGCCGCATCTTTGGGCAGAACCGGGTGCCCGTAATCCCAAATACCTCAGGGCATAGGTAGCGAACTGGGTAGAGGCCGGATGGCGACTGTCTATCTCGCACGAGATCTCAAGGGCGCCGGACAGCTCGTGGCCCAAGTGCTTCAACCCGTGACCGAAGAACCTCGAGCCAGGGAATAGAAGAAATGGAAGAACTGCTTTCCGGTTTGTCGTTGTTTCTGGTGATCGCAGGCTTCTCTCTGATCATGTTCATCCTCTGGATGGTGCCTGTGCGTCTGTGGGTCACGGCTCTCGCATCCGGCGCCTACGTGCCGCTCAGCAACTTGATCGGCATGCGGCTCCGGAAAGTGAGCCCGGCGACGATCGT
>CP070815.1:3256838-3429832 GCA_020344215.1 Gemmatimonadota bacterium
ACCTGCGGCTCGGGGAGCATCTTCTCGGGGTGCGCCTTCGGTTTGCCGAGCAGATCGCGCAGGTTGTCGCGATCGACCGCGATCGTTTCGGCCTTGCCCTCGGCGATCTCACGGGTCGCCTTGCGGGCCAGGCTGCCCAGCTCGCGCTCCAGCTGGCGTACGCCCGCCTCGCGCGTCCACTCGTTGATCACGGCGAGCATGGCGTCATCACTCACCTGGAGTTGACCATCGCGTAGCCCGGCCTCCCCGCGCTGCCGCGGCAACAGGTAGCGCTTGGCGATCTCGAGCTTCTCGAGCTCTGTGTAGCCGCTGAAGTCGGTTGCTTCCATCCGATCGAACAGCGGCGCCGGGATCTGGTGACCGAAGTTGGCCGTACAGATGAAGAGCACCTCCGACAGGTCGAAGCCGACGCCCAGGTAGTGGTCGGTGAAGGTGTTGTTCTGAGCGGGGTCCAGCACTTCCAAGAGCGCCGCCGACGGGTCGCCCTGGAACGAGACGCCCAGCTTGTCCACCTCGTCCAGCAGGAAGACGGGGTTCTTCGTACCGGCTCGCTTCATCCCCTGCACGATGCGGCCCGGCATGGCACCGACATAGGTGCGCCGGTGCCCGCGGATGTCCGCCTCGTCCCTGGCACCGCCCAGCGATACACGTACATACTCGCGGCCGAGCGCCCGAGCGATGGACTTGGCCACCGACGTCTTGCCGGTGCCAGGCGGACCCAGGAACAGCAGGATCGGGCCACTGGCCATCGCCTTGGCCCTCGCCTCCTCGTCCTCCGCCTGCTCGCGACGCATCTTGCCGACGGCTAGGAACTCGAGGATGCGCTGCTTCGCGTCATCGAGGCCATAGTGGTCTTCATCGAGGATCACCCGGGCCTCCTCGATGTCGAGTCGGTCCTCGGAGCGCTTGTTCCACGGCAGGTCGGCGATCCACTCCAGGTAGGTGCGTATGACCTGAGCTTCGGCGGACTCGCGGTTCACACGCTCCAGCCGCCTGAGCTCGCGGTCGACTTCCTCCCGAGCTTCCTCCGGAAGCTCGAGCTTCTCGAGCCGCTCGCGTAGCTCCTCGACCTCGGCGTCGCTGTCCTCCTCGCCCAGCTCGCGGCGGATCGCCTTGAGCTGCTCGCGCAGGTAAATCTCGCGCTGCCGCTCGCCCAGCTCCTCCTGGACCTTGGAGCGGATGTGCTCCTGGGCCTCGAGCATGGCGATCTGGCGGTAGAGGTGCACAAGGATACGGCGCAGACGCAGCTCGACCGACGTCGTCTCCAGCAGCTCCTGCTTCTCCGATGCGCCGAGCTCCATGTAGTAGGCGACGTGATCGGAGAGCGCGCTCGGCTCTTCCACCGCGCGAATGAACCGCTCGATGATCTCCTCCGGCACGCCCCGGTGGCGGCCCAGCTCGGCGGCCCTCTCACTCACCTCGCGGAATAGGCCCTGGAACGCCGCATCCTCGACGTTGAGTGGCCCCTGATCGTGGAGGTGCGTGACGACCGCCTCCAGGTAGCCGCCGGCCGCCTCGCTGTAGTGCAGCGCGGTCGCCCGCCTTTCACCTTCGAGCAAGAGCTGCAGACCGCCCGGGAAACGCTGGATCTGGGCTATCCGGCAGATGACGCCGATGTTGTAAAGGACATCCGCCGTCGGCTCGTCGACGTTCTCCCGCTGCGCCACGGCGAAGATCTGCCTTACCTCGTCCTCGCTCTCATACGCCTTCTCGATCGCCCGGAGCGTCTTGTCCCTCCCCGCCACGATCGGCGCCGTAACGCCGGGGAAAACCACCGTCTCCCGCAACGGAAGGACCGGCATATGCTGTCTGTCGTGTTTCAACTCCTCGATATCCGCCAACGTACTCTCCTCTCGCTATCCATCACGTTTCGAGCCTACATACCTGGGCTCCCCACCCTGAAAGCTAGGTGTTCCCGAGTACTTTTGCACTGTTCGTGCCAGAAACACGTGCCAGGCTGGCATTGTTTCGATCCGGCCGCGTGGCCCACCTCTGCCAAGGCGGCAGTCGTTTGTCGCCAACAGCGGAGCCCGGTGCTAACTTGCGCCTCATGCGAGTGACCGTCACCGGCGCGGCGGGCACGATCGGCACTGCGAGCGTGCGGATGCTGATCCGGGCTGGCCACGAGGTGCGCGCCTTCGTCCGCGCCGCCGAGGTTTTCCGTGACCGTTGCCCTGAGGAGCGGGTCGAGGTCGTCGAAGGGGATATCCTGGACCGTGCGGCTGTGGCCACGGCCCTCGAGGACGCGGACGCTGCGGTGCACTGTGTCGATTTCCCGGCGCGGGAGTTCGCACTGAGCTGGGACGCGACGCGCTTCGCCCTCGAGGCGCTGGGATCGCGAGGGCAGTTCGTGCTTCCCAGCAACGTCTGGGTCTACGGGCGACCACAGAGCGAGCGAATTGGGCCCGATCATCCCAAGGCGAGCCCGGCGCGCTTAGGCGAGGTGCGGGCGGACCTGGAGAAGGCGGTGGCAGCCGAGGGCGGCACGGTAGTCCATCTCCCGGAGGTCTACGGCCCCGGGGTAACGACCGGTCGCCTGCACCGGATCTTCCAGCGAGCGCTCGCCGGGAAGACGGTCTGGTTTCCGGGAGATCTCGACCGGCCCACCGAGTACCTCTACATCGAGGATGCCGCCCGCGCGCTTGTGGCGCCTCTGGGCCGACGGCAGGCCCGGGGCGTTGACTACACCGCTCCAGGCCCTGCGCCGACCACACCGCGCGAGTTCGTCGACGTGATCTTCAAGGCGGCAGGCCGCGCCCGCCGCCTCCGCTCTTTGCCGCTCGCCTGGTTGCGAGCCGTCGACGCACTCGATTCGGAACGCCGTGTCCTTCGAGATTTTTCATACCTGCTCGAGTGCTCGACCCTGCTCGACGGCACCCTGATCCGCCAGGAGCTAGGTTGGATGCCTGAGGTGGGCTACGTCGAAGGGGCGCGCCGAACGATCAGATGGCTGCGCGCGCAGAGTCGGGCCACCGAAGAGAAGCGGGTGAGCTGAACGACGATGCCGGAGCGATCCTGCAGGGGGGGCCGCAGCTTCTTCCAGCGCCCTGCTTTTCACACAGCGGCGAGTGCCTGATCCAGATCGGCGATCAGATCCTCGTAGTGCTCCACCCCTATCGACAGACGTACGAGTGCCGGCGTGATCCCCATGCGCGGCTGGTGCTCCGCCGCTATGTCGGAGTGCGTCATCGTGGCCGGGTGCTCAGCGAGCGATTCGGTCCCGCCCAGACTCACAGCAAGGTGGATCAACTTGAGGGCGTTCAGGAACCGGAAGGCCTCCGGCTCGCCGCCACGGATGTCGAAGGCCACCATCGCTCCGGGCGCCACGCACTGGCGCCGGTACACCTCGTACTGCGAATTGTCCTCCGCTATGTGTCCGAGATAATAAACCTTGCTGACCTTGGGCTGGTCGGCGAGGAAGTCGGCGACGTAGCGGGCGTTCTTCATCTGAGAGGTCATCCGCATCTTGACCGTTTCGAGACTGCGGAGGATGAGCCATCCCGTCCACGGGTCCGTCGCCGTACCCAGGAACGTCCGCGTCTCCAGAATCCTGGTGATCAGTTCCTCGGAGCCGAGCACGGCACCTGCGATCAGGTCGCTGTGGCCGCCGATGAACTTCGTCGCCGAGTAGACGACCAGGTCGGCGCCGAACTTCAGCGGGTGCTGGAAGAGCGGACCCAGGAACGTATTGTCGACCACCACCACGGGCTCCCGATCCCCACAGCAGCGCTTGGCGAGCTCGGCACAGTGGGAGATGTCCACGAGATCGTTCGTCGGGTTCGCAGGTGTCTCGATGAAGATCATGCTCAGGCGGTCCGCTACCGATTTGTCGCTCAGCGCCTGCTCGGCCTGCTCCGGGCCGTCCGGGCCCGCCGGGAAGCCGATCACCTCGATTCCGTACTGCGGCAACACATGCTGGAAGAGGTGCTCGGTCCCACCGTAGAGCGGCTCGCTGTGCAGCAGCACATCGCCCGGCCGCAGGAAGGTGAAGGCGGCGGTCGCGATCGCAGCCATCCCGCTGGAGTGCACCGAGGCGGCCTCAGCTCCGTCCCAGAGCGTCAGCCGATCCTCGAGGATCTCCAGGTCCGGGTTGTTCAGCCGGCTGTAAATGAGCCCCAGGCTCTCACCCGGCTTCTTCTCGCGCAAGCCGTAGGCCAGCTCGAAGAATGCCTTCCCCTCCTCGGCGCTCTTGAAGGCGAAAGTGGAGGTCTGGAATATCGGGCACTTGATTGCCCCCTCCGACCACTCCGGCCTGTAGCCGTAGCCCATCATGAGGCTCTCGGGCCGCAACTTGTGATCACCGATTTCTCTACGCGTGTATTCCTTCTTCTTCCGCACCATCGGGCGCCTCCCTGCGGGTTCGCTACAGGCCGGGGCTAACTTTCAAACTAACGCCCACCCACCCGCGCGCGTAAGCGTCAGCACCGGCACCGACCTCGACCGCCGTCTCCCCACGCGTCCCCGCACGCACTATTACTTGCGCCGTCCACCCGACCCCGGTACCCTTCCCATCCCATGGCTGAGGGCAAGACCTATTTTCGTACCGGGCTCGGCCTGAAGAGGACCGTGCTCCCTGTTCTGGAGGGCGAGTACCACTCACCGATCGTCGACTGGCTGCGCGAGCGCCGCTACCGCGTATCCGCGGGTGGTGTGACCCTCCGCCTGGCTGAGGAGTTCGGCTACTGCTATGGGGTCGACCGCGCTGTCCAGTACGCCTACGAAGCGCGGCACAAGTTCCCCGACCGCCGGCTCGTTCTCGTCGGCGAGATCATCCATAACCCGCACGTGAACAACCGTCTGCGGGAGCTCGGCATCGAGTTCCTGATGCCCAGCGATGACGGCCGCTTCGATTTCAGTCAAATCACGCCGGAGGACGTCGTGATCATCCCCGCCTTCGGCGTGGCCATGCGGGAATTCGACGAACTGCGGCGTATCGGCTGCCTACTAGTCGACACCACGTGCGGCTCGGTACTCAACGTCTGGAAACGGGTGGAGAGCTACGCGCGCTACGGCTATACCGCCATCATCCACGGTAAGTACTTCCACGAAGAAACGAAGGCGACCGCCTCTCAGGCCAGCGGGCACAGCGGCGCGTACCTCATCGTCCGCGACCTCGAGGAGGCCCGCACCGTCAGCGACTACATCATCGGCGGCGGCGACAGCGACGCTTTCCTGCGACGCTTCGGCTACGCCTGTTCCGACGGCTTCGACCCGGCCAGAGATCTCGTGAAGGTCGGTGTAGCGAATCAGACGACAATGTTAGCCTCGGAGACCGAGAGGATCGCCGAGGAGTTCCGTGCCGCGATGTCGAAGCGCTACGGGGCCGAGAATCTGGACGCACACTTTCGCCACTTCGATACCCTGTGCAGCGCGACCCAGGACCGGCAGGACGCCGTGATCCGGATGATGGAGTCGCCGCCCGACATCATGATCGTTATCGGCGGCTATAACTCGAGCAATACGAACCACTTGGCCCAGATCTGCGCACGGCACACGCGCACCTACCATCTGGAGGATGCCACCTGCATCGATCCCCGGGCAGGCACGATCACCCACAAGATCGTGGGGACCGACCGGGTCGTTACAGAGGGCGACTGGTTGCCGGAAGGTGACGTCGAGATCGGCCTCACGGCGGGGGCCTCCACGCCGAACAACAAGATAGGCGATACGGTGCAGCGTGTCTTCGCCGCTCGCGGCGTCGAGCTGGACGCGTTCTTGCTCGAGGGCGCCGGCTGAGTGCTCAGCCCCTCTCCACAGCAGTTACCTTGAAGCGACGCAGCGCCTTGCCGAAACCGATGACGATGGCGTCCACCGCCAGCCGTTGACCGTCGGGGCTATCGAAAGCCGAACGCACTCTGCCCCCCACGCGATCCGACTCCAGCGTCCTGTGGATCGACGCGGCGACCGCGCTCGCCAAGGGCCACAGGACGGGATCCGAGTCCAACGCCGCGACCAGCGAGTCGGTCGTCAGGATGGCCGCCAGGTCGGTGAGGCTGACGTCGAGTCTCTCCTGCGCGACCATATCGCCTTCCAGTTCCGCCACAGTCGTGTCCGCCACCGCCTCCTGCAGATCGGCTCGGAAGTCGTAGTACTCCCACGGCACGGACGGCCGCTGGATCGGGCAGGCCAGCGCCGCCGCGATCAGGGCAATCGTGGCCGGTATGGCTGCTGCAACGGGCCTCACACTTCTCACCGCTCGGGGAAAGTCGCTGTGACTCGTTAAACCTGGGGTTCACAGAGCAATTGAGCGGTAGCGAGTTCGAATGTCGAGTGGCAGTGCCCCCGTCCGGCGGCGCTCAAGGAACCGGCCGCGCATCGCCAGCGTTTTACTTAGCCCGGTGTTGTTATTCTGTCAGATCGCCCCAACTACGATGGAGGACGCCAGATGCCAGCCAACACTACAGTACTTCCCGAGATCGCCGCGCGCGGTTACGCGCGACCTGAGTCCCTCGTCACCACCCAGTGGGTTGCCGATCATCTGGACGGCAGCGATTTAAAGGTCGTCGAAGTGGACGTTGACAGCGCGGTCTACGAGGACGGCCACATCCGCGGAGCCATCGGCTGGAACTGGCAGACCCAACTGATGGACGGGCTACGGCGCGACCTGACCAGCAAGGAGAGCCTCGAGAAGCTTCTCTGCGAGGGCGGTATCTCGAACGACGACACGATCGTGCTCTACGGAGACAACAACAACTGGTTCGCCGCCTACGCCTACTGGCTGCTCGAGTACTACGGTCATAAGAACTTGAGGCTCATGGACGGTGGGCGCGTGAAATGGCTGGAGGAAGGACGCGAGATCACCAGAGCGCACCCGCAGAACCCACCGTCGGACTACCGAGTGCGCGGCTCCTTCGAGGGCGTACGGGCCTACCGGCAAGAAGTCGAGCGCGCCGTGAAGCTCGGCCTACCCCTCGTCGATGTTCGTTCGCCCGACGAGTACACCGGCAAGATAATCGCTCCACCGGGACTGCCGGAGACAGCGCAGCGCGGGGGTCACATCCCGGGCGCCAGGAATGTTCCATGGTCGAGCGCAGTGAACGAAGATGGCACGTTCAAGAGCCGTGCAGAGCTGGAGCAGGTCTACTACCGCGAGCAGGGTGTGGCCGGCGATACCCAGGTGATCACCTACTGCCGGATCGGCGAGCGGTCATCTCATACCTGGTTTGTGCTCAAGTACCTGCTCGGCTACAGCGATGTGAAGAACTACGACGGTTCCTGGACCGAGTGGGGCAACCTCGTCGGCGCGCCGATAGCGAAGTAGAGTCAGACATCGAGAGCCTTCGGGTGCCGATTCCATTGCTTACCATCCAGCTCTCGTCTAGCTTCGCTGGGCGATGAGCAGGGAATCGAGTCGCCAAGACCCAACAGCTACGCCGCTGGGCTATAGCAGCGGGCGCTGCGCTGACGCCCGGATCGTCGCCCGGGATGATGCGATCAGCTTCGTTCGGGAGGCCATCAGCGAGGCGGGTACGCTGTTCGACTTCGCTGCGGCGCACCCCAAGGCCGAGGCGATCAGAGGCCGGGGCGCGGTCTACTTGATCCCGGGGCCCACAGCCAGACGGTGGGTCGTGAGAAGGCTGGTCCACGGTGGCCTGCTCGCTCCGCTGACCGGTGACCGTTTCCTCCGACACGGCACCCCTCGCCCGTACAACGAGCTGTACCTCTCGGTCGAGCTCAACGCTCGCGGCATCCCTACACCCCCGGTCGTGGCGGCCGTCGTCTACCCCTCAGGGCTCTTCTACCGTGGGGAGGTTGCCCGTGAAGAGATCAGCGACGCCCAAGACCTGGCCTCATGCCTATTCGGCCAGACAAGACTCGACCAGCCGCAGAGGATGGAAGCGCTCGGCGCGGCGGGACGCCTGATCGCCGCACTCCACCGCACAGGGCTGAGCCACACCGATCTCAACATGCGGAATGTTCTCATCAGAATGAGCGACAGCTCACCGCGCGCCTACATCCTCGACTTGGAGAAGTGCAGAATGGCTCCGCACGTCGGCGAAGCCCGGCGCCGCCGTATGATCGCTCGCTTGCGGCGCTCGGCTCGCCGTTTCGAGCAACGCACCGGTCTGCGCCTCAGCGCCGACGAGTGGGCCGCCTTCAGACACGGCTACGCAGGCTGATCGTCCGCGGGACCGCGTATTCTTCGTCGAGGGAACCACGGGAAGAAGGCGTTCGTGCGCTCGACGTATTCCCGATATCCCGGCTTCGCTGTGGAGAGCTTCTTCTCGAGCAGCGTGACCCCCGACACCCGCATCAGCAGGATGGTCATCAGCAGCGGGCTGAAGATTGTCCACAGCCCCGTCGGGGTCGCGGCCGCGAACAGGAAGAAGCCCCACCAAACCATAGCGTCGCCGAAGTAGTTGGGATGGCGCGTGTAACGCCAGATACCTCGATCAAGCAGCTTGCCCGCGTTGGCTGAGTTGGCCTTGAAGCGGGCCAGCTGCCAATCCGCGCCCGCCTCGAACAGGAATCCGACGGCGAACACGACTGCGCCCAACACGTCCAGCCAGGTCAGGCGGTTGGGCATCGCGCTGCGCTCCGCCTGGAGCAGCGGCATGGCGATCACCCAGAGCAGCGCCGCCTGCAACCAGAACACGGTGAACAGGCTGCGCAGCGCAAACGTCTCCGGGTTGCGCTCTCGCATCTCACGATAGCGGTAGTCCTCTCCTTGTCCCCAGTTGCGCCAGAGAATGTAGAGCGAGAGACGGAGGCCCCAGAGGGTGACCAGCGTAACCACGAGCAACTTGCGCGGCGTGGCAGCCTCGCTGGCGAAGAAGTAGAGCCAAGCCAGTAGCGCAAAGCCGAGGCCCCAGAAGACATCGACGATGCTGGTGTTGCGCTTGAAGAGGCTGAGCACCCATACCACAGTCATCATCGACAGTGCCGCGGCCAGGCCTCTGATCGAGACTTCAGCAAGAGAGTACATGATCGAGTCGCTGGTGTACCGCCGGGCGCTAGGCCAGGAGGGATCGGACCTGGGGTGCGGAGGCGCCCTCGACCTCCACGACCTTGTTGCGGCCCCGCTCACCCTTGACGATCCTTACCGCCGATTTCGGCAGGCCGAGCGTCCTGGCGAGGAACGCGGCCAGCTCGGCGTTCGCCGCACCCGCAACGGGTGGCGCGGCGAGGCGGATCTTAAGCACCTCGCCGTGGGTTCCGGCGATCTCAGTCCGCGACGCACGTGGCTGCACGCGTACCTCGAAGCGCACACGGTTATCTCGGGTCTCTATCCGGACCACGGCGCCGACCCCTATGAAACGCGGCGCGTCTTGCGGCGCAGGAAGTCCATCATGATGTACTGGCCGAGCGTCACGGTGGAAGTGAAGTAGGCCTTTCCCCGGCACAACTCCGACACCCTCTTCACGAATTCCACCAGCGCGTAGTCCTGAGCCAGCATGAAGGTGTTGATCTGGATCCCCGCACGGCGGCAGAGGCTCACTTCCCGGTACGTCTCCTTCAGGATCTGCGGATCAAGCCCGATGGGGTTCTTATAGACTTGACCCGGCGCAACGGTAATCGCCGATGGTTTACCGTCCGTGATCATGATGATCTGGCGCATATCCTTCTTCTGAGACAGCAGGATCCGCCGCGCGAGGCGGAAGCCCTCAGCGGTGTTCGTGTGATAAGGGCCCACCCTAGCCTTTGCCAGCTCGGCGAGCGGTATCTCCTCGGCGCTATCGTGGAAGAGCACTACGCGGAGGGAATCTCCGGGATATTGAGTGTGTATCAGGTGTGCCAGCGCCAGCGCGACCTTCTTCGCCGGGGTGAAGCGGTCCTCCCCATACAGGACCATCGAGTGCGAGCAGTCGAGCATGAGCACGGTCGCGCACGACGAGCGGTACTCGGACTGGTGCACGTGTAGGTCATCGTAGTCCAAGTCGATGGGAACGCCCAGCCCTTCACGCTCGATCGCCTTCTTCAGTGTAGCTGGCACGTCCAGGTTCATCGTGTCGCCGAACTCGTACTTCTTGGACGTCGCTTCCGCCTCGACGCTGGTCGAGAGCTCGGGAGTCTCGTGGGCGCCGAAGCTCGACTTGCCGATGGAACCGAGCAGGTGCTTGAGAGTCTTGTAGCCGAGGAAATCGAGCCCTTTCTGCGTGAGGTTGAACTTCATCGAACGGGACACGCCCTGCCCTACGCTCCCACGCCCCGTCACCGGCTGACCTTCCGTCGGCATCTGCGGCGGTTGCTCGATGCTCAGATAGCCCTCCTCGACGAGCCGCTGGACGATCTCATCCAGCAACTCCGCCAACTGGCGCGCGCCCTCTTCATCGGGCTCCTCGGCTAGGGCCTTCAGCATCTCTGGAGTCAGCTGCCCCATCTCCAGCAGTTTCTGGAGGATCGCTTCCTTCAACGCCTCAAGCGTGTCTCGTGGCTGGTCGTCGCCGAACTCGCCCCAGAACGGGTGATAGTGTGGACCGCCGGCGAACCCGCTCTGCAGGAGGAAGTCGGCCAGCTGGTCGAGCAGCTCCTGCAGGTTGAGTGACTCGAGCAGGTGCCCTGTGAACTTCGAGTAGGTAGTGAAGCGCATAGTGGCTGATCGCTTAAGTTCTATCGCCGTCAGTCGGGCCAAGTTAGCTTGTTCGGGCAACAGACGACAGCTTACGTCCGTCTGGTGGCATCAACTCCACCTGAGCGGGGGAACATATGACGAGGGTTCGGGAGATTGCCCTGATGATTCTCACGGCGGCGATCATCATCTTCGCTGGCCAGAACCTGGGTGCCGTCGAGGTCGCGTTCCTCTTCTGGAACTTCGAGGTTCCGCTCGCCTTGATCACGCTGGTGCCCATGCTCGCCGGACTCATCGTCGGTGTCGGTGCCACAGCCGTCAAGATGCGCAAGCGTCGCGGCGCTGCTGCAGGCGACGACGAGCCCGAAGACGCGGAAGCCAACGAAGAGCCGGTCGACGAAGATGAGACCACAATCGAAAGCTAGGTCCATCATATGAGCGACGCGCCGACCGCTCGCTTGAGCTTCTGCAAGCTATCCGGAGCCGGGAACGATTTCATCGTCATTAACGCGAACAATGCGGCGCGTGTGCCAGACCTTGGTCAGTTGGCGCTGCAGGTTTGCCGGCGCGGCACTTCAGTCGGCGCCGACGGCCTCATCGTCGTTGGGCCCAGCGAGCGCGAGGGCACTGACGTTCGCGTGCGCTTCTGGAACCCGGACGGCAGTGAGTTCGGGACCTGCGGGAACGGAAGTCGCTGCGCAGCTCGCTTCGCCGTGCTCGAAGGGCTGGCGCCCGAAGAGCTCGTGCTGGAGACCGACGACGGCGACATCGAGGTGCGCGTTTCAGGAGCGAACGTGGCGCTCCGCTTCCGGATCCGACCGACAGTCGAGCTCGACCGTCTGGTAACCGGCGCCGTTGCTGAGCAGCGCGGTCATTTCGTGCTCGTGGGCATCCCACACCTCGTGGTGCCCGTTGACGAGATGCCGGAGGGGCCCATTGAGGCGACCTGTCGACCTTTGCGTCACGCACCGGAACTCGGCCCGACCGGGGCCAACGTCAACCTCGTGGAGGTCGCCGACGAGCACCGGATTAGGATCCGCACCTATGAGCGCGGCATCGAAGCCGAGACCCTGGCCTGCGGCAGTGGTTCCATGTCCTGCGCTGTGGCCCTGTGCGCGGCCGGTCGGGTGAGTTCCCCGGTCGAGGTGACGACACGTAGCGGCGACGTGCTGACGATCCGCTTCCAGCGCCGGCCGGACGGTAGTTTCTCCGACCTCGAGCTCGAAGGGCCCGCCCGCGTCGTATACCGAGGCGAGCTGGGCGACCCCGCGGGGAATTGAACTCGAAGGGTCAGCCAAACGCGACCGCGATCCGGCGCCGTCTGCTCCGCTGGTACGACGCGCACCGCCGTGCTCTTCCCTGGCGCGCGCCCAGAGACGGAGGGGCTCCGGACCCGTACGGCGTCTGGGTCGCCGAGGTCATGCTGGTCCAGACGCAGGTGGACACCGCGATCCCCTACTACCGCCGCTTCCTCGAGCGATTCCCAGACGTTCACGCCCTTGCAGCTGCAGAACTCGACGACGTTCTGAAGGTTTGGGAAGGGCTCGGCTACTACGCACGCGCACGCAACCTGCACAAGGCAGCCGCCCTGATCGTCGAGGAGTACGGCGGCGAGTTGCCACGCGACGAGAAGAGCCTGCGGGTGCTTCCCGGGATCGGACCCTACACGGCAGCAGCGATCCTCAGCATCGTATTCGACCATCCGCTGCTCGCCATCGACGGCAACGTCCGGCGAGTACTGAGCCGGCTGTACGATCTGGCTAGCCCGACGGAGTCCTCGCTGCGGCGGCGTGGGACCGAGCTCGCCAGTCAACGTGCCGGCGATCTGAACCAGGCGATGATGGATCTGGGTTCGAGCATCTGCACGTCCCGCGCACCACGCTGTGATGCATGCCCGCTCAAGGCCATATGCGAGGCGCGAGCGCACGGAACCGTGAACGAACGCCCCGGACGGCGGCCGAAACGGAAGCGGCCCCACTACGATATCGCCGTCGGCGTGGTCTGGCGCGGCGACGAGATCCTCATCGCGAAACGGCCGCCCGAGGGGTTGCTCGGCGGTTTGTGGGAATTCCCCGGCGGCAAGCCACAGCGAGGCGAGTCGTTTGAAGCGGCCGTTGTACGCGAGGTGCGGGAGGAGCTGGGGATCGAGGTGGAGCCGGGACCGAAGATCACGGCCGTTGATCACGCCTACAGCCACTTTGCAATAACCCTGCACGCCTTCCACTGCCGATACCGCACCGGCACGCCCAAGCCACTGGGTTGCCAAGAGTTCGCGTGGGTACGGCCCGAAGGGCTCGATCGCTACGCCTTCCCCGCCGCGAATCGGCGGGTGCTGGAGCGGCTGACGACCGAGGAGCTTAACGAGGAATAATGCAGGCGATGAAGCTAAGAGCGGATCGATGCGCGGTGCCCCTACTCGCCCTCGCTGCCGCGGAGTGAAAGTCCCGTGTAACGTTGTGATCTTGGCATGCGCTACGTTCCGTTACGTTCGAGCCGGCGAGCAGCGCTGCCGATGTCGCCGAGGCGGACACCCAAGGCATCGTCACGCGGCGCATCTGGGCGGCCAAGGAGGACCAGCCGATGGGCTCCCCTTCGCCGGATGGCAGGTACCTGACCGATGTTGACTGGAATACGGGGGACCTGGCGATCCGGGATCTACAGACCGGCGATTGGCGGCATATAACGAATGAGGCGTCGTGGACGTCAATGGAGTGGGCCGAGGGCTCACGAATCTCTCCCGACGGTCGGTCCGTTGTCTACACATGGTATGAGCCGGTCGCGACGGGTTCGCGCATATGATCGAAGGCGACATGCGTGGTGTTGCCTGGCTCGATGACGGACGCACGGTCGTCTACAAGGACCTCGTCGGCGAGGGATGGTGCCGATTCGTGACCATCGAGCTCGCCTCCGGCCGGGAACGTGAGATCTACCGCTGGCCCTGCGGTTCCAAGGACTGGTGGTGGACGCTGTCGCCGGATCGGCGCACGATAGCCGGCGTGTTCGACAGGTACGAGGAGACAGGATTCGACCCGCAGAAGCCGGAGGAGAATCGCTGGATCTTGAGGCTCGTCTCGCTCAGCGACGGCGCGTCTCGCGATCTCGCCGAATTCACCCCCTTTGTGGGCGATAACGCGGCGGGGCCGGCAATGTTTGAAAACTTATCCTGGACGCCCGACAGCCGTTCGTTCCACTTCCGGGGGTGCTTCTCCCCCGACCAACTGATCGAGGCGCTGAACCGCTGCCCCAACTGGTCGTTCGACGTCGAGACGGGCGAGCGACGACGGCTCGCCGACGATGCACCGATCGGGTCGATCGCGGGGCTCGGTTCAGTCGGTCGCGGGCATGGGAGCGCGGAGGCTGCGGCCCAACGCGGCGCCGAAGATCAGCAAGAGCGGCGCCGTCCATAGCCCTGGGTAGTAACCCCACTCTATGACCCCGATCATCAGATGCCCGGCGCCGGCGAGGATCTGAACGATCGCCCAGAACTTGGCCAGCTTGACCGCCCAGAGCCGGCCGTGGGCAACCGAGGGAATCATCGCCAGCAGCAGCAGAAACAGGGCCAGGTGGAGCAGCACGAAGAACTCGGGCGCCAGCGAGAAAAGCGGGAAGCTCTCATGGTACCCGGCGACATAGTCCTCGAAAGCGTGTAGGAACTGAGCAAGTACGAGGGCCGGGTAGAGATGACGGCCCGCGCTCAGGTGATGATGGTGACCACTCAGATCTCTTCGGGCCACGCGGACCCTCCCAGCCCGTGCGGGCGCCGCCGCTCGTGCCTGCGCCCGTAGCTTCCCGCCTGGCTGCGGCTGATCTTGCGCTTCGCCACCAGCCCCTCGAGCACGACCTCGCTGGCGACCACGAGCTGAGCTGTCTCATCTACGTTCGATTCGCCCGCCGCGGTGCGGGCCAGCTCTACCAGCCCCGGGACCGAGCTGAAGCCCTTCAGGCAAGCGGCGGCGCTGGAGAGCTCCGCGAACTGTAGCGCACCCCCACCGTCGAAGTACTCGACTATCCCCGCCGTGTCTTCGTCGACGAAGTACCGGTCAAAGGTTGCGCCGGCGGCGCGCGAGATCAGGTCGTGGGCGACTTTCGCGCCTCCCTCCAGCTCGCCCTCGTACTCGAGCTCGAGCTTGCCAGTGATCGCCGGCAGCGCAGCGTAGATGTCGGCGACCCACGGGAACACCAGAGATTCCCCGTTGGCGAGCGCCCGTCGCTCAGCGTTCGAGACAACGGCCTCCAGCACGGTGATCGGTAAACGCTGCGAGACACCGGAGCGTCGATCGATCCGCTGATCCTCGCGCGCCTCGAACGCAATCCGCTCGACGATCTCCTTGATCATGCCGTGGATCTGGACGTTGCGGCCGTCCCTGTCCGTCCATGCTTCTTGCTCGGTAATGGCGACTGCGTGCTCGAGATCACGCGGGTAGTGCGTCATGATCTCGGCGCCGATGCGGTCCTTGAGCGGCGTGATGATCTTGCCGCGCGCCGTGTAGTCTTCCGGGTTCGCGGTAAACACGAGCAGCACGTCGAGGGCGAGCCGGATCGGGTAACCCTTTATCTGGACGTCACCCTCCTGCATGATGTTGAACAGCCCGACCTGAATCTTGCCTGCCAGGTCGGGCAGCTCGTTCACCGCGAAGATCCCACGGTTCGCGCGCGGCAGAAGACCGTAGTGGATGGTCAGCTCGTCCGACAGCACGTGGCCGCCGCGCGCCGCCCTGATCGGGTCGACGTCACCGATAATGTCTGCGATAGTCACATCCGGCGTCGCCAACTTTTCCACGTACCGCTGCTCCCGCGGTATCCAATCGATGGGCGTCTCGTCGCCCATCTCCTCGATTCTCAGCCGACCGTGCTTGCTGATCGGGTTGAACGGGTCGTCGTTGACCTCCGAGCCGGCGATGATCGGGATCCGCTCATCGAGCAACTCGACCAGCTGACGCAGAATCCTGCTCTTCGCCTGCCCGCGGAGCCCCAGCAGGATGAAGTTGTGGCGAGCCAGGACCGCATTGACCAACTGCGGGACTACCGTGTCTTCGTAGCCGAGGATCCCGGCGAACAGCGATTCGCCCGACTCGAGCTTGGCGATGAGATTCGCCCGCATCTCGTCCTTTACCGAGCGGGGCTTGTAGCCCGATCTCTTCAGCTCTGCGAGCGTCTTGGGTCGCGGTTCAGCCATGATCGTCCTATGGGTACGCCCTGCGCCACTCCCGGGCAAGGCACTCTTGTCATTCCGGCCGCGCCTACACGCGGCCAAGCCATCCAGATAGAGACACGTTTCTCTCTCACGCCGATACGCCCGCCGCCGGTTCCGAACGGGCCTCTGCCGGCGACGGAGCCCTAATCAAGAACAGCGCGGCGAAAGCGGCAGCGACGGCCATAGTCCCAGCACAGAGGACGAATGGCGTTGCAGGTCTCCAGCCTCCGAAGACCCAACCGGCCCACACCGCGCCCAACATGCGGCCCAGCGCTGATAGCGACTGCATGACACCGAGGATCGACCCCTGCAAATCGACCTCCGTGTACTGGGAGGCCAGGCTGCTGAGAGTCGGCCAATTGAGCCCGGTTCCGAAGGCGACGAGCGCCAGCGTCCCGCACAGCAACCACAGGTTTCCTGACAGAGGCAGGAGCGCATAGGCGAAAACGAGGGTCGCCGTGCCGGTCACCAGCAGACGGCGCTCGCCCAGGCTTCGCGCCAGCGGGCCGAGCAGCCGTCCCTGCAGGACCGCCATCAGCAGCCCCAGATAGGCCATGAGATACCCGGCATGCCGCGCGTCGTAGTCCAACTCGACCCCGAGCCAAAGCGGGAAGACGGTGGTGAAGGCCGCGAAGACGAAGGTGGCCAGCACGAAGATCGCCATGATCGTCCCGATCGCCGGCCGTCGGGCGAAGCGCGCGCCGAGCTTCAGCCGTCCGAGGAGGCCACCGGCCCCCCAAGCCGCCGCCCGGGCACGGATCTCGGGGCGCAGCGACTCGGGGAGATGGAACAGCGCCGCGCCTGCGTTCGTGAAGCAGAGTGCCGCGGCGAAGAAGCCGGGGACGGCGTAGCCGAACTGGCTCAGCGCGCCACCGATGGCCGGGCCGGCGATGAACCCGAGTCCGAATGCCGCCCCGACCAGACCCATCCCGCGGGTGCGGTTCTCCAGATCGGTGCTGTCAGCTATGTACGCCTGCGATACGGGCACGTTGGCGCCGGCCATCCCGGCCATCATGCGCGACGCGAACAGCCAGCCGACATCGTTGGCCAGCGCGAAGATCAGATAGGAGACACCGGAGCCGACAAGACCGAGCAGCAGGATGGGACGGCGCCCCACGCGGTCCGACAGCCGACCCCAGAAGGGTCCGAAGATGAACTGCATCGCCGGGTGCACCGCGACGATGAGCCCGATGACCAGCGGCGTAGCACCGAACTCCTGGGCATAGAACGGCAACAGGGGCAGGACGATACCGAACCCTATGAGATCAACGAAGATCGTCAGGAAGATGATCGTCAGTCGAGACAACCGATCCCCAGCCTTCTCACCACGTTTGCTGGCGCGCGTATGGCCGCTGAGTGTAGCAGGGGGAAATGCTCTTGTCGAGGCGTCGTGCGGGTATGGACGGCCGGCTGGACACGTCTTGGCGTGGCTGGTGAGGCCGAGTTGCGGCCCGTATCTTGGAGGCCCGCACTCGAACCGGGGTGGCAGGAAACCGCTTGGATAACCGTCGGGTTACCTGATGGCAAACATCAAGGACACTCCGCTTTACCAGAAGCTACGCTACCGAGCGCGGGCCATGAAATACGCGAGGAGGGTGGATCCCGACGAAATCCGCTTTCTTCGAAGGCTGCTGAAGCCCGGCGATCTAGCCATCGATGTCGGGGCGCACAAGGGCGGATACGTTTATTGGATGCAAAAGGCGGTAGCGCCATCGGGTAAAGTACTTGTTTTTGAGCCCCAAAAAGAGTTGGCTGAATACCTGAACTACATAAAGGGCATCTTTCGGTTCGCCCAGGTCGAGGTCGTTGAGACCGCTCTCTCGAACACTTCCGGCACCCGATCACTATTCTCACCAAGCAGTCGCGTTTCCACAGGGGCCACCCTGGTGGAGAATCTTTTCCCGGAAAACGACGCCGTTGACCAGGTAGAGGTGATCACTCTTGACGAATATTTCTCATATAGAACCGACCTTCATCCACCCCGCTTTATCAAGATAGACGTCGAGACGCATGAGCTGGAGGTTCTTGAAGGGGGTCGAGAGGTCTTGGAGACCGCGAGGCCCGTCGTCCTGCTGGAGGCCGATCAACACGTATACGGCGAAAGACCGATCTTTAAGATCTTCGAGTTTCTGGCACTGCTGCGATTCGACGGCTTCTTCTTCTTCAACAAGAAGCTGCGGCCCTTGGAAGAATTCGATCTGTCCATGCATCAGCCGCCAGAGCTGAAGGAGAACCCTAATCACCCAGGGTTTGCCAACAACTTCATCTTCTTGGACGGGGCGAGAGAAGCTCAGATTCTGCGGCGATACGGAAGGTCGTCCAACTAGGAAGGGTCGGGTCGCCTTAGAAAGCCCTGCGCGCCGCGAAGCAGCATCGCCCACGCCGTGTCTCTGATGATCGACGATCCGTGCCTTCACTGCCCACACACGTCGTAGCAGCCATCCCGATCGCTGCCTGGCTCGGCCGGCCCGGCGCGTCCAAGCGCCTGTGGCTGGCCGCCGCGGTCTGCGCCGTTCTGCCGGAGGCGGACGTCGTCGGCTTCAGCTTCGGTATCGAATACGGCGACCTGCTCGGGCACCGAGGGCTTACACACTCGCTCTTCTTCGCGGCGTTGCTCAGCGGGCTCGTCACGGCCGCCTGGTTCCGAGCTGGATGCGGCCCACTGAGCGCGCGCCGGATCTGGCTCTTCCTATTCCTGGTCACGGCATCACACGGGCTGCTCGACGCTCTTACGAGCGGCGGGCTCGGCGTCGCGTTCTTCGCCCCCTTCATCGAGAAGAGACACTTTTTCCCGGTCCGGCCGATCGTGGTCTCGCCGTTCAGCCTCGGTCGATTCCTGAGTGGCCGTGGCGTTCAGGTGGTAGCCAGCGAAGCCTTGTGGGTCTGGCTGCCAGCCGTCTTGCTGACGGTGTTGGCGGTGTGGTATCAGGCAAAGCGACGCTCGCGTGGAAGTCACTCAACCATTCCAACGAACCGATAGGACGAGCACGGTGATGGCTGGGAGACCGTACGTACTGGCGGAGACGACGTGGAAGGTTGTCCGGCAGACCGATTACGCGGTCGCCATCCTTCCGTGGGGCGCCAGCGAGGCGCACGACTACCACCTGCCCTACGGCACGGACAACATTGAATCGGAGCGGATAGCGATCGAGGCCGCCCGCATAGCCTGGGATGAGGGAGCAAAGGTGATCGTCCTCCCGACCGTCCCGTTCGGCGTCAACACTCAGCAGCTCGACATCAGACTCACACTCAACCTCAACCCGAGCACTCAAGCCCGGGTCTTGGAAGACCTGGTCCGGAGCCTCGACTCTCATGGTATCCACAAGCTAGTGATCCTAAACGGGCACGGCGGAAACGACTTTCGCCAGATGATTCGGGAGCTCCAGGTAGACGTGGGGCTGTTCCTCTGCACCGCGAACTGGTACGAGGTAGCACCTACGGAGGAACTCTTCGACCTGCCGGGCGACCATGCTGGCGAAATGGAAACGAGCCTGATGCTGCACCTGGCACCCGATTGGGTCCTGCCGCTCTGCGAGGCAGGAAAGGGTGTCGCGCGGAGCTTCCGAATCAGAGCGTTGAGAGAGCGCTGGGCCTGGGCACCGAGGCGGTGGACCCAGATCACCTGCGACACCGGTGTCGGCGATCCGACGCGCGCCACGGCCGATAAGGGACGTCGCTTCTTCGAGGATGTAACGAGACAGATCGCCGAGTTTCTGGTCGAACTCGCGGATGCGGACCTATCCGAACTCTACGACGCCTCGTGATCCCTCAGCACGGCTCGCGTACGCTACCGGCGAACTCTCCTGGTAAGCCTCGCGTATCAGCGGCGTCTTGAGGAAGTCAGCTAGGCTGGTCCTACCATCCGGTACCCATCCTCGGTCGCACGCACGTGCCCTTCAGCGACGAGCTTCCCCAGGTGGGCAGCCACCGATCCTTCCGCAGCGCCGAACAGGCGGGGATCCAGGTCCTCGTAGACACGAGCCCTGATCTCGGAGGGTGTGGTCGCGCCGGCGGCGAGCGCGTCGAGCACCTGCCGCTCGCGTTCCCGACGGTGCTCGAGGTACTCGATCAGCTTCTCCGCCGGCTCGTCGATCTCCGGGCCGTGGCCCGGATAGATGATGGACAGGTCCAGTTCGGCCAGGCGCTCGAGCGTCGACATGTAGGCGGCCATGTCGCCCTCGGGGGGTGCGATCATCGACGTCCCCTCGCCGAGGATCACGTCCCCGGTGAACAGCGCCCGCGCCTGCGGCCAGTGGAAGCAGACATGATCGGCGCAGTGTCCCGGAGTCAAGATGACTTCGAGGTGACCGCCGCCGAAGTCCAGAGTCGAGCCCGCGGCGAGCGGGAGGTCGGGCGGATCGAGCGCCGCTCTCTCAGCGGACTGCGGCGTCGCCGCCAGCGGCGCGGCCAGCCGCAGGATCAGGTCGGCGGTACCGGCCGCGTGGTCTGCGTGGTAGTGGGTGACACAGACAGCCGCGACCTGAACCGTGCCCAAGGTGACCTCGACGGCGTCCAGGTGGTCTGCCAGGTCGGGGCCCGGGTCGATCACCAAGCAGGGCTCGGGGCCGAGGACGTACGTGCGCGTGCCGTCGAGGGTCAGAGGCCCCGGGTTCCCCGCGACCACTACCTTCACCCAACCGCCACCCGACTCAGCCATCACCCTCGCGCTCATCGTAGCGCGGCTCACCGGGCATCACCGGGACGACGTCGCCGTCGAAACGTCGGAGCCGCGGGAGGATCGCTTTGATCTCCGTGCCGCGGAAACACTCGCGCCACTCGGCCACGCTCTCTCCGGCCTCCAGCCAGCCCAGCGTGCGCGCCGTGGGGAAGAGCATGTGGAGGTCGTAGTCAAAGTACCGCGCCAGCGCTTCGCCCGGAGTGATCCAGACGTGATCGACCAGTTCCCCGAGCTCGGCACTGACCTGCGTTGCGGGCGGCGCTTCGACGAAGAAGAACCGGGCATCGTAGCGTCGCGATAGCGATTCCGGTGTGATCCAGCGGGCGCAGAGCACGAGCCGATCGCCGGCCAGCGTCAGGTCCAGGCTGCTCACGATGTCGATGAAGAGCCTGCGGCCGGCGACGAGCGCCTTCCGCTCCTCCGCGAGCACTTCAGGACGGGGCGTCGGGCCCGAAGCCAGCAGCACACCCGTCTCTTCGAACAGCTCGCGGAGCCCCGCTACCACGAAGGTCCGAGCAGAGGGGCCGTCCGGGTCAGCGGCACCCATCACCGCCTCCTCAGGGGGCTCGTCCAGCCAGTCCTCCCACGCCGCATCGGCATCGGCCGCGTCTAGCACGCCGCCAGGGAAGACGTAGGCGCCGGCTGCAAAACCCACGTCGGCACGACGGCGGACGAGAAGTACCTCGGGTCCTATTTCCGCGTCGCGAGCCAGGATAACCCCGGCAGCAGGCCGCGGTCGTGGCGGCATGCGCCCCTGCCCCATCGCCTCGGCGGTGGCGAGCTCCTGTGCCTCCAAGCGATAGCGGCGGCTCATGAACCGGCCTCCTCATGGAGGAACCCGCGGATCTCGGCGAACGTGCGTCCGGCTTGCTCCAGGTACGGAAGATGTCCGCTCTGCTCCAGCACGACCAGTCGCGCTGCCGGCAACAGCGCCGCGAGTTCCTCGGCCCACTCCATCGGTATCGGATCGTAGCGACCGTGGAGGATCAGTGTCGGTACGTCCACCGTCTCGAGTCTGCGCCGTAGTTCCGGGCCCTGACCCTTGAGGCTGGCCCAGGTCGCCTGGCGCGCTTGCTCCTGCACGACGAACGGCGTCACATCACGGGCTTCACGCGGATCCCGGAAGTACCCGGCAACGCTCAGGATGAAGCGGCGTTGCCAGTACGCAGCGGTATCCTGCTCCTCGAGACCGGAAGAGTCGAGCTCGGCACGCATTCGCATCACGAGAGCGGAGCGGGAACGCCGCTCGAACTCCTCCCTGAAGCGGCGATGGTAGTCGCCCCACCCCGTTGCCGGCGCGACGAGCGCCAAGGCCCGGACTCGCTCCGGATACTCGGCCGCGTAGAGGAGAGCGAGCAGCGCACCCCACGAGTATGCTGCGAGGGTCAACCGCTCGAATCCCCATGCGTGGCGCAGCGACTCGAGGTCGGCCACGTGATGGCGCCAGCCGATCTCGGTCGGGCGTGGCACCGACGAGCGCCCCCCGCCGCGCTGGTCGTAGAAGTACAGGTGGAACTCGTCGGCCAGCCGGCTAAACGAAGGATACAGATAATCGTGGCTGGCGCCCGGGCCACCGTGCAGGACGACCACCGGCCGCCCACTGCCCACTTCGCAGACGAACAGCGGGCAGTCGCCGCACTCGACGGTATAACCCCGCGCCGAGCCCTGCCCCGCTTCTTCGCGTTGCGGCGCGGGCCGCGGGCCTTTGTCAGATCGAGAACCGTCCACTATTCCCAGCACGTCCGTTGAATTCGGGGCCCACCCCGGATAGTTTCGAGCCTGCCATGACAAGATCAATCGAATCAGTTGCGTACATATCGCGCAACCAGGGAAGACCTTTCCGGCGCCGGGCCCTGCTACTGCTGGCCCTGGCGACGACGTGCGTCTTCATCGTTCCCGGGCCGGCGGTCGCCCAGGAGATCGACCCGGAGGTGCTGCTGGCCCACGTGAAGTACCTGGCGAGCGACGAGCTGGCCGGTCGCGAGGCGGGTGAGCCGGGCGCCGACAGCGCCGCGGCCTATATCGCCAAGCAGTTCGAGTCGTACGGGCTCGAGCCGCCGGGCACGGAAAGCTACCGGCAACCGTTCGAGATCACGACGACGATCTCGATCGCGCCAGACAGCCGCCTACTGCTGCGCTCGGGGCGTGGCTCCATGACGCTCGAACTCTTCAAGGAGTGGGTGCCCTTCAATTTCTCGGGCGCCGGGTCTGCCAGCGGGGAGGTCTCCCACGCAGGCTACGGACTGCGCGACGAGGACTACGAGGAGCTAGAGTCGCGCGAGGGGCCCGGGATCGCTCTGCTGCGCGGCGGCGTCCCTGAGGATTTCGACCCGCACGGCTCGGGCGTGGACCCGTCGCCGCGCCGCAAGGCGACCGCCGCCCGGGACGCGGGCGCGGAAGCGGTGCTGATCACCGTCTTGCAGCTCCGCGTGCCGCAGGCGGGAGACCCGCCACACTCGCTGGGCATCCCGGCGGTCCAGATCATCGAGAGCGAGGAGATCCTAGCGTGGCTCGAGGACGACGACCTCAGCATCGTCCTCGAGGCGAAGGTCGAGCCGCTACGCGTGGCCGTTTACAACGTGGTCGGCCAGCTGCCCGGCGCCGATCCGGCAGTGGCCGACGAGTTGATCGTGGTGGGCGCGCACTACGACCACCTGGGGATGGGCGGCCCGGGCTCGCTTGCGCCGGACCTGGAAGAGCCCCACAACGGCGCCGACGACAACGCCTCCGGTACAGCGTTGTTGCTGGGGATCGCCCAGTACTTCGCGGCGCACCCGGAGGCGCGGCCGGCGCGCAGCCTGGTCTTCGTCGCCTTCTCGGCCGAGGAGATGGGACTACTTGGCTCGGAGTATTTCATCAGCCACGCGCCCTTCCCGCTCGAGAAAGTCACCGCGATGCTGAACTTCGACATGGTGGGCCGGGTGCGCGAGGGTAAGCTCCAGGTCTTCGGGACCGAGACGGCCGAGGAGTTCGCGGCGCTGCTCGATTCGCTGGACGCCGCCAGCCCGCTGGCGCTCAGCTATGTCGGCGATGGCTACGGTCCCAGCGACCAGACCTCGTTCTACGCCCGCGAGATCCCCGTCCTCCACCTGTTCAGCGGTACGCACTCCGAGTATCACCGACCGGAGGACGACTGGCAGCTGATCAACGCCGCGGGCATGGCCGAGGTCGGCGCCCTGGCGATCGGGCTCATCCGCGAGCTCGGCGAGCGGCCGGGCGCTCTCACCCTGATCAAGCAGGAGCGGCCACAGGCGCGCGGCGGCGGTGGATACGGTCCGTACTTGGGGACGGTCCCCGACTTCGGCGAGGTGGAAGGCGGCGGCCTGCGTCTTTCGGGCGTTCGCGAGGGCAGCCCGGCCGACCAGGCGGGTCTGCAGGGGGGCGATGTAGTGATCGAGTTCGCCGGCAACGAAGTCTTGAACATCTACGACTACACCTACGCGCTCCGGGACCACGCACCCGGCGATACGGTGGTCATCAAGGTGCGGCGCGAGGGCGAAGTCGTGGAACTGACCGCGGTGCTCGGCCGACGTCAGTAGGAGCAGCAGGCGGACTGATTCGGCCAGAGCGCTGGGGTGAGGGGCGGGCCGGAGCGTGACGCGTTCCGGCCCGGTCTACATCTTGTCGGGCTCCAAGCGGCGTCGCGCCTGCAGTTCCGGGAAGTAGTACACGATCACGCCGCTCTCCGGCTCATTCCCCACGTCGACGTAGCCGCTAGCCACCATCTCGCGCAACACCTGCTCCGCCTCCGCGAACGAGAAGCCGGTGATCATCGCGGCCTGCGTGACGGTCAGCGCGCCGCCCTCCCGCATCGCCGCATCCAGCAGGAGCTGTTGCGGCGTGCGCTGCGGCTGGGCATAGCGCAAGGCGCGCATGGAGCGCGCCTCCTCCAGTAGGTTGGCCTCGTCCACCTGGCGGCGCATGGTGATCAGGTCGTACAGCTGGCCGATACCGCCCAGCCCCCAGGTGAAGAGCCAGAGGAAGCCCGTCCCGTACTTGCCCAGGTAGAGGCGGTGGAGCCCGGCGAAACCGAAGAGCCAACCCGCCCAAAGGCCGTACGCGATACCTTCCTTGAACTTCTTCTCGCCTTTCTGCATGCTGGCTTCCAGTCTCGAGGTGCCCGTCCCGCCTGAACGAGCCTCTCGCGCGCACTTGCCTCCCACTTATTATAGACGGGGGCGCACGCTGCCGGAGTTTCACAGACGGCGGGGCACGGCGCGCGCTGCGGCGCCGCCCTGCAAGCTAAGCCGCACGCCTGACCGCCTCAAGGTGTCGAGCGATCCCCAGCCGAGGAGGCGATATCATGAGCCGCCACCTGCTGCTCACCCTCAGCACGCTGGTCCTGGCCGGATGTGCCGGCGCCGGCGGCCCGACCTACGAGTTCGGGCCCAGCGAGGCGCCGCTGCGCTACGCGCTCGACGACCAGGGAACCCTTCTCGTCGAGACCCCCGTCGGGGAGCAGCGCTCCACCGACTCCACGGTAGCGACGCTTGTATTCAATATCGGCGGCGGCGAGGCCGGGGGCCACCGAGTGACGGTGACATTCGAGGCCCTGGAGGTGTGGGCCGGCGGCGACTTCCAGCAAGAGCACTTCGAGGGCGGCGATCTGCTCGCGAAGCCGTTCACCGGCACGCTGGCTGACGATGGGAGCATCACCGTGACCGCGGCGCCGGAGATCGCGGCGAGGCTCGAGGAGGTCGCAAACCCAAACGCACTCTTCTCCTACTTATTACCGCCTCTGCCTCCGGGCGGCGACGAACGAACGGAGGCATGGGCACACACGAGGACCGAAACCTCGGAAGCGGAGATGACGGTGGAGACGTTTTACGAGGGGACCGCCAGCTTCGCCGGCGACACGACCTGGAACGGCACCGCCGCCCGCGTCATCGTGTCCCAGGAGACCGTCACTTCCATGGGGCACGGCACGCCGGCCGGATCGCCCGGCGCGATCGAGTTCACCATGCACGGCAAAGCGACGACCCGTTACGTTTGGGATCCGCAAGGCGCGGTGATGCTCGCATCGAGCTCGACCACGGAGCTCGCAGGCGAGCTTGAGGTCATCGGCATGGCAATGACGATGCCGGTCTCTTACCACGGCCGCAGGGATGTGTGGCTGAAACGCTAGGCATTGAGTGCATCCTCTACCCAAGTACGTGAGACGAAACGGTCATTCTAGCCTGAGGTTGGCAACGATGTCGGTTATCAAGCGAACGCGATCGTTCCCGCTCGTGGTCCTCGCCGCCGCGACCGTCATGGGTTGCCCGGTGAACCCGGCAACCGGTGAGCGCCAGCTCATCTTGATCAGCGAGGCCGAAGAGATCGAACTGGGGCGCCAGGTCGCCGAGCAGGTGGAAGCACAGATGGGGTTCTACGACGACCCGGACCTCCAGGAGTACGTGAACCAGATCGGCATGGACCTCGCCTCCCGATCGGAGAAGCCCAACCTGCCATGGAGCTTCAAGGTCGTCGACGACGTCGTCGTCAACGCCTTCGCCCTACCCGGCGGCTTCATCTTCGTTACCCGCGGTATCCTGGCCCACTTCAACTCGGAGGCGGAGTTGGCCGGTGTGCTCGGGCACGAGATCGGGCACGTCACGGCACGTCACTCGGCTGAGCAGATCAGCCGTGCGCAGATGGCCCAGTTGGGCGTCGGGGTAGGTGCCGTCTTCGTGCCCGAGATCGCGACGTATGGCGACTTCATCAATGTCGGCCTCGGCCTGCTCTTCCTGAAGTTCGGGCGCGACGACGAGCGGCAGTCGGACGACCTCGGGTTCCGCTACATGACGCGCGCCGGGTACGACCCCAGCGAGATGGTGGACGTCTTCGACATGCTCGGGCGGGTGAGCGAGGCCGCGGGCGGCGGCGGTATCCCCGCCTGGTTGTCCACCCATCCAGATCCGGGCGAGCGACGCGAGCGGATGGCGGAGAGGCTCGTCGAGGCCGGGGGCTCGTTCGGGGGCCAGGTGGGGCACGAGCGCTACCTGCGCGTGATCGACGGACTCGTGTTCGCTGTGAACCCGCGAAACGGCTTCTTCCGCGGCAGTACTTTCCTGCACCCCGACCTCCAGTTCCAGATCGAGTTCCCAGCGGAGTGGAGGACCCAGAACATGGCGCACGCCGTAGCGGCGCTCAGTCCCGACGAGGACGCTCTGATTCAGCTCACCTTGGCCGACGAAGACGCCATCGATCAGGCGGCCGACAGCTTCTTCCACCAAGAGGGTATCCAGATCCGATCCAGGTCCAGTGATCGGATAAACGGCCTGCCGGCGCATGCAGGCTACTTCGGCGCGACGACGGGCGACGGCACCGAGCTGCGCGGCCTCGCCGTCTTTATCGAATACAAGGGCGACATCTACCAGATCCTCGGCTACACCTTGTCGGGTGAGTGGAGTACGTACGCGGGCGCGTTCCGGAGCTCACTTCGCAGCTTCGACCGCTTGACGGATCGCGACGCGCTCCACGCCCAGCCCCGGCGCATCGAGATCATCACGCTGGACCGCGCGATGACACTCAGCGAGTTCGCCGAACGCTATCCGTCATCGGTGGACATCGCCACCTTGGCGCTGATCAACGGCGTCGGCGAAGACGATACGATCGCCGCCGGTGAGTCCGTGAAACGGGTGGTGGGCGAGGGCTTGCCGGAGGAGTAGCGAAGCACGCTTACGCGCCGAGACCCGTCAACGTGCGTTCGAGCTGGTCGAAGTGCCGCAGATCGTGACCGGCCAGCAGCTCGATCGTCAGGCCGACACTCTCCTCCCCGCGTTCCGAATGGATGCCGCGGCGCTCCCAGGCCGGCCCTCTCGTCCGCAGGTAGAGGTCGAGATTCAATCCTCTCAGCCGCCGAAGCTCCTCCAACAGCATGGAGATCGGGCGATCGTTGTGGGCCATGCCCCTGACCATCACATCCTGATCGTACCCGGCGATCGCCGGCCCCTCGTGGCTCAGCATGATTCGTAGGCGGTACCCGTGCACCCACTCGGTGTCACCAAGGTGCCCCAGCACCTCCTTCACCGACCATGCGCCTTCCCCCGGGCGCCTGGAGAGCAGCGTCTCGTCGATCCCCTTGAGGCGCTCCTCGATGCGCCGCGGCGTGTGCGCCAACACATCGAGTGGGTCGCGGTCACCCAACAGGTCCAGCAGCTCGTTGCGATAGGACTCGAATTCTGTAACCGGGTCGGCCATCGACATCACCTTCGGGGCTCAATATCCAATTGGATATTGAAGCACCCCCGTTAGCGCAGATTCTCCTCGAACAGCTTCAGTATCCGCCGGTACTGGTCCGTCCACGCCCAGGAGTGCACGAACCCGTGATCCTCCTTCGGATAGATGGCGACTTCCCAGCTCTCCTTGCCAAGCTCCATCAGCCGCTCCGCCAATCGCACCGTGTCTTGGAAATGGACGTTCTGGTCGATCATGCCGTGGCAGATGAGCAGAGCGCCCTGCAGTCCCTCGGCGTGATAGATCGGCGAGCTTCGCGCGTATGCCTCGGCGTCGTCCTGTGGCAGCCCAAGGATGGGCGCGGTGTAACGGTGGCTGTAGTACGCCCAGTCGGTCACCGGCCGCAGCGCGGCACCGGCGGCGAACATCTCGGGCTCGGTGAACATAGCCATCAGCGTGATGAATCCGCCGTAGCTACCGCCGTAGATCCCTATCCGCCCGGCCTCGACGCCCAGCTCGTTGATCAGGAAGCGAGCGCCATCGACCTGGTCCGACAGATCCGTCTCACCCATGTGCTTGTGGATCGCCGTACGCCAATCGCGGCCGTAGCCGGCCGAGCCACGGTAGTCGATGTCGAGCACGGTGTAGCCGCGCTCGACCAGCAGGTTGTGGAACATGAACTCCCGGTAGTAGCTGCTCCACCAGTTGTGGACGTTCTGCACGTAGCCGGCGCCGTGGACGAAAATAACGCCTACCCCGTTCGGTTCAGTTGGTCGGTAGACCCGCGCCGGAACGTCCTCGCCGTCCTGCGCCGGGAAGTAGACGATCTCCGGCGCGTGCCAGGCAAACGAGTCGAACTCCGGGGTGGTGGACCTAGTGACCTGAACGGGCTCGGCCCCAGCCCGGTTGTCCTGAAGGAAGAGCTCCGGCGGGTGGTTGGGCCACGCGTACATGACCGCCAGCCGCCGGCCATCTGGAGAGACGGCCACCGATCCGCTGCGGGCGCCGCCCCTGCCCCTGCCCCTGCCCTCGGAGCCTTGCAAGGTGCGGAAGCCGGTTATCAGGCGGCGGTTCCCGCCGTCGAGGTTCATGCGGTAGAAGCCGCGCTCGTGTGGACTCACCTCACTGGTGACCAGGAACCACTCTTTCTCGTCCGGCGAGAGCTCTACTCTCACCACCTCCCACGGACCGGTAGTCAGCGGGGTCGGCTCGCCCCCACCTTCCGCTATTGTGTAGAGGTGAGCGAAGCCCGTCGCCTCCGAGATGTACCACACGTGGTCACCGTCGGGCATCCAGCCGGCGGAGTTCCAGCCGGGCCCGCCTATCCAAGCGTCGTCGTGCAGGTGATCGAGCGCCGTCGACTCGCCGGTCGCAGCATCGACGCGCAGGATCCAGCGATCCTTGAAGTCATCCGAGATGCCCACGGCAAGCAGTCGGTCTGATCCGTTTGACCAGCCACGGAAGCTGAGGTCCACCTGGCGATCTTGCTGAGCGTGTTCGACCCAAGTCACATCTCCGGTCAGCAGGTCCATGATCCCCAGCTTTCCGGTGCCCTGTTCGTCACCGACGAAGGTGCGCATACGGGGTGCCTCTCGCGTGTACCCGTCTTCGGTGACGTAGTCCGGCACCCAGGCCAACCGGGCATCCCGGGCCTCGTCACTGAGATCGAACGCCATGCGCGCGCCGTCCGGGGCGACCCAGTAGCCGCCGAGCCGTTGACCGTTCCTCACGTAGAATGCCTGCGGTGTGTCGACCTGGGCGGTGTCGGGTGGCGGAGGCCAGCGCCGCGCTCTGCTAATGGAATCTTCCGCGAAGACTCTAAGCAATTCGCGCTGTTGCTCGCTGAGGTGGAGCCGTTGTCCCGCGGGCGGTTCCCTCTCCGGCGACCCGCGGCCGCGACGGATATCGGTCAATTGCGTAACGGCACCGCTCTCCAGGTCGACCTTGAACAGGTTGTCGCCGCGGACGAAGTAGACTGTCTCGCCGTCGGGCGACATCTGGATGTGCGACAGTCGGTCTGGTGCCGAAACGAGCAGGCGCTGCCGGCCGGATCCCACGTCGAGGTAGAACAGTGCGCCATCGTGCTCGTATGCCGCTTCATCCCGGTCCTCGGAGTAGACCGCGTGCAGGCGCGGTTCGAGCCGCGCGGCTTCCTCGTCGGACAGCCGTTCCGGCTGGCCGCCGCCACGGCTCACCCGGTAGAGACCCTGCCGCTCCTCGTAAGGTGGCTTCCAGACGAAGTACAGGGTGCGCCCGTCTGGCGACCAACGAATCTGAGAGGGCGTGGTGCCGACGAGCTCGGGCCCGCGCATGATGTTGGCGACGCTGAGCTCGAACTGGGTCTCCTCAATGACCGGCTCAGGGACCTGCGCGTGGACTCCCGGGTTGATCGGAGTCGACACCAGGAACATCGCGCACGATATCCTCAGCGACTGTAGCGGTCGCATCTCTCCTCCTCGAGCTGTCCGACGGATACGTTGTCTACTCGATTCCCAGCTCCGCCTTGACCTCCGGCGTGAGCAGTAGAATCAGCTTCGTGACAGGGACGGCGAACCCCAGCCCCGTAGCTCCTCGGAGGCTGCCGCGGTGGACGCCGACCACTTCGCCGGTCGCGTTGAATACCGGGCTCCCGCTGGAGCCTTCGACGGTGAACCCGTCGAAGCGGATCGATTCGGCTGTCACCTGGCTGAAGATCCCGGCGCTCATCGAGGTCCGGGCAGTCCGCGTCTGATCGAGCGCCGCACCTAGCCCGGCGGGGAACCCGATGAGCGCGGCGGGCTCGCCCTGCGTTGCCCGGCGCCCACTCCAGTCGACTCTCTCAATGTGCGGGCCACTGTAGTCGCGGATCCTGACGACCGCGAGGTCGGGCTGACCTGCCGGCGCGACGGCGATGACGTCCGCCGGCTCCATGAAGCGCTCGTCGGCCATGGTCACGAACACCGAGTCGGGCGCTTTGCCGTCCGGATTCACCACGTGGCGGTTGGTCACGAAGTGGCCCGACGGTGTGATGACGAAGCCCGAACCATCGAAGAGGCGCAGCCCCTGAAAGACGGTGACTAGTCCGACGGCGCCCTGATTCGCCTGCGCGACCGCCGCCAAGTTAACCCCACTGACCGCTCTCAGCTGGGCGCCGATGTCGCCCGACTGCTCCTCCGCCTCCCGAATTGCCCGCCGCAGGCTGTCCACGAGACCCGGG
Organism: Gemmatimonadota bacterium; assembly: GCA_020344215.1. Lineage (GTDB taxonomy): Bacteria > Gemmatimonadota > Gemmatimonadetes > Palauibacterales > KS3-K002. The sequence continues at coordinate 3,287,575 of CP070815.1, forward strand.
GACACCCGCTCTTGCGTCGCCCGCTCGAGCTCGGCCCGCAGCCGCGCGACCTCGGCGTCCGCCTGGCGCCGGGCGGAATCGCCTGCGGCGAGCTGCCTTCGTAGCGCGTCCTGCGAGCGAGCCAGCGACGCCTCCAGCGCCTGCGTCCGCTCGTCCGCCGCAATCAGCGCGCCGCGCAGGCTATCTATCACCGACGCGGGTGCCGCTCGCTCCGTGGCGGCGAACAACTCCGAACTCAGGCGTTCATACTCCGCCGAAGCCACGTAGAGCACCGAGTCGGTCGTGGCCTGCTGGGCCGCGAGGGCTTTACGATAGTCCTCCAACTGCTCCCGCTGCTCATCGAGCGCTTGACGCTGCTCCTCCAGAGCTGCCGCCGTCGCTTGCTCGCGCCTCTCCTCCAGTATGTACAACCCGGATACGGCGGTGACGATCACAGCCAGCATCGACCAGATGAGCTGGCGCACGCGTGCCGAGGTGCCTTGGGAAACCTCGCGCGCGACGCGCCGCACGAGCAGTGTGGTGAGCCCACCTGGCGCCGACACCGCAAGCTCTTCGACGATGAGGACGGGCCCCTCCTCGCCGAGAGCGATCTGGTCGCCCTCCTTCAGCACGCCATCCCCATCCAGGAACTCTGCGTTGAGGAACGTGCCGTTCACGCTGCGCGCGTCACGGACGATGACCGTTCCGTCCGGCGTTAGGGCGAGCTCAGCATGGTGTCGGGAGAGCAACTCGCGCTCGGTGCCCAGCGGCCGCACCTGGCAGTCGGCCGCGCGCCCAATACGGACGACGGCGCCTTCTGCACGATAGCGCTGGCCGCTGGCGGCATCCTCGAAGACGATCTTCAGTATTGCTCCGTGTGCCTGTCGGGGTGGGGCCGCGGCGTGTGCCGGCTCTGGCGGTTGCTCCAGGTCGGCGGGCGATTCGAGGATCGTCGCGTCGAGCGTAAGGCTGGCGGCGGCCTCGACCTTCAGACGTGGCCCGGTCTTACCGAGGCGGAGCAACGCGCCGGGCGCAACGACCTCGGCCTGACCCGGCTTGAGGCACCGCTCGCCGACATAAGTCCCGTTGCGGCTCCCCATGTCCTCGATCCACCACCGGCGGACGCGATAGACGAAGCGGACGTGGGTCCCCGAGACAACGTCGGTCCCTTCACCTGTAAGACTGAGCTCCAGGTCGGGATCACGGCCGACCCTGACCTCGGCGGACTCGTACTCGCGTGCCGCGCCGGATCTCAGGTCTCGGAGGCGGAGATAGGGCATTGTGGTCGGTGGTCGGTAGCCGGTGGCCGGTCGGTCGTTGACGACTCGTTATTCCGAGTTACTGACTACCGGCCACCGCTTACCCTTTTCCATCGGTTTGCACGTTTCGGGCTGCCTGCTGGCGCCTTATCTACGCATCTTCTGGGAACGCCTCCAACACCTCCTTCACCTTGGTCATGAAGAAGTCGCCCATGGCCCCATCCACGACCCGGTGATCGAAGGTGAGCCCGAAGTAGGCGCGGTGACGGATCGCGATCATGTCATCAATAACCACGGGCCGCTTCTCAATCGTGCCGATCCCGAGGATCGCCACCTGCGGCTGATTGATAATCGGCGTTCCGAAGATCGACCCGAAGACGCCCGGATTCGTTATCGTGAAGGTGCCACCCTGCACATCGTCCGGGTCGAGCTGGCGCGTGCGGGCACGCTCCGCCAAGTCGATCGCCCGCCGGGCTATACCGATCAGGCTCAACTCGTCGGCGTTCTTAATGACCGGGACGATGAGCCCCGCACCTTCCTCCATCGCTACCGCCATCCCGATATTGTAAACGCCGTGGTAGACGATCTTCCTACCGACCACCGACGCGTTGAGCACCGGATACGCCTTCAGCGCCTCGACCACGGCCTTCACGATGAACGGTAGGTATGTGAGCTTGATGCCGTCCCGCTCGAAGCGCGGCTTCAACCTGGCCCGCAGCCCGGCGACGCGCTCGAAATCGATCTCGTGAACCGAGCTCACGTGCGCGCTGATGCGGCGGCTCATGAGCATGTGCTCCATGATGCGCTGCCGCATGATGTCCATCTCTTCGACCCGGTCGGTCTCCTTGAGGACGACCTGCGGGATCTTGATCTCGAGAGTCTCGCCGTGGATCGGGACGTGGAGCAGGCCCGGCGCGCCGGGCGGGAGACCACGGGGGGCCGCGGCGCGCTGCTCGATGAAGGCCAGGATGTCTCGCTTGGTGACGCGGCCGCCGACCCCGCTGCCGCTCAACGACGAGATGTCGACGCCGTGCTCGGCTGCGATCCGCCGGACGACCGGGGTGGAGCGCGTCCGGAGTCGTTCCTCGCGGGCCGGCACACCGGGTGCCCCGTCCCCCTTCTCCGGCTCTACCGCCGCCTCGGCGGCGATGGGCGATCCGGCGGGCTGGACCTCCGACTCAGCGGCCGGCGCAGCCTCGGCCTCCGCTCCAACAAGCCCTTTCTCCTCGGACACGGCAGCGGCTTCAGCCGTCTCGGTCTCGATCCGCGCGATCACGGTGCCGATCTCCACCGTCTGGCTCTCGATCGCCAGGATTTCGACCAGGATACCGGAAGCCGGCGCCGGGATATCGGCGTCGACCTTGTCGGTGGAGATCTCGAGGATCGACTCGTCGCGCTTGACCTCGTCGCCTACGTTCCTGAGCCACTTCGTGATCGTGCCTTCGGCGATAGACTCGCCCATCTGCGGCATGACGACATCTACTCTCGCCATCAGACAGCCTCTCTAGTACTCGAACATCCAAAGCGAAGCCCAATACGGGCCGATGGCAGCGCAAATTAACGACGGCAGGTGCCGACTTCAAACGGACGGATCTTGGAACGGTTCCAGCGGCGGGCCATCCAGAACGGCCTCACCATCCCGGCCCGCGTCGGACCACCTGAGCCGTAGCAGGACCTTCGAGAGGGCGATTTCCCTTCTCACGTAGCCGAAGCCGATGGGGCCGAAGCGCGGCGACAGGACGGCCGAGGTCACCGTCCCCACTTCGTCCTGCCGGCGATAGAGGGTGGCGCCTACCGGGGGGAGCGCGCTCCAGGTTTCCGGCGCCTTCAAAGGCGCGGCCGAGCGGTAGAATCTCAGCTTGCAGAGCAGCTGATTGACGTGACCCCGGAAATGGACCCGGGCGACGACCTCCTGCCCCAGGTAGCATCCTTTGTCAAAAGAGACCGCTTCCTCTTCCAGTCCGGTTTCCCGCGTCAGGTTCGACTCCGTGATATCAGCACCGTAGCGGGGCACGCCCGACTCGACGCGCACCACCTCCAGAGCGCGGGAGCCGGCCGCCCGGCCGCCGTGCTCACGGGCGACCGCCAACAGCCGGCCCATCAGGTCCGGCATCGCCTCCCGCGGGGCGATGAGCTCGACGCCGTCTCCCGCCAGCCGCCGGTTACGGATCGCCAGCACGGGAGCGCCCTCCACCGCTATCTCCCGGATCCCGAGCGGCTCGGTCGGGGCCTCAAAGCCGAAGTCGGCGAAAGTCGGCGCCGCTTCCGTGCCGTACAACCCCAGCTGACCCACCGAATCGCTGGCATCCTCGAAGCTGGCATAGATCGGTGGGAGGTGTTTCTTGAAGGTCGCCAGCAGGTTCTCGAGCCCGGACCGCGGAACGTCGAGGAGCATGTCTTCGGCCCGCGGGAAGACCCGCAGCTCGGCGAGCACCTTTCCTTTGCGATTCAGCAGCAGGGCGTGCCGCCCGGTATCCTTCAGGTCGGTTACCCTGTTGGTGACCAGGCCGTTCAGCATTTCAGCCCGCCGCTCGCCGGCCACGAGGACGGCGCCCCGGTCGCCACGGAGGGTCAGCGCGCAGCCCTCGCTGAAAGCGTTGTACTCCGCCTCCGGATCGCCCAGCTCGGGCGCGCCTTGAAGCAGCGCCGCCAGTTCCCTCTCCACGCTACCAGCTCGCCGCAACCATCGAGCAAAAAAAACGCAGAGGCGCCCCCCGGCCCGGAGGCCAAAGGGCGCCGTAGCCACGTTTCAGTCGAGAGACGCTGGCTTAGTCGCCCGCGCCGCGGACCATCCCGCCGTAGTCGATGACGAGCGCGACGCGGCGGTTCTCGATCCCGGTCACGCCAGGGCCATGGGCACCGGGGATGACCTGACGGTTGGCCGCTTCGCCGTAGCTGACCGCTCGCACCTGGTCAGGCTGCAAGCCGCCAGCCGTCGTCAGGTACTGCTTCACGGCGTCCGCACGACGCTGGCCCAGACGGACGTTGTAGGCCTCGCTGCCCGCCGGATCCGCGAATCCCTCAACGGTGACGAGAGCATCCGCGTAGTAGCCACCCACGACCTCGGCGAAGCGATCGAGCACCGGCTTGTCGAGCTCGCGCAGCTCGGCTTCGTCAAAGTCGAAGTGCACGGGGACGTTGAACTTCAGCATCCCCTGCGCCTTCTCCATAGTGACGTTGAAGTCGTTGCGCAGCGCCTGCAACTCGGTCTCGAGGCTGCTGACGCGACGCTCCAGCTGGTCGACTCGGCCTGAGAGCTGATCGTCGCTGGCCCGGAACTCCTCACGGACCTGGGCGAGCTCGGCGTCCAGATCCTCCGGCGATACGCTCGCCGGGCAGCCGTTCAGCACCAGAGCGAACAAGCCGACAACCGCGGTGGTCGCCAACCGCACGTGTCGATTCACCATCGCCCCTCCTTCTGGCTAGAATGCGTGAGACGGATATCTCGCTTCTCAACGACGCGCCGGGGGCGCCTATCGCACCGATGCCCGCGACAAGTACGTGTGACCTCTCCCGCGTTCCCAGGGTGACCTGCCCCGCACGCACGAATCCCGTTCGGTCCAGGACACGTACGGTGGTACAGCTTCTAATAGCGGGCTAGGGCCTGGGGATCAGTAATATGTGGCCCGGACCGCGGGTTGGCAACGGCCAGGGTGGGGGGCCGGCCATATCCCGGATTTGACGCCCCGCCAAGCTCTTACGAGATTTGTGGCATGGACCAGAAACCCAGTACCCCGGCACCGAGCGACCGCATTAAGCTGATCGACATCTCCTCCCGCGCTTGGGAGCACCCGGCCGACCGGGCGGCTCTACGGAGCCTGAACGCGATCCCAGGGTTCTCCGAGGTGATCCGCAAGATCGTGGGCCTCTTCGGCGAGCGGGGGATGCGTCTGTTCTTTCAAGCGAACGCGGTCCGAGTCACGCCCAAACAGTACGGCTGGGTCTACGACCTCCATCTGGGCGTGCTCGACACGCTCGACCTCGGGTGGGAGCCGGAGCTTTACATCTCCCAGACGCCGTTCGTCAACGCCGGCGCTTTGGGCGTCGACGAGCCGTTCGTGCTGATCAACAGCGGCGCCGTCGATGTGTTGAGCGCCGCCGAACTGGAGACCGTGCTCGCCCACGAGGTGGGCCATATCGCCAGCGACCACGTCCTCTACCGGACGGTCTTCACCCTGCTGCTCCTGCTGGCGCAGCGCCAACTCCCCATAGCCGGGATCGCGATCGGCGCGGTCATCCTGGCCATGGCAGAGTGGATCCGTAAGAGCGAGCTGTCGTCCGACCGAGCCGGGCTTCTGGGAACGCAGAACCCGGAAGCGAGCATGAGCGCGCTGATGAAGCTGGCGGGCGGCAGCCCGCTGCACGGCGAGGACCTGGACCTGAGCGAGTTCCTGCGCCAGGCGGAAGAGTACGAGGAAGATGAGAGCCTTGCGGACGCAGTCTTCAAGGTGATGAACCTCCTCGGCTCCACTCACCCCTTCCACGTCCTGCGGGTCGGTGAGCTACGCCGCTGGATACGCGAGGGCCACTACGACCGGATCCTCCGCGGCGAGTATACGCGACGCAGCGAGGAGCCCCGGGCGTACCGGGAAGACGCGAAGGAGGCGGCCTCCTACTATGGCGATGCCATCAAGAAGGCCATCCGCAAGGTGAGCCGCGCCCTCGACGAGGCAGCCAGAGGGGGGCCGACCGAGCTATAGCCCGTCACGATCGGCGGGCCGGCGCTACGGCTCCAGCGGCCGCCTCGTCAGCCTCCAGCTCCCGCTGTTCATCACGGCACCGCCCGACTCCACCGTCAAGCTCCTGGCAGCCCGCTCGGCTTCTCGGACCCCGAGCATCCCCACCGCCATCCCACCGATGTCTAGCTCGGTGATGTTGGAATCCTGAGAGACGACAAGCTTGCCTGCGACATAAGTGCATATATGACAACTAATTGGACACTGTGTCCACGGTGTCGCCGTCGCGCCTGACAACTCGCCAGGCCGCGGGGAACAGACAGGCCGCTGTCGACATTTCGTTGCCGGGACCGAGAGACGAAAGGGTAGGTAGCCATGCTCCGAGTGTTCGTCGTCGCGGTGGCCAAGGCCTACCTGCGAGAGGTACGAGAAGGGGCCGGCGCCCGGCAGGCGAATAGTATGCCGCGGCGAAGGTGTGGCGACAGCTCTTACATTCTGAACGATGGGACGGCGATACCGCTGGGAGATCTGGGCGTCGGGCCTGCAGAATACGACCTGAAGCCTTCAGCGCCCCTGCCGAAGCGTATCGATCAGTCACAACGGTCACGCCTTGGCAAGGCGAAAGAGGACGCGGCGCTGTTGCCGGTCGCACCCCCTCCTAACGTGTCACCCTGCCTAGGGTCGGCCGGGGGTGGCAGGTCGCCGAGCACTCAACGTCGCGACTTGTGGCCATGGCCGCACGGTGGTATTTGAAAGAACCGGCGCTCATGGAGATATCACCATGTCTGATTTCATCTGGCAGCCGCCCCCCGAGCTGACTCGCAACGCCAACATCACCCGCTTCATGAAGAAGTACAGGCTAGACGACCCCGAGTCGCTGCTCGAGCGCTCCATCGCCGAGCAGGAATGGTTCTGGGATGCGGTGGTGAAGGACCTCGGAATCGAATTCTCCCAGCCGTATGATGCGGTGCTCGATACCAGCCGCGGCGTACCCTGGACCGACTGGTACGTGGGGGGCCGTCTGAACGTCACGGCCAACTGTCTGGACCGTCACCTGGTCGGCAGGCGGGCCGACGAAGTGTGCCTGGTCACCGAGCGCGAGGACGGGCTGATCACCCGATACACGTTTCGCGAGCTGGCCGCTGCGGTTGACAGCTGCGCCGCCGCGCTGGTCGCAGCGGGCATCGGTGCAGGCGATCGGGTGGGCGCCTATATGCCGATGACCGCCGAGGTGGTGATCCAGCTCCTGGGCACCTTGAAGATCGGCGCGATCTTCATCCCGATCTTCAGTGGTTACGCCGCCGCGGCGGTGGCCGAACGCCTGCGCGACGCCAGGGCCAAGCTACTCTTCACCGCCGATTCGACCGTACGCCGGGGCCGGCGCGTGCCGATCAAGGAGAACGCCGATGCAGCCGTCGCGGAGGTGCCGAGCGTCGCGCAAGTAGTAGTCGTCCGCCAAGACGCCGACGGCGTCCCCTGGAACGTGGGCCGAGACGTCGATTGGACGGATTTCCTCGGTCGCGAGCCGGCGATCGCCACAGAAATGGTCGCCTCAATGGAACCCGGGCTGATCCTTTACACCTCGGGAACGACCGGCCGTCCGAAGGGGACGGTGCACAGCCATGCGGGCGCCCTCGTCCAAATCGCCAAGGAGGTCGGCTACGCCTTCGACATGAAGCCGGGCGACCGTTTCTTCTGGCTCACCGACATCGGGTGGATGATGGGCCCGTGGATGATCGTCGGCGGACTCTTCCACGGGGCCGCGATCGTCCTGTACGACGGCGCCTTCGACTGGCCCGAGCCTGACCGCCTCTGGGAGATGCTCGATCGCCACCGGATCACCGTCTTCGGTATCTCGCCCACCGCCATCCGGCTGGCCATGCGTGCCGGCGCCGAGCACGTCCGGCGCCACGACCTCTCGCAGCTCCGTATCTTGGGCTCGACCGGCGAGCCGTGGGACGAGGCCTCCTGGCTCTGGTACTTCGAGGAGGTGGGCGGCGGTCGCTGTCCCGTCATCAACATCTCCGGTGGCACCGACATAATCGGATGCTTCCTGTCGCCTCTGCCCATCCACCCGCTGAAGCCGTGCACGCTTGTAGGGCCGGGGCTGGGTATGGCAATTGACGTGTGGAACGAGAAGGGCGAACCGGTACGCGGCGAGGTCGGATACCTGGTGGCCACCAAACCGGCACCGTCGATGACCCGCGGCCTCTGGAACGATCCGCAGCGCTACCTGGAGAGCTACTGGTCTACCTGGGAGAACGTATGGAACCACGGCGACTGGGCCCTCATCGATGAGGACGGCTACTGGTTCCTGCACGGCCGTGCTGACGACACGCTCAAGGTCGCCGGCCGCCGCATCGGCCCCGCCGAGATCGAGGGCGCGCTGATGGCGACCGGTACGGTGAGCGAGGCCGCCGCCGTGGGCGTCCCCCACGAAGTCAAAGGCGAAGCGATCGTCTGCTTCGTGGTGCTGCAGCCGGGTCACACACCCTCGGAGCCGCTGCGCCAGAAGCTGGCACGGGCAGTGGTGGACCGCCTCGGCAAGATCGATCGACCGGATAGGGTCCTGTTCGTAACCGACCTGCCGAAGACGCGGAGCGCCAAGATCCTGCGGCGGCTGGTACAGAAGAAGTACCTCGGGGAGCAGGACCTGGGGGATCTCTCGTCGGTGCAGAACCCCGAGGCCCTGGACGCGATCGCTGCCGCGCAGTAGCTGTAATCGCCCCCTAGCTCAACCGCTCCAACGCCTCCCGTATGGCGCGCACCCCCTCGACGATGTGCTCGTCCGGCGTGGCGAACGAAAGCCGCAGGTAGCCATCCTGCATGAACGCGGCGCCCGACGCCGTCACCACACCGGCGCTGTGAAGCAGATACTCGGCCAGGTCATCAGACGAGCTGATGGGCGTACCCTCGGGCGTCAGCTTACCGAACGTTCCGCGCACGTCCCAGAAGGAATAGAAGCTCGCCGGCGTGGGCCACACCTTCACGTAGGGCACGTCCCGAGCTTCCGCCTGCAGGAGGTCGCGCTTGCTCTGCAAGGCCATCTTTAGCTCCGGATCGTACCTATCGGTAATCGCCGCGAGCGCCGAGTGCTGGGTGGGGATGGCCGGGCCTGCCGTGTAGTGGCTCTGCAAGCTGGCCATGGCGCGCGCCACGTCGCTCGGACCCACCGACCAGCCGATCCGCAGGCCGCCCGTACTGCGCCAGTTCTTTGACAGACCGTCCACCTGGATCAGCCACGGCTTGGTCTCCTCATCAACGCGCGGCTCCGGATAGTCCGTACCGTCGAAGACTATGCGCCAGTAGAGACGGTCGAGCACGAAATAGACACGATGTTCCAGACAAACGCTTAGCAGCGCCTCGACCTCCTCGGCGCTGTAGAGCTGCCCAGTCGGATTCACCGGATTGTTGAGCAGGAACAACTTCGCGTGAGGTCGCATCTTGAGGTTTCGCCGCAGATCCTCGGGCGCGACTTTGAGCCCATCTCGCGCTCCCGCCAGCGGCAGCACCATGATCGGGCCTGCATACACGGCGATCGCCAGCGGCTGATAGCTCACCCACGGCGCGGCATCGAAGAAGACAAAATCACCGGGATTGCAGACGGCGAGGAAGATGTTGAACAAGCTCTGCTTCGCACCTGCTGAGATCACCACCTCGTCAACGCTGTAGTGATCCTCTAGAGCGAGCCACTCCAGGACCGCCCGCCGGAGCTCCGGCATGCCCGCGGGATCGCCGTACATCGTCTGACCCTCACGGTAAGCTCGCACGCCAGCCTCACGAATGTTGCTCGCCAGCGTGCCTTTCGTCTCGCCCAGCCCAAAGTCGTAGACCGGGAGTCCTTTCTGGATGCGCTCGCTAGCCAGTCGCTTTAGTTGGAGGGTGATCGAGGGTCGGAACTTTCCAAGTTTGGCTGAGATACGGTCGCATGGATCCATGAACACCTCACGTCCCCGGGGCCCCTCACACTGGGTTCCAACATTTAACACCTAGCGACCGTCACGACAATACGCCGGCAACCGCCAGCGCCCAGTACGACCCGGCTAATCCGCGCCAACCGTTCGCCGGCCCCGCTGTCCCGCAACCTGCAGTGGCCACTCAGACGTTCGCTGGACCCCTTCCCCGTGACGGATCGTCGGTCGCCAGGCGAACTCATCCCGGGCTCGACCCCTGTCCAGCATAACCCCATGTATGACAACGGGATGGACATTGTGTCCGCGCGACGCTTGGCCGCCGGGGCCACGGAACTTCCGTCGCGTGTTTCCCCGGCAGGTCCGGCACTGTACCTTCAGCGGGCAGATTCCCCGACCAACCGAATCCTGAGCTGGAGGGACAGATGGCCAGACGTCTGGTATTTCTGTTGGTCCTCGCCTTCGCCCTGCCATACTCGGAGCCCGCAGCTGCCCAGGAGGAGGAGGAGGAGGACAGAGCGCCCCAGTTGAACTCGGCTCTCGTCTCGGGCCTGGAGCTGCGGAACATCGGGCCGGCGCTCATGTCAGGCCGCATCATCGATATCGCCGTGGATCCGGTAGATCGGAGCACCTGGTACGTAGCGGTGGCGTCCGGCAACGTGTGGAAGACGGAAAACGCGGGGACCACCTGGCAGCCGATCTTCGACGAGTACGGCTCGTACTCGATTGGCTGTGTTACGGTCGACCCGAACAACCGCTTCGTCGTTTGGGTTGGAACCGGCGAGAACAACAGCCAGCGCAGCGTTGGCTACGGCGACGGCGTCTACAAGTCGATCGACGGAGGCCGAAGCTTCGAGAAGATGGGGCTCGGCGATTCGGAGCACATCGGCATGATCCGCGTCGATCCGCGCGACTCGGACGTCGTCTATGTGGCAGCACAGGGCCCGCTCTGGGCGGCGGGCGGCGACCGCGGTCTTTACAGGACCACCGACGGGGGTCAGACCTGGAACCGCATCCTGGAGATCGATGAGCACACCGGGGTATCGGAGGTCCACTTCAACCCCCGCAATCCAGACGTGATCTACGCCGTCGCCTACCAACGGCGACGGCACGTCTGGACGCTGATCAATGGCGGACCCGGCTCGGGCATCTACAAGTCCACGGACGCCGGCGCCACCTGGCGGAAGATCAACGAAGGGTTGCCCAGGGGTGACAAGGGTCGCATCGGGATGGCCGTCTCTCCCGTTAACCCCGACGTCGTGTACGCCATCGTCGAGGCAGCTACCCGTGAGCGGAGCGGCTTCTACCGTTCGGAGAACGGCGGTGAGAACTGGTCGAAACAGGGTGGCTACGTCAGCGGGAGCCCGCAGTACTATCAGGAGATCTTCGCAGACCCGCACAAGTTCGACCGCGTCTATTCGATGGACACGCGCTTCATGGCCACCGAGGACGGCGGCAAGAACTTCGAGCGCGTAGGCGAAGAGTGGAAGCACGTGGATAATCACGCGCTGTGGATCGACCCGGATGATCCGGAGCACCTGCTACTGGGGACCGACGGCGGTCTTTACGAGACGTTCGACCGCGGCAAGAACTACCGTTTCTTTGAGAATCTGCCCCTGACGCAGTTCTACAAGGTCGCGGTGAGCAACGACGAGCCGTTCTACTACGTGTACGGCGGCACCCAGGACAACAACACTCAGGGCGGGCCTTCACGCACCAACAACGTCCACGGCATCCGGAACAGCGACTGGTTCATAACCGTCGGCGGTGACGGGTTCGACCCCGCCGTAGATCCAGAGGACCCGCACATCGTCTACTCGCAGTGGCAGTACGGCGGGCTGATACGCTTTGACCGCCGGACCGGCGAACTGATCGACATCAAGCCACAGCCGGCTGCGGTCGGTCCGGCGCTCCGCTGGAACTGGGACTCGGCCCTGATGATCAGCCCGCATTCCGCCGCACGGCTCTACTACGGTTCGCAGATCCTATTCCGCAGCGACGACCGCGGCGACTCTTGGCAGCCGGTGAGCCCGGACCTTACGCGCAACATGGACCGCAACACGCTGCCGGTCATGGGCCGCATTTGGAGTGTCGACGCCGTCTCCAAGAACCGCTCCACCTCGTTTTACGGAACGATCGTGGCGCTGACCGAGTCGCCGCTGGTGGAAGGCCTGCTCTTCGTGGGCACCGACGATGGACTCGTCCAGGTGAGCGAGGACGGCGGCGCGAACTGGCGGCGGATCGACAGGGTGGGCGACGTACCCGAGATGACCTACGTCAACGACCTCGAGGCATCGCTGCACGACGCGAACACCGTCTACGCCGTCTTCAACAATCACAAGCGCGGTGACTTCAAGCCTTACGTCTACAGGAGCACAAACCGCGGTCGTTCCTGGACGTCGATCACCGGCGACCTGCCGGAGCGCGGCTCCACCTACACCATCGTCCAAGACCACGCGAACCCGGACCTGCTCTTCGTGGGCACCGAGTTCGGGATCTTCTTCACCGTGGACGGCGGCACCAAATGGATCCAGCTGAAAGGCGACATGCCGACGATCGCCGTGCGCGAGCTGGAAATCCAGCGGCGCGAGAACGATCTGGTGGCAGCGTCCTTCGGCCGCAGTTTCTTCATCCTCGACGACTACACACCGCTGCGCGAGCTGAGCGAAGGGCTGCTCCAGCGGCAGGTACACCTCTTCCCGATCAAGGATGCCCTCTGGTACGTAGAGGCACGGCCGCTGGGCGGCGGCGAGAAGGCATCTCGGGGCGCGAGCTTCTTCACGGCAGCCAACCCCGAATACGGGGCGACCTTCACCTATTTCTTGAGGGAAGAGTTGAAGACGCGCAGGGCCGAGCGCCAGGAACGCGAACGCGATGCCGCCGAAGAGGGCGAGGATACGCCGTACCCGACCTGGGAGGAACTCAAGACCGAGGACCGCGAAGAGCGACCATCCGTCATCCTCAGTATCCGCGACGAGGACGGCAACGTAGTGCGGCGGATCAACGGCTCGACGTCTTCCGGAATCCACCGGGCAACCTGGAACCTCCGCTATCCGAGCCACACGGCGAGCAGCGTTGAGAGTGCCGGCTTCGGACCGCTGGCACCGCCCGGGAGCTACACCGTAAGCATTGAGCAACGAGTCGACGGCGTGACGACACAGCTTGTGCCGCCGACACCATTCGAGGTAGTGCCACTCCTGGAGCCGAGCCTGTCACCGGGGAACAGGGCAGATGTACTGGCCTTCCAGAGGCAGGCCGGCGAGCTGCAGCGTGCCGTGATGGCCGCGAACAGTGTCGCAAGCGCCGCGGCGGAGCAGATCGACGAGATCAAAGCCGTCATCGAGGTCTGGCCCGGCGCCGACCCGGGCCTGCGGCAGCAAGCGCGAGACTTAGAGATCAGCCTGATGGATCTCCAGGAGGCGCTGACTGGTGACCCGACCAAGCCGCGCCGCAACGAGCCGGAGATGCCGGGTATCGTGAGTCGCGTGCAGCAGGTGGTCCGCGGCAGCTACTCGGGCACGTACGGCCCGACGATGACGCATCGGCGGAACTACGAGATCGCGGCGGCGGATTTCAGCGCGATCTACGACGATCTCAGGCAACTGATCGAGGTAGATCTCCCCGCCCTGGAAGATGCGCTCGAGGCTGCGGGCGCGCCCTACACATCCGGGCGCCGGCTGCCGGACTGGCAACGTAACTGATGACGTAGGTCGACGTCGACCTTCAAGCGGAGGGGCACTCACTGGGATGCCCCTCCGCTCTAGCGGTCTGCTCGATGGTCGAGTGTGGCGGCCCGGAGACGAGAAAGGGGCACCCACCCGGGCGCCCCTTCATGCGGCTTAGATTGTCCAGTACTCGGGTTTCAGTGCACACCCAAGGCAAGGAGAATACGCAACTGACGAACACGGATCTATGACTACAACTGCTGCCCCAAAGACCTCTGAACCTCAACGGCAGGCCCGCCATCCTGTTTCCGCTTTCACCTACCCTTCACTAAGTTGGATGGAGTAATCCGTCCTTTGGTTGCATGCACCCTTCTGCCCGGATAAGGGCACAAGCACACGCCCGATTCCGGCTGGGGCATCGAGGAGACGAGCGTTGAGCGTGAAGCAGCTACCGACACCGCCGCATTTCATGCCGAACCGAGTCGGCGAGGTATGGCAGGTCCCGTACGCGCAGCGGGCCGACGAGGCGGCCGCGTGGGCGGCGGAGCATCGGCTGCGCCCCGCCTCCGAGGACGCGATCACCGTGTGCCTCGTGGTTGTCGACTGCCAGAACAGCTTCTGCATTCCCGGGTTCGAGCTGTTCGTCGGCGGCCGGTCGGGCCGGGGCGCGGTCGAAGACAACATCCGACTTTGCGAGTTCATCTATCGTAATCTGGGCGTCATCACACAGGTTGCACCGACGATGGACACGCATACGGCAATGCAGATCTTCCACCCGGTGTTCTGGGTGAATGAGGCCGGCGAGCATCCGGTTGGCGGCGTGACGATCATTGACCCGGAGGATGTGGAGCAAGGCGTCTGGCAGGTGAACCCGGCGGTGGCGGCGACTGTAACGGACCGCGACTACAAGTACCTGCGGCAGCATGCGCTCAACTACGTCCGTGCGCTCAGTGAAGGTGGAAAGTACCCACTATTGATCTGGCCGTACCACGCCATGCTGGGCGGGATCGGCCATGCCCTCGTGTCGGCAGTGGAAGAGGCTGTGTTCTTCCACGCAATCGCTCGCTCCAGTCAGCCGCGGTTCGAGATCAAAGGGAACAACCCGCTGACCGAGCACTACTCGGTCTTGCATCCTGAAGTAATGGTCGGCCCGGACGGAGAGACTATCGCCGAGAAGAACGCGCCGCTGATCCGGAAGTTGTTCGAGTTCGACGCGGTGATTATCGCCGGCCAGGCGAAGAGCCACTGCGTGGCCTGGACGATCCACGACCTGCTCAGCGAGGTGCGCGCCGAAGATCCGGCGCTGGTCGAGAAGGTCTACCTACTAGAGGACTGCGCCTCGCCGGTCGTGGTACCCGGCGTCGTCGACTTCAGCGAACAGGCGGACGAGGCTTTTCGACGCTTCGCTGACGCCGGCATGCACGTGGTTAGCTCGACGGGGTCGATCGGCGATTGGCCGGGCCTGGAGTTCGGTGGCTAGCAGGTCACTAGGTCAGCGCATCGGTGGTCAGTCGCCAAGATCACCGGCACGGGCTCATTAATCCGCGCCTCCTTCAGACCCACATCGCAGCGGTAGCCCAGTAGGCGCACGCCAGCCTCATGCGCTTCAAGCAGTGCGTCGGCGAAGTTGGGGTCGATCGCCCGAGCCGCCGTCACACTCGCCGCGTCGCGGCCTTGCACGACGAGCACGTCCCCTGCCCTGCCAATCAAGGCGGTCGGCCTGATCACGCACATTCAGGCGGCGGCCGCTCTCTGACCGGTAGCCGCGGCCTGCGCAGAGCTCAGCCCGACGCCGACCGTGACCGCTGGGATTATCAAGTAGGTCAGGCCGATATCTGCGCTGTACGCCCCGAGACTCATCTGCATCGGGCCCGTGAGCATCAGGGGCAGGTCGATGATCACGCTGATGGCAAACCACAACCAGCCAAGCAAGACCCCCTCCCTGACGTAGCCCGTGTTCACCCTACGGAAGTAGAGCACAACAAAGACCACCGTCGCTACCGTCACGACGACTGGCATGATCGACTCAAACAGCGGACGTGCGGACTCTCGAAGCGGGAAGATGAGCAACGCTGTAACGAAGGCTACGAGCCAGATGAGGAATCCGAACAAGACCGCTTTGCCTTTCGCAGCCATGGTTGCCTCCTTATTCGCGTTAGCCGTCGTAACGCGGCCGCCGGTACTCGCTCTCCAGCTGGGCCAGGAGTTCGTGACGTCGCTCGTAGAGCCGCTTGGCTGCGCGCGGTTCGTGCCTCGCCAACGCGTACGCGGCGAGGAGCGGTAGCGCCACGGTCACGTCGAGGTAGCAGACCACGGTGTCAGGCAACGCGTCTGGGTCCACCTTCCCCCAGCTCACTGCCTCAGACGGTGTTGCGCCTGAGAGACCGCCGGTATCGGGGCGCGCGTCGGTGACCTGGATGTAGTAGTCGTGGCCGGCCTCCTCGAGCCCCATCACTTCCTGGAGCTGCGGCTCGGTCTGCAGAACGAAATTCTTCGGGCTGCCTCCCCCCATTATCACCACGGCGCTCTTGCCGCCCGACCGCTTGGCGTCGAGAACGATAGCGGCCGTCTCGTTCACATCGATCGCGGAATCGATCTGCAGTCGGCCGCCAGCGAGGGCGCGCTCCGCGACATTCATCCCGATGCTCGAATCACCCGGAGATGAGGAGTAGATGGGAACCCCGGCTTCGTAGCAGGCGGCCAGCAGCGACTTTTTCTCGAGCCCCAGGGCCCTCTCACGCTCCAAGACGTACTTGCCGCATAGGTGATGGAACTCCGCCGTCCCCATCGCGCGCTGGAATTCCTCTGCGTCGATTACCTGGCGGAAGAAGGCATCGGTCGAGAGCAGCACATTGTACTCAAAGAAGATGTCGTAGATACGGACGACACCCTCATCCCGCAGAGCTACGTCGCTCACGTTGGGCCGGCCTTGGCGCAGCTCGAGCCCGATTCCGAAGTGCGTGTCGTGGTAGAGGATCGCGCCTGTCGAGACGATCCAATCGACGAACCCGGCCTCGACCAGCGGGATCAACGCCGACATCCCGAGCCCCGCCGGCGTGAGGGCCCCGCTCAGACTGAGCGCGACGGTGACCTCGGGATCAAGGATCTTCTCGACCAACAGACGTGAGGCGTCGCGAAGCCGACCTGCGTTGTAGGCCAGAAAAGCGCGATCAATCAGATCCGCGACTCGCTCGGCCCCCGTGATCGGCGAAGGATCGATCCGCGGACCGCGCAGGTAGCGGCTGGAACTCTGCTCTGGTTCTTTCGGCATGGCAGCATACGGGTTGGGTGCGACAGCGAATCGAGAGAAAAGCTAGACGCGAAACAACGGACGTCGCAAGTGAGGCGTACAGCTCCGATCTCGCCCCAAGTCGCGCGGGGGGTCGCCTGCGGCCGGTGGCACGAGCGCGAAGCGCGTGGCCCTGCCGCCTACGACGCGGCGTCGGCCACCTTTACCTCCAGCTCCCCCCCGTTCCGCGAGCGGTGCGCCTCCATAATGATCTGTGCTGCCTCTTCCGGCGAATTGGCCGTGATGATGATGTCCAGGTCTTCAGGTGAGATCTTCCCCTCTGCCAGCACGGAGTTCTTCAGCCAACGCACCAGCGATGAGTGGTAGCGGTTGTTGAACATCACCAAGGGGAAGTTGTGGACCTTGCCGGTCTGGATGAGCGTCAGCGCTTCGAAGAGCTCGTCCATCGTCCCGTAGCCGCCGGGAAAGATCACGAAACCCTCAGAGTAGCGTACGAACATCGTCTTCCGCACGAAGAAGTAGCGAAAGGTGAGGCTCAAATCGACGTAACGATTCACATCCTGCTCGAAGGGCAACTCGATATTGAGGCCGATGGAGAGGCCACCGCCGAGCTGTGCACCCTTGTTCGCCGCTTCCATGATGCCGGGACCCGCACCGGTCATGATAGCGAACCCAGCCTCGGCCAGCAGGCGGCACGTCTCCATCGCCGCGCGGTAGTCGGGATCGTTGCGCGGCGTGCGCGCCGACCCGAAGATCGCCACAGCGGGACCAATCCGCGCAAGCGCATCGAACCCGTCAACGAACTCGCCCATGATGCGGAACACGCGCCACGGGTCCTTGAGCGCCGAGTCGGGAATCGGCTCGAGTATCTCAGCTAGCCTTTCCACCTTTGGCGGGCGGCGAGCTTCGGCCACCTCGAAATCGGATACGCGCCGGCTGAAGAGGCGCTCGTCCTCCGTGACGGGTCCAGGACCACGTCTGTCGACGTGGCCGACCTTTGCCTGCTTCCTACGGGGCCGCTTTGTCTTGCTCCCTTTCCTGCTCTTATGCATCGTGTAAAGACTCCGTCCGTTCGCTAGGGCGTGCTCAGGGCTCCGCGGCGAAAACGCGAGATGGGTGATAGCCCCGCAGCCGCCTCAAAGTTTCTCGAACCGGTTTCCCACACCTGTCAACGGCCACACTGGCAGGGGTGGAAAACATCGTGGATAACGTCGCAACTTCTTATGCGACAAGATGTTAGGCCGGGGAAAAGCTGCGGGCGAGACGACAAGGGCGGCCGCGCTGTCGCGGCCGCCCCCTACGCTCACCCTGCCCGTGAGGGGGTCTAGTCGCCTCCAGCCGCCGGCCGCGCGGCCTGGTCCTTCACCTCCTGGCCGACCGGCTTCTCCGCCGGTTTGACGACGCGCGAGCCGCCGGCCTCCTCCATGTGGACCTGGCCGTTGAAGCGGGCACCCTCGTCAAGCTGCACACGACGGCTGCGGAGCTCGCCCTGGATATCGCACGTGGACTGCAACTCGAGCCGGCTGTCTGCGGCGACGTTGCCCGTCACGCGGCCGCTGATCACGGCGTCTTGCGTGATGATGTCGCCGATGACCTCTCCGCTCCGACCGACGACGACCGACTTTCCGGCGCGAATCGTCCCTTCGATGCGGCCCTCGACTCTGATCGTTCCATCGGTCTCACAGTCACCGACGATGGCCATGCCGGGCGCGATGAGGGAGATCGCGGCGTCGCCAGATTCGCGTTCGACCTTTGCCATAGGCTTCTTCTGTTCCTCAGGGGGTTTCTTGTCTCGTCCAAGCATAATGATGACCGCTCAGGTGCCTGAAATCTGCTGCACCAAAGTGAAGGGGTCGATCGGCCGCTGATCCTGCAAGATCTCGAAGTGCAGGTGGGGAGCCGTGGAGCGCCCGGTGTTCCCAGACAACGCGATCACTTGGTTTTGCAGAACCGTATCTCCGGGGGCGACGAAGAGCCGGGACGCATGTCCATACATCGTTTGATAGCCAGTGTTCCCATGCTCGATCAGAACGTACAGGCCGTAGACCGAATCGGCCCCAGCCTCAGTGATCACGCCCGCGCCGCTGGCCCTAATGTAGGAATGCTGCGCCACCGCGATGTCAATGCCCGGGTGCGTTCCGTCCTGGGCCGCCTCGAGCGTCTGGGTGACGAACCCCGAGGTGGCCAGCGGCCAGCTCGTCGGGATCTCTGGAGAAAGGCCGGTGCCGGGGAAACCCTCGTCAGCTGTGCCCCGCTCCTCGGACGGCAGCATCCCAGGAGCGGCGCTGGCTGCCAAGATGTCGCCCCCCAGCATCGCACGAACCTTCTCGTACTCGCGCTGGAGCGCGGCCAGGCTGCCCGCCAACTCTGCCACCTTCGCGTTGTCGGCCTCAAGCCGGGCTATCTCCCGCTCGAGCTCAGGGATCCTTGCCGTCTGCGCGGCGAAGTACCACCAGCTGCCCAGCAACAGGGCCAGGGCGAGGCCGGCGCCAGCAGCCAGGGCCGCGCCGATCCGCAGCCCACGCGGCGTCAACCGGACGCTGCGGGTCCGCTCCGTGTCGCTGGGGACGAGTACGATCGTGTAGCCGCCTTCGCTCTCCTTCATCGCTCCACACTCAGACGATGCCACCGACGCCGACGATGAGCTCGACGATGCGCTCAAAGTCCTCAGCGTCCCGGAAAGGTATCTCTATACGGCCGCGGTTGCCCTCGTCAAGCCTGACCCGCACGCTCGTGCCCAACGCTCGGGCCAACGCCTGCTCCGCCTTGCCGGCATAAGCACTCGAGCGCGCGTCGGCCGCCTTCACCTTGGGCTTGCGGGGCTTCGTCGTACGGCGCTCGCGTACTCGCTCCTCCACCTCCCGAACCGAGAGGCCGTCCCTGGCCGCCGCTCGTGCCAACTCGATCACCCGCTGCTCGTCGCTCAGCCCGAGCAGCGCCCGGCCGTGCCCCGCAGAGATGTCGCCCTCGGCCAACAGCTTGCGCACAGCCTCGGGGAGACCCAGGAGGCGGATCGTGTTGGCAACGGTGGAACGGTCGCGGCCGACACGTGACGCCACCTGCGCCTGGGTCAGACCGAACTCCTCCACGAGCCGGCGGTAGGCGTGAGCCTCGTCGAGTGGACTGAGGTCCTCGCGCTGCAAGTTCTCGATCAGGGCCAAGACTAGCATCGTCCGGTCATCGGCATCGCGAATCACGACCGGAACGTGATCCCACCCCAGCTCCCGCACCGCCCTGAAGCGCCGCCCGCCGGCGACGACCTCCCAGCCACCAGCCGCCACCGGTCGAACCACTACCGGTTGGAGTAGCCCGTTCTCTCTGATAGACGCGACGAGCTCCTCGAGCCCCTCGCGGTCCACCGCCTGTCGCGGCTGGAACGGATTGGGCCGCAGCTCCCCGATCGGGACCTGCTGCACTTCGCCGCGACTTGCCGCCTCCTCGGTGATATAGTCGCCGAGGAGCGCGCCAAGCCCCTTACCGAGTCGCTTCTGCTGTTTTCTTGCCACTGCCATTCCTACCCATAAGTTCTTTTGCCAGCGCAAGATAGCTTGCCGCGCCGGAGGAAAGGACGTCGTAGAGCACGATGGGCTTCCCAAAACTCGGCGCTTCCGCCAGCCGGATATTCCGTGGAATCGAGGTGCTGAACACCTTCGGCCCGAAGTACTCGCGAGCTTCGTCGGCGACCTGCCGGGAAAGGTTCAACCGATCGTTGAACATCGTCAGTAGCACGCCCTCGATCTGCAAGCCCGGATTAAGGCCACGCTGCACAAGTCGCACCGTGTTGAGCAGCTGGGTGAGCCCCTCCAGAGCATAGTACTCGCACTGGATCGGTATCAGCACGGTGTCGGCCGCGGCGAGGGTGTTCACCGTGAGCAGCCCGAGGGAGGGCGGCGAATCGATGATGGTGTACTCGTAGCGATCCCGCAGAGGCTGCAGGGCGTCGCGGAGCAGCCTCTCTCGTCCCTGCCTGGTGGTCATCGCGACCTCGGCGCCGAGGAGGTCGCGGCTCGAAGGAAGCAGGTCCAGCCGATCGAAGTGTACACCGCGGACGAGGATCTCCTCGGCGGGCACGCCTTCGAGCAGGGCGTCGTAAATCGACGCGTCCAGTTGATCGCGATCCACACCCAGCCCACTGGTCGCATTTCCCTGGGGATCCGCATCGACGACGAGCGTGGAGCGCTCGGCGACGGCGAGGCAGGCGCCGAGGTTGATGGCGGTCGTCGTCTTACCGACACCACCCTTCTGGTTCGCGATGGTGATGACTCTCGACATTGGAACACCAGGCCCGGACGGAGCGGGGCGGGGTGGGCTCAGGTCCGGTGAATTATACGGGCAGGAGGAGGGCGAGGAAAGGGGAGATGTTTCACGTGGAACAGGTCGCCGCCATGACGACGAGGGGTTGTGGGTCATCAGAGGAAGCAACCCAACCTGTGGGGGCGTCGCGTTTCACGTGAAACGGGGAAGGGGAGGAGGTGCGAGAACCACGCGCTTCCTGCTCCGCGACCGACCCGCCAGCTGCCCGGGGGGCCGCCCCGGCGGCCCTCTATCGTCCACCACCGGACGTGCGCTGCGCCTTCCGCACCTCCATCATCAGGTTCTGGAGATCGCTCGGCGCGACGCCCGGGATGCGCGCCGCCTGCGCCAGAGTGCGCGGACGGATACGGTCGAGCTTCTGCCGCGCCTCCGTCGACAAGCTCGCCAGCTCGAGATACGGAAGGTCCGGTGGTAGCTTGAACTCCGACTGCCGACGCAGGCGCTCGGCCCGCGCCCGCTCCTTGGCCACGTAGCCGGCGTACTTAATCTCCATCTCCACCGCCGCCAAAGCGTCCGGGTCCGGCGCACCGTTGCCCATCAGTGGTTCGTCAGCCCCCGCGAGCTCGAAAAGACTGACCTCCGGTCGCTTCGCCAGCGCTGCCAGCGCCGTCGGCTCAGCGATCGAAGCCGTACCAATCGCTTCCAGATAGTCGTTCACCAGGTCCGGCGGCGCCAGCGTTGTCGCCGCCCACTCCGCCACACGGTCCTCTCGCTCAAGCTTCTCCTCCAAGACCCGACCCTGCTCCTGACTCAAGAGACCGAGCTCCGCCGCCTGTGGTCCGAGTCGCCGAAGCGCGTTGTCCTGTCTCAAGAGAAGCCGGAACTCCGCCCGCGAGGTGAACAGCCGGTACGGCTCGTCGACCCCTTTCGTGACCAGGTCATCGATCAGCACGCCGATATAAGCCTCGTCTCGTTCGACGACCCACGGCTCCCGGTCCTGCGCACTCAGGGCTGCGTTGGCGCCGGCGGCGAGCCCCTGAGCGGCTGCCTCCTCATAGCCCGTCGTACCGTTCACCTGCCCCGCAAGGAAGAGACCTGGCAGCGCCTTCACCGCTAGGGACGGGTTGAGCTGGTGCGGCGGGAAGTAGTCGTACTCGATGGCGTAGCCCGGCTGGGTCATCTTCGCCCGCTCAAGCCCGGGCACCGCCGCCAGGAACTCCCGCTGCACCTCTGGTGGCATGGAGGTAGACAGGCCGTTGACGTAGAGCTCGGATGTCTCGAGGCCCTCGGGCTCGAGGAAGATCTGATGCCGCGGCGCGTCGGGGAATCTGACGACCTTGTCTTCGATCGACGGGCAATAGCGGGGACCTCGGGCCGCGATGGCGCCGCCGTAGAGCGCGGAGCGCTTCAGGTTTCGCCCGATGATCTCCTTCACTTCCTCCCCCGCCCAAGTGATCCAGCACGGCAGCTGGGCGAGCCGGTCCGCACGCTCCCAGTACGAGAAGCGGAATTCCTCTGCGTCGCCATCCTGACGTTGAAGCTTCTTGAAGTCCACAGTACGCCCGTCGACTCGCGGGGGCGTCCCGGTCTTGAAGCGTGTGACCTCGAGCCCGAGCGCCTCGAGTTGCTCGGAGAGCTCCAGCGCCGGCGGATCACCCGCCCGGCCCGCCGCCTCTCTTACACCACCGCCAATGTGGATGCCGCCGCGAAGAAAAGTGCCGGCTGTCAGCACGACGCGTCGCCCCCGGAAGCTGGAGCCGTCCCTGCAGACAACGCCGCCGATCTCGTCGCCCTCCAACAGGAGCACGCGGACCGTGCTCTGGAAAAGGTCGAGCCCCGGGATCTCCTCGAGGAGGGCGCGCACGGCCCTCGGGTAAAGCCAGCGATCGCACTGGGCGCGAGGCGCCCAAACGGCAGGGCCCTTGCCCCGGTTGAGCATTCGGAATTGAATGGACGTTCGATCGGTAGCCCGGGCCATCAATCCACCCAGTGCATCGACCTCACGAACCACGGTACCCTTCGCCACACCCCCGATGGCAGG
Source organism: Gemmatimonadota bacterium (assembly GCA_020344215.1). Classification (GTDB taxonomy): domain Bacteria; phylum Gemmatimonadota; class Gemmatimonadetes; order Palauibacterales; family KS3-K002. The sequence continues at coordinate 3,310,610 of CP070815.1, forward strand.
ATTGCAGCTCAGCTGCGCTACCCGAGCCAGGTAGGAGGTGACGAGAAGCGTCCTGGCCCCCAGCCGCGCGGCGGCGGCTGCTGCCTCGCAGCCGGCGTGACCGCCGCCCACAACAATGACATCGTATTGCGAGTTCATGCGTCCCTAGGACGAGAATTCAACGGGAGCTGGCCCGGCGTGGCCGCCGATGCTCCGGCGCTCCATATTCCTCTTAGCCTGTGCAAGTTATAAGATGCCGCCGGCCAGACAAACGCGCGTGACGGTCAACCTGATGCCAGCTGATCAAGAGACCCGCAAGGCGTTCAAAGTGCACGGAATCGTCCAAGGCGTGGGCTTCCGCTGGTGGGCCCAGCGTGAGGGTCGCCGCCTCGGGCTTCGCGGCACCGTTCGCAATTGTCGCGACGGAACCGTGGAGGTCGCATTCGCAGGCACACCCGACCTCGTCAGCGAGATGGAGCGGCGGCTGCAAGACGGTCCACCGGCAGCCCATGTGATTCGCCTCGAGGAACTGGCGCCGCCCGAGCAATTGCCGGCGGGCTTCGAGATCAGCTTCTAGCCGGGCGACCGCCTAACCCTTTATGTAGCAACATCTTACGTCGATCCGCAACGGCGCGGTTGCGCAGCTGCGGCGCGGCGGCTCATGCTCGCTCCTCAAATAGGCCGGGGAGTCTATCGGGAATTCTCGAACATCAACCAAGGGAACAGAGGAGCAGGGGAGGGAGATAGGGAGGAAACGAAGTGCTTCCGCATTCCCGACCTCCCCTGTTCCCCTGCTCCCCGAATCGACATCCGAGAATCCCCGATGGACTCCCCTCAGATCCGAAGCTCCTAATTCCCCCACCACCCCGGACCGCGTACGACTCGCCCCGGTAACGCGCCGGTGTGTTCCCCGTCCTTGAGCACCTGAGCGCCGTTCACGAACACGTGAAGCGCGCCGGTGGAGTACTGGTGCGGCTCGGCGAAGGTTGCATGATCGATAATCGTCTCCGGGTCGAAGACGACGACGTCGGCGAAGTAACCAGGCACGAGCAGTCCGCGCCGCTCGATCTTCAAGTTCGACGCGGGTAGCGCGGTCAGGCGGCGGACTGCTTCCTGCAGCGGGATGATCTCCTCTTCACGTACATACCTGCCGAGCAATCGTGCGAAGGTTCCGTAGGCACGAGGGTGGGGGTTCCACCGGAGGAAGACGCCTTCGGGTGCCAGCGACTCCGCATCCGAGCAGAAGCTGACCCAGGGCTGGGCAATCTTCTTGGTGACGTTCTCCTCGGACATGATGAAGTAGACCGTCCCGACATTGCTGTCGTCTTCGATGACAAGATCGATCGCCGTTTCCTCCGGCGACATGCCTCGCGTGGCCGCGACCTCTGCCAGCGTCTTGCCGGTAAGCGGCTTCAGTTCCTCGCTCTTGAAGCCAACCAGCAGGACGTTCTCAGGTGTCCCGGCAGCGAGCAAGAGGTTCTCCCACGCGTCGGTAGGCGTGCTCATCTCCCGTATCACCCGCTCGCGGATGGCGGGATCCTCGAGCCGCTCCACCCACGCGTCGTGTCCGCCCTCCTGCACCCAAGGGGGCATCGCGGCACCCAGCCCGGTCGCCCCCGCCGGGTAGGTATACATGTCGGCGGTGATGCGAAGGCCCTCGGCGCGCGCTTCCTCGACACGCTCGAACACACGGTCCAGCTTGCCCCAGTTGGCCTGGCCGGCGGCTTTGAGATGGTAGATCTCCGCCGAGATGTCGGCCTCACGAGCGATGGTGACCAACTCATCCAGCGCCTCGAGCAGCCGGTTCCCCTCGCTGCGGATATGAGAGATGTAGAGGCCGTCGTACTCGGCGGCGACTTTGGCGAGCTCGATGAGCTCGTCCGTCTCAGCGTAGAAGGCCGGCGGGTAGATGAGCGATGAAGCGAGCCCCAGCGCACCCTCCTCCATCGCCTGGCGCACTAGGCGGCGCATCTCCTCCAGCTCTCCCTGTGTGGGCGGCCGGTCCTCGAAGCCGAGCTCATGGATACGCACGGTGGTCGCCCCGACGAACGACGCCACGTTAGTCGATACGCCGCGCTCCACGAGGTAGTCCAGGTACTCGCCGAGCGTGGTCCACTCTATCTCGTACTTGACGTCGCCCTGCCGCTCCAGCGCCTCCTGCTTCATCCCCTCGCTTAGCGGGCCCATCGACCAGCCTTCCCCCATCACCTCGAGCGTGACGCCCTGGCGGATGTCGCTCTGCGAGCGGCCGTCTTGGATGAGCGACTCGGTCGCCCAGCTGAGCATGTTGATGAAGCCGGGTGCGACGGCCATACCGGCAGCGTCGATCTCGACGTGTCCGCGCGCGCCTTCGAGCGCACCGATAGCTGCGACGGTGTCGCCGGCGATAGCGAGGTCGGCGACGTACGGTGCTTCGCCGCCACCGTCGTAGATCGTGCCGCCACGGATGACGACGTCATAGTCGGCTGTCTCGCAAGCCGCAACGCCGACCAGTGCAGCAGTTAACAGAACTCTGAGCCTCAGCACGAATCCTCCTAGCTAAAGAGATCGCCCGAGAGAGTGAGGAATTCCGAACGCGCAACCGAGAATGCCCGGAAGACCCGAGCAACGAGCCCGAAGATGCCGACAAGAGCCATGTCGACACCGAGTCGCTTCATCGGCAATTCTCCACGAAGAAGGGCAGAAGGGTTGGACGGGGCGAATATGGCCGTCGGCCGGTGGGCGAGCAAGGACGCGCCCTCGCTGCTCTACTTACCCACGCAGAACTCGGCGAACACCCGGGCCAGAAGATCCTCGGGGGCGATCACGCCCAGCATTTCCTCAAGGGCTTGGGCCGCAGCTCGCAGGTGCGTGGCGGCAATCTCGGGAGCCAGACCGGAAGCACGGGCCTCGAGGAAGGCTTCCACCTCGCCGCGGGCGCGATGTAGCTCGCGGACGTGACGCTCGCGAGTGATGAGCGGCATGTCCTCGTCAAGCGACAAGCTGCCGGAGAAAGCGGCCTCCACGAGCCGGCGGCTCAGCTCGCCCAAGCCCTCCCCCGTCACCGTTGAGACGAGGACCTGGGGCGCTTGAACCTCCGGCGCCGCCTTGGGCGACCGCGACGCGGCGAGATCGTTCTTCGTGCGGACCAAGATGAGCGTGCCGTGCTCCAGCTCGGCCAGGAAGCTCAGCTCCTCTGCGCCGAGCTCACGGCCAGCCTCAACGCAGAAGAGCACCAAGTCGGCGCCCGCCAGGTATCGCTGCGCCACCTCGATGCCGAGCCGTTCCACCCGACCCGTAGCCTCTCGCAGGCCGGCTGTGTCGACGAGCCGGAACGGGTAGCCGCCCAGTGAGGCCATTGTCTCGATGGCGTCACGCGTCGTGCCCGGCTCCTCGGTGACGATCACGCGCTCCACGCCACAGAGCGCGTTGAACAGGCTCGACTTCCCGGCGTTGGGCCGGCCGGCGATCACCGTGAGCGCGCCTTCGCGCAGCAGCTCGCCCTGGTGTGCGGTCTCCAGAAGCCGATCGATCCGGCCCGCCACATCCCGGGCCGCGGCGTCGATCTCCGCCGGCGCCAGCGGGCCCTGGTCTTCCTCGGGGAAGTCGATCTCGTACACCAGGAGCGCTTCGGAGCGAAGTATCGCTTCCCGCAGCTCCTCGATCCTCCCCGAGAGCCCTCGCTCCAGCTGGTGGACTGCGGCACGGTGCTGAGCTCGGGAGCGTCCGTCGACCAGGTCGAGGATGGCCTCGGCCTGTAGCAGGTCGAGCTTCCCGTTCAGGAAGGCCCGGCGCGTGAATTCGCCGGGCCCCGCCAGGCGGGCGCCGGCGGCCAACAGCGCGTCGAGCACCAGTTGGGGCGCCAGCGGCCCGCCGTGGCAGCTGAGCTCCAGCACATCCTCCCCGGTGTAACTCCCGGGCGCCGGGTAGTAGGTGACGAGCACGCGGTCCACGCGCCGCCCGTCCTCGGGGTGGGCCAGCCAGCGGAGCGCGGGCCGGCGATGCGGAAGCGGCTCGCCGAGTGTTTGGGAGACGAGCTCCGCGACTTGCGGCCCGGACGCACGGACGACGGCGATGGCCGCGCGGCCCGGGGCCGTGGAGATCGCCGCTATCGTGTCCATGTGCTAATGGAGCTGGAGTTGGCTAGTTCTTCTTCTTGTCCGGCGGCGGTTTCCCAGCGGCCTTCCGTCGTTCCTTGTTCAGGTAGAGCTGCTGGGGCAGCGACGCCAGGTTCATCGTCGCGTAGTAGAGGTTGAGCCCGGCTGCGAACTTCAGGAAGAGCACGACCAACATGACCGGCATCACCCACATCATCACCTTCATCTGCGGGTTGCTCTGCGGCATCGAGCGCTGGCCGAGCCACTGCATCAGGAAGAGCGATGCACCCATCAGCAACGGTATGATGTAGAGCGGGTCGGGCCGGGAAAGATCGGGCAGCCAGAGGAACGGCACGCCGCGGAACTCGATCGTGTCGCGGAAGACGAAGAACAGTGCGATCAGGATGGGGAAGGGCAGGAGCATCGGCAGGCACCCGCCGAGTGGATTCACCTTGTGTTCCCGATAGATCTTCATCATCTCCTGCTGCAGCCGCTGCGGGTCGTTCTTGTACTTCTCTTGGGTCTCCTTCATGAGCGGCTGCACCCGCATCATCGCCATCTGCGAGCGCATGCTCTTCTGGTAGAGCGGGAAGAGCACGACGCGGATACCTATGCCGAACAGGACGAGGACCCAACCGTAGCCGAGTCCGAGGACGTTGTGGGACCAAACCAGGAGGGCCGTGATGGCGCCGGCCAGCGGCCGCAGAATCGGCTGCAGCCACTTGTACCCGAACGGCAGCACTTGATCGAGGTCCCGACCCGCGCGCGCCAGTTTCCCGGGATCCTGGGGGCCGATGTACACCTGGTAGTGGAAATCGCCGTCTCGGCTCATCGGGAAGCTCACGATCCCACGCGCTTGATTAGGATCGGCGGTGCCCGTGATCATCAGTCCGCTGAGTCGCGCCTCCGTTTCGAGCTCGAGCGGTAGCGCCAGCGCCGTGACGAAGTACTTCGTCCTGACCGCCGCCCAGTCGAACGGCCCGTCCAACGCCACCCGCTCACCGGGCTCCACGTCCCGGATCTTCCGGGATTGCACCCCGTCGGGCCCCTTCGCAGCAAACGCCAGATTGGCCTTGTAGTCGGACTCGGGGTCCCACTCATTACTCTGTAGGCCGGACCCGAGCCCCATCAGCCACCAACCCGTTGCGGGGACGCCGCTCAACCGCCCTTCCAGGTGCACCGTGTAGCTATCTGGGTGGAAACTGTAGTTCAGGTCGACTCGGAACGGCGAGCCGGCGTGCCGGTAGGTGAGCGTCAAGGTTCGAGCCGGCCCACCTTCGATCAAGTCCAGTCGACGCGGCGTCATCTCGAAGTGCACATCTCGCAGGTCGAGCGTATCGTCACCAACCACCCACTGGTGCGAGAAGAAGTCCTCGGTTCCCGGGGGCACTAACTGCACCGGCTCGCCTTTCGTCTCGTCGGCCAGCGACTCGAAACCCAACATCTCGGCGGAGACTAGGCGTGCACCTCTCTGAGCGAAGCCCAGGCGGAGGTGCGGGGTGGTCACCCACGCCGTGTCCTCTTCCTCCGGCTCGACCGGCGGCACGAGCTGGCGCAGGGGGCGTGCTTCCTCCTCCGCCGGCGTCGGGGCACCGGCTTGCGGGACGCTCTCCTCCGCGGGTGCGAACGTCTCGTGCCGGACGGCCGTCGTGTCCTCGCCGATCCCGGTCTCCGGGGGTCGACCCGGGGGGAACAGGAGGTTCACCACGAAGACCGTCGCTAGCATCAGGACGATCGCAAGGACAAGTCGCTTCTCGTTTTCCATCCTCAGGGTACCGGGTCGTAACCACCCGCCCGGAATGGGTGGCATCTGGCGAGACGGCGAGCTGCAAGCCAGCACCCCTTCAGGGCTCCGTAGCGCCGCAGCGCCTCGATGCTGTACTGCGAGCAGGTCGGCGTGTAGCGGCACGCCGGCGGCAGCCACGGCGATACGGCGACCTGGTAGCCGCGGACCAGCATCACGAGGAGCTTGGTGAGCATAGCCGTTCCGCTAGTTCGCGGATCTCTTCTCTCAGTATCTGGAACCCCGCCTCGTAGGCGGCCGGTCGAGCCCGTATCAAAAGGTCCAGGGCCATCTTCCGGTCCTGGCAGCGGGGCAGCAGCTCGAGCCGAGCTCCCTCCCTCAACTGCCGCTTCACTCGATTGCGCGCCACGATCCGACGCCCGTACTTCGGAACGACCACCGCCAACCGTGTACGCAAAACAGGGGAATCGGCGACGAACACATCCAGGTGCTCCGTCCGTCTCCGCTTCCCCCTGCTGTAGAGCGCTCGAATCTCGGATCTCTTCCGGATCCGCGCGCGGCGCGGCAACCGGAAACGCCCGCGGTCGGCGGCCCCTACTTCTTCGGGACCGTCGCCGCGAGTCGCTTGCGCCCCTTGCGGCGGCGCCGGTTCACCACGCGCCGGCCCGCCTTTGTCCTCATGCGGGCCCGAAAACCGTGCTTGCGCAAACGCCTGCGATTCCGAGGACGATATGTCGGTTTCATGGGGTCGACCCCCAGATATCGTTGCCAACCAAAGACTTCTCACGGTTAGAAAAGGGATCCGAATATATTCGCTCCGAAGCCTCCAATCAAGCCGCCCCGGTGGCGCTCAGAGCCCGGAGAGGGCCAGCATCAGGGAGCGGATGCCCAGAACCGCAGCTATCAATACGGCCAGCCCGCCCAACAGGTTTGACGCCCGCCCGTTCGTCCACGACCCGAGCAGGCCGCTGTCGTTCGCCAGAAAGAGCAGGAAGCCGGCCACTACCGGCAACAGCACACCGTTCGCCGCTTGCGCGAAGATGATGGCCGCGATAGGCCTCACCGCGAGCAACGCGAACACGACCCCCGCCAACAGCACCGGGATCCAAACGGAGCGCGCCTTCGTCGACCGCAGATCGCTGTCCCACCCGAGCACGCCGCAGGTGGCATAGGCCGCAGCCAGCGGTGCCGTGATCGCTGACGAGAGCCCGGCAGCCAACAGGCCACAGGCGAAGAAGGCCCCTGCCCAGCGACCGAGCAACGGCTCGAGAGCCTGCGCCATGTCCCCAGCACTGCTCACCCGCAAAGTTGCGGGCAGCGCCGCAGCGGTGACCAAGACCGCGATCGAGATCACCCCGCCAAGCGACACGCTGACCGCCGTGTCCGCGCGAGCCGGCGCCAGATCCTTCGCACCGCTCCAGCGCTCCCGCACCGCCGACGCATGGAGGAACAGGTTGTACGGAACTACCGTCGTCCCCACCAGGCCCAGAGCCATGAGCATGGCCCGCCGGTCCGCCAGCGCCCCGGGCACCAGTCCACGCATCAACCCCAGAGCATCCGGCCGCATGGCTATCGCCGTGCTAAGAAACACAGCACCCATCACGGCGACCATCCCCACCAGGACGCGTTCCACCCACTTGTACCGCCCCGACCAGAGCAGCGCGAACGCGACGGCGCCGAGCCCCACCCCCCAGAGCTGACCGCTACCGCCGAGGAGCGCCTCTAGCCCTAGCGATCCGCCCAGCAGGTTGCCGGTCTCGTAGGCCGCGTTGCCGATCAGAATGGCGCCGATCACCAATCCGGCGGAGAAGAGTCGTCCGGTCCCCGCGAACCGGCGCCGCATCGCCTCACCCAGGCCCATGCCCCCGACGACACCGAGGCGCGCCGACATCTCCTGGAGCACAAGCGCCGCGAACACCGAAAAAGCGAGCGCCCAGATCAGTGCGTACCCGTAGCTCGCCCCAGCTACCGTCGCCGTTGTGACCGTGCCTGGCCCGATGAAGGCCGCCGCCACGATGGCACCGGGTCCCAGCCGTAGGTCACGAAGCCGCATCCGCCTCCTCCCGTGAGATCGCTTTGCGCTCGATTCTCTCTCTCCTCGCTTGACTTCCCCGAGTCGCGCATCTAAGATGGCGCGCGGCTTACCTCACCAGCTGCACTTCAAACATTCATTATTGCGGAACGCCCAAACCCCGCCAGCGTCCGGAGTTGATGGAACTGACCGCAGAGGAAGCCTGGTCGAAAATCCTGGAGAGCGCCAGGGCCAAGCTTCCAGAGCAGAGCTACCACACCTGGCTCGCCCCGACGGCGGCGATCGCGCTGTCAAGCGACCAGCTGGTCGTCGGCGCGCCCAGCGACTTCGCCGTCGAATGGATCGAGGGCAAGTACGGCGAGCTGCTCACCTCGTTAGCGCAGACACTGTTCGGGCCAAGCTTCATGGTCACCTTCGAATGCCGGCCGCGCGAAGGCGGAGCGGGTCCGGCATTCCACCCGATGCCCGTGGTCGGCCTAGAGGAGCTTCCCGAGACCACGAGTCCCGAGGTCGCCGAGCCCCGCCCCGTGGTCGGGACCCTCAACCCACGCTACACGCTGCAGAGCTTTGTCGTCGGGAGCAATAACGAGCTGGCGGCCGCGGCGTCATTGGCGGTGGCCGACGCGCCCGGCCGCGCCTACAACCCGCTCTTCATATACGGGGGGGTCGGCCTCGGCAAGACACACCTGATGCATGGCATAGGCAACGCGGCGCTGGCGAAGTTCCCGGGCAGTCGGGTCGCCTACGTGCCGACGGAGCAGTTCACCAATGAGCTGATCGCAGCGATCCAGGCGCGTCAGACGACCCAGTTCCACAACCGTTATCGGCGCATCGACGTACTGTTGGTGGACGACGCGCACTTCCTTGCCGGCAAGGAGGGGACGCAGGAGGAGTTCTTCCACACGTTCAACGCCCTGCACGATGCGCAGCGGCAGATCGTCCTCACCAGCGACCGGCCTCCCAAGGACATACCAGGGCTCCAAGAGCGGCTGATCTCACGGTTCGAGTGGGGGCTGGTCACGGACATCAAACCGCCGGACTTCGAGACGCGCGTCGCCATACTGCACTCCAAGGCCAGGCAGGACGGGCTCTCCATCCCGGAGAGCGTGCTCACCTTCATCGCGCAGCGCTGCCAGTCGTCAGTCCGGGAGCTGGAAGGAGCGATCATCAAGCTGCTCGCCTACAGCTCGCTCAGCAGGAGGGAGATGTCGCAAGAGTTGGCCCGGGAAGTGCTCGGCGGCGCGCTAGGGCCCGTCCGGGAGATCACGCCGGAGGGAATCGAAGCCACGGTCGCCGAAGCCTTCGGGGTGTCTATCGCGGAACTGCACTCAAAGAAGCGCCAACGCCGTGTGACGGACCCCCGACAAGTCGCGATGTACCTGCAGCGCCTGCTCCTTGAACTCCCGTACACGCAGATCGGCCGGCGCTTCGGGGGCCGCGACCACTCGACGGTCATTCACTCGATCCAGAAAGTGGAAGAGCAGTTAGCCAAGGACCCCGAGTTCAGGCAACGTGTCAACGCTCTCCGCGCCCAACTCGAGTAGCTCGCCGCCCTTCCACAGCGACCGTGCAGGGCTACGTGGATTGCCTGTGGACATCCCAGGCCACCGTGCACATCCGGCTCGGCAAACCCCGCGCCCCCCGACCACACAGCCCCCCCTCCCCAACACACTCCCCAGCCCCGCCCAGCCCACCGCCCACACCACTGGCCGCCCCCCAGCCGGACCTGCCCCCCTTGCCCACGAATCCACACCCCTACTACTACTACTACTAGAGTATTCTATTAGAGATCTTAGGATCTTATTGTCCGGGAAAACCGGGAGACCTCAACTACAAGGTGATCAGCAATGAAGGTCACGATCACACGCGAGCACTTCCAGAAAGGGCTGTCCGCGGTGGCAGCAACGATCCCAACGCGGACTACCTTGCCCGTCTTGTCGAACATTCTGGTGGAGACCGTCGAGAGCGGCCTGCGCGTGCGCGGCACGGACTTGGATATCTCTGTCAGCGTCCAGACGCCCGCTGATGTGGAGCGGGAGGGTGCGATCACCGTGCCGGCTAAGAAGGTGGCGGACATCGCGCGGGAGCTGCCGGATGCCCCAGTCCTGTTGGAGTCGGAGGGGGGACGTGCGGTGTTAGCGTGCGGTAAGTCGCGGTTCAGGCTCAACACGCTGCCCAGCGAGGAGTACCCGTCCTTTCCGGAACTTCCGTTCCAGGAGGGGTGGAAGCTGCGGGGTGGTGAGCTGCAGGAGCTGAGCGCGCACACGAGCTTTGCTGTCTCTGGTGAGGAGACCCGCCCGGTGCTCAACGGTGTGCTCTGGCAGCTCCGCGGCGACGAGATGCGGATGGTGGCCACCAACGGGCACCGCCTTGCAAAGATGGGCGTCAAGCTCACCGTTGCTGGGGGTGAGGAAGACCTGATTGTCCCCCCCAAGGCCCTGCAGCAGGTCGAGCGCCTCTTCGATGCCGAGGACGAGCTCGAGATTGCTAGATCCGAGAGCCACCTGGGCTTCCGCACCCACCGCACCGAGGTCTACTCACGGCTGATCGAGGGGCCCTATCCGAACTACGAGCAGGTGCTGCCCAAGGGACAGGACAAGGAGTGTGTAGCTGATCGTGCGGAGCTCACCGCGGCTCTCAAGCGAGTTGCGATCATCGCCTCTGACCAGACCCATAGGGTGCGTCTCAGCTTCGGGCCCGAAAAGCTGGCGCTCGCTGTCCAGACCCCCGACCTCGGCGAGGCAGAGGACGAGCTCCCGATCGAGTATACGGGGACGCCCATCGAGATCGGCTTCAACGCGCAGTACCTACTGGAGGTGCTCAGGTACATCAGTTCGGAGGAGGTGAAGGTCTCACTCAGCGCACCTGAACGCCCGGCGACGTTCGAGCCGCTGGGCGCCGACATGGACTACATCTGCCTCGTCATGCCGCTCCGGCTGATGGAGTAACGCGCGCGCCGCTGCAGCCAGCGTACAGTGAAAAGGGGGCTGCACGCCCCCTTTCTCGTTCCAGGTTTGCCGCCCCGCGGCGCCTACTCGTAACGCAACGCGACGATGGGGTCCATGCGGGCGGCGCGCCGCGCGGGGTAGATCCCGAAGAATAGACCGACCGCCGCCGAGAAGCCGAGCGCCAGTACGACCGCGGCTGGCGCCACTGCAGTGTTCCAGTTGGCAAAGTGCGAGAGCCCGAGCGCCGCAGCGGCACCGGCGAACAATCCGAACAGGCCGCCGAACATACAGAGGGTCAGCGCCTCCGCCAGGAACTGGAAGAGGATGTTGCGCCTTGTCGCACCCATGGCTTTGCGGACGCCGATCTCCCGCGTGCGCTCAGTCACCGAGACGAGCATGATGTTCATGATCCCGATGCCACCCACCATGAGACTCACGAGGGCGATCCCCGCCAGCAGGATGGAGAAGGTTCGGGTGGTCTCCTCGAAGGTGGACATCAAGTCGGCCCGGTTGCGAATGGAGAAGTCGTTCTCGACGCCCGGTGCCAGTCGGTGCTCCCGCCGAATGATCCGCTCGATCTCCACGACCGCCTGGTTCACCAACGCAGGTGAGATGACCTCCAGCGTCAAGGAGGACAACCGATCGCTCCCGCTGATGCGGTAGCGCGCGGTAGAGAGCGGCATAAGGGCCCGGTCGTCGACGCTGTAAAAGCCCCCCTGTTCGCCCGAGCGTGCTAGGACCCCGATGACCTCGAAGGGTATGGCGCGGATCCGGATAGTCTGTCCGACAAGCTGCTCCGGGTAGTCGGTCAGCCGCGCGGCGAGCTGCGAGCCGACGACCGCCACCGTCCTGCGGGCGGCCATGTCCGATTCGCTGATGAAGCGGCCGTATGCCAACTCGACGCCCTGCACATGGAGGTACTCGGGGACGGTGCCGATAGTCCTGGCACTGACGTTCCGGTTGAGGAGCTCGATCTGGAGCTCCGCGCTGGACTCGGGAACGACCGCGGAAAGCAGCTGCGCCTCGGACTTGAGGGCCTCGTAGTCGTCAACCTCGAGGAACGCGCCACCGGCGGCCCCGACGCCGCGATGCCAGCGGTGTCCCGAGGAGACCGTCAGCTGGTTCGTGCCCAGCGACTCGATCTGGTCCTGCACGGCGCGCTGCGCTCCCTCGCCCATGGCTACCACGGTGATCACGGCACCTACGCCGATGATGATCCCCAGCATCGTGAGGAATGAGCGCATCTTGTTGGCGCGGAGCGCGGAGAGCGCGACCTTGATTGTCTCCCAGATCATGCTTCTAGCTCCCTTGTCTCTGCATGCCGGGGACCCCGCTCCCACGGAACCGCTGGAAACGCTCGAGCAACTCGGCCTGGTCCCGCAGTAAGGCCGCAGTCGGCAGCAGGCAGACCGAGTCCCCCTCCTGCAGACCGGAGATCACCTCGATGCTCTCCCAGTCCGTCACGCCCAATTGCACGGGCACGGGGAAGATCTCGGCATCCCGCAGCACGAACACCACACCGGCGGTCGTGCCGCTGTTCGTGCGTTGCGGGCGCTGCCCCGGACCTGCCCCTGGACCCTGACCCTGCATGAACCTTTGGCGCAGCTCGTCGACCTGCCGCTGCTCCTCCGGCGTTAGCTGCTCGCCGCTGCGGGCCTTCTGCATGAGTTCTCGAATCTGTTCGCGCGTCAGCTCCTGTGGGCCTTGGCCGTCGGAGCCTGCGGCCGGGCCAAACCGCGCGGCGGCCTCCTGGGGCGTGTTGGCCGCCAGGAGGTTTCCGAACGACGCGCCGTCGATGCCGAGGGCGAGCTCGGCGACATCGCGGGCGTCGTCGGTCGGATGGACGGCCTGCGTCGGCACGGCGATGACGTTCTCGGCGCCGGCCACCCGGATGGTCACCTCCGCGCTCATGCCGGGCTTGAGCAGACCTTCCCGGTTCGCGATGCGGATGATCACCGGGAACATCGTGACATTCTGTGTGACCTGTGCCTGCGGCTCGATCTTGAGGACCCGTCCCTGGAAAGCCCGGTCGCGGTAGGCCTCCACGGAGATGTCGGCGAGCATGTCGGGCTGCACTCGGCCGATGTCGGTCTCGTCGACCAGGGTGCGCACCTGCACTTCGCTTAGGTCGGCCATAGTCATGAGGAGCGTGCCGCCGCCCACGACCTGGGTCGCCGAGGAGATCACGTTCCCAACCTCGACGGTCCTGGCGATGATCGTGCCGGAGATCGGCGCGCGGATCGTCGTTTCCGACATCCGCTCCCTGGCGGTCTCCAGAGCCGCCTGCGAGCGGACGAGCTGCGCCCTGGCGTTCGCATGCTCCAGCTCGGCCTGCTCGAAGTCCTGATCGCTGATGATCTCCTGCTCGCGCATCCGCTGGGCCCGCTCGAGCTGAGACTCGGCGATCTTGAGCCGCGCCTGGGCCACTTCGAGGTCCGCTTCGGCCTGGGCCAGCCCCTGGCGCGCGTCCACCCGATCGACCTGAACGAGCAACTGGCCTTGCTCGACAAGGTCACCGGTCTCGACCGGCAATTGCAGAATCTCACCGGAGGCTTTGGACTTGATCTCCACCGTCGTCACCGGCTCGAGGATGCCCGCGGCCTCCGCCGAGATGGAGAGCGTCTGCTGCCGGGCGGCCACCACCTGGAACGGGCGGCCCTCTTCCGCCTCCTCGCAGGCCGCGTTGATCAGCGCGAAGATCACCGCACCGACCGTCAAGTACCTTCGTGTCTTCATGATCTATCTTGTTCCTCTCGGTTGCCGTTGCCGTGGCGGCGGTCGACTTCCCTCTCGTGGCGCTCACGCTGTCTCTGGAGCAGGGCGTCGTAGTTGGCCGCCTGCTCTTCCGTCAGCACAGCGCGGATCTCGGCACGCAGCTGCTCTTGCAGCTCTTCGTACCGTGGGCGCACCTCGCGCCAGATGCTGGAGATCTGCTCGCGGTACTCCTCCACGACCACCTGGACCTGCGCCTGCTGTTCCTCGTCGAGCTCGAGTTGGGCGGACAGCCAATCCAAGTAGCTGCGCCTGCGATCGCGGTCGCCGGAGCGCCCGCGCTGCCCGGACGACGCCGTTCGCTCGCCGACCAGCATGCGGTCCACTGCTGCGCCGGCGACGCCGCCCAGCAGGAGCACGGCGACAAGGAGGGCGAGCGCCCAGGCCTTAGATTTCCCGTTCATCGGCCTTCACCGCTGTTCAACGTTCTCGGGAACATCGGCGCCGTTCCCGTTCCTCTCCAGCAAAGCCGCGGCAGCGACGGCCTCGGCGTCCGGCTCCGTCAACGCCACCAGCATCGCCGGCAGCCCATCGCTCTCGGCGGCCCCACTCAGCACGTCTTCCAGGACGACCGGCTGAGACAGGTCGCCCTGCCAGGCCTGCCACGGCTGGAGCGCGCCTGCGAGTACAGCCAGCGCGATGCTCGCGGCAACCAATCCCGGCCGGCCCCACGCCGCCAGAACCTCCCACGACGAGGACGTGCGCCGACGCCTGGCCAGCGGCAGCTCGGCGCTGGCCAAGATGCGCAGCCGCGCCGCGCGCCGTGCGGCGTCGCTGCGCTGCGGCGTCCTGAGCAGTTCGAGCTCATCGATTCGCCGATCGTCATCGGAGTGAACCATCTTCTTACCTCTCTCCTCAGGAGCGGGGCTGGTACTCCTTCAAGAAATCCCGCAGCATCCGCCGCGCCCGCGACAGGTGGGAGCGGCAGGTCCCTTCCGGGATCTCGAGTACGCGAGCGATCTCGGGGTGCGTGAAGCCCTCCAAATCGTGAAGGATCACCACCGTCTCCAACTCAGCCGGCAGCGAGCTCAGGGCCTCGGCGAGTCGACCGCGCAGCTCGGCCCGTTCCGTGTCGACCGCCGGGCCGCCCGGCGCCGCCGCCGTCAGCGGCACGTCCTCCATCCGCCTGCGGGCCAGGTACTTCCGCCGGTTAAGGGCGGCGTTGACCAGCAGGCGGTAGAACCACGCTCCGAACGAGCTGCCCGGCTCCAGGGAATCGATCCGCTCCAGCGCGCGGATGAAGGCGTCGTGCACGAGGTCCTCCGTATCCTCCACGTGCTGGAGGAAGCCGTAGGCGACAGCGAACGCCTGGTCGGCGTACCGTGTTAGGAGAGCGCCAAACGCCTCACGGTCGCCGCGCCGGACGCGGGCGACAAGCTCGGGCTCATCGCTGACGGGGGGCAGGGCCGCGCTGTCGACGGCCATCGATCCGCCTTTCTAACACCTGGTGAACCGGGAGCGTTGGGGCATGCCGCCCCGCCGGACAGGTTGGCAACCCTTGAACATTCGTCTAGCTTGAAGGTTATGGCGATGCAACCTGCGGGTCACCCCCAAGCTCGAGAGGATGTCTTGTTTCGGCAGGTGGACGACGAGTGGGTTGTGTTCGATCCCGCCGCGAACGAGCTCCACGTCCTGAACCTCGCTGCCGCCCTCATCTGGAGTCATTGCACAGGCGAGCACGCGCCTGACGAGATCGCCGGGGCTCTCCAGGAAGCGTACGGCATAGAGTTGGAGCGGGCGGCGGCCGACGTCCAGGCCACACTCGAGCGTTTCCGGGAGGCCGGGCTCCTGCGTCGCGACGGTTAGCAGGATGTCCACTCTCGACTACCTCAACTTCCTCGCCGACACCCCGCGGGTCGATGCGTTCCGGCGTGCCATCGAGACGACGGTGTCACCCGGCCAGCTGGTGCTCGATCTCGGCACGGGTATCGGGACCTATGCCCTGTTCGCGGCACGGGCCGGTGCACGGGTCCTCGCCGTAGAATCGGATCCAGTGATCGACATCGCTCGTGGGTTGGCGGCCGACAACGGGCTCGCCGCCCAGATCACCTTCCTGCACGGCCGTACCGAGCGGCTGGAACCGCCTGAGCCGGCCGACGTCCTCGTGTTCGAGGACTTCGCGCCGCACCTCTATCATCCAGAGACAGCCAAGGTACTCCTCGATGTTAGGGACCGCTGGCTGAAGCCGGGCGCCAGCTCGATCCCCCGGGCGATCCGGGTCATGGCAGCGCCGGTCTGCTGCCCGGAGACCTACGCAGCCGTAACACCTTGGCCGGACGATGAGGTGTACGGCTTGGACATCCAGCGCCTTTCGCACGAGTTGCTCAACCGCCTCCACTCAGCTTCCTGGAGTCGAGAGGTACTACTGGCCGAACCGGCAGAGGTGGCCCGTGTGGACCCGCTGGCGCTGGACTCCCTCGGCCTCGATATCGAGGCGTGCTGGCGGGTCACGAAGCCGGGCGAGGTTCACGGTCTGGGGCTGTGGATCGACCTCGACCTGGCCGATGGGGTGCTCTACTCCAACGCGCCGGCGGGTCGTTCGAGCGGGTGGAGCCAACAGCTCCTGCCGCTGGTCGAGCCGCTGGGAGTGCAGGCCGGGGAAGAGGTGCGGGGGCGGATCGCCACGCTGGGCGCGTCGCCGCGGGATCCGGAGTGGTGGCGCTGGTGGGTGAGCGCCGGGGCAGGGGAGCGGGAGGGGAACACGTTTCGCGGGATTCCGTTGTCGCTGACCCGGCTGTGCGAGGCGCGGCTGGACCGCAGGCCCAGGCTCACGCCCCGGGGCCACATCCGGCGCGGGGCGCTGGACTTGATGGACGGGAGACGTACTATCAGAGAGATCGCCCGTGAGCTACTTGCCCGCTTCCCGGAACTAGGCAGTGAGGCGGAGGGGTATAGACTCATGGCCCGGCAGCTTGACGCGGCGCACGCCGAGCTGGCCCCGGAGCCGCGCGACACATCGCCTGAGGTGAGGTCGGGATGATGAGCCGACAGGACCCTACCCGGAGAGAATTCCTGCTCAAGCTTGCGCGGGGAGCTGCCTACACGGCGCCCCTGGTGGCGACGTTCGCTGTGGCGCCCGACCTGCTGGCCCAGGCGGGCTCGCTGCCGGGGCATCACCACACGAATCCCACGTCGACGGCGCCGGCGACCGATCAACCGGGCGCGCCAGCCCCGTCGGAGAAGCACCCCCCGCCGAGCACGAAGAAAGAGTAGCCGGACCGGCTTGTGTCACCCGCGTCGATCCTCCACTACAGGTTCCCCGGGAGCCGCCGGACGCTAGGCGTGCGCCTGGAGGCGCCTGGGCTGCTCCCGCTGCTGGCGAGCTTCTACGGCAACTACCGCTGCCCTGACCCAGGCGGTCGAGTCGGGTGCACCATCTCCTTGGAGCGAGAGGACGGGTCGTACCGGCTCGTGGGACCGAGCGGCGCTTGGGAGGCGGCAGACGAAGGCGAAGCGGTCGTGTACTACGAGTCGGAGCTCACCGGGGCCCTGCTCGAGGACGCGACCGCTTTCGTGCACCTGCACGGGGCCGCGGTTTGCGACGGCTCGCGCTGCCTGCTGCTCGTCGGGCCTTCCGGCGCAGGCAAGTCGACGCTCACCCTCGGACTCCATCTCGGTGGCATGCGTGCTTTGGCCGACGATGCCCTGCTCATCGACCCGCTGACCGGTGAGGTCCACCCCTTCGATCGCTCGATACGGGTCCACGAGGTGAGCCTCCGCAGCCTCGAGGTCGACCCGCGTAAGGTGAGCGGTGCGCGGCTGTGTGGTCCGTACCTCTGGCTCAGCCCCGCGAAGGTGGGGCGCGATGGGGCCGGCTCGCAGCGGCCGGCGGCGCTGGTGTTCCTCGAAGCTGGCCAGGCGACGTCACTCGAGCGCTTGAGCGCTGCGGAGGTGCTACGGCAGTTGCTGCTAGCGCGACTGGGCGACGCACCGGAGCGGGATTTCGAGTGCCTGGCTCGAGTGGCGGCAGAAGTCTCGGGCTATCGTCTGGCTTACAGCGATTTCCGGGAGGCGCTGGATGAACTGGCGCGGCTACGGGAGAGTCGCTAGCCGTCTGGGTCCGCTCCGTAGACGTCCGACCAGAGATCCCGATCTTCTTGCACCCGCACCTGGTGGACCCTGACGCCGGCCGGTAGCCGCGGGCCGACCTTGCGCAGGATGTGGGCGGCCAGGTTCTCGGTGGTCGGCAGGTCGCGTCCCGGGCTGAATTCCTCGACGGCGGAATTGATGTGCCGGTTGTGAAGGCGGCGCACGACCTCCTCGTCCAAGAGGCGATCGAGCTGCGGAAGGTCCATGACCATGCCGGTCTCGGGATCGATGGGCCCGGCGACCGTCACCTCGCAGCGGTAGTTGTGCCCATGCCCCTCGGCAAGGGCAGCCTCGCCGAACCGGCGCCGGTTCTCGTCCGCGCTCCACTCGGGTCGGTAGTAGCGGTGCGAGGCCGAGAAGTGGACAGCGCGAGTCAGGTAGCCGGTCGTCATGCTCGCCTCAGGGTTGGTGGGTTTCGCGTGGCTCACCTAACTTAGACGCTGATGCGGGAGCCAGCTACGGCCCGGAAGGTGCCGAAAGTGGCGCAGTTCCTCGACCTGAGCGACTACGCGCGGCCGCTCGCCGTGTGGGTCGCCCGGCGCCTGCGCGACACATCGGTTACAGGACCCGACGTCACGGTGGTGTGGGGCATCATCGGGTTCGTGGGTGCCTTCTGCTATGCCGTCGGTGGGTACCAGTACGCGCTGCTGGGTGCCGGCCTGTTACAGGTCAAGAACATCTTGGACGCCGTCGACGGCTCGCTGGCGCGCCTACAAAGCCGGCCGTCCCGCGTGGGCCGCTTCCTCGATTCGATCGGTGACGCGGTCATCGCCGCCGCCGTCTACGCGGCCCTCGCCATCGCCGTCGCCCGCGACCGGCCCGTGGTGTATGCGACCCTGCTGGCCGCCGCGGCGCTGGTGCTCAGCCTCCTCCAGGGCTCCGTCTACAACTACTACCAGGTCCGCTACCGGCAACGGCAGGGCGGTGACCGAACCAGCCTGGTCAAGGAGAGGTTGACCGAGTACGACGAGATTCACTACGAGGACCGACCTTTGGCCCTCGGCTTGCTGCGTGCGCTGATCCAGGCCTACAACGGGATTTACGGATGGCAGGACGTGCTCGTGCAGCGAGTCGACCGCTGGGCCGCCGCGCCGCTGCTGGCGGCGGGTCGTGAGGAGTTCGCGGACGAGTTCCGGGACGACCCGCGCCTGCTTACGGTTCTCAGCGCTCTGGGTCCGGGGATGCAGATCCTTATCCTCGATCTGTACACGATCGCTGGCGTCCGCCATCTCGGCCTCGCTCTCGAGCTCTTTCTCTGGACGATCGCGCTCGGCGGTACGCTTTACGCCGCTGCGGTCATACTACGGCTGCGTCGTACCGCGGTGAGGGAATCTCGGATTGCGAGTGGGGAATAGAGAGGTGGTTTGGGGATTATCGGATATGGATTCGGGGATTCGGGGAGTTCGGGAAGTACGAAGTCGGTTGCGTTGCCGCCGCTTCTCACCTTCCCCACCTCCCCGGATCGACATGTGAGAATTCCCAAACCACTTGACCGTTCGCCAATTCGACAATTCCCCGTTCCCCCGGATATGTTAGTGTCCATGGATAGACGCCCTGAGACCCTCACTGCGATCTTCGAGCCCAAGGGTGTCGCCGTCGTCGGCGCCAGCCGCCGTACCGACACGATCGGCTACGTGATCCTCGACAGCCTGCTTCGCGACGGGTACACCGGCGCCGTCTATCCGGTGAACCCACGCGCCGAGGTCGTTCACTCGATGCGGGCCTACCCTTCGATCGCCGATCTGCCCGGGCCCGTGGACTTGGCGGTCATCGTCGTGCCCAAGGAGCTGGTTCTTCAGGCGGCGAGCGAGTGTGGCGAGGCCGGGGTGAAGGGACTCGTCGTCATATCGGCCGGGTTCCGCGAGGTAGGTGGTGAAGGTGCTGAGCGGGAACGCGAGCTGCTGGCCGTAGCCCGCCAGTACGGCATGCGGATGGTGGGACCCAACTGCATGGGCGTCCTCAACACTGATCCGGCGGTCTCGATGAACGCCACGTTCGCGCCAACGACGCCGCCGACGGGGAACGTCGCCTTCCTGAGCCAGTCGGGCGCCATGGGCGTGACGATCCTCGACTACGCCCGCGAGTACGGGATCGGCGTTAGCAAGTTCCTCAGCCTGGGTAACAAGGCCGACATATCGGGTAACGACGCCCTCGAGTACCTGAAGGACGACGAGCGCACCTCGGTCATCCTCATGTACCTTGAGAGCTTCGGTAACCCGCGCCACTTCACCCGGATCGCCCGCGAGGTGACCCAGGTGAAGCCTGTGGTCGCCGTGAAGGCCGCACGTACCCGGGCCGGCGCGCGTGCGGGGAGCAGCCACACCGGTGCCATGGCGGGGCTGGACGTCGCCACCGACGCCCTCTTCGCCCAGTGCGGTGTCATCCGGGTGGACACGGTTGAGGGGCTCTTCGACATGGGGATGGGGTTCGGTAATGCGCCGCTCCCCAAGGGCAACCGGGTGGCGGTCGTCACGAATGCCGGCGGCCCGGGCATCATAATCGCCGACGCGCTGGAGTCTCAGGGGCTGGAGGTGGCGGAGCTCACGGAAGAGACGAAGACGCAGCTGCGCGAGCAACTGCCGGAGGAGGCGTCGGTCAACAACCCGGTGGATATGATCGCTAGCGCCGATGCCGACAGCTATCGATCGGTGCTGGAGACGGTCTTGGAGGACCCCGGAGTCGACGCGGTCATCGCATCGTTCGTGCCGCCGGTGGGTGTGCACGCGGAGGACGTGGCCCGGGCGATCACCGATACGGCGGCCGGTCGTGAGGAGCCGGCCATGGCCGTGCTCATGGGTCGCAAGGGGCTGCGCGAGAGCCGGGCACTGCTCAACGCCGCGAGCGTGCCCGCCTTTATCTTCCCGGAGTCGGCGGTGCGGGCGCTCGTGGGCATGGACCGCTACCGGCGCTGGCTGGAGCGCCCGGCGGGCCGGGTGCGTGTGTTCGATGACGTCGAGAAGGGGCGGGTGGCGGGGATACTGGAGGGCGCGGAGTCCGCAGGCCGCCAGCGCTTGGGCGAGTACGACGCGCTCTCGCTGGTCGAGGCGTACGGCATACCCGTAGTGCCATCGCGACCGGCGGGGACGGCGGAGGAAGCCGTCAGGGCCGCTGAGCTGGTGGGCTTCCCCGTCGTGCTCAAGGTGATGGCGCCCGAGATCTCACATAAGTCGGAAGTCGGAGGTGTAATCGTCGGGCTGACCTCGGGGCGTGAGGTGAGGGGCGCCTACTACGAGATGATGGATCGCCTGGCCGGGAGCGGTGTGGGAAAGGATGCGGTCGAGGGCGTCCTCGTCCAACGCATGGTGAGCGGCGGCCGGGAGGCCATCATCGGGACCGCCTTCGACCCGAGCTTCGGGCCGCTGATCATGTTCGGGCTCGGCGGCATCTACGTGGAGGCTCTCGGTGACGTCGTCTTCCGGGTGCACCCTGTCAGCGACATCGACGCGGCAGAAATGATCCGCCAGGTGAAGGGCTACAGGCTGCTGGAGGGCGTACGTGGCGAGAAGGGTGTCGACGTCGACGCACTCCAGGAGGCGATTCAGCGAATCAGCCAGCTGGTCGGCGACTTTCCGCAAATCGCCGAGCTCGATGTGAACCCGTTCGTCGCCTTTGAGCCCGGCAAGCGGCCGATAGCCTTGGACGCCAGGGTGGTGCTGGCCTCGCAGGCCGAATCGGAATGACGTCGCAACCGTTCAACTGCACGAGCTGCGGTGCGCCACTCGTACGCGGGGACGATATCTGTCCCTTCTGTGGTGAGGTCGTCAGGGCAATCCCCCATTCGCCGCCGCCCCCACCTCCCCGGGTGGTGCCGGACGTGGGGCCGGTCGCGCAGACGATGCCGGGCGTCCGCCGCTCGGAGGAGGAGATAGCGGCCGCCGCTACCGAGGTGCCGGCGTGGGAGGACCGGAAGACCTTCGGGTTCTGGGCCTCGCTGTGGATCACCTGGCGTGAGAGCGTCTTCCGGCCCGTGGAATTCTTCCGCAGCCTGCCGCCGCGCGGTGGTATCGGACCCGCTCTCGGCTTCTCCGTGCTGTTTACGGCGCTGGGCCTGCTCCTGAACATCTACTGGGGCACGCTGCAGAGCGCATTGGCGGGGTCGTGGGAGGAGGGGCCGGTCCTCGTCTTCTTCAGCGGCCTCGTCACGGCGCTCCTCTGGCTGGCGTTCGCCATACCGCTGTATGTCGGCGCGCTCTTCACCATGGCTGGGGTCCTTCACCTCTGTTTCATGGTCGTGGGCGCCGGCCGGCGCGGCTTCGAGGCCACCTTCCGGGCCATAGGCTACTCGTCGGGCCCTGCGGCTTTCGCCATCTTCCCCTTCTTTGGAGCCCTCTTGGGCCTCGTCTGGGGAACGGTCGTGCTGTTCATCGGGATGCGCGAGGTCCAGCGGACCACTAACGGGAAAGCCACGCTGGCCTTCCTGCTGCCGCTCTTTGCCTTCACCGCGTTCGTCATGCTGCTTAGCATCGTCCTCGCCATGATCCTCGCAGGGACTGACTTCGGCGCCCTCGAGTAGCGGCTCACTTCCCCGGGGAACTCGACTCAAGCAGTGGGTGTTTGCCGGAGGGGAAGCGGCGACCGTTGGTCGCTGCCGATCGTCACACGAGGGTAGGCATGCAAGGCAAGCAGATAAGTGCGTTCGGCGCTCTACTAGCCCTCGCTGTTGCCGCGGGGACAATTGGAGCCGGCCGTTCCGGCCAGAACGATAGTCTGGAGAGCGGTGGGCGGGCCGCGGCCTCGGTAGAGCCGCAGCAAGCTGTTGACATCGAGATACGTGAGTTCCGCTTCCGGGCCGACACCGTTCGGGTTCCGCTCGGCGCAAGTTCCTGAGGGCCTGGCCGGGGGGAATGGCAAGCGCTCCGGGTTTTCCACAGGCTGGCCGCGACTGTGGAAAAGCGGCGGATCAGATGGACACGTACAGGTCGCCGCCTCTGGCATGAAATCGCCGGTCTGCCCATCTTGTATCTCCTGATCATTTAACGACTTGTCTGTGGAGGCCTCAACCTATGGGCACGATCTGGAAGGGGCATGTCAGCTTCGGACTCGTGAACATCCCGGTACGTGTGGAAAACGCCACGCGCGACACGACCCCAAGATTCCGCATGCTGCACGGCCGAGATAACTCGCCGGTGAAGACGGTGCGCGTCCGCCAGGGTGACGAGGAGCGTGTGGAATACAGGGAGTTGGTCCGGGGGTACGAATACGAGCCGGGCCACTACGTGATCCTCGACGATGAGGACTTCCGGCAGGTAGCGCTTCAGACCACACGGACAATAGACATCATGGATTTCGTGGATGAGTCGGAGATCGACTCGCGCTACTTTGAGAAGCCGTACTACCTGGAGGTGCAGCGAGGCGGCGAGAAGGCTTATGCCCTGCTCAGGAAGGCCATGCGTGAGACCGGCAAGGTGGCGGTGGCGAAGGTCGTCTTCCAGCGTCGCGAGCACCTGGCGGCAGTCAAGGTAGTGAACGACGTGCTGGTCCTGGATCTCATGCGCTTCGAAGACGAGCTCCGCCCGCTGAACACAGTCGAGACACCTGGGGAGGAGGGGTTGAGCGAGAGGGAAATCGCCATGGCGCTCCAGCTCGTCGAGCAGCTCTCTGCCAGCTTCGACCCGAAGAGCTACAAGGACGAGTACGCCGAGAAGCTGCTCGGGCGGATCCAGGCCAAGGTCGAGGGCCGCGAAGTAGCGCAGGTCCAAGAAACGGAACCGGTCGAGACGCAGGTGGTGGATCTCGTGGCCAGGCTGAAGGAGAGCCTCGAGCGCGCGGAAGGAGAGCGCCGCGCTGCAGACGGCTAGGGTGGGAATATCGAAGGAAGGGAGAGGGAGAATTCCCACTAGAACGTAAGAAGGTGACGGACCTGGACCGATATCAGGAGAAGCGGGACTTCGCCCGCACGCCCGAGCCGGCCGGCTCGGAGCATGGGGCAGGGTCGCCGGAAGCGGCGCGCCGGTTCGTAGTGCAGAAGCACGCGGCGCGCCGCACGCATTTCGACTTGCGCCTCGAGATCGGCGGAATGCTCGTCAGCTGGGCCGTGCCGAAAGGGCCCAGCGCCGACTCGGATACGAAGCGGTTGGCCGTCCACGTCGAAGACCACCCGCTCGAGTACGGTGACTTCGAGGGGGTCATCCCGAGGGGCGAGTACGGCGCCGGTAGCGTGATTATCTGGGACCGGGGCCGCTACGAGCCGCTAGGTGAGACCGAGGACTCGGAGGAGGCGCTGCAGCGGGGTGTTCGGGAGGGGAAGCTCGACTTCGTTCTCTACGGTGAGCGGATGCGGGGTCGTTGGACTCTGGTGCGCATGAAAGGCCGGGAGACTGAGGACAGCTGGCTCCTGATCAAGAAGAAAGACGTTCACGCGGAGCCCGGTGACCCTGAAGGCCTCGTGGACCGCTACCGCGATTCCGTGGTGTCGGGCCGAGACCTTGATGATCCCGCACTCGGCGCGGGGGACCCGGGGCAGGATGCGGCCAGGCCCCCTGTAGATACGCGACCGATGCTGGCCGGGCGCGCCGAGACCCTGCCGGCCGGCGAGGCGTGGTGCTTCGAGCTGAAACTGGACGGAATAAGAGCCGCAGCTTGGGCCCAGCCCACCGGTCTGCTTCGGGTCTACTCGCGGCGCGGACACCGCCTGGAGTCGGCATTCCCCGAGATCGGCGACGCCCTCGAGCTGCTCGCCCGCCGCGCGGGCAGCGAGTTCGTCATCGACGGCGAGATCGTCGTGGCCGCCCCCGAGGGCGGCTCCCGCCTCGAGGACCTTCAGCCCCGTTTCAACCTCCGGGACCCTGGGGAAGTCGCGCGGGGCGCGAGAGCGCAGCCTGCCGAGATGCACGTCTTCGATCTCCTCTGGCTCGACGGCAAGGACTTGAGGGACCGGCCACTGTCCGAGCGAAAGGACCGGCTGCGCCACATCCTGAGATCGGCAGGTCACAACCTCCACTACGTTCCCCACGACCTCGCCAGCGGAAACGCCATGAAGACCCGCGCGCGCCGGGAAGGCTGGGAAGGCGTCGTCGCTAAGCGCCTCAAGAGTCGCTACCGCTCCGGCGAGCGCTCGCCGGACTGGCTCAAGGTGAAAGAGCTCGCCCGCCAGGAGTTCGTGGTGGGCGGCTGGACGGAGCCTCAGGGCAGCCGCCGCGGCTTCGGCGCGCTGGTGGTGGGCTACCACGACGAGGCCAGCGAGGGCATGCCGCTTCACTGCGCCGGCCGGGTCGGTAGCGGCTTCAGCGAAGCGGATCTACAGGCGATAAGGGACAAGCTCAACTCCTTGGCACAGGAAGTCAGCCCCTTCGCCGAGGTACCTGAGGACGCGGAGGACGCCCATTGGGTCCGCCCCGAGCTCGTGGTCGAGGTGAAGTTCCAGGAATGGACCCGCGATGGCCGGCTGCGCCAGCCGGTCTTCCTGGGCCTACGTAGCGACGTGGACCCGGCCGGGGTGGTCCGGGAGGGTGGCTCTGCCGACTTGGCAACGGGCCCTCCGGTCGAGCTTACCGCCGAGATCGAGTCGCTGATCCAGACGCTCGAAGTGCTGGAGCGAGAGGGCGCCGACGCTGAAATCACGGTGGAGGGCCGGCGGCTTAAGGTCACGAACCTCCAGAAGGTCTTTTGGCCTGACATCGGGGCCACCAAGGGGGAGCTCTTGCGCTACTACCTATCGGTGGCACCCGCGATACTGCCTGCGGTCGGCGCCCGGCCCCTTACCTTGGAGCGGTACCCCAACGGCATCGGCGGTGAGATGTTCTACCAGCAGCGGATGCCCGGGCCCGTACCGGAGGGGGTCCGCACCGTGACGCTGGAGCTCGACGGCGAGCCGGCCGAGCGAGTCATCGGCGGTGACGTCTATACGCTCCTTTATACGACACAGCTCGCGGCGATCTCACAGCACGTCTGGCCGTCCAAGCTCGAGACGCTCGACGACTTGGACTACGCCGTCCTCGATCTCGACCCTGGTGAGGACGTGCCCTTCTCCGCCGTGTGCGAGGCGGCCCTGGCAACCCACGAGCAGCTCCAGCGCCTCGGACTGCGCGGCTACCTGAAGACCTCCGGCGCGAGCGGGATGCACATCGTGATCCCGCTTCAGGCCGGCACGGGCTACGAGACCGGCCGCCTGCTGGCGGAGCTCGTCGCTCAGCTCGTCGCCGGGTCACGCCCGCGGCTCACGACCGTGCAGAGGGTCGTCTCGAAGCGCGGTGCCCGCGTCTACCTCGACTTCCTCCAGAACCGCCGGGGTGCCACAGTGGCTTCCGCGTACTCAGTGCGGCCCAGACCGGGAGCGACGGTCTCCGCCCCCTTGAGCTGGATCGAAGTCGAGGGCGAGTTGAAGCCGGGCGACTTCAACCTGCGGTCGATGCGCGACCGCTTGGCCACCGTCGGCGATCTTTGGGTCGCGTGTCGCACCGATTCGAACGACGTACGCGAGGTTCTTGAGCTTCTGTGAGTGAATCATACCAACGCCGCACATTCTTTCCGAAATTGGGCTGCCGGATGTTCGATGTATTGGAACTTCGTGACACGCATGTCACGTAGAGTAAGCATTTGCGCGAACGAAACGCGCGAATTCTGAATTCAGAAGTTTGCGCAAAATCCAGCGACGTCCGCCAGTCGCCTCATCTGCATAACTCGTTGTACCACAACGCGTTGGCAAACGGGTATCGAACGGCTGTTCGATGCCCGCCGGTCTTGCGCGCGCCTCACGCCGCATGTATAATGGGCGCGCTTCGAAGTTAGGGTTCGCTGCTCTACGGATCTTTTCCGGGGATTCTCTGCAGAGCGGCCCATTCTGATAAATTTGGAATTCTTGCAGCCGATCTTCGGCGTGCTTGGCGTGGGCCCTGAACCTGAAGGACCTGACCGAATGCCTGAGTCACGTTCAGTCAACCTCGTTGTCAATCTGCCAGCGGACCTGGCCGATGAGGTGGAGCGTGTGCAAGAGACCGACCCCGAGTTCATTGAGAGAGTTCTGGCCTATGGGTTAGTCCGGCGAGCCGTGTTTGCTCGTCTGCAGGGTGTGACGGCCCTGCACCGGCCGTCTACGTCACCTCTTGAAGTGTCGTCGCTCGAGACAACTTTCTAGCTGATGTAGACGGCCGCCCTCCCCCCCGCCGAGGGCGTTTCGCTCCGCTTGTTCCCGTCACAAGCCAGCGATCCTTGACCGGTAGCGATTGGCTACTTAGCATCGTGCCAGGTGGCCTGTTGCTCGTGTGCGACGTGGTTGCCCTTGTCGAGGAGGGGAGGTATGGCGCGGCGAACGGGAAAGGGCGAGCCGCGGAAGCCCCGCAAGCCGGTCGCAGAGCCGGAGGAAGTCCTTCGGGCGAAGTATCTGGACTATTGCTCGGCCCGCCTCTGTGATGTGTTCATGGAGCTGGAGGAGGAGCGGGTCTTCGAGCTCGCCAGGGCGGCTGAGGAGAGGGCGGGGGTCTCGCAGGGCGCGCTCAGCTTTCAGGAAATCGCGGACCTGCTGGTCGAGCAACTGATGGACGACCTTGCTCTTCCCAACTTCACGACCTGGGGAGAGGCCTACCAGGAGCACCCTGAGGACTACGACCCCTACCTGTTGGGTCTCTGGAAAACGATGGTCGAGTCCCCGGCTACCCGGTAGTCGGTTGGCGTAAAGCTGTCGGGTGAGCGGTGCCGTGGGCGTGGGCAGGCGGGCGCGCCGTGTTGTGGCGGACAGTGTGTCCAATCCATTGTCTTTTATGGAGTTAGGGACGCCGCGCCGAGCCGGCCTCGGGGCTGTGGTGGTCGGACTGCGCGAGGACGGCTGTGGCCCCGCAGCCGATCCACCGGTCACCGGAGCACTCGCACCCCTCTTTCAATGAGCTGAACCGCGGGGTATCATTCAGCCCATCGCAGTCAGATTCAAAGCGCCGATGTCCGCTTGGCTCGCCTTGTTGGACCGGGCGGGCGTGGCCCGGTGAGGTGAAAGGGAGAAAGAGATGGCAGTGGGGCATGAGGAGCGGCGCGACGACGCCATCCAAATCGGAGAGTGGAAGGTCGAGCGCCGGCTGGCAACGGCGCGAATCGAGGGAGGCGGCCCGCTGAACGTCGCCGACGAATGCAGAGGCCACTGCTGTCTTCACGGCGTGTACGCGTCGCTGCCCGAGCGGGATCGAATCTTGGAGTATGCGGATCGGATCGTGGCTGTCATGGACGATACGCAGACCGCCGACACGAGCCTGTGGTTCGAGGAGGAGGTCGAAGAGGATGAGGATTACCCCGGCGGCCTCTGCGTGGGGACGGCGGTTTACCGGGACAAGTGCGCCTTCCTGAACCGTGATGGGCTGTGCGTCCTGCAGATTCTGGAGCCCAGCCTGCGCCTCCCAGGGGGCGAGCGGCTGAAGCCGTTCTACTGCCGACTGTTTCCGCTGACCACCTGGGCTGATCGCCTGGAGTTTGACGACCTGTGCGACGGCGTCAGGCCCTGCTGCACGCTGGCCGCGGACGGGCCCACGCGAGCGATCGACGCTTACGCCTTCGAGTTCAAAGCGGTGTTGGGTGCGGAGGGCTACCAAGAGCTGCGCCGTGTGGCCGGAGGGTGCGAGGAGCGGGAGCCGGCCGGGAGCCGGCCGGGCGGCTAGCGGGCGGCGACGACCTGAACGCCGACCTTTCTGGCTCTGGGTCCGTCGAACTCGGCGAGAAAGACGGCCTGCCAGGTTCCCAGCACGATATCTCCGTCGGCCACGAGCAGCGTCGCCCCCGGGTCGATGAGGCTCGTCTTGACGTGGGAGTCGGAATTCCCCTCGGCGTGCCGGTAGGCGGACTCATCGCTCGGCACGAGCTCACCCAGTTTCCAGGCGATATCTCGTGCCACATCGGGGTCCGCCCCCTCGTTCACCGTGAGACCGCAGGTCGTGTGGAAAGACCACAGATGCGCCACGCCCTCATCGACCCGGGCGCGGCGCACCGCCTCGCGGACTAGCGCGGTGATGTCGACGAGCTGTTCGCGCCGCGCCGTCCGGATCTCAAGGGTTTCCATGCTTGGCCTCAGACTTGTCAGGCGTCGGGTCGGTCGGGGACTCGGGTGGCGGACGGCTCCCGGCGGTCCCCGCCTCCTTGGTGGCTTCCGGCTCGTCCGGCGCGATGGTCTCGGCCGGGCGCGGCGCTATACGCTTAAGCTCGTCCCGGGCGTCTGCCTCTCTGCCGGCCTGGGCGATCTCCGATTTGACCTCGTTAAGTGCCTTCTGGAACTCACGCAGGCTCTTACCGATCGCCTGGGCGATACCGGGCAGCCGGCGCGGCCCGAAGAAGATGAGCGCGATGGCCAGGATGACGATGAACTCGGTCCAGCCGATGTTGCCGATTCCCATGCGACTACGCTGCTGGTTAGGGTTCGTGCTGCCTGGGACCGAGTAAATATATGCCTTACGCTGGGAATTCTCGAATAGAGCGGTTGGAACTAGGAATGGCGGTTGGGATTCGGGAATCCGGGTATCCAGGGATTGGGGACTTCGGGAGTCGGGGACTCGGGGAGTCAGGGCGGTTGGGAAAGTCGGACCCTGCTCAATCCAATCCCTAGCTTCCGGGTTCCTGGATACGCGGAGTCCCGGAGTCACGAATCCCGGAATCCCCGACTCCCACCGGTTCATACGAGCAGAAGGGGTCCGATTCCATGACGTCGCCGGTCATGCCGTAGGCGCGGGCCCGCGAGCCCCCGCACATCCAGCGGAACTCGCAGCGACCGCACTTCCCTTTCAGCCGGTCCATATCGCGCAGTTCTGCCAGGTGGGGTGAGTTGCGATAGATGGAGGAGAGCGGCTCGGCACGCACGTTGCCGAGCAGCGGGTGCGGCAGGAAACCCGCCGGGTAAACCTCCCCCTTGTGCGAGACGAAGATCACGCCGTTCCCGTCCCGTACCCCGAAGCCCATGCGCATGGCCTGCTTACCCACCTGCTCCAGCGGCATGCCCTCCTCGAGCTTGCGCTGTAGCCAGAACCTCCGGTAGTGCGGTGCTTCGACGGTGCCGACGTGGAACGGCGCGTCGTCTGCGACCTCGTACACCCAGGCACAGAGTTCCTCGATGGCCTGGGCTGAGGGGATCCCCAGCTCTTCGCCCCGCCCCACAGGGACGAGCAGGAATAGGCTCCAGCGTCGTACCGGGGGCACGAACTCCGCGCTCAGCAGCCGGTACATCTCCTCGAGGTGAGGCAGGGTCTCGCTGGTGACCGTCGTGTTGATCTGGACGGGTATCCCGAACTCGCGCGCCCAGCCCAGCGCGTTGATCGAGTTGACGAAAGTGCCCGCCACGCCGCGGAAGGAATCGTGGACCTGCTCGTTCGGGCCGTCCAAGCTCGTCCCCATGGCGGAGACGCCCAGTTGCTTGAACTTCTCTACCACCTCGCGGGTGAGGGTCGGTGTCGTGCTGGGCGTGATGCTGACCGGGAGGCCGATCTGCCGGCCGTAGGCGATCAGGTCGAAGAGGTCCGGTCGCTTCATCGGATCGCCGCCCGTCAGGATGATCATGCTGCCCATCTCCTTCACGTCACGCATCAGCGCCTCCCCCTCCCTAGTGGACAGCTCGAGAGGGTCACGGTGCGGGATCGCGGACGCCCGGCAGTGCACGCACTCGAGGTCGCACGCGATGGTCATCTCCCAGTAGACGTTGCGCGGTGCCCGCTTGAAGACGTACCCGGGATAGTTGGTTTTCTGGACGAGTTCCGCTTGAAGGCCCATTCTTCGGTAATCAGTATATAGTAGGCGGTGATCGGCGACGGACGGCCGACCACTGATCGCTTCTGATTCGAGCTAAAGGCTGCAACATACGAAAAACCAAGGATTTCGCCATGGGAGACACATCGCTGCCCCTCACCGTCGGCGACTCGTCGTTGGACGAGGCCCGGCCTGTCAGCCACTCGCAGCAGACCATGACCCACCTGGCCTCGCCTCAGGACGGCAACTTGCGGGGTAGCGTCTTCGGCGGCGTGATCCTGGCGCTCGTAGACAAGATCGCCTACGTGTGTGCCACGCGGCATGCCGACTGCCCGACCGTGACCGCCTCCTTCGACCAGGTCGACTTCCGCTCACCTATCGAGATAGGTGAGATCGTGACGCTCGAGGCGTCGGTGAACTGGGTGGGCCGGACATCGATGGAGATCGGTGTGCGAGTTATGGCGGAATCGGTCACCGGCGGCTCGCCCCGGCACACGAACTCCTGCTACGTAACGATGGTCGCGGTCGATGAGGTCGGTAAGCCACAGCCGGTCCCGAAGCTGGTCATCGAGGACGAGGTGCAGTACCGGAGGTACCGGGACGCCGTCGAGCGACGGGAGGCGCGGCTGAGGCTGACCGAGGAGAGACGGCGGCGAAGGCAAGAGTGATGGGTCGAGCTAGTGGTACCCACCCCGAAGGATCCTCACCACTTCGTTCCCGTAGAACATCTCAATGTACTTGGCCTGAACGGGCGTGACCCGGCGCACCGCCCAGACGAGCTCGACGTGGTTCGGCTCCGTCGCCGCCTGCAGCGGCTTCATATTGGCTTCTGCAGGCGTGCGATTCCCCTTCTTGTGATTACAGCGCGTACACGCCGTGATCACGTTGTCCCAAGTGTTATCGCCGCCGCGGCATAGCGGCAGCAGGTGATCCCGGGTCAGGAACTCGCGATGCCCGAGGTGGCGCCGGTGCCGCCCGCAGTATTGGCAGCTGTAGTGGTCGCGGGCGAAGAGGAAGGTGTTGGTCACGTGGCGGCGGAAGCGGCGCGGGACGTGGACGTACCTGACCAGGCGGATGACGACGGGGGCCGGGAAGACGAGGCTCTCCGACCTGAAGTACCGTGCCTCGTCGACCTCGAGAGCCTCGGCCTTCCGGTCGATGACCAGGCGAAGCGCCCGCCGAAGCGGGACGATAGTGAGCGGCTCGTAGGACGCGTTAAGCGTCAGGCATCCCATGACGTCAAGTCGCCTTGTCGTGAACGCACGAGAGGGTTCGTGATTCTTACCGGGCAGCGTGCGTTTGTCAAGGACGCGGCAAAGATCGCCCGGCGGGGAAGTCACTGTGGCCGCGGGTGTTTAGCCCGCCCGCCTAATGTTAAACACCAGGTGCAGCGAAATGTGCCAGCGCGGGTGGGGCCGGCGCGAATGAGGCGTGTGGGCTAGCGGTCGCGCAGCTCGATGGGCTCGACCGGATACTCCACGTGGAAGTAGTGGCTGGAGTTCTCGTGGTTGATATGGATGTGGACCACGGTGACCCCATCGGTCACCTCACGATTGAACATCGTGACCTCTATGCCCTTGGAGAGGCTGACAGGGCCCAGGTCGCTGATGCCCTGCGGGTACTCCATGTGGTCGGCGAAATAGGATTCGCACATCGTGATGAGATGTCGCAGGTCCTCGACGGCGGCGGCGTCGTAGGCCCGCTCTCTGGCCCGACTGTACTTTGGCAGGGCGATCATCGCGAGCAGTCCGATGATCAGAATGACAACGAGAAGCTCTATTAACGTGAAGCCGCGCCGGTTCACAGACATACCAGCAACCCCGCTACCTTTCCCTCCCCGAAGCCGCTGCATCCCGTTGCGGTCGGCGTCCGGCCGCAGCGATGCCAGGATGGGAGTCAGGCACCCAGCTACACGTAACTACCCAGTTGACGGATAGTTAGGGAAAGAACGCGGGCGGGAGGCGGCGGGATGCAGCGCCGCCGACGCGCTGGTTAGGACTTACGGCAAATTTACCGGCCGTTCTCGCTAAAGCAAGCTTATCGGATCCCGGTCGATCTCCAGGCGCAGGTCGCCGGCCGGGCGCTCGAACCGGGTGGCGAAGTAGCCGAGCACGCGGCCGAGCGCCGCCGCGTCGCGCGACTTGAGGACGAGGTGCCAGCGCCAGCGGTGGCGGATGCGGTCGATAGGGCAGGGCGCTGGGCCCAGCAGGTCGATGGTGGCGATCCGCTGCGCCTCGAGGAGGCCTGCGAGCCATCTTGACGCGGACTCCGCGGTCTGCTGGACGGCCAGCTCACGGGTCCCGGAGATGACCAAGTTGGCGAGTCGGTTGTGGGGCGGGTAAGATGGGCCGGCGCGCTCCTCGAGCTCGCGCGCGGCAAAGCCGTAGTAGTCGTGAGCGATGGCGAACTGGACGGCATAGTGGTTGGGAAGGGACGTCTGAACGATGACTTGGCCGCCCGCAGGCCCGCGGCCGGCGCGCCCGGCCACCTGAGTGAGGAGCTGGAAGGTCCGCTCGCTGGTCCGGAAGTCTGGGAGGTTGAGGCCGACGTCGGCGTTGATGGCGCCCACGAGGGTCACGTTGGGGAAGTCGAGGCCCTTGGCAATCATCTGGGTGCCGAGCAGGATGTCCACCTCGTGCCGCTCGACCCGGCCCAAGATCTCGTGGTGCGACCACTTGCCGCTCGTCGTGTCCACATCCATGCGGGCGACACGGACACTGGCGAACGTTTCGCCGAGGACCCGCTCGACCTGCTCGGTGCCCACACCGCGGTGGCTGAGGTTCGTGGAGCCGCAGTCGGGACACGACTCGGGGGTGGGCTCCTGGTGATTGCAGTAGTGGCAGACCAGGCGCGGAGGTCGCCGGTGCTGTGTCAGCGACACGTTGCAGCGCCAGCAGGTGCGCACGGCACCGCAGTCGCGGCATTGGGTGAAGTTGGCGTAGCCCCGTCGGTTGAGCAGCAGAATCGTCTGCTCACCGCGCCCCAGGCGTTCCTCGAGCGCCCGTTCGAGGGCGGTGGAGAGAACGAGCGGTCCGGGCGGCGATCCGGGCCCGGCGGCACGCGATTTCCGCTCCTCCCGCAGGTCGACGACCTGGACCGCGGGGAGTGGGCGCGCGCCGATTCGTTCGGGAAGTTCGATCAACTCCCATTTCCCCGACCTGACGTTCGACCAGCTCTCCAGCGATGGGGTCGCCGAGCCCAAGACAGTGAGAGCGCCGGCGCGCTGTGCCCGTAGCGCGGCGACTTCGCGGGCGTGATACCGGGGAGCCGGGTCGCTCTGCTTGTAAGAGGGCTCGTGCTCTTCGTCGATGATGATGGCGCCGAGGTCGCGGACGGGGGCGAATACCGTCGAGCGAGCGCCGATCACCACGCGCTTGGCACCGGTACGCAGCGCGCGCCAGGCCGCGTAGCGCTCCCCGTCGCTGAGCGCCGAGTGGAGCAACGCCACATCGTCACCGAATGCTGCCCGGAAACGGCTCAGCGTCTGCGGCGTGAGCGAGATCTCGGGGACCAGGAGAATGGCGCCACGCCCTCGGTTCTTCACCAGCTCGCGGAGCAACTCGATGTAGACCAGCGTCTTGCCGGAACCGGTGACACCCTTGAGGACGAATACCCCGGGACGCCCGCGGCTTGTCGCCTCGACAAGCCGCTCGATGGCGGCGGCCTGCGCCTCTGTGGGTGTGTGTGATTCGTCTTGGACAGGGAGGTCGGCGAACGGGTCGACAACGGACTCTTCCACTCGAATCTCGGCGACGCCCTTGTCCACGAGCCCCTGGACCACCGATCGGCTCATCGCCAGCTGCTGTGTGAGGTGGGCGACCTCGGAGTGGCCACCGACAGTCTCCAGGTACTCGTACAATTCGCGCTGGCGACGTGCGCGGCCAAAGATTCGGTCCCGCTCCTGCAGGCTGGTCAGCTCACGGGTGAGGGCGATCACCTGCTGCGCGCGCACCCGCTGGTCGACCGCCGGGGCTTCACGCTCTATGTCTAGGAGCCCCTTACCTGCCAACGCACTAGCCGCCCGGGCCCAGGGACCAGGGCCGAGCGCCTTGCTGACGCTGCTCAGTTTGACCGGCCCCCTCCGGCGCTCGAGGTGCTCCAGTAGCGTACGCTCGGTGGGCGTGAGCGCGGTGGCTTCAGCGCCGCGCCGACAAACCAGCCGCTCCGCCGACGCGGATGTGAGTCGTGAAGGCAACGCCGCCCTCAGGGTCAGCCCCAGGGGCGCCACGTAGTAGTCCGCTATCCAGCGGCAGAGCGCCAGCAGCTGGTCATCGAGCACCGGCTCCGGGTCGGGCACGTCCAGGACGTCGCGTACCGTATCCGGCAAGTCGAGCGGATCGCTCACTAGCTCGTCCACCCAACCGGTGAGCTGCCCGCGGCCGAACGGTACGACGACCCGGCTGCCGGGCTTGATTTCCCCCGTCAGGCTATCCGGCACCCGGTAGAGGAAGTTTCGGTACAGCGGTCGCGGCACCGCGACGCGCGCGTATAGCGTCACCGTCATAATTCGGCCAGCGACAGGTGCGCTGGGGTCAGGATAGGGGACCTAGGCTTCACCGCCGAGAGATGCCCAGGCCGGGCTCGGCGGTCAAGTGAATGCGGCCCCGGGCGATGCATACGCCTACGAACGGGCCCTCGGCCAAGAGGGCCGCCCCGTCCAGGTCGGCGTAGGTGATTGAATAATAATTGCGAATCTCACCTTAAACTGGCCAATGCTATCAAAGTAACCTTGGGGCCAAGAGGCCGTAATGTTGTACAGCAAGACCCCGGCATCTATATGCGCTCGATTCGCGCACCTGATGAAATCATTTAGTGACGATCTTACATTCCGGTTGACGGCACCCGTTCTTCTTTCGAATCTCTCTTTACTGAGTCTATGAAAAACGATGACGGTTTGTCCGCCCCCTTCGGTGCTTATGCATTGACCGGATATCGAAAAGCGTTGCGATCTCTGGCGTCTTCTTTAAAGCCGAGTCGCCCGAGTTTGCGACTTCCTCTTCTTTTGAGAAGCTGTCCGGAATTCGGGGGTTACCGATGGTAGAAGCAGAAGTTTACGGTATCAAGATGCGCCTGTTTCCCGGCGATAATCTCGGAGACCGGTATGTACTCTTCACGCCTTTCTATCTTGAAAAGGTAGAAAGAGAGTATCTTCCCCGTCGCTTGCCGCTCAGGCTGTCCTCGTCGGTCAGGCGGACCCAGACGGCGAACCTCTCACCGTGCCCGGCCCGCGCGATAGCGAAGCGATGCCTGGTGGGGAGGGGGATGACCGCGTAGTCGAGGTTCAAGACCCCCCGCGAGCGCTAGTCGCCGACCTTCTCCCGCGGGAAGAACGCGACCCTGACAAAGTCGTAAGGCGGCCAGGGCCCGGTGAGATCGAACTGGAATTCGGGGTGATCCGCGTCCAACTCGTCGGCGTATTCGACGAAGGCGACCCAGTCGGCCCTGTTGACTAGGAAGGCGGCGGAGAGAACGCGCCGGCCCGCTGGCGGCAGAGTGAAGGCCGCCCGCGACCTGCGGCGCAGCGATGTGTAGAAGCTCGCCGCCTGGTCCGCCAGTTCACCTTCGCTTACGTCGGGACGTCGGCCGGATGGCTGGATGTGGAGTCGCATCTCGAACGCGCCGTCCAGGAAGGAAAGCGCCTCATCGAGGGCAACATGCTGGTCCTCGAGGAAATCCACTACGTGCTCGCGACTTCGGAAGACGATCCCGTAGGGAGCCGGCACGATCGTCGCCCTCCGCATGGCGCGCTCGATCGTCGCGCTGTGCTGCTGGATGAACTCCTTGTTCCAATCGGGTAGGCGATAGGGGACCGCGTGGACGAGTGCCGCCAGGCCGCGATGCTCGACCAGCTCGTCACCCGGCGTGCCCTTGAGCTTGGCCAAGGCGCGTTCCGACCCGCGGGCCCGCACGATGCCGTGCAGGAGCAGTCCTTGCTGCTCCGTGGCGTCGGTCTGTTCTGCGGCGTCCGCTTCGCTGGCTGCCGTCACAGGTTGCTCGAGCTTTCCCATCCGTCGCTCAGGAGCGGATAGATCTCATCTTGCGGCTTCGGCGTCGTCACCTCGGGGCCGTCCTGTCCGAGGTAGACGTTGATCTCGGAACGCACGCCGAAACCCTCCTCCGCGATGTACACACCCGGCTCTATCGAAAAGGCCACACCGGGGAGCAGCCTTCGCACGTCGTTGGTCTCGGCGCCGTCGATGTTCGGGCCGAGCCCGTGGATCTCATTGTCGATTGAGTGGCCGGTTCGATGGTTGAAGCGATCGCTGAACCCGGCCTGCTCGATCACCGCGCGGCTCGCCCCGTCCACGTCGCAACCACGCAACGGCGTGTCGGGGTCGGCGTGATGATCCGCCACGTACTTCACAGCGGCTTCGCGGGCACCGTGAACGGCTCGCCAGACCTCCTGTAGACGCCCCGGGATCTCCGTGCCCATGAAGCCCATCCACGTCTGGTCGGAGAAGACCGAGCCGGGCTCGCGGGCCCACAGGTCGATGAGCAGCACACGCTCCTCGACGATCGGGGCCGCGCCATCGGGCGTCGGCTCGTAGTGGCCGTCGGCGGCGTTGGCGCCGACCCCTACGATCGTGTCGCCTTCGACCAGGCCCGCCTCGTCCATCATCGCGATGATCGATTCCTTGAGACCCCACTCGCTGAGCGCGGCACGGGAGCGCACGGCATCCGCGGCCAGCTTGAAGGCACGCGCCGCGATGTTCGCGATGAGGTTGGAGACACGACGGTGGCTCTCCAGCTCGGCCTCCGACCAAGTGGCTGCGAACAGTGTCGCCAGGTCGCCCGACTCTACCGGGTGCACGCCCGTCCGTTTGATCAGGTCGAGAACACCGGCCGGGACTCGGTCCAGCCCCGGCACCTTGTCGTTCTCCGAGTACTCCATGGCGACCCGCTGACCGGGCGTTAGCAGCTCCGCCAGCGTCTTCTCGAGCTCCTGCCACTTGAAGTAGACCTGCACGTCGCCCGTCCACTCGCTCCAAGGCGGCAGCTCGAGCGAATGGGCCACGGCTACCGGCTCGCCCTCAACCGGAATGAGTACGAAGTAGCGGCGGCTGAGCGGTTGCAGCAGCCCCAGCACTCGGCCAGCCACCGGGTTCATCGCGTGAAAGTCGTACAGTAGCCAGCCGTCGAGCGCGCGCTCGTCGAGCGCCGCCTGAATGGCTCGCAGTCGCTCCGAATCGATGTACGCGCGCTGTGCTGTGTGGGCCATTGCAGTCAGTCCTGTCGAACGCGGTCCGCATCGGCGGCCTCAGCGACGCCGTTCGCTTTGGTCCCCTTGATCAGCGTTACGCCGATCGTGCGCTCGGGGCCCAGCAGGTTGCGTATCTCGTACTCGCGGGCGATAGCCCCTTTGAGCCCCCGCCAACCCCAACGTCGCCGGGCCCGCCATAGAATCGACAGCTTGTCGACCAGCGTGAAGAGCTCGGCCAGCTGTGTGAATGTGCGCCCGCGGATGAGGAAGGGGAAGACCTGGTCTGACCAGTCCTCGACCTGGAGGTCCACCACGCTGGCTTCGCGCAGCGCTTGCTTCCACTCCACCAGCATGAGGGGCGCCGCGCCCAGGTGCTGCACGAGAATGCGGCGCTGCTCATCGTCGACGTGGCCTGTCCAGATGAGGCTGATCAGCACCACGCTGCCTGCCGGTCGCGTAATTCGCGCTAGCTCGGCCACAGCCCGCAACGGGTCGGCTGAGCTTGCCAGCCCCAACTCGCCGATCGTCAGGTCGAACACCTCGTCCTGATACGGCAGGTCGTCAATGGGCGCGTTATGGTAGTGGACCTTGGAGGCTACGCCCTCGTCCCGGGCCCGCTGTTCCGCCACGTCGATGGCTGCCGGGTCCGGATCGACGCCGGCGACGTCCGCTGGGTAGTGCTTCGCGAAGAAGTTGGCGACCGCGCCGCGCCCGCACGGCACGTCGATCACCGACTGCGGCGTCTCGCTTTCTGACAGGCCGGTGAGCTTTGCGATCTGCCGATAGAGGGTCTGGTCGCCGGCGGAGAAGCCGCGGGAACGGCTCAAACGCAGGAGGTCGATCATCGACGGCCCACGTGCTGGGGCCGACGGTGAAATAGGAGCTGGAGCGGCGTCTCGATCGTCGCCAGGGGGCATGCGCGGAAGTATAGACAGGCCCCCAAGAAGGGTCAACTGAGGTCAAGGCCGGCCAGCGCTCTGACGTGGGCCAGACCGCAAGCGGCCAGCAGGCCGAGGTCGTAGCCTCCTTCGAGCACGGACACGAGCCGGCCCTCGCAGTGCGCTGCGGCGATTTCAGCCACCCGTCGGGTGAGGTCGTGGTAATCCGCCGGTCGCAGCGTCAACCCTGCGAGGGGATCACCGGCGGCGGCATCGAAGCCGGCGGAGATGAAGACGACGTCGGGGCTGAAGCTGGAGAGCGCCGCGTCGATCCCAGCCAACAGAGCACCCACGTAGCCCTCGGAGGGCAGGCCGGGAGGGACCGGCAAGTTCAGGGTCGCGCCCTCCCCGGCGCCTTGACCGCGGTGCCCCGCGTGTCCGGTTCCTGGGTAATGGGGCGACTGGTGCATCGAGAGGTAGAAGACATCCGGGTCCTGGTAAAAGATCGCCTCGGTGCCATTACCGTGATGCACATCCCAGTCGATGATCAGAGCGCGCCGCAGTCCCTCCTCCTGCGCATAACGTGCCCCGATCGCCACGTTATTGAATAGGCAGAAGCCCATCGCCCGGTCCTCGGTGGCATGATGGCCCGGCGGCCGTGCGAGACAGAAAGCGTTGCGTGCCGAGCCGTCGAGCACCGCTCGGATCGCCGTCAGAACAGTGCCGGTCGCGGCCAGCGCCGCGTTCCAGGAACCGGCTGACACGGTAGTGTCGGCGTCCAGGTGCACGAGACGCTCGGAATCTTCGGCACGACGCACAGCCGCACGCACCCGCTCGACATGTGTAGCAGGGTGCACGAGCGTGAGGTGCTCCTCCGCGGCATGCTCGCTCTCGAGTATAAACATGCGCCCCTCCAGGCGCGGCGTCGCGTCGTCCAGCGCCGCCAGCAGAGCGTGAAGCCTGCCGGCGGTCTCCGGATGCCCGGGACCCGTGTCGTGCTGGGCGCAGTCGGGATGGTGGGTGACCAGCGTGGGCGGGTAGGTGGCAGTTGACATGTTCATTGACCGCGCCGGTTGGGAGTCGGGGTATGATGAGGGTGCTGCTGACGCTTCGGGCGGACCTTCTCGTAGCGGCCCGTAGTGGAGTCCGGCGAGCGCGACTTCCGCTGTCTCGAAGGCCGCGGCGCTCGCCGCCGTTGCTTGGGCTTGGCCGTCGGCCGGCCCGACTCGGGCACTATCATGAGATCTCCAGCGTCGGCATGCGAGCCCGCAGGTACTGCTCGCAATCGCGTATTGGGTAGAGCATCACGTGCCAGCGCGGGTCCGGCAGCGCCAGCGGCGCCGTTTCGGCGAGCAGCCAGCGGCTTACCTCGTCGGCGACGTCGAGCGTCTCCGGGCCGGCGCGGCCCTCGATGCGTGCCAGGGCCCAATAGATGTCGTGACCGCCGGCCGGCCGCAGCCGCAGGTACCAGCTGTACACCTCGCCGACCTCGGGCCGCACCGGCTTGAAGACAGAGGAGCGGTGACCGCCGCCCATCTGCAACACCGCCTCCATCTGATCGAGGGGTAGGAACTGGGTGCGGTGGCTCTTTACCAGGCCGATGGCGCGGCCCGACCTCAGCAAATCCGGATCGATGGCCAGCCGGCCGTCAACGAGCAGGAAGCCGTCACTGGGACGCTCCGCTGCCCAGCGCTTGGCCAAGCGCCGCTCGATGGCCGCGCGCTGGAGCTTGACGGCGGACCTCCCGGCCTCGGCGAGTCCGATGGGGTGAACCTCGCCGGCGGGCGCCTCGACGTCGATCAGCGCCTCTTCGGCGAGCCCGATCTCCAGAAAGCGATCCGGCGATAACAAAGCGTGTGGGAAGGCGAGCACCTCCTCCTCGATCACGCCCCAGGTCGTGAACGCCCTGTCTTCGCGGTGCCGGATCACCGCCGCCACGTAGCCGTGCACGATGGGCACGACCCCGAGGTAGCCGCAGATGCGGGTGTGCTCGATGCCATCGAGGAAGAACTCGAAGCGCGAGTCGATGGGCGCACCTACCGGGCGCGTGGCGAAGCTCCCATCGCCCTCGACGATCTCCGCCTCGCCGAGTGCCGTAGGCTCGACCGGTGGCTCGGGACCCGGGCTGCCGCCGTGGACGGGATGCCAGCCGCTGCCCAGCTCGACTGTCAGGTCGAGGAGCCGCCGCCAGATCGGTGGGCCGACGCTCGGTTGATCTGATCGCCCGAGCCCTCTACTTTCACCTTTGGTGGCGCTGTCTTCAGGCACGGATTATGAATAGGCGTTCCTTCCTACTTCTACAACGGGGCGGTCGCCGCCCTTCACTGGCGCTGGGCATCATCGCCGCGCTCGCGGCCCTCGTCTTTGCCGGCTGCGACGTGGAGTGGGGCGGCATTTCCGTCGAGCTCAGGGAGCCGGCCATCGAGACGGCCGACACCTCCGCGCTACCCGATAGCGTGGTCGAGACCCCGCCCCTGGCGCTGCCGTCTGGGCCTTTGCTCTTTCACGTGCGGAGGACTGACGAGCTTGGCAGGGCGGGCATCGAGCCGGTGGCGGAGCTTCAGGAGGGAGAGCTGAGGCCAGTGGGGCCATTGCTGGCTGAGCGGGCCGGCGAATACGTCTCCGATTTCATCGCTCGCTACTACCAGAGCGACCAAGCCTACACCCTCTTCCGCGGATCAACCCGCGTAGGGACCTTCTACGTCGGGGCACCGGCCGTGCAAGGCTCAGGGCTGTGTCTCGAGTTGCGGGCGCGGGGACGCATCGAGTTGCGCCCCCAAGCCGACACGTTGAGCGAGTTCCTCGCCTGGCCCCCCGGTGTGCGGACGGGCGCCGATAGCCTGGTCGTGCCCGACTACCGATCCGACATGGTCTCCTTGTCCCAGGTGCTGGCTCGGCTCGGCGTGCGGGATCGCGAGATCCCGGGCGTTTGGCGCTTCAGAGCGCCGACCGACCTGCGCGCCGTTCAAGTAGGGTCCGGACCACGTGGCTTTGCCGCGTCGTTCACGGTCGGCGATGCGCTGGAGGCGGGCCCGCCGCCTGACTCCGCCGGGGTGCTCTTCATCGTGGCGGATTACGATCGCTCGCGCGGCTACTTCCCCCTCTATTTCGACGCCGCCTGGTACGGGCCGGGCCAGAAGCGCGCGCTGCGTTGGATCGATGCCGCCGACCTGCTGGGTGATACGGCACGCGAATGGTTGCTGCACGCTTACGGTGACGCCGATAGCTGGTACGAGCTGGTCGCGCAGCGTGACACCGTGCGATCCGTCGTCTGGTCGAGCCGCCGCCCGGTCTGTGAGGCGGAGGGCCCCGGTGCCGGTTCCTGACGTCTGAGGCCGGGAACGCCTGGGGACCATTTCGGAAGCGGTGAGGGCTGACCACCGTTGGTGGTCAGCCCTCTGTCACTAGCCGGCAACTCCAGCGAGCGCGAGGTCAGAAACTCTGCCTCAGGCGCACTAGCACGAGCCGTCCCAGCACCGGTGCCCCCACCATCTCCAGGTGCCGGTTGTCGAAGATATTAGTGGCGGCCACCGTGAGCTCTGTGGAGCGCGAGATCGGCAACGCGTAGGAGACCTGCGCGTCGAAGAGAGTGTAACTGGGCACCGTGCCCTCATACACGCCCGAGCTCACCGGGAAGGTGTCCACGTAGCGGCCCCGAAGCTCCGCTCGCAAGCCAAGCCGCTCGTTGCGGTAGTGAGCGCCCAGGATTGCCTTGTGCTGCGGCGAGTTCAGAGCGATGTCGCCCACGCCCTCAAGATTCTCGAAAAGCTTCTCGCTGGCAAACGAGTAGCTGCCTAGGATGCTTAGCCAATGGGTGGCGAGCAGTGTAAACCCGAGGTCCAGACCCCACATGTCGACATCGCCGAACTGGCGGTAGCTGAGCAGGATGTCAGCGGGATTTGCAGCGCTCGTGTTCTCCGGGCTAATCGTTGCCAGCGGGATGCCTGTCAAATCGGGGTCGCCGGCTATGCCCGCCATGCCGGCGGCGATTTGAGCCGCTTGCTCGGTGGGCAGGAACCGTTCCAAATACGTCTGCAAAGACTCGCGCTCTAAGAAGACCGTCGGAGTCTCCGTGCGCAGCGGGCCGATAAAATCCTCGATCCGCGTATAGTACACATCGAGACCGACCAGCAGGCGATCACCGATCAGTCCCTTGTAGCCCACCTCGAAGATGTTGGTGATCGTCGGCTTTAGCTTCGCGATGTCTTGGACCGTCGAGACGTTAACATCGTCGAAGGCTCTTGTCGTCTGGTTCAGCGAGCGCAGCTGTGTATACACATCGGCGGCGGTGGGTGGGGGCAGAGCGCTCACATCGACACAGGTCGGCTCAGGTGGCACCTCCAGGCACCCCGTCTGCTGGGCCAGTACGCCGACCGCCACGCCCCAGAGCAGCGTCGCGTCGAGCGGCAGGGGATCCTGCTCCGACACGCCGGGTACGAGATCCGCCCAGAACGTGCGCATCATCGGAACGCCGCTTCCATCGCGCTGGAACGTAAAGCCGGTCTCCGGCACGCCGCTGCCGTGTACGCCAAACGGCTGCGTGGGCGATCTCTCCAGCGATGGCAGGTCGAGGAACAGGTTGACGCTGGTCGGCTGGCTGAAGGCCCGGTTGTACGTCGCGCGGAGGCTGTGTCCATCCGCTGGCTTGAAGACGAGCGCGGCGCGCGGCGACAACACGACCTCGTCCACCACGTCGTGATAGTCCGCTCGGCCCGCCAACACCAGGTCGAACTGCGGCGACAGCTCGGTTTCCGACTGCACGTAGCCGCCGACCTCGGTGATGTTATCGTTCTCCTCGTTATCGCCGTGGATCGAGGTTTTCGTCTTTGGCACCGTGCGGATAACGTCAGCGCCGTAGATGAAGCGCTGTCGCTCGCCGAGCTCGGCGCCGTGCTGGATCTGTCCTACGTAAAGGAGCGAGTTGTCGCTCACCGGCTGGCCCGTGCGGAGCAGGAAGCTATCCCCGGCGTCGCTGAGGTTTATGTAGCTCTGTGCGAACAAGTTACCGCGCCGGAATCGCGCCTGCAGGTACGAGTACGTCCAGTCATCCGCCTGCGCGGCGCCGATCCCGGTCATCTCGACACTGGAGCCGAGGCGTGTGGCACCGCCGTTCAGGATCAGCGTGCTCACGTCGTCCAGGCGGAAATCTAGGCGCAGGTCGCCCGAGAAGCGTTCCTGCTGGAAGTCACGTGACCTTATCTCGAACGGGTCACTCATCTTCCAGTCGTCACCCCGGAAGTACGTGCCCGAGACCTTGTAGCCGATGTTGTCGCTGAAAAGTCCGGCGTAGCGGAGAGTGCCCTGGACGACCTCACGCTCACCTCCGGTAGCGCTGACCATGCCACCCTGGTGGTCGAGCGGCGAGCGGGTGATGAGGTGCATCACGCCCTTGTCGACGTTGGGGCCGTACAGGGCGGAGCCTGGGCCGAGCACGAACTCGATGCGCTCGACATCCTCGTTAGTGAGCGGGATCAGGTTGTAGGCGTTGAACCTCAGCGAGGGCACCGACGCCCAGCGGTTGTCGGTCAGCACGAACAGGGCACCGGAGAAGACGTTGTTATATCCGCGCGCCACGACGTTGTGCTGGGACAGGCCGGTTGTGACGACGTCCACGCCGGGCACACCCCGCACGTGTTCGACCGATGTCGTGGCCGGACGCTCTTGGACCGCCTCGCTGTCGACCGTGTAGACCGAGGCTGGCGAGTCGAGGGCCTTCTCCTGAGTGCGCGAGACTGTGACCACCACCGGGTTCAGCTGGAACACGATGGACGTCAGCTCGACGGTTCCGACGGAAGCAGCGGCACCAGCCGACACGTCCAACCCGTCCACGCGCTTCGTCCTGTAGGCCACGTGGGTAAAGACCAGCGAGTAACTCCCGGGGTCGACGTTGGCGATCCGGAACTGGCCGTCGGCACCGGTAACCGCCGAGCGCTGGGCCCGGCCGGCCACACCCACGACCAGCTCCACCGCGACGTCCGGGATCGGTGCGCCGTCCTCGGCTTTGACCACCTGGCCCGTGACAGTCCCCTGCTGGGCTAGGGCGGAGCCCTGGGCGCCGAGGATCAGCACCAGGCCTGCTGCAAGGCACAAGAGCCAGCGGCCCCTGTAACGCCTCGGCGGGCTGTTGGTA
The DNA here is from genome assembly GCA_020344215.1 of Gemmatimonadota bacterium. GTDB lineage: Bacteria > Gemmatimonadota > Gemmatimonadetes > Palauibacterales > KS3-K002. The sequence continues at coordinate 3,355,104 of CP070815.1, forward strand.
AGGGGAAGTGTCTCCATGCTGAACCCCTCCGTACAGGTTTACGGATGCTGAGCAAACGGGCGTTTTTACGGGTAGAGGGGACAAACTACACTTTTTTTCCGCTTCCGCTACCAGCCCGGCCCAGGCAGCCTTCGGGCCAGGGCCCGGGCCAGGAACCGGAGCCGGTCGGGCCAGGGAAGCCGACCGAGGGTGGTGCGGACGACCCCGCGGGTGAAGTAGGTCGCCTGCGAGTAGTCGATCTCGACCTCCATCACCACGGGCCGGCCGTCGGAGTGAATGGACCGGGCCTCGCACAGTACTCTGAGCACGCGGTCATCGCCGGCGATCGGGAGGTACTCGACTCCCACGGCCCGGCAGATGGCCTCGAGGTCGAAGTCGGGGAGCCGGCTGGCCGTCTTGCGTGCCAGGGCGGCCTGCTGGAACTGTGCGATCTGGGCCAGCTCCCGGTCGCGGAGCACGAGGATCGTCACGGGGAGCTGCAGCTGGGCAGCGGTGAGCAACTCGAGACCGGTCATCAGGAAGGCGCCGTCGCCGGCCAGGGCTACGGCGGGGCGGTCCGGGCATGCCAGTGCCGCGCCGAGGGCGGCGGGGACCGAGTAGCCCATGCATGAGTAGTCCACCGGCGCCAGGAAGGAGCGCGGCCGGTCGATGCGCAGGATCTCCATGGCGAGGAAGGTGCCGTTCCCGCTATCGGTCGTATAGATGGCGTCGGCGCCGTACACCTCCTGTAGGCCTTTCAGGAGCCGCGCCGGGCTGACACGATCCTGGCTCCCGTCCTTCCAGCCGGCATCCACCTCCGCCCGGCCTCTGCCAATCGCTTCCCGCAGTCCGGAGTCGGTGGCCCGGTGGTCCAGCTTTGGAAGCAGCGCGGCGACGAACGCTCGAGCGTCCGATACGATCTGCACGTCCGCAAAGTAGTTTCGGCCCAGCACCGACGCGTCGACGTCGACGTGCACCAGCGGGCCGGGTGGCTCAAGCCCATAGCTCCCTGTGCCCACCTCGGAGAAGCGGCAGCCGACGGCCAACATGAGGTCGCAGCCGGCGGCGACCTTGCGGACGAAGTCCGGCGCCGCGGGCCCGAAGCCGCACCAGAGCCAGAGGGGGTGGCTCTCCGGGAAGATGCCCTTCCCCTGGATCGTGGTGGCCACCGGTGCCTCGAGCTGTTCCGCCAGGGCCACGAGATCCGCGCCTGCGCTCGCCGCGCCTAGGCCCAGGTAGAGCAGGGGGCGCCGACTCTCCGCCAGCAGCTCCCGGGCCCGGGTGAGGAGCTGCGGGTCCGGCTCCGGCGTTGACGGCGCCTCCCCGGCGAACGCGTCGAGGTCGGGCTCGTGCCGGGACAGGTAAAGGTTGACCGGGACTTCCACGAAGGCCGGTCCAGCCGGGGCGGCCCGGGCGATTCGGCAGGCGCGGCGGACCGTGGCGTAGAGATCGGAGCCCTGCTCCGGCTTCAGCTGTGCCTTGGTCACCGGCCGCACCATGGCCATCTGATCGACATCGTGCAGCTGGTAGGCTTTACCGGTGTCGGTGCGGGTACCGCAGCCCAGCACGAGCATCGGGATGCCGTCGAGATAGGCCTCGGCGATCCCGGAGAGCGCGTGGGTAAGCCCGGCGCCGGGCACCACGTTCACGCAGCCGAGCAGGCCCGACGAGCGCGACACCCCGTCGGCCATGAACGAGGCGCTCTGCTCGTCGGTGACGAGGATCGGGCGCACCTTGCCCGCGCGGCTCAGCGCGTCGTAGAGCTCGATGTTGTGGGTGCCGGGGATGCCGAAGGCGAAGGGAACGCCTTCGTCCTCCAGCGCCTGCACCACGATCTCGGCGCCCGTCATCTTCGTCATCTGATCAGCTCAATAGAGGCCCGGCGTCCCGGCGGATGCGCTCTGCCACCCGGTCGGCCAGCGCCATGATCGTCAGGTACGGGTTGATCTCGATCGAGTCGGGGAAGAGGCTGGCATCGGCTACGAACAGCCAGGGCACGCCGTGCACGCGGCCGAAGGAGTCGGTCACCGAGTCGCCGGCAGTGAGCCCCATGCGGCAGCCGCCCTGCAGGTGGGCGGCCGACACGGTGACGCCGCCCGGCCGGAAGTGACTCTCGTCCACGATCTCCTCGAGGCGGTCGGCGTCCTCACGCGCCACCGTCGGCGTCGCCGCCGCGGGGACGTGGACACGCTGCGCGCCCGCCGCGAAGAAGATACGGGACGAGGTCAGAGTCCCCCGGGCCAGCGCGCTTCTTACCTCCGGTGTGAAGCGGTAGTGAACCACTGGTTGTCCGTTCCCATCGATGACGACCCGGTTGTGGCGGTCCACATGATCGCGGGCGAGGACGAGGATCATCTGCAGGCGCGGGAAAGCGCGCATGAACGCGCTGTGCGCTGCGCCGAAACCACTCAGGCTCTTCGCCGTGGTGAACGGGAAGTACATACACGTTTCGAGGATGAAGCCGTCCGACTCGATGAACTCGTCCAGGTAGTAGCTCTTCGGATGGCCGACGAAGTTGGTGATCGCGCGCGCGTGCTCCGCCACCAGGATGAGCGCCGGGTGGCAGGTGAAGCCGTGACCGAGGCGCGGCAGCTTGGCCGGCAAACGTGAGCGGAGCAGCAAGGCCGGCGAGTGCACCGCCCCGGCACAGACGACCACGACTTTCGCCCGGATGGTGTATTCACCGGGTTCCCACGGCGATGGCTCCCCCTTCTCGGCGTTCGGCCTCGGCGACACACGCGCCACCACCGCCCGGCCCTCCAGCCGGACCACCTCGCAGCGCGTCACGACCTCGACGCCCCCACGCTCTGCACGCGGTAGCTGGACCCGGTTGGTGCCCTGCTTCGCCTGGTTGGGGCACCCCAGGTTACAGAGGCTCGAGCCGCGGCAACCTCTGACGTTCACCGGGAACTGCTGGGCTTTGTAGCCCAGGTGTCGGCACCCCTGGACGAAGAGCCGGTTGTTCTCGTTGATCCGCTCTTCCTCCATGTAGTGGACGTTGTTCTGCACGATGAACTTGTGTGTGCGCCGCTCGATCTCCGCGTAACCGAGGCCGGGTACGTTCCAGCGCCGGATCACGCGCTCCGATGCCATGATCGACGTGCCGGTGTACACCGTCGTCGAGCCGCCGTAGCCGCAGCCCATGGCCAGGGTCATCGAGCCGTCAGCGGTGAGGAAGCCGCCCCCGTCCTCGTAGAGCGCCTGGGCCATCTCGACTTCTCGGCCGCTGAACTCGTCGTCCCGGAGGCGGGGCCCCTTCTCGAGCACGGCGATCCGCGCCCCGTCCCGGCAGAGCGGCGCGAGCTCCTGCGCCACCGTGCCACCGCCTGCGCCGGAGCCGATGATCACGACATCGTAGTCCCGCTCCCGCATGATCAGACCGCCTCCCAACCACGCGGGTCGGGACGGTAGCCTATGGCCGCGGCCCCGGTGTCGCGCCCATAGTAGCCCAGGAGCGACAGGGTCCTGAGACCCCAGAAGCCGACACGAATCCGGTCGGCTGGGTGATACTGGAGGTGGGCGAGGAACCGTGTCCGGCGGGCCGCGTCGAGCGACGTGAAACGGCGGCCGTAACGGAATAGCGGCAGCCATTGCAGGAACCGCAGAAACAGCCGCAGCTGTCGCCGCAGCGCCCGAGGCCGCCGGCGAAGCGATTCCTCGACCAGCGCACCGAGCTCGCTCCAGCCGCCGTCGTCCAGCTCCGCGGCTTCCGGTACGACCGTGCAGACCACCGCTCTGAACACCGGCAGCTGTCCGGCCAGTGTCGGCAACGTCTTCGTGGCGACCCCCGTATCTGTTCCCTGCTCTGATGGTCTGGGCTAACAATGGGCTATATTATAGGGCAAGGTCAAAAGGAGGTAGCCATGTCCGTGCTGTCGCCGTGGATTGGCGGTACGCGACGGCTCGTTGGGCATGTGGGGCAGAGCGGCCTGCTCTTTGGCCCTATTCGCCGGGCCATCGTCGAGCCGGCCGCGACCGCCCACGATGAGGCACTTCGCTTGCTCCTCTGCTATCATGGGAAGCGAGCTTGGCAGGCAGGACTCATCGCCGGCTGCTGCGGCAATCTGTCGGCCCGTCTGCACAACAGGGACGCCATCTACATCACGCCACGCGCTGCGAACAAGTCGCGCTTGCACGCATCCGACATCCAGGTCGTCGACCTGTACGCCGGGGCCGAAGGGCTCGAGAGCGTCAGCGTGGAGTTGCCGTTGCACCGCGCCTGCTATCTGGCCGACTCGATGGTAGGTGCGGTGATCCACACCCATGCGCCGGCCCTAACGGCGCTCGGTATCCGCGGTCTCGACCTCAGCGAGATTCTGCCCGAGGCCGCGGCGTCGCTGGGTCGCCTGGCCCGGGTGCCCTACGCACCGGCCGGCTCCGCGGAGCTGGCTGAAGCCGTCGGCCAAGCCGTCGCCTACGGCGCGCTGCTGCTGCTTCTCGAGCACCACGGCGCGGTCACCGTGGGGAACACCCTCGGCGAAGCCTACGAGCGGATGGAGTTCGGCGAGCTGAGCGCTAAGGCAGCGCTGATGGCGACCGCGGATAGGGGCTTCGCCGCAGCTCGCATCGCCACCAGCGCCGCAGGACCGGCGCGACCATCAGGTTGAGCCAGAGAGCCCAGAGTATCCCCGCCGGCGAGTCGATGGCGAAGTGGTTCTGCGTGTAGACCGTGGAAACGACGACGCCAGCCGCCGCCACCACCAGAAGCAGCGCGGCAGTCTTGGAGAACCAACGAAACCCCAAGTAGGCCATCGTCGTCGACGCCGCCACGTGCGAGCTGGGGAACGAGCAGCCCAGCGAATCTCCCTGGGCCTGTAACATCCACTCGAGCCGGTAGAAGAATCCCTGCTGGTGCGGACCTTCATAGTGCTCGCTCAGGAAGTGGGGGCCGTCCACCGGGAACGCGATGTATACGAAGAAGCACGCGTAATAGACGAGCACGACCCTTAGCGTTACGTCGTGCTTCATCTCCTGGCTGCCCTTGAACAGCACGTACAACAGCGGGACGATCACGGTCAGATAGTAGGCGAAGTAGGCCAGTTGCATGACCTCGCTGAACCACACCCAGGGCATGGCCGGCATCCAGACCTCGTCGAGGTGGATGCCGAACACCGCGATGTCCAACGCTCCGACGACCCGGTCGAACGGCGCGTCGTGCAGCAGGCGCCGGATGAAGTCCAGCTCGGTCCAGAACGCCAGGATCCAGAGGAGCGGATAGATATCGCGGAACACACGGCCCACGGGCGACAGGCGGTTGCCCGCGCGCTCGAGCAGCGTCGGCATGGCTGCCGCGACCGCGTGCGCGAGGAAGAGCCAGAACGCGTAAGACCATTGCGGGATCAAGATCACCCAAACGACCGCCAAGAGGACGTTGTACGCCGACGCGATCCTGTCGACGAGCCTCATCCGGTCGGGCTCGAGGGGTGCGTCGTCGGCGGCAGCCAGTTCGGTGATTTCAGGGGCGCCAAGCGCGTCTGCTGTTGAGTCGTTCATCAACGATCAGTGGCTCGGGGAAGCCTGCTTTGGAACCGTCTGCACGAAGTTGCCGAACTGCACCGGCTCCTCCAGCCGGCACGACCACGCCAGGCGGCCGTTCCACACCGTCATGTCCGGGCAGCCGTCGCACATGTTCTGCCGCCCGTCGGGTAGCACGTCGATGGGCTGGATGAGCATCACCGACTGGTAGTGCAGCCGCTGCAAGACCCGCAACGGGTTGCGGAGGTACGACCGCGCTGCTCGCGCCAGACCGCGGTCCAGAGGTGAGAGCGCCAGCAAGGAGCGGCCGCGCCTGTGGACCTTGGGACTACTATAGGCTAGGTAGCGCCCGTTCCTCAGGTGATGAGTGACCTGTGCCAGTTCCATGAACCGGGCGCCGACGTAGCCGTGAATCCTTCCCTTGGTCCCCAGGCGACCGGTTAGCAGCCACTTGAACGAATCCGGCTTCTCGGTGCCATTCAGGTACGCGCACGGTTGAAAATCGGGGAAGCGATCCCGAATGGCTGCGAGGATGTCCGTCGACTGGATGTCGGTCCTCGGCTGTGTATCGGTGGCGTAGCGGATGCCGGCGAAGTCGATCTTCTGACCGTTCACGTAGTAGTCGAACTGGCCGTCGATCAGGGCCGCTCGGAAGGCGATGAACACCAGCACGTGAACGATGTCGATGTGCTGCGCGCCCCAGGCCACAACGTCCGGCACGCATTCGAGGGTGTCCTCGTAGATCGTCGAGTTGAAAGCGCAGGAGAGGCCTCCCACGCCGGCGATCAGCTGCGCGTACTCGAGCCGCAGCTCGTTGAGTTCCACCTCGCTCTTCCCACGCCAGCGCGGCCGGGTCTGCTTGCTGTCGATATGCAGTGTCAGCCCCCAGAGTCCGGCGCGCTTCATCTCGGTAAGAAGCTCGCGGCTCAGTGCCAGGCCGTTGGTGTTGAGGATCGGCTTCAGCCCCCGCCCCGCGATCATCGCGACGATATCGACCACCTCGGGGTGGCAGAGCGGGTCGCCACCGGCGACCGAGATCCCATCGGCCTTGCGAAACCGCGCGAAGACATCGAGGTCATCGGCGATCTCCTCCAGCGACCTGTGCGACTTGGGCTCGTTCGTCCGGTAGCAACCGTCACAGTAGAGGTTGCAGGCGGCAGTCGGTTCCAGCCACGAGATCGCGTTGTCCGGCAGGCTCCACGGTAGCCGGTAGAGCGATCGATGATCCAGTTGGGCGGTCATGGGCTCCCTTTAGAACGGGCTCGGAGTTGTAATCGCAGGCTCTCTGCTGAGTGCGGTGCCGGCAAGCTATTCCTGTCCGCCTCCGCGGGCAAGGAATCTCGCGGTTTGCCGGCGGCTTGGGGCACCAGGCTCGGGCCTGGTCCCGAGCCTGGCGCTCCAGCGGTGCCGCCGGGGGATGCCAACCCTTCCCCCGCTCAGGGCGTCTAAGGCCTTGGAGGGACGGGTAGCAGCCCCATCCACACGAAACCCGGGAGTGAGCTAGGAACGTGCATCATGGTGGGAACCCTGCGAACGGCGCTGCTGGCGGCGGTCCTTGCAGGAGTAGGAGTGCAGCCGGCGCTGGCGAACGCCGAAGGAGATCCTGAGGAGAAGCCGGACCCCAAGCCCTACCGAGCGCAGGCGAGCCGCGCGACGCCGGGCACGCCGGAGATCGATGGGGAATTGGATGAGGCCGCCTGGGCACTGGCCGAGCTGGTAACCGACTTCGTGCAGCGTGACCCCGAGGAGGGCGCCCCGGCGACGGAGCGAACCGAGGCCCGGGTGCTGTTCGATGACGGGTCGCTATACGTCGGGATCCGTGCCTACGATAGCGAGCCGGACAAGATCATAGGGCAGCTCACGCGGCGCGATCAGTGGTCGGCGTCCGATTGGCTCACCGTCTCGATCGACTCCTACTACGACCGGCGGACGGCGTTCGAGTTCCGGGTGAACCCGGCCGGGGTCGAGCGCGACATGTATCGGTACGATGACACCTGGGCGGACGACTCATGGAATGCGGTATGGGACGTCGCCACGAGCGTGGATGAAGAGGGCTGGGTGGCCGAGTTCCGCATCCCGTTCTCGCAGCTCCGCTTCTCGCAGGCCGCCGAGCAGATCTGGGGCTTCAACATCGAGCGCGTCATCCAGCGGAAGAACGAGGTCGTGCAGTGGAAGCCGATCGCGAAGGATGCTTCCGGCTGGGTGTCCGAGTACGGCGACCTGGTCGGGATCAACGGGATCCAACCGCCGCGGCGTCTGGAAGTGCTGCCCTACGTGGTGGCGACTCAGGGCTACACGCCGGAGGATCCGGACAATCCGTTCCAGACCGGCAGTGAGTTCCAGGGCAACGTCGGTGGCGACCTGCGCTACGGCGTGACCAACAGCCTGACGCTGAACCTCACAGTGAACCCCGACTTTGGCCAGGTCGAGGCCGACCCGTCGGTGGTCAATCTCTCCGCCTTCGAGACTTTCTTCCAGGAGAAGCGTCCGTTCTTCCTGGAAGGTGCCAACATCTTCAGCTTCGGCCTGAGTGGCAGCGGCGGTTGGGAGCAGCTCTTCTATTCGCGGCGGATCGGCCGGCGGCCGCAGGGTGAAGCCGACGCGCGTGACGGCTACGTCGACCACCCCGATAACACGACGATCCTGGCCGCGGCCAAGCTGTCGGGTAAATCGGCCGACGGCTGGACCGTAGGCGTGCTCGACGCGGTCACCGGCAAAGAGAAAGCCGCAGTGATCGACGGCGACGGCATCCGACATGCAGATGTCGTCGAGCCGCTGACCAACTACGGCGTGGCCCGGGTCCAGAAGGACTTCAACGGCGGCAGTAGCGCGGTTGGCGCCATAGTCACGCTGACGAACCGCGACCTGCCCGCCTCGCTCGACTATCTGCGCTCCTCCGCCTACGCCGGCGGCATCGATGCGCGGCACCGTTTCTGGGACGGCAACTGGGAGCTCACCGGTCAGGTGCTGATGTCGCACATCCGCGGCTCCGAGTCGGCGATCGATGATGCGCAAGTGAGTTCGGCCCGCTATTTCCAGCGACCCGACGCCAGCCACCTCACCTACGACCCGACGCGGACCAGCCTGTCGGGGACGAGCGGGTCGTTCAGCTTCGCCAAGATCGGCGGTGGCCACTGGCGCGGCTCGGTGCGGAGCTCCTGGATCTCGCCGGGCTTCGAGGTGAACGACCTGGGCTTCCAGAGGTCGGCCGATGCGTGGCGCAACGGCGCCTGGATCCAGTACCGCGACGTGCAGCCGGGCAAGATCTTCCGACGCTACTACCTGAACTGGAACGGCTGGAATCATCAGACGCTCGGCGGCGAACGGACAGCGACGGGCATGAACGTCAACGGCAGCTTCACGCTGCTCAGCTATTGGGGTGGCTGGGGTGGCGTCGAGCGGCAGTTGCCCGGCCTCTCCATCCAGACGCTGCGAGGTGGACCGGCGATGAAGGCACCTGCCGCCTGGAACTGGTGGGGCGGCTTCTACAGCGACGACCGCAAGCCGGTCGCCTTCGAGACGGGCACTTGGGGTTGGAAAGATGAGGAGAGCTCCACTTCGGCCGGCGTCTGGGCGTTCGTCGCCTGGCGGCCGCTGGCCAACGTGCGGCTGACGCTGGGGCCGGAGTACAGCTGGAACCACGACGATTGGCAGTACTTGACGACCGAGGATGCGCTGGGCTCAACGCACTACTTCACGAGCGTGCTCGACCAGAAGACCTTGTACCTGACGACCCGGCTCGATTGGACGTTCACGCCTAACTTGAGCCTGCAGCTGTACGCACAGCCGTTCGTCTCGGCGGGCACTTACACGGCGTTCAGCGAGGTCGTCGACCCGAAGGCGGACGCCTATGCCGACCGGTTCGCCCCGCTGGAAGAGGATCGTCTCACGTACGAAGCGAGCACCGAACCGGACGAGCCCGGCACCTACCATGTGGACCTGAATCGGGACGGCGAGACGGATTTCTCGTTCGACGACCCGGACTTCAACTTCAAGCAGTTCCGGTCGACGGTGGTGCTGCGTTGGGAGTACATGCAGGGCTCGACCCTGTTCTTCGTCTGGTCATCGAGCAAGACGGCCTACAATTACACGGGCTCGTTCAGTCCGCTGAACGACTTTGACGCACTACGGCAGGCAGAAGGGGAGAACTACTTCAGCATCAAGGTAAATTACTACCTGAACCCCTGATGTCTCGGCGCCCGTAGCGAACGGGCCTCGGGAGCGCGCGGCGCTGTGACCCTCTCGACGGGTTACAGCGCCGCTGTTTTCGACGGCTTGTCGGCCAGCGGGGCGCCGTTGTAAGCTGGCTCCGCCAACGCTGAGCAGAGGAGGGGCCATGCGCTTCGCAGACAAGGTCGCATTCGTAACCGGCGCTTCGAGTGGGATCGGGCGGGCCTGCGCCACTCGATTCGAGGAGGAGGGCGCCGCGGTCTTCGCCGTTGCGCGCCGCGAAGATCGGCTGAAGGGCACGTTCGATCACTATACGATAGCCGATCTGCGCTCGGATCAGGCGGCACGGGCCGCGGTCGACAGCTGCGTCGAGCGGCTGGGCCGGGTCGACTACCTCATCAACGCGGCCGGTGTGATCGGGACGGGCGGCGTCCTTGACACGCCGCCCGAGGAGTGGGAGCGGCTGTTCGCGTCGAACGTCGACAACGTCTACTACGTTACACGCCACGTCGCTCCACACCTGATCGAGAGCGGCGGCGCCATCGTCAACGTGTCGTCGGTCACCAGTCTGCGTCCCTACGGCAACTTGCTAGGGTACTGTGCGTCTAAGGCGGCGGTCGACATGTTCACCCAGTGTGTAGCCCTCGAGCTGGCGCCCCACGGTGTACGTGTCAACGCGGTGAACCCCGGGGTCGTGGTCACCGAGCTACACACGGTGGGCGGTGCGGTGCCGGATTACGAGGCGTTTCTCGAGCGCTCCAAGGCGACGCACCCGCTGGGCCGGGTCGGGCAGCCGGAGGAGATCGCGGCGCTGTGCGCTTTCTTGTGCTCGGACGAGGCGGGCTGGATAACGGGAGGGATACACACGATCGATGGCGGGAGAGCGCTGCTGAGTGCGCGCTAGACGGGTCGATGGCGTGGGGGGACGGATCACCTATTTTGGGGGTCTAACATCACGCCATATTGGATGCAGCCAATTCTTCTCCTGGGGGTCTATCTGTAGAGCTGTGTTGTACTCAACGATTGCCTGCTCTCGCATTCCCACAAAGTCTAGCATGTCTCCACTGATACTGTGATATGTTGCATCAAACCGCGCGTGTCAGGACCATCGTCTTAGCCATGGTTCACCTCGTTCCTCGGCACGCCGGGCAACACGCCGTTGGCTGCCGGCGCTGCCGCCTTTCCTCACCGGCGCGCTCCGCGAGCGCCGCCGTTCCCGCGCGGGTCCGCGACGCCGATGTACGCATCCGTCAGCGCATCGAACTCGATCCCGTGGATCCGTGCGAAGTAAGGTGCGGAAGCACGGGCCTCAGGAGTGAAGCCGAAGCTCGCCAGCTCGGCCATATCCGCCGCCGACCACGTGGCCGCGCGCCGGCCCTCTATGTAGATCACCTCGGGCGTCGGGTGGAAGCGGGGTAGTGCCATCGCGTCCGCCAGCGAGAGTTCCTCGTCCACCACGCGGCTCACGACCTCCACAATCGCCGAGATGATGCGCCGGGCTCCCGCGGCACCCAGCACGTACGCCGGTTCTCCGTCTTTCAGCACGATGAGTGGCGACTGCGACGAGAAAGGGCGCGCACCCGGGGGCTGCGATCCGAGGTAGCCCATCGTCGCCGCGTACACAAACCCGAGGCCCGGCGCCGCCACCTTGGAGCCCATGATGGGCCCGAGTGATTGCGTCAGCGCCACCAATCCCCCCTCCCGGTCAGCGACGGACAGATGCGTCGTGTACGCCGGTTCGAACCACACGGGCGAAGCTTGGCTGCTGGGCGTTAGGAGGACAGACTCGACTACCCTTGGGTCTTCCACCTCCGTGGCGCGCGAGGTCGCCCAGTCCTTCGAGACCAGGGTATGCGCTTGCCGGGCGGCCGTCCCCAGGTCCTTGGTGCGGTCCTCGAAGCTCAGGAGCAAAGCCTGCGCGGTGAGCGCCATCCACTCGGGCGTTCCTGCCCGATCAGTAAGGTTGAACTGTTCGAGGATATGTAGCGCCTCGATTGTGGTGGCTCCTGAGGCGGGGAGATAGGCGCCCACCAGGTCGTAGCCCCGATAGCTGCCCCGCACGACCAGCGAGCGGCGCGCCGCGTGCCGCGCGAGGTCCGCCGCGCTCACGAAACCGCCGCGGCGCTGCATGTCGGCGGCGATGCTGTCTGCGATCCAGCCCCGGTAGAACACGTCCGCGCCGCCCTCGGCGATGGCCCGCAGGGTGCGGGCGAGATCGGACTGGACGAGCCGTTCGTTGGCTGCGTACGTCTGGCCGTCGGGTTTGAGGAAATATCGAGAGGAGGCCTCGAACTCCCGCAGCTGTTCCGCGATGCCGGCGATCCGCTCGGCATCCTGGGGAGGCAAGGCAAAGCCCTGTTCGGCGAGCGCGATGGCAGGTGCGATCAGCTCTGCCCACGGCCGCGTGCCGTAGGCGGCGTGCGCCGTGGCCAGCGCCGCTACGGTGCCTGGAACCCCGATGGTGGGGTAGCCGTAGAGATCCTCTTCTTCCGCCGGCTCGCTGGGCGCTCCAGCCGGCACCTCCGTGGTGCCGTCGATCCCAACGAACACCCCCTCCGGGGAGCGTAACAGGATCTGGGTGCGGCCGCCGAGCCCCGACATGCAAGGCTCGACAACCGAGAGTGCAAACGCCGTGGCGACGGCGGCGTCCACCGCGTTTCCCCCTGACTCCAGCAGCTGCACGCCGACGTCCGTGGCGAGTGGAGAGCCGCTCACCACCATGCCGTGGGCCGAGCGGCTAAGCTGCTCGGGTCGGTAGGCGGGATGCTCGGCCGTCGGCGCCCGGGGCTCACACCCTAGGAGCGCCACGCTGGCTAGGAGCAGGAGGCGTGACACCACTGACGGTCTCACGGCTGTGCTCCGGTGCTGGGGTACCGAACGGCCTGGCCTGGTGCCACCCCGTCGACAAACTCACCGCGGTCGAGCACGAGGGTGCCGTTAACCAGTACGTAGTGCACACCGTCCGAGTACTGCGCCGAGTCGAGGTAGGTGGCGCGGTCGATGATCGTGTTGGGATCGAACACCGTGATGTCGGCGTACGCGCCAATGCTCAGCCGGCCCCTGTAGCGCATAGAGGGTACCGCACTCTCGAGCCGCTGCGCGGGCATGATCGTTATCTTCCGCAGCGCTTCCATAAGGGTGAGATGGCCTTCGTTACGTGTCAGTCGACCCAGCAGGTGGGTGAATGTACCGGCGCCACGCGGGTGTCCCAACCCGTCGACGATAACGCCGTCGCTCGCTACCATCACGTGCGGATGCCTGAGCGCCATCAGCATCTCGTCCTTCGGGATAAAGAAGGTGATGATCGTGGCGCCCTTCTCACGCCAGTACTCGAAGGTCTCTTCGTTCAGCCTCTCACCGGTATCGACGAGCATGATCGAGTCGTAGCTGACGCCGCCGAACCGCTCCTGCCAGCCCGGATCGTAAAGTGCTGACTCCAACCGTGTGCTGTTGGCCAGGTACGGGTGGATGTCGGCCATTACGTCGATGCCGTGTCTGCGCGCGCCCTCGATCATTTCGAGGCACGGCCCCATCGATCCGATCGCTGAGGAGGCGAGGTGAACGACCTGGGCGCTGGCCCCGGTGATCGCCGCCGCCGCGATGACTTCCTGAACCGATTGAACGATGGTCTCGGGGAATACCGAGCCCTTGTACCGCGAGTGGACGTGGGCGGGCACGCCGTGGCGGGCTGCCACGTCGAACATGGCGATGATCTCCTCGTAGGAGGCGCCCGGTGTGTAGTTGATCCCGAAGCCGATCCCCACTGCGCCGGTCTCGATGGCCTGCGCAGCGATCGCGCGCATATGCGCGATCTCGGTCTCGCCCGCCGGCGCATAGAGATCGGTCACGCCCGCTGCCGCGCGGACATCGGGGTGCCCGACCGTGGTACCGTAATTCACCAGCGACCCGTCGACCTCGAAGGCCGCGTACCAGCCCGCGATGTCCACGGGTCCACCGTGCATGCTGACCACGGTGGTGACGCCGTCCTTGATCTTGTAGCGCTGGGGCTCACGGCCGGCCCGGATCCGGGCCAGGATGTCCACGAAGCCTGGCGCCACCACTAGGCCCGAGGCATCGATCACGCGGCGTGCCGTCAGCGGCTGGTCGGTGATCGCGATGATGCGATCGCCGCGGATGAGCACGTTCTGCACGCGGTCGGTCCCGCTGGCTGGATCCACAACCCGGCCACCGACTATGGCGATGTCTCCGGGTTCTTGGGCGGCTATGGGGCTCACCCCGCAGATCGAGATCAGCCCTGCCAACGGTAGGAGCTGTCCAAGACGCGTCCACAGCATCGTTTTGCTCCTGTCTTGTGTGCGGCTCTGCTCAATCGATGGATTGCGACGTCGTGTGTATTGTTGAAGCCTCCAGATCGAGCGCTTGGTCACCTTGGCACGGTGTGAGCACCAAACTAGAGCCAGGGCACGCGCCGTGAACAGCCCGGCCGCTGTGACGCCGTGTTGAGCCTGACCCGGCCTGCCGGTTATGCGAATCTTCTCGTCGTACATCTGGCCCCCGAACGAGAAGCTGGACATCAGCGATTCGCCGATCGGCGTCTGCCAGGTCCCCGCATAGTCCAAGGTGAGGGTCGTCACCTGGTAGTTGTCGGTTGCTTGGTTGCCCAACGGCACGCGGAAGAACCCGTACTCCCGTTCCTCGGTGTACTCCGTGTTGGTGTAATCGATGCCGGTGGCCAACCGGTGGAAGAAGCCCGGCGTGGGCGTATAATTGATGCTGTGTCCGGTGATGAAGTGGTCCACGAGACTGTTAAGCTTCATCTCCAGGACTGAGGCGTCGTCGTGGTCGGTGGTGTAGTCGCCCTCCCCGCGGAACACGTTCAGCAGCATCCCCTCGGCGTTGCCGCCGTCCGGGATCCATCTGATGTCGCGGTGGCTGTAGGAGTTGTTTAGCTGGATGTTTAAGACATTGCTCGGGTCGAACCCGAAGTTCCCCCGCGCGGACCAGGACCGGCTGTTCTGCGGGTAGATTACGCCTTCCTGGCCCTGCAACTTGGCCGACACGAAGTAGTTCAGAGTCGGCGTGCCGCCGCGTGACTTCGTTGGGGGCTGGGTCAGGTGGGGAGGGAGGCCGGGCGAGACAACCCGCTAGGCCCAGGAGAGCGAGCAACACGCACCGCGCACGCCTTCCTGTCGAACGGAGGTTCCGGTGGCGGCGGCGATCGAACCAGGGGGCCGTGTCTTGCATGGCCAGCTGCCCGTTGAGCGACAGGTCGACCGCTCACCTGCGGTGGACAACACACAACCCCGCCGATAACGCCACCCAACTAGAACTCCAACCGCTGCGGCCCGTTCGCCGTGCCGAGGTAGATGGCGTTGAACAGGATCTTGAATGTCTCGTGCGGTTGCCCTCGGTACTGCGGGCGGAATCCGAACAGGATCACGCGCCCATCTCCGTAGCGCGCCTCGACCAGGGCCGCCTTGCCGTTCAGGAACTCGGTGTGCAAGGCATAGCCGCTGAGCAGCTGTCCCGTCTCCGGATAGCGCGCGACGACCGCAACGTCGCGGCGGTCTCCCTCGACCTCGAAGAGCGGGCCGTTCGAGTAGAAGACGACCGTCTCCTCGGGCATGCCGTAGCCTGCCGGGTGGTTGGTGTCGATCTCCACGGCGAGGATCGAACCGGGCGCATAAAAGGCACTACCGCTTCGCTGCTCGTTGAACGCCGGGCGCACGTCGTTCACCGGTAGCCCGAGCTGCTCTATGGCGAAGCCGGAGGACGAGTCGATGCAGATGAGCGTGCCGCCGGCCTTCACGAACGCGCGGATCGCTGCGGTACCGGCATCGCCCAATCCGCCGGCGTATTCCGCCGGTACCGTGCCGGGCTTCCGCCCTTCGACGATCGAGCTGGCTGACACGTCCGGGAGTATGATCACGTCGTAGCGTGCCCGGAGATCGCCGGCGCGGATCTCCGTATCGTGCAACGTCCGATAGGGCAGGTCCCAGCCCTCGAGCACCCAGCGGGTCCAGCCCTCGTCCATCGATGCAGTCCAGGGCTGATAGAGGCCAACCCGCGGCTGACCGACCTGATACCCTGTGACGGTACCCGAGAACGACTGCGCCGACAGACCCTCGTCGCTCGCCAGGCTCTCCAGGATCTGTCGGACGTCCGGTCCGTGCAGCACGGCGCTCCCGACGGGCCAACGTTGGCCTCCCGACTCCGCGGCTTCGGACAGGAGAGCGACGCGGCCGCCGGATGCCAGCAGTCGATGGATCGCCAGGTTGCCGGCGTTCGTCACGTTCGTCACGACGAAAGTCGAGCCTGGCCCGGTTACGCTGCCGGCCGGCGGCTCGATCTCGTCGGTCAGCAACTGCAGATCGGCCGCGAACGGCGTCAGCGCCTCCACCACTTCCACGCCCATTTGGAGCGGGAGCGTCCAGCCAGCGGCGTCGTAGGGAGTGTCGGGCGGCCCGCCGGGATAGGCGCGGAGGTCCGGGTAGGACTGGCGCTCGAGCAGATCCTTGGCATGTGCCCGGTAAGGCTGCGCCATTAGTACGACCCAGCTGCCGGCTGGGTACTCGATCCCCTCGGACAAGAAAGGCGACCTGGCGCGATGGATCTCCACGCCGCCACCGCGCACCACTTCCAGCATGGCGGCTGCGCTCCCAACGTCCCGCTGGTTCGCCGGTACCACGTAGGCGAAGGGAGGCTCATCGCGACCTGCTGAGACGGCCTGGCGACCTAGCTCGACGTAGTAACGGATGAGACGGGTACGCTGGCGCGCGGCAAACCCGATCACCGAGCGTGCGGCGATCAGCTGGTAGTCGATTATATCGCGGATGTGCCACCAGCCGCCGGGCCACGGGTTCGGGAAGTTGATCCCGTGCTGCGGCTGTCGGACCTGATCCGGCTCGAGAAAAAGCGGGGAGGCGAGCCGTGCGCTGGCCGACTCGGAGAGTATGCCGATCATGTTATGTCGCGCGGGCACCGTCCGCAGGCCGCCATGCCACCAGAGGTCGAATCGCCACGCGTTCACAACGCCGGACTTGTCGGCCGCCTCCAGGTCGGTGGAGATCTGCAGCCCGACCAGCGAGATCATCCGCACGAGCAGCGGATCGATGTTCGGGTTCGCCGGGTCGTCGAACGGCGGGACGAAGAACCGCGCGCCGTCGCGCCCCATCTGGTGCACGTCGTAAACGACCTCGGGGAACCACTGCCGGTACAGCAGGTCGGTGAGCAACCGGGTCTCGACCTGGGTGAGCATATACCAATCGCGGTTGTTGTCATGGCCCGCGTACGGATGGTACAGCCACGGCATCCCCCCGCCCTCGTACGGAGTGCCCAGGGTCCGCTCGTACCAGTCGGACACCATCTGCTGACCATCGGGATTGGCCGACGGGATCAGCAGCACCACGACATCCTCTAACGTCGCGGCTAGGTCGGGATCGCTGGCCAGCGTATAGGCCAGCTCCATCACGCCCTGACTCGAGGCGATCTCTGTGCTGTGGATGTTGTTGCTGATCAAGACGACGGCCGGCTGCTTCTCGAGCAGCGCTTCGAGCTCATCCTCCTCCAGCTCTCGGGGATCGGCGAGCTTGGCCTGGTTGAGCCGGATCTCCTCGAGCCGCGCCATGTTGTCGGGCGTCGTGACGGTAACGAGGATGAACGGCCGTCCTTGAGTGCTGCGGCCGACCGTGTCGACACGCACTGCGGTGGAGGCGCTGCCCAGATGGTCGAAGTAGGCGGTGATCTTCTCCCAATCCGCGAGCTTGAAGTCGGCGCCCACAGGGTGACCGAGATATTCGGCCGGCGCCACGGGTGCCGCGTCACCGAGCTCGCTGTGACTGGCGGATCGGGATGTATCTTGGCCGGCGAGCGCCCCGGCCTGCAGTAGCAGAGCGACTCCGGCGGCCATCGGCGTCAGTCGACTGGGATGGGCCATGGTGTCCTTCTCTTAGGTGATGGGTGGACGAACTTCCCGAGCGGCAAAGCTTATGCACAGCAGGTAGCCGAGCAAGGGCAGCGGGCGGCCCGCTGATCGCCGGTTCAGCTACCCTGCCGCCAGATCCGGCGCACGGCCAGCTGGACCTCCGTCGGCTCGTCCACCTCGGTCAGCCTGTAGACCGGGACGCTGCGCTCACCCAGGGTGACTCTGACGGTCTGGTTCTCACCGTAGCGTGATACGGTAAATTCGGCCGACTGGCCCGGATTAGACCTCCAGAGGAATGCCTGTAACGAGGCCAAGCTGGTGACTTCGACCCCGTCGATAGCGACGATCAGATCGCCGTAGCTGAGCCCGCTGCGCCAAGCCGGCCCGTCTCTTACGATTCCACTCAGCGCGAGCCGGCCGTTCGACTCTCCGAGCTCGACCCCCATGAAGCCAATGCTGTCTCTTCGTCGGGTTGCGTCCTCATCGACGGTCAGTTCGTAGCCGGCGAGCCGGAAGAAGTCCTCGAACGGGATGTCGTCGGTCCCGAAGACGTAGCGATCGAAGAACTCGCGGAAGGAGCCGCCGGCCACCTCCTCGATGACCGCGCGGATCCCTTGGGCATCGAAAGCTGCAGCGTCGTCGCGGGTTCGCTCCCAGATCAGGCGCATCACGTCGTCGAGCCCTCCGGCACCGTGCGTCCGGTTCGCGATCTCCAGCTCGAGCAGGTTGGCGATGACGCGGCCCTTGAAGTAGTAGTCGGTGCGGTAGTTGTCGGAGCTCTCGTCTTCGCGGTAGAAATGGATCCAGGCGTTGAAGCTGGCGTCAGCGGCGCTCTGCAGGGTGTGGCCCGGGATCGATCTGTACTCGGTAACGAAACCGATGGGGTCGTCGAGACTCTCGAGGAGTCGGGCGCGGCGCAGGATCCGGTCGCCGTAGTACGAGGTGAATCCCTCGTAGAACCAGAGCGCGTCGGTGTAGTTCTCTTCCTCGTAGTTGTAAGGCCTGAACGCGGGAGGCTGGATTCGCTTCACGACCCAGGCGTGGAAAACCTCGTGGGAGACAACGCCTAGCACGTCCTGGTGACCGGGCACGCTCCGAAAGTCCAGGCCGCCGAGCCCGATCGTCGTCCCGTTGGCGTGCTCGATCCCCCCGTCGCGGGTGAGCGTTAAGAACACGAACGCGTACCGCTCGTACGGCAGGCCACCGTACAACTGCGAGCAGGTCTCGACGATCTGGGTGAAATCGTCCCTCCAACGCTCGAGGTCGGCGTTGTGCGGGCCGAGGATTAATATGACGTGCGGGATCCCTCCCACCTCGAACTCGATCTCATCGAAGTGGCCGATCAGCATCGGCGCGTCGATCAGCTCGTGATACGAGCGGGCCGAGACCCTGTACGGGTTATCACCCGACGGGGCCAACGCGCCGTTCAGCCGCCAGCCGTCCGGCAACTGGAAAGTAGCCGAGGCTGGGGCGTCGGCTGCCCCGACCACATGCATGAACAGGTTGGGCCCGATGATGTGGCCTCCACTGTCGTAGACGAACGACCAGCGGATACCCGGCTCGCGCGCGTAGACCTCGTAGTCGAGCAAGACCTGTTCCGCCCCACCCGTCTCTATGCGCCAGGTGTTCTTGTCGGCCTTGTGCCAGGCGAGGGGCCGGCCGGTCCCGTCCTGTGGAGCGAAGCTGATTACGTGCCGCTCGTACTCCCGTACCAGGTACGAGCCCGGGGTCCAGACGGGCATCGATACGTCGACGACCGAGGACCCATCCCCAGAGATCGCCATCCGTACGTGGAACACGTGAGTGTGGGGCTGCGTGACCGTTACCGTGTAGTCGACGGCCACCTTCGGCGGCTCGACTGCGAGTGCGGTAGGCGCGGCGATGAGAGCCGAGGCCGACAGCGCCAGCAAGGTGCGAGCCAGCTTGGCTGAGTTCATTGGGATCTCCTCGACAGCGGGCCGGCGGGCCTGACGGTCACCTGGCACGTCTTATTCGGTTGGTGCAATCGCCTGAAGGTACCTACACACATTAGATGATACTGCGTGGGGCACGGTTGCTGGCCTGCGGCACGAAAAAGAGGGGCGCCCTCTGGCGCCCCTCCGGTTCTTCTCTTCGCGGCGGTCTTTGTCCGGCAAACCGGCTCAAGCCGCGGCGAAGCTGGCGAGCGCCGCCCCGCGCTCGCCCTCACGCAGCTCTTTCAGTGCCCGGTCGCGAAGCTGGCGCACCCGCTCTCGGGTAATGCCGAGCTTCTGACCGATCTCCTCCAGGGTGTGCTCGCGACCGTCGCCAAGGCCGTAGTAGAGCCTCAGGACCAGTGCATCGCGCTCGCGGAGCGTACTGAGCGCCTCGTCGATCTGCTCTTGGAGCAGTCGCTCCTCGACCTGCGTGACGGCCGTGGTGGCCTCCTCGGTGACGAAACGCTCGACCAGACTCGAGTCCTCGCTGTCGCCGATCGGCGCGTCGAGGCGGACCTCGCCGGCGTTCAGCGCCTCGAGCATCTCCACCGTAGCAGGGTTCATGCCAAGGTGCCGGGCGATCTCCTCGCTGGTCGGCTCACGGTCCAGGGTCACCTTAAGCGCCTGCCGCGCCTTGAGGATCTTGGACAGCTCCGCCGCACGATTGAGCGGCACGCGGACGGACCGCCCATGGTGGGCCAGCGCAGATAGGATGGCCTGGCGGATCCACCAGACGGCGTAGCTGATGAACTTCACGCCTTGGTCCGGATCGAACTTGATGGCCGCCGTCACCAGCCCGAGGTTACCCTGCTGGATCAAGTCGCCGAGCGGCAGCCCACGCCCCTGGTACTTTTTCGCCACGGAGATCACGAAGCGCAGGTTGGCCTTGCAGAGGGCCTGGATCGCCCTGGTATCCCCCTTTTGGGCACGCCGCGCCAGCCTGATCTCCTCCTCAGGGGTAATCAGCCCGTGCTGGCTAACGTCCTGGAGGTACTGATCCAGGGCAGAATCATCCCCCGCCACCCGGCTCTTGAGGGCCTGGCTGGCCAGACGCTTTGCCCTGGCAGACTCCCGTTCCATGATCATCGCTCTATGCTATACTCCGCTATGCTGCGGCCTCTGCCTTCACTCAGGTCAAACTAAAGTCCCGGCTGGGAACGCCTGTTCCGCCGGGATCTCGCCTGCTGGGCGGGTTTCCGCCCGACTGCACCCGGGGTCCGGCAGATAAGACACCATAGGGACAAGAAAGTTTCACCGCGACCCGGGGGCTTGCCAACCGTTTAAGATATAGCTCGCCATGTCATTGTCAAGCGTGGATTTCGGCGGTCAGCCGGACCGGACTGGCCGACTCTCTTAAACCTCACGCTGCAGTTAGTTCCAGCGGAAGATCTTAACGGCGGCGCCAAAGCTGGCGACCCCCCAGGCGGCGACCACCGCCAGGCGCGCCAGGTTAGCGCTGAGCGGGGCGCCGTCGATCATCACGGAGCGCAGTGCGTCGAGCAGCGGCGTCAGCGGCAGGGTCTGAATCAGGGGCTGCAGAGCGTCGGGGAATCTGGCGTAAGAGAAGAAGACGCCGGAAAAGATCCACATCGGGAGCATCACGAAGTTCATGATCCCGGACACGCCTTCGACTGTCTGGGCGCGGCTGGCGGTGAGTAGGCCCAATCCTGCGAAAGCGAGCGCGCCGACGACGGAGACGATCAGCAGGTCGAAGATCGAGCCATGAACCCGAACGTCGAACACGACCCAGCCGAACCCGACCAGGGCCGCGACCTCGAGGATCATGAAGACGAAGCGGGAGAGCCCGTACGACAGCAGGTAGTGGCTCTTGCGCATCGGTGTGGCGAGCAGTCGCTTGAGCAGTCTCTTGCGGCGCGCCTGCACGATGTTGAAGCCGATTCCCCACATCCCGCTGCCCATCAGGTTGAGGCCGAGGAGCCCGGGGATGAGGAAGTCGATGTAGCGGGACCCCGGCTCGGTGAGATGTCGCTCGCTGACTACCCGCGGATCAGCGCGTCCGGCTGCCCGCTGCAGGGCGTCATCCACCACGCGCCGGGCGAGCTGCCCCTCGCTGCGGGTCGGATCGAAGACGTACGTGACCGAGTCGCCGGGGACCACGACGAGGGCGAGCTTGCCCGTGCGCAATTCGTCGGCTGCCTCCGCTGGCGTCATCGGGAACGCGCGCAGAGCGGGGAAGCTGTCGAGCCTGGCGGCAAGCGCGGCCGCGCCGGGCCCGTCCGCCACACCGATTCGTAGCGATTCGGCGGGCCGATTGCGGAAGGCTATGCCGAGACCTCCTGCCAGGAGGACCGGAAAGATGAAGACCCAGAAGATCGCCTCCGGCTCACGCAGGAACTCCACTACCCGGGCCCGGGTCAGCTCCCAGAGCGGGCTTGAGGACCTATTCATCTCTCAGGTGCCGCCCCGTCAGCGATACGAAGACGTCCTCGAGGGAGGCGTGGTGAGTGGTAAAGCTGGTGAGTTCGACGTCGTGTCGCCGCAGTGCGCTGAGCAGGGCGGGAACCGTACGGTGCACCTCCCTGACGGTGAGGAAAATCCCCTCCCGCTCACGACGCACGTCCTGGACGCCTTCGACGTGGCGCAGCCAGTTGTCGACGGCCGGGTCGTCGTTCGCGAGGGCGAACTCGACGACGTGCTCGCCCCCCAGTCTTGAGATGAGTTCCCCGGGGGTTCCGAGGGCGATCACGCGGCCGCGATCCACGATGGCGACCCTGTCGCAGAGCCGCTCTGCCTCCTCCATGTAGTGGGTGGTCAGCAGGACGGTGCGGCCGGAGGCCTTGAAATCGAGGACCAGGTCCCAGAGCCCGCGCCGCGACTGGGGGTCGAGGCCGGTGGTGGGCTCGTCCAGGAAGAGGAGCTCGGGCTCGCTGACCAACGCACAGGCAACCGCCAGCCGCTGCTGCTGGCCGCCGGAGAGGCGCGAGACCCAAGCGGCCCGCTTCTCTTCCAGCTCGACGATCCGAAGGACCTCGTCGATGCTCCGGCCGCGGTCGAAGAAGCTGCGGAACAGCCGCAGCGTCTCCTCGACCGTCAGCTTCTCGGCCAGCTGGGTCTCCTGAAGCTGAACGCCGAGACGCTGCCGGAGCGCACGGTCGTCCGTCCCCCAGTGCGTGCCCAGGATCTCCAGCTCGCCGGCATCCGGCTGGAGGAGGCCCTCGAGTATCTCGACCGTGGTCGTCTTGCCGGCGCCATTCGGGCCGAGCAGGCCGAAGCACTCGCCGGCGTACACCTCGAGGTCGAGCCCGTCGACGGCCACGACATCTCCGTAGCGCTTCTCGAGACCCTGGCAACGGACGGCGACCTCGACGATGCCGTTCACCTACTGCTCGTCCTGCTCGTTTCCCGACTACTCGACTCCGAGCAGCTCCACGTCGAAGATCAAAGTAGCGTTGGGCGGGATCGCGCCCGGAAAGCCGCGTTCGCCATAAGCCAGCTCGGGCGGGATGATGAAGCGCCGCTGGTCGCCGACCTGCATCAGCGCTACTCCTTCGTCCCAGCCGCGGATGACGCGGCCCGCTCCGAGGGGGAAGGCGAACGGGCGGCCCCGGTCCACCGAACTGTCGAATTTCGTGCCGTCCTCCAGCCAGCCGGTGTAGTGCACTTGTACAGTCTGGCCTGGCTGTGCGGCCACGCCTGTGCCGCTGCCGATCACGACGTACTTGAGGCCGCTCTCCGTAGTCACCGTGTCACCCGCCACCGGTGGCGGCCCGCTGGTCTCGCTCATCTCACTTGTCTCCAATTCACCCACCGCTTCGCCAGCTGCCCGGTCCCCATCGGAACCGCTATTGCAGGCCAGAGCTAGCATCACAACGGGGATGACGATAGTAAGCCTCCCGATCATCAGTACCCCCTGTTTCCGTCGCTACCTGACTCCTAGAAGCGCCACGTCGAAAACCAGCGTGGCACTGGGCGGGATGACATCCGGGTAACCCCGCTCGCCGTACGCCAGCTCGGGCGGGATGATGAAGCGCCATTTGCCACCGACCTGCATCATCCCGATACCCTCGTCCCAACCGCGGATCACCTGGCCGGCCCCGAGACGGAACTCGAACGCCTCGCCGCGCAGCACGGAGCTGTCGAACAGGGAGCCGTCCTCAAGCCAGCCGCTGTAGTGCACCCGAACCTGCTGGCCCCGTTCCGCCTGCGGGCCGGTGCCGTTCAGGATGACGATGTACTTGAGGCCGCTGGCCGTCGTGATGGTGTCACCTTCCACCGGCGGTGGGCCGAGGCCTTGGCTTAGACGGGCGGAGTCGGTGTCGGGCACCGAGCTCGTCTCCGCGGGTGGGTCGACAAGTGAAGCGGCGGTGAAGATCAGGGTGAAGATCACGGCCGGGCCTATGTATCTGAGCTTGTTGGTCACGTGCCCTCCTGGATCCTGGCCCGCTGCCCCCTCGACGCAAAGCTGCTCGCCGTCCGGGAGTCGAGGCGGACCGTGCGAGCGTTCCGGGACGTCCTCGCACGCAGGCGAAGCCGCTCGTTACGGTGCGGAGAGTACTGTTGATGGGGAGGGCCCGCAACCGGCCCGAGCTTGACAAGGGTGTGCCGGTCGGCGTCGATTGCGGTCGTTTGGGTGCAGACTACTCGATCAACGGCTCCCGCTTACGGGCCGGCAAGGGCAGCCTGGCGTCAAGGTCCTGCCGCTGGCGGTTCGGCGGTGTGGGTGGCAGAGAAGAAGAAGAAGAAGATGATGATGATGACGATGACTGTTGCATCACAGATCGCGATGATCCTCTGGGCGGCGACGGCGGCGTCGAGTGGCCCGGTCCAAGACGACGGTGATGTTGGTTGGCCACGCGAGTTCATGCATGCCGGCCACCTGATCGTCGTGTACCAGCCCCAACTGGAGAGTTTCGAAGGGGACCACCTTACAAGCCGAGCGGCGGTGTCGGTGACGCCGGAAGGTAGGTACGAGACGATCTTCGGGGCCGTCTGGTTCGACGCCTTCGTGGAGACCGATCGTGACAACAGAGTGGTGACGATCGTCAGCGTAGCGGTCCCGAGAGTGCGATTCCAGAACGCGACCGAGGAACAGGCGCGGCAGTTCGCCGAGGTCCTGGAATTCGAGATCTCGGCTTGGGACATCGTCGTTTCCCTGGATCGCGTATTGACCGGCTTGGAGCTTGCCGAGAGAGAGCGGGTAACCATGGAGAGCCTCTCGGTCGCAAGGGACGGCGCGGGTCCGGCTTGACGCACCCTACCACGCCGGCGCCCGGCCTGGCCGATCGGCCGGTAGAGAAGGATCTTGATCGGCGGCCGGGTGTAACCAACCTTACGTAGGGTGTCGGCGTACCGTCGACAGGCCCGACCGTCCTCGCGCGCGGCTCCACACCTGGGCGGCCGCTATACAGGGCAGCTAGCCGTGCTGGACCGGGCGGCCCGCGCCCTCCACGGCCCGCGCGAGCGTCCCTCCCCCCGAATTGGGTCGCAAGTCTCGGGAGACGGGTGCTCCAAACCGGCCCGAAGCTCCAGCGAGACGGGAGCAGTGCCGCTTGTCTTGGTCAAGCGGCGCATGGTCACCTCTGACGGCAGGTGCGCATCGGTGAATAGGCAGCGTGGTGCCATGGACAAGGCGGCGCCTGTATGGCTAGTTTGTCAGCCCCCGGAGGATTCACCGGGTGGAGGTCCAATGCGTTGGGATTACGCGGGTAAAAGCGACGTCGGCAGGGTCCGGCAGGGCAACGAGGACGCGCTCTTCGCGAGCGGGGAGCGGGGCGTGTTCATCGTGGCCGACGGTATGGGCGGCCACGTCGCCGGCGAGGTCGCCAGCCAGATCGTGACCGAGACGGTCGGCCCGGGTGTTAGCCAAGCCATCGAGGAAGGACTGGACGGCGCCGAGCTGGAGAACCGCGTGCTCGAGCTCATCGAGGAGGCCAACCGGGCGATCCTGGAGCGCGCCGACAACGAGCCCGAGAAGCGGGGCATGGGGACGACGCTGACGCTGCTCGCTCTGATACCCGGCACGGGGTATCTCGTTGACCAGGTGGGCGATAGCCGCGGCTATCTGCTGCGGGACGGGACCTTAAGCCAGATCACCCGCGACCATACCGTCGTCCAGCAGCAGGTGGACCGGGGCGCATTGACGCCCGAGCAAGCCCGTGATCACCCTCTGTCCCACATACTGACCCGGGCTCTGGGCACCGAGTTGAGTGTGGAGGTCGACACCTACGGCGACTCGGTACAGCCGGGTGACCTGTTCTTGCTCTGCTCCGACGGGCTGAGCGGGATGCTCCCCGACGAAGAGATTCAGGAGATTCTCTCCCGGGCTGCTGAGGACCTAGAGGAAGTCGCCGACGAGCTGATCGATGCGGCCAACGACGCCGGTGGCATGGACAACATCACGGCCGTTCTCGTCAGAATAAGCGAGTAGGCCAGCGTCGCGTCGTAACGGGCGGCGAGGGCCCGGGCCAATCGGCACGCCAATTCCCCAGTTCAAGTACTCTCCAACCCCACCAGCGAGAGGATCCTCTCTTCGGGCGCCGTTACGAGCTCGAGAACACGCTCCGCTTCCGCCAGCTCGATCCGCGGCCAGGTGAACACACGCATCACGCGCGCTGTGTGATAGAGGTCACGGCCCAGGCGTGGCAGGTCGATGAGCCCTGCGCGGCCGGCGGACGTGAGGCGCTCGACACACCCGTCACGCCCCAACATCAGGATATCCAGCTCCAGCAGGCGCGACTTGGCTGGGTAGTCGATGAAAAGGGTGCCGGGCTCGAGCCCCAGCTCCGCCGCCAGGTGGTCCTCGAGCTCCGCCCTGAGATCGGGTCGCTCGTGGAACCAGGGGGCGACCTCGCGCTTCAGCCGGGAGAGGGCGTCGGTGAGCGCATCTCCCCACCACTCGGCGGCGCGCTTCGGCAGGCGGCGGTGTCGGAGTGCCGGGATCAACCGCTCCCGGGCGCGCCGAGCGCTCGCGCTGTCGCTCTCGACCGCCTGGGCCTCGAGAACGCTGAGAAGCTCCTCGTCGCCGGTCCCCACGATGTGGTCGCGCGTCGCCCAGCCGCCGGTCAGCGCCTCGCGGATAAGCCTCTGGAAGACCACTGAGGCCGCCCGCACCGCGTGGTGCCAGTATACGTTCCGGAACATCTGGTACTTCGCGAAGAGCAGCGACTCGAGCGCCGAGACGCCCTGGGCGGCGACGCCGACCTCCAGACGCCCGGTCTCCGGGTCGCGCAACAGGCGCAGCGAGTCGAGGAGCCGGTCGACGTCGATCGCGCCGTAGGGGACACCGCAGAAGAGGGCGTCGCGCGTGAGATATTCGATCTTGTCCAGGTCCAGCGAGCCGGAGACGAGCCCCTGTAGCGGGCTGTCCGAGCGGCCGAGGATCAAGGCGTGAATGGCCTCGGCGGCCCCGGACCCCAGCGGACCCAGCGCGGCGGCAACGTCTGGATCTGCCAGGAACCCCCCGGCTAGATGCTCGTGGTCCTCGGGCACCAAACCGGTCTCCAGCTCCTCCAGCGTGTGGCTGAATGGGTAGTGACCGATGTCGTGGAGCAGCCCGGCCAGGCGGAAGATCGACTGCTCACCGTCGGAGACCTCCCCCAACTGACCGGACACCTCCAAGCGTCGCAAGGCGCGGCCCGTCAGGTGGTAGACACCCAAGGCATGATCGAAGCGCGTGTGGATCGCGCCGGGGTAAACGAGATAGGCCAGCCCCAGCTGCTTTACGCGACGCAGCCGCTGGAATGCCGCCGTGTCGATGAGTCGAAGCGCTGGTGGCTCGATCCAGATGTTCTGCCAGATCGGGTCGCGGATGACGGTCATGCGTGGGAATTATCGAACATCGGCCCGGTGAGCAACACGCCATGCAGGGAGGCCGCTGTCCCCTGGCCTGCTAGCCCGCCCGGAGGCTCAGTGCAGCTTCTCGTACTTCTCCAGAAGCTCCGCTTGCGTCTCCTGGTAATCGGGGTTCGGGACAATGCAATCCACAGGGCACACCTCCAGGCACTGTGGCTCGTCGTGCGCCCCAACGCACTCGGTGCACCGCTCCACCTCGATCCAGTATACAGGGATGTCGGTGGCCAGGCCTTCGTTCACCGCGTCGTTCGGGCAAACGGGCAGGCAGGCCCCGCAGTCGATGCATTCATCGGTGATCATCATCGCCATGGCGCTACCCCCCGGTTCCATAGGAGAGGTGTGCAATCCGCTCGGGACGATTTCGGCGAATCGGGAACAGTGAAGTCGGAATCGCCAAGTTCCTCGGGAATTCTCTGGTCTTCATTCGTGGATTCGGGGAGCTGGGGAGGTATAGAGCGTTCTTTACTTCCCGACCTCCCCTGATCCCCGACTCCGCGAATCGTCATTCGAGGGTTCCCGGACAAGCTCCCCCGTTCCGCATTCGCAGTTCGAAACCCCGAATTCCCTACGCGAGAAGCGGTGTCTCCTCCGCCTGCCGCTCCAGAGCATCCACCACAGCGATCGCCGTCAGGTTGACGATGTCGCTGACGTCGCTGCCGCGCTGGAGGATGTGCACGGGCTTGGGCATACCCAAGAGAATCGGTCCGATGGCGGTGGCGCCGCCGATCCGGGCCATGAGCTTGTAGGCGGCGTTCGCGGCGCCCAGGTCCGGGAAGACGAGCACGTTGGCTCGTGACTGGAGCTGGCTGAACGGGTAGCGGCTCTTGAGGATCTCGGGCACGACCGCTGTGTCCGCCTGCATCTCGCCGTCGACCACCAGGTCGGGGCAGCGTTGCTTAACGATCTCCACGGCTTTCGCCACCTTGATCGAGTCGGGGTGGCGCGTCGAGCCGAAGTTGGAGAATGAGATCATGGCGACGCGCGGGTCGACGCCCATGCGCTGGGCGAAGCGAGCGGCGAGTATCGCCGTCTCCGCCAGCGTCTGGGAGTCGGGCGTGATGTTGACGGTGGTATCGGCGAAGAACATGACATCCTTCTCGAGCACCATCATGTAGAGGCCGGCGATGTGATGTACGGCTGGGCTCACGCCTACGGTCTCGAGGCAGGGGCGCAGCGCTTCCGGATAGTGCATCTCCTCACCGGCGATCAGCCCATCGGCGTCGCCCATGCGCAGCATCATCGCGGCGAAGTAGATCGGCTTCTCCAAGTATTCCGCCGCCTCGGCCCGGGTGATCCCCTTGCGCTGCCGCACCTTGTAGAAGTGGTCGACATATTCCTCGCGCCGCGGGTGCTCGGTGGGGTCGACGATCTCCGCTTTCTGCAGATCGATCTCGATCGCGTAGCGCTCCACGGCTCGCTTTATCCGGTCCGGATTACCGACCAGGATGGGCTGCGCGACCTGCTCTTCCAGGCAGGTACGTGCCGCGTGGAGGATCCGGTCGTCGGTGGCCTCGGGGAAGACTATGCGCTGCAACTGGGGCGCGTGCTGCGCCTTTACAACGATGTTGCGGGTGACCTCCCGGGCGCGGCCGAGCCGGGCCTCGAGCTCGTTGCGGTACTCGTCGAGGTCGATCTCGATCCGGGCGGACCCCGATTCCATGGCGGCCTTGGCGACCGCAGGTGCCTCCCAGAGCAGGACGCGCGGGTCGATCGGCTTCGGGATGAGATAGTCGCGTCCGAAGGTCAGCTTCTTGACGCCGTAGGCGCGGGCCACTTCCTCGGGCACCGGCTCCTTCGCCAGCTCGGCCAGGGCATGGGTCGCCGCCATCTTCATCGCCTCGTTCGTGGCCCGGGAGCGCACATCGAGAGCGCCGCGGAAGATGAACGGGAAGCCCAAGACGTTGTTCACTTGGTTCGGGTAGTCGGAGCGACCGGTGGCCATGATCACGTCGTCGCGGGCCCCGAGCGCCTCCTCCGGCAGGATCTCGGGGTCGGGGTTGGCCATGGCGAAGACGATCGGGTTGTCCGCCATGACCTTGAGATCGTCGCCGCTGATCACGCCGGGCTGGGAAAGCCCGATGAAGACGTCGGCGCCCTTCAGCGCGTCGGCAACCGTTCGGTACTTCGTCTTGTGGGCGAAGCGCGCCTTGTACGGATTAAGGTTGTCACGCTCCGACTGGATAACGCCCTTGCTGTCCGTCATGAAGATGTGCTCGCGCTTCGCGCCCAGCGAGATATAGTGCTCGGCGCAGGCGATACCCGACGCCCCAGCGCCACTCACCACGATGATGACCTCGGCGATATCCTTGCCGGCGACCTCCAGGGCGTTCAAAAGGCCCGCCCCGCTGATAATCGCCGTCCCGTGCTGGTCGTCGTGGAAGACCGGGATGCTCAGCCGTTCGATCAGCGTCTCTTCGATGTAGAAGCAGTCGGGGGCGGCGATGTCCTCGAGGTTGATGCCACCCACAGTGGGCTCGAGCAGTTCACAGAAGCGGATCGTGTCCTCGGGGTCCTGGCTGCCGACTTCGAGGTCGAACACGTCGATGTCCGCAAACCGCTTGAACAGGACGCCCTTGCCTTCCATCACCGGCTTCGAGGCCAGTGCGCCGATCCGGCCCAGGCCCAGCACGGCGGTCCCATTAGATACTACGGCGACAAGATTGCCCCGCGCTGTGTACTTGAAGGCCGCGTCTTCGTCTTTGTGGATCTCCCGGCAGGGCTCTGCGACGCCGGGCGTGTACGCCAGCGATAGGTCGCGCTGGGTGTTGCATGGCTTGGTGACATGCAACGCGATCTTGCCGGGCCGACCCTCCGAATGGTAGGCCAGCGCCTCTTCACGTCGGATATGCATTGTCACTTTCTCCCTAAGGTGCGGTGCCAAGAGATCGATTAGTGCAAGACTGAGGCCAGTGGACAAGTTCCCCAGGGAGGGGTGGTCAGGCAAGCGGGGGCGTGGAAGCTGGTCGAGTGGCCGCAGTTGCGGAGGATAATAATCAGTAAACGGTTATCGGTGACCAGTGCTCCGCCCGTCCCCGGGCGAAGCCGAACTGGTCACCGATAACTGCTCCAGCCGGCTGGATGTTAGGTACTGAGCACGGCCCGCGGTCAATTGGCGGCCGGCCTGCTCCCCTTTTGGATGCCCGTCCAGCGCAGGATGTCCTCCATCAGGCACCACTTGGTGATCGAGGACTGGATCAAGTTCACCCCGACGAAGGCGGTGAACAGGAACCAGTAGGGGCTGACCCACCAGCCCAGGGCCAGGCTCGCCAGGACTAACGTGCCGGCGGTCAATCGGATCTTGTGGTCTAGGGTCATTTTGTCTCACCCGGTTAGGATTGTGCGAGTTCGCAGCAGGTGAATTGCTCAACATCGAGGAGCGCGGCACGGATCGGATGACGCGGGTCCTCGACACCGGTGCATTCGGATACGGCACCTACCAGGGAATCGGCTTGATCATCCGGTAGGACCGTCATGATGACCTGGGACTCGTACGGCTGTATCTCGCCGCTCCAACCTGCAGCGCTCCCAGGCCCGTGGCCTTCCACCGATAGACGACTGAAGGCCAAGACCGCCTGCTGGCCGAGAAGCCGGTTAACGCACTTCTCGTCGTCCTTCAAGTACATTAACAGCACGAGCTTCATTTTAGTTCGCTTCCGGTTGCGGGTCTGTATCGGGTGCCGTCGTACCGCTGCGACTCCGGTGCACCAGGTAGTAGATGCTGGGCACGACGATCAGGGTCAGTATCGTGGAGGCCAGCGCCCCGGCAATCAGCGAGACCGCTAGCCCTTCGAAGATCGGGTCGAACAAGATCACGATGGCGCCGATGACCACGGTGCCGGCCGTGAGGGCGATCGGTCGGGTTCTCACGGCGCCGGCCTCGATGACGGCCTGCTGCAGCGGAATACCGGCAGAGCGGCGCGCCTCGAGGTAGTCGATGAGGAGGATCCCGTTGCGCACCATGATCCCGGCCAGCGCGATCATGCCGATCATGGACGTAGCCGTGAAGAAGGCGCCGAACATCCAGTGACCCGGTGCGATGCCGACCAGCGTCAGTGGGATCGCGGTCATCATCACCAGGGGTGCCACGAACGAGCCGAACCAGGCGACGATGAGTGCATAGATCAACAAGAGCGCTCCGCCGAAGGCGATACCGAGGTCACGGAAGACCTCGTACGTAACCTGCCACTCGCCGTCCCACTTCATGACGGGCTGCTCGGCGGCGGCCGGCTGCCGCGTGAAGAGCTGCCCCAACGTCGCGCCGCTGGTGAGCTCGATGGTGGCGATCTGGTCTTTCAGGTCGAGGATTGCGTACACCGGGCTCTCGGCGTCGCCTGCGACGTCGGCAGTCACGTAGACCACGCGCTGGCCGTTCTTGCGGTCGACTACCTGCGGTGCCTCACCGATTTCGGGCCGGACCAGTTCGCTCAACGGCACCAGCTGCCCGGCCAGCGAAGCGACGTGCAGGCTACCCAACCGATCGATCCCGGAACGGGCTCCTTCCGTTACCCGGAGCCTGACGGGCACCGGCGTGCGCGCCGTTGGCTGGGACAGGTGTGTTACGACGGCGCCGCCCAATGCCGTGTGGAGGGCACTGACGACGGAGGCCTTGGCGACTCCGCTGAGGGCGGCCTTCTCTTCGTCCACCTGGAGGTGGATCTCGCGCTGCGGCTCGGCGAGCGACCAGTCGACATCGACCACGGCCGGGTGATCGGCAAACAGTTCACGGACCCGGCCTGCGACCTCGGTCTGCGACTGGGGATCGGGCCCGTAGATCTCGGCCACGAGGGTCGAGAGCACGGGCGGGCCCGGCGGTACCTCCACGACCTTGACCCGCGCACCGGTCCCCGAGCTCTGAGCGATTCGCTCGACGATCGGGCGGATCCGCTTGGCAATGTCGTGGCTCTGGTCGCCGCGGTCCGACTTGTCGATGAGGTTGATCTGGATATCGGCGACGTGCGAGCCGCGCCTCAGGTAGTAGTGACGGATCATCCCGTTGAAGTTGAACGGCGCCGCGGTGCCCGCGTAGAGCTGCACGTCGGAGATCTCCGACAGCTCGGCCAAGCCGCGAATCAGGTCCTCCCCGAGCGCGACCGTCGTCTCGAGCGGCGTGCGCTCGGGCATGTCGACGATGATCTGCATCTCGTCCTTGTCATCGAACGGCAGCATCTTCACCGACACGCTGCGCGTGAAGAACATCGCGGTCGCCCCGAAAAGCAAGACCGCCACGGCCCCGAGCATCGCCCACATCCAGATGGGCCGGCGTAGCAGCGGGTCCATGATCTTGTGGTAGACCCGGTAGATACGGGTCTTCTCCAAGACGTAGGCCGGCTCACCCTCTTCGCCGTGTGCGCCGCGCAGCAGGCGATACGCCAGCCAGGGGGTCCCGATCAGTGCGACGGCGAGGGAAAAGAGCATAGCCACCGTCGCGCCGATCGGCATGGGGCTCATGTAAGGACCCATCAGCCCCGAGACGAAGAGCATCGGGAGTACGGCGGCGATCACTGTTAGTGTCGCCAGGATCGTCGGGTTGCCCACCTCATCGACCGCGGCCCGCGCGGCGGCGCGCGACGGCCGATCGCGCATGGCGAAGTGCCGTTCCATGTTCTCCGCCACGATTATCGAGTCGTCGATCACGATCCCGGTCACGAAGATCAGCGCGAACAGTGTTACACGGTTCAACGTGTAGCCGAGGAACTGGTAGACGAAGAGGGTGAGCGCGAAGGTGATGGGTACCGAGATCATAACGATCACCGCACTCCGCCAACCCATCGCCAGGGCAACCACGAGACCGACCGCGAGGATCGCCAGCAGCAGGTGCTCCTTGAGCGTCGTCACCTTCTCCCGGGCGGTCTCCCCGTAGTTGCGCGTCGTGTGCAGCTCGACGTCGCTGGGGACGACGCGGCCGTGGAGCGCGTCGATCTTCGACTCGAGGGTGCGCCCCAGTCTCGTGGCATCCGCGCCGGGTCGCTTGGAAACCGCGATCGTCACCATCGGCTCCAGAGGTGCGCCCGGGACGCCGTGGAATGTGTAGCTGTCTACCTCCTCGGGCCCGTCGATCACCTCGGCGACGTCCGACACTTGGACCAGTGCGCCGTCACGTACGTCGAGGACTACCGACTCGACATCCCGGGCCGAGCCCAAGAAGGGGCCCGCCGTGACCCGTACGACCTCGTCGCCCTTGGTGTACTGGCCGGCGTCGACGTTCAGGTTGGACAGGCGCAAGCGCTCGGCGATGATCGTCGGATCGACGCCGTAGCCGGCCATCCGGTCCGGTGATAGCTCCACCCGGATCTCACGCGCATAACCGCCGATGACCGAGACATCGCGAACCTCCGGTACGGCCTCGAGCGCTACCCTCAGCTCGTCGGCCATGGCACGCAGGGTCGCATGGTCGTAGTCGTCGCCGGTCAAAGTGGCGGTGAAGAACGGCACGTCGTCGATGGTCACCGTCTTCACCAGCGGCATACTGAAGCCGGGCGGCATGCGGTCCGCGTACTTGATCATCGTCGTGTACAGCCGCACCAGGCTCTCTTCCATATCCCGGCCGACCTCGTACCTGACCGTTACCAGGCCGAACCCGGATTCCGCATGACTGTAGACGTACTCGACACCCTCGATACCGGACAGCACGTTCTCCATCGGAATCAACAGCCGGTTCTCTATCTCCTGCGGCGTCGCTCCCGGCATCGGCAGGTAGATGTCGGCCAGCGGCACTATGATCTGCGGCTCCTCCTCACTCGGCAGCGTGGTGACGGTGTACAGCCCGAGGGCCAACGCGCCGGCCAGCAGCAAGGGCGTCAGCTTGGAGTCGAGAAACGCGTCGGCCAGCCTACCGGCAACTCCACTGCTCATCGCGCCTCCTCCGTGCTGGCGGTCTGCAACTCAGCGAACGGCGGCGCCCAGCTTACCCGCTGCACGTTCCCCACTGGCTGCCCGTCCACGAACGTCGACGCGGGATCGCGCACCAAGAGCGCTTCAGCAGCCGGCCCGGCCAGCATCTCGACCGACGCGCCGAACCGCTGGCCCAAGCGGATCCAGCGTAGGCGCAGCTCGTCGCCCTCGACCTGGAAGACGCCGGTCAGCTGGCCGCGATTCACCACGACGTCGCCGGGGATCCACCGTGTCGTCGCGGCTCGCCCGCCGAGCTCGACCCGCACGAACGTGCCCGGCGGGATAGCCGGTAGACCGGTCGAGTCGGCATAGAAATGCGCCTCGATGCGGAAGCGGCGGCTCGCGCGCTCGACGGCGGGCACCACGCGAATCACCTGTGCCGCGTAGCGCTGTGAAGTCTCGGACCTGTAGACATCGATCCGATCACCGGCCGCGAGCTGTCCGGCCAGATCCGCCGGCAGGTCCGCCTCGATCTTTAGTCCCCCCGAGCCGATCATCTCGACGATCGGTACGCCCGGAACTGCTAGGTCGCCCGGGTCGGCCCTACGTGCTGTGACCACGCCTGAGAACGGCGCACGCAGGATCACATAGCTCCGCTGGGCTCGCGCCTCGCGCAGCGTCGCCTCCGCCATCTCGAGACGCGCGTTCGCGTCGTCGAGCTCTTGCGCGGTAGCCGCACCATCCTCGGCGAGTGAGGAGATCCGCTCATGCCACTGCCGCGCCAACTCCGCCCCCGCCTCGGCACTCCGGATCCGGGCGTCGATTTCCTCGCTATCGAGGGTGACGAGCGGGTCAGCGGTCGACACGGAAGAACCGATGTCTACGTGCACGCGACGGATCCGTCCACTCGTCCGCGTCGCCAGCTCGGCTGCTTCCTCGGCCACCACCGTACCCGGTGCCGTTACCAGGCCGTACGATGCGACGGACCTGGTAACGACCACGTCCACCGGCTCCATGCCGGCTGGTTGCTCACCCTGCTCGCCAGCGCAGGCCGCGACGGCAATGGTCAATGAGAGTCCTAAGATACCGCTGATCCACTTCATCGCTGATCCTCAGATTCTGTTTGCGATCGAACGAATTCGAGCTGCGCCACCGCCATGTGGTAAGTCGCAAGTGCGTTTATCGCACGCTCACGCATGCCGGTTGCACGGGCTTCTGCTTGTAGTAGATCGGCCGCCGTCGCGAGACCTTCCTCGAAACGCCGGCGCATCAGCTCCCTGCCTCGCTCCGCTGCATCCTCCGCCGCGCGCGCCGCCTCGATCTGTCGCTCGGCGCTGCGCACCGCGCGCTCCGCTCGAGAGAGCTCGCTCTCCGCGTTGCGGAGCGTTCGCTCGTATTCGGTGCGGGCGATATTCCGCTGCAACCGGACCTGCTCCGCGCTGGCGGACCGACTGAAGCCCGAGAACAGATTCCAGCGCAGAGCGACGCCCAGCGTCCAGTTGTCTCCGTCGATCGAGAAAGGATCTTCGGCGTGCGTGCTGAACCGGCCGAACAGGTCCACGGCGGGCAGGTAGGCGAGGCTCGCCTGGGTCTTGGCCGCGTCGGCCGCATCGACAGCTGCGGCCCGCGCCCTTACGTCCGCACGTTCCCTGGCGTCGAACTCCCTTCCCCGCACTGCGGCGGGTGCCGGTAAGCCGCCCGTGGGTACCGGCAGCGTGTCCGGACTCCAGCCCAGGTGCAAACCCAGATCCTGTTGGGCGTCGAGCTTGCCACGCTCCGCTTCCGCCTGCTGGGCCTGCGCCGCAGCCAGCTCCGCCTCAGCCTGCAGCAGGTCGGCGTCGGTGAGTAGCCCCCGCTCGTTGCGCCTGCTGAACAGGTCGAGCGTGGCCTCTGCCGCCTCGACCGCTGAGCGTGCCGACCCCAAACGAGCGCTCGCTGCCAGAGCTCGGTAGTAGTGCAGACGCGTCATCAACACCGTGGCCTCGCGCACCCGAACCGCCGACCAGGCCGCAGCCTCCGCCTGGCTCTTCGCTGAGGCGCGGCCCGCCCAGCTCGTCGGGTCGAGCAGGCTCCAGCTGATCGAGACGAACGAGGACCAGTCATCGATGCCGTCAGGGTTGTTGAGCGCGTCGAGGTCCAGGTCCTCCTGGGTGAAGGTCCCCTGTCGGAGCTTGGTGCCGAACGCGAACACCGGGTCCACCGAGTGGGTGTAGCCGGCGCCGGCGTCGAGTCTCGGCCAGAGGTACGCTGTGGCCTCCTTCCCCGCGCCGCCGGCGATATCGCGGCGCGCTTCGGCGATGCTCAGCTCGGGGTTGCCGACCAGGGCCTCCTCGACCGCTTCCTCCAGGGAGAGCGGGCGCCTGACGAGGCCCGGCGCGTCCTGCCCGGAGGCCAGCCCAGGGAGAGCGGCGCTCCAGGCCAGCGTAAGGAGGGAAGCGAGCGCTGTTTTCGTTAGCGTATTCATATTCTCATGTGTACCGGGCGCGCGAGAGAGACCGCTACGCGTCGCAATGGTCGTGTATGCAATCGATCACCTGGGTGACGCGGGAATCGTTTATCCTGTAGTAGACGTTCACACCCTCCCGGCGACTGGCGAGTATCCCCTTGTCTCGCATGAGGTTAAGGTGCTGGGAGGCCACCGCCTGCTCTATGCTCAGCGCCTCGTAAATCGTCGTGACGTTCTGCTCTCCCGTCCGGTCCAGCAGCTCGATGATCTGGAGACGCACCGGGTGGCCGATGCACTTGAGCATTGTGGCCGCCTGCTGAACGGCTTCGACACTGAGCTTGTCAAATCTGGGTATCATATGTCGCCCTCAATATAGCGAGCAATATATATAGCTATATTTCTATGTCAACCCTTCACCTCTTGCTCGCCGCCCGGCGTCCGACCGGGCTTGCCGCTAGCCCGTCCGCGGCCATTGCTTGACCCGAGTGGTCTCCGGTCGAAGATTAGGCGTTGCCCCAAACGAGTGCAGAGATGGAGGCGACAGTGGAAATCAAGCCGAACCGGCTGGTCTATCTGGGGTATGGGAAATACTGGCGGTCGGACCAGATCGTCGGTCTCGTCCCCATCGAAGACGAGCGTGGCCCTGGCCGTCGCACCCAGGTATTCGTGGCGACGCTGGATGAGCCGATCGTCGCGTCGCGGTCTGAGGAGGCGATCCGGCGTGAGATGGGGGCGGCGAGCGAAGAGGAGTTCAGGGCAGTGGAGTTGCGTTCGGCGGTCGCCGACCTATTGGAGGACCTATCCGCTTTATCCCCCGTCCTCAGGCGGATGCTGCTCCACGAGGGGAACGTCGACGTACGGCGCTGGGAGGAGCGAATCCGCGCTCTCGTGACGGTCGAGGCCGACGATCCCGGCCAGGAGGATCTCTTCGGGCCGGCGGACTAGGAGCGAGATCCAATCGACTGCCGGGCTGTCGAGACCGACCCATTCGGTAGGGGCCGGGGGCCGGAGCATCCGTGTATGAGGAGTAGCCACCGCAGATTACGATTCCCTCCAGGATTGTGAGAACACATCCGCTGGGCGCTGTGAGCTTGGCTCTTCTTGTCCTCGCGGTAGACGCGCGGGCGCAGGGCGAGAGCATCTGCACTGAGGGCCGGATTGCGAGTATCGAGATCCGCAGCCATCGGGTATTCGGGGAGAGCGAGAACGGTGTCATGTCGAAGTTTTACGATGCGGCCAACTGGCTGCACGTGGAGACACGGGAGAGTGTCATTCGGCGTGAGCTACTGTTCCGGGAAGGGGACTGTTACGAAGCGCTGCGGCTGGAAGAGAGCGAGCGGCTGCTTCGCGGGTTCACCTTCATCCAATCGGCCAGCGTAGAGGCGACACGTCGACGGGACGGTAACTACGACGTTACGGTAGACACGCAGGATGACTGGTCGCTGCGCATCGATCCGCGACTCGAGTTGGGGAGCGGCTCGCCGGTCGCTGGCATCACAGTGGCGGAGCAGAACATCGTCGGGACCGGCAAGGCGTTGGAGTTCCTATTCATAACGCGCCCCGGCCGCGAGGACGTTGGCGGCGCCTTCTTCAACCCGCAATTTCTTGGGAGCCGTTGGGACGCTGGAGCGCTGGCGGTGCGAACCGAGCCGGGGTGGGTGCTGCGTGAGACACTCGGCTATCCGTTCGTCGGGCTCGTGGGACGCTGGGCGGTGTTCGAGGACGTTTTGTACGGCGATCGGTGGTTCGGCTACTTCGTGGGAGACCACGAGGACCGGTACGAGCTGGTTCTGCCGCTGAGGCAGGTGGCGGTGCAGTTCGGTGGGGCGCTGCGCGTTATGGCGGCCCCGCGCGGGCGTGCTACCAAACTCGGCTCCTACGGCCTCACGCTCTCCTATGAGCGACTAGACTACGGGGACGCGTTCCCTCACGACTCCGCTACGGCAGCTGCGCTGAACTTGTCGGGTGAACAGGCTGCGGCCCTGGACGATATCGTGCTTAAGCCGCGGGAGACGGTTCGGCTGAACTTGGTGATGGGGATCCGCGGCCTCGATTTCGTGCGGAAGCGCGGCATGAGCACGCTGCAGGCGACGGAGGATATCGCGATCGGCGCGACAGCGGATCTGGTGCTCGGGCTGGCTAGCCGCGCCTTCGGTTCCAGCGATAGTCACGTGCTCGCTGCGCTCGACCTGTACGGTGGCTCCCGGATACGCGGTAACTGGTTCTCTTTGCTGCGCGCCAACGTCGAGGCCCGGCGCGACTACGAGGCCCGCGACTGGCAGGACATATTCGGCGCCGTGCAGTGGACGAACATCTGGCAGCTGAGTCCCGGTCGTACGATCGTGCTTGAGGGTCGCTGGAGCGCGGGCCGGGAAACGAGCGTTCCGTTCCAGTTGACTCTCGGTGGTCCCTGGGGGCTGGCCGGGTTCGCGCCGCACCGCTATCCGGGGGGCGCCCGTGCGGTCGTGCGGCTGGAGGATCGTTTTGTCCTGGGATCGATGGGCCGGTTGGCGGACGTGGGGGTGGTCGCCTTCGTCGACGGCGGCCGCATGTGGGCCAACCAGGCGCTCTTCGGCGTGAACTCGGGGCTGCGGGGCTCCGCCGGCCTCGGCTTCATCCTCGCCACGCCGTCGGGCTCGCCCGTCAGTTACCGGCTGCAGGCGGCACTTCCGATAGACCACAGGACGAAGCTCAGCGATCTCGTCTTCGCGCTGCGGATCGAGGGGCCGCTGCGGCTCGAGCGCGCGGCAGTCGATCCCCAGCTCTTGCGTAGCCGCGACAGCGCCCTGCCGACCGCCGCTCGGCACCTCAAGTGACAGGCGGCCCGACCTGGCGGGGTAGCGATTGCGGGAACCGGCCTAACCTCCCAAGCTTTGTACGTTGGGGTGCGTCGCGCGGGGAGCGATCGATTCTCGCTATCGAGGAGGTGGCCGATGAAGTCCGCTGCCGTGTCCCTGGTCTGGACGCTCGTGGCACTCGCCGCGACGGCTCAACCGACGTGTGCCCAGGGCTTTGATCACGCGACCTTTGACACGCTACTCGCGCTCTACGTGCAGGACGGCAGGGTCGACTACGCCGCGCTTCAGGACGAGCGCGAGCTGCTCGACCGTTATCTGGAGCAGGTCGCGGCCGTGGAGGCGGACGAGGTCGCTGGTTGGCCCGAGGCCGAGCGGATCGCTTACCTGATCAACGCCTACAACGCCTACGTTCTCGTAACGGTCATCGATCATTATCCGATCGGGGGTAGCAGCTTTCTCAAGAAGCTCACCTCCCCGAACAGGTTCGGTTATCCCGCCAACTCGATCCGGCACATCGATGGTGTCTTCGATCGTCTCCGCCACAGGGTGGCGGGCACCGAGATGACCCTGGACGACATCGAGCACGGGACCTTGCGGGCGAATCACAACGAGCCGCGCGTTCATTTCGCTCTTGTCTGCGCCGCCCTCAGCTGTCCGCCGCTTCGCGGTGAGGCGTACCGCGGTGACCGGTTGGAAGAGCAGCTCGACGACCAGGGCCGCAGGTTCCTGAACGATCCGAGGCAGAACAGGTTCGAGATCGAGCGGCGGCAGGTGCATCTCTCTAGGATCTTCGACTGGTACGGTGAGGACTTCGAGGAGTTCGCCACTGAGACCGGCTACGGGCGCGACCGCAAGATAAACGGGGTCCTGAGCTTCGTTTCGCGTTACCTTATCGACCGTGTGGTCGATTTTCTCGAGAGTGGAGAGTATCGGGTCCAGTTCGAGAGTTACGATTGGACTTTGAACGACCAGGCGGTCGCCGCCAGCACTCGCTGATCTCCGGGTTCGCCGCCGGGCAGATCGTCGTCGCCCTCGCTGCCGCGCTCGCTCCCGCTGCCAGCGCTTCGACCGCTCCCCAGCTGCCGTCCTTTGCACAGGACGCTCCGCGTAGGCCGTCCGGCTCCGATTGGAACTCGACTCGCGTTCGCCAGCTGGTCGAGCGAGCCATTGCGCGTCGGGCCAGCTGGGCGGCCGAGGGCGAGCTCACCGACTACCAGGCGCACGCCAGCGGCCACATCTACTTCCTCTACGACCTCGGGCGGGGGACGGAGCGTCACCTGATCAAGGCGGACCAGCTTGCCCTCGATCTCTTTTGGCTGGCACCCGATCGGACGCGGCAGCTGATCGTGGGGCAGCGGGACAAGAAGGTTCTGCCAACCGACATCCGCTACCATCTCGATCACCTTACCGTCGTGATGGACAATCTGGGCGACCGGATCCGGCTGGGCGAAGGGTCGGAGGTAAGGGACGCGCTTCATCCCGCGGCCGCCGAGGCGCCGGGCTTCTACGACTACCGGCTGGCCGACTCCGTGACGCTCGAGATGCCGCACCGGCAGGTGCGAGTCTACGAGGTAGAGGTGAAGCCGAAGGATGCCAGTGGGCCCGGCCTCGTCGGTACCATCTATCTGGATAGGGCCACCGCCGATATCGTGCGTATGGATTGCACGTTTACCGCCGCTTCATACCTCGATGAGACCCTCGACTATTTCAACATCCGCTTGGAGAACGCCCTGTGGGAAGGGCGCTATTGGCTCCCGTACCGCCAGGGGATCGAGCTGCGCCGCGAGGTCGAGTTTGTGAAGTTCCCCGCCGGCGGCGTCATCCGGGCCGAGTTCAAGATCAGCGACTATCGGTTCAATACCGGGATTCCGGCGACGTTCTTCAGGGGGCCGAGCGTCACCTCTTTGCCAGAAGAGCGGCGTGCGGCGTACGAGTTCGATGACGGCCTCTACGACGCCCTCGACCCGGCGGTGGCCGTGGCGCCGCCTTCGCTGGAAAAGATCCGCGAGCAGGCGAGCCGCATCGTCACCGAGATGTACCTGCAGCGTGCGGAAGGGCTGCGCCTGGCGGTGCCTGGGATCTCATCGGTCTTCCGCTTCCGGCGCGCGGAAGGCGTATACGCCGGTCCGGGCCTCGGTCGCAGCATGCCGGGCGGTAGCAGACTTCTCCTCGGCGGCTACGCGTTCGGTGCCGAACGCGGTCAGGTGCAGGGGTGGGCGCGGTTCGCGCCCACCCCGTCCTACGAGATCGAACTGGGTGGCTACTACCGGCGTGTGGCGGACGTGTCGCCCTGGCCCGCCAGCTCGGGAGTCACAGCCACGCTGGCCGCTCTGATCGATGGCGAGGATTATCACGAGCCGTACTGGGCGAGCGGCGGCAGGCTCACTTTGGGGAAAGCTCTCGGTCCGGCGCGGGCTAGCGTCTCGGTCAGCTGGGAAGACTGGGAGCTGGCGGCCCTGGCGTCGGACGGTGTGATAAGTCGTAGCTACCGCGAGGTTCGCGAGCTCGACGCTGGTGAGAATGCCGCCCTCGCCGTCGAGCTCGAGAAGCAGCCGGTCGTGGCGGTGGAGGCGGTGGGTGGTGCCAGCTGGGACGTGCGCGTCGAGGCCGCCAGCCACTCGATCGCGGGCGACTTCGAGTACGTGCATGCGGCGGCGCGTGCAGCGATGCTGTGGCCGGACCTCGTTCTCGGTACGGGCGTCCGCGTCTCAGGCGCAGCCGGTGCGGTCTGGGGCGGAGGCATCCCGGCCCAGCGCCTCTTCCCTGCCGGCGGCCGCGGTACGGTACGCGGCTACTCCTTCCACCGTTTCGTCGGCAACCTGTACAGCGCGGCCGGCCTCGAGCTGAGCCGGCGGATCTACCACCCGTTCGTGTCTGTCGCGCTATTCGCCGACCTCGGCTGGGTCGGCATCGAGGGCACCGGCGCCGCCCGGACGGTGGAACGCTGGAATCGGGTGGGGCGCCCGGCCGCTGCCACCGATGGCGCGCTGATCGGCCTCGGCGCCGGCCTCGGTCTCGTCTACGACATCCTACGCATCGAGGTCGCCCGCGGGCTCGGGGAGGGCGGGCTCTGGGAGCTGGTCGTGCGTGTGCGACCCGACTTCTGGGGCTGGCTCTGATAGCCGCTTGTCCGCCTCTGGCTCGACCTACATAAGGGCGCTAGGTTTTGGTCACACCATTACAAGGAGGGGCTATGCGTATCCGCACTCTCGCGGCCGTCTGTGTTCCTGCCCTGCTGCTGGCCTGCCAACCGGCCGCCCTCACCGACGCGCAGCGCGTCGCGATCGAAGGGGAGATCGAGCAACTCTACGCGGACCAGGCGGCGATCCTGAACGCCGTGGACGTAGAGGGGTGGCTCGCCCAGTTCGAGGACAGCGAGGACTTCACAATCGCCGTGAACGGCGAGGTGTCGGTCGGCTTCGCGGCGATGGCCGAGGAGCTCCGGTCTTACTGGCAGTATGAGTCGGCGGAGTTTGCCTGGGGGGATGATCACTACATCCAGGTCCTGGCCCCCGACATCGCCTGCGTGACGTCCACCTATGAGTGGCACGCCACTACGACGGCGGGGGAGACCGAGGATGCGCGAGGCACCTGGACGGTAGTCCTGCGCAAGCGTGACGGCGTTTGGAAGATCGTCATGGTCGCCCAGACCTTCCCGCCGCCCGAAACGACGACGACGCCCGAAACGACATAGTAGCGCAGTACTCTACGAGCCGGCCTTGGTCTCGTACCAGTTGGAGCCGACGCCCATCTCGACCGCGATGGGGACGTCGAGCTTCAGCGCGCCCTCCATCTCCGAGCGCACCAGCAGCTTCACGTCGTCCAGCTCGGCCGCAGGCACTTCGAACAGTAGCTCGTCGTGTACCTGCAGGATCATCCGGGCGCCGCTCCCACGC
Source organism: Gemmatimonadota bacterium (assembly GCA_020344215.1). GTDB lineage: Bacteria > Gemmatimonadota > Gemmatimonadetes > Palauibacterales > KS3-K002. The sequence continues at coordinate 3,398,351 of CP070815.1, forward strand.
TCGGCGAGGGCGCTGTGGATTTTGATCATCGCCAGCTTGATGAGGTCGGCGGCCGTTCCCTGGATCGGAGAGTTGCTGGCCACGCGCTCGCCGAAGCCACGGATGTTAGGGTTCTTCGAGTTGAGCTCCGGGATGTAGCGGCGGCGTCCGAACAGCGTCTCCACGTATCCTTGGTTGCGGGCGGACTCTACCTGGCGATCCAGGTACTCGCGGATCGAAGGGAATCGGGTGAAGTAGTTGTCGATAAACTGACGCGCCGCGGCGAGACTTATGCCTAGCTGGCGCGCTAAAGCGAACGGTCCCTGGCCGTAGATCGTCGCGAAGTTGACAGTCTTCGCCTGGCCGCGCATCGCTGTTGTTACCGCGTCCGGCTGCGCACCGAAGATGAGCGCCGCCGTCTCCCGATGAACGTCTCGTCCCTTCTGGAATGCTTCCACAAACGCGGGGTCTTTCGACAGGTGGGCGAGGATGCGCAGTTCGATCTGTGAGTAATCGGCCCCGAGGAACACGAGCCCTTGCGACGGAACGAAGCCTTTGCGGATCTCGGCCCCGAGTGGGGTGCGTATCGGAATGTTCTGGAGGTTCGGGTCGGAGCTGGAGAGTCGGCCGGTCGACGTCACCGTCTGGTTGAACGACGTGTGTATCCGGTCCGTCGCGGGGTCAACCAGCGCGGGAAGCGCGTCCACGTATGTCGACTTCAACTTCGCCAGCTCGCGGTACTCGATGATCAGTCGCGGCAGCTGATGCCCTTCGGCGGCTAGCTCCTCCAGCACCTCGGCATCGGTCGATGGACCTGTCTTCGTCTTCTTCTTGACCGGTAGCCCCAACTCGTCGAACAGAACCTCGCGCAACTGGACGGGCGAGTTAATGTTCAGCTCGCGGCCGGCCAACTTGTAGATCTCTTGCTCGACGAGATGCAGCTCTTCGTCCAATCGCTCGGACATCTCGGCGAAGAACTCGCTGTCGATGGCGACACCCGTGCGCTCCATGTCGGCGAGCACGGGCATGAGCGGCATCTCGATCTCGTCACACAGTCTGCGTAGGTCATAGTCGTCGAGCTGTCGAAACAGACGTCGCTCAACTTGCAGCGTGACGTCGGCGCGCTCGGCGGAGAAGCTGGCGGCGCGCTCAGGGTCGAGCTCGGAGAAGGGGATCTCCGATTTGCCTTTCCCACAGAGCTCGGTGTAGGTGGGGATCTTCCGCTCCAACTCCTCGAGGACCATGGTCTCCAGGTCGTGCTGGCGGCGGCCAGGATCGAGGCAGTACGAGGCGATCATAACGTCCCGCATGGGCCCGGCGAGCTCGATCCCGACAGCGCCCAGCGCGAGCTTGCTGCGCTTCAGGTCGTGGCCGACGAGCTCGAACTCGTCGTCTGCGAGCAACTCTGTGATAGGCTGCATGGCCGCCGACGTGATAGGCGGCAGGTTCGCCGCCGACGCCTCGCGCACGTCGCCGAGCTCCAGCTCTCCCTGTCGACTCATCGTGACGTGCGCGAGGGGCAAGTAGAAGGCTCGGCCTGCTCGCGCGGCGATCCCCAGCCCGACGACGCTCCCGGAGGCCGGCTTGCCGCCCCCGGTGCGCACATCGAGCGCGAGCCTGCCTTCCCGCCGCGCTTCCTCTGCTATCTCGATCAGCCGCTCGGTGTTGCCTACCAGCTCGTACCCGGCCTTCCGTTCCGGCCGGGGCGCAGGTCGCTCGTCCGGCGCGTACTCGCGGACCAGTGAGTGGAACTCGAGCTCGATAAACAGATCGCGCAACCGCTCGCGGTCCGGCTCGCCAGCCTCGAGCTCGTCGAGCTCGAGCTTGATAGGCACGTCGGTGCGAATGGTCACGAGTTCCTTTGAGAGTCGTGCGTCGGCGGCGTGCCGCTTAAGCGCCTCGCGTGCCCGCTTCTGGGTCACGTCGTCGGCGTGCGCCAGGATGTCCTCGAGCGCGCCGAACTGCGCGATCAGCTGGACCGCGGTCTTCGGCCCCACACCACGCACCCCGGGGATGTTGTCCGAGGAGTCGCCGACGAGCGCCAGGAAGTCGGTCACCCGCTCCGGTGCCACGCCGAGCCGCTCGGCGGCATTCGCTTCGTCGACCAACTCTTCCTCCACCGCGGCGGGGCCTCCGCGACCGGGGTTCAGCAACGCGACCGTCTCACCGATCAGCTGGTAGAAGTCCTTGTCGCCGGAGACGATGACCGCCTGCAGACCCTCCTCGGTCACCTGCTTGGCGAGTGTTCCGATGACATCGTCTGCCTCGTAGCCCGCCAGCTCGATGGTCGGGACACGAAAGGCCTCCAGGATCTGCCGGATCCGCCGCATGGCCGTGTCGAAGTCTTGCTGGAGCGTCTCGTCCAGCTTCTCGCGTGTGGCCTTGTAGTCCTCGTAGATCTCGTGTCGGAACGTCTCCTCCCCGCCGGCATCGAATACGAACCCGATATAGTCCGGCCTACGCTCCGCGAGCACCTTCCGGATGAACTGTGTGATGCCCCAGGGCGCGGACGTGTTCTCGCCACGCGAGGTGCGCAGCGGCCGGCTGATCATCGCGTAGAACGCCCGGTAGACGAGGGCGTGCCCGTCGACGAGGTAGACCGTCTTTGTCTGCTTTTCCGCCATGTGAAGGGAATATGCCGCCTCCCTCGTGCGCAGCACAGGGGGAAGGGGGCTGGGAAAATCCCAACCGACTTCTAGGTTCGAACTTCGATATTCCTCCAAAGAGAATCGCCCGGACTGGGCGGGTCCGGGCGATCGGGACGTTCGGAATAATATCCGTCTGGGGCTAGACGCGCTGCACGTTGGCCGCTTGCAACCCCTTGTCGCCCTGCCGAATCTCGAACTCCACCTCCTGGCCTTCAGCGAGCGTCTTGAAGCCCTCCATATTGATAGCCGAAAAGTGGACAAAGACGTCCTCCCCACCGTCGGGTTGTTCAATGAATCCGTAACCTTTGGCGTCATTGAACCACTTGATTCGCCCTCTGGCCATCGAGCACTTCCTCCTGCGTTGGGTGATAATTACTACGATATACGGTTGAGACGCGAGCATGATAGGCACGAGTGCGCGACCTGTCAACGAGCGACCTTCGGGTAGAATTCGGGCCCCTCAGTCGGCCGGTTGCTCCTGGCCGAACCCGGTGTAGAGCTCGCGATAGATGCGGAAGTGCGACTGCACGTTCCTCACGTAGCCGCGTGTCTCCGTGAACGGTATGCGCTCGGCGAACAGCTCGGGATCGATCCGGTACTCGGGCCGCTGGCGCCAGCGCCGGGCTCGAGTAGGCCCGGCGTTGTAGGCGATCAGCGAGAGCTGCAGCTCGCTGTACCGCTGCTGCAGGTAGGCGAAGTAAGCGGCGCCGAGGTGGACGTTGATCTCCGGGTGGTAGAGCAGCTCATCGCTGTAGTCCCCGAGGCCGACACGGTTCGCCCACCAGCGACCGGTCTCCGGCATCAGCTGCAGCAGGCCGCGGGCGCCGGCGCGGGAGGTGACATCCGGCGCGAAGGCTGACTCTTGCCGAGCGATCGCGGCGACCAGGTGCGGGTCGAGTCTTCGGGTGCGTGCCTCGGCGAGGATGATCTCCCTGTAGGCCAGGGGATAGATTGCACGGAGTACGCTAACGCTCCAGCGACCGCGCAGGGCCGAGTGAGCACGCCACCCGAAGAGGACGGCTTCCTGCCCGAACCCGCGCTCGGCGAGGGCGGCGGAGAGACCGAGCAGCCGCTCGGGACTCTCTGGCGGTGACCCCGTGACTGTCGCCACGATCGCCTTGGCTTCCTCATCGAGCCCGGCCTCTCTAAGCAGTTCGATGACCGCGAGCTTGCGGCTCGTCTCTGCATCGACAGGTAGCGGCTTGGGGCCGGGAGGGAGCCCGGCCCAGGGATCGATGCCGAGACGCTCCGCCGCCAGGAATCCATAGTAGCCGAAGGGGTCGTGGTCGTGGACCTCGCGGAAAAGGCGTCTGGCCTCGGCGTCGCGGCTCGATTCCCCCTCGGCCAGCCGGGAGCGGGCCGCCCAGTAGGTAGCCCTCACCTGCTGTTCGCCCTGCTGCTCCGATCGGCGCAGGCGGTCGAAATGCTGGCGGGCACTGGTGTAGTCGCCCTCCAGGAAGGCGAGGATGCCGAGGCGATAGCGTGCAGTACGCGCTGCCCGGGAGCCGGAGTAATCGCGAATCAGCTCGTCATAGATCGAGCGCGCCCGTGCCGTGTTCGCGGAGCCTTCGTACAGATCGCCGAGTAGCGACAGGGCTAGGAGGGCCGATCCGGTCCCGGGGAAGCGGTCCGCGACCTCTCTCAGGCGGGCGCGCCCCTCGCGGCGCCATCCCCGGCGGTAGGTGGCCCGGGCGATGTAATACTCGGCGCGGGCGAGGGTCGAGCTACTCGGCTGCGAGGCGGCCAGCCGTTCCAGTTCGTCCACGGCGGCGAAATACGAGCCTGCCCTGAAGAGGAGCTCGCCGATCTTTAGCTGCAGCGCGTGGCGCTCCCCTGCCGGGACCGATACGAGCTGCAGGTACTCCCGGTACTCGCGCGCGGCATCGCCCGGAGCCCCGGAACGCTCGAACGTCCGGGCAAGAAGGAGATGATCTTCGGCGCCGAGGTCCGGAAGGTCAGCGAGCAGCTCGGCGGCCTCGCGCGCCGAGCGCGGTCGCGTCCGTATCGCGGCTCGAAGCGTCGCAGCTGCCGCCGAGCTGTCCCCCTCCTCGAGCAGCATCTTTCCTGCTCGGGTGCGCAGCTCGATCGAATGTATGCCTACCTCCGGAGCCGTGGCCGCGCCGAGCAGCAGGTTCAACGCGCCCTGCCGGTCGCCGGCCTGGAGGCGTGCTTCGAGCTCGGCGAGTGTACGCCGGTAGAGCGGAACGCCGACGGCACCCTGCAAACGGGCTAGGACAGCGAGCGTGTCACCGGTCGAGGCCAGCACCTCGGCGGCTCGTATCGATGACCAGGGCTCGAGCTCGGGAGCTATCTCAGCGGCCCGGGCGTAGGCATAGGCGGCCTCCACCGGTTGGTCGAGCGCCTCCAGCGAGCGAGCGAGGCCGATCTCAGCGACCGCCCGCGGCGCGCGCTCCAGCGAGTGGCGCAAGTAGGTCTGGTAGTCCTCGAGGGCCCCCGCGGGGTCACCGGTCTCCAGCCTGGCACGGGCCAGCAGCGCTCGCCCCTCACCGTGGCCGACTGAGTCGAGCCAGCTCAGCGACCCGAGACGGTCCACCACGTGCTCCCAGGCCCCGCGGCCCGCGTCGGCCCGCGCGGCCAGCAGGGAAGCATCCGGTGTGCCGCTATCCCGCCCGTTCAGATCGCGCAGCAGTCGGGTGGCGTGCCAGTGGCGGCCCTGGTCGAGGGCCTCGACCACCTCCTCGAGCGGGTCGTCGCGCACGGCGCCCTCGGGGTCGACGGTGGCCGGGACCGCCACGACCAACAGGCTTACCACGTACAGCCGCGACAGGTGCATTAGGCTCCTTTAGTTGCCTGGCGGGGTCGACTCGGTTCGCAACTCCGCGCGGCGGTTCAGGGATAGATGGTCTCGACGGCTTCGTTGAAAGCGCGGCGCGAATCTTCGCTCAAGACTAACGCGCCGGTTCCGCTCGGGTCGGTGAACACCAATCGCAACTCGAAGCCGAGCAACTCCGTGTAAAGCCAGACCTGGCTCCCTCCCGGTCCCTGCCGCGCGTCGAGGTCGTGGAGCACCTCGTCGGGGGGGCCTAATGTAGCATACACCGCACCTCGATCTGTGAGCCATCCCGCAGTTGTCGGCTCGCCGAAGCGGGCGTTGGCCTCTTGGATCCTCCGGAAGTAGCCCTCGAAGAACTCGTTGGCGCCCGTCTCGGGATCAGGGTCCCTACTCTCCCACAACGCTTGCAGTAGCCGGGCACGTTCCCGGGGCGGGGCGGTCCGCAGGCTATCAAGCGTCTGCGGGGTAGCGGCGTAACGCAGGTAGCCCACCGCCTCTTCGTAGCCCGTCGCCAGCCAGTCGGACGTGAGGGCCACCAGCAGGGTGGTCGAGTCGGCGAGCTCCGTGTCCGCCAGTCGGGCCAGCAGGGTCATGGCGCCCGCCGGCAGCAGATCGGCGGAAAGAGGTGCCGTCATCGAGCGCAAGAGCCGCGGCGTCGGCTCTGGACTCAGCGTGTCCGACCAGATGACCTGGCCTTCCATGCGGGCCTCGAGCACGATGGCCCGGTCCGACTCGCTAAAGCTCTCGACGTAGACCAGGGCATCCTGCTGACCCAGCTCGACGGTCGCCCGGGGTCTCAGAATGAACGCAGGCGGAACGTCGCGGGTCTCGCGCTGCCGTGCTTGATAGACGAGCATGGGAGCTGTGATCGACGGTGTGGCGAAGCGCGGCACGTGAAGTTCGACTTCCGCCTTGAAACCGGCGGCCGATGCAACGTCGGTCACACGGAGTCGGGCGGGATAGCTGCCGGGCGGCAGCGTGAGAAAGCCTTGGAAGACCACACTCTCGTCCCTGCGTGAGGTCTCCCGGAAAGTGCCGACGCGTACCTCCTGGATCTCGCTCAGTCGAGCGACGGGTGCCGTGCTGTCACCGACCGAGAGGTCGACTTGGTAGCGGGCCGCGAAGCCGGGGTGCTCCGGGCGGAATCTGAGCGCGATGTTCGGCAGCGAGAGGGCGAGTATAGCGTAGGTGCTGTCGCGCGGGCCCGGGGCGAAGACGAAGCGGCCTACGGCGCCGAACCGCTGCTCGCCGGTGAGGAAGCCCATCTCGCGGTAGACACGCAGCGGGTTGGGCAGCGGCTCGAGCGGGGGCTCCGGGCCGGCGCCGACGTCCAGGCTCGACGTGGCCGGCCCGCAGGCGGCCAGCAGCAGCCAGATCAAGAAAAGGCCACCCGGGGGGTGGCCTTTCGGTCTCGAAACAGTACCGACGACGGAGATCACACGGCCCGGGTCTTCGTCTCGATCTCGTGGAGCGCGTCGATCATCTTCTGAGCGCTCTCCTCCATCTCGATCACCATGCGGTCGATCTGCGTGACGAAGTAGTTGTGCGCGATGTTGATTGGGATCGCGATCGTCAGACCGGACGCCGTGGTGATCAGAGCGACCTTAATACCACCCGCTACGGTCGTCGCCTCCACCTCGCCGGCCAGCTCGATCGCCTGGAACGCCTGAATCATCCCGATCACCGTCCCGAGGAAGCCGGTGAGCGGCGCGACGTTCGCCAACGTCGCCAGCCACACGAGGCCGCGCTCCAGCCCGGCCAGCTCGATCAGGCCGGCGTTCTCGATCGCCTTCATGACCCGCTCGGTGCCTTCTTCGTGGCGACGCAGGCCGGCCAGCAGGATCGCGGCTGCGGGTGCCTTAGACTCCTGGCACCGCCTCATCGCATCCGGAATCCGGTGCTCCGCCAGCAGCTGGTCGGTCTCCGCAAGAACGTCCCGCGTCCGTGCGCCCTTGATCTGCAGGTCGATGAACTTCCAGACGATGATGATGGCGCCGGCAATCGCAAAGAAGGCCAGCGGGTACATCATGAACCCGCCGTCCCTGAATGTCTGAACCAGATCGAGCCTCTGGTCCTGGCCCAGCGCCTGGGCCGCTATGAGCGTGGACAGCATGACTCCGCCCAACTTGAACCTCCTAAGCTTACAGCGGCCGTGCGGACGCCACTGTAGAGATGAATAAGCCTTACGGTCGGGGAAATTGCGGAGGCTAACCTAGACAGGGGGTCGCTGGGTTGTCAAGACTGCCGAGGGGAGACCGCGGAGGGGGCTCAGATCCGGTGACAGGCCGCCTGTGCGCCGCCCCCCCGCTCCTCCAGGACGGGGACGACGGCCCGGCAGGTCTCGTCTTTCTCCGGGTGCGGGCAGCGGGGGTGGAATGGGCAGCCCGGCGGCGCGCTCGCCGCATGCCCCACGTCACCCGACAGGACGATGCGCTGGCCCCGCCCCTCCGACTCCAGGACGGGCACCGCCGAGAGCAGGGCACGAGTGTACGGGTGCAGGGGGTCTCCGAACACGGAGTCGCTGTCGCCCAGCTCCACGAGCCGACCCAGGTACATCACCGCTACCCGGTCCGCGAGGTGACGAACGACCGAGAGGTCGTGGGTGATGAACAGGTAGGTGAGCCGGAATCGCTGCTGGAGATCGGCCAGCAGGTTGAGTACCTGCGCCTGCACCGAAACATCCAGGGCTGAGACCGGCTCGTCGGCGACGATGAACTCCGGCTCCACCGCCAGCGCCCGCGCGATCCCGACCCGCTGACGCTGACCGCCCGAGAACTCGTGCGGGTATCTACCGGCGTCGTCGGCGTGCAGCCCCACAGCGTCGAGTAGCTCGGCCACGCAGCGGGCCGCAGCTTCGCCCCGGGCGATGCCGTGAACGTGGAGCGCCTCACGCAGCACGGCGCCCACGGTCATCCGAGGGTTCAACGAGCCGAAGGGGTCCTGAAAGATGATCTGAGCGCGCCGGCGGAACCGCATCAGCCCGGTCCGGTCGAGCGCCAGCGTGTCCTGGCCGTCGAAGATCACGCGGCCCGCAGTAGGTTCCAGAAGGCGCAGGATCAACCGAGCTGTCGTGCTCTTGCCGCAGCCCGACTCGCCGACCAGCGCCACCGTTTCGCCGCGCCGGATGTCGAGCGACACGCCGTCGACCGCCCGCACGTGTCCCTGAGTCCGCCCCAGCACCCCCTTCCTGATCGGGAAGTGCTTGACCAGGTCGCTGACCTCGACCAGCGGCGGGACGCTCACCCGCCTGCCTCCCCGCGTCGGGTCCGGCGTTGCGGCTCTTCCTCCAGCCAGCAGCGGCTGGGCTGATCGACCGCCAGTAGCGGGGGGACGTCTTCTCGGCAGCGGTCCCAGGCGTGGGGGCAGCGTGGGTGGAACCGGCAGCCTGCCGGCCAGCGCTTGGGGCTGGGCACGCTCCCGGCGATCGTCGCGAGACGTGGGAGCTTGGCGGTCAGCTTGGGGGTGGAGCGGAGGAGGCCTTCGGTGTACGGGTGACGCGGCCTGCTGAAGATGCCCTCGGTGGCTCCCTCTTCCAGCACTTGCCCGGCGTACATCACGATCACCCGATCGGCGATCTGGGCCACGACGCCCAGGTCGTGGCTGACGAAGATCATCGCCATGCCCAGACGTTCCTGCAGTTCGCACAGGAGATCCAGGATCTCCGCCTGGATCGTCACATCCAGGGCGGTGGTCGGCTCGTCTGCCAGCAGAACGTCCGGGTCACAGGCCAAGGCCATGGCGATCATCGCGCGCTGGCGCATCCCGCCGGAGAGTTCATGCGGGTAGTCGTCCAGCCGCCGCTGCGGGTTCGCGAGCCCCACGAGCCCCAGCATCTCCGCCGCCCGCTCGCGCCCCTCGGCGCGACCCACACCACGATGGAGCCGCACCGCCTCGGCGATCTGGCCCCCGATGGTCCACACCGGGTTCAGGCTGGTCATCGGCTCTTGGAAGATCATCGAGATCGCGTTCCCGCGCACTTCCCGCATCGCCGCCTCGGATAGACGGGTCAGCTCCCGGTCGCCCAGCCGGATCGTCGAGTCCGGCTCGATACGCCCGGGCGGGTCGACAAGCCGGAGGATCGACAGGCAGGTGATCGACTTGCCGCACCCCGACTCCCCTACGATGCCCAGCGTTTCGCCGCGCCCCAGGTTGAAGCTCACGCCGTCCACGGCACGTACGAGCCCGTCGGCTGTGTGGAAATAGGTACGGAGATTCTCCACCTGCAGGATCGGACCGCTCACGGTTCACACCCGCAGCCGGGGATCGAGCGCGTCGCGCAGCCCGTCCCCGATCAGGTTGAAGGAGACGACCGTGAACACGATGGCCAGCCCCGGGAAGGTCGACACCCACCAAGCTTCTACGAGGTACTCGCGTCCGTCGGTGATGATGTTGCCCCAGGAAGGCGTCGGCGGCGGCGCGCTCAGGCCGAGAAACGACAGGCCGGCCTCGATCAAGATGATGTTGCCCAGCCCCAGGGTCGCAGCCACGATCACCGGCCCCAACACGTTCGGGATGATGTGCCGAAGAATTATCCGCGGACTGCCGAGCCCCAGCGCCCGCGCCGCTTCGATGAACTCCCGCTCCCGCAGCGACAGCACTTCGCCGCGCACGATTCGCGCTGTCGACGGCCAGAGCGTCAGGCCGAGCACAACGACCACCACTAGGATCGACGGCTGAAAGAGCGCGATCACGGTGATCAACAAGACCAGGCGCGGGAAGGAGATCAACGTGTCGACGAACCGCATCAAGACCGCGTCCACTACGCCGCCGAAATACCCGCTCACCGCTCCGACGAGCGTGCCCAGGGCGATAGAGATCCCCACGGCGATGAACCCGATCGACAGGCTGATGCGCGCGCCGTAGAGGATGCGCGTGTAGACATCGCGGCCGTACTTGTCCGTCCCCATCAGGTGGTCCTGCGAGGGAGCGAGATGCCGGACCCGCATGATGTCATCGACGATCACGCTCGGCTCGTAGGAGGTGAGGTAAGGCGCCAACAGCGTCACCAAGTAGAGCGCCACCATCAGGTATAGCCCGAGCATCGCCGGTCGGTTCTTCTCGAACTCGCGCCAGGCGATCGCCCACTGCGAGGCGCCTGCCGCGGAATCCTCGGAGCTGCCTCGCCCCCAGCTGACGCCGAGCCACCAGGCGGCCGCTAGGCCGGCCAGCAGGGTGAGGAAGGCGACCCAGTAGTCGATCCGCCCCACCGTGAACGTCGCCAGCACTCGATCGAAGCCGAACACGAGCACCGCCAGCATACTGAGCGCCAGCGCCACGAGCGACAGCCCTGCCCTGCGCTGCCCACGCAGCAACTGGGGGAGGCCGGGCAGCAGCGCGGCGGCGCTCAGACGCTTGCGGCTCCCGTTACCGCCGCTCGCGCTCATAACGAATCCTCGGATCGACCACGGCGTATAGGATGTCGGCGATCAGGTTGGCGATGACCACCATCACGGCGAAGACGAACGTCGTGGCCATCACCGTGGGGTAGTCCCTCTGTTGTATCGCGTCGTAGATCGCTCTGCCCATTCCCGGCCAAGCGAACACGACCTCCACCAGGACCGCGCCACTGAACAGGAACGGGAGGTAGAGGCCGAGCAGTGTGATGATGGGGAGAAGCGCATTCTTCAGCGCGTGCTTGAGGATCACGGTCCGCTCCGGCAAACCTTTCGCGCGTGCGGTCCTGATGTAGTCCTGCCGGATCACCTCGAGCATCGAGCTCCGCGTGTAGCGTGCGACGCTCGCTGCAGACGAGACACCGAGAGCGATCGACGGCAGCACGAGGTGATCGAGTCGGTCGGTGAACTTACCCCAGGTGCTGAGAAGATCGTAGTTGACGCTGTCCATCCCGGAAGGCGGGAACTTGAGCGCTTCGGGCCACCACTCGACCCAGTGGACTCTGTACGCCAGGATCAGGATCAGCATCAGCCCCAGCCAGAAGCTCGGCATTGAATAGATGAAGAGGGCCCCGAGCGTCAGCGCATGGTCGAGCTTCGAGTGCTGGCGAACCGCCTGGACGATGCCGATCGCGATCCCGATGGCAAAGATGAGGAGCAGGGACGTCCCGCTCAGCAGTAGCGTGTTGGGGATCCGCTCGGCCAGGATGGCGGCGATCGGGCGGTTCTGGGTCAGGCTCGTCCCCAGGTCACCCGATAGGAAACTCTTCAGCCAGCGCACGTACTGAATGTGGACCGGCTGGTCCAGCCCGTAGTTCTCGCGCATCTGCTCGAGCACCTCGGGCGCCACGCTCGGGTGCATGTAGATGGCCATCGGGTCGCCCGGCGCGACCTGCAGGATGACGAAGACCAGCGTCAGGATCCCGAAGACCAGCGGAATCGCTTGGAGCAGGCGGCGGAAGATGTAGGCGGTCATCACCCAGAGCTAGCGACGATCGGCGGGCGCGATCCACCAGTTCTTGACGCTGAGCAAGTCACCCCGGATGTCCATCTGCACATCCTGGATCCGCTGGCGCACCGCATTCGCCCGCACGTCGTAGTAAAGGAACGTGTAGGGCTGTTCCCACCGCAGGATCTCCTGGTACTCGTGCCAGAGCGGGAGCGCCTGCGAGCGGTCCTCCATCATCGCCACCCGGTCGAGGATCTCGTCGACTCGGGGATTACAGTACGAGGCCCACTGGTAGGCGCCCTCGAGCTGCGAGCAGGCGAAGATGATCCGGTCGTCGAGGTTGAAGTCAGCGCGCCAGCCGAGCAAGAACGCGTCGAAGCGCCGCTCCGGACTCATGATGTCCTGACCGAGACTCTGGGATTCCTGCACCCGGGGTCGGACGTCCACGCCGACCTTGGCCAGGTCCGCCTGGACGAGCGTGAGGATCTCCTGGCGCGTCGCGTCCGGGTTCGTCTTGATCTCGAACGAGGCCTTGAAGACATCGCGCTCCCTAACGCCGTCGCCGTCCTGGTCGACCCAACCGGCCGCCTCGAGCAGCGCTCGGGCGCTGTCCGGATCGTAGGGAAGCGGCTCCAGATCGGTGTGATACGCCCAGTGGAACGGCGGAACCGGCCCGTTGGCCACCCGTCCGAGCCCCTGTCGCGCCACCTCGACGATACTGCCGCGGTCGATGGCTAGGGTGAGCGCGCGGCGGACCTGCGGATCTTGGAAGAACGTCCGTCGCCCGTTCCAGTTGATGAACGCGTAGTTCCGGTTCGCGTAGGTGACAACCTCCGTGCCCGGGTTCGCCTCGATCTGCGCCACCTGCGCCGGCGCGACCACTAGGTAGACGTCGACTTCACCGGCGATCAATTCGCCGAGCAGCGTCGTAGGCTCCTGTATCACCCGATACACCAGTCGGTCCACGTAAGGACGACCGCCGAGTCCCTCGGGGAAGTCGGGATTCGCCTCGAACACCCAGCGGTCACCGCTGCGGTGCTCGACAAAGCGGAACGGACCGTTGCCCACAGGAGACTCGCTTCCGAACGGATGATGGCGCAGCCCGGCCGGCGGAACGCCGCCCAGTATGTGCGCAGGCATCGGCGAGATCGTGCGCCAGGCATCCATGAAACCGGGATGCCGCGTCAGGTAGAGTGCCACGGTGAATGAATCGCTGACCACCGCGCTGTCGTAGAGTGCGAGCAGCGAAGCTCGCGGGTACGCCGTTGCGGGATCCTTTATCCGGTCGAAGGTGAACTTCACATCGTGCGCCGTTGTCGGAACACCATCGTGCCAGCTGACGTCGTCGCGCAGCTGGAAGGTGAGTCTCAGCCCGGCCCGGGTGGTCGCCGTGTCCCAGCGCTCGGCCAAGTACGGCACCGGCTGCAGATCCTCGTCGTAGCGGATCAGCGTCGTGAGCAGCACGAAGTTCTGCAGCTCCTGCGAGATTTCGTCGATGCTCGCGAATTGGTTCATCGAATTGACTTCGTAGGACGCGGCCACCACCGCCGTGCCGCCGTAGCGTTCCGCATCCGGGACCGCAGCCGAGTCCTCAGCCCGCTCCGCCTCGCCGCAGCCGGCGAACAGCAGGACCGCGCCCCAAATCACGAACAGGCCTGTCCGCATAACCTCAGTTTCCCCTTTCACTTACGTACTTGCGCAACTCCGGCGCGATCCACCAGTCGGCCACGCTGACCAGCGTGCCGCGGGCGTCCATCTCCACCCCCTCGACCCGTTCGGAGATGCTCGACAGCTCGTCCAGCCACATGAGGAAGGTAAAGGGTTGCGCCGCTTGGAGGGCCGTTGAGAACTCGGCCCACAGCCGCTTCGCGACCTCGGGATCCGTCGTAGCCGTCGCGGCCTCGATCAGCCGGTCGACCTCGACGTCCTTCAGGCCGCTGCGGTTGTAACTACCGGGTCGATCGGCCTGCGAGGAATGGAATAGTGCCGCCGGGTCGACGCGGAAGTTGTCCAGCACCCAGCTCTGAACCACGGCGTCGAACTCGCGCCCACGATGACGTGCCAGCAGCGTCTGCCACTCCAGCGTTCTAACGTCGATCGCTACGCCGATTCGGCTGAGTCGCGACTGCGCGACCTGTGCGATGTCGACCCGTACTGGGTTCTCGTGGTTCGTCATCAGCGTCAAGCGCAGCGGTGTACCGTCTTCGGTTGCCCGCACGCCGTCGCCGTCCCGATCAAGGTAACCGGCGGCGGCGAGTAGCGCGCCGGCGGCTCCCGGATCAAAGGGCAAGGGCTCGATCGCTGTGAACATGGGGTGCCAGGGCGCGATCGTACCGGTCGCCAGCTGACCGTAGCCGTACATCAGCACGTCGATCAGTTGTTGGCGGTCCAGCGCCATCGTCAGCGCGCGCCTCACTCGGGGATCCCGCAGTAGCGGGCGGCGCACGTTCCAGCCGATGTAGTAGTACTCGCGGGACGGATAGCTCAGCAGCCGCACGCCCGGCGTGCGCTCGACCTGTTCCGCCTGGTGCGGGAAGAGCGACCCGTTCACATCGACCTGCCCGGTGAGCGCTTCGGAGAGCAGTGTCGCCGGCTCACCGATGAAGCGGAAGATCACTCGGTCGAGGTGGGGTGGCCCGCCGAGCGACTCGGGGAAGTCCGGGTTGCGGACCAGCGTGATGCGCTCGCCGGCCTCCCAGCCGGCGAAGCGGAAAGGCCCGCTGCCCACAGGCTGCCGATTGAACGGGGCCCGGACCATGTCGGCAGGCGCGATCTCTTCGAGCAGGTGCCTGGGGACGGGCGCCCACCAGAACCCGTCCAGCGGTCGCGCGTGAGGCCGGCTGAACTCGAAGCGAACCGTGAACGAGTCGATTGCCTGGGCGGACTCGACGAGCTCGAGATACGCTGAGGAGAGAACCGAAGCGGTCTCCGGGTTCTTCGCTCGCTCGAAGGTGAACTCGACATCGGATGCCGTGACCGGTCGGCCGTCGTGCCAGCGGGCCTCGCGGTTCAAGCGGAAGGTCACCGCCTCCGGTTCCAACTCCCAGCTCTCCGCCAGATAGGGCCTTGGCTCCAGCGATTCATCGTACTGCACCAACGGGGTGAACAGCATGTAGTAGATCACCTCGTTGGTGTTCTGGTCGCTGTTCACCAGAGGGTTGAAGGAACCCATCTCGGCGTTGAAGGCGACGATCGCGGTGCCGCCCGCCGGTCCAGACTCTGAGGGTGCGCCCGCGCGCGGCGCCTCACCACCGCAGGCGAGTGCCAGGAAGGCGATGAGACCGTTCAGCGCGGCAGCTCTCCCGACTAGAGGCGCCATGTCCACTCCGGGTCGGAAAAGCGGCGGCTGTGCTGCACCATCCGCCGTTTCTCCTCCTCGTCGACCACCGACTCGATCAACTGGATACCGAGCAAGCGCTCGAAGCCGCTGGCCAGGCAGTCGACGAGCTCAGCCCAGGTGGGAAGATGGTCCAGTATCTCGTCCAGAGCCGTCGGCGGCTCGGAGGCGTCATCCTTCCAGGCGATCTTCAGCAGGTCGACGGTCGGTGACTGATCGCCGGTGAGCAGCAGCGAGCCATGCTGCAGAAGGACACCCCCCTCCCGCAGCTGGGCGCTCCCTACCAACTTGCGTCTTCCCGAGATGATCGCACCCCCGTCGAGTTTCTCGAAGCAAGGCACGGTCGACGGCCGGAGCCCCAAGCCCGGATCACCGATTAGCTCGGCGGAAGCGCCGAGCAGGCGCAGACCAGCTAATAGGGCCCGGTGGACCGTCTCGTAGGTGCGCCGCGGGCCACCGAGCTGCCGGTCCCCGAGGGTCACCGAGTAGGTCACCTCGTGATGGTGGTAGACGGCGCGGCCCCCGGTAGGGCGACGCACGAACTCGATGCCCCGCCGCTTGGCTTCCTCGATATCGTAGTAGTCCTTGGCTGGCTGGTTTCGGCCTAGCGAGATGCACGGCGGCCACCAGCGGTAGAAGCGCAGCACCGGCGGCCCACCGGCACGGAATGAGTCCACCAGCGCCATGTCGGTCGCCATATTGCGCGCGCCGCTCTCGGCTGGTGTCTCGATCAACCGCCAGGCGGTGGGGGGCTGCGAGGGATCGACGTTCCGCCGGCGCGGCTCACTCTTAGCCGGCGGTGGCTGCTTGTTCACGAGTCGGCTCGGCTCCCTCTAATTAGGGGCAGGCCTAGCGTCGTGCCGCGGGGGACTGTCTCAAGCCGGACGGAACGGCCCTCAACCGGCCCGGTAGCGCACGTCAGGCTGGCGATTCGCTCGCGCTTCGTCGAGCCGCCTGACGGGCGTGGTGTAGGGTGCTTGTTTGACGAACTCCGGATCGTTCGCCGCCTCCTCGGCTATCTGGAGCATGGCGTCACAGAAACGGTCCAGCTCCTGCTTGGTCTCCGTCTCCGTCGGCTCGCTCATTATCGCCTCGGCGACGATCAGTGGGAAGTACACGGTCGGCGCGTGTATTCCGAAGTCGAGCAGTCGCTTGGCCACGTCAAGTGTCCGGACGCCGTGCTGCTTCAGGAAGGCGCCCGAGAACACGGACTCGTGGAGCCCGGGCCCGTAAGGCAACTCATAGGTGTCGCCCAACCTGGCCGATACATAGGCGTTGTTGAGGACCGCCGCCTGCGCGGTCTCGGCGATCCCTGCCTGACCCAGCATCCTCATATAGGTGTAGGCGCGAACCAGAACGCCGAAGTTACCCCAGAAGCCGTGTACCTTGCCGATGCTGGTCGGCCGCTCCCAGTCAAGCGCGTAGCTCCCGTCTCCCTTCTGCACCAGGATCGGTACCGGCAGGAACGGCGCAAGATGCTCCTTTACCGCAACGGGTCCCGCGCCCGGCCCACCGCCGCCGTGCGGGGTCGAGAACGTCTTGTGGAGGTTGATGTGAACGATGTCGTAGCCCAGGTCGCCGGGGCGCGTGATCCCCATTAGCGCGTTGAGGTTCGCCCCGTCCATGTACATGAGGCCGCCGGCATCGTGCACCAGCTTGGCGATCATCTCGATATCCGACTCGAACTTGCCCAGCGTGTTCGGGTTGGTGAGCATCACACCCGCCACGTCATCACCCAACACCGCTTCCAGTGCCGCCGGGTCCATACGGCCTTCCTCGTTCGACTTCAGCGTCACCACGTCGTAGCCTGCCATGATCACCGTCGCCGGGTTCGTGCCGTGAGCGCTGTCCGGGATGATGATCTTCTTGCGTGGATCCCCATTCGCCGTGTGGTAGGCCCGGAACAGCAGGGCGCCCACGAACTCGCCCTGGGCGCCGGCGGCGGGCTGCAGGCTGATCGCGTCCATCCCGGCGACCTCGTTGAGCATCTCGCCCAGCTCCCACATGAGCCGCAGCGCGCCCTGTACCGCCGAGGTCGGCTGGAAGGGATGGAGGTCGACCAGACCCGGAAGCCGCGCCGTCAGCTCGTTCACCTTCGGGTTGTACTTCATCGTGCACGACCCGAGAGGGTAGAACCCTTTGTCGACGTGATGGTTCTTGAGCGAGATCTCGGTGAAATGCCGCGCCGCATCGTGCTCGGGGACCTCGGGGAGGGCCGGCGGACTCTGCCTCAGCGCCGAAGCCGGCAGCAGCTCCTCCAGCGGTCGGGTCGGAACGTCCGGCTGCGGTACCGCGGTGCCACGGCGGCCGGGCTGGGACAGCTCGAAGATGAGAGGCGAGGTCTTATTCCGTGGGTCTTTATCGCTCATTGCCGGTACCGGTAGTCGGTTGTCGGTAGTCGGTTGTCGGTAGTCGGTTTATCGGTGACAGGTGCGTTACCGGTCCTGGATCGACCGACCACTGTCCACCGACCACCGACCACCGGAGACTAGAAGTCATAACTCTGCCCCGGCTCCAGAACGACGACCCGGGCACGCGAGCCCACGCTCTTGGCGAACTTGTTCGGGTCCTGCTTGATCACGTCGAACGTGTTGTAGTGCATAGGGATGACCGCCTTGGGCTCGATCATCTCCACGGCGCGCACGGCATCTTCAGGCCCCATCGTGAAGTTGTCGCCGATCGGCAGGCAGGCGACGTCCACTTTGCCTTTCAGCAACTCCATGTCGGCGATGAGCGCCGTGTCTCCGGCGTGGTAGACCGTGACGCCGTTTAGTGTGATCAGGAAACCGCCGGGCACCGTCGTGAACTGGCCCGACTCGTCTCCTTCCACCGCGCCGCCGTGCAGCGCCGGCGTCATCTTGATGTATCCGACGGGGAAGTTGTAGCCACCGCCGATGTGCAGCGGGTGCGCGTTCTCGATCCCCTGCGCCTGCTGGGCGAAGCAGACGATCTCGAACGTCGATACCACCATGGCGCCGGTGCGCTTGGCGATCTCGAAGCCGTCGCCGATGTGGTCGCCATGACCATGGGTGAACAGAATGTAGTCGCACTTCCCCACCGCGTCCGGTCCGATATCGGCCATCGGGTTGCCGGTGAGGAAAGGGTCGATCAGTACGACCGTGCCGTCGTTGGCCACGAGCGTGAAGCACGAATGACCGTGAAATGTGAGCTTAGGCATCTCAAGCCTCCTTCAAGACGTCAAGCAGCAGCTCCACGTCGTCTTTCGATCGCTTCTCGGTGAGAGCGATCAACAGGCCGTCGTCCACATCGATGTGAGGGAACCTGGAGAGGGCAACGCCGGCCAGGATCCCGCGCTCGGCGCCGCGCCCGATGATCTCTCGGGCCGGGCGCTTCGTCTTCAAGGCGAACTCGCGGAAGAAAGGCGCGTCGGGGAACATGGGCTCGAGTTCCGTCTCCCCTACGATCCGGTCGTACGCGTAGTGCGCGATCTGGGCACTCGTCTCGGCGACCTGTCGCAGCCCATCCCGGCCCAGCGTGGAGAGGTAGATCGTGGCTGCCAGCGCGCAGAGACCCTGGTTCGTGCAGATGTTGCTCGTCGCCTTCTCGCGGCGGATGTGCTGCTCCCGCGTCTGCAGGGTGAGCACGAAGCCGCGCTCGCCGTCCACATCCTCGGTGACGCCGACGATACGGCCCGGCATTTGACGGATGTGCCTTTGGCGCGCTGCGAAGAGGCCGAGGACCGGCCCGCCGTAACTCAGCGGGATGCCGAACGGCTGACCTTCCGCCACGGCGATATCGGCGCCGCACTCACCCGGGCTCTTGAGGAGAGCCAGCGAGACCGGGTCGACGACGGCGATCAGCAGGGCGCCGGCATCGTGGGCGATGCCGGCCGCGCCCTCGAAGTCCTCGATCAGCCCGTAGAAGTTCGGGCTCTGTACAATGACCGCCGCGGTCTTGTCGTCCACCAGGTCCCTCAGGCCGTCCGGGTCGGTCAGGCCCGACGCGGTCCGCGGCGCGATCTCCACCGGCATCTGCAGGCCGAGGTTGTAGGTGGCCAGCACCTGTCTGTAGTGCGGGTTCGCCGTGATCGAGACGACGATCTTGTCGCGCTTCTTCTGAATCGCGCGCGCCATCACGGCGGCCTCGGCCATCGCCGAGGCCCCGTCGTACATCGATGCGTTGGCGACGTCGAGCCCCATGAGCTCACAGACCATGCTCTGGAACTCGTAGATCGACTGCAGCGTCCCCTGACTCACCTCCGCCTGGTACGGTGTGTACGCCGTGTAGAACTCGCTGCGCCGGATAAGATGGTCGACGACGGCTGGAACGTAGTGGTCGTAGTAGCCGGCGCCGGCAAAGCAGATGAGCTGGCGGCTCTCCCCCGCTAGCTGCTGCAAGGTCCTTACCGCTTCCCATTCCGATAGCGCCGGCGGCAAATCGAGCGGTGCCTTGAGACGCAGCTTCTCCGGTATGTCGGCGAACAGGTCGTCCTCCGAGGAGGCGCCGATCGTGCGGAGCATCTCTTGGCGATCCGCTGCGGAGTGCGGGACGAAACTCATGATATGATCGCTGTCTAGGTGTTCGTGTTTGGCGGCTCCGTGCCGTCGGCCTAGTCTGAAATCAGCGCTTTGTACTTATCTGGCGACAACAGGCCCTGCAGCTCGGTCGTGTCGTTCAGCCGCAAGCGGACCATCCAACCGTCGCCGTACGGGTCGCGATTGACGAGAGCCGGGTCGTCCGCCAGCACCTCGTTCACAGCCAAGACCTCGCCGCCCACCGGCGTGTAGAGTTCGGATACGGCCTTGACCGCCTCGATAGTGCCGAACGGCTCCATCTTAGCGAAGGTGCTGCCCACTTCGGGGAGCTCGACGAACACCACATCGCTCAGTTCGCCCTGGGCATAGTCGGTGATGCCGACGATGATCTCGTCGCCGGCCACTTTCTGTACGTACTCGTGCTCTTCCGTGTAGAGCAAGTTATCGGGGACCTGTGTCTCAGCCATCGTTCCTCCGCGGTCAGGCAAAACGTGGGTCGGTCTGCGCTTTGTCGGCGCGTCACAATATTTGGCTGGCCACGGCCGCGTCAAGGCGGCTGCGCGCGCCGCTCGTGATCTGGAAATGGCGGCGGCGGGCAGGCGCCGGAACCCCTGCAAGTCCTTGCACTTACGGGCCGCGGCCCCTAGCTTGCCAAAGATGACGCGAGGCAGCACACGCGTCTCTTTCGGTGTGTGCCCTAGGCGCGAACCCTAAACGAAAGGAGGTGGTCCAGTGTCCGTTGAATTATCTGGCCAACCGGCACGGGCAAGCGACTGCCTCGAGGCGGTGTAGGCTAGCTACCGGCCTTTGTCCGGGGATAGTGAAACCCGGCGGCGCCATGAGGCGTCGCGTCGGTTGAGCCAGACCGCGACCGGCCGTCAGTCATAAGACCGACGGCCGGTTTCATTTGGACGCTGGCTAAGGAAGACACCGAAGCTATTGCTAAGCTGGCGGCGGCGGCAAAGCCTGTCCCTCCTCGCCCAGTCGATAAGCTCGATAGGTGGGATAAGCGAAGTCGATGCTGGGTTCCTCGGCGAACCGCTCGAGGATCCCCGCCGAGATCCGGTCGGTCGTCGAGCGGCGCTTTCTGACGGGGGTGAGGTTCCGGAGCGTCAGCATCACGCCGGAGTCGGCGATCTCGGTGTAGACGATCGGCGCAGTGGAGCCGAGGCGAAACGCGTATTCGCGCTCCAGCTTCTGGAAGCCGGCCCGGAGGTCGGGCACGATCTCCTCGTACAGCTCCATCGCCACCTCTTCGAGGATCTGGCGCGCCCGCTTCCAATCGCTCTCGAACGTGACCAGCACCTGGATCTCTTGCCAGACCAGTGGGTTCACCGTGGCCGACGATACTACGTTCTTGTTGAGGAAGACGCTGTTCGGCACCGTCACGATCCGGCCGGTGGACTGCAGCGCGTGCACCAGCGGCTCGCCTACCTCGAGCAGCGTCGTCTTCAGCAGGCCGATGTCGATGACGTCGCCGATCACGTTGTCGACCTGAATGCGGCTGCCGATCTCGACCCCGCGACGCGAGTTGATGTAGATCCAGCCGGCCAGGCTGCGCACGACATCGGCGAGCGCGATGGTGACGGCGGCGGCGATGAGACCGAGGATCGTGCCGACGTCCGCCAGCGCCAGGCGCTCGGCGAAGAGGATGATGCCCGCGCCGATCAGCGCGATCCAGAAGCCGTAGGTGACGACTTTCCGCAGCTGGTGCCGCTGACTTATGTCCTCGATATGGGCGTCGATCCCGCGCCGGATCAAGCGGGAAAGGGCGTAGAGGGCGAGCCAGATCAGGACGAAGATGGCAAGCTTCTCGAGGGCGCCCACACTGGTGACGGCGCTCCAGACGCGCGCCAGTACGCCCTGGACTTCCGAGGCCTGCTCTTGCGCGCGCTGGATGGGCGTTTGTATGTGGGTAACACTCATGGCACAGGCAATATGCGCCACCGCAGCGGCCCCGCGCCACCGGCGGTTCGATCAGCAGGTCGAGACTCTTGATGCCGATGCACGATGACTGACACGGGCGAGACTCCCTCGGGAACTCTCGGCTCAGCTGCGCCGGCTACGCCGGGCCGCGCGGATGTACTGGCGGCATTCGCCGCCATCTACGTGATCTGGGGCTCTACCTACCTGGCCATTCGCTTTGCCGTTGAAACGCTGCCGCCCTTTCTCATGACCGGTGTGCGCTTCGTGACTGCCGGGCTCCTCATGTACGGGTGGACGCGCCTGCGGCGTGCGCCGCGCCCCGCGCGGTCCTACTGGGCTGCGGCGGCGATGGTCGGGACGCTGATGCTGGTGATCGGCGTTGGCGGCGTCGCCTGGGCCGAGCAACGGGTGCCTTCAGGCGCGGCGGCGCTGATCGTGGGTGTCGGGCCGCTCTGGATGGTGCTCATCGACTGGCTGTTTTACGGTGGCGAGGCCCCGGACCTCAAGGTCCTCGTGGGGATCCTCCTGGGGTTCGCCGGCGTGGCCATACTGGTGGGGCCTGAGCAGTTCGCCGGCGCCGGTCGGATCGATCTGGCAGGAGCAGGGGCGATCCTCCTGGGGACGGTGACCTGGTCGTTCGGCTCGCTTTACACCCGCAGAGGCCACCTGCCGGCGTCTCCGGTGCAGGCGATCGGCATGGAGATGCTGGCCGGCGGACTCATACTCATGGCGGTGGCCACGGCGTTCGGGGAATGGTCCGCCCTGAGCGCGAGGGATGTATCGCTCCGCTCGCTGCTCTCGCTCGGCTATCTGATCGTCTTCGGTTCGATCATCGCCTTGAGCGCCTACCTCTGGCTACTCAAGGTCTCGACTCCCGCTCGCGTCATCACCCACGCCTACGTCAACCCGGTCGTCGCCGTCTTCCTCGGCTGGGCGCTCGCCGCCGAGCCGCTTACCCCGCGCGTGCTCGCTGCCAGCGCTGTGATCATTGCCGGCGTCTTGGTCATCGTGACGCGGCGTGAGGCGCGGAAGGCACCGGCTGTGGAGATAGAGCACGGGTAGGTCGGTGGTCGGTGGGCCGGTGGTCGGTGGTCGGTGTCTCGTGAAGCACGGCGTGATGACGGTTTGGTGATTGGCGCGTCGTAATCCTGAGTGGCTTGCGCTGAGAGCGATTAGCGATCTGACAACCGATCACCGCTTATGTCACGTCGCGCACAGAACTTTTGGGAGCTAGACGTATACGGGCAGGCGTTCGCCGTCGCTCAGACGATCTTCCAACTGAGCAAGACGTTCCCGAAAGAGGAATCCTACTCCCTGACTGACCAGATTCGTCGCGCCTCCAGGTCGGTTGGGGCGCACATTGCCGAAGCTTGGGGCAACCGGCGATACAAGCGCTACTTCGTGAGAACGCTAGCTGGCGCGGATTCCGAACAGCTTGAAGTCCAGCACTGGGTTCGGACGGCAGCCGCCTGCGGGTACTTGAGCCGCGATCAGGAGGACGAGCTGTCGGCCAAGCTTGCTAGCATCGGTCGCATGCTACAGACGATGATGGATAAGGCCCACCTGTTCTGCCGTCCTAACGCAGCGACCACCGACCACCGACCACCGGCCTAGCTTCCCGGCAGTGTCTCGTCCTCCCTCACCCGCGGCGCGATCGAGATCCCGGTGAAGCCGTAGAAGATCGCGAACAAGAACCCCGTGTAATTCATCACCGCCCATGGCAGGTAGCTCAGTGTCGAGACGTCGAGGGTGGCAGCCATGAAGACGCCGGCGGCCGACCAGGGGATGAGCGGAACGACCACCGTGCCGCTGTCCTCCAGCGTTCGGGAGAGGTTCTTCGCCGCCAGGTTGCGCTGCCGGTAGGCGGGCGCGAAGAGCTCGCCCGGCAGCAGGATGGTCAGGTAACTGGATCCGGTGATGAGCGCGGTGAACACCGTCGAGCTGACCGTCGCCGCGACGAGCTGGCCGGTGGTACGGGTGAGCCGCATCAGGGCGCCAAGCGCGACGTCCAGCATGCCCGCTCGGTTGGCAACCCCGGCGAACGAGAAGGCGGCGAAGACGATGAGCGTGACCTCCATCATCGGGCCCATGCCGCCACGCGAGAGCAGGCCGTCCACCGCAGGGTCGCCGGTGTCGGCGACGTAGCCGCTCACCGCTGCCTCCGCCACGTCGCCCAGCGACTCGCCTTGGAAGATGATCGCTAGGGCGCCAGCCAGCGCTGAGGCCAGGAGGATCCCGGGTATCGTGGGGCGCTGGCGGATCGCGAAGTAGAGGACGACCGGCAAAGGCAGCAGCGCCCAGGGGGTCATCACGAACGCATTCCCCAGCGTGTCGAGGATGGCGGCGACCCGCTCGGGCGATGCGGCGGTCTGGCCCCGCAGCCCTACTATCAGGTAGACCAGCAGGCCGAGCGTCCAGGCCGGCACCGTGGTCCAGAGCATGTGGCGGATGTGGTCGAACAGGTTCGACTGGGCGGCGACCGGCGCCAGGTTGGTGGTGTCCGAGAACGGCGAGAGCTTGTCGCCGAAGTAGGCGCCGGCGACGACGGCGCCAGCCGCGGCTCCCAGCGGCACGCCGAGGCCGCCGGCCACCCCAATCAGCGCGATGCCTATCGTGCCCACGGTTCCCCAGGACGTGCCGGTGAATAGCGACACGAAGGAACAGAGTACGCACGCTGTGACGAGGAAGAAGCGCGGCGAGATTGTGTGTAGCCCCAGCCTCAGCAGGAGCGGAATGGTCCCGGCGGCGATCCAGGTACTGATCAGCGCGCCGACGCAGACCAGGATCAGCGCCGCCGGCAGCGCTTTGGCGATCCCTTCGATGATCCCGGCCTGCAACTCCGCCCAGGTGTAGCCCAATCGGACGGCGACCAACCCGGCCACAGCCGCCGCCGCGATCAGCAGCACCTCGATGCGTAGCCGGTAGACGCCGTAGCCGAGCCCCAGCAGCACCGCCATCACTACGAACGGCAGGAACGCCTCGAACGCCGTGGGGCGTCGTCGCTCGTCGCTCATCACCCGTGTCGGATCGAGTGAGCCTGGGCGGGCGCCGTCGGCCGCTTGCCGCTCAGCAGCAGGTCGACCCGATAGGTGCGACCTCCGACTTCTCGGCCCATCCACCCGGCTCCGGTCACTCGGGCCCGGCGCTGGCGCGCTCGGCGGCGACGCGGGGCCTCGACGGTGATCTTATCGCCGCATTGCCTGTGGGTACTCTCTCGGCGGATCGCGAGATTGCCGTCCATGCGCCTGCGATGCTACAGTCCGGCTGGCGGCCGGCGCAAGTGATGGCGCCCTCTCGGCTACCCTGATACCCTGGCGACCCATGTCCGAGACCGTCCTGTTGGTCGAGTTGCTCGTGGTCGCGATCGTCGTCGCGATCGTGGTCAAGTTCGTGCGCCTGCCCTACACGATCGCCCTTGTCCTGGCGGGCGTGTTCGTCGGCCTGTTGCCCGAAGTGCCGGCCTTCCCCGTCGATCCCAGCCTGTGGCTCCTGCTCTTCCTGCCGCCGCTGCTCTTCGAGGGGACGATCAACATGGACCTCGAGCTGCTCAAGCGATACGCGACGCCCGTCGGGCTCCTGGCGCTCCTGGGCACGCTCGCCTCGGCGGCTCTGCTGGCCACCGCCTTCCACCTGGGGTTCAGGCTTCCGGTCCCCCTCGCCACGCTGCTGGGTGTCATGTTGAGCCCGACCGACCCGGTGTCGGTACTGGCCACCTTTAAGGAGCACGGCGTCGCGCGCGGGCTCCAGACGATCGTCGAGGGCGAGTCGGTGTTCAACGACGGCGTGGCCGTCGTCCTCTTCATCATCGTCCTCGGTTGGGCCCACGGTGGCACGGTCACCATTGCCGAGGGGATTATCGAGTTCATCAAGGTGGTCGCCGGCGGTGCGCTGGTCGGCCTCATCCTCGGCTACCTCACCCACCGCCTCTACTCGGTGATCGACGACAACCTGATCGAGGTCGGGCTGTCGCTCGCCCTGGCGTACGGGGCCTATCTCGTCGCCGAGCGGCTCGAGGTCTCCGGCGTTATCGCCGTGGTCGTCGCCGGCCTCATCATAGGCAACTACGGCCGCATCTTCTCGATGAGCCCGAGCACGCGCCTCAGCCTGACCCACTTCTGGGAAGTTGCGGCGTTCTTGATCAACGGTATGCTCTTTCTGTTGATTGGGCTCACGGTAGAGCGCGGCGGCCTCTTCGGTTACGCGAGCCAGATCGGGCTCGTCTACGTCGCGATGGTCGTCGGCCGCGCCGTGGTCGTCTACGCGATCCTCGGGCTCTACCAGATTCTGGCAGGACACCGGCTGCCTGACGGTTGGATCCATGTGGTCAACTGGGGTGGCCTGCGCGGCAGCATCCCGGTGGCGCTCGCCCTGGGTCTGCCGGCCGCGTTGTCCCAGGCCGATCAGTTGAGGGCGATTGCGCTGGGCGCCGTCTTCCTCTCGCTAGTCGTTCAGGGACTGACGCTGAAGCCGTTGCTGCGCCGTCTGGGCCTGGCGCGTCGATCGCAGGTGCAAGAGGAGTTCGAGCGGGCGCAGGGGCAGGCGATCGCCGCCAGGGCGGCGCTCAACGAGCTGGAATGGCTGCACGGCCGCGGTGAGATCTCCGACTCGCTTTACCGCAAGCTGAACCGCTACTTCGAGGCGGTACGCCAGGAGAACGCTTCGGCGCTGGCGAGCATGACCGACGACCACGGCGCCGTTCGGCGACGACAGCTGGGGCGTGTGAGCATGCAGCTGTTTGCCGCCGAGCGGACCGCGCTGGACGAGGCGTTGCGACGCGGCCTGCTGAGCGAAGAGGTGTGGCGCGAGCTCAAGCGCGAGGTGGATGCCCGGCTGGTCGAGGGTGAGGAGGCCGGCTGGGAGCGGCTCTGGCAAGAGGAGCATGTCGATCTGGACGAGACGTGGCCTCCTGAGGATCGGGAGGCGCGCTGAAAACGCGCGGAGGACTACGCGATGGCTGAGAGAAGACGCAGGTTCCTACGCTGGCTGCTGCCGAAGTTGATCATCTTCGCGGTCGGCGTGGCGCTCGGTTACTACGCACGCGACCGGCAAGAGACCAACTTCCAGGAGCTGTACGAGCAGACGCGCACCGAGTTGGAGGAGCTGAAGGAAAGGGGCGAGGACGTGGTGGACGCGGCCACCCGGGCCGGTGAGGCGATGAAGGCCGCCGCCGACAGCACGAAGGCGGCGGTGGAGGAGATTGGCGGGGAGGGCAACTAGCCCTCACCTAGGTGAGCAGTATCAGCGCCGCGGTGCCCGCAGCGACTAGGAAGAGAAGCCAGGAGAGCACCCGTGGGCTGCCTGCCGCTTGGCGGCCCAGCGTGATAGCGTCCGGCACGACGCCGCGGACCGGCGTGAGTTCGTTCTCTTGAACGATGTCTTCCGCCGTCGCCACGCGCCGCACGAATGTGAACTGGTACCTGCCGATCTGGATCGTATCGCCGACCTGGAGCTTGTAAGGCTCGCCGACCTTCCGGCCGTTGACCTTGGTGGCGGTACGGCCGAGATCGCGGAGCAGATACTGCCCGCGGTTAAAGGTTATCTCCGCGTGCAGCCGCGAGATCTTCCTGTCCGGGATGATGAGGTCGCAGCGCTTCTCGCGCCCGATCCTGAAGCTCGAGCGACCGATGATATAGGACTGATTGTTGTCGAGCCGGCGCAGTACTGCGACCACCCGGCGCTCCTCCTCGGGCGGCGTGATGCGCCGCATTAGCTCCGGAGCTACCGCGGCCGTACCTCCGTTCGATTGAACGGCCGTCTGCGCAACCGCCGCTGGGACCGGAGCGTCTATCTTGACTGTTGCTTCACCGCCGTCGTCGACGAACACGAGCAACGAGCCGTTGACGGATAGCCGGTCGCCGTTGAAGAGCGGGATCGGCTCGTGCCCCAACGGGCGACCGTTGATCGCGACGTTACCGGCGTCCTGCGCAGCCCAGACGAACGCGCCGAAGCCCTCGACGCTGATCGCGACGGGATACTCGCCGTCGAGCCCTGGGAGTCGGATAGTGGCACGGTGATCCGAGCCGACGAAGTTGTCCCCGTCCTTCAGCCTGTAAAGTCGCTGCTGGAACTCTATGAACGGCACTGCTGACGTCTCCCCTGGCGGGATGATCGGCGGGAGGTCCGGTGGGCCGGGGGCTATCACCCAAGCGTTAGATGCACCGGTGCCGGGCACCGTTAAGTCGATCCCCTGCAAAGTAAGGGCCGCAGCTGGCGGTCGGCCTAAGGATTTGCCGCGCACGGGCTTGCGGGGTCGGCCCTTGGGAACCCGTGGCCCCGGCTCTCGCGTATTGCAACGCTGTTTGCAATGGCCAAGATAACACGCAGCCCGCAGTTGACCGGGCCGCGCAACGCCCGCATCTTGAGCAGTGACTCCCCCAGCTGTGTCCCGCGGCGCTGTTCCGTCACACTCGAGCTGCCGCCTTAGGGCTTAAAGGTTAGCCGGCTGGGATCTTCCCGCCGAGCGGTCGTGGTGGCCGCACCAGCGCCTTCCCCCCGGCGTGGGGCAGGCGTCGGTGTCGTTTTGTATCAACGGGATGGGTAATTAGGCCGGAGAGCGTCGCTTGGTAGCGCCAATGCCGCGAAACAGGCTGGGCTTCTCCCTCGTCGAGACGATTGTCGTCCTGCTGCTCCTGGCGGTAGTGGCGTCGGTCGCGGTGCCACGCGCCCTCAAGCCCAGCCCCGCCCGACAGGTCGAGCTCGCCGCGCTGGCGCTGAGCCGCGATCTCGCACTGCTCCGCATGCGGGCGATAGCGGCGAAGCGGCAAGTCCGCGTTCGATTCTATACTTCGCAGGACTTCTACACTGCCTTCATGGACACCACCGTGCTGCGGTCCGCCTCCATCACAGAGACGGCCGGGGAGGTGAATGCGAGCCAACTGTTGGCTCGCGGTTCCAGCGCGGGGCTACCGGGCGTGCAGCTGCCGCGCGGCGTCGAGTTCGGGACCGGCATCGCGACGAGCGGTCCGTCGGGCTACGAGGCCTCGGGGGCTATCGTGCTCGCGAACGGCGACTACGTGGACTTCGACTCGCGTGGCATGGTGATGCCGGCCGGAGCGGGCGGCGTGGTCTACTTGACTCACGGGGATTACCCGGCGGCGGTGGCGGCGGTAACGATCACGGGCGCCAGCGCGTTCCGCACCTGGGTCTTGCGCAGCGGCGAGTGGACGAAATGAGACGGGTCCAGATTATCGCAGCGTCGGAACTCGGGATGGGCATAGTGTCCGTGTTGGTCGCCATCGTGCTATTGGCGATCGGCGTCGTCGCGATATCCGCTTCGAGCGCCTTCATGGCGTCGCTGCAGACGGACGCGTCGGAGCGGGCGCGCGCGACGGCGATCGCCGTGACCTACATGGAAGAGGTCAAGATGCGGGTCCCCTCCACTCTGGCCTCTGAGGATACGGTGAATGTGGACGTGACGGGCGCCGTGGACGCGAACGGCCCCTTCCTTCGGATCCTGACCGTGGTCCCGGAGCCCAGCGCTCCCGCGGCCCTAAGGGCCTCGGTGGAAGTACTGTACCCGTCCGGGCTGGGACGGACCGGGACCGTGCGGATGGTAACGGTCATCTACTCGGGGAACTAGGCGTGCGTGGACGACGCGGCTTCTCGCTGGTCGAGCTGATCATCGCGCTGACGCTGGGCGTCATCGTGCTCGGTGCGGCGATGGGTTACCTGTTCAGGGAGATGCGTACGCTGGCCGGCAGCGAGATCCGCCAGAGCCTGGGCCGCAACGGCCGCTACATAGGTGTCTCGTTACGGCACGACATTCAGAAGGCCGGTATCGAGATCGAGAGCGCCAACGATTTCGGTACGGTAAAGACGTGGCCCGGTGACTACGGCGATACGCTCGTCATCCTGTACGTGCCATATCAGCCGAGCCCGGCTCCGCTGCATCCGCTCGTGCCCCCACCCGGCTCGGATGATCCGCTGACCGGGAACGGCACCTGCGGCTCGCGCTGCCTGGATCTCCTCAAGGGCCCGCTCGCGACGCTCGAGCTGGGGGGCCGGGACCTGGCGCGCTTGCAGGTGGGTACGGCGAGGCGACTGATACTGATCGAGGACCTGGTCGACGCTGCCGACAGCACGTTTCAGGTGACCTTCACCGACGCCGACCTCATCCTGAGGCAGACGGCGGGCTTGAGCGGCGGCTTGCAACTGACGCGCTCCGGCACATTCGTGCAGAAGCTCACCCCGATCGTCTACTACGTGGACGCGGAACAGCAGCTGCACCGCGCCGTGCGGATGAACCTGAACGGTTCGCCCGACGGTCACATCTTGGCCTACGGCGTGGAGCGGTTCGACGTGAAGCTGGTGTTCTTCGACGGCGACGAGCTTGACCAGGCCAACCCGACGGACAGCGACGACTCGAACGACTACGACGACATCGTGGCCGTCAGGGTCTCGGTGACCGTCGTGGCTGATCGGGCCGATCCGCGCGTGAGGGGCGGTGAGCTTCTGAAACGGGACTACGAGTGGACGATATCGCCCCGCAACCTGCGGTACCAACGCAACCGCTAGCCGGAGAAAGGATCAGGAGGCGCTCAGCTGATGATATTTAAGAGCAACCGCTTGAGTGACAGAGGTGGCCTGGCGCTGGTGGCCACACTCCTGGTGCTCACCGTGATGGCCGTCCTCGTGGCCGCGGCCGTCCAGTCGTCGATGACATCGGTGCGCACCTCGGGCATGGAGTACCACGAGGCGCGCGTCTTCTATGCCGCCGAGGCGGGCGCCGAGGTCGCCCTCTCGCAGCTCAAGCTCGCGCTCCAGGACGGGTACCTCTCCGACAGCGAGCTCTCGGACATTAACCCGCCGGCGCTCGAGGAGTTCAGCTTCGACAGCTTCTCGGTGCAGCGGCTCGACACGGCGGTCGTAGAGGAGATCAGCGACGGCCCCTACGCGGGCCTCTGGGCGCTGACCCAGAACGTCGAGGTCTATTCGCTGGCGTCCGACCCCGGCGGCAACACCTCCGGGGTCGTATTGGCAGCCAAGGCCCAGGCGATTCCCATCTTCCAGTTCGGTGTCTTCTACGAGGAGGACCTCGAGGCGACCAACGGTCCACCCATGACTTTCGCAGGCCGGGTCCACGCGAACGGGAACATCTACCTCAGCTCGGCCAACGCCTGGTACATGGAGATGATCACGACGCCGAGCAAGGTGTTCCACAACCGCAAGGACCACGACAGGATCCTGAACGGCGTCTTCATCTTCAATCCGGTGACGACGGACAGCGTCGAGCTCGACTTCGACAGTCGGACGACCCCGGGCGCCGAGGCGTTCAAGGCGGAGAGCTGGGCCAAGTTCAACGCCCAGCTGCGGACCGATGCCTTCGATACCGACTCGCTGCGACTCCCGTTACCGCAGGGCGTCCCGGCAAGGGAGCTCATCCGCCCCAAGGAGCCGGGTTCCGACACCGAGGCTGAGAAGTCGGTGAAGTTCGCCTGGAACGCCGACATGTACGTGACCGTCGATCTCACCGACATCCGCCAGAGGGATGCCGTCTGTGGGGCGACCGGTGTGGCACCGGAACAGATCGACGGCACGATCACGATCACGCCGCAGACTCCGGTCTTCGCCGGGGCTGGCTGGGTGACCTTTACGGCCCACCATTCGTCGCTGTCGTGTGCCGAGTTCGATTCGCGTGTAAGCCTCAGAATCGACGCCGGCACCTGGACGTTCAACGGCACGATGTCGAGCTGCAACTTCCAGGCCTTCATCCCCGACGACGGCGACGAGCTGGAGGTCGAGATCCAAATCGAATCGGACGACTACATCCAGCTCCCCGGTGACATCTTCGGCAAGGTCAGGTGGAAGCTCGACGGGGGACTGACCGGTGGTCCTTGGCCGGACATTACAGTGGAGCGCGCGCCCGGCCTGCAGGTGCCGAGCGCCAGTGACATGTGCAGCATCTTCCAGTGGAACTGGGCGGCCTTCTATGACGGGCGTGAGGATGAGCTCAAGGACGTG
>CP070815.1:3429932-3495736 GCA_020344215.1 Gemmatimonadota bacterium
GTACACCTGGGAATGGGCGACTGCGGAGGAGGAGTACGCGCGGGCCATCGAGCTGAACCCCGGCAACGCGGAAGTACGATGCTGGTATGCTCTGCTCTGCGGTGCGCAGGGACGGTTCGCCGAGGCGTTCGACCACGCGGCAGCGGCCCAGCGCCTCGACCCGCTGTCGACATATGTCGAGGCGATTTCGAGCAGCCTGAGCTTGTTCGCAGGAGAGGCTGAGAGCACAATCCGGCGGGTAGAGGAGGTGTTGGAGAAGGAGCCGGAACAACTCTTCGCCGCCTACATACTGGGTTTGGCCTATAGCGCCGCCTCCAGGCATGATGATGCGGCGCGCATGGCAGAGCGTGCCGTGTCGCTCTCGAACCGAAGCTCTTTCTATCTGGGCGTCCTGGCGGGGACATACGCGCGGGCGGGAAGAGATGCCGAGGCGATAGCGGTCCTCGACGAGCTGAACAGTCGTATGACCGCAGAGTATGTTTCGCCCTCGTGCCTGGCCAAGGCGTATATCGCTCTGGGTGAGAAGGAGAGAGGCTTGGATTTGCTGGCCGAGGCTATTGCCGAGCAGGACCCCTATCTGTACTGGATCCACCAGGACCCCTGGTGGGATCCTATCAGATCTGAACCACGCTTCAGCGAACTGGCGAGCCGCGTGGGGTCAGGGGTGATGAAGGGAGGTTGAGGCCGGGAACCGCGATCTCGGCCGCCTGCCAGATCACGAAGGCGACGGCGGCGTAGACGACGACGGTGCGGAAGACGCGGCGACGCCTCAAGTCGTGGGGGAACTGCCTCAGGGAAACCATAGGAGCGCCTGTCTATTCCAGCCCCATTCTCCTCAGCGCCGCCGTGTACCTCGGGTCGGACCGGAGATCGTCCCAGATGGGATGGACACGCAGGGAAAGCACTCCGATCCTGCGCTCTTGAAGAGCGATATCGAGCCATTCGAACGCCTGGTCGGTTCGGCCGAGGATCGCATAGAGACGAGCGATGAGGATTGGCTTCCCCTCATCCGCACCCAATTCCTCGGTTCCCAGAATTTCCCCGGTCTCGAGCTCGGCTCTGTATTCTTGTGTCAGGCGGTCGATCTCCAGCTTCACTACGCCCTCCCAACCGGACCGGGCGTAAACCCGATCGATAGAGTCGAGCTCCGCAGGGCTCGCCCCGGAGAGCCTGTGCGAGAGCTTGAGTGCTTCGACCGCCTCATCGTGCCGTCCCAACAAGCCATAGATCCGGAAGAGCCAACCGTGTGGGTTCCCGACGTTGGGATCCATCTCGGCCGCCGTTCTCAGCGCCTCGATGGCCTCGGTGTAGCGGCGCTGGATGAACAGAAAGCGGGCCAGGTGATTTCGCAGAAAGACCGAGAGCGGGTCGAGCTCGACGGCGCGGCGCGCTTCAACCAGTCCCTCGTCCGGTTGACGCTGCGCCATTAGGTACATGCCATACCACTGTCGGGCCGTCGCGTAGTTAGGGTCGAGACTCAACGCCTGCTCGAACCGGGCCTCGGCTTCAGTCCAGTCCCAATCGTACCACGTGTGGATGTGGGCTAGGCAGGTGTGGGCTTCGGCCACTGTGGGGTCCAGCTCCAAGGCCCTCTCCGCCGCCGCCCTCGCCAGTGGCACCGCCTGGTCGGGCGGCAGCATCCAGTAGACGGCAAGCAGATTGTAGGTGTCCGCGAGCCCGGCATAGGCCAGCGCGTATCCCGGGTCTTCTGCGATCGCCTGCTGGAAGTGCTCGATCGCTGTGTAGAATCCGTCCCGACTTCTTCTGTTCCAGAAGTAACGTCCGCGCAGGTAAAGATCGTACGCCGCCAGGCTTTCGGTTGGTCTTCTCTGGAGCTGCTGCTCCACCTCCGGCGTGAGGGTCGCCTTGAGCGCCGTTGCAATCTGTGCGGCAACGTCAACCTGGATCGTGAAGATGTCGGCGTAGTCGCGCTCGTAGACCTCCGTCCATAGATGGTCGTCCGTCCGCGCGTCGATCAACTGCGCCGTGATACGGACTTTCCCTTCCGAGCGCCGTACCGTCCCCTCGAGAATCGTAACCACGCCCAGCTCGGTAGCGATCTCGCGCAGGCTCTGTTGCGTGTCCCTGTACCGCATCACGGAGGTACGGGAAGTCACCTTGAGGTCGCCGATCTTCGAGAGATAGGCGATGATCTCGTCATGAACACCTTCAGTGAAGTACTCGTCGGCCTCGGGGTTGGGGCTCAGATTGTCGAACGGAAGGACGGCTATCGACTTGCTGTCGGCAGACGGAGTCGGTCCACCGTCTCGAATCACGAGCCAGGCGGCGGCAACGGCCAGGACCAACACTGCGATACCGGCGGCCGCCGCGATCGCCCGGTTGCCCGGTCGGGGGCGAGTCGCGCCCTCGGCGAGCGGCTCGGTTCGTCTCACGCCCTCGGGGGTGATCTCGAACGCCCAGGCGAGTACCAAGGCGATGGGAAAGCCCACGAGAGTCAGCACGACGACGAGGGTGAGCGTCCAGTCGGGAAGTCGCAGGGCGGGGAAGGCGATCTCCGCCGCCTGCCAGACGACGAAGGCGACGACGGCGTAGACGATCGCGACGCGGTAGACGCGGCGGCGCTTCAGCTCGTTGAGGAAAGATCCCACGGCTCGAAACCGATGCCGGTTACGACGGCGGTGTACCTGGGCTCCGAGAGAATCGCGTCCCAGACGGGGAAGCGGATCGCCCAGCAGAGCGAGGGCTTGGCTTCCGCCAGCGCCTGCTCGAGATAGCGGAGCGCGTCCTCCGGTAATCCGACGATGGCGGATGGAAAGGCCAATGCCACTGGAGTGACGTACTCTCGGCCCGCGCGCTCCTGCAGTTCCTCGAGCGCGGCCTGAGCCTCCCCCATCATCCCCGCTCGCCCGTACGCGGCGCCGAGTAGCGCGAAGAGAAGCGGCATCCTGTGGGAGAGAGCGACCGCCTTCTCCAGGGTGGCGATCGCCTCCGTATGCCTTCCTACCGCGCTGTAGCATGCCCCGGCACCATACAGGGCCAGGATGTCTTCGGGCTCCAGCTCGAGGCCCCGCTCGAAGTGCGCGATCGCCTCCGGGTACCGCCTGCCCATGAGGTTGGCCAGACCAGCGATCCCCCAGATGTAGGACGAATGCGGGTCCAGGGCGCAGGCTTGCCGAGTGCACTCG
The DNA here is from genome assembly GCA_020344215.1 of Gemmatimonadota bacterium. Classification (GTDB taxonomy): domain Bacteria; phylum Gemmatimonadota; class Gemmatimonadetes; order Palauibacterales; family KS3-K002. The sequence goes on from CP070815.1 coordinate 3,433,079, forward strand.
AAGCCTTCGTCCAGTTGCGCACCCACATCAACTAGCGCCATGCCCCTCCACGCTTGTGCCGCGGCAAAGTCCGGATTGAGCTCGACGGCCCGCTGTAGTAATCCGTCGCCAATCTCCCAGTCATAGTGGAAGCAGTTTCGGATCAGGGCCCTGGAGAAATAGGCCTCGGGCAGGTCGGGATCGAGGGCCATCGCCCGCTCGGCCGCCTCCTCAGCTATGCCTTGGGCTTCAGCGGGATGGAGAAGTCCGTAGATCGCGAGAATCGTGTGGACGTCGGCGATGCCGGTATAGGGAGGAGCGTAGTCGGGGTCCTTTTCGATGGCCTTCTCGAAATACTCCAGAGCCGTTTGAAGGCCGTACTTGTAGCGACGGACCCAACGGTGGCGGCCCTTCAAGTAGAGGTCGTAGGCCTCCGGGTTCTTCGTCGCGACTCTAACCAGCGGCTCATCCGGCTCTCCCAGCAACGTGACCCGCAGGGTATCCGCTATGGCGCGGGCGATGTCGTCCTGGATGGCGAAGATGTCCTCGAGCTCCCGCTCGTACGTCTCGGACCAGAGGTGGAAGCCGTTCGCGACCTCGGTCAGCTGGGCGGTGATCCGCAGCCGGTTGCTGGCTTTGCGCACGCTTCCTTCCAGCACCGTCGCCACGCCGAGCTCCTGGCCGATCTCACGGATCCTGCACTCTTTGTCTCTGTAGGAGAACGAGGAGGTCCGCGCGGCGACCCGCAGGTCCGAGATGCACGTCAGGACATTCAGCACTTCTTCCGCCACCCCGTCACCGAAGTACTCCGGTCACCTTCGGGGCTCATGTCCGCGAAAGGCAGGACGGCGATGGAGCGTCTTTCGGCACCGACGTCCAAGTCGTGTGTGCGCTTGACACCTGCCGGCGTGATGTCGAAGGCCCAGGCGAGGGCGACGGCGGCGGGGAAGCCGAGGATGGCGAGGGCGACGACGAGGGTGACGGTCCAGTCGGGAAGATTGAGAGCCGGGAAGAGGTTGTTCGCCGCCTCGACCACCACGAGGCCTACGACCACGTAGACGATGGCTACGCGAACGACCTTGCGCCGCTTCAGCTCGGCTAGGAACGCCCTCACGGCACGAGCCCCATCCTGCCTAGAAGAGCGCCGAACCTGGGGTCGGACTGTATCGGCTCCCAGAACGCGTATCGGATGCCGTTGGCCATAGCGGGACTGAATTCGGCAACGGCCGCTTCGAGGTAACGGAAGGCGTCGTCCGGGCGGCCGACGGTTGCGTAGATCGAGGCTAGAGCAACCGGAGAGACATACCCCCGCTCCGATCGGCCTTCGAGTTCTTCAATGACGGCCCGAGCCTCACGCTCCATCCCCGCGCGCCCGTACGCGGATCCAAGGAGCCCGAGTATGACAGGAATTCTGTTCGCCAGGCTGGCCGCCTTCTCCAGGGCGGCGATGGCTTCCTCGTGCCGGCGGACGGCGCTGTATGAGCATCCGACCCCGTACAAGCCGATGATCGATTCTGGTTCCTGCTCGAGTACCCGCTCGAAGTCCTGGATGGCATCTTCGTACCGCCCGGTCCAGGCCCTGGCCAAACCCGCGCAAGCCGAGATATAGGCGGAGTCGGGAGCCAGTGTCCGGGCGCGCTCGACCTCGGCCAGGGCTTCGTCCCGTCTTATCCCCACGGTCGTGAATTGCAGCGCCCACCACACGTGCGCTTTCGCGTAGTTTGGGTTCAGCTCAATAGCCCGCTGGAGTGCCCGCTCGGCATCGTCATAGTCCCCGCGGTAGAAAAGGACCAGGCTTTCGGAGAAATGGGCTTCGGCCAGCTCAGGATCGAGGGCCAGCGCTTTCTCGGCTGCTGCCCGAGCTTTGCCTCGGGCCTGGTCGGGAGGGAGGAGCCCGTAGATCCCCAAGACCGTGTGAACGTCGGCGATGCCGGTGTAAGGAGGGGCATAATCCGGGTCCGCTTCAACCGCCCTCTCGAAATACTCCAACGCTGTCTGCAGCCCCACCTTGTAGCGCCTGTACCAGTAATGCCGGCCCTTCAAGTACAGATCGTATGCCTCCGGGCTCTTCGTCGCTGCCTTGACGAGCGGTCGGTCCTGCTCGCCCAGCAGCTTCACCCGCAGCGTGTCCACGATGGCGCGGGCGATCTCGTCCTGGATGGCGAACACGTCCTCCATCTCCTGCTGGTAGGTCTGGGACCAGAGGTGATAGCCATCCGCGACCTGGGTGAGCTGAGCGGTAATGCGGAGCCGGTTGCCGGCCTTGCGCACGCTCCCCTCCAGGACGGTCGCTACGCCGAGCTCGCGGCCGATCTCCTGAATGCTGCGCCCTTTTCCCTTGAAGGCGAAGGAGGAGGTGCGGGCCGCCACGTGCAGGTCCGGCAGAAGCGCCAGCACGTTGAGCACTTCTTCCGCGATCCCGTCGCCCAGGTACTCCTGATCGCCCTCGGGGCTCATGTCGGCGAACGGGAGGACCGCGATAGACTTCAGATCGTCAGGTCGTTCCGGGACCGGTCTGGCGGCGACGGCTGCTGAGGGCATCTCTTCTTCAGCGGACTGCAATGGCCCGGTGCGCCGCACGCCTTGGGTAGTGATGTCGAAGGCCCAGGCGAGGGCGACCGAAACGGGGAAGCCGAGGATGGCCAGGGCGACGACGAGGGTGACGGTCCAGTCGGGGAGATTGAGAGCCGGGAAGAGGTTGTTCGCCGCCTCGACCACCACCAGGCCTACGACCACGTAGACGATGGCTACGCGAACGACCTTGCGCCGCTTCAGCTCCGCTAGGAAGGGCTTCACCGGTCCAACCCCGATATGTGTGGCAGGCCGCTGCTCCCGGGCCCAGGCACGACGGGTGTGCTGTCATCAAGCTAGTGGTTTGGGGGCTACGCTACAACGCTGGCGGCCACCGGTCTCTTGTCGGGGGCTGAACCTCTCCTATTAATAGGAGATCGCTGACGCTGAGCGGAGGATTCGCATGGCCGGAAGACAGGATCGGCCGATTAACGAGGTGCGGCGGCGCGACCGCGCGGTGACCGACGAGGCTTGGATCAAGGCGTTCCTGCACTCGGGCGCCTGGGGCGCGCTGGCCACCGTGGCCGCGGGGCAGCCGTTCATCCACACGAGCCTGTACGTGTACGACGAAGGTGCGCACGCCATCTACCTGCACACGGCGCGAGAAGGCCGGACGAGGTCGAACCTGGAGCGTGACGGCCGGGTCTGTTTCAGCGTGGCGGAGATGGGACGGGTCCTACCTGACGAGGTCGCGGCCGAGTTCAGCGTCGAGTACGCCGGGGTAACGGTCTTCGGGCACGGTGCCGTCGTCGAGGACGATGAAGAGAAGGCTCGCGCGCTGCAGCTCCTGTTGGACAAGTACGCGCCGCACCTGAAGCCGGGGCGCGACTACCGGCCGGCGAACCAGGAAGATCTGGACCGGACCTCGGTCTTCCGCATCGAGATCGAGAGCTGGAGCGGCAAGAAGAACGAGAAGGAGGCCGACTTTCCCGGCGCCTTCTGGTACGATGGAGTTCGGCCGCCGTCACCCTTCTCACCGGGCACCACGAGGTAGGCGGGCGTGGCCCGCACTGTGGGGCCGGTTCTGGTGATGAAGCCGATGCTTGGGGGTGTCCCCGCCGGTGCGGGTAGTGCATCCTTACGGGGCCGTTAACGTATTGTGTCGCACTGGCCCGACGGTTCGGCGGGCGCGAGCGCGGAGTGAGCATGGCAAACAACACGAAGGTGGTGTGCATCGGGGCCGGCTACTGGGGAGGGAACCTGGCGCGTAACCTCAGCGACCTTGGCGCACTCGCCGCGATCTGCGATGCCGACGGCGAGCGCCGTGAGGTGATGGCAGGGCTCTATCCGGCGATCGCGGTAACCGGAGATCTCGAGGCAGTGCTGGGCGACCCGGAGCTCGCCGCGGCCGTCATCGCGACGCCGGCGGAGACGCACGGCCGGCTGGTGCGCAAGGCGCTGGAGGCCGGCAAGGACGTTCTGGTCGAGAAGCCGCTCTGCCTTTCGGTCGAGGAGGGTCGCGAGCTGGTGGCGTTGGCGGCGGAGCGTGAGCGCGTGTTGATGGTGGGTCACCTGCTCTGGTACCACCCGGCCGTCTTGAAGCTGGAGGAACTGGTGCGTGACGGCGAGCTGGGCCGGGTGCAGTACATCTACTCGAATCGGCTCAACCTGGGTAAGATCCGGCGCGAGGAGAGCATCCTCTGGTCGTTCGCGCCGCACGACATCTCGATCATACTCGGCCTGCTGGGCGAGATGCCGGAGAGCGTGCAGGCGCAGGGCGGCAACTACCTGCACGCGCGGGTCGCCGATGTCACCGTGAGTCTGCTCTCGTTTCCGAGCGGCGTGAAGGCGCACATCTTCGTCTCCTGGCTGCACCCGTTCAAGGAGCAGAAGTTGATCGTGGTGGGCGACCGCAAGATGGCAGCCTTCGACGACACGGCGGAGGCCGACAAGTTAGTCCTCTATCCGCACACGATCGAGTGGAAGGACCGGATTCCGGTGGCGCGTAAGGCGGAAGGTGAAGTAGTCCCGTTCGAGTGGGTGGAGCCGCTGCGTGCCGAGTGCGCACACTTCCTGGAATGCGTCGAGCGTCGCAGCGTGCCGCGCACCGATGGTCACGAGGCGCTGCGGGTGCTTACGGTGCTGGAGTCGTGCCAGCGCAGTCTCGAGCAACGTTAAGGTAGGCGGCGATGACATACTTCGTGCACGAGTCGGCCTACGTCGATGATGACGTGACGATCGGTGAGGGCACCCGGATCTGGCACTTCTCGCACATGCTCAGCAAGTCGACGATCGGTGAGAACTGCCGGATCGGGCAGAACGTGATGATCGGCCCGAACGTGTCGGTCGGTGATGGCTGCAAGATCCAGAACAACGTCTCGGTCTACGAGGGTGTGACGCTGGAAGACTACGTCTTCTGCGGCCCCTCGATGGTCTTCACCAACGTCTTGAACCCGCGCAGCGAGATCCCACGGATGGACGAGCTGCGGCCGACGCTGGTCCGTCGCGGCGCCACGCTGGGTGCGAACTGCACGGTCATGTGCGGCATCACGGTCGGTGAGTACGCTTTCGTTGGCGCCGGTGCGGTGGTTCTGGAAGATGTGCCCGACTACGCGCTCGTCGTTGGGGTCCCGGGCCGGATCAGCGGCTGGGTGTGCAGTTGCGGTCACCGCATCGAGTTCGACGAAGAGGGGGGCGCGGGCTCGTGCCGCGAGTGCGGGCGCGAGTACCGTAAAGCGGGAGCGATAGTAGAGGCGGCGCGATGAAGGTTCCACTGCTCGATTTGAAGCCGCAGTACGCGGCGATCAAGGACGAGATCCGTGAGGCGATCGACCGGGTCTGCGACTCGCAGTACTTCATCCTGGGGCCGGAGGTCGCCGATTTCGAGCGAGCGGTGGCGGAGTTTTGCGGGACGCGTTGTGCGGTGGGGATGTCGTCGGGCACCGACGCGTTGCTGGCGGCGCTGATGGCGATCGGCGTGGGTCCGAACGACGAAGTGATGACTTCGTCGTACTCGTTCTTTGCGTCGGCTGCGGTGATCGTGCGGCTGGGCGCGCGACCGGTCTTCGTCGACATCGATCCAGTCAGCTTCAACCTCGATCCCGAGGCTGCCGTATCGCGGATCACGCCGCGTAGCAGGGCGATCATGCCGGTGCACCTGTTCGGGCGCTGCGCCGACGTGGCGCCTATGATGGAGGCGGCCGAAGCCCACGGGCTGGTGGTGATCGAAGATGCGGCCCAGGCGCTTAGCGCGAAGGACGAAGCGGGCCGGCGCGCCGGGGCGCTCGGCCAGATGGGCTGCTTCTCCTTCTTCCCCAGCAAGAACCTCGGCGGGTTCGGCGACGGTGGGATGGTGACCACCGACGACGAGGAGCTGGCCGAGATGTTGCGCGTGCTGCGCATGCAGGGCGGGGCGCCGAAATACGAGCACAAGGTGGTGGGCGGCAATTTCCGGCTCGACGCGCTACAGGCGGCGGTTCTGCGGGTAAAGCTGAAGTACCTGGACGGTTGGTCGGGGGGACGGCGGGCCAACGCCGATCGGTACCGGGCGCTGTTCGAGGAGAACGGTCTCTTGGACCAGGTACGTGTCCCCGAAGACGTGCCCGGCCACGTCTACAACCAGTTCGTGATTCGCGTGCCGGACCGTGACCGGTTGCGCGAGTTCATGACGGAGCGCGAGATCGGGACTGAGATCTATTACCCGATACCGCTGCACCTCCAGGAGAGCATGTCGTACCTGGGCTACAAGGAAGGTGATCTTCCCGAAGCGGAGGCGGCGGCGCGCGAGTCGCTGGCGCTCCCGGTATATCCGGAGCTGACCGAGGAGCAGCAGCGCTACGTCGTCGGCACTATCCGGGAGTTCTACGGCTAGTCTTCGCCGGTCAGCGGCGTGATCTGCGGTGCTCCCGCATCTCGGCCGGGCCCGGGGTGCGGCGCCACCACCACCGACCACTGGTAGACCCTCTCGATGATCTCCCGCGATAGGATATCCGCGGGCCTGCCTTCCGCGGCGGAGTGCCCGCCCTCAAGCAACAACAAGCGATCGGCGTAGCGCGCCGCCAGGTTCAGGTTATGGGTCACGAGCACGACGGTCACGCCATCTCTGTGTGTCAGCTCGGCGAGCAGGTCGAAGATCGTCATCTCGTGGCGGATGTCGAGTGAGACGGTCGGCTCGTCGAGCACCAGGGTTTCCGGCCGCTGGGCCAGCGCCCGTGCGATGAGGGCGCGCTGGCGCTCGCCGCCGGAGAGCCTGGAGATCGGCCGCTCCGCCAGCTCGGTCACATCGCAGCGACCCAGCGCCTCCTCGATCGCCTCCTGGTCTTCGCGGCCCGGGCGGCCCAAGACGCCGAGGTGTGGGTAGCGTCCCATCGCCACCATCTCGCGGACGGTGATGGGAAACGCCATCTCTTCTCCCTGGGGCACGGCTCCGATCCGTTGGGCGAGCGCTCTGCGACCCCAATCGGCGACGCGCCGGCCCGTGTAACAGACTTCACCTGCCTCCGGATGCAGAGCGCCGAGCAGCAGCTTGAGCAGGGTGGACTTACCGGAACCGTTGGGGCCGATGATGGCGTAGAGTGAACCGGCAGCTACCTGCAACTCGACGCCGTCGAGGGCCGGTCGTGGCGTGCCCTCGTAGCTGAAGCGAAGCCCTCGCACCTCGAAGACCTGCGTCTCGGTCACACGACCCTCCGGGTGAGCAGTACGACGAAGAGCGGCACGCCGACCAACGCGGTGATGACACCGACCGGTAGCTCGGCAGGTGCCGCCGCGGTGCGCGCCACGGTGTCGGCGGCCAGCATGAAGCCGCCACCGAGCAGGAGCGAGGCGGGCAACAGTAGCTGGTGATCGCTCCCCCACATCAGTCGGATCGCGTGCGGGACGATGAGTCCGACGAATCCGATCACGCCGCTCACCGCCACGCCCGCAGCGACGAGCAGCGAAGCGATGAGGTAGGAGGCGAGCTTTACGCGTTCGACGTTCGTTCCCAGGTAGAGCGCCGTCTGCTCGCCCATCGCCAGCAGGTTGAGCGGGCGCGCCATCAACAGGAGGACGGCGATCGCCGGCACGAGATAGGCCGTGAGCAGCAAGACCGCTGGCCAATCGGCCGCCGCGAGGCTGCCCATCATCCAGAGCCCGGCGGAGCGATAGGCCTCCGCCGATGCGAAGGTCAGGAGCAACAGAATCAGGGCGTGGAAGAACGCTCCCACAACGACGCCGGCGAGCAGCAGCACGCGCGTATCGAACCCGCGGGCGGCGCGGGCTGCGATGCGGAGCACCAGCGTGATGGCGAACAGCGCGCCCACGAGAGCGGCGAGCGGTAGCGACCAGGGCGCGTAGAGGTTCCAGCCGAGCACGACGGCTGCCACGGCACCGACCGCCGCGCCGCCCGATACGCCGAGCACGTAAGGCTCGGCCAACGGGTTGCGGAGTAGCGCTTGGAAGACGGCACCGGCGAGCCCCAGCGAGCCGCCGACCAGTACGGCGAGTGCGGCGCGCGGGAGTCGCAGGTTGAGAACGATCGTGCGCGCCGGATCTTCGCCGCCCCCGCCGAGCGCGTCGAGCACGGCACGCAGCGGCAGGTCGGCGGCGCCCAGTGCGATGCTCACGACCAGCACTAAGGCGGTGAGCAGCGCCAGGGATAGAAGGCGAAGCGAGTTACGCACGGTCACCGCTACGCGCCGTCCTGGAACGCTTCAGGGTGGAGGAGGCGGGCGAGCTGGCGCGCCGCCTCTGTGACGCGCGGCCCCGGCCGGTTGTAGAGGTTCGCATCGATCTGCAGCACGCGCCCGTCGCGCACGGCCTGCAGGTCGCGCCAGCCCGGCGCGGCGCGCAGGCGCTCGGCGTCGACGGGAATCTCCTCGGTGTACGACAGGAGCACGATGTCGGGCTGGCGGTTCAGCACCTCCTCGAGGCTCACCGTGGGCCAGAGACCGGGCGCGTCTTCGAAGATGTTGCGGCCGCCGGCGATCTCGATGAGCTCGTCTACGTACGTGCCGGCTCCTGTTGTCGTCGGCGGCTCGTACCAGACGACGTAGAAGACGGTGAGCCGCTCGTGTCCGGCCACGGCCCGCTCGATCGCGTCGAGCTCGGCGTCGGTGGCTGCCACGAGTGATGCGGCAGCCCACTTCAGGCCGAGCATGTCCCCCAGCTCGCGCGTGGTGCGCTCGATATCGGCCAGCGTCTGGATCTGCGGCGTGTAAACCGTTACGCCGAGCTCGGCGAGCCGGTCGATCACCGAGCGCGACGCGTTGTCGGGCCAGGCGATCACGAGGTCGGGCTCGAGCATGGTGAGCCCCTCGAGGCTGGGCGTGAGCCCCTGGCCGACCGACGGCAGGTGGGCCAGCGCAGGGTCGGTGTCGAAGTCGCTGCGCGCCACAAGCCGGTCGGCTGCGCCGAGCGCGACGATCGTCTCGGTGATCGACGGTATGAGGGAGACGATCCGTTGAGGTGGCTCGTCGAGCTTGATGCCGACGTCGGCGCCGGGTGTAGCTTCCCGCTCGCCGGAGCAGGCGCTGGCCGCGAGGAGCAGGCATGCTAGCAGCAGTCGAACGTGCTTTCTCACTACTCTTCCACGTGAGCAAAGGTGATGGCCATAGGACAGACACCGACGTCGATTTCGCTGTCGAAGACGCGCTGTGCGTCGAGCCGGATAGCGACACTGGGCGCGACGCAGTCGCCGGGAATCAGCGTGTAGAGGCGATCGTCCGAGTCGATACCGACACCGCTGGAGATGCTGTGGCCCTCAACGACCAGCGGCTCGTCGGGCGGATTGATGAAGCTGTCGCCGACGGCGTCCCAGACGGCGATGCCGTACCCGAATGAGCTGATATGGGCGTAGCCTGCGGCGTCGAACGCGATGTCGCCGGGAAACTCGCCGAACCCGCCATGGTGCTCGACTTCGTCGAGCGTCGTCGGGTTCACCACCGAGAGGCTGCCATTCCCATCCCCGAAAGCGCCGGAGTTCACGATGTAGAGCAGCCCGTCGGGCCCGAACTCGGCCGCCGAGGGATTGAAGCCGGTGAGGAAGATCGAGCCGACCACCGTGTTCGACGACGCATCGATGGCCGAGACGATGCCCTGGCGGGCCGGCCGGAAGTCGAGGCCGAGCTCGGCATTGAGCACCAACACGGTGTCACCCAACACCGCCAGCGCCTGTGGGAAAACGCCGACCGGTATCTCGGCGCCCGCCGTCCCAGCCGAGACGTTCACCACGCTGACCGAGCCCAAGTTCGGGTTGGCGACGTAGGCTATCGAGTCGTTGAGGAACGCCGCGCCGGTCGCGCCCGAGTTGTCGGGTAGCGGTACGCTGCTGACGTCGCCGGTCGTCAGGTCGACAACGGCGGCCGCCGGGAAGAAGCCGAGCGGCACGACGACGATGTTCCCGCGCGCTGCGACGCTCACCGGCGAGCCGGCCGCGGCGAGCCCGATAGCGCTGGCGAGTTCGGGACTGTCGGTGGGGAAGACGGTGATCGAGAGATCGATGCTGTTGAGCACGACCGCGGTTTCCACGCCGGTCATCGGCGCGACTCCCGTCGTGTCGTCGCACGCGGCGATCGGGATGGCGAGGGCGAGGACGAGAGCGAGCTGGTGGCGCACGGGATTCATTCCTCTCCTTGGTTCATCGCGGCCGGGCGGCGAACTCGAGGCGGATGACGCGTCCGGGCTCCGGGTATCCGAAGATCATCGAGTCGTCGTTGTCGAACAGGCGGTCGACGCCGATCGCCGGTGTGATCTGCCAGTTGCCGGCGTCGAAGTCACGACGCAGGCGCAGGTCGACGGTCCAGTAGGGCTCGAGTGCGTTGAGCGGTGCGGGCACCGGGTAGCGTTTCCCCATGTAGCGTGCGTCGGCGGCGATCTCCCAGCGTGCCGGCGCCCAGCGGGCAGCAATGCTGGCGCTGTGCCGCGGCCGGTACATGACCTGTACCGTGTCGTCGCCCGGGCGGTCGTAGGTGACGCGGGTGTAGCCGTAAGCAGTCCGTAAGGTGAGACTCTGCGGCGCGAGCTCGATGCTTGCTTCCACGTCGACCCCGCGCCGCCTCACATCGAAGTTCCGCGGGCTCCAGACGAAGCGGAAGTCGGGCGCCCAGATGATCATGTCCTTCACGTCGGCGATGTAGGCGTCGACGGCGAGCCGGCCGTAGGTGGCGCGAGCGATGCGCCCCTCGAGGGCGGTGCCGAAGCTGAGGTCGCTCGGCACCCGCTCGGCGCGCAGCTCCGGATTCGGCTCCACCATCACGCCCTCCCTGAAGAACTGGTCGCCGAAGGTGGGCGGGCTGTAACTGCTGGCGTGACGCAGGTGGAACGAAGCGTACGCGGCGCTGGCCGTGAGCGTGAGCTCGTGGGTCAGGCGCCAGAGGCGCTCGAGGCCGTCGCGATCGAGCCGCAGCGCGGCGCGTAGCTGCGGGCTTCCGCCAGGGGCGGCGAGTTGGGCGGCGGCGAAGAGGCCGAGGTCGAACCGACCGCCGGGTGCCGACTCGTCGAACGCATCGCTCTCGTAGCTCTGGCCGCGCAGCTCGAGACCGGCTGACAGCGAGTTCAGATGGTGGCTGGGCGATGTCTCGGCAACGAAACGCCCGCCGAGGGCGAGGGCGTCGGTGCGGCTGTCATACTGCGGGCCGAACGGCGGCTCCGGGTCCGAAAGGTGCGCCCTCTGGAAGACGCCATAGACGCTCGCCGATAGGCGCGTGGCCTCGTTCTGACGCTGCCAGCCGGCCTGGCCGTTCCAGCGCGTGAGCTCCTCTCGCGCGTCGGGCGTCGCTTGATAGCTGGGACCGGGGAGTCCGCGGTCCAACCGGGTGAAGCCGGCGCGGATTCGCAGGTCACCGCCGGCGGCAGTCGTTGTCGCGGCGGCGAATACATTCGCCTCGGAGAGGTCATTGTTAGCCCGCGTCTCGCTGCCGCCGCCCAGGCCGTCCGGCCTTTGGTACTCGAACTCTCCGCCGATGGTGCGCGCATAACCGCCGGCCGACCAGGTGAAACCTGGGCCGCCGTTGCTCGTCTCCGCAGAGGCTGACCAGCTACCGAGCGACCCGGTCTCGAGTCGTGCCAGCAAAGGCACCGCGTGTTGCCGCGTCTCGATGAGCACCACACCGGCCTCGGCGCCGGGGCCAAAGCGCGCCGACTGACTTCCCTTGAGAACAGTGACCGACTCGATCTGCGATGCGGGGACGGTAGAGAGGTCGGCGGCGCCGGTCAGCGGGTCGCCAAGCGGCGCGCCGTCGAGCAGTACGAGTACCTGGTCGGCGGAACCTCCCCGGACGCTCACCGTTTGCCGCCCGACGGGCCCGCGGCGCTCGACCACGAGACCTGCGCGCCCCTCGAGCAAGCCTGCCGCGCTGTGCTCGCCGCTACGCTCGATCTCGTCGCGGTTGATGGCGATCACACCGGGCGCGGCTTCGTCGCTCTCCGTCAGGCGCGCTTCCGCGCTGACCCCCTCCAGCCTGATGGGCCGGACGCCCAGCCGCACAGCGAGCCAGGCGGTCTCGCCGTTGCGGATCTCGATTTCCCGGTGCTGCGGCTTGTAGCCGAGGCGTGTGATCCACACAGAATGCCTGCCCGGCTCGAGACCGCGCGTCCGGAACTCACCGCGCCCGTCGCTGAGGGTAATAAGTCCGGTCCCAACAACCTCGACGAGCGCGTTCTCCACAGGCGCACCGGTGATGGCGTCGGTGGCGCGACCGCTCAGCTCGCCGGGGTACTGGGCGTCAGTCGCTCGAGCTGCCGCGACGAGAAGGAACGCAGCGATGGCGGCGCGGCGGATGAGGATGGAGAGGTGGAAGCCGGAGCCGTGCCGGCCGACGGGATATAGCGAGTTCCGGGGCCGTCGCTGGCCTGAGTGAAGGACCGTTGGCAAAAACAAAGCCCGCACGTCTTGCCCTGGAAGAGTGCCGTGGCGTGCGAGGCGGAACAGGTCTCCTGACTCGAGGCAACCGAGCCCGCCTTCCCAGGATCTCCCGCGAGTCCCAGTGGCGTGGTGGGCTGGCTTCTTCCGGCGTTGTGCCGGGCCTCACACAGTGGCGGGGCCGTGCCGGATTCTCACCGGCTTCCGAGTTGTTCCGCCCGCCGTTGTGCTCCTAGTTGTCAGTGACACTCTAGGTCGGGTGCGTGGTCGTTGTCAAGTTCCAGCGTGCGCTCAGTACGCGCTGCCTGCCGGGGCCTTCTTACTCGAACGCACCCACTCGCCGAAGACGATGACCATCGCCACCACCATGACCAGCGCCGTGCCCAGCTTCATGATGCCGGCGGCGAGCTGCTGGTCGCTCAGCGCCGACGTGCCCGGTATCGGCGGTGCCAGCTCGTAGGTCGCGTAGGCGGGAAACCTAGAGAACAAGAGAATGAAGAAGGGCGGCCGGATGATGATCCCATTGAGCCCCAGGTAGGCCAGCTTGAACATCGGCAGGAAGCGCGGCCAGGCGGGCACGGGAGCGATGAGCGGCCACCAGAAGACGAGCCCGGCGACGAGCCACGCCATGTCGAGGGCGAAGGCGCCGACCTGCGAGCTCATGAACGGATCGACCAGCGACGGCCAGTGGGTGACCGTGATGATGACGTTGAAGATGAAGAAGGCGACGAGCGGCTGCGCCGTGTTGCGCAGCGTTGCCACGGTGCGCGGGCGGTCGTTGAGCTTCTCGTAGCTGGAGGCGGGGAAACCCAAAAGGAACAGCGGCGGCGCGACGAGCGCGATCAGCATGTACTGCACCATGTGCACGCTGGCCAGGTAACCCATGCCCAGCGGTGCGATGGGCCAGTCGAGGGCCAGCCACAGCGAGAAGAGTCCCAGGGCGAAGAAGACGATGCGGCTCCGTCGCTGGGCGCAGTCCTTTAGAGCTGAAGGCTCGAGTCGACGCAGGTGCAGCCAGTAGGCGACGGCGATCAAGATGATGAACACCCAGACACCGATGTAGGGCTGCCAGGTCCAGTCCCAGGCGACGCCCTGGGACGAGGTGCACCAGAGCCTCATCTGTTATCGGCTGTCCTGCGGATTTCGCTGCGCCGCGCTGCCGACGAGCTCTTCCACATCTTCGTGGCGGATGACGCGGGCGCGTGCGACCACTTCGCCGGCGTGGCGGAAGCGGAGTGTCACGTCGAAGCGGTCGTTGGGGAAGAGATTCTGCGTGAGCTCGAGGAGCATCACGTGGTAGCCGCCGGGTGCGAGGTCGACGCGGCCACCGGCGGGCACCGGCAGCGCGTCCACCGGCACCATCTTCATCGTGCCGCCTTCCTGCTCGGTGCGATGGATCTCGGCGACCTCGGCCGCCATCGTGGAAACGGCCAACAGCTCGTCGTCGACGTCACCGTTGTTCGTCACCGAGAAGTACATTGCGGCCCGTTCACCGGTCACCGGCTCTGTGACGAAGACCTGCGAGACCTCGAGGTCGATGCTCTCCGGCGTCTCCCGCGATGCGCAAGCGAGCGCGGTCGTGACGGCGAGGACGAGGATCGCGTGATGCCGGATTGTGTGTGTTCGGTTCGTCATCATCACTCCCAGCGCTCGTCCACCAGTTTCGGCAGGTCGTGCGCCCAATCGGTCTGGCGCGTCCCGAAGGGGTAGGCGACGTGCGCGAGGTTGTCTTTGGTGAAGGCGAGGACGCGGGCCGAGTGGCCGACCAGGTAGCCACTGCCCTCGGTCTCCTCGATCACCGAGGCCGGTAGTCCGAGGGCGACCTGGATCTCGTTGACCTCATCGCGGTCCCCGCGGAGACCTATAAAGGAGGTATCGAAGTTGTCGAGCCAGAGCCGCAGCCGTTCGGGCGTATCGCGCTCGGGATCGGTGGTGACAAATACGACCTTGATCTGGCTCCTCACCTCGATGCGGAAGTCGTCGAGCACGGCCCCGATGTTTGCCATATGGATCGGACAGACATCGGGACAGTAGGTGTAGCCGAAGAAGATGAGCGTGACGTAGCCTTCCGTCCGCGCCCGGAAATCGAACGGCTCGCCCTCGGTGTCGGTCAGGGTGAAATCGACCTTCTCCTGGGGCCGGGGCATCGTCCAGCCGCGGTAGCCCGTCCCGCTGGCACCATCGTTGCCAGTCGAGCAGGAGATATGAAATAGTAGACAGGCACACGCCGTGAGCGTGGCCGGGAGGATCCGGCGAAGCCGCCGAGGGGTGCTGCGAAACTCGGTGTCCATGATGACTCGTCGAGGAAGATGGGGGGCGGCGATCCGCCGTCAAGCGGGCCCAATTTGGGGCGATCATGACCAGCCATAAAGAGACGGGAAGCGGCCGGGGCCGTGAAGTGCTCCTCTGGATTCTGGCCTTCGTGCTCACGGTGGGCGCGGCGGGCTACCAGCGGTTCACCGGCCCGAGCTACCCGGCGCGCGGCACGTTCGAGGTCGCGGGGCAGGCCTACGAGTACCACCTGGTCCGAAACACGCTGACGACGGGCGATGCGCGGGTGGCGATCCCCGATCCCGGGGTACCCGGCGCCCTGCACTACAAGCGCTACCGGACCGACGACGACTTTACGTCGGTCGCTTTGCAGGCCGAGGGGGGTGAGTTGGTGGGCCAGCTTCCGGTGCAGCCGCCCGCTGGGAAGCTCGAGTACTTCCTGACGTTGCGGACGCCGGACGGTGTGATCCGCGTACCGGGCGAAGCCGAGGGCAGCGTGATCATCCGCTTCAAGGATCCGGTGCCCTGGTACTCGCTGGCGCCCCACATAGCGATGATGTTCCTGGCGTTGCTGGTCGGCATGCGGGCCGGACTGGCGGCGCTCGTCTCACCGTCTCCGATGCGGCGGCTGGCCTGGACGACGCTCATCATCATGACGATCGGCGGCATGATCTTGGGGCCGATCGCCCAGTGGTACGCGTTCGGCGCCTTCTGGACCGGCTGGCCATTCGACTACGACCTGACCGACAACAAGGTGCTGATCATGTGGCTGGTCTGGATCGCGGCCTGCGGCGTGATTCGGCTGGGCGTGCGGAAGGGGGAGCGGGTCTCGCGGGCCGCCGTGGCGATCGGCGCCCTGGTGATTGTCGTGGTCTATCTCATCCCGCACAGCGCCCGGGGGACCGAGGTCGATTACGAGTTGCTCGACCAAGGGGTCCCGGCTTCGGAAGCGCTAAGGTCGGGGCGACCGGAACAGTAAGGGAGCGCCGCGCCCTAGGGCTCGCGCTCCAGCAGCGCCTGGAAGCGCGGATGATCGCGCAGCGGATCGTAGAGCGGATCGACGCGCAGCAGCGGGATCGTAATGATTGAAGGAACGGAGAGCAGGTACTCCAGCTGGTCGATCGCGGCCTCGTACTCTCCAACCCTGACGTAGATCTCTGCCAAATCGTCGGCCAGACTCACGCCTCTGTCGGCGCCCATATAGATCGGCGCCATCTCCACCGCCGATTCTATGGTTTGAACCGCCTCGTCCTTGCGGCCGAGGCCGGCATAGGCCAGGGCGAGGTCGTCGCCGAGGCGGCCGAACGCCGTCGCGCCCCTGCTGACGGCTACCTCCAGGACCGCTCGAGCCGAGTCGTGGTAGACCGCGGCCAGCTGGGGTCGACCCGTGCGGCTGCTGAATTCGGCCTTCGCCTGGTAGTAGTCGATAGTGTCGCGCTGCACCTCGAGGGTTAGTCGGTCCAGCGCGTCGGCGTACTCTTCGCCGAGTACCCTGATGAGAAGCCTGGAGAACGAGATGATCCACGCCGGGTCAATGCCGACCGTGTTGGATGCCTGCTCCAGCACGCGACGGGCCTGCTCGCGGTTCCCCTCCCAGAGGAGATAATTCTGCGCCTTCACCGTGTAGAAGGTTGGGTTGGAGTCGTTTAGGGCGATCATCCGATCCCAGACCCGGCCCGCCTCGCGGTGGCGCCGCATTCCTGTGTAGGCAATTCCGAGCGATCCGACGCGGACCTGGTTGCGTGGGTCGAGCTCCGCGGCCCTCTCGATTCTGGCGATCCCCTCTTCCCACTTACCCAGGCGCGTGAGGATCACGCCGCTCATCCCCAGCGCGTCGCAGTTGTTCGGTTGGCTCCTGAGCACGGCATCGAACCGCTCGAGGGCTCGCTCGGCGTTCAGTGTCGCGTAATACTCGTAGTAGCCCTGCGCCATCTGGGTTTCGACGAGGTCCGGCTCCAAGCGCACCGCCGCGTCGAGGGCCGCCGCCGCCCGTGACGGGTCATCGCTCCGGCCGCGGAAGTAGATGGCGACCAGCGCTTGCGAGAGGGCCGTCTGCGCCAGCGCGAACTCGGGGTCCAGTTCGACCGCTCTGCCGAACAAATCCGCGCTCGAAAGAAGGCGCCTGTCCCAGAACATTTGGCCCCACGCTTCCCTACCGCGCAGGTAAGATTCGTACGCTTCGAGGTCGTCGGTCGGGCTGGCTCTCGAGGATCGCCGTTCGGGTTCGAGCAGCGTGACGTCGAGCTCCCGAGCGACGCGCTCGGCGATCTCTGACTGCACGCGGAAAACCTCGATCACCTCTTCATCGTAGGTGTCTCCCCACAGATGCTGATCGTCGGCGACGCGGATGAGCTGCGGGATCACGCGAACCCTGCTCGTCGGGTCGCCGGGTCGCTCGCGCTGCACCGTTCCTTCGAGGATGTAATCGGCGCCCAGCTCGGCCCCGATCTCCCGCGCCGTCAGGTTGCTCCCCTTGAACGTGTAAGCGGTCTGGCGCGAGAAAACGCCCAGCCCGTCGAGCGCGGCCAGGCGGACGGTGATGGCATCGGTCACGCCATCGGCGAAATAGCCGTCCTCCGGGGGGCCGAGGTTCTCAAACGGCAGGACCAGGAGGCTGCCCTGCTGTTCGGCCGACGCGGTATCTTCGGGCGCTCTGTCGGAGAGCAGTATCCAGGCGACGGCGACGACAGCCACCAGCAGGGCGGCTCCAGCGGCCACGGCGATGATAGAACCGCGTCCCGCTGGTGCGGCCGCGCCTTCACCGACAGCCTCGGTCCGCTTCACACCCTCGGGCGTGATCTCGAACGCCCAGGCCAGCACCACGGCGATCGGGAAGCCGAGCAAGGTCAGGACGACGACCAGGGTTGGGACCCAATCGGGGACTCTCAGCGCCGGGAGCGCGAAGTCCGCGGCCTGCCAAATGACGAAGGCGACGGCCGCGTAGACTACGGCCACGCGAAAGACGCGCCGCCGCTTGAGCTCTTGCAGGAGCTGGCTTGGCCGCGACATGACCTCACTGACGAGGAGGTTGTGGCTATGGGCTACCGGGAGCAGTCGTCAGCTCGCCACTGAAAGATGCGATGCCGACGGGTGAGTGGCTAGCGTCCCCTGATCTGCTCTATCGCTTCCCTGAAGCGAGCCATCGGCTGGACGTCGTAGAACTGCACGTCGCCGGTAAGCTCGCCTCTCTTGTTGAAGACGAACGTAGGTGTTCCGGGTATACCAGCGTCCTTCGCCATGCGTATGTCGCTGATGATGAGTGGCGCCATGGCATCCCGCGCAGCGCACTCGCGGTACCGGTCCAGCGGCACGCCGATGCCCTCCGCATAACTGTCGAAGACGGGCGTCGGGTCGAGCGCGTAGCGCCAATCGGCCTGATGCTCGAAGAGCTGCTGCAGCATGCCGAGGAAGCCCGGTCGGCCCACGAGCGCGGCCGCGCACAATGCCGCCTCCGCCGCCTGGAAGCCGCGCAGTAGGCGTGGGATCGGGTAGAACCTGATCGAGAGCCGCAGGTCCTCTTCTTCGACCATCGCCAGCAGCGAGTCGGCCTTCTGCATGTGGAAGGCGGTGCAATCGGGGCAGGCGAAGTCGATGAACTGATCGATGACGATCACCGCAGTCTCGGACCCCACGGTGCGCGCCGCATCGGCGCGCTCCAGCAGCGGGATATCCGACCGTGCCCCGGACTCCTGTGCCATGGCTGCGGCAGCGGTCAGGAAAGTCATGCCGAGCAGTAGCGCGAGTGCCTTTCGCACGTGTCCCTCCTGGTGTCTGTCATCCAGCTGGGTGTGAGTCTGACTCCAACTTCAGTCCGAGCCCGTCTCCTCGCAATACTGATCCAGGCGGAAGACGAAGCGGCAGAGCAGGTAAACGACCAGAAATACGAAGATCCCGGAGAACACGACGTCGCTGAGAAAGTGAGCGCCCTGAACGATCCGACCGAGCCCGACGAGCGCGCCGAACCCGATAGTGCCGGCAAACAGCGTTCGCCGGCGGCGCCTGGCGAGCAGCGCGACAGCCAACAGGTAGAAGGGGACCGACGGATGGCCGGCGACGAACGAGCAGTTGCGCTCGCACTGATCGCTGATCACGAAGGCTGGGGTGAAGGCCTTGTCGCCGCCGAACTCGACAATGTCTCGCGGGCGTGCTCGTCCCCACTGGTCTTTGAAGACCGTGTGCACCAGCAGCCCGGGACCCGCGGCGAGTGCGGCCAGCAAGAAAAGGACGACCCGTGTGTTAAACGGGCCGAGGGCGCGCTCGCGGATCTGGGTGTAGGCGAGGAGCGCCAGTAGAGCCGCGGCGATGGCCGCTGCCAGTGGTGGTATGAGGCGATAGAAGAACTGGACCCAGAGGGCCCCGTCCAGGTAGAAGCCGCGGGTGCTGTCGTAGAACAGGCCGCTGAGCCAGAGATCCACCCCTGGTGCGAGGATGAAAAAGGCCGCAAGCCCGGCGGAGCCGAGCAGGAAGGCGAGCTGGCTGGATCGGGTTTCTCTGTTACGCGCCGTCGCGTCCATATCCCGTCGCTTCTTGCGGTCGCCCGAATCTGCTGCCGGAACCGGACCCCCGCAAACCCCAATTCGGGGGACCGATTCCCTTGACACGGTGGCCCGGCGGGATTCTGTTCTGGGATCTGTTTTCCGCGAACGACGGAGGTTCGCCGCTTCCACCGACGCGTTGGGCGGCATTCTGCGACATATGGAACACGACTACCCCTTCCTCAGGGCTTGTCGGCGCCGGCCGGTGGACCGGGTCCCGGTCTGGCTAATGCGCCAGGCCGGGCGCTACATGCCCGAGTACCGGGCGCTGCGCGAGAAGCACTCGATCCTGGAGCTCTGCGGCACGCCGGAGCTGGCGGCGGAGGTCACGCTGCAGCCGATCAACAGGTTCGACCTCGACGCGGCGATCATCTTCGCCGACATCCTGCTGCCGCTGGAAGGGCTGGGCGTCGGCTTCCACTTCGCCGCCGGCGAGGGCCCCGTGATCGAGAAGCCCGTCCGGACCCCCGAAGACGCCGACGCGGTGAGGCCGTTCGACCCGACGGTCGGGCTCGGCCATGTGCTCGAGGCGATCAAGATCGTCCGCCGCGAGCTGGAGGGGCGCGTCCCGCTGATCGGGTTCGCCGGCGCACCGTTCACGCTGGCCAGCTACATGATCGAGGGTGGGTCGTCGAAGAACTACCTGCTGATGAAGTCTTTCATGTACCAGCACCCTGAGGCGTGGGACCGGCTGATGCGGGTCATCCGAGAGGTGACGCGCGACTATCTGGCGGCGCAGATCGAGGCTGGCGCCCAGGCGATCCAGTTATTCGATAGCTGGGTCGGCTGTCTTTCGCCAGAGGACTACCGCGAGTTCGTGTTGCCCCACTCGGCCTGGGTGCTCGAGGGCTTGGCCGGCTACGATGTGCCGAGGATCCACTTCGGCACCAACACCGCCACGCTGCTCGAAGCGATGAAGCAGGCGGGCGGCGAGGTGATCGGCGTCGACTGGCGGCTCCCTATCGACCGGGCGCGCGAGATCATCGGCCCCGACTTCGCGGTCCAAGGGAACCTCGATCCGGTGACGCTGATGGCGCCCAGGGAGCTGCTGGTGGAGCGGGTGAAGCGCGTCCTCGAGCGTGCCGACGCGAAGAACGGATACATCTTCAACCTGGGTCACGGGGTGCTGCCGCCGACACCGATGGAGAACGTGGACACGGTGATCGAGACGGTGCACGGGTATGGTCGTCGGTAGTCGGTGGTCGGTGGTCGGTAGTCGGTGCGTTGATAAGGAGAGCGATGGCTAGGAGGGATACGAGAGGGTTGTTGGTGATGGCGTATGGTACGCCGGAGACATTGGACGACGTGCGTCCTTACCTCACGCACATCCGGCATGGGCATGAGCCATCAGATGAGGCAGTAGAAGATCTCAAAGACCGTTACGGTCAGATCGGTGGCCCGTCACCGTTGTACCAGACGACCGTGGACCAGATGAAGGCGCTGACCGGGCGCCTCAACTGGTCGAATGGTGGGTATCGCGGCTACCTGGGGATGAAGCACTGGTACCCGTACATCCCGGAGGCGGTCAGGCAGATGGTTGATGACGGGATCGAGGGAGCTGTGGCCATCACTCTGGCGCCCCACTACTCGACTATGAGCATCGCACAGTATCTGAGCTACGTGCGCGAGGGGCTGGAGAGCTTGGAGAGGCCGATCGACATCCTCTGTATCAAGTCGTATCACGACGAGCCGCTGTTCATCGATGCCCTGGCGGAGAAGCTGCACGAGGCGATGGCGCGGGTGCCGGAGGAGCGGCGGGTCGACCTGCCGGTCGTCTTCACGGCGCACAGCCTGCCGGAGAAGATCCTGAAGGAGAACGATCCGTACCGGGAGCAGTTGCTGGAGACGAGTCGGCTGGTCGCCGAGCGCTTCGCGGATCTGAGCTGGCGGTTCGCCTTCACCAGCCAAGGCGCGACGAAGGACAAGTGGCTCGGCCCGACGCTCGCCGAGGCGCTGGACGAAGTAGCGGCGGAAGGGCACAAGGCGGTGATGGCCTGCACGGTGGGCTTCGTATCGGAGCATCTGGAGACGCTCTACGACTTCGATATCGAGGGTAGGAAGGACGCGGAGCAGCGTGGGTTGGCGTTCTACCGGGCGCCGGCGCTCGGGACGAGCAACAGGTACATCGCGGCGCTGGCCGAGGTCGTGCGGAAGGCGGAGGCGGGTGAACATCGCGACGTCGTAGTGCTGCCCGAGGGAGAGCTGCAGGCCCCGACGTATCCGACCTACGGCTGAGGTCGCGGGAAGAAGAGGCATGACACCGGGGCAGGGAGAGTTGAAACGGGTAGCTGTGGTGGGCGGCGGGGTCGCCGGCCTCGCTGCGGCGTACGAGTTGGCCAAGCAGGCGCGTGAGACGGGCCTGCCTCTCTCGATTGATCTCTTCGAGTCAGCCGACCGGTTGGGCGGCGCCATCCTCACCGAGAATGTCGACGGGTACGTGCTCGATGCCGGGCCGGATGCGGTTCTCACGCTCAAGCCGTGGGGCCTGGAGCTATGCCGGGAGATCGGTCTGGAAGACGAGATCATCCCGACGCAAGACGAGCATCGCGGTGTCGCTCTGTTCTCGCGCGGCGCGCTCCGCTCACTGCCCTACGGGACCGGGTCGAGCGCCGTGCGGAAGATCAGAGCTTACGTGAGCAGTGGGGTGGTCTCGTGGCCGGCGAAGCTGCGCATGGCCGCGGATCTCGTTCTGCCGCGCGGCGAGCAGCGAGCAGACGAGTCGATGGCTGACTTCTTCGGCCGTCGTCTGGGCCGTGAGGCCGTCGAGCGTATCGTCGATCCGTTGATCGCGGGTATCTACTCCGGTGATCCGGACAAGCTGAGCATCTACAGCACGTTCCCGCGCTTCCCGCAGATGGTGGCGAAGCAGCGCAGTATCCTGCTGTCGCTGTTGCGTGCGCCGCAGAGCGCGCGCTCGGGGAGCCGCACGCTGCCGATCTTCTGCTCACTGCGCAATGGGCTGGGGCAGATGGTTGAAGCGATCGTCGAGCGCCTGGATGGCGCGCAGGTCCACTTGAGCACGCCGGCGACCACGGTGGAGAAAACCGGCGCGGGCTACTCGCTGGGGACGCACGCCGGGCGACACAACGGCTACGCGGGTGTCATCCTGGCGGCACCGGCCTGGACGACCGGGCGGCTTTTGGGCGATCTGGCGCCGAAGCCGGCCCGCGAGATGAAGTCGATCCGCTACCTGAGCTCGGCGACCATCTTCTTCGCCTACCGACGAAACGATCTGGGCCCGCGCCCGCGCGGTTTCGGTTTCCTGGTGCCGGGGTGCGAGGGCCGACGGATCAACGGGGCGACCTGGATCAGCAACAAGTTCGCGCACCGCTCGCCGGAGGATGGTTTTCTGGCGCGCTGCTTCATCGGGGGCGACCGAACCGGAGAGGAGCTGCAGGCGGACGACGACGGGCTGGTTCGGATCTGCAAGGAAGAGCTCCGCGATATTGCCGGGATCACGGCGCAGCCGCTCTTCACTCGCGTATACCGCTGGAAGGACTCGGGTCCGCAGTACGACGTCGGCCACGCGAGCTTGATCGGCGAGGTCGACGCCGCGCTGGCGGAGCACCCGGGCCTGGAAGTCACCGGCGCCGGCTTCCGCGGCATCGGTATACCCGATTGCGTCTACGACGGTCGGGAGACCGCCCGCCGGCTGGTGGAGTACCTACGCAATAACAGGACGGTGCCGCGCCGCTAGCAGCGAGGCACCGTCCTAATCGATCGTCTTCTTTCGACTATACTACTCTGCGATCGTCTCCGGCTCGCCCATCAGGTACTGGTCGAGGAACTCGAGGATCGCTCTGTAGCCCTCCAGCTGGTTCTCCTTCTTGATGAACCCGTGGCCCTCGTCGTCGAAGATGATGTACTCGACGGGGACGCCGTTCGCGCGGGCGGCCTCGACGATCTCGTCCGACTCGACCTGGAGTACACGCGGATCGTTGGTGCCCTGAAGGACCATCAAAGGCTTCGTGATGTTCTGGGCGTTGAACAATGGTGAGATCCTGTGCAGTCGCTCACTGTCCTCAGCCGGGTCACCCAACTCGGTGTAAAGTGCCTCCCGGAACGCCTCCCACCAGGGCGGGATGCTCTCCAGCGTGCGGATCCAGTTCGAGATGCCGAACATGTCGACGCCGACGGCGAACTCCTCCGGAGCCAGGGTGAGTGCGGCGAGGACCATGTAGCCGCCGTAGCTAC
Source organism: Gemmatimonadota bacterium (assembly GCA_020344215.1). Classification (GTDB taxonomy): domain Bacteria; phylum Gemmatimonadota; class Gemmatimonadetes; order Palauibacterales; family KS3-K002. The sequence goes on from CP070815.1 coordinate 3,456,410, forward strand.
CGCCGATGATCCCGATACGATCCTCGTCGACGTAGCCCGTTGCGATCAGCATCTCCTTGCTGGCTATACAGTCGGCCAGGTCGGCCTCGCCGTGCTGGCGGTCGTCCATCTTGTAGAACGTCTTGCCGTAGCCGGTGCTGCCCCGGTTGTTGATGGCGTACACCACGTACCTGTGGTTGACCAGGTACTGGATGAGCCCGCTGTAGCCGACTCGTGACTGGCCGCCGGGCCCGCCGTGCACCCAGACCAGCGCCGGTCCCTTGGCCTCCGGGCTCACCTGGTGCGGCCTGTAGAGGACGCCGGGGATCTCGACACCGTCGTACGAGGCGAAGCGGACCACCTCAGCGCCGACGAGATCGTTCGAATCGATGTTGGGGTTCAGCGTGTTGGTGAGCTGTCGCGGCTCATCACCGCTCAGGTCGTATACGAACAGGTCGCGCGGGTTCCGGCTGCCGCTGACGTAGAAAGCCATGACCTCTTCGTCGCGCGAGAAGCCGACAGACGTGATGTCGCCTGCGGGCATCTCGGGTAGCTGAATCTGCGTCATGGTCTGCGCGTCATAGACACGAATCTCGGTCCGGGCATCGTTGTTGATGCCAATCACGAGGTACTTACCGTGCTTCGAGAAGTAACCGTACCAGACGTCCCAGTCCGGCTGCTCGACGACCTCACGCCGGCTGCTGGCGAGGTCGTGGCGCACCAGGTAGCTGAACTCGCTGTCCTCGTCGGTGAGGATGTAGAGACTTGAGCCGTCGGGACTAAACGTCTGCGGGTGATAGGCAATCTCGCCCTCGTGTGGAGTGAGATGCTCCATCACACCGGTCTGGCGATCGAACAAGTAGATATCGCTGTCGTTCATCGTCTCGGGCTTGCCGAACACGAGGTAACGCTTGTCTGGCGAGATGTCGGCGAACTGATAGCCGGTCTCGTCCTGGTAGATCAGGGTCCGATCGAAACCATCGAGGGTGATCTCGTAGATGTCGAAGAAGCGGTTATCGCGCTCGTTCGTGCTGACGAAGAACGAGCGATCGTCCTGGGCCCAGCCGAGGAAGTCGGCTTTCAAGCCTTCGCCGGGCGTCAGGTCGGTGACGGAGCCGTCGAGTTCACGCACGTAGACGTGATCGAGCTCATTGCCCCCCTCATCGGCCAGGTAGATGAACCGCTCGTCGTCCGGGAAATAGGACTCGACGAAGATCCCGTCGGTCGTCGACTCGGTGAGCTGGATGGGCTCGCCGCCGGCGACCGGGATGGCGAAGGCGTTGTAGACGCCGGTCTCGTTACTGCTCACCAGGACCTTGCTCTTATCCGGCGCGAAGGACGTCCCACGGACTGTGGTGGTACCGAGGAAATCCTCGATCGTGTACTGGGTGACCCGACGGGCCTCGATCCTCCCCTCCTCCGCCCCGCAGCCCGCGATCAGCCCCGTGAGAGCAAACAGAACGGCGCAGCAGTGCAGCTTACGCATGTGACCTCCCTGGCGCGTGGCCTGTTTCTCGCAAGAGGACTCGATACAAATGAGCGCCCAAGCTAGCCGCTAGATGCTGGCGGCGGCAAGCGCGGGCAGGGTTGCCCGGGAGGGAATCGAGAGTGTGCCGCGTAGGCACCAACCTGGGACGCTGGCCCGCGGAGGCCTGGCAGGTTAGTCTTCAACAAGACACAGGCCAGCGGATCGGAAGCTGGGAGAATCTCCCCGATGCATTGGCTGCCTGCGCTAGGCGACCTCGTCACGGCCCCCGTACAACGGGCGAGCGGGGCGCTTGATTCTTTCTTGACTACTCGGCCGTCAATTACCTGTCACAGTTCGTCGCGGCGAAAAGCGTCGAAACTCTGCCGGAGCAGTTCCGAGCAGCAACCGGGAGGTGCATCATGAGACGCCTGAATTACGTAGTATCCGCCGCATTGGTTTGGGTGATGGCCAGTGTCCGGCCGGGAGAGCTCGCATCCCAGTCGATCTGGCTGGAGCCGCACGGTGATCGGGTCGCCTACCTCGAGATACTCAAGCCGAGCTTCGAGGATGGGGATGATATCGCGTTTCTCACTTCGGCCTGGTACCTGTCGACACGGGTGGCGCTGAGCGATAACATCGCAGTCGTCGGCGAGGTGCCCTTCGCCTATGCCAAGATCGACAGCGAGTTCACCGAGGAGTCCCAGTCGGGGACGACCATCGGGAACATCTACGCCGGCCTCGAACTCACGGGCGGCGCGTCGAAGTTCTTCGGCGAGTTCGGCGTCCGCGTGCCCCTGGCAAGTGACGAAGGAGATGGCGGGCTGGCATCGGAGGCAGGGTTTCTGGCCGATTATGTGGACCGCGCTGAAGCGTTCCTGCCGAATGTCCTGTCCATCCATGCCGCGGTCAACTACAGGTTGCGGCAGGAGAACGGGGTCGGCGTGCGGTTCCGTCTCGCGCCGCTCCTCTGGATCGACACCGAGAGTGATGGTGCAGAGGTCGAGCTATGGACGCTCTACAGCGCTCAGGTCTGGTATAACGGCGAGATGGTCGCCGTGGGCGGTGGGTTCAGCGGCCGGGCGTTGTTGACCGAAGAGGACCTGGACTTCGGAGAGCGCTCGTTCCATCAGATCTGCCTGGCGGCGAATCTGATCCTCGGCAGGTTCCAGCCCGGTGTGCAGCTGCGGGTTCCGGTGGACAAGGATTACTCAGACATAGTCAATACGGTGGTCGGCCTGAGTGTCGGGTATCGCTGGTAGCTGGGACGGTGGGTGGCGGCGTCGGCTGGAGGCAGGCCGGCGCCGCCACGCGTCTAAACGAACGAGGCCGGCTCGCCCCAATCGGGACCGAACACCAGCTCGCTCAGCAGCTTCCTCTTACGCGGCTGACCCTCCCGTTCTCTCAAATTCTCCGGCAGCTGCTCGGGATCGCCCGGGTAGCCGATCGCGATCATCGTGCCCGGATCGAACCCTTCCGGGAGCAGCTCCTGCTTGAGCCGTTGGCGATCGAAGCCGCCCATCTGGTGCATCACGAGGCCCGCCGCGAAGGCCTGTAGGAACAGATTCTCTTCCGCCGCGCCCAGGTCACGGAGCGCCGAGACGTTCGGCCGGTTGTCACGGGAGAAGGTCGTACGGTAGGCGGAGGCGATGAGTACCGGCGCGGCCTTGGCCCAGGCGTTTCCCTCCACGAGGTAGTCCTGTAGCCGGGCGAGCCATTCCGGCTCGTCGATCGTGGCCACTAGGAATCTCCAGGGCTGCTCGTTGCGGGAAGACGGCGCCCAGCGCGCGGCTTCCAGGATGAGCTTGAGCCTTTCGGGCTCGACCGGCTCGCCGGAGATCGCGCGCGGGCTCCAACGGTGGCTGATCAGCGCGTGGATGTCCAGCTGCGTCGGCGCCGGGCGTCCGTGGCTAAGGTCGATCTCCATGACCTTCCTCTCTTCCGCGCTCTAGCTGGCGTCGAAAGTCCTCGGCCTCGAGCAGTCGGGTGACGCTCTGATCGAGCTGGTAGTACGCGTCCTCGAGCCTGGCGAGCCGGCGCTCCACCTCGCTGCTCTCCGCTCCCTTGCCGGCTTGGATGGCCTTGGTGATATCGCGGACCAGCGGTCGCAGAACGAGATGTCCGGCGAGCGCGACGCCAGGGATGCCGAGCGCGCAGGTGATGGCGACTAACTGTATCAGCAACGGGTCGATCGACGCGAGCATGATAGGCCTCTGACGAAAGTGATATTCGCAGCGAGTTTACGAGCCACCGGTGATATGCTACTTAGATTCTTCGGCCGGCTCGCCTTTGGCAAGTGACCGGTCGGAATCCGCGGCGTGACCCGAGTCGAGCCCGACGATTTCCAGCAGCTTCAAGGCGTTCCTCGACGTGGCGATCCCGGGACGCAGCTTGTAGTCGAACGAGATCCTGGGTCCCTCGGGGCCCTCGTGGATCTGCTCGCTGAAGTGCACTGCGTGGCACGCTTGGGCCAGTTCCTCGGTGTCGGCCAGGGCAAGGTCGTGCGAGGTGACAGCGCCGAGCGCCCCTTCCGCCAGCAGGTGGCCGATGACCTTGCGAGCTGCGATTCGGCGCTCCGCCGTATTTGTACCCCGCAGGATGTCGTCGAGTAGATACAGCAGGGCCCCATTCCCTTCGTCTCGTGTCTTACGAGCGACATCGACGATTTCTTTGAGCCGCCTCAGCTCCGCCATGAAGTGGGAGAGCCCCTGCTGCAGCGAGTCGTGGACCCGCATGCTCGTCTCCAGGATCAACGGTGGCAAGCGCATGGACGATGCGCAGACCGGAGCGCCGGCGCGTGCCAGCACCGCATTCGTACCGATCGCCCGCAATAGAGTGCTCTTCCCCGACATGTTGGAGCCGGTGATAAAGAGAAAGCTGCCGGGCGGCCCCAGCTTTACATCGTTGACGACCCGCACGTCGTCGGGCAACAGGGGGTGGCCGAGCCCGGTCGCTTCGAGGGCCGGGGTCTCCTCATCGCTTATGTGCGGAAAGGTCCAATCCGGGTTCTCGAAGCGTAGCGCCGCGAGAGCGGCCAGCGCGTCGAGCTCGGCCAGCGCGTCCAGCCAACGGCGCGCGTGCCGGCCCGCGTTGAGCTGCCAGCGCTCGAGCAACGAGAGCACGTGGAAGTCCCAGAGCGTGAACGCCTGGAACGGCAGGTACGTCATCGCGTAGCGCACCTCGGCCAGCGACAGCAAGCGGTGCAGTCGCTTCATCTGCCGGTGCGCTACAAGGTTACCTTTCGACATTTCGGAGCGGATGCGCTCGAGTCGCGGGGTGCTAAAGCTCGAGTCTGTCAGCAGAGCGGAGAGCCGGGCGTAACGCTGGAAGGCGTTCTCGCGCGCGAAGGCGCGGTCGAAGATGCGGTGCACTTCCGCGCCGGCCTTGAACGTGAAGCCGAGGTTGAAGGCCAGTGCCGCCAGCCAGGCCAGGTAAGGGACCACCCCGACGATGTTGAGGACGATGAGAGACAGCGTCGCCACCGGCAGCAGGCGGGCGGCCCAGAGCAGGTGCGGTCTAAGACGGAGCCACGGGTCGCCCGCTGCCCAGTCCAGAAAGCCCTCCAAGAACGCGGTGCCGCTGAGCGTCATCAGGCGGCCGTGGGCGGTGATCGCCTCTCTGAGATCGATGGCCGGCGCCAGCTCGGCCACCGCCGCCTGGCGCTCCAGTACCGTCGCCCGGTCCGCGGGATTGAGGAGCCAGCGCCGCAGCAACTCGCGCCCAAGCGGTGTGGCCGCGGTCCCGAGCAGGCTGAACAGCGACGCCTGGCCGAAGATGTCCAGGTCGTCGGCGAAGCGGCAGTCGGGATCGGCGAAGAGCTCGTCACGTGTGGTTAGCTTTCCCCAATCGCGTGTCAGTCGACTGCGTCCTTCGGCGTTGATCTTCACCAGCTCGGCGTACCAGCTGCAGCGCCGATCGATCTCGTTGTGGAAGGCAATCAGCGCGAGGAACGCCACGAAGGAGACCACGGCGAGGCCGATGAGTAGTGGAAGCCGTCCGGGGCCAGCTCCCGGTAGCAGGAGGAGTGGCAGGGCGATGGCGATGAAGACGAGCAGCCGGGCGTGGGCAGCCCAGCGTGAGCGTCGGGTGCAACGTTCGGCGGCTTGGGCGAAACGCTCGCCGCGCTCCTCGTAGGTCCGATCGACGGGTGTGCTATCGTCGGGCATCTGATTGATTCTCGCGTGTGATCACGGTGGCGACCCGGTGCACGTTACGCCGGTGCCGTGTCGGGGGCCAGGGTTGCGCCGGCGATCGGAGCGATTCAGCATGGTGCGACAGGGACGGTCAGCTGCGGAGCTTTGACCCGGCGGCCGGCGCGAGGGCGAGGCAGGCGGAGCGTGAGATGGAGGACTGCATGAGCGACGCAGAGGTCACCAGGAGTGGAAGCGGGCCCGGCCGTACGGTGAAGGAGCGGTTCGCCGACCGGATCGAGATGGTGGTGCCGGTCCGGAAGAACGAGCAGCTCGGCCGTTTGATCGAGCAGGTCAATGCGGACGATGAGCTGTACGCGCTGTGGATCGCCGAGAACGTCACAGCCATCGACAGGTCGGGCATGACCGATCACGGCCCGGTGCACGTGAAGATCGTGATGAACCTGGCCGTCCGGATGCTGCGCCTGCTCATGGCGAAGGGCTTGGAGCCGTCGGTGGTTAAGGACTACGGCATGAGGCGCGAGGATGCGGAAGTGGTTGTGGCACTGGCTGCGCTGTTCCACGATGTCGGCATGTCGATCCAGCGCGCCGACCACGAGGCCTTCTCGTTGTTCGTCGCCCAGTCGAAGCTCAAGGCGATACTCGACGGCCTCTACCCGTTGGCGGAGGCGACGATCGTTCGCTCTGAGGTGCTCCATGCCATCATAGCGCACCGCTCCGGCGGCAAGCCGCTCACTTTGGAGGCCGGAATCGTGCGCATCGCCGATGCCCTGGACATAGCGAAGGGTCGCTCGCGCATACCGTTCGAGGCGGGCGGCATGAGCATCCACTCGGTTTCCGCCGCCGCCATCGAGGCGGTCCGCCTCGAGGCGGGCGAGGAGAAGCCCGTCCGCGTCGTGATCGAGATGTCGAACTCGGCCGGCGTGTTCCAGCTCGATGAGCTTTTCCGCAAGAAGCTGACGGGGAGCGGGCTCGAGGCGTACGTCGAGCTCGAGGCCCGGGTCGTGGGTGAGGAGAAGAAGCTGATCGAGCGCTACGCGCTATAGGCGACGCAGCCGCTTGATCGCTTCCAGTATCTCGATGTCGGCCGCGTCCTGGAGATGCCCGGTCCGCTTCGAAGCGATCAGGTGGTCGATCGAAGCCGTCGGGATCTCCACACCTTCCACCTCGAAGAGCGTAGCGGCGGGTGCGGCCTGGTCGTAGTGGAGGCTCCAGGCGACGGTGAGGATGTCGACCCGCGGTGTGTCGCCCAGGACCGTCACAGCTTTCCCGGCCACCTCTTCGGCCAGCCATTCGCTGGCGAGCCCGAAGCCGAGCGCTGCCAGCGCCGCCAGGACGCGCCGGGCGTTCTCGACTGTGGACTTTATCAGGATGTCGATCTCGGGGGCCGCACGCGCGCTGCCCCAGAGCTGAAGGGCCGAGGCACCGAAGACGACGTATGCGGCGTCGTGCCGGTTCAGGGCGGCGCAGACTCTGGCGAGACGGGTCTGGGGCTCCGTCATGGCGGTGAGCGGTCCGCCCACCGCTCCCACGTCAGGAAGTCCTCGTAGCGATCGAACACCAGCAGCCGTTGCCAGTCCCATTGGCGCCGACCGAGCTCGTTGGTGTGGCCGGCAGCCTCGGCTTGCTTGACCCGACCCTCGGGCGTCAGGGCGAGATCCGCCTCCAGCTGGGCGAGGCGAAATTCACCCGGGCCGGGCCTGGGGTAGGGCTCGCGTGGGACCTCGCGAACCCAGCTCACCTGCGGCTCTTCCTGCGCCACTTGCTGCGTGTAGCGCCGCACGGCCTCGGCCACGACCCAGCTGCGGGAACGGTCCAGCTCCCTGGCGCGGCGGTCGGCCGCCGCCAGGAGCGTCCCGGGGATGGTGATCGATATGCGTGCGAGCGTCATCTGGGCCTCATACTAAGTAATACTCAGTATGATAATCTAAGCTTGCGGTGGCTTCCGTCAACCGGTTCCACGAGAGCTGTGTGTCAGGGCAGGGATTGTCGCCCTGCATCCGGGCGGTAGATTGCCGTCCGTGACTCTCCTGGGGCGCCGCTCCGTGACGCAGAGGTATCCCCCGTCATGGGACTCTCAGGTGTGCAGGCCTTCTGGCAGGAGAGCCCGGAGGGCGCGATCATCCTGCCGGCGGTCCCGTTCGACCTGTGACTAAGCGAAAAGGTGGGTTCGATGCGTAGCTCGGCACTTCTCCTCGGCTTGCTCCTCACTGCCACTCCGCTGTGCTCGCAAGATCTCGTGATCAGGAAGTGGTTGATCTTCGGCCCGGTGTCGTCGCAGCGGGATGAGACGCGGGTCGTGGCGGACTACCTGAGTGGCGAGACGTCGGTGATGCCTACGCTCGGCGATGAGGGTTGGGTCGAGGCGGAGACCGATCCGTTCGGGAGGCTCGACCTGAACGATGTGTTCGCCGGGCAGGGCACGGAGTGGAGTGCGGCGTACGGTCACGTGTACGTGTTCGCGCCGGAGGATCGGACGGTTCTGCTGGTAGCGGACTCCGATGATGACTTGGTGATCCACGTCAACGGCCAGCGGGTCTGGGTGAACGAGGTGGCCCGCGGCCTGGGCACCGGCAGCGATTCGCTCACCGTCCGTCTGGCCGAAGGCTGGAACAGCCTGTTGCTAAAGCCGCTGAATCGCGGCGGTGGCTTCGGTCTTCTGGCGCGCGTGGCGCCGGCTGATGGTCTATTGCTCTCCACCGTAAAGCCGCCGGGGCTGGTCGCGCACAGCCACCCGAGGGCGACGGTCACGGTGGGTCCCATCTTCTTGGGCGCCGCGCTGGCCTGGCGTAATGGCGAGCTGTCGGCGACGGTGCGCCTGCCGATCGCCGCCTGGGGTGCGGAACCGTTCGCTGATGTGAGGCTCGAGTTGGGGCAGGGAGGGCGCACGCTCGAGCGTGCTCGCTTCGCCGAAGTGCCGCCGGGCGAGCCGGTAGAGATGGAGCTGGCGCTGGGCTTCGACGAGCTGCAGCGCGCCGGCGTGGGTGAAGCGCCGCTCGTGGCGACAGCCCGCTGGAGCGGTGGGTCGGATCGTGCTAGCGTCTACGTGAACGCCGACCAGCTGCTGCGCCGGGTGGGTGGGCGCATCGCGATCGGCGGCCTGGAAATCGACTCGGCGGGCGGCGTGCCGACGCGCCTCAGTGCCGAGCTCGCCGTCCCGAACCCGTTCGACGGACTGAGCGTCGATCTGCTCGCCATGGGTCTCGGCCCGGCCGCCGACTACCGGGTGAACGGCGACGAGTTGGAGTGGCGGGCAGGGCGCGTGGAGCTCTGCGCGCCGTGTCGTGCCGGCGACCGGATTCGGATCGAGGTCGTGCCGGAGCTGGGGCGCCCGCTCTGGATGACGCCGGTCGTCCGCGTGCGCGAGATCGGATACGCCGAGTACGCCGACGGATACGAGTACGCGAAGACGCTGGCGGGGCGTGCGCCGGCGATCGAGCGGCCCGACCCGCTGGAGTGGCTGCGTGGCGTCGGCGCGCCGAGCGGTGCGGCCTATCAGGAACTGCAGCGCCGCTATCGGGATGCGTTCGCGCCGCTCGCCGCCGAGATCCGGCGCGACACGCTGCACCTCATCGGCAACTCGCACATCGATGCCGCCTGGCTGTGGCCGTGGAGCGAGACGATCGATGTGATCCGTGAGACGTGGCGCACGTCGCTCAAGCTCGCGGAGCTCTTCCCCGGGTACATCTTCAGCGGGTCGTCGGCGGCCTACTACGACATGTTGGACCGGCTGGAGCCGGGGCTGGCCGACTCGTTGTACGCGGCGGTGGAGAGCCGCCGCTGGGTGCCGGTAGGCGGCTGGTGGGTCGAGTCGGACCTCAACGTGCCGTCGGGCGAGTCACTAGTCCGCCAGGGGCTCTATGGGCAACGCTACTTCGAGCGGCGGTTCGGCCGGCGCTCGAAGGTGGCGTGGACCCCCGACTGCTTCGGCTACCCGTGGACCATCCCGCAGATCCTGAAGGGCGCGGGTCTCGAGTACTTCGTGACGCAGAAGATCCGTTGGAACGATTCTACCGAGTTCCCCTACAACGCGTTTTACTGGGAAGGCGGCGACGGGTCGCGCATCCTCACCTACAACCCCTACGGGTACACGCACAACCTCGACCCGGGCCGGCTCGTAAGCCAGCGGGTCGAAGACCGGGAGCGGACCGGTGTCAATCACCAGATCGTCCTCTACGGGGTCGGCGATCACGGCGGCGGCCCGACTATCGCGATGCTGCAGCGCGCGGAGGACCTGCGACGTGTGCCGACTTTCCCGGCGATGGTATACGCCCGGCCGCTGGAAGCGCTGCAGACAGTGCGCGATGCGGAACCTGGCGAGGGGTTCCCCGTTTGGCGCGACGAGCTGTACCTGGAGTACCACCGCGGCACCTACACGACGCAGGCGCTGGCGAAGCTGCGCAACCGGCGCAGCGAGGTGATGCTACGGACGGCCGAGGCGCTGGCCACGGTCGGGACGACGCCGTATCCGCGCCAACGGCTCGAAGCAGCGTGGCGTCTGGTCCTGTTCAATCAGTTCCACGACATCTTACCGGGCTCGGGTATCCGGGAGGTCTACGAGGACGCCGAGGTCTTCTACGACAGCGCCTGGTCGATCGTCGAGCCGCTGATCTCAGCCGGCTTCGACGACCTGAGTGCGCGGATGGATACGCGCGGGCGCGGCCAGGCGGTGGTCGTGTTCAACCCACTGGGCTGGGAGCGGAGCGGCTCGGCCGTCGTCCGCGGTGTAGACGGGGAGAGCACGGTCATCACGGTGGGTGATGTGCCGGCGTTCGGCGCGCGGGTGGTACATCTACCGGGTGAGGCCGTGTCGGGTGAAGAGCGCAGGCTGCCGAAGCCAGAGGCGGGCGCGAACTGGATCGAGAACGCCTACCTGCGGGTGGAGATCGACACGCTTACCGGCGAGATAACGCGCCTGTACGACAAGGTGAGCGAGCGTGACGCGCTGGCGCTGGGCGGGCGGGCGAACGTGCTGCAGATCTTCGACGACCGGCCGGGTCAATGGGACGCCTGGAACATCGTCATCTGGGGCGAGCGCTGGGATGTCCAGGACGTGCGGTCCGTCGAGGTCGCGGCGGACGATCGTGAGGCGCGGATCGCGCTCGAGCGTCGCTGGGGGAGTTCCGAGTTCCGCCAGCAACTGGTTCTCGAACGCGGGTCGCGCTACCTCGACATACGCAACGAGGTAGACTGGCAGGAGCACCGTAAGCTGCTCAAGGTGGCGTTCGAGGTAGGAGTAGACGCCGACTCGGCGATCTACGAGATCCCCTACGGGACGATCGGCCGCACGGGTGACCCGCGGACGCAGGCGGAGCGCGCCAAGTTCGAGGTGTCCGGCCACCGCTGGGCGGATGTGTCGGCGGCAGGCTACGGCGTGAGCATCCTGAACGACAGCAAGTACGGCTGGGACTACAAGGGGAATGTGCTGCGCCTCTCGCTGCTCCGCTCGCCGGTCTGGCCCGACTCGCTCGCCGACCGGGGCACGCACCGTTTCCGCTTCGCCGTCTACCCGCACGCGGGCGACTGGCGCGCGGCGCAGACGCTGCGGCGCGCCGCCGAGTACAACGTGCCACTGCTGGCCGGGCTCGAGTCCCAACATCGCGGCGAGTTGGGAAGACGGATGTCATTCGCCGCCGCGCAGCCGGGAAATATTGAACTCGCATGGCTGAAGCGGGCGGAGGACTCGGAGGCCTGGGTGCTCCGGTTGGTGGAGTGGCACGGGCAGCCGGCCGAGGCTCGGGTGACACTCGCCTGCGAGGTCGGCGGGGCGTGGCGTGCCAATCTGCTGGAGGATCGCGGCGAGTCGCTCGCTGTCGACGGAGAGTCGCTGCGGGTAACGCTGGGACCGTACGAGATCGCCACTGTGGTCGTGGAGTGCGAGCGATGACGAAGGCGAGGTCTCCGTTCTCTGGTGATTCGGTATTCAGTGTTCTAGATACGAGATTCGGACGGCTGCCGGTCCTGGCGGTCTGCCTCACCGCGCTCGCGCTTGGCTGCCGACCACAGTCCGACAGCCTCCAACTCACCGTCATGAGCTTCAACATCCGCTACGGCACGGCGGACGACGGGGAGAACAGCTGGCCGTACCGGCGCGATCTCGTCTTCGGTGTAATCCGCGAGCGCGACCCGGATGTGCTGGGCCTACAGGAGGCGCTGCGGTTTCAGCTGGACGGGATCGGGGCGGCGGTCCCCGGCTACGGCGAACTGGGTGTCGGTCGCGACGACGGCGGGCAGGCCGGCGAGTACGCGGCGATTCTGTATGAGGCGGACCGCTTCGAGGTCTCGGAGGGCGGCACCTTTTGGTTCTCCGACGAGCCGGAGGCTGTCGGCTCCATCGATTGGCGGGCGCAGCTGCCGCGGATCTGCAGCTGGGCGCGGCTGGTAGAGAAGCGGTCCGGCCGCGCCTTCTACGTCTTCAACGTGCATCTCGACCACCAGTCGCAGGAGTCGAGGGAGCGCAGCGCGGTCCTGCTGATGGAGCGGATCGTCGCGCGGGCGCACCCCGACCCGGTGATCGTGACCGGCGACTTCAACGCCGGCGAGGACAATCCGGCGATGCTTTACCTGCTGGGCGGCGGCGGCAGGGAGCCGGGGACCAGGTTGCGCGACACGTTCCGCGTCCTGCATCCCGACACGAGCGAGGTAGGCACGTTCAACGGGTTCGAGGGGAGGACGGCGGGACCGAAGGTCGATGCGGTCTTGGTATCGGAGCGCTGGAGGGTCGAGTTGGCGGAGATTGTACGGAGCTCAGAAGGCGGACGGTATCCGTCGGACCATTTTCCGGTTGTTGCGATTATCGCGTATTGAAAATCCAATATCCGACATTCAGTGACCAGCTGTCCGATCACCCCTCCAGCGTCAAGTGTCGGGACCCAACGTCCAAGTCTCAGGAGCAGCGATGGTGTCCTAAAAGTCACACCCAGCCGTTGTCCCGGAACTCTCTCAGCACTTCTGTAAAGCGTTCCATCTCCTCGAGTGACCCGATCGACAGCCGGTTGTACTCGAGCATCGGCGGGAACGGCCGTCCCACGAAGATATCGTGCTCGCGCATCCGCGTCCGGTAGGTGCGCAGGTCGCCGGTGATGCGGTGCAGGACGAAGTTCGTGTGGCTGGGCAGGTACTCGAGCCCGAGCTGGTCGAGGCAGTCGCAGAGTATCTGCTTGCCCCCGGTGTTGGCCTGGCGGCTGCGGCCGATGAGCTCCGGGTCGCGGAGCGAGGCCACGGCCGCCACCAGGGCGAGGTGGTTCGCGTTGTTGCGGCCGATGTAGCGGCGTAGGAGCCCCGCGGTCTCGGGGTGGGCGATCCCGTAGCCCAGGCGCATGCCGGCCATCGCGTAGATCTTCGAGAAGCTGCGGGTGACGATGACGTTGGGCCGATCGGCAATCCACTTCACGCACGACCAGTAGCCCGGATCCTCGCAGTACTCGTAGTATGCCTCGTCGACGAGGAAGTACGTGTTCTCGGGGGCGGACTCGATCCAGGCGTCGACCTCGGCGCTCGGCGTGAGGGTGCCCGTCGGGTTGTTGGGGTTGCAGACGTAGATGAGGACGCGACCGGGCGCGGCGGCGGCGCGCTCCTGCATGCGGCCAAGGTCGTGGGCGAAGCGGGCGTCGAGCGGCACCTTTTCGAGCCGGTAGTCGAGCGGCCCGCAGTACCAGGGCACGTCCTCGAACGTGGGCTCGGCGAGGATGAGACGCGCGTCGGGTGTGGCCAGCGCCTGGACGGCCATCTGGAGCACCTCGGTGGAGCCGCAGCCGGGAACGATGTTCTCGGTCCTGACGCCGTTCAGCGCCGCCAATGCCTCGATGAACTCCACCCGGCTGACGTCGGGGTAGCGGTTTGCATCGGCGATCCCGTCGATGACCGCGCGCCGTGCCGCCGGCGCCAGGCCCAGCGGGTTCTCGTTCGAGTTCAGCTGGAGTGGTCCGTCGGAACGCTTGGGGAACGCATGGGCCGAGCCCGTGAGAATGCCGACTCCGCCGACGCCAGCCGCTCCGATCCCTGCTCCGAGTGCCACTCCCGTCCGCAAGAAGTCTCTGCGTTCCATGGCCGCCTCGCCTGTAGAGGTCACTGTGTACTGGGAGTTCGGGCTCGAGGACTTAAGCATGGAGCAGCGAACGGTGCGCCCGCAAGTCCGCCTGGCCGCTGGCCGGTAGGCGACGTTCGCATCCTGGGCGGATTCCTAGAGATTGGAGCGGTCGCCCGTTGAGCTCAGCTAAAGAGGACTTGTAATACGACGGCTTGGTGTGGGTGGAAATAAAGGGCTCGCGGCTCTGCTCGGTTCGTGTGAGCCATCGGTGAGCGGCGGCTACATCGTAATTGGCGAATCCTCGGATATCGGCGTCCTATTGCGGGTCATCGAGACGGTACGGGGCTAGAGCGGGGGGATCTCGAGGTGGCGGCCGCGATCTATCGTCGTTTGAGCGCCGAGGGAAGACGGGCGAAGGGCGAAGAGAAACTGGAGAAGCTCACCCCTTACTAGCCGCCTGGGCATCCAGCCTGGCGAATCGTCCTCTGCTTACCACCAACCTTGGATACCAGTCTAGCACGGTCGTGTCGTGGCGCCGGCGTGCGCCGTACGGTATCATCCCCGGGACCCCGTGCAGGCTGCCGGAGAGCAAAAAGAGGAACCGGTAAGGTGAAAGAATCGGAGTTCCTGAGGAAGGCGATTACCACGCCCACGCCGAGCGGAGGGGCACTCGGAGCCTCGGCGACGGGCCTGCCTACCGACATCGTTCAGGATGCGTCGAAGCGGCTCGGCTGGGCCGGCCTCATCTACTCCGCAACTTTTTTCCTGGCCTTCTTTGGGGGCCAATTCCTCCATAATGCAACGGGTGCACCGCGCGATCCGGATTTCACGCTGCACGCGGTAGTGGCCGTCTTATCGATCGCTGCCGGCCTTGCGGTCTTCTCGCTCTCGCGCCTGATGAAAGGCAGACCGATTCTGCTGCTCGACCTCGGTCTCATCTTCGAGGTCGTAGGCGCATTCGGCATCTCGATGTCCACGTTTTGGGGCATCTGGCCGGAATGGTCGCTGAGCGAACTGACCGGTTTCATGGGCATTCCGTGGGAATGTGTGTGGATCATCATCTTCCCGTTGCTGGCGCCGAACACGCCCCGCAAGATTCTGCTCGCCTCGCTGGCAGCCGCCTCCACGGCGCCTCTGACGATCGTTCTGTCGAAAACGTTCGGCGCCACGAGTCCGGATGTACCGTTAGCGGTGACCTTCGGATACTTCCTAGCGACCACGTATCTCTGTGCGGGCATCGCGTTCGTGATCTCTGGGGTCGTCTATCACATTGGCTGCCGATTGCGCAGAGCCCGGGAGATCGGGAGCTATCAACTCGTCCGGCTGCTGGGGCATGGGGGTATGGGTGAGGTTTGGCTGGCGAAGCACCGCATGTTGGCACGGCCTGCCGCAATCAAGCTGATCCGCCCCGGAGCGCTCGGCGCCGATCCCGCGAGCCGAACGACCGTTCTGACACGTTTCGAGCGGGAGGCTCAGGCCACGGCGGCGCTGAGATCCTACCACACCATTCAGCTATACGATTTCGGGGTCACCGAGGAGGGCTCGTTCTACTACGTTATGGAGCTTCTCAAGGGGCTGAATCTCGAATCACTGGTGAAGCGATTCGGCCCGATCCAGGCGGCGCGGACGGTTCACCTGCTGCGTCAGGTGTGTCACTCTCTGGAGGAGGCGCACGAAAGCGGGCTGATCCACCGCGACATCAAGCCGGCGAACATCTACACGTGTCGGCTCGGCCTCGAGTACGATTTCGTGAAAGTGCTCGATTTCGGCCTCGTGAAAGCGAGCGGGAAGAGAGACACGGGCGCTGCAGAGCTCACCGCCGAAGGGATAGCTACGGGAACCCCGGCGTTCATGGCCCCCGAGATGGCGCTGGGCAAGGGTGAGATCGACGGCCGCGTGGATATCTACGGTGTGGGCTGCGTTGGCTATTGGCTGCTCACCGGCCAGCGCGTCTTTCAAGGCGACAGTCCGCTGGCCACGGTGGTGGCCCACGTGCAGGAGCAGCCGGTGCCGCCGTCGCAGCGCACCGAGCTGGAAATCCCCGATTCGTTGGAGCAGCTCGTCCTCTCATGTCTGGAGAAGGATCCAGCCGCTCGTCCCCAGAGTGCTGCGGACCTAGAGGCTCAACTCAGAGAATGCGAGCTGGATGGTCGCTGGACCGTGGGGCGAGCGAAGGAGTGGTGGTCGCTCCACATGCCGGAGTCGGAATTCGCCGCGCTGCATGCGGAGGCCGCAGATCTCAAGGAAGCTTCGTTGCTAACGGTGAAACGAGGGTCCCTTCCATAGCCCCTGTTCGGGGTTTCAGCCAGACGGAGACGGACGAGAAGGGTGGCGGGACGAGCGCGACGCCTGGAGGGGGGCGCCACTGCGCGCTCGCCCGCCGTGGGAGAAATCCGTTAGTTCGGGTTAACCGGGGTCGCCGTCCACGGCGCCTCCGAGGTGTTTACCACGACGAGGCGGAACGACTCCTCGCCGGCGTCGGGAGCCAAAGCTCCGACGGCGACTGCGAAAACGCGCAGGCCTGCCGCGGTGACGATGTCGAAGGTCGCGACCGGGTCCGGCGAGCCGGTGGGCGCCACGCCTAGCGTCAAGGCGGCGGCCGGGACGTCAGCGCCGGTCTCCGGCTTGCCCTCAGGGTAAGCGACGTTCTGGAAAACGACCCGGTCGATCTCCCCGCCGTTGACCGTGCCGATGTCGACCGCGGGCGCGTCGGGCGAGGCGTGGATCGCACTCACCCGCGCCATGCTGCTGGCGAGATCCAGATCGTCACGGAACGCCACGAGGCGAAACGCCTCCTCACCCATTTCGGGGGCCAGGAACCCTGTGGCGATAGCGAGGTAACGCTGACCGGCCTCGAGTTGCGGCGTGTCGACAGAAGCGGCGGGTGGGCCGCCAGGACGAGTGGACCCTGCGGTCGTGCCGAAGAAATCGAGCGTGTAGGAGCCCGGCGGCACCTGAATCGAGCCAGAGAGCCCGGCGAACGAGAGGTTGTCTACGAGCTCCAGGTCACCGGCGAAGATGTCCACCGCCGGCGCGTCGGGTCCGGCATGCAGCGCGTACACCACCGGGTTTTGTCCGATCCGGCCGATCGCCCCGCTGCCAGCGACAGCGAGCAGCGAGAAACCCGTCTCCTCGCGCGGCAGAGACTCCAGCGAACCGATGGCGATCACGAGCAGTTCACCGCCGGCCGGAAGCGCTGGCGTGGTGAACGCCGTCACGCGTGCTAGCGGGGCACCGGCCCAGATCCCGATCTGCAGGGAAGTACCGGCGGGCAGCTCGACGCCGTCCGCCCCGGTGTCCTCGAAGCGATCGAGGGCGGCAATCTCAGGCGCACCGTCGTTGGCCACGTCGATGGCGACGGTGGGCGCGTCAGGTGATGCATGGACGATACGAACGCGGGCCGACGAGCCGGCGTCGGCGAAGTCCTCAAACAGCGGCAGCACCCGAAACTCATCTTCCGCGTCCATCGAGGATAGGAAGCCAGTGGCGATCGCCGTGATCACGTCGCCGTCGGAGACCATCAGGTTACCGGTCTCGAATACGGGGTGGCTGCTAGGCAAAGCACCGGCGCCACGCAGCTGTATGTTATAGGTGCCCTCCAGCACCATCAGGTAGTCGGTCACCTCGCCGTAAGCGACGTCCGAGAAGAGCGGCTGGTCCAAACCTTCGGCGTAGACGTCCACCGCAGGAGCATCGGGCGACGCGTGCACGACACGCAGCGCGACCGTGCCTTCAGGCAGCTGATCCGGCCCCATGCCGTCATCGTCATCGTCACAGGCCGTGAGGATGAGCGTCAGCCCCAGCAGGGCCGCGATAAGGGTGAAAGGTGTCTTTTTCATTTCTGTGTTCCCTCCGCATTCGGATGGCAGGTTGGGTCGCCCAAGGGGCGTCGTGTCCAGGACTTGTCTAAGAAAATAGGTACGGGCCGCGGACTTGTCAAGGCTTTGTCTACATGCTTATTTGGGCAATACTTAGACAGAACCCCGTGAGGCTGGGGGGTGGCTCGGCGGTGGATGCTAGGAGGGCAAGCGCTACCTAGCGGTTAGCGGTCGAGACCGTCGCCGTGGGCCTCGAGATAATCGAGGAGCAGGTTGGACATTACCCGCATGCCGACGGGCACGGAGCCGTCGTCGGCCATGAAGTTGGGCGTGTGGTTCCAGCCGGAGGTCGTGCCCGGCTTCGTGGTGCCGAGGCTGATGTAGAAACCGGGGACGATGTTGGCGAAGTAAGCGAAGTCCTCGGCGGCCATGAAGGGTTCGAGGACGAGCGCGTTCTCGTCGCCGACGACGCGTGAGAGCGTGGGCGCCATCTGGTCGGCGAGTTCCGGGTCGTTGATGGTGGGCGGCGCGCCACGAGAGTAGTCGAACTGGTAGGCGCCGCCTCCCGCCTGGGTGACCCCGGCGAGGATCTCGTCCATTCGGCGCTCGATGGCGTCGCGCACCTCGGAGTTGTAGGCGCGGACCGTCCCCTCGATGTAGACCTCGGCGGGGATGATGTTGAAGCGCTCGCCGCTGCGGAATATGCCGACCGAGATCACGCTCGGCTCCAGCGGCGGAAGGTTGCGGGAACGGATGGTTTGGAACGCTAGGACCGCCTGCGACGCCATGACGATAGGGTCGACGCTCAGGTGGGGTGCAGCACCGTGCGATTGCTTTCCGCGGATCGTGATGCGGAAGTGGTCGGAGGAGGCGTAGATCGGGCCCGAGACGTATCCGACCTGACCAACGTACAGGTCGGGGTTGGTGTGCAGCGCGAAGATCGCCGAAGGCCGCGGGCTCTCCAGCACATTCTCTTCGACCATGAGCGGCGCGCCGCCGTCCTCGCCGGGCGGTGGCCCCTCTTCGGCCGGCTGGAAGATGAACTTCACCGTCCCCGGCAACTCGTGGCGCAGCGATGCGAGCACCGAGGCGACGCCCAGCTGCACCGCGGTATGTACGTCGTGGCCGCAGGCGTGACTCACCCCGACCTCCTGGCCGAGATAGGTCGTGCGCACCGTCGACTTGAAGGGGTAGGGCGTATCCTCGGTCACCGGCAGGGCGTCCATGTCGGCACGGATGGCGACCACCGGTCCGGGCCTGCTGCCCCGTAGGATCCCTACGACGCCCGTATGTGCGACCCCCGTCTGGATCTCGTCGAAGCCGAGCTTCTCGAGATGTGCGGCAACGAGCTTCGCCGTCTCGAACTCCCGGTTGCCCAGCTCCGGGTACTGATGCATGTGGTGGCGCAGCTCGATGATCTCGGCGGCATAGCGCTCCACCGCGGTGTCTATGCTCTGGTTCTGAGCGGTGACCCGTGTGGGAGTCGCGAGCACGAGTGTGGCGAAGAGAACGACGAATCGTCGCACGGGATCCTCCTGTTGAAGTGGCCGTCCGTGGAATCCGACAAGGATAGCGGAATACGAGTTTGTCGCAACGCCGCCTCCGACAGGCGGCCTGGCAACGGGTGGTGGTGGTCGCTAGTTTGCCCGCACCCATCACCACTGATTTGAATAGGAGTGTGTTCCAATGACCACGTCGAGGCGAGAGTTCTTGCAGGTGACCGCCGCCGCCGGCGGTGCCCTCGGTCTCGGGATGCTGGGTGAGGTCCACGCGCAGGAGCGAGAAGTGCCGAAGGCGGAGAAGCCGCTGAGGATCCTCATCCTCGGCGGAACCGGCTTTACCGGTCCGCATCAGATCCACTACGCCCTGGCTCGCGGCCACGAGGTGACGATCTTCAACCGGGGTAGGACGGAGCCGACGGTGCACCGGGAGCTCGTCGCGCAGGTCGAGCAGCTCACGGGTGACCGGGACGACAATATCGAGGCGCTGAGGGGTCGTGAATGGGACGCGGTGATCGACAACTCCGCCTCGATACCTAGGTGGGTCCGCCAATCGGCGGGGTTACTGAAGGACTCGGTGGAACTGTATCTGTTCACGTCGTCGCTCTCCGTCCACGCCGACAACAGCAAGATCGGGATCACCGAGGACGATCCGGTTGCGACGATCGATGACCCGACCGTCGAGGAGATCACCGGTGAGACGTACGGGGCGCTCAAGGCGCTGTGCGAGCAGGAGGCGAGGGACGCCTTTCCCGATCGCGCTATCATCGTGCGGCCCCATCTGATCGTCGGGCCCGGCGATCGCTCGGATCGCTGGACGTACTGGCCCGTGCGGGTCGAGCGCGGCGGCGAAGTGATGGCTCCCGGCGAGCCGACGGATCCGACCCAGTACATCGATAGCCGCGACCTTGCCGAGTTCGACATCCATCTGATCGAGCAGCGTGCGGTTGGCACCTACAGCGCCGTCGGGCCGCTGGCGCCGCTCAGCATGGCCGAGCTGCTCTTCGGCATGCGGGCAGTGGTCAGCAACGAGATCTGCTTCACCTGGGTGGACGCCGACTTCCTGGCCGAGCACGAGGTGGCGCCGTGGGCGCACATGCCGGCGTGGATCCCGCCGCGTGACGGCTTCCAGGGCTTCAGCGCCTTCGACAATTCACGAGCCGTCGGCGCCGGGCTCGAGTACCGCCCGCTCGCCGTCACGGCGAAGGACACCCTCGACTGGTGGAAGACGCTGCCGGAGGAGCGGCGGGCGAGCCCGGGGGCGGGGCTCGATGCGGAGCGTGAGCGCGAGGTGCTCGCAGCGTGGCACGGTCGGGAGGGGGGTAATCGGTAATCGGTGGTCGGTGGTCGGTAATCGGTGGTCGGTGAACGGTAATCAGTGATCAGTGATCACCGACCAAGATTGTCTATGAGCAGAGACCGCCCCGGCTTGGCGACGCGAATCCTGCAGCGCGCTGTCGATGTCAGACCTGAGGAAACGAGCGCGCTACTGCTGTCGTGCGCCTACCACTTCTTCATCCTGTCCAGCTATTACATACTTCGGCCGATCCGCGACGAGGCGGCGGTATTCAGCGGGGTGCGGAACCTGCCGTGGCTGTTCACCGGCACGCTGGTCCTGATGCTGCTGGCGCATCCGCCGTTCGCAGCATTGGTGGCCAAGCTCCCCCGCACACGGTTCATCTCGTACACCTATCGCTTCTTCATAGCGAATCTGCTCGTCTTCTTCGCGCTGCTGAGTTGGGCGCCGGAGGGCGCGGACCTCTGGATAGGCCGTGCGTTCTACTGGTGGGTGAGCGTCTTCAACCTGTTCGTCGTCTCGATCTTCTGGGCCTTCATGGCCGACGTGTTCCGCAACGAGCAGGGGAAGCGGATGTTCGGGTTCGTGGCGCTGGGCGGTACGTTGGGTGCCATAGTGGGTGCGGCGACCACGGCGTCGCTGGTGGAGCACATTGGGCCCGTATATCTGATCCTGATTTCCGTAGTGCTATTGGAGCTCGCCGTCTGGTGCGTGCGCCGGCTCTCGGCGCGGGGCGGGCCGACGCGGCGCGCGCTGCCCGAGGAATCCGGGATCAGGGTGGGCGGTCTGCCGGAGACGGAGCCGGGTCGCGGTTATGCGGTGGGCCCGGCGGAGTCGAAGGCGGAGGAGCCGATCGGCGGGGGTGTCCTCGCGGGGATCACCCACGTGTTCCGCTCTCCCTACCTGCTGGGCATCTGCGCCTACATGCTGCTTTACACGATCGCGGCGACTTTCCTCTACTTTCAGCAGACCTGGATCGTAGAGGAGACGATCGCCGATCGTGCGGTGCGCACGGCGTTCTTCGCCAAGATCGATCTGGCGGTAAACGTGCTGGCGATCTTCACCCAGGCCTTCCTTACCGGGCGGTTCATCAAGTGGCTGGGCGTGGCGGTGACGCTGACGCTCTTGCCGGCGGTATGTGTGCTCGGGTTCAGCGGCTTGGGGCTCTGGCCGTTCCTTGGCGTGCTGGTGGTGTTCCAAACGCTACGGCGTGCCGGCAACTATGCGGTGGCGCGCCCGACCCGCGAAGTGCTCTACACCGTGGTCAACCGCGAGGAGAAGTACAAGGCGAAGAACTTCATCGATACCTTCGTCTATCGCGGGGGTGACCAGGTGGGTGCCTGGGCGTACGGCGGGATGATGTGGTTCGGCTTCGGCATGTCGGTGATGGCCTTCGTGGCCGTGCCGCTCTGCGCCGTCTGGCTGGCGGTCGGCTACTGGCTGGGTCGGCGCCAGGAGGCGCTGGCCCGGCGGCAGGCACGGGGCGACGTCGCCGTCCAGCCGGCCGCTGCTGTCCTCTGATCGTTACTTCAGATCGACCAGCACGGTCGCCGCAAACTGCTGCAGCTTGAGCGAGTCGGGCGCGCCGGACAGGCGGGCGCTGCTCAGGTAGATGACACAGTGGTAGCGCTCGCTCTCCAACTCCAGGGTAGTCTCTTCCCTCCCGTAGGACTCGCCGCGCAGCTCACGCGCGCCGAGCTCGCTGAGCAGCGGGGTCAGGTCGACCGTCACACCGGCTGATGGGTCGTCCGCCGGACCCAGCCTCAGCGTCATCCCATCCAGCGTGAGCATCGTTGCGGCGTCGAGCGGGCACTCGAACTCGCTCGGCTCGTCGCCGAAGTAGCGGTCGAGCTCGTAGACGTAATCGAAGCCGGCGACCTGAAGCGGGTTCGGGACGGGGCCGTGGATAGCGAGGGCCTCGGGCTCCTGCTGCCAGCGGCTGATGTAGTCGAGTCCCATCTCCTGCATGGCGATCGGTGCGGTCAGATCGTCCGGGAGTCGCTCGGGCTCGGCATACCAGTCGCGTATACGGTCGGGGCCGTGGAACGTGATCACGTACTGGACGATGTCGGATATCTCCTTCTTCTGCTCGAAGGGGAGAGCTTTGCGCTTCGCGTCCAGCTTTCCGTCGAGCAGCAGCTCGTCGGCGGCGTTCAGTATCTCGCTGAGACGTCCAAGCTGACTGCGCCTGGCGAAGCTGGTCGCGCTCCAGGGCCCGAATGCCGCGAGCAGCGAGACAATGCACAGGGAGACGGGGATGACTCGGATGTCACGCGCCCGTCTGAGAGTGAAGTAGAGGGTGATACCGAGGAGCCAGGCCGATGCCGCCACAACTAGATAGCGCTTCTCGGTGATCCCGTAGTCGGAGATGCGGGTCCAGATCGCAACGGAGATCAAGACGATCAGCGGGTAGAGCGGCCAGAAGAAGAACTTCGCATAGCGTGCGATCCACCTGCTCTCCGCCTGCTCGCGGATCGGGTACACCAGCAGCAGGGCCAGCATTCCCGAGACCGTGACGCCGATCACCGGGAAGCCGACCCAGCCGTCCGGCAGCTCCCACTGGACGATGATCTTCACCATGTAGGCGTAGAGTATGATCAGGTAGAGAGCGACCAGCGGTATGAGCACGTACTGTGAGAAGACGCGCAGACCTGTGGGGTAGTCGCGCACCTCCTGCAGCCCCCGCACGTCTTCCGGGATACCGGCCAGGAAGAACCAGGTGCCGTACGGGAGGGTGACCCAGTAGAAGAGCTGGACGTAGGCTTCGGGATCGACGTCGAACCCGAGTAGCACGTCGCAGGCACCGAGGGCGAGGCTCAGACCGGCATAGAGCGCGATGGAGTAGAGTACGGCGGCGGCGAGGCGCAGCAGCATCACCTTGTTGTATTGCCAGAACCCGTTCTGCTCGCCGGGACGGCCGAGGAACGGCAGGAACGAGGACGCCAGGATGGTAGCTGTGAGGAGCAGGAAGTAGTTGGCGGCGTCGGCACCCTTGACCGGGGTCGGCATGATCATGTAGTAGGCGACCAGCGCCACGAGCCCGGCGATCTCCAATCCGAGGCGGACCCGCCTGGACCAGCCCCTGCTCTCGCCCAGTACGCGCAGCGAGTAGAAGAATGGGATGCCGAGGATGGCGACCATGATAGCGGGCAAGACGGCTTGCGTCGCCTGGTCGCTGGCGACCCCGTACTCGATGTTGTAGTGGACGGCGGCGGCTGCCGCGAGGGCGGCAAGGACCGAGAGCGGAAAGCGGACGAAGGTGGCGCGGGCGCGCTCGGCAAGATCGATCAGCGAAGCGAAGCGCCGGCTGAGAATCTGCTCTGGTGTGTCCATCCCGCTGTCTCCGTGTTGGTGGCCGTTGTGTGCGTCCCGGCCATTCGTTAGCGGCTAGAATGACTCGAACACAACGAGCTCGTAGAGATCTTTCTTTTCGGGCGTCGGCGGCCACTCTTGCGGCACCCCGATCGGCGTGAAGCAAATCAGCTGGTAGCGAGCGGGGATGTTGAAGAATTCCCGCATCTCCTGCTCGGGGAAGAACGAGGTGAAGAAAGCGGTGCCGTAACCGAGCGCCCGGGCCGCCAGCATCAGGTTGCCGGCCGCCAGCGACCCGTCGTACACGATGTAGTCCGGGTAGCGCGCCTCTCTGTCGACCAGTAGGGCGACGTAAACCGGCGCCGAGAGTGAGTGCTCCAGGTACTGCTGGGCGCCGCTGCGGGTTTCCTCGAGGTCACGTTGGGCGGCACCCTCGGAGGAACGGACATTTTCCATGTACCAGTCGAGAGCCTCCCGCTCTAACCGGTCGAGCGTCTCCCGATCACGAACGACGAGGAACTTCCAGGGCTGCTGGTTGCCGGCGGTGGCCGCGAAGTGCGCGGCCTCCAGGATCGCCATCAGGTCTTCCTCGGGAACCGGCTCGGGCTTGAAGGCCCGCACGGTTCGCCGGTTGCGGATCGCCTCGAGGACGGGGACCCCCGCCGCGGCCCTCGTCAGCTCGCCGACCTGTGTCGCTTCGGGTCGGCGGCTTGTGAGAGCCGTCGTCGCCGCGAGGGTGATCAACGCGCCGAGCAGGAGGCCGGCGATCAAGGCGAAGCGCGGGCTGAAACGGTTCACGGTGTCCCCCTGGCTGGGGTGTGTGGTGCGGGCCCGGCGGAGCCAGCGGCGCGACGCACGTCCGGTCCGGCCGGGAAGGGGGGCGCGCACCGTCTGACAGAGTCGAGATGGTGGGGTATGGTCAAGATCCCAAGAGAAGATGCCGCTCGGCCCGGTTCCCCAGCAAGACGATGCTGTGTGTGGTTAGAAAAGGTGGGGCACCAGGCGCCCGATGGAGCGTGTGGGGCACCCGGCGGGCGGGCCAGGGGTCGGGCCTGTAAGGGACGAGAGGTGGCTCAGCCACCTGCCCTCGCTGCTTCCCCTTCCCTTCCGGCCAGCTCCGCCATCCGTTCCACCGACTTGAGCATTTCGACCTTCACCTGCTCGAACTCACCCTCCGTCCCGACGGCGACGGCCGCCGCGTTGAGCCTGCGGACCAGATCGATGAACCGGTCGACCTCCTCGCGCAGCGCGAAGTAACGGCGCTCACTGGTAAGGAAGGGGTGCGCGCCGTAAAGGAACCCGGCCAGTACGATCAGTAGCCCGATCATGATCGTGGCGTACCAGGCGAACAGGTTCCTCAGGAACAGGAAGCTGCTCAGGACGATGGCCATGCCGAGGACGGCCGTGCCCAGGCCGATGTACTTATTGAAGGTGCGGCGCCAACTACCGCGGCCCTGTTCTCCCATTGGCCTCCTCAACTCTCCTCGTTAGGGCGACGGCAAAAGGAGGGCTCGTAATAAGTTAGGTCTTGACGCCCAGATTACAAGGACGGAGAGCGCCGCGGCGGGAGGGCCGAGCTCCGTGGCGGCAAGCGGGCAGGGCGCAGTAGTTTTTATTACGTTTTCAGACGCGCCGCGGCTCAGATCGCGCCCCGTTGGCCGACCCCTTCACGCCGCTCTCGGCCGGACTATCTTCTTGCGTTGGACATCACTGTCTGAACGTCGCAGAAACGGGGCGGGTCGAGGACCCAGAGGGCCTTTGCTGGGCTCGTCCCGCGTGGCTGCACACGGGTGCCCAGGCGGGGCCGGCAACTGATCGGCCGGGTTACAGGTAGAAGGCGGCGCGGCGCGGCGGCTGTGTCGAATGTGTGCCATGACAGACCGGGACCATAAGCCAGAGCAGTACGAGAGCGGTAGGTCAGCGTCGAGTCCGATGACATCTGATCCCCGCAAGCTGGCCCGCGCTGAGGACGCGATGCGCCGCAGCGAGCGGCTTTTCCGGACCTTCTTCGAGAGCACGCCGGTCATGATGCATACGCTTAACGACCGGTGGGAGCTAGTGAGCGTCAACGATCACTGGCTGCGGGTGCTGGGTTACGAGCGGCAGGAGGTCCTGGGCCATCGGGTTACGGAGTTCATGACGGAGGCGTCGCGGCAAGAGGCGCGCGAGGTCAACTTCCCGAGATTCCTGGAAGCGGGCGTGTCGAGGGATGTCGAGGTCCAGTTCATCAAGAAGGACGGCGAGGTACTGGACGTCCTGCTCTCGGCCATCGCGGAGCGGGACGCTACGGGAAGGATCGACTACACGCTCGCCTTCCTCATCGACATCAGCGACCGCAAGCGCGCGGAAGTTGCGCTGCAGAGGAGCGAAGCGCGTTTCCGCAAGCTCGTGGAGCACGCAGCCGACGCATTCTTCGTGATCGATCCCGAGGGTCGCGTTCTAGACGTGAATCAGCTTGCCTGCGAGAGCTTGGGTTGCTCGCGCGACGAACTGCTCGGCATGGCCGTGTCCGACTTCGCCCAGCCGAGCCGGGGCGAAGTGGCGAGTGTCCTCGAGCGGCTTCGTCCGGATGAACCACTCACCATCGAGGGCACTCATCGTCGCAAGGATGGCTCGAGGTTCCCGGTCGAGGTACGGATCGGTCTTCTGGAGGAGAGTGGTTGCAGGCTGTATGTCGCCTTGGCCCGCGACACCACGGAGCGAAAGGCGGCGGAGGCGGCGCTGCGCGAGAGCGAAGAGCGGTTCGCCGCCATCTTCAGGTCGGCGATGGACGCAATCGTCATCGTCGATGCCGATCTGCGCATCAGGATGTTCAACGAGGCCGCGGAGAGGGTGTTCAAGTGCCCGGCCGGCGAGGCGGAGAACAAACCGCTCACCGATCTTCTTACATTTGGTTCTCGGGCCACGCTGAGTAGATGCCTCAAGTCGTTCGAGATGACGGAGGCGAAGCACTGCTACCTCTGGGCCCCGGAAGGGTTAAGCGCCCGGCGAGCCGACGGGGAGGAGTTCCCTGTCGAGGCCACGGTCTCCGTCGTGGAGGTCGGAGAGCAGCAGCTTTACGCCATCATCTTGCGTGACATAGACGACCGGAAGCGAGCCGAGGCGGAGCTTCATCGGTTGCAGGAAGAGAAGATCTACTTGGAGCAGGAGCTCGAGACGGTGCGGAGCGTTGGCGAGATTGTGGGTACATCTCCCGCGATGGCGGCTGTCTTCGACGCGATCGAAAAGGTCGCAGCGACCGACTCGACCGTGCTGATAACCGGCGAGACGGGCACCGGCAAGGCGCTGGTCGCACGGGCGATCCACAACAGCAGCAGCCGTAGGGACAAAGTCCTCGTCACGGTCAACTGTGCCGCGCTGCCCGGAGGGCTCATCGAGAGCGAGCTGTTCGGTCATGAGAAGGGTGCGTTCACAGGGGCGACGAGCCGGAAGATCGGCCGCTTCGAGCTGGCGAACCGCGGGACTGTCTTCCTCGACGAGATCGGCGACTTCCCGCTCGACCTGCAAACCAAGTTGCTGCGCGTGCTCCAGGATGGCGAGTTCGAGCGGGTCGGTGGCTCGCAGACCAGAAAGGTCGACGTGCGGGTGATCGCAGCGACGAACCGTGACCTCCCCGAGGCGATCGATAAGGGGAACTTCAGGTCCGACCTTTTCTACCGATTGAACGTGTTTCCCATACACGCGCCCCCCCTGCGCGATCGGAAGGGGGACATCCCCCTGCTGGTCAGGCATATGGTCATGAAGTACAGCGTCAAACTCGGCAAAAAAATCGAGTCGATCCCGCAAGCGGCGATGAACGCCCTCACCGCCTACGATTGGCCCGGCAATGTGAGGGAGCTCGAGAACGTCATCGAGCGCGCCGTGATCCTGACGGGCGGCCGCGAACTCGAGCCGGGCGATTGGCTCCTCGCTTCCGTGGGCCCCAGCCCCTCGCGGGTCCCCACCCTGGCTGAGCTCGAGCGCGACCATATCGTCCGGGTCCTCGAGGCGACAGGCTGGCGCGTCAGGGGTGAGGGTGGAGCCGCTGCCCTGCTCGGCCTCAAGCCGACCACGCTCGAGGCCCGGATGAAGAAGCTCGAGATCGAGCGTAAGCGCTGAGGGTTCTCCAATATATCGTGGGCTCTCCAGCATATTGGAGGCCAGGCGGCCGCCTCACCCGCCTCATGGGCGTGGCGTGATCTCTCCAAGCTACATCATAACAACAGGTTAGAGCCTTCATCGATCCGGGCGCCGCTTTGGTCCGGATCTTCCTCTTAGTGGTCCCCGATAGACTGTCACGTGGGCCTGGTTGGCGGTGAGTCAGCGGACTCAGCTCGCGCCGGACAGGCGACGACAAGATAGCCCGAAAGGGTGGGTATTATGTACGCAATCCCCAACGCGATAGCCGAGACGAGAGCGAACACGTTCGAGATCGAGGCGCTACCACACCTCGATGCGGTATATCGGTTTGCGACGATGCTGACGGGCGACCCGGTTCGCGCCGATGACCTCGTGCAGGAGACGATGCTGAGGGCGTTCCGGTCGTGGCACAGGTTCCGTAGCGGGACCAACGCGCGTGCCTGGCTGTTCACGATTCTGCGGAATGCGTTCGTCAGCGACTACCGGCGCAACCGGAGGAACAATCAGGCGATCGATTTGAGTGAGGTCGAGGAGATCACGGTCGTGGAACCGGGGCGTGATTCCGATCCCGAGGCTCTTCTACTCGAAGGTCACGTGGACGATGAGGTCCTGGCTTGTATAGCTGCGTTGCCGGATCCGTATCGCGAGACGCTGGTGCTGAGCGACGTGGAGGGGTTGAGCTACATCGAGGTCGCCGAGGTGCTGGGGGTGCCGCTTGGCACGGTAAAGTCCCGGCTCTTCCGTGCTCGCCAGACGTTGCAGCGGCAGCTACACGACTATGCCGTCGAGATGGGGTACATAAAGCCTAGGGAGGAACTACGGCTTGCGGTAGGGGCGTAGCCGTGAACTGGAGCAGGCGCGCGGCGTCGACCCTGCTGTTGTTTACCTGTTCTGTGCTGGCGGCCGGGCCCGTAGTCGCGCAGCCTGTGACTCATCGGACCCCGAACATCGAGGGGACGTGGGTGACCTCGCCGTGGAACCTGCACTTTCAGCTCAATCACCGTTTCAGGGTGTTCGGTGAGGACGCGGACGTCGTCGATCTGTTCGACGAAGGCGCGCTCGATAACTCGCCGACGTTCAACTTGAGCCTCGGTCTGTGGTCACCGGCGGTGATTGGAGTACAGTACGCTTCGTCGCCTGCGATCGTGAATGGGTCGCGAACGAATGAGTGGTTCCCGTATCTGAAGTTAGCGCCGCTGCGCGAGGGCGATTGGTCGGTCTCCCTGCTGGGCGGCTACAACACCCAGGCGGAGAGCTTCGACGGTGAGCTGGCCGGCCAGGCATCGTTGGGACCTGTCGAGTTTCTTGGTTCGGTGCGTGGCTTCACCGATGCCCTGCACACGGGGCAAGAGGGCCTGGTGCTTACCGGCGGCGCGTTGCTGCATCTCACCGATTTCCTGGCGCTGGCCGGCGACGTTGGAGGGTTCGTCGCGGGGCCGGACACGAGTGCGGCTTGGAGCGCCGGGATCCAGGTCGGAATCCCCTTCACGCCGCATACCTTCTCGCTGCAGGTCAGCAACGCCACGGCGACGACCTTGCAAGAGGCATCGTTCGCCGGGACAGAGCTTGCGGGTGGCGGCCTCGTGTGGGGCTTCGAGTTCACCGTCCCGTTCAGCGGCTTCGCCCGCTGGGGCCGCATCTTCGACCGGGGTGGCGGCTCGGGTCAAGCGGCCGGCCGGGAGGAGGAGCCGGCGCGGCTGGCCGAGGTCGACATGCGTGAGATGCGTTTGGAAAGGGACACGATTCATGTGGCGGCTGGGTCCTCGATCCGCTGGGTGAACCGCGATCACGTGGCGCACACCGTCGTGGCGGACGACGGCGCGTGGAAGTCGCCGCTGGTCGGCCCAGGCGAGACGTACACCACACGGCTGAACAGCCCCGGCGAGTTCTCGTACGTCTGTACGCTCCACCCGTTCATGCGCGGCGTGATCATCGTGGAGGATCGCCGCTCGACTGACGCCGGACGATAGAGGCGACGGTGGGTATCTGGATATCAAAGGTCTTCGAGGACGATACGCTCGTACGACTGAAGGTCGACGGGCAGGTCGTCGGCAGCTGGACCTCCGTCCTCGAGGAGGAGGTTCTCAAGCACCGCGCCGAGGGGAGGCTTGTCGTCCTCGACTTCGCCGCCGTGTATCTCGTCGGTCCTCAGGCGCTCGAGGTGCTGAAGCGGCTGAAGACTGATGGGGTGAAGATCATCGACATGCACCCGTTGGTCGAGCAGCTCTTTGAGGAGGTGTGAGGTACCACTCGGCGCGCGGAGTGCTCCCCAGCCTCCGGGCCCTTGCGACCGCGGAACGAGCTGTATTCCGGGCGCTCCCACCGATCGATGCCCCGTTCACCCTGCGCTCCCCCGCTTGCACCCTTATCTTGAGCCGAATAGTCGACAGCAGGATCGATGTGACTTGGGCGACCGAAGGTTCTAAAGCCGGCATATGGCGAGCGTGCAAGATCTCGGAGGCCCGCAGAACGAGCCAGCCAGCGATGTAGTGGCCCGAATCGAGGCGGCGCTGGATGAGGTGCGGAAGCAGGATCCGGCCGATGAAGATTCGCTTCAGTTGGACCGGGAAATAGTCGAGCTGGTCCGGGCTTCCCGGGCGCGTGACTTGATCCTCGAGCAGCTCGACTTGGAGAGGCTGGCGGGCCTCTTGGAACGAAGCGTGGAGCGGCTGGCGAGCGGCGAGGCCGACCCGGAACTCGGTCTCCGAGAAGCGGCCTGGGGTGTGCTCGACCTGGTCCGCCACCCGGCGGTTCTGCGCCGGCTGAGCGCGGGCGGGGCAACGGGGCCGTGGGCCCAGAGGATCCTCTCGGCCGTCGAGGCCTCGCACTTAACGGTCGGGCCGCTTTTCCGGCAGCGGGTGGAAGCCTACACGACCGGCGTCCTGTTCGAAGTTCCTTCGCCCGCCGGTGACGCAAGTCTCACCTGGTCTGACGTTGCGAAAAGGGTGGGAGTGTTGGCCCGCGGTCTAACGGTGCTGTACCATCCCGAACGGCCGGCCCGGATCGCGATCCTCTCGGAGAACCGGGTCGAGGTAGCTCTGCTCGACCTCGCCTGCCTCACGTCCGGTCTGGTGAATGTGATGGTGCCGGCGAACGCGACGGACGCGGACGTGGGCTACATCCTGAAGCACGCGCAGGTCGGCACGGTGGTGGTCTCGAAGCGCGAGCAGCTGGACAAGGTTGAGAGAAACCGAGCCTCGCTGCCGGATCTCGAGCACGTAATCACGATCGAGCCACTGGACGATGTCGTTGGGACAGTGATGAGGCTGCGCGATGTGGAAGATCGGGCGGCCGAGGTCCCCGCGTCGCTGATCGAGGAGAGGTCGAACGAGGTACGAATAGACGACCTCGCCACTATCATGTACACGTCCGGCACGACAGGCGTGCCGAAGGGGATCCAGTACTCGCACCGCAATCTGGTCTTCAAGCGGTTCGCCCGGGCGCTGGCGCTGCCCGAGATCGGCGATCGCGACGTCTTTCTCTCCTATCTTCCGCTGTTCCACACCTTCGGTCGGTACCTCGAGATGCTGGGCTGCGTTTTCTGGGGGGCGAGGTACTGTTTCCTGCTGGACCCCTCAGTCGACGCTCTAATCGAGGGAATGCGCCGCTACAATCCCACCGTGTTCATCAGCGTCCCCAGGAAGTGGATTCAGCTGTACGAGGCGATCGGCAAGCTCGCTGATCCGCTGCATGCGCCGGATGAGGAGATCCGGGAAGCGGTGGTTCGGCTGACGGGGGGGCGGCTGCGCTGGGGGCTGTCGGCGGCCGGTCATCTCGATGTCGATATCTTCCGGTTCTTCCACAAGCAGGGGGTCCAGCTACTTAGCGGCTTCGGTATGAGCGAGGCCACGGGCGGCATCACGATGACGCCTCCATTCCAGTACAGAGACAACTCGCTCGGCGTCGCGCTGCCTGGAATAGATTTGAAGCTCGCCGAGGACGGTGAGCTGTTGATGCGTGGACCATACGTGATGATGGGGTATCTCGATCCGCCAGATGACGAGCCGTCGTTCGACGAGGAGGGGTGGTTCCACACCGGCGACCTCATGCGGCTGGACGACGATGGGCACATCCGGCTCGTCGATCGAAAGAAAGAGATCTACAAGAACGTCAAGGGTGAAACCATCGCGCCTCAGCGGATCGAGAACCTGTTCCGTGAATTCGCGTCGGTCGGCCGTGCCTTTCTGGTCGGAGACCACAGGGAATACAACACCCTGCTCATCTATCCGAATCCGGCGTACGAGGAACTGGATTTCGCCTCGATGTCGCCTCAGGAGGTGCGTGATCACTTCCGGTCGCTCGTAGTCTCGGTGAACAAGTTCGTGGCGCCGTTCGAGCGGATCGTCGACTTCGCGGTAATCGACCGGGACCTCGACGCGGACAGGGGCGAGCTGACCCCTAAGGGCACACCGCGGCGCGGCGTCGTGGTCGAGAACTTCGCTGATGTCATCGAGACGCTGTACCGGCGCACATACCTCCACGTGGGCGGAGTCGAACTGACTCTACCCAACTGGCTGTTTCAGGCGCTCGGGTTGACCGCGCAAGACGTTCGTGTCGATGCCGATAAGTTGACGCTCCCATCCGTCGGTACGGAGCTGACCGTACGACGTGTGAGTGAGACCGTCGTGCAGGTGGGAGCCTGTCTGTATCGCTGTACAGGCAGAGCGCTCAATTTGGGGGCGCTGCTCGCCACTCCGCGGCTCTGGCTGGGGAACGATGAGCTGTTCGCCTTCGCGCCGCTGGAACTCGACGACCGGCAACGGCCGGGTCGATCGGCGGACGATATCGAATGGCAGGAACGGGCCGAGCCCTTCCAGCCGACTGCGGCGGACCGCGAAGCGCTGGCAGGGTCGATTCGTCACAGCGAGTGGAGCCTGCTGGACCTGGATCGGGCCGCCCGGCTGCTGCTCTCCGCTGATGAGGAGTGCGGGCGAAGTGCCGTCCGCCTGCTCGAGCGGGTTCTGACGAGCAGCGAGGAGGGGCCGCTGACCGAGCCGGCGCGGTTCCTGCTGGCGCGTGGCTCCGAGGTCTGCTCGGCGGATGTCAGGCGGCGTGCCTTCCAATTGCTGGTGCCGTTCGAGAAGGTGACACGGTTCCGAGACAGCGTGGGACGGTTCCTCGCGCGGGACCCGCTCTCGCTCGATTCCGAGACGCGTGCCGTTCTCTGCGAGCGAAGCCTCCCCGAATCGAAGATCGAAGCGCTGATCGGTCTGGCGTGGGATGTTTGTGGGGAAGCGGCGGCAGGCCGGGAGGAGAGTGAACGGCTGGCGGCCTCGTTGATGGACCTGCTGGCCGACTACGGCGGGGCACACCCCACGCGGTACCGCAGGATACGGGCGTTCCTGGTTCGCGCCGGCCTGTTCGGGCCCACCGAGCGCCTGCGCGAGCGGGCAGGCGAAGCGAGGTCGGCTCTGCGGGACAGCTTCTTCAAGTGGCTCGGGCCGACGCTGAGAATCGCCGTAGACACGGAAACCGGTCAGGAGTATCGCTGGGAAGACGTTGTCGTTTTCGAGGAGGGTGTGGACGAAGGCGATCGCCGACGGTTGCTGTCCGCCATCAAGAACTCCCCGTTCTTCAGCGGCTCGATCTTCCTGCTGTACGGGGGCAGGGTGGTTCGGCTGACCGACATACCGCCGGGCGGAGTCTGGATTCGCCTGCTCGGAGAACGACACGGTAAAGCCGTCTACCGGATCACCGTGCAGACGCGCGACCAGGATTCCTACGAGCTTGCGGCCAACCTCAATCGGTCGCTCACTGCGGGGCAGGTGCAGCAGGAGATCGACTGGCTGATCCTCTGCGGCGATTCGGGCGACCGAGAACCGGTGGTCGAGGACTTCGGCGGGTACGTCCCCGAACAAGATATCTGGACCGAGGAGTTCATATCCGGTGCGACTCTGGATCGCGAGATGCGGCGCCTGGCGCGCCGCCCGGATGAGGGGGAAGGGTTGGCCCAGCTCTGGCCGTTTCTGGCGTGGAGCGCGCTGAGCGCGTTCGTGGATTTCTGGGATCGGACGGGTAGGCGCTGCGAGATCGCGGAGCTCAGCCCAACCGATATCGTGGTGCCGACGCACGACTACCATCGGGGATCGCGCATCGTATCGCTCTCGGTCAGGTGCGATCACCAGGGCGTGCTGGCCATGCTCCAATCGTTCAACGAACGGTTCGTGGGGTCGGTCGAGCGTGAGTACGCGGATCTAAAGGGCCTTGTGGGTTGGGACGTGCTCTTCTCGTCCGTGCTCGAGGTGCTCGGTGAGCAAGAAGGTCTGGCCACGTACGAGCGGGCGCTCGAGAAGGATACGGTCGCGCCCGACGAGCTTAGAGCCGCGCTCCGGGAGTACGTGTCCTCGGTACGAGGCCGTGGCTTCCTGCCGATGCGGCTCTTCTTCGCGGCGAAGCGTTATCGCCGCTGGGCGCGACTCAACGACGACGCGACGCCGCAAGCCCGTGCCAGCACGTTGATGGAGTTGTATGACACGTACGGGCTCGACCGGCTGGCCAAGACCTATCCGGAGGTCAGGCTTCGCTTCTTCCGCGAGACCGTATTCCGTGGCAGCTCACCGGAGCTGACCCAGGGTCTCGATGAACTGATTCGCAGAGTGCGCGCGGGGGAGATGCGGGATGGTGAGTTGGCCGCCGCTGTGGCGGACCTGCGGCACCGGCTCAAGGTGGGCTCGGACGACGATTACTTCCTGGCGCGTATACCCTTCGCCCATCTGCGGCCCGAGGATGCCGTCGATTTCGTGAGCAGCGATCTGGGCGGCGAGTACCAGAGCGAGATCGTTGTCACTCTGGAGGATATCGACGGCAACGCCTTCCGTGTCCGTCACGCGCTGTTGCCCAAAGAGGTGGAGCGACTCCACCGCTTGTTCCTCGCCGCCAAACTGGAGATTCGGTTCGGACCGGAGCACAGATACCTAGTGGCGATCAGCGATCGGGAACAGATCATCGGCGGGATCTTCTATGCCGTGGAGGAGAGCGGGACAGGCGCGCACCTGGAAAAGATCGTGGTGGCGGAACGCTACCGCAGGAAGGGTGTGGCCGACGGATTGATGCGGCAGTTCTTCAACCGGTTGCGGGCCGCCGGGGTGAGCACGCTGACCACCGGCTTCTTCCGGCCGGAGTACTTCTACTCGTACGGGTTCAAGATCGAGCGGCGCTACGCGGGTTTGGTCAAGCAGCTGGGCGAAGAGCCGTCCGGTTAACGGTCGGAGGCGGGAGGACCACTCGCTACGTGCTCGCGGGGTCGCCGGCGGGCGGTCTCGCTTCGGATACACCACCTACGCTCGACCGCCCGCGCGGCTCCCAGGCTGACTCGCGAACTGCGCGAGCTGGTCCTCCCGCCTCCTCCCGTCAGACTGGGGTAACCGCGGGCTACGCGAGCCGGTCCCCCACTTCCGCCCGGTGGACTGGGAGCCGAGGGTGGCGTCGAGCGTAACTTGGAGCGCGCCGGCAGCGCAGCTGCCGTTCCTGCAACCGAGGCGCGCGACATGGAGCGAGAGGGCCGCCGCGGCGACTCACTACTCGGTCGGCGGCGGCGGCGGCGGCGTGTCCGCGTTGTAAATCGAGACGGAGACAAGCCACGCCCCGTCCGGCTGCTTGCGCAAGATCACCAGACCCTTGCCGACATCCATCACGGGCTCCGGCAAGCCCGGCACCTCGGCTGTGAACGAGTAGGTGATCGTAGCGTAGGCGAGGTCGCCGCGGCCATCCACCTCAAGGACGGTCTGGCTGCCTTCCAGCATCGTCATCGGACCCCAGCTTGTCCGCGCCCACTGCTCGATCGTTTGCCGGCCCTGGTGGAGCGGCTCGTTCGGCACCATCCGCACCGCATCCTCGGTGAAGCCTGCGGCGAACGCGGCCCAGTCCTCGGCCAACAGGGCCTCAACGACGACGTTCTCGGCGAGGTCCTTGATCGCCGCGACGTCCTCATCGGACAGCGAGGCGGCTTCCTGTGCCGGCGGTTGGCAAGCCATGCTCGCGACGGCGAGCGCGCACAGCGCGAGCCTGACGCTCCGCGTAGTCATACGGTCCTCCTTGTTTCGTGAGGGCTCTTCACGACCGCCGGATCATCTCCCGGTGCTCGCAAGATGCGGCGCTATGTGCCGGGCAGCAACGGTGTGGTTGCGCTGCGCCGAACGATTATCGATACTCGAACCCCGCCGGTATTCCGATCGTAGTGACGAGTGGATTGACTCGAGGCGTCATGCCCGTCCCGGTTCGCTGCAGGGCAGCGCGCGCTCGTTGTCCACGAAGCGATCGATTCTTGAGGTGGCGACCATGAATCAGGAGAGATCTCAAAGGCCGCTGGTCATCGAAGGCGTGACCCGCATCGTCGTGGGCATAGCGCTGCTGGCGGTCATCTTGTTCGTTCCTGCGGGCCGCTGGGATTGGATGATGGGCTGGGCGCTGATCGCCGTTTGCGTGGTTCTCGTGCTGGTCAACTGGAACGTCCTGATGGCCAAGAACCCGGAAGTTGTCAGGGAGCGCATGCACGGTGGGAAGGGCGTGAAGTTGTGGGACAAGATCGTCGCGGGCTCCATGGGTCCGTTCGCACTGGTCATGTTGTTGTTGCCGGGACTCGACCGGCGCTTCGCTTGGTCGGAACCGATCGCGCTGTGGCTGCAGATCACGGGACTGGTACTCCTCGCGGCCGGCGATCTCTTCTTCCTCTGGGCGATGGCGGTGAACAAGTTCTTTGCCAGTATGGTTCGCATCCAGACGGAGCGTGGGCACCACGTGGTTAGCGACGGGCCGTACCGCTACGTGCGGCATCCGGGCTACGTCAGCTGGCTCGCCATGATGTTCGGCCTGGCCCTCGCCCTCGGTTCGGTTTGGGCCTTGCCGCCGGCGGGAATCATGGCCGCCCTCATGCTGCTGCGCACGGCCCTCGAGGACCGAACGCTCAAGAGTGAGCTCGCCGGCTACGCGGAGTACGCCGAGCGGGTCCGCTATCGCCTGATTCCCGGCGTCTGGTAACAGACTCGAGGCCGGGCTCGCATGATTTCCGCCTGATAATCACCTGACCGGCCGCCGGCTCGGCTGATAGCCGGCTGATCGCCGCCTGATCTGCACTGCCTGTAAGTGACTGCTGACATGAGAGTTACATGATAGGGCGCGGCTAGCATATTCCCGTGCAGTGTCGTGGGAGGCGTCAGTTCGACCGGGAGGCCCACGATGAGACACGCAGACAGTCACGCGAGACCCGCGCTGAGCCTACTCTTTGCATTGGCGGTAACGACCATGTGGATGTACGTCGTGCTTGCGCTCGTCTAGGCGAGTCGCCGCTTCCGAGGCCCCACCAGAGTGGCCGCTGGCTGCGGCCGCGCTTCCACAGCGAGGGCCCGGCGCCGAACGGCGCCGGGCCCGCATCTCATCTCGTGTCAGACCTGCCAGCTCGCGACCGCGATCGCGCTCGACTCACTCGCCCGAGAAGGGCGCGTCGGGGTTCCAGATCCAGGTGCTGACGCGCCACGCTCCGTCCACCCCTTTGCGCAAGATCCAGACGAACTTACCCGTGTCGCTGATCGGCTCGGGCGACCCGGCGATCGTGTAGGTCTGCGAGTAGGATCCCCGCAGGAAAGCGAGGTCACTACGACCGTCGATATCGGCGATCTCGACGGCCATCTCGTGCAGCTCGATCGGGACGCTCGCCGCCCACTGCAGGAACGGATCACGCCCCTCGACGACAGGCAGGCTCGGGGGCATGTAGACCAGATCCTCGGTGAGGTGTCGGCTCATCGCCTGCCAGTCTCCGGCGAGAGCTAGCCGGTTCATCTCCTCGTTGACTGCTCTGATCGCCGTCGCGTCGTCAGCGGAGAATTCGGCCGGTGCTCCGCAGGCTGTGCCCAATAGGACGAGCACTAGCAGGGCTGGCAGCATGCGGCACGCGTGCATGATGACCTCCAAGGATTTCTTAGGTGGCAGCTGTGGCAAGATAGCGTGCGGCGAGGGTGGCGTACAGACCGGGCGGGCTAACGCGGACGTCCACCAGGCGTTTTCTTTCGGCTGCTTACAAACCACATTACCGGGAGGTCACAATGAGTGCGCGCAGTATGATGCTCGCGGTGCTGGCGCTTGCCCTCGCCAGCGCGACGTGTCAGCCGGCGGCTCAGGAAGCGGGGCCGCTGTCCGAGGAGGAGGCAGCGGCGATCCGGGCTGTCGTGGATGGCGTGGTCGAGGCGGAGTTGGCCAACGACTGGGAAGGTGTCGCGGTAGCGCTGACGGAGGACGTCGTATCGATGCCTGCCAACGAACCCGTGATCGAAGGCAGGGACGCGTGGCTGGCATGGGTCGCATCAATGGGCTTCAACGTTTTGGAGCTGACCACTGAGGTGCTCGACGTCGATGGCCGGGATGGCATCGCGTATCTCCGTTCGAGTTACTCGGAGACTTTCACGGCGGCAGGTGTTGCCGAGCCGGTCGAGGAAGAGGGCAAGTGCGTGTGGATCTTTCAGAAACAGGCGGACGGCTCGTGGCTCGTGTCCACGTGGATCTGCAACTCGGACCTGCCGCTTGCCAGGGCTGGCAGCTAGGGGATGCGGGTAGAGCAACAGCGCGTCGGCGGTCTCGTACCGGGTCGTCCCAACGGTAAGTCAGAAGAGACGGAGCTGATCGGTGCCTAACAAGGAGCGGCCGGACCGTTATGGTTCGGCCGCTCCTTTGAGCGCGCCGGGGAAGACTCGAATTTCCGGGGCTGGCAGTGCGAGCGTGAACGCCTGATCTTAGACTGTTAAAAGGCCGCCGGGATTCGCGCTTCAAGTACATCGCCAGGGTTAGCGACGATGAGCCTGAGCCAGGTCCTCGAACATCGGTGGTGGAATCTTCTACTGCTCGCGGCGGTGTTCGTCGCCCTGGGCGGCTGCAGCGATGACACGGTCGCTCCTGTCGAGCTCGTCGACCCGTCCGAGCTCGGCGACGGGAGTGGCTACCCCGGTCTCGACTGGTGGACGGCGCCGTCGCCCGAGGCCCTGGGGTGGTCGAGCGCGGAGCTCGAGGAGGCATCGCGGCTCGCGTCCGACATGGGCTCCGGCACGTTCATGGTAGTGGACCGGGGGATTCTCGTGTGGGAGTACGGAGACACGCGGAGGAACTGGGCGGTCGTCCAGTCCGTTCGGAAGAGCTACCTCAGCGCTCTGTACGGGATCTACCGGGACGAGGGCTACATCGACCTATCCCTCACGCTGGCCGAGCTCGGCATCGATGACAAGCCGCCCTCGCTGACCGAGGAGGAGAAGCAAGCCAACATCGAGCAACTCCTTCAGGCACGCTCCGGGGTCTACCACGAGGCGGCGGCGGAGAGCCAGTCGATGAAAGACGCGCGGCCGCCCCGCGGGAGCCATCCGCCGGGCACCTTCTGGTACTACAACAACTGGGACTTCAACGCCCTGGGAACGATCTTCACCCAGCTCACGGGCACGGGTGTGTTCGATGCGCTCTACGAGCGGTTGGCCGTACCGCTCCAGATGCAGGACTTCCAGGTGGAGGATGGCTTCTATTACTACGAGGACATGTCGATCCACCCCGCCTACCACTTCGCCATGTCGGCCAGGGACATGGCGCGCTTCGGCCTTCTCTTCCTCCGGAACGGTCGATGGAGGGATGAGCAGATCGTGCCGGAAGCGTGGGTGCCGCGGAGCACTTATCCCTATTCGGACGCTG
>CP070815.1:3495836-3507243 GCA_020344215.1 Gemmatimonadota bacterium
CGAAATCGTCGCGGCCAGCTTGCTCGCCCGAAGCTGGCTGATGGCGAGTACGCCAAGTACTTCCGCGACCCGGAGGAGGTGGCTATTGCTTACTTCCAATCCCTGCCTCCGATGAGCGATGAGGACCATGAGGCGTGGTCGGCGGAGAATGTGCCGCTCTACGGGATGGTCTTGGAGTACGCGGAGTCCGAAGACCTAGAAGCCTCAATCAACCGCCTCGCTAAGGGCGAGGGCACTACGGAGGACGAGGACCGAGTCGTCAAGCACCTTGAGCAGATGTATCGCCGTAAAACGTCGGGGTACGCTGCGGAGTCAGGGATTGCAGACGCGGTGGCATTTGGCGGCGAGATGGCTGCTGGCGAGCTGCTGATCCGTGGCCTTATTGGCACGGGGCGTGCGGGCGCTCGACTTCTCGGCATTACGGCTGAGGCGGCAAAGAACCCTCTTTGGGGGTCTGGGGTTAGGGCAGCCCTTCAGGGCAGCCTCGCTCGTACTGGAAGCCTTCTGAACCGCTTTGGTCGTGCGGCGGGCCGTCCGTTTGTTGCGGCTGAAAAGACCACGGAGCGCATCGCTGCTGCCAAGGCTGCGGGCAAAGCCGTGCCCGCTGCGCCTGGGGCGCAGGCTCTGGCTGGAGTCAGCGGTCTGGGGCGGGCTGTTGGGCGAGGAACCGCGTCCTTTGCTGCGGCAGAGGGTGTCGGCGAAGCGATTGGCGGTGGTCGCGCATCCGTCAAGCAAATCCAGTCGCGCCTCAACGAAAGCCTCGGAGCCTACATTGACCCCCGCACGGGCGAACTGGAACTCGTAGCCCAAGAGACCGAGGGGCCTCAGGATCTTCAGTGGGAGAACATCTACTCCACTTGGACGGAGTACATCTCTGAGCGGCTAGGAGCAATCCTTCCCGGTGGGTCGCGGTTGCTCAGAACGCCCGCTGGCCGCAACCGTCTGCTAAAGCTGATTGGTCAGCGTAGTGGCGGCGCTGCTGGCCGCAGGCTGGCCCGCGTCATGGAAACGGCGACGGATGTCGCAGCCATTGACGACATCATCCCCGAGGTTCTTGAGGAGTACGCCGCTCGCGGACTTGAGGCTACCGGGCAGTGGGTCACTGGCAGCGAGGATCTGATTGACTTCTCCCAAGTCATTCCTGCGTCGGCTAAGGAGATCGCGGACGAACTGGTGGCGGTCGCCTCGGCGGGCGTATTCCTGCGGGCTGCACCCATGGCGGTTGGGCAGGGCATCGCTCGCCTCACCGAGACCCCGCGCCAGCGCAAGCTGCGGACGCTAATCAACGACGAGCTGCTGGCTGATCTTGAGCTTGCCGAGACGGACCCCGAGGCTGCCGAGCGTGTGCGGCAGCGCATGGAGGCTGCGCGTCAGGCTTCTCCGGAGGAGGTCCAACTGGTCCTCGATGAGCTGGGCGCTCAACAGGCTGAGGGCGAAGTCTCGCCTCAGGTTGCCGAGGTCCAGCGCCGCTTTGGCGCTCTGGGTATTCAGGTCATCGCGGTTGAGAACATGCCCGAGGGCCGGAACGGCGCAGTTGATGAGCGCAGCCCCGGCACGATCTACCTCCGCAGCGACCTAGACGCAGAGGCCGCCAACACCGAAGCCCGCACTCTGGCTCGATCCGTTGGCGTGCATGAGTTGGTTCACGACGCGCGGAACATCCTTGGAGAGGAGGCTGTGACCCGAATCATGTCTCGGGTGAGCCAAGCCGAGGGCGGGACGCAGCTTATCGAGGACGTGCGCTCTGGCTTCGTGGAGGACATGGGCGACCTCTTGGATGAGGAGACCGCCGCTGCTCTTGCTGAGGCCGAGGGTGGTCTGGTCTGGGGTCTAATCAACAACCCCGATCTGGCAAACCAAGTCCGCAAGATTGTGGGCGCGGACCTCAGCCTGCTGAACCGATTCACGCGCTTCGCTCGTAGCGTGATTCCTGGGCTTGCCACCACGGAGGAGCAGGCTGAGAAGCTGCGAGCCAAACTGGCCCGGATGGGTATGCCGCTCCGTGCAGGACGCAGCACCCAGGCCCAACTTGAGATTGCTGACGCGGCAGCCGCAGTCATCACGGACGCGGCGGCGGTTCGGGCCTTCAACGTCAACGAGCAGATTGGCAAGCTGCCGCTGGCCGAGCCGACTGAAGAGGAGGTTGTCCCGGCTGTTGAAGAGGCCGCCCCTGCCGTTGAGGGCGAGCCGCTTCGCGCCACTCCTTCTCCGATTGTTCAGCCTGCCGTTGAGCAGTTCTTGGAGCAGGACATGGAGCGCCCTGCGGGGCAGCCGCTTCCTGTCCGCCCCACAGAGGCTCCTATCGAGCCTTCTCCGGTCATGCCTGGGGCACGGGTCCGCATCAACCCGGACTCCGTCGCGTTTGACGAAACGATCGGTCAAGCGCAGGACATCGCGGGCTTGGAGGTTGTGGATGTCACTGGCCCTGCTGGGGCGCAGCGAGTCCGACTCCGGGTGCCCGGCGAGTCCGGATTCACCATTGTTCCTGAGTCGGATGTCTCTCTAGCGCAGCCCGCTCCGGGTCAGCCTACCGTTGAGGGGATGCCTGTTGCGCCCGCCCTGACCGAGGGCGCACGCGAGGCGCAAGAGCAGACCCGCGAAGACGCCATCCGTGGCCGCATCCGCTTCTCCCAGAACCCGGACAACGCCAGCACGCTTCCGGGCTACGACACGGTTGCGGACTTCACGTTCATCGAGGACACCTTCTGGGATCGGTTCTACCAGAACTTCGTCAACCGATTTGGCCGCGTGGACCAAGTGGTGGACTGGGCCAAGGGCATTGGGCTCATCACCCTGCCGGAGCAGGACATCTCCCTCATCATCAAGAACTCCTTCGGCAAGAGGCAGAACCGCCTTGAGGAGTTTGAGCGCGACTTCATGCAGCCCATTGAGGAGCTGCGCCGGAAGTACAAGCTGTCGTTGCAGGACGTTGACGACTACCTCATGGCGATGCACGCCGATGGGGCGAACAAAGCTCTGGAGGCACGTCGAGTCAGGGCTCAGGAACTGCGAGCGAAAGCCAAGCAGATGCAGGCCGAAGTTCGGGGCCTAGAAAACGATGGCCGGATCCGAGCGATCAACAAGCTCATCGCAGACCTCCGCAAGGAAGCCGACCGCATCGACCCAGGAGAGGGTGCTTACGAGTACATGCCGACCGAGCGCACGGCGGACATGGACCCGGACATCATGACCGCTGAGGAGGTCCTGGACGCTTTGCGTGAGAAGCACGGCGGCGATCTCAGCAAGCTGGAGGAGGTCGCGCAGAAGGTCTACGAGATGAACGCCTGGACGCGCAGGCACCAGCGGGAGACCGGGCAGATCAGCGAGAAGACGCTCTCTGAGTGGGAGTCCACCTTCCCTGATGGCCGCTATGTCCCCATGAGGGACGCTGAGTCGGACACTGGCTACAGCGCACCGGTTCGCGGTCAGGCGGGCTCTGGGTTCAGCGTGGCTCCGACGCGCAGCAGAATGCGTAAGGGGCGGAAGTCGCGTCCGGGCAGCCCGCTCAACTGGAGTACGCTTCAGGGGCAGCGGGCGATCATGCGGGGAGTCAAGGCCGAGGTTGGCCGCGAGTTCTACGACTTCGTCAAGGCTGCAAATCTCGTCATTGAAGAGCAGGATCTGCGTGAAGATGAGGCCGCGCCCGAGGAGGTCCGCGAGTACCAGGGCCGCAAGCTCCTTGGCGAGAAGCGCCCCGATCCCGGCAAGTTCCTTGTGACCATTGACGGTCAGCGCAAGGTGATCGGTCTGAAGGACGCGGAGTTGGCGCGGGCGATGAAGTCGCTCAATGTCCCGCAGCTTGGGGCCTTCTTGGAGTTCAGCCGCAAGGCTACCCGATGGTTCTCTGCTGCGCGGACGACCTTCTCCCCGGACTTCCTTCTTGCCCGCAACCCTCAGCGTGACGCTTATGGAGCGTACATCCTGATGCAGAGGTTTGCCGAGCAGGGCTATGACATCCCGAGCTTCGCGGAGTTCAGTAAGGCATGGTTCCAAGCCCGCAAGACCATCGCCAACCGAGTCCGAGGCAAGGAGCCGGGGCCTCTCCAAGAGCGTGACAAAGAATGGCGCGAGGCTGGAGGTCTCATCGGGTTTGGCGGCGAGTACAAGTTTGATGATCTTGAGAAGGAGCTAGAGCGGGCCACTGCTGAGGGGGGGATGTCCGAGGCTATGCGCCGCCTGCGGGATAGCGGGATGGTGACATATCTCAGGTCAATCGCTGATGCGAGCGAGCAAAGCACCCGCCTCGCCGTGTTCGCAACGCTTCGAGACGCAGGCGTATCTGAGATTGAAGCCGCTGCCTTCTCGCGGGATGCGAGCGTGGATTTCAACCGGGCCGGGTATCTAGGCCCCGCCTTCAATGCGGCCATGGCGTTCTGGAACTCACGGGTCCAGGGCATCGCCATGATGACCAACAGCCTGACTGCTAGTAAGAAGGTGCAGAAGGTCGCATTGAACACCATCGCTATGGGATACCTGCACGATCAGGCCATGCGCTGGATGCTGGGCGATGACGAGGAGACGGGCCGCCCCATCTGGAACAGCAAGTCGGACTTCGAGCGACTGCACCACCTGCACATCCCCTTTGGTGGCGACCAAACGATCATGCTGTCGCTGCCTCACATCATGCTCCCCTTCTGGTCGCTGGGCTCTAACCTGAGTCGTTACCAGTCCGGGGAGGTCACTGCTGGTGAGGCCGCCATCGGTATTGGAAAGACCCTGTTCGAGTCGTTCTCGCCCATGTCGAGCGATGACATGCGGATGCCGTTCACGCTTGGCAAGCCCGTGATTGCTGTGGTCAGCAACATTGACGAGTGGGGCAACGCAATCGCTCCGACCGTATTCCCTGGCGAGGTCAAGAAGGGCTACGAAAAGGCCGAGGAGCTAGGCTGGGGCAGCGATGTGTCTATTGGGATCGTCAAGGCGATCAACGATCTGATTGGCACCGAGCCGGGAGAGATGGGCAACAGCGTGCAGCAGTGGGTGGGCGAACTCGCACCGGCCAAACTGGACTACCTCTTCGGATGGATCACAGGCGCTGGCGGCCAAGCCGTCATGCGCTGGGCTGAAGAGAACCCTCTGACGCCAGACTTCAGCGAGACCCCTGTCTTCCGGGCGCTAGTGTCCGGTCACGACAAGCGCGACGCTGACCGCGATTACCGCGAACTGCGGGACATCACCAAGTACGCCTATCAGGCGTACAGTGACGCCAAGGGTGCCGACAGGCGCGACATCCGCAAGCGGATGAGGGCCGAGATCGACACCTACGAAAAATACTTCAAAGGCGAGCCCGCCAAGAGGGTTCGGGAGCTGAACGAAAAGATTCGTGAGGCCGAAGGGGACGAGAAAGAACGCCTCATGCTGCAACGCAGGAATGAGGTAGCCAAGGCCATCCGCTACTACGACCGCAAACAGCAGGGGAAGGACAAGTGACCGAACTCATCATGGATGCGATCAAGGACGTAGGGGTTCCTACCGTCTTGCTCGTTAGCTTGTGCGTAGTAATCTACAAGCTGGCTTTGAGGGCCATGCCGATGGCTGCACAGCTAGTAGACGCGCACGTTGGGTTCGTTCGCTCGCAGGCGGACACGAACAAGCGGCTGGAGGCACT
The DNA here is from genome assembly GCA_020344215.1 of Gemmatimonadota bacterium. Lineage (GTDB taxonomy): Bacteria > Gemmatimonadota > Gemmatimonadetes > Palauibacterales > KS3-K002. The sequence goes on from CP070815.1 coordinate 3,501,445, forward strand.
GCTGCAAAACTTGGTGTCTCAGGTCGCCAGCCTAGATGAGCGCATCGGGCGCTTGGAGAAGAAGTGATGGCTGAGGACAAGCCGGTCAAGAAGGTGGTGCGGGTCGAGGATCTTGCCACCACCGTCAAGCTCAAGAAGGTGCAGGCGGCAGCGGACCTTGAGGTGCGGAAGGCCCAGGCCCAGGCTGATGCCGAGGCGCGCAAGGCAGAGGCTGCTGCCAAGGCTCAGGCAGCAAAGCTAGAGCTGCAACGGCTCAAGCTCAGCATGTCGTCGCGCGAGGCCGCAGCCCGGCACCTCGCCAACTTCGCTGGTCTGTATATGTTCCTGAGCGTCATCGCGTTCCTGTACGCAGTGAGCACTCTAGAGGCAGACCTCGTTGCAGTAGTCGCTGGCCTTATCACGCTTGTAGTCACGCAGGTATCTGCGCTTCTACGCAGCATCGTGACCGAAGGCAGCGACGAGCCCGTCGTGAGGAAAGACGAGGCTGGCGACAAAGGCGAGTAAGCGGGGAGAGGGACCGTGGGGGGACGGCCCCCCTCCCCTAGAGCTACCTACTCTCTCTGGCGAGCGTGATGCCCGCTAGGAGCGCGTCAATATAGCGAGAAAAGGAGACGGGGCGCAAACATTCTGCGCTGTGCAGGGTCGAGCCACTCTCCCGGTCTTTGGCGATAAGGGTCCACCCCTCGGGGCCGCCAAGTTCTTTCCGGGCTCCCCAGGTGATACCGGGCAGCGCCTGCTGGAGTTCGCCCAGCTTGGCCTTCATGGCCTTCTCGCTGAGGCCGCGCTTCATTCGACTTCCAGGTCTCCAAAGATGCTGTCCGCCATCTGATCGATTTCGGACTTGGCCTCAACGGGCTCCGCCTCGACGGGCTCCGCCACGACCTCGCCGGTCTTCATGTCAAAGTCGGGGGTGGCTTCCGGCTCCGTGAGGGCTGCGCTCACGGCGTCTACAACGCCTGCGCTGCGGACGATGGCCTGGGCCTCGATGACGCCCTCGGCCTCGTCAGGCTCGTAGATGCCGCTGAACGAGAACGCGGTGCGGATGCCTTGGATGACGGCGCGGTGGCGCAGCATCCGGTGCGGGTTGGTCTTCCACGGGTCGGTGGTGCGACGGTTCTCCGCGTAGTACTCGGTGATCCGAGTCGGGTGCCCACGGTCCTTGCGGTGGATGGTGCAGGTGCAGGACTTCGGGGTGCCGCTGTCGTCGTCATCGAACTCGATGTCCATGCCGTCGAACATCGGGTGCTGGTTCGCCATCTTCAGCCAGCCGTCCACGCCGACCACGGGGACGATGCCGCCGCCCTTACCGGGGAAGGCGTAGATCTCCTTGGTGAACGGGTTGAGGTCGTACTGGTTGGCGACGATCAGCAGCGACTGAACCTGCTCCGGCGTGGCCGACTTCTTCGAGGGGAAGATGGTGTCGGCCAGGGTGTCGTAGAGGTTCTTGGCCGCGAGGCCGTACTTGGTGGCAACGGTCGCCAGGATGCTGGCGGGCTGCTGGGGAGCAAGCTGGTTATCAGTCATCAGTGGTAGCTTTCAGGGCCCAAGTGGGCAGTTCTAGAAGGCTGGGTTCAGCCGGGTATCCGGGAAAATCGTCCCGTTCGATTGCTTGGTGCAGCTCGCCAAAGGCTTGCTGGTACTTCTCGCGCCCTACGTCGAGCGTGGCGTTGCCGACGATAGACACGCGCATGTCCACTGGGGGCGTGGTGCGGATCCACAGGATAGCAAAGCCTGCGGGGGGTTCGCCTTCCACAAGACCCACGGTGTCAAGGTAGTACGCCGCCTGCATGTGGTAGTTCATGTCGTGCAGCGTCTTCTGGATGTGGCGATCGTCGAGGGACCATGTGGTCTTGAGGTCGATCAGCAGGCGCTGACCGTTGAGTTCCCCGATCCAGTCGGCCCTCGCCTTCCGCATCCGCTCATGCACGGGGTCGGCGGCGAAGTAGGACATCTCGGCCTCGCCGTTCTTGATGACGTTGTAGAGGCGGTCGCGCTCGCGCAGGTAGTCCAGCGTCTGGTCAACGGTCTGCTGGGACTTGCGGGACAGGACGGTCCTGTGGGCGTTGCGTGCCTTGAACTCGTCAAACGCCTTGCCTGCACGTCGCCCGTCGTAGTGCGTGAAGCGATCGGCGTACTCGTCGGGCTCCAGCACAGCGCAGTGGATGGCGCTGCCAAGCTGCATGGCCTCGCTGGGCGCGGTGTCCCGGTTGTTCTTCCAGTACCGCCACTCGCGCGGGGTCATCGAGACCCACTGCTTGAGGTCGGTGGAGCTGATGCCGGGTGCCGCGAAGTAGTCCGGCGCGGGCATGGCGGGGACGCGGCTGCTCATCTGCCCCTCCAGATCAGCCAGCACAGCCCGAAGATGATCCCGGTGTACGCGGCCAGGGACACGGCGCAGCAGCCGTAGAACCCCGGGTTGACGGGCGGGCATCCCGTCTGGTTGTCGTCGTGGTCGCTCATGCCCGCGAACCTACGAATCCGGTCACCCCACTTGCAAACGCCCCCCCGCGATTCCTAGCGTGCGGCGCATGGACAAGATTCTGACTCTCGACGAGGTGTGCGAGCGTTACCGCATCACACGCCCTACTTGGAGGAAGGTGACGGAGGCCAACCCCGTCCCCTCTTTCGTTATTGGAAACCGCGTCTGGATCCGTGAGGAGGATCTCATTGACTGGGAAAGAAGGAATACCTCGACAAGGAAGCGCAGTCGGAGAGGTCCTGGTCCGGGTAACCCGAACTGGAAAAAGGAAGCGGATAGTGCTGGAGCCAAGGGGGACGGACAAGAAGTTTAGTTACCCCAGCAACGACGTTGAGTCGTGGGCGATTCGGCTTTCCGTCCTCCTAGATGTAGACGATCTGGAGGATGTGTTCTGGATGCTGAGGAGCCTGCCGTCCTGGGGGGTCGGTGAAAGCGAGGACTGAAATCAACAGGAGCTACCTACATGAGTGAGAAGAACCCGGCGTACTTTGCGTTCTGGGCGGACCGATGGCTTGGTGGTACGAGCGGCTGGAGCGCCGAAGAGAAGGGGTGCTACATCAGCCTGCTCGTCCACCAGTTTGTCCACGGCGCCCTGCCGGACGACATGGGGCGGCTGGCCCGGATCGCGGGCTGTCCCACGGAACAGGTGTTTGGGAAAGTCTGGAATGACGTTCTGAGAAACAAGTTCGAGGCTGTGGAGGGCGGCTACGCCAACGCCAGGATGGCCGAGGAGAGGGGCCGGGCGACCGACTTCTTCTTGTCACAGCGGCGTAAAGGTAAGCTGGGAGGCAGGCCCCGAAAACCCGGGGCTAAACCCGGGGGTTCGGCCGTGGATAAACCCGCGGCTAAAGCCGGGGCTGAACCCGCGGGCAAACCCACCCAGACCCAGACCCAGACCCATACCCATACACCAGAACCTAAGAGGCGCGCGCGGGCGCGCGAGGTCCGCATCGAGGACCTGACCGACAACGTGGCGGTGATCGCTGCGGCCACCCAGTGGATGCGCTACCGGAAGGAGGCGAAGCTCAAGCCGTGGACGCTCACGACCTGGAGGCAGAAGATCGCCAAGGCCGAGGGAGACCCCCGGGCCTTCGCTGAGTCGGTTCAGCAATCCATCGAGCAGGGCTGGCAGGGCCTCTTCGAGGTCCGCCGTTCAGGGAAACAGGATGGGCCTGGGCTCACCCAAGCGCAGCAGGCACTGAAGGACTTCTTCGATGACGCAACCTCCTGAGCGCACGACGCGGCGTGAGATGGCCCAGATGCTGGCGCCGCTCACGGTCCTGCCCGGCGGCGACAGGCTCAACAAGCCAGCCATCGAGGCGTACTTCCAGGCGTTCAAGTCGTTCTACCCGTTCGAGCTGGAGCAGGCGCTCAAGGCGTGCTTCACGGAATGCCAGTTCTTCCCGACGCCCAAGGACATCCAGACGCGGCTGCTGTCCCACAGGAGAAATCTGGGAACAAACGCCTTGGAAAAGCTGGAGCAGCAGCAGCGCGATCTGCTTCAATTGGGGCCCGGTGACGGCCGTGGAGAACTACCTGCTCAAATTCGAGGTGAAGGCGAAGCCCCTTCCCCAGCCTCGACCGAGGTTCACGACCATCGCCGGTCACGCTAGGGCGTACACGCCCAACAACGTGATGGGCCAGAGCTTCGCGCTCTACAAGAAGACCATCGCGGCGGAAGCAGTAAAGGCCGGGGCGGAGGCGGTGGCAGTGCCGCTGGAGGCACAGATCCAGTGCCGCATGTCGCCGCCCCGGTCGCTTGTCCGGAAGGACGGAACGCTGAAGGCGTCCTCTCGCCCGTACCCAATCGCACAGCGGGACGGCGATGTGGACAACTACGGCAAAGGTGTCTTGGACGCGCTGCTTGGCGTGGCGTTCCAGGACGACGGTCAGGTGGTCAGCCTGACCGTGACGAAGGAGTGGGCTCTCGATTCCGAGGAGGGGATCCATGTCACAATCAGAGAAGCTGGACTGGCGTGACGTTCGCGCCGACAAGGAGTGCCTGATCTGTCGCCAGTACGGCGAGGGCACTGAGCAGTACGAGGCGCTCAAGGATTACCTTGATACGCCGAGGCCGGAGCGACACGGGGTGCGCTGGCACACGTTCGTCACGCTCTTCCTGCGGGACAAACTGAGGTCAAAGGGGGCGGCCTCGACCTGGGCCCGACACGTCGATATCTGCCTTGAGCGTCGGGCAGATCGGTGAAGAAGGAAGACTTCCAGGAGATGGCTGAGGTCGAGCGTCTCCGGCGGGAACTGGAGCGTGCGAACAAGACCGTCAGCGAGATGGCTGGCCTGCACGATGTCGTGCGCGAGGTCATCCTCTCGGCGCTGCGGGATGTGCAGCCCCCGGCGATGCCGAAGATGCCCGCTCGCTCGCGGCGCAAGCGCAAGGAGATCGCGGTCATCCACCTGAGCGACTGGCAGATCGGTGCGCTCACGGACAGCTACAACCTCACGGTGGCCCGAGAGATGATCTTGGGCCAGCTACTCGACGTTGTGACCAAGCTCGTCGCGGAGCGTCAGGTCGTGTCCGATGTGGACGAGTGCGTTGTGCTGCTTGGCGGCGACATGGTGGACGGCTCTGCCCTGCGCCCGACCCAGGCGTGGGAGGTCGAGTCCACCGTGTACACGCAGGCCGTCCACGACTGCCCGAGGCTGATGGCTGACTTCGTCCTCGGCGTCACGTCGCTGTTCCGCAAGGTCCACGTCGAGTGCGTGCGCGGCAACCACGGGCGAAACGGCGCGATGAAGGGCAACTGGAACCCCTCGTCGGTCAACTGGGACAGCGTGGCTTACGAGACCGCCATGCACATGGTGAAGCCGGAGGAGCATGACGGGCGGATCACTTGGCACAACGAGGTCGAGACCTTCTACCGGATCGTGCCCGTGGGCGATCACGCGATCTTCCTGACGCACGGCGACGTGTTCCGTGGGTCGGGCGGGTTCGCGGGCATCCCCGTGTACAGCATCGTGAAGAAGATGGCGCGCTGGGTGGACTCGATCCCGGACGACTGGGCCGTCCTGATGATGGGGCACTACCACAACCCGACCGCTTTGACGGTGGGGAGCCGGACCTGCTACATCAACGGCACGACCAAGCGCGGCGGTGAGTGGGAGCTGGAGGAACTGGCGATGTCCACGCGCCCCGCGCAGAGGCTTCAGTTCTGGGACAAGAAGCACGGCGTCAAGAGCGACCACGTTATCTGGCTATGACTAACCAAGACCGCGAAGTGCGTCTGATGACGCAGCTCTCTGAGTTCTTCGGCACCCTCCTCGATCTGGACGAGGGCATCCCGTACTACGTCGGGCCGCCCTAC
>CP070815.1:3507343-3528412 GCA_020344215.1 Gemmatimonadota bacterium
CATGGCTCAGCGGTGGCCGGTGCGCCGCCCGCTGCCCGGCGCCATGATTCGCCAGCGCCTGGCTGAGCGCATCTACCCGACGCAGCCTCTGATCACCACCCAGCGGATCATCGACACCTTGTTCCCGGTCGCCCGTGGAGGCACGGCCTGCATCCCGGGACCCTTCGGATCCGGGAAGACGGTGCTCCAGAGCCTCGTCGCCCGCCACTCCTCGGTGGACATCGTCGTCATCATCGCCTGCGGCGAACGAGCGGGCGAGGTGGTGGAGACGATCACCGAGTATCCGGAGACAATGGACCCCAGGACCGGCGACTCCCTCATGAAGCGCACGATCATCGTCTGCAACACATCCTCGATGCCCGTTGCCGCGCGGGAGTCGTCCATCTACACCGGGATCACCATGGGCGAGTACTACCGGCAGATGGGTTACAACGTCCTGTGCATCGCCGACTCCACCTCCCGCTGGGCCCAGGCCATGCGCGAGACCTCCGGGCGGATGGAGGAGATCCCGGGAGAAGAGGCTTTCCCAGCCTACCTCGACTCGTCGATCAAGAACCTCTACGAGCGGGCGGGTCTGATCAAGGGCCCCGATGGTCAGGTGGGGAGTGTCACGCTGATCGGCACCGTGTCACCGGCCGGCGGGAACTTCGACGAGCCGGTTACCCAGGCCACCCTCGCCACCGTGAAGACCTTCCTCGGCTTGTCGGACGAGCGGGCATACAAGCGCTTCTACCCGGCCATCGATCCCCTCACATCGTGGTCGCGTTACCTGGACCAGATGAGGGCGTGGTACAGCGAGAACCTTTCCGCCACTTGGGTGGAGGACGTAAAGGCGGCCCACGACCTCCTTCACCGGGGCGACGCCATCTACCAGATGATGCAGGTGACGGGTGAGGAAGGAATCACGATGGACGACTTCCTGACCTGGCAGAAGTCGGTCTTTCTGGACATGGTCTTCCTACAGCAGGACGCCTACGACCCGGTGGACACGTCGATGCCCCTGGAGCGCCAGAAGAGTAGCTTCGAGCTGGTGAAGGAGATCATCGAGACGGAGTACGCCATCGACGACCGGGACGAGGCGCGCGACTTCTTCACGCGCCTGATCAGCCTCTACAAGAACCTCAACTACAGCCCGGACGACTCGGCGGAATACGTTCGCTATCTCAGGGAGATCCGCGAGCTGGTGGATTCGAAGCGGGTGAAGCTCGCCGAAGCGGGGGAGGAGGGTCCTGGCTAGGAGGACGCTGGGCCCGCAGCAGCGCCTGCCCGGTAGGAGCAGGCCGGGCAGAACTGATCGCGACGCATGGGACCGATAGGGTGCGTTGGGCTGCGTCGGTTGCCACCGCACGTCTCTAAGATCACCTCGGCCACACGCGAACCCCCGAAACATCGGCCTCGCTAATATTGGACGCCAGTCTCGTGTCCTCCTGCAGTCGCTCAGGTTGCTACTGCTGTATCTCGAGTTCTAGTTTGCCGATCTCAAGTTGAGTTTTCTGCACGTCGAGAATCGCCTGATAGGTGTGGATCGCAGCTGCGTGCCGAGTTCACCAATCCCCCGGCTCAAGGTCCCTGTTGCAGTACCTGCGCACTAGAGTGTGTGAGCGCCCTGATTGGGAATCGGCTCGCGCAGCGTATACAGCGCTGCGGTTAGCCTCAGTCGATGCGCAGCCCGGCTCTGCGGAGCCCGTCCAGGAGACCCTCGACGACAGCAGCCGGCTTCGCCCCGGTCTCGATGTCGAATCCGACCCCAGCGATGTCCGCTCCCTCTACGCATGGAACCCCGTCCCCGTCGACGAGCGGGTCATGGAAGGAGCCTGGGTGATTCAGGACCGCTACGGTCTCTCGTGGTGGGATGCTCTGATCGTGGCTGCAGCGCAGATCGTCGATCGCCGGTTCCTGCTCACGGAAGATCTCCAGGACGGCCAGGAGCTCGGCGAGGTGCGCGTGCTCAATCCCTTTGTTCACGCGCCCGAGAGCGTCATCGCGCTTTGAAGATCGTGAGCCGCGTCTCCTCGAAATCGTAGATCTTCCCCTTGCCGGGCAGCGGATGGTCGGCGGCGTGCTCGACCGAGAGGATCCGGGCGAACGGCACCGCGAGCCAGTGCCTGACGATCCGGTCCGCCTTCCGCGAGCCGTAGGGCGGGTCGGCGAAGGCGATGTCGTAGGCCCCGGCGTCCAGCGCCTCGACGAACGGGATGGCGTCCAACTTGAAGATCCGCGCCCGGTCGCGCACCCGGAAGGAGGCCACGTTCGCCTTGAGCGAGTGGAGGCTGGCCGGCCCGTTCTCCACGAAGTCGGCGCTGGCCGCTCCGCGCGACAGCGCCTCCAGCCCCAGGGCCCCCGATCCTGCGAACAGGTCGAGGACCCGGGCCCCGGGCAGCGACCGGGCGAGTAGGGTCAGCCAGCAATCGCGGACGTGCTCGGCGCTGGCCCGGACCCGAGCGCCGGGTGAGACCAGGTCACGACCCGCCCAGGCGCCTTTCACGATCCTCATGCCGGCGGCCTCAGTCCACCAGCCGGTAGTAGGCCAGCCCGGCCAGCTTCACCAGCGCTATGGTCACGGCCACCGCCAGGAGATCCCAGCGGGCCGCGTCATTGGCGAAGTACTGGTAGACGAAGAGCCCGCTCGCCAAGAGCCCGCCGACCACTCCGGCGAGGCTCGTCGACCTCAGGCGGTGCACGAGAAACCGCTCGTCCATCGCGTCTCCGAAGATGGGGATGATCATTTCCGTTCCTCCAATGTGAAGATCTCGTCGGTCGAGCACCCGAAGACCCGGGCGAACTTGAGCGCCAGGGGCAGGCTGGGGATGTAACGGTCGCGCTCGATCGAGTTGACGCTCTGCCGCGAGACCCCGACGGCCTTGGCCAGCTGCTCTTGCGTCCAGCCTCTCTTGACCCTGAGGTCTTTGACGTGATTCCGAACGCGGGTGCTCATCGGCCTCCCCGGGTGTCAAGTCTACTTGACATACAGTAGGGCGGGCCCGACCCCGTGTCAAGTCTGCTTTACATGGGGCCCGGCGCCACGACTGCGACCTGACAACGATCCGCAAGCTGAGGCCGGAGCGGGCCCGGCGTCTGCTGGTCGACTATCTGCGCCGGGGCATCCCCTGTCTGCTCTGCATCGACGAGTGGGGCCACTGGGTAACGGTGGTGAAGGAGGAGAAGGGCCAGTTCGCGTGGCGCCTTTACAAGGTAGCTTCCGGTAGCTACCTTCACCCCGTGCGTTCCGTCGGGCTCAAGATCCTCAAGAACAAGCTCAGCGAGTACGTCCGACTCGCTGCCGCGGGGGAGACCATCCTGGTGACCGACCGGGACCGGGTGGTCGCCGAGCTGGGGCCGCCGCGTGAGGGCCGGGGCGCAAGGCTGGCCGACGCGCAGCTCGCCGACGCTGTACGGAAGGGGTGGCTGACGCCACCGCTGATGGTTGCCGAGGGAGCACCGCCGTACGAGCCGGTCGCTCCCCTGAGCGAGATCCTGGCCGAGCTCGAGGAGGACCGGGGGGACCGTTGATCTACCTCGATACCTCGGTCGCGCTCGCCCACCTGTTAGCCGAGGATCGCCGGCCTCCCGAATCGCTGTGGTCGGAGCCGCTTGTGTCGAGTCGTCTGCTCGAGTACGAGGTCTGGAACCGGATTCATGCACGGGGACTCATTCGCTCACACTCCGAACTAGTGCGGCTCCTCCTGGGCCGAGTGGCGCTGTTGGAGATGGTGGCGCCGGTGCTCGAGCGGGCGCTCGAGCCGTTTCCCGTCCCGGTGCGGACGCTGGACGCCCTCCACCTGGCCTCGATTGAGTTCCTGCGTGGGCAGGGAATCTCCTTGAACCTCGCGACCTATGACGAGCGGCAGTTGAACGTCGCTGGACGGCTCGGGATATCGGTTGTCACTCTGTAGACGTCAGTGACTATTCCCTGACGAACAGGACCTCGCTGTTCGCCGCGGCCACCGCCAGCGCGTAAGCGAGCCTGGCCGCCTGGGTCACCTTCGGGTAGTTGATCGTTTCGGGGTCGTCGGAGGGCTGGTGGTAGTCCGGTCCCATGAACCCCCGGGTGATCAGGATGGCCGGGATGCCCTTCTGCATGAAGGCCAGCTGATCGCTCCTCTGGACGTGGCCGTGCGGGTCCTCTCCCTCGTTCAGCCTCCAGTCCAGGTTAGCTCGCACCCGCGAGTTGACGTCCCTGATAAGCTCGAGCAGCTCGGGCCGCCGCTTCTCCGAGGCGAGAGCGAGTAGTGACTCGGGCCAGTCGGGTGAGTTCCTGCCCACCATGTCGAGGTTGATGTTGAGTACGATGGCCTCGATCGGGACCGGTGGGTTGTCCACAAAGTACGTCGAGCCGAGAAACCCCTTCTCCTCGGCGGTGAAAAGGACGAAGATGATCGAGCGCTTCGCAGGTGCCATCGCCGCCGCTTCCGCCGCTTCCAGAACCGCGGCGCTCCCGCTGGCGTTGTCATCGGCACCGTTGAAGATGACTCCGTTCCTCATCCCGAGATGGTCGAGGTGGGCTGTAACCACGACGTACTCGTCCGTCAGCACGGGATCCGTGCCGGGCAGGAGACCGACTACGTTCGGTGAGGAGTACGCGAACTCCGCATTGGCTTGCATGGCGCTCGCACCGCTCAGCTTCGCGCTCTCGAGCTCGATCTGCTGGAAGAAAGTGGGCGCGCCGGACGAGTCGCTGAACATCGGGACCAGGCCCGCGGCATCGAACACGATGGCGCCGTACAGCGCGGCCAGCTTATAGCCCTTCTCGCCCGCGTTCCTTCCCTCGAGGAAGTCGGAGGCGAGGTAGTGGATGTGGTCCCTGAGCTCGGCGTCCGTGATGCTGCCCAGGGGATCGACCTGTTGTTGCGCCTGAAGAGCTGAGGCGGTGACGAGCAGCGCGAAGCCTGCGAGACTCAGGAGCTCTCTGGAAGTATGAGTGTGCATGGCGCTTCCCTTAACTGGTGCCAACGAGTGGGGTGGTCGGCCGGAGCCTGCGCGCAAGCGGCCCTCGCGCTAAGTCTCCGCGCTCGGCACCACGAGCACCGGCCGCCGCGCGAGCCGCAGGATGTGGAGCGCAGTGCTGCCGAGGAGCAGGCGCTCGAAGAATCCGAAGCCGTGGGTGCCGATCACCGTGAGGTCGGCCTCCCAACTGTTCGCCTCCTCGAGTATCTCCTTTCCGGCGTCCCCATCACGAGTCTCGCTCTCGACCGGAATGTCCGCTCGTTTCGCCAGGCTCGACACGGAACGCTCCAGCTGGCTGCGTGCGCTGCGCTGTGCGAGCTCTTCGTCAAACAGCGCCAGGTGTCGCATCATCGCGTCGAGCGGCTCGCTGACATGGAGGACCCGCAGCTTGGCGCCGTCGATCGCGGCGACTGCCGCGGCCATGTCGAGCACTCGGTTCGAGCGGGGCGAAAGATCGGTCGCCGCGAGCACACGTCGCAGCGGTTCGCGTCGAGCCGCGGTCGTCGTCAGGACCGGACAGCGAGCGAGCTGGATCACGCGTCCGGCGGTGGAGCCTGCCAGCAGTCGGGCGACAGCCGACCGGCGCTGCGCGCCCAAGACGATCAGGTCGGCCTCGACTTGGTCGGCTGCTTTCACGACCAGCGTCGCGGGCACGCCGCTCTCTATCTGGACGGCGGCGACCGTCGCGCCGGCTTCGTCGATCTGCGCCTCGGCGCGGCGACGAGCCTCCCCAAGCAGGGCCCTCTCGTAGTCGGCGATCTCGACGGAGTCCAGGCCGTAGAGACCGGGCAGCGCAGTCTTGTCGACGATGCTGACAACCGAGAAACTCGCCCCCGCACGGTCAGCCAGAGCCGCGCCGGTGACGACGGCCCAGCCACCTTGGTCACTACCGTCTGTCGCAGCCAGAATGGCCTTCAGTTGAGGCATATCTCGCTCCTATTCGCGGCTATTCGAAGATTCTCTGAAACTCGATATCCTCGGCAGCCAGGACAAGGGCGGTTGCGGGCAACGGCTCCGTATAATTCAGGAGCTGAACGTAGTAGCGGGCGTACTCCTCCAGCGACTCGTCGGGATCGGGAGGCCGGATACCGACGAACACCAGGTCGGCCTCCGCCGAGGCGGCGGTGATGATGTCGAAAGCGTGCTGAGTGTCGTCTCGAACGAGCACCTCGGCTTCCGCCTTCAACCTGCCGTGCTCGATCAGCTGTCCCAAGCGATCGAGGGCCGGTTGCCGCTCCTCGCCAGACGAGACGATCGACTTGAGCGACAGGTCCGCGCCGTACCACTCGGGGCTCACCTGCAGCAGGTAACCCAAGGCGAGCATCAGTCCCGCGTTCTGCCGTTGGCCGCCCCACCAGATGTGTATCTGCCGCTTCTTGCGGTCGGGGGGGGTCACCGCTGGCTCGCGCACGATGACCATGTTTCGCTGTAGCTCGTGCGTGAGGCGGATGAGATGCGCGAATCCGGCCATGTTCTCCGGCCGTTCGGTCTCGCCCAACACGATCGTGTTCGGGTACAACGGGCCCACCCCACTTGCCTGCACCAGTGCTTCGGCGCCCTGCAGGACGTCGTCGGCGCGGTGAACCTCGACGAGAGCCGCGACGCCCCGCCGCCGCAGGTACTCCGCTATCGTCGCCTCCACTTTTTGGACTCGCGACCCGGCGGCCGACTCCTCCGGTACAATGGTGGCCACGGTGAGGAAACCGCTGCCGTGGGTGAGCGCATCCGCCAGCTCGATCAGGTACCAGCGGGAGGTCGGTGACCCGCTCAGCACCAGGATGTTGGGCCGCCAGGTACGCGCCGCCGGTTTCGACTCGGCCAGTCGATAGACGGCGAACCGCGCCAGCAGGGTGAGGATGCCGTGACGCATGTCGCCCCAGTAGGCGCGCATCTGTCGCCGCTGCATGATATAGAACACGCCGAGCGAGACGAACGCCGCGATGAACGTGGCGCCCGGGTTGATCATGAACATGGTGGCGAAGCAGCCGAAGGCCCCGAGCAGCGACGCCCACCAGCGCGTGCGGAACTGGGGACGCCAGGACGGGCTGCCGATCAGGCTCTCGAGTCCGGCCGAGATGTTCAGGAATCCATAGGACGTGAGGAAGAACATCGAGAGGACCGGCGCGATGACGTTCAGGCTGCCCGCTACGATCCCGACCAGCGCTACGATGAAGGCGAGCGCGGTAGCGATCCGCGGCTCGTCCGCCGCTCCGTGCCCGCGGCCGAGGAAGCGCGGCACGACTCTGTCGCGCGCCAGCGCCTGCAGCGTGCGCGGCGCGGCGAGCAGGGAGCCCATGGCGCTCGACAGGGTCGCCCCCCAAACACCGATCAGGATCGCGTCACCCCAGAGCGCGATCCTGCGCATCACCAGCGGATCGCTGAGCAGCGTCTCCTCCGGCGCGAGCCGCGCCATGAAGATCGGAATCGCCATGTAGATCGCGTATCCGATGACCACCGCGGAGATCGTCCCCAGCGGCAGCGAGCGAGCCGGGTTCTTCAGGTCGCCGGAAAGGGCGATCCCGGCCTCGATGCCAGTGACCGCCGGGAAGAACACCGCGAAGACGATCCAGAACGACTCCTTTGCCGGCGCCTCGGCAACCGTCGCGAACCCCTCCGCCGGCGCGCCGCCGGCAAAGAAAGAAGCGAGCGAGAGCGCGATCGCCGCCATCACGAGAACCTGCGTCTTCAGAGCCAGGTCGGCCGACTTGTAGGCGAGCGCCGCCAGCACCACCAGCGTGACGACCCCGACGACCGTCGGTGGTAGACTGGGGAACGCCCGGTTCACCGACTCCGCGAACCCGACGATGTAGAACGAGATGCCCAGCGCCTGCGCGAAGAAGAGAGGCACCCCGATCGCCGCGCCCGCTTCCAATCCCAGCGACCGCGATATCATGTAGTAGGCACCGCCGATGCCCACCCGCATGTTCGTCGCCGTCGCCGCGATCGAGAGTCCCGTCAGGAAGGTGATCGAGCTGGCGAGCGTCACGATGACCAACGTGAGTGGAAGGCCGACGTTGCCGAGCACCCAGCCGAGCCGCAGGTACATGATTACCCCGAGAATCGTGAGGATGCTCGGCGTGAAGACGCCCTTGAACGTCCCGAAGCCGCCTCTGCTCGTCACCTCCTTCTCTGCCATCGCTTCGCGCTCCACCTTCACCACTCGCTCCTCACCTGATCCACCGCTTGCGCCGGAAGTAGTACAGCATGCCGAAGGCGACGGCTCCCATCAGAAGCAACGCAGCAGGGTACCCCCAGTAGAGTCCGAGTTCCGGCATGTTCCACGGCGAGCTCTCTGTGTCGAAGTTCATCCCGTACAGCCCCGCGATGAAGCCCAGCGGTATGAAGATCGTCGCGATGATGGTCAGGACCTTCATGATCTCGTTCATCCGGTGCCCGACGGTGGACTGATAGAGCTCCATTAGCCCCGCGTTGATCTCGCGGTACGATTCCAACAGGTCGATGATGCGAACCGCGTGGTCGTAACAGTCGCGCAGATACGTCCGCGTCGAGTCGGAGATGAGCGGGATCGGATCGCGGACCAGCGCGTTCAGAATGTCGCGCGCCGGCCAGATGGCGCGTCGCAGTGAAAGCAGTTCGTGCTTCGTATGGAATATCCGGCTTACACTCTCGCGCTTCAGGTCCCGAACGATCTCCTCCTCGATCCGGTCCAAACGCTCACCGACCGATTCCAGGACCGGGAAGTAGCTGTCGATGATGGCGTCGAGCAGCGCGTAGGCGAGGTAGTCGGGCTGCAGGAAGCGCAGCCGCGGCGTTTCCCGTAACCGTTTGCGTACCGGCTCGAAGCAGTCGCCCGGCCGTTCCTGGAACGTGACGACGAAGTTGCGTCCGAGAAACAAGGCGAGTTGCTCTGTGCCGAACGTCCCCTCGTGCATCTGAGGCATGCGGGCGATGATGAAGACGTTGTCGGGGTACTCCTCGAGCTTGGGACGCTGGTTGGCGTTAGCCACATCCTCCAACGCCAGCGCGTGCAGGCCGAGCAACTCGCCGATCGCCCGTATCACCGATGCGTCACCGAGCCCCTCGACGTTGACCCAGGTCAGCGGCCACTTGTCGAGGTAGTCCGCTATGGCGCGCGGATCGTCTATCCGCCGCTCCACAAGCTCTTCCGGCCCGCAGGCGATGACCCGCATCGTCGGCGGCAGCGCTTCCGGATGGGCCACCACTGTTCCAGGCTCGGAACCCGGCGCGGTGTGCGGGCCGATCCGGGGACGCCGCCGTCTAACGCTGAAACTGAGGTTGAGCATGGCTTCCTCCGCGGTAGTAATCGCTCGGCGTGTGCGCCGGGCCGCCGATCACAGGTTGAGTGTGCCCAAAGCTGCGAGGAACCTGTCGCGCAGGGAAGCGAGGCGCGAGGGGTCCACGCGAAGACGGTCGCGGCCGAACCAGGGTTCACGCAAGTAGAGGGAGCGGTTCATCTCGACTTGGATCCAGGGGATCTCGCCGCCCCCGTGTGTGCGCGTGATGTAGCCGCCCTTGAACGGGTCGTTGAGCGTCACATCAGCCGCCTCGCATTCGAAGGCGTCGGCGAGCGCATCGGCCAGGCTCTCCAGGAGCTCGGCCGGACACGTCGTGCCATCCGCGTTGCTCAGACAGAGGAGTGGGCGCGGCCGCCCGGGATGCGGTGCGATGGGCGGCGCCACGACGGCCATCGAATGGCAATCGAGTGCCAGGCGGATCTCTGATGGGTCCGCGGATCGCAGCCGCTCGTGATAGGGCCTGTGGTAGCGCGCCAGGAGCAGCTCGACCAGCGAATCGTCCGGCTCTGCACCGGGGTGGTAAATCGGGCGCTTGAAGCAGGTCAGCGACTTGACCACGCCGTCCGGATTGGCGGGCGGCCGGTCGTCGGGCGCCCGATTGAGATCGACGAACGCCCGCGCCACGTCGGCGCTGATCACCGAGGCGCCCGCCTCGCGTACGTCGAATATCTCCCGCGTAAAGGCGTCGCCGTCGTCGAACAGGTGTTGCTCGGATAGGCAGACGCGGCCCTCGAGCTCCGCCGGCTGCCGAGTGCCTCCATGGGGGATCGATATGAGGATCGGCAGCATGCTCAGGACAGGCAGGCGGCCGAGCCGTCGCGCCGCAGGTCGGCGACGGCCTGGAAGCCCGGTCCGGTTTGGCGTTTCAAGGCGGCCTGAACGCAACCGAGGTAGAAGGCGTACGGCTCGTACCGCTTAACCTTGTATCCCAGCCCCGCCAGGTGTGCGACCACCTCGGGGCCGAATCGGTCGTGTTCCAAGCTCAGCGTGCCCCCGATAGAGCAGTGGAACCGTGGCTCCCGCATGGCGGCAGCGATCGAATCCGATCCGTCGATCACGCGGACGAGGAACTGGCCGAGCGTCGAGAAGATCCGCTCGCTCCCGGGACTGCCCACAACCAGCCACGGTTCCTTCTTGCGAAAGACGATCGTCGGCGCCGCCGCCGACCAGGGCACCGCGTTAGGCCGTAGGTAATAGGGATGCGCCGGATTATCGAGTTCGAGGGCCAGCATGTAGTTGTTGTAGAGGAAGCCGAGGCCGTCGGCGGCCGTCTTCGACCCGTAGGTCTGCTCGATCGATTGCGTCATCGAGACCACGTTGCCCTCGGCGTCGATGACCGAGAAGTGGGTGGTCTCGCCGGTCTCCGAGCCGACGGGGTCCTGGAGCGGCAGCTCGGTGTCCATCGAGCCGGCGATTGTCAGGGCGAGCTCGCGGGCGAAGGCCCGGCTCAACATCGTCTTCTCGCGGATCTGCGGGTAGGTCGCCGGGTCGAAGGGGCGGTCGAGCCGCTGTAGGAACGTCTTGCGGAACGCCTCGGCGAAGAAATGATAGCGGCTGGGCGTGCGCCGTCTCAGGAACCTTGACTCGAGGTTGTTGAGAGTCATAAGGACGAGCAGCAGCGTGCGCCCCGCTCCGGGAGGCGGCATCGTTTTCACCAGCAACTTCCTGTAGCGGCGCGCCAGCGGTTTCCGCTCGATCGGCCAGGGGATCAGCGCGAGGTCTTCGGCGCGAATGAAACCGCCGTTGGCGCGCATGTCAGCGTCGATCTGCGCCGCAATATCGCCCTGGTAGAAGGCCTCCGCCCCGTCCCGTGCCACGACATCCAACACGCAGGCCAGCTCCGGCTGCCTGAACAAGTCGCCCGGGGCATACGGTTCTGCCCCGTTCTTCAGGAAGTAGCGGGCGCCGGCGCGGGACTCGACCGAGAGGAACTTGTCGAGCTCGCGCGCTTGCAGCGCGTGCTGGAGCTCGGTAATCCGGTAGCCTTCCCTGGCGAGCTTGATCGCCGGCTCGACCAGGGTGGGCCAGTCCAACTTTCCGTACACGCGATGGAGCCACCCGTAGGTGGCCAGGGTGCTCGGCACGGTGGCGGCACGGTAGCCGGTCCGGCGGTGGCGCCTCTTCACCTTCGAGCGGTGGGCCAGCGAGGGCACGCGACTCGAACCGTCGATCGCGACCGTCTTGCCCTGGAAGTGCAGCAGCCCGGTCGATTGGCCGCCCAGGCCACTGCCTTGCGGCTCGCAGACCGCCAGCGATAGGCCGATGGCACAGCCCGCGTCGACGGCGTTCCCACCCTGGGCGAGTACGGCGATCCCCGCTTCCGTTGCATCGGGGAAGGCCGACGAGACGGCGCCGCGGATTCCGGCGGCGCACCTACCGTCGGGCGTCGGTTCGAACGATTCCTCGACTACCGAGGCCCTCATGAGCCGACCGAGCCTCGGCAGTGGCGGATCACCAGGGCGAGCAGCGCGGCGTGGTCCACCAGCGAGCTGCGCAGCACGTACTCGCCTTCCGTTCGCTCGCCGCCGCCGATCGGCCCCATCGCGTCGATCTTCGGCACCGACGGCGGCGCGAAGCACAGGTCGGAGGAGTGCCAGCGATGGGCCGCCGACACGGCCGTGTGGATGCGCTTACCGATCTTGACGACCTCCGCGAAGAACCTCTCGTTCTCCGGCGTGTTCTCCATCGGCGGGCGGCGCGTGCGGCCGCTTACGCGGAGCCGCACACCGCGCGACGAGCGCTGCTTGCCGATCTCCAGTATCCGCTCGTGCAGGATGGCCCCATCCTGCGGCCGGTTGAAGCGCACCGTCACGACGGCCTCCGCCCTGTCGGGCAGTCGTCCGAACGGGGCGTCCACGTTGATCCGGCGGACGCTGACGTGGATCCCCGCTTCCGGGTCGGAGAGCTTCTGCAGAGCGCGTAGCCGCCTGAAGAGGTGGCCGATGACGTGGGCGGACGACGCGGCATTCGCGCTCTTTCCGTAGACGGTCTCGACCCGGTAGGTGGCGCGCCCGGCTCGTGATATCACCAACTCGCCGCCCGGTCCCGCCGCCTTGAGCCCGATGACGTGGCGAGCCCGGCCCGTGTAATGCTGGACCAACTCGCGACCCTGGCCGCCGTCCAGCGTGTCGTCGGTGGTCAGCAGGAATCCGCACTTCACCCGGCGCAACGCGCGCGCGAAGCGCAACGCGCGCAGCGCGGCGAGCGCCACGCCGATACCGCCCTTGCTCTCCGCGATTCCGCTTCCGTACAGCTTCTTCCCCTCTTCACGGAACGGGACGTAGGAGCGCTCGGGGATGACCGAGTCGAGGTGGCTCAGCAGCAGGACATCGTCCTCCTCGCCCTCATGGTTCGAGAAGTAGAGGATGTTCCCGGTCTGCACCTGCGGATGGACCTCGACGCTGAACCCGAGCTGCCGAAGCTGCCCCGTCAGCCACTCGCCGGACGCATTGACGTGGTCCACATCCGCCGCCGGCGTCCGCATCTCGACCATCTTGGCCAGGATCTCTTCGATCGGCACCGCCTGGCTGCGCAGGTAGGAGCGGACCTTCACCGACAGCTTCTCGGGCTTCGCCGCCGGCTCAGCCGCCGCCGCTGCCTGCGACAGGTACTCCTGCCCGAAGTAGCGGACGGCCGCCACCTCGAGGATCCGGTTGATCAATTCGTCGTAGCTGTAGCCGGCGACCTGGGCGGCGTGCACGTACGTCCCCGTCAGCCCCAGGCTGGCCATCGAGTTGACCTCGAGGATGTACGGGCTGCCCGCCTCGTCCATTCGGAGGTCCACGCGCGCGAAATCGTAGAGTTCCAGCGAGTTGAAGGCGCGCTTCACCAGAGCCTGGAGCTCGGCCGTCTTTGCGGGCGGTAGCTCGGCCGGGCAGATCTTGCCCAGCGGTTTCTGGAGCTTGTCGTGCGCGGTCTGAATTCCGCTGGGGTCGCCCTCGAGATCGATCTCGACGATCGGAAAGACCTCGGGGTCGGCGTTGCCCAGTAAGCCGATCGCGAACTCGCGGCCGCGGATGAACTCCTCGACCAACACGTGCTGCTGGAACTCCCTGACCAGCTCCGCCACCGCCTCCCGCAGGTCGTCATCCTTCTCCACCACCCGGATACCGTAAGAGACCGCCTCCATCTTCGGCTTCACGATGGCTGGGAACCTCAGGTCGTCGAACCGCTCGTCGGCAGAGGAGAAGTTCCAGAACCGGGGCGTCGGCAGGCCGGCGTTCTTGAAGACGATCTTGGCGATCACTTTGTCCAGCGCCAGCCCGTGGGCCATCGGGTTCGACCCCACGTAAGGGACGCCCAGCATCTCCAGCATGGCCGGCAGGTGGGTGTAGCGGCTCACCCCCTGGATCCCGTAGGCCAAGTTGAACACCATGCCGGGGTGCTCCCCCTCGATCACCCGGGGCATGAAGTCCCGGAGCTGCTCGATGACATGCATGTTCCCGTCGATCACCCGGACGGTGTGGCCGCCTTTCTCCAAGGCCGCGGCCACCCGCTCGACAGTCCGCGGATTGTAGCGCTCCCGGTTCTGCGGGCCGAACACGTTGATCACGCCCGCCCGATCTCGATTGTGTACGACGGCGACCTTCATGCAGCACCACTCCAGGCTGTTGCTTGTACACCTTTATATATGATACGCCGGATATCGTACGCCAGCCGGCCGCTCGGCAATGAACCGTACGGGCGCTCGCCGCGCTGAACGGGATCTGGGCCGTCTCCCTAGAAGAAGAAGAACGCCGCCGCCAGGATGCCGTATACGGCCAGCAGCTGGGCACCCTCCAGCCAGTTCGACTCCCCGTCCAGCGAGATCACCGTCACCACTCCGACGCCCAGCGCCACCGCCGCCACCTCGAACGCCGTGAACGCCAGGTCCATCGGGTTGCCGAACAGCAGCGAGACGAAGACGAGGAGCGGCGCGACGAAGAGCGCCACCTGGGTGCTGGAGCCGACCGCGATCGAGAACGACAGATCCATCTTGTTCTTCGCCGCCATCATCACCGCTGCGCCGTGCTCCGCCGCGTTACCGACGAGCGGGATGATGATGACGCCGAGGAAGAACTCGCTGACTCCGAGTGTCGCGATCGTCTCCTCGGTGACGCCGACGAGGATCTCGGAGAGCCAGGCGACCAGAGCGGTGGCGGCGACGAGTGTGACGACCGCGCGCCGCATCGACCACTTCGGCGGCTCGTGGGCGCCCTCCGGCCGGAAGAGCTCCCGGTGGGTCTTCAACGAGAAGAGCAGGCTCAACAGGTAGACCGCGAGAAGCACAACCGCCACCGTCTCCGACAGGCGCTCCAGAGCCACGGCGTCACCGCGCGGGTGCGTGAAGTCGAACAGTGCCGGTACCACGAGCCCCACGGTGGCCAGCGCGAGCAGCGCGACGTTCATCCCGGCGGCCTGACGGTTGAAGCTCTGCGTCTGATGCCGCAGCCCGCCGACGAACAGCGACAGCCCGAGGATGAGGAGCAGGTTGCCGATGATCGAGCCGGTGAGCGAGGCCTTGACCAGCTCGATCAGCCCCGCCTTCAAGGCGAAGATCCCGATGATCAGCTCCGCTGCGTTGCCCAGCGTCGCGTTCATCAGCCCACCAAAGGTCGGGCCGGTGCGGGCCGCCAGCTCCTCGGTGCCCAGCCCCATGAGGCTGGCCAGCGGCACGATGGCCAGGGCGCTGGCCAGGAAGACCAGGGCGGGTGACGCGTGGGCGGCGTCGAGCGCAACCGCCAGCGGTACGAGCAAGACAGGCAAGAGGTGAAAGAACCGCATGTCGGCTATCTCCCGGCGCCTACGGCTTCGGTTTCATGCTCCCGGCGGCACGATATAGCGACCCGGCGATCAGTACAAGTAACCGGCCGGCGCGACGAAGGCGAGTGATCACGTGTCGCGCCGACACGAAATATCGCGTCGCATACACACATTTCAGCCCATCGACGTGGGCTGCCTTTCGTTTTTTGGGCGATTCCTCCCGGAAACCGAGCCTGGCGCTCCGGCACGATAGCTGCCCTCCAGAGAAGCGGAACTGGTGTGTTCCGGAGTGTTGTTTAAACTTGTAATGGGTCCCGTCACAACGGGGCCGGGAAACGCGCCGTAAGCAGTACTACAGCCGCTGACGCGGCTGGGCGGCGCAGCAGCAAAGGAGGTCAGCATGCTTAGCGGCTATCGTGGTCTGACGATGATGCTTGGCATCGCCTGCGTGCTGACCATCGCCACGCCCGCAGAGGCTCAGAAGTCGAAGACCAGGGCGACGAACAGGAGCCCGAGCCGCGAGCGCGTGGTGCGTGTCAGTTCGCAATCAAGGGGTTCGAGCTCGCCTTCGCGGGCGCGTACCGTTCGCACGACCGCCCGGACGCAGCGAGCCGCGCCGGCCGCACAGCGCAGTACGATCCGCGTGAATCGCGCCAGCCCGCAGACGCGGAGATCGCCACCTGCGTCGCAAGGCAATACGATCCGCGTGAATCGCGCCAGCCCGCAGACGCGTAGATCGGCGCCTGCGTCGCTAGGCAATACGATCCGCCTCAACCGTGCGGCGCAGAGCGGCAACCGGAGCAACGTGCGCGTCCCGGGCTCGGCCGTCACCCGGCCAGCGATCAACGTGGCCGCGGGGAAGAGCCGGACCGGTAACGATAACGTATCGACCTTCCGGCGGCGGCCCGACGGTAACACCAATCGGGACAACTCTGCTAATACGCTGCGGCGACGACCGGCCGACCGGTCGACCCGCAGGGTCGTGAGCCATACCCGGCGCTACACTCGCCCCGCCTACCGGTACGGGTACCGCAGAGGGTACGGGTATGGCTATTACGACGGGTATACCTGGGGGTACCACCGCGGTTACCACGTCGGCTATCATGTCGGCTATTCACACAGCCACTACTACCGTCACCGGCACTGGTACGGCCCGCACCTGGTGTTCGGTTACCACTTCGGCGGGTTCGGCTTCTATCACGGCCACTGGCACTTCGCCATCGTGATCGGTAGCCCGTACGTGAGTCACCATCACCACTACTACCACTACAGCTGGTGGGATGGTCGGGGCGCGAGCCTGGTTACCTGGGATCGGGCCGTGCAGGCCTATCCGGCCGACTACACCTTCGGCTCGGGCAGCTGTGTCGCGCTGTGGGTGCGGACCACCGCGGGCGTCGAGTACAAGGTCCAGATCGATCCGCGCTACTACAACGTAGGCGATCCCGGTGAGCTCTATGCGCTGCTGTGGGCCGAGCTAGAGAACGAAGGTCAACTGCAGATCGAAGACATCAACGGTGTGATCCATGTCTTCCCTGCGGGGATGATTCAGCAGATCGAAGCGACGGCTTGTCGCTAGCGTAAGCAGGTGATTCCATTCCAGCCGCCCACGGACCTGGCTCGGCCAGTTCCGTGGGCGGTGCTATCAGGAACTGGTGGTACGGACCCCGCCCGTCCTCGCAGCGCTCGTGCGGCGGCTCGAACAGGTCGAACTGATCGGGGTCTCTGAAACGGCGCCTACGCCGGCTCACTGCACCTCATCACGTCCCCTCCCCTCGCCGCGCCTCCCTATAACGCCGGTGATGCCGGATCGGCCCAGGCGGAAGCCGTGATCGGCCGCGTCTAATCTAGGTACAGGACAGCGAGGTGGCCAGGAACTGTGAACCAGCCATCACTTCGGCCCGATCAAGAGATGGCCGCCGGCCGCGAGATGCGACGGCGGGTGGCTGAGACGCGGGTATTTGGATAACTTTGCAACGGCCCTACCGTCTCCGGGCTCGTTTAAGGATAGTGTATGATTAGGCTGCTCTCGCGAGTCTTAATCGTTCTCGCCGTCGCGATGCTGTTCGTCCTGCTCTGCGCCCAGCCGACGCCTGCCGGTTGAGCGCTCCCGGGACCCGGCCGCCACGCATCCCTGGCCGTCAGCGACCTCGATAGCCTCCATCCCAACCAACACGCAAACCTTGCGTCCACCAGTCCACGGCGATACCCATCCACCGAGGTCGACGCTCTGAAGCGCGGCCGGGCGTTGAGTCCAGGGCGCGCGCGCGAGACCGCTAGGGCCGCTCAACCGTGTAGATCACGGCCTGGAGCTGCTCGAGCATTCCCGCCTGGACCACGTCGATGCCGTGGACCGTCAGCGCGTGCTCGGCAACCCTCTCCAGCAGCTCTTCCTCGGTCTCTGCGCGGATTACCTGGCTGCAGTTCATGCCAAGGTCGCGGCACCTCAGCTCCTTGGCCATGGGGTCCTCCCTATAAGACCTGCCAGGGGAGGGGTACGTCTTACTATATCATACCCCGGAGGTGAGGTATAGGAGCCACGAAGCCGCCGGTGGGCTGGCTGACAGATTCGCAGCCGTCCTCAGCGCCTCAGGCCGCCGCCGCCGACCCCGGCAGTCCGCTCTGCCGGCGCGACGACCCGCTCGCTGGCCGCTTCGAGCCCCGATACGAGCTCGAACGTGTGCTGCGCCAGTAGCTCAGAGCCGTTGTAGTAATCCCAGCGCCACGTACCGGTCTGGGTCATCCACCCCGCTATCGAGTGCCAGCCGTACCACCAACTCATGCTGTAGAAGACGTCGTGCGGCAGGGTGATGGACCAGAACAGGGTGCCAGTTGGATCGTACAGCTCGAATAGGGAGGCGACAGGCGGGCGCATGCAACAGAATTCGAGACTCGCTATCGCTATCAGCGCTGTGCAGCACGTCGCGTCTCCGAACTCGGCCGCACGCACCCGCTCAGTCCGCAGTCTCCGATGCAGTCACGGCGCGACTACGAGCGTGTCAAACGCGAAGCGGTGATAGTAGCAAGTTTGTGGGTATTGGGGATCCCAACCACAAGTTCCAATCCGAGTGATGGCCACCATCACTTGGACGCTGTCAGGCGCCGGCCAACCGTTCAGTTGAACCCAGTACCTCACCGTATCCTGCTCCTTTGGTGCGAGATACGGCACGTGGAAGTAGAAGTGGGTGGCACCTTTGTCGGCCAGCGTCAAGGACCAGAAGCTCCCGCTTGCTCGAGGCTGGTAGCCGCTGCCCCCAATGTTACGCACCATCGTTTGCACCAGCACGGAATCCTGAGGATGCGCTGTGTCCGGTGTCACCGACACTGTCACCAAGAAGTCTGGTGGATCTAACGTGTACGGCCCTGTTGTCGGCGGCTCGCAAGCACTGACAATGATGGCAACCCACGCTGGCAGGACGAACGCGGCGACGAGGTGGACGATCCGTGGAGCGCTCATGCTGCACCTCCTCAGGCTCCAGACGGCTCTACGATGTTCGCGGCGAATCAAGCAGCGGTCAAGCGTCTCATGGCGGGAAACGCGATTGACTATCGCTATCGCCGTGCGGCAGGCCGCGTTTGTGAAATTCCTAAGGCCACACTGGTCAAGATTGGTCGTTTCGTGGCGTTCTTCGTGGGATCGGCGTCGTCGCGGGTGCGCTCTCGGGCGCGGTGGTGGCCGGTAAGGCGTGGCGTGGCCTCAAGTTCTATCCTTGTGCGGGCGGCCACGTACCCTCTTAAGAAACGTACCCACAGCGGTCTATCAGCCGCCGTCACCCGCTCAACCCCGGCCTTACCCTTATAATTACCCTTATAAGGCGGCGCGTTGATCGAGAAGGACTTGCCATTTGGGCCACGCAGCGCGCAAAGGTTGATGGCTATTGCCGAATAGTTGGCGAACGCTTTACGAGCTGACGACGCTTGACGACGCCCACGCCCAATACCTCGCCGAGCACGCACTCGCGACCGACAGCGCCGCCTCCGGCGTTTGCGCCTCGCGCGGAAGCGACCACCAGCCTTCGAGGATTGGCCGCATCTTCCGGTGTGCGATTTCGTGGTGACGATAGCACACACCTTCAACGTCCTCGTCGCGAAACTCACGGTAGCGATCGCGCCACTCCTCGATCCAATGCGAGAAGTACCGCATCAACGTCGGATGATGGCGGATCAGTCGTTGCTTGCCGTAAAGCGGGTGAGCGCCGACCGCGCAGGTCTTGCCGCTTGGTGCGGGTGACACGCCTGGCCGCCGTTAGAAGTCGGCGTCGTCTTGCACGTTCCACCCGGCGCGACGCAACGCCTCGGTGCGCTTCTCCTGAACACCGCGCAGTTGTGGCCCAGCGTGCGCGGCTCGCCGCACAGATCGCAGCGGCCCTCGTCGGCTTCGGTCGGCTTCGACGACCCGCACGTGTGCTTCGTGTCTGGCGGGTAACTCTTGTGGCAGTCTTTGCAGACGATCTCGAAGCTCGACTCCACAAGGTCCGTGGGCGAGCTTAAGAACTCCTCGACCGTCTGGCCGTGCAGGTGAATTGTGATCGCGCGCGAGTCCAAGCGAGAGTCGACTTGAGCGCGCGTCTGTTTCGGCACGAACCTATCCATCACGGAGTCGGCGGCGCTTATGCGGTCGCGGTTGTGTGCGGCTTTGTCGGTCATTACGGCTTCATAGGTATCGGCGGCAGTCGGTAGCAGCGTCGCCAGTTGCGCTTTGGTGCGCTCGACTAACGTGCCGTGCTCGCCAGCAAGGATCTCGTCTTTGAGCTTCTTGTATTCAGGCATGCTTTTGATCCGCTTGATCTGCCCTTTAGAGTAGCCGAGCGCGGCGGCTATCTCTCGGTTCTTCGAGCCGAGCACGTCGAGCCGCAGCACGTTCGCGTACTCGGCCTTCCAGACCGTGGTCGCCGGCCATAGATTTGCGCTCAGTTCCCACAGTCCACGCGCCCGCCCAGGACTTCGGGCACCAGCTCGCGCACGGCGCTAACGATCGTTGCCTCGATATGCCCGCGATAGCGCGACAGCGTTTCGCGGCCGACGTCGCTGCCCAGCAGCCGGTAGACGTGCTCGATGTGGTATCCTGTTTCTTCGGAGATCGCTTTCGGCGAGTCCCCACGCGGCCATCCTGAGCACCACGCTGTGAACGTTGCCGAGTCAAGCACAACGCTGTTTAAACCCCCTCTGTGCGCCCCCCCGATCTCGAATTCTCCCCGAGAAATTCACGCGGGCGATAAACCTGGATCGACCCCACCCGATGGGGGAGAATGGCTCTCGCCAGCCGGGCACCGGCGTCCACATGGGCGTAGGTGCGTGTCGGCGGCCGTTCCTTTCATAGGTGCGCGCGTGAGGCGAAGCGCTTGTGCTGTGCTGCGTGTCAATGAACGGCTTGAGCGGGCGCTCGAAGGGCTGTGGAAGGCGGTGGGCTAGGGGACGGCTGGTGTGACCAGGACTGGTTGTCTGTGAGCGAATTTCCCGTATTTTCAGTCTACGCAAGAGGGGCGTTTTGGGGCGGTATAGGGCGGCTAACTCACTCAGTAACTCGCACAGTCGGACTGCGACCAGGCCGTAAGCTGTTGGCTTGCCCCGTGGTGTAATTGGCAACACGCTTGGCTCTGGACCAAGAGACTCCAGGTTCGAACCCTGGCGGGGCAACTGGAAGATCATGAGGCGTTGGGTGCCGGAGCGGTGGCCGGCCCTCAGCGCCCGACTTGTTTGGACGGGTGGCCGAGTGGCTTAAGGCGCACGCCTGGAGAGCGTGTGGGCGCCGCAAGCGCCTCGTGGGTTCGAATCCCACCCCGTCCGTGTAGGCGCGTCGCCGGGCCACCTCGCTCCGTGTCGCGCAGTGGCGCCGAGACATACTATCGGGCGGGCGCTCACAGTGTCCGCTCGACAGCACCGGCGACGCCGGTGCTTGGGAAGCAGCAGAAGGTACTGATCACTGACTACTGATTACTGACTACCGGCCTTTCCGGAGGGGTGGCAGAAAGGGGTTGAACCGGCCGAGTTGTGGCCGACGGTAACGATTGAGATTGTGAACTGCCGGAGGGGTGGCAGAACGGCAATGCACCGCACTCGAAATGCGGCGCCCTCACGGGCTTGTGGGTTCGAATCCCACCCCCTCCGC
>CP070815.1:3528512-3530914 GCA_020344215.1 Gemmatimonadota bacterium
CACTGTTTCCGTGCTTGAGTGTGTACTAGTCACGCACTGGACCAACGACGAACGTCTCGCGGTGGTCTACGTCGACAGTTGCGACGCGGTCTATTTGGTGGATGGGAGCGTGACCCAATGATCAGCTACGTACTCTCGTTCGTTGCCATGCTCGCGGCTGGCCTATGGCCTACGCGCACCGAAGTGAGCCGATGGCGTGCCCGTCGTCGTCAGCCCATCCGGCCCGCCGGCTGGCACCTTGCCACTATCCCGGGCGGAGCGTTGCGTCAGCAGTCGTTCACTATCGCACCCTCTGAGGAGGTGAGCGCATGAGCCGAGACCGAGGCCGAGTGCTGTTGCCACGCGGGCAGCAGTCTCGAGAACTGGACAGGATCCGCGCCTACCTTCCCGCAGGTTGGGAAGTGTACGCGCGGCCGATGGGGCCGTTCGCTCGCAACGAAACCGCGTCCGCTGATGTTTACGCAGTCATCCGCGGCGACGATGCCGCCGGCTGGACATGGTCAGGCTATGTGCAACCGCGTCTCGCCTCCGGAATGATCTACGCCGAAACCATCGGAATGTGTAAGTGCGGAGGATGGTGCCGCGTCTCCTACATGGAAGATGACGCCTCTTGCACGCGATGCGATGCGCCATCAATGACCTAGCGTGACCGATCGGAGCGCGCCGGCACAGGTTCGGCGCGTTCCCACCGATCCCGCTAGGGTCGGAACACCTAAACAACTACACGAAAGGATCCGCCACGATGGACCTCTACTGCACTACCCCAGGATGCGGAGAACCCTGGGACTCGTACGAAATCCAGACATGTCTCGCGGACGAACTCGGGATTACGAGCGCGGCCGCGGTCAAACTGTTCCGCCGCAAGGGTTGCGCCGCGTTCCCCGGATCGCGTTGCGATGTCGACGCCGACGCTACGCCGAACCTCCGAAGCATGGCGACCGCGGAACTGTTGGACCTGATGCCTGACGATGTCGACGGAGTCGCCGCGATGCTCGACGACTTCGACGCGATCGGACTCCTGTGATGGGCCGGCGAATCATTCCAGTGTCAGCCGCGCCGACGCTACCGCCGGCCCTGAAACTGTCGACCGATCGGAAAACGTGCACGCATGCCGCGCCAGACCCTCAGAAAGGATGGCGACCAATCCCGAACGCGTTCGGACTAGACCGCCGATCGTGCGATGGTCGGACCCCTTTCTGCGACAAGTGCTACGCGGAATCGGTGGAACGCCGATTCCCCGCGGTGGGCCGGCTGATGGCAAGCAACTACCAAGCGGTAGAGCATTACCGCGGCGACGCGGCAGCACTAACGCGGCAGTTTCTGACGCTGCTAGACGAGTCCGCAGCGTTGCAGCGTCGCGCCGGCGTCGACCGCGTCACGTTCCGATGGCAGTGGGACGGCGATATCGCTCACGATGCCCACGCCCAAGCGATCGCACGCGCCCACGAAGCGCGGCCCGACATCCTCGGATGGCTCTACACGCGCCGCTTCGACCTCGTGCACCGGTTGCGGATCGGAGACGAACCACCGGAGAACCTCGCGGTGTTCCTCAGTGTCGACCGATGGAACGCGACGAAAGCGCGCAAGGTCGCGGACCGCTACCCCTGGGTCCGGCTCGCTTTCTGCGGAGAATCGTGGAATGAGTGCCGCGAGATCGCCCGCGGTATGGAGGTAGCACGCGGCCTACGTTGCCCCGAACTAGTGGGACGTATCCCTCTGGTGACCGATGATGGCCGCGGAGCTTGCACCGCGTGCTCCTACTGCCTGCCAACTACCCGCGGACACGTCGCGTTCTCGACAACGAAGGGAAAGGCATGACCGGTACCGCGTGGCTCATCATAATAGTCCTGTTGCTCATCATCTTGACCAGCTAGAACCTTCGACAACCTAGACACCGAACCGGCCGGCCATTCCCTCCGATGGTCGGCTGTTTCGCGTCCAGAGACGCCCTAAGCCTCTACAAGCGCACGCGACCTACCGCCGGCGGTATTCATACCCTGACGATCTCGACGCGCTTAGAAGCGCTCCAGAGGCTTCTACTGGTTACCGAACAGTAACCTACCGAAAAGTACGGACATTCGGACATTCGAACATACGGACAATGCCGACCAGGCCGGCGAACCGCGTGAACCCGCCAGGGTTCACTATCGCTACACCTCTTTGCTGTACCTGTTTGCGATGGTCGTCGCTGCACCTGTTTGCGGTTGCGTGACACCTGCCTGTATGTTGAGCGGCCACGAAACAACAAGGAGGGGTGGGGTGGCTGATTTTCACCGCCACGAATTTGAGGAGCGTTTGCGGGAACCTCGTAAGTCGAGGGATCTGCGGCAGTCGGAGAAGCCTTCGGAGTGGATTGAGCGGGTGTTGAAGGAGGCCCGTGATGGGTAACTCCAATCTTCCTG
>CP070815.1:3531014-3593410 GCA_020344215.1 Gemmatimonadota bacterium
CGACGTGTCGCCGACCTCGTCGAGGAAGATCGTGCCGCGGCCCGCCAGCGCGAAGCGCCCGCGATGCTCGGAGATGGCACCCGTGAACGCGCCCTTCACGTGCCCGAACAGCTCCGACTCGAGCAGCGTCGGCGCGAACGCCGTGCAGTTGACCGGGATGAACGGCTCCGCAGCGTCCGCCGAGTTGAAGTGGATCGCCCGCGCGATCACTTCCTTGCCCGTCCCCGTCTCGCCGCGGATCAGCACGTTGGCGCGGTTGGCGGCGAGCTGCCCCACCAGCTTGTAGATCTCGATCATCCGCGCGTCGTGACCCACCAGCTCGTCCAGCCGGTAGGCGCTGGCCTCTTCCTCGGCGGCACGGCGGGCCCGCTCGCGCGTGCGCCGATCCTCGAACGTACGCGCCAGCACACGCCGCAGGTCGTGCAGGTCGAGCGGCTTGACCAGGAAGTCGTGGGCGCCCTCGCGCATCGCCGCCACCACCGTCGGCATGTCGTCGTAGGCCGTCATCAAGATGACCTCCACCGACGGCGCGCGCTCGCCTAGCAGCTTCAGCAGGGCGAGGCCGTCGAGTCCGGGCATCCGCACGTCGGAGATCACGACGTCGGGCAGCCGCTCATCTATTATAGAGAGCGCGCGCTCGGCATCCTCCGCCGTGCGTATCTCGGTGACATCGTCGCTGAGTGCCTCGGAGAGCGACTCGCGGATCGTGGCGTCGTCGTCGACGACCAGGACGTGTCTCATGGCTGAGCTGACTGGCAGCGGCGGGGTGCGGCCCTCACTTCACGACGGCCAACTGCAGGACCCTCTGCACTCCGCCCAGGTTCACGACGATAGATTCGCCGGGACTTGGCACACGCTCGAGGGCGAACTCGGCGCACAAGATGTAGTAGCATTCGGCTTCCCGGGGCTGCATCTGCGGCGCGCAGGCGCTCTCATCAACGGTGTTAGTCCGGCACCGCGCTCCCCAGGGCGATGTCGGCCAGCAGCGCACGTTCCCCTCCCTGAGCCGTGCTGGGGAGAGCGGCACGGCGGCGCCGGTCCACAGCTCAAGGTCCGTCCGATCCCAGCTTTTGAGCTGGCCACCCGGGGCCACGACCTGAACCTCCAGCACCGCGCGGACACCGGCGGCCGAGGAATCGACGGCGAGCCAGAGCCCATCGACCTGGGCCATGAGCATCGGGTCCTTGACCGGCCGCCCCGCCGTGTCGTAGAGGACCGGCGGACCACAAGCCACGGCGGCGGCCAGCAGCACGATCGGCGTCAGCCAGTAGCTCTTCATAGTGGGCTCGGCGGCCTGACGGCCTGAGGGAATCACTACCCGCCCTATAAAATCTGCCGAATCGCGGCCGCCCCGTCCACCATTGCGCCTACTCGCCTCTCTAACCGCCGGCCAGGAAGTCCTCCATCACCCAGACCTCAGCCCCGCCACCGCGTTCCGCATCATAAGCGATGCGCCGCCCGTCCGGGTGAAAGCGCACGTGACGCATCGATCCGTCAGCGAACTCAAGCCTCCGCGCTTCGCCGCCGTCCAGCCCCACGCACCAGAGCTCGCGATCATTCCTGTAGACCACACTCTTCCCATCGGGCGTCCAGGCGATCTGCCCAGGCCCGCCACCCTCGGGCGGGAACTCCACCAGTACGCGTGGTTCCTCACCTGACGACGGCATCACCATCAGCATCCCACGGCCCTCACTGTACTCGTCGAACGCCAGATAACTGGCGTCCGGCGACAGGGCTGCACGGCCACCACGGTTCCAACGATAGAGCAGCCTCCCGCTGCCGCCTTCCAAGCCGCGCACCGCGATGCCGGCACCGTCTTCGAGCCACACCTTGTAGTAGAGCGACCTTCCATCGGGTGATAGACCAAGCGGACCGGCGATATCGACGCCCCAGAAGTTATCGAACGCTTCCGCTTCGCCAGTCTGCACATGGACCCTGAACAGGCCAAAGCGGTCTTCCTCGTCTCGGCCAAACCCTATGATGTGTTGCCCATCCTTTGACCAAAGCCGGGGGGCAACAAACTTGGCGTGTTTCGGTCTGAACTGTCGGATCTCGCCCGTTTCGACAGAGCGGATGGAGATGAGGGGGAAACCCGTGCCTCCCGATCTCTGCTCGCGGACCGACTGATAAGCGAGGTAGCGCCCATTGGGTGACCAGGCGGGATATGTGTTCTTTCCCGACATGCGCCGGGTGACCGGAGCAGGGGCCGCCAGCAGCTCGCCGGTCGACATGTCGAGGGTTGCGATGTAGACGTTCCGCATCGTCGTGCTCACACCGTAGTAGTACGAGCCGTCCCGCGTGAACCCGAGCGGTGTCATACGCCACATGTCCGGCTTCACCAGTCGCGGGCTCCCGTCGGGCTTTCCGTCCTTCACCTTGAGCAGCCATGCGCCGATCGTTCCCATCCGACCGCTGGCAAACAGGATGTGCTCGCCGTCCGGCGCCCAACCGAGCACGAAGTCGTTGGCCGGATGTTCCACGAGCGGGCGTTCATGACTCCCATCAATCTCGATCAGATAGACGTCCCGGTTCACCGATCCTTCCTCGACCTCGAGGTCGTAAATGACATAGCGTCCGTCGGGAGAGAAGCTCATCTGTTTGGGACGGCGCCGACCCGTCGTCTTCAGCACACGGGCGTAGCCATCCGCGACCGAGATCAGCAGGATCTGGCTCGTGTCGCCACGCCGCGATGCGTGGGCCAGGATGTGCTCCCCATCCGGCGACCACGCCGCCGGTGCCACCCACTCAACCGATTCGTCTCGGTAAATGGTGCGAAGCCCGGTTCCGTCGGTCCCAACAATGCGCACTTCGTACGTCTCGAGAGAGTTGTACCAGGAGAAGGTGACGTGCTCGCCGTCAGGGGAAATCTTTGACCCTTCCGCCCACTCCCAGCCTTCGCCCGATGGATCCCTGTCCGTCAGCCGGCGCACTTCCCCGGTCTTGAGGTCGCGGACCGCCAGGTTGCCGGTCTCGTACCAGTCGACAAAGCTCAGGTAGCGCCCGTCGTACGACACGCCGCCCTCGAGGTCGACCTGCGGGCCTCCCCAGACGCGCCGCACCACTATCGGCGTCGAGTCTTGCTCGGAGAGCGCCGTGGCCGCTACGGCCCCCGGGATGCCCGCCGCCAACAGCTCGCCCTCGCCGTTCGCGCGGGGCGACTCGGGGTTGCAGCCCGCCAGGGCGACGATTCCAATCGCGAGAACAGCAAAGCTCCTACTCATGACATCATGCTCCTATTACTTATTCTGATGGACCAGCCGTTGCCGGCAGGAAGTCCTCCATCACCCAGACCTCGGAGCCGCCGCCCTCCCCGCGGGTCAGCGCGACCCGGCGTCCATCGGGGTGGAAACGCAACAGTATTCCCCCCGCCTCCGATAGCCAGTCTAGCTGCTCAGGCGCCCCGCCTGCCGTGGGTATTCGCCAGAGGCCTTTCTTCTCCTGGGTTTCCGAACCACCCAAGCGCTCGTAGTAAACGTGCCGTCCGTCTGGACTCCAGTTGATCAAGACGGGCACGGGGCCGGCCCCCCCGGGCTCCCCGGCTCTAAAGCCCACCAACCGTCGCGGCTGGCCGCCACTGACAGGCATTACCATCACTCCGCTGCCGTTACTCCCGCCCACCGCGAAGGCCAGCTGCCGACCGTCGGGCGATACGGCGAAATCACGCTTGATCACCTCCGGCCAGGACACGCGATAGAGCACCTTCTCGGTACCGCTCGCGAGGTCTAGAACGCCGATCCGCGTGCCGTCGCTGGAGCCCGTCCGGACGACCAGCGAGCTGCCGTCAGGGAGCCACTCGGCGTACGTGGGGACTGCATCGGCGGTGAAGTCCGTCAGAGCCCTAACATCTCCCGTATGCACATCAACCAGGAAGAGACCCGGCCGGCCGTTCTCATCCGAGCTTCGCACCAAGATCGAGCTGCCGTCCGGCGACCAGCTCAACCACGGCAACCCTCCGAGCTTCGGCCGCAACTCACGCAGTTCACCGTTCTCCATAGAGTGGATCACGATGACTTCAGATCCAAACGACCCCTTCACCGGGCTGCGCTCGGAGACATAGGCGAGGTACCGGCCGTCCGGGGACCACTCCGGGAAGGCGTTGCCTCCAAAGTAGCTCTGACTGACTCGCGCGGGTTGCTCGCGCAGTTGGCCCGTCTCGGGATCGAGTGTCGCGACGTACACGTCCGTCATCGACATCCCAATGCCGTAGTAGTACGAGCCGTCACGTGCGAATCCGAGAGGACTGATTCGCCACAGTTCCGGCTTCACCAGCCGCGCCTCACCTGCGGCCTTTCCGTTCGCCACTGGGAGCAGCCAGCCGCCAAGCGTTCCGGTACGATCGCTCGCGAAGAACACGTGCTTGCCATCCGGTGCCCAGCCGAGGACGAGGTCGTTGGCCGGGTGCTCGATCAGTACCGACTCCTCGCCCGTCGCGGTCTCGATCACGTGGATGTCTCGCTCATGCGAATCCACGCTCGCCGGGAAATCGTAAATGACATACCGCCCGTCGGGTGAGACACTTTCCTCGAAGGTGCCGCGCCTGTCCAGCGACTTAAGGACAGACAGCGAGCCCTCGGCGACGGACACCAGCCCGATCTGTTTGGTGCCGTCGCCTAACCTGTCGATCGCTACGAGGATCTCCGAACCGTCGGCGGACCACTCGGCCGGGTGCACGTTCATCGCCTCGTTCGAGTAGAGCACGCGACGCTCCGACCCGTCGAGCCGCTGAACACGCAGCTCGTCGTACTCGCCGTTCTCCCAGCTGTAGGCGATCCACTCGCCGTCGGGGGAAAACGCCGATAGAACCGCGAACTCTGAATCGTCGACCGAAGCCTCGTCCGTGAGATGGCTGTCCTCCCCCGTCGTGAAGTCGTGGACCGCCAGGTCGCCGGTCGACCAGTCCACGTAGCTGAGGTACCTGCCGTCAGGCGACGGGCCGCCCCAGAACTCCAGGTTGCCCTCAGAGTACCAGAGCCTGCGAACGACCATCGGCGTCGAGTCCTGCTCAGCCAGCGCGGATGCCGCCACGGCGCCCGGGATGCCGGCCGCCGCCAACACATCGGCGCCGCCGGAGGAGCGCGATGCCTCCGGCTCGCAGCCCGCGAGCGCAACGACTCCGAGTACAAGAATAGGGAGCCTCTTGTTCATGGCATCTTCCTCTTACAGGTGTGCCTGCTCATGCGTCATGCACTCGATCGCGAGGGCCGCAATCGAAGCCACTGTCAGGACCAGACCGACGATGATCCCGATGCCGAACCATAGAGCGACCGTCAGGTCGACGTGTTCCAGCGCCACGTTGGGCGCCGTCAGCTGAAGGAACTCGATCATGGTCTGATTCAGGCTTGGCGATGGTGGAGCGGCCGTGGGCCGACCCTTCGGGAGACGTACTTTGGCGAGCGGCGTGCCAGAGCCGCCGGGCGGCCAAATGCCAGTGATTATGCGCGTCCTGAGGGTT
The DNA here is from genome assembly GCA_020344215.1 of Gemmatimonadota bacterium. Taxonomy (GTDB): domain Bacteria; phylum Gemmatimonadota; class Gemmatimonadetes; order Palauibacterales; family KS3-K002. The sequence continues at coordinate 3,536,467 of CP070815.1, forward strand.
GGGGCTATTCTGTGTGGCCAGTTCGGGCGGAACGACCCGTTACGTCGAGCGCCCGAACCGTTACGCCGGCGGCGAACCGGGAAGCCGCAGCCGGACCGTGCTGCCCGCGCCCGGCGTGCTCTCGATCTCGAGCTCGCCGCCGTGTGCGGTGGCGATGCGTTGGGCGATGGCGAGTCCGAGCCCGGTACCCTCGGGTCGTGTGGAGTAGAAGGGCTCGAAGATCCGCTCGATGTTCTCCAGCGGAATGCCGCGTCCAGTGTCCCGAATTGAGATCGACACCCCATCCCGATAGCGGGCGACGGTGACCTCGACGCGCCCACCCTCGTCCAAGGCCTGGGCGGCGTTGAGGAGCAGGTTGAGGAAAAGCTGCTCAAGGGCCGGCGCATCCCCTTTCACCCACAGGGGATCGGCGCCGCCGAGCTCCTGCTCGAGCATTCCACCGTGCGCCTTCAACTCAGGCTCGGCGCTGTGGATCGCAGACTCGAGCGGCTGGCGGATATCGACGGGCTCGAGGGTGACGCTGCCGCTACGCGCCACGCGTAGCGCGCCGGTTACCGACCGGTCGACGCGCTCGACCTCGCCCAATGCACGGCCGAGCAGCTCTCGAGCATCAGAGTCCTGCGGCAGCTTCTCTTCGACGCGCTGCAGATCGAGTCGAATCGACGTCAGCGGGTTGCGAACTTCGTGGGCCAAAGACGCGGCGAACTCGCCGACGGCGGCGAGCGCCTGGCGCTGTGATAGCTCGCGCAGCGTGCGGCGCAGGCTCTCGGTCATCGAGTTGAAGGCGCGGGCGACGCGACCCACTTCGTCGCCCGGCGCCTCCTCAACTTTTCTCTCCAGGTCACCGTGCGATACCGCTTCCGCCGCTGCGGCGAGTCGAACCAGCGCGCGGGTCGTGCGACGCGTCAACAGTGTCGCCAGCGCGAACACCGCGAGGGCGACGATCGCCAGGATCCAGATGTTGCGGCGCGCCGCCTGCTGGAACGGCTCGGTGAACGGGGTCAGCGGCGCCGCCAGCACCAGGTGCATCGGCGGCTCGTGGAGGGTGTGCCGAACGGTTAGCCACGGTTCCTCGCCCCATACGAAACGGTCGCCGGCGAAGAGCGCCGGATCGATGGAGAGCGGCAGGAGCGACGCCCCGGTTCCTCGATCGAAGACGGCGAGCACCGAGCCGCTCACGCCGCCCCAGCCGGCGCCGCCAGGCAGCAGGCTGCTCATTGAGACGCGGGCGTCCAGCCTGCCCAGCCGCGCGCCCGTGGCGTTGTCGTAGATCCCCAACCGCACGAGGAGCGCCGGGTTGCCTAGGGTCGTGCCGCCCGACGTCGCGGGCCCCTCGCTGGGCACGCTCCAGCGCGCGACGCCGCTGGCGTCCTCGACCGTCGCCGACTCGACGGCGTCACGCATGCCCGCGAACAGTTCACCCAACTCGATCTGCGCCGCGTCCTCGGTTTCACGCGAGGGCGAATTCTCACGCAGGGCAGTCTGAACCGCGGAGCTCTCGGCCAGCCGGAGCAGCTGCGAGCGCCTGCCCAGCCAGCGCAGTCCGATCTCGTCGACGATCTGGCCAAGGGATGTCCCCAACCGGGCGCGCAGCAACTCCTCACCGGAGCGCTCGGCGGTGCGGTTGAGCCAGAGCCCGAGGAGCGCCAGCGGTAGCACAGCGCCGCCGAGGACGATGAGTGTGAACTTGCTGCGCAGGGAGAGGGAGCGCGGTCTCATCGGCGCCACTCGAGGAGCGTGCTCCTGCCGCCGAGCCGCAGCGCTACCGAATCGGCGGGCGTCGGAACGCGCGGAAGGACGAACTCGGCAACCACGATGTGCTCGCAGAGCTCGACGACTTCTTCACCGCGCTCGGCGGGCTCCGCGATCTCCCTCTCGTCCGGAGGTTCCACCGGCCGTGCAACTCGCCGGCATGCCGCGGACTCCTCGCACCGCATACGGGTGGCCGGGATCGTGTCGTCGCGGAATAGCAGGGCGAGCTCTTCCAGGTCCCAGGGGAGCGTGCCGCGCGGCGCCTCGGTCTCCAGCTGGAGGACGGCGCGCACGCCTTCCCACGCGGAATCGACCGCCACCCACCCGTCCTCGATCGGCGCTGAGAGGACTACGTTCTCCAGCGGCACCCCGTAAACATTGCGGAACTTCGGCCCGCACCCGAGCGTCCACAGCGCGGCAAGCAGGGCCGCGCCTACGAGAGCGGCAAGCGTCGACCTGCCCGGTGGGCAGGAACTGCACGGCGACGACATGGGCCTAAGGTGTGGCTACTGCTGATCCAACATACGCCGCAGTACGAAACAACGGCAAGTAATGCGAAGCGGTCGCGCCCGCTAACCTGAGCGCGACCGCCTGAGGATGCTCTGAATACGGCGTTCGTTATTCGATATTCTACATTCGGAACGCGCCCGTCTCAGTTGGCCGCATCCTCCCCTAATCGAATCCCCAGATTCTTCACGAGGAACGCCCAGCGGTCCGCCTGCTCTTCGATGATCATGGCCGTCGGCTTGCCGCTGCCATGGCCCGCCTTGGTCTGGATGCGGATCAGCACCGGCGCCTCGCCCATCTGCATCTCCTGCAAGCGGGCGGCGAACTTGAACGAGTGGCCCGGCACGACCCGGTCGTCATGGTCGGACGTGGTGACCATGGTCGCCGGATAGTCGTGGGGATGCAGGTTGTGATAGGGCGAGTAGGCGTACAGGTACCTGAATCCTTCCGCGTCATCGGAAGAGCCGTAGTCGGAGGTCCAGGCCCAGCCGATGGTGAACTCGTGGAAGCGGAGCATATCCATGACGCCGACGGCCGGCAGCGTCGCGCCGAACAGCTCGGGCCGCTGCACCATCACCGCGCCGACCAGCAGGCCGCCGTTCGACGCCCCGGCGATGGCCAGCTTCGAAGGCTGTGTGTAGCCCTCATCGATCAGGTACTCGGCCGCGGCGACGAAGTCGTCGAAGACGTTCTGCTTGCGCTCCTTCGTGCCCGCCAGATGCCACTCCTCGCCGTACTCGCCGCCGCCCCGCAGGTTGGCCGACGCGTAGACGCCACCCATCTCCAGCCACACCAGGATGCTAGTGGAGAAGTTGGGCCGGCGGCTGCTGTTGAAGCCGCCGTAGCCGTAGAGGTACGTCGGGTTCGTGCCGTCGAGCGCGATCCCCTTCTTATAGGTCAAGAACATCGGCACGCTTGTACCGTCGCGCGAAGTGTAAAAGACCTGCCTGGTCTCGTAGCCGCTGGCATCGAAATCGACGTTCGGCGCCCGGAGGACCGTGCTCTCACCCGTCTCGAAGTCATAGCGAAAGATCGTGGACGGGTAGAGGAACGAGCTGAACTCGTAGAACGCCTCGCTGTCCTCCCGCTCGCCGCTGAACCGGCGGACAGAACCGAGGGTAGGCAGCTCGAGCTCTTTGTCGAACGTGCCGTCCAAGGCGTAGATTGAGATCTGGGTCTGGGCGTCGTGCATGTAGCGGGCGACGAACTGGTTGTTCACGATGCGGACGCTCTCCAGAACGTCGTCTTTCTCGGGGATGATCGTCTTCCAGTTCTCCGGCGCCGGGTTCGCGGCGTCCACGGCGATCAGACGATACTTCGGCGCGTCGAGGTTGGTGAGGAAATAGAACGTCGTTCCGTCGTTGTCGACGAAATCGTAGTTGGCCTCGAACTCGGGTAGCAGCTCGACCACCTCCGCGTCCAGCCGCGGGCTCAGCGGATCGCCGAGATCCTTGTAGAAGACGGCATTGTCGCCGGAGCTGCTCGCCCAGACGCTCATGATGACATAGCGGCCATCGTCGGTGACGTACCCGCCGAAGCCCCAATCCGGCTGGTCGGGACGCTCGTAGATCAGCTGGTCCTCCGACTGCCGTGTTCCTACCCGGTGGTAGTAGATCTTCTGGTTGCGATTCATCGCCTCGTAGGCATCGCCCGCTACCGGCTCGGGATAGCGGTTGTAGAAGAACCCGACCCCGTCGTGCGTCCACGACGCGCCCCCGAACTTGATCCAGCGCAGGTGGTCATCCAGATCCGCGCCGGTCTCGAGGTCGCGCACGAAGAGCTCGCGCCAGTCGGACCCGCTGGTGGCGACGCTGTAGACCATCAGCCGGCCGTCCTCGGTGATGTCCGACAGGTCGGCGAAGACGGTACCGTCCTCGGAGAGCTTGTTGGGGTCGAGGATGACGACGGGCTCCGAGTCGAGCGTTTCCTGCATATAGTAGACCGGCTGGTTCTGCAGGCCGTCGTTCTTGGAGAAGAAATAGCAGCCGCCGTCCTTCCACGGCGCGCTGTAGCGCTCGTAATTCCAGAGCTCGGTGAGCCGCTCGCGGATCCAGGCGCGCTCCGGGATCGACGCCAGGTAGGCGAACGTCACCTCGTTCTGTAACTCGACCCACGCTTTCGTCTCGTCGGAATCCACATCCTCGAGCCAGCGGTAGGGGTCGGGGACGATGGTACCGTGGTAGTTGTCGACGTGATCGATCTTACGGGTCTGCGGGTACCCGACCTGCGCCTGCGCCTGCGCCGCCAGCGCGACGAGCAGCGCGAAGACCGCCGGGGTGACCTTTCTTACTGACGTACGTGCTCCCATACTCACCTCTCGGGCCAAAGTTCTCTTGCTGTGCGGGGCTGATCCGATTGGAGGGGGATCCTATGCGCCGGCCCCCGGCCGGTCAACGCCGGCCGGGGGCAGCAGGCTGAAGCGTAGCTAAGATGGCTGCTCGAACAGCTCGATCCACAGACCATGGGCCACCGGGGGTTGGACGAGGACGGCATCCCCGTGGAGCCCATCGTACGGCAGGAACTTGCGCCAGACGGGGGGCGACACCACCTCGCGTAGCTTCGCCAGGTCGGCGACCCGCACGCTCACGCCCATCACACCCTCGCCGCGCCGTTGGAGGAAGCGGGCCACGAATGTCTCGTCATCGCCGGGCGCCATGAGCAAGATCTCGCCGTGCCCGGTCTTGATATCGCGCACCGTGTCGCCGAAGAAGTAGCGGTCCGGGGTCGCGCCACGGGTGAAGCCCAGCGACTCGTACGCCGCCGTCGCCATCTCCAGGTCGTTCACCGCCATCCAGACCGCCTGGATGCCTAGGGCGCCGTTGGGGTGCGACCAGTAGTGCGTCGGCGCGAGATCCGGATGCTCCTGCGCCATCCAGTTCAGCACAGAGTCGTCGTACTCGATGAAGAAGATGGCGTTCGCCGGGACGACCGGTTCCCTGAAGACCACGTAGTGCCACACGTCAGGTGGCGGCTCGTCCATCCCCGCCAGGATGACCGAGCCACCCAGCGGGCCCATGATCTGGAAGCCGCGTGCCGTGAGGTACTCGGCGGTGCGCTCCGCCGACGCGACGTCGAGGCCCAGGTACATAGCCCCTTCGTGCTCCTCAAGGAACGGCGGCAACTGCGGCATGATCTGCGCCGCCTGCTCGGGATCTGTAACGGTTACGAGCTCGATGTAGGTCGTGTCGGAGAGCCAGAACTCGGTGTTCTCGAGCCCGGGGATCTCGCCGCGGGGCGCCCGGCTGAAGCCGAGCGAGTCGACGAAGAAGTTCTGGCTGGCATCGAGGTCGCGTACCGCAACGACCACGTGGTCGATCCCTTTGCCTGTTCCGAGCAGCGACTCGGCCGCGCCGAGATCCGCCTCTTCCCCGCCCCGCTCGCCGCAGGCGGAAAGCGCCAGGCAGCAAGCCAGCACGGACCAGAACCCTAGCTTCGTCATCGCCGGACCTCCTCGATACTCGAGTCGCAGCACCAGTAGGGCGCGCCTACGTAGCGGCCGCGCCCCCGCGGGCCCACAAGCTACGCCAGGCGCTTGGGCTCTGTCGAGCCCGGACACCGCCTGTTGACGGCCGCCGGCACCTCCCACTATTAATCGTCGTTATCTTATGCGAATGTCGGCCAAGCCGGCTGCTCCAACTGTTTCTCGGGAGGCCCCAATGAGACTGCCCCGCACTTATCCGCTGGCCGCGCTGCTATCCCTGCTCGCCTTACCCGCGCTCTCGTGGGCCCAAGGCTTCGAGGGCACGATCGAGACGCGCACGATCTCGGTCGATGAGGAGGCGCTCTACTACTTCCTCGACCCGGAAGGCGAAGCCGAGGAAGAGCCGGACGTCACGAAGATCTTTGACATCCCGGTGGCGCAGATGATCGCGACCACCCCGGAGTGGGGCGAGGTCGAGGTGGAGCAGCTGACTTATCACATCAAGGGCACCATGATGCGCGTCGATGGCGGCGTCGATGAAGAGATGCCCGGCTACGCGCTGCTCGATTTCGCCAGCGGCACGTTCCAACTCGTCAATCCGGCGGAGCGCATGGTGCTGGAGATGACGAAGGAAGACTTCGAGCAGATGAAGGAGATCGTTCCGGGGTACGGGGAGGAGGAAGAAGAGGCGAGAGAGAAGGCACGGGTCCGCCCGCTCGGTCAGTCCAAAGAGATCAATGGGATGAGCTGCACGGCATTCGAGATCGCGTCGGGCGAGGACCTGACGATCGCCTGGGTGACGAGGGACCTCCAGGACGTCGTCGATGTCTTCCTCGAGCTCGAGTCGCGCATGAAGGGCATGGGTATGTTCGAGGAAGACGACGAGGACACCGAGGTGTTCTTGCTGGTCGCCGAGCACGGTTTCCCCGTCGTGGAGCAAACGCTCACCCAGTCCGAGTGGGGCGGTAGCACGTACGAGGTCTCCGCAGTGACGTCGGTTGAGCGAAGGTCGCTATCCGACGATCTGTTCACGGCGCCGGCTGACTACGAGCGGCGCAGCATCCTGGAGATGTTCCGGATGTTCGGCGGCGGCAACTGAGCGCGAGTCCCACCCGACACGCCGAGCAAGGGAGAGAGTCGGGGGCGGTGCGATCCCGCTCCCGGCTTTTCGCTAGCGTCCGCGATGGAGATGTAAGCCGAGCTCGGCGATCAGTGGGTGTGCCCGGACCTCGTCGATTATCAGGCGAATCCGCCGCGCCGTCACCGTCTCGATCCTGTCCAGCTTCTTGTGCCCTATCGTCGTTCCGCTACTTACCGTCTCCCACCCGTCATCCTGCTCGACCTCGATCCGATACGCCGAGACCCTCTGCCCCAACTGGATCGGCTCCTGGATCCGCACCACGTTGAACGTCGCCCGAGCGCCGAGGTCGACCTCGAGCGTCGCGCGGGTCACCGAATCATCGGTCGCCCAGTAGGTCTCCAGGTCCCCGTCCAGAACATGGCTCGCCTCGTACCCGGCTGATCCGCCACGCACACTCGAGGCGGCCGCCCGGCCAATTGCCGCGAGGTCGGTCGCGAAGATCGCATCCAAGGCAGCTCGCAGCTCGTACAGCCGTTCGACGTCTGCCGGATCGAGGCGCCCCTCCCGGTCCGGCGGCACGTTGAGCAACAACACGCAGTTACGCCCCACCGACTTGAAGTAGATGTCGAGCAGCACGTCCAGCGACTTGGGCTCCTCGTCCTCGTGCCAGAACCAGCCGCGCCGGATGGAAACGTCGCATTCGCCCGGCACCCAGTCCGATCCCTCGGGGTCCCCGCTGTTCAGGTAGTCGGCCTCGGCGTTCCCTACCTCCACCCGGGAGCGATCGATGGTCGACCAGTTGGTGGCACCGGCGAAGCCGTGCTCGTTCCCAATCCAGCGCACGTCGGGCCCCTCGTCAGAGAAGATCACGGCCCCCGGCTGGAGCTGGCGGACCAGTGACCAGTAGGCGGCGAAGTCGTAATCCATGTCGACGGCCTCGGGGCCTTTCGCTCCGTCGAACCACACCTCGGCCAGCGGCCCGTACTCCGTCAGCAGTTCCCGCAACTGGCCGATGTAGAACTCGTTGTAGGCTCGCTCGTCACCATAGCTCGGCTCGTGACGGTCCCACGGCGAGAGGTAGAGACCGAGATCGAGACCTTCGGCACGAGCGGCCTCCGCCAGCTCGCGCACAACGTCGCCGCGTCCGTTCCCCCAGGAGGCGTTCTTCACCGTGTGCTCGGTGTAGCGGCTGGGCCAGATCGCGAACCCGTCGTGATGTTTCGCCGTGAGGATCAGGGTTCGGAACCCCGTCTCGCGCGCTACCCGCGCCCACTGTGCCGCATCGAGTCGCGACGGGTTAAACGAATTCGGATCCTCATCGCCGGTCCCCCACTCGCGGCCGCTGAAGGTGTTGACGCCGAAGTGGAGGAACATAGCCATCTCCTTGCGCTGCCAATCGAGTTGGCGGCCGGTGGGAATCGGCAGGAGCGGCCGCGGTGGTGGCACCTCGTCTTGCCGGAACGGAGCGCCGGCGACCAGGAAACTCGCGGCAAGGCAAAGGAGAGCTGGAGTCCTCATCGTAAACCCTCCGACCTCGGGAAATTCGTAGTGAGAGGTGTGGGGCAAGCAGTGGCTGCCGGCCCGTTCGCTCCGACTGAAGCTAGTCTGGGAAGTTGCCAAGGGAAAACGGGGTCCGCATCTTGTGGCGCGAGGCATCAGCCGGGATCTCCCAGAACCGAATCGGCCCAGCGCCCACATGAGCAGCTCGCCAGCCAAACGGCTGATCGTGGACTTCCACCAGCGCCCGCCATGGCAGGTGCTGGCCGTCTACCTGCTGGGCGCCGCGGCCCTGGTCGGTGGCTGGATGTTGACCGGGGGGCGCCTGCCGCTCGTCACGTCGGAACCGGAGCCGGCCTCGCTGAGCACTAGGCTGGTCGTGCTGCCGTTCGTGAACGAGGGGCTGGCGGAGGACGAGTACTTCGCCGACGGAGTCACCGAGCAGATCACGGCGCGCCTGAGCGAGATACCCGAGCTGGCTGTCATCTCGCGCACCACCGCGATCCAGTACAAGGAGTCCCCGAAGGGCCACGCCGAGATCGCGGCCGAGCTGGACGTCAAGTTCATACTGGAAGGCACCGTGCGCTGGGATCACCCGCCCGGCGGTCCGAGCGTCGTCAGGGTAACCCCGCAGCTGATTCGCGTGTCCGACGACATCAACGTCTGGGCGGATAGCTACGACGCGGTGCTCTCCGAGATCTTCCAGGTGCAGGCAGACGTAGCGGAGAACGTGGCGCTGGCCCTCGATATCGTGCTGCTCGAGCCGCAACGCCGGACGATCCGGGCACGCCCTACCGATAACCTCGAGGCGTACGACGCCTACCTGCGCGGCAACGACTACTACAGCCGGCGCTTCGTCGAAGAGGACACGTGGCGCGCGGTCGCGATGTACGAGCGGGCGATTGAGCTCGACCCCGGGTTCGCGCACGCCTACGCCGCGCTGGCGCGCGCACTCGTCTGGCTCAACCAGCAGTTCGAGCGTGCCAGCGCGCTGCCCCGAGCGCGGGCGGCCGTCGACGAGGCGCTGCGATTGGCGCCTGACCTGGCCGAAGCGCACATGGCGCTCGGCGACTACTTCTACTACGGGCAGCTCGACTTCGAGCAGGCGCTGGAGCAGTACGAGTGGGTGCGGCGGCGCCAGCCGGGCAACTCCGACGCGGTAGCGCTGATCGCCTGGATCCAAAGGCGCCAGGGCAACTGGGAGAGGTCAATCAATGATGCGCAGCGGGCACTGGAACTCGACCCGCTGAACACCGTCTGGCTCATCGGTCAGGCTCAAAACTTCTTTTACACGCGTCAGTACGAGCTGGCGGAGCCGTTCTTCCTGCGCGCCATCGCGAACGCCCCGGACGTGCCGTACTACTACCGCTGGGCGGCCTGGTACTACCTGGCCAGGGATGGCACGCCCGACAGGGCGCGCCGGCTGCTCGAGCAGGCCTTCTTCAGGATCGACCCGGGGCAGCTGCTGTTGGGGGGCGAGTCTTCCTGGATCATCCTCCACGTCTTCGGCGAGGACTACGCGCCGGCGCTCGAGCGCTTGAGCCCCGACTCCGCGGAAGTCGACGCCGGCTACTACTACCTGGCCAGAGGGTACCTCAGTGCCCAGCGGGGGGACGACGATCAGGCCCGCGCCTTCTACGACTCGGCGCGCGTGGTGTTCGAGGCGCGGGTCCGCGAGGGACAAGAGCGTTTCGCGCCGCACAGCGCGCTTGGCCTCGCCTACGCGGGACTCGGTCGGAAAGCGGAGGCGATCCGCGAAGGTGAGCTGGCTGTAGAGGCCGTGCCCGTCTCGTTGGACGCGATGGTGGGACCCGACAGGGTCCGGGACCTGGCCCGCATCCACGCCACAGTCGGCGAGCACGAGGCTGCGATCGACCAGCTCGAGTACCTGCTATCGATCCCGTCGGAGATCTCGCCCGCACTGCTGCGCGTCGATCCGTTCTGGGACCCGCTCCGCTCCAGCCCCCGCTTCCAGATGCTCCTGGAGATGGACGGCTGGGTCGGGCGCGAGCGCAGCGACCCGCGGCGTATCACGATCTGACGGCCGGCGGCGTTGATTCAGTCTCGGCCGGGTCCCATCTTGTCATCCGGTAGACCCTCCTCGGCCTGATAGCCCCGCAGGTTCCATCTAGCGCACGTCGCTGGAGGTTAGGATGATGACGCGACATGTGAACCGAACGCCGGGCACCTCCCGGGCAATACTGCTGGGCGCCCTCGTGGCCGCCGTGCCGCTCGTCGCTCTCATGATCGCGAGCGGGAGCGAGCGTCCAGCGAGCGCACAGCAGAGCGACGGCAACTGGCTGATCGAGCTGTTCGACCACCGCGGCGCGGACATCGGCGCGGGTATCCCGATGTGGGGCTACTCGGCGTTCATCCGCTACGAGGGTCACACGATCCTGTTCGACGGCGGGACCAGCGCCCGGGTGCTCGAGCACAACGCCAAGACCTATGGGGTGGACTTGGCCGAGGTCGATTTCGCGGTGCTCTCCCACAGCCACGGCGACCACACGGCCGGGCTCGACTACCTGCTGGAAGTGAATCCGTCGGTCCGCCTCTACGTTCCGGAGGACGGGTACCTGGGTTACAACACTCAGGAAGGGCGCGAGTACCGGCCCGGCTATCGGTATGCGACCGATAACATGGAGTTCGTGAGCGCGAACGCCGAGATCGAAGAGGGGGTCCACCTCATCTTCACAACGTCACCGCACATGGGCTACTTCTACCGCTACCCGCCGTACCAGGACGAGCCGCGCCTCAACAACCTGCCGGAGCTATCGCTCGCCCTCGAGACGGAGAGCGGTGATTTAGTGGTGATCTCCGGCTGCTCGCACAGCGGTATCGAAGAGATCGTCAAGGAGTCGAAGCGAACAACGGGCGCCGAGGTGGCGCTGGTCACCGGCGGCTTTCACCTCGGGCCTTACTCCGCTGAGTACATCAGAGACCTCGCGCGTACGCTGAAAGACGAGCTGGCAGTGCGCCGCGCAGGAGCTACCCACTGCACGGGCGACGAGGGGGTCGCGATCTTCGAGGAGGTCTACGGCGAGTACTGCGTCAAGGCGGGGCTGGGCACGCGAATCGCATTCCCCGACTAGCAGGCCGCTGAAAGAGAGCCCGTTGTCGCGCCGTCCGCGCGGGGTACGCGGACGCGAAACCCGCTGTTTCAGTCTGCCGCTAGGCAGGACGCCGCGGCAACAGGATCTCCACGAACCCGCCGGGCTCGATTGCCGGCAACCGCACGCGCAGTCCACCCGAGCCGTAGTGCGACTCCAGGATCATATCGCCCAACTCCGGCGCCGCGAAGCTATCGCCGTCTTCCGGCAGGTAAACGTGCAGCCAGGCCGACTCGACGGCCGAGGCCCCGTTGTTCCGCAGGCTGAGGATCGCGCTGCGGTCCTCTCGCTCATGTACTGTTAGCTCCAACTCGGAGCGCGACAGCCACCACTCAGCGATCTGCGATGTTCCAACGAGCCACACGTCGCCGGCCTCTTGCGCGGCGCGGGCCGCCGACTCGACCGCCGCGACGCGACGCCGCGAGTTGATCAGCTGGCTGTGCAGCGTGACCAGGCTCAAGCCGCCCAGCGAGCGCATCTTCTCCAGACCGCCCACAAACGCGGCGCGCAGCGAGTCGGACCGGGTCTGGCCGCGCGTCACGATGACGGTGTAGTCGTCGTCGACGACCCGGGGGAGCACCACAACGCGGCCCGACGCGACCCCGAAGATCTCCGGCGCGGCACTGCGTGCGGCGTTGGCAGCGGCGAGGTAGAGGCCACCGCTCTGGCGCCACGCCTCAAGGGTTAGCGAGTCGAACAGCTCGCGCGGCGGCCGGAAGCCGAGCGGCTGCCGGCCCGACCAGGCAGCGATGTCGGCGCGCGCCTGATTGACCGCCGCCAACTGGGCGCTCCAGGGGCGGCCGCCGACCTGGCGGTGATCGACGCTGTGGCTACCCAGCTCGCCGGCGTCAGCCAACACCCCGGCCAGCTCCGGGTGCTCGCGGGCGAGCTGGGTAACCACGAAGAAGGTGAGGGGTAGCCCGCGCTCACTGAAGCGCTCGGCCAGACGGCGGCTGTTCGTGAAGCTGTGCTCCACGTCCTGCGTGACGGCCATGGCGGCCCGGTAGCCGGAGGGCCACGGGTCGACTTCGGCCAGCACGTGACCGGCGGCCCAGAGGGCAGCGTTCTGGGCGAGCCGATCGAGCAGCCGCTGGTCGGCGGGGCTGGCGCCCACATCGAGGCGGTAGCCGAACCAGGCGATCCGGGTGCCGGACGGGGTGGTGCGGGCGATCGCCCCACTACCCGCACCACCCTCGGGCGCTGATAGGGGATTCAGCGCCCAATCTGACCAGAAGATGTTCGATGCGCCCGCACGCAGCGTGATCCACGGCTCGGTTCTTATTTCCAGGCGAGTACCAGGAGGGAGGCCGGCCGCGACCACGCTGCCGTGCGGGACAACGAGATAGGTGGGTGGTCTTGCCTCGAGGGTCCCAGCCGTCTCGGCACCGGCCAGGTCCCGCAGATATTCAAAGCCCAGCCAATCGCAGTTCTCGTCCCGGGCGCCCAGCGCCCAGGTCGCCAACAAATGCCCGCGCTCGGCGTGACCGAGGATCGCCTCACGCTCACGCATATCGAGACAGACCGCCGCCGGGATAACCAGCAGGTCGCCGGCGGCCAGCGACTCGATGGCCGCCGCACCGCTCACCAGCTCTACAGCGGCGCCGACGGCGGCAAGCGCCGACTCCCAGCGCTCGATGAGCGCGGCATAGTAGTCCCGATCGGGGAAGAAGGATGCGGAGCGCGGCGATACATATATATGAGCGGTCCAGGCGACGGTCGCCGGCAGCTCGGGCAGCGCGACCTCGGCCAGCGGCGCCTCGACCGGTAGCGGTGCCTCGTCCATCGCCGCCTCGATGAGCGAGTCGACGTCGATGTAGCGCCACAACAGGATCGCCCCGCCCACCAGCCCGGCGACCAGCGTGCCGAGCAGCAGGATCGCCGCGCCCCAGGTCCAGGGCGTGCGCGGGCGGGGAGGCTCAGCGACCGGTGCCGCCATTGCCGCCTTCCGTTACGGGGGTGAAACCCGCGACACTGCGCTGGCGCAGCGGCAGCGGACTGTCTATCTGCCGTGGGCCGGCGTCGCTCTCGTCAGCGGCGCCGGCGATCTGCTGGTCGCCGTTCGCCGAGTAGCGGTAGAAGAAACGCGGCGAGGTATCGACCTCGACCGGCTCGGCGGGTCGCCGGCCGCGGCGCAACCAGTAGGCCGCATACGATGCGACGCCGAGTATCACCGTGACGAGGATCGTCACGATGATGATCGTCACCATGATCTGTATGATGCTCATATCCTTCCCACCCTCTCCAGTTTCCCCCACGTCATCCGCAGGTTGAGCACCTCTTCGAAAGTCGAACAGAGCTTAACCACATCGATCAGCAGGATGAAAAAGAACCTGTAGACCAGCGCGAACGGCACGAGTGAGAGTTGTTCCTCCTCCATGCCGACGGTAGCGAGCGCCGCCACCAGGTCGAGCAGCGTGAGCAGCGTCCACCAGGCGAGCAGCATCTCGCTCATCCCGAACGCCACCGCCACGTAGGCGAAGAAGAGGTGACCGTATACGTTCATGATCGGCCAAAGCGTGGCCTCGAATCCCATCTGCAGCAGCGACAGCCAGAGCGGCAGGTCGGGTAGCGGCAGCAAGAGCGTCCGCCGGTGCTTGCCGAGCGCCTGCAGGATGCCGCGCGTCCAGCGGTAGCGCTGCTGGATCAGGTCGACCAGCCGTTCCGGCGCCTCGGTCCAGGCGACGGCGCGCGGCTCGTAGCGGATCCTCCAGCCACGGGTGAGGATCTTCACCGTGATGTCGGCATCCTCGGCGAAGGTGTCGCGATCGTAGCCGCCCACCGAGATGAGCACGTCGCGCCGGAAGAGCCCGATCGGACCGGGCACGATGTTCACGGCGTTCAAGAAGCCCTGGGCGCGGCGCGCCATGTTGAGCCCCTCGATGTACTCGAGCGCCTGGAGTCGCGTCCACAGGTTACAACGATTCACCACCTTCACGTTGCCGGCCACCGCGCCGACCGACGGATCGTGGAAGTGGGCGACCGCCGACTTGATCGTTTGCGGCTCGAGCCGCGAGTCGGCGTCCATGCAGAGGACGATCGGGTACTCCGCCATCGCCAGCCCCGAGTTGAGCGCGCTCGCCTTGCCGCCGTTCTTCTTCGTCGTCACGCGGATCCGGCAGTGGCCGTAGTCGCCCGCCATGCTCGAGGCGCTTCTCAGCGTCTCGTCGGTCGAGCCGTCGTCGACGACGATCACCTCGTAGTGCGGGTAAGCGAGCCGCAGCAGGCTCTCGAGCGCCGACTCGATCACCTTACCCTCGTTGTAGGCGGGCACGATGAGCGAGACCGGCGGATACTCGACGCCGTTCTTTACCGCACCGCCCGACTCCAGATGGTGCAGGTAGCCGAACCAGAGAAGCGTGAAGTAGCGGCCGACGAGGATGATCAGGAACAGGACCAGCGTGACGACGGAGACGCGCACGATGAACGACTGCACCTGGAGCGGCGCGCGTGCCGCCCACACGAGCAGCACCCCGCCGATCGCCACCACGATCGCCGCCGCCAGTGCCAGCAGATACGGTCGTCTCTTCCTCACAGAGTCTTACTTCGCATTCTTCTCGTACTCATGCTCGTAATCGTGATTGTAATCGTCGTCGTAATCGTCTCGAGTACGATCACGATTACGATCATGATTACGAGCGCGAGCAGGAACTTTATCATCAGAAGCCACGAGTTATTTCGATGGCCAACCGGAAGGTGCGGTACCCATCCAGCCGGCTCTGCCCGTACCCCGCGCTCCCACCGACCGTCCAGACGCCGATGCGACGGGCCACGTCGAGCGTCGCGCTCAACTCGAATACCACCGCCGCGGCCCGATCACGTTCCTGCAGCCAGGCGATGCCCGGGGCAGCCCGCGCCTCCAGCTCCCACCCCGGCCCCGCCGCGCCACGCCAGCCCAGCAGCAGCGAGTTCGACCACGACCACTTGGGGTCCCAGTAGAGGCGGAGCCCCGGGTCGGGTGCCGGATCGCGGAAGGCGAGCGCCCGGCTCTCGTAGCCCAGCAGCCAGTGATCGTCAGGCTTGTGGAAGAGACCGACGGCGGCGTCGGCCCGCAGGTTGGCTTCGCCCTGCCCCGAAAGCCATGCGAGCCGCGCCGCCGCCGACATATCCCAGCGGCCGCCGATCGGACGGTGATATCCGAGCCCGGCGACATCGGCGCGCACGTCGGCCAGCGTGCTTTGCAGCGTCGCCGTCTCGCGGAACGCCGGCTCGTGCCGGTACTCGAAGCGGACCGCCGCGCCGCCCCAATCGGGCGCTAGCGCAGTGAACGCCACGACCGGCTGAAGCTCGGCGCCCGACTCCGGGAGCCAGCCCCCCAGCCCGGCCGTGGTCTGCAGCTTGCCCTGCAGCCACCAGCACTCCGCCGTCGCCCGCGCGTCCAACGCGGTGACCGTCGCCGGCCGGCCCGTGGGGTCGAAGCCGTCGACCCGCTCGAGCGCCAGATCGAAGCCGGCCCGTGCCCGCGGCGTGCCCAACGTCCAGCCGCCGCGCCAGCCGATGAGCGAGAAGTCGTCGGAGTCGGCGAAGTAGTCGACGCGTCCGGCCGGGCCGATCGTTCCGGTACGGGCCAGCTCCGCGTCGACCTGAGCGTTGAGGGCGGCGAGGCCTTCAGCAGCCGTGACCTCTTCCGGGGCGAGGTCGAGCGACTGCTGATAGGCCTGCGCCGCTCCCAGACGATCACCACGCCAGCGCCGCAGGTCGCCCAAGAGCGCCCAGGCGGCGGCGTCCTCAGGTCGCACCGCGGTCAGCGCCTCCGCCTCGGCTTCCGCCTCGGCCAGCCGACCGTTCCAAGCCAGCAGGCGGCCGAGCCGCAGGCGCACGTCGTGCTGGCCGGGCCGACCTTCCAGGTAGGCGCGCAGGTAGGCGACGGCGCTGTCGGGCGCGTTCGCCCGGTACTCGAAGACATCCGCCATCTCGAGGAGCAGCGAGTCGGCGCTCGGCTCCTCGATCAGCAGCGTCCGGTAGAGCGCCAGCGCCGAGTCGGCCGCGCCCGCCATCGCCAGTCCGCGGGCTCGCTCGAGCAGGCTCGGCTCCGCGTCGGGGGGAGGTAGCGCGATTGCGATAGCGGCACGCAGCGAGTCGACGCTGACGCTCTGGAAATCAGGGGGGAGGTGAGCCAACACCTCGAACGCGCGTTCTGGCCGGTCCGACCAGTAAAGGACCCGCGCCCATTGCAGGCGTCGCTCCGGGTCCCCGGGGTCGAGGGCGACGAGTCGGGCGTAAACGCCTTCGGCGCGATCGTAGCGCTCGGCCCAGGTGGCGACCTCGGCGAACTCGCGCAGCAGGTCGGGATCGCGCGGCGCCGCGCCGGCGATCTCTTCGTAGATCGCCAGCGCGCCGTCCCATTCGCCGGCCGCCGAGTAGAGCCGCGCCAGCTCGAGCCGCACCCCGGGGTCGGCCCCGCGGGCGAGCGCGTCGCGATAGGCGACGATCGCCTCATTCAGCCGGCCGGCGCGCCAGAGCGCGCGTCCGTACTCGAGCCGCGTGCCCAGGTCGTCCGGGTAACGCTCGAGGTAGCCGGCCAACAGGTGCAGCGCCGCTTCGGCCTCGCCGTTGCTAGCCAGCGCGACGTACTCGGCCCAGAACCGTTCGGCCGGCCCGCGCGGGATGGGGCGGCGGACCTCGGTCGGCGGCGGCGGCGGAACAGGAAGCGGCGGCCGGATGACCGGGTAGGCGAAGCCGCTCTCCGAGAAGTCGAGCTCCAGCAGGAACCGCTGCGGGAGGAACCCGAAGACGAAGAAGAAGAGGAGGCTCAGCGACGCGGTTGCGAGCGCCGCAAACCGTCCCCAGTAGGGCCAGCGGGGGAGTTCAGCCATGCTAGCTACTGGTTCATCACTTTGAGCAGTCGCTCACGATCGGTGGGCGACGTATATACCTCCGCGTTTACGTCCTGGAACGGGTCGATCCTCACGCGCCCCAGGAACCTCTCGGCGTGACTCGCCATCGCGCCGTGCAGGTAGATCTCCACCTGCTCGCCGTTCACGCACATCCGATCGCCGGTGTCCTGGCGCATCTGATCGGCGACGTGGCTGGCCAGCGCGTGCAAGCCGCGTCCGTTCGGCGGCTTCAACAGAACCAGTGAGAAGATCGTTGCGCCAGGCGCCTTCAGCCGGGCGCGGACCATGTCACGGACCTCCGCCGGATTGGCGCCCACGCCCGGGCGAGCCGTCTCTGTGGACTGTACAGCATCCACATCCATCGGCTCTCCCTGCTCCGCGCCAGGCTCCACCTCCGTGCGGCCCCGGCGCAGCAGCGCTTCCATCCGAGAGGCAAGCTCCTCCGGGTTGAGCCCGCCGGACACGAAGTCGTCGGCCCCGGAACGCAACGCCACCGCCCGGTCGCTCGCCCGGACGACGACGCGTGACATGAGCAGGATCGGCGGCCGGCTGGCGGCGCGGCGCAGCTGCTGCATCACGTGCAGGCCGCGCTTCACCGTGCGACGATCGACGTGCACGCACACGAGTCCGAACTCGCGTTGCGCCAGCTCGGGGAACGCATCCACCGGGTCCGCCGTGTAGACCAACTCGAACGTCTCCTCGAGCCAGAGCCGCAGCTCCTGGGGCAGTCCACCGGGGATGTCGAGGAGCATGACCCGGCGGCGCACCTCCGGCGTCACATCGCTGCGACGCTTCTGCGGCACCGCCTCCGGCGGCACGATGCCGACGCCATCCCGGATATCGAAGGTGATCGGGCCCGCCGCATCCGACGGACCTACCGTCTTACGGACGACGATCTCGCGGCGCCCCTCGCTGCTCAGCGTGAAGTGGAGGATGAGCGACGCGCGCTGCGAGATGAAATCGAAGCTCGAGTCGAGCGCGCCGGGATGCTCGGCGGCGAACGTGAGCAAGACCATCGTCTCCAGACCGCCCAACAGGTCGACCAGCATCTCCGCACCGTTACCCGACTCCCGGGTCTCCACCAGCGGACCGCAGGTGTCGATGGCCAGACGGTCCGGAACGCCCACTTCCTGGACAAAGCCAGCCAGCTCGTCGAACACTTCCCGCGGCTCGATGCTCCGGCGGTACCTCTCTCGGAACCCGGACTGATAGCCCAGCAGCATCCAGCGGCCCGACCGCAGGTGCGTCGTCAGGTCGATGCCGATCGAGTGGGCGAGGTCGATCACGTCGGCGGGCCGCGCCTGGGTGAGCATGGCCACGTGGCCGCCCTCCCGGATCCCTTCCCGGAGGAACTGCAGCGCCGCCACCGTCTTGCCGGTGCCGGGGCCGCCGATCACGGCGTGCAATCCGCTCGCCACGGGCCCGCTAATACGCTCGTCCAGCACCCTGATGCCGAACGATTCGCTCTGTTGTATCAAGAGGAGATACCCATCTCGGCGCAGCTGGCGCGCCGACCGCTGGGTGACCGGGGGGAGGTCAGCGGTGGGAAGTCAGCCCAACAAAAAACCGCCACACGGGCTATCGCCCGTTGAGTGGCGGGATCTGTCGAACGCAATCTAAGGCCCCAGCGCCCCGCTGCGCAAGGTTTGCCTAGCGGGGAATCCGGTGAGCGCCCACCACTTAGAGCCCGGGCAGGAAATTTGTAGCGACTCTGGACACAAACTTCCCGGGCAGCCGGGCGAAGCGCGTAAGTCGCCCTACCGGCATGACTTGCAGGCTGCGCATCGTGGTCGGTGATCGGTAATCGGTAGGCAGCCGCGTCACCGTCCACCGCCTACCGACGACCGGCCACCGACCAGTCGGCCGTGCCGTCGTCCACCGGCCGGAAGTAGCTGCTGGGCGTGCGCGCGAACGCCAGGTGCAGGTTCCCGGCGCTGACCTGGTCGGCCGCGAACCGTACACGCATGCCGTAGGAGCCGTCCACGCCGATACCGTCCAGACGCACAAAGCCATCGCCGCCCGGATTGTCGTACTCGAAGTAGAGGTCGAGGCGGTCGGCCTCGAAGTCGTCGCACCAGATCCAGGCAGGGTCGGGGCTGTCGCACTCGGCGACCAGCTCACGCTCCGCTGAGCTGGGCTCGTCGCTCCCGGAGCAGGTGATCACTGCCAGAGCAAGTGCCGCTACGGGCGCGAGGCGGAGCATCAGTCCGCGCCCAAGCCGCTGCGCTGGTGCGTCGTGCATGCCACCTCCTGGTTTGAACTCGATCGGGATTATCTCAGAAGAGAACAAGATGCGTGCCGCGGCCGGAGAGCACACGGGCCGCCGGGCCCGCCGGTCCGGGGTGCGCAAGTTGTAGCGATCGCCTTCACACATTGCGCTCGCCCGGGGCCCCCACGTAGGGGGGGCGTGGCGGGTCAGTCCTTGGGGTCGGCGGCGGCGCCGGTAAGCTTCCGATAGCCGGCCAGGAAGAGGAAGAGAGAGATGACGATCAGGACGAAGCTGACCAGAGCCCAGTCGGTGACCCCGAGGCCGGCACGCCCCTGCGCCGTGACCAGCGCGTCGTAGGTCAGCCATAACCAGAGCGGCACGATTATCAGCTGGGCGCACCACGGCACCCATGCCGGACAGCACACGTTCCGTACGCCAAGCATGGTTCTACCTCCGCGGGAATGATGTTCTTCTACTAGAGTATACCCGCCGCCGCCCCGCTTTATTCGCGCCTGCCGCTTGGCGGGACCGGCGCGCTCGGCCTCGGGTGGAACCTTCTGGGCGCCTGGACTGTAGATTGAATAGATTGGTTCTATCACATTCAGTCGCAGACTCCAGCAAGGCGAGGGGCTCGATCGTGAGAGGCGCGGATCTCAGACCCAGGCCGGCCGGACTGGCGGTGTACTTTGTCTCGCTGGCGCTCATTTCGACCGGCTGCGACCTCACCACGGGGCCCAGCACGTTCGCTGCCGAGGCCGACTTTTCATTCACGGTCGAAGTGACGACTCAGGTGCGGTTGAGGGTGGCCGGCGTCAATGGCGCCATCGTAGTCATCGGAGTCCCGGGGAGCACGTCCCTGCTCGTCGAGGGCGTCCGGCGGGTGACTTCGGACAGCCAGGAGGACGCTGACGCGCACCTGGACTCGCTCGAGGTTCTGGTCGAGGAGGGTGTGGAGGAGCTCCTCGTTAGCACCGATCAGCCGGCGCAGAGCGGTGGCCGGAGCTACGTGGTCAACTACGAGGTCAGGGTTCCAGACGACCTGGCGGTGGTGATCGAGAACGCCAACGGCGCGATAGTCGTACTGTCCATCAGCAACAACGTCGACATCGTGAACGGGAACGGCGACATCTTGCTCGAGAGTATCTCGGGGAGCAGCTCGGTGCAGCTCGGCAACGGCGCGATCGATGCCGAGATCACGTTGCCGCTTGACGGATTCATCGGTATGAACGTCGGGAACGGGGCGATTACCCTCGGCATACCGCAGAGTACTTCGGCCTGGCTCGCCGCCCAGACGGGAGTCGGCAGGGTCAACGTGGTGAACCTCACCCTCCAGGACGCGGAGATCACGAACAGCTCCGTCAGCGGCAGGTTGGGCGATGGCGAAGGCGACATCGTGCTGAATCTTGGGAACGGCGACATCACCGTGGCCGAACTCATCGATACTCTGTAGACCGGAAGTGTCCGCGAGGCGAACGTGGAGCCGTACCGCTCCCAGCATAGAGGTATGACGCGTGGTAGGTAGAGCATCCCGCTGGGTCAAGCTCGGTCTCGTACATCTCTTGCTGGCCGCCGCCGCGGCCGGCAGCACCGGCTGCTCCGGCGACATCCTCGGGAGCGACGGTCTTGCCATGGTCCGGCAAGAGTACGAGTTCGGCCTGGGCTTAGCCTACCAGTATCTGCTGGCGATTGACGGCAAGAACGGCGATATCAGCGTGACCGGCGTCCTGGGGTCCGATTCCGTTCACGTCCGGGCCGTGCTCGAGGTCAGCGCCGCGACTCTCGAGGAGGCGGAGGCCGGGATGGCGCAGTTCTGGGTGGACGTCGACCAGTACGACGAGGCGATCGTCGTCGCGACTGCGCAGCCCCTGGAGATCGAGGACCCCAACTACGTGGTCAACTACGAGATCACCGTTCCGGCGGTCATGGGGACGGAGATCTTGAACATCAACGGCAGCGTCACGCTGGCCCACATGGTCAATTCGGTTCTCGTCCGAACCGGCAGCGGCGACGTCCGGCTGGACGATATCTACGGGAGCGTCGCGGTGCAGGTCTGGAACGGGAACATCGAGGCTGATCTGACCTTGCCGTTCCAGGGCACGGCCGACATCGCCGCGGGCAACGGAAACATCGAGCTCGCCCTACCTCGGAACACCTCGGCCTGGCTGGTCGCCACTACCGCCCACGGAAGGGTCGACGTGGTCAACCTGGAGCTCACGTCCGAGGTGAGGACGAGCCGCTCGCTCGTCGGCACGCTCGGCGCGGGCCACGGGCGGATCCGGCTGTCGACTACGAACGGTGGGATAAGGGTGACAGGGTACGAGTAAGGGGGCGAAGCGGGCGCGCCCTAGACCTGCCTAGCCGCCTGCACGACCGGCTGGCGCGCCGCGCGGCGCGCTGGGAAGAACCCTCCGATCAGCCCCATCAGCAGGGCGAAGAACACACCGCGCAGCAAGAGGTCGGGCGTGACGCGGAAGGCGAACGCCACCTCGCTCATCGAGACCCAGTTCGTCGTGCTGGTGACGATCCCGTTCAGCGGCAGCGCGAACAGGCAGCCGAGGATCCCGCCGATGAAGGCGATCACCACCGCCTCGAAGAGGAACGACGAGAGGACGCTGAAGGGCCGGAAGCCGAGGGTGAGGAGGACGGCGATCTCGGGCGCCCGGGCGCCGACTGCGGCGTACATGGTGTTGACGGCACCGAACACAGCGCCGATCGCCATGATGCCGGCGATGAAGACCGCCGCGAAGTTGAGGATCTGGGTCAGCAGGTACGACTGGTTGGCGTAGAAGTCGTACTCGCGATGCGCGTCCACCTGCAGTCGCGGGTCGTCAGCCAGCGCCTGTCTGACCGACTCGAACGCCGCCGGATCCCGCATCCGGAAGGTCACCGACTGGAAAACTTCGCCGCGGAACGCCGGCATGAACTGCTCGTTTTCGCCCCAGATCTCCGACTCGAAGGCCGAGCCAGCGGCGGCGAAGTGACCGACCACCGTCCAGTCGCGGTTCCCGAAGCTCAGGACATCGCCGATCTGCGTATTCGCGAACCGGCCTACGATGCTCTTGCCGATGATGATCTCCGAGGTGCCGGGGTTGATCATGCGGCCGGCCACGATCTCCACATTCTGGCGCACCTGGAAGACGTCGGGGTTCATCCCGCGGGCGACCACCAGCGCTTCGCCGACGCCGGGGCGATCGAGGCTGACCAGCACATAGACCTCGGGGCTCACCAACGGCCGGCCGTCGGGCCCGTCGGCGACGAACGGCATCCCCGCGAGGATCTGCGCCGTCTCCCGGCTGATCCCGCTCACCAGCTCGCTGTCGGCCCCGGTGCGAACCACCAGGACGTTCTCGGTCGAGCCGGTCCCGGTGAGCGCCGCGCGGAAGCCGCGCGACAGCGCCATCATGGCGACGAAGACCAGCACGACGAGCGCCATCCCCAGCGCGGTGGTGAGCGTGGAGACGGGCCGCTGCCTGACGCTTCGTATGTTGTAGATGAGCGGAATCTTCATCATCCTCTCCTAGCGCTCGGCCACAGTGATCATTGGCCGCGGTCGGGGTCGGCCGGCGGATCCGCCGAGCGGGCTGCAGACCGCAAAGCCACTAGGCCGCGCGCCGCAGCGTTCCCGCCACCGGCAGGCGCGTCGCCTGCCAGGCGGGCAGGAGGCCGCTGACGAGTCCGAGGACCACGGCGATGGCCATGCCGATGGCGATCGTCACCCACTTGACCTCGAAGCCGGGCAGGAAGCCGGCGCCCTGGAACTCGGTGCCGTCGAAGAACAGCTTGGCACCGAGCACACCCAGCAGGCCGCCGGCCACCGAGATGGCGGCGGCCTCGACCAGTACCAGGGTAGACAGCAGCCGGTCGCCGAACCCCAGCGTCTTGAGCACCGCCACTTCGCTCGTCCGCTCGCGCGCCGCCATCATCATCGCGTTGGCGGCGACCAGCAGTATGGCGAAGAAGACCGCCATACCGATCACGTTGATCAGCATCCCAACGTTACCCCACATCGTGAGGAAGCTGGTCTGGAAGGCGCGCTCGGTCTCGGTGCGCGTCGCCGCCCGCGAGTTCCTGAACTGATCGTCTACCGATCTGGCGACGGACGCGGCGAGCGCCGGGTCCTCGATCTGCAGAACGTACCAGCCCGGCGTCATCCGGCCGCCGGTGTTCTCGTACAGATACTCCCAGTGAAAGAGGAACCACTCGTCGCCGACAGCCGGTTCCGAAGGCTCGTAGACCGCCCGGATCGTGAATGGCCACTCCTGGTCCGGGGCGAAGATCGTGCTGCGCAGGTTGACCGTCTGGCCGAGCCGCCAGCCGAACCGCTCCATCAGGCCGCTGCCCACGATCGCCGCCGTGTGCTCCGCCATGAAGGCCTGCCGCTGTTCCGCCGGGATGATGAACTCGGGGTACATCGGCAGATAGCTGTCGGCCTTTATCGCAAGGCTGGCGAACCAGTCGCGCGGGTCACGGTAGACTCCGCCGAACCAGGCGGCCCACGTCACGCTCTTCACCCCCGGCACGGCGACCAGTCTGCTGTAGTAGGCTTCCGGCAGCAGGAAGGCGATCGAGATCGCGTTGCGCGTGATCATCCGCGTCTCGCTGCCTACTTCGCCCGCGTCCTCCAGCGCCGTGACCACCGAGCGTAGCGAGACGAACAGGAAGAGCGCCGCCGCAACGCTGAGCGCCGTGAGGATGGTGCGCCGCTTGTTGCGGGTCAGGTTCACCCAGATGAGTCGCGCATACTTCATCGCCTTTGCCTCAAGCCACGCGGCGCAGCGTCCGCGCCACCGGCAGCCGCGCCGCCTGCCAGGCCGGCAGCAGGCCGCTGATCAGTCCGAGCACGATCGCGATCGACACCCCGAGGGTCGCGGTGCGCAGCTTGACCTCGAACCCCGGGAGCAAGCCCATCCCCTGGAAGCCCGTCCCCTCGAAGAGCAGCTTGGCCCCGACCACGCCCAGAAGCCCGCCGATCGCCGTTATCGCCGCGGCCTCGGCGAGCACGAGCCCGAACAGCAGCCGGTCGCTGAAGCCCAGCGTCTTCAGTACCGCCACTTCACTGGCCCGCTCGCGCGCCGCCATCATCATCGTGTTGGCGGCGACCAGCAGGATGGCGAAGAACACGGCGATGCCGACGGCATTGATCAGCAGGCCCACGTTCCCGTACATCGAGGCAATGCCGGCCAGGTAGGCGCGCTCGGTCTCGGTGCGCGTCGCATAGCGCGAGTTCTCATAGTGCTCGTCGATCGTCGCGGCGATCGTTGCGGCGAGCGATGGATCCTCGAGCTCCAGAATGTACCAGCCAGGCTGCGTCCACTCCGACATCTCGTACAAATAATCGTAGTGGAAGTAGAATGCCTCGTCGGTCCAACCGGGAAGCGGGGTGTAGACGGCGCGGATGGTAAACGGCCAGGCCTGGTCGGGGCTGTAGATCAGGCTTGTCAGGCTGATCGTCTGTCCCAGCCGCCAGCCGAACCGTTCCATCAGCCCGGTACCGACCAGCGCCGCCGTCCGCTCGCGTCTGAACGCCTGCTCTTGATCCTCGGGCACCACCATCTCGGGGTAGATATCGAAATAGCCGTCGACGTCGACGGCGAAGCTGGGGAAGAAGTCGCGCCGGTCCTGGTAGATGCCGTGGAACCAGTTGCCCCAGGTCACGCGGCGCACACCGGGGACGGTGGAGATCCAGCTGTGGTACGCCTCGGGCAGCGGGAAGACGACGGAGATGGCGTTGCGCACCATCATACGCGACTCGCTACCGACCTGACGCGCGTCATCCAGCGTGGTGTTCACCGATCTGAGCGCCACGAACAGGAAGAGCGCCGCCGCCACGCTGAGCGCCGTGAGGATCGTGCGCCGCTTGTTGCGGGTAAGATTCACCCAGATGAGCCGGGCGTACTTCACCGCGTCAACACCCCTTTATCGAGGTGCATGATCGCCTCGCCGCGCTCGGCGGCGCGCTGGTCGTGGGTCACCAGCAGGATCGTCTTACTGAACTCACGATTGAGCCGCTGCATCAGCGTGAGGATCTCGTCGGCCGACTTGGCATCGAGATCGCCGGTCGGCTCGTCGGCCAGGATCAGCGTCGGGTCGCTGACGATGGCCCGACCGATGGCGACGCGCTGTTCCTGGCCGCCCGACAGCTGGCGCGGGAAGTGGTCGGCCCGGTCGGAGAGCCCCACCACCTCGAGCGCCGTCATCACATGCTCGCGCCGTTCCTTCTTCGACAGGTGAGTGAGCAGCAGCGGCAGCTCGACGTTCTGATAGGCGGTGAGCACCGGCAGCAGGTTGTAGAGCTGGAAGATGAATCCGACGTGATCCGACCGCCAGGCGGCCAGCTGGCGGCGCGACATGGCGGTCACCTCTTCGCCGCCCACGGTGATCGTGCCGGTGGTCGGCTCGTCCAGGCCGGCGATGAGGTTGAGCAGCGTGGTCTTGCCGCTACCCGACGGGCCCATGAGAACCAGGAACTCGCCGGTATCGATGTCCAGGTCGATGTCCTCGAAGACCGGGATCGCCTGGCTGTCACGCTGATAGACTTTCGACAGACTACGTATCTCGAGCAGAGCCATAGAGTGTCTCTTCTCCGTTAACGGGGCGCTATCCGTACCCGTGTCCCATCTTCGAGCCCTTCGTGACCCGCCACCACCACCCGCTCGCCGGCGTTCACGCCGCGCCGGATCTCGCGCCTATCGCCGGTCACCGGGCCCGCCTCCACCTCGCGACGCTCGATCCGATCGTCGCGCGCCACCCAGACCACCTGGCGGCCCGCCTCATCACGCACCGCTGCCGCCGGGACGAAGACGCGCGCCGGACCCGCCGCTGCGGCACCCGACTCCTCCAAGAACTCGACCGTCGCACCCATCTCCGGCAGGATACGCGGGTCCGTGTCGAGGATGCTCACCTTCACTTCCACCGTCGCTCGCTGGCGGTCCGCCGTCGGCACGATCTGCCGCACCCGGCCCCGGAAGCTGGTATCCGGGTAGGCATCGAGGTCGATCGTCGCCGGCTGACCGTTACGGACGCGGGCGATGTACGCCTCGTTGACGTCGACCTCCACCTCCAGCGTCTCCAGGTCGGCCATCGTCACCACCGCGCCCCGCGTCAGCCCCCCACCGGTAACCGCCGGCGCCACCACCTCGCCCACCTCCGCATCCTTACGCAGCACCGTGCCGCTGAACGGCGCCCGGATGTACGTGTTCTCCAGGTTCGCTTGCGCCACGCCCACACCCGCCTCCGCCGCGCGCACCTGGGCCCGGTAGCGGTTCACCCGGGCCTCCGCCGTGCTGAGTTGCGCCTCCGCCTGCTCAGTCTCCTGATCCGAGGCGAGCCCGCGCTCCTGAAGGTCACGGGTCCGGATCACATCGCGGCGCAACTGATCGCGCTCCGCCTCCGCCTCCGCCAGGCCGGCGCGCGCCGTCAACAGCTCGGCCTGCCGCTGCGCCAGCACCGCCTCGTAATCGGCGCTCTCCAGCCGCCCGATCACCTCGCCCGCCTCCACTACCGAGCCCTCTTCCACTCCCAGATAGACCAGCCGGCCGGTGATCTTCGAGGAGACGGACGCCTGGGTGCGGGCCACCACGTAGCCGTTCGCGGTGACCCCGGTCGAGGCGCCGGCGCCGCCACCCCGCAGCTCGGCCAGCGCCACCTCGACCGTAGGCCGCGCGGCGCCGCGCAGCAGCAAGAGGAAGACGACCACCAGCGCCGCCGAGCCTGCGACGATGATTATGCTCCAGCGGAGCGCGCGACCGACGCCGGGCGGAGGCCGGTCGCGATCGATGCGGAGCCGGGAGAGGTCGTGCGCGGGTTCGTCCATAGTCACTGGTCTGACCATGATAGGCTCGGCGGGCCGAGTGAACAACTTCCCGTGGCGCGAGGCCGGGGTTGCACGCGGCGTCGAGTCGCGCTAATCTTTACGACGTAAAGATAAGAGGCATCTTTACACTGTCAAGATCGGCACACCCGACACCGCCATGGCTGACCGCAAACGCTACCATCACGGCGATCTGCGGCGCGCGCTGCTCGACGCGGCCCTGGAGATCGTGCGTCAGCAAGGGCTCTCCGGCCTGACCATGCGGGCCGTGGCGCGGAAGGCGAAGGTGAGCCACATGGCGGCCTACCACCACTTCGCCGACAAGGCGGGCCTGGTCGCGGCGGTGGCCGAGGAGGGGTTCCGGGCGCTGCACGAGGAGATTCTGGAGCGCGCCGGCCGGTACCCAGGCGAGGCGCTGTCTCAGTTCCGCGAGGCGGGGATCGCCTACGTGGTTTTCGCAGTAAGAAACCCGAACTTGTTCAAGGTGATGTTCGGGCCTGAGGCGGCGGACTCGTCGACGCATCCGGAGCTGGAGAAGGCCGCGAAGGGGACTTTCACGGCGGTGCTGGGGCTGGTCGAGCGGTCGCAGCGCAGCGAGGGCACTTTGGGGGTCGACGCCGAGCGGATCAGGATGACCGCCTGGGCGCTGCTGCATGGTCTAGCGATGCTGTGCATCGATGGCCAGCTCGGGCCCGAGGCCACCGAGCCCGAGCACGCGGAAGAGCTGGCCTACCAGGCGACCGCCGCCTATTACCGGGGGCTGGGAAGTGGGGCTCCCGGTGCGGACGCGAACAGCCCAGAGGTGTGATGAAACTCTACACCGCCGTGGCAATCGGTCTGGTCGCGGGTCTGCTGCTGGGGCTCCTGGCTTCGGTGACCGGCTCGCCGGTACTGATGGCGATCGCGGTTGGGGTCGAGCCCATCGGTCAGGCGTTCGTCGACCTGCTGAAGATGGTGGTGATCCCGCTGGTGGTGGCGGTTATCTTCGTCGGGGTCGGCGCGCTTGGCGACCTGCGGCAGCTGGGCCGCATGGGCGGGCTGACCCTGCTCTTCTTCGCGGCGACGAGCGCGGTCGGCGTGCTCATGGGCATGGGCATCATGCAGCTCTTCTTGCCTCTGGCGAGCGAGGCGGCGGCCGAGGCGGTGGCGGGCGCCGGAGCGGAGGCGCCGGTACTCCCGGGACCGGTGGAGTTCCTGCTGGGGCTCATCCCGAGCAACCCGTTCGCGGCGGCGGCCGAGGGCGCGCTGCTGCCGCTCATCGTCTTCACCATCCTGTTCGCCGCCGCCACGGGCGCGCTTCCCGAGAAAGAGCGCGACACCCTGCTCTCCCTGGGAAACGCGGTATCCGACTCGCTCATCAAGCTCGTCCACTGGATACTCTGGCTGGCGCCGGTCGGTGTGTTCGCGCTAGCGGCGCCGGTCACCGCGCGGGCCGGCTGGGCTATGCTGCAGAGCCTGGGCGCGTTCATACTGGCCGTGCTGGCCGGCCTGGTGGTTTTCGTGGCCCTCGCTTACCTGCCGGCGGTGAGGTTTCTGGGCAGGATGCCCGCAGGCCACTTCCTCAAGCGCTGTCTCAACCCGATCCTGATCGCGGCCAGCACATCGAGCACGGCGGCCACTGTTCCCGCGATGCTCGAGGCCGCCGATGAAGAGCTGCACCTCTCGCGTCCGGTGTGGAGCTTCGTGATCCCGCTGGGCGCCGGCCTGGGTCGCATGGGCACCGCCCTGTTTCAGGGCGCGGCAATCGTCTTTCTCGCCTGGCTGTTCGGCGTGCCGCTGGCCGCGGCGGGCATCGGCGGCGCCGTGCTCGCCACCTTCATAGTCTCGTTCACCGTGGCGGGCATACCGGCGGGCGGTGTGGTGAGCCTCGCGCCCGCCCTGGGCAGCGTCGGCGTTCCCCTGGACGGGTTGGGCGTCTTGCTAGGCGTGGATCGTATCCCCGACATGGCGCGCACGGCCACCAACGTGACGGGCATCCTGGCCGCAGCGGTCGTGGTGGATGGGAGAGCAGGAACCCCGGAGGGCGGCAGAGAACCGGAACAGGTCAAGAGCGAGTCCGAGGGCGCGGCCTAGCGAAAAGCAGGAGGCCGACCCGGGAACCGCACGCCGCACGCAGGTCCAGTTACGAGCGACGGCCGGTCCTCGGTCGGCCAGCTTCGCTAGTTGGTTCCTGTTTCAGTCGAAGACTCCCCGTCCGCGCCGGCATCTTTGATGTTGGCGCACCAGTGGCTACCGCTTGACAGGTCGTGCCCGCTCACGAACCCGAACAGGCGCCAGTAGGGTCGTGTGGCCAGTACCAGGCACGCCTTCTCCATGACCTCTTCGTCGGAAAAGTCGCCCGGCGGCAAGAAGGCGAGTCCGCCCAGCGTCCACTTGCCGCGGCAGAACTCGGAATTCACTACAGGAGTCACCAGCTCGACCTGTGCTACCCTGCCGTAACCCTCCACCTCGACCACGCGGCCGTCTAGACAGAAGAATTGGGACTCCACCACCGGATCACGCTCCCACTCGAGCCAGTGGTAGGCAACACTGTCAACCACCGCCTTTGTGACGAAGGGCTGAGGGTAGTCGAGTAGATCCGCCACGTCCGGGCGATTCGCTGCGGCCAGCTGCGCCGACGCCGGGGCGGCCAGAGCAAGCGATGCTGCCGCGATGAGGAAGACGGTTGGGGCTCTCATCATCAAACCTCCACATATAGTTATATGCGAGGTCCGGCCATCGAAGTTCCCATGGAAGCTTCGTGTCAACGAGGACGCCCGCCTGTCGCTCGGTCTAAAGTGTTATGAAAGAGTTGGTTAAGGCTTGCGGCCCGAATGCGGGATCGCCGCCGGCGGAGTGTGGCCGTCTCCACTATCCTGGAGCAACCAGATGTGTTAAAGGCTCACCAAAGCTGCTCGAGCGGCAGGACGAAACCGTGGACCACGCCCTCACCGCTCAGCGCCGCGCCGGGCTCGAGCAGGGAGACGCTGCCGTCGGCCCGGTAGACGCGGGCGGCTCGCCGCTCGGGATCGACGACCCAGACGAGGCTGACACCCGCGTTCAGCCACTCGCCGACCTTGGCGAGCACCTCGCCGGGGCGGTCCTCGGCACCCAGGACCTCGACCACCAGGTCGGGCGCGTAGGCGGGATAACCCTTGGGTTCTTCCTCCGGCAGGCGTTCCTTGACGATGAACGCTACATCCGGGGCCCGCACGGTATCGGGGTCCGACTCGATCTTGAACCCGGTTTCCGCGGTGTAGACGCGGCCCAAGCTTCCAGCCTTGACGTGGCCGGTGAGGTGATACGCTATCTCGTTCGCCACCGCCCCATGCCTGCCGCCCGCCGGCTCGCGCACGACCAGCCTGCCGCGGACGAGCTCCGACCGCTTGTGCGGCGGCTGATCGCGGAGCAGCTCCTCGGCCGTCATCAGCTTGGCACCACTCATACGGCGACTATAACCGCTGGTGGCCTCTATGGCGAGCGAATCTAGGGGACGGGCCTCAACGGTTCGTCAACCGCGGGCAGCCGGCGGGCTCAGCCAACAAGCAGTTCGGGCAGCGCGGTAATCGAGTCGACCACCAGGTCCGGCTCCACCTCTGACGACTCCAATTCCTCGGCGCGGAACTTACCGGTCCGCACCATGATCCCCTGGATCCCGACGGCCTGGGCGCCGGCGATGTCGGCCTGCAGGTCGTCGCCTACCATCGCCACATCCGAGAGCTCGAGCCCCATCGACCGCGCTGCCGCCTCGAACATCGGTCGGCTCGGCTTGCCCACGAGCGTCGCCTGGCGCCCGGTCGCGTACTCCAAGGCGGCGACGAAGGCGCCCACGTCCAGCACCAGCTCGCCCCCCGTCTTCCAGTAGCGGTTGCGATGGAGGGCGACGAACTCGGCGCCTTCCAACAGCCAGCGGAAGACGCGGTTCATCACCTCGAACGTCCATGCCGATCCCAGATCGCCGATCACCACCGCCTCAGGATGCTCGTCAACGATCTCGAACTCGGCGAACTCGGCGAACGAACCTTCGGGCAAGCAGACGGCGACGCGACGGATCCCGTTACCTCGTAGCCAGGAGACGGCGGCGTGGGGCGGCGTGAAGATGTCGTCGGCGGTGGCAGGGATACCGAAGTCCGCAAGCCAGCCGGCGATGGTGGACCGCGGCACCCGGGTCGTGTTGGTGGCGAAGCGGACGGCGAGACCACCGGCGCGCAACGCTTCGATCGCAGTCTCGGCGCCGGGAATCAGCCCCTCATCCTCGTAGACGGTGCCGTCGAGATCGAGCAGCAGTCCCGAAGGTCGTTTCATCGCCCTACTCCAACGACGGCCGGGCAGCCTAGACCGCACCAGACTATCAGGCGGCGATGCCCGACAACGTGTCTACCGACCGCGTGAATCATCCGCACCTCCAAAGCCGACAACGCTGGTCGCAAGGAGATTCCACTTAAGTGCAGGCAGGCGCGGTATGCAACCCATGAGCTCAAAAGTAACGCTGGGGAATGCGGAGTCGGATGTGGCTTGAGGATTCAGGGCCTGCTAAGGGATGTGGATGAGGTGTAGACCCTGGTGGTGGGCACCTAGGGGCGGGTGACAGCTCTACCCGACCGGCGCCGCGTCCGCGGGCAGGTGGGCGCGCCGAGCGGTGCGGCCGCTCGACGAGCGGCGCCTGGGCTCGATGAATGGGAGCGCGCGCATCGTGGCCGATCTCCGGCGACGTCACATCGCAGCTCATGCTCTGGGACGCGGGGACCGAGGTGAACCAGAAGCCCGGCATCGGTCTCGATCAGGCTCCCCGCCAGTCGGGACCCGACAGCGGAGCGGCCGAAAGCGCGACGGTACGGTTGGTCGACGATGGATTCACGTACCCCGGCGTATCGGACGTGATCAACGTGACCATCACACCGATCATGTAGCAGTGGGCCGGACTGCTGTCCGCAGGAGAACGTTAAGCTGCGCCCGGCCGTCAGCCGGGCGCAGCTTCATCGTGCTTGTCGAGCACCAGGCTCAAGCAGCAAGACGATCGGCCTAGCGCTGCGCGCTGATCTCTCTAACTTCTTGTACGTTCACAGCGACACCCTCGATCTCGGTCGGGACAGTACCGATGGGCAGACTCTCTCTGAGTTTCGTTTCGGCACTAGTGATCATGTACGCGGTCACGTTCCTAGTGTATGGAAGCGTTGCGGCAGCTACGGGTCTGGAGCCCCCGGAAGGCGCGTCTCCTGGCGTCTTTCTTCTCAGTGTGCTGGTCGTGAAGATCGGGTTAGCCGCTGCTTTCGTCTTGATCTTCTACATCGCTCGGCAGGCGTTAGTCGGACGCTGGGTGCCTTACGCCTTCGCTTGGTGGCTCATGTTCGTCGTCGCCGAAGTGGGGCAGGCGATAGGCCCGAACTATGGTTGGACCGAGGCCATCGCTGGGATCGTATCGGAGACTGTTTATTGTCCGCTGGCGGCGCTAGTGACCAACTGGTTGCTCCGGCCAACGGTGCCGCGGGTCACAGGCACGTAGCTGAGGCTGTCTCCCACGCGCTCACGGCGCCTTCGTCGCGGTGTCCGGCGTGGAGAGCCTCTGGAACCGGGTCCGGGACAGTCAGGCGGAGGTAATCGAGGAATTGCGGGATGCCGACTTCGGCCATGGGGTCGTGTTCAAGGGGTTCACGATACGAGACCCGGATGGTAATGTCCTGCGAATCGGCGAACCGCTCCACGGCAAAGATCCGTCGAGTTCGCCCGAATGAGGGCTGGACGTCGTAACAAGCTCTTGCAGCTGGCACTTCCGAACGCTGATCCGTTCTATGGGAGCGATGGCTAGGCCGCGCCGAGGCGGCGATCGATTCTCAAGCAGATGAACGGCAAGCGGACACTGCCCCCGAC
This sequence comes from Gemmatimonadota bacterium, assembly GCA_020344215.1. Classification (GTDB taxonomy): domain Bacteria; phylum Gemmatimonadota; class Gemmatimonadetes; order Palauibacterales; family KS3-K002. The sequence goes on from CP070815.1 coordinate 3,569,535, forward strand.
TTACGTATTCCTCGCCCTGCTGGTGATGGTTGGACTCCATTTCCTGATGCCGGTGGCAACAGTTATCGCTTGGCCGTGGCGGCTGGTCGGTATCGGCCCGTTGGTGACCGGCGTGATCATCAATGTGATCGCCGATCGGGCTTTCCAGAAAGCGGGGACGACAGTCAAGCCTTTTCAGCAATCCAGCGCCTTGATCACCAGCGGAGTCTACCGTTTCAGTCGTCACCCAATGTACCTCGGTATCGTGCTGACTATCGTTGGCATTGCCTGCTTGATGGGCTCGCTGGCACCGTTCGCCGTCATTCCCTTCTTGGCACTTCTGCTGGACAGACGCTTCATTCGAATAGAGGAGCGGATGCTCGAGGAGAGGTTTGACGAGGCTTGGCTCCAGTACAAGGCCCGAGTCCGCCGCTGGATATAGGATTGCTGAGATGGCCAACCTCCCGGACCCAGAGGAGATCGGCGATGACTGTCCGCATACAGAAGCTTGCGGCGTACCTGTTAGCTCTGCAGGGCATCATTTACACGGCGTCTACGGTCGCGTTGTTCGACAGCCTGTCCGTCGATGCCTTACGGTTCGCCGGCACCGGGCTCGGCTGGATCTTCTTGGCCTTGCTGAATCTCAGCGCGCTAACCAGCCGGACCCGACGGGCCGAGCTACTGACCGTCGGCGCCAATGGTGTAGGGCTCCTCTACTTCGTGCTGTTGGCCGTCGCAGTACCTGACTGGCGCACTGCCGTCGCAATCCTGCTCGTACTGGGGTGTCTTGTAGGATCGGTGACGGCGCTACGGTCGCGCAGGCGCGATTCGTCCTGAATCAGCCGCGCAAGGGCCGGATTGTCAAAACGGTCCCTTCGACCTCGATGTCGGCGAGCGGCGCGTGCAACGTGACGCCCGGCGCTTCGACCAGGACGTCGGCAGCGCCTTCAATACTACCATCCGCGAGCTCGAACGGCTCGCCGCCAACGCTGACCTTCACCTCACTCGGCGAGCCGACCACCGCCTCGAGCGTGCCCCTCAGCTGATCGTGCACCACCGGCGCCGTGAACTCGGCGTGCAGCGCGCTGCTGGCACAGGCGACGAACCAGCGCGTGTGGAGGAGCACGCCCGCGTCCACCTGCAGAAGGTTCTGCGGGTCGATCCCGCACATCCCTATGTAGCCCAGTGCCTCGCCCGAGATGACGAGTCGCAGGCCGGGCCTTGAGAGCGCGCTGTCCGCCTGCGCCCGGCGCAGCTGGCGATGCGCGTCGACCGACCGCTCGGCAAGCTCGCCCAGCTCTGCGCCGCCGTGCTCCATATACGCCTCCAGTTCCCAGGCGCGCTGACGTGTCCAGAAACCGACGACCTCGGCCAGAGCGTCCTGCAGCGTGGAGTTCTCTTGCATCAGCCACTCTTTCCAGTCGAAGTCGGCCAACCGATCGAGGATGAGCGATTGGGCGGGGCCGGTTCTGTAGAATCGCTGGCGAAACGAGCGGCTCGTATCCGTGATGAGCGCGTCCAGATCGCCGAGCATGCGCTCGACTTCGCGCGCCGCGCCCGACTCGTACCTCGGGTGGTGCGTGAGGATCGCGACCGCGCGCAGGCCGGCGTACTGGGCCAATCCCTCGTTGAGCTCGGCCATCTTCTCGAACTCGGACAGCTCGGCCCCCAGCCGCCGGTGGCGCCCTTCGCGAACGGCGACGAACTGCAGGGCGAGCGTTAGCGCCTGGCCAGCAGAGCCCTCGGCCAGCGCAGCTTCCAGCAATCGCCCCTCCAGGGCAAACGCCGCCTCGTTCTCCGCGTCGAAGACCGGGTAGCGTGTCACCAGGAACGCGTTCTCACCCTGTCCGAAGCGTTTACCGTCTTCGCGCACGCCGCCCTGGAAGACGTGGAAAGCCTCGTGGACGGTGAGTCCGACGAGCCGCACGACGTCCGGCCGGTGAACCACGACCTGCGCCGTCCCGCGACCCTCGAGCAGCGTACCGGTGCTCGCCGCGGCCCGTGCCGCCTCCGGTTGCCAGCCGGCGCCATCCAGCTCACCGATCGCCTCGAACCCGTCCGGCAGCGCGCCGCGCCAGCCCATCAGCAGTGTACCCTGCTCCGGAAAGACGTAGAGTACCGGGATCGTGTCGGGCCGGAACCCGGGCCAGATGGAATCGGGTCCCAGCGGGCCCAGCTCGACGACCTGGCGGTGGGCCCTACCCACCTCGACGACGGCGTCCCACGGCGGCTCCTGGGCGGCGACAGGTGCGGGTGCCGTGATCGATAGACAGACGGCTACGAGCAGACAGGCACTTCTCGGCATGGCATCGCTCCGTGGCAATCGATGGACGATGTGGCTCTGGCGCTTCGCGGCGCACCCCTTGTCTGTTGACTGTATTATAGATGGACGAGATCCGCTCGGCGTTGCAGCGCTCCCTGCAACGCGATTCAGCGGTATGAAAAAGGTTGCGGGTGCGGCCGCCGCCGGCGACCACACCACGGCGCGAAGCGTTCGCCAGCTCCGCCTTCGCCAATCTCGTCGTCCGCAACGGGTTACCGGGTGAAGCGATCGAGCGTTCCGGGCCGCGTCGTCGACCTGGCCCCGCGCTTGCACTGTCCGACCTCGCCCGAATCTCCGCAGCGAGTGACGAACCTAGAAAGGAGCCCGCCATGAGAACATCCATCCTCCTATGTCTCGCTGCGGCGCTGGTCGCGTTATTCGGCTGCAGCCAGGACACGAGCGTCACCGACCCGGAGGCTGGGGCGCTGGTCTTCGACGCGCCGCTCGACCTCACCGAGGACCCGGACGGCGGAACCTGTCCCGACGTCTACTGGGAGACGACGGAAGAACTGGGCGACGGCCTTACGCTCACCTGGACGTCGGTGCTGGGCGGCTTCGATTACACGGTGGGCCAGGCGTACAACGCCACGACCACCTGGTCGCTGTCGTCATCGACCGGGCCGGTACCGTCGGCGAGCTTCGTCGAATTAGGTGAGCGGGCGAAGGGGAAGAACACCTGGACGCCGAAAGCGAAAAACGATCCCGTCACCGGCAGCTTCGACCCCGGCACGCCGGGCGACGGCACCCTGCCGCTCACCGTGAACATGTCCGCAATGCACCGCGGCGACGAGGATGACCTGGACGGCGATGGGGCTCCCGACTGGCAGGGTCTCATCGGCAACGGCCATTTCTGGCTGGTGATCGAGCTGGAAGGCTTCAACAAGTCCATCAAGATGGGCGTCAACGTCCACCTCGAGGATCCAGACGAGAGCTTCGCGGACCGCTGCCCGACGGGATCCGGCTAGGTCCCGACCCGCAGCCCCGCCGCGCGTCCTCACAGTCCGGAAGAGGGTGGGGAGCGGCCGCGTTCGAACAGCGCCCCGCACCCCGCCCTCCGCCCCCCACACCCCCTGACTTGCCCGGCACACCGGTCAACTGGATCTTGTACGCAATCCAGTCGCACGCCTCTCATCGCTATTGCAGGCGGCAACTCTAAACGTCCCAGTACTACACACAGCAACGCAGTTGGGTGACACACGATGATCGACGCAGCACGACTCGTTCAGAGCGTTCGGGAGGATCTCAGGAAGATCGACGACTACATCCGCGAGCATCCCTATCCCGACGCGCTGATGAGAGGGGAGGTCTCGGCGGAAGCGCTCCGCGCATTCCCCGGGCATCAGTATCACATCATCACCAGCGACCTCCGCTCACTCGCCCTGCTGGTCCAGCGGTTCGGCGACGCGCCCAGCCGCGACTTCCTGATGGGGATCCTCGACGGCGAGCGGCAAGGACTCGATGGACTGCTGGCGATGGCCGGCAAGCTGGGGATGAGCGAGGAAGACTTGAAGGACTACGAAGTCTCGGCCGAGGGCTTCGCCTACACCACCTTCATGGCCTGGCAGGCACTGTACGCCAGCGCCGCCGAGTTCGTGATCGGCATCCTCGTCAACTTCGCGGCGTGGGGGCACAACTGCGGCCGGATGAGCGCGGCGCTGCAGCAGAGCTACGGGTTCACCGACGAAGAGACGGCCTTCCTCGATGCGTTCGCCAACATGCCGCCGTTCGAGGAGGTAGCGCTGGCGATCATCCAGGACGGGCTCGACCGCGGCGAGCAGCCGGCGCGGCTCCGACGCAGCGCGCGCCTCTTTCAGGCCTACGAGCTGATGTTCTGGGACGCCATGGCCGCGGCCGCGAAGGCCGCCTGACGACGCGCCGGCCAGACCGGGGAGTAGCAGGATGGACCCGCTCTCTCCCAAGCAGATGCGTGAGAGGATCCGGGCCGGCGCCTGGCAGGGTCCGACGGCCGGATGCTGCGCCGATTATGCCCAAGCCAACTTGGTGGTCGTCACCAAGGCGTTGGCGGACGACTTCCTCCTCTTCTGCCACCGCAACCCCAAGCCCTGCCCGCTGCTCGAGCTGACGGAACCCGGCGACCCTGAGTCGAGGGTCCTCGCGCCCGGCGCCGACCTCCGCACCGACCTACCCAGATACCGGGTCTACAGGAACGGCGAGCTGGCGCAGGAGGTCGCCGATCTCCTTTCGATCTGGCGCAATGATCTCGTCGGCTTTCTCCTCGGCTGCAGCTTCACCTTCGAGTGGGCGCTACAAAAGGCGGGAATACCGATCCGGCATATCGAGGAGGGTGCGAACGTCCCGATGTACATCACGGGTCGCGCCTGCCGACCGGCCGGGCCGTTCGCCGGCCCGCTCGTGGTCTCTATGCGACCCATACCGTCGGACCAGGTGCCGCTGGCCGTCGAGGTCACCGGGCGCTTCCCGCTGGCGCATGGCGCGCCCGTCCACATCGGTGACCCGGATGCCCTGGGGATCGCCGACCTGGGCCGACCCGAATTCGGCGATCCGGTCTCGGTCGGTCCCGACGAGACCCCCGTCTTCTGGGCCTGCGGTGTCACCCCACAAGCCGTGGCGATGCGTGCGAAGCCGGAGCTGATAATCACCCAGGCGCCCGGCCACATGCTCATCGCCGATCGACGTCACGACCAGTTGACCGACCTCGGCCGCTGAAGGCACCCGAGCCCCGATCAGGTGCCCGTCGCTGGTCTCGCGGCGGTGGCCGCTGTTATCTTTCGCTCGGGAGAACCAACCAGAAAACGAACTACTATCGCTATTGGCCCGGGACGCCTGCGTATCCTCTCGCAGCGACCCGCAGCCCGAGGCGAGTTAGGCCGCGCATCTGGTAGGACAAGTGGCCCTTCCCCCCGACACGGAGGGTACGATGAACGTCGCGAAGTCAGTACTCAGCAACGGCGTAGTGTTCCTGCTCATAGGGCTCGTGAGCGCTTCGCCGTTAGCCGCCCAAGAGGAAGAAGAAGAGGCACCTCAGCCTGGCACGATCGTGTTCTCGCAGAACAAGTGCCCGTACGAGAACCTCCCAACACTCAATACGGTCCTCGATTCCATCGCCACTCCGGTGCTTGACGAGCTACTCGCAGAAGGGCAGCTCTTGGGTTGGGGTGTGCTGACTCATTCCTGGGGAGACGAGTGGAACTGGAACATCTATTACGTCGTGGAAAGTCACCGGGCGTTCCTCGATTTTTGGAGCGAGTACATCCGGCGATTGAACGAGAGTTACCCGGGCTGGTACCAGCAGTTCGTGGGTCTGTGCACGGACCACAAGGACAATATCTATTCGGTACGGGTCAGCCGCTGACACCTGTGACCGCCGGTCTCGGCCGCACCCGCATCGCTCGATTCCGCCCGGCCAAGAGGCGACAGCGTTGCGCGGCCTAAGCGCGGTGCGGCCGAGCGACCTCCTTCCTGGCCCGGCCACACGCTCATCGCCGATCACCCTCATGAACAGTCGACCGACCTCAGCAGCTGATCTGCGCCCACCGCTGGTCCGGCGGTAGTCCCGGCTGGTATCTTTCGGTCGGGAGATCACCCGACAAAGAACGAGTATCCCTATCAGACCGCGAGGAGTCTTATGCCTGCCGCACGCCGCTCTCTCGTCGCCGTCGCGCAGCTGCTCGCCGTTGGCTGCCTCGCCTGCCAGCCGCCGTCTGCCGACGTCGGAGCGGCGAACAAGGAAGTCGTGCGGGCGATGTACGCCGCCATCGACGCCCAGGACTACGATCGGCTCGACCAGCTGGTCGCCGAGGATTTCGCCCTCCACTACGTCGGGGTCCTCGAGCCACTCGGCAAGGAAGCCGCCTTCGAGTTGATTCGCACATTCTATGGCGCATTCCCCGACTACGAGCATGTCGTGCACGAGATGATCGCCGAAGGCGACCGGGTGGCCGTCAAGCTGACCTACACCGGCACGCAGCAAGGCGAGTTCGAGGGAATCGCGCCGACCGGCAATCGGATCAGCTACGAGGGAGCGCAGATCGTCACGGTGGCGGATGGAGCGATCAAGGAGCTGTGGGCGCTGGAGGACATGCTGGGCTCCATGTCGCAGCTCGGGATGCAGCTGGTGCCGGCGGAACAGGGCACATAATAAAGGAGGGACAGATGAGAACCTCGAAAGTCGCGGTCATGGCAGCGGCGTTGGTGGCGGCCGGTATCGTGGCGGCTTGCGCTACGGGTCAGCCGCCTCCCCAGGACGTGACGGCGGACATCGCCGCCGCGAACGACGCGTTCATGGCGGCGTTCGCCGCAGGTGACGGCGCGGGCCTCGCCGATCTGTACACCGAGGACGCGCGTCTGCTGCCGCCCGGCAGTGACCCTGTGGACGGGCGACCCGCGATTGCCACGTTCTGGCAGTCGGTGATCGATTCGGGCGTCGCCGAGGCCCGACTCATGATCGACGAGGTCGAGAACTTCGGCGACGCCGCGTACGAGGTGTCGCACTACGCCATGTACGACGCCGATGGCAACGTTCTCGGTGAGGGGAAGTACATCGTGATCTGGAAGCGCACCGACACCGGCTGGAAGCTGCATCGCGATATCTGGAACTAGCAGTATAGCCCGGTGCCGCCGGCCACCCAGCCTTGCGGGTGGCCGGCGCACTATTCAATAGCAGGATCCCATGCGTCGTGCCAGCTTCGGCACGCCTGGCCACAGGCGGACCAAGTCATGAGAGTCAGGGGATTTCTCGCCGAGCTGAAGCGCCGCCGCGTGACGCGCGTCGCGGTCGTCTACGCGGTGGTGACCTTCGCGGTCCTGCAGGCCGCCGACATCATCATACCGGCGCTGCGCCTTCCCGAATGGACGCTGACGCTGCTGGTCGTCGTGACGCTCCTCGGCTTCCCCATCTCGCTGGTGCTGGCCTGGGCCTACGACCTCACGCCGGAAGGCGTGAAGAGGACGGCGGCGGCCGAACCGGAGGGCGTACCGGAGCACCGTGCGCGCTTGCCGAGGCGCGGGGCGCCCGCTGCTACCGCCGTCATGCTGGCGGCGGTGCTCATCGTGGCCGGTTCGGTCTGGTGGGTGGTGCGGCCGGCGCCGAGCGAGATCCGCGCGCTGGCCGTGCTGCCGCTCGCCAACCTGATGGGCGACCCGGGGCAGGCGTACTTCGTCGATGGCCTGCACGACGTGCTGATCGGCGAGCTGGCCGGGATCTCCGAGCTCACGGTCATCTCGCGCACCTCGGTGATGCGCTACCGGGATACCCACCGCTCGCTGGGCGAGATCGCGGCGGAGCTGGGCGTGGACGCGTTGATCGAGGGGAGCGTCTTCCGGGCCGGCGATACCGTGCGCATCAACGTCCAGCTCATCCGCGGCGCGCCGGAAGAGCACCTCTGGCAGGACCGCTACGAGGGGCGGCTCAGCGAGGCGCTCGGCCTGCAGACGCGGGTCGCCGAGGCGATCGCCCGAGAGATCCGGCTCGCCGTGTCTCCGCGTGAGGCCGAACGGCTGGCCCGGCGCACCGAGATCGACCCGGCGGTCCAGGAGGCGTACCTGCGGGGTCGGGCGCTGTGGCGGACGCGCTCGCCGCAGGCCATGCGCCGCGCCGTCCCCTACCTGGAGGAGGCGGTGGCGACGGACCCGACGTTCGCGGTGGCCTGGTCCGCGCTGGCCGACGCGTACACGATGGGGACGACCTATAATGCGTTGGACCTACCTGTGGACGAGGGGTACCGCCGCGGAGAGGCAAGCGCGGTTCGGGCACTCGAGCTGGATCCGGATCTCGCCGAGGCCCACGCCGCCCTGGGTGGGGCACGCTTGTGGGGTGCCTGGGACGTCGACACGGGGGAGCGTGAGCTGCGACGCGCTCTCGAGCTCAACCCAAACCTCGCCCAGGCCCATAACTGGCTGGGCGACGCACTCATCGCGCGTGTGAGACCCGAGGAAGCGCTCGAGTCGTTCCGCCGCGCCCGAGACCTCGACCCCTTCTCACCGCTCATGCACCGGGACTTCGCCCGGACCCTCATGTACCTCGGCCGTTGCGAGGACGCGGTCTCGGCCGCGCGGACCGCGCTCGAGTTGGATCCCAACCACTCGCTCGCTTACAGCATCCTTCAACGGTGTTACCGGGCGGCCGGGCGTCTCGAGGAGGCCGTGGAGGCAAGCGTGAGATGGATAGAGATTTGGCGAGGCACAGACTCCGGCGACGAACTGCGGGCCGCCTACGCCGCGGCGGGGTGGGAAGGCCTGGTCGAGGCTCAGATAGCTCTGTTTCTGACCGTTCCAGATTCTCACTACTGGGCCGCCAAAGGCTACGCGCAGCTGGGGCGTACCGACGAGGCTTTTGACGCCCTGTTCGCCGCGATCGAAGCCCGAGTCGGAGGTCTACATGAACTCAAGGTCGATCCGGTATTCGCCGTTCTGCACTCGGACCCGCGTTGGGACGAAGTGCTGCGCCAGCTGGGTCCCTTTTGAGCGCCTCACAAACTGGCAGGAGACAAATATCGATGATCACCACCAGCCAGCTTCGCACGACCGGACGCCGGTCGCTGCATCGCATGCTCGGCGTCATCTTCGCAAGCCTCGTCGCATCCGCAGTCGTCGGATGTACCGGCGGGTCGGGCGATAGCTTCCGCGTAGCGGTGATCCGCTACCAGCACGAGACCTGCACGTTCTGCCCCGGCGGCGACACGGAGATCGAGGACTGGACCCGGATCCGGGGGCCGCTGCACGGTGACGAGGTGCTGGAGTCGGACGACTACATCGAGGGCTTCGTGAAGCTGGCTGAGGAGTACGGCGACTTCGAGCTCCTGGGCATCACGTCGCCGTACGAGGTCTTCGGCGGCTCGTCGCGCAGCTGGAACTCGGAGGCGAGCTTCGAGCACTTCATGGGACTCATCCTCGACGACCTGCGCTCGAAGATGCCAGTCGACGGCGTGTACCTGGCGCTGCACGGCGCCATGGCGGTGCGTAACGTGCCGCGCCCCGAGGCCGAGATCGCCCGGCGCGTCCGCGAGCTCGTCGGCCCCCAAGTCCCCATCGTCGGGACGTTCGACCTGCACGGTAACGAGGACGAGGAGTTCCTGCGCTGGGCGAACGGCGCCTTCGTCACCAAGCGGTACCCGCACTACGACGCCTACCTCCAGGGCGAGCGGGCGGCGCGCTTCCTGCGCGCGGTGATGCGGGGTAGCTACGTGCCGACGACGGCCACCCGCAAGCCGCCCATCATCACGGCGACGGTGCTCCAGTGGACCGGCCGCTCACCCTCCATGGACATCATGGAGCGGGCGCGCCGCTGGGAGGCGCGAGAGCCCGGCGCCTACGTGAGCGTCTTCTACGGCTACCCGTGGTCCGACGTCCCCGACGTAGGTACGACGGTCCACGTGCTGACCGACGATGACCAGGCGCTGGCGGACCGGATCGCCGACGACATGGCCGAGTACATCTGGCGCGTCCGCGAAGAGTTCGCGCACGGCGAGTTCCCGATGCCGGAAGAGGCCGTCCGCCGCGCCAGGCAGGCCGTCGCCGCCAACGCGACGCCTATCGTACTGGCCGACTACTCGGACCGGCCCGGCGACGCCACCTGGATCCTGCGACAGCTCATCGATCAGGGCGTGAACGGTGTGCTCTACGCGGCGCTCCGCGACGAGCGCGCGCTGGAAGCGCTGGCCGACCGCGACGCGGCGCCCGGCGACCCGTTCGACATGGAGGTCGGCGGGTTCACCGGTCCCCCGGCCGGCGCGCCGGTCAGGATCAGCGGCACGGTTAGTTTCTTTGAAAGCACGGAACTTTACGAGCGAACGGCGGCCATCGAGTTCGGCGACGGCAACGTGCTCATACTGGCTCCGGCGTACACGCAGATCACGTCGCCCGAGCGGCTACGCTTCGGCTCCATCGATCCCGACACCTTCGACGTCTTCGTCGTGAAGTCCCGCGTGCACTTCCGGCGCGGCTTCGACGAGACGGACTACGCGAAGACCATCATAGTCGTCGACGCGCCGGGCCCCTGGGTCGGCACCACCCGGCTGGGCGCGCTCGACTACCAGTACGCGCCGATCGACCGGCTGTATCCGTTCGGAACGCCGTCGCCCGGTGTTGGCAGATGAGGTGCTCGGCCGCCTTCAACGCCGGTGACAAGAGATCCTCGATGAGCAGACGACGCGCCATCGCCTCGATAGCCCTCGCCGCCCTCTGCGCCGCCCCCGCACCGGCCCAGGAGGCCGCGCGACCGAGGGTCGTCATTCTGACCACGGGCGGCACGATCGCGAGTCGCGTCGGGGCACCGATGGCCGCAGGCGACAGTCTGATTCAGGCCGTGCCCGAGCTACTCGACCATGCCGACGTCCGGGTCGAGGAGTTCAGCCGGATCGGCTCCTCCAAGATGACCCCCGGGCACTGGCTCCGGCTGTCCCAGCGTGTAGGCGAGCTGTTTCGCGCGGAGCCCGAGCTCGCCGGCATCGTGGTGACCCACGGTACCGACACCATGGAAGAGACCGCCTTTTTCCTGAACCTCACCGTGCACGATCGGCGGCCGGTGGTCCTCGTCGGTTCGATGCGATCAGCGAACGAGATCTCGGCCGACGGGCCTGCCAACCTGCTGAACGGTGTCCGGGTGGCCGTATCACGTGCGGCGATCGGCAAAGGAGTCCTCGTCGTGCTCAACGAGGATATCGGCGCCGCCCGGGACATATGGAAGACGAGCAATCGGCGCGTCGATACCTTCCGGTCCCCGGAGCTGGGGTTCATCGGCCTAGCCGATCCCGACACGGTCCTCTTCTACCGACAGCCACTCCGGCCTCATACGACGGCGAGCGAGTTCGACGTCTCCGGTCTCGACTCGCTGCCGCGGGTGGAGATCGCCTTCGATTACACCGGCTCCGATGGGTCGACGATCGATTACCTGGTGAGCCGCGCGCCGGACGGTATCGTCGTGGCAGGCTTCGCCGGCGGCCGGATGAGCGCCGGCGCCGGGCGCGCGGTGCGATCGGCGCTCGACGCCGGTATCCCACTCGTCATCGCGTCCCGCGTGCCGGGCGGTCGCATCGTCGGGGACCCGCTGGGCGATCTTCCGGCGATCATCGCACGCGACCTCTCGCCACACAAGGCGCGGATACTGCTGATGCTGGCGTTGACACACAGCCAGCAGGTAGATGAGATCCAACGAATCTTCGACACGTACTGATCACCGCCTACGCAACCATCGAGCATCATGGAGCTACAACAGATTCCCGGCGTCGGTCCCAGTATCGCACGAGACCTCCACGACCTCGGTGTGCGCCGCGTCGAGGACCTTCGCGGTGCCGATCCGGACCGCCTGTATCAACGGCTTGGCGCGCTCCGCGGTTCCAGGATCGACCCTTGCGTGCTTTACGTCTTCCGCTGCGCCGTCTATTACGCGAGCAACCGAGAGCACGACCCGGAACTCCTCAAGTGGTGGAACTGGAAAGACCGTCCGTAGTCGCCCGGATGCCAGCCTGTGTCTTGCACTCCCCAGGTCGACCGGCGACACGAGCTTCCTTAGCTTGAAGACCATGCCGTCCACGCGAACACTTTCAGCGGAGGCCTTATGATCTCCAAGCGAGAGATCGGCATCATCCTACTCTGGGTAGGTATCGTCTATATGGTGGTGATGGGCTGGCTCGCGAGCTGGTGGTTCGCGGCCACGTTCAGAGACGTGACGCTGGCGCAGGTCGCCGAGACGGCCTGGGCATTGAACCGGCCGCTGTTCTGGTTGTGGGTCCTCTCGGTCCCGCTCGGCTCGGTAGTGGCCGGAGTCGGCATCCTGCTGCGCGTTGGGTCGAAGGGCTCACACATCTGGTCCTTCGGCGTCGGGATGGTGCTCGTGCTGGCGCTGATACAGCTCGTGCCCACGGGCACGCACCGCCCACCGGTGTTCGGTGTCGTCGGCGGTCTGATCCTCGCCCTGTTCCTGCTGACGGTCTGGTTCTGGGCTAGGAGCCGGGCGAATCTCGAGGGCCCGGCCAAGACGGCCGCCGATCTTCGACTTACCGGCTACGTCTGGCTCATCATCGCCATGTGGTACCTTTGCGGGACGCTCGCGGCCCGATATCTGAGCGCGTTCGGCGAGCTCGCTCAGGGGAGCCCCGTCCCGGTGCTACTCTACCTCGCGCTCGGCTGGCTGTTCCTCTTCCTCGCCCAGTACACGGAAGCGAAGTCGGTCAGCCGGAGCCACTCGCCGTAGGCGACGAGCCGCAGCGAGGATCAAGCGATGACGATGCAAGAGGTCGCGCCGGGATTGTGGCGCCTGCCGCTGCAACGGCTCGACTCGATCAACGTCTACCTGCTGGGCGATGTGCTCGTCGACTCGGGAATGCGCTGGGCCGCCGGCAGGCTGCTGCGAGCACTCGAAGGGCGTACGATCGTCGCGCACGCCGTGACCCACGCCCACTTCGACCATCAGGGCGCCACGCACGCCGTCTGTGAGCGGCTGGCGGTCCCGCTCTACTGCGGAGCCGGCGACCGCGCGGCGCTGGAGACCGGCGACCTGACGCGGGTCCTGCCGCGCTCGCGACCCTTGCTCGCGCTGCTCAGCCGGCGTCTGGGCGGCCCGGCGCATCTCGTCGACCGCACGTTGCGCGACGGTGACGAGGTCGGCGGCTTCACGGTGATCGAGACGCCGGGCCACACGCCGGGTCACCTGGCGTTCTGGCGCGAGAGTGACGGGGCGCTGGTGCTGGGTGACGTGCTCTTCCACCGCAATCCGCTGACGATGCGGCGCGCGCTTCAGGAGCCGTTCCGCATGGCGACGCTCGACCCGAGCCGGAACCGCGAATCGGCGCGCAGGCTCGCGGAGCTCGGCCCCTCGGTGGTCTGCTTCGGGCACGGGCCGCCTCTGCGGGACGGCGAGCGGTTTGCCGAGTTCGTTTCGAGCCTGCCGCGGGACTAGTCGCCAGCTACGATGGGCCTGTCGCGCCGGCGACCGGCACCAGCCACGCGATGTCAAAGGAGGAAACGATGCGCCCGACCCGATTACTGCTGACGAGCGGCCCGCGGCCCACCAACATCGCGCTCGCGCTCTTGACCCTCGCCATCGCCACCGTGCCGGCGAACGCGCAAACCCTCGAGATCGGCGGCCGAGCGGGCCCAGCCATCACGACCCACGCCGGCGACGGCGATGCCGACTCGAAGCTCGGCTTCAGCGTCGCGGGCTTCGCCGGATTCAAGCTCGGTGAGCGCGTGACGATCTACGGCGAGCTGTCGTTCGTGAGGAAGGGTTCCACGAACGAGTGGGCCTTCTTCTTCGTCGATCCCTCCGAGAACCTCGTGGAGACGAGTTTCGACAGCAGCGTCGATCTCGACTACCTGGAGCTGCAGGTCCCGGTCGCCTTCCTGTTCCCGACGGGCGGCAAGCTGAGGCCGCGGCTGTACGCGGCGCCCAGCCTGGCGGTCGAGCTCGGCTGCCGCGCAAGCCTGGCGGTGCGGACCGAGGTGTTCTCACCGGGGGGCGTGTTCATCGAGAGCCAGGAGAGCAAGTTCACAGGCGACTGCCGTGACGACTACGAACACGGAGTTTTCGGCGGACCACTCTTCACCGAGACCAAGACGCTCGACATAGGCATCGTATTCGGCGGTGGCCTCGACCTCCGGATCGGGGGCGGCGCGCTGACGGCCGACCTGCGCTACAACCTCGGGCTGAGCGACATCGCCGACTCGGACGCCACGTTGAGGAACCGTGCGTTCCAAGTCCTGCTGGGCTATTCTTATTTTCCCCGGTGAGTCGGGGTCTCCGAGTATGTCAGCGGCCCACGCGAAAGACGCGCACGACGGCACTCTAAGCTCCTGGTGAGTCCATTGAGCTCCGGGATCCGCAGCTTCCTGGCCGAGCTCAAGCGGCGCAAGGTCTACCGCGTCGCGGTGGTCTACGTCATCGTCGGGTTCGCCGTCATCGAGGGCGGCCAGCTCATCTTCGATGCGCTCGAGTTCCCGCGCGCCGCCTGGCAGTTCGTCGTCGTCCTCACCCTCCTCGGCTTCCCGATCGCGCTCGTCCTCGCCTGGGCGCTGGAGCTGACGCCGGAAGGGATTCGGGTCACACCGCCGGCAGAGCCGCCCGACGGCGCCGCCGGCGACCAGGCGCCGACCGGCGCCCCGGCCACCGAACCCGCCAAGCCCGCCACGGTAGGGGGCCCGAGCGACGACCGACCCTGCGTCGTGGTCTTGCCCTTCGCCAACCTGAGCGGCGACCCCGAGAACGAGTTTTTCAGCGACGGCGTGACGGAAGACATCATGGCGCGGCTGGCCGGGATCCGTGGCCTGCGCGTCATCTCGCGAACCACCGCGATGCGGTACAAGGGCTCCGACCTGAGCCTGCCGCAAATCGGCGCCGAACTCGGCGCGCACGCCGTGGTCGAGGGGACGGTGCGGCGCTCCGCCGACCGGGTGCGGGTCACGGCGCAGCTCATCGCCGCCGAGCGCGACGAACACCTCTGGGCCGAGACCTACGATCGGGTGCTGGAGGACGTGTTCGCCGTGCAGAGCGACGTGGCCGAGAACATCGCCCGGGCACTCCATGCCGAACTGACGCCGGGCGAGCGGCAGCGGCTGCAGCGCAAGCCGACGGAAAATCTGGAGGCCTACGACCTCTGCCTGAAGGGCATGCGCACCACGGGATCGATTGATCCCGAGGCGCTCAGACGGTCGGAGGGGTATTTTCAGCAAGCCATCGCTCTCGACCCAGGCTACGCCCGGGCCTACGCCGGGCTCGCGATGACGCTGGTCTTCAAAGGCTACATCGCGAACGTCCCCCCGGCGGAGCTCTTCCCTCAGTTGAGGGCTATGGCGAACGAGGCGCTCAGGCTGGATCCTGACCTCGGGGAAGCCCACGCGGCACTGGCAAGTCTGGCATTCTGGTACGAGTGGGACTGGGCAAAGGTGGAGCGCGAGCTCGAGACGGCTCTGCAACTCAACCCTTACGACCAGTTTGCGCTCGCGTTCAAGGGCTTCAGCTTGCTCGTGAGGGAACGGTTCCCCGAAGCGGAGGCAGCCTTCCGCGAGGCTTTACGCATTGACCCTCACTATCCGATCGGAAACGTCGACTTGGCCCAACTGAGTGCATTTACAGGTAAAGCCGACGAGGGTGTAGCGATCCTCGACGGCGTGCTACGCCGGGAACCGCGAACCTATGATGCCAGGTTGTGGCGCGGGATTTGCCAACTCTACAGCGAGAATCTCGGCGAGGCTGCGAACGATTTCGAACAAGCGATCTCCTTGGTCGGCCGACTTCCCGTTGCCATCATGTTTCGCGGCCTCGTCCATGCCTTCGGCGGGGAGACGGAGCGGGCGCGACAGATCCTCGAGGAGCTGCGCGCCCGAGCGAAGGAAGAGTATGTGGATCCTTACTTCCTCTTCAGTCTGTGCCACTCTATCGACGGGTTCGACGCGGCGTTGCCGTATCTCGAACAAATGCTGGAGGTACGGTCACGCCACGTCACCTACCTCCGGGTCGCGCCGCGCTACAGGGAACTCCGCTCCGAGCCGCGTTTCGTGAACGTGCTGCGCACGATCTGGCCCGACGATTTCTAGCGCCGGGCGGCGCTTGCCCCTGGCATCCGCGCAGCGGCATCTTTGAGCGACCGGTTACCGCAAACCTCATCCCTGGGGCGCTCATGATCCCGCTCCTACAGAGGCTCCGCCAGCGCAAGCTCTTCCAGTGGGCGCTGGCCTACCTGGCCGGTGCCTGGGTGCTCTTCCAGGGCATCGAGGTCATGGCGGAGCCCTGGGCGCTCTCCCCCGGCTTGCAGAGGACGATCCACCTGCTCGTAGCCGTCGGCTTCGTGATCACGCTGGTGCTCGCCTGGTACCACGGTGAGAAGGGGCGGCAGCGGGTCAGCGGAGCGGAGCTCTTGATCATAGCACTTCTGCTGGCGGTCGGTGCGCTGCTCATCCGGATGTACAGGCCGACAACAGTGGCCGCACCCGAAACGCGACAGGCCGAGCCGGCGCGGCAGCCGGCGGGCGGCGCCGTCCGCTCGCTGGCCGTGCTGCCGCTCGCCAACCTGATGGGCGATCCGGAGCAGGCCTACTTCGTCGATGGCCTGCACGACGTGCTGATCGGCGAGCTGGCCGGGATCTCCGAGCTCACGGTCATCTCGCGCACCTCCGTAGTGCGCTACCGCGATACCGATCGTCCGCTGGGTGAGATCGCCTCCGAGCTGGGCGTGGACGCGCTGGTCGAGGGGAGCGTCTTTCGCGCCGGCGACAGCGTGCGGGTCACCGTGCAGCTGGTACGCGGCGCGCCGGAAGAGCACCTCTGGCAGGACCGCTACGAGGGCCGGCTGAGCGAGGCGTTCGGGCTGCAGGCGCGGGTGGCCGAGGCGATCGCTCGGGAGATCCGGCTGGCGCTGTCACCCCGGGAGGCCGAGCGGCTGGCCCGGCGCACCGAGGTCGACCCGGCGGCCCAGGAGGCGTACCTGCGGGGTCGGGCGCTGTGGCGGACGCGTGCGCCAACGGCGTTCGCCAGCGCCCTCGCCTACATGGAGGAGGCGGTGGCGACGGACTCGACGTTCGCGCTGGCCTGGTCCGGCCTGGCCGACGTGTACGCGCTGGGTCGCCTCTATGGCGGGCTGGACCTCTCGGCGGACGAGGCGCACCGCCGGGCGGGGGACTGCGCGAGGCGGGCGCTGGCGCTCGATCCGGACCTGGCCGAGGCGCACGCCGCGCTGGCCGGTTCCTACCTCTGGGGCGTCTGGGACACGGAGGCGGCGGAGCGGGAGCTGCGCCGCGCCCTCGAGCTCAACCCGAACCTCGCCCAGGCGTACAACTGGCTGGGCGACGTCCGCCACGCACAGGGCAGAGCCGAGGACGCAGTCGAGTCGTTCCGCCGCGCCCGGGACCTCGACCCCTTCTCACCACTGATGAACCGCGACTACGCCCGGGCGCTCAGGTACCTCGGCCGCTGCGGCGAGGCGATGGCGGCGGCGCGGATCGCCATCGAGCTGGACCCCGGCCACAGCATGGCGTACGAAGCCTACCGGCACTGCTACCTCGCGGCCGGGCGACTGGACGAGGCGGCCGAGGCGGCCATCCGCTACGCGGCGAGCTATGGAGGGATGGGACCCGGCGAAGGCTTGCGCGCCGCCTACGACTCGGCAGGTTGGCCGGGACTAGTCGAAGCGGAGATCGCCATGTTCCTCAGCGCCTCGTATTACTACATGGCGGCGACGCGATACGCGGAGTCGGGGCGTGTGGACGAGGCCTTCGACGCGCTGTTCGCCGCCGTCGAGGCGCGCGATGGGTCGATCGGAGTGCTGAAGATCGACCCCGATCTCGCCATCCTCCACTCGGATCCCCGCTGGGACGAGCTGATCCGCCGGGCCGGGTTCTGAGTCGAACCGTCAAGGAGAGCCCCGTATGGGTCCAGAATTAGTCGAAATCATCGCGCCGCCTATCGCGATCATCAGCGTGGGCGCCCTCGTTCTCATCGGCATGAAGCTGCGCTACACGCACAAGGAGCGCACGCGCCTGGGCGGGATAGCGCAGGAAGATGTCCAGCGGCTGACCGATAGCGTGGGTGCCCTGCGCGATGAGGTCCAGCACCTGCGTGACGGCTACCTCGAGCTCAACGAGCGCATGGAGTTCACCGAGCGCCTGCTCGAGCGACCCAAGCCGGAAGCTGACCCCCGTCGAGCCCAGAAAGACTGAGCGGCATGGTACCGCGCCAGAACATCTGGTCCCGGGCCGCGGCGCTCGCCGCCGGGACACCGGAGACGCGAAACCGCTACGTCGATTTCCTGCGCGCCCTGTCGATCTGCGCCGTGATCGTCGGCCACTGGCTGATCGCGGCACCGTACGTGAGCGGCGGCGAGCTGAGCCTCAGCAACATGCTCGAGCATCAGCCATGGACCCGCCTGCTCACCTGGGCCTTCCAGGTCATGCCGGTATTCTTCATCGTCGGCGGCTACTCGAACGGCGTCTCCTGGAACTCCGCCCGGCGATCGGGCCGGCCTTACAGCGAGTGGCTGCGCGGCCGGCTGCAGCGGCTGGTCGGCCCCGTCCTGCCGCTGCTGGCGGTCTGGGCGCTGCTCGGCGTGATCGCCGGCCGGCTCGGCATGTCGCCGCAGATGGTGGCGGCCAGCTCGCAGATGGCGCTCATCCCGATCTGGTTCCTCGCCGTCTACGTCGGCGTCGTCGTCCTGGCGCCGCTGACTTACGCGGCGTGGCAGCGCTTCGGGCTCGCATCGGTCGCCGTACTCGCCCTCGCCGTGGTCGTAGATGACGTGCTCTTCTTCGCCGCCGACTTGCGCGCCGTCGGCTGGCTCAACTACGCGTTCATCTGGGTCGCGGCGCACCAGCTCGGCTACGCCTGGCGCGACGGATACCTGGCGGGCCCCCGGCTGGGGCTCGCCTGGGCCGTGGCCGGCGCCCTCCTGCTGGTCGGCCTCGTCACGCTGGGGCCGTACCCCGTGAGCATGGTCAGCGTGCCGGGCGAAGAGGTGAGCAACACGCTGCCGCCCAAGCTCCCCATGCTGGCGCTGGCGATCGTCCAGATCGGGCTGCTCCTTTCGATAGAAGCGCCGATGCGGCGCTGGCTCGAGCGCGCGGCGCCCTGGACGGCGACGGTGCTGGTGAACGGCATGATCATGACCGTCTTCCTCTGGCACCTCACCGCCTCGACGCTGGTCATCGGCGGCGCGATCTGGCTCGGGTACATCGGACTCACGCTGGAGCCGGGGAGCGGCGCGTGGTGGGCGGCGCGCCCGCTCTGGCTGAGCGTCTACGCGCTCGGCCTCGCCCTCTTCGCGCTCGCCTTCATGCGCTTCGAGCGCGGCGGCGCCGCGGCAACCGTCGCCGCCTGGCGCCAGGTGTTGGGCGCCGGGCTCGTCTGCGGCGGCCTGGCGCTCCTGGCGCTCCACGGGATCGGCGGCGACGGCCCGCTCGGCCTCCGCTTATGGGTCTTGCTCCTGCCGTTCGCAGGCGCCGCACTGGCGGGTGTTAACCCGCTGGGCAGAAGGCCCGCCCACGCGGCGGCGTGACATCGCGCTGCTCGGTAGCCCCCTATCTGCCACCGGTGCGGCGCACGGTTGAGGATCTGGCAATCGTGCGAGCGTAAGCTCGAGACCGTTCGATCCGAGCGCTGGCTCAGCCTACAGACGCGCTACGATCTGGAGGTGGAGAACGACCGGCTGGCCGATCGCCTGGAGGAAGAAGTCGTAGTACGCTCCTGAATAAAAGCTCGCGCGGCGTTCGAACCAGAGTGCGTTACTGGACCGGCTCGATACCCGGCCACCGGTTAGACTGGCACGGAGTCACCGAGAGGTGGAGGCACAAGTGAGGTACCGAACTGTTGGGTTGGCGCTCTGGTTCCTTCCCTTTATCGGCCTGGCCGGATGCCTGGCTGAAGCTCCTCGACGGCTCGCTCAAGTCCGCGATAGCGCCGGTATACGGATCGTCGAGAACGCAGATTACTCTTTGCCGGACGGTCAGGGCTGGCGACTCTCCGACGAACCGCTGCTGGACATCGGCGCGCTCGAAAGCGACTCCAGCTACCAGCTTTATCAGGTGGTCGGCTCACAGCGACTCAGCGACGGGCGCATCGCCGTCGCCAACGCGGGCAGTTCGGAGCTACGCCTCTACGACGCACACGGCACGCATCTCTTCTCCACCGGTCGGGAAGGCGGCGGGCCCGGCGAGTTCGGACGCATGACGACGCTGGCATCGATGACGGGAGACTCCTTGCTCGTCTACGACTCGCGCAACCAGCGCGTATCCGTTTTCGACGCGGGCGGCGCGCTCGCGCGCACCGCGCAGCTTCATTTCCTTACGGAAATCGGCGGCGTCCCCATGATCGTCGCACCGTTCGACGACGGGCAGTTCCTGGTGGGCGTGCGGACTTATTCCACCTCGGGTGAGAGAGGGAGCGGGCTCAGCCGTGACATGATCGTCTATGTGCGCTGCGACTCCGAAGGATCACTGGCAGACACGCTGGCGGTGCTGCCCGGCGGCGAGCTGAAATTGATTCTCGAGGATAACGCAGCGATACTGGGCGATCGTCCGTTCGGGCGCCTCCCCAGTCACGCCGTGTACGCGGATGGCTTCTACTATGGCAGCAGCGACCGCTACGAGATCGACTACTACAGCAAGACTGGGAAGCTTCAGCGCTCGGTCCGCCGCGCGATTCCGAACCTGCAGGTCACCGACACCGACATAGAGAGTTACAGGCGCGAGAGACTGGAGAACGCCGAGGACGAGAGCCATCGCCGGATGATCGAGCGGCTCCTGGCTGATGATCCCTTCCCGCAAAGCTTTCCTGCGTACGGAAATCTCATGGTGGACGCCGAGGGGAACCTCTGGGTCACGGTGTACCGCAGACCGGGCGACGATCAACCGCGGTGGACCGTGTTCGATCCGAGCGGCCAGATGCTCGGTGTAGTGTCGGTCCCCGAGCGCTTCACCGTCCACCAGATCGGATCGGACTTCGTGCTCGGGCGCTGGCGAAACGGTCTCGACATCGAGCACGTGCAGCTATACGAGCTGATCAAGAGGGACTAGTATGTCGGCGGTCGTCCCATGGGCCAACGAACAGCACGCTCCGTAAGCAGGCCGTCAAGGAGGTCCCAATGCCACGCGCACTCTTTCTCGCACTCTCGCTCGCCCTTCTCGCGCCTGTACCCTCGCCCGCCCAGGGCGGGCTACAGGTGGCCGAGCTGGGCGAGTGCCCGCTAGAGAGCGGCGCGGTCATCCAGAACTGCCGGGTGGCCTACCGCACGTTCGGCCGGCTGGACTCGGCACGATCCAACGCCGTGCTCTTCACCACGCAGTTCACCGGCACCTCGGCGCAGATCGCCGGCTACGTCGGGGCGGACGGGCTGGTCGATACGACGAAGCACTTCGTGATCGCGGTGGACGCGTTCGGCAACGGCGTGTCCTCGTCGCCGTCCAACAGCACCGCGCAGCCGGGGGCCGGCTTCCCGCGCATCGCCATCCGCGACATGGTGGCGGCGCAGTACCGGCTGGTCACCGAAGTGCTGGGGCTACCGTCGCTGCACGCCGTGATGGGGATCTCGATGGGCGGGATGCAGGCCTTCGAGTGGGCGGTCAGCCACCCCGGGTTCGCCGCCAAGGTGATCCCGATCGCCGGGTCGCCGCGCCTGGCCGCCTACGACATCGTCCTCTGGGAGACGGCGCTCCGCATCCTGGCCACCTACGAGGAGAGCGGCTCGGTCGCCGCATCAGCCGCCCTGTTCGGCCTGAGCTTCCTCGTGGGGAACAGCCCCGACTACCACGCCCGCACCACGCCGCGCGACAGCCTCCCCGGCATCCTCGGCCGGCTGGACGGCATGCCGCTGCCGGTCCCCATCGCGCGCAACCTGGCGACCCAGATCCACGCGATGATCGACCACAACGTCGCGGCGCCCCACGACGACTCGCTGGAGCGGGCCGCCGCCCGGGTGCGGGCCGACCTGCTGGTGATCGTCACGGTACGGGACCACGTGGTCACGCCGGGCCCGGCGCTCGAGTTCGCCGAGCTGCTGGGCGCGGAGCCGCTCGTCCTGACCAGCGATTGCGGGCATAACGGCCTGCGCTGCGACGCCGAGCAGCTCGAGCAGGCAGTGCAGCGCTTCCTCGCCGGGCCTAACTGAGCGACGGCCCGGGACCCGGTCACCCCAATCATTCCCCGGAGCGCGCGCACGTTAGAAATACTTGACACGATGTCGTATATAGTATACATTGTGTCGCGTAATTCTAACCAGGGCCCCGCCGGGCCTGTGTGTGGCCAGGAGAGATGATCATGACACCTCTGATTTGGGCGCTCATCGCAGTCTTGGGACTCATAGTCTTCGGATTGGGGTTGCGGTCTTTCGTGATGGGCGGGTTCCCGGACTCGGCGCCGGGCGGCGACGAGGAAGGCCGAGCGGACGTCCCGATGGCGCCGCAGCAGAGGCGCGCCTGGTGGGGGCTGGGGATCGGCCTGGTGATGTCTGTGGCCATCCTGGCCGTCTTCATCGCGAAAGGGCCCTGGACCTACTACCAGGACAGGGGGATGCGGCTCCTGGTGCTGGCGCTCTTCGGCGTCTGGCTGGTCGCGTACTTCGTGATGCGCGCCTTGACCGGCGCCAAGGCGGGTGAGTCGGAGGTCGTCATGGACGAGCGTGACCGGCTGATCCAGGTGCGGGCATTGTCGGTGTCGCTGGTCGCCGTCTTCCTCGTGCTGGCCGCCTATGCGATCGGCCTGACCGAGCTCTACTGGGAGGAGAAGGCGATCCCGATCGACGCGCCGTACCACACCCTCTGGTCGGCCATCGTCGTCGGCGTACTCGCGCGCGAGGCCGGCATCCTGATGGGATACGCGGGGTGGCACAGCCGTGGCGAAAGCTGAGATCAAGAACCAGATCCGCCGGCTGCGCTTCGAGCACGGCGAGATGACGCAGCAGGAGCTGGCGGACCGGGCGGGCTGCACGCGGCAGACCATCGTGCTGCTCGAGCAGGGCAAATACGTGCCGTCGCTGGCGCTGGCCTTCCGGATCGCCCGGACGTTCGGGGCGACGGTGGAAGAGGTCTTCGAGATGGAATGAGCGCGAGGTTGCACAATGAAATCCGCGATATTCTCGGTATTGAGCAGTATCGTTCTGGCGCTGCTGATGCGCGCCCCGGCCCCAACGACCCAGACCCAGGAGTGCCCGGGTCACCACGTCGCGCAGCAAAGCGCAGGCCGGGCGATACCGGCCCGCATAATCGAGACGCCGCAGGACACCATCCTCCAGTGGCTCGCCGGCCAGGACCACGATTCCTGTCGCGTCGCTACCGGCGCGAACGTTCACCCGTTTAGCTCGTCAGGGACACCGCACATCCGATGGCCCCGGCCCCGCTATGAGGACCGGGCGTGTTCTCGGCGTTATGTCGCCGTTCGCCCGGGCGAAGGCAGGCGCGATGCGCTCGGAAGCGCTGGGATCTCGGTGAGATGAACGGCTGGGCGGGACGGGGGGAGGCGGCGGAGGAGCCCAGAGCCCCAAACTCCGCCTTGCAGCTCTCTATGGCCGGTCCTGTCCGTGGCCTACTCGGCGCGCTCCTGTAGCCCGACCCGCAGCACCAGATCGTGCAGCTCGACCGGGTCGACCGGCTGGGTGAGGAAGGGGCGCCCCACCTCGGTCAGGAACTTGCGGGTCGACGTCTCGCCCAGATCGTTCACCAGGAAGATGATCCGGACCGCCTGCTCCAGGTCGATGGCCAGAATGTCGCGGAACAGGTCGTCGGGCGGGATCTGCGGGGTGGGCAGCTCGATGACGACGACGTCGTAGAACTGCCGCTTCATGCGCCGCAGCGCCTGCAGCGGGTTGCGGGCCAGGTCGATCTCCATCCCGGAGTGGCCCACGTACTCGCGGAATTGGCCGGTGCTGTAGCCGGTGGCCTCGATGACGAGGACCCGCAGCTCGACGCCGAACCCCTCGAGTCCGAATTCCAGGCCGGCGGGCAGCCTCGGCTCCATCAACACCCTAGCCTCCCGTCCTCTGCGGCGAGGGACGCGCGCGAACGCAAAACACCCGCCGGGCCCCGTAAGGCCGTGCGGGTGTAGCGTTTAGGCGAAGCCGAGATGCCAAGAGACCTCTCCACAGACAGGACCGCCGGCCACAGCTTCGGGCCGGCCCTGAGA
>CP070815.1:3593510-3655746 GCA_020344215.1 Gemmatimonadota bacterium
CCAAAACGCTCGAGCAAAGTAGTACGAAGAAGGTCGACAGCCCCATGGCGAGGCTGTAGACCACCGTGTTGGTGACAGCGAGCGCCGGGCAGAGTCCGAGCATCTGGATGAGGACTGGGTTCTCGCGCCAGATGCCGCGTGTGAGATCTTGGTTCGGCGTCGTCTGCCTCGGCATCAGGTCGCCTCCTCCAAGTACGCCTCGATCATCGGGCCGAGCCGTTCCAGCCGGTGATTGATGATACCGATCACGGCCCTCGACGAGATCGTCGCACCGGTAATCATGTCGACCTCGTTGGCAGCCCCGGTCGCGCGCTGCGCCTTGACGCCGGCGAGCGGCACCTGCGACCCGTCGAACTCGGCGACGAAGGCGCTGTCCTTCTCGATCTTGTCCCCTAGTCCCGGCGTCTCCTTGTTCGACAGGACCTTCATGCCGATCACCGTCCGGGTCGCCGGATCGTAGCCGAAGATCAGCTCGATGATGTCCTGAAAGCCGAACTCCGCACCGGTTATGGCAAAGCCGATCGGCTCGCCGTCCTCCCGATAGCCGAGAAAGACCATCTCCAGACCGGCGGCGTCTGCTCCAGCAGGTGGCTCCAGTGTCAGACCACCATCGACCACGTAGAGGGTGTCCCAGCGCTCCGGTCCTTTCAGTACCTCCTGGACCGCCTGCCTCAGCACCATCGCCTTGTAGGCCTGGATCGCCGGCTGGGTCGCCTGGTAAACGAACACGAGCAGCAGCCCGGCGATGGCCCCTGCGCTACCCAGCGTGACCAGCAACCGCCAGGCGGGCACCTCCTCGCGCTGAGCTGGCGCCTGCGGCAGGACGCGGCCGCCGCCGCTTCCGTTGCCGGCGGCGCCGCTCACGACGTCGCCTCCTGCAGCCGGGTGCCGAACACCCTGGGCTGTGTCCACTGGTTGATGTACGGCACCATCGCGTTCATCAGTAGGATCGCGTACATCACGCCCTCAGGAAGGCCGCCCCACAATCGAATGATCACGACCAGGGCGCCGATCCCCGCCCCGAAAACCCAGCAGCCCTTGGCGGTGACCGGCGAGGTCACCATGTCGGTAGCCATGAACCAGGCGCCGAGCATCAGGCCGCCGGAGAACAGCATGAAGAGCGGGCTCGGGAAGCGGCTCGCGTCGAGCAGCCAGAGCGCCCCGGACAGGACGAACACCGTCAGAAAGATGCTGGCGGGGATTCGCCAGCTGAGGAAGTTGCGCAGCGCCAAGTAGCCGCCACAGATCGTGATCACCAGTGCGGACGTCTCGCCGGCCGAACCGCCGATGGCTCCGGTGAACAGGTCGACGGCGTCGGTCGCGATGCGCTCGAACTTCCAGAGGCCCAGCGGCGTGGCCCCGGTCACCGTGTCCACCTCACCCGCGCCCATGAGCGGCAGCGCCGCCTGGACCGGATTGAGGTCCCACCAATTCTCGTCGCCCGTCGGCCAGGTCGTGATCGCCACGGGGAACGCGGCCTGCAAGAAGGCTCGCCCCAGCAGTGCCGGGTTGAAGATGTTCTGACCGAGGCCTCCAAAGATGAGCTTCCCGAAGGCGATGGCGACCACACCGCCCAGGAAGGACATCCAGAGCGGGAAGCCCGGTGGGAGGGTGAGGCCGAGTAGCAGCCCGGTGATGACCGCCGACCCGTCACCCAGCGATCCCTTCGACCCTAACACCACCTCGGTGAGCAGCGCCCCCAGCGTCGCCGCGGCGATCACCAGCAGCGCGCCGAACCCGAAGAAGTAGCCGGCAGCAGCAACGACGGGAACGAGGCTGCCCACCACGTTCCACATAATCGTCGGCGTCGAGGCCGGCCCCTTCAGGTGGGGCGACGCGGTGACGAGCAGGCGCGGCGTGCTCATGCCGCCGCTCGCGCCTTCAGCCGCTGCAGCGCCGTCCGTGAGACCTGGAAGAGCTGTGAAAGCGGGATGTTAGACGGACAGACGTATGAGCAGCATCCGCACAGCATGCAGTCCCAGATGTGGTGCTCCTCCATATCCTCGTAGCGCCCCGCCCTGGCCATCGCCCCCAAGAGTTGCGGGTTGAGGAACACCGGACATGCATCCAGGCAGTGGCCGCAGCGGATGCAGTTGTACGACTCCTTCCTCCTGGTCTCCTGCCGGGATAGCACTATGACACCGGTCACGCCCTTGAGGATCGGGGTGTCGAGGCTCGCCTGCGGCGCGCCCATCATGGGCCCGCCGAACACGATCTCGTGGGCGTCCTCCGTAAGCCCACCGCAGGCCTCGATCAGGTCGCCGACCTTGGTACCGACCGGGACGATCAGATTCGCCGGCACCTTCACGCCGAGGCCGGTGACCGTCACGATCCGTTCGATCAGCGGGAGCCCGGTATCGAACACCTCGGCGATGGCGGCGCACGAGCCGACGTTCTGGACCACGACGCCGACGTGCATCGGCAGCTTGCCCGACGGCACCTCGCGCCCCAGCAGCGCCTTGATCAGCATCTTCTCGGCGCCCTGCGGGTACTTCACCGTCAGCGGGTGCAGCGTGACGTTGAGGTCCGAGGGCAACGTCGCCCGGATCGCTTCGACGGCGTCCGGTTTGTTCTTCTCGATCCCGATCATCGCCCGCTCTACCCCGAGCGTGTGCATCATGATGCGGAGCCCCATGTGGACCCGCTCAGGGTATTCTGCCATGATGTGATGATCGGTTGTGAGATACGGCTCGCACTCGCAGCCGTTGATCACGATGGTGTCGAGCTTGGTATCGGGCGGCGGCGCGAGCTTGACGTGCGTGGGGAACGCCGCGCCGCCGAGCCCGACCACACCCGCGTCCTGCACGGCCTGAACGACCTGCTTCGGCGTGAGCCCCTCCCAGCGCGGCACGATGCGCGGCCGCGGCGCCTGCGCCGAGTAGCGGTCGACGGCGATGCGCACCGCCGGCTTATATGTACCGTCCGGGTGCGGCCAGAGCTCGATCGCGGCGACGGTCCCACTGGCAGAGGCGTGAACGGGGGACGAGATGAAACCGTCGGCCGCGGCGACCATGTCACCGCGCTCCACGCGGTCGCCCTCCGAGACGATCGGCTTGGCCGGTGCCCCGGTGTGCTGACTGAGGGGAAGAACGACCTCGTCCGGGAACGGCATCCGGCGGATGTTTTCGCCCTCCGTGAGCTCCTTCAGCTCAGGTGGGTGTACTCCGTGCCTGAATGTGCTTCGCCTCGAAGCCATCTATTCAAACAGACCCCCGTCTCACCTCTTAATCCTGCTCGTGATCGTACTCATACTCGAGATCACGAGTACGATCACGAGTACGATTACGAGCAGGAGCAGGAGTATGAGTGCTTCCCGCTAGTTGAACGGCTCAGCGCGCTTGATCCACTTATCGAGGTCCTTCTCCTTCGGATTCAGCGGCGAGCCTGGATGAATGATCTTCACGGGGCAGCGCTCGGCGGCCGTCACCAGCTCCCTGAACGTCCCCGCTCGCGGGTCTTTGATGTACGCCTGCTTCTTGTCGTTGTAGGCGAACATCTTCTTGTTGAGATTCGTGCATTCGTTACAGGTGGTGCAGCGAGCCGTCTCGATGTACGGCTCCATCACCAATACTTCTTCTTCCTCAACCGCCGGCGCTTCCGCCGGCGCGGCTAGCGTCGCGGTAGCCGGTTCCGCCACGGCTACCGCTCCCTCAGCGGCGGGCCCGACGCCGATCCCGAGGCCGGAGACATCCATGGTCAGCGGCGGCAAGGCGGGCGTCGACTCCGCCTTCGCCAGTAGGTCGGCCACCGTCATCTTGCCGTCGCCGGCGCGCAGCAGCCCTTCGGCAAGCCGCCGAGCCACGACCTGCGGGTACACGGCCTTGAGATCGGCGAGCTTCGCATCGTACTCGGCACGCAGCTGCGCCGCCTTCTTCTCGAACTGCTCCTCGAGCTCGTACTCGACGACGCCACGCGCATCATCGCTGACCACAATCCCGGCCAACTCGCGCAGCTGCCACCAGAAAAGCAGCCGGTCTTCCGCCAGCTCGACCATCTCTTCGGAGAGCGTTAGGCGCGTGAGCCGCCTCTCGGCGTCGATCACATAGATGAACGGTATCTGACCGTTGCGCTCGTCCTTCGGCAGCGCGACGTACTCGTGGAAGGGAACCAGCTCCTCCTCGGAAACGTCCGCCGCGAGCTTCTTGAAGTGCTTTCTGAAGCGCGACTCGGTTGCCGCCCAATCGGCGATGGTGAGCGGCAGCTCCATCGTCTGCTCCTGGCCCTCGTCGTCGACGTAGCTCAGCTCGTAGACGGGCCAGTTCTCCTCCGGCTCCGGATTCCCCTCCAGATCCAGACAGTCGCTCCAGGTCCGCCCCGCGTCGGGGTCGTACAGCAAGAACGGGAAGGCGCGACTTTCCAGCGTGAGCTTCGCCGCGTGCTGCGCCTGGTCATCACCCAGACCGTGCTCCGGCGGGCAGGGGCAGTGGAGGATGAAGACGGCCGGGCGGCGGCTATTCAGCCCTTTGATCACGCCGGCCAGAAGATGCGACGGCAACGCCTGTGAGGACTGCAGCACGTAGGTCCCGCGGTGGGCCATGGCGATGAGCCCCATCTCCTTGCGGGTCTCCACCTTGCCGTGCTGGTCCTTGCCGAACGCCGCCATGTCCGAGACCTGGCCGGTGTAGCCGCTGGTGCACGCCTGGCCGCCGGTGTTCGAGTAGACCTGAGTATCCAGGACCATCACGCGAACCGGCTTACCTGAGGCCAGCAAGCGGGAGACGTTCTGGAAGCCGATGTCGTACATGGCCCCGTCACCGCCGACAGCGAAGATCGGCGGACAGAGCTTGAATTCCTCATCGCTGAACTGTTGCCAGTCGAACTTGGTGAAGAACGGCTCGTGCGCCTCCGGGTCGTACTCGCCAGCCAGCTCCAGCTCGGCTCGCCGGATCGCGACGAACCCATCCGCCATCTTCCGCATATGGCCCTCGAAGATCCCGATGGCGATGGACGGCGCATCCTGGAAGAGGTGGTTGGTCCAGGGGAACGGGTACGGGTTGTACGGATAGGTGCTACCCCAAACCGAGGAGCAGCCCGTCGCGTTGGCGAAGCCCGTGATCGAGCGACCTTTGCCGCTGGGACCTTCGGTATACCGCCAATGGAGGTCTTTCAGGTCGTTGATCATCCTGGCGATGCGCTGGACTTCCTCCCTCTTCGACTGCTCCAACGGGAGATCGATCTCACCGCTCTCTTCGGCGCTGACCGCGTTCAGGTCCGCCTCGCTGGCCAGCAGTCCGCGGGCCTTAGCATCGAGTCCGACGATCAGTTCCTCCAGCTTCTGGACGTGCTTGGCCACGCGCGGCTGCAACACGGCACTGACCGCCGCCAGCACGAGATGGACGCCGGTCTTTTCGCCGCAGCCCATGCAGGAGCCGTCGCCGCCGAACATCGAGCGGTAGTTCTCCTTCTTCAACAGCATCGAAGACAGGACGCCGATACCTTCGTCGAGGTTGGCTATGTTGATGTAGCGATCGTCGGTATCAGGCAACCACTGCCACAGCTTCCAGTTGCGGCGGAGCTTCTCGACGACCTCTTCCTCCTGCTTCACCGTGATCAGAGCCCGGTCCGGGCAGACCTCCACGCAAAGGTTGCAGCCCTTACAGGCCTCCGGATTGACGGTGACAGAGAGCAGGCCGCCCGTGCCCTTCTCCTGCGACTCGGGCACCTCGTAGAAGGGCGCGGTCTTTGCCAGCGGGAACTCGGAGAGCGCCAGGTAGACGGGCGTGAACTCGTCGTCCAGGTCTTTGCGTCGCTCGGCGTCCAGGTTCAGCTTCTCGGCGACGTTCTTGTACGACTGGGAGAGGACGTCGCCGAAGTTGTGGAAGGGGACGCCTTTCATGATCTTCCGCGACTCGTTGGCCAGCGGTCTGACGATCTGGCGGATGCGGTCGAGGGAGCGGCCGTTGGAGGAGGCGGCGATGGCCGCCTCGATGACGTGCTCGACGCTGTTGACGAGGCCGGGGATGGCGGCGTCGGGACAAACGGTCCAACACTGCGCACAGCCCGTGCATTTCTCGGCGATGAACTCGGGCACCTCGAAGCGCACGTCGGTCATGTCGCGGATCGTGCTGGTGGCCGCCGGGATGGCGCTCAGCGCCGCGAACGGGTCGGCGATGGGATCGTCGCCCGTCTTGTACAAGTAAGCCACCTGCTCCCAGAAGCGGCCCGGGTTGCCGAACCCGTCACGCCAGCCACTACCGTCGAGAACCGCGGGCATCTGCGGCGTCTGGGCCGTTTCGCCGGTCTCCACCTCCAGTGCTGAGTGGTCGAGGAGTACGACCTCGTCGAAGCCGCGGCGGATCACCCGCACGTTGTCCTCGACGACCCGCTCGCCCAGCTTGCCGAACTTCTTGGTGAGCTGGGCCCGGATCCCGTCGAACAGCTCGTCCTCGCTCAGACCTTCGCGTTCTATCAGGCCGGCGGTTCGGAAGAACGACCCCATGAAGGCCGCACCCTGCATTCGGTAGCGGAGCTCGGGATCGGTGGCCTCCTCCGTCGCGATCTTGAAGCCGTCAACGCCGTAGATCTTGAGGTTCTTCTCCTTGATCTGGCGTCGCGCGCCGGCCGGGAACGTCTCCCACAACTCCTGCGGCGTGAGGTCGCTCTGGATGACGAACACGCCACCCTCCTTGAGACCGGCCAGCGGGTTCGAGTGGCGGAAGACATTGGGGTCGGGTGACAACACCACGTCCACGTGCTTCAGCTCGGCGTTCAGCCGTAGCGGCGCCTTGGCGAGCGTGCCGTAGAAGGTGGTGGGCTGGCCCTTCTTCTCCGAGCCGTACTTCGGGTTCGCCTTGATGTGCCAACCCAAGAGCTCGAACGCGGTCATCGCCACGTTCTTGCCTGTCGTGATCGCTCCCCAGCCGCCGATCGAGTGGATGCGAATGGAAACCGACCCCTCAGGCATCAGATCGATGTCACCCTCCGAGTCCAAGGCCAGATGCGAGAGGTCCGGGTACGACTCGAGCAACCGCTCCTGCCAGATCTGGAGCTTGGGCAGGCGGGTGCCCTTGCGGATGAAGTCGATACCGAGATAGAAGAGCCGCCGGCCGAGGCCGTCGGGCATCATGTTCTGCACCGCGGCGACGATGTCGCCCGGCTGCAGGTCGCGGCTGCCCATCCCGAAAGCGCCGGAGTAGAACTCGGGCACCTCGTCCGGCTTGATGGCGGGAAGCCCCGGGTGCGGCACGACACCGTTCTTCGCCCGGCCGTTCTCCAGCGCCTTGCCCATCGCAGCCCGTACCTCGCGTAGCACCGGCAGGTCGACGGCCAGCGGCTGGTCAGTGCGTTCGAGCACCGCCACAGCCTGCTTGCCTCTGAGCAGCTGCACGACCAAGTCAGCCGGGAAGGGACGGAACACGGTCAGGTTGAGGACACCGACCTTGATGCCGCGGGTCTCGCGCAAGTGGTCGGCGACCGCTTCGGCGTTCCAGACCGCCGAGCCCTGGGCCAAGATCACGTACTCGGCGTCCTCCAAGCGGTAGCCGGTGGCGCGGGCGTACCGGCGGCCGGTGAGCTCGTAGTACTCCTGCATCGCGCGATCGACGAGCGGCTGGACGTGATCGAAGAAGAAGGGCCGCTGCGCCGCCACACCCTGCGCGTAGCTGTCCTGGTTCTGCACCACGCCGACCATCGCCGGGTAATCCAGATCGAACATCTCCGGGATCCGCCGCCGCTTCTCGCCGAAGACCATCTTCTGGGCCGGGGTCACCGACTCGATGATGTCCGAGGGATCGCCCAGGTACTCCTTCACCAGCTCATCTTCCGGCAGCATCACCGACTCGATCACGTGGCTGGTGAGGAACCCGTCCTGGGCAACCAGCGCAGGAGTGAGGGATAGCTCCGCCGCGCGATGAGCGATCAAGTTGAGGTCGGCTACCTCCTGGACGTTCTTGGCGAAGAACTGGATGAACCCCGTGTCGTCCACTGCATGGTAGTCGTCGTGCCCCGCATGCACGTTGAGGGCGTGCTTGGTCATCGCCCGGGCGGCGATGTTGAGCACGTAGGTCAGCCGCTTGCCCACGGCGGCGTAGAGCGACTCGTGCATGTAGGCGATGCCCTGACCGCTCGAGAAATTCGTGGCGCGCAGGCCCGTCATGCTCATGCCTGCGGTGACGGCAGCGGCGGCATGTTCGCCCTCGGGTTCGAAGAAGATCAGCTTACGACCGTTGGCGTTCAGCTTGCCGGCTGCGACGGCGGCCGCCCAACCCTCGCCCATCTGGGTGGATGGTGTGATCGGGTAGGCGCCCGCCCCTTCGCTGGCGGCGGTCTCGACGGTGACGATCGCCTCGCTTCCGTCCACCGCCGTGCGAATACCCGGGAACCTGGGTTCGAACGTTTTATCTTTAGCTCTCTTCAACATCATGCGACTTCACTCCTGATCGGTTGGGGCATGTCGGCGAACTGCTGGCCCTCGACCCAGACGATCGCGGCCGTCGGGCAGCGCTCGATGGCTTTCGGGTCGGCGAGCTCATTCTTGCTGTAATCGATCACTGCGAGGCCGTTCTGGATCTCGATCAGACCGGGTGCGGCATCGGTCACGCAGAGCCCGCACCCGGTGCAGGCCACCTTGCAGATCTCCTCGGCCTCATCGCCCTCGAGCAAGCTCTTGCACTGCACGATCAGCTTCTGCGTGACCGGCATGATCTCGAACAGGTCTCTCGGGCAAGCTTCAACGCAATCGCCACAGGCCGTGCAGCGGTCGGGGATGACCACGGGCAGGCCATAGTGGTTCATGTAGATGGCGTCGTAGTCGCAGACCCGCTCGCAATCGTCGAGCCCGAGGCACGACCAGGCGCAGCCCTTTCCACCGGCGGCCACGGCGGCCGCCGCTCCGCAGGTCTCGAGGCCGATGTACTCGGCGCGCCGCAACGAGACATGGGAGCCGCCGGCGCAGAGCAGCCGAGCGACCCGCTTGACCGCCTCACCCGCCTCGACGCCCAGGTAGTCGGCGATATCGAGGATGTCTTCGGAGCCCAACTGGGTGCACGCCGCCGGCTGGACTTTCCCGCCGACCAGCTCCTCGGCGAAGGCCCGGCACCCGGCGGAACCGCACGCCCCGCAGTTGGAGCCCGGGAGCAGATCGGCCACCGCGTCGATGCGCGGGTCCTCCCACACCTTGAGCTTCTTGTTGGCGAGCGCGATCAGAATGGCGAAGGCGAGGGCCACGCCCCCGAGAATCGCCACCGACACCGCAATCGCACTGAGGTTCATCCGCTCAACCGACGTTACTCAGGTCGGCCTGGCTCAACAGCCACGCCGCCAGCTTGTCCACTTTAGACGCCACAGGGCCGGCGGCCGGGGCAGCGGCGGCCTCGGCTTCGGCCACCTCCGCACGCGGCTCGCCTGCCAGCGTCTTCAGCTGCTCCAACTCGTCCAGCTGCTGCCGGACGCTCGTGCCGCCCACCGCGCTCTTGGGTGTCTCCGCGGGCAGACTGATCAGCTCGAGGCGCGCGCCGGGGCTCGTACCGCCAGCCGGGTCGTGGATGAACTGAGCGGCAGACGCCGGGACAAGGGCGGCGACCGCGGGCCCCTGCGCGGCGGCGAAGCGATCGAGACCGGTGGCTCCCGCTGTCTGGAGTACGAAAGTCGAGGGCGTGATCAACCGTACGAGCGGCGCCGGCGCCATCTCACCGTTTACCACGAGCACCATCTTCACGTTCCCATCGAGGAACTCGGCGAGGTCACCGGCGTGAAGGTCGGCGCCCTCGAGCTCGATCACCAAGGGCGGCGCGAGCTGGCGCTCGGTCGGGTTCCAGCGCTCGAAGCCCAGAGGCTCGAGCTCTCCTTCCGCACCGTTCGCACTCAGCTTCCCCACAGTGGCCAGACCTGCGAGCCGGGCGGCGGCAAAGCCGCGACCGAGCTCGGCCCAGCGGGCGGCGACGGCGTCGCGCAGGCGCGTCCCCGACTTCACCTTGACATGAAAAGAGCTATCGCCGCCGGCGGAGATGGCGCGGAGGATCTCGTACGCCTGCTCCACTTTCCGCAGCCGCTCGGGCTCCTCCGGTGCTTCGTCAGCGAGGACACTCGTGAAGCGCTCCACGTCGATACGACCCGCCGCGAATACGCCGAGCCGGGCAGTCGCGGTCCCGTCGCCAGTATCCTCTTGCCGCGCGTGACTCGAGAGGAATCCCCGCACCTCCTCGACCGTGGTCACCACCGCCGACCGGTACCTCTCGATCGGCTCGCCGAGCGCGCGCAGTGCCGTTTCTATGCGTGAGTCAGACGGCATAACGATCCAACTCCTCGTTGAGCAGCTTGACCCGCTCCTCGGCCGTCCGCGCTGGCAACCGACGGACTTCCTCGTAGCGCGGTAGGCCTTCGTTCCTGTAGAAGATCCCGATGCGCATCCGATCGCTGTCCTGTGCGAGCCGGTACGCCTCGTTCAGATTGCTCGGATCGTGGATGACCTGGTTCTTGTAGATCTGATCGAGATCCGGGATATGGATCCCATCGTCGTGGATCAGCATCTCGATCAGGTCCGGCGAGCGCACCGCGTCTTCGTAAATCTTGCTCGTGTAGACCGGGCAGCGTTGCAGGATACGGATGAAGGCGAATCCCTTGTGGTGGTACGCCGCCTTCAGCGTCTCGAACAAGTGCTGTGGAATCCACTCCGCCGTCTGGGCGACGAACGAGGCGTTCGTGACTCCGAGCGTGGCGGTCAGCGGGTTCAGCGGCCGTAGGTAGCTGCCGTGCGGCTGCGTGTTGCTCGGGAACCGCAGCGGCGTCGTCGGCGACGTCTGCCCCTTGGTCAGCCCGTACATGTTGTTGTCGAGCAGCATCGCCACCATGTCCGCGTTGTAGCGGGTCGCATGGATCCAGTGACCGGCGCCGATCGAGCAGCAGTCGCCGTCGCCCATCGTGACGAAGACGTGCAGCTCGGGCCGCTCCAGCTTGATGCCGATGGCGACCGGGAGCGCGCGGCCATGCAGGCCGTGGAACCCGTAGGTCTTCACGTAGTGCGGGAACCGGCTCGAGCAGCCGATCCCCGACACTAAGACCGTTTCCTCCGGCTTCAGCTGCTCCTCCTCCAGGAGCCGCTGGACCGCGGTCAGGATGCTGTGGTCACCGCACCCGGGGCACCAGCGCGCGATAGCGCCCTGGTAGTCATCCATGTCGAAGTGACGTTCATCGATGACACCGCAACCCAGCAGCGAGCATCCGTAGTGCGTCATACCTGCACCCCCATCTCCAGTCTCTGCTTAATCGCCTTCAGGATCTTGCCGGGGCGGAGCGGCTGTCCCGGCACGCGCGACCAGCAGTCCACGTCGACCAGCGTGGCCTCGCGCAGCAGGCGGCAGAGCTGCGCGCGGCGCCGGTTCTCCTCCGTGACGTACGGGTCGTCCGGTTCGTCACTGTAATTGATCTCGACGGTCATCACTCGATCGAACCGGCTGAACATCTGCTTGAGCCCCGGCGGCAGCGGTGAGAGGAAGGTGATGTGACAGGACGAGACCGAGAGCCCCTCGGCCCGCGCCCGATCCACCGCTTCCTCGATTGCACCCCTGGTGCTACCCCAGCCGACGACCAGCAGGTCACCCGAGTCGTCGCCGCGGATCTCGGGCGGTTTCAGTGTCGACTGCAGGACGGCCATCTTGCGGCTGCGCATCTGGCAACCGCGCTGGTGACTGTCCGGGTCGTAAGCCACCTTGCTCCACTCGTTGTGCGCCAGGCCCGTGGCCGTGTACATGCCACCGGGCTGCCCGGGAACGCGCCGCTGCGCCAGACCGGTCCGCGGATCCCAATCGTAAGGCGGCTTGTCCTCCGGCACCGGCGCGAGGCCGATAGGCGCCTGCTGCCAGCGCGCGTCGACCTGCGGCCGCACAAACGGCTGCACGCCCGTCGCCAGGTTCGCGTCGGTCAAGACGATCACCACCGTCTTGAACGCCTCCGCGATGCGGCGCGCCGTGATCATGCTGTGGAAGCACTCATCGATCGTCGCCGCCGCCATGACCACGTGCGGCGCGTCACCGTGCTGGCCGAAGCAGGCGGTCAACAGGTCCGACTGCTCGGCTTTCGTCGGAAGCCCGGTACTCGGGCCACCGCGCTGCACGTCCACCACCACGAGCGGTACCTCGAGCATCACCGCCAGACCGAGGAACTCCTGCTTGAGGGAGAGTCCGGGGCCCGAGGTAATCGTGCATGCGACCTTGCCGGAGTACGACGCGCCGATAGCGACACCGACGGCGGCGATCTCATCTTCGGCCTGGTGGACGACGCCGCCGAACCTCTCGAAGACATCGCCCAGGTAGTGTGAGGCGGAGGTGGCCGGCGTGATCGGATACATCGAACAGAGCTCCATCCCTGCAGCGATCACCCCCATGCCGACCGCCTCGTTCCCGTTCATCACCACCTTCGGGACATCCGACGGCACGGTAGGCACCTCGATGCGGAAATCGAGGTTCTTCTGCGCCCAGGCGTAGCCGGCCTCCATCAGCTCCACGTTCCGCTGGTAGATATCCTCACCCTTCTTGCGAAACTGGTGGGCGATCTGGCCGCGGATGAGCTCCTGGTCCCGATCGTAGA
The DNA here is from genome assembly GCA_020344215.1 of Gemmatimonadota bacterium. Classification (GTDB taxonomy): domain Bacteria; phylum Gemmatimonadota; class Gemmatimonadetes; order Palauibacterales; family KS3-K002. The sequence continues at coordinate 3,606,033 of CP070815.1, forward strand.
TCCAGGCGAGCATGCCGAGGGCGAACATGTTCTTTCCGCGGCGCGTGTCGTCCACGATCTTGAGGCACTCTTCCTCCATCGGGACCTCGATGATCCGGTAGTCGTGTTTGGAGAGCTCCTTGAGTCCCTCCTCCCACTCCTTCCGGATGTCCTCGTCAGGGTGCGTCGCCCACTGGTTCTCCAGCAGCACGATCGCATCCTCGGCCAGCGCCCCGAGCTCGATCCGCCCCAGCAGCACCTGCTCGTTGAAGGCCACCACCAGGTTCGTCGCATCGCCCCAGTTGGTGACCTCTTCCGTCCCGAAGCGGATCCGGTTGCCGCTGCCACCCGCCTTGCTCCGGGCCGGCGGCTGGATCTCGGCCGGGATGATCTCCACCGTCCAAGCGCCGTTCCCCATCTTCGCGCAGACCGCGCCGAAGATCTGGCCGCACTTCTGGGCACCCTCGCCGGAGTCGGACACGATCTCCACCGTCGTCTCCGGCACCCGGATGACCTCGGGCCCCTCCTTCTCGGCAGCTTTGCCGCGCCGCTTCTTCTTGCTCGCCGCGCGCGTCTTGGTCGCCACGATGTCCGATCCTCTCTCGCTTGAGCCCGTCCGAGGACCCAGGAATCCCCACCTACGTGGGGAGCGTCAGCCCGGGCCCTCTATCCCTGACCCCCCGGTTCCCCTATTCCCTCTATCAATATTCGACAATTCCCGTCTGTTCCAGGCACGCCTCTTCCCCGCCCCTTTTTGGCGTATTTCGTGCCACAAATCCGCTAAATATAAGCACGCCGTAACTCCCAACGCCACAATCAGTTCACACGTATGAACGGTGTACACCGCCTCACCGCAGGGCGTGGTCTGGGGCATTCTGCCCCATCCCGGGGAGATCGGACAGAACTTCCCGCCTCGGAAGTCCTGAAACTGAATGCAGTTAAGCGATCAGAGGGGTGACCGGGGCTGCGGGCGCCGGAACCGCCACCAGGCGAGAACCGTGGGAAGAATGGTCCAAAGCAGCAGAGTGACCAGGCAGAGGGCGATCATCCACCCGGCACCGAGGGTGGTGACCCATGCTCCGCCCACCGGACCGAGGAGACTTCCGTCGCTGTCGAGGCTTGCGATCACCCCGAGCCGGAAAGCCTCGACGGGGTTCGCAAAAGCCCAGATCGTAACGATGAAGCGGGGCAGGCCCCAGTGCAGCACCAGCCCCATGAGCCCCAGGGTTCCCAGGCCGACGGCAATGATCCAGAGAATGAGGCCGGCGCTAGTGGCACGGGCCCGTGAGCGAGCAAGAGCCGAGCAGAGGAGGCCGATGGCGACGAAGGCCTGGGCGAGCAGCAGTGTGAGGGCGAGCAGAAGAGCGACAAGCTGCCACGGCGTGCCGCCGGATACCGCAACTGCCCCGGCGAACCCAAACCCAAGGGAGAGCGAGAGCGAGACGGCAAGACTCACTCCCAACCACTTGCCCCAGAACAGCTCGCCGAAGGAGATCGGCTGGCTGACCAAGTACTCGAGGCTGCCGGTCTCCCGCTCGCCGGCGATAGCGGCGGTGGCCGGGAATAGCGCCATTAGCGGAACGAAGAGTAGTGCCAGGTGCACCAGACCGGCCATAAGCTTGGCGAACCCGCGGTACCCATAGACTTGCGAGCCGCTCAACCCAAAGAGCGTGAGAGCCACGGCACCGGCCAGGAAGACAGCCGAGTAGGTCACGAACCAGCGTGACCTGAGCGACTCGCCCAGCTCGCGGCGGACCAGGGTACGCAAGACCTCAGCGCGACTCACCGCTCCCGCCCTTGACGAAGAAGCCCCGCACAATCTCCTCGAGAGACGGCCCTACGACCCAAAACTCCTCGATCGGGACACCAGCCTGCCGCAGTCCGGACAGCGCGTCCACCCGGGCGGCGGCGGGAAGCTGGACCGCGACGTGCTTGCCGTTTGCCATCACAGCCTCTTCACCGGCAAGCTCTATGAACTTCTGTCGGGCATCGTCGCGTCGCTCTTGCACTGTGCGAATCCACAGCCAGCTGTCGGCGCGTGCCGCCGCCCGTAACTCGTCGAGCGTCCCGTCGAATACCCGCCGGCCGTCGTGGAGTATCCAGATGCGGTCGGCAACCATCTCGACCTCGTCGAGGCGGTGAGAGGCCAGCAACAAGGTGGTATCTTCGTCGACAGCCCGCAGGACTCGCATGAACTCGCCACGGGCCTGCGGATCGAGGTTCGCCGTAGGTTCGTCGAGCAGCAGCACGGGCGGATCGGCGGCCAGCGCTACCGCCAGCAGCGCCTTCTGCACCATCCCACCCGATAGCTCACGCAGCGACAGGGCAGCCGTCTCATCGAGCGGCAGTCCCAGCGCCTCGAGGCGGCCGGCGATCCGGCGCTCGGGGATACCGCGCAGGGCCGAGAAGAACTCCACGAGTGAGCCGAGTGTCATGGAGAAGAGCGGTGGCCGCTGCGGGACGTAGCCCACGCGGCCGCGCGCCCGCTTGCCCGCCGTCGCTACGTCGACACCATCGATGAGTACCGACCCTTCGAACGCCAGCAAGCCCATCAGGCAGCGCAGCAGCGTTGTCTTACCCGCCCCGTTGAGCCCCAGAAGCGCCAGGCGTCGGCCACGCTCTACAGTGAAGTCGAGGTCATCCAGCACGACCCGCGACCCGAAGCGCTTGACAAGTCCGCGAGCCTCGATCATAGGGGCCACCTCCACACCCCCCAGAGCGAGATCCCGGCCAACGTCAGCCAGAGAGCTGCGGCCAGCGGCGCCCCGCCGGACGACGAGCGCGGCGGCTCGAATGGTACCGAGGAGCCGAGTTCGAGGAGCTCGGGCCGCTCACCCAGCGGCTTGGGCGTCAAATCCACGACAATGGGCTGCGGCTCGAGGAGTGGGAAGAACCTGCCCAACGCATCAAGCGTGGCGGCCGCCGGACTGAACTCGAACAGTCGGAGATCGGGGTGACGTGCAAACAAGTCGTCGGAGAGCCGGTCGATGCGGTACGGCAGATCGAGCTCCCCGTCCCCATCGGCATCCCACTGCGCGGCGTCCTCCCAGCGATTGCCCACCCAACGGTTCGCCAGGGCCGTGCCGCCGCCGGATACAGAAACGTCGCGCACATTCGAGATGAAGGCGTTGCCGCTGAACTCGTTCTGACGAACCGCCGGCTGCAGCACCACAGCCGCATCGTTATAGGCGAAGATGTTGTCCCTGACAGTGTTCTCGGCGTCGCGGGCGCTCGGCGAGTTATCCAGGTAAAGGCCCACCCGGTTCTGAACGATCAAGTTGCCGGCGACCTCTATGCGGTCCGCGTCCTTCAAACCGATCCCGAAGCCGCTATGCCCCGTCGCTTGCGCGAAGACGTTCGCGCGCAGAGTGATATCGGAGGAGTACATGATGAACGCGGCGACATCGTTACGCGCAAACTCGTTGCGCTCGAACAGGTTGTCGCTGCTGTACATGTAGTGGAGGCCGTAGCGGCCGTCCGTAACAAGGTTGTTGCGGAAGACGAGCCCGTGGCTGAAGTAGACGACTACATCTCGTGTGCGGCGAACGACGTTCCCCTCGACCAGAGCGGCGTTGCTGTTCCAGAGCCGAATACCGTCGCCTCGCATGCCGAGCGGCCGGTCCTTGCCAGCCACCCGGTTGCCGGTGACCCGGCTGCCATCGCTGTCCTTCAGGTAGATGCCGAACAGCACATCCTCGAGCACGTTGTCGCTGATCAGGCATGAGTCGGCGAGGACCAGGACGCCGGCGTCCTCCTGATCCAGGAGCCTGCCCGACCCACGGATCTCGAAGCCGGAGATCACGCTCGGCGCTCGCATCTCGACGACGGTGCCCTTCCCCTCCCCCTCGATCACAGGGCGGCCCTCGCCGATGAGCACGACCGGTACCTCGATGACGACTCTCTCCCGATAGACTCCCGCCGCCACCAGAATCGTGTCACCCGGCCGGGCCGCGGCGAGGGCGGCCCCGATGCTCGGATACCGCCCCGCCGGACCCACGTTGAGGGCCTGAGTGATCACGAGGACTGCGGTCCAGAACATCGCTTCTCAGCTCTCGAGCGCCGGAGCCGTATCGGCCCCGCGGCGTCGCCACTCGAAGAACAGGGCGAGAGGACCCAGTAGGCCGGCGATCGCCATAATGATAGCGCCGGCCGCCGGCCAGCTTTCCACGGTGAAGTTGGCCACCTGGGTAGTGCCGATGAAGCTCGGCGTGAACGGCTTGATGCTGATCGGCGCGCCCGGCGACAGGTTATGCCCGTACTCGTAGAGCCAGTGCTGGAAATCGACGAGCATTACGAGTCCGAAGATCAGGAAATCGATCCAGCCGAGAGCACCGATCTCCAGCCGCGCCACCAGCGCAGCCAGCACGGCCAGCGCTAGAAAGCGCAGTATCAGGAACGGGATGAACCGGAACTCGGGGAACTCGTCCGGCTCGATCTCCTTCATCCCGATGTAGTGGTTCAGGATGTTCACTTCCTGGATCTCGCCCGCGACCTTGTGGGGGTAGATCGCCAGCGACAGCCCCTCTGGGTACTGCGGGGCAACGAGCGTAATCTTCCAGACGGGCAAGAACGCTGAGGGGATGAGCAAGAGTGCCGCCGCGACGACCACGATGCGCGACGTGCGCGACAGCTCCCCTCGAAAGAGCAGGGTTGGGCTCATCGCCGGCTCCCACCCGCGGCCAGCTTAGCGGCCAGCACCGCGGCCGTTCCCGCCTTCACGTAGTACTGCCAGGCCATGTTGCCCATGTTGGCCGCCTTCTCGAAATCCTCGACCGCCATAGCCTCCTTGGCCGCCGCCAGCGCCTGGTCTCCCTCGGCCAGCCAGCGACGAGCGTCGGTAAACTGGTCCTTCGCCACCGGGTGCTGTTCAGCGCCTGCCTGGGCGGCACTGACGAGCACACCCTCGACCAGCGCCTTAGTGCTGTCCGCCTGAGCGATCCAGTTCTCTGCCTTCGCCGTATCCTCGTCCTGATCCTGGGCGGCTACGCCCACGATGGCGTGCCCGCTCAACAGGGTGAGTGCAGCGACGGCAATAAGGAGCTTCTTCGTTCTCATCGCCGATCTCCTTCCCGAGCTCACGGCTCTACTAACAGGTAGCCCACCATCTCGAGGTGCAGCGCCGAGCAGAACTCACTGCAGTAGAACGGATAGACGCCGGCCTGGTCGGCGACGAACTCGATCACCTCCGACTCGCCGGGCTCCAGACTCACGTTGATGTTGTACTTGTCGATGGCGAAGCCGTGTGTGCCATCGCGAATCGTCTCTAGGCTCGTCAGGTAGATCCTCACCCTGTCGCCACGCCGGACCTTGATGTGCTCCGGGGTGAAGTGGCTACGAATCGCGGTCATGTACACGTTGACCGTGTTGCCGCTGCGCTCGACCTTCTCCTCACCCGACGTCACCGCATTGGGGTGCGACGCCATGTTGTGGGGGTCGAACCCGACCTCAGGATAGACGAGCCACGGGTCGAGCTTGTCCGCCTTGATGATCTGTGCGTAGTGCGGCTCGCCGATGCCGATGGGCATGTCGTACAGCAGCTGCATCGACTCACCGGTGACGTCGATGAGCTGGAAGTTCTGCGGGTGCAGCGGGCCCACCGGCATGAAGCGGTCGATCGACCACTTGTTGAGCGCCACCAGGTAGTTGCCGTCCGGCGAGCGCGTATCGCCCTCGGCGGCCGCCAGGTGGCCGATGTTGTAGTGGACGCCGATCTTCTCCTTCAGCGTGAAATCCTCGAGGCTCCACTTGGCTACCGCCGTCTCGATGAACAGCGACGTGTAGGCGCCACCGCGGCCGTCGAACTGGGTATGCAGTGGTCCGAGTCCCAGCTCCACCTGCGCCTCGAGCACGGCGTCGAAGTCGAGGACCGGCACATCGTACGGATCCCGCCCCGAGAACGTCTCGTTGGCGATAGCGGCCTGAATCCTCTCGAACGAGTAGACCGAGACGTGCGGATCGAGCTTGCCCGCCGTTACGATGAAGCGGCCGTCAGGCGTGACGTCAGCGCCGTGCGGGCTCTTCGGCTCGGGGACCAAGTAGAGCAGCCCCTCACGGACCGACACATCGAGCGGGATCACGCTCATCCCCTGGACCTGCCGGACGCCGTCCCCCGACTGGAAGATTTGCGCCGCTCTCTGCCAGTTGATGGCGTGCAGGTAGTCCATGTCGTTTGCCGAGGCGCCTGCCTCGAACGGCACTCCCGTGCTCTCAATGCCGCCCGTCGCCATCTCGGTGTTGAACGAGCCGAGGAACGCCCAGCCCATCGACGGGCCCTTGCCCGCATCGGCCAGGTCCTGCCAGTAAGGCGGCAGCTCGAGGCTGAACGACCGCGAGGGATCGATGCGGCCGGCGGCTCGGTCGAACTTCCAGAAGGTGACCGCGCCGCGATAGCGCTCCCGGTACTCGCTCAGGTCGGCGTAGCTCCCATCGAGCGGCACCGCGTACTGGCTCGACTGAATCACGTACTCGGTGTTCGGCGTGACGAAGGTGGCGCCGTGGTCGGAGCCCATCAGCGGGTTGTGGAGGATCTGCTTGGTCTCGAAGTCCTTGAGCGAGATCAGCGCTACGCGGGCGTTCGCCTTGTCGTCGATGAACAGCCATTCGCCGTCATACTCACCGTCGGTCTCCGAGATCGCCGGGTGATGCGTATCACCCCAGAGAACCTCTCTGCCGTTGACCAGACCGCCCTCGATCGTCTCCATCGTGCCGCTGGCGCCGTAACCGAAGCCCTGCCACGGCTCCGGCGTGAAGGCCGCGATTACCTTCAGTAGCCGCATCGACGGAAGGCCGATCACCAGCACCTGACCGGAGTGGCCGCCCGATGAGAACATCACGTACTCGTCCAGCTGGCCCGTCGGCACGTAGGTCTTGAGTGCCGCTGTGATGTCCGCCTCGCTCAAGCCGCGCTCACGCGCCAGGTCGCCGACCGAGGCGCCCGCCGGGCCACGGGTGCACGACTGCGGGCCCACGATCGCCAGCGCGACGACCGCGAACGATACAAGTCCCCAAATCATCCCTTTCTTGCGCATCGTCTGCCGATCCCCCTTGTTGGTGGTACGGTAATAGGTGATCAGTGATCAGTTATCACTCCCGTCAGCCTCCGCATCGTTCCACTTGAAGAACTCCAGCAGCGCCCAAGCATCCGCTTCCGTCACCCCCTGGTTCGCCATCGGCGTGAAGTACTGTCCGAGTAGCTCCTTGGCCGTCGCGTCGTTTGCCAGCATCGAATCGGGGTTGACGATCATGCCGATGATGAACTCCGGACTGCGTCGCTCGGCCACACCGGCCAGGTCGGGACCCACCAGCCGACCACCCCCTACGGTGTGGCAAGCCGTGCAGCCCTTCGCCTGCATCAGCGCCTCGCCCTGTGCCGCCAGACCAGCGTCGACTTCAGCGGCCTCTGCTCCCCTTGAGCTCGGCCCCCCGGCTGGCGTCTCCTGCGTCGCCGAGGCCTCGTCAGTCGTCCGCCCTCGCCCTTCCTCCGACTCAGCGGCACAAGCGCTCAGACAGAGCGCGCTCAACAGAGCAGCCAACCTCCACACACCTCTCACTCGCATAGGTCCACTTCCCCCAGCAGATCCGCTATCGCGGTTTGTTTGAAGAACTCGATCACCGGATCAGAGGCCGCTCTCCAGTGCTCGTGGACCCGGCAGGGTGAGTCGTCCGAGCACTCCCCTCGACCCAGCAGGCACGAACGCTGCTGCACCAAGCTGTTGAACGGCGCGATCACTTCAGCCAGCCACAGCTCCTCCGGTGGCCGGGCCAGCCTGAAGCCGCCCCGCGGACCACGCTCCGAGACGAGCACCCCGGCCCGCGCCAGGCTATGCAGGATCTTCGACAGGTAGTTCCCCGGCAGACCGAGCCGGTGCGCGACGTGGGCGGCGCCCAGCGGGAGTCCCGCCGGCTGTTGGGCCAGGCAGAGGACGGCTCTCAGGGCGTATTGGTCAGTCTTTGAGATGAGCACTATAAGTCATATTAACATGTGAAAGAGAACAATAGCAGAGACCTCGGTGCACGCAACCCCCCCTCTTGCCCAGTCCCGGTCCTCCGCCCTAACGTGCCCGGCGCCAGGACGATCACCCGCTGGAGAGGCTTGTGGACGAGGGTGCTCACCCCCGCGGCCCTGTTGAGGGGGCCGCCGATGAGAGGGCGAACGACGGCTCATCCCCGCCCGTCGAGGAACGGCGGATACGGGGCCAGGCGCTGCTCCGCCTTGCCTTTTACGGCACGGTGGCGGCGCTGGCGCTCGTCCGTTTCTGGCTCAACCCGCCGGTGCACCTGCCGATCGTGCTAATCCTGGCCACCTGGTACGTGACCGCAGGGGTGTTCTTCGCCTTGCGGCCTCGCGAGCCGGGAGCGGGCTGCCTAGCCGTCGCCCTGCGCTTCGTCTTCTTCGTCTACGAGGTGTCCGCAGTGGTGGTGGTGACGCACCATCTGGGGGGCACTGGCTGGCTCACCGTCCTTCTACTCGTGTACCCGGTCGTGGAGATGAACGTCCTCGGTCCGGGACGGGCGGGAGTCGCGGCCTCAGCGATCGCGCTAGCGGCCTGCACGGCGATGGCGGCGCTGGAGGCGCTGGGCTGGCTACCGCACGACCCGTTTTACAGCGTCGCCGACCCGCTCTACCGCGAACCTGCCTACGTGCTGCTCGTCCTACTCGTGGGGACTCTCGTGCTCGGCGGGCTGCCCGCCGGCGCCGCACGATGGAGGTCCGGCCCCTAGCCGCAGTGACTCGCCAGCCCTGGAGCTGATCGTCGCCAGCGTGCAACAGGGGCTCGTGGCCTCGCCCCGTGAGCCAAGGGAAAACCATGCTGCTACTGCTCTCGAGCGGGGTATGCATCTTGCGCTGGTCGTCCACACTCCCGCCGCAACATCAACCGGTCACAGCCTCTGCGGCGTCCCCCGGGAACGCCGACGGGTGCGCGTTTGGCTATCGGGGCCACCCCCGGGCCCCAGGGAAGACGGGAGTATGACCATATGATCCAGGACGCCGCGCGTACCTCATTACCCACCGCATTCCTGCTCTCGCTCCTCGTTCTGACGGGGTGCGCGGAGGACGAGCTGCCCACTGCACCGGCCACTGACCGGCCAGCGCCGATCGATATGAGCGGCGCGGCCTCGGTCACAGTCCTCGAGGTCCTAGAGCTGGAGACGCTGGGCGGGGAGCTTAGCGAGGCCAGCGACGTCAACGACCTCGACTGGATCGTCGGTATGAGCAGCACGGACGGCGGGTACCACGCGACCTTGTGGCAGGCGGGCGTGGTCCGGGACCTGACGGTCGAGGCCGGGTTCACGCGGGCGACAGCGGTAAGCAACACGGGCTGGTTGGCCGGCGTGGCGGGCAACGAGGCAATTCGCTGGAACGAGTCGGCGGGCCCGCCCGAGCTACTGGGGGTCCCGGGCAGCCTCTCGGATTCCTGGGCGATTGCCGTGAACAACGCCGGACACATCGCCGGCGGCGGCCTTGCATCTGTATTCCGCCCGCTGAAATGGACGGACCACTGGCACAGCTGGCAGGTTGAAGGAGGCGGGGAGGACATCAACGACGCCGATCGGATGGTCGGCTGGGCGCGGGTCGACGGCTGGGGTACGGCCGTCGTGTGGGCGTGGGATGACTGGATGGTGCCGCTGGGGACCCTGGGCGGGGACCCGGAGAGCATAGCTCTCGGGATCAACAACCTCATTCCCGCACAGATCGTAGGAGCGAGCATCTCCGAATCCGGCAGCCACCCGCGCGCCTTCATCCGCAACGACGGAACGATGACAGAGTTACACGCGCTGAGCGGGGCTGGCGGCTGGGGCGAGGCGAACGACATCAACGAAGCCGGCTACGTCGTCGGCGCGAGCCAGGCTGTCGCCGGAGGGCCTCTGCGTGCCACGCTCTGGACGCCGGAGGGGGAGGCGGTCGATCTGGGCGGACTGGGCGACGGGACCGAGGACCGCATCGCCTACGCGATCAACAACAAAGGCACGGTCGTGGGCATCAGCTGGATCTCCGGCGAAGCGCACGCGACGGTTTGGCACGTGGATATCCCCGAACCATCGCCGAATGTGCTCGATACCGATGGGGACGGCATCGTTGACGCGGTAGACACGGATCCCTTGACACCCTCCGACGCGTTCAGCGACGAGGGGGTGGGAGGGTCGACCACGGGCTGGATCACTGAGAGAGGATACCAGTACCCCAGGGTGACCGACGAGCCAGACCCCCTCGGCATAAGGATCAAGACCTATGCCCGGGGGTCCTGGCGCGCCACCGTCAGCCACTGTGACGACCACGCGATCGTCTGGTACGGACCCGGCTCCGAGGCCATCGTCACCTGCGGCAGTGTCGACATCAAGGCAATCGCCGCCACCGTGGACATCCTGCTCATCGCCTGGAATGACGCCAGCGCCTGGGTAGACATGCTGCCGGCGGGCAATGGTCTGTCCTTCGATCCCGAGGCCGCCACGATCACGGCGTACGCCAGCAACACTGTGGACCTCTTGATCTTCACTGAGCTAGGCGATGTCTTCTTGAAGCCCGGTGAGACGATTCAAATAACAGAAAGCCAACCGCCGACAGAGAACCAGCCCCCGGTCGCCGACGCCGGCTCCGATCAAACCGTCGAGTGCACCGGCAACAGCGAGGCCGAGATCACGCTCGACGGCTCCGCGTCGAGCGACCCGGACGGAGACGTCCTGACCTACACCTGGAGGCTGGACGGCGAGGTGATCGGCCAGCCAACGACTGACCCGACTGCGCAGGTCACTCTGGGCCTTGGGACGCACACCATAGAGCTCATCGTCGAAGACGGCAACGGTGGCAGCGACACCGACGAGGTCGAAGTCACGGTCGAGGACACGCAGGCGCCCACCATCGCCATGACGGTCGACCCGGCGGAACTCTGGCCCCCGAACCACAAGATGGTTCTCGTGGCCGCGGGCGTCTCCGCCTCGGACGCCTGCTGCGACGTGATGCTGGCGGTGGACGTCGTCAGCAACGAGCCGGAGGACGGCACAGGGGACGGCAGCACCGACCCGGACTGGCAGGTCGTGGACCTGGGGGACGGGACGTTCGACGTCTACGTGAGGGCGGAGCGTGCGGGAGGTGGCGACGGCCGCGTTTACACCATCACCGCCACCGCCAGCGATAGCGAAGGCAACGCGACCACGAGCGCGGGCACCGTCACTGTGCCCCATGACCGGGGCGGCAAGAAAGGGAAAGGCTAGTGAAGCGGTAGGCCCCCGGTCCTAGATGCCCGCGCGCTCGTAGACCGACACATGCCAGATGCTCGAGGCGGTGAACGGCTCGCGTCGCCAACCGCCCCAGCGCTCGCGCAGCTTCAATCCTGCCAGCTGGGCCATCAGGTCGAGCTCTCCGGGCCAGGCGTAGCGGATTCTCACCGGATAGAACTTGATGCCCTCCTCCGAGAGCACTACGTGATGCGAATCGACGCGTTGTCGCGTCGGGTCGTGTTTCGACACCTCGAGGACCACTTGGTCCAGCTCCCACCTCCCGAGACCGACACGCTGGCCGCGATCGAAGCGGGCCGGGTCCGGCAGGAACGCCTCAACGACGTAGAGACCTTCATCGCTGAGACGCGCCGCCACGTTACGGAAGCAGCGAAGTTGCTCCTCCTGGGTCAGGAGCGAGAAGATGGTGCTGAAGGTCACGGCGATGAGCGAGAACTCGCCTTCCACATTCACGTCGGCCATATTGCCGACCGTGACCGGAATGCGATCTCCGCCCGGCTTGGCCCGCAGCTTCGCCACCATCGACTCCGAGCTGTCTATGCCGTGCACCTCGATGCCGCGCTCGGCCAGCGGTAGCGCGACGCGACCGGTGCCGATCCCGAGCTCCAGCACCGGACCGGGTCCGCTGAGCTGGGCCAGGAAGTCGATCGCCCCCGTCGTGTCAAGCTCGGAGTACCACTCATCGTAGACGTCGGCGATCCGCTCGCCGTAAGTGGACGCGTCGTACACGCTCATAGATTACCCTCCTGGCCGGCATGTCGGTCGACCCGATATGCTACGTTGAACGCCGGCAGCGGCCAAGGGTAACCCGGGCGGCGGAGCTGCGCGGCCTTCCCGCGGCACGCAGCGCGCTGTAGAGTAGTTGCAGGAGGAAGCGGCGTGACGACTCTAGCTCAAAAGCTCGACGCACGAACCCGGCCCGGCGAACTCTACGAGCTCAAGGGTTTCGGCTCGCTGCGCTGCGTCGCCTGCGGGTTGCGCTGCGTGATCAGGCCCGGCCGCCGCGGCGTATGCCGGGTGCGCTACAACGACGGCGGCACGCTCATGGTCCCCTGCAACTACGTCGTCGCGCTGCAGTGCGACCCCACCGAGAAGAAGCCACTGTTTCACGTCTTCCCCGGCTCCGACGCCGTCACGTTCGGCATGCTGGGATGCGATCTGCACTGCGACTACTGCCAGAACTGGCTGACCTCGCAGGCGCTGCGAGACGAGACCGCCGGCGTCGGCCCGCGCGACCTTACGGCCGGGGAGATCGTCGACCTGGCGAGGCGCCGGCAGGCGCGGCTCGTCGTCTCCTCCTACAACGAGCCGCTGATAACAGCCGAGTGGGCGGCCGAGATCTTCACGCTGGCGCGGTCCGAGGGTCTGCACACGGCGTGCGTGTCCAACGGTAACGCCACCGCCGAGGCGCTCGACTACCTGCGTCCCTGCACCGACGCCTTCAAGATCGATCTCAAGACGATGTCGGACCGCCGGTACCGTAAGCTCGGCGGTGTCCTGCGCGACGTGCTGGACACCGTACGCCGTGCCTACGAGAAGAGGTTCTGGCTCGAGATAGTCACGTTGGTCGTCCCCGGCTTCAACGACTCGGACGACGAGCTGCGCGAGACGGCGTCGTTCATCGCATCGGTATCTGCGGATATCCCGTGGCACGTGACCGCGTTCCACCCGCACTACAAGAAGACCGGTGTGGGAGGCACTTCGCCCAAGCAGTTGATCCGAGCCGCGGAGTTCGGACGTGAGGCGGGGCTCGACTTCGTGTACGCGGGCAACCTCCCCGGCACGCTGGACAGCTGGGAGAACACCTACTGCCCCGGTTGTAGCCGGCTGCTCATCGAGCGGGTCGGACACCACATCAAGAGCGACGAGCTCAGCCGAAGCGGCGGCAACTGCCCGGCCTGCGGCTACTCGGTCCCGGGGATCTGGCCGGAGCCAGCCGAGGCCACCACGCCGGCAGCCCCGTTTCGCAGTTCCTGTGGCTGAGATGGGGCTGCGGGACCGCGCGACGGCTTCGCTAGGCTCGATTCCGGCAGCACCCGGACGCCGGAGAATCTCGTGACCATGAAGGCGACCTCGGATATCGAAGCGTTGACCCGGCCGTTTGCCGGCGGCCCGACCCGGGGCAAGTTCCTCGATTGGGCCATCTATCGCACTCACAAACTGGGCCAGCGTATCGGCTGGGCGCTGGGCCGCGAGAAAGTGCGTCCGCACCGGCAGCTGCTCAGCTCGGCGGTGGAGCGGCTACGCGACTCCTTCGGCGAGCTGACCTGCGTGGAGACCGGTTGCATCCGCCGGGCCGACGAGGGCACGGACAGCACCCTGGCGATAGCCACAGCGCTGGGTGAAAGTGGCGGGACTCTTTACACGTTCGAGCTCGAGGCCGAGCACATAGCCGTCTGCCGGTCAGTGTGCCACCAGGTCAACGACCGAATCCGCTACGTAGAAGGAGATTCTCGGACGAACCTCCGCAAGCTAAGAGCAGATGGCACGCTGAAGGTCGTGCACCTGGCGTTCTTCGACTCCGGCGACGACGCCGACCTGATCTGGGAGGAGTTTCGAGCGATCGAGGATCTGTTCGTGCCGGGCAGCATAGTGATCGTCGATGACGCCATCCCGCCGTCGGTCAAGGGCCGTCGCGTCAAGCCGTACCTCCACCGCCGACTGGATTGGGACACGCGGGTCACCTACACCTGGCACGGCATGCTGGTGGCGCAGAAGCGAACCGGCGGCCGTTGAAGCTACACGCGCAGAATCTTGCCGTAGTTCTTGTGGTTGAGATCCAGACCGGTCCAGCGCTCGATCGCCGAGAGCACACGGTACTTCGGGCGCTCATCCTTGTGCAGCTCGGTCCGTTTCACACCTGGAGGGTCGACCTGCCTCAACTCGTCGCTCCATTCCAGCGCCGCGATCCGCTCTTGCATAACCGCCGGATGCGATCCGCCATACACCGGTAGCCGACCGAGCGGGCCGTAGTCCATCGCGGCCACGCCGGCGTACTCGGCCTCCACAGCCTCCCTGCCCTTCCGGTGCGTCCAGAACGCCACGTGCTTGTTCTGCATCAGGCGCGGCGGCCGCACCCAGCCGTAGTGGAAGATGCGCGCGCCCGCACGGGCCACCGTCAGACGGCCCTGATCGGGATAACGGAACGACTGGGCGTCCCGGACCGAGCGGATCCCCAGCCCGTTCCTGATTACGCGGATCTCCTTCTGGTACCAGCCGTGGCTCGTCTGATAGTGGTTGTAGTCGCCGAAGAAGTGGAGATAGTCGAAGAGCAGGCCTTCGACCCGTCGATCGGCGAGCAGCTGCTCGCAGCGCCCTCGGACGATCGGCAGGTCGTCTTCATGGACGACCTCATCGGCCTGGATGTAGAAACACCAATCTCCGCTGCACTCGTCGAGTGCCACGTTGGTCAGCTGGCTGTAAGCGAGTGCGCCCGCCGCCTCGTCCCAGACGCCCTCGACGATGCGAATACGCGGGTCTCCAATCGACTCCACGACTTCACGCGTCGTATCGTCGGGATCGCCCTCCGCAAGAGCGAGCACGAACTCATCAACGATCGGCAGGATGGAGAGGATCGCTTCCTTGATAGGGTAGTACAGCTTGACCGCGTTCTTGGTGAACGAGAAGCCCGATATCCGCATGACCCTAACCTCACACTTCGCCGGGCGGCACGACGGCAGGCTCGGCCACCCGGACTGCTGCTTCACTACGTCCTTCGCGCACTACCACGATCACCATAGCAGCCGCCAGGATCGACGCGCCGAGGAAGGGCAGCGAGAACGCCTGCAGCAGCCGCGACGCCGACGACGAGACGAGCAGGAACGATGCTACGAGTGAATAGAGTATCAATCTCCGCCCCGGCCTGGATGCGGGCCGTGTGCGAACGTAGTAGACCGCAGCCGTGTAAGGGAAGAGCAGAACCACATAGTGGTTGATCCACGAGATCGGCGATATGAAGAGCGCCGCGATCATCACGAGCGCGTACTCGAAAGAGAGCATTAACCTGTGTCGGTCGCCCAGCGGTGTGCGACAAATCCAAGCGAGAGCGACCACAATCACCAGCGACAGCAACTTGACCACGCGGTCCGCCGCGACGTACCCGAGTGAGAGGAGATTGATGTAGAAGTCGGTGCGCCCCCCACCTGCCGGGGTCGCGGTGAAATAACGGTGAAACGCCGCGCTCAACGACTGGTTCGTGTGCCGGAATCCGGCCACCCCTTCCGCCAGCGTTCCTTCCACGAGGAACGGGTTTAGCCTCCCGTACCAGCCAGACATCACCGCGGTGAAGTGATCTATACCGAGTACGAGCGGCGGGACCAGTAACCAGCAGACCAGCAGACCCAGGACCGCGCCGAGCACTACCCGGTAGGCGCGCTTGTACGCGAAATACACGATGAACAGGCCCGGTGTCAGCTTGAGCGCCGTGATCAGCCCCAATGCGAGGCCGGCACTCAGGTCGGCACTCCGCTTGAACAGATAGAGCGCGAGGCATAGGAAGAACAGGATCACAATATTGACCTGCGCCGTCTCCAGGTTGCTGCCGATGATCCCCGCCGCGAGAACGAGCGGGATCCAGAACATCGACAGCCGCTTCCCCTCGACGCCGTCCGTCTCATCCACGGTGCGAACGCTCAGATACGTAGCACCGGCCGCCAGCACGAGGTTGAGCCAGAACCAGAGCGACGCCGCCAAGCGCGTCGGTAGCGGAACCAGCGGCGCGAACAGCAGACTGAAGAAGGGCGGGTACTTACCGATCGACGTGCGCTGCCACGAGTACTCGCGGTACACGTCGACACGCTCGTACACCAGGTCACGGCTGAATTCGATCCAATCATCGAACTGAGAGCCGTGCCCCTGAACGGCCCGCCTTACCATATTCCACCAGAGGAACGCGACCAGCACGACCAGAAGTGCGAGCAACACCCGCTTCGCCAGAGGCGAGCCAAGCGCCCCCGCGATCTTGTCCCAGACGCCGCCTCGCGGCTCGGTGACCTGACCCTGTTCTCGCAAGCTCCTCACTCCGCAGCTCAGGACGGGCGTGTTTCAGCGCGCTCGAGTGGAGGATTCTAAGAGGAAGTCGAGTAGCAGGCTACGGGGTGGGCCTGTTTCTTGCACTTTTGTACATTGCATTACCGTGCCCGGTGGCCGGCGTTGCGCTGCCGGCCGGTGCGCTCCATCTACGGTAGAACCCACCTTGCGGCCCTCGCCGAGCGCCGCGCTGGAGGGTTATATCCAGAGAGCCCGTTTGTCCCGTTTTGTAACAAGCTGCCCATGAGGAGGCGGATATGGCAGGGTTAGTCGGTTACGGTGCCTACGTCCCACGTAAGCGGATCAGGACGGAAGAGATCGCGCGCCAGTGGGGCAAGAATCCGGAGACGATCAAGAGAGGGCTTCTGCTGCAGGAGAAGTCGGTCCCCGGTTTCGACGAGGACACGATCACCATCTCCGTCGCCGCCGGCCGTGCGGCGCTGACCCGTGCGGGCATCGACCCACAGAAGGTCGGCGCGCTTTACATCGGCTCGGAGTCGCACCCGTACGCGGTGAAGCCGAGTGGAACGGTAACGGCGGAGGCGTTGGGGATCGGGCCGGAGGTCCACATCGCCGACTTCGAGTTCGCCTGCAAGGCGGGTACGGAAGCGATGTTCGTGGCGCTGGGGCTGGTGGAGGCGGGCCGGGTCGAGTACGCGATGGGCATCGGGGCCGACACCTCACAGGGTGCGCCCGACGACGCTCTGGAGTTTTCGGCCTCGGCGGGCGGTGCCGCCTTCATCTTCGGAGCCGACGATCTTATAGCCGAGGTCATTGAGGCGTACAGTTACACGAGTGACACGCCGGACTTCTGGCGACGCGAAGGTGAGTTCTACCCGCGTCACGGCGGCCGCTTCACCGGTGAGCCGGCATACTTCAAGCACGTGCTGGCAGCGAGTCGCGGGATCCTGGAGAAGACGGGTCTCAAGGCCGAGGACTTCGCCTACGCCGTCTTCCATATGCCGAACGGCAAGTTCCCCATGTCGGCGGGCAAGCAGCTGGGCTTCAAGATAGAGCAGCTCGAGACGGGCTGGGTGGTCCCGACGATGGGCAACACCTATTCCGGTTCGTCGCCGACCGGGCTGGCGGCGATCCTCGATGTCGCCAAGCCCAACGATCTCATCCTGATCACGTCGTTCGGTTCAGGCGCAGGCAGCGACTCGTTCGTCTTGAAGGCGACGAAACGCCTACCCAAGGTACAGGGGCTCGCGCCTACGGTGCGTTCGATGCTCGACGGGCCGCGGCACTACGTGACGTATGGCGAGTACGCGAAGTTCAGGGAGAAGATGATCGTCAACGAGTGACGGCGCCGAGTATGCTGACCGCAGGTGACGAATAGGGATTGTCGAATACCGATTAGCGAATAGCCAAGCGGGGCACTGAGGGGAGACAACAAATGCGTGAGGTTGCGATCGTTGGAGCCGGGATGACGCGATTCGGCGAGCTCTGGAATCAGAGCCTGCGCGACATGTTCGTGGAGGCGGCGGCCGGAGCGTTGAACGACGCAGGAGCGGATCGGCTGGACACGATCTACGTCGGCTGCATGTCCGGCGGCCAGTTCGTGGGCCAGGAGCACCTGGGCCCGCTGATGGCCGATCACCTCGGTATGAATGGCGTGGCAGCAGTCCACGTCGAATCGGCCTGCGCGTCCGGTGGCGTGGCGTTACGCCAGGCGTTCATCGACGTTGCCTCGGGAATGAGCGACCTGGTGCTGGCCGCAGGAATCGAGAAGATGACGGACGGCGCCGACGTGACCAACGTGCTCGCCACGGCAGCCGACCAGGAACTCGAGGTCTATCATGGCGTCACCTTCCCGGGCCTCTACGCCATGATCGCCCGAGCCCACATGCAGGCCTACGGGACGACCGAAGAGGACCTCGCCTGGGTGTCGGTGAAGAATCATCGCCACGGCGCGATGAACGAGAAGGCACAGTTCCCCGGCGAGGTAACTCTCGAGCAGGTGATGGCCTCGTCCATGGTGGCCGAACCGCTCCGTTTGCTCCACTGCTCGCCGGTGAGCGACGGCGCTGCGGCCGTGCTGCTCTGCCCTCTCGATCAGGCCGGGCAGTACACCGACCGGCCGGTGAAGATCGTCGGCAGCGGCCTGGCCACGAGCTCGTTGGCGCTGGCGGAACGTGAGGATCCGGCGTTCCTGGATTCCGTGCAACTGTCGGCGGAACGGGCATACAAGATGGCCGGCGTCGGCCCGCGGGACATCCAGCTCGCCGAGGTGCACGACTGCTTCTCGATCGCCGAGATCTGTTGCATCGAGGCGCTGGGATTCGTCGAGAAGGGTAAGGGCGGACCCGCGGCCAAGGACGGGCTGACGACCATCGGTGGCAGAATCCCGGTGAACACGAGCGGCGGCCTCAAGTCGAAGGGCCACCCGGTCGGTGCAACGGGTGTGGCGCAGACCATTGAGATCTTCAGACAGCTGCGCGGTGAGGCCGGTGGGCGCCAAGTGGAGAACGCGCGCCTCGGCCTTGCACAGAACATGGGTGGATCTGGAGCGAGCTCCGTGATCCACATCTTCCAGGGGGTGTGATCATGCCGAGTCCGAGGTACACGAGGGAGATCCCCAGCCGTTACCGTCTCGAGGCCGGCCGCTGCAAGGGCTGCGACAAGGTGGCGTACCCGGCGCGGCGCGTTTGCCCCTCCTGCCGGGGGAAAGAGATCCAGATGGTCAACCTGACGCCGAAGGGCAAGGTCGTGACGTCGACGGTAATCCACGTCCCGCCCGACGATTTCCTGATGGAGGCGCCCTACGCCATGGCGATCGTCGAGACGCCGGAAGGCGCCCGCCTCATGACCCAGGTCGTCGACTGCGAGCCGTCGACGGTGCTGCCGGGGATGGACGTGTCGCTCGAATTCCGTCTGATCCGGAAAGAGGGGAAGGGCGGCATCTTGTGTTACGGCCACAAGGCGGTGCCGGTCTTTTAGCTACCGGCAGCGCGAGACGGGGGTACTGGAATGCATAGGATCCAGGTTTGGGCCGAGCTCAGCGACGAGCACTACCGCGCCTACGAGTGCGAAGCGAAGCGCCGCGGCGTGCCGGTGGAGGAGCTCGTCGAGCAGACCGTCAACTGCTTGCTCAGGGAACTGGAGCAGGAAGAGGAGAACGGCTGCGGTCCCGAACATGTCATCAGCGCATCGTAGCTGGTCGGGAAGCACACACGTAGAGGGCCGCGGGTACCGGTGAATCGGCGCCCGCGGCCCTTTGTCTTCGAAGTATTCTTCGGCGATTCAGTCCTCGAGCTGATCTATCACGTCCTCCGCGAGCTCAATGAGCAGCAGGCCGTCGTCCAGCGTCAACTTCCCGGTGTTGATAAAGGCCTCCACCTGGTTGATGAATGCCTGGAGGACGTTGGCCGCGGTCTTCGCCCTGCCCTTCTCGATGTGTTTCTCGGCGTTGTAGACCTTGACGAGCAGCGAGTTGCCCAGCCCGCGGTTCAGGAAGCCCTCGTCGATCAGGTCGTTGACGATGGACTTTATCTCATCTACGGGATCGCCCGGGGTGGGCGGCCCGGCTCCGTTGAGGTTCCAGAGCGTCGCGTGGCGGTCACCGCTGCTCGGATCGCTGAAGCCGACGACCAGGCCGTGCGAGTTGATGTCCCGTGCATGAGCGGTCAGGCCGCCCAGCGTGCCGAGATCGACGATGGTGCCGTCCGGCTTCCAGAGCGTCGCCCGCACCTCACCCGATCCGTCCTCGCTGTCGCCCACCGCCCAACCGTCGTCGGTGATCTCGTACGCCGCGCCGTTGTTGCCCCCCAGCGTGCCGAGATCAACCATCTCCCCTTCTTCGGGCCAGATGAACGGGCGCTGCCAGGCGAGTTCGTTCTGCGCCCACCCCACAACCCGGGAGATCTCGTTGATCCCCAAGGCCTCACTCTGCGCGCCGCCTAGTGTACCCAGGTCGACCGGCGACTTCTGCGGAATCCAGAGTACGGCGTGGTTATACGTGTTGGCCAACGCCGACTTCCCGGCGACCCGCCCCTCTTCGTTGATGTCGAGAGCCGTACTGGCGGTACCGCCCAGGCTGCCGAGCACCGTGAGGTTGGTGGGCGAATGCCAGACGATCGCGTTGTAGCTGCCCGACAAGCTCAGCGCTGCCCCGATGATCTCGCCGGCATCGTTCACGTTGTAGCAGTAGCTCGACTTGTGCCCCGAGGGGACACCGATGCTCCGCATCCCGCCTTCCTCGGTCCAGAAGAACCCGCGGGTCCCTTCCCCGCTCTTAATGCCCCAGCCGACGACCACGCCGTTTTTGTTCACGCCTTCCGCACGGGTGAAGCTCCAGCCGGCCCCGGTGATGTCCTGCATGCCGCCATCCTCCGTCCAGAGGAAGGCGTGGTAGTCCCAATCAGAGATCGCGCCTACCCCGACGACCCAACCGTTCTCGTTCACGGCCAGGGCCTCGCTCCAGGTACCGTCCCCGAGCGTCCCGAGATCTTGCACGGGTACACCCTCGCTCGAGTACCCCATGGCGGATAGCGCTCTGACGGAAGCCGTACTCAAATCGTCGAACACCGGGCCGGTTATCGGATCCTGATCAGAGCAGCCCGCCCAGACGACGAGCGATAGCCCAAGGACTGAGACCGTCAGGTTCCGAGACAGGACGCCGATCATCTCCACCTCCGTGGACAGATGGTGCCAGCGGGATTCGACGGGATCGAACGCCGCCGGCCATCCAGCGCCCTGTCCTCGTGGCCGGATGTACGGCAGGCACCGCTCGGAAGGGCAACATCGGTGCCATTTTAGGAGGTTACCGGAAGTGTTTCCGGGTGGCCCGGTTACGGTCTCAAGTTACCGTCTCGTATCGCCTCATGTTCACCTGTTTCGCCCATATTTTCCCCAGTGATTCGGTCGATTTGTCCGCCCGTCGGGACGTTACCGCATCGTAACACCACCCGGCGCCAGGCAAACGAGAAGGGCGCGGCTCGAAGCAGGCGCCTTGAATTGTACGACGGCCAGCGGAGGGCTTTATCTGAAGCGCGAGATCCCGGCGTAGAAGAACTGGGTGTCGAGGCCTGGGTTCACGTCCGCCAGCCCTCCGTTCGAGAAATGATGGAACTCGAACCCGAGCGACAGTGCCAGATCAGAAGGACCGCTGAACTGGAGCCCAGCGCGGAAATCGAACGCGAAGTTGAGCGCTGTGCCTCCCGGGACGGGGACGTCGCGCGCGAAGAAGAGGAATCCTGCCGTGCCACCGACCCAGAGCCTTATCCGCCCGCTTGGCAACAGGTACAGCTGGAGGCCGAGCGGCGACGCACCGAAACCGTAGACCGAGCTCCACTCGGCCATCTCCACGCCATCGATGACCCAGCGGTCCTGCACGCGGTCGTAGTAGACGTCCACGCCCTTCGGGATCCCCGACACGACCGCCAATGGTACAACATCCACAACATACTCGAGCGCAAGCTTACGGCTCGCCTCCAGGACCTTCCCGTAGCGCAGCCCGATCATCGCAAACCCGCTGCCAACGGCCTGATCAATGTCCCCGCCCCCAGAATGAATCGAGATGGCAAAGTGCGCGCCGAGCTCCGTCGTACCGACCTCGAGCCCGTGTGGCCGTTCAGCAGCGACGGGCCCTGCAGGCGGATCGGCGATCAGGCTGCCGCCTGCCGGCTGGGCGAAGGCGAGCCCGAAGCCCAACGCCACGTGCAGCGCGCAGAGCAACGCAAAGGCGCTGAGCGCTTCGACGAGCACCGTCCCTCGGCCTACGCCCATCGAGGAGACGCTATCCGTGGCGGGAGTGCGGTTTCCCAACTAGCGATGAACGTCCGCGGCCGAGGTCACCGACTCCTTCTCCTCGTCGCCCGGCGCCGTTTCCCACTCGTAGTCGCGCTCCATGACCCAGCGCTCGAACCAGTCGAGTTCCACGTTCGCCTTGAATAACCGGTGCCGCAGCTCGCGCCAGCCGTGCCCCTGGCGCGGCGCCACGTAGAGATGCGTGGGAACGCCGTTGGCCTTGAGGGCGCGGTGGATCTCCACCGACTGCGGCATCGGCACCCGCTGATCGTCCTGGCCCACTAGGAAGATCGTCGGCGTCGTAACCTTCGACACGTCGCTCAACGGCGAGTTCTCCCAGTACACGTCGATGGGCGCGTTCTCCTCCCAGGGCGTGCCGCCGAACCACGGAGTCCGGTAAATGCGGACATCGCTCTGCCCGTACATCGAGACCCAGTTCGACGCACCCGCGCCCGACGCGGCGGCTTTGAACCTTTGGGTGAACGTAATGATCTTGTTGGTCATATGGCCGCCGGCGCTCCAGCCCATCTTCGCCATGCGCTCGCCGTCCACCAACCCCCGCTCGATCAGGTAGTCGACACCGGTCATGACGTCGAGGTGGGCGTTCTGGAAGTAATGGCCCACCATGTCGCGCAGGAAATCGTCTCCATAGCCGGTGCTGCCCCGGTAGTTGGGCTGGAACACCACGTAGCCCAGGGCCGCCAGCTTCTGGACGTAGTCCCCTGAAGAACCGAAGGTGAACTTGTCCGACGACGCGGGACCGCCGTGCGTCTGGACCACCAGCGGGTAGCGCCGGCCTTCCTCGTAGTCCAGCGGGTAGAAGAGAAGCCCTTCGACGGTCACGCCGTCCGCGCCGGTCCACTGGACCGTCTCTTGGCGCGGCAGCAGGAACTCTTCGGCGAGGTAATCGAAGATATGAGTGATTCTCTCTGGGCGTGAGCGACCCCCCGCTCCCATCTGCCATACGTCACCGGGGTTCGTGCGTTCAGAGATCTGAAAGATGTGTCGCTCGAGCTCCGGGTAGTAGCGCCAGCCGAAGAGAGAGTGGTCGCCCCCTGTAAGCTGCACGTATTGCCCGCTCGAGACCTCCAGGCGGAAGAGGTCGCGCCTGACACCGGTGTTGGCCATGAAGTAGATGTACCGCCCGTTGCCGGACCACGTGGCTCCGTTCACCTCGTAGGGGAGGTCAGGGAGCAGCAGGGTCGGATCGCCGCCGCCGGACGGTACGAGGAACATCTTGTCGTTGTAGTAGAACTCGAACTCCGCGTTCGCGGGACTGGAGAAGAGCACCCACTCCCCATCGGGCGACAGCTGCTCATCGAACTCGGGCACCGAGTTGTCTGTGAGCTGGCGGTTCGCTTCACCATCGACCTCCACGACCCAAACCTCGCTCTCGTCCGAGTCATCGTAGAGCGGCGATGGTCCCCGCCGGTAGGCGATCATCTCGCCGTCACGCGAGAACTCATAGGACAGAACAGAGTACTCGCCTTCAGTTACGCGCTCCTCCTCGCCGGACTCTACCGAGATGCGCCAGAGGTGCCGATGGCGGTAGTCCTCGTCGAACGCGTAGACGTCGTTCTCCTTTTCCTCGCGGGCCTTCTGCTCCTCCGACTTCTCGTCACTGGCCCGAAAGTACACCCAGCCGCCGTCCGGCGACCATGTGATATCGACCACCTCCGTCGCGTGCTCCGTCAGTGAGTAGGCTTCGCCGCCCGCGACGTCGAGCAGGTAGATCTGATCGCCCTCATCGTCACCGCGCTCGGCCAGGAACGCGATGAACCTGCCGTCCGGCGACCAACGTGGGCTGGACTCGCCATCCTCGCCGTAGGTGAGCTGGATCGCGTTGGATCCGTCCACGGCCACGCGCCAGATGTGCCCAACCGTTCTGTTCTGCTCCCAGTCCGCCTTTCTCAGAACGTAGAGGAGCTGCTCTCCGTCGGGGGAAAGCTGCGGATCGCCGAGCGACGGTACGTTGATCAGATCGACGACCGACATCGGCCGCGGCCCTTCCTGGCCGAACGCGGCCGACGCGGCAGCGAAGAGGAGCAGGCTCACCAGAGCCGCTATCAGCCTCAAGGACACCCGTCGCGCCACATCACGTAGATCGATTGCGCAGCCCGGCGTCCGCCGGCGAATCTTCGTTACAGCCTTCATAGTCGGATCCTCAAGCTTCGCTCAGTAGCTTTGATGTTCGGTTCTGGCGATGATCTCGTCCTGCAGCGCTTTGCCCAGGTCGCAGAAGTAGTCGCTATAGCCGGCGACGCGCACGATCAAGTCGCGGTAGCCTTCCGGGTTCTCCTGCGCCGCCCTCAAAGTATCGGCGTCCACTACGTTGAACTGGACGTGGTGGCCGTCGAGCTTGAAGAATGAGCGCACCAGGTGGACGAATTTGTCGAGCCCCTGCTCCCCGTCCATCAGGCCGGGAGTGAGCTTCTGGTTCAGCAGCGTGCCGCCTGTGCGGGCGTGATCCATCTTGGCCACCGACCGCATTACGGCGGTCGGGCCGTGCCGGTCGGCCCCCTGCACGGGCGAGATGCCCTCCGAGAGGGGCTGCCAGGCCCTGCGGCCATCGGGTGTCGCACCGACCACCGAACCGAAGTAGATGTGGCACGTCGTGGGCAGCAGGTTGATGTGGTACTTGCCGCCTTTGGTGTTCGACCGGCCGTCAACCGCGTCGAAGTAAGCCTCGAACAGCCCCCTCATCACCGAGTCGGCGTAGTCGTCGTCGTTCCCGTACTTCGGCGTGCGGTTGACCAGCAACAGGCGGAGCCGCTCGAAGCCCTCGTAGTCGGCGCGCAGCGCCTCGAGCAGCTCGTTCATGGCGAACGTCTTCTCATCGAAGATGTGATACTTGATGGCGGTGGCGCAGTCGGTGAGCGTGCCGAGGCCGACGCCCTGGATGTAGGACGTGTTGTAGCGCGCGCCGCCCTCGTGGTAGTCTCTCCCGTTGGCGATGCAGTCGTCGATCAGGACCGACAGGAACGGCGTCGGGATATACGTCGCCCACAGCCGCTCGATGACGTTGTTTCCCCTGTGCTTGATGTCGATGAAGTGGTTGAGCTGACGCCGGAAGGCCTCGATCAGCGCCTCGAAGCTGCCGAGGCGTGACGGGTCGCCCGTCTCGACACCGATCTTCTTACCCGTCCTCGGATCGATGCCGTTGTTGAGCGTGATCTCTAAGACTTTCGGCATATTGAAGTAGCCGGTGAGGTTGTAGTTCTCCTTGCCGAAGGCGCCCACCTCGACGCAGCCGCTCGAGCCGCCGTTCCGTGCGTCCTCCACCGACTTACCCTGCCGCACCAGCTCCTGAACGATCACGTCGGCGTTGAAGATCGACGGCTGGCCGAAGCCCGTCCGGATGATCTTCGCCGCGCGCTTCAGGAACCGGTCGGGGTTCTTCTTGCTGAGCTGGACGGACGAGCTGGGCTGGAGCAGCCGCATCTCCTCGACAACGTCAAGAATCATGTAGGTGAGCTCGTTGACCCCGTCGGAGCCGTCCTCCATCACGCCGCCGGTGTTGATCTGGGCGAAGTCGGTGTAGGTGGCGCTCTCCTCGGCGGTGATCCCCACCTTCGGCGGTGCCGGCTGGTTGTTGAACTTGATCCAAAAGCACTGCAGAAGCTCCCGGGTCTGCTCCTCCGTCAGCGTCCCCTCGTCAAGTCCTGCGCGGTAGAAGGGATAGAGATGCCGGTCGAGGTGCCCAGGGTTGAACGCGTCCCAAGTGTTGAGCTCGGTGACCACCCCGAGGTGCACGAACCAGTAGTACTGGAGCGCCTCCCAGAAATCCCGGGGCGCGTTCGCCGGCACGCGGTCACACACGTCGCCGATGCGCTCC
Source organism: Gemmatimonadota bacterium (assembly GCA_020344215.1). Taxonomy (GTDB): domain Bacteria; phylum Gemmatimonadota; class Gemmatimonadetes; order Palauibacterales; family KS3-K002. Next base: position 3,631,858 of record CP070815.1, read on the forward strand.
AGCTCCGCCTTGCGCTGCGGATCGCCCTCCTGCGCCGCCAGCTCCCTGGCTTTCGCCGCATGGCGCTCGGCGAATGTGATGAGGGCGTCGCAGCAGACCGCCATCGCCTGCAGCTCTTCCTGCTTGGCGTAGGCATCGGTATCGTTCAGCCAATCGAGGCCCGCGAGGCTCGCCTTGATATCGGCTTTGAGTTCGAGGAAGCCCTTCTTGTAGATCTTGTCGTCGAGGACGGTGTGGCCGGGCGCCCGCTGTTCCATGAACTCGGTGAAAACGCCGGCCTCGTATGCGTCTCTCCAGGCATCGGTCATCCGCTCGAAGATGAGCCCCCTGAGCGACCTGCCCTCCCAGAAGGGAATGAGTCGATCGCGGAAGACCGACCGGGTCCCCTCGTCGACGGCAAACGATACCTTCTCGCGGGTGTCGAGCGTCTCGAGATCCTCGAGGCTGTGACAGCAGACTTCCGGATAGGTCGGTGTCGCCTTCGGTGCCGGGCCCCGCTCCCCGACGATGAGCTCGCCGTCCAAGATGCAGATAGCCTTGTTCTCCATCAGGTGCTTGAAGGCGAGGGCGCGCAGCGTTGGGGCCGAGAGGGCGCCGGTTTGCTTCTCGTAGAACTCGGTCACCAGCTCCGCCCGTTCGGATGAGACCGACGGCTTCGCGTCCAGGCTATTCTGTCGCAGTCGCGACACTCGCTCACTCAAGCTCATAGCCGTTCGCCCCTGATACTGACGTGAAGCCCAAAGCCCGCGAGCCGCCGGGCGACCGCCTCGATCGCTTCAGCGGAGGGCGGCGGCATCTCGCGCATTCGCGCCTCGCGGCCCAAGCGGTCGTATTTGGCGACGCCCGCTCCGTGATAGGGCAGGATGTCCACGGGAGGGCGGTTGTCGAGCGCTGCCAGGAAGCCGCCCATGGCTCGGATGTTCTCCTCGTCGTCATTGATGCCGGGAAGCAGTGGGAAGCGGACGATGACCGCGGCACCCCGCTCCACTAGCCAGCGCAGGTTCTGGTGAATCGGGTCGACGCCCACACCGGTGAACTCGCGGTGCCGCTGGTCGTCCATGATCTTGAGATCGAAGAGGAAGAGATCGACATATACGGCTACCTTGCGGAAGACGCCGGAGTCAGCGTGCGCGCAGGTATCGAGGGCGGTCCTGATCCCGCATCTCTTACACGATCGCAGCAGCTCGAGCAGGAACTCGGCCTGTGACAGAGGCTCGCCGCCGGAGAACGTGACGCCGCCGCCCGACTCGTCGTAATAGACGACATCCTTCTCGATCTCGTGCATCACCTCGGCGACCGTCATCTCCCTGCCGGCGACCTCGATCGCCTCCGCCAGGCACACGTCGGCGCATGCCCCGCAGAGGTCGCAGCGGTTCCTGTCGATGTGAACCGTCTTCTCGTTCAGCGATACGGCGCCCTGGGCGCAGGCCTCGATGCAGTCGCCACAGCGATTGCAGCGGCCGTCCCGGACCATCAGCTCCGGCTCGAACGACTGGCTCTCGGGGTTGTGGCACAGCCAGCACCCCAGCGGGCACCCCTTGAAGAACACGGTGGTGCGTACGCCGGGGCCGTCGTGGATGGCGAACTTCTTGATGTCGAAGATCGTACCGACGCTCAAGGACCACACCTCGCCTTTCCCGCGCGGCCAGGCTACCGCCGATGCGCTCGCCAGTCAGCAGGTTCGATCGGGCTGGGGCGACGCAGAATTACTACTACAAGAACCGTGCACAATGCCAGGGCCCGCTGCGACTGTGGAGCGGGCCCGCTCCCGGCAGCCGCCAAGGGTCGCGTCGGAACTACAGTGGCTCGAAGCTCCACTTCGGGACACCTCGCCCCGGCGTCCACGGAGCGCCGGCCGCCTCCAGCTCATCGCCCAGCGCCTTCATGCCCTCCTCCACCAGGACCCGGAGCTGCGCGAGGACGTTTTGGAAGGCGCGCCCGGCGATCTCGTAGTTCCTCTGGTGTGTCGTGGTGGGTGCCGAGCTGCTCCAGAACCCGCCGACCACACGATCCAGCCGGTCGGTGATCGAGAGCGGAGCGTACTCGAAGCGGCTGGTCACCGTTTCGTCGCCTCCGAGCTCCACCTCGATATCGGCGACGCGCATCTCCAGAGAGCGAACCGTCTCGAACAGCTCGGCGCGGGCGCCCGGAGCGTCCAGCAGCGCACGCTTGACGTACTCCAGCTGCTCTTGCGTCTCGTCGACCACCCGGTTCGCGCCGAGCACGGCGCGCTGCAGCCGGCCAACCTTCTGCTGGAACGCCAGTAGCGCCGCCTTGTCGGAGGCCGGAAGAGTAGCGAGCCCGAGCGGTCGCGCCTCGAAGCTCTGTGGCCCGGCGAGCGGCGTGAGCACGCCGTCGACCAGCTTCTCCAGACTGACCGTGTAGGTTCCGGGTACCGCCAGCGGTCCCGATGAACCGCGCCTCGGGCGCGCGGGAGTGAACGCGGGGTGACGGAGGTCCCACGCGACGCGGTGGAAGCCACGCGAGGCCGGGCCGTCGATCCGACGCACTACGTTGCCGGCTTCGTCCCTCACCGTCATGATGACCGCGGGATCCTCTTCGCGCTCCTCAGCCCGCAACTCGTCCCAGCTCGGGTAGTAGACCGGCGTGCCCGCGTCACGCAGCCGGCGCTCCTCTTCCTGGCGCTCCTGGCGCCGCGTCTTCAGGCCTTCACGCAGGTAATAGGTAAAGACGGCACCGAAGGGTGGATTGGGCGCGATGAAGTAGGCGTGACCCATTGTGCCTTTGCTGCGCCAGCCCAGCGGCGCGGATTGGATGTACATCCACGCGTCCTTCACCGGAAAGAGACAGGCTTCCTGCGCCAGCAGCTCCTCGCTCACCTCACGCAGTGGCGTGTAGTCGTCGAGGATGAAGAACCCGCGACCGAACGATGCGGCGACCAGGTCGTTCTCGCGCCGCTGGACCTCCAGGTCCCTAAAGGCGACCGTCGGCACATCGCCGCTGAGCCGGATCCACTTCGCGCCCCCGTCGACACTGAAGAACAGCGCGAACTCGGTGGCCACGAAGAGCAGATTCGGGTTCACGTGATCCTCGGCGATCGACCAGGTGACGTGCCGGTCCGGCAGATTGGCGGTGATCGACCGCCAGTTTCTACCCCGGTCGGTGCTCTTCACGACGTACGGATTGAAGTCGCCGCTCTTGTGGTTGTTGAAGACCGCATAAACCGTGTTGGCGTCGTGCCGCGAGGCGAGCAGATCGGCCACGTAGGTCATCGCCGGAACACCCGGGAACCGCTCGGTCCTCCGCCAGTTGGCGCCAGCGTCTTCCGTGACCTGGATGAGCCCGTCATCGGTGCCCACGTAGATCAGGCCTTCCTCGAGCGGCGACTCGTCGAGCGACACGATCGTTCCGAACGGCGAGGTGAAGACGTTCTTCCAGACCGCGTCTACGCTCCATACCGTCCCCATCACCTCCATCCGGTTACGGTCGAGCTGCCGGCTGAGGTCGGGACTGACCTGAACCCACGTGTCGCCGCGATCATCGCTGCGGAACAGCTTGTTCGCGGCGAAGTATAGCCGGGTGCTCGCGTGCGGGCTGATGATAAGTGGCGAGTCCCAGTGCCAGCGGAGCGCCGTGTCGCCCGCTTCCGGCTGCGGCTGGATGTCGATCCGCTCACCGCTGCGCCGATCGTAGCGGACGAGGCCCGCATACTGGTACTGCGAATACAGGATGTCGGGGTTCTCGGGATCGATCCGCGTCTGGAAGCCATCGCCGCCCAGCGTGATGAACCAGTCGCTGTTACGGATCCCGTGGATGTTCGTGGTCCGTGACGGGCCGCCCAGCGTCGAGTTGTCCTGGGTGCCGCCGTAGACGTTGTAAAACGGGAACTCGTTGTCGAGTCCGACGCGATAAAACTGCGTGATCGGCAGATTCGCCACGTACTTCCATGTCGCGCCGCGGTCCCACGACTCGTAGATCCCGCCGTCGCTGCCGACGATCAGGTACTCGGGATCATCGGGATCGAAGAGGAAGGCGTGGTTGTCCACGTGCTTGAACTCGGACCCGAGCTGCTGGAACGTGCTACCGCCGTCCTCCGTGTAGTGGATATTCACGTCCATCGCATAGACGCGGTCGAACTGGTGGGGATCGGCGTAGATCTCGCCGTAATACTGTGGGTCGACCACGATGTAGTCACTCATCCTCACCCAGTGCTCGCCGCGGTCCGGCGAGCGGAAGAAACCGCTCTCGTCACCGGACGCCGCGATCAGCGCGTATACCACATCGGGATTCTGGGGGGACACCGCCAGCGCGATACGGCCAATGTCGACATTGGGGAGGCCGCGGCTGAGCTCCTTCCAGGTCGCACCGCCGTCCGCCGACTTGTAGATCGCCGACTCGGGACCGCCGGCTACCAGAATCCCGACGTGCCGCCGCCGTTGGTACGACGCCGCATAGATGATGTCGGGGTCACGCGGATCGAAGGCGATGTCGGTGACACCCGTGTTTTCGCTGATCTCGAGCGCCAGCTCCCACGTCGCGCCGCCGTCCGTCGTCTTGTAGAGCCCGCGGTCGCCGCCCGGCGCCCAGAGCGGGCCCTGCGCGGCGACGTAGACGACGTCGGAATCGCGCGGGTCGATGAGGACCTTGCCGATGTGCTCAGAGCTCCGGAGCCCCATGTTCGTCCAGCTGCGGCCGCCGTCGAGGCTCTTGTAGATCCCGTCGCCGTAGCCCGCGCTCCGTTGGCTGGCGTTCTCGCCGGTGCCGATCCAGACGACCTGCGGGTTGTTCGGGTCGAGGGCCAAACAGCCGATGGAGTACGAGCCGTACTCGTCGAAGATCGGCGTCCAGGTCGTCCCGCTGTTCGTCGTCTTCCAGACATTCCCCGACGCCACCGCCACGTACCAGACGCTGGGATCGGTCGGGTCTTTGACAATGTCGCCGATCCGTCCGGACATGAACGCAGGACCGATGTTCCTCAGTCTGAGCCCGCTGAAGGTGCCGGCGTTCATCCTGTCGGAATCCTGCCCGAGGGAGGTCGTCGGGCTCAGTTGCATCAGTGCCGCTGCGATCAGAACGACCCTTCTCATCTTTGCCTCCACTGCCGAGGGAACCGCTGTAGCGACTCCCTTTTGTTTGCGCCGTGACCCTAGAAGAAGACGATATTGAGGGCCGCGGTGGTCGGTGGTCAGTGGCCGCGGGGCCCCGGCGGCATATTCTCCATCAGGTAGCTGGTGAGCAGCGTGTAGACGTGCAGCGTCGTCCCACGACCCTCGCGGATACCATGCGAGCGGTTCGGGTACGGCATGACCGTGAACTGCTTACCCGCTGCGATCAAGGCGTTGATCAGCCTTTCGGTGCCCTGATAGTGCACGTTGTCGTCGCCCGTACCGTGGACTATCAGCAGGTTACCCTCGAGCCGGTGTGCAAACGTGACCGGCGAGTTCTGGTCGTAGGCGTCGCCCCTACCCTCGGGCAGGCCGCTATAACGCTCCTGGTAGATGGTGTCGTAGAGGCGGATGTCCGGTACGGGCGCCACCGCCATACCGGTGTCGTAGACGTCGGGATAGCGGAACATAACGTTGAGCGTCTGGGAACCACCGCCGCTCCACCCCCAGATCCCTATCCGCTCTTCATCGACGTAGGGCCACCGGCCGATCGCCCGCGCGGCCGCCGATTGGTCTGAAGAGGCGATGATGCCGATCTTCTTGTAGACGACCTTGCGCCAGTCGCGGCCCCGGGGTGACGGTGTGCCGCGGTTGTCCACCGAGATCACGATGTAGCCCTTCTGGGTGAGCATCAGGTGCCAGAGGTATCTGAGACCGCCCCAGGTGTCGCGGGCGGTCTGGCCCCACGGCTCGCCGTAGACGTAGAACAAGACCGGGTACTTCTTCGACGGATCGAAGTCGGGTGGCCGCATCTCGTAGCCGTCGAGCTCGATGCCGCCGCCGATCCCCACACGGAAGAATCTGGCCTCGCCTCTTCCCAACCCCTCAACCGTCTGCCGCAGCTCGGCGTTGGCGACCAGAGTACGATCGACCTCGTGGCCGGGCAGGCGGACGAGCTCGGTAACCGGCGGAACGCCGAACCGCGAGTAGGTATGAAAGGCCCAGAGCCCATCGGCCGAGATCCGGTAGCCGTGGGTACCGGGCTGGTCCACCGGACTCAAGCGTTCGGGTCGGCCGCTGCCATCCAACCGCTGGCGGTACAGGTAGCGCTGGGTCGGGTTCTCAGGTGATGCGATGTAGTAGACCCAGCCTGTCCGCTCGTCGACGTGCGCCACGCTATCCACGTCGAACTCGCCGGGCGTGGCGAGCTGCAGGCGGCCGCCGGAGCGGGAACCTACGTACAGGTGCCGCCAGCCGTCGCGCTCGCTCACCCAGGTGAAGTGCTCGCCATCGTCGAGCCACACGAGGTCGTCCACCACGTCGAGCCAGGCCTGATCCGTTTCGGTAAGAATCTCACGGACCGCCCCCGTCTTTGCATCGGCCAGCAACAGGTGATTGGTGTTCTGCAAGCGATTCATGCGCTGGATGATGAGCTCGTCCGAGTTGGCCGCCCACTCCATCCGCGGGATGTAGTTGTCGCGTGGATCGCCTTCGATCTCGATCCAGCGGGTTGGGCCGCCGCTCGCGCTCAGCACGCCGACGCGAACGGCGGAATTCGTCGTTCCGGCCTTGGGATATGGGATCGTCGTTATCTTCGGGTACAGCGAGTCTGTGTTGTTGATCAGGTAGAACTCGTCAACGCCCTCGGAATCGAACTGCCAGTAGGCGATGTGCTTCCCGTCCGGGCTCCAGCGGAAACAATCACGGAGATCGAACTCTTCCTCGTACACCCAATCCGACGTCCCATTGATCAGCTTCTCGGCGCCGTCATGCGTCAACTGGGTAATCTCACCGCTGGCGATGTCCTCGACGTAGATGTTGTTGTAGTAGACGTAACCGACACGGCTCGCATCAGGTGAAAACTTCGCGAACATCAGGCGCGCCTCATCGAAGTCCCCGCCCAGCCTCCGCAGATTCCACGTATCCAGGTCGAGGACCCAGTAGTCACCCCGGGTCTCATCCCGCCAGACGCGCCGCGTGTTGGTGAAGATCAGCAGCTTCCGGCCGTCCGCCGACCACTCGTAGTCCGAGACCGCCAGCGGGCGGAACCTGCCCACGGGAACCAGGCGCCGTGCGGGGACCATGACTTCGCGATAACCGGTCTCCGGATCATAGCGCACGATATCATCGCCACCGCGGACTCGGAATGAGGGCTCCAGCGTCGCGTAGCCGGAGCCGTCGCTCAGCCAGCGGGCCAGGTCGAAGGACCCTTCCAGGAAATCAGTGGACGCGTAGATCCGGTCCAGGGTAAGCTGTGATGGGTCTTGCGACAGCGCCGCCTGGGGAGCGACGACGCAGGCTATCAGCAAGAGCGCATACGAGATAAAGTACCGTTTCACTCGGGTGCTCCTTCTTCAGGTGAGCGCCAAGACCGAACGCAGCAATCTATAGCCGCTCGCAACTCGCGCCACGGGCTTCCTGGCGGCAGAGACCCGGAGCTTCTCAGGCCCAAAGGTCGCCGACGGTGAATCCGTCCGGGAACGGATCCTCGGCATCGACCACGTACTGGCCGATACCGGTGATCCAGGCGCGACCGCTGAGTGTGGTCACCAGCGCAGGGTGATCGGCTACCCGGGTCTCGCGGAGGATGCGGCCCGTGAACACCGTCCCCAGAGGCCCCTCGTGACGAAAGTCCTCGCCGACCTTCAGCTCTCCCCGCGCGTGCAGCGTCGCCATCTTCGCGCACGTGCCGGTGCCGCACGGCGAGCGATCGAGGGCGCCGGTCCACGTATCGGGGTTCGCCCAATCCAGCTCACCCGTTGCGACGACTACCGCGTTCCTGCACGTCGCCCCCGGGCTGTGGGGCGGCCCAGAGAGCTGGGAGATCGAGACACCCGAGATCTCCGGGTTCTCCGGGTGCGCGACTGGAAGCTGTTCGCGCGCCGCCGCCCTCAGCAGCGACCCGATCCGGGCGATCTCAGCGCCTTCCTCGGGAAGCAGGCGCAGCCCGAAGTGCTCCGCGTCGGCGAGCACGTAGAACATCCCGCCGTACGCCACGTCTACGGTGACTACCCCCAGGTTTGGAAGTTCGATCTCCGCATCGAGGTGAGTGACGAAGGCGGGAACGTTCTCGAACGTCACGTTGGTGACCTTGCCGTTCGACACTTCGGCGCGGATCGGGATCAGGCCGGCCGGCGCCTCCAGAACCAACTCGGTCACCGGCTCGCGCGCCCGCACCATGCCCGTCTCGATCAACACCGTCGCCACACAGATCGTGTTGCTGCCCGACATCGCCGGGTACTCCGTCTGCTCCATGATCACGAAACCCGCGTCGGCATCCGGGTGCGTCGGCGGCAAGATCACGTTGCAGCAAAGCGCCGGGTATCCGCGCGGCTCGTGCAGCATGCGGGCCCGCAGATCGTCTCGCTGCCGCTCCAGGTAGACCTTCTTCTCGAACATCGTCGCGCCCGGCACGTCCACCACGCCGCCGACGATGACCCGGCCCGGCTCACCGCCGGCGTGGGCGTCCACCGCTGTTATCATGTTGGAAAGACGCATCGCCGTCCTCTCCTTTGAGTCGCGGACACAAAAGATGTCGACGCGGCCGGCCGCCGCGAAAGCACCCCGGTAAAAGCGCTCGGGGCGATCCTACCGGGGCGTGGCGCGGTCGCGGACCGTATGTAGCCTGGGTTACAGCCTGCGGTCAGGCAAACGCTCCGTGCAGCTTGTCTGTCTAATAGGATGAGGGCAGCCAGGAGGAGCACGAAACCCGTACCTGGGACAATTCGTAATGATTATCGCGGGCAGTCAACTCACCAAGAGACCTAAGCCGCCGGAGAACGAGGAGTGTCGGAGTTTAGCTGGCTATTCTGGTTGCTGATCATCTTCCTGTTCGCGGAGAGTTGGGCACGCGCCTGGGCTAACCACCGTGAGGCGCAGCCGCCCGCCCCGCCGCAGGACTGCGCGCCCACCGATCCCTGTTAGCCTCGATTCTCCGCTTCGGCGGCCGGCTCCGCCGACAGTGAGCACCTCCCGGATATCCGCAGTGATTCGCGCTCTACCCCAATAACGCGTCGCACGGCCGTTCGGCTCCCGAGGCTCAGTCGCCAGACGAGTCTTCAGCCCGAGGCGGCCACCGTGTTACGGAGCACACCGATCCCTTCGACCTCGACCTCGACGACATCGCCGGGCTGCATCGCGGCCGTCGTGCCCGGGGTGCCGGTGAAGACGAGATCGCCCGGCAAGAGAGTGACGTAGCGGCTGACATAACTGACGATCGTCTCGACATTGAAGATCAAGTCTCTCGTCCGCTCCGACTGACGCAGCTCACCGTTCAAGCGCGTCCGGACGAGCAGGTCGTTGTAGTCGAGACCTGCGGCGATTGCCGGTCCGACAGGCGCGAAGGTGTCCGATGCCTTGGCCCTGAGCCACTGGAGATCGGAGCGCTGCCAGTTACGCTCGCTGACATCGTTGCCGGCGGTGACCCCGAAGATGAAGTCGGATGCCCTGGCGGCGGGGACGTTCTTCGCCTTTCTCCCGATTACGACGACAAGCTCGCCCTCGTAGTGGACGTCCTTCGCGTCCGGCGGAATCACTATCTCATCGTCCGGGCCGACGACGGCGGACGGGAGCTGCGCGAACAGACCGGGCTCGGCCGGTTCGGGCCGTCCCTTCAAGTGGCTTCGGTAATTGAGCCCGACCGCGATGACTTTTGACGGCAGGCTGGGAGCGAGCAGCCTGACCTCCGCGAGCCCGATCTGCGTGGCGGTCTCGCGCGCCCCGGCGAAGAGATCGCCTTCCATCTCGTGGATCGTATCGCCATCCAGTACCCCGTAGGCTTCCCTGCCCTCGCGCTCATAGCGCACGTATCTGGTCACCGCGACCTCGTCCACGTTTCTACCCCCTTAGTCGCTCGGGACGCGCAGCGCTCTCAGGCGCCGCATCGAAGCAGGCGGCTATGCCGCAGTGTACAGCGCAGCGTCCCCGGCCGGCAATCGCGCCTCGCCGGGTCGCCTATTGCCCTTTGCCGGCTGACCCCCATCATGTAGCGGCAATCCACGAACTATTCTTGGCACTCCGGAGGAGAACATGCATCGAGCTTCGCTACGGCGCACGAGCCGCAACACCGCCGCCGGCCTCCTGGTGGGCTGGGCCGTTTACCTGGCGGTCGGTTGCGCGCCCCCCGAGGACCGCCAGGTCTTTGTCGAGCGCCTGGGGGTCGACACCATCTCGATCGAGTCCTATACGCGCAGCGCCGAAGGGTTCGAGGGGGATGTGGTGATCCGCTCGCCCCACACGTTGACCGCACACTACCAGGCCAGCCTGACCGCAGACGGGGCGATCTCGCGTATGGAGGTGGAGTGGCGCACGCCTCCGGCGAACCCCGAGGCCCGGGCGCCCTGGGGCTATGTCGTGACCATCGAAGGCGACAGCGCGACGCTGGAACGGCGCGGCGGCCGCGACCCGGGCACCACCCGCATGGCGGTTCCACCTGGCACGATCCCCCTAATCGGAAAGACGCCGGTGGCCTTCGCGGTCTTCGAGCAGGCCGTGCGCCAGGCGCTGGCCAGCGGGTTAGACAACTACCCCGTTCACTTCCTGTCGGTGGGCCGTGGCCGGATCATGGCCAACGCCATCATTCGAACCTCACCTGATAGCGTCAGCATGGACTTCTTCGGCAGCCCGATCCTGGCGGAGGTGAGCGCCGACGGCCGGGTCCTGGGCCGTTCCGGCGAGCGGACCACGTTCAAGGCGGTGGGAGAGCGCGTCGACGCAGTGGACCTGGCGGCGCTCACCGCCGATTTCGCCGCCCGGGACGCGCGCGGCGAGGGGTTCGGCGTGGCGTCGCCGCAGGCGACGGTGGAGGCGACGATCGACGGCGCCAACCTGACGGTTGTCTACAGCCGGCCGGCCAAGCGTGGCCGCGAGATCTGGGGCGCGCTGGTCCCTTACGACGAGATCTGGCGTACCGGCGCCAACGCGGCGACGGCGTTCACCACCGACCGTGACCTGGAGATCGGCGGTGCGCACGTTCCCGCCGGCGCCTACACGCTGTACAGCATCTTCACACCCGAGTCGGCGCAGCTGATCATCAACCAGCAGACGGGCCAGTGGGGGACGATGTACGACGAGGGGCAGGATCTGGTCCGCGTCGACCTCACCCAGGAGACCGTCGCCGAGGCGGTGCAGCGGTTCACGATCTCCATCGAGCCGGGCGAGGGCGGAGGTGTGCTGCAGCTAACGTGGGATCGCAGCCGCTTCTCGGTGCCGGTGAGAGTGAGGTAGAGGTAGAGGTAGAGGTAGAGGTAGAGCTGGAGGTAGGCGCAAGAGACGTGAAGCTTGGGAGGGGTCGGGCGACATTGCCGCCCGACCCCTCACTGCTTCTCTACTTGGGTGAGGTGACGGTGATCGTCTCCAGCCCGTGGGCCCGCGGACCCGTCTCCTCGCGCCGCAGCAGCCAGGCGAAGAAGAAGCCGAGGAACCCGAGGATCGAGAAGATCCACATGCCGAGGGCGTAGCCGCCCGGGTTCGTGGCGCTGGCAGCGGAGTAGTCGTTCGCCCAGCCGATCATGACGTTGAAGCCGAAGAGCCCGATGTTCTGGATCATCGTCATCAGGCCGTAGGCGGTGCCCAGCTTGCTCTCCTCAACCAGGTAGGCGACCGCCGGCCACATGACCGCCGGTACCAGCGAGAACGCGATACCCATCATCGCCATCGGTATCCGCAGATCGACGCCGCTGTAAGCCATCATCAAGTAGACCGGCACCAGAAGCAGCGAGCCCCACATCATGAACAGCGCGCGCTTGCCGACCCGGTCGACCAGGTAGCCGAACAGCGGCGTGAAGACCATGGCGAACGCGGTGATCATGCTGGACAGGAAGCCGCCGAATTCGCGTGTGGTACCGTGAGCCTCGATGAAGAACTTCACTGCAAATGTCTGGAACGGGAAGATCGCCGAGTAGAACGTCACGCAGAGGAGCACGACGTAGACGTACGATTTCGGAAAACGGAACAGATCAGCGAAAACGACCTTCTCCGTCTCGCCCGCCTCACCCATCTCGTAGCGGGCGGCCGCCTTGCCTTCCATGATCCAGTAGAGCACACCGCCGACCACGCAGAAGGCGCCGAAGGCTACCGAGATCAATAGCGGCCACTGCCAGTTCTCGAACGCCGGCCTGGCCCAGGTCGGCGAGTTGAGCGCGATGAACGAGCCCAACCGCGCGATGGTCAGGTTCACGCCGAAGGCGAAGCTCAGCTCCTTACCCTTGAACCACTTGGCGATCGCGGTGGTCACGGAGACGATGAGCGACTCGGCCCCGATGCCGAACACCAGTCGTCCAGCCGCCATGGTCCAGAACTCGCCGGTGGCAGCGGTAATGGCGGCGCCCAGGAAGCAGAGAACGCCGAATAGCAACGTCGCCTTCTTGACGCCGATCTTGTCGATGATGATGCCGCCGATCAGCACCATAATGATGTTCGGGAAGCTGTAGATCGCGTTCAGCGTCCCGATGTTCGTATCGGAGAACCCGAGCTGCTGCTTGAGCAGGTCGGCGATCGGGCTGACGGCGTCGTAGACGTAGTAATTCCCGAACATCGCCAGGCTGATCACGACCAAAACAGCCCAGCGGTAGAATACAGGCGGCGCCGGCTTGTGTATGTAAGGTGCTGCCTGAGACTCGTTCATGCGGGTCTCCCTCTAGGTGGCCGCTGAAGCCAACGGCGTCCGAATGGCTGTAGGAGCTAAACGGTGGCCTTGTGGATCTGCCGCTTCAGGCGCTTGATCCGCTTGCGAAGCACCTTGAGCTGCGCCGAGTCGCGCGCTTCGACCGCCGCGTCGCGTTGCTTCTTCAGCTCGCGGATCTTCACTTTGATGTTCGTCTTATCGATGCCGACAACTTCGTGGTGCACGTGCTCCTCGACGCTTAGAGCCTCGCAGAGCGCGTGCAGCAGGTCGGCCTTGTGCATGGTGCTGTAACCGCGCAGCGCCTCGTGCTCCATCTCCTTGGCAATCTGGCGAAGCTGCGCGACCGTCTTCTTGTGCAACTCGTCATAGGTGTAGGCCATTGGTTCACCTCCCAATCCGACGGCGTCTCACACCCCTGCGGCGCGGAGACCCCGGAAACGAAGCCGGTGATCGGCGCCTAGCCGAACGCGCCTGTCACCTGGTGATGACCTGGATAACCGCGCCGTCGGCCTCGTCCCGCTCGAGCCGCAGGCGCAGGCGTTGAGCGCGGCGGTCACGGCGAGCCGTGCTACTATGTAACGCACGCTACAAACTCGTCGGTCCAGCAGCGATACGATTCCATGAGCTAGCCGGTAACATGAGGGGCGGCGGATACCTCGGCAAGCAGGCACACGGCCGCTGGGCGCGCGCGTTGATTGCCTTCGGAAACATCCTTTCCGATATTTGAAGTAGACCCCGCAATTCCTCGTCGTTCTGCGGTAGATGCTGGCAAGGGCTCGGAGCGAGGACAGCCGTATGTTCTACGGAACGCATCGGCCTGCGCCGATCGCTTGGCTCTCCGCCGCCTGGCTCGGCCCCGTTCTGCTTCTGGGCCTGCTGGGGGTTGACGGCTTGGTCCATGCCCAGCAGGAGACGGAGCGGGCCCGCTTGGTGGGGCTGGTCACCGACCGGCTGGCCCAGGCTCCTGCAGTGGCCGCGGAGATCATCATCCCCAGCCTCGACCGCAGATCGCTGACGAACGAGGAAGGCTGGTTCACGCTCGAGGACCTTCCGCCCGGCGAGTACGTCGTCGAGGTCCGCTACCTGGGCCTCAGATCGGAAGAGTACGAGGTGTTTCTGCCGCGCGGTACCACGCGGGTCGACTTCCAGATCACGGCACCCCCCTTCGAGCTGGAAGAGCTCGTCGTCGAGATCCGGATGTACAGGGCGCTCAAGCTGCAGGATTTCGAGCGCCGGCGTCACCGTGAGAGCGGTTTCTTCATCGATCGGGAGGAGATCGAGGAGAGCTCGCCGCTCTTCATCAGTGACCTGCTGCGTGGTATCCCCGGTGTGCGGGTGGAGTGGACTATGGAAGGCAACGTCCGGCTCACGATGGGGCATGGGTTATCCGCCTGCGAGCCGGATCTGTACATCGACGGCAGCCCATCGCATGCGGCCCGGATAAACGACTGGCTACCCAACCTGATCGAAGCTGTGGAGATCTACAACCGCGGGTTCGACCGGCCGCAGGAATTCTACTCGTCGACCAACCGCTGCGGCGCGATACTGCTCTGGACGCGAGAGCGGATGTAACCGTATACTGGCCCCCGCGATAGCTCAGCAGGCTACTCCGGGAGGTCGAGACTGCGTCTCACCAACAAGAAGATCCTAATCTTCTGGGTGCCCCTGGCGGCAACCTGGTTGATGATGGCGATCGAAGGGCCTTTCCTGGCCGCGGTCATCGCGCGCCTGCCCGAGCCGACGTTCAACCTGGCAGCCTGGGGCGTGGCGTTCGCATTCGCGGTCCTGGTGGAAGCGCCGATCATCATGATAATGAGCGCCTCCACCGCCCTCGTGGAGGACGCCGCCAGTTTCTTCAAGCTCCGCAACTACACCTACGCGTTGAACGTCATCGTCACGGGCGTGATGGTCGTCGTGCTGGTGCCGCCCATCTTCTCATTCATCGTCGAGGATCTCATCGGTCTTCCCCAGGAGATCGCGCGCCTCACGTTCGGTGGGCTGGTCTTGCTGCTGCCCTGGCCGGCGGCGATCGGCTACCGGAGGTTCTTTCAGGGGCTGCTGATCCGCGACAGTCGGACTCGGCTCGTCGCCTACGGAACGGTCATCCGCCTCTCGTCGATGGCGTTGACGGCTCTCGTCCTCTACAGCCGGTTCTCTATAGCCGGGGCATATGTGGGGGCGGCGGCGCTGTCGGTGGGCGTCTGCGCGGAGGCACTGGCCAGCCGCTTGATGGCACGCGGAACTGTGCGCCGGTTGCTCGAGACCGCTTCGAGCGCGGCGAGCGAGCCGCTCAGCTACCGGCGAATCACCGGCTTCTACTATCCGCTCGCCCTGACCTCGATCCTCGGGCTGGCGGTGCACCCCATGGTCACGTTCCTGTTGGGGCGGGCGCGTTACCCGGTGGAATCGCTAGCGGTTCTCCCCGTGGTCAACTCCCTCTCCTTCATCTTCAGAGCCCTGGGATTGAGTTACCAAGAAGTGACGATCGCGCTGCTCGGCAAGGGCCAGGAGCATGCGAAGGAGCTGGGGCGCTTCGCGCTCGGACTAGCGATAGCGTCCTCGCTCGGACTGGCACTGGTCGGCTTCACACCGCTCGCCCGGGTGTGGTTCGAGACCGTCTCAGGGTTGACCCGCGAGCTCGCCGATTTCGCCATCCTGCCGACGCAGATTCTCCTGCCGATACCGGCACTCGCGGTGTTCATCTCGTATCAGCGCGGGATCCTCGTGCAGGGCCGCTTGACTCGCCCGATCACCTGGGCGACGGCGATCGAAGTGGGCGGGATATTGCTGGTACTAACGGCGCTCACCCGCGGCCTCGACATGGTCGGGGCGACGGCCGCGGCCGTGGCCTTTGTCGTCGGCCGGGTGGCGGGAAACGGGTACCTGGTCCCGCCGTGTGTGAGAGTGCTCAGACAATCGGGAGTTGCTAGGTTCTTTCCCGCTTGGCGACTCCCACGAAAGAGGTCCGGCCCTCGATCTCTACGAAGTCGAGATTGATGACCTCCCACCCCTCCTCACCGACAGCGTTCAAGTAGGCTTCGACGGCTTCGCGGCTCTTGACGGCCAGGAAGCCTCCTTCCTCGATGTCCATCGAATCGAGGAACTTGTACTCCCACTTCTTCATCGGACCTGCCCGGTTGACGTGAGCGCTGGGTGAACAATCCGGCTGACACGAAGGTCGTTGGACAAGCTAAGCGTCGACGGAAACCCTGCCAACGTCGGCAAGGCAGGCTTGCATCCCACGCCTGGTTCGAGCGCCGACGGCATGATAATGTGCTCAGGGCATGGAAGTTCGAGTAACGCCCGTCGCGGAGCGGGGGCAGGTAGAGCGAGAACACGAGTCGTGCATCAGCCGGAGCCGATCCTATCCACACCACCGGTCGACTTCCCGACCGGCGATTCGATTGGCCTGTCGCGGGAGGGTCGCGCGGTCCACGCTTTCCGTTTCGGGCGCGGCGCGCGGCGTGTGAGCCTGCTGGCCGGCTGTCACGCCGACGAGCCGGTCGGGCCGCGGCTGCTCCGCCACCTCGCCGCCTACCTCGGGACGCTGCCTGGAGACGATCCGCTGCTGTCTGAGCATGAGTGGTGGATCGTCCCGCACATCAATCCGGACGGCGCCGAGCGCAACCGACCCTGGCAACAGGAGGGCGCCGAGGCCTACGACCTGGGCGAGTACCTGGCGAGCGCCGTGCGGGAGCTTCCCGGCGACGACATCGAGTTCGGCTTCCCACGCGATGGGGGCGACCGAGATGCTCGGCCTGAGAATCGTGCGGTCTACGACTGGTGGCGCGGCGCCGACGGCCCGTTCTCGCTGCACGTCTCGCTCCACGGGATGGCCTTCGCCGCCGGGCCCTGGTTCCTCGTCGAAGAGGCCTGGCGTGACCGCTACGACCGGCTCAGGGAGATCTGCCTGGGCCGCGTCGACGAGCTGGGCTACACACTGCACGATGTGGAACGCCGCGGCGCGAAAGGCTTTTTTCGCCTGGAGCGCGGGTTCTGCACGCGGCCCGATTCGCGCTATATGCGTGAGCATTTCCTAAACCAGGACGACCCCGAGACCGCGCGACTCTTCCGGCCCAGCTCGATGGAGACTATCCGCTCGCTGGGCGGCGATCCGCTGACCTTGGTCTCCGAGATGCCGCTGTTCATAACGCCGGGTGTCGGCGAGCGGCTCGGGCCGCCCGACCCGGCGGCGGAGGAATGGAAGGCGCGCATCGAAAACTGGAAGGCGGAGCTGGAAGCGGGCGCGCGGGCTGCCGAAGTGACGGCCGCGGCCCAGGCACACGGCCTGCGCCCGATGCCGGCTCGCGACCAGATGATCCTGCAGTGGACCTTCATCGCCGCCGGACTCGATCAGATCCGAGCCCTTGATAGCTGAGCGCGGACGCACCAGACTTCCAGCCGACGTCCCGTTCAGACGCCCGAGAGGAAACAGCATGGATACCGCACGCGGGGCGCGTCGCCTACAGCCCCCTACTCGCAGTACAGCCCGCCAATCGGCCGCGGCGTCTCTGGCAGCGGCCGTGCCACTACTCGCAGCGGTCGTCGCCGGCTGCCCGGCAACGGGTGACAGAGCGCAGGAGGCCAGCGAAGTCATGACAGCTCAAGAGGTGGAGCCCTTCGGCAGGACCGCGGACGGAAAAGACGTCGGACTCTACACGCTGGCGAACGCGAACGGCGTGGTTGTGAAGATCACCAACTACGGGGGCATCCTCACCCACCTGTTCGTGCCCGACCGGGAGGGCAATCTGGCCGACGTCGTGCTCGGCTACGACTCGCTGGACGACTACCTGCGCGACTCGCCGTACTTCGGCGCCATCGTCGGCCGCTATGGCAACCGCATCGCTCGAGGCCGCTTCGTTCTCGACGGCGTCGAGTACACCCTCGCCGCCAACAACGGCGCCAACCACCTGCACGGGGGGCTGAAGGGATTCGACAAGGTCGTCTGGACGGCCGAACCGTTTGCGACCGATGATGCGGCGGGGCTGCGGCTGACATACGTCAGCGCAGATGGTGAAGAGGGATATCCGGGCCAGCTGAGCGTCACCGTAACCTACGCGCTCACCAACGATAACGAGCTGCGGATCGATTACCGCGCCGAGACCGACAAGCCAACCGTCGTCAACCTCACACACCACAGCTACTTCAACCTGGCCGGCCACGACTCGGGCGACATCCTGGAGCACGAGCTGGCGCTGGCGGCGAGCCGTTTCACGCCGGTGGATCCGGGCCTGATACCTACAGGCGAGTTGCGGTCCACGGTGTCCACGCCGATGGACTTTGGCAAGGCCACGGCGATCGGGGCGCGGATCGACGAAGCTGACGAGCAGCTACGGTTCGGCGGAGGGTACGACCACAACTTCGTGCTCGATGAGTACGACGGCTCGCTGCGGATCGCCGCCCAGGTCTACGAGCCGACGAGCGGCCGGGTGATGGAGATCTATACGACCGAGCCGGGGATCCAGTTCTACTCCGGCAACTTCTTGGACGGCAGCAACGTGGGGAAAGGCGGCGCGCCGTACGACCATCGCGCGGGTTTCTGCCTCGAGACACAGCACTTCCCCGATTCACCCAACAAGCCGCAGTTCCCCTCCACGGTGCTGCGGCCCGGCGAGCGCTTCGAGTCGACCACCGTCTACAGGTTCTCGGTACGATGAGACGCAGGATAGCCATCATCCCGCTGCTCCTCCTGGCTTGTGCAGAGTCGCGCTGGGAGCCAGCCGACCTGCGCTTGGCGACGCGCTGGACAGGTGACGTTTCCCCAGCCAACGCACGTCCCGAGTATCCGCGGCCGATGATGCGTCGTGCCGACTGGTTGAGCCTCAACGGCCTTTGGGATTACGCGGTCACACCGCGTGATTCCCAGCCCTCCGCCTACAGCGGGCAGATCCTCGTCCCCTACCCGGTCGAGTCGGCGCTCTCGGGCGTTGCCGATACCGTGGGCGCGTCGCGCCGGCTCTGGTATCGCCGCGACTTCGAGGTACCGCGTGATTGGTCGAGCAGGCGCGTGCTGCTCCACTTCGAAGCGGTCGATTGGGAGGCTGAGGTCTGGGTCAACGGTCAGGAAGTGGGCCGCCATCGCGGCGGCTACGATCCCTTTAGCTTCGACGTCAGCGCAGTGCTCCACGACGCCGGGACGCAGACGCTGACGGTCGCCGTGTGGGATCCGACCGACGCCGGCACCCAGCCGCGTGGCAAGCAGGTGAGCGAGCCCGGCGGGATATTTTACACATCGGTCACCGGGATGTGGGGCACCGTCTGGGCCGAGCCCGTCCCCGAGGCGGCGATCGTCGATTACACCGTCACTCCCGAGATCGATGGTGAGCGGGTGACGATCAGCATCGAGGCCGCTGGGACCCAGAGTGGCGACCGGGCCGAAGTATCTGTCCTGAGAGACACCGCGGTCATAGCGAGCGGCAACGGCCCGATCGGCCTGCCAATCACCGTCCCCGTACCTGACCCGCGGCTCTGGTCACCCGACGATCCCTTCCTGTACGACCTGTGGATCCGCCTGCTGCGGGACAACGAGTTGCTCGACGAGGTGGGTGGGTACTTCGGGATGCGGAAGATCGCGGTGGGCCCCGACGACCGCGGCATCCCGCGGCTCCTGCTCAACAACCGGTTCGTCTTCCAGAGCGGGACCCTCGACCAGGGCTACTGGCCGGACGGGCTGTACACGGCGCCGACGGAGGAGGCCATGGTCTACGATCTCGAGATGACGAAGGCCATGGGCTTCAACATGCTCCGCAAGCACGTGAAGGTAGAGCCGCGCACGTTCTACTACTGGTGCGACCGCCTCGGCCTGCTCGTCTGGCAGGACATGCCCAACGCGAACATCCCGCTCGAGTCTCGGGGATCGGACAGGGCGACCGACCGGTCGGCGACGGCACAGTTCGAGACCGAGCTTGTCCGGCTGATCGAGACGCACCGTAACCACCCGAGCATCGTGATGTGGGTGCCCTTCAATGAGGGCTGGGGTCAGTACGACTCTGAACGCATCGTCGAGCTGGTGCGCGCCACCGATTCCACGCGGCTGGTGAACCACGCCAGCGGCTGGTACGAGCGGGGCGCGGGCGATGTGGTCGACCGGCATCACTACCCGGCACCCGAGCCGCCGCTGCCGGAGCCGGGCCGCGCTGCCGTCCAGGGCGAGTTCGGAGGGCTGGGGTTCAACATCGCGGGACACGCCTGGCACGATGAGGGCTGGGGCTACGACCTGTTCGCCGATCGCGAGAGCCTGACGCAGCGGTTCGAGGACTACTTCGCGATGATCCTCTACGCCGCGGCGCAGCGCGGGCTCAGCGCGTCGGTCTACACCCAGACGACCGACATCGAGAGCGAGAACAACGGGCTCATGACCTACGATCGCGAGGTAGCGAAGATCGAGCCGAGCGCGGTGGCGCTGGCCCAGCGTGGCTATTTCGCGCCGCGCACCCTCCAGCGTGCGCCGATCTTCGTGGACAGCGCCGAAATCGTACTGTACTCGCCGACACCCGGCGCCCGCATCCACTACACGACCGACGACAGCGAGCCCACCGCCGATTCGCCCGAGTACACTCAGGCGTTCGAGATCGGCACGACGACGAGTATTAAGGCCCGCGCGTTCTGGGAAGATGGAACGGCGAGCCGAGTCAGCAGCTTCCTCCTCGCGAAGGTGACGCCGAGGCCGGCCGCCGCGGTCGAGCAAGTCGAGCCGGGGCTCGAGGTGGAGCACTACATGCTGGATGGCAGCTGGAGTCGCCTGCCCGACTTCGACGCCCTCACCCCGGCGGCCCGCCAGACCACGGACCGCGTCCACCGCACCATCGCCGGCCGGACCGACTACTACGGCCTCCGCTTCCGCGGCTACATCGCGGTCCCGGAGACGGGCGTCTACGGCTTCTACCTGTCGTCAGACGACGGCAGCCGGCTGCTCGTGGGCGGTGAGCCGGTCGTGGACAACGACGGGATCCACGGGACGCGCGAGCGGTCGGGCTACGTGGCGCTGGGAGCCGGCCGGCACCCTGTCGAGGTCCTCTTCTTCCAGGGCGCCGGCGGCGCCTCGCTGAGGCTCGAGATCGACGGCCCCGGCTTAGAGCGGCAAGAGGTGCCGCGCCGGTTCCTATTTCACGACTCGCGCCGCTAGTCTGCTACGTAGTTCGTCGCCGGTCACTCGGCCGGCGGCTGATCGCTGTTCGAGATCGCCACCGTGCAGAGCCACCGACCGTCGGCCTGTTTCTCCAGAATCCATAGGAACTTGCCCACCAGATCCACGGGCTCTTCGGCCCCGGCGAACGACCACGTCTCCGTGTAGGTGCCCCGCATGAAGGCGAGATCGGCGCGGCCATCTATCTCGGCGACCTCAGCGTCCAGCGCGTGGATGACCGGCTGCATCTCATCGACCATCGCCCGCCAGGCGGCCAAGCCCTCCAGCGTCGGCTGATCCGGCATCATGAAGACGGCGTCCTCGCTAAACACGGTCGCTACGACATCCCAGTCGCCGGCCCGCTCCGCCTCGAGGAGCGAATCGAACATCCCGCGGATCGCGGCGACATCTTCGTCGGACAGCGGCCCGGCTGGCTGGGCCGGCTGACAGGCGGCGCTAGCGACAGCCAGCGCGATGATGGCAAGAAGTGTCTTACAGCGGCTCATACTGACCTCCCGGTAAGTGAATCAACTGTCGATACAGCCCGAACGATTCTGGTGCCATCGATCGCGAACCACCCGCACTTGGCGTCCGACTCTCTGAGATTCGACGGCGCGCGGAGATAGCCGTCGCTGGATTCCGGCGCGGGCCAGCTCGATGGGGAACTCTGTGGGTCATTGGCGAGCACAGGTGTCAGCCTCTGAGCGGTCTCAGTGCCAGCAACCGCCCCAGCCACCTCCCGGTTCGCAGGCAATCTGTGGGCCGCCGCGGCCTGCGGCAACGAGGCCCCGGATTCGGCTCACGGGGGACGGTTAAGCCGGCCGGCTGGCGGCGCTGCTGGATCTGCGCCGCTCCGCGGCTGCGAGAGGTCGAGGTCCACCCTGACGACCTCGTCGCTGGCCAGTTTCAGAGTCGACTCGATGCTCACCCACCCTTCGTGCGCTGCCTGGAGCGAGAAGGTGGTGTCAGCCGGCACGCCACAGACCCGGTAGCGCCCGGCAGCGTCGGTCGTCACCTCTACGCCCCGGCCATGTTCGGTCTCCACCAGCCGCTCGGACGTGGGCTGAAGGTCCCACGGGCTCCCTGAGACCCCAACGATCTGAGCCGAGGAGAGCGAGACGGTCGCTCCCGCCACCGGCGAGCCGGTTCGCACATCGCGGACGACACCCACCACGGCGCCTGTGCCTTCCGTCCGACCGATTTCCGGACACAAGCTGGCCAGGATCGTGCCCGGCGACGGCACCGCCAAATGCACCGCGGTCGTCCGACCCCGACGCAGTGTGACAGGCACGGGATCGGGGGTGAACACCAGCGAGTCCAGCGACGGGTGCGAGAAGCTGACCGCGTACTCTCCCCCCAGCAGTCCGTCGAGCTCGAATTGTCCCTGGACATCGGTCCAGGCAGTCAGGTTCCCGCCGACCACGAACACTCTGGCGGCGACCAGCGGCTCGGCGCGCGTGCTATCGAAGACGGTCCCCGTGAGCCGCGTTCTGGACCTCAGCCTCACCGGCGTACCCCGCACGGGCTGCACCTCGAGGACCGTGCCACCCTCCTCTTCGATAGCCACGAGGCGGAAGCGATCGGGCCGCGGGTAGAGCGGCTTGTAGTGATGAACGACCGGCATGCGGATCCACCAGCGACTCACGATCCAGACGCCCGAGGCCAGACGCTCGAACTCCACGCGCCCGCCGATCTCCGTGGACGAGATCGGCAGCGGCACACGCGTATAGCGGTACTCCAGGTAGCGGAGCTCGGCCGTCTCCCGGTCGACCCACAGCACGCCCTCGATATCCGCCAGCTCGCGCCTCGGGACCGGCTCGAAAGTTAGACCGATGAGCCCCTCCTCATCCCCACGACCCTCCCGGACCCCGAAGCAATGAAGGTCGGCGAAGCTCTCCGACAGAACGACCGACGCGTCGGGCGCGTAGTACACCAACGAGTCCGCGCGGGTCGCCCGAACGTAGCCACCTTCGGCCAGGTCCTCCGCGGGCCGGCTGACGTAGAAGCCGCGCCGCGCCGGCACGGTCCGCGTCCAAGTCTGCTCCTCCCGAACGCGCAACGAGCGCGGGTCGAGCTCACGCTCGTGCTCGACGACCCGGTACCGGAAGTACCCTCGAGTTTCCGCCCAGGCCACGACGCTGAGTGCCTTGCCCGCCTCCTCCCACAGCTCGGCCGTCCGCGGCCCGACGCCGGGACGTACGTCGCACACCGGCTCCGCCGTGACTTCCAGCCCCTCCAGCACCACCGGCTCGACCGGCGCGATGATGACCTGCTCGACGGTCTGGCCCGCAGCCAGCTCGATCACATCGGAGAGCGTGCTCTTGAACCCGATCCGCTCGGCGCGCAACCGGTAGCGCCCGGGCTCGGGGGCGCGAACCAGGAAGCGACCGTCGGGGCCGCTGAGCGCCCCGACGACCCTGTGCAGCTGCTGATCTCCCTCGTCGAGCAGGCGGATGAAGGCACCCTCGATCGGCGCCCCGGTTCCCTCCTCCAGCAGCGCACCGCGGGCGGTCTGCGAGAAGGTGGGTTGAACAGCCAGACATCCGATGAGGGCCGTGGTGCAAAAGATGCGCGTCAGGCGTAACGCTGGAGGAGCGAGCGATAGGCGCGACCAGGTAGGGACGTCGCAAGCCATCTCGAGCCTACCTACATGTTAGATAGCCGTGTACGCTCAATCTACTGCCAAGCGGTCCAGGTCGACAGCCGGTCCGTTGCAAGACAACGACGTCGCCACACCGACCGGCAACGCGGTCTGCTGCTCGGCGAGCCGGCCGCGCCACATCTGCGATGACAAAGCTGCGACCCGAGCGCCAGCAATCTCTGCGTCGTCAGCCGGGAGACGTACGCGATATCAGTTCGCGTCTCAGCTCAAAGGGATCTTCTCCATCCAGACCCCGGGCCCGACGACCGAGTGACTGGTACAGACGCTTGAGCAGCCCGAAAGCCGGCTGGCGTTCCGGGTCGGGCCGGGCCCGCCGCGCCTCGTCCAGCACGACGAAGGGCTCGGCGACCCGGGCGAGCGGCCGCGCGTCGCCCGCCTCGCGGTACCAGACCCAGGCGGCGTGGATGGCCGC
>CP070815.1:3655846-3658340 GCA_020344215.1 Gemmatimonadota bacterium
CCCCCATCGCCCGATAGATGATGGCGAGCGAGAGGTAGAGGTGCGGAGAGCGGAGAGACTCCGGCGACATCACAAGCGCTGGTCGCTGACCCTGGCCCCAAATGCGACCCAAGATCTCCGTCCATGCTTCGTCGATGTACTCTTGGAGATCGGTCAGCGACGCCGGGCCGCGGTAGCCGGGCTCCGTCGCGTCGAGGGTCCGGTCCCGCCGGATGATGTCGCCGTCCGTGATCACGGGGTACAGCGCCCGGCGGACGATGGCGACGGACACGGTATGCCGTGCGACGCCGCCCGCGTGCGTGATGTCCCACTCGACCCGGTACCCCTGCTGTAGCGGGTAGGTAGCGGACGGGGTCAGCGTCCAGCTCGGAATGCTGCCGACCAGCGCGACGGGCTCGGACGTTAGCAGGGTGCCGGCGCGGTCGTAGAGTCGAGCGACGGCCGCCGACGCGGGGACGCGTCCGCCGTCGCGGTAGAGCGGGGCCGTGATGGTCGACGCCTCGCCGCGGGTCAGCTCCAGGGAGACCGGAGTGCGAACGGTTACCGGCGCGGCGTCAAAACTCATGCGTCAGCCTGTACGGGGTCGGCCGAGCTTTTCGACCGGGTCCGCCGTGCTTTGGGTTTGGGCGCCGGCTCGTCGGCCTCGAGGGTCGGCGTCGGCGTCCCCTGCTCGAGCGCCGCGCGCCACACGTCCAGCTCGGCAGACAGGCGCGCGACCTCGCGCTGTTTGATCGGGTTGCGGTCTGCGTCCCGATAGGCCGCGGCGTGGTCCCGCTCCAGGCGGTCGATCGCGGCCTCGATGATGTGAGGCTCGGGAGGTGCCACGAGCTCACGCAGCGCGCGGAGCATACGCATACGGCGGGCCGGGTCGATCTTGAGCTGCGCGCTGTTCGCTAGCGGTTCGGCGGCGTAGTCGATCCAAGTGTACCCGCCGCGAGTCTGAACCCGTGCGACGTACGACTCCCCGTCCAGCGCGCCGCCGAGCGTTGGATCGGTGAACACGACGGCGCCGCGGCGTTGCATGTCGAGGACGGCGCCGTCGGGCATCCCGCCCCCGGTGCCGTCCTCGCGGCCGGTACCGGACACGCCCGGCTGTAGTGAGACCTGGATCAAGTCCGGGACAAGCTCCCCGCCTTCCACGCGCCAGCGTGACGCATAGTGAGCGTATAGCCACGGGTAGCCCGTCGGCAGTCGCGGGAGCGCGACCGCCGTTTGAGGTTGGCGCGGCGCGAAACCCTGCCGCGCGGGCGGGGCTTCGCTAGGTTGCTCGAACCGTACTTTCGTCGTCATGGTCTCACCTCTTCAGCCGGTCGAACTCTAGCGGTCCGACGTGATGGTCACTACGCGGGCGTCTTCGCCGAGCGAGACACCGATCAGGAAGTTGTAGTAGTAAGCCTTGGTCGCGCGGCTTGCGTCACGGTCGCGCTCGATGCGGAGCCGTCCGCCGTCGAGGACATCCATGAAGCCATCGGGGTCGTTCTCCAGGATGCCCTCGGCCCACACGACGCCGCCGGGAGCGACCAGCGCACCGCGGGAGTCGGCTCCCGCGTTAGCCGTGGGGACGCGGGTGGAGGTGAAGACGTCGATCCCGAAGTATCGGCCCTGGTAGCCGATGGAGCGGGCGTACTGGATGTTGTACGCTTCCGGGCTGTGCGTGATGGCGTCGCCGAGACCGGTGGTGATCATCTCGGCCTCGAGGTTGCTCCACTGCACGGGATGCAGGACGGCGAGCAGCTCGCCCTCGGCGAATGCCTGACCCGTCTGGACGAGGACTTGCTTCGCTTCCTGGAACTTAGCCCAGGTAAGCGCGGCGCCGGATCCGGGGGTCACGTCGGCGGTCGCGGTCGCGGCAGCCTCGGCGACCATGCCGACCACGGTATTGCCGCGAATCATGGCTGCATCGAAGGCCAACGCCTGCTCCAAGAACATCCCGGTGCGGTCGTAGGTCTTGAGGAAGTCGGAGCGATCGCGGCCCTTGCCCTTACGGACGACCGTGGTGCTGACGATCTGTGCGCTGAACGCGTCGGGCGTCACGGCGCCGTTCTCGGCGATGGTCCCGGCGACACCGGATCCAATGTCTGCCAAGGTCTTGTTGACGGTCGCCGACTCGGACCCAAGGCCCATGTAGCCGCCCGCGAGCGCGGGATGGTTGGGGAGGTGGGCGCGGTCGCCGACGAGCAAGCCGTACTCTTGCATCAGGATCGACGGCTCGATGAAGAATCCATCACTATAGAGGTTCGTGGCCATGGTTGGCGCTCCTATCGGTACAGGGGTTCACGTTCTCGGCCTGTACGCTGATTCGGGAGCGACCCGGGGCCATGGGGCTATTCTACTGCACCGGGCCGCGGCCGGCTACCGGGCTCCCTTGTGCGCCGTGATGCCGCCGCCGTCCCGCCATGCCCGATACTCGGCGGGAGACAGCGACCGGATCTGCTCGTCGGTCATGCGTCCCGACGATGCCGGCTGACTAGAGCGCACGCCCTGGATGCCGGCG
>CP070815.1:3658440-3719593 GCA_020344215.1 Gemmatimonadota bacterium
CGAGGTCGTGATCGAGCATGACCAGATCGAAGTCGCGTTGCTTGAACAACGCCACGCCGCGCTCGGCTGTCGTCGCCTTGGTGACGTCGTGGTGCTCGAAGATCTTGTCGAAGATCCGGTAGCGGTTTGGATCGTCTTCGACGATCAGGATGTTGAGTTTCTTCGTCTCGCTCATAGGTCTACTTCGACTTTCACTTCGCGTTTGATCGTGACCGGCCGTTCAATCCACAGCCGGATGGAATTCTCGATGACCTCGCTGTCACTCGCCAATTCGGCAAGTCGCTTGCGCGCGTCGTCCGCGCCGTATTCCTCGTAGTGGATCTGCGACCGACCCGACAGGTGTCGGCAGTAGCTCACGAGGACGCCCAGCTTTCTGTCGCTGTCGCGACGACTTGAAGGGCTTGCCGTTTTTTTGGACGACGACTTGCTCAGGTCGAGATCGAGATCCTTGAGCCCGGCGAGTGCCGGGTTGAACAGCTTGGACGGATCCGGGCCGCGCCATCGCGTCCGACGCATGACCTCGACCTGCTCGGCGGTCATCACCGTGACGATGATCTCCGTGCGCGGGTCGCCCGGTTGCGGGTTGCCGTGCGTCTTGACGACGGCGAACAGGCCGCTGTCTTCTTTTTGTGGCACGTAGCCACCGACATCGACCAACGTCGCCGGCACGCCCTTGTCGTTGATGGCCTCGGCTCGGCCCTGATTCGTCGCCCATGCGACGGCCTGATCGAGCGCGTTGCCGACGTCTCGGTCATCGCGGTGAACGAGATCTGTGCCGGCGATGCGCTCGCGGAACCGCTCGATCGCATGAACTGCGACGAAGCGCTCCCGGCGATACGTCTCGCTCGGGGGTTTGTATGCTTTGCCCATGACTCCTCCTACTTCTTGGAGGAGCCCTTGCCAAGCAGGCGCTGCGCCTTCTCCCGCCGCGCCGGCGAGAGGTGGCGGGTACGGAACGCGCGCGACTTGAACGTCTTGATCTGGGGCTGGAGCTGGCCGACGAACCAGTCCTTGTTGGCCTTGCGCTCGGGGGTGTTGGCCTTGAGCTTGCTGACGTCTACCAGCGACGACGCGTCTACCAGCGACTTCGTCGCGCTCAGTACACGCGAGTTCCGCTGCTCGATCACGCCGGCGTCGAGCAGATCCTGCGAATCGACGGTCGCGCGGATCCCGGCCAGTTCCCGCGACGTGCGGTGCAGGCGTCCGTAGTCTTCGTGCAGCACCTTGCCGATTTTCGATGCGGCCTTGCGCAGCGACTTGACTTTGATGTTGTCCAGACGCGGCGTCTTCTTCTCGCCGCTGATCAACTGGTACAACTGGTTCCAGGGCACGATCACGTACGGGTAGTGCTGCGCCGCCCAGTTGAGGACGAACGCTGCTTTACGAAAATCGGCCAACTCCCGAACTTCCTCGGGGATGGTCAACTCGCGGCGAACGCGGGCGATCTTGAACTGCTTACGGGTTTCTTTGGGCACTTCGCTCTCCTTGTTTCTAGTTATCGCTGTGTCGCTGTTCTTCTGCGTACTGTTCGATTACTTGGTAGGCTTCGATGACGGCTTCGTAGGCGTCCCGCGTATCGGGACTGACGTCGGGGTGGTACTCCCGCGCCCAGGCTCGCTTGGCCTTCTTCGCCGCCGTAAGATCAACAGGCTTGGACGGCGCGGTCGGTGTGATGTTCAACTGGCGGCAGGCTTCGGTGTAGCGCCGACGCGAGATTGATCGGATGGCGACATCGACCGCTTCGTCGGCGGCTGTGTGTTGCGCGTCGCGGATGCGGGCTCGCCGTACGCGGCCGGAATGGTCGCGCAGACTGGCCTTGATGTCGGCGGTCAACTGCGCGACCAACCGCTCGGTCGTAACGTCGTCGAACTCGGTCAACTCACGCCGGGCCAACTTCTCGACCAGATCGACGACGCGCTCTCGGAGCTTCTTGGACGCTGCTACCTTCTTGGCGGCGGCCTTCGCGGCCTTCGCGGCCTTCGCGGCCTCCCCAACCTCGGCCTTCGCGGCCTTGTCGGCGCGTAGCGGTATGCCGTCTGGATCCAGTCGGTAGATCGGCAATTTCTCGTACGCTTCGATCTCGACGGCGATCGCAGCGTTTAGCGGGCACTTTTCGCGCGCAGCTCGTCGCTGCGCCTTCTTGTAGATCTTGTACGCAGTCGAAGCTGTCATGCGCTTGTCGCGCAGGCGACGCCACAACGGCTCGACAGGTTCTCCGCGCATCTGCGCGCTCCACAGCGTGCCGCGCATCTTGTAGGTCCAGACGCTCTCACCGAGGACGACGTTGAGCCAGGTGGCCCTCTCGACGCGGAGGTGATCGGGGATGTCAGCACGCCGTCGCTCGGGCGATGCGGACTTCCACAACAACGCCTCGGCCGCTGCCAACTCCTTCGGCGCCATGGTCGCGAAGTCGCGCCGGTAGTCGGCGATCAGGTAGTCGATCCGCGCTGTCTCTACTCGGCCAGAGGCGCCAACCACTTCGCGATCCTTTCTAGTGCAGCGTCTTGTGCGTCGAGGCGCGCGTTGACCGACTCGGCCAACTCGTTGATCTGCTCGGCGAGAATCTGTAGCGCGTCTACGATCTCGTTCGCTTCGTCGTCAACGATGTCGTTGGCTGCGTTCATCGCCATCGGCTCCCCATCGTCATCCGCTTCAACATAAGACCTTCCATTGGTACTTGCAAGGTGCCGGTGATCTATTTTTTCCGGGTTGTTATTGACAAATTTCCTCGGCTTCCTGTCGTTCAACGCTGCGGGCACCTGCACGAGCACGTCTACCAGACGAAGCACGCCGTGGTGGTGGAACTCGGTGACGAGCTTGGCGGTCGCCCGATAGCGTGTAGAGTGGTTGACGCCTACGCGCTCGACGTAGCCGTGTTCGCACAAGCGACGAACGGCTACGGAGTGCCAGCTTTCGTACGCGCTGGGCAACAACTCGTCGCGGCGCAGGCCGATCCAGTCCCGGGTGTGGTCCTTGATCAGCAGGAACAGCGCGCCTCGCACCAGCGACTGTCGCGCGGCGAGTTTGTTGGCAGGCTTGTTGACGAATGCGTGAACCAGCATGTCGACGTCGCCTTCCGGCACGGGTTCGAGCGTGTCTGGATCGACGCGCCGTCGGCGCGCCAGTTGCGGATCGATGCTCTCGGTTCGGAAGTCGGTGGACTTGATCGCGTAGAGCTTGCGCTGCTTGCCGTTGGCCGTGGCGGAAACGTCCACCCCCGCTTCTGCGAGGGTCATGAGGTCGCGCGCGATCGTCGCCTTGGATGTCTCCAACATCGCGGCCAGATCCGCGACGGAGTGCTCTCCCTCGGTCAGCGCCGTGAGCAGTTTCCACTGCCGTGTCAGTTGTCGTGAAGCTCGTGTCATTCCTCTCCTTCCGTCAATTCCTTCGTCAACGCGAAAAGGCACAGCGCTCGCTGGCGCGGAGTCAGTCGCACACCATGGAATTCGAGGTCCTTCCGAAGCTCGATGAGCGCGGCCTCCAACGCGGTCGCACGTGCGCGCCAGAACGCTGTGTCACCGTACCTGCAATCGCCGCACACAGCCTGCTCGCGCACGACGTGGTCGGCCTCGCCACCGCACTTTGCGCAGTAGCTACGCATCTTCGTCACGTCGGCGAAGCTCGGCGTCGATCAGGTCCGCGACGGTCTTCCAGTCGTCGATGTGCATCAGGCGCATCGAAAAGAAGCACGGCAGGCCGTTGATCATGCGCGGCGCGGCCTTGGACAACTCCTCCCAGATCGTGCCGATCTGCTGCATCCGCTCGTCGCTCCACGTCTCCAGCGCGCCCAGCGCCAGCGGCATGAACGTCGTGAAGACCGCTCGGCGTGCGTTCGCGCTCTCGGGATTGCTCGGGTCGGCGCGGTGCAAGACGTCGTTGGCGGTAATGATCTGCCCGTCGCAGTAGCGACGGACGAAGTCCGCGATCTCGTCAGCGGTCATACGGGGAAGGTCGAACTCGTTGCTCTGGAACTTACTCGGTGTCGTTGCCATGCCTATCCTCTGTGAAGTTGACGCGGACCGTGCGCTCTCCGTCGAACGCGCAGCCCTTGTAGGTGATGTCTATCGTGTGCTCGCGCGCGAACGCAACGGAGACGACTTCGAGGCAGCGCTGGCTGCCATACGGATTGCACGACCCGTCGCGCCCGTGCCACCGCTGGTTGATCCACGCCTGCGCGTCGTACTCGTCCACGACAGACGGCGGAAGCTGTTGTTCATCGAGCTGCCACCAGCACCACGGTGTTGCGGTGTCGGTCAGCGCTTGCTGGACGATCCAGCGCAGTACCACGCCGGCGGACATGTCTCGATCGAAACCGCCTTGCGATTTCGGCCAATCGTGGTGGACGAACACGCGCTCGTAGTCATCGGCGGCGATCTGTAGCGTCAGCTTCTTCACTTCCACCGACCTCCCGGAAAGGGTCCGCGGACGTGGCCCGGAAACCCCGGAAACCCTCGCGGGCGCGCCCAGCGCTCGGCGTTGTCGGCCTCGTCTTCGATGCGTCGCAGCCGCGACCGCTCTCGGCGGAACTGCGTGAGGCGCGACGCTGCGTAGTGAAAGTGCTCGTGCGTGCTCCTGCGGACGCCCACCTGGCGGGTTCGGCGCAGCCACGGATACATGGCGTAGGCGCTGACGTAGACGACGGCTTCGTCGCAGTCGGCCAGCGTGACGAACGAATCAACGTTGAACCACTCGGCTTTGTCGGTCACGCGATGCGCGCCGATCATGTCGCCGTTCGGCTTGGTGTAGTCCTTGCGGAATCGCCGGGCTGCTGCCGTAGCGTTGCCGGCCAACTCGATTGCGGACAGCGCGTTGAGCACGTCATCGGGCCACACCGAAGCGTAGGCCGCGCCCGCCTTCGCCGGCCGCCACGAGAAGTCTTCCTGGCGGTACAGCGGCGGCTTCTCGGCTACGTGAAGAAACGGCCCGTCGCCGACGATCTTCGCCGTGAGGCGCCAGCCTACACGCCGTGAACGCGGCGGTGGCTTGGCGGATCGCACGGCCCAATCGCTTCGGCTGGGGCGCGCGGTGTTCAGGGACAGGCGATGCGCGGCGCTCAGGGACAGGACATCGAGCTTGCGCCGGTCGAACCGCGACAGGTCGCGCACGACGAAGTCGTAGCCCGCGCCTTTCAGGCTCGGATCGACGATCAACTCGACGTCGTCGAAGGGGGTTTTGGGGGTGGTCGTCATTTCCTCGATCTCCTCCTCGAAGGACCTTGGTTGGATTTTACTATAGTATCATCATACTATCGACAAGGATCGTTGTCAAGATGTTTTTTGGGGGGCGGTGTCGGAGTAGCGCGGCGGGCGGTCGGGAATTCCCAGAATCTCGCGTGCGCGGACGTCTACCTGTAGCCATTGGCGCAGGCGCCGATACGGCGGCGCGTCCACCGACGTCTGGAGCGGCACGACGAACGGCGGGCCGGTGAGGGCGACTCGATCGCCTCTCGATAGGCGGGGAAGCTCGGTCACGACGGTATGGACGATCAAGCTCAACGCGTCCGCGCCGCGCGGGTCGGTGGCGATGTCGCGGACGTCGAACTGCTTGCGGCCGACGTCACAGGTGTAGGCGATGATCGCGCGAGCACGCCAACTACAGGTGGGGCACCGGTTGACGTGTTCGCGCGACACAGCCGTGTAGGAACGGATCTGCGCGCCGCTGACGAGGATCTTCACGTCGCAGTTCGCGTCGGCGGTGTGGCCGATCGCGAAGTTTGCGAGCATGAGCGCGACCTCGAACGTGGACGTAAACTGTCGCGGCTGCGACACCGGCGGCACGGCACTGACCACGCCAATCATCGCGCGCTCTCGACGGCAGCGATCATGCGGCGGCGGACTTCGGCGGTGTTGGTACCGTCGTAGCGCACGATGTTCGGGTGGTCGCATTCGCCGTCGTTCCACGCGTGGGCCGGTACGACGACGAGGCCGCGCGGGCGCACCTGCAACCAGGGCTTGTAGTAGCCCGGCCAGTCATCGACGAGCACCTTGCCGTAGACCAGCGACTTCTTCTGGCTGATCGTGATGTTCAGGTCGGGCACGTGCGTGCGGCACCAGTCGAGCTTTTCCGCCCACGCCGGCGAGTAGGCGCGAGGACCTTTGGTCAATACGTGGCACTCGAAGCCGAGCGCACGGGCTACGCGCAGGATGTTGAACCCCGGCTTGTACGGCGGCAGGTTGCGCCAGAACCCCGGTTGATGCGAGATCAGTCGGCGCAACGCCTCGCGTCCCTTGGCGTCGCCGCCTACGCCGGTGAGCTTGTCGAACTCGCGCCGCATCGCGCCGTCGTAGTCGGCCAGGGTGCCGTCGAGGTCGAACAGGCAGATCGCGTCGTTGGGTACGTCAGGCATCGGCGTCCAGTAACTGCGCAAGCGCCGCTGCGCGGATCTTGCGCCATCGCGTTCCCAACGGAGACGCCATCGCGTCGTACTTCGGTTGCAGTGCGGGAATGTCCCGGCTGTGCTGGCCGATCACGCTCAACGTCTCGAAGAACTCGGCTACCTGTTCGGGCGTGAGCAGGTCTTCTGGATCGATGTTCTGCGTCGCGGCCATCGCGGCGACCTCCGACAGCGCCATCACGCGCTGCCCGCGCGTCTCGTAGCGCTCGCACACCGTCGCCAGCAGCGACGAACTCACCTGTTTGTCATTCAGTATCATCCTTCGTCCTCGTCTTCCTCCTCGTCCTCGGCGACGGGCTCGCCGTCGAGCAGTTGTCGCACCAGCAACTCCGTCTCGTCGAGTACGTAGCCGAGGTCGCGGTATGTATCGTGTTCCCCGAACACAGAGCGTCGCGACAGCAACGTCGCGGGCACCAGATCGGCGTAGTGGCCGCAATCGAAGCCGATCCACCACGTAGCGGGCTCGTGGATCAGTGCTCGGATCGCGTGATCCACGTACGCGCCGCGCAAGCCGAACTGGGCATCCGGCAGACACTTCGAGCACGGCCGCATCTCGTCGCACGTGTCGCTGTAGGTCAGGCCACCATGGACGCGGGTCTGATCGTAGAGCCTGTTGTAGTTCACACCGTACCAGGGATGGTCGGCGGGCACGGCGACGTAGCCGCACCACGCACCCAGGCTGTTGCGCATCACGAGGCATTCGATGCCCAGGTACATCCACCGCACCAGATCAGGCTCGATCTGCCACGGTCCTTGGACCTCGCGCCACGCGTATCCGCCGCTGGCGTATTCAACTCGTTCGATTACTTCTGCCATCTCTCACCAAACTTGAGCACCCCCCGGACACCTGACGTAGCGAGCGTCACAGTTCCCTCCGTGAAATGTCCGGGCCGGGGGGTGCGCCAGGAACGTACGCAACGCTCGCTAGGTGCCGCCGTCGCCTCGCACATCCTTTCCGTTGTCGCTGCTGCGAGGAACGTCCGACGCCGCAGACCAGAGCTTCCGCCGCACCATCGCGGGGATCACGTACAGCAATGTCTCCATCTCGTCGCGCGTAATCGTGCGCTGATCGATCCGATCGAGCAGCGTCATCGCGTACGTCATCGACTTCTCGATCGCGGCGCGCGCTTCCTCCTTCGGCGCGGAGGTGCGAACTCTCGGCCCGTCGCCCGTCGCAGTCGCGACGCCCACTCGCCGGCGTCTCTGAACCTGGCGCGCCTTGAACCCCATCAGCGACCGCCTTCCGGCGCGAGGATCAACTGAACGCGCTGAGCGAGCAGCGCCGCCTTGTTGTACCGCGCGCGAGCGCGCTCGGCGTGTTCGACGTGGCGCGGCAGAATCTGCTGCACCGTGTTGAGCAGATCGGTGGCGTCACCTGCCACCAACTCGTCGTCGCGTACGGGGCGCTCGCGGATCTCGACCATGTCGTCGCCTACGTCTTCCCACCACACGATGACCAACTGGCCCTTGGCGTTCAGGCACAAGAAGTCCCGCTCGCCCTTCTGACTGTCGGGACCGGGGAGTTTCTTGTCAGTCTTGCCGCGCACACGCGCGCCGGCGAACATCGCCGATCCGCCGAGGTTGCGCAGCCCGCGCAACGGCTCGCCTTCGAGGGCCTCTTGCAACGCCCGTTCGATCTCGCGCACGGCCTTGACGGCCTCGGGGCGCACCGTATCGCGCGATCGGGCGACCGCCTGCGCAGTCGATCGGATTCGATTGAACTTCATCGTCATAGTTACCTCCTTCTTCTAACGCCCCGACCGGGGCGGCGAGGGCTTTCAAAGTCCGCCCGCACAGTCGATCGCATCCAGGGATTCGTCGATGGCGCGCTCGATTCGGCTCGCAGCGCGCACAAGAATCTGACGGTTGCCTCGACTGAGCCGGCGGTTCAGACTGTGGCCCGTTCGGGGAAGTCCGAACTCGACGACGTCGCCTACGGCCTCGGCCACGAGCAGCGCCTGATCGAGTGTCAGCTTCAGTTCGACCATGGATTGTCTCCTTCCTCGGCGGGCTGACCCGAGATAACGTAGCCCGCGAAGTCCATCGGCCGCAGACCCACGTCGATGTTGACCAGCCCGCACTCGTTCAGCTCGCGGATCCCGTCAACGCCGTAGACTCTCTCGATCGCGGCCAGTACACCGTACAACGCCTCTCGCGTACGCGCGGAATTCTCCGACCACTGCGTCGCGTCATCGACGACGATCTGCGTCTGCGGAGGGCCGCCCTCGCGGGACCTAGCTTTGAATCCCATACTTCTCCTCTCTCCCCCCTCGGGGGTTGGACTTGTCGAGAACTACATTATGCCATGCAGCTACGACACACGAACACACAAAAATCTCACTCATAGCCGATCGGAAGCTCGCCCTGCGCCGACTTGCGCCGACGGGCGCGCTCTGCGAAGAACGCCTCGGCGAGCTTGAACGCGCGCGTCGCGAGCATCCGCTCATCCCAGTCGGCAGTTCCGCTCGACCGGCACAGCGCCTCGAAGATCGAGAACGCGGCTTCTTCGACCGTGCTCGGACCTTCGTCGCTGTTGCGAGGACCGGGCTGTACCGTGGATGTTGACGTCTGCGGGGGGTTCACGCAGGGGACGTGGACGACGGCGCCGCGAGCGCGGCCCCACTGAACCTCGTCGCCCACGTTGACCGGTCGCGTACACACTTCGCACACGCCGGGGTAGCGGGCATTGAACGGTGGTTTTGGCATACTTACTCCAGGTAGATGTTGATGGCGTCGATCAGCGCCGTGACGACGGGATCGAGCGCTTTGTCGGGTTCGTTGGTCAGCATGTCGCTCAGTCGAGAGCGCAGCCAGACGTAGTCTTCGCGCGTCGGGATCATGTCGATCAGCGCGAGGTTTCGCGTGATGGACTCGTACAACTCGATCGCCTCGGCGGTCACGCAAAGTCCGCTGTCCGTGACCGGGCCGTCGCAGATCGGTTGGAAGTACAGGCGTCCGGGATTCGGTTTCACTCGTTCCCTCCGTGGCACTCGCAGCCGCACGGCATTCCGGTGAGTGCGACGACGCGACGGGCCGCATGGCCCTTGCCGTAGTCCTTGCCGGGTCTATCGTCGATATGGCAGTCACACTCGCATCGCTCCTGCGACGAATCGTCCTGTGCGTCAGACGGCATCACCGCGCCTCGTTCGAGGGCATCGGCGATCCGTTCGAGCGCCTTGGCGATCCGAGGCACGTCGGCTTGGTAGAACTTGTGACCCATGCGGGTCTGCCAGAACTCGATGCTCATCGCTTCTTCCCCGCGTTCTCGACGGCTTGCCAGATACGCCACGCGTCGTAGGCGTCGATCTCAGTCTCGGGGTGCAGCGCAGCCAGATCGATCGGGACGATGTAGCGCTCACCGCGCGCACGCGCCTCGCGGTCCTTGCGGAACGCCTCGCGTGCGCCGGGGTAGCGCAGGTGTTCGGTCTTGCCGCGCGCCATTAGTAATCTCCATCGAGCAGGTCATCGGTCGAGCGGTAGTCCACCGACAGGATGTCGGCGACGGACTCACCGGTTTCCTCGCCCCACTGAGAGCGGTCGGCCAGTCGCTGTCCCGACATGTTGTAGTCGGCGCCGCACTCGCACGTGTTCGTGAAGCCGGCAAGCGTCACGTGACGCCCGCAGCGATCACACGCGCCGATGCTCGGCTCACGCCACGAGCGCACCTCGCGCTCGACACCCAGGTCGATCAGGTCGCGGCCGTCGATCGAGCCCGACACGCAGCCCGCATAGCTGCCGCGCGCCACCACCGTCAGGTGGTTGATGTTGACGTTGCCCTCGGCATCGCAGGCGAAGCTGAACCCCCCGCCCGGACAATCACGCCACTCGAAACGGCGCACGTACGACACCTCAGTGCTACGTCGCCCACGTCGAATAATTTTCATCTCTCGCTCCTTTCTCCCCCTCGGGGGTCGATTGTCAATGTAGTCACGATCGCCATGTAGATCAACGGCCCGGCGAACATGAATCGAGCACTCCGCGCACGCGCGCGAGGCGCGCACGTATCACCGGACACGCGTTGCGCGCCGCTTCGAGCGTGCAGTCTCCCGCAGGCTTGTCGTCGCGTACGCGAGTGATCTGTCCGTGGCGCACCGCGCCCGAGTTGAACACCTCGTAGCCCTGCACCTCGACCACCGTACCGATCAGCGTTTGCGGATCGACGTCGGCCAGGAACCGGGGAATCGACGCGTACATGACATGCTTCGGTCCGAGCATCGGATCCCACACCACACGCGAGCCCACGGTGGACTGACTCCCCCACGGATGCCCGAGCAGGCCCAGCGCCAGATTCGTCGCGCCGCCCTTGGTCTTGCCGGTGCCGATGACGATGTAGTCCACCGTGCGGAACGGCTTGCAGCGCAGCCACCCGGCGATCTTTCCGTCGGCGTTGCGAGGACGGTACTTGGAGCGCCGCTTCTTGATGACAACGCCCTCGCCGCCGCGCTCGATGATCTCGTCGTAGAACTCGACGAACCCCGTCTCGCGCTGCTCGACGAGCTTGATCCAATCGTCGTGACCCATCGCAGCTTGCGCACAGACCAGAAACGATCGACGGTCTTCAACGCGCAGGTCGCGACAGTCGGTGCCGTTGAACTCCAGCACGTCGAACAGGTGCAACCGGCGCGCACCGACACGCCGCCCGTTTCTCGTATCTGCGACAAGCTCTCCGACGAGGAGCGCAGGCGCGGCGATTCCCGTTCGCAGCCCGACCAAGTCCATCGCCTTGACGCCATCGATCACTGCGTTGGTTCGCGTGCGAAGCTCGGTGATGACGCCGTTGGCGTCGAGCGTGGCACGACACCACTCGCCGTCATGCTTCTCCTCGACGACGTACTCCCCGCTCTTGTCGAGCCGCGCGAGGTCTTCGCGCGCGACGGACCGCTTCGGTCCGCAGTAGTCGGGGATGCGTTTACGTGCCATTACGCCGCTCCCTCACTCGCCGCCAGCGACGCCTTGAGCGCCGCCATCAGGTCGTTGATGTCGGCCTTGCCGACCTCCGGGGCCGGGGCCGTCACGGGCTGTCCCGCCGCCTTGGCCTCGATCGCCGCGATCTGCCGCTGGTAGACCTCATCGGTGTACTTGCCGGCGTCGAACGCGTCGGCCGACAGCGACTCGATGAACCGCAGCGCCAGATCGACCTCGGCGTCTTCGAGCACTTCGGTCGCCTCGGGCTCCTGCGCCCGCACCTCGTAGTCGTAGCGAAGCTGGTACATCGCCAGCCCCTGCGTCGTAGGAGCGACGGCGACGAGGTACTGCTTACCGCGCAGGCAGAACTGAGCCAGCCCCACCCGCTCGGTGCGCCGCAGACCCTCCGCGAGCAACGCGTAGGCGCGCGACCCACCGGCCTCGGCCGACAGGTAGTACGGCTTGTCGAACCACACCGGGTCGATCGACGCGCGCGGAACGAACTGCGCGATCGAGATCACCTTGGTGGAGTCGGCGTTGAGCGCCTTGACCTCATCGGCCGTGAACTGAAGGTACTGGCCCTTCGCGATCTCGTAGCCCTTGAGCATCGCGCCGCGCTCGACGACGCCGTGTGCCGCGCACCGGTACTCCTGCTTGGGAGGCGTGGCGCACTCGGGGCACAGTTGCTTGAACCGTACGGTCTTCGCAGCGCCGGTCGCGCCGATCACCTTGACCGGGATGGCAACCATCCCGAACGCGATCGTCGCCTTCGCGATGGCACGCGCCGCCACTACACCCGCTCCTTACGGCCGCATTCGCCGCAGACGTACGCGCTCACACGCGTCTCGATCGAGCCGCGCTCCTTGGCGACCCGCACCGGATCCATTCGATAACTGCCGCAGCACCGGCATCGCCGTGCGGTCGCCGCGAACGACAGGAACTCGTCGGCCGCGACACCCGCCTCGAAGGCGGCGCTGATCAATCCGTTGTTCATCTCTCGCTCCTTTCCCCCCTCGGGGGGTCTTTTGGTCTTTATCTACCTACAATATAAGTCGTGATAGCCCCTTGTCAAGAGCAAAATCACTACGAAATGTACGGGTCATACCGCCAGTACGGGCTCGCCGACATGCGCGCCGACAGGTGCGCCGGATCGACGTGGTAGACGCAGCGGCACTCGTAGGTCGGCTGTCGCGTACGCGACAACCGCTTGTTGCTCCGGATCGCCGCGGTGACGCGTCGAATCCACGCGCGCGGCACGAACGCCCAGGCGATCGTCGTCGCGCCAGTCAACGGCACACATCGCGTGCTCCAGATCGCCAGCGGGGCCTCGCAGTGCGGGCACTCGATCGCCGTCCACCCGTCCGGGTACTCGATCGTCGTGCGCTCGCGGCAGTGCGGGCACGTCACGTACAGGCCGTACGCGGACAGCACCCAGCCCGGTGTGCCGGTCGCCTCGCCCTGGTAGTGGGCGCCCATCTCCTTCGGCGGCGCGCCCCACGCGTCCCCTGCGGTCGCCAGTGGATACGCCGCGTAATGCAGCGCTGCGATCTCGCGAAGCTCGTCCAGATCGACGTCGGCGGACGGCACGTAGTCGTCGCGTCCGCACTTCGGCGAGCGCACGTCATACAGGTGGTGGTAGTAGTCCAACTGCATGTCCACCCAATTCGTCGCCTCATCGACGGCGTTGCGGACGTCCCAACACTCCTCGTGCAGATCGTCGAACTGTTCGGCGACGTCATCGAGGCGTTCGCGGGGCGTAGCGCCCTCGCTCCTGCGACGACCGCCGCAACACGCGGAGCTGCACGGCTGCGGAGTCTTCGCCAGCAGGCCGACGAATCGCGGGCTGTCCGCGAGATCGGGACGCTGGCGTCGGATGCGCGCTTTGGCCTTCGCCGCGAAGGCGCGTCGCTCGGCTCTACCTCGCATCGGCTGCTCCTTTCTCCCCCTCGGGGGTCGGCCATACGTATACCAGATCATCGGGCTCGGTCCACCCGAACTGGCCGTAGTGCTCGGGGGCCTTGCGCAGCAGATTGCTGCGGTGGCTCGCGTGGAACGCGGGATCGCCCAGCCAGGGCGGATGACCTCCACCAGCCAGCAAGTCGGCGGTTCCGGCCAGGGCGGACGGTAGCCACCACCGGCGAAGCTCCGCGTGGAACCACGGGAGCAGGTTGTCGCGGTAGCCACGATCGCGCCACTCCTGACAGATCGTCGCGCCGTAGATCGCGAGCGCGGGCTCGTAGCCGCGCCACATGCGAACGGCTGGATGGTTGATCCAACCACCCGTGCCGCGCGCCAGAGCCAGCAAGATCTGCTTGGCCTCGACCCGCTGCTTACCGAGCCGACGCCAGTCGAGCACACGCGCCGTGTGCTCAAAATCGGGGTACGGGAGGAACGTCTGCATTAGAAGTCGAACCCCATCGAACGACGCTCGTGCATCCGCGCCGCGTAGTCGGACTCGACGAGATCGAAGCAGTCGCAGCACCCGGGCTCATCGCCGGGCGGATTGCCGCACTCGCCGCAGACACACTCGGCGCACGTGCCGGTGTCGCAGCAGCGAGTAAGCTCGCCGTCACAGATGCCGCAGCCGGGGCAGTCGTAGTCGTGGCTACGCATTGGGCCACACCTTTCGCATCCCCTGATCGGGCGTCTCGGGTTTGATCGAGGTCCCCGCAGCCTCGTAGAAACGCTGCGTGCCGCGACCGACACCGCGCACGACGCGCTTACGCATCGAGGTCTGCCGGCGCTGCCACTCGAAGTAGCGGCGAGAGCATACGGCACACGTTGAGTCGCAGCCGCGCAATGTAGAAGGTACGCCAAGCATGATGATGTCGGAGAAATCGGCCGCAGCGTGTTCGGAAGGATCCCACCTCGGTACGTCCCCTCGACCCAGTGCTCAACACGCCAAGTTCGTCGAGAGCCGGTACGGCCTATGTCTCCTGTCTCCTTTCTCCCCCCTCGGGGGTTCTCTATCCACTCTTAATGTAAGTCGCGTACGCGACTTGTCAAGCCCTATGCTGCATCCTCGTCGAGAATCTCAGCTTCGATGTCGAACCAGCGACCGCGACGCGGCCGGCGAGGCTCGTACTTGATGTACTTGACCGTCGCATCTGCGATGCGGTCTTCGGGGAACACCGGCTCATCCGGCCAGTACGGCAACTGCTCGAACCGGAACGCACAGAAGTCGGCGTCGGTCCACTTGTCGCCGCTGCTACACACCCACTGCCCGTCGCGCTTGAGTGCGACGAGCCGGCCGTGCTCCGCGATCTCGTCGAGCGTGTACCGGTCGGTCCACCAGACCGACTCGGCACGTTCCGGCATCGCGACCTTGATCAGCCGATGGCGCTTGGCCCGGTTCATTACAGCCACTCCAGCCTGCCCGACTCGGGGCAGTAGACCGCGCCCGACGTGGCGAGCTTGAACCCGCGCGCCTGCTTCAGCATCAGCACGTTGACGCGACCGTCCGGGCGCTTGGACAGCACGTCCAGACACAGCATCCCGTTGATCTGCGCCAGCCCCTGTGCGTGAACGCGCGCCAGCCAGCGAATCGGCACGTAGACCCAGCACTGAGAGTGGGTCTTGGACTTGCCACGACGCCGACCCCAGCTATCCCGCTCCCAGTCCATCGAATCCCACACCCGCTCGGAGCGGTTGTCCACTTTCGGCGCGCCGCCGTTGATCGGCTCGACGTACCACGTGTGCTCGTGAGGACTCACGCGATACACGCCGTCCTTGACGGCCGCAGCCAACGCGGCTTCAACCGCGTCGCGCGTGCGACGGCGGAACCGATCCTTGGGCGTCTCGTTCGCCAGACTGTCGCGGACGACAGCCTTGGCACGACGCTTCTGGCCCCGGCTCGACTGTTCGGACTTGATCGAACGGAACGGCTCGGGCAGTCGATGCGACTCGTTCTGCCAGCGCTGCAACAGCTTGGCGCACGCGTGAGGCGCACGCTTGCCAGCCTTTGCGTACAGATCGTTGAGCACCGCGATCTCGGCGGCGGGATGGTCGTAGAAGCGCAACTTACCGTCTACGCCGATGGCGACGCGGTGACGCTCGCCGCCGCAGTCGATTGCGAGCAGCGCGTCGATCTCATCGACGACTGCAACTCGATTCTTGTCGAATGTCATTTGGAAACTCTCCTTTCCCCCTCGGGGGGCTGAAAACAAAGGGACCGACCGGACTCCCGTGGAGTCGGGGAAGATGCCCGGTCCAGCACGATCACGATCCGGTCGGTCGCGTAAGCGATGATTACTCCTGCCCGCCACCTGCGTCACCGACACCGTCGTCGATCACGTCGTTGACCGACTCGTCCATCGGCACGAACATCGCGATGGCCGCATCGACGGCATCCAGATCGACCTGCTTACCGGCCGACTCGGGCGTCTGGCCCCGCTTGATCTTGTCGCGCACCTCGCGGCGCGCTTCCTTGACGCGATCCAGCGCCCAGCCGATCGACTCACCGGCGAAACCGACCGCCAGCTTGTCGAGATTCTTGGCCCGCGTCAGCAGGTTGTCGAACCCGCGACCGACCTCACCCGCGCGCACGGCGCGCTTCAGGTCCGTCAACTGCGTCGTGATCGTCCGGTAGACCTCGCTCGCCGCGTCGGGCGTGGCAAGGTCCAGTCGCGCGGGAACCACAGCGATGTGGCAGCGCCGCTGGCATCCGACTTCCGCGCACGTGCGGTTGACACCCTCGGCCTCGGCCGCAATCTCGGCGACGCGCGCCTTGATGGCCGCGTACTGATCCGCGTCGGCGAACCAGCCGAACGAGGTACGGCTCGCGTGCTTGCGCAGCGCGTAATCGACCTGCTTGACCAGCCGGTCGCAGGCATCGACCAACTCTCGGTGGTCTACCATGCGCTCGGTCTTCCAGACCTTGCGCTCGCCCTCGCCGTTCGTACCGGCAGGCGTCGGCTGTTCGAGCACTTCGCGTCGGTACTTGACGCCGCCGTAGGCGGTGCTCGCGTCCAAGATGACGTAGCCGGACTTGACTTTCTCTTTCAATTCACTCATTTTTGGCTCCTTCCCCTTGCGGGTTGATTGTTGGCCCCCTCTCGTGGGGCGTGTTATCTATCTACCTCTAATATAAGTCGCTTACGCGACTTGTCAATCCCTTCTCGAACATTTCGTCGCACAAGCGACGCCGCATTCGAGAAGGCGCGAGGGCCGGAGCCCTCGCG
Source organism: Gemmatimonadota bacterium (assembly GCA_020344215.1). GTDB lineage: Bacteria > Gemmatimonadota > Gemmatimonadetes > Palauibacterales > KS3-K002. The sequence continues at coordinate 3,674,920 of CP070815.1, forward strand.
TTCTCGGGTTACCGTGGGCGCGGACATTCCGCCTCGATCACGGTCGCGACCTTGGGCACCCAGTCGCGCGCCTTGACGCCCAGCAGCCCGATGACGAGCTTCTTGACGTTGCGCGGCTTGGGCGGATCCGGCCAGGACATTTCGCCGTCCGTCAGGTGAACCAACGCGTCGAACTTGCCGCCGGACTTGGCGATCTTGTCGTACGCCTCGCGACAGCAGGTGCCGCCGGTTTCCGTCAGAATCTCGTCCAGCTTTCTGGCCTGCACGTTGGGCGCGATCCACTCGGCGTAGTACGCGCGCGTCGTGTGCGCGACGAGGAACAACCGCACGCCGCAGACCCGCGCGATCGTGATCGCGTTGGACACGGCCTCTTGCACGGCTTCTTCGCCCATCGAGCCCGACGTGTCGATCGCCACCGCGACCTGCGCTTTGTACGAGCAGTACGCGGGGAACACCGGACCATCGACGCCCGACCGGCGATTGCGACGCCGGAACGTCGTGTCATCGCGGCCGTGCGCCAGCGCGGCCTGGATCATCGAGTTACGCAGGATCGTTTCCCAGCGCACCTTCGTGGGCGGCGGGTCGGTCAGCCGACGCAGCGCCGGACCCGAACCCGTACCGCGCCCCTGATTGGCGCACTGCGCACGAACGTCGCGCCAGTGCTGATTCCAGTCAGGACCATCGGTCCAGCGACCGTCGCCGCTATCGTCGCCGCCCTCGCCGTCGTCGTCGCCCTCTTTGCCGGGACGATTGCGCTCGGGAGGCAGCACGCCGCAGCCCTCGCCGACGCGGGGCTCACCGTCACCACGGCGGTCGCCACCACCGTCGCCACCACCGTCGCCGCCCTCGCCGTCGTCGTCGCCGGGATCGCCGTCGTCGCCGGGATCGCCGCCGCCGCCCTCGTCATCCTCGGGCTCGACGTCGTACAGATCCTCGGCAGCCCAGAACTCCTGATCCCGATCGAGCGGGTACAGACAGCCCTCGGGCAGCCCCAGGCCCGCCTCGCGCAGACACGCGTTGATGGCGCGGTCGCCCGCACGATTCCATCGCCGGGGCTCGCGATTCGCGCGCCGCTCGGCATGGCCGTAGATCAGGTGCGACGCCTCGTGGGCCAGCACCGCCGCCAACTCGTCGTCCGTGATCCCCCCACAGAAGCCGGGATCGAGGTAGATCGTTCCGCACTGCGTGACACACGCCGTGCCGACGCGAGCGATCTTGATCCGGCACTGCGCGAGCACCGGCAGGTAGAACGGATGGCGCCACATGATCGCGTTCTTGACGCGAGTCACGCGTGTCATCAGCGCCGAGACGACCTCGGGCGGGATGGCCCCGCCCGTCGTCATCGCTGCCGCGACGCCCATTAGCCCAGGTCCTTCCGGGTCGCGGTCATCGCCTGCAACTTGGCCTGCTTACCAGCCTTGAACCACTTAGTGTCCTTGGCGGGCGTGTCGGGCATTTCGAGCAGCGTACGGGTCGCCGCGAACCGCGCCTCGGGGGCAAGTCGGTTGCAGTAGATCCAGGCAGCATACGAGTCCTTGCGCGCCAGCCGCGCCAGCAGCCCCAGAGCCGCGATCTGATACTCGCGCTTCTCTGGCACCTTGGCCTTGTTCGGGTCGCGCTCGATGGCGTCGATCGCCGGCAGGTGACTGCGCAGCTTCTTGATGCCGAGGTACGTCGCCGCAGCGTCCGAACCCACAGCACCTTCGAGCAGCGCACGCGCGACACGGTTGTCGCCGCCGCCGGCCACACAGTAGGTGCGCAGTCCACGCTCCCACGCGCGCGGCGAGCCGTACGGCGCGCCAGACTGAATCGCATCGGGAGTGGGGTTGAACTGGATCATGCCCGCTTCGAGCCGCATGGTAGCCGCCAGATCGAGCGCTTCTTCGCGGAAGCCGACCGGGTCGGCATCCTTGACGCCCCAGGACGACTCGATGTGCGAGCGAAGCTCGTCGATCGTCGGGGCCATCACGACCTGAATGAACCTGTTTCCGGTCGCCGCGTCCAACTCGAACGCGCCCGGACAGTGCTCGGGGACGTTGCACGCGCCGATCAGCGCGGTGCCGTCGTGGAGCTTCAGATCGCCCGCTACGCGCTCCAGCCACAGGCGCAGACACGGTCCGCGCACCGCAGGAGGCGTAGTCGTCAACTCGTCGGCGAACAGGACGGCGGGAGCATCCGCGCACTCGCGGATGACCTGCATCGGAATTCGCTTGAGCACCCCATCGACCACGACGGGGAACCCGGCGATGTCCGTCGCGTCGCAGTTGGACGCGATGAACGTCTTAACGGGCAAGTTGACGTCGGGATCCTTCTCCAGCAGATTGGCAAGTGCAGTCTTGCCGATGCCGGGCGGACCCTCGATCAGCAGGGCGACCTTCGACTCGATGGCGTGCTTACACGCCTCGTATGTCTCTGCGAAGGTCAAAATCGGTTTCATTTGGGGTTCTTCTTTCTCCCCCCTCGGGGGGCGTTGGAAATCTCAGTACAGCTACAACTTAACGTCGCTACAGCGACATGTCAACCCTGTCGAGAGCTTTTTTTCATCGCTCTCGGGGTACATTACATCTAGTCATGCGTGCCGACGTGAGTCATGCCGTGCTCGGCGCACTCGAACGCGTAGGCGCACACGCACTCGGCCAACGTGGCCTCGGCGCAACAGCCGAACCGCGCGACGAGATCCGCGCGCGTACACTCGGTCGAGCAGGTCATCCGCTCGAACCTCGACGCGGCAAACTCGCGAAGCGCCGCCGGCAACGGTCCGTCGCACATGCGACAGGTGGTGTACTCGGTCACGCCGGCACTCCGTAGGTCGCAATCGCATCGACGACCGCGGGCTCGATCCCCGCCTCTCCGTCGAGCGCGTACCCTACGCGTCCCGCCTTGAACACCTTGCCGATGTCCATGATGTTGATCATGGTACCGGCGCAGTTGGCGTAGTACGCCTTCTCGATCAGCGCGTCGAGCTTCTTAGCGCTGAGCTTCTTAGTCTTCGCCATCGCTACTCCTTCTCCCCCGGGCAGGGGCCACACTTACACCGCTGGTGCCCACACAGCGGACAGGGCATCGGGGACGCACCGATCTCCAGATAGGCGTCCAGATACTCCTCGCGCGTCATCGGCTCCGGGTACGCGCTCGCGCACGCCAGCGCCATGAAGCGCGCCATCGCCTTCATGGTGGTCTTCGTCGTCATTCCATCGATACTCTCCCTTCTCCCGCCTCGGCGGGTTCTGAATCAGGGGGGCCGGCGCGTACCCGTCTCGACGGGTTTGGAGCTGCCGTCTCGACGGCTTGCCTCCAACGCCAACCCAGCCTCTCGCCACCGTGAATACCCTACCATCGCAGCAGCGACGAGTCAAGCAAAAAGCGACCAATCGTATTACGGCTCGGCGGCGCCGAGGGCCGCCCTAAGCGGCCTAAAATAAAGGGCCGCCCTGGGAGCTGGTTGGCGGCCGAGGGCCGCCCTGGAGCTGGTGGCCGCCTTATTTCGGCGGTTGGAGCTGTGGCCGAGGGCCGCCCTCAACCGCCTGGAACTGCTCGGCTTTCGCCGATTTTACGCTTGACATCTATTCTGGGATGTATTACGTTATAGCTGCGGGTTGGAATGGTTCCCCGCCCGGCCGGGAGGCTCCCCGGCGCTTCAGGCCCCCGAGGGGGCACGGAGGTTAAAAATGGCGTATTATCGTGGATATAAGCGCGGTGGTGCTCGCAAGCGGCGCAAGCCGGCGGGCTACATCAGCGCGGCATCCGTCACGCCTAGCGTACGCGACGCGTTGACGTGCGATCACCGGATCGTGCGCGACATCGCCGAGCGCTTCGAGCGCTACGGCTCGATCAGCCCGAAACAGGCTGCGCTGGTCAAAAAGCTCGCGGCGGAAGCGGCGGCGCGTAAGGCTGAGTTCGCGGCTCGTGCGGCGAAGTTGGCGGCGGGCGGTGTGACGGTCCCGACGGGCAAAACGCGCGTCGAGGGGACCGTCGTGGCGGTCACGTGGAAAGACGGCTTCTACCCCGGCTACAAAATGCTGGTCGAGGCCGACGCAGGCTGGCGCGTGTGGGGCACGCTGCCGGCGGCGCTGCGCGACGAAGACGGTGAGCCCGTCGTCGTCAAGGGCGACCGGATCGCGTTCACCGGCACGCTCAAGGCGTCCGATGATGACCCGGCGTTCGGGTTCGTCTCGCGCCCGAGCGGTGCGGAGGTGAAGCCGAGCCCGGCTCGTGCGGTCGCGGAGTGCGTCGCAGCGATGGCCGCGTACGCGGCTCGTCGCAAGCGCGACGAGGCTACCGCTGTGGCGGGCCTGTGCGCCGCTCTGGGCGCGTATTGGGCGCGCGGGGCGGTGGCGGTGTCCGGTGCCGTGGCGGCGCTGGGCGCGTTCTACGCGCGCTGTACGCAGACGCAGTGCGACCACCCGCGCTGCTACCGCGGCTGGATTCGGCCCTTCTCGGCCGAGTACCCGTGCGGCACGTGCGAGAAACTGCGGAAGCGCGCTGCGGCCTGGAAGGCCAAGTGCGCACCGTTCCGTGGCGAGGCGGTGGCGGCGTGAGGTGCGGCTGGTGTAAGGGCGAGCGCGCCCCGTTCGAGTGCGGCGACGCGTTCGAGCACGACGGGATGACGCTCTGCACGTACTGCGTTCACGAGTGGCGCGGCCCGTTGATCGAGTGCGCCGCGTGCGGCGACTTCAACGGCTGGTGCGCGTGTCCGGGTGGGTCGCGTCCGTGCCACGTGTGCGGCGACTACCCGACCGTCGAGCGAAACGCCGTCGTCTTCACGGTCGCGTGTCGCGGCTGCTACGAGCCCGGCTCGTTGATCGGCGTGGGCGCGACGCCCGAGGCCGCGCTCGATGACTGGCGCGCCAAGATGAATGCTCTTGACAAGTGAGGTGAAATCGAGTATTATCAAAATGTAACGGAGCGGTAGCGATGATGTCAACACCGTTCCGCCAAATTTTTGACAGACCCCTGAGGGGGAGATAGGAGACGCGATGAAATTGATGACCAAAGCCATCGAGCGCAAGCTGCCCAAGCTGGGCGCGACCGATGGCAAGGGCGACGCCGCGACGGTCGTCGTCAAATTCTTCACGCCCGACGCGAACGCGACGTGGTTCGTGACCGAGGGCGAGCAGTTGCCGGATGGCGACTGGGAGTTCTTCGGTCTGGCCGACATGGGCATGGGTTGCCCGGAGTTGGGCTATTTCCTGCTGTCGCAGTTGCGACAGGTTCGCGGGCGCTTCGGTCTGCCGATCGAGCGCGACCGCTACTACACCGGCACGCTCGCCGACGCGCGAAAGGCGGTGGCGGCATGAGTGCGTTCCTGTGCTCGGATCGCGTGATCCAGTTGATCGCGCTGTGGGCGACCCGGAAGTTCCCGGGGCGCTTCGACTATCGCGCCGCCGACAAGGCGGCGGGTGCGTTGCACGCCGCGAACTGCGCGTCGTTGACCGACCGGTACGGGATGACGAGCTTCGATCCCGCGCCGCGCGTCACGGCCAGTGACATGATGGCCCTGAAGTTCGAGCCCGCCTGCGTGCTCAAGCAGATCGACTGCTACGAGTACCAGACGATGGACTGGTCCTCCTACGAGGGGAGCGAGGCCGCACGGTTCGTGCGCGCTGCCCGTGCAGCGGCGATTCGCGCCCTGCCCGGCTACGAAGAAGCGCCGTGGGGGATGGCATGAGAGAGCCGGGCAAGTTCACACCGGATCAGATCGCGACGCTCGTGCGCGCGATGTTCAGCGGGGACTATCCCTGCACGACCCCCTTCATGGTGGTCCCGGAGTTCTGGCTTCCCCAGGTGGAGGTCCTGCTGGCCCGCAACGGCCCGCTCGACACGCGCACGATTATCGTCGTGCCGACCGCGCCCGGCGACCCGGAACACCCGAAAGGAGACGATAATGAGTGAGACACGGAGAGCGCTGTTCGAGCAGGCCGAGGCCGCGCTCAAGGCGCATGATTGGTACTACGCGATGTCCGACGACTTCGGTGTGTGGACGCGCGGGAAGGCGAGCTACGACACGATCGCGGATCTGCTGCGGACGATGCCGCGCGCCGTCGCGCAAGAGTTGTGGGAGCGCTACGCGCCCACGCGCGCGAAAGGCGGGCTGTTCTCCGACCGCGTTCCGTTCTGTCTCCCGGACGACGAGTCGCCGTGATTATCTCGTCGCAGACGCGACACGACGGCGGCGGCGGTCTTGGCGACCGTACGCATCTTCGGGAATCGACGCGATGGCCGTGGCGACGGCCTTCTTGACGAGGGCAATCGCCCGGTTGCGCGCCTCGATCATCATCGCCTGGTCGTGTGACGTGACCGTGGCGAGCGCGTGGCGTAGCAGGTCGCGCGTCGCTTCGGACAGGTTGAGGGCGGCCCCATCCGCGTGGTGGGACAAGGCTCGGTACAACTCCGGATCGAGCTTGACGTTGAGGTGATACCCTTTGGACATGGTATTAACATAGGGCGGCCCTTGCCTTTTCGCAACCATGTCCTCGATACTTTGGGCCATGGGCCGCCCTTCGATTAGCTGCGTGATGCCGACAACTGCGAAGCGCCGGTGGTGCATCCCCCTCGCCGTGCGGCAATTTTTGCGTCAGACGATTCACGAGGGCGGCCCTCCGACAGAACTGGTGGTCGTCTTCGACGGCCCGGGAATCGTCCACGACCTGTTGCCGCGCGACGATCGCATCCGCTTGATCCAGATCGACGAGGGCCGCTCTCTGGGCGCCAAGTTCAACGCCTGCGTCGAGAATGCGCTGGGCGAGCACATCGTGTTGTGGTCGGACGATGACTGGCACCATCCCGAGCGCGTAGAGCGACTCGTCGAGAATACCCTTCGCTTCTGCGACGTCCCGATCGCGGGAAGCCAGACGGCGCTGTTTGCTGAACTAATCTCGCCGGGGGACACGTACGTCTATCGCAGCGCCGACGGAACGCTGGTCGGCGGCACGTGCGGCTTCGAGCGGGACCTCGCGATCAAGGTGCCGTTTCCCGATCGACCGTCCGGCGTCGATACCGTGTGGCAGTTCGCGTTGCAGGAAGCCAACGTTCCCTTCACGGTCGGAAACCTGCCCGACTACGTCGCGTTCCAGCACGGGCAGACGACAGGCCGCAAGACGTGGCCGCCCAAGCTCCCCTCGCGCGTGTGGACGAAGCTCGACAGCGAACGTGCAGCCGAGCTGCTTGGCGCCCTCGGCGACGATCTGTCGGCGTACCGACGAGCGCTGTCTCGCGCTACGTCGCAGCTCGACGGCGAGCTGGCGGACGCGTAAGTATCGGCTCCTCGACAATTCCGGGCGGAACGGTCAACGGCTCGCTCCACGGCCCTACGCCCTGGATGAGATCAGTCTGACCGTGGTCGTCGCGTGTCGCGGCCCAGCGTGCCCAGATGGTGTCCTCCGGGTAGAGGATCTCAAGCCAGTTGACCGGCCGTGCGATGCAGACGCAGGGAACTCGTTGGCGGCGCGCCGCGAGCGCGAACCAGACATCGGCCATGTTGGGTCGTACGAACAGATCGCGCGTCACGTCGATCGTGTCGGTGTGGTAGGCCAGCGTGCCGGTGCCGAGGCAGTGAACCCACCAATCGCGCGCGAGCCCGAACGCTGTTCCCACCTTGTAGTGCTTGCCGTCGCTTGGATCGCGTACCGGAATCAGGTAGTATTGGTCCCACGTTCCGCAAAAGCGTGTTCCGAGCACGCCGACGGCGGCCTTGCGTCCATAGCTCTCGATCGTCTCGATCATCCGCTCGACGTAGTTCGGCGGGTAGATCAGATCGTCGTCGCACGTGAAGTGGTAGCCGCGGACGGTGTCGGCCCAGTAGAACTTGCCAGCGTCGCCGCGCCATCGCGTGTCGTCCTTGCGGAGCATGACGTTGTTGACGGGCAGCCCGGAGGGAACGTCGTCGTGTCCGTCGAGGTACAGGTTGATGTGATCGACCTGCGGCGCGAGCGATGCGACGACTTGTCGAAGAAACTCGACGCGTTCGGGCAACGTGGCAATGCTGACGGTTACGGTCACGGATCAATCCAATCGTAGGTCCATCCGTCGGGCGGCATGGGTGATGTCTTCGGGTAGGGCAGCGCCTCCCACGGCTCCGCGAGGACGGCGCGGGTCATCACCGCGTCCGTCAGCACTCCCTTGATCTGGGCCGTTCCGCTCACCGTGAACCCGGTCACGCGGAGGGTCTTTACCCAATGCGCGGGCCGCGCGATCGCGATCATGGCGACGCCGGATCGCTTGGCCTTGATGCCGCTCCAGATGTCGGCCATGTTGCTGATCGGGTAGTCACACAACCGGAATCGAATCGTGTCGGTGTGGTGTGCCATCGTACCCGTACCGAGGACGTGTACGGGCGCGTCATCTGCCAACGGCATCGGCAACGTCAACGGGATACGCCCTTTCACGTAGCTCGTCAGCGGCAAGCGGAAGACGGCGCCGAGCACGCCGACCACCGCACGGCGCTCGTAGAACTCAATCGCCTCGATGATGCGTTCGACGTAGTTCGGCGGGTAGATCAGATCGTCATCCGCGTAGACGTGGTAGCCCTCTACCTCGTCGGCGCAGCGAAATTTCTGCTCGCTCCCGGTCCGTGCCTCGTTGCGGATGACCCTCACATTGGGTCGTTCGAGGAACGCCGGCACGTGCGTGTGTCCATCAAGCATGACGTTGACGCGGTCAGCTTGCGGGTAGATTGACACGAAGGATCGTCGCAGGTGCGACACCCGCTCGGGGAGTGTCGCGATGGACACCGTTACGGCATCTGCCTGTGTGCGCATCCGTCGAGCAGGTGCTTGGTGAAGAACGGCACGCCGGCCTCGGTGCAGTCGTCGCGGATCTGACGCATCCACCGGACGTCGCAGGGGCGAGGATGTGTGCAACCCCATTCGGGGCCGGCGATGACCCAATCGACCGCGTTGGACCCTTCGAGATAGCGTCGTAGATGTACGCGATCGAGCAGCGGCTCGCACTGCACGTACCGGACCTTCGCAGGAATCGAGAGCAGGTGATCGATACGCCAGCGGTAGTCGTCGGTTTCGACCGTTACGCCGATCCAGGCGTTGTTCGGCAGGTCGAAATCGATGCGCTCGAACCACGTAAGCATCTCCTTCGAGCGCTTGGTCAAGAACGCGAACGTGTGCTGGGTGTAGCGGTGGACGACATCCCATACGCGCCGACGAAACTCGTCCGGGTACTGTTCGTGCCAGAAGTCGGTCATAGATCCGACGAACAGCTTGAGCGGCCGGGGCCACCGCGTCGGTGTCACCTCGATCTGCCGCTCGATCGGTTCGACGATGCCGGTCCACCGCGCGCCGCCGTCTGCCGTCGCTTCTGCGACAGGTGTATCGATCAGGGACGCCGCGGCTGTGCAGTTCACACATCCGGGGCTAATTTTCGTGCAACCGCGTCCGATCGCCCACTGTCCGTCGTACCACTCGTCGCACTCGCTCACAGCGATTCGGATGTTCTCAGGCGCACGGACAACAAGGCTCATGCGGCTACCTTACCGCACCGACACGACACCTACGCGTCGGGCGGACCCGGATCGTCGGGCGGACCCGGATCGTCGGGCGGCCCGGGGGCGACCGGATCCGCTTCTCCTGTCGGAGATGTGTCGGCCGCGTCCATCGTGGCCTTGAGCGCATTCAGTTGCGTGAGGTACGCGTCGAACTCGGCGATCGCCTCGGCGCGACGACGCTCGACGATCGCGATACGGGATTCGATGCGCGAGCGTGTCACGGCGCGACGTCCGGTCGCGGTGAGCACCTCTACGGCGTACGTGGGCTCGTCGGCGCGGTAGCCTTCATCGCCCGGTGCGAGCTTCCGCACCTTACCCATTTTCCTGCCGCTCGCTCGTTCCTTGAACATAGCTCTCCCCTACGCGTACCCGAACGCGCTGTTGTAGCCGCTAAATTTGCGCATGATGTCGGCGGCGATGTCAGGTGAGATCCAGTCGCTCCAGGCGTCGTCGGGCGGCGCTACCTTCCCTGACCCCTCGTGGGGGAACTTGTTGAGCCACAACGCATCCAGATCCGTCGCGACGTTCTCGACGTTGTCGAGATCGTGATCGAACCAGATCTCGCCGAGTTGATCGTACAGGTTACGCAGGACGACGCGCGGGTTGGCGACCAGGGACTCGTACTTGACCAGGATGACGTTGCCCGGATCGCGTCGCAGGATGTCTTCGACGCCGCAGATCGGAGCGCCGATCATGCCGGTCTGTCGGTGAAACATCGTCTGCGCGCGGTTGGCGACCGTTTGATCACCCGGCAGCGCGATGACCGGGCTCTTGCGATGTTGCTTCTCGATCGACGCGAACACGGCACGCAGGTCGCGCACGACGATGATCAGCTTGGCGTCGGGGCACAGTTGCTTGAGCAACAACGCGTTGACGTTCCATGCGCGAGACTTGTCGAACACAACCTGATGCTTGGCTGTCGAGTACCACCCGCGAAGCATTCCGCGTAGCGCTGCAATGAAGCGCGCCTGGGTTTTGTCTGCGTCGTGCGCGAGCGCGCTGCGAAACTCGTCCTGATGCGAGATGAACCCGGCGACGCCGTTGAGTGCCTGCGGAAGACAGCTCGTCGAACTGGCGTGAAAGCGCGGGTTCTGGTTGAGCACGTTGCACAATAGCGTAGAGCCCGAGCGCGGGAGGCCCCCAATGGCGTGAAAGATCATGCGCTGATCCGCGTTGCCCAGAACCGGCCGCCGAGCGGTGCGAGGTTGTTCGTGCCCGTCGTTCGAGTCACGACCATGTAGATCTGATCGCCGTCGGACAACGTCATCTGGCCTGTCCAACTGGACGGCGTCAGCTCATTGGCCTGGAAGTCTCGGTTGATGCCTTCCTGGTAGCTGTCGCCCTCGTCGACGACTATCTGTAAGCCGATCTCGGCGCCCGCTGTCGATTCGTACTGGAACGAATACCCGAGCAGGTACGTTCCGGCACCTCCCGTCGGAACCTTGAAGCCGTTGGCTCGTCCGAAGCTGCCTGTATCCGTAACGCCCCACAGAGCAGTCACCGTGTACGTGGTCGGTGTCGGTGTCAGGTTCACCGTGAAGAAGCCTTCGTAGGCCGAGTCCGCCAGGTTGTACTGGACGACGATGTCACCGGGACTGAGGTTGTGGTTCGCGGCGGTGGTGACAGTGATGTCCCCGCCGCCGGCATCGGCGATCGAGTTGATGGAGCCCGTCGCCGACGTGATCTCCGTGAGGCCGGCTCCCGTGAAACCGCCACCGACATCATTGATGAGCGGATGTGCGACAGCCGCTTTGAGGATGTCGAAGTCGGTATCAGAGAACTCGAAGTTGGCCTGCATCGCCGTGAGGCTCTGCGAGACGCCACCGGTGCGAACGTAGACATCGTTCGTGGCTACCCAGAAGTCGCCGTTCTGGAGCGCACCCGGCACACCGTCGGTCAACTTCATGCGCAGGCCGGCGTTGCCGAACTGGAACGAGTCGTCGAGCGTGTTGGAGCCGACGCCGAACTGGCCGCAGTTGTCGCCGTCCGCGATGATGTCGCCCGTCTCGGCGAGCCCGAACGCGAACGATCCGTAGTCGCCGAGGCTGCCGGCGGCGATCCGGTAGCCGTAGTAGGCGGCGCCGAACGCAAAGCAGCCGCTGCCGTTGGACTCGATCGTACTGCTGTTGACGTGGCCGCCCGCGTACGCGCCGAAGGCGTTGCCTGTCGAGATGCGCGCCGCCTGGTTGTAGGCGTAGGCACTGCCGCGCGCAAACGATCCCAGCCCGTACGCGCGAAGGGTTGCCGACGAGCCGGCTGTTGAGCACTTTGCCCGACCGAGCGCGAGCGTGCCCGAGATGTCTGTCTCGATCAAAGCGCTGCCGGCGCCGTACGCTAGTGCGTATCCGCCGACGATCGTGCCGCCCCAGCCGTAGGTTTGTGACGTGAGCATACGGGCCGTGCCGACACCGGTCGTGTACTTGTAGACCTTGCCGAGTGCCCAGTCACCAGTACCGCCCAGAGTGACACTTTGTTCGCCGGGATAGAACTGCGGCATATCGACGAGGACGCCGCAACTGCCCGTCGGCTGTACGGTGACGTCGGCAGGTGGTGCAGTGTGGACGAACAGTTGCCGCATCGTCATGGATGCGAAGCGCGCAGCGGCGGCACCTACCGTGAGCGTGTCGTCCGCGGGAGGGATGATGCTTCCCGCGTCGTTGATTTCGGGAAGCGAGCCCTGCACGCCCGTGCCGCCACCGTCGCCGCGGACGATCTGGTTGTCGCCGATGGCCGCACTGGACGTGACGCCGCCGCTCGATCTGTGCGAGAACGGCGCCGTGATCTTTGAGTCGCTCGCCGTTACTTTCGCCACAGACTCTCCTTACGCCGGTTGTGTACGGAAAACCGCGAACTCCCAGTCGAGATCGGCGGGCGCGCCGCCGTCGTCTTCGCAGTTGACCGAGAACGTGGTCGCGCCCGCTGACGTCGCGAGGAAGATTTGACCCCCCTCGCGAAGCGTCAGCGAGATGTGCCGATCGGTGATGGGAATACCCGGCGCCGTGAGAACGACATCGTAGTCGCCCACGCCCGCACGCACCACGCTCGCGACGTTGACACCGTCGGTGAGTGCGCCCGCGCCGCTGACTTTGCCCGCGGCGACGCACGGCTTCGTCGTCTCGGTCGACTTGTGCGCGAACGTCTTGGTGATGGTCGAGTCGCCCATCAGATCCCCCTCACGCGCTACTGGCTATCGTGGTGCGTGTGGGTCAGGTGGATGTCGAGGATCGCGGTCGTTCCGGCAACGCCGTCCGACCCGACGAGCACGACCGGGAACCCGGTCGAAGGAGCGTCACCGGCGGCGAAGCCCTCGTTGACGTCCACGTCCCAGTCGTTGCGCCCGGTGCGGCCGACAACGCGACAGTGCGCGCGGATGACGTTGGCGAGTGCCGGCGTCTGGACACCGGCCTCGTTGTGGCCGTTGAGTACGTGACGCGCCTCGGCCTGGTTGGCGACGCCCAAGCTCACCTGAGTGAGCAACGGCGTACCCGCCATGCCGTTCGCCGCCGCCGCTCGTGCGCAGTCTCCGCGCAGATCGGGGGTAGCTTCCGCGAGGCCCCGGTTCGTCAGGATGACGTTGCCGCCGTTACCGAAGTCGGTGAGCCGATAACGCAGCCGATACGGCGTCGCATCGATCAGCACGATGGTAATTGCTTGTTGGCCCATTCTCTACCTCCCTGATTTCGTCCGCTGGCCTACAGGTCGTACGTGTGGCGGAAGTAGACGTCGAGGTAGCCGGTGCCGACGACGCCTGCCGTGCAGCGCACCTCGATGGTCGGATCGCCCTGCCCGTCGATGTTGGCGTCACAGGACCACGACAGGCGGCCGGTGCGTCCGGTGACTTCGCACACGGCGCGACCGACGAGGTCGTTGGTCAGTACGACGGGCGCGACGACGTTGTCCTCCGACGCCAGCAGCGCGCGGGCCTGCGCCTGTGTGATAGCACCGGCCGGAATCGGTCCGTACCCGTTGGCCCGCACGTTGATGATCTGGTCCAGCGGACCCGGCGATGCGTCCGTCTGGAGATCGGGCGTCCCGCCTCCGTCGTTGGGAATGACGATGAGGGCGTCTACGTCGGGATCCGACGGCGACGTGACCACACCGTCCGACGTGATGAGGTAACGAAGCCGGTACGGGGTGGACTCCACCAGTGCTGCGGTAAGTGCCATGTCAACGTTCTCCTTTGTCTGCGAATCTACACGACTTTGAAGGTTCGTCGCAAGAGCGACGATGGGTTTGAGGAGGAGATTACCCCTCTGACTCGAATTTGTCCTGCAACGCGGCGTCGGCCGCGTCGTCGTTGGCGGCGAGGCTCAGGTTGAGCTTGGCAAGTTCTTCTCGGACACGTTCCGGCGTGATCTTGCCGTCGAAGCCTTCTTCGATGGTCGCGAGAATGACGCGGACGACGGTGAGCACCCCGCCCGCAGTGCCGGCGGTTGCGCCACCGACGGCAGCGGCGATGGCGTTGAGGCCGTCGATCGCCAACTCGGCGAGGTCGAAGGCTTCCTCTCTGTTTTCCGGGAACTTGAAGCTCACTAGCGACTCTTTCCTGGGCTCCGCTTGCGCCGGCAGTGCCCCGGCGTCGGCCCGAGGCCGTACAGGTGAAGATCTCGATCGGGGATGATCATGTCGGTCCCCATGTCGAGGTAGGCGTGCCGTCCCGACCGGGGCTGCCACACGTAGAGCACTCGGTGGCGAGTGCGGGTGCGGAACGGTTTTTCCGTCCCCCCGCAGGCCGGGATCCAGTTGCCCTGCCGCTTCCACGCGTCCATGCGCTTGATGAACGCGGCGATCGATTCCTTGGTGCGGATCCGGGGCCTACCCACCGTCGAGCCTCTAGCGGTCGTAGCTGTTCCGGCGTGCAAGAGTTGCGCTGATCGTCATGGTGTCTCCGGTGTCTTGACGTCGCCGTCGGTGAACGTCTTGATGAGCGTGTAGACCTCACGGGCGGCTTGCAGTGCCTCGATCAGCATCTCAGCGGATGGGTCGAGGGCGGCGACGGCCAGGGCGCTGTACGCGACCGTGAACGACTGGAGCACGCGTTCCCGCTTGAAGCGGTACGCCGCGAGCGCGGCTTTGCCTTCTTCGAGGCTCGTCGCGTCTTCGACGATCTTCTTCTGGTGCGCCTCGTCCCAAACGACGAATCCGTCGCGGGCGGCGTTGAGGCCCGTCAAGCTGTACTTGAGGGCCTTCTCCTTCGCGGTCGGGCCGCACGACGTGGCGGCCAGGGCGACGAAGATGACGAGAGCGAGTCGGCGCGTCGGCATCACTTCTCCTTCGTCTTGGCGGTCTTCTTACCGCCCGACCGCTTCGTGGACTTCTTCGCGGTAGCCGATTTCGTGGACTTCGGCGTTGTGTCGGCGCTGCGATGATCGCTGTCTTCCGGCACCGCGTCGACCGAATCCGAAGAATCTTTGGAGGTTGCGATTTTTTTCGGACTTTTTTCGGCCGCGGTGTCAGAAATCGGCTCTGCGCCGCGTCCAGGCGATCTGCGTTTTGAAGCCTTCGTCGCGGACGCGACGTGTTCCGTGACGGCCTGCTGCGCCGCGTAGGCGGCGAGAGTGACCTCGCGCAACGCGGCCTCGGCGGCGACGCGGTCGGCCGCCTTGGGAACGGCCTCCGTTGCGGTCTGTACGGCCGCGCGCAGGGCTTCCGCCTCGGCCACCATCTCGTCCAGCGTCTTCTCGGGCTTGGCCTTGGCCTTGGGCTTGGAGGTGGCCTTTACGGCGCGGACGTCCTCGACAATCGGATTGGCGAGCACCGGCGCCTTGGTTGCTGGAGTGCCCGTCGTACCGGTCGCGGCTTCGGCCTTTACGGCCGGCTCGGCCTTTACGGCCGGCTTGGCCTTTACGGCCGGCTTGGCCTGGTCCGGCTTGGCCTGGTCGTCGTCCGGCTTCGCGTGCTTGATTGCGGGTACACCCGTGGACGTGTCAGACATGAATCACTCCTCCTCGAACTTTTCTTCGAGCGCCGTGTCGGCAGCGGCGTCGTTGCTCGCGATCGCCGTGCGAAGCTCCGCAAGTTCCATCTTGATCGCAGCCGTCTCGGCCTTGATCTGTTTGCCGCCCCCGACCGACGAGGCCGCGCCCTGAAGGGCCTTGCCGCCGACGTAGATGCCGGCGAGGACCTGGGTGTACTCCATCCACTCTTGGATGGACAGTCGATCGAGGATGACGAGCACGGTCGCGGCGAGGATCAGCGCACCGACCGCGACGGCCTTCTCGGAGTTAGCGAAGTTCTTGAGGACGTTGAGTAACGGCATGGAACCCCCTTTCCGCCCTAGCCTACCCTACCTGCGTCGCGTACGCGACGGTAGTCGCCTGCGGGCACGCGTTCTTCGGGCGGGAAGCGCGCGACGTCGGCGGTTCTCGGCCCAGATCTCGGCTTGTTTCGTCGCGTAGCTGCGCCACAGCGCCGCCGTGCTCACCATCGCCGATCCCAACAGCGCGCCGAAGATCAGCTTCTTGCCGCGAATGCCGACCATCGCCATGCCGGGCAGGATCAGCAGCGAGCGGATCGTCGTCCACGCGATGAACTCGATCGGGCTGGTCAGATCGTTACCCTCGACGACGCGTGCGGCAGTGTCGTAGGTCGGGTATGCCTTGCGTTCGCGGTCAGTGACTTCGAGTTGAGGCACGCACTATCTCCAGAAGGTTCCTTCGACTGACATCAGGACGATGTTGACGTTCGCGGCGAGCGTGTCGTCCAGGTTCGGTCCCGTCGCATCGCGGAACAGGCTGAACGCCAGGAAGTCGCCGGGAACGAGACTCGATATGTCGTACGTGAACTGGTTTTCTACCAGCACATCCGTCGCAGGCGCCGTGACGATCAGCGTCTGAAGCGCGTCGGCCAGCGTTCCGTCAAGCGTGTCGCCCAACCGCACGGGCGCTGAGCGTGTCTCGAACTCGACGTCGCCACCGGTCCCCTTCGGAATCCACGCGAAGATCAGCGCGAGCGGGCGCGATGTGTCGAGCCCTTCGGGGATCTCGATGATGCCGGCGACGCCGTCGCTCTGATTGTCAGCGAACTGGTTGTCCGTCATGTTGACGGTGATATTCGTAGACATCAGCACAGGGTTGTTGCCCGAAGCGGAGCCACCCAGGTCGTTGACGAGGCGCTGATGCCAGATCAGGTCTTTGACCAGCTCGCCAGTGCCGAAGTGCTCGACGACGCCGTCACCGTTGATCTCGGTGCGGTTGGTGCCGATCTTGATTTGTTCGAGCGTCGGCGACGTCGTGATGCCGACGGCGATCCGACACCGGATCCAATACTTCGTCTGGCCGTTGAGCAGCTTCGTCGCCCAGCCGACGGTCGGCTGGTAGCGGATCTGCTCAGCGGCGATGCGTCCGAAGACGTCCGTCGCGTACTGCGCGTAGGGCGCCGCACTCTGACACGCGACGACGCCCAGCGCGGTCCACGCGACACCGTTCCAGTATTCCCAGACCAGTGAACCTGCGCCGAGCACGATCGCGGCCGTCGTGTCGATCTTGTTGTTCGGGAACTGCTCGTCGGCGCCGATGTAGAGCGTGTTGCCGGCCGTCACGCCCGGAAACGCATCGGCGGTCGATCCCGCCCCGGACGCCATCTGGGCAGTGATGTCACTCCACGCACCGACTTCGAGGTTGGTGTTGCGGAACACCGCCATGTTGCGGACGTGGCTGTCGCCCTCACCGAAGACCGATTCGGCGGGTGCGGTGGGATAGCCCACCGACAGCTCACCGAGAATGAAGTTGCCTGCGTCCCCAACGAGATCGGATGTCGCCACGGACAGCACGTTCGCCCCCGCAACGGTGAACGTCTTGTCCGATCGGATTGCGTTGCCGGTGCCGTGGAACGTGTCGGCTGCGTTGCGCACCCACAGATCGCGCGTGCCGTCACCGGGCATGTCGCAACTGAACGCGTGCAGCTCCGATCCGTTATTGGTCTGGAGGCCGTTGACGTAGTCCTCGATCTCGGCCGACCAGACCTGCACGTCGCCGCCGTTGTCTGCGACAATCGCGTCGTCACAGTAGTCGAGCGTCAAGGCGCTCGCGTGCATCACCGAGCCCGCACCATCCGCACGGTAGCCCGTCGCGATTGTCGCACCAGCCGTACCGATCGCCGACGACACGTAGACAGTGAAGTTCGCGCCGGCAACGGCTTCGTACGCCGTCGTCATCGCCTCGCCCGCACCGCGTGCCGCTGTGCCCTGCCAGAGCCTGAGGAACGTTCCGACGCCGGTCGAGCGGAAGCCTACCGTGCAATCGTGAATGTGAACGTGCAAGACCTCCGCAGTGCCCGCTGCATTGGCGAGCAGGCCGACGCCGCCAACGCCGTTCGCGCCACGCAGGTCGAGTCCCGTCGCCGTACCGCCCGGAGCAACTGTAAGCAGCGCGGCGGTCGCCGTCGAAGCGACAATCTGTGTGACTTCTGCGCCGCCAACGCCGACCACCGAAACGCCGGCCGGAATCGTCAGCGGCGCTTCAGTGTAGACGCCTGGATAGACGAGCACCGTCGCCGGGTTGGCCGCCGACGGCGGCGGAACGAGCGCACTGGCCGCCGCGATGCCCGCTGCGACCGACGCGACGTCGCCGTTTGTCAGCGCGACGGTAATCGTCCTGCCCGGACTGGCCGCAACCGCCGCGCCCGCACCGGCCGGTACGAACGGCTGCGGTGACAGGTTGAGCACGCTCGGCGGCAGGATGCGGGGGATCGTGTGCCAATATTCACACAGGACGTTGACCGATACGGGCGCTAGCGCCTCGTTGCGCACCGTGATGTTCGTCGTGTCGGCGGCGATGACCGTAATCGGCGCCGTGTCCGCTTCGACGCGATCCGGCGTCAGGCCCCGCCCCTCCGCGTCGAGAAGACCGTGCGGCAGCGTCGTCGGAACACCTGGCGCGAGGTTCGCAAACGCAACGATGTTCTTGAGGACGGCAGCCAAGGATTTCCCCTACGCGTAGGCGCGACGCATCATCACGCCGCCGACGACCAGCATGGCGGCGAGGCCACCGATCAGCGCGATCTTGGTGCCGCGCGACATGCCAGGGCCTTGAACCGTGTTGAGCGCGTCGATCAGGTCGCCACGTGTCGCGATGAACGGCACCGCGTTGGTCATCGCCGTCGCCGGATCGGTTGTAAGCTGCGCGAGCGCCGCCAGCGCCGGATGCGTCGGAGCCTTCTGCGCGATCGTCAAGATCAACTCGGCGGTCGGCGGGTCGATCTCGCTCGTGACCTTGATGCGCTGTGTGAGGCCGAGCTTCGCCGCAGCGGCGTTGGCCGCGAACTGCACGGCGGCGAAGTGCGCTGTCGTCGCGTGCGTCCCGGGCACTGCCTTGAGCAGCCCGGAGGCGAGCTTGGTGATCGTGAAGGTTCCCGGCAGTGCCGCTCCAAACATAGTTCCTCCCGCACCGTACAGGTTGCCCATGCGCGGCGCCTGATATTGTAACGTGCGGTCGTTGTAGAAACGCAGCACGCCGGTGTTGAACGGATCGCCGGGCTTCCCCCCGCGCACCGCACTCGTATCCATCGTGGGATCGTTCCAGTAGTAGTTCATTGCCACGGTGATCGTCTCCTTGCCGTGAACACGACAGCCGCGCCGAGGGCAGCTAGCAGGACGCCGCTGGTGATCATCACCTTCGGCATCGCCCCGGTTCGCGGGGGATCCGCAAGTAGCGCCATCAACACATCCTGCTGATCCTGCGCACCCCATTCAGGAGCCTCGTAGTACGCCTGAGCGACCTCCGCGCAGACGAGCGTCAGTTGCTCCTCGGTCAATACACTCGTTACGCGCTTACGCGGTGCTCGTCGCAGGAGCGACGTCAATGATTGAATCGTGGCGAGCTTGGCCCGCAGCGCCGCACTGAGTCCGCCGTCATCGAACATCCCCGTCGCCCGGACACGTTCGAGGATGTGTTCGTAGACGGCCGTCGCTGCGTCGAGAAGCTGTGCGACATGGCCCGCGTCAGCGTCGTCCAACCGATCCCGACACCGCCTGCGAAGGGCGGTTACGGCTGCGGAGCTACCTGAGGTAGTTCCGGTGGACGCGCCAGGGGCCGCAAGGATCACGGATTGTACTCACCGTAGATCTGGCGGCTGCGGTGGATGCCGTAGACGCCCAGGCCAGCGATGCCGAGGATGCCGAGCGCGATGCCCCAGCGCGGACGCGGACCCTTCTTGTCGCGCGGCGGCTCGGACGTGCCGGTCATCGGATCGCGCGGCGGGTCGATACCCTCGGCAGCGTAGGCGCGATCGGCGAGATCGTTGGCCGCCAGGAGCAACGCCTTGTTGCGATCGACGGGGTGGCCGTCCAGCGCGAGGTTGTAGATCTCCAGATACGCCTGCGCCGCCTTGGCCCACAACGTACGCAGGTCGGCGCGATCGAGGGGCTCGGCGCACACGCCAGCCCTCGTACCACCAGCGGCGAATCCGGCGGACGGGTCGGCGCACCCTCCCGCAAGGCCGCGCGCGACACTGACGTGGAAGCCGCCGGCCGCGTAGTCGAGCACGTGGCGATTCGTCGAGACGAGCCGCAGATAGCGCGGCGTCCCGCGAAAAGGGGCGAGACTGTGATCGAGATACTCCTCGGGTTGGATCACAGTCGGCTCCATGCCCTGACCCAGTGTGAACGTGAGCATCTAGTACCCTCCCTGCGAGCGGCGATACCACATGACGCCGACGCCGACGAGGGCGACACCGCCGACAGCAGCGGCGATGGCGTAGGGGCTGATCTTCTTTTTGGCCGTGGCCGCTCCGTTACCGGGAGCCGGCACCGTGCCGTTGCCAGAGCCAGTGCCCGGAATCCTCGGCGGCGTGCCGACCGTCGCAGCCTGGATCGCAACGGTGTCGAACACTACGTGCTTGCGGACGTCGGCGATGTCGTAGCGGAGCGGCAAGACCGCACGGCCCGCACGCTTGTTGATGTGCGTGACCACTACGGTGCGCGCCGACAGCGTCTCCGGTCCGATCTTCCCGTCGACGGAGATCTGGGGCATCCCCTTGCTCGTACGGAATCCGGGGATCCACTTGGCGATGTACCCGTTGAGCGTCTTCTGGAACGTCTTGTTGTTCGCGAACATCTCAGCCGGCGGCGTCGGCGGCGGGTCATCTGTGATTTTGCCCGTAAACGGATCGATAGACGGGAAGAAGCCGAGGTTCGAGCCGACGAGTTCGACGTGCATCATGGTGGTGTTCCTCTAGTTCTTTCCAAGTCGTCGAGCAGCGGCGATGCCGAGGCCAAGGACCGCGAGCACCCCAACGCCGATCAGGATGTAATTGGTGACGGGGCGCGGCTTGTCCGCAACGGGTGCCGGGGGATCGACCACGGTAGGGTCAGCCGGACGAACGGGCGACCGGATCGACCGTGACGTCGCGACGACGTCGTTGGCCGACGCGATCTGCGTGACCGCCTGAAGCCCCGAAGGACGTTCGAGCAGCAGTCGCTCACCGCTCGACGACACCTTGCGGACGCGCCACACGAATCCCGTCGGATCTGCGACGAAGACAACGCGGTCGCCGACCTTGAACACGTCGATGGGACCTAAACCGTCGTCGGGGGGAAGTGGGTCGCCGTTGCGGACGATCGCGCCGAACGTTGTCGCGTCTCCGACGAGTTGTGCGTGCAGCATGGGCCTCCTCGATCTTCACCTACGTGGGTATCACGTCCAACTGCGCGAAGTCAAACGGGTTGATCCTTGTCGGACCCTTGCCGTAGACTCTAGGCGTGTCCGTCGAGTTTTGTTTGCCCCATTACCATGACGTCCTGGCGAACTTTGCCACGGATACTCGCAAGGTTACGAACTGCCCGGTCGGCGGCGACGACTACGTGCCCTGTCCGCCCGAATCGCTGCGGAAACAAGCCGAGACGTTCATGCGCGAGGCGGGGCTTCGACCGCGTCGCGTGTCGCTCGACACGTACTCACTGGCGCGCAACATCCGCTCGGAGCACGGTCGCGGCTCCGTGGAGGAGAAGGTCGCGATCGCGGAAGCAGCACGCAACGAAGCGTCTCGGCGCGGTAAGAGCATCACGCAGCTTTTGCTCATCAACCGCCAGGGACGTCCACTGTACGGCCGCCAACGCCAGGGGCGATTCGCCGGCACATCGCAAGATCCCACCGTCGGAGATGTCCAGATCGCCGACTACGTACTGCGCAAGGGCACGAACCTCACGCGCGGCGCGACTAAGTACCTGCACCCGGGAGCGATGTCGTCGCAGGAGCGACTGTTCGAGGTGCTTCACGACTGGGCCAAGCGCAACGTCTGGGTCGGTCACATCCCCGGCATCCTGGCCCACGAGCAGTTCATGATGCGCCCGATCCGTCCCGGAGAGAACGCCGCCACCATCAACGCGGCCGGTTTCGCGGCGATCCGACGGCGATCGTCCCCGGCGGTGCCTGTTGACGTCTGTCCGACACCGCCCAACACCCTCTTGCGGGTCGCGGGCATCGGGGCCGTCTCGGCGGCGGTGGCCGCTGGTGCCGCCTATTTCCTCACGGTCGAAGCCGAGCCGGGCTCCCATGTCCGGGATTGGTCCCCCCGAACCCTCGAAGATTTGACAGACTAGCGTAACCTATGGGAGAGTTTCCTCGTCGCTTACGCGATTGTGGATTCACGAAGGAGAATCAAGATGGCTCGTAAAGGTCGTTGCCTCAAGTGGTCGAAGGGTCGTAGCCGGTGCATGAAGCGCGCTGCCGCGAAGGGCGGCACCAAGCGCCGCAAGCGCTCCGGGACCAAGGGCAAAAAGTGCGTGCGGTTCAAGCGGACCTCCGGGGGCCGCCGCTGCGCGAAGTTCCGCTAGGTCACAACCAGCGCTCATTCAGGGAGAATTCAAATGGCAAAACGTAGAAGCCGCCGCCGTCCGAAGGTCGCCACTTGCTCGCGGAAGTGCAAGGGCAAGCGCAAGCGCGCGTTTCGCGCCTGCGTCCGTTCCTGCGCCAAGAAGTAGCGTAGGACTCCCCGATGTCGAGGGGAGTGCGGCGGACTATCCCCGAGTGGGCTAGACGCCATCTGACGTCGCCCGCCGTGCCGATCGCGCGGCGCGGCGACGGTTCTTTCGAGGGGGGTCCATGATCGTCCTCGCGCAAGCAGCCGCTCCGCATGTAACGAGCGTCGAGCGAGGCACGGGCGAGATCGTCGAGTGCCGGTACAACGGGTTCGCGACCTGTGCGGGCCAGAACACGTCGGGGAAGCGATTGCTGAACCGTGTCGTCGCCGCGTCGCAGACCTTTACGCACGCGGCCCGGCGGTTGATCGGCACATCGTGGCAGCGTCGAGCCCCGGACGGCACACTACAGACCGTCGATCTGGAGCCGATCAGCGCGGCGTTACGCAAGCTCCCCGTCAAGCTGTTCATCGACGCGTCGGGGAACCAGCGTACTATCCTGTTCGTGTTCCTGCACGACAACCCGAAGGCCGCTGTGCCCATCGTCGCCGCCGACCCGTACGGATTCATCGACCTGCTCGATGACGTGCGTCGCGGGCGCTACGGTGCCGGCGACCTCATCGACGCGCCGTTCCCTACCGCCGCCGTTGTCGGTACACTAGCCGCTGTAGGTGTCGTCGGAGCCGCAGCGTGGCTCGCGCGGAGGTAGACATGGACCTCACGCAATACAACGTCGTCGTGGTCGTCTTCATCATGGAGGGCTGCCCCGCCTGCCATGAATACGTACCGCGCTTCCAGCACATCGCCCGGCAGTTCGGGAACACCGTGCCCGCGTTCATCGTAGACGCCAACAGCCCCCAGGGAGGCCCGCTCGCCGACCGATTCGGTATCGAAGCGACGCCGACGACGATGATTCTGCGCAAGCCTGTCGGCGCGATTCGTGCCGAAGGGTCGCTGCCCGACACGGAGATCACCGAGATGTTCAAGTTCGCGGGAGCGCACGCGGCGTGACCGAGCCGCACTACAAGGTGGTCGGGCCACGAGGAAGCCAGAGGCAGTATTACCTGCCGCTGCCCTCGGACTTTCTGGAGCGCCGTCGGCGATCGCAGATCCCGAAGTACATGCAGCGGTACTTCCGCGCGGACAAGCCCACCCGGCAGGTTCCGTCGCGCCCGCCGACGGGGATGACGACTGCCGAGCGTCGTCGGTGGTTCGAGAAGCGCCAGCGGTCGGTCCCCGGCGCCCTGCGCCCGTGGGTTCGATCCAGCGTCCAGCGTCGCGGATTCGTGCAACAGAAGCTGCCGCCATCGAGCCAACGGGGACCGTGGCAGCGCATCACGTCGCTCAATCCGGCCGAAGTCGCCGCGCGCGAACAGGCAGCCCGCGAATACATGAGCAACGTCGCCGGCCGTCTCGCGATCTTCTACCCGCCATCGGTAGCCGCCGAGCTGATCTCTCGCAACCGCGACGAGATCGACGAGGGCTTTGTGGACGGTCGCGACGCATATGCCATCGCGGTCAGCATCATGGACAACGAGCCGGCGTATCAATCGCGGCGCCTCTCGCGGCAACACTCGCGCAAGCTGTCACAGGTGCGGTCGAGGCTGTGGTCGCACTACTCTCGCAACGCGGTCGCCGAGTTGATGATGGATCGGGCGGCGACCATCGACCACTGGATCCGACACGGCTGGACCGCGCGCGAGATCGCGGAGCAGATCTACGCCGACGTCGGCTCCGACCCCGGCATCGACTTCCGAAGTCAGCGCGGCAAGAAGGAACCGGCCCCCTACCAGGGGCGCAAGATCTACACCGGGCCGTTGCCGACGTGTGATCCGAACAAGGAAGATCCGTGCGAGGGCTGGTATGAGACGCGCGACTGCGCGGCGTACTTCGTCGCCGGTCGCGAGGCGGACTGGATCGCGAAGCCGATGTATCGCGGCGAGCCGGTTCCTGCCGCGCGCTACGGCGTCTGCCTGACCAACACGCAACTGGCTCGGCTCATGCGCGCCAAGCACATCTCGGGCGACCAGTTCGGCTGCGGCGCGTTCGCGTGCGTGTGGCCCAAAGGCAACCGCACAATCAAGTTCACGCACGATCCGGAAGACGTCGGCGCCTTCCTCACCGCGCGAGGCATCCGCCACATCAAGCGGTTCTACAAGGTCTACAGGCTCGTCGACTCGGGGACGATCTTGCGCACCGGCCAGTCGACGCCGGTCTGGGCGATGGTCGGCGAAGACGTGCCAAAGATCGCCAATGACGACTGGCGCTACTCCATCGTCGTCTCCGGGCTGCCGGTAGGCGCACTGTCCTACGACTTCGAGCAGTGGCAATCCAGGGGGCGCTTCCCCGAGGACTACCAGCCCCGTCCAGACGTGCGCCGCAGCGCGAAGGAAGACGCCAACTGCGAGCGTCGCGGGCCGGCGTGCGAGAAGTTCGTCGATCAGTTCATCGACACCTGGGCGGCGCTCGCGCGTCGGGGCATCGTCTTCATGGACGCCCACGCAGGCAACATCGGTGTCGACGCCAAGGGCAACTGGAAGATCATCGACATGGGCCTGTCGCGGTCGGACATCCCCGAGGAGTTCGTGGAGGACCTGCGTGGCCTGCGGCGAGGAATCCAACGTCGCAGCCGCGACAAACGCGCGCGGCGAGGCATGATCGCCGTCGCCGCCGTGCTCGGCCTGATCTTGATCTTGCCGGTCGTGCCGGACTTCGTGTGACCTACGTGCTCGCGTCTACGACAGCGTCCGGGAACGCGAGCAACTGGTAGCCGAAGTGCTTGGGCATCTCGAAGTCGTCGGCTTCGATGGATGACTTGAGGTGCCGCCACTGCTCGTCCGTCAACTCGACGACCGTGCCGGGATCGGCGTCCTCGAACTTGTTGAGGATCGCGTGTTTTTGGCGCTCGCGGGAAAGCGGCTTCTCCCACTCTTTGCGGACGAAGACGCACGTGATCAACCAGCGGTACATCGTCCACGGATCATCGTCCGTCTCGGTGCGAACCTTTCCGTCTGTGTCGAAGTCGATCTTGGGGATCGGCTTCTTGGTGATCGGGTTGTACGCAGTGATCAGTTCGGGAACGGTGACGTAGCGCGACATGGCTCGTTGGATCCTCCGCTGGTGTTTGCGCGTAGACGCGCGGCCCATGGACGAAGTCTACGCGATCCCTACGACACCACCGGTTTAACGAGAGGAACTCACGGCTTGGCCTTCCCGTTCTCGACCTCGGCGCGGATCTGAAGTAGCTGGCTGACGATCTGACTGGCGTACTTGCGGGCCTCGGGCTCTCGCATCGCCGCTGCCTGAGACATGCCGGACGACTTCTTGCGTTTGTTGTGGGCGACGATCTGCTTGATCGACGTCCCCTTGCAGTTCTTGTCGTAGACCAGTGCCACCGGGCACGCCTCGCAGCCAGGGAAGACGACACACAGCTCGCATCGACCGTCGTCGTCCTTCCCGCTGGCGACCTTGGTCCAGCGGACCAGGGCTACCTCGATAGCCGCGAGCGCTGCCTTCTTCCAATCGTCATAGGTCATATCTGGATCACCGTTCCTGCGGAGCCGGCATCGCCGTTGTCGCCGCCACCGGCGCCCGATCCACCACTACCTGCACTTGCTGTCGGAGCACTTCCTGATCGAGTCTCCGCGATCGTAACGACAACGCCGCCGCCACCTCCACCGCCGCCACCGCCGTTGCTCGCGTTGCCGCCGTTGCCTCCATTGGCGCTGATCGTGCCGTTGTTCGTCAACGTCTTCGCAGCGATGATTAGGTATCCACCACCTCCACCACCTCCACCGCCGAGCGCGCCGGACGGCTCGTCGCCGTTCGCGTTTCCGCCGCCTCCTCCGCAGCCAGGACGGAGCGCTTCTACCGTCCCGCGTGAGATCATCCAGCTATTGAGCGCCTGGAGTCCCGCGCGCACCGACCCTTGCGCCACCACTGGAGCAGTCGCGGTTCCACCGGACGCACCGTTGTTCGTGCCGGAGCCGTAGCCGTTACCGCCATCGCCACCAGATCCTCCCAGCGACGGATCACGGCTACCGCCGTTTACCGGCGGCGCGGAGTTGAAGCCGTTGCCGCCATTCGTGGCACTTATCAACGGACCGCTAGATATCGCACCAGCACCTCGGAACCAGCCCGACGCATCAGAACCGTTCGAGTGTATCGACGAGCCGCTGTCCACTGTAACGCTCGTCTGCGCGAAGATGCGGAAGCCGTTGACTTGAAGATTTGTGTTGTTCGTGACCGTCAAGGTGGTCGCGTGAACGTCATCACTGAGCGTCGTGGTTCCTCCTCCGTTGTACGTAACCGCGCCGTCAGATCCGTCGCCGTAGCAGAATCGATCGTTTATCGTCCCACCGCCGGGAAGGTAGGTCATGACACAACCACCTTGGAGACGGTGCCGTTTCCACCAGCGTCGCCGTTAGAAGCTCCGTTAACGCCGGTGCCGCCGCTTCCGCCGGTCGCCGTCGGCTCGTTGCCCGAAAACGAGTTGCACAGAACGATCACGTAGCCACCGGACCCCCCGCCACCTCCACCAGCCGCACTGGCGCCGTTGTTGTAGGCGTCGCCACCGTCGCCTCCGTTAGCGCTGATCGCTCCGTTGTTCGTGATCGTCTTTGCCACGATCATGACAATGCCGCCAGCACCACCGCCGCCGCCACCGCCTGCGGAAGCCGCGTTTCCGGCACCGCCACCGCCACCGCCACCGCCACCAATCCTTCCGGGTTCATAGCTAGCACTTTCGGAAAACGCCTGCCCAGTCAGCAGCGAATCCGGGGCAGTGAGATTTGGATCATTGACGGTAGGGCTCGTATCCTGACCCGATCCACCGACCGGCGGCGATCCTGTATCGCCGCCGTCTCCACCGGCAGCTCCCTGAGCCCACTCCGTGCTGTACGAACCCGGAAAGTTAGCATTCTGCCCGGCGCCTGACGTTCCCCCGTCCCCTCCATCGCCAGAAGCTCCGAGCATGGCGTCGACAAATCCCGTCCCACCTGCGCCGCCTGCACCGTCGCTTCCGTTCGCACCGTCGGAGCCGTTTTGTGCGATGGACGATCCGCTATCGATGGTCAACGTCCCGGAGCAAAAAATTCGATAGCAACTGGGATTCAATACCGTGTTGTTCGTGACCGTGATCGAACTGGCAAACAGATCGGCACTGAGCGTCGCTGTGCCGCCACCGTTGTACGTCTTGGCTCCGTCGCTGCCGTCGCCAAAGTTGCCGACATCCTCTCCACCCGTCGGCGGCCCCAAGTACGTCATAGCTCGATCACCTCGCCCGCCGTCCCGGCGGTTCCGGCTACAGCCGACCCGCCGCCGGCCGCCCCACCACTACCGCCAGCGGCTGTGGGAGTATTTCCGGTGCGCGACGTCGAGATCGTAACAACGAGGCCGCCTCCTCCGCCACCGCCACCGCCACCGTACCCGGTTGTCTTGCCATTGCCACCATCGCCGCCGTCGCCGCCGTCGGCGCTGATCGTCCCGTTGTTCGTGATCGTGAGCGCACTGATGATCAGCACGCCTCCGCCACCACCACCACCGCCGCCGGAACCGAAGTCTGCCGACGTTCCGCCGCCACCGCCGCCGGCTCCACCCTGAACCACGGTATGCACGGACGCACTTCCCACGTCGTCGTAGGTCATCAAGAGGCCGAGTTGTGCCTGCGCAGCCCACCGAAACGATCCGTCGGTAGCGGCCACCGCCGTAGTGCCTCCACCGGACGTTCCATCGCCGCCGTCGGTGCTGGCGCCCCCTCCTCCACCTCCATGATTGGCTGCGTCGAGTACGTCGGTGACGGCGGTGCCGTTGGCGTCGTTGTTTCCGCCGGCCGTGCCGTTGCCCAGTGTTCCGCTCGAACTGGTTGCGGCCCCCCCGGAGAAAATGCCGCCGTCGTTGCCGTTGTTGTGGATCGTCGAGCCGCTATCGACTTGAAGCGCACCGCAGCAGTAGATGCGAAACCCGTCGGCCTTGATCGTCGTGTTGTTCGTGACGGTCAGCGAATTGTAGAACATGTCTCTTGTGAGCGTGACTGTTCCGCCGCCGTTCTCGGTGACGTCGCCGTCTGACCCATCGCCGTACAGCCAAAGCGAGGTCGGGCTTCCGCCAGTGATCGGGAGGTAGGTCATACGGGCTTAGATGATCCACCACTCCGTGCCGTCTGAGTAGCAAGTGATCGACTGGTAGTCGATATTCATCACGTAGTTCGACGAGTTGTCGATCGTCTCCGCGCCGTTAGGCTCGATCGTGATGTTGTTGCCGGACGCATTTCCGCTGATGTCCTTGACCCAGTAGACCTTGCCGGCCGCCGACGACGCTGCCGGAAGATCTACCTGAATCGCCCCGGCGCGGTTGCACAGGAGGACCTGCTCGTTGAGCGAGACGGCGTAAGTCGCCGTCGTAACGCTCGCATAATCCAAGCGGTCGAGGCGTTGGTAGTTGTTCGCGTCATCGACGAAGTACAACCCGGACGGCGCCGTGTTCTTGACATACAGCAGACCCGCACCAGCCGGCACGGTCGCCTTGGGCTGACTCGCCTGCTCGTCGAAGTAGATGCCGTCTGCGAGGTACGACAGGCCCGACGCCACCTTGAGCGCGTACGTGTTGGTCAGCGTGATATTTGCGCCACCGTCCAACGGCTCGCCCGCGATCTCCATCGTGATCGCATCCGTGATCGTGAAGCCTGCCGCCGCCGCGTCGTACGTCGGCTGGCCGATTCGGACCGCGCGATTCGTGCCGACCGTCGCAGCACCTCCGTCGAACTGAACGCTGTGCGTGTTGTTGATGTAGAAGTCCGTGACTTCCGCGTTCGTGAGCGACGTGTGGTTCGCGTACGTGTACTCGACATTGAAAACAGCCGGTGTAGATGATTGCGCGCTCTGCGTCCACACTTGATGTTGGGTAGACACACGCCACGGAGTGCCAGCTACGCCAACGAACAAGGACTGCGATGCAGTCGGCGGAACAATCGCCATCTGCGCGGTGGTGTTGTCGAGCTGGATGTACGCCGTTCGAACGTCGGTCTGGAGTTGAAGCCGCGAAACGCCTGAAAGAGAGGCGTCACCGGTCCCGATAGTGAGGTAGGAGCTATTCGCCGCACCGATCGTCCACGCGCCAGCGGCAGCACCACCGAGCGCATACGTGATGGTGTTCGTGCCACCACCGATACCAGAGGTTAGGTCGGTGCGATCTGGGCAGAAGACCGGGTTCGTGGTCGATGGCGCTTCGTTGAGCACCGCGGGGCCGTTGGCGTTGTTGGCGTAGAAGCCGTTGGTCGTGTCGACCTTGAACTGCGCCGAGTTGTTGATGGACAGGATCGTTGCCTGACCGGTAGCAGAGTTGAGGTTAGTAACTCCGGTGGGCGTTTGTCGAACGGCGTATTGATTGGTACCGTTCATGTCGTAGTGCGAGAAGTGCGCCCAATCCGTTGACCGCGCATCGATGCGAGCGCGACCGAAGATGTTGGTCGTGTCGGTGTCCGCGCCAGCGGTGATGTCGGACCCGGAGCCGCCTGTCACGGACCAGCGCGAGGTGTACGCGCCGCCGTTGATCGACGACAACAGGTGGAACTCGCTAGACGGAGTCGCCGCGCCTTGGATCGGTTGGACCTGGAGCGCCCACTTGACCTCCATCGACGAGCCGACGTCCGTCTCCCAGCCCTGCCCTTCGAGGACGACCATCGGACTGTACTGCTGCGCGCCAGCGGCTGCGGCCGTGTCGTTGTGCAGATGCAGCCCCACCTTCGCGTCCGTCGTCGTTGCGCCGACGCTTGGCTGGTACAGCTCGACCGGACTGCTATCGACGATGTTGATCGTACGACCGGCTGCCGCGCCACCAAAGTCGTACGCGCCATCCAATGTGACGCCGAAGCCGCTGGTTGCAGTCCAACTCAGATTGCCTGCACCGTCATTAACGAGCGCGGTGCTCGCACCACCTTGCGCGTTCGGCCAGACGACCGCATAGGTCGTTACCGTCGCCGGCACGGAATGGGTCAGTGTGCCCGACGTCGATCCTTCCATGATGAGATCGACGCCGTCGTAGAGCGTCAACGCGGTCGAGTCAATTCGAGAATGCTCAGCGCCGCTCACGACGAACGAAATCTGGTTCGCGCCCGCCGAGCCGATGCCCGTCGTGGTCGAGGCGCGATCTGGAAGGAACGTTGGTGTCGTGGCACCAGCAGCTATATTGTCCAGCGCGGGGCCGTTGGCGTTCGTAGCGTAGAATCCGTCTGCGGTACTGACGTTGAATTGGGCCGAGTTGTTGATGCGTAAGTAGATGACTCGGCCAGACGCAGCATTAACTGACGTGTGACCTGACGCGATCTGCTTGATCGCGTAGGCGCCCGTCGCAGTGTTGTCGAAGTGACTGAAGAACGCCTCGTCGGTGGTGCGCGAATCGAAGCGCGCGCGGCCGATGATTGCTTGCGCGTCGGTGTCGGCGCCCAGATGCGCGACGTAGTTGTTGGTCGCGCCGGTCAACGCAGGGCTGTAGAAGCCGTACTGGTTCGTGTATGTCGCGCCGCTCAGGAGCGACTGACCGATCTCGTAGTACGCGAGGCCGGTGACGGTGCCGGTCGGCCCGATCGGATTGTTGTGCGTCGCACGGAAAGCCGAGATGCCGACCGTCGCTGTCAGGTTCTGGTTGTTGCCGTTGCCGAGTGCCGTGTTCGACCGAATCCCCGCATATGTATTTGCGGTGGGGGCGGCCGTATGCTCGGTCGATAGCTCAGCCTCGATGACCGACTGCGAGGCTGCGTTGATGTAGTCGGTGTACGCGTAGACTGCGCGCCCCGTCGCGTTCGAGCCCATCTGGATCTCGATGCCGTTGCCTGACTGCGCGCCTGCGGGTGTCTTGTTCAGTTCGAGGACGTTGTTGTTGTCCGCTGCGCTGTTCGTGATGACCACCGCGCCCGCGTCCGCAGTAATGGATCTGCCGGCGCCCGCGCCGCCCTGGTCGTACGCCTGGTCAAGCGTATTGCCGACCGCCGCGTTCGTCGTCCAACTGAGGTTGCCCGCGCCGTCGTTGGTGAGAACCTGCGAGCCGACAGCCTGCGCGCTCGGCCAGGTGATCGTGTAACTGGTGACGGTGCCTGGCACGGCGTGGCGCAGCCATCCGCTAACCGATCCCTTCTGCGCAATCTCGCCACGGAACTCAGCGTCCGCTCCAAATCCTGCTGCCCAGGCGCGCGTGAGTACGATGTTCACGCCACCGTCGGCAGGCGCGCCAGAAACGTCGAACGTGTACGCGTCGTCGATCGTGAGTGTCGCCGCGCTGGCGTCGTACGTCGGCGCTGCGACGCGAATCGCGCGCTGCGTCGTGATCGACGTCGCCGGACCACCAGGGAACGTAACCAACCGATTCAGGTTGAAGTACGCATCGGTCGTCTCGTTGTTGAGTGAGAGCGTGTTGGATCCACCTGTGTACCGAAACCCGATCGGGTTCCCGGCCAGGCTGCCGAGTTGCACGATGTCGTGCTGGTCGGCCGTCATGTGCAGATAAGTGCCTAGCGCGCCGCCGTTCGTCGCGCGCACACCGTCATCAGCGACGATCCACAACTCACCTGACGCTTCTTCCAACTCGACGTACGCTGACTCCGTAGAGGTGTTCCACGCGATCGTCGCGTACGTCCCGGTGTCGGTGACGTTGACGCCAGCGCCGCTGGCCGTAGACGTCATCAAGACGTAGAGCCCGTTACCGCCCTGTGGACCCGCAGGCGTCTTGACCAGTTCGAGAATGTTGTTGTTGTCGGCGGCGCTGCTGGTGAAGACGACCGCGCCCGCATCGGCCTGAATCGTCCGACCGGCTCCCGGGCCGCCAGAGTCGTACGCCTGATCGAGCGTTCCCGGCGCACCGGCGATGCCGAGCGGCACGTACGCCAGCCCGTTGTGCGACACCTCGAACTGTTGGAGGACTTCGTTGTAGCGCAGCCGTCCCGTGTTTGCGGGAGACACCGCCGTGGTCGAGCCGGCGTTGAACTGACCATAGCTCGTCGTCGAACCGGCACCGGCGTCGCCGATGTGCATCGCACCGCCGGACGTCGTGCCGATGTCGAGACGTTTGGCGGCGCGGTCCCAGAAGAAGTCGGCGTTGTCCTGTTCGAGCCCACCGCCGCCGAGCTTGCCGTAGATGACACTGCCGCTCTGGGCGTCGATACCGATCCAGGGGAGTTGACGCGAGTGGTAAAGCGGCATATCAGACCGATTCTACTGTGACCTGTGCGGCTCCTGCTCCGGCTCCCGCCCAGATGGCGTTGATCTCGCCGATGAAGTTCGGATCGGACGTCTCGTAGAAGTCCGTCGGGTTCAACAGGACGGTGAAGTTCGTCGCGGACGCCGGGCCGGGACCGAGCAGCACGTACATGTTCTGGTTGGAGTCGTTGTAGATGCTGACCGTCTTGCGGGTCGGCGACGCGGGCGGCACGACGACTTCGGCCGCGACGAGCTGCACGTTGGCGACGTTGAGCGGCACGCGCGTGACCGTCGCGACGCTCGGCTGGTCTTCAGCGACCGTAACGTTGATCGGCGGTCCGGGCAGTACCCGGGCGACGATACCGTAGTCGGTCGGCAGCGGTACGGTATTGCGTACTGCTGGATGTGACGCAATGTTGTCGCCGCTCTGTAGCGTCATCTCCTAGTGGCCTCCCGTGCCCGTCGGCGATCCGGATACGGATAGCGTCACGCCTGCGATGTTGCCGCGCGCGTACAGCGCCGAGTTCGGCGCCATCGGTACGGTCTGCCACTGCCCGACCGGGATGATGATGGTGTGGCCCACCGGAACAGCGACGCCGGGTCCGCGAATGTTCAGCTCGGTCGGACTGAACGACAACACGGCGAACGCGCCGGGCGGATCGACCGGACGGACCTGCACCATGTAGGGCACGTCAGTCGTCGAGGCGATGCGAATCGCGTCCCCGCCCGGCCCCGGCAGCAAGAACGACTCGGTGATCGGCTGTGCGTACTCACGAGGCGGTGTGTTCATGCTGGGAGGCCCTACAGGGACCTTGTCTTCCTTGACGCCCTCCAACTCGAACGAGTCGTCGGCAGCCGGTAGATCGAGCACAGGCAGACGATCGAGCGTCGGAGCTGCGAAGCTGCCGACGGGGCCGTTGAGGTAGCGTCGATGGAACCAAACCACAGCCAACATTCCGATGCCGCCGGTCAAGATACCGAGCAGCAATCCGGTCAGGAAGCCGTTGGACAGCTTGACCGTGCCGGACACGTTGATGTCGCGCGTTTCCATTACCTCGACCTCCGGGATCGCATCTGTCCTGTCGTGCGGACGAAGCCGCGTACGCGCCGCGCCCGCGGACGAACACACACGCGCAGTGCATCTCCGACCGTGGCGTACCTCTCGACCAACCGCTCGACACCGGCCTGGTCAACCAATCGACGCTGCGCGGCGGGCGGCAAGAATCGGGTCATGCCTTCCGCGAGGCCCAGTTGCTGTGCGCCGGCCGTAAACGCCTGGACGGCATCCAGACAACGATCTCGGCGAAGCGCCTTCTCAGCGCCCTCTACGGCCGATCGGGCGCGATCAACGGTATCGAGCACCTCGACGGCGATCTCTTTCATCGCCGCCTTCGCACGTCGCTCTACCGATGATACCTTCGCTTCGCTCATTGTGGACGTCGCCTCCGCGGTGGAGATTCGACGCGCTGCAAGATGGTGTCGATCTTCTTGGCCTGCTTCTCGATGTCGTCGTCGAGGTTGTTGATCAAGACACGCTGCGCCGCCTGCTCCGACCGAATAAGATCGAGGTCTTTCTCGACGGCCTTGTGGCCGTGCGTGTCGTGCGTGTCGATGACCTTCTCGACCTGCTCCACCGTCGGGCGGTCACTGAGCTTGGTCGATAGACCCCACAGCGCCGTCGCGCACGCGACGAGGATTCCGACCGTCACCGAGACGATTTTCAGCACGCCGGGCGGTTTCGGTCGGATCGTGTCCTCGATCGCCGTGATGCGCGAGCCGTGCCGCTCGAAGACCTTGCTGCCGTTCTCCAGGCGCACCTTGTGCTCTACCAGCGCCTCCTTGACGGCGACGAGGATCTCAGAGCACGCAGCACTTTGCGCCTGGAGAGACGTGAGGTCCTTCTTCATCTCGGCCATGACCACAGCCTCCCGAGGCACCTTACTGCTGCGCGTCGGGTCGTCAGTCACGGAAAGCTACCTAGCAGCGCGTGAACAGTTGCGCCGTCGGCTTGCGGCCCGCACGGACCTGACCGCGCATCTTGGCTTTCCACCCCGAACCCCCTCGCCGGCAGTTGCGCCGCGCGACGGCCCTGCCCCGCGCCTTGAGCGCCGCCTTGTTGATCGTGCGTCCTTCGCAACGCTGGACCGCCCGACCGTCCTTGGAGAAGAAGATGATGCACCGGTCGGACGTCGACAGCGGCTTCCGGCCGCCGCGCTGCGTCTCCAACAGGTGGATCTGGTTCTTCTGCCGCGACGACAGGCTGGTCTGCCCGGCCTTGAGCCGCACCCGCATCCGCTGATACTTGACGACCTTGCGCTTCGGTCCTCGACGTCCTCGTGCCATGTAAAATCTCCTACTTGGGTACAGGAATGATGGGCGTTCGCCGGACCGGCATCGACGGCCGACGATGGTTGATTTTCAGCCCTGGTTTGTTGTTTGGCCGCACACCTCCGCGCCCCGGCGCAATGCGAGGCTTGGTCCGCGTGCAACACCCCGCATTTCCAAACTCCGGGCGCGGCAACGTCGCTGGAATTCTCTTGCCCGCCATAGCTCGCATCCTAGCACACGTCGCAAACGCGACGAAGCCTACGCGACGCCCCCGACGTCGGTTACTTCGCGCAGGAGTCCCGTAGAATTCCACCGCCATACGAGCGCGCCGACGCCCAACAGTGCGACGAGCCCGAGGGCGAAGACGGCCCCGCCGCCGCTACGCGGAGGGGCGACGGGCGACGGCCGATGGGGCGGCGTCGGCGGCGGATCGGGCACGATCTCCACCGGCGCACGTGCCTGGATGGCCTCAATCGCAGTCCGTGCGGCAACTTCCACGCCGGGCACGGTCGCACCCTTGACGCCGATCTGCGACACCACCCAGCTTCGGGTGCTCGGGTCGATGTCGGCCGTGGTGATCATACCCAACGTCTCGATCGCCGTCCGAAGGGCCGCCACCGAGCCCGAGCGCTTCTCGTAGTCGAGGTTCTCGGTCATCGCGACGACGGCGTCGGCGGTCGCCGGACCGGGAGGCGCTTTGCGCAATGACTCGTACGCCAGCTTACGAAGCGTCGCCTCACTCGACATCATCGCGACGGTCAAGCACACAATGACGTCCGTGCGCCCCTGTGTGAGCCACCGATCCATCAACAGGACGGCGGACACGCGCTCCTTGTAGTTTCCGGGCTCGGGCAGTCCGCCGACGGATTCGATCGCCAGCCCTGCGGCGGGGCCGACCTTGGGAACGAGCCAGACGGCATAGGTTCCCAGCTTCAGTATGTGCCAGAACAACCCCGGCTCTTGCGGCCCGAGGCGCTGACAGAGTCGCAGTGTCTCCTCGGAAACGCCCACCTAGACTCCGTAGCCGCGATAGAGGCGGCGACGCTCCTCCTGAGCCTTGGGCGGCTTCGCCGGCTTCTTGTCGGCCTGCGTCCACCGTTTGCCGTAGCGCTTCCACAACACGTAGCCACCAAGTCCAGCAGCGACGAGCAACATTCCGAGGCCGATCTTTTCGAGGAGGCTACGACCACGCGGCACCGGAGGCGGCGTGATGTCCTTCTCAATAAGGTTCTGGACGGCCGGTCCGACGCACGCCATGTACTTGGCCGGATCGCCGTTGCTGCACGCCTTGATGTGGGCTGTCACTACGTTGACCATCGCGAGTAGGACTCGGGCCGCCGTTTCCGCACGGGTCTTGTCGGCTTCCGCCTCCGCGATGCGCTCGGCTTGTCCATACAACGACTGTATCCAACGCGACAGGCGCGGCTCGATGAGGTAGAACACGGTGCCGCCGACTGCGATCACGCCTGTTTTGGGCGTGACCACAACTTCCGTGAGCTTGCGGAAGAACCCCGCAACAGCCCTTCCGGCACCCGACGGCGCACGAGGCGCGATGCCCAACTCACCCGACGTCGCACCGAAGTACAGCGCCGAGCCCGGCACGTACGACGCCTTCGGCACGTTCAGCGTAGCGTTTCTCGGACCGAGCACCGGCACCGTCACGGCGGGATCCGCCCCCGGCAACGTCTGGACGGCCGCCGCATTCGTTACCTCAATCGACGGCAGAAACTGCGGCGTTCCGGGCGGCGATGCGTCGACAGACCGCGCGTGACTCGCAAGAAAAGACAGGACGCGGTTGAAGCTGCTCGCACCTTCGTCGTACGTCGCAATGAGCAACGTCGGCACCGCACCAAGCGACGCCATGCCGAGGATCTTGTCGTATGCCGCCTTGAGATTCTGTTCGGTCGCGGCGAGTGTCGCGATCCAGTTGATCACGCTAGCCGTCCGATCGTCCTGGCCGAGCCCACGACCTCGGAAGTTAGCAGGCGTTCCGTAGGGGTAGTAATGTCTCATGGGTCCTCTCGTGCCGACGCTCACGGCGCGGCCCAATCGCTGGCCTCAACTACCGGTGAGTCGTCGCCGTTTCATCTTAGTCTACCGCGCGGACCGTCCAGGCCATGTCGTTGGCGCCGGCTGTACGCTGCGCCTTGATCAACAGCCACTGGCACAGCGGATTCTCGACAAGGATCGTGCCCGTAGCCAGTGGGCCGATCGTGATGGTGGACGCCACCTCGGCTTCCTTGGTGTCGTCTACGGCAGGTCCGATTGGCGGCTGCGACCACCGTCCAACTAGCGCCGTGACGCGAAGATCAACGGTCGTTCCGGCCTCTGTTCGCGCGGTCACTCGCATCGCTCGTCGCCCCAGCGCCGGCACGGCGTAGACCAACTCCTCGCTGCCCCCACCGAAGATGTGCGTACCCTGCGTTCGGAAGTCTCGTCGAGGCGACGCCAGCAGCGCGTTGCCGCGAAAGAGCAACAAGACCTTGAGTTCGGGCGCAGCGAACTGCGTCAACGGCAACGTCGTTCCGAAGGGCGTCGTGGTGCCGTTCTCCAGTCGATACGTGTCGCCAAACAGATCTTGCCCGAGCGGGTACACGCGAATCGCCTCGATGGCGTTGCTCCACGTCTGTCCCGCCGCCTGTGGAAACAGCAGGGGCGTCCCCGCGGTGAGTACGATGTCCTGATTGGCAACGGTCCCCGCGACGAGAATCGGGGCCGATGACATGCGGCCCAGATCGCGTGTGATGATGCACGCCGGAACATCGCTGTCCGGTGAGATCGCCGCGCCGAGAATGGGCCGACCGACCGTATTGCTTCGCAGGCTGTTCGCATCGGCGCCGGCGCCGATGTTTCCCCAGTTCGTGAGGCGCAACTCGTAGACGGCATGACCCCGACGATACGCATCTTCGACGGAGATCGGACTGACGTCGGCCACTAGGCACCTCCCTGCCCGAGCGGAATCGCCTCGGAGACGGAGACGCCGATCGTCGCGCCGGCGCCCGCGCCGATCGCGAACAGTGTCTGCTCAGGCGCGAGTACGAACACGTCCGTCGCTCCTGCGGGAAGACGGTACGTCGCCGACGACGGCACACCATCTGCGCCGACCACGTCTTCGGCTGTACCGCCCAGGAAGATCAGCGTCGCACCCGCGTTGCGGACGAGCGCGCGAACAGGTACAGAAGTTCCCCGCGCAATGGGTTGCGGAATCGCGCCCTGCGCCGCCGCAGGCGGGTTGAAGGTCTGAAATGACGTGAGCTGCATGGCAGCTCCTAGCGGACCTCGCTCGGCGGCGCGATGACGATCAGGTAGCCCTGGAAGGCGATCTCGACGCGGACGCTGGCGACCGCCGTCGACACGAGGTCGCAGTTGGCGTCGGGCGAACAGACGTTGCCGAGCACCTGCGTATCGGCCTGTACCTGAAAGCCCTCGGAGCGCACGAGCGTGTAGGGATCTTCCCAGTCCCACGTCTCGGTGTTGGCGCTGAGCAACGTGTCGACGAGGTGCGCCGCCTTGGTCAACGCCTCGTTCTTGCTGGTGTCCTGCAAGCGCAGGCGAACGAGCTTGCCGAGGTTGGCTGGCTGTGCCGGAATGACCGCATCGTTGTCGTCGAGGCCGGTAAGGCGCACGAGGACGCGGTGAATCTCGAACGGCTTGTCGACGTTGTGCAAGAACGTCGCGTCCGGGAACTGTGTACCCTGGGTATTGCTCGCGACGATCAGCTCGCCGGGCATCGAGTAGGGAATGCGGAACGTGATCGTTTTGCCGGCAAATTCGGCAGGAAGTCGACCCATGTCTTCGCTGTCCTTTCCGTCGTGAATGCGACGACACCCACCCTACACGGGATGTTCGATCCGTCGCAACAGCGACGTGGAATTTTTGGTAAGGACACCAAAAAACCCGCAGAATTAGATTGCGACATCGCCTCGACCAGCGTACAGTGCAGAACATGGCGAGACGGCTTACGACCGTGGTCGCCAGCGTGTTCCGGTTCGAGGCCGCCGTGCGACAGGAGGGCCGTCGGGGACGCCGAATTGCGATCCCGGCTCCGGTGATACGCGGTCTGCGGCACACGGGTTGGAACGGAAAGGCTCCTCTACGGGCCGTGGCGAGCGACGCCGCGTGGACGGGTCAACCTCGCAAAATGGGCCGAGCGGTCGTCCTGAGCGTTCCTACGGCCGTCTCGTGTCGTGTCGGCGACGTCATCATCGTCGATCTGTGGCGCCCGAGCGCCGCGCCGAAGCGCTATCACGACTAGCAGCGTTCCAGTATGATGGGACCATGAAGCTCAGCCCCAAGGGGCGGACGCTCCAAGAGCGTATGCTCGCGGCCTTCGGGACGACGACGAACATCCGTCGTACGGCCTACGTCCTGCGCGACGGGTCGCTCGTCACCTACCGGGGAACCGGTGAGGCCAACCACGCCGCGATGGCCGCCGCTGCGGGTGCCGACAGCATCACCGACTTTCTGTGCAGTACCGGAGCCATCCGCGTCCACGACTGGAAACGCGAGCGCACCGTCCACGCCTGTGCCTATCGGCCGACGCACGCGCAGCGCGACGCGCTGGCGAAGTTCCTGTACGTCCCGCTCCGCGAGCTATCGCCGCCCAACGTCATCGTAGATGTCAGCAAGGGTAACGAGCGCGTCAACCGCTGGGCGGGAGGCTGCATGTGGCAGGGGCACGAGCGGCCGAACGTCTCCAAGGTCGTTCGGTGCATTGTAGAGAAGGGCAACGTTACGTCGAGGAGCAAATAATGCCCAAGTTCGATGAAGGCATGGCGGCCGACGCTATCGCAGAGTACGGGACAACCACCAACATCCGTCGCACCGCATTTGTCATGCGTGACGGCGCGAAGATCACGTACCGCGGGACGCAATACTACCATCACGCCGACATCGCGCGGAACGTCGGCGCCAGGGGCGTCGATGACTTCCTGTGCCGAACCGGCGGCATCAAGCTCCACGATTGGAAAAACGAACGCGTCGTCAAAGCGTGTGGCTACACGCCGACCAAAGCCCAAACGGACGCTCTCAAGGCGTTCGTGGGATCCTCGATTCGCGATCCCGTTGACGTCGGCATCGAAGTCGTGGGACCTGCCAAAGACGGTTGGGGCAGCTACAAGTACGGCGGAAGCTGTTGGGTGACGGGCAGGCCGGGCCGCGTCGATGACGTGATCGCGTGCATCAAGCAACACCGCAAGCCGGCGGCGCCGAGCAAGCGTGCTGTCGATCCGGTACGTCGTGCTCGTAGTCACTCACGAAGCAGCGGTCGGCCGAAGCGCGCGATCCGGTTCTTCTAGACCGGTCAGCCACGCGTCGACGACACGCTGCGCACGCTCGTTGCCGCACAAAAAAAGAGCGCAGGGCGTCTTGGGGACCACCCTGCGCTCAGGATTCCGTGTGACTACCTGGAATCCGGCTGCCGTTCTAGCGAACTAGATGACGGTGCGCTTGATCAGGCCGTACTTGTAGACCTTCACGTCGGTGAAGGTCAGGTTGGCACCGCCGTCGCTCGCGGCCTGGGCGATGACCAGCGCGGCCTCGGGCTGGAAGATGCCCTTGTAGCCGAGGTTCTCGCGCTCGTGAACCGGCAGCACGAGGGCCACGCGGTCGCGCGGGCTCGGGACGCCGTTGTTCGCGATCTCGAACGCCGGGTTCGTGCTGAACACGGTGAAGCCGTGCCCGGTCGGGTAGTCCTGCACGACACCCGTGGTGTAGATCTTCGCGTTGTACTCGTACGCGAAGAACACCACGCGGTCGATGTCGAACACGGTGCGCAGCGTCGGCGGATCCGACAACGCGCCGCCGGTGTCGGCGAGGATCGGCTCGGTGGCACCGGCCGGCGCGCGCATGACGCGCGTGAACTTGATGCCCCAGCCGTAGACCAGCATCTCCCAGTCCTTCGGCAGACCGGAGTCGCCGGAACGGGGGATGTTGGTGTCGACGCGGGTCATCGTCCGGGTGCCGCCCGGAATCTGCTGCGAGCGCCCGTTCTGGAACGCTTCGACCTGACCGGTGTCACCCGTCTCGAACTGAACCATGCCGTACAGCTTGTCGTCGATCCAGTCCGCGAGGGCGATCGTCGAGCCGTCCGGCAGAGTGAGGGTGGTCGTCCCTGGTGCGACGCCTACGAATCCCATACTGTCCTCCTAAAAAGTGGTCGTGAATTGAGGTTGGAACGGTGGGCGTCGCCGCCCGCCGCGAGAAACTAGCCGAACAGGGTCGCGCCGTAGTGCGCCCCGAGGCCGCTGATCTGGGGACCGACGAGCGACGCCTGGCGCGCGCCCGGGTTCTGGCTCAGGCCGTAGTCGCCCGCGTTCTGGAGCTGCGGGGGACCGCTCAGGTTGGCCGGGCCGACGGTGGCCGAGGGCTCGATGGCGTGCAGACCGAGGCCGCCCATGAGGCCCGCCGAGCCGGGAACGAGCGCCTGCGGGTCGATGACGGGCATTCCGATGCCCTGTACGGAGCCGCCCACCATGTTTTCGAGCTGACGGATGCCGCCCGAGACGAGGGACGTGATGGCGGCGGTCCAACCGGCCGCGCGCGAGCCCGGGAAGGCCATCATCACGGCGCCGGCGCCGACGCCGACGGCCGCGCCGATGCCCTCGGCGTAGTTGCCCATGCCCGTGAACCGACGAACGGCCACGGCTCCGAGCGACTGCGCCGCCGCACCGATGCCCGCGCCCCAATTGGCGCTCATCCCGACGGCCTGACCGAACTCGTCCAGCCCGAACAGGTCGACCGAGCCACCCATGTCGTCATAGCTTCCAAGATCCGACATTTCTTCTCCTTGTGTGTGTTATCGCCTGCGTTTCGGGCAGGAGGTGGAACCTTTGCTGAACTTCCAGCCAGTCGGAGACTTGTCCTTCCCGACGTAGCAAATCTCGATGGTGCAGCCGTTGCGACCGTTGCGCACGCGCTTGCACCGTCGCTTGCGCGACCGTCCCAGGTCGGGGCCTTGAATCGTGAACACGCTGGGCATCAGTCGATCTTCATGCGGCCGTACGCGAAGCCGCGTCCGGGATGCTTGCCCATGCGATAGAGCCGCTGGCGCGCGCGGATCATGTCCCACACGGTGCCCGTGGAAAACGCGTTCCGACGCGCCCACATCGCCCGACCGAGATCCGGCGAGATCGAGACGACGCGCCCGGCGGCGCGAATCTGCGCCGGCTTGCCCTGCATGATCGCGTGGGCCGCGCGCTGGATCTGACCCTCGACGGCGCTGCGGGGCGGCTTGCCGGGGACGATCTTGTAGCGCTTGCCGCCGACCTTGACGCGTGCCGAGCCGAGGCCGCTCATCGCGTTGTTGGCGACCTTCGCCGCTGCTGCGACGATCTCCTCGGGCTGCGGCTGCTTCCAGACCGGGCCGACACCGCGGACACCCTGGATGAACGGCCAGATGTTCTGCCGAGCGAGGTACACCGGATCGTATTGGCGCACCGGATACGGTGCGATCACGCCGGTCTTGATGACTCGATCGGGTCGTGGAATGTAGGAGAGGACTTGCGCCACGAACTTCACGCTACGCCCGTCGCTTACGCGAGTCAAGCGGCTTTGTAGTGATCTCGGTGTGTTATCATTTGTCGCCTCGGGGGCGTTGTCGGTCGTGTTTAATATTGGCGTCTGTTGACACGGCTGTCGCGTAAGCGATACAACATATTCGATGGCGAAGAAGAAGGCTGCACCTCCGTCGAAGCCGCTCGGGGACGCGGCGCCGACTCCGACGCCTGCGGGCGAACCGCGCGGCCACCCGATCTGGGACCGCCCGGTGACGCCGAAACAGCTCGCGCGCTTCCTTCAGGTCAGCCCGCGCACGGTGTCGCGCATCGCCAAGAACCTGCCACACGTCAAAGTCGCCGGGCAGCTTCGCTTCGTGCCCAACGACGTGCTCAACCATCTGCGCAAGAAGTCGTGAGGCGATTACCGCAAGCGACCGTCGTGGATCACATCATCCAGACGGACGGCTCGGGCGATCCTGAGTGGGTGGCGCACCTCGTCAGGATCGTCCGAGAACACGACGACTGGGTTCACGTACAGATGGATCCCACGGATCCGCGAATCGACTTCGCGCACCATCCATACGATGTCGCAGAGTATTACATCGGCGACACGACGCCCGTTGTCGCTGCGGACGGCCTGATCATCGACGGATCGCATCGAGCCAGCGCGGCGTGGCACACAGGCACCCCGCTCAACGTCTACATCCCGGCTCGGGAGCTATGAACCACCTCGACGGCGTCGACCTCGTCTACTTCGCGCAGGCCGTCGACGTAGTGCCGAAGCTGATCCGCATCGGCACGGCGCGGAGCTTGCCCCAGCGGTGGCGCACGTTGTGCGCAGAGAACGCGAGCCGGTTGGCGTTGCTCGGCGTACAGGTCGATGACGACGCGACGCGCCTCGAACGACGACTCCATCGGCGCTTCGATTCGTGGCGTCACCACGATGAGTGGTTCGAGCCCGCCGACGAGCTTCTCCGCTACATCGCAGCATCGACGGTCGCTGCGGAGCGCGCGAAATTGCCGGCCACCTCGTTCGGCAGCGTCGACGACATCCTCGACGCGGCACTGCCGTGCCTGCTGACGATCGAAGAAATCGCCGAGCGCATGAACGTCGCGCCGATGACGATCCGGCGGCACGTCAAGCGCCGCAACTTACCTCACGTGCGCGTCGGCGGTCAGATCCGCTTCGACCTGGGCGAACTCATCCGAGACGCCCATCTGCACTTCGGACTACGCTAGTCCGCCCACAGATCCCACTCGTCGCGCTGATAACGCGGCGGGCGGTACGTGGGGTACGTCGAGTGCTGTCGCTTGGTCTTCTCGCGATCGAGCAACCACACGAGCACGACCGCGCCGATCGGAAGCAGGAAGAACGGCAGCACTTCACCGACCGTCGAAGGCCCTTCGAGCCGGAAGACTTCCTGCCGGAAGACCTCCTGGCCGATCGGCGGTTGTTGAAGCGTGGCGGTCTTCACTTCGACAGCTTCTTGACCGCGTAGACGCCAAGCGCGATCGTGCCGACGAGCAGCCCGATCGGGATCAGCATCCCGGCGATGCCGATCGCGGCGACGGTGCCGTTGCTACCGAGGCTCGGGATGTTGGTGTAGTTGTCGAAGCGCGGCGGCAGATTGCGCGCCATGCGCTTGACGACCGGCGGCTCCATGTAGGGCGATCCGGTGGGGGGCTGTATCCTGACGATTCCGAGTGCCATGACGACCTCCCTACTTGGGCTTGCCGAAGCCCTGTGCGACGGCGATGACCGGCGTGATCGGGAAGAACAGACCGCCGGCGATGAACCACCAGACCGCCCAGCCGATCGACTCGTTGCGCTTGTAGCCGTGGTACGCGCACGCCGCCGCCGACACCGTCGACAGCACACCCCAGATGCCCCGACCGGCGCGTGTCGGGAACGCGCGCTTCATCGCGTCGGCGACCTTGTCGGCGTCGACGCCCTTGGCGATCAGGATCTGACCGAGACGCTGCGCCGCCTTCTTGTCGAGGACGGTCATCGCAGCCGCGATGGCGATCGAGGACACCATGAACGTGTCGCCCGCTTCGCGGATGATGCCGTCGGCGGTCGCCTGGAGCTGATCCTCGGACTGACCGAGGCCGAACAGTCCGCCGTCCATGAGCGTTGCCGAGCAGCCCATGCAGCCGTCGAGGTGCGGCATCCCTCCGGGCGACGTCCGCGTACCGACGAGTTGTGTGCCGGTGTTGACGGGCACGCCGTGATCGTGACTGAGAGTAGTCGTGAGCATGTGAACCTCTAGCGCCTACGCGCATAGACAACGCCGCCGATT
The DNA here is from genome assembly GCA_020344215.1 of Gemmatimonadota bacterium. Lineage (GTDB taxonomy): Bacteria > Gemmatimonadota > Gemmatimonadetes > Palauibacterales > KS3-K002. The sequence continues at coordinate 3,719,583 of CP070815.1, forward strand.
GCGGCAGCACC
>CP070815.1:3719693-3747370 GCA_020344215.1 Gemmatimonadota bacterium
GCGTTGCTCGAGCAACGCGGCTACGCTCAAGACGACATCGAAGGCATCATGCACGGCAACTGGCTCCGCTTCCTGCGCGCCGCCTGGCCGGTTTGACCGGGGAGGGGACCATCCTATGCTGATCATCGACGCTCACCTGGACCTGGCGCTGAACGCGCTGCAGCTCAACCGCGACCTGCTGGTCTCGGCCCACACCATCCGCACCCATGAACTCAGCACCCCCGGCAAGGGCCGCGCCAAGGCCACCACGGCGCTGCCCGACATGCGCCGCGGACGCGTGGCGCTGTCGATCGTGACCGCGGTCGCGAAGGCCTCAGGCCACCCCATACCCCACCTCGACTTCCGCTCCGCCACCCAGACCTACGCCATCGCCCAGGGCCATCTGGCCTACTACCGGGCCCTCGAAGAAGAGGGGCACCTGCGAGTGGTCAGCGACCGGGCCGGCCTCGACGAAAGCTGGGCTGCCTGGGAACGCTGGGAGGCCGGCGGTGCCGTAGCCCCCCCACCCCCGCTCGGTGTGATCTTCAGCATGGAGTGCGCCGACGCGGTGCTCGACCCGGAGCAGCTCGAAGCCTGGTACCAGGCGGGCCTGCGCCTGATCGGACCGACCCACTTCGGGCCCGGCCGTTACGCCGGCGGCACCGGCAGCGAGCTCGGCCTCACCGAACGGGGGCCGGCTCTCTTGAAAGAGATGGAGCGCTTAGGGATCGCGCTCGACATGTCCCACACGTCTGATCAGACCTTCTGGGAGTCGCTCGAGCACTACCAGGGGCCGATCCTGGCCAGCCACAACGACTGCCGGGCGCTGGTGCCCAACAAACGCCACCTCACCGACGCCATGATCGAAGCGATTGTCGAACGGGACGGCGTCATCGGCGCTACCCTGGGCAACTGGCAGCTCCACCGCGGCTGGGACGTGGGCAAGGCCCACGACTTCGAGGTCACGCTCGAAGACCTGGTCGACCACATCGACCACATCTGCCAGCTGGCCGGCAACGCCCTTCACGTCGGCATCGGCAGCGACCTCGACGGCGGGGTCGGCTTCGACGAGTTCCCGGCCGAGATCGACACCGTCGACGACATGCAGATGATCCCCGCAGCCCTGGCAGCGCGCGGCTACGGTGACGACGACATCCGTGGCATCATGCACGGCAACTGGCTGCGCTTCTTGCGGCGGATCTGGAGCTAGGGCGTGGCATCTCCGTTCAAGGTCGAGGACCAGCCGGCAAACCGGGACCGGCTCGAGCGCTGTACCCTGGCAACCCGGAAGGGAGAGGGATCATGGACGTGATCGTTCGCGGGGCCGAAGTCTTCACCGGGGAGGGGCCCGGGCAGCAGCTCGACGTCGCCTTTCGGGGCGACCGGATCGCCGCGGTGGCGCCCGAGATCGCCGGCGAGGCGGCCGAGGTGATCGACGCCCGTGGATTGATGCTCTGCCCCGGCTTTATCGACATGCACACCCATAGCGCCCTCGAGGCGTTCCACGACCCCCGACTCGAGGCGAAGATCGCGCAGGGCTTCACCTGCGAGGTGATCAACCCCGACGGCTTCGGACCCGCCCCGGTGACGGACGCGCGCGTCGCGGAGCGGCGGGCCTACCTGCGGCCCCTCGAGGGTCCGGGACCTGCGGAGTGGCGCTGGCGCACCCTCGACGAATACCACGCCGCCTTGGAGCAGGCCCGGCCGAGCAGCAACCTGGTGCCGTCTATCGGCCACAACGCCGTCCGCGACTGCGTGATGGGCGGCGCCGACCGGCCTGCGACGGCCGGCGAGATCAAAGCCATGAGGAGAGAGATCGCCAAGGGCCTCGCGGCGGGCGCCCGCACCTTCTCGCTCGGGCTGGTCTACCTGCCCGGGGTATTCTCCGAAACCGAGGAGCTGATCGAGCTGGCCCGCGAGGCCGCCCCGTATGGGGCACCGCTGGCGGTACACATCCGCAACGAGGGCGCCGGGGTGCTCGAGGCCGCCGGCGAGATGATCCGGGTCGCGCGCGAGTCCGGCGCCCCGCTCCACATCTCGCACCTCAAAGTGATCGGCCGGCCTGAACTGATCGAGCCGCTGCTGGCGCTCATCGACGAAGCCGGTCGCGACATCGACATCAGCTTCGACCAGTACCCCTACACCGCGGGCAGTACCCAACTGATGGCGCTCCTACCCGCCTGGGCTCAGGCGGGAGATTCCGAAACGGTCCTCGCCCGGCTCGCCGACCGGCAGACGCGCGACGCCATCGCTACCGATCTCATGGAGGGCTTGCCGGGCTGGGAGAGCGTCTACCGCGCCTGCGGTCCGGAGGCCATCTATGTCGCCAACGCCGCCGCCGAGCGCGCCGAGGTCATCGGCCGCTCGCTCCAGGAGGTCGCTGAGGAGGAGGGGATGTCGCCCATAGACACCCTCTTCGGCATTCTCAGAGACACCCGGCTCGACGCCACCATGGTGAACCACTACACCACCGAGGAGGCCGTCCGCGAGGTGTTCAAACACCCGCGCCAGCTCATCGGTTCAGACGGCATCTTCGGGGAGCGCCCCCACCCGCGGCTCTACGGCACGGCGGCGCGCGCCTTGGGCCGCTACGCCCTCCGGGAGGGCCTCGTCCCCGTCCACGAGGTGGTGGCCCGGCTCACGGCCCGGGCGGCGGACCGGCTCGAGCTGCGCGACGTCGGCCGCCTCCGGGTGGGGCTCCGGGCGGACGCGGTCCTGCTCGACCCCGAGACCTACCTCGACACCGCTACCTACGACGACCCCAAGCGGACGCCCACCGGGGTCGTCCGGGTATTCGTCGGGGGCCGCACCTGCTGGGCGAACGGGGCCCACACGGGCGCCCGCGAGGGCGTCATGGTGCGCACGCCCCGCACGAGGACTTGAGGGATCATGAAGATCACATCCGTCCGCGTCCGCGAGGTCTCGATCCCCAGGATCTACGAGACCCGTGCGGCCGATCCGAAGCGCCTGCAGGCGAACGACGACTTCGGCCGCTCCCGCTACCAGATCCTCGAGCTGTTTTGTGACGATGGCAGCGTCGGCCTGGGCGAGATCTCCGACGTGGACGAGCGCATGAAACCCCTGTCGGCCAACGAGGTTGCGGAACTCCTCTCCGAGGCCTTGACCGGCAGCGACCTCTCCCGCTGGCGCTCGAGCTACCGGGCGGTGGCGCACGCCCTGCCCGAGGGATTGCACCCGGAGCTGCGTGGGCTGACGCTGTTCGGCGTCGAGATCGCGCTGCTCGACCTGGTCAGTAAGCGCTACGGCGCGCCGCTTTACGAGCTGCTGGGCGGCCTGGTTAGAGAGAAAGTAGAGGTCTGCTGGGTCGAGTACCTGCGCGGCGACGTCCCGCTCGCTGCGGAGCTCACCGCTCTCGAGGCCGGAGTCCGGGAACGGCTCGAACAGGGCTTCGGCGCCTTCAAGTTCAAGGTGGGCGAGGACCACGAGCGCGACCTGGCCCGTATCGCCCGCTTCCGGCAAATCGCCGGGCCAAAGACCTACCTGCGGGTCGACGCCAGCGGCGCTTGGAGCGAAGAAGAAGCGATCGCCCGCATCGCGGAGATGGCCGAGCTCGGCATCGACGCCTGCGAGACCCCGGTCGAAGCGGTGAGCCGCCCCGTCGCCAACGACCACCCCGAGCGCATCAACGCCGATCCCGACGGCGCCGCTCAATCGCTCGCCCGGGTGCGGGCGGCTGTCGCGGTGCCGATCATCGAACACGTGGCCGACCTGAGCGACGCCTTCTCGGCCGCCCTGATCCGTCACCGGGCGATCGATGTGGTCAATGTCATCCCCTCCCAAGGGGGCGGTCTGTTGCGGGCCCAGCGGCTGATCCACAGCGCCGAGACCGCGGGCACGGCCGCGCTCCTGGGTTCCACCGTCGAACTCGGACCCGGCACCGCGGCCATGGCCCACCTGGCGCTGGCGACGGCCAACGTTTCGGTCTCTTCAGATCTGGTGGGGCCGGGGCTGCTGGTCGACGACGTCTGCCGGCAGCCTTTTCGCTACCGGTATGGAAACCTCTTTCCCTTCGAGCGGCCTGGCCTGGGCGTCGAATTGGATGAGGCCAAGATGGAAGCGTGGCAGGCCTGAAACGATCGAGCCCTAGGGCCGCAGCTGCGGCAACTTCGCCCAATCGACTTCGACCCCCAGGCCGGGCCGGTCGGAAACGGTGCAAGAGGCCCTCTCGATCGCCAGCGGCTGCCGGACGATCCGCTCGTGGTGGTACCACGGACCGAGGATATCGCCGGGATAGGTTTCGACCTGCATGTTCTCTAGCCCGATCACCAGGTGGCCCATGGCGGCTGTAGCCACGTCCCACTCCAGGTTCGAACCGATGGTGCAGGCGACCCCGTGTTCTTCGGCCAGCTGTACGATCTCCGCGGCCTTACGGATGCCGCCGTTCTTGCCAGGATAGACGCTGATGACGTCGCAGGCCTCGTGGCGCAAGAGTTCGCGGGCGTGAACCAGGTCGAAGCAGGTATCGTCGGCCATCACCGGCACGCCGATCTCGCGGCGCACCCTCGCCATCGAGGAGTAGTCACCGATCGGGGTCGGCTGCTCGACCAGAGACAGGTTGCTACCCTCCAACTGCCGGCAGCAACGGATGGCGGTTTCGGCGTTCCAGCCGCCGTTGGCGTCGATGACCAGCGCGATGCCGGCGCCGACCGCCTCACGGACCGCCTCGACGCGCGCCACGTCTTCTTCGGGATCGGTACCGACTTTGATCTTGAGGGTGGTATAGCCCCAGTCGACCCGCTCCAGCGCCTTGGCCGCAGCCGTCTCGGGGTCATAAGCCGCCATCGAGAAGCGCGCCGGTACGGTGCGGGAGCGCACCGGGCCACCGAGAAGCTCATACACCGGCTTGTCCTCGAGCTTGCCGCGGATGTCCCAGCAGGCCATCTCGAGCGCCGCCTTGGTAAACCAGTTGTGCACCGCGGCGCCGTCCATGATGCGGTCGACGGCAGCGATGTCGGTCGGATCGACCCCGATCAGCGCCGGGGCCAGAACCCGTTCGATCACGCTCTGCGCGGTCCAGCACGACTCCCCGCTCCAGCGCACCATGGTGGTGGCCTCACCGGCACCGACCAGGCCGGTATCGGTCTCGATGCGAACGATCAGATAGGGAGAGCGCACGTGCTTGCCACGAGAGCTCGTGATCGCTACCTCAGACCGCACAGCGATCTCGGCGGGGAAGGTCTCTATGCGGGTGATCTCCATCTGTAGAAGGTCCTCTCTCGGCAGAGCGCCTGCGAAGCCGTATTGTATCGTATGTACCTACCGGAGCACACCGATAGCCGACCGCCCGACCCCACGCCCCCACCGCTAAAGAGAGGTTCGCCATGAAGTATGAGGTAACCGTCCAACGCGACCTGGCCGTCCCCATGCGCGACGGCGTATCCTTGCGCGCCGACCTGTACCGGCCAGAAGCAGAAGGCCCCTTTCCGGTGCTGGTGCAGCGCACCCCGTACGACAAGCGCCGGCAAGACCTGCGCCGCTACGCGGAGGCGGGGTACCTGGCCGTCTGCGTCGACCTGCGCGGCCGGCACGCTTCGGATGGGCAGTGGCGCTCCTTTCTGCGCCACGAGACCGGTGAGGGCGAGGATGGTTACGACACCATCGAGTGGGCCGCCCAGCTCCCCGGATCGAACGGTAAGGTCGGCACCTTCGGCGGCTCGTACGACGCCTGGGTGCAGTGGAAGGCAGCCGCCACCCGGCCGCCCTCGCTGGTGGCGATGTCGGCGCAGACCATCCCCGCACACATGACCGACCTCGAGGGCCCCGGCACCATCCGCCCCGGAAAGCGGCTGCACTGGTGGGTCACCAAGATGTCGGCCGAGCTGCGCCGGCGGGCGAACCGGCCGGGTTTTCAGCACCGCGAGGAAGGCGAGCGTCGCTGGCTTTACGGCGGCGAGGCGGGCAAGTGGCTCTACTTCCTGCCCTGGTCGGAGCTTCCGCAAAATGTCTTCGAGGATGAGACCGACGCGATGCAGGCCTGGCTCAAAGCGCCGCACGTCGACCCCTGGAAACTCGACGAAGACTGCCGCGAAGTGACCGTACCGAACCTCGATATCGTCGGTTGGTACGATCACGCCAACGGCGACCTGGGGATGTTCCGGGCGCTGATGCGCGAGGGCTGGGGTCCGGCCCGCGAAGGCTCGAGGCTCATCGTCGGTCCCTGGGCCCACGGCCGCTGGGACGGGCGCGTTTTCGGCGAGATCGACTTCGGCCCCGAGGCGCCGATCGACGCCGTTGCCACCGAGCTCAGCTGGTTCGACTATCACCTCAAAGGGATCGATGCGGGCGAGTCGGAGCGGGCCCGGGTACGCCTCTTCGTGATGGGGGACAACCGCTGGCGCGACGAATCCCAGTGGCCGCTCGAGCGAGCCCAGGAGAGACTCCTTTACCTGAGCGCAAACGGTCCCGCCAACACCCCGGCAGGTGGCGGGACGCTGGCGGGAGAACCGCCGGACGACCAAGGCAGCGACCACTACCGCTTCGATCCGCGCGACCCGGTGCTGGCGCTCTTCGGTCCAGATTTGATCTCGATCGCCACCGACCAACGTCCGCACGCACACCGGGCCGACATCCTCGTCTACCAGAGCGAACCGCTGAAGGGACGGGTCGAGGTCACCGGCAACCCGGTCGTCACCCTGTTCGCCTCCTCGTCGGCGCCCGACACCGACTTCTTCGCCCGGCTGATCGACGTCGCCCCCGACGGCCTCGCCCGCGACGTGGCCACCGGCATGGTGCGCGCCCGCTACCGGCACGGCCTAGACCGGCCCGAGCTGATCACCCCGGGTGAGGTGGTGGAGTATACGATTCGCCTGGGCGCCACCTCGAACGCCTTTTTGCCGGGCCACCGCATCCGGCTCGACATCACCAGCTCGCACTTTCCGGCCTATGACCGCAACCACAACACCGCCGCCGATCAGAATACCGACGCCACCCTGGTCACAGCCGACCAGGTCATCTACCACGGCGGGGGCTACTTGAGCAGGGTCAGCCTGCCGTGGATCCCAACTGAAGGTGATGGGTAATGGGTGATGGGTGTTGCGAACGTTCGTATCTGCCCCCGTCTGCTCTGACTATTGCGGTTTCAAAGGCAGTACGATCTGGTGTCTCTATTCCGTTCGCAAGTGACCCACGCATTCCCCATTACGCATTACCCATTACGGTTTTGGTGATGAGTGATGAGTAATGGGTGATGCGTAAGGTCATCACGAACGGATAACGAAACGAATCATAACCACGTTTGGTAGAGATTTCTTGAGAGGGAGAGAAGGTGACCGATGACCCCTGAACGAGCAAAGCGGGTGCGCAAGCTGCACGACCGAGCAGTTGTGATCGACTGCCACAACGACAGCCTGCGCGCCATCGCGATCGGCGACACGCGCTACAATCCCCCCAAGGAAGGCCCGCCGGAGCCGCGGCGGCTGTGGCAAAAGGCGGAGAGCGGTCACTGGGACTTCCCCCGCGCCCTCGAGGCCCGGCAGAGCGGTCAGGTGACCAACATTTTGGTGCCGCGGCCCCGTAATGGGCCCTACCTGCGCACCTGCCTCAAGAGCTACCAGCAGGCGCTCAGAGATCTCGAGCACGCCCCCGAGCTCGCTATCCTCGCCACCAGCGCGGCCGACTTCGAACGCGCCAAGCGAGAGGGCAAGGTCGCCTTCCTGCTCGGAATCGAGGGGGCCGAGGGCATCGAAGGGGATCTCGACCTGCTCCACCTCTTTCACCGCCTCGGCGTCCGCACCGTCGGCCTCACCTGGATGTACCGCAACGAGGTCGCCGAGGGGAACTGGGAAGACACCGGCGACGGCCTGTCTCCCTTCGGCCGCCAGGCCGTTCAGGAGATGAATCAGTTAAAGATGTTGGTCGACGTGGCCCACGCGACCGAGCAGACCTTCTGGGACACGCTCGAAGCGTCTAACGCTCCTGTCATCTGCTCGCACACCAGCTGCCGCGCGCTGGTCAAGGGCTTCGGCGAACACGCCCCCAGCCGCTACTTGACCGACGAGCAGCTGAAGGCCCTGGCCGAACAGGGCGGCGTCCTCGGCATCTTCTTCAGCGCCAACCGCGAGCTCGACGATGACAACGCCGACGTACACGACCTGGCGCGCTTTTTCGCCCACGCCGCCGAGGTCGCCGGCGCCGAGCACGTCGGCTTCGGCTCGGATTTCGACGGCGGCTTCCCGCCACCAGGCCTCGAGGACATCCGCGGGCTGCCGAACCTGACGAGCGCGCTGATCGACGTCGGCTTTTCCGACGAGGAGCTGCTCGGCATCTTGGGGGGCAACTGGCTCCGGGTGTTTCGGGAGGTACTCAGAGAGTGACTGAGCCGGTCTGTTTTTATGGTTGTGCTGACTAGAAGGTAATGGGAAATGGGTGCTGCGAAATTTACGGCTGAGCCAGTCTGCTCTTGTAGTTATGTCTGAAAGAAAGGTGATGGGTGATGAGTAATGAGTGATGGGTGCTGCGAAATTTACGGCTGAGCCAGTCTGCTTTCACGTGTGTTCTTCAAAACCAAGTGCTCTACAATCACTCTCTTTCGCGATTGACCAACCCATTACCCATCACCCATTTCCCATTACCTTCATTGCTGTTGCCCTACTCATTACTCATCACTGTTTACTCATTACCGCCTTCATTATGTTCTCGCCACATACCTCTTCTCACCCACAGGAATCCGCACCGGCAAATGGTTCCCCGGCAAGGGCAGCGGGCAGGTGGCGTGGTCGGTGTAGGCGCAGGGCGGGTTGGTCGCGTAGTTGAAGTCGAGCATCACAGACCCGTTCCGGGGAAGATCGGTGTACAAAAAACGGCCCGCCGGGTAGGTCTCCTCCCGGCTGGTCTCGTCCCGAAAGATGAAGAAGAGTTTCTTCCCTGCCAAAATAGGCAGCAAGCTGTGCTCGCGCCCGGCCAGCGTGAACACGGCCCGTCCCGGGACCCGCGCGTCGCGAACATCGCCGAGGATGGTGGAGATCTTTACGGTCTCGGGTTGGGCATAGGCCTCGAAGCGGGCCTCCAGACGGTATCCGGGGTCGACAGGGAACCAGTTCAGGCCGCCAAACGAACGGTAGGACGGGGCGTTTTTGTCGTAGAGGCGCACCGCGAAGCGGCCACCGCGCCGGATGATGCGAATCGTCTGCTCCCCCAACGCGATCGGCTCGGCATCGCCGTCGCGCTCGAGGCGGAACGAGGCCTCCGCGACCAGCCGCCCGCCGACGCGCAGCGGTGCGCCGGCCGGGGTCTGCAAGCGGACGGTATTCCCCTCGAGGTGGAATGTGCCTACCGCCTCGTGTTTATCTCCTTCTGGCAGGAGCAATCCACCGCCGAGATCACGGCCGAACGGGGTATCGCCCGGCTCGAGCCAGAACAGGCCGGCCGCGCTGAACCAGCCGGTGTCGGCGAGGAGCTTCTGCTGGTAGTCTTCGCGCCAGGCCTGGAGGTTTTCCTGGTAGCCGGGCTCCGTGTCGTGCGCTTCCATAGGCCGATTCTACGGTTGCACCGGCTCTATGCAGGATGGCGGCACGACAGATAACAGATAAGAGTGCACATCACGCCATCATTCATACAAACAGCGGGTGCAAAGGTCCGACACTTGTGAACTAGACTGTATCCTTCACCCGCCGTAGCTTGCAGCGGAAACAGAATGGAATAATAATGGACTTATGATATCTACCCGTTTTATTTCCGAAGACCATCCGGCTTTTGTACCGGAGGTGCTTCCCACCACCCTCCGGACCCTCCACCGAGGCGAGGCGATGGGCTTCCTCGCCGACCAAGACCGGGGCATCCGCCTCGGCACGGAAGAACTCTCTTTGTTCCTGGAAGCGCTCTGGGAAGAACGGGTCGCCCAGCAGGACATCGCACGCCTGGTTGCCGCCCTCGAGGCAGCCGGACGGCCGCTAGGAACCCCGGCTGATCCCGAAGAGATCCGCGCAGCCCTCGAAGGAATCTACCTGGCCCTACGAGAGAACCCCGTCCCGCGGCGCGAATGGGGGGCGTTGCTGCGCTACTTCGGCGCCGAACAGCTCGCCACGCTGCTGCGCGTGTCCCAAAGCAGCGTCCAGCGCTACGCCCGTGGCATGCGCACCACACCCCTTGAGGTCGCCGCACGGCTGCACTGGCTCGCCATCGTGGTGGGGTACTTGAGCGCCTCCTACAACGAGTTTGGGGTGCGCCGCTGGTTCGAACGCGCCCGTAAGGCTCTGGGCGGCCACAGCCCGCAAGCACGCCTGCTCGCCGAAGACGACTGGTCCCCCCGCTGCAACGCAGCGCAGGAGATCGAGGCCCTCGCACGAGCCGGCACCGGCATGGGCGCTACGTGAACCTGTTCCGCCAGACCGATCCCACCTACCCCTTTTCCTGGGAGGGTCCCCAGCAACCGCAGGCCCGTTGGCACGGTCCGGGCGAAGGTCCGGTCCACTATTTTGCCACCACGCCCGAAGGCGCATGGGCGGAGTTCCTCAGGCATGAGGAAATCACCGATCCCGAGGATCTCAAGGGGCTTCGTGAGCGTGCCATGTGGATCGTGACGCTACCCGACTCCCATCTTGCCCGGCCCAACCTACCGCAGGCTGTACTGTTGGGTGGGCTCGAGTCCTACGCAGCCTGCCAGGCCGAGGCGCGTCGTCTTCGTGAGGCCGGAACAAAGGGGCTGCGCGCTCCCTCGGCGGCACTCGCTCCGGGGGGTGCGATTCTCTATCACCTTGGTGCTGTAGAAGACGAGGCAGAGCGGCGGACGCCAAGCGACAGCGAAGTGGTGGCGCTCTTCGGCCAACACCCTGATCTCAAGGCCAGGCTGTGCGCACTTGGGCGGCCTGATGCGGGGGTGCTGCGCTTCGTCCGTCCACTCTGAGCACATTACGGTAGCCTCAAGCCTGTTCCCATCATGATGAACCGGCTGTACCAAAACAAGCGCACAATACCGATTTCATACTTGAGATATCAGATTCTTCTGTCGTAGACTGGGGCAGCTCTCCACCCGCTCGAGGAGTCTCATGGCGCAAGAACGCTTCGACCTCATCCTTCAGGGCGGCCGCGTGTGCGACCCCAGCCAGGGGCGAGACGAGGTCGCCGACCTCGCGGTCCGAGGCGGCAAGGTCGCCCGCATCGAAGCCGGTCTGGCCGAGAAGGCTGAGGCGCAGCAGGTGATCGATGTAAGTGGCAAGTTGGTGGTCCCGGGCCTGGTCGACCTCCACACCCACTGCTACTGGGGGGGCGTTCCGCTCGGGGTGAACGCCGACAAGATCGGGCCGGCCAGCGGCGTCACCTCCTGGGTCGACACCGGCTCCGCCGGCGCCGGCAACTTCGAGGGCTTTTACTACCATGTGATCCAGCGCTCGAAGGTTCATATCTACCCGCTGCTCCACATCTCCCACATCGGCCTGCTGGCCATCACCGGGCTCTCCGTGCGCAGCGGCGAGCTGTTCAACTTCGGCTACCTGAACTTCCACGAGCTCTTGCGCGTGGGTGAGAAGTTCCGCCACTGCCTCTACGGCATCAAGGTCCGCGCCAGCCTCAACGCCACCGGGCCCAACAGTTTGGATGCGCTCACGTTTGCGCGCAACGCGGCGGACGCGCTCGAGCTGCCCCTGATGATCCACGTGGGCCCGCCCCCACCCTTTATCGAGGACGTGCTCGAGCTGCTCAAACCGGGCGACATCGTGACCCACTGCTACACCCCTTATCACGGCGGCGTGGTGGACCACCGCTTCCGAATCAAAGACGTCGCCCGCGAGGCCCGCGAACGGGGAGTCCTATTCGATATCGGCCACGGCGGCGGCAGCTTCTCGTTCCGCGTGGCCGAGGCCGCCCTCGAGCAAGGCTTTCCACCCGACACCATCAGCAGCGACCTGCACAGCGCCTGCATCGAGGCCGTCGTCGACCTGCCGACCACGATGGAAAAATTCCTGGCGCTGGGCATGGACCTATCGGAAGTAATCGCCCAAGCGACCCACCGGCCCGCCGAGGCCATCGGCATCGACGCCGGCACGCTCCGCAGCGGCGCCCCGGCCGACATCGCCGTCTTCCGTTTTGAACATCGCGACACGCCCCTATACGACTCGGCAGGTCTGGAACGCCGTAGCAGCCGGCACCTCGCTCTGGAGACGACCTTCCTCCGGGGCGAGGTGGTCACTCCCGTTCAGGACGACCGGAGCGAAGCCGCTCAAGAGTCCGCCTTCCCCCTGTCCCGCACGCGCGAGGCCAGGTGAAGACCCCACCCCGTGCCAGCGCCGGGTCGGCAAAGTACAGCCGCCCCGCTTGGAAAGGAGATCCGCTATGCCCCCGAAACGACGTCATATCCGCTTGAGCTTCACCGAGACCGGCGAGTCCGTGGTGGCCGAAATGCTCGACGACGAGGCCCCCGCCACCTGTGAGCTGGTATGGGAGATGCTGCCGCTCGAGCTCGACCTCTACCACGGCCGCTGGTCTGGGCAAGAGGTGTTCGTGCTGCTCGAGGAGGCTCCGGAAGCCCCACCCGAACAGCGCTGCCACCTACCGCTGCCAGGCGAGATCCTCTACTGGCGCGACGAGAATAACGCCGTGGGAACGAGTGGCGGGCCGGTCGCCGAGATCGTGATGGCGTTTGGCCGCGCGGTCCAGCTCGGCGGCCCCGAAGGGATGCCCAGCTTCGCCAACCTCTTCGCCCGCGTCCCCGGCGACTGGAAGTACGATTGGGTGGACTTCGCCAAGGCCTGCGGCCGGGTGCGCTTAGAAGGTCTCAAACCGCTGCGGATCGAGCGCGTCGAAGAGGACGGCTGACCCCATGACGCCGGAGCGCCGGGCACACGTGGAAGGGCTCCACCAACAGGTTCCGGTGATCGACTGTCACAACGATAGCCTCCAGGCCGTGCTGTTCGGAGACGTTCGCTACAACCCGCTCCGGCACCGCCCCGCCGTGCCGCGGCGCCTGTGGCAAGAGGGAAACTCCGGCCATTGGGACTTCCCACGCGCCCGCCAAGCCGGCCAGACCGGCCAGGTGACGAACCTGCTGGTCCCCTGGGTCAAAGACGGACCGCACGTCGAGTCGATCCTCAAGTCCTACCGGCAGCTCCAGGTCGACCTGGCTGCGGCCCCGGAGATGGCCCTGCTCGCCACCACGGCAGCCGAGATCGAACAGGCCCACGCCGAGGGCAAGGTGGCCGTCATCCTCGGGATCGAGGGGGCCGAGGGGATCGCCGGAGACCTCGATCTGTTGCACGTGTACCACCACCTCGGCGTGCGCAGCGTCGGGTTGACCTGGATGTACCGCAACGAGGTCGCCGAGGGGAACTGGGAGGATACCGGCGCCGGCCTCTCCCCCTTCGGACGCCAGGCCGTCCAGGAGATGAACCAACTGAAGATGCTGGTCGACGTGGCCCACTCGACCGAACAGACCTTCTGGGACACGCTCGAGACCTCGAGCAGCCCGGTGATCTGCTCGCACACCTCCTGCCGCGCGCTGGTCAAAGACTTCCACAGCCACGCCCCCAGCCGCTACTTCAGCGACGAACAGCTGAAAGCGCTGGCCGAAAAGGGCGGCGTCATCGGCATCTTCTTCACCGCCAACCGCGAGCTCGACGACGATGATGCCGACGTACACGACCTCGCCCGCTTCATCGCCCACGCCGCCGACGTAGCCGGCGCCGAGCACGTCGGCCTCGGCTCGGATCTCGATGGCGGCTTTCCACCCCACGGCCTCGAAGACATCCGTGGGCTGCCCAACCTGACCGGCGCGCTGATCGACGCCGGCTTTTCCGATGAGGAGCTGCTCGGTATCTTGGGAGGCAACTGGCTCCGCGTGTTTCGCAAGGTGTGGGGAGGGTAAGGCGGTGGCGCACCACGACCTCCTGATCCGCACCGGACACTGCCTCGACGTGGCGAACGGACTCGACGGACCGGCCGACCTGGCGATCCGAGAGGGTCGGATCTCGGCCGTGGGTGCCCTGGGATCCGACACGGCCGACCGCGTGCTCGACGCGCGCGGCCTGCAGATCAGCGCCGGCTGGATCGATCTCCACGTGCACTGTTACTTAGGCGGCACGGTGATCTCGAGCATCGACGCCGACCGCGATTGCGGCGTGCAGACCGGGGTAACGACCGTGTGCGATACCGGTTCGTTCGGCGCCAACGACCACGCACGCTTCCGCGAGGAGACGCGACGCGCCACCACGCGGGTGCTCGGCTACCTGAACGTTTCGGCCAGCCTCGGCCAGCCGATCCACGGCGACTGGAGCCTCTTCGACCAACCGAAGACGATCGAGACCCTGACCGCCAATCGGGACCACCTGGTGGGCGTCAAGGTCCTCGCCTCGCAGCGGCACTGTGGCAACCTCGGCCTGACACCTGTCAAACTCGGCGTCCAAGCCGCCCGCGAAGCCCAGCTGCCGTTGATGGCCCACATCGGCGCCGCGCCCCCGGTCATCCAAGACGTGCTCGAGCTGCTCGAACCCGGCGACGTGGTCACCCACTGTTTCAAGGAGTACCCCCGCGGCATCATGAACGGGCGCGGCAGGCCGGTACCGGAGGCCTGGGCGGCGGCGGAGCGCGGCGTGCGCTTCGACATCGGCCACGGCCAGGACAGCTTCAACTACACCGCAGCGCGCCAGGCGTTCGCGGCAGGGTTCCCACTCCACTCGATCTCCACCGACCTCCACACCGGCTGCCTGAACGGGCCCGTCTACTCGCTCGGACGCACCATGGCCAAGTTCTTGCACCTCGGGCTCGGCCTGCCGGAGGTGGTCGACCTCGTCACCCGCGGGCCGGCAGTCACAGCCAACCGCTACCCGGAGCTCGGCTCGATACGGGTCGGCTCGTGCGCCGACCTCACCCTGTTCAAACTCGAAGACGGCCCCGTGGCGCTCACGGACAGCCAGGGGAACACCGAGCAGGGCGAGGTCGACGTCGTACCGGTCGCTACGGTGCGCGCCGGGAAGCTCGTATGGTCGGACGTGGAGCTGTCAGGCTAGGTCTCACCCGGTCGATCCAGCGGACGGTAGTTCACGCCCAAGGCGTCCAGGCGCTTCAGATGGGAGCGCAGGCGCGCCTCGAAAGCGGCGAAGGACCCGCGCAGCTCAGCCGGGGTCCAGAGTACCTCGGCCAGAGCGCAGAGCCTGGGAAAGGCCATGTACTCCACCTGATCGGGACTGGGCATGTACTCGGTCCACAGCTGAGCCTGACCGCCCAGCACGTGCCGGGCCTGCTCGGCACTCAGCCCCTCGGGCACGGGCTCGAAGGCATAGACCTTTTCCAGCGGGATGAAGCCCCCGATGGCCAGCGGTTCGCTCGCCACGTCTTCGCTCTGGTAGTAGTCGAAGTAGGTACAGGCGGTCGGCGCCGAGACGGTATCGTGCCCGAGTTCGGCTGCTCGCCTGGCCGCATCCAGACCCCGCCAGGACGTGACGGTGGCTCCCGCTGGCAGCCCACCATCGAGGATCTCATCCCAACCGATGAGCCGGCGCCCGCGAGATCTCAAAAAGTCGTTCATCTGCCCGATGAACCAGCCCTGCAGCGCCTCTTCGCTCTGCAAGCCCAGCTCCTGCATGCGCTCCTGCGCCGCGCGGCTCTCCTGCCACTCATGCTTGACGGCCTCGTCGCCGCCGACGTGGACAAAGCTGCCCGGGAACAGTTCGAGCACCTCCTCGAGCACCCCCTGCATAAACCGCACCGTGCCGGCCTGGGGGTTGAGGATGTGTTGGCTGATGCCCCAGTGGCAGCGAGGCTGCAGCTTCATGTCGGTATTGCCCAGCTCGGGGTAGGCGGAGATGGCAGCCTGCATGTGGCCGGGCATGTCGATCTCCGGCACGATGGTGACGTGGCGCTTTGCAGCGTAGCGCACCACCTCGCGGATCTCTTCTTGGGTGTAGTAACCCCCGTGAGGGGTATCGTCGTAGCGGCGCGGCCGCTGCCGGTCGTGACCGATGAGCGTGCAGGCGCGTACCGATCCCACCTCGGTAAGTCTGGGGTAGCGTTTGATCTCGATACGCCAGCCTTGGTCGTCGGTAAGGTGCCAGTGGAAGGTGTTCAGCTTGTGCCGCGCCAACAGATCGATGAACTTCAAGATAAACGGCTTCGGCATGAAGTGACGGCTGACGTCGAGCATGGCGCCGCGCCACGGAAAGCGGGGCTCGTCGTGAATGGAGAGGCAAGGAACCACACCGGTGCCCTCGGCCGGAAGGAGTTGGCTCAGGGTCTGAACCCCGTAGAAGAGTCCGGCCTCGGCTGCAGCCTCAAGCTCGATGCCCGCCGGGGTGACCTCGAGCCGGTAGGCTTCCGGACCCAGCCCCGAGGCCGGATCCAGACCGAGGTGGATTCCCGCTTCAGCACCGGCCCCGGAGGCCTCCAGCGGACCTTGTAGGGCGTTTCCCAACCCGGAGACGAGGCTCCGGGCTATATCGAAGGCGGGGGCGTTGGCGCTGAGGCGCGTCCCCGGGCGGAACTCGAAGTGACCGCTGCGCGGCTCGAGCTGCTTGACTTGTGGGATCAGAGCGTTCACAGGCTCATCGTACCCAAAGACGAAGCCGCGCAAGACGAGCGGCTGCCTGAAGGGTATCAAAAGAGGCGACGACTACGCCTGCACCAGCGCCCACTCGATATGCGTCAGGTCGGTCTCGGGACCGGCGTAATACACCACGAGGAACCGGTCTTCACCGAGCGCCGCCGTGGCGGGGAGGCCGAGCGAAAACTTGCCCATCTCCGTCCAGGCGTCTTGCATGGAGTCCTTGTCGGCCGTCTGCTGCACGAAGTCGTCACCTGCTAGGACGATCTCACCTTCTTGCGGCCACGTCACGCCGCCGTCGTGACTGACGCGCGCCTTGATCTGTGCTCCCACCGTGCGGTCGACATAGACCATCACGATGCGACCGTCCGCCAAACCGACGGGTGGGGCGGGTTGCCCCGGCACCCCGGTGTCGTAAAGCTCCCCCCAGGTCCGGCCGTGATCGCCCGAAGCGCGCCCGTGAATGTTGAGATAGCGAGCGCTCTCGCGGTCGAAGGTCCAGAACAGATCGAGGACACGGCCGTCCGCTAAGACCGCCGGGCGCTGGTCCCAATAGAAGATCCGGGCGTCCGGATCGGCGGCGGCGCAGCTGGTTTCGGGCCAGCTTCGACCTTCATCGGCCGAGAACATCAGGACCGACTGGTGGTGCCAGGTCGAGGTGTCGTAGTAAGTCTTGTTCGTCTCGAACTGCAAAGCCCAGTCGCCGTTGGCGAGCAGCAGGGTGGGTCCGGTGATCGGGGTCGGCACGGTGTAGGGGCGGGTGTCGATGCGTGTAGGCACCGACCAGCTCTCGCCACCGTCTCGAGAGAGCGACTGGAAGAGATAGGATTCGAGCAGGCCCTCGGTCTCCTCGTTGAAAAAAGGCAGCGAGGGATCGGAGGCGTCGACCCAGTAGAGCGTGGCCAGTAGCCGCTCCCCACCCAGAGCGGTCAGGTGGGCCGCGCGAAACCTGCCGGGCTTACCTTCGACCGAATGCGGGCGCCACGGCTCACGAGGGCTTGACCAGCTTCGGCCCCCATCGTCGCTCGAGCTGAGCAGGGTCCGTTGCGCGCCAACGCTGTCCTTGGTCGGCGCGGCGCGATAGGTAACGAGCCAGCGCCCAGCCGGCATGGTGCACACACCCGGAAAACAGAGGCTGGCGCGATCGGTGGCCTCTTCGGCTACAGCGACCCTACCGCGATCGACGATGTTCATACGGCGCCCCCTTGTCTACTCGTCTACTGCGCTTGGAGGTTGAGCATGACACCGAGCCACCTGAAGTGGAGCTCGAAGTCAGATCCGTGCGGCTCGGGTCTCTTTACTTGCGAGATCAACTCGTTCACGACCGCATCCTACCCCTCCATCCCATGTTTCGGTAAAACCCAACGTCCCATGCTACCGTAACTTCGAGCACGATGACGACCATCGCGGCAGGGAGGGCATAGAATGCGATCACGAGGTGAACTTCTCACCGATTCCCGGCTCCTCAAGGAAAAGGCCGTGGGCTGCCTGGCAGGGCTCGCCGTCGGCGACGCCATGGGCGATATAGGGCGCTCCGATCCCCACCGCCGGCGCTACGGGATCATCACCGAACTCTATGAGGGCGCCAAGAGCACCGACGACACCGAGTTCGCGCTCCTGACGGCACGGACCCTCCTCGACAGCGGTGGCGAGCTCACCTACGAAGCGGTGGAGAGAGCCTGGCGCCGCTACATCCTCGAGCAAGGCGGCCTCTTCGACCGGGGCGGACGCCCCCAGTACGGCGCGGTCGACAACCTCCGGCGCGGCATCGGGCCTCCGCAATCGGGCCGGGATAACGTGATGAACAACGACGACGGCGCCGCCATGCGTATGGCGCCGGTCGGGGTCGTCTATGCCGGCGCACCCGAGCGAGCCGCCGAGATGGCCCGCATCGAAGCGGGGATCAGTCACGACGCCAGCGGGGTGTGGGCCGGCCAGGCGGTTGCGGCGGCGGTGGCCGTGGCGATGGTCGACGGGACCACTTCAGAGATCTGCGAGGCGATGCTCCGCTTTGTGCCGGCGGACAGCTGGCTGGGGCGAACCTGCGCCCGGGCGGGCGCGCTGTGCGAGCAGGCCACCGCAATCGAGGACGTGTGGGACGCGCTCCACACCGATTTCTACACGCCCGAGCACTCGGCGGTCGAAGAGGCGATCCCCCAACTCTACGCCATCTTTCGACTCACTGACGGCGACTTTCGCAAGGGGATGTTCTGGGCCGCCAACTTCGGCCGCGACGCCGACACCATCGCCGCCGTGGTCGGTGCGCTCGCCGGTGCACGTCAAGGGGTAGCAGCGATTCCACCCGCCTGGATCGAGAAGGTCCGCAAGCCGTCGGGAACCTGTCTGAGGTTCGCTGCCGACGAGGACGTCGTCGAGATGGGTGGCGCGCTGGCAGCACTCGCTATGAATATCGGATGAGGTGTAAAACGTGAAGAGAACAACGGAGAAGATTCGGTGAAACCAGACGTGCATGACCTCGAGCGGCGAGCGCGCGGCGTCCTCATCGGAGCCGCGGTCGGCGACAGCATGGGGGCGCCTTGTGAGGGCTGGACGGCCGAGCAGATCGAGGAGCGCTACGGACTCGTGACCGGTTTTGTGAGCGAGCGCTCCGCCGGCACCGACGACACCGACTTCACCCTCTTCAACGCCTACCTGCTCAGCACCTACGGCAGCGCCATCACCGTGGAACAGGTCGAGGCCGAATGGCGCGAGAAACTGCTAGGCGGCAAGCACGCCTACCGCCCCGGCGGCTTCAGCGACGTCCTGGCTACCAACAACCTCCGCGAGGGGATGCACGCGCCCGCCAGCGGCGCCTGCAACCACCAGATGTGGAGCGACGGCGTGGCCATGGCGATCGGCGCCGCCGGCATCGTGGCCGCCGGGAGGCCCGAGCAGGCTGCGGCACTAGCGGACGTGCTCGGGTCTGTGTCCAACGGTCGTGACGGCCTCTACACCGCCCGGGCGGTAGCGGCCGCCATCAGCCTGGCCATGGTGGGCGCCGCCCCTGCCGAGATGGTTGCGGCGGCCGTCAAGGTGGTCCCCGAAGATTCGTGGACGGGCCGGGCGCTTGCCAAGGCTCGTGACCTGGGGGCTGCGCCTCCTCCCGCTGAAACTCTGCGGGCCGCCATCGAGTCGGAGCTCGTCTACTCGTGGTGGCCGTGGGCGGACCTCGCCACCGAAGCCGTCCCGGTGGCCTTCGCCTTCTTCCTGGCCCTCGGGGGGTGCTACCCCGAAGCGGTGCCGCACGCGATCCGGATCGGTCGAGACGCCGACACCATCGGTGCGATCGTGGGGTCGCTCTGCGGAGCGTATCAGGGGATCGATGGGATTCCCGAGGCGTGGAGTGAACGGGTGCAGTCTTCGCAGGGCAGTTCGATCGGGTTTGTAGCAGGCCGGTCCATCTTCGAAACGGCCGATGAACTGGCGCGCGTGGCCTACCAGGAGGCGAGTCATGGAACTCCCTGACCGGCTTTCAGGCACCCTCTACGGCCTCGCCTACGGTGACGCCGTCAGCTTTCCGTCGCTCTTCCACCGCTTTCACCTCCTGCCGGCGAAACGCCACGACTTCCTCTGGGAGACCAACAAGCGGCTCGACCAGGAGCACATCCTCCCGCTCGCACTGCCCTTTACCCACCGTCAGGCCGAGTCCACGCTCGAGCCGGCCCCGACCGACGACACCGAGTACGCGCTGTTCACGCTAGAGGCCCTGCTCGAACTCGCGCCCCGACCCGACCTCGACGGCTTGCTCGACATCTGGCGAGCGCGACTTATGTCGCGGCGCGATGACGTCTACACCCGTTTCTCCGAGCGGGCCGCGCTCGACAACCTGGCTCGCGGGCTCACCCCGCCGGCGACCGGAAACGACAACCCGCTCCACTACGAAGACGCCGCCGCAACGCGTGCGGTGGCGATCGGGCTGTTTTTCGCGGGCGATCCCAACACTGCGGCGGCTTTCGCTGCCGACGAAGCGGCCATCAGCCAGAGCGAGGACGGGATCTGGGGGGCGCAGGCCGTAGCCGCCGCCACAGCGGCCCTCTTGAGAGGCGACTCCATCGACGCCGCGATCGAGCTGGCACAGCAGTACTTTCCCACCGGTTCTTGGATCGCAACCGAATGGGCGAAAGCCCGCTCGGCATTGAAAGAGGCGACCTCGCTCTCCGAGCTGTCCCTACTCCTGTCTCAACGCGTCATCAACAACGTCTACTCGTTTGGCAACGCGGCGCCGGAAACCGTACCGGCCGCGTTCGCCCTCTTGCAGATGTCCGGCGGGGCGACGCTCGAAGCCGTGGCCGGCTCCTGCCTGATCGCCAAGGCAGCGGACTCGCTGCCGGCCATGGTCGGAGCCCTCTGCGGGGCCGCGAGCGGTTTTACGAATCGAGGCAGGTTGTGGGAGGAGCAGCTCGATACCTGTCGCGGCGTCTGCCTGCCCTTCTTACGAGGAGTCCGCCTCAGCCATACCGTGGAGCGCTTGATCGAGCACATACCATGAACCCGAAGCCAGGGATTGGGAGGGTGAGAAGATGAGCGAGCTGCAACTACCGAACTTCAAGGAGCTGGTCAACAACCTGAAGCTCTACGCCCAGCTGAAGCACGAGAACGGCGCCGAGGACGTGCGACGCCACCTCGAAGAGGCTGAAGAAGCGTTACAGACTGCGCTAAGCCACCTGAGAGCACTGCCGGAAGACGCGGAGCTAGCCGTGCAGGAACCCGACGACCTCGCGGCCATTCACACCTTGCGCCCGGAGGGTCCGAGGCGCATCTGGCCTAGCCTCGATGAAGCGAGCTACCGCGACCGGCTCGAGGGGGCGCTCCTCGGGCGCTTCGCCGGCTGCATCCTGGGTTCATCGGTCGAACTCTGGCCGGTCTCCAGGATGGAGGCCTGGGCGCAGGAGACGGGCGGAAGCTTCCCACCGACCGACTACTGGCGCGCCGTGCCCGAACCGCACCAGCTCCGCTACAACACCATCCGCCGGGACGCCTATACTGCCGGCAAGATGGACGGGGTTCCGGTCGATGACGACCTGGCCTACACGCTGCTGGGGCTCGTCATCTTGGAAGAGTACGGTCCCGGCTTTACGGTGGACGACATCGGTAAGGCGTGGCTTCGCTACCTGCCGTTCGCTTGCACGGCCGAAGATGTCGCGCTCACCAATCTGCGGATGGGTGTCGCCGCCGAACGCGCGGCCCGAACCGGCGGCGCGGCACCGATGGCGCTGGCTTGCCGGATGAGCGAGGAGCCCTCGATCGGTGAACGTGGCGAGATCGACAACCCCTACTACCAGTGGATCGGCGCCGACATCCGCTCCGATCCGTGGGGTTATGCGGCGCCGGGTTGGCCCGAACGGGCCGCCGAAATGGCCTACCGGGACGCGACTGTGAGTCACCGGCGGAACGGGATCTACGGCGCCATGTACTTCTCGGCTGCCATCGCCGCAGCGTTTGCAGTGGACGATCCCATGGAAGCGCTCCACATCGCCCTCAGCGAGATCCCGGCCGGATGCCGCCTGGCCGAGGCGGTGAACTGGGCCTTGGCCGAAGCGCCCAAGATCCGTGACTACCGCCAGGCCCACGACGCCGTTGCCGAGCGCTTTCCGGGCATGAACCCGGTCCACACCCTCAACAACGCCTGCCTTACCATCTTCGGCATCGCGATCGGCGGCAAGGACTTCACGCGGGTCATCTCCGAAACGGTGGCCATGGGCCTCGACAACGACTGCACCGCCGCCACCGCCGGAAGCATCGTGGGGGCCGTGGTCGGCAAAGAGGGCATCCCGCCACACTGGACGAAAAGCTTCAATAACAAGGTCCACTCCTACCTGATCGACCGACCGGTCTTCGAGATAGACGATGTGCTCGAGCGCTTTGTGGCGCAGGCCGAGGCGGTGAGTGCCAGCGTCTAGGAGCTAGAGAAGCCGACCTCGGCTAGGCTATACCGGGTGCTACGCACCCGCACGACCAGCAGCGCTTCTACTTGCACGGCCGAACTAGCTTCTTGAAGGTTTCTATCGCTGATCATCGATGATCAGCCGGGCTGAACACCTACCATGCAGACAGGTTGAGAGAGGGGAATCACTAGTGGCTTACGACCTTCTACGCGCCTTCGGACGGAGGATCCGCTGGGGCATGGTGGGTGGCGGGATCGACTCGTTGATCGGTGAAATCCACCGAATGAGCGCGCGGCTCGACAACCGGTATGAGTTGGTTGCCGGCGCCATGTCGGTCGATCCCGCCGTTGCGCGCGAGACGGCTGAACTCTGCCTTGTCGATCCGGAGCGCTCGTACGAAGACTACCGCGACATGGCGGAGGCGGAGGCGGCGCGCGAAGACGGCGTGGAGGTGGTGACGATCGCCACCCCGCCGCATCTTCACGCCGAGATCGCCACGCTCTTTATGGAACGCGGCATCGACGTCATCTGCGAAAAGCCGATGACCCGCACCCTCGAGGAAGCCGTGGACCTCAAACAATCGGTCACCCGCAGCGGC
Source organism: Gemmatimonadota bacterium (assembly GCA_020344215.1). GTDB lineage: Bacteria > Gemmatimonadota > Gemmatimonadetes > Palauibacterales > KS3-K002. The sequence goes on from CP070815.1 coordinate 3,742,639, forward strand.
CGGATCTTCGCCCTGACCCATTGCTATACGGGCTATCCGATGGTGCGGGAAGCCAGGGCGCTCGTGAAGAAGGGCGCGATCGGCGCGGTTCGTCAGGTCGAGTGCGATTTCCCCTCCGGACCGTTCTTGGTCGAGGAGCCACAGCGCGACAAGCGGCACTGGCGCTTTCGGCCCGAGTTCATGGGGGTAGACGCCATCCTCGGCGAAATCGGCACGCACGCCTACCAGATGGCGCACTTCGTCTCCGGCAGGCTTCCGGTCGCCCTGTCCGCCCACATGTCGGTCCTGACGCCGGGGCGAGAGACGTTCGATGACGCGCACATCGTACTGAAGTACGAAGACGGCGCACTCGGTCGCATGTGGCTCTCGTTCGTCGCGGCAGGAAACGAACACGGACTCGCCTTCCACATCTACGGCACCGAAGGCTCCCTCAAATGGCATCAAGAACGACCCGACCAGCTGTGGCTGCAACACGCCGCTGAGCCCGCAAGGCGTCTGACGCCGGGGCATCCAGACCGGATGACGCCCGAAGGGTTTCACGCCTGCCGACTACGGGAAGGGCACCCCGATGGTTACGTGTTGGCCTTTGCGAACCTCTACCGCGATTTCGCCGACATCTTTTTTGCTCGGGCGCTCGGGCGCAGTGGTGCCACACCCTACGCTCACTTCCCAACGGTCGAGGACGGCGTCGACACCATGCGCTTTTACGCGGCGGCGGCGAAGTCCAACGCGCAAGCAGGCGCTTGGATCGAACTCTGATGCAGACTGAAACGGTGCGTATAGGCCTGCCACACCCCCCATCGATCTCATCACGGCTCAAGACTGCGGGACCACGCTCAAACGGCTACTCGACCCCAGTATCGACGTCGTGACCTGACGATGAAAGGATTCTTGCATGGCTAAAACCGTGACCGTCGGCCTGATCGGCGCAGGCTTCATCGGGCAGATGCACTCTCTCACCTTCAAGAGCGCCGGGGCGACGGCGTGGACGCCGGCGATCACGGCGCGGCTGAAGACCTTGGCCGAACGCGATGAAACGCTCGGACGTGAGATTGCAGCGCGCTACGGCTGGGAGACGTGGACGGCCGACTGGCGCGACATCGTTACCGATCCCGAGATCGACCTCGTGATCAACGCCGGGCCGAACCACCTGCATAAAGAACCGTCGATCGCATCAGCGCGCGCCGGCAAGCACGTCTTTTGCGAAAAGCCCCTCGCCGGCACGGCAGACGAGGCCTTTGAAATCTGGCAGGGCGTGGCCGGGACCGGAGTCAACCATCTCTGCGCCTTCACGCACCGCTCGATCCCCGCGCTCGAGCTGGCACGGCAGATGATCGACGCAGGCGAACTCGGCGAGATCCGCCACTACCGCTCCCGTTTTTTGCTGAATATGCTGACGCCGGACGCGAAGCTCTCGTGGCGCTTCAGCCGCTCGAAAGCCGGCCTGGGCGCGCTCGGTGACCTCGGCTCGCACCACATCGACCAGGCGCGCTTCCTGGTCGGGGAGATCAAAAGGGTCGGCGCCTTGACCAAGACCTGGAGCCGTGACGCTGCGGGCCAGATCACCGACGTCAACGACGACGCCTTCGTCTGCGCGGCCGAGCTCGAGAACGGCGCGACCGCCTCGTTCGAGGCGTCGCGGGTGGCCGGTGCCCACAATCTTGGCGGCTGGATCGAAGTCGACGGGACCGAACGCTCGATCGCCTTCCATATGGAACGCCTCAACGAGCTCACTATCTATGAGCCCGGCAGGGGGCCGAGAACGCAGATGATCACCAAAGAGGGTCATCCCTACAGCGATTTCTGGCTGCCGATCGGCATCCAGGGCCAGCACCCGCTGGGGTGGAACGACTGCTTCGTGCACCAGGCGCGGCACATGCTAGAAGCCGTTGCACTCGGCAATCCGGTCGCGCCCCGCGCCACTTTCGAAGACGGCTACCGGGTGGCGGAAACGGTCGACGCGATCGCGCGTTCGGCGGCCTCGGGTCGCTTCGAGGAGGTACGGTTCAGAAGCTAGACACCTCCACGTTGTGAGGCAACAACCCCAAATCCAGGTTGAACGTACTCGGTATAGTCGAAGACTCCCACGTTGAGGTCATGACAGTTCCGTGCAGGTAGTATCTGCCATTTGGCTAATGTATAATGCCAAGTGACATGAAACCGGCCGACCCTACCCCCTTTCAACCCCCTCCCGTAAAACCGCTCGTGCTCGGTGAGAGCATCGGCTTACAACAGACGGACACCGAGGGTCTTATCGGTGCGCTCAAGCGCGGCTTGCCTGCCAAGAGCTTCGAGCAACTCCGGGGGGTCCTCAGGCTGTCAAAGGCAGAGCTTGCCGAGGTGGTCGGCATCAGCGAACGCACGCTCATGCGCCGCATGAAAACGGGACGTTTTACCGCTTTTGAGAGCGAGCGCCTCTACCGTATTGCCAGGCTTGCCGATAAGGCGAAAGACGTTCTCGAGGACTCCCAGGAAGCTGCTGTCTGGCTCAAAACATCCAAGCGTTACCTGAACGGCAAGACGCCCCTGCAATATGCCGACACCGAAGTGGGCGCGCAAACGGTTGAGAGGCTGTTGGGCAGAATCGAGCACGGGGTCTTTAGTTGACCCTCCAAGCCTACCGGCTCACCAAGGCGATCTTCGCAGACAGAGCCTTTGACGGCGAAGGTGCCCGCCTCAACGGTGGCCGATGGAACCCGGCGGGAATTCCGGTAGTCTACCTGGCCGACAGCTTGCCGCTGGCCGTTCTCGAGACGCTGGTGCACCTTGAACGTTCACGCGTGCTCGACGCTTTTGTCTGGTTCGAAGTCATCTTTGCAGATGCGTTGGTATTGGGCTTACCCGCTGAGGAGTTGCCGCACGATTGGCAAGCAAACCCTGAACCCGCTTCGACAGTTGCCATCGGTGAGGCGTGGGCAAGGCGTCGAGCCTCGTTACTGCTCAGAGTCCCAAGCGCGGTGGTACCACAGAACAAACTCTATCTCCTCAACCCCGCACATCCGGATTTCGGCAGCGTAGAGATAACAGGTCCCTTCCCCTTCACCTTCGACCAAAGGCTTTCCTAGCAGAGAAGCTTACGTAGGGTCTCGGTACCTCGACTGAAGACGCGCTCGCTGCCGCCCACCGCAGCGGCCTCACCCGCCTCGACCGGCGCGTGGAGTGGTAGGCTCATATCTGCTAAGCACATCCAGGTTATGTCTGCGACAACGGACCTGAGGGCGGCCGCAGGTCCCATACTCGCTCCGCTCGCCCCCCGTTTGAGGCAATGCCTCAAACTCAAGTTGGAGGTTCTTAGACCGGAACGCCTTCCAAAGAGAGCTCATCGGCGAAGTGGCAGGCGGCGTAGTGCCCTGGGCTGACCTCCTCGAGAGGAGGAGCCTGCTGGGTACAGATCTCCTGGGCGTAACGGCAGCGCGGGTGAAAGTAGCAACCTGAAGGTGGACTGGCGGGGTTGGCGACCTCCCCTTGCAGCACGATCGGCTCAGACTTCAGGCCCGGGTCGGGTTTGGGAACCGCCGAGAGCAGCGCCTCGGTGTAGGGGTGTTTCGGCTGCAGGTAGAGCTCTTCGGTTTCCGAAAGCTCGACGATCTTGCCCACGTACATGACCGCCACCCGGTCGGTGATATGCTCGACCACGCTGAGGTCGTGGGCGACGAAGAGGATGGTCAATCCAAACTCTTCCTGGAGATCTTGGAGCAGGTTCAGGATCTGGGCCTGGATCGAGACGTCGAGGGCCGAGACCGGTTCGTCGGCGATGATCAGGTTGGGGTTGGTGGTGAGCGTCCTGGCGATGCCGATGCGCTGCCGCTGACCGCCGCTGAAGGCGTTGGGGTAGCGGTTGAGGTGCCCCACGTTCAGGCCGACGATATCGGCCAGCTCCTTGACCCGGTCTTCGTAGGCCTTGCCGCGAACCCCCTGGGCCCAGAGCGGTTCACCGATGATGTCCAATACCGTCATCCTCGGCGAGAGCGAGGAAAAGGGATCTTGGAAGATCATGTTCATCTCCCGGCGAAGCTTGCGCAGCTGTTCCTTGTTGAGCTTGGTGACGTCGACCACTTCACCGCTGTGGGTCTTTAGCTTGATCTCTCCCGAGGTCGGCTCGATCGCCCGCAGGATGCAGCGACCCAGCGTCGTCTTGCCGCAACCGGACTCCCCTACCAACCCCAAGATCTCGCCGGCCCGGAGTTGAAAACTGACGTCGTCGACGGCCTTTACGTGGCCCACCACTCTTCGGATCAGCCCCTTCTCGATGGGGAAGTACTTGCACAAAGACTTGACGTCGAGGAGAACGTCGTCAGCCGGCATAATGCCCTCCCTGGTTCTCGGCCTCATCCACAGCCTCCCCCTCCTCCTGGTAGAGGAAGCAGCTTACTCGATGACCCGCTTCGGCTTCGACCAGTTGCGGGTCCCGGGTATTACAGAGGCCGTCGATCGCCTTGGTGCAGCGCGCATAGAAGGCGCAGCCCGGCGGACGGTTGATCGGCACCGGCACCGAACCTTCGATCGAGGCCAGCCGCGTGCGCTGTTTCTTGCCGACCTTGGGGACCGATTTGAGCAGCGCTTGGGTGTAGGGGTGGAGCGGGTTGGCAAAGAGGCTGTTGACGTCGGTATATTCGACGATCTTGCCCAGGTACATGACCGCCACCTCGTCGACCATGTTGGCCACCACCCCGAGGTCGTGGGTAATGTAGAGGATGGCCATGCCGAAGTCACTCTGCAGGTCGCGCATGAG
>CP070815.1:3747470-3930198 GCA_020344215.1 Gemmatimonadota bacterium
CAGCCGCACCCGCGCTAGCCGCGTTCTCTCCTAAAGTTGAAGAACGCGATTGCGAAGTTCCGGCCGGTCCAGGTGTATCGACTCACGACGGCTCCCAACTCGTCGTCCACCTCCGAGTAGCGGGGGTGGGATTTGAACCCACGACCTCCGGGTTATGAGCCCGGCGAGCTACCTGACTGCTCCACCCCGCAGCATGAAAGCCTCGTAACGTATCGGGGAAGATGGGGGGTGTCAACAATGGAACTCCTGGGAATTGTTGAACTTTCGTTGGGGGGAGGGATTCGGGAATCCGGGAATCCGGGAATCCGGGAATGGGGGGATCGGGGAACTGGGGAATTAGGGAACTAGGGAGTCGGGTTGACAAGCGCTTGGTTATTTGGCAAAATAGCCAAGCGATTACCCCTGCCGGAGGTCCGTTTCATGGACGAGAAAGCGCGTGCCCGCTATGAGGCCAGGGCCCGGATCATCAAGGCGATGGCCCACCCCACCCGGCTCCTCTTCGTGGACGAGCTGGCGAAGGGAGAGCGCTGTGTCTGCGAGCTGAACGAGATGGTGCACGCCGACGTGTCGACCATCTCGAAGCACCTGGCGGTGCTGAAGAACGCCGGGATCGTGCAGGACGAGAAGCGGGGGAGCCGGGTGTTCTACTCGCTGGTGGCGCCCTGCGTGCTCAACTTCTTCTCCTGTGTCGAGGGTGTGCTCGAGGCGCAGGCGAAGGAACGGGCGGAGCTGGTGTCGTGACGGCGCGCGCCGTGCCCGAGAGCGCGGTTCGCGTGGGTGAGCCGGCGACGAGGTGGCGCCGGGAGTGGAAAGCGCTCGTCGTCATTCTCGGCGTCTTCCTGCTCTGCTTCTATCTGCCGGTGGAGTGGTTGAGCGGGTGGGGTCGTCTGCAGGACGCGTTCTGGGAAGGGCTGTACCTGGTCCGCTGGTACGCGCAGGAGCACGTCATCCTGTGTCTGATCCCCGCGTTCTTCATCGCCGGCGCGATCGCGGTATTCGTCAGCCACGCGTCCGTGATGAAGTACCTGGGGGCGGGCGCGAACAAGGTGCTTGCGTACGGCGTGGCGTCGGTCTCGGGGGCGATGCTGGCGGTTTGCTCGTGCACGGTGCTGCCGCTCTTCGCCGGTATCTACGGGATGGGCGCGGGGCTGGGTCCGGCGTCGGCGTTCCTTTACGCGGGTCCGGCGATCAACGTGCTGGCGATCATCTTCACCGCCCGCGTACTGGGTCTGGAGCTCGGTGTCGCCCGGGCGGTCGGCGCGATCGTCTTCAGCGTGGTGATCGGGCTCTTCATGCACTTCATCTTCCGCAAGGAGGAGATGGAGAAGGCGCGGATCCAGGCGCAGATGCCGGCCCCGGAGGTGAGTCGGCCGCTCTGGCAGAACGCGCTCTTCTTCGCGAGTCTCGTCGGCGTTCTTGTCTTCGCCAACTGGGGCGAGCCCGCCGAGGCGTCAGGGCTGTGGCAGGGGATCTACTCGGTGAAGTGGATCATCACAGCGGTCGTGGCGCTAGTGCTCGCCGTGATCCTGGTGCGCTGGTTCGATCTGGAGCTTTGGAAAGTCGCAACGGTAGTCGTTCCAACGGCGGTAGTGGCGATCCTGGTCCCGGGCGAGCCGCTCATCCCGTTCGCCGTCGCCGTCGTCGGGCTCTCCGTTATTACCAGTACGCGGGCCGGGGAGCCTGGCGATTGGTTTGCTGAGTCATGGAAGTTCGCGAAGCAGATCCTGCCGCTCTTGTTGCTGGGCGTGTTGATCGCCGGGATGCTGCTCGGTCGGCCGGGTCAGGAGGGGCTCATCCCGTCGGAGTGGGTGAGCGGTGCGGTCGGCGGCAACTCGCTCTTCGCAAACTTCTTCGCGTCGATTGCGGGCGCCTTCATGTACTTCGCCACGCTGACCGAGGTGCCGATCCTTCAGGGGCTCATCGGCAACGGTATGGGGGCCGGACCGGCGCTGGCGCTATTGCTGGCCGGGCCAGCGCTCTCGCTGCCCAACATGTTAGTAATCCGGAGCGTGATCGGAACGCGTAAGACGGTGGTCTACGTGGCGCTGGTGGTCGTCATGTCCACGGCTGCCGGCTTGCTCTACGGAGTGATTCACGGATAGGAGTCTTCGATGAAGATTCAGATACTGGGTAAGGGATGTCCGAGCTGCGAGAAGCTGGCCGAGAACGCCGAGGCCGCCGCACGCGAGCTCGGCATCGATTTCCAGATGGAGAAGGTGACCGACCTCAAGGAGATCATGAAGCTCGGTGTCATGATGACGCCCGGCCTTGTAGTAGATGGCGAAGTCAAATCGGTCGGGAAGGTCTTGTCGAGCGAGGAGATCAAGGAGCTGCTGAACTAGACAAATGTACTTGCGCCCGAGTGGGCGCGACGGCACCACTACGATGGGAAGCAAAGCACGGCGGTTGTACCGTCGCGATCGCCCAGTCCAATGGAGCTGTCGTTACTTCAGCGCAGGAAGATCCCGCTGCTCTTCCTGCTCGGCGTCGGTATTCCGAGTCTCGCTCTTGGCTACCTCGCCTTTCGAGGTATCCGGAACGAGCTGGCGCTTCTCGAGCAGCGGCGACTCGGCGAGCACCGTGCGCTCGCCGAGTTGGTGGGCGATACGATCGCAGAACGCATCGCGGCGGCGGAGCTCCGCGGCGGCGGACAGGCGAACCGGCGAGGAACGAGTTCCAACAGAATCGCTATCGCGCCGCCGCCACGTCCTATCAGCGTGCGTTCGCCGGGGTCTCCGATCCGGTACTTAAGGGTGAAGCACTGGTCGCCATCGCCAGGGTCCGGCGTAAGGCAGGCGATTTCGCGGCTGCGATCACTTCGTGCGAGACGCTGGCCGACGACTACGGCCGGGTGAGGACGACCGCCGGGGTACCGCTTGGGCCGATGGCGCGCCTCGAGCAGGGCTCTCTGTTGCTCATGACCGGCGACTCGCTGGGTGCACGCGCCGCGTTCACCGACTTGTACGAGCGACTGGTCGACGGGGAGTGGATGCTCGAGCGAGCGCAGTACGAGTTCTTCGCGGGACAGGCGGGCGACTCGATCGGCGGCATGGCTGCGCGTGCGGCTGGTTCGGCAGGGTCGAGTCAGAGCACTCTCGCAGATCTGCGAGCGAGGGAAGCCGAGCGCAGGGAGATTACGGAGCGACTCATCCTGTTCCAGGAGAGGGCGGGCGAGGATCTGGCGGCGCGAATCTCTAGAGCCGGCGACGGTGCACTCAACACCGGGTCGCGGTTCACCCTGGAGAGTGCCGGGCAAAGCTACCTCGTATCTCTGCTGTACCCAGTTCGAGGCGAAGGCGGTGGGTGGGGTCTGCTCTTCGATGCCGACTATCTGCGGGATGGTCTGCTTCGCCCCGCGCTTGAGGAGTACGTCGACCCTGCGACGAGCGACTGGGTTGTGAGGGGGAAGGACGGCAGCGCGATCCTGGCGCGCGACGGTTCGCCGACCGGGTCGCTCACGCTGAACGCTACCCTGGCGGGCAATTTCCCGCCGTGGCTGATCGAGTTCTACCAGCGGCCGCGGAGTCCGTACAGGCGCCTCTTCGCATCGGGCCAGAGCATCTATCTCTACACGTTCCTACTCATCGCGAGCATCCTGATCTTCGGGCTGGCCCTGACGGTCCGAGCCGTCACTCACGAGCTGGAACTCGCGAGGCTCAAGTCCGATTTCGTCTCGACGGTCTCCCACGAGTTCAAGAGCCCGCTGACCTCGATCCGTCAGCTGGCGGAGATGCTGCAGGGTGGACGGGTACCCTCCGAGGAGCGCCGCCAGCGGTACTACGATGTGTTGGTTGAGCAGAGCTCCAGGCTCTCTTCTCTGGTCACCAACATCCTCGACCTCGCCAGGATCGAGGAGGGGAGGAAGGAATTCCGGTTTGAGGCGGTCGACGCGGGCGAGCTCGTGCGGGACCTGGTGGCGACGACCCAGCATCGTGTGGGACACGAGGGTTTCGTCGTGGAGGCTCGTGTCGAGGAGGCGCTGCCGCCGGTGCGCGCCGACGCCGTCGCTGCTTGCGGCCCCAGGGCTCGCCACGGTATCGTCACATGACATGGCGAGCCCTGCTCTATCCGAAAAACTGCTGAAGCAACTCCGTGCCGTCGTCGGACGCGGTAACGTGCTCACGGAGCCGGGCGAGCTGCTCGCCTTCGAGTCCGATGCGCTGACCGCCTACCGGGCGACACCCGCCGCCGTCGTATTCGTTCACTCGACTGAAGAGATCCAGGCGGTCGTCTCCGCGCTGCACATGGCGACGATCCCGTTCGTGCCACGGGGCGCCGGGACCGGGCTGTCGGGCGGTGCCGTGGCTGACGGTGCGGTGATCGTCGAGCTGTCACGCATGAACCGCATCCTCTGGATCGATGCGGAGAACCGGCGGGCACGGGTACAGCCGGGTGTCATCAACGCGCGGCTCAACGAGGTGGTGGCGCCGCAGCGGCTCATGTACGCGCCCGACCCGTCGAGCGAGGCGGCCTGCACGCTGGGCGGTAACGTGGCCGAGAACGCCGGTGGCCCGCACTGCCTGAAGTACGGCGTGACCTCGAACCACATCGTCGGTCTCACCGTGGTCGCGCCGGGCGGCGCGGTGATCGAGCTACCGGGTCCCGACGGCCCGGGCTACGACCTGGTGGGTCTGTTCGTCGGCTCGGAGGGTACGCTGGGGATCTGCAGCGAGATCGAGGTGCGGCTCGTGCCGGTCCCCGCCGCGGTCGGCACGCTCTTGGCCCACTTCGACGACATCGAGGGAGCGAGCCGCGCCGTGTCGGCGATCATCGCGGCGGGGATCGTGCCCGCCGCGCTCGAGATGATCGATCAGAATACGCTGAAGGCGGTGGAGGCGTCAGTCTACGCCGCTGGGTTCCCGACCGACGTCGCCGCCTCGCTCATCGTCGAGCTCGACGGGCCGGGCGCCGGCCTCGCCGAGCAGGTACTCCAGGTCGAGGAGTTGCTGGCGGAACACGGGGCGCGGCAGGTGGGTGTGGCGGCGAGCGAGACGGAGCGCACGAAGTTCTGGAAGGCGCGCAAGTCGGCGTTCGGCGCGATGGGCCGAATCGGCTCTGACCTGTTTGTACAGGACGCGACGGTGCCGCGCAGCAAGCTGCCCGAGATGCTCGCCCGGGTGTACGAGATTGCGAAGAAGTACGATCTGACAATCACCAACGTCTTCCACGCGGGTGATGGCAACCTGCACCCGAACATCCCGTTCGATCGGCGCGAGGGTGGTGTCCTCGACCGGGTGTATGAGGCGAGCAAGGAGATCATCGAGGCGAGCGTCGCGGCGGGCGGCACGATCACCGGCGAGCACGGCGTCGGCGTCGACAAGCGGAAGTACATGTCGCTCGTCTTCTCCGATGTCGACCGTCAGGTGATGCGCTGGGTGAAGCAGGTCTTCGATCCCGCCAAGCTCTGCAATCCGAAGAAGATCCTTCCGGATGAGCCGGAGACGCCGGTCCCGGGCTGGGTCGGTACGGTGGGCGTAAGGAGATCGAAGGCGAAGCCCGATGAGGTCGCCGGTGCGGTAGAGGTGGCGATCGGCTCGGCCTGCCTGCTGGATAAGCCGGGCACTTTCATTGTGGACGGCGCGCCTGCTGAGGTGGTAGCTGAGCCCGAGTCGCTGGAAGAACTGGCCGAGCTGATGCAGCTGGCCGGGAAGTCGGGCTGGGCGGTGGTTCCGGTAGGCCACGGGGGTTGGCTCAACGTCGGCAACCCGCACCGTCATTTCGATCTCGTGATCACCATGCGGCGGCTAAACGGGGTCGTCGAGCATCATCCCGACGATCTCCTGGCCACGGTGCTGCCGGGGACCTCGCTCCGCGATCTGGGCGCGACGCTGGCCGGGGTGGGGCAGTGGTGGCCGCTCGACCCGCTGGGCGACGGGACGGTTGGCGCGACGATCGCTACCGGTTCGGCGGGCCCGCTGGCCGCTGCCTTCGGGACGCCTCGCGACCTCGTCCTCGGGCTCACTGTGATCCGGCCCGACGGCCGCGTGGTCAAAGCCGGCGGCCGGGTGGTGAAGAACGTGGCCGGCTACGACATGGTGAAGCTGTACACCGGGAGCTGGGGGACGCTGGGGATCATCGCCAAGGCGCACCTGCGGCTGCACGCGCTACCGCAGGCGGACCGGACGCGCCTCTACCGGGCGCGAGGCGCTGGGGAGTTGGCCGCCCTGGCGATGGAGCTGGTGGCGAGCGGCAGGCTGGCGCCGGCGGCAGCGGAGATCGCCTCGCCAGCGGCGGCGCGGGCCCTTGATGTCGAGACTGACGATTGGGTGCTGATCGTCCGCTGGCTGGGGCACAAAGCGGCGGTCAACGACGCTGTGCGTGGTGCGAAATCCGCCGCGGCCAGGCGGTCGATCCGGGTCGAGTCGCGCGACCGGATTTGGGGCTCGGTCGTCGGCCTGGAGGACAGCCTGCGACCGGCACTGGCCGTCCGGGCCAATATTCCGCTGCGGGCCGTCGAGGAGTTCGTCCGGCAGGCGACGCCGTTCTGCGGTGGGGAGACGCCGCCGCTACTGGCTTCGCCGCTCACGGGTCGGATCTGGATCTTCGTGCCGCGTTCGCTGTACGGGGCGGCGTCAAGTGAGCGGCTCTGGACGTTGCGGGTGGAGGAGCTGCGACGCGAGGCCAGAGAGGGCGGCGGTGTGGTGAGGGTGGAGCGGGCGCCGACGTCGCTACGCCGGATCGTCGACCCCTGGGGCGACCCGGGTGCAGCCCAGCAGCTCATCAGCGCACTCAAGATCAGGTTCGATCCGGACGCGATACTGAAACCGGGCTTCTTCGTGGGAGAGTTGTGACGTGTGGTGGGGAGCGGAGAAGACACTGGCGCCAGCGCGCAGGCTGGCGCCGGCGATCGTTACGCTTGCTGTATCCGGTTGTGTCTTCTACCAGCCGATCGAGCCGTCTTTGGTATGGCATCCCTTCGAGGCGACGGCGTATTGTGACTACGGGTTCACCGCCTCGGGTGTTTATGTGCGTGAGGGTATCGTCGCGGGCGATCCGCGGGTGCTTCCCCTGGGCAGCGAGATCGACATCAAGCTGGAGGACGGCGAGGTCCTTAGTAAGCGCCAGGTCATGGACAAGGGTAGCGCGATCAAGGGCTACATCATCGATATCTGGATGCCGACTTGCGAGGAGGCGATGGCGTTCGGGCGTAGAGAGGTGAAGGTGCGGGTGCGGAGGAAGGGGACGCTGAAGAGTTGATGTTGGAGTGGGAGTTCGGGAATCGGGGAATCGGGGCGATGACGATTACGATTACGATCACGATTACGAGCACGAGTAGGAACGAGAGTGGGGGTGCGGAGATGAGGGGGAGAGGGTGAAGATATACACGCGGAAGGGTGATGGGGGGGAGACCGCGTTGTTTGGGGGTCGGCGAGTTATGAAAGACGAATTGCGGGTGGAAGCGTACGGGGCGGTTGACGAGCTCAACAGCGCGCTCGGGCTCGCCGTCGCGAGGCTTCCGAAAGAAATGAAGGAATGGCGCGATTCGCTCATGGCCATCCAGTCCGACCTCTTTACGCTGGGTGCGATCCTCGCAACGCCGAAGGCGCGGGCGGCGAAACCGGAGCACATACCCGAGGTGCGTGAGGCGCGGGTCGAGGCACTGGAGGCTTGGATCGACAGGCTCGACGAAGAGCTCGCGCCGCTGAAAGCCTTCGTGCTGCCCGGCGGCGGCGAGTGTGCTGGAACCCTCCACCTGGCGCGTAGTGTTTGCCGTCGCGCCGAGCGGCGCGTCGTGGCGCTGGCGAAGCTCGAGGAAGTGGAGCCGGTGATTATCAAGTACCTGAACCGGCTCTCCGATTTCCTGTTCACCGTTGCCCGGGCCGCGAACGCGCGGCAGGGCGTAGCCGATGTGGAGTGGCAGCCGGAGTCGTAGACATGACGATCAGGCACACGCAGTTCGAGTTCTATAATGAGGATGGCGATCCCGTTCGCGGCGACGTTTGGTGCGCGGGAAACGCCAGGGCGGACGCCGCCATCGTCATCTGCCACGGTTTCAAGGGGTTCAAGAACTGGGGCTTCTTCCCCTACACCTCCGAGCAATTGGCGTACGGGACGAGCTACCCGGTGGTGCAGTTCAACTTCTCCGGCAACGGAATCGGCCCCGACCTGGAGAACTTCACCGAGCTGGACAAGTTCGAGCAGAACACGTTCAGCAAGGAGCTGGACGATCTGAAGCTCGTGCTCGACGCGGCAGAAGCTGGCGAGCTGCCGGGGCTGTTGCCGCGTGAGCGTTTCGGGCTCCTGGGTCACAGCCGCGGCGGTCTGAGCGCCATCGTCACTGCGGCCGAGGATCCGCGCGTGGTTGCCTTGGTGACCTGGAGCGCCGTCGCTCAGATCGATCGCTGGACCGAGGAACAGAAGGAAGAGTGGCGCCGAGTGGGTCGCATCGAGATTCTCAACACGCGCACTGGCCAGATGATGCCGCTGGGAGTCGTGCTGCTGGAAGATGCCGAGCGCAACGCCGATCGCTTCAACCTGGAGCGGGTGGCGGCGCGGCTCGAGGTGCCCTACCTGATCGTCCACGGTACCCAAGACGAGTCGGTGAGCATAGCCGACGGCGAGCGGCTGGCGGCGGCGGCGCCAGAGGAGAGCACCCGCTTCGAGCGGATTGCCGGGGCGAGCCATACCTTCGGCGCCGTGCACCCGTTCGCGGGTCCGACCGAACACCTGGACCGAGCCGTCGATCTGAGCGCCGGCTGGTTCGCAGTGTACCTGGAAGAGTGACACTCAGGATCGGCACCGCCGGCTGGACGATTCCGCCGGGGTACGCTGATCGCTTCCCCGACGACGGCTCTCATCTGGCGCGTTACGCGCGGGTCGCAAACGCGGTCGAGATCAACAGCAGCTTCAAGAAGACTCACCGACCGTCCACCTATCGGAGGTGGGGCGAGTCGGTGCCAGCGGACTTCCGATTCTCCGTCAAGCTTCCGAAAGAGATAACCCACGTGCGGCGCCTGGTGGATGTCGAAGAGCCGCTCGGAATATTCCTCGAGGGCGTGCGAGAGCTTGGAAACAAGCTCGGACCACTCCTGGTCCAGTTGCCTCCCAGTCTCTTGTACGGTCCCGGCGTCGCCGCCGCATTCCTCAACTTGTTGCGTGAGCGGTTTGACGGCGCGGTCGTCTTAGAACCGCGCCACGCGAGCTGGTTCGAGGAAGGCGCCGACGGGATCCTGGAGCGCTGGAAGGTATCACGGGCAGCGGCAGATCCGGCGAACGTCGAGGGCGCCGGCGAGCCGGGCGGCCGGAAGGAGCTGGTCTACTATCGCCTGCACGGCTCGCCGGTGATGTATCGCTCGCCGTACTCACGCGCGTTCCTTGAGAGGCTGGCAGCACGCTTAGGGGAGTGGGGCGACGAGATCGAGCGCTGGGTGATTTTCGACAACACGGCGGAAGCTCAGGCGGTTCCTAACGCATTGGATTTGATGGACTACACGAAAGGTCGGTGACGGGTGCTCAGCCGTGTAACCACGATTGTCTTTATCGGCGTTATCTTGGCATGCGGGCGCTGGGGCGAACGGAGCCGGGCAACCGATCCGGCGGCCTTTCATGCTGCGGTCGACAGTCTGCTGACTGACTCCGAGGATGCGTGGAACGGGGGCGACCTCGACGGCTTCCTCGACTGGTACAAGCGCGATGCTGAGACGAGCTTCATGGGCTCGTCGGGCCCGATCTACGGTTGGGATACGATCCGCAGTCGCTACGCCCCGCGCTTCGAGCCCGGCGCGGCCCGTGACTCACTACGCTTCGAGGAGTTGGCGACGCGACCGTTGGCTCCGTGGCTCGGGCTGGCGATGGCGCGCTACGTGCTCTTTCAGGGTGATTCGATCACCTCGCACGGCAGCTTTACGCTTGTACTGGAGAGGACGTCGGAGGGTTGGCGGATCGTGCACGACCACAGCAGCGCGGCCGACTAGCGCAGAGACTCCTCGAGGGCCTCCTTTCTGGTCCTGGCGACGGCGACCTGCTTGCGGACGTTAGGTGCCTTGTCGCGGCCGTAGAGCGTCTCGATGGCCTCGTAGACTTTCAGCGCGACTCCATCTTGGCCCAACTGGATCATGGCCGCCGCCTTGTTGAGCATCGCCTTGGCGGCGCGCTCGCGCAGGACCGGATCCGTGGCATCGCTCCAGCGCTTGACCACCTCGTCAAGGACACCAACGGCCTCGGCGAGTCGGTTGAGTTCGGCCAGTGCGATCCCCTTGTTGATCATGGCCTTGCCCACGGCCTCGTTCATCACCGGCGTGGTCTCGTTGGAGTAAGTGCCGACGAGCTCGTCGTAGACGGCAAGCGCCTCCTCATAGCGATGCATGCCGGACAGGCTGGCCCCCTTGTTGAAGAGCGCTCTGACGGCGTTTTCCCTGAGGCCAAGCTGTCGAGATCCGCCGGTCCGGTTC
Source organism: Gemmatimonadota bacterium (assembly GCA_020344215.1). Taxonomy (GTDB): domain Bacteria; phylum Gemmatimonadota; class Gemmatimonadetes; order Palauibacterales; family KS3-K002. Next base: position 3,757,862 of record CP070815.1, read on the forward strand.
ACCAGGTCGTCGTAGACTGCGATCGCTTCCTCGGCGCGCCCTAACTGGGCCAGGACCACACCTTTATTAAACAGTGCGCAGTTGACTCTCAGCTCGACGGCGGGCCGGTAGACATCGTTGCGCGACAACCTGTTGCCTAGCCGGACGACGAGGTCGTAGGCGGCGAGCTCGTCGATCGAGCCGTCGGAGAGGCCGGCAGCCGCGCTGAGCATGGCGTCCATGAGATTGCTGAGCTGCTCGCGCCCCAGCTCGGTCGCAGGCACGGCGGAGGCGGCGCTGATAGCGTCGCGGAACTGCGAGCGCCGCACCGCATCGTGCACTCGATCGAGTGGGTTCTGAGGATCCACCATGCGCTCTTCCGGCACGCCCTTTTGAATGGTTGCCCAACTCACCGTCGGCACAATATACGCGGGCGGAGGTTCCGTGCACACTTGCTCGTGCCGGGGGACGGGTCGGCGAGGGGTCGGCGGACGGTCGTCTCCCTGGCGACTCCGCTACCGACCCGGTTTGTCACGGCGCGGCGAGTCAGGTAGTGTAGTGCTCTCGGATGATGCTGAAACCTACCCGGGAGGTGGCTATGCAAGTCCTGCTCTCGCTGGCCCTGGCGGTCACTGTTCAGGCCGGCGGTCCCGCGCCGAGTGATACCGTGTACTTCGAGCCACAGGTCGGTCACCGGACCTTTGCGGTGAGGGATCCAGTGCTTCGCATCGAGCCGGGCACGGTGCTCATCTCGCGGACGATGTTCGGCGGTTACTACACGGAGGAGGGCGGGGCCTTCCCCGGCGAGGTCGGCCCGTTCTACATCGAGGGCGCAACGACGAACGACGTGCTCGTCGTAAAGATCCTCGAGCTGCGCCTCAACCACGATATCGGCGCGGCGCGCCATTATGCCAACTTCGGCGGTCTGGCCACGGACGCGCGGGTCCGCATGCTCAACGACCCGATACCCGAGCGCCGTTACATCTGGCGGCTGGACCGCGAGAGTATGACGGCGACCGCCGAGCTGCCGGATAGTCGCGTTGGCCGGGCGACTATCGACCTGCAGCCGATGCTGGGTCGCGTGGCGGTCGCGCCGGCTGGCGCGGAGGCGTTCTCCGGGCTGTGGCCGGGCGACTTCGGCGGCAATATGGACGCGCCCGAGGTCCGCGCGGGCGCCACAGTCTATCTGCCGGTCTTCCACGAAGGCGCCTACTTCTACTTCGGCGACGCCCACGCGCGGCAGGGCCACGGCGAGGTGTCGGGCACGGGGCTCGAGACGTCGGTCGACGTGGTGCTGCAGATCGATATGATCAAGGGCAAGCGAATCGACTGGCCGCGCATCGAAGATGATGAGTACATCATGGTCGCCGGCAGCGCCCGGCCGCTGATCGACGCCTTCCGGCTGGCCCACGTGGAGCTTATCGAGTGGCTAGAGGAGGACTACGGGTTCGGCCGCTGGGACGCCTATCAGCTGGTGAGCCAGGTGTGCGAGAGCACGGTCGCCAACATCGTCGACCCGGTCTACACGGTGGTGGCGAAGTTCCCGAGACGCTTCCTCCCGGAGTAGGTATAGGAGGCAACGGTCGGCGCGCGGTCGGTGTGCGGTCGGCGTCGGGGGGCGCTCGCTCCGTGCTCGGGCCACCGGCCGTGAGCGACCGGGCCATCCGGGTGTGCTCGCGAACTCCGCTCGGCACCTCCTGACGGCCTGCCTGACAACCCCGCGTGCGCCGGGAGTCTCCAAGGGGGGTGGGAGGGTTACCTCGCGCGGCCCGCCTCGGGCCCCGCGGTGGAAACGCCGGGCCTCGGTCATCCGTACTGTACGGAAAGAGCGCTGGAACCTTGGGCGTGCTGCGGGGTTGTTGGCAGCATCGCGGCAGGATGGTAGTATGGGTATCTCTAAGGACGGACCACTGCGGGTGGAGTTCCCTGCATCAAATGAGTGATTCTGGTTCTCAGGGCGTGAAAGGCACGATCCGGCGGGCGCACTTGACCCGGGTGCTGGCGGTGTACCTGGGCGGTTCGTACGCGCTGCTGGAGCTCATGGACATCTTCACCGATCAGCTGGGGCTGCCCGACTGGTTCTTCCGGGGCGCACTGATCCTGCTGCTCATCGGTCTGCCGATCGTAGTGGCGACGGCGATCGTGCAGGGGCGGCGGCGCCGGATGGCGGCTGTCGGGCCGCCTGCGCCGGCCGAGGCCGCGGCTCCCGAGGCGACGGACGCCGCCGTGGCGGCCGAGGTCGTGCCTCGGGCCGCGCCTCACGACTGGCTCAACTGGCGGAACGCTGTCCTCGGGTTCGTCGGCGCCTTCGCGGTCTGGGGTCTCATCGTCACGGGCTACATGGGCATGCGGGCGTTGGGGATCGGGCCCGTCGGCTCGCTGGTCGCCGCCGGCGTGCTCGACGAGCGCGAGCACCTCATCGTGGCCGACTTCGAGAACAACACGAGCGACGAGCTCCTGGGGCAGGCGGCGGCCGAGGCGTTCCGCATCGATCTCAGCCAGTCGACGATCGTCACCGTTGTCGATCCCGCCCACGTGGGCCAGGTGCTCAGGCGCATGCAGCGTGACCCGGACCAGGAACTCGACCTCGACCTGGCGCGCGAGGTCGCGATCCGCGAGGGGATCAAGGCGGTCGTCGCCGGCGAGATCACGCCGGTGGGCGGCGGGTACCAGCTATCGGCTCAGCTCATCTCGGCAGAGGACGGCAGCGTGCTCGTCCCGTTCCGCGAGACGGCGGGCGATTCCACCGAGATCATCCACGCCATCGACCGGCTCTCCAAGCGACTGAGGGAGCGGATCGGTGAGTCGCTGAAGACGATCCGCGCCAGCGAGCCGCTCGCCCGGGTGACGACGTCGTCGCTGGAGGCGCTGCGCAAGTACTCACAGGCGGTGCGGGTCATCGAGCAGGGCGAGGACGAGCGGGGTATTGCGTTGCTCGAGGAGGCGGTGGCGCTCGACACGGCGTTCGCCATGGCGTACCGGAAGCTGGGGGTAGCGCTCAGGAACATCGGACAAGATCAGGCGCGGGGCAGGGGAGCGCTGACGCAGGCATTCGAGCATCGCGACCGGCTGACGGAGCGCGAGCGCTACCTGACGGAGGGCAGCTACTACTGGGGCGTGGCGGGCGACAATGAAAGGGCGATGGCCGCGTATCAGACGCTGCTCGACGTCTATCCGGATGATCCGTGGGCGATGAACAACCTGGCTATCCTCTACGAGGAAGCTCGTGACTTCCGGCGCGCCGCGCAGCTGTTCAGCCGCGCCATCGAGCTCGATTCCGCCGGCGCCCTTTACTACGGTAACGCGATCGCTGCCGAGGTCGCCCTCGGGAATTTCGGCGACGCCGAGTACACGCTCACACGCATGGATGAGCGGTTTCCGGGCCATCCCAGCGTGGGGATGCAAGCGACGGCGCTCGCCAGCTCGCAGTTCGACTACGAGACGGCGGAGCAGCAGGCGTTGGCCTTCGAGGAGGAGCAGCGGGCGAGCCCGCTGATGCAGATGTTCGCGACCTTCACATTAGCTCAGCTGGCGGAGGTGCGAGGGAAACTCCAGGAGGCGGAGCAGCACGTTCTCGAGACGATGGCCGCGGCCGAGGATGAAGGCGACTACGAGGACTACGTGGCCGGCGCCGTACGGATCGCCTTCTACGACCTCTGGTTCCGAGGCCAAAGGGAAGCTGCCATCCGCAGGGTCGAGGCCGCGCTGGCACGTCATCCGCTGGAGACGATCGAGCCGCTGGAGCGGCCGTACCAGCTGCTGGCGATCTTCTACTCACTGGCGGGACAGCCCGAGCGAGCACGCGCTTACCTCGCCGAGTACGACGTAACCGTTGACGAGAGCTTGAGAACGCTGGGCGAGGACCCGGTCGAGGTGGCGAAAGGCGTAACGGCTCTGGCCGAGGGCCGGGTGGAGGAAGCGATCGCCGAACTGCGTGCCGCCGACGAAGGTCCGTGCACGATCTGTATTCTCCCGATGCTGGGCGATGCCTATGATCTCGCCGGCGAGGCCGACTCGGTCGTCGCGATCTACGAGCGCTACGTGAATACGCCGTGGCTCGGCCGCCTGGCTGCCGCAGACTGGTTCGCGTTGGCCGGCATCTACGAGAGGCTGGGTGGCCTGTACGAACTTCGCGGCGACACCGATAAGGCGACGCTTTACTACACCCAGTTCGTCGAGCTATGGGAAGAGGCGGACCCTGATCTGCAGCCGCGGGTGGAAGCGGCGCGACGTGCGATTCGGCGGCTCTCTGCGGAGGGGACGTGAGGAATACCGAAGCTAGAATAGTGAATACCCGCTATCCACCCCGCGTGTGCATTTCCCTGTGCGGGTCCTTCCGCAGGTCCTCTATCTGATACAGCGGACCGCGTAGCGAGTTGAGCCGCGCGCGTTCCTCGGCGCCGCGGTCGGTGCGTCCTATCCAGGTGCCCGCGATCAGTTCTCGGAGCTCGCCGGTCGAAGCGCCGTCGCGCAGCGGGGTACGCAAGTCGAGGCCTTCGGCGGCGTAGAGGCAAAGGAACCAGACGCCGTCGGCGGTCAGGCGACTGCGATCGCAGGTCCGGCAGAAGGGCTCGGTGGTGGAGGCGATGATGCCGAACACGGTGCCGTCAGGCAGGCAGTAGTGGTTGGCGGGTGCGGAGCCGTTCTCGCTCAACTCGCGGATCGGTCCGAAGTGCTCTTCCAGGGCGGCCAGCATCTGGCGGCGCGCGACGACCCGGTCGATCGACCACTGGGTGGCGCCACCCACGTCCATGTACTCGATGAAGCGGACCTCGGCGCCGGCTTGCTTGCCGAACTCGATAAGGCCTACAAGCTCGTCGTCGTTGAAGCCGCGTATGACGACGGTGTTGATCTTCAGTCTCCCGAGGCCTGCGCAGCTGGCGGCTTCGATTCCGTCCAGCACGTGGTGAAGCCCATCGCGGCGCGTTAGCTGCCGGAAGCGATCCGCGCGTAGCGTGTCGAGGCTCACGGTGGCCCGGTGAAGACCGGCACGGGCCAGCGCTTCGGCGTGCCTGGCGAGAAGGAGCCCGTTGGTGGTGAGGCTCAGGTCGCGGATTCCGGGAATGGTCGCCAGCCGCTCTACCACCTGTTCAACCTCGCGGCGCATCAAGGGCTCGCCGCCGGTCAGCCGCACCTTGTCCACGCCGAGCCCCGTGAAGGCCTCGACCAGGCGGCCGGTCTCGTCGACATCTAAGATGTCATCCCACGGCAGCCAGACGTAGTCCTCACCCGGCATGCAGTAGTTGCAGCGCAGGTTGCACGTGTCGATCAGCGACACGCGCAAGCTGTTCAACGGCCGGGCGAGTGCGTCTTTCGGCGCTTCCAGGCGCGCCGCCGGTGCGGCCTGCGACGGCGCGGCCAGCGGGTCGGCGGGTCTGCTCACTAGCTCATCCAGGGTCTCGGCTCGGAGGTCGAGCGGTCTTCGGTGATTAGGGAAGTCTGACCGGCAGCGGCTTCCGATGCAAGGTCGCGTCATCTCGGGAAACCGCGCCGGAGCCGTTGCTGTTCCCACTGAAGGAATGGTGAGCAGTGGCCTCGAACCGGGCAAGTCGATGAGAGCGCGGGTATCCATATCCAGACTGTTGTCGCTGGTCATTCTGACGGTTGTCGCCTGCGGTGAGGCGGAGTCGCAGGTGGGACGGGCGGATGGCGGCTCGGACGTAAGGGTGCCGTTCAGCACGAGCGGCTGGCGTACCGACTTTTCGAAGCATTCGGTCTCGTTGGACGAGATAATGTCGGGTGGGCCGCCGAAGGACGGGATCCCGGCCATCGACGACCCGAAGTTCGTCGGCGTTCGGGACGCGGACCGCTGGCTGGGCGACCGGGAGCCGATCGTCGTATTCGAACACCGCGGTGAGGTGCGGGGCTATCCGTGGCAGGTCCTCATCTGGCACGAGATCGTGAACGATGAAGTCGCTGGCCTCCCCGTTACCATCAGCTACTGCCCGCTCTGCAACACCGCGATCGCGTTCGACCGGCGGCTGGGCTACAGGGTCCTCGACTTCGGCACGACCGGGAAACTGCGGCACAGCGACTTGGTGATGTACGATCGGCAGACGGAAACCTGGTGGCAGCAGGCGACGGGCGAGGCGATCGTCGGTGAGCTCACGGGGATCACACTGACGTTTCTGTCCGCACCGACTATCAGCTGGTCCGACTTCAAGAAGGAGTATCCCGACGCCGCGGTGTTGAGCCGCGACACCGGTTACGACCGGCCCTAAGGGAGGAACCCGTACGGCGGGTACGACACCGGCCGGCCCTGGCTCTTCCGCGGGCGCACGGACCGGCGGCTGCCGGCGATGGCGCGGGTGTTCGTCGTGAAGAGCGGTGACGGCGCGGTGGCATACCCGTTGGAGACGCTAGCCGAGGAACGGGCTGTGAACCACGAGGTGGATGGTACTCCAGTGGCCATCTTCTACCGGGCCGGCACGGTTTCGGCGGTCGACGCCGAACGGATCGGCGAAGGTCGCGACGTGGGTGCCGCCGCCGCCTACCTGCGCACCATCGACGGCCGGGCGCTCACCTTTCGGGCGGCCGGCGATGGGTTCCGAGACGAGGAGACGGGCACGCGCTGGACCTTCTTCGGCGAGGCGGTGGAAGGAGCGTTGGCGGGTAGGAAGTTGGAGCTGGCGGTTCATTACGTTCCGTTCTGGTTCGCCTGGGCGGCGTTTGCGCCGGATACACCTGTCTACGGGTACTAGATGCGCCCATCGGGGGGTCGGCACGTGCCGAATACCGAATAGCCAAGCGCCCTGGGGCACCTGGGTGTTCGGTGTTCGGAGCTCTACATTCGTTATTCGGAGCTCCTGAGGGCTCGATCTCGCTCCTCCCGGTTTTGCGTCTCTGGCCACAGAGCAGCATACTTCCTGCTCAATACGAACCAATAGCAGCGGGACACCGATGCACATCAATAAGGTCTGCGTCTACTGCGCGTCGAGCACCCAGGCGGATCCCGTCTACCTGGATGCAGCCGAGCGGCTCGGTCGGATACTTGCCAAGAACTCCATGGCGATCGTCTATGGAGCCGGCGGCGTCGGCTCGATGGGTCGGCTCGCCGAGGGTGCCCTGGCGGAGGGTGGCCGGGTCATCGGGGTCGTCCCCCGCTTCATGAGAGAGCTGGAGTGGTGCCACCGGGGTGTCAGCGAGATCGTCGAGGTGGAGGACCTGCACGAGCGGAAGCGGAAGCTGCTCGACAACGTCGACGCGGTGGTGGCGTTGCCGGGCGGGTCGGGTACGCTGGACGAGCTGATCGAGGCCATCTCGTTGAAGCGGCTCGGCTCTTACCTCGGTCCGATCGTGATCGTGAACACGCGTGGCTTTTTCGATCCCTGCATCGAGCTTCTGGAGCGCTGCATCGAGGAGCGCTTCATGGACGAGCGGCACCGCGCCATGTGGCAGGTGGTGGGCGAGCCCGAGGAAGTGCTCGCGGCGTTCGAGGCAGCGCCGGGCTGGTCGCAGGACGCCATCGGCTTTGCCGCCATCTGAGCCCAGCCGCGCGCTCTTTTTTGGCCCGCGAGCCCTCTGTATCTTGCGGTACGCGTCGCACAACAGCCTGGGGACTTCGCAGGGCCGTGCCGCGCCTGGCGCGGTGCGCTGCGGACACTTGGCTCGCCCAAGAGGGAGGATGCGCATGCGCACGGCCCCACTTACCCTCAGCTCGCTGCTCGTCGCCGTTCTGGCGTTCGGCAGCGACCGGCAGGCCGACCCGGCGGATAACGGCGGCCTGCTGCTCGTCACCAACAAGAGCGGGAACAGCGTATCGTTCATCGAGCCGGCGAGCGGCCGAGAGGTGGCACAACTGGAGGCGGGCCCGAACCCGCACGAGGTCGCGGTCACGCCGGACGGGCAGCTGGCCTTCGTCGCCAACTACGGGTCGAACAGCCTGACGGTGGTCGATGTGCCGGGCCGGGCGGTGCTGGGCATGGTGGACCTGGGAGAGCATAGCCGCCCGCACGGCGTGGTGGTGTCGCAGGACGGCGCCTCGGTCTGGGTGACGACGGAAGGATCCAAGCATCTGGTGGAAGTCGATGTCAGTTCGCTGAGCGTGACGCGCGCCATCCGGACCGACCAGGAGGTCACCCACATGGTGGCGCTCGCCGAGGGGAAGGGTAAGGCGTACACGGCGAACATCGGGTCCGGTAACGTCACGGCAATCGACGTGCGTAGCGGCGAGGTGATCGGACAGATCGAGACCGGTGCCGGCGCCGAGGGTATCGCGGTGACGCTGGACGAAGAGTACGTCCTGGTGACGAATCGGGCGGCGGGCACTCTGAGCGTGATCGACGTGCTGACGGACGATGTGATTCACAGCATGGAGATCGGCGGCTTCCCGATCCGGGTCGAGGTGACGCCCGACGGCAGGCGGGCGCTGGTGAGCCAGGCGCAGGCCCGGACCTTGACCGAGATCGAGCTCGACGGTTGGACGGTGACTCGCACGCTGGCGATCGGCGCCTTCCCGGTGGGTATAGAGATCCGGCCTGACGGCAAAGCCGCCTACGTGGCGAACACCCTTGACAACATGCTGACGGTGGTCGATCTGGAGAGTTTCGACGTGGCGATGACGATTCCCGCCGGCGCGGAGCCGGACGGGATGGCTTGGGTCGGCTCTTAACGTCAACGCGCAAGCTTGTCTCACATCACTCAGCGAACCCGGTATCTGTGGCCGACTGCGGCGGCGATTCTGGTCGCCGCCGCCTGCACGGTGGAGCGCGCCGACGTGCGAACGCCGAGCGGCGAGCCCCCGGAGGCCGACACCACGCAGATCCGCCGTTTGGTGGACGAGATCGCCCGTGCCTACGAGACGGGCGACCTGGGCTCCCTCGACACCATCTATCATGAGAGCGCCACCGTGTTCGAAGGCGACAAGGCCGACACGGGCTGGCCGAGCTACCGGGACGGGCATCTCGTCCCGGAGCTTGAACTCCTGAGCGATCGGCGCCTCCGCTTCGAGGGTATCCGGGTCAGGCTGACCGGTAGCACGGCGTGGGCGACCTGCCGCTATGCGCTGACGGCGGTGCGCGACGGCGAGGATGTCACGGCGCGTGGCCTCGGGACGATGGTCTTCCGCAGGTTCGCGGGTCGCTGGCGTCTCGTTCACGCGCATACATCGACGGGCGGAGGCAACGAAGATGGAAACGGAGGGTGAGCGCCGTCGCGAGCGCCTGAGTAGCCGGAACCCGCTCACCGGCGACGAGGTGGGCGATTTCCCGATCATGGGTCCCGAGGAAGTGCGGGGCTTGGTGGACACAGCGCGCGCGGCGCAGGCCGAATGGTCGCGCCGCTCGCTCGAGGAGCGGGCGGCGGCGCTCGACCGGGTCCGGCGCTTGACGGCCGAGCGTTCCGAGGAGATTGCCCGGGTCATCAGGGCGGAGACGGGCAAGGTGCTGGGCGAAGCGCTGTTCGAGACGGTCGTCGCCTGCGATTACCTGGACTATCTGACCCGGACCGCCCCGAAAGCGTTACTGGCACGCCGGGCGGGGACCGGTTGGCTCTCCCACCGCAGGGCCAGGGTGGTCTACGACCCGTTCGGCGTGGTGGGCGCGATCACTCCCTGGAACTATCCCTTTACGATCAGCATGAGCAGCGTCGGCACTCCGGTCGCCGCGGGCAACGCGGTGGTGCTGAAGCCGTCGGAGTACACGCCGGCGACCGGCCAGCTGGTGATCGAGCTGTTTGCGGAAGGGACGGGGATGGAGAACCTGGTGGTCTTGGCGACGGGTGACGGTGGCACGGGCGAGGCGCTCATCGAGGCGGGCGTCGACAAGATCGCGTTTACGGGCTCGGCGGAGACGGGCAAGAAAGTAATGGCGAAGGCAGCCGGGTCGTTGACGCCGGTGGTCCTGGAGTTGGGTGGCAAAGACGCGATGATCGTCTGCGAGGATGCCGACATTGAGCGTGCCGCCCGAGGAGCGGTGTGGGGAGCGTTCTACGGCTGTGGCCAGGTCTGTATGTCGGTGGAGCGCGCCTACGTGGCAGACGGTGTCTACAATCAATTCGTCGAAGCAGTCGTGGCGGAGGCGCGGCGCGTGCGGACGAGCGACGAGCCGGAGGCGATGGTCGGCTCGCTCATCGCACCGTTTCAGCTCGAGAAGGTGGAGAGCCAGGTGCGCGATGCACAGACACGGGGCGCCCGCGTGCTGCTCGGCGGCAGACCGATCAAGGGGCCCGGTCACTTCTACGAGCCGACGGTGGTGGTGGACGTGGACCATGGGATGGACCTGATGCGTGAGGAGACGTTCGGTCCGGTGCTTCCAATCATGCGGGTAAGAGATGAGAAGGAGGCCGTGCAGCTGGCGAACGACAGCCCCTTCGGGCTCGATGCCAGCATTTGGACGCGCGATCCCGCTAGGGCGCGGCGGATCGCAGGTCAGCTGCGCGTCGGCTCCGTTGTGGTCAACGACCATCTGATCAACTACACAATCCCCGACCTGCCGTTCGGCGGCGTAGGGCACAGCGGATTCGGGCGTGTGCATGGGCTCGAGGGGCTACGCGAGTTCGTGCGGCCGAAGGCGTGGGTCGAGGATCGGCTGGCGCTGAAGCGAGAGCCCTACTGGTTCGAGGAGGGGAGTAGCGGCGAGGGTCTGGTACGATCGCTGCTAAAGTTCCGGCACGGGCAAGGCACCCTGCGTCGTGTCGGTGCTGCCCTGGGGATGTTGCGCGGCATGAAGAGATGAGCGCGAGCAGCGTGCCGTCGACCCGGCTCGCCCCGCAGATCGACGACCTGCTCACCTGCGTGCACTGCGGGTTCTGCCTACCGGCCTGTCCTACCTACGAGCTGCTGGGTGACGAGAACGACTCGCCCCGCGGTCGGTTGTATCTGATGCGTGCGGTGGCGGAAGGGCGATTGGAGGTTGAGGACCGATCGTTCGCCCTCCACCTGGATCGCTGCCTCGGCTGCCGCGCCTGCGAGCCGGTTTGTCCATCGGGTGTCCGCTACGGGACGCTGCTCGCGCATGCTCGGGCCGAGCGTACGACGGTGGCCGGAGCGCTGGGCCGCATCGCCCGTATCCCGCTCGATCTCTTGTTCGCGAGCCGCTGGCTGGGTCGGATCGGCTGGACGTTCCTGCGCCTGCTGCGGGCCAGCGGGATCCCGCGGCTCGTCGCGCGGGCCGGCAGGGCGGGAAGGATGCCGGGGCGGGTCCGCTTTGCCATGGCGATGCTGGCAGCTACGGCGCCGCGGGCCAGGGGCAAGCTGCGCAGGGTGCGGCGGCCGCGGCGGCGGCGCCGGGCAGCCTGGCGTCCCGACGTCGATGCCGCTGGCCCGCCCGACGGCGATCTACTCGCCCTGCTCGACGGGTGCGTGATGTGGGGTCTCTTCCGTCACGTGAATCGAGCCACCGAGCGTCTGGCCCACGCTCAGGGTGCGAGAACGGCGCGGCTGCCCGCCGGTCAGTGCTGTGGGGCGCTGCACGCGCATGCCGGCGAACTCGATGTGGCGCGCGAGCTCGCCCGGCGCACGATCGCGGCTTTCGAGGCCTCGGGGGCGACGACCCTGCTCACCAACTCGGCCGGCTGCGCGGCCGCGTTGAAGGATTACGGGGATTGGCTGCGCGACGATCCGGCCTTCGAGAAGCGGGCGCAGTGGATCGGCAAGCTGGTACGCAACGCCAGCGAGTGGCTCGCCGAGCGGCCGCGGCTGAGCTATCGGCCGCTGCCGGCGCGCTTGGGCTACGACGCGCCCTGCCATCTACTGCATGCCCAAGGGATCGACGATCCGCCGGTCGGTCTTCTGCTCCAGATCCCCGATCTCGATGTGGTGAAGCTACCGAGGTCCGAGCGCTGTTGTGGCGCCGCCGGGGTCTACGGGCTAGTGCAACGCCGTCTCAGCGAGGACCTCCTGCAAAGAAAGCTCTCCGAGGTGGTAGCGACGAACGTCGAGCTGGTGGCCACCGGCAACCCCGGCTGCCTGATGCAGATCGGCGCGGGTGCACTCGTCCACCGACTCCCGGTGGAAGCCGTACATCCGATCGAGCTCCTCGATGGCCTGCTCGAGTTCGAGTGATAGGCACCGCTCAATCAAGGTAGGAAAGACAATGGCGGAGATGACTCCCAAGATGGCGCCTTGGCGTGAGAAGCTGCACGAGATCATCTTCGAGGCCGAGACGCCCGGCGGTAAGGCTTTCGATGTCGCGCTGCTGTTGGCGATCATCCTCAGCGTAGTCGCCGTCCTGCTGGAGAGCGTCGCCGGGGTCCGCGCCCGCCACGGCGCGGAGCTGCGCGCGATCGAGTGGTTCTTCACCATTCTCTTCACCGTAGAGTACGTATTGAGGTTGATCTGTGTCGGGAAATCAATGCGCTACGCCCTGAGCTTCTTCGGGATCGTCGACTTCCTAGCCATCGTTCCTACTTACCTCAGCGTACTGCTTCCCGGCGCCCAGTCGCTGATCGTGATCCGCGCGCTGCGCCTGCTGCGCGTGTTCCGGGTCATGAAGCTAGTGCACTTCGTGGGCGAGGCGCGGCTGCTGCGCGCGGCACTACGCGCCAGCACCCGCAAGATCATCATCTTTCTGGGAACGGTGCTGACGCTGGTCTTGATCATCGGCGCGCTGATGTACCTGATAGAGGGCGAAGAGCACGGCTTCACGAACATCCCAGAGAGCATCTACTGGACGATTGTGACGATGACAACGGTCGGGTACGGCGACATCGCGCCGGGCACCGTGCTCGGCCGGATCCTCGCGTCGGCCGTGATGATCATCGGCTACGCGATCATCGCGGTGCCGACGGGGATCGTGACGGTCGAATTGGCCAGCACTCGCAAGCGGCCCATCAGCACGAGGGTATGCCAGGCCTGCGCGGCAGAAGGACACGATGGTGATGCAGGGTTCTGCAAGTACTGTGGGTGTCGGCTGTGAGGAGGCGATGCGGAGGTGGTGAGGAAACTATGAGGAGTGGTGAGGAGACTATGAGGAGTCTGCGGACTCCGAATGATGAATACTGAATGTAGAATGTAAAATGTAGAATGTAGGAGAGACGCGCCGGAACAGCGCAGTTGGGTATTCGGAATTCAGCATTATACATCCATAATTCGGAGCGCGAGGGTAATGAGTGGTGGTTACACCGAAGTTTGTTCCTCTCACGGGATATCGGGAGTATCCGGCCGACGAGATGAAGCGGCGGGCGGCCAAGTTCCGCGCCGAGTTGTCGCGCAGGCGCTCGGTCCGGCAGTTCGCGGGGCGGCCGGTGCCCCGTGAGGTGGTTGAGGAGTGCCTGCGCGCCGCCGGCAGCGCGCCCAGCGGTGCGAACATGCAGCCTTGGCACTTTGTGGTCGTCTCGGATCCTGCTGTGAAGCGGCGGATCCGGGAGGCGGCGGAGAAAGAGGAGGCGAAGTTCTACGCCGAGCGGGCGCCGCGTGAATGGTTGGAGGCGCTGGCGCCATTGGGTACGGACGAGCACAAACCGTTCCTCGAGACGGCGCCCTACCTGATCGTCATCTTCGTGCAGAGCTACGGCGTGACGCCGGAGGGTAAGAAGTACAAGCACTACTACGCCAGCGAATCGGTGGGCATCGCCACGGGCATGCTGGTCGCGGCCGTGCACAACGCCGGCCTGGTCTCGCTCACCCACACGCCGAGCCCCATGGGCTTCCTGAACGAGATCCTCGAGCGGCCCCCGCACGAGCGTCCGTTCCTGATGCTCGTGGTCGGGTATCCGGCGGAGGATGCGCGGGTGCCGGATATCGAGAAGAAGGGCTTGGCTGAGATCGCGAGTTTCGTGTGATTCGCTATCGGGTGATCAGATATTGAGTCGACTCCCCAGCCAGTAGCGAGGGACTCGAATGGACAGCTCGATCGTTCCGCTTTACGAGATACTGACTCTGAACACGCGTCTCTTCCTGAACTGTTTGGAAGGTGTAGACGATGGCACGGCGCGGAAACGCCCCACCGATGACACCAACAGCATCGGCTTCCTCGCCTGCCATGTTCTGCACGCCCGCTACTTTCTGGCTGGGAATATCGGGCTCGATCTGGTGAACCCTTTCCAGGAGCTCTTCGATGCGGCGCACGACGTCAACGACCTCGAGGTCCCGCCGCTGGACGAGTTGCGCGCCGTGTGGAGCGACGTGTCGGCGCAGTTGATCGGTCACCTGCCGGCGCTGACCGGCGAGCGGCTTAGCGGGGCGTCGGAGGTGGAGTTCCCGGTGGACGATGGAACCCTGCTCGGTTGCGTCGCGTTTCTGGCCGAGCACGAGTCGTTCCATATCGGCCAGATGGCGTTGTTACGGAAGTACTTCGGTCTCGATGGGATGGCGTATACAGGCAGGGAGTGAATGAGCGGGAAGATCCGCAAGTATGAAGGTCAGGACATCGTCGTCAAGTACGACGCGCAGCGCTGTATCCACGCGGAGGAATGCGTGAAGGGGCTTCCCGAGGTCTTTGCGCGCGGCCGGCGTCCCTGGGTCGATGCGGACGCCGCGAGCGCCGATGAGGTCGCGGAGGTTGTCGTGCGATGCCCGACTGGGGCGCTATGGTTCGAGCGGAGGGATGGTGGCATGGCCGAGACGCCGCTCAGAGAAAGTACGGCGGAGGTCTCCGCCGATGGGCCCGTCAACTTGAAGGGCGACATCGCGGTCGTCTCCGCTACCGGGGAGTCCGTATTGGAGGCGACACGGATCTCGCTGTGTCGCTGCGGTGCCTCGAAGAACAAGCCGTTCTGCGACGGCAGCCATTCCGAGATCGGCTTTCAGGATGCAGGCAACCTGGCGGACGCCAAGCCAATGCCGGAAGGGTTCGAGCCCGGCGGACAGCTGACCGTAACGCCACTGGCCAACGGGCCGGTCTTGGTGAAAGGCTCGCTTGAGGTGCGTAGTGCGGACGGCGCGACGAGCAGCTTCCACGATAGCCAGGCGGCACTGTGCCGCTGCGGCGGTTCGGGCAAGAAACCGTACTGCGACGGCACGCACAAGAAGATAGGGTTCGTGGCCGAGTAAAGCAGGAAGGCTGTCTTGCTCTAGCGGGGCAGTCGCTCGGGTAGATCCGCCACCACGTAAGCCATCACCGCCATAGCCGCGACGCACTCCGCCATCTCGCGGGGGTCGAGCTTGTCGATCGTATCGGCTTCCGTGTGGTGGTACCAGAAGTACTTGTCGCCGTCCACGCGCAACCCCATCCCCGGCACACCTTTCCGCATGATAGGACCGATGTCGGCGCCCCCACCGCCGCGCCGGACGTCGTCGGCGCCAATGGCCTCGAGCAGCGTGCCAATCTCGCGCACGATCTCGTAGGCGGCGGCGGAGCCGGTGAAGCCGAACCCTCGCGGCTTGAAGACTCCGGCGTCCGATTCGATGGCTAGAATGTGGTCGTCGAGCTCATCGAGATGTGCGTCGCGATAGGCGAGCGCGCCGCGCAGGCCGTTCTCCTCGTTGGTCCAGAGCACGACACGCACCGTGCGGCGCGGCCGCAGACCCAGATCGCGCATCAGCCGCACCGCCTCCCAGGCGGCGACGCTACCGCCGCCGTCGTCCATGGCTCCTGTGCCTAAATCCCACGAGTCGATGTGGCCGCCCGTCACGACGACTTGCTCGGGGTGCTGCCAACCGACGATCTCGCCGACGACGTTACGGGACCAGACATCGGGCAGCGTCTGCGCGTCCATCTTCAGGAGCACCTCGATCCGCTCACCGCGCTCCTGCATGCGCTGCAACATCTCAGCGTCCTCCACGGCAATCGCCGCGTGAGGGATCTGGGGCGCCCAGGGGTCGTAGAGCATCTGGCCGGTGTGCGGCGTGCGCAGGGAGAACGGAGTCACGGAGCGGATCAGGCTGGCAACAGCGCCGGCGCGGGCGGCGGCTATCGCGCCTTGCACCCGGTAGGTTACCGTTTCGCCGTAGCTGACAAAGGGTGCGTTCAGCAGCACGATCTTACCCTTCGCCTCGTGGCTGCGTGCTTCCAGCTCGTCGAAGCTCCGCACCACCAGCAGCTCGGCGCGGACCCCCTCCGGCGACGTGCCGACGCTGCCGCCCAGCCCCAGCATCGGCAGCGCCTGGCGGCGCGGTGATATCAGCTCCAGCGATTCGCTACCGCGCACCCAGTGCGGCACCAGCACCGGCTCGCCGCGAACGTTCTCCAGGCCGTCGCTCTCCATCTCCGCCAGGATCCAGTCGAGCGCCCGCTCCAGGTTATCCGAGCCGCTGAACCGGTGGCCGAAGCGGTCGGTGAGCTGGGTGAGCCGCTTGTAGGCGGCGCTGTCCGCCAGGGCCGCGTCGATTAAACGCCGGGCGGCCTCGCCGTACGCGTCGGCGATGGACGATACGGCGGGCCGGCTGGACTGAGCCGAGACTTCGGCGGGGAGGCCGGCGGCAGCCGCGAGACAGGAGAGCACGAGTGCGGTCGGCAGGAATCGCATGAAGATGTCGCCCTTCTTACCTCTACGTTGTCGTGGGAATGGTCGCCAAGTATGCCTAGATAGGTCGAGATTTTCAAGGAAGGTAGAGTGGACTCGCCGGCGCCGGTCTTGTCACCCAACAGGTGGTGGGCAGTCTGCGGGCGCGACTATCCATGGGCCGGTCGGTCTAGAGGTTTTTGCTAGTGGGTCCAGACTACGATGACTCCGCAGCGGTCATCGAAACCGGCGAACCTGCCGGGAACTTCGATAGCGCTCTTGTAGACCTCGATGCCTGCGACGTCCATCGGGTGCACGACGTCGTCAATGCTCGTGTACCCGAGGAGCCGGATACCGTTGAGATAGATCGTGGGCGGGCAGCGCCCGCGTGCCATCTCGATGTCATACCCGCTGAACGCCCGCGGACGAGCATGCACGCCGGGGATCTCTCCAATCAGTTGGCTTATCCAGAAGGGCCGCCGACTCTCGATCTCTTCCCGAGTGATGAAGTCTCCCCAGCCCCGGTCCAAGCGCTCGTAGAAGCCGCGCATCTTGGGCCGCAACGGCCTGCGCTGTATGACGACGGTGAGCGGTTCCAGCTCGATCGGGCGCATCGCCAGCCGCACCTCCAGGCCGACGATCTCCCCTCCCCGCAGAAGGACGCTGTCGGATCGCGCACCGTACGCCAGGTGATCGAGCACCAGCTTGTGGTATCCGGGCTCTACGCTTGCGAACACGAAGCGGCCGTCGTAATCCGTTAATGTCCGCAGTCCTGCTTCCTCGAGGTGCACGTCCACGTCCACAACAGGACGGAGAGTGTGGGCGTCGAGCACTTGGCCAACGAGCCGGGTGGGCCCGCCCCGCCCCGTCTCCATCACCCGGGTCACGAGGCCCTCCTCCGGCACCAGCGCCACGCTCAGGTCGCGGCGCAGCAGGCGGCCTGGCCCCGGCGACTCGAGGCTGACTCGGGCACCGGTGCGGCCGGCCGCCTCCGCCTCCAAAGTGAGCGGCACGTCGGGCGGAAGACTGCAGAAACGATACGTACCGCTCGCGTCGGTCGACGCACGGGCTACCCTGGACCAGCGGGCCACCACCTTGGCACCGGGCAACGGCACGCCGCTCAGCGAGTCGCTGACCAGGCCTGTCACAATCGCAGCGCCATCAGCCCGTTCATCTTCCGGACAAAGCGCGGCAAGCGCCGCCGCCTGGCCGAGCACGTCCAGCTGCACGCTGATCTCACCGCCGCCCGTGACCAGCACGGTCCGTAGCTCCGGCACGATCCCGAGCCCCTCGAGGTCCGTAAGTGATACCTCTACCCCGTATGTTCCTTCCAGCAGCCGCTCGATGCGGAACCGGCCCAGCGCGTCGGTCGTGTCGGCGTGCGACGTGCCTGCCAGACGTACCTCCGCCCCGGCCAACGGTGCACCGCCCGCAGCGTCCACAACCGTGCCGACGAGCGCTCTCTGCGGCGCCCGCGCCAGCGGCGTCCCGTCGATCCCGTAGACGGCCGTAGCCTCCGCCCCCTCCTCGAGGATTGCCAGCAATCGCACGTCTTCGCCGGCCAGCATCACCGGCATGCGGATGTGCCAGCGCTCGATGATCCAAGCCCCCGTGGTCAGCCGCCGGAAGTCGATGCGGCCGCCGGGCTCGGCATCCGGTACGTTGAACGGTAGCGCTGTGTAGCGGAACTCCAGGCGCCGGAGCTCTGCCGTGGCGCGGTTCACCCAGAGCACTCCCTTAAGGTCTGGCGGCCCGCCTTCTGCGGCGGGCTGGAAGCCAAGCCCCAGCCAAAGCGGGCTCTCGCCGGCCTGGACCGTGAAGCAGTGTGCTTCCCGGAATTCCTCCGACAGCAGCACCCGCGGGTCCGGCCCGTGGTACACGTAGCCTCCGTCCGGCTCCGCTTGCACGTAGCCTCGTGCCGCTAGCTCCGGCGCCGTCAGGCCCGTGAACGTTTGGCCACCGGTCTGCTCCCACGAGCTGGTCTCCTGCCGCGCGATCCGCTGGGTTGTCGGCTCCAGCTCCCGCCCGTAGCGGGTGACCTGGACCCGCGGGGGCGCCAGTCGGCCCGTCCAGACCGTGATCGCCAGGGCCTTTCTTATCTCCTCCCAAAGAAGCGCCGTGGCGAAGGTATCCTTCGGGTCACCGACGCAGCTCGGTTCGGCGGACGTCCCCAGGGCGGCGAGGTCGAGGGGCCGCGGCGGAACCTCGACGCGGTAGCCGAGCTGCTCGTCTGCTTCGAACTCGAGCGCGCCCGTGAGAATAGGGTGATGTCCGATCCGTTCCACGCGCAGCTGGTACGGGCCTGCGGCAGGGGCCCGGAGGAGGAAGAGGCCGGCGCTGTCGCTCAGGAAGGCGTCGACTTCGGCGCCCCGCTCGTCCAGCAGAACCACGAAGGCGCCGGCGACGGGCGCATCGCCGTCTTCTTCCACCAGCTCGCCGAGGATCGTTTGCGCGTAGAGGGGCGCGGCACCCAAGAGGAGGGGTACAGCAGCAAACCACAAGATCGGTGCCGACCGCATGAGACACCTTCACAGCCGGGAGTCAACCGGACCCGGTAGCTACCGGCCTGCCGTCACGGGATGGCGAAGCCATAATAGCGTCGGCTGTGAGCGAGGTAAAGCCGTTCTGCCTAGATTGTCTGCCTGCCCCTCAGCGATGACGCCCGATTCAACCGATGACCTCAACCCAGAGGTGGGCTATGCGATCGGTAACCTTGACGTTGGGGCTGGTGACGGTTCTCGCCAGCACGGGCTTTGCCCAGCATTCGCGACATCTGAACGAGCTGAACTGGATGGAGGTGGAAGAGCTGGTGCCGGCGCGTATTCAGACGGTGTTCCTCGCGGTAGGAACGGTCGAGGCGCACGGCGTCGGGCCGAACGGGGCCGATAACCTGGTGCCCGAGGCACTAGCCGAGCACCTGGCCGAGGAGCTGGACGGGCTCATCGCGCCGACTATCTCGTACGGCGTGAACACGCACCTCGACGAGTACGCGGGGACGTTCGGGATTACAGCCGAGCTGCTTGAGGCGCTGGCGAAGCAGGTGTTCGTCGGCCTGTCGAAGAACGGGGTCAGCAACATCATTGTGCTGAACGGGCATGGCCCGAACTTCGAGCCGTTGAACAGTGCGGCGCTCGAGGTCTTTCGAGAGACCGACGCCCGGATACTGGTCATCAATTGGTGGAGCGCCACCGCCGATGTGGTGGAGGAGGTCTGGGGTGAGCAGGGCGGCCACGCCGGTCTGAACGAGAACGCGGCGCTCATGGTGGTGGCGCCGGACGCAGTGCATCCCGAGCGCTACCGTGCGGAGCAGGCGACGCCCTACAATACGGACGTCTGGCGCGCCTATCCGTTCCCGACGACTATCGGGCTCTACGCGCCCGGCGAAGGCTACCTCGACTTCGATCGCGAGAAGGCGGAGCGATACTTCGAGCGCGTGAAGGAGGAGATGCTGGCGATCGTCGGCGACGTGATCGCGAAGTGGGAGGCGGGCGGCCGCTAGCGCCGGCGCCGGCCGGGGCAAGGTGCGGTTGTCAACGCGAACAGACTGAGTGAGTTCTCGTGTCGGAAGAACGCCCGTGGTCGGGCCGTCGCCCGTTTGTTGGCAGAGTCGGTCTCCTGGAGGCGCTCATCCGCGAAGTGGATGAGACGGTGGGCGGGCGCGGTCGCGCCGTGTTCGTGCTGGGCCCTGCAGGGTCGGGTAAAACGGCTACCCTGGGCCTCTTTCAGGAGGAAGCGTTCCGCAGACATCGGGCGCTCAAGGCGGAGTACGTCGATTGCGAGGCCTCTGGCGCCAGGACCTGGGCGGAGCTGGCGGAGCTCTTCACCCGTGGGCACCGGCTGAAACGCTCCGCGCGCAACGTGGCCATGGAGTGGCTCGACGTTACGGTGATCGGAGCGATCATCACCGCCATCTACAGGACGGTCGAGGCGGTTCGCACGGGGCGGGTTCCCGAGCGTCGCCGCAGGCGTTCGCGGAAGCAGGCTAGCGACTCGGCGGTCGAGGCGGTGCGACTTCTGACGCGTCACGGTCCGCTCGAGCCGCGCCTCATGATCCTCGACAGCCTGGAGCGCGGCGACGATGAGGACCTGGCGGGCACGTTCGCGCTGCTGAGACGGCTGCCGGAGACCCGCACGCTCTTCGTCGCGGCGACACGGACGACCGACGGGCGACCGCCGGCGGCGATAGACGATCTGATCCGAGAGGGCGAGCGGCTCGGTCACGTGCGCCGGTTGGATGTGCCGGGTCTCACGCTGGAGGAGATGAGGGACGCCGTCGCTGGCGCCACGCGGGCCGCGGTTCCCGACGATTGGATCGCTTGGCTGGCGGACGAGAGCCGTGGGTTGCCTGGTGCGCTCTGGGCTGCGCTGGGGAAGTTGGAGGAGGAGGGTGCGCTCCGGAAGTCGGGGCGCCGCTGGGTCTGGGAGGGTGCACCGCCGCAGAGCGAGACCCTTGCGGTCCAGCAACAGACGGCGACCGCGATTCGGGGTGAGGATCGGTGTGTGCTGGCCTTGGCCGCCGCCCTTGGGCCGGTCTTCCACTCCACTGTGCTCGCCGAGCTGGCTGGCGTGCCCGAGCTCGAGCTGGAGGATCGGCTCGCACGCTGGTGCCGGGCCGGTCTCGTGGTGTACCGCGGCGAGTGCGGCAGCGGTGCACAGATCGCCAGCGAGTACGCGTTTCGCGATACCAGCGATGCCGAGGCGCTGGCGGCGGAATGGTCCGAGAATCAGCGGTCCGAGCTCAGGTCGCGGGCTCAGGAGGTCAGGGGGCGGCTGGGGCTGGCGTGAGCCCGATACCCAAATGCGGCCCTCTTGACAAACAGACGTGCGGGCCGGAAAGTGTAAGGGACTATACTGTACAAGACCTGGGAGCGTCCGACGCCGTGGCGGGGGCGCCACGGGTTCGTCGGGCAGAGGAGTGACGCGCCGCTTTGTCCCGCCAGCGCAGTCCGACTAGAGAACAGCGGAAGTGTATGCTCTTGCCCAATTTCCGAGGCCAGCGCGACGGTAGAGTTACGTCATGGCCGGGCGCCTCCGGCGCCGGGCCTCGGTGTGTGTCTTGCTGTGAGCTTGTGGTGGCGGCGGACGGGATGATGCGGTAGTCCGAGCACCTCGAACCAGCCCCCGGCTGACGGAGGTAAGCATGAGATGGCGCTCCCCCGCCAAGGTCCCCGCGGTCTTGCTGGCTCTGGCAGTGACGGCAGCGGCCGCGATTTCGTTCACGAATTGCACCGATAACCCACCCGACGAGGCAAGCTACAGCCCGACAGCACCGCAATTGGCTGTGGTATCGCCTTGCACGTCGACGCCCTGCGTGAGGGTGACGGTGTCGTTCAAGGGCGGTGATCCGCCGACGGTGCCTGTGGTGGTGACTCTGGTACACGTGAAGACGCAGGACGGCGGCCCGGGTGTCGGGCCCTTCGACGAACTCGGAGAGCCGTTGATGCTTGAGACCGATCCCGCAACCGGGGTGATTACGTTCCAGCCCGACGGTGTGAACGGGCGGACGTTGCTCCCCGGCTACTACTGCGGGCACGCGCGCCCGCTGACGGCGGTCTCGGTGGCGACCGGTGGCCCGGGCGGGACGTTCGTCGTCCCCAACGCCGAGGCGCCGCCGCAGGAGGCGGCGAAGTACATCGGTGTGATCGCGACAGCGCGAGGACGCGAGTCGGTTCTCAACGGTCCGAACTACATCGACTGTCTGCGAGACCCGCCGCTAGTGGTGACAGAGTCGAGTACGCTGAACCTGTCCTGGACGATGAACGCGGCCACGGCGTCGCTGGATGTGCTCTGCCGTTTCTTCGACGGGGCGACCGAGAATGATTGCGCCACGTGGGCGATCTACGATCTGAGCGAGCTACTGGGGACCGAGGATGAGCCGGCGTGGTGGAAGGACCGCCTGGAGGAAGGGGTGAAGCCCGGCCTCCTGGTCTCGGCGGCACGCGCCAATGCGAGTCGGCTCTACGGTCTGCCGCTCGATGAACTCGTGCAGGTCGAGGCGGCGCTCGAGATCTGGCATACTGGAGACAACAACGAGGAGTTCACCGCTTCGCTCAAGGATAAGCCGACACCCAAAGCCAACAAGAAGTCGAGCACATCGCAGTCGGCGACTGCCTTCATGGACCCTCTGGTCTGCGTGGATTACACCGAACCGGACGAGCCGGAAGGTGACGCCACGTCTGGGATCGACTTCTTGACTGTCCACGACGGCTATCTGGGCAAGCTTCCGCTCGACGGTGCGACATTTGTGGTGAACCCGTACCGCACAGCAGCCTGGTACAACCAGTTGGATTTGGGCGGCAGCCAGAACGTCAAGATACACATGCGGTTCAAGCCGAATCCCGACAGCCCGATTCCCGAGGACCCGACGCTCCCGGAGACGATCAGTCGGCAGTTCACCGTTGACTTCTCCGGGTGCCCGAATAGTCAGCCGTCCCCTGCCTTGATCGAGGACGAGGTGGTCACGGTGAGGGTCGAATGCCGCACCCAGAACGATTCGACTCGCGTGACCTGGTCGTTCGGGGTGCTGGGCAGTCGGACGATGGAGTACCGGCTGGAGGTCGTGCCCGAACCCGGTGCTCCCGGCGCACAGTACGACACGCATCCGGGGCCGGCGCGCTCAGGCGAGGGTGTCGACCGGGCGATGAGGTACGTGGGGTATACGAGCGGTGCCTGCCCGTTGGCGCAGAGCACGATAAGCCAGCTCCAGAGCAACGACCCCAAGTGGGCGATCCCTAACTGACGCTGCCGCGGGGTGCGCCGAGTCTGTCTCGGGGCACCCCGCCGTCTCTCACCGGCGCCGGCTGGCCGTCAGCCGTGTCTCCCACCCAGATTACCGCAGGTTCGAGGGGCCGTTACGGATTGACAGTTCGTGCGGGCCCTGACTTCCTGGCAAACCGTAGGGTGCTCTAGCCGTGACCGTATTCGTCGGGCGCACGCGGGAGTTGGAGCAGCTCGAGAGCCGCCTTGACCGGGCGTTGGCCGGTAAGGGCGGGGTCGTGTTCATCACTGGGGAGGCGGGAGCGGGGAAGAGCTCACTCAGCGAGCGGTTCCTGGCCGACGTGGCGGGTCGGGCACCTGCGGCCCGCGTGATCACCGCCAGCTGCTCGGAGCAGTACGGTGCCGGTGAGCCTTACCAGCCGTTCGTGGAAGCCTTCCGCGATCTGGTATCGGGCGACGGGCGGGAGAGCGGCAAGAAGGGCTTCCGCGAGCTGGCCCGCGAGCTGGCTCCCTACTGGGTGGCGGCCATCCCGGTCGCCGGTGAGGTCATCGCCGCGACGATGCTCACGGCGGCGGAGATCAAGGAGACGCTGGGCGGGATGAGCGTCGCGGCGCCGCCCAGCGAGGAAGCTCTCTTCTTCCAGTACACCGAGTTGTTCTTTGCCGCGGCCGGCGAGCAGCCGATGGTGCTCTTCATCGACGACCTGCACTGGGCGGACCGGGCCTCCGTTTCGCTGCTTGCGCACCTGGCGCGGAAGGTGTCGGACAAGCCCGTGCTGATCGTCGGGACCTACCGGCCGGCCGACGTCGAGGTTTCCCAACATCCGATCAAGCAGGCGAAGCTCGAGCTGGAGCGCTACGGGGTCGGCGAAGAGCTCGCTCTCGAACCGCTCGACACGGTCTCTCTGGCGGAGTTAGTTCGCGGCGAGCTGGGCGGCCCGGCGACCCCGGAACTCATGCACCTGCTCGAGCGCCGCGCCGGCACGAACCCGCTGTTCTTCAGCGAGCTGCTGAGCTGGATGGTCGAGCAGGGTGTCGCGCGGGAGCGGCACGGCGAGTGGGGACTGGCCGAGTCGGCGGAGGAGGTCGAGGTGCCGCGCTCGGTGGAGAGCGTGATCGAGAAACGGCTGATCCGCTTGGATGAGGATCTCTACCGTGCGCTCGAGTACGCGAGCGTGGAGGGTGACGAGTTCGACTCGACGCTGCTCGCCGGGTCACTTGGGATGGATGAGCTGGAGCTGGAGGAGCTGATCGATGCGGCGGTGCGGTCGCATCGGCTGGTTCGTTTTTCGGGGACGCGTGACTTGCCGACGGGCGATCAGACGAGCGTCTACGAGTTCAGCCACACGCTCATTCAGGACGTCCTTCACAGGAACATCCACGGCAAGCGACGGATCCTGCTCCACCGAAAGATCGCCGAGCTGCTCGAGGAGATCTACGAGGCGGACACCGAGAGCGTCGCCCACAAGCTGGCGCTCCATTACGACGAGGGCCGAATTCCGGAGCGGGCTTGCCAGTACGCTATGCAAGCCGCGGAACGGGCGAGCCGCGTGTACGCCCACTGGGATGCCATCGCTCTGCTGGAGCGCGCGCTGAGGAACACCCAGACGGACGAGTGCAGGATCGAGGTACTGGAGCGGTTGGGCGAAGAGAATGAACGTGTCGGCCGCTACACACAGGCGCTGCAGCAGTTCAACCAGGCGCTGGACGCGGTGGGGTCGGAAGCCGAGCAGATACGTGCGGTTCGCCTGAGACGCAAGCGCGTGCAGGTCGAGCGGCTCCACGGCAGCCGCTCGGCGGATGAGCTGCTCGGCGAGCTGGAGTCGCTGGCCGAGAGGGCCCGGGCGCTGGGTGAGCGGGCGGAGCTCTGCGAGATCCTCTGGTGTCACAGTGTGCTGCCGGGTTCTGCGGTCGACGCGGAGCGCGAGGCGCTGGAGATCGCCGCGGGTACGGGGGAGCCGGGGCTCGTGGCGCGGGCGCACTATCTGCTCGCGCAATCACTTGCGGTCGGAGGTAACCCGGTCGAGGCGATCTCGCACGCCCGGGGGGCGCTGGACTCGTACGCGGAGTACGGTGGCGACATCGAGCTGGCGAGGTGCCACAACACCCTGGGTATCGCGCACGTCCTGCTCGGCGATTACCAACAAGCCGTCGAGCATTTCGACGCAGCGGCTACCATCTTCGACCGGGCGGGCGAGCCGGGCGGTGAGGCGATCGTGCGCAACAACCTCGGACCGCTGCTCACCCAGATGGGCGACTGGGATGGTGCCGAGGAGAATCTCGAGGAAGCCGTGCGCCTCTGTCTGCGTACGGACGCCACGGCGCTTCTGCGGCACCCGCTGGAGAACCTGGCGCGCCTGCACCAAGCGAGAGGGGACGCCGAGGCGGCTCGCGTGGGCTGGGAGGAGTTGTTGGAGCGAGCGCAGTCGATGGGCTACTGGGACACGGAGATTGTCGCGCGCTGTGGACTGGGTGTGGTGCATCTGGAGGCGGGCGACTTGGGTAGCGCCGGTGTGGAGCTGGCGGCGGCGCGGCAACTCCTGCCGCAGGAGGAGGAATGGCCCGACTATCGGGAAGACTTGGAGTTGCTGGCGGCGCGGCTGGCGGCGGCTCGGGGTGACGACGCGGAGGCGCTGGAGATTCTCGAGCAGGCGGAAGCGGCTGTTAGTGATCGCCACGTGTGGGCGACCTATCGGCTGTATCATGGAGAGATCTTGAGTCACAGCGATCCGGCGCGAGCGGGGCCGATCGTTCGTGAGGCACTCGATGTGTTCGAGCAACTCGGCGCGGAACCGATGCGGCAGCGCGCGGTGGCTCTACTCACGCAACTAGGAGGTAGCGATGGTTCGCCTGTTGGATAGGCAATACTCGACGTGGCTCGCCGGGCTCGCGGCGCTCTCGCTGCTTGGCTGCGCTGAGCGGGGTGAGCGGGCGTCGACCGATCTGAGTGATGAAGAGAAGGCGGGTGGCCTGGCGGTGGTGTGCTACCAGGCGGACATCGGGAGCTTGAACGCGTTCGTCTCCCCCGAGTTGGCTGCTGCCGACATCCAGCAGCTGCTGTTCACACCGCTCGTGCTCTACGGTGAGAGCGGCGAATACCTCCCGTACCTGGCGACCGAGTGGCTTTGGGAGGATGACGGGCGGCGCCTGGTTCTGAACATCCGGAGCGATGTCGTCTGGCACGATGGCACCCGACTCGGAGTGGAGGACGTGGCCTGGACGTTGAGGGCGGCAGCCGACCCGGAGTACGCGTACTGGGGTGGCGGCGACTTCTTGGCGCTTCGCGACGTCGTGGTCCGTGATTCAACGACGATCGAGATCGGCTTCTCCGAGCCGATGGTTGCAGGGCTCGAGCCGTTCGTGGGATTGCCGATTCTACCCCGCCATCTGTTGGGCGATGTGCCGGCCGCCGAGTTCGCGCAGGCGGAGTACCATCGCGCACCGGTGGGGAGCGGCCCGTTCAGCTTCGCGGGGCGCCGGCCGGACGGCGCGGTCATGTTCGACCGCTTCGATGACTTCCCCCAGGAGCTGGGGCGACCGTATCTGGATAGGATTGTGCTGCGTCCGATCCTGGAGGCGACGACCATCCTTGCCGAGCTGGAGACGGGTGGCACCGACCTGTGCGTCGTGGGCTCGGGGCTGGCGACGCGGGCGCAGGGCTCGGGCCGCCTGCAGGTGGTGCCGCTGGAACCGGCCCAGACGCAGGTCATCCCGCTGAACACGCGACAGGCGCCGCTCGACGATGCGCGGGTGCGCCGTGCGATCTCCGCAGCGCTGCGGCGCTCGGAGATAGCGGCGGCGACGTCGCCGGTGGCGCGGGCGGCGGTGAGCCCGCTACCCGAGGCGAGCCCGTATTTTGATCCGCAGTTCGTGCAGCCGGATGCCGATCGCGATCTGGCGAGCTCATTGCTGGATAGCGCCGGTTGGAGGGAGTTCGGCGACGGGCGTCGCAACGCTCAGGGCGAGGAGCTGCGCTTCACGTTGGTGGCACCGCAGGGGATGGAGACTTCGCTCACTGTGGTGCAGGCTCAGTTGCGGCGGGCGGGCGTCGCAATGGAGTTGAGGCAGATGGAGTGGACCTCTTACGTGGACCTGCTGCAGAGCCCGGACGACCGACCGGCCGCCATGGCGCTGGGCTTCGCGCCCGAGAAGATCTTCAATCCGGCCTCTGATCTCTACTCGGAGTTCCACAGCGAAGGGTTCAGTAACCTCGGCTCGTACTCGAGCGTGGAGGTGGATTCGCTGCTCGAGCTGCTGAGGGCTCCGTTGGCCGCGGATGAGCGTCGCGAGATCTACAGCGAGATCCAGCGGCGCGTGGCGGACGATGTCCCGATGCTCTTCGTCATCAACGTCCCGAGACTGGCGGTCGTCGGGTCGAGGTTGCAGGGGGTGGAGGTGGACCTCAACGGTCCCTTCGCGTTCGCCTGGCGCTGGTGGATCGCGCCGGCCCAGCGTCGCGTCGGCGGCTGAGCCGCTCAGAACTTCCGCTTGCGCGTGATCAGGTTGACCAAGACGACGAGGATCAGCGCGCCGGCGACCGAGGAGACCAGGTTGAGCCGCGCCGGTCCGAGGGGCACGACGAGTGGCTCGTGGATACCGAGCTTGGCGGCGACGCCCGGGCCGAGGAAGGCGCCGAGGAAGGCGACGATGAAGGAAACGGGGCAGCCACCGCGCGAGTAGCCGCTGATGAACTGGCCCAGCGCCGCGCAGGCGGCGGCGACGACGGCGAGGATGCCGAACTCGATGAGGCTCATGGCCTACAAAGGTGCAACGGCGGCGTTGCCGAGACAACGGCCGCCTGAATCGGGGAAGGTTATGCTGCGCCTGTCGGGAGAAGAGTCCCGCCATGGGCCGTCGTCCTGTTTGCCGACGACCCGGACTACCGGCACCTCGGGCCCTCGCTGAGCCGGTTGTTCCCTCAACGCGATCCTGATCGGACCGACCGTACGGCAGTTTTCTGATAAGCGGAATGATTCCGGCCGGGTCACGGCGGCGAACGCGCGTGCCCTGGCCTGACTGCGCCCCTACGCTTTAGGTTGTGGGTATGGAAGGGTCAAGCGTAGACCCGCAGGAACCGGGCTTTCCGACCGACGACCCACGTCTCCTCTCGCTGCTCCCGCTGATCTACGTGGCGTGGTCGGATAGCGACCTGACGCTCGCAGAGTGGAAGGCGATCGCCGACCGGGTCGAGAAGCTGGATTTGCCGGAGGGCACGAAGCTGCCGGTGCTGGAGCGGTGGCTGAACCCGGATGCGCCACCGGAGCCGGGCGAGTTGCGTAGCCTGTTGAGCACCATTCGGCGGTTGGCGGTGGGCCTTCCGGAGGCGACGCGCCGGTCGCTGGCGGATTTGGGCGTCGAGCTGGCCCGGGTAAGTGGCGGCGACGATGCCGGTTACTGGTTGCGTCCGGAGGTCAGCGATGCGCTGGCAGATATTGAGGGCGCCTTAGGGGTCGATGCGTCGCGGGCGTGCACGGAGCTGTTGAGCCCCGAGGGTGTGCGGCCCGAGGGAGCGGACGGGGAGCCGCATGCGACGTTCGATCCGGTGGGGATGTCGAGGTTGTTGGGCGGAGCGTATCGCGCGATGCGAGAGGAGGTGCTGAGGGTCCTGCGGGCCCCGACCTTCCGGTACGAGTACGGACTCGACCGGACGACCTACCGAGAGCGGGTGATGGACTGGTGTCGCGAGCTGGCGCGGCACGGGTTCGGTGCTCTGGCCTTGCCGCCGGACTACGGTGGCAAAGGCGACGTCGGCCGTTTCCTCGCCGTGTTCGAGACGTTGGGCTACCACGATCTCAGCCTCGCTGTGAAATTCGGTGTGCAGTTCGGGCTGTTCGGCGGCAGTGTCAGCAACCTCGGCACGCAGCGCCATCACGAGAAGTATCTGCCCGACATCGGCTCGCTCGAGTTGCCTGGTTGCTTCGCGATGAGCGAGGCGGCACACGGCTCGAACGTGCGCGACCTCGAGACGGTGGCGTGTTACGACAAGGAAGCCCGTGAGTTCGTGGTCGACACGCCGACGGGCCGGGCGCGCAAGGTCTATATCGGCAACGCCGCCCGGCACGGCCGGATGGCTGTCGTGTTCGCCCAACTCGAGATCGGCGATGCGCGCTACGGGGTACATGCCTTTCTGGTGCCGATTCGCGACCGCGAGGGTAAGCTGCGTCAAGGGATCCGCATCAGGGACCACGGAGAGAAGCTCGGCTTGGGTGGCGTCGATAACGGCTCCATCTGGTTCAATCACGTCCGCATCCCGCGCGAGAACCTGCTGAACCGCTTCGCCTACGTCAGCGCCGACGGCGTTTACACGACGACGATCCCCAGCGATGCGAAGCGCTTCTTCACCATGTTGAGTACGCTGGTTGGGGGCCGGATCAGCGTGGCCGCCGCGGCGCTGAGCGCGGCGAAGTCGGGACTAACCATTGCCGTACGCTACGGGGTGCGCCGTCGACAGTTCGGCCCGGCAGGCGAGCCCGAAGTGCGAATCCTCGACTACCGCCTTCACCAGCGGCGCCTAATGCCGCCGCTGGCCACCACCTACGCCATCGATTTCGCCATCAAGCATCTGGTGCGCAGCTTCCTGGCCAGGCGCGCGGAGATGTCGAGGGAATTGGACGTGCTGGCCGCCGGGCTCAAGGCCTACTCGACCTGGCACAGCGTCGACACGCTGCAAACCTGCCGCGAAGCGTGTGGCGGTGCCGGCTATTTGGCGGTGAACCGCATCGGCGCGCTCCGCGCCGACACCGACGTCTTCACGACGTTCGAGGGCGACAACACGGTGCTCATGCAGCTCGTGGCGAAGGCGCTGCTCACCGACTACCAGGGGCAATTCGAGGAGGCGCGGTTCCTGGGCGTGCTCGGACACGTCACCCGGCATGCGGCCCGGGCAATCGTCGAGCTCAACCCCATCGTCGTCCGGTTGACGGACGAGTCGCACCTCCGTGATCCCGAGTTCCAGATCGGCGCCCTCCGCTACCGCGAGAGCCAGTTGCTGGTCAGCGCGGCACGGCGATTGAAGAAGCGGATCGACAAGGGGATGGATCCGTTCGCCGCGTTCAACGACTGCCAGGACCACCTGCTCGCTCTGGCGCGCGCCCACGTCGAGCGTGGGATACTCGAGCAGTTCCACGATGCGATCGAGGACGTGCCCAACGTCCAACTGCAGTCGGTCCTCAGAACGCTGTGCGACCTGTTCGCGCTATCGCGCATCGAGGCGGACAGCGGCTGGTTCCTCGAGAGCAACTACATCGAGGGCAACAAGGCGAAGGCGATCCGCAAGCTGGTAAACCGCCTGTGCTATGAGGTTCGACAGCAGGCCGTACCGCTGGTCGATTCTTTCGGGATCCCGGACGAGTTGTTGGGGGCCCCCATCGCGCTGGGAGAGCTCGCGCCGGAACCCCCCTGAGGTGGCTAGGGCGGTTGTCTTTGGCCTGCCAGGCCGGGAACAGGGCAGAAGAGATGTAAACGAGACGCCGCCAGGCTTCGGTCACCCTGGCGGCGTCTTCTATGGAGTCGGAGGCTCGTCCGTTATCGGCTGCAACGCTCCCACAGCGGGCAGGTGGGACAGCTGAGGTAGTCTTCGTCAGTTCAAGACAGTCTGGAAGCGCGAGCTCCCGAACGAGCCTCCGGTAGAATTGTCAAATAGCGCTGTCTCTCCGAATCCCCTCCGCGATCCCCGCGGTCAGAGGTACCCGACGATCAGATAGATCACCGTGGTCAGGATCACCAGCAACCCGGCGAGTTTTTCGAGACGCTCGGGTGCGGCCAGGATCTTGGCTTTCGTTCTCATGCTGTCATCTACGTGACAGGGCAAGGAGAGGTTCGTCGCACAGTTACATGGCCAATGATAGACGGGGCGAATCAGGTGGCGGTCAGGTGGGTATCAGGTTGAGGGGGTGTCTATCAGGCAGCTATCAGGTGGCTATCATGTGCGCGACGAACGCTTGTTTCCGGGGCGAGCAGGCTGGCTGACTTGTGATGAGGGGGGCGGAGGGTCAAATTTTGGAAGATCCGCTACGAGGAGAGGACCCCGCATGCTCGGGTCGCCGGCCCTGTCAGGCGGCCGGGTCGGGCTGAGGCGATATGATCAAGATACAGACACTGGGGCGGACATCGGTGGCGGTGGCCGGCGAGCCGTTGTCCGGGGAAGCGGCCTGGCCGAAGTCGCTGGCGCTGCTGGTGTACATGGCGCGTGAGCCGGGCCCGGATCGACGGGACGAGATTCTGGGCGTCCTGTGGCCTGATCGTGACGAGAAGAGGGCGCGGCGTGCGCTGAATCAGCTGCTTTACACGCTTCGCAAGTCGAGCCCGGAGCTGACGCTGGAGAGCGTGGAGGACGCCGTCGACTTTGGGCGCGAGGTGTGGCTTGATGTAGAGGAATTCGAGCGGCGGCTGGAGGCCGGGGATCTGAAGGGGGCGGTGGAGCTGTATGAGGGCCCGTTCTTGGCCGACCTGGCGGTGAGCGAGCCGGATTTCGACCATTGGGCGGACCGGCAGCGTGCGGACCTGCAACGGAAGTTCCGTAAGGCGGCGCTGGAGCTGGCGGGGCAGGCCCGCGAGGAGGGCGACCTGGACGGCGCGGTGGCGTACTGTCGGCGGCTGGTGGATTCGGATCCACTGGACGACGAGGCGCAGCACCTGCTGATCGAGTCGTTGTACCTGCACGGGGACCGGCTGGCGGCGCTACGCCAGTTCGAGGTCTACCGGGACCTGCTGGCGCGGGAGCTGGAGGTCGAGCCGCTGGAGCACACGCGGGAGCTGGTGGATCGGATCCGCGATGAGCCACAGCCGGGCGAAGGCGAGCTCGAGCCGGAAGTGGCGGTGGAGGGTGAGGCGCGGCGGCGGGGGGAGGCCGTTGAGGAGGCCGCCAAGCCGAAGCCGGGAGGCCGAGGGGCGCCGAGTCGCCGGGACTTGATCGTTGCAGGCTCGGTCGCGGTGGTGGCGGTGCTGGCCATCATATTCTGGCCCTGGCGGCCCGGGGCGCCGGGCGGCGCCGGGCGCGAGGTCGTCACGGCAGAGTCGTTGCGTGTCGCTGTGCTCCCGTTCTGGCCCCATGGTCTAGGAGACGAAGACCAGGGTCTATCGGCGGGTGTGGCGCAGCTTTTAGCCATCAACCTCGAGGAGAGCGGGTCGCTTGAGGTGGTACCACACCGCGTGGTACTCGAGGCCTGGGAGCGAGCCGGCTTCAGCGACGCGACCGCCTTCAACGCCGCGACGCTGGGCGCGCTCGCCGGTGACATGCGAGCGACGTCGCTGCTGTTGGGTGACCTTCATGCGAGCGGCGACGAGTTCCGGATCGTGGCCGAGCTGATAGGCGGGCGGACCGGCGCCGTGCTGGCGCGGGCAGACGTGCGCGGGCCGCGCGACAATCTCTTCGCTCTGCTTGACGAGCTCGCCGTGTCGCTGGCCGAGGACGTACGGGCCGCGGCGGATACGGCGGGCGGGCGGTGATCCGCCGCGTGCCCCGTCTTCGACGTCGGGCTACGTCTACTTGGGTCTCCAGGGCGGCTTCGGCGGCGGGCCCGGATCGCCCATCGGCTCACCGAAGACTTTTCTCTCGAGATTGACGATGTCCCTCTGGACGCGTTCTCCCCACTCGTAGAGGCACTCGGTCCACTGGACCAGGTGGTTGAAGTCCTCCACAGTCATGACGACGCCGTCAGTCGCGTCGCCGGTCTCGAAACGCCTGCACGGATCGTCCTGCATCTGGCCTCCTTGCTAAGGGTGTTTCGGCCGAGTACCGCAAGCGCTCTAATCTGAGATTGCGGTCAGGATGTCGTGCCTACCGAGGGCGGCGAGTCGCTCCCGATGCCGTCCCTCCGATTCGGGGTCCCCGAGCTGGCGGGCCAGTAGCACGCGCAGCGCCAAGCTCCTGGGGAGGTAGATCAAGTCTGACGAAGGCCGGGCGGGCGCATCGAAGTTGACCGCGAGCTCTAAGGCACTGGCGTACTCGCCGCGTGCGAAGAGCAACTCGGCCAGAGCGATCTGCTCGCCGGCCAGCGATTCCCAGGGGTACCAGGTATCCTCGTATCTCTTGGTCGGCCGGAGCGACGTGAGGAGCTGCAAGGCCCTGGCGGAATCGCCGGCCACCAGCGCAGCACGGGCCTCTAGGCTGCGGGCCATCAGGCCTTCGGCGCGGCCCCCGCTCTCGGCGGCCAATTGCGACAGCGAGCTTGCCAGGGCGCTAAGCTCTTGGCTGCGGCCGCGGC
The DNA here is from genome assembly GCA_020344215.1 of Gemmatimonadota bacterium. Classification (GTDB taxonomy): domain Bacteria; phylum Gemmatimonadota; class Gemmatimonadetes; order Palauibacterales; family KS3-K002. The sequence continues at coordinate 3,791,083 of CP070815.1, forward strand.
TCATCTCCCATAACCCGAGGAACCAGATCTCGAAGGCCTGCGCCGACCCCTCGCGGTGCCGCTCCCACATTCTCTCCGCGTAGGCGCTTGCAGCGACCCCGAGGTTGACGCCGGCATCGGCGTCGAGCAGGTAGAAATCACCGGCGTAGTAGCTGATCGAGGTGTCGGACTCGAGGAAGTTGACCAGTTCCGCGGTCCGGCCTTCCGCTGCGAGCAGACTCTGGAGTGACAGAGCGGCATCGAACAGGCGGTACTCTGCCCAGTCGTCGGTGGCCGTATCGTGGGTCAGGACCGCCGTCCAGGCCGCCCGGGCACACTCGGCCTGGTAACCGCCGACGGCGAGGGACTCTCCGACCCTGAGGACCGAATTGGGGCGCTCGAGAGTGGCGCGGCGCCAATCCACCAGGTCGGGGGAGTCCCGCACGCAGGCGAGCATGAGCTCGGCATCGGCGAGCCTGGCGGCGTCGGGTCCGGCGGCCCGGAATGGCTGCATGAGGTCTTCGGCCCGCGCGAGCTCACCCTTCCGCAGAGCCATCTCTATCAGGTGAAAGACGACGGGCGTGTAGCCGCGGTCGTGGCGATACACCTCCAGGAAGGCGGCCTCAGCGAGCGAGTCGAGGGGTGACTCGCTGGGCTGGAGGTGATAATACACCTCGCCCAACCGCGCCCAGGTGTCCCACGATTCCGGCGCGGACGCGATGACCCGCCGGAAGTGCGCGACCGCGGAGTCGGCGCGACCCCCCAGGTACTCCCTGAGGCCGAAGGCGAGTTCCGCGCGGTGAAGTGGCATGAAGGCGGGCTGGCGCAGGACCAGGTCGAGCAGCTGATCCGCCGCTGACAGTTCTTGGATCCAGAGCGCCGCCTGGACGCCGCGCAGCGCGGCGTAGTAGAAGCTCGAGTCGGCTCCCACCGCGCTGCGGTAGTGCTGGAAGGCTGCGGCGAACTGGGCGCGGCGATAGGCGCGCTCCCCTTCCTGGAACTGTGCCGCGGCCTGGGAGGAAGGACTCGCGGCGGCCAGCTGGATCGGCGGCTCGCTGGGGGCCAGCACGCGTAGTGGGCTTCGCATCGCGCGGTAGGCGTAGGCGCGCTCCCAATCCCGCTCCAGCGGTCCGGCGGCGCTACCGTGAGCGAGGATCGAATCGCCTTCCACGTCGTGTAGCTCGAGGCGCACGAACGCGGAGTCGACGTCCAGAACGATACGGCCCTGCACGTAGTAGGCGGCACCCAGGGCGCGCGCCTTGTCGCGGGCGCTGCGAGGGGCCAAAGGCTGCAGACCGGCGCGCTGGAGATCGTCGAGCCTGTACCAGCCGTCGATCCACCTGAGTCCTGCCGCCTCAATGGCGAACTGTACCCAAGTGGCGACATGCTCGCCGGCGGCTTCGTTCCCCTCGGGCGTCACATGGAGCGGGAAGACGACGACGCTGTTCCTGTCGAGTTCGCCGAATCGGATGAGCAGGCGCTGCAACTGCGTGGCGGCCAGCAGCGCCACAAACAGCCCGGCGAGAAACCAGAGCACCTGACCGCCTCGTACCCGCTCTGCCCACTGCGGCCAGAGCCGGCGCCGCTCCGTTCTTCGCTCCTCGGCTAAATCCGCCGGTTTGAGTTCGTGAGCCCAGGCCAGGGTGAGGGCGAAAGGGAGGCCGACGGCGAGGAAGAACAGGACGACGCGGAAGACCACGTCGGGGAGGATGCCGTGCTCGACCAGGGTGCCGGTGAACTGAATCGCCAGCCAGGCGACGGCCAGGTAGACGGCGCCGACGTGGAAGACGCGGTGCTCGCGTAGCTCGGCCATCACGGCTGACCAGCCGCTCTTCGGCGGCGCACGCTCATCGTCGCGCAGCGCGGCCTCGTCGACTGCGGCGACCGGCTCAGCGACCGGGATCGCCTTCGCCGGTCGCTCGGTTGCGGTGAGGGGCTGAAACTCGACGGCATCGCCGGCCCGGATCCGCTCGACCAGCGCTACGGTCTCTTCCAGCGGCTCGACTTCCAGTTCTGTTGCCAGTCGGGATCGGTAGGCGTCGTACTGCTTGAGGGCTGCGGAACGCTGACCGGAACGAGCAAGCAGGGCGATGTAGGTATGCTGCGCTTCGTCCTCCGAAGGCTCCAACGTCGCCCAACGGGTCGCCGTTGCCAGGGCCGCGTTCAGGTCGCCGGCTGCAACCTGGTGGTCCACAACCTGGCGGAAGGCAGTTCGTGCCAGGCGGGCGAGCCTGGTGCGGGTGGTGGACTGCCATTTCTCAAACTCCGGCGCACCGGGCAGCTGGAACTGGTCGAGGAACGGCCCGTGGTAGAGCTCGGTTACGATCTCCCAACGCTCCGCGTCCGCTGCCTCCTGCATCGCCCGCGCGTCTACAGTACAGGCCTCGCCAGCAGCCTCCACCGCATCGCCCTCGACTCGCAGACACTCCTCACCCAGCTCGCGTCTCAGAGCGTAGAGCGCCTGCGACAGCGAGTGGCGCGCTTTCTCTTCCTCCCGTTCAGGCCAGAAGAGGGCCAGGAGACTGTCGCGGGAGACGCGACCTTCGATGGCCAGGTGGGCGAGCAGGGCGAACCTCTGCTTCTGGGCTGTGAGCCCGGCCAGCTCCTCACCGTCGCGGCTGATCGCGCCGCGGCCGAGCGTCTTCAGTTCGATCATCGCCCGGGTGTCTGCCGCCTGGAGGTCGACGGGCGGGAGAAGCGGGCCGATGGGGTGCGGCGGCGCATCGTGGATGCTCCCGGTTTGAGAGGTTGATCGCCGACCGAATCGCAGAGCGGCCGCTGCCCGACCAGCCCGGCGATCGCGCGGTAGAGCTTGCGATTGCAGACAACCAAAGGTGTGGCCTGGTCCACTGTGCGGCAAGCACCTGTTGTGAGTACCCCCATCGGCCGCCGGCCTCTGGGGAGGGAAATCTCGGGGGTCAGGGCACCGGGCTGGGTCAGATGACCGCCGGATGATCTACGTGATAGGCCAGATGACAGAGGTTTGAGACCGGGCTGAAGCTGTCGCTGTATAGTGCCAGCGAGACGTGGAATACAGGTGTAGGGCCAACGGCGGAGAAGGAGGCGGCTATGCTCAACAGATATAAGAGGCTCGGGATGATGATCCGGACTGCGAGGGCCGTCGGGCTCGGGGTGTTCTACGTGGCCTTGACCGCCGCGCTCCTGTATTCGGTGCTCGCGTGGTGAAAGCGGGAGCTCCGTACTAGGCCAGCTCCAAGCGGGCAGGCTCCCCCCACCGCGGTGGAGGTGCAGTCCACCGTGGCAGCCCCACCCAATTAACCTTCAGCACTGCGTCTAGCAGCGGGGGGCGTCCGATCGAGGGCGCCCCCCGGCCCATCGAGCGTCCCGCAGCGTGGGGCGCGTCGGGGGCGAGGGGGAGGCCGAGGGCAAGGGCCAGGATTTCAGGCATATAAAGGACTTGGGCGCCGACGTGCGAGCGCGGGCGCGCTGAGGAAGATCGGTGCTAGGGGAGATCCCAGGCCTCGGTTAGGGCCTTCCAGCGGGCCCAACCGCTCGTCAGCCAATCGCGCAACCAGCCGGCGACCGGGTCGAGGCGCAACCAGCCACCCCTGCGGCCGTTGCGCCGCCGGGCCGGGGCGAACAGGTGGCGCTCCAGGTCGGTCTGGTAGATCTCTGCCGCGTTCGGCCGGATTGAGCCGTTCACCTCACTTAACCCCCTTTCGGCTTGGCTCAAACAACGCACGCTCGGCGCGTTGGTGCTGCTCCCGACTGTCGCTTTGAATGCTTCCTCCACTCATTAATCTGCTGCTGGGCGATCATGTGGCAGTCAAGTGAACGGTGCGCCGGCCGGCCGGCCTATCATGCCGCGATCATGTTGATCGGCGGGCAAGACGGGCGGGGGGCGGGCCCGGCGGAGCGGCTTGTGGCTGCAAGTCTTGCGGGGGTCCTACCCCTCCTCTAGAGTGAGCGATCGAGCCCTATCCGAGCTGTGCTAGTCCTTAACGGTGCCCGTCACAGAGGTTCATGATGAGTCTCCGAAACGTGTGCGTGGTGGTGAAGATGGTAGCCCTGCTGCCGGCGGTGGGTCTGGCGCAGGTAACGGATGCGGGGATCCCCTCGCCTGCTGCGGTGCTCGGCTTCGAGGTCGGGTCGGACCGCAGGCTCGCGGACTGGGAAGAGATCACGGGCTACATGAACGCCCTGGCGGAGGCCAGCGATCGGGTCTTGCTCGACACGCTGGGCACGACGACGCTGGGGCGGCCATTCGTGGCGCTGACGATCTCGAGCGCCGCGAACCTGCGGCGGCTGGACCGTTACCGGGAGATCCAGGGCAAGCTGGCCGACCCGCGCCGGGTCGAGTCGGAGCTCGAAGCGGAGCAGCTGATCCGGGAGGGTCGCACCGTGGTGCTGATCACCGGCGGCATCCACTCGACGGAGGTGGGTGGCTACCAGATGCCGATGCGGCTGGCCCATCAGCTGGCGTCCGGAGAGGACGAGGATACGCGCGCGATCCTCGACAACGTGATCCTGCTGCTGGTCCCGTCGCTCAACCCGGACGGCAGCCAGATGGTGGTAGACTGGTACGAGGGGACGCTGGGCGAGCCGTGGGAAGGTGCCGGGCCACCGTTCCTCTACCATCACTACGTGGGGCACGACGACAACCGTGACTGGTACGCATTCACCCAGAAGGAGACGCGGCTCACAGTCAGCAAGCTGCACAACGTCTGGCACCCACAGATCGTGCACGACCTGCACCAGATGGGCTCGGATGGGGCGCGCTTCTTTGTCCCGCCGTGGACGGACCCGATCGAGCCGAACGTCGATCCGCTGCTGATCGCCGGGATCAATGCCATCGGCACGGCGATGGCGTGGGAGATGTACGGGCAGGGTAAGACGGGGATCATTGTTAACGCGATCTTCGACGCCTGGACACCGGCGCGCGCCTACCAACACTACCACGGCGGCGTGCGGATACTCACTGAGACGGCGAGCGCCCGGCTGGGGACGCCAGTTACGGTGCCGTTCGACTCGTTGGGGTCGGGTAGGGGGGTCGATGCGAGGACACCGTCGTGGCGGTTTCCGGAGCCGTGGCCCGGCGGCGATTGGCACCTGTCGGATATCGTCGACTACATGGAAGCCGGGGCGACGGCGCTGCTGAAGCAGGCGGCACTCTACCGGGAGCACTGGTTGAGCAACTTCTACCAGGTCGGGCTTCGCAGCATCGCGGGTCGTGAGGGGTGGCCGCGGGCGTTCCTGATCCCGGCCGAGGCACAGAACGCCGACGGGCTGGGCGATCTGCTGCGCATTCTGGTGACCGGCGGCGTCGAGGTGCGCCGCGCAGCGGAGGTGTTCGTGGTAGGAGGGCGCCGCTACGCTGAAGGGACCTACGTGGTCCCGATGGCACAGCCGTACTCAGGCTTCGCGAAGACGCTGCTGGAAGCGCAGGAGTATCCGGAGGTCCGCGAGTTCCCTGGCGGCCCGCTGCGCACGCCGTATGACGCAACCGCCCACACCTTGCCGCTGATGATGGGCGTTGAGGTCGTGGCCTTGGACGAGTTGCCGGATGTGGAGCTGTCCGGGCCCATCGAGGTGCCTTCCTACGATAAGGCGGTGCCGGGTCTGAGCGGAGGTCGTGCCCCGCGCTTGGCGATCTACGAGCCGTGGGTGCCTTCGATGGATGCGGGGTGGACCCGCTGGGTGTTCGATGAGTACGGGATCGCCTACGAGCAGCTGCGCGATGCAGATGCGCGCGCCGGCAATCTGGGCGCGCGGTTCGGCGCGATCATTCTCCCCGACATCAGGCCGGAGGAGATGATCGAGGGTCACCAGGAAGGCGAGATGCCGCCGGAGTACGTGGGCGGCCTGGGTGAGGAAGGTGTGCGCGCGCTGGAACAGTTCGTCAGGGCAGGCGGCACGCTGATCACCTTCAACCGTGCTTCGCTATTACCGATAGAGCAGTTTACGCTCCCAGTGATGAACGTGCTGGCGGACCTCGACAGGAGCGAGTTCTATATTCCCGGCTCGATTTTGAGGCTGCAACTCATGCGTGGTCACCCTCTGGCGGAGGGGATGCCGACGCGGACCACGGCCTGGTTCGAACGTGGGCTCGCCTTCGAGCCGGCGGAGGAGGGCGGGGCGAACGTCGATATCGTCGGACGTTACGGCGAGGACCCGCTGCTGCTGAGCGGTTGGCTGAACGGCGCGGAGCACATCGCGGGGCACGGTGCCATCGCGGTGGTGCAGCACGGGCGCGGCCGTGTGGTCCTGTTCGGCTTCAAGCCGCAGTATCGCGGGCAGACGATCGCCACCTACCCGCTCATCTTCAACGCGCTGAGGAGCTTGGCCGAGTGACGGTGAGGGTCGCGTCGTTCCGGGCGCTCCGCTATCGGGCCGACCGCGTCGGCGACCTGGGGGCGGTGTGGGCACCGCCCTACGACGTGATCAACGCGGAACTCGCGGCGGAGCTCCGCGAGCGAAGCCCGTACAACATCGTCCGAATCACCAATCCGGGCGGGCGAGACGCCGAGCGCTACGGCGAGGCGGCGCGAACGCTGGGCGCCTGGGTGGACGACGGTGTCCTGGCCCGGGAGGACCACCCGGCCTTCTACGTCCACCGGCACAGCTTCGGCTTCGGCGGCAAAGTACTCAAACGCACCGGGATCTGGTCGCTGCTGAAGCTCGCCTCGTTCGAGGAGGCTGTCGTTCTACCTCACGAGGGGACGATGAAGGGCCCCAAGGCCGATCGGCTCGCGCTCATGAGCGCGTGTCGTGCGCAGCTCTCTCCCATCTTCTTCATCTCGTCCGACCCCGAGGGGCAGGTTTCAAAGCTGCTCAGAGGTGTTGCCAGGAAGCGGCCGGCGGAGCGGGCGGAGTTCCCAACCGGTGAAGGTCACGAGATCTGGCGAGTGGAGAAACGCCAGGTGCAAGAGCAACTCAGCGAAGCGCTGCAGGACCAGGTGTTCCTGATCGCCGACGGCCATCACCGCTATGAAACGGCGCTCGCCTACCGCGATGAGCTGGCGGCCGGCGGCGCGCCGGCTGGCGGTCGCGGGGCACACGAGTACGTGCTGGCGTACATCGTGCCCGAGAGCGATCCGGGGCTGCTTCTTCTGCCGACTCACCGCACGATCGGCGGCGAGCCCGTGAACTGGATAGGTGCGGCGCTGAACGCGGCGGCTGACTTCGAGATCGTCCGGCTAGCTGACTCGGACCTGGACTCGGCTCAGCGGATGCTGGAAGAGGAAGCGGGGCGGCCGACCTTCGTGCTGGTGGCGCGGAATGGACCCGGCGGCTGGCTCATGCGCCTGCGAGACGCGAACACACAGAGCGCCGTCTCGTCGGTGGCGCTGCACGACTCTTTTCTGTCCGGCTGTTTGGATCTCACGTGGGAGGAGCAGCTGGAGCGGATCAGCTACGTCAAGGAGGCGGGCGAGGCGCTGCGCGCCGTGAGGTCCGGGTCGGCGCAGGCGGCCGCGCTGCTCGCCGCGCCGCGTGTGGCGCAGGTAAGGGAGGCGGCGGCGCTGGGGGAACGCATGCCGCCGAAGACGACGTTCTTCTGGCCGAAAGTCCCGACGGGGGTGGCGATTCGTGTGGTTGATGCAGGTGAGGAGGTGGGTGATCAGTGATCACTGTTGCCACGCGCAACGCAACCAGAAATGAGCAAGACACTCACCCTAGCACATAGCCCGGAGGCAGACGACGCGTTCATGTTCTACGCGCTGGCGACCGGAAAGGTCGAGACGGGCGACCTCGAGTTCGAGCATCAACTTGAGGACATCGAGGCGCTCAACCTGCGGGCGGTGAATGGGGAAGTCGACATCTCGGCGATATCGATTCACGCCTACGGCAAAGTGTGGGACGAGTACGTGCTTCTGCCTCACGGTTTCGCCGTCGGGGAGGGCTACGGGCCGCGCGTTGTCGCCCGTGAGCCTATGGATACGGGTGACCTGAGAGGTTGTGTGGTCGCCGTGCCGGGCCAGCTAACGTCGGCGCACCTGGCGCTGCGACTGTTCGAGCATGACGTCGAGGTGCGATTCGTCCGCTTTGACGAAGTGATGAGCTACGTAGGCGACGGCTTTGCCGACGCCGGCGTGATCATCTATGAGGGGGAGCTCACCTATCCCGAGGCGGGCCTCCGCCTGGTGCTCGATCTGGGGCAGTGGTGGCAAGGGAAGACCGGACTACCATTGCCGCTGGGTGGCAGGGTGGCACGGCGCTCGCTGGGTGATGAGACGATCGCCCGGGTCTGCCGCTGTATGCAGGAGAGCATCCAGTACGCGCTCGATCACCGGCGCGAGGCGCTGGAGTACGCGTCGGGTTTCGTCGGGGAGATGCCGGGCGAGCGGGTAGATGAGTTCGTGGGCATGTATGTGAACGCGCGGACGCTGGACCTGGGTGACGACGGCCGCGAGGCGGTGAGGGAGTTCCTGGTACGCGGCTTTCGGGCCGGGTTCATCGATAGGGTTCCCGATTCCCTGTTCTTCGGACACTGATTGTCAGCCCGGTCGAAGGCTGACAGATTGAGCGCGGGTGGGCGTGGGGCGCCGGCGCCAGCGCGCCGGCAGTAGGAAAGGGCACTCGAGTTGCTGGCACCCGGTACAAAGCCATGAGAATGGCACTGCTGTCCCTCGTTTGGCTGGTCTTCGTTGTGCCTACCGGCGGAGCAGCCCAGATCAATTCTGACAGTCCGGAAGAGACAGTCTCGGTCGTCGCCGGTCCCGACTACGCGGCGGGCGGGACTTGGCGCTTCTTCTGGGGCGACCACTACCGGGATTCATGGACGGCGGAGATCCGCGTTCCTGTCCTGAAGCTGCGTGAGTACGCCGGCGGCCTGACGCCGATCAGCGCCGGCGGTGGATTCCAGACGAAGTCGCTGTGGCTTCAGGGCGCGGACGGTCGCCCCTACGCTTTTCGGTCCGTGTATAAGGGGGTGGCGAAACTGGTGCCTGAGTTGTTGCGCGGCACGTTCGTGGAGGACCTCGCCCAGGACCAGATGAGCGGGCAGCATCCGGTTGGCGCGATGTTGGCCGACTCGTTGCTGAGTGCGGTGGGTGTGATGAGCACGCACCCGAAGCTGTACGTGCTGCCTGACGATGCGGCGCTCGGGGAGTTTCGAGGAGATTTTGCCAACCTGCTGGGCCTGCTCGAGCTGCGGCCGGAGGAGACGGCGGATCGGCTGGCTGCGTTTGCAGGTGCGCAGCACGTGGTGGGTACGTTCGCGATTCTGGACGAGTTGATGGGGAGCCCGCGGGTCCGGGTCCATTCCCGCGCTTTTCTAGCGGCGCGCTTGATGGACCTCTTCCTGGGCGACTGGGATCGACACGCCGATCAGTGGCGCTGGGCCGACTTCGGCGCGGACTCGACGCCCGGCTGGCGCCCGATCGCCTTGGACCGCGACCAGGCATTGTCGCGGCTCGACGGCTTCATCGTCGGCATCGGGTACAAGTACTTCATCGCGCTGTCCAGCTTCGGGGAGCGGTACGACAGAATCGTCAGCCTGCACTACAACGCCCGGTTCCTCGACCGGCTGTTTCTCACGGAGCTAGAGCGGTCGGTCTGGGACTCTGCGGCCGCCAGTTTGGCCGCGGCTCTCACGGACGATGTGGTTGACGGCGCCGTTGACTGTCTGCCGCCTGAGATGGAGGCGACGGACGGCGAATTCATGAGGAGGGCCCTGAAGAGTCGGCGTGACCTGTTGCCGGAAGCGGCCGGGGAGTTCTACGAGCTCATGGCGTCGGAGCCGTACGTGCACGCGACGAACGCCGGGGAGCTGGTCGAGCTGACAGGGACCTCGGACGGCCTGGTCCAGGTCGCGATCCGAGAGGCGATCCCCGCGTCCGAGCCGTACTTCCTGCGGGTCTTCCGCCCGGAGGAGACGAATGAGATCCGCGTGTTCTTGCACGGCGGCGACGACCGGGTGGTCATCGAAGGTGGGGAGCGGTTGCCGATTCTGGTGCGCCTGATCGGTGGAGCGGGCGACGACGAGTTCCACTTTGCCACCTCGACAGGGAACGTGAGGCTGTACGACGAATCCGGCTCGAACCGAGTGACGGGTCAAATACGTCCAGGCATCAACAGCCGGCCGTACGACGAGCCGCCGCTGATCCCGCCGCAGGGCTCCGAGGCACCGCCGCGCCACTGGGGTAACTGGGGCGTGCCGCTGGGGACGATGGGGTATAGTCCCGACTACGGCTTCAAGATCGGCGCCAGCTACGTGTGGTTCGACTACGGGTTCCGCAAGGATCCCTACGCCTCGCGCGTCAAACTGGCGGGCGCGCTGGCCACTGCTGAGAAGGGTGAGCTGCAGCTCGAGACCGACTTCCGGTTCGAGAACTCGCCCTTTTTCGTGAGGTTCGCGGGTTACGGGTCCGATCTCGGGACCTTGCACTTCTACGGCGTTGGCAACGACAGCGAGCTCACCGAGGACGCGGCCAGCGACTTCTACGACGTCGAGCATATTTTGATTGGCGGCGAGGCCTCGTTCGGCGTGGCGCTCAGCAGCGAGGTGGCGCTTGGGCTGGGCGCGAGGCTCACCTACTCGAACACCAAGGACGATCCGGACACCTTCCTCGGCCAGACGCCCGACGTCTATGGAGCCGGCAAGTTCGGGTTCACCGGTGCGATGTTGCGGTTCGACGTGGCTACAAGCCGCAGGCCGGGGGGAATCTTCGTAGAGACGGAGCCGAGGCCCGGAACTTGGCTGCGGGTCGAGGGCAGCTACACTCCCGCCCTCATCGATGTAGATGAGGATTACGGGGCGGTCGATGCAGCCGGTGCGGTTTGGCTGCCGCTCGGGTTGCGGCGCTGGGAAGTGGCCTTGCGGGCAGGCGGGCGGAAGATCTGGGGTGACGCTCCGTGGTTCCATTACGCGTTCATCGGCGGTGACGAGAGCCTGAGGGGTTGGCCCCGAGAGCGATTCGCGGGCGACGCATCGCTCTACGGCAGCGCCGAGCTTCGCCTCGACCTGTTTAACTACCGCCTCGTCTTTCCTTCCACCTTCGGGATCTTCGGGCTGGTCGACGGCGGCCGCGTGTGGGTGGATGGGGAGTCGCCGGGCGGCTGGCACAGCGGCTACGGCGGTGGCATCTGGCTCGCCCTCAGGGGGACCCGGAACATAGTCTCGGTCGCCTACGCGGAGAGCGCGGAGGACAGCGGCCTTTACATTAACTTGGGCTTCTCGTACTGACGCGCCCGGCTACTCGTTTGCGGGCTTGCCTTCCAGAGCGAGGCCGATCTCGGTCCTTACCCAGCCGTCATCCTCGAACTCCAAACGGAACTCGAGCGCCTTCACCGCACTTGGGTCGTCGAAGCGGCCGAGCGCCCAGGCGGCGTGGCCGCGAACCAGCGGATCTTCGTCGTTCAGGCCGCCGAGCAGGGCCGGCAGGGCGGCGCGGTCTCCCCAGTTGCCGAGGGCGATGGCGACGTTGCGGAGGAGGCCGCGACGCTTAGCACGGGCGAGGGGCGCGTCGGCGAAGCGCGCATCGAATTCCGCTTCGCTCAGTTGCATGAGCTCGATCAGCTCCGGGCCACTGATGTCGTCCCGTGGCTTGAAGCGCGGCTCGCTTGTCTGGGGCGCTTCCTTGTTCCAGGGGCAGACTTCCTGGCAGATGTCGCAGCCAAAGATGCGATTGCCGATCGCAGGTCTGAGTTCGATTGCGATTGGGCCACGGAGCTCGATGGTCTGGTAGGAGATGCAGAGTCGCGCGTCGAGCACCCTGGCGTCTTCTATCGCACCGGTGGGGCAGGCCCAAATGCAGCGGTCGCAGGTCCCACAGTGATCGAGGCTGAAGGGATCGTCGGGCTCGAGCTGGGCGTCGGTGAGGATCTCTCCTATGAAGATGTACGAACCGAGCTCGGTGTTGATCAGGCACGTGTTCTTGCCGATCCAGCCGAGGCCGGCCCGTTGGGCGTGGTCACGTTCCAGTACAGGCCCGTAGTCGACGTAAAGGCGCGTCTTCACCTTATCCCCCGCCAGCTCACGGATCGAGCTCTCCAGTTCAGCGAGTTTCTCCTCGAAGACGGTGTGGTAGTCGACCGCGCGGGCGTAGCGGGCGAGGACCGCGCGCGATGGGTCGTCGGCTGGGCCGTCCCCGCCGCCGGCGTAGTTCATGGCCACCATTATGATGGAGCGGGCGCCCGGTAAAGCCTTGGCGGGGTCGAGTCGCCGCTCGACGGCGTCGTCGCGATCGAGATAGGCCATCTCGCCGTTGTACTCGTGCTTCAGCCAATCGAGATAGAAATCAGCGTGCACTGGCCGTTCGGCGGGCGCGATGCCCACGAGATCGAAGCCGAGCTGGCGGGCGCGCGCCTTGATGGCTTCGGTCGGCGAGCTCGCCGAACTCGTCGGGCGCTTCTTCGCTGTCATCGGCCTTACGGTTCGAGTACGATCTTGCCGAACTGGTCGCCGGCCTCGAGTCGCTCGTGCGCTTCGCGCGCACGCTCGAGTGGCCAGACAACATCGACCACCGGCCTGAGTTTCTTTTGGAAGACCAGCGACGTGACTTTGTTGAATTCTGAGACGCTTGACATCGTGCTACCGATTATGCGGAGCTGCTTCCAGAAGGCGAGTCGGATCTCGACCTGGCCCTTCGCCCCAGTCGTCGCGCCGTAGGTGACGAGTCGGCCGTCGCGGGCGAGCACGCGGAGAATGTCCGGCCAGACTGCTTCACCGACGCTGTCGAAGGCGACGTCAACGCCGCGCTTCTCGGTGAGCTTCCAGATCTCCTTCGAGAAATCGGACTCGAGCCGGTCGATGACGTGGTCGGCGCCCAGATCCCGGACGCGGCCCGCTTTCGCGGGACCGCTTGTCACTGCGAAGACGGTGGCGCCTACGTGCTTGGCGATCTGGATGGCCGCGGTTGACACGCCGCCCGACGCGCCGGTGACGAGCACGGTTTCACCCTTCTCGAGGCCGCCGCGGGCGATGAGGCCGCGCCAAGCGGTCTGGTAGACTAGGGGTACGGCGGCGGCTTCCGCGAACGACAGGTCATCGGGGAGGGGGTGCACGTTGGCGGCGGGAACCGCGACGTACTCGGCGAAGCCACCGCGGAGGTGCTCGCCGATTATTCTGTAGGATGCGCAGAGGCTCTCCTCCCCCTTCTGGCACCATGCGCAGGTCCCACACCAGAGGCTGGGGTTGACCAGGACGCGAGTTCCAGGGTCGAGTCGCTGAACTCCTTCACCGGTATCCTCCACGAGGCCGGCGATGTCGGACCCGCCGATGTGGGGAAACTCGAGGTTCAGGCCGGGCAGGCCACGCCGGGCCCAGAGGTCCAGGTGGTTCATGGCCGCAGCGCGCACGGCGATCAGCACCTGGCCGGGCGTCACCTCGGGAGAGGGGACGTCGGCGATCTCGATGACCTCGGGGCCGCCGTGCTGTCTGAAGACTGCCGCTTTCATGGCAGGACCTTTGCGTGGTTTTGGTTCTGGTCGGATGGTGCCAGACAAGTTCGGGGGCATCGCCCCATCCGGGCAATGGGGGTGTTATATTTGACGCCGCGGCTACCCCCTCCGCCGTCCTCGTAAGCCTCTGAACCCGATTTGCTATGAAGCGGTTCTTCGCGTTGCTGACCCTGGCGCTCGTGGCCTGCGAATCCTCGCCGACGGCGCCCGAGGTCGAGCCGGCCATTAGCGAGGAGAATATCCTCGCCCACCTCGAGGTCCTGGCCCACGACAGCATGTTCGGTCGCAGGGGCGGATCGGAGTACGAGCTGGCAGCCGCGGAATACATCCGCGAGGAACTTGTCGAGCTCGGGCTTGAGCCCGGGACGCCCGGTTACTTGCAGACGTTCGAGATTCCGTTCCCTGTAGGAGGGCAGAGTGGGCTGACCTCGCAGAACGTCCTCGGCGTGATCCCCGGGGCAGGTGCGCTGGCAGCCGAGTGGCTGGTGATCGGCGCCCACTACGACCATGTGGGCTATGAGCAGGTCGACCCGGACTCGGTTGTCGTCTATAACGGTGCGGACGATAACGCATCGGGCACGGCGCTGCTACTGGAGCTGGCGCGGAACCTGGCTGCGTATGCGGCGACGAGCTCGGGCGGGCCTAACGGTCGGCGTTCGATCATGGTCCAGGCCTATGGCTCGGAAGAGCTGGGACTGGTCGGCTCGAACTACTTCTGCGAGCAACCGACGGTGTCGATGACCAGCGTCGTGGCGATGGTGAACTTCGACATGGTGGGTCGGCTGAGCGATAACGGCCTGATGCTCATCGGGGCGAGCTCGTCGGCCCAGTGGAATCTCATTGTGGCCCGGGCCAATCGGGAGTCGCTGCCCATCGTCTACACCGACGGCGGCCTGATGGATCGTAGCGACCAGGCCTGCTTCTACGGCGCGCAGAAGCCTGTCCTATTCTTCCACACCGGGACGCACCCGCAATACCACCAGCCAACCGATGACGTGTGGCTGATCGATAGCGATGGGATGGTGAGTATCGGTTACCTGGCGGTGGGTCTGCTGATGGATCTGGCAGAGCGAGGCAATCCCCCGGCCTTTGCAGGGTTCTAGGCCTCGGCCCCTTCGGTCAATCTAGCGGCGGCAGCTCGCCTGCCTCGACGGCACGCACCGCGTCGCTACACCTCTTGGCCCACGGGTTGAAGGCGTTGGCGGCGATGCCATCCCTCCAGGCCGAGATCGCGTCGGCCCTGCGCCCCGCGAGGTATCGGGCGCGCCCGAGCTGGAAGTAGGCCTCACTCATCGCGGGGCCGAGCTCGATGGTCTTCTGGAAGTAGGTCTCGGCGTCGTCGAACATCTCGCGGGCCAGGTAGACGAGGCCGAGGTAGTAGTGCCCGTAAAGTGCGGCCTTGCGGTCCGTGCTGCTGCGAATCGCGGTCGACAGGTGCTCCACCGCCTCGCCGTAGATCTTCTTCTTCAGACAGATGTAGCCGAGGTTGACGCGCGCCTGCTCGTCATCGGGTTTCGCGGCGAGCACGCGCTGATAGGTCATCAGGGCGTCGTCGTAGTCGTGAGACAACGCCTGCGCCCAACCCAGGGTCGAGAGGGCCTCGAGATCGTCGGCGGCGAGCTCCAGGGCACGCTTGAGCATCTCTTTGGCGCCGCCGTAGTCGCCGACGGCGATGCAGTCCCAGCCTTTCTGCTTGAAGGTGGAGGACCCAAGCTTGTCGCTGTACACGGGGGGCGCGGCGCCGGCGACGGGTTCGGCGGCCTCGTCGGACAGCCACTTGTTACCTTCGACCAGACCCCGGAGTCTGACCTTCAGCTCGGCGACGCGACCCTCCACCTGGTTGAGGGCCTTGTAGAGCTCGGTTATGGCGCTGATTAGCTGGATGCTCTCGGCGCGACCCTCAGCGCGGTCGAGCGCTTCCTCGATCTCGCGGTAGCGAACAAAGAGCCCCTCCAGGGGATCACCTCTGTCCAATCGTCCTCCTTTGCGGGCACGGCGATCGCCGCGCCTAGACTATCTTAACACGGTACCTCTCGTAACACGATCTCTTCCCCCGGCGGCGGCCGTCGGTGGATGGCCGAAACCGTGGCCCAGTGGGGCTCGTAGGCAAGGTAAATGGGGTGAGCGTGGGCCAACCCAGCGGACAGGAGTCAGAGAGTGCCCAACGATCTGGTCATCCGCACGCAGAAGTTGAGCAAGGCATACAAGGGCGTCCAGGCGCTCGCGTCGCTTGACCTTGAGGTACCCTGCAACTCGATCTTCGGTTTCCTGGGCCCCAACGGAGCCGGCAAGACGACGACGATCAAGCTGTTGCTGGGATTGATCCGCCCGAGCGGCGGGTCGGCCGAGGTGTTCGGTCACGACATCGTGGGCGACACGATCGATGTGCGACGGCGGATCGGATACCTGGCGCAGGAGCCGCGCTACTATGAGCACATGACGGCGCGCCAGACCCTGCGGTTCACAGCGCGCTGCTTCTACAAGGGCCCGAAGTCGGCGCTCGAGAAGCGAGTCGGCGAAACACTCGAGCTGGTCGGGCTTGCCGACAAAGCCGACCGCCCGATCAGGGGCTTCTCGGCCGGGGAACGTCAGCGCCTCGGCATCGGCCAGGCCCAAGTGAACGACCCGGACCTGCTCATCCTGGACGAACCGGCCAGCTCACTCGATCCGATGGGCCGGCGCGACGTGCTGGCGATCATGGAGCGGCTGCGCGAGCGGGCGACGGTCTTCTACTCGACGCACATCCTGGACGACGTGCAGCGGGTGAGCGATACCGTGGCGATTCTGAACAATGGGGAGCTGGTGGCCAAGGCGCCGATCGAGGAGCTGCTGGCCGGTAGCGATGGGATCGTCTACATGATCGATACTAAGGGCAATGGCGCGGAGGCCGAGCGGCGCGTCGCCGCCCAGCCGTGGGTCTCCGAGGTGCGGGTCGCAGCGGACAGGGAGAGCGCCCATTGGCTGGTGCGCGTTACCGATGCGGGGGCCGCCGAGTCGCAGCTTCTGCGGCTAGTGCTGGCGGACGAGCACGTCGTCGTGACGGCTTTCGGGCGCAGGACGTACGAGCTCGAGGATGTGTTCATGAACCTGGTCGAGGAGAACGGCGATGGAAGCCGCTAGTGTTCCGCTCAAGGCCGCCAGCGGACGTGGCTGGCTGACCGGATTCGGCAATCTGGCCGACAAAGAGTACGGCACGTGGTGGCGGACTCGGCGCGCCCTGCTCCACAACATACTCTGGCTGTCCGTTATCAACGGCTTCCTGCTCCTCATCGGGCTCGATGAGATGGGAGGTAACCCCCATCGGCTACTGGGCGAGCTGATCGAGATCTTCTTCCGTGTGGGAGGATTCTTCGCCGCCATCGGGATCGTCGTGTCGACGCAGAGCTCCGTGCTGGGTGAGCGCAAGCTGGGGACCGCGGAGTGGGTGCTGTCGAAACCGGTGACGCGTGAAGCGTTCGTGCTATCGAAGTTCGTCGTCAACGGCGCCTCGTTCGTCGGACTCGCCGTCCTGATCCCGAGCGTCGTGTTCTTCCTGCAGACTCTGCTGCTCGCCTACCTGCAGCCGAGCCTCGGCCCCTTTCTGCTGGGCTCACTGCTCAACGTCGAGCATCTACTTTTCTACCTAGCGCTCACCCTGGCGCTCAGCACCTGGATGAACTCGAGGGGGGCCGTGTCCGGGGCAGCCATCGGGTTCATGTTCGCCGGGTTCATCCTGCCGAGCTTCCTGCCGTGGCTCATGGCGGGGACACCGTGGGGTTTGTGGGAATTCGCCGCTACGGCGGCGCGAGGCCGGGGGCTGCCGGCCGAGGCGTGGCAGCCGATCGTCGTGACGCTCTTGTGGACGGCCCTGCTGGTGCTGGTGGCGCTGTGGCGGTTCAAGCGCGAGGAGTTGTGAGGGGCCGGTAGTCGGTGGACGGTGGGTCGGTGGTCGGTCGTCGGTCGTCGGTCGTCAGTGATCGGTAGCCTCCAATCCTAACCTTCTGAGAATCTGTATGTAGCGGGGATCGTCGCGGACGAAGTCCGTGGCCGGCTGCCACAGCGTGTCCCCAGGTGGCGCGAACGGCCGCCAGCACGACCGGGTCGTCGAAGCTCTGGGCGTGGAGGGCGGCGACTTTGCTCACCAAAGAGAGCAACTCGGAGCAGCAGTCGAGGTAACGGTAGCACCTTGCCCGGGTCCTTCGTCAGCTGCTGCATGTCGACGATATGCGCCAGCGCCCGGAGATCGCGCAGCGCGTGCAGGGCCCGGCGCTGCTTGATCCAGCCTTCCAGCGTGACTAGGAAGACCAGCAGCAGCCCAACGAAGATCAGCAGGTTGCCCCCGGCCTCCAGCGCCTCGGCCGTCTCGATGATGCGGTGCGCCTCGAGCTGGAGCTCCGGAGGGTCGGCCTGGGTCTTCGCTTGCCGGCCGCGGGTTACGCGCATGGTTCGCAATGCCTCCCGGGAGCGCGCAGCTCCCTGGTTGACGGGGCGGTGGGTCGCCGGGGACAGACGCTGGATGAGTATCGGCAGGCTGCTGGCGAGGGCGAGCGTAGGGCGTGGGAGTGGCGTTCGGGGCCGGGGTTTGGAGGTTGAAATTCAGTTTCAACTAGCGTATCTTGAGGTTTCGAAGAACGATAATGACTATCGATAACTAGAATCGTTAGCGTGCGATCGGCGGCGGCGGTTCCCAGGGCGCAGGTCCCACATAGACTATGAACACACCGGAAATCGAGGCGCTCGCCCAGCGAGAGTACAAGTACGGGTTCGTCACCGAGATCGAGCAGGAGTTCGCGCCGCCGGGTCTGAGCGAGGAGATCATCCGGTTCATCTCGGCGAAGAAGGGCGAGCCGGATTGGATGCTGGAGTGGCGGCTAAGGGCGTACCGGTACTGGAAGGAGCAGTACGAGGCGGGTAAGGAGCCGCAGTGGGCGTTCCTGCCGTACGGCTACGGTCCGATCGACTACCAGGCGATCAGCTACTACGCGGCGCCGAAGCAGCGGCCGGAGAGCCTGGACGAGGTGGACCCGGAGCTATTGGCGACGTACGAGAAGCTGGGCATCCCGCTGGAGGAGCGGAAGTGGCTGGCGGGGGTTGCGGTGGACGCGGTGTTCGACAGCGTCTCGGTGGCCACGACGTTCAAGGCAGAGCTAGAGAAGCACGGGATCATCTTCTGCTCGTTCTCGGAGGCGGTGCGCGACCATGCCGAGCTGGTGCAGGAATACATCGGCTCGGTGGTGCCACACACCGACAACTTCTTCGCGGCGCTCAACTCCGCCGTATTCAGCGACGGTTCGTTCGTGTACGTACCGAAAGGTGTGCGCTGCCCGATGGAGCTGTCGACGTACTTCCGGATAAACGCGGCGCAGACGGGCCAGTTCGAGCGGACGCTGATCATCGCGGACGAGGGCAGCTATGTGAGCTACATGGAAGGCTGCACCGCGCCGATGCGCGATGAGAACCAGCTGCACGCGGCGGTGGTGGAGCTGGTCGCGCTCGACGACGCGACGATCAAGTACTCGACGATCCAGAACTGGTACCCGGGTGACGAGGAAGGCCACGGCGGCATCTACAACTTCGTCACCAAGCGCGGCGCCTGCCGCGGTGCGCGCTCCAAGATCTCCTGGACCCAGGTGGAGACGGGCTCGGCGATCACCTGGAAGTACCCGAGCTGTATCCTGCAGGGCGACAATTCGGTCGGCGAGTTCTATTCGGTAGCGTTGACGAACCTGCGGCAGCAGGCGGATACGGGCACGAAGATGATCCATATCGGCAAGAACACGAAGAGTACGATCGTGAGCAAAGGGATCTCGGCGGGCCGCGGTCAGAACACGTACCGTGGCATGGTGAAGATCATGAAGGGCGCCGAGCACGCCCGGAACTACACGCAGTGCGACTCGCTGCTGATCGGCGACAAGTGTGGTGCTCACACCTTCCCGTACATCGAGGTAAAGAACAGGACGGCGAAGATGGAGCACGAAGCCTCCACGTCGAAGATCGGCGAGGATCAGATGTTCTATTGCCAGCAGCGTGGGATCGGTATGGAGGACGCGATCTCGCTGATCGTGGCGGGCTTCTGCAAGGAAGTGTTCCGCGAGTTGCCGATGGAGTTTGCGGTAGAGGCGCAGAAGCTGTTGAGTGTTAGTCTTGAAGGGAGCGTTGGGTAGAGGCGGGGATTCGGGAGTTCGGGAATCCGGGGATTCGGGAATCCGGGAATCGTTGACTAATAGAACAGTGTAACACTCGAATTCGGAATTGAGTGTGGAAATGCTCGAGATCAAGAATCTGCATGTGAGTGTTGAGGGGAAGAAGATCCTCAAGGGCCTGAACCTCACGGTGAACGCTGGCGAGGTGCATTCGATCATGGGTCCGAATGGGTCCGGGAAGAGCACGCTGGCGTCGGTGCTGGCGGGCCGTGACGGCTACGAGGTGACGGAAGGCCAGGTCCTATATAGAGGCGAAGATCTTCTGGGGATGGCACCGGAGGAGCGTGCCCACGAGGGTGTGTTCTTGGCGTTCCAGTACCCGGTGGAGATCCCCGGCGTCGGCAGCATCCAGTTCCTGACGGCGGCGCTCAACGCAATACGGGAGCACCGTGGCCTGGAGGAGCTGGACGCACTGGATGCGCTGAAGCTGTTCAAGGACAAGATCAAGGCGCTGCACGTGAGTGACGAGCTGCTGGGGCGCTCGGTGAACGAGGGCTTCTCGGGCGGCGAGAAGAAGAAGAACGAGATTTTCCAGATGGCGGTGCTGGAGCCGACGCTGGCGGTCCTGGACGAGACCGACTCGGGGCTGGACATCGACGCGCTGCGGATCGTCGCCGAGGGTGTGAACGCGCTGCGCAGCCCGGAGCGTGCATTCCTGGTGATCACGCACTACCAGCGGCTGCTCAGCTACATCGTCCCCGACTTCGTGCACGTGCTGGTGAACGGGCGGATCGTGCGGTCGGGAGAAAAAGAACTGGCTTTGCACCTCGAGGAATACGGCTACGCCTGGGCCGGTCAGCGTGATCCGACTGGTGTCGGATCGGGTTGAGGGCATCTGTGCCCAATATCTTGATTGCCTGGGTCTTGGATGTTGGGTGTCGGCAATTGGGTAACAGACGGAGA
Source organism: Gemmatimonadota bacterium (assembly GCA_020344215.1). Classification (GTDB taxonomy): domain Bacteria; phylum Gemmatimonadota; class Gemmatimonadetes; order Palauibacterales; family KS3-K002. The sequence continues at coordinate 3,811,509 of CP070815.1, forward strand.
CGGCAGGGTGACCGGTAAGGTCAAGAATAGCCAGGGGCTCGAGGCGTACCTCGAGAGCTTCAAGAAGTTGGAGAACGGAGCGGGCGGCCCCGAGTGGCTGCGCCCGATGCGCCGGGCTGCGATCGCGCGGTCGTCAGAGCTTGGCTTCCCGACGGTACGTGATGAGGATTGGAAGTTCACGAATCTAGCGCCGCTCTCGAAGAGGGCGTTTGCCCCGGCGGCGGGTGCGGACGTAACGCTGGAGGACCTGGCGCCGTTCGTCTTCCGCGGTCAGGAATCGGCGCGCTTGGTCTTCGTGAACGGCCGCTACCAGCCGCAGCTCTCCGACTCGTGTGCCCAGCCCGGCGGTGTGCTGGCGTGTAACCTGGGTCAGTCGCTGCAGCTGCAGCCGGAGCTGGTGAAGCTGCATCTGGCGCAGTATCTGGATTACGAGAACGACTTCTTCGCGGCGCTCAATACGGCGTTCGTGGAGGACGGCGGCTTCGTGTATGTCCCGGACGGCGTCGTGGTCGAGCGACCGGTCCATCTGATCTACGTATCGAGCGAGACGCCGGCGCCCAGCGTGACGCACCCACGGAACCTGATCGTCGTCGGCGAGGCTGCCGAGGGGGCGGTGGTGGAAGAGTACGTGTCGCTGGGCGGCGAAGAGTACTTCACGAACGCGATGACGGAGATCGTCGCGGGTCCGAGCGCGGTGCTCGAGCATTATCGGGTGCAGCGGGAGAGCCGAAAGGCGTTCAACGTCGGGACGGTGCGGGTCGAGCAGTCGCGGAGCAGCAATGTAGCGTGCCACGCTGTGCATCTGGGCGGTGGCCTGGTCCGCAACAACGTCCACCCGGTGCTGGCCGGCGCAGGCGCCGAGTGTCTGATCAACGGTTTGTTCCTACCAGCCGGTAAGCAGCACATTGACAACTTCATGCGGGTCGAGCACGTAAGCCCGCACTGCGGTAGCCGCCAGTTCTACAACGGGATACTCAATGGCAGCGCCTCCGGCGTCTTCAGCGGCCGGATCATCGTGCACAAGGACGCCCAGAAGACGGACGCCAAGCAGACGAACCGCAATCTGCTGCTCACCGATGAGGCGCAGATGGACAGCAAGCCACAGCTGGAGATCTACGCCGACGACGTGAAGTGCACGCACGGCGCGACGATCGGTCAGCTGGACGACGACGCGATCTTCTACCTGCGGGCGCGGGGAGTGCCGGAGCAGACGGCGCGAACGCTGTTGCTGTTCGGGTTCGCGGCCGAGAATCTGGAGCGCATGCGGCAGGCGCCGATCCGCGGGTATGTGGAGAACCTGGTCACGGAGTGGCTGCCGCACGGTGAGGTCTTGAAGAAACTCCGCTAACAGGCGCACCCAATGACGGACCTTCGCGAGCTTTACCAGCAAGTCATCATCGACCACAGTCGTAGTCCTCGCAATTACAGAGAGTTGGATCATCCGAGCCATAGCGCGGAGGGTTACAACCCGCTCTGCGGCGACCAGATCACCGTCTACTTGGAGGTCGAAGGCGGCGTGGTAAAGGACGTCTCGTTCAAGGGGTCGGGCTGCGCGATCTCGAAGGCGTCGGCCTCGCTGATGACCGCGGCGGTGAAGGGGAAGACACTGGCGGAGGCGGAGGAACTGTTTGCGCGGTTCCGCGAGATGGTGACGAGTGAGCACGACGCGGCGGTGAACGAAGAAGCGCTGGGCAAGCTGACGGTGCTGTCCGGTGTTCGGGAGTTCCCGGTGCGGGTGAAGTGTGCAACGCTGGCGTGGCACACGTTGCGCGCCGCGTTGGCAGGTGAAGGGGAGCGGGTGAGCACTGAGTAGGAGACATCGGGGTCGTTCGGGGCCCGAATGTCGAATACTGAATGTTGAATATTGAACTCCCGAGTCGGCAGGCCGCGTTGACTGTCTGCCGTTCAACTTCAGGTGGATGGCGTCCGAGCAGAGATTCGTTAGGGTAGCGTCGGTGGATGAGGTGCCGCCTGGCGAGATGAAGGCGGTGGAAGTAGACGGCGCGCAGGTCGTGTTGGTCAATTCGGGCGGTGAGGTCTACGCACTGCACGACTCGTGCACGCACGAGTATTTCCCGCTATCCGAGGGCACGCTGGAAGGTGACTGCGTGGTCTGCCTGCTGCATGGTGCGCGGTTCAAGCTGGAGACGGGCGCGGCGAGCGCGCCGGCGTTCGAGCCGGTAAGGACGTACGAGGTCAGAATCGACGGTGAGGACGTACTGGTCGCCGCTCAAGAATAGTGGAGTCGATCGGAAGAGATGAAGGCGCCGCTTGACGTTAAGGCGATCAAGGCCGAGTTCCCTATACTGGGCCAGGAGGTGCACGGTCACCCGCTGGTCTATCTGGACAACGCCGCGTCTTCGCAGAAGCCGCGCATCGTGCTGGAAGCGCTGGTGCGCTATTACGAGCGCGACCATGCCAACGTGCACCGTGGCATCCACGAGCTATCGACGCGGGCCACACAGGCGTACGAGGGCGCGCGTGCCCGTGTCGCGCGGTTCATCGGCGCGGGTGCGGTGGAGGAGGTGGTGTTCGTGCGCGGCACGACCGAGGGGATCAACCTGGTCGCGTCGGCCTGGGGCCCGAGCAACCTGGGTGAGGGGGACGAGATCCTGCTCACCGTGCTCGAGCATCACTCTAACATCGTCCCCTGGCAGCTGTTGGCGCAGCGCACCGGCGCGCGGCTCAAGAGCCTCGATATCGACGATCATGGGCGGCTGCGCCTCGAGCAACTCGGCGACCTGCTCAGCGAGCGGACGCGACTTGTCGGTGTGACCCACGTGTCGAACGCGCTGGGCACGGTAAACCCGGTGGCAGAGATCGTAGCGGCGGCGAAGCGGGTGGGTGCGACGGTTGTGGTAGATGGGGCGCAGGCGGCGCCGCACCTACCGATCGACGTGCAGGCGCTGGGCTGTGACTTCTACGCCTTCAGCGGCCACAAGATGTGTGGTCCGACGGGTATCGGCGTACTCTGGGGCCGCAGCGAGCTGTTGGAAGAGATGGCGCCGTACCAGGGCGGCGGCGAGATGATCGAGATCGTCGAGCTGGAACGTTCGACGTACAAGCGAGCGCCGCAGAAGTTCGAGGCGGGCACCCCAAACGTGGCGGACGCAGTGGGGCTGGCGGTGGCGATCGACTTCCTGGAGGGGCTCGGGCTGGAGCGAATCCAGGCCCACGAGCACGACCTGGTAAGCTACGCGCTGGAACGCGGCGCGCAGATCCCGGGGTTCCGCGACCTGGGGCCGGTGGGTGACGACCGGGCCGGAGTGCTGTCGTTCGAGCTCGGCGACATCCATCCCCATGACGTGGCGCAGATCCTGGATAGCCGCGGGATCGCGGTGCGGGCGGGCCACCACTGCAACCAGCCGCTCATGCAGCGGCTGGGGCTGGGCGCGACGACGCGCGCTTCGTTCTATCTGTACAACGATCGCGACGACGTCGATGCCCTGTGTGAGGGTTTGCGGGCGGCGCTGGACTTCTTGAGCGGAGGCTGACTGGGGCCGTCGGAGGCGTTCGGTCCTCGATGCTGCATCACTCCTCGTCGTCGGTTCCGCCGTCGATGAGCTTGCCACGCTTGAGCGTACCTCTCCCGAACTTGTCCGAGACCTCGTCCATGACGTCGGCGACGCGGCTGGCGTTATCGCCCTTATCCTTTTCATCGAAGAGACCGAGCTGCGGTTCAGGCGCCCGCTCGTGCAGGCCTGAGACGCCGACGCCGATCAGGCGGACGGAGCGGTCGCCGGGGTCGGCTGCCTCGAGGAGCTTCAAGGCGATCGGGTAGATGGCTTCGGTGGTAGTGAGGTCGGTGTCGACCGTTTTGCGACGCGTGAGCGTATCGAAAGGAGCGAGTCGCAGTTTGAGCGTTACGGTCCGGGCTGCCATGCCGCGGCGGCGCAGGCGAGCCGCGACCTCTTCGGTGAGGGCGAGCAGGGTGCGTTGCAGATAGTCTCGGTCGTCGGTGTCGGTGAGAAAGGTGGTCTCGCGGCTGATCTGTTTCCGCTCCTGCCCCACCTCGACCGGCCGCTCGTCCTCGCCGTTGGCGAGCTGTATCAGGTGAGACGCGTGGGCGTGGCCTAGGTGGCGCACGAGCCGGTCGAGTGGGAACTCGGCAATGTCGCCGATCGTGTGAATGCCGAGCCCGTGCAGCTGGCCCGACGTCTTCGGGCCGACCCCCCAGAGCCGCTCGACGGGCAGTGGGTGCAAGAACTCCCTCTCCTTACCGGGCTCGACGACGACGAGCCCGTCCGGCTTCTCCAGGTCGGATGCCAGTTTAGCGAGGAACTTGTTGGGTGCGACGCCGACGGAGACGGTGAGCCGCTCCTGTTCCCATACCGCCGCCTTGATCAGCCGCGCGATCGACTCGCCGTCGCCGAACAGGCGCGTGGACGCGGTGACGTCGAGGAAGGCTTCGTCGATGGAGAGCTTCTCCACCAACTCGGTGTAGCCCTCGAGGATCGCCATGATCCGCTCGGAGACCTCAGCGTAGAGCTTCATGCGCGGCCGCAGGTAGACGGCGTCGGGGCAGCGGCGATAGGCCTCGGAGATCGGCATGGCCGAGTGGATGCCGTATTTGCGGGCCTCGTAGTTGCAGGCGGCGACGACTCCGCGGCCGCGACCGCCCCGTGGATCGGCGCCGACCACGATGGGCCGGTCGGCGATCGACGGGTCTTCGCGCGCCTCGACGGCGGCGAAGAAGGCGTCCATGTCGGCGTGGAGAATCGTTCTCACGTGCCGCTCCGCGTTGACCGCTACCCGTGCCCCCTCTAACGTAGTACGCGCTGACATGAAAGACGCAACACTTGGCGGGTATTTCAGCGAGCACGAGCGGCCGCCGGCCTTCGAGGGGCCGGACGGCGACTCGTACACGGTGGAGATCATCGTCGAGCCTGCCGGCGTCAGCGACGAGACCGGGCCGTGGTGTGCCTACCTGTTCTTCCTCAAATGGCGCGGTAGCGAACCGGTCGCCCATCGGGAGACCGAGTACCTGGCGGAGGCGGCGACCGAGGCGGCGGCGCGGGCCGAGCTGGAGAAGCTCACGCTCCACGAAGTGAAGGAACTCCTCGACAAGCTGGTGTCCGGATGAGCGGCGGCCCGGAGAAGCTTAAGGGCCGAGTCCTGCGCACCGTGGGCGGCGTCTACGAGGTGGAGGTGGCCGGTGAGACGCTGGAGTGCGCGCTGCGCGGGCGGCTCAAGCGCAAACGTGGCATCGGCCGGGTGGCGGTGGGAGACGAGGTCGAAGTGGATCGCCTTACGGACGGCAGCTGCGTGATCAGCGAGCTCTTGCCGCGCAGCTCACGACTGTCGCGGCGCTCGGCGGACGGTCGGCGCGAGCAGATCATCGCGGCGAACGTCGACCGGCTGGCGGCGGTCTTCTCGGTGGCACGACCGGAGCCGGGGTTCGAGTTGTTGGACCGGTTCCTGGTCCTGGCCGAGTCGTGCGAGATCGCCGCGTTCATCGTGGTCAACAAGATCGATCTGGCCGGCGCCGACGAGGTCCGCGAGCGCTTCGCCCTCTACAAGGAGATCGGCTATCCGGTGCTCTACACGAGCGCGAAGGCCCCCCGGGGCCTGGAAGAGTTGGGCGGCCGGCTGGCCGGCCATATCACACTGTTCGTCGGCCCATCGGGGGCTGGGAAGTCGAGCCTGCTGAACGCGCTGCAGCCGGGCCTGGGGCTCAGGGTCGGCGAGATCAGCAAGGCGATCGAGCGCGGGCGGCACACGACGGTGGCGGCATGGCTTCACCGCCTGGATGCGGGCGGCTATGTCCTCGACACGCCCGGGTTGGGCAAGGTCCGGTTCTGGGAGGTGGGGACCCACAAGCTGGCCTGGTGCTTCCGCGAGTTTCGGCCGTATCTCGGCCGCTGCAGGTTCCAGGATTGCTCGCACACGCACGAGCCGGGCTGCGCGGTGATCGGGGCGAAAGAGGCCGGTAGTTTCTCGAGTCGTCGGTATGAGAGCTATGTGAAGTTCCTCGGAGAGAGCCTGGAGCGGAGTTCGTAGGCGATGGCGATGGGGCTGGCGAGGGTTGGGTGAGTTCTGAGTCGTTGATCGAGCGGATAGCCGCGGAACTGAGGAGCCGGGAACCGCAGCGGGCGGAGCCCGGCTCGTACGATGTCGAGGCGGCGGTGGCGCTGATGCTGCGGCCGGCGGGCCCGGGTCTCGAGTTCCTGGCAATCAAGCGTCCCGAGCACGATCGAGACCCGTGGTCGGGCCATATGGCGCTGCCCGGCGGCCGCAGAGAAGAGGGGGACGAGAGCCTGTGGCAGACAGCGGTGCGGGAGACGCGCGAGGAGATCGGCGTCGACCTGGAGGGGGCCGGGCGGCTGCTGGGCCAGCTGGATGACGTGCACCCGCGCACGCGGCGCATTCCCGCCATCGCCATCACTCCGTACGTGGTGGCGGTGGGGCCGGACGTCGCGGCCCGCACCAGCTCGGAGGTGGAGTACGCGGTCTGGGTGCCGCTGCAGGTCGTGGTGGACGAGGGTGCTCGAGGTACGCTCGTACACGATGCGCTGCCCGATCGCGAGTTCGCGACGATCGAGTACGACGGTCACGTGATCTGGGGTCTGACGCTGCGAATCCTGAGCCAGGTGGAGGAACTGTTGGGTCGCATCGGCTACGGCGGGAAAGGCGCGTGATGAAGCGGGCGCTGATCGTCGGGTGCGGGTATACAGGGATGCATCTGGCGGCGCGGCTCCTGGAGATGGACTTTCGGGTGGTCGGCACGACGCGGAGCGGGTCGCGGGCCGCCGAGCTGGAGTCGGCGGGTATCGAGCCGCTAGCCGGCGAGCTCAGCGACAAGGAGACTCTACGACGGATCGACAAGCTGGGCCCCGAGGTCGTCGCCTACTTCGTGCCGCCGCAGGCTCAAGACGATCCGTTGCCTATGGTGTTGGCGGCGACAGCGCGGGCGCCGGTCGAGGCGTTCGTCTATGCGAGCAGCACGTCGGTCTACGGCGATCGTGGCGGAGATTGGGTTGACGAGATGACGATGGTGCGGCCGGAGACGCCGGAGGCAGAGGCGCGGCAGGCGGCGGAGCGGCAGATCGTCGAGGCGACCTGGTCGTATCAGACCCGCACGCGGATCTGCCGGATCAGCGGGATATACGGCCCGGGCCGAACGCTCAGGCGGCCGCTGGAAAGTGGGGAATACGTCTTAATAGAGGGTCACGACACCTGGGTGAACCGGATCCACGTGGACGATCTCGTGAGCGGGCTAATCGCCGCGTGGCAGCGGGGCGGTGATGGCCGGGTGTACAACCTGGTGGACGCCGAGCCGCATCGGGCCTCGGAGTACGCTAACCTGGCGGCGGACCTGCAGGGTCTGGCGCGGCCGCAGTGGATCGAGCTGTCGGCGGCGGTGGAGCGTATTGGCAAGGAGCAGCTACGCCGCAAACTGGGCAGCAAGCGTGTGCGGAGCCGACGACTGAAGGACGATCTCAGGGTCGAGTTGCAGTACCCGACGTACAGGGACGGTCTTCCCGCGGCGGTGGGCCGGGAGGGGCAGAGCCGGGAGTCCTGAGCCGGATCGCCGATAGCGAGGAAGGGGTGAAGGGGGCGGCTCTGTGCTGCCCCCTTCTCGAGTGGCACCAGGTTTCGCTGCGAGCGTGTGGTAAGGAGGCCCCGGTGCCACCTTTCCTGTGCTCCACTATCCAGACAGACGACCGCCCGGCAGCGTTAGCTGAGATGAGCTGCGCGGCGGACCACGCTCTCGGTCGGTGTTTGACGAGCAGGGGGGGACTGATTGAGGACGTGTGCTGGGTTCCTGCCGGGCATCTGGCTAGTTGCCGCGCGGCGAGAGAAGCAAGAAGGGCAGCGTTCGAGCTGCCCTTCTTCGATGCCACTGACGGGGAGACTGGGTTAGGACCGTCAGTCCACCCAGTCGGCGATGAAAATGTTGGTGTCGCCCGGGTTCGCGTTGTAGCGGTTCGAGCCCCAGACGAGCCTGGTGCCGTCGGAGTTGAACATCGGGAAGCCGTCGAACTCCTCGTGATAGGTGATCCGCTCGAGGCCTGTTCCATCGATGTTGATCATGTAGAGATCGAAGTTGCGGCTGCCGGGCTCGTGCATGTTGGAGACAAAGACGATGCGCTGGCCGTCGGGGAAGAAATAGGGCGCGAAGTTGGCGGCGCCGTTGTCGGTTAGCTGCCGCTTGTTCGAGCCGTCGGCATCCATCACGAAGATCTCGAGCTGGCTGGGCCGGATCTGGTCCTCGGCAAGTAGGTCCAGGTAGTCCTGCCGTTCCTCATCGTTCTGCGGATGATAGGCTCGGTAGACGATCTTCGTCCCGTCGTACGAGAAGAAGGGGCCGCCGTCGTAGCCCAGCTCACCGGTCAGCTGCGTGACGCCGGTGCCGTCGGCGTTCATCGTGTAGATCTCGAGGTCGCCGGTCCGCAGCGAGGTGAAGACGATCTTCGAGCCGTCGCGCGAGATGGTCGCCTCGGCGTCGTAGCGCCAGGTGTCGGTCAGCTGCCGCAGGTTCCTGCCGTCACGGTCGGCGACGAAGATGTCGTACGACGGGTAAAGCGCCCAGACGTAGCCCATCGAGTAGTCGGGCGGCGGCGGACAGGCCGGGTCGTCGAGGTGCGTCGACGAATACAGAATCCGGTCTCCAGCGGGGAAAAAATACGAGCAGGTGGTGCGGCCGCGGCCGGTACTCACCAGCTGCATCGCGCCGCCAATCACCGGGATCGTGAAGATCTGATCGCACTGGTACTCACCGTGGGTCGACTGCAGGATGAGCCAGCGGTCGTCGGCTGAGAAATAGGCCTCAGCGTTCTCGCCGCCGAAAGTCAGCTGCCTGGCGTTAGCCAGGTGGACCTCCTCGGGCAGGGTCAGGCTGGGGGTCTCCTCCTGACCGGCTTCCTCCTGGGGTGCGCAGGCCGGGGCGAGTACGATTACGAGTACGAGTACGATTACGAGCGCGAGTACGGGATTACGATCGCGGGTCAGGATAGGGCCTCCTTTATAGCGTTTTCGATTTGCGGGACAAGTGCCTCCCAGTCGGCGGACTCTGCCTTGGTGACGGTGACGAAGTCCTCAGCGACGAGGAGCGACTCGACGCCGTCGATCTCGAAGAGCGTCCTGGCGAGGCGGTCGCCTGCGGCCGCTGCGGGGTCGAAGTAGGACCGGCTGGTACCGCCCTCGACGAGCGTTCGATCGACCGTGAATTTGGCCGCATTGGGATTGGGTGTACCCTGAACGGTGATGCTCGGGTCCGACATGACCCTCTCCTTTCGCTCCCCGAGAGACCGATGGGACGGCCGGGAAGTTAATCGCTCAGGCGTCAGCGAGACAGTCCTCCAGGGCCGCCAGGGCGAAGTCGAGCTGCTCCTCGCTAATGGTCAGAGGCGGTGACAGCTCGAGGACGCCGTCCCCGGCCAGCAGGATCAGGCCGCGCCGCAGGGCCGCGGCTACGACGCGGACCGCGCGCTCGGGATCCGGCCGGGCCTCCGGCTCGCGGATGAGCTCGATCGCCGTCAGGAGACCGCGGCCCCGGGCGTCACCGACGAACGGGAACCGGGCGCGCAACCCCTCCAGCCGCTCGAGGACGACTGCCCCCAGCCGGTCCGCGCGGTCCACCAGGCGGCGCTCCTCGATCTCGTCGATCTGTGCGAGTGCGGCGGCACAGCCGAGGGGGTGGCCGAGAAACGTGCTGGTGTGCATGGCCTCGCCGCCGCTGGCGGGCCAGGCGGCCATGACCTCCGGACGCCCGATGCAGGCGGAGACGGGCAGGGCGCCGGTCAGCGCCTTGCCGACGCAAAGGATGTCGGGGACGACGTCCTCATGCTGGCAGGCGAACCAGCGGCCGGTGCGGCCGAAGCCGGTGTAGACCTCGTCGAAGATGAGGACGAGGCCGCGAGCGTCGCACAGCTGACGCAGCCCACGCAGGAAGCCGTCGGGCGGTACGACGATGCCACCACGCCCGAGGATGGGCTCAACGATGATGGCGCCGATCCGGTCGTCGCAATCGAGCTCCTCGGTGACGGCGGCTAGGGTGGCACCGGCCAGGTCGCTCCGGTTCGCCAGTTCCGGATCGGGCCGGTAGGGGTCCGGGAACGGGACGCGTGCCACCGGGACCCCTAACTGGTCCTCGAACGGTCCGCGGAAGAACTCGCCGTCGGTCACGGCGAGGGCGCCGTAGGTGAGGCCGTGGTAGGCGCCGCGGAAGCAGAGGACGCCGGGCCGACCGCTGGCAAGCCGTGCGGTCTTGAGCGCCGACTCGACCGCCTCGGAGCCTGAGCTGGCGAGCACCGTCTGGCTCAAGTCGCCCGGCGCTATCTGCGCGAGTCGCTCCAGTAATCGGACCTTGATCTCCGGTGGGTGGACATCGCCCATGCCGTGAGCGAGGAGGTCGAGCTGTCTCTTGACGGCCTCGGTTACACGCGGGTTGCGTTGGCCGGCGGCGGCGACGCCGAAGCCCGCCGTGAGGTCTATATAGATGTTGCCGTCGACGTCGAGGACGTTGGCACCGAGCGCCTCGCGCCAGAAGACGGGGAATTCGTCGGATACGAAGGTGACGTTGGGCGACTCGTAGCGGCGCAGCAAGGTAGCGAGCCTGCGCGACTCGGGCCCGGGAGGTGTGACGGTGATGCGGGGCAGCAGGTCACCCGCTGACAGCTCGGACATGGCAAGTGGGATTCGCCCGGCGCTACACCTTGCTGTGGGTGACTTCGGCGGTCTGCGTCCCATCGTCGAGCGGCCTGATAGCGAAGTCGCCGAATATCTCAGGCGCCTCGTTCTGAAGCACAAGGAGTGTGGCGATGGCGAGCTTGCGGATCTCGGCGTCGGCGGCGGGTGAACCGCGTAGCTCTATAAAATGACGCCAGGCGCGGGCGTTGGCGGTGACGACGATCTTGGTTTCGGCCGAGTTGGGTAGCACGGCGCGTGCAGCCTGGCGGGCACGCTTTCGCCGCATCGTCGCCTTCGGCTCATCGGCCACCTGCTCGGTGACCTGGGCGAGCAGCTTGCGGTAGTGCTCGAGCGAGGTTTCGCACGCCCGTTGCCAGATGTCGAAGGCGGGTGTGCCCTCGTCGATCTCCGGGGGCAGCACGAAGGCGATCTCCGACTCATCGACGAAGCGCTGTGAGAGCTGAGAGTAGGCGAAGCCGGCGCGGTGACGGACCAGCTCGTGGGTCAGCGCCCGCGAGATACCCTCGAACAGGAAGGTAAAGACCGCATGCTCGAGCACGCTGCCGTGTTTTACCGCCAGCAGGTTCGCTATGTATTCCTTGTTGGTGGTGCGGCCCTCGATCGTCTTGTGGCCGCCGCCGACCCCGGACTCCTTTCCGAAGCTCAGGTAGCAGAGCCGGCCGGCGAACTCGACGAGTTGTTGCGCATCGACCTCGGTGTCGCTCTGCCAGTCGATATCCGGATGTCCCAGGTACTGCTGCCGGGCCAATAGTGTGACCTTCGGATCGCGAATGATCTGCATCACAGCCTTCGAGTTGAGGGTTAGGACCAACGGAACACGTCGCGACGGCCTGTCACCGCCGCCGCCACCAACCGGTCAGCAACAGACCGATGGCGACGCCGGCGATGGCGCTCAGCCAGAGCTCCCGGCGCCCGGGCAGCGTGAGCCGTGAAATGGACGGCGAGGCGGCCGGCTGGGGCTCGGGTGCCGGCGGTGGGGCCGCGGGGGCCTCGTCCGCCGCGATCTCTGCCACCGCACCGCACTCGGGGCAGCGGCCGCGACCTGCCTCCCGATCGCTCCGGCTGCTGAAGGTCAGTGGCTCGCCGCACTCTGGGCATTCCACATCGAGGCGGAGCGGCTCGATGAGCGCGTAGAACTTCGAGCGCGAGACGCTCAGCTGCTCGGCCAGGTGGCCGGCGGCCTTGCTGGTACCCCAGTAGAGCTGGTTGGCTTTGGCCGCGAGGCGGCCGCCGTTCGTATCTGCCATAGGCTTAACCCAAACGAGCGATTGGTTGTGCCGACGTGCTGTCGCTCGCCCGCCAATGTAAGTTGGGCGTACTGGCGGGGGCAAACTGGAGGTCGCATGTCCGGGACAGCAAAGCTGAGAGTGGTCCGCGCCATCGTGAGGCCCGACCGGCGCGGCGACTACCTGGAACGTTGGCGGAAGTACACCGAGGCGGCGCGAGCTGCGGGCGCCCAGGTCCGGCTGTTCGAGGACCAGGTACTGCCGGGCCGGTTCCTCGAGTTCACGGAGCACAAGGCGGCGAAGGGGATGGAGGGGAGGCTGGAGGCGGCGTTTCGGGAGACGGACGTGAAGGGCGCGTGTGTGCGTCGGGAAGGGGAGGAAGTGCTGTACAGGGCGGTGGAGGTTCAGTGATCAGTGATCGGTAATCGGTAATCAGTAACTGCAACACTGGCTATGGCCGCAGATGCCTGCGAACTCGCGACCACTGATCACCGGGTACTGATTACTGATCACTGACTACTGCTTAGCTGGCCGGGGAGCCCAGACCGGAAGCAACGTGCCCTACGCTGGACGGAGCGAACTACCAGCTATAGACCGTCCACCGCCGACACTCCGCGCTCGTGCAGACGATGCGTACGCGAAATGGGGAGCCGGTCGTGGGCGGGCCTTGATGGGCCTCCACCAGGCGGGCGGTCTTGGCCCCGCAGACGGGGCAAGGGGGCTCGCCGCCGGGGATCGGGTTCTCACGGTCGGCGCGCTCGAGTTCGGCGGCCTGCGCGGCCTCGAAGAGCGGCCCGGGTTCGTAGACGGGACCGGAGTTGTTCGGATTTTTCATATGTGACGAGCCGTGTTTTGCGATGCCTGATTCGGAACTTTACGAGCTTACCGAGCGCTACCGCCCGGAGTTCCCGATCTTCCGGCTGGCGACTTACCTGAACTCGTGCTCGCTCGGCGCGCTGTCGGGTCGGTCGCGAGCGGCGCTCATGGAGTTCGCCGACCTCTGGGACCGCCGGGGCGCGTCGGCGTGGTACGAGCGCTGGCTGGGCGCGTGCGACGAACTGCGCGGCGCCTTCGCCAGACTGGTTGGGGCCGATGCGAGCGAGACGGCCCTGGCGCCGAGCATCTCGGCGGCGCTCTCGTCGATCGTGAGCGCCATCGACTTCGGCGTCCGCCCGAAGGTGGTGACCACGGATCTCGATTTCCCGACGGTCATCTACCAGTTCCTGGCGCGACGTGACCTCGGGGTCGAGGTGATGGTGCTGCGCTCCCCGGACGGTGTGAGCGTACCGCTCGAATCGTTCGCCGAGGCGCTGGACGAGCGCACGGCCCTGGTGGCGACGTCCCACGTCTACTTCACCACGGGCGCCATTCAGGACGTGGCCGGACTGGCGCGGCTCGCCCACGAGCAGGGCGCGCTCTGCTTGATCGACGCGTACCAATCTACGGGGCAGCTTCCGGTTGATGCCAGGGAGCTTGGTGTCGACTTCCTGCTCAGCGGGGCGCTGAAGTGGCTGCTAGGGGGAGCCGGGCTGGCCTACGTGTACGTGAGGGGGCGGCTGATCGAGGGGCTCAAGCCGACGGCGGTCAGCTGGTTCGGCGTAGAGAACCAGTTCGGCTTCGACCCGAACGCCTTCGAGCTGCGGGGTGACGCGCGGCGCTTCGAGTTGGGCACGCCAGCGGTGCCGACGGTGTACACGGCGCTGGCCGGGCTGGAGTTGGTGGAGGAGATCGGGGTGGAGCGGATCCGCAGGCGGGTCTCCTCGCTGACGGAGCACCTGCTGGAGCGGGCGGTGGCCGCAGGGTTCGCGGTGCGCGGCGCCGCGGACCCCGAGGAGCGGTCGGGTATTGTGATGATCGAGCACCGGGAGCCGGCGGCGGCGGTGCAGCGGCTGATGGATGCCGGCGTGATCGTCGATCACAGGCCGGGCGCGGTCCGCATCTCGCCGCATTTCTACAACACGACGGAGGACAGCGAGAAGGCAATTCGGATCCTGGTCGGCTGAGGGGGGTAGCTTTTGTCGGCCCCGAGAACGCCTGGTTGATGAGAGGAGGGTGGGCTGGTAGGTTGTCGGCTTTCGCTGCTCAGGAGAATCCCAATGCCCCAATACTTCACGGTCGAAGAGGCGAACAGAGCGCTGCCGCAGGTGCGGCGGCTCGTCACCGATATCGTCGCCGCCCACGGCGAGCGCGCGGAGCGTATAAAGGAGTACGGGCACCTCGACCACGATCTGGAATCGATGAAGAGCCGGCGTCTGGAGCTGGACGAGCAGCTACGAGACCTGACCGACCAGATCAACGGCTTCATCGAGGAGCTGGATAGGATCGGTGCGGTGTTCAAGGGCTTCGAGCCCGGGCTGGCCGACTTCTACGCCATGATGGATGACCGCGAGATCTCCCTCTGCTGGAAGCTGGGTGAGTCGCAGATCGACTACTGGCACGAGGTGGAGGCGATCTGCGAGGCTCGGCAACTGTTGCCCGGGCATGTGGTAGCGGAAGAAGATGAAGATGAAGATGCGGAAGACTAGTCTCCATCTCCACCTTGAGATGATGACTTGGATGTGATGACGGAGATAGGGATGAAGTTGGAGAGTGGTCCGGACGGGCCCGCGGTGCGTTTCGCGGGCCGAATCCTTTTCCTGACCGAGGATCCCGAGCTGATCAGGCGACAACTTGCCGGCGAGGATCTCGACTGGGATATGTCGATCGAGTTGCGTGACGACATCTCGACGGACGAGATCACGCCGGGTTGGGTCTGCTACCATTACGACGAGAAGCTGGGCGAATACCCGTATGTCGGGCTGGAGTGCGGGGGCGAGCGGCCCGTCGGCAGGAACGATGTGAAGAAGGGCGGCTTCGTCGCCTGTGTGTCGGGGAAGCGGCGCGGCAAGGGCTCGAGCCGGGAAGCGTCGCCGTTTGCGGAGCTTATGGCGGGGATCCGGGTGGTGATCGCGGAGAACATCGAGCGGATCTACCGGGAGAACTGCCAGAACTTGGGGCTGCTGACGTCCAGCGACTTCGGTCTGATCGAGCGGCTGCGGCGCGGCGCGGCGATCCCGCTCTCCGAGTTCACGGAGGGGACCGATCCGATCACACGAGAGGTCATCGAGCGCGGTGGCCTCTTCGCCTATAACCGGGCGCGGCGCGAGGGTGATGTGGCACCGCCGCTCCCGGACACGCCCGGCGACCGACCGCTGACCGTCGCCGAGAAGATCCTGGTCAGGCGTTGGGTGACCGACCTGACGAGGGGCGAGCTGGGAGTTGCTGCGGTGAAGCCAGGTGACACGGGGTTCGTTAAGACGGACCTGCGCTTCTCGCACGAGTACGTGACGCCGATGGCGGCGGCCCTGTTCGAGAGTTACACGCCCGGAGAGAGGATACGCGAGAAGGACTCGGTGCTGCTGTTTCGCGATCACCTGGGGATGCTCGATCAGGTGATCTCCGAGGAGAAGAAGCGGCTGGGCCTGCTCGACCTGGCGGGCGGCCTGGCGGCGCGACAGAGAGAGTTCGCCGAGAAGCATGGTCTGCGTCTGCACGGCGACCTTGAGGATCGCATCGGTTCGGAGGGGATCTGCCACAGCGTGGTGCTGGAGCATTACGCGCTTCCGGGTCAGGTGATCGCGGGGACCGACTCACACACGCCGCACGCGGGCGCGGTGGCGACGGTGGCGTTCGGCGTCGGCTCGACGGCGATCGCCAATGCTTGGCTGACGCAGGACGTGCGGCTGTCGGTCCCGGAGAGTGTAAGGATCAACGTCGTCGGCACGAAGTCGGACTTCGTGACGGCGAAGGACATCGCTCTGGAGTTGCTGAGGCGCCCGTTCGTGAGGGAGGGTGGCGCGATCGCCAAGATCGTGGAATGGGCCGGGCCCGCGGTAGCCTCGCTCTCGATCGATGAACGGGCCACGCTCACCAACATGTGCGCGGAGATCGGCGCGTTCACCGGGATCTGTGAAGCCGACGACAAGACCGTGGAGTTCCTGGTGGAGCGCCGTGGGATGGACGGCGGCGACGCGGAGCGTCTCTGCGAGGGCCTCAAGAGCGATTCGGGCGCGGAGTACGCGCATCAGATCGAGATCGATGCGTCGAAGCTGCGTCCGATTGTGGCGCTGCCCGGTGACCCGGGGAACGGCGTCTTCGTGGACGAGCTCGAAGGTCGGGTGGACATCGACATCGTCTACATAGGATCATGCACGGGGTCCAAGCGCGACGACATGGACATGTACGCTCGCGTCTTCCAGGAGGGCAGGGAGGCGGGGCGCCGTATCCCCGATCATGTGACCTGCTATGTCCAGATGAGCTCGCTCGAGGTGGAGGACTACTGCCGCCATAAGGGATATCTCGATCTGTTCGAGGCGGTGGGCGGGAAGCTACTCGCCCCCGGCTGCGGTGCCTGCATCAACGCGGGCCCCGGCGTGAGCACGTCACCGGATCAGGTGACCATCGCATCGATCAATCGGAACTTCCCGGGCCGCAGCGGACCCGGGAAGGTCTACTTGGCGAGCCCGTACACGGTCGCGGCGAGCGCACTGGCTGGGCGAGTTGTCGCTTGGCAACCCGGCGCTCGGTAGTCGATCGGTCGGCAGTAGGTGCCGGTCTTACTGATTGCGGGTTAGCGGGCCTGGGGCCACGGCGCCGGCCAAGGCGAGGAGTACGATAACGAAGAGGCCGGTCAGGAAGATGTTGCGGCGCAGCATGCGGGCCGGCCTCAGCACTTCTTCGAGCTCGATGTCGGCGATAACCGCCCACCTCGCGCCCTCGAAGTCGACGGGGCCATAGGCCGAGAGTACCTCGACGCCGCGGTAGTCGATAGAACGGTCCACGCTGCTCTCACCGGCCAGCGCCCTTCGCACGGGTTCCGTATCGACAGTCCGCTCGAGCACGGCGGATGTATCGGAGAAGCGTGAATCGCTGCGCATCAAGAGGTCGTCACCGACGATGAACGTCTCACCGGTCTCGCCCATGCCGTCGGTATAGTGCATCTCCTCGTTGATCCGCTCTGGCGAGACCTGGAACGCCAAGACGCCCAGGAGCTCCCCGTCATCTTCGAAGATTGGGCCCGCGACAAAGGCGGCAGGCGCGCCCTCGCTCGGCTCGTAGTACTGGAAGTCGACGAAGGCCACATCGCCGTGCCGGCTGTCCCGTGCCTCGCGGAAGACCTCCGCAAGACCGGTCTGGCGCCACGGGCCGCTGACCAGGTTCGTGGCGAAGTCTTCCTCCTTAAGTTAGGTATAAAGGACGTTCCCCTCGGGGTCGATCAGGAGGGCGTCGTGGTATCCGAGAACCGTCAGGAAGCGATTGACCCGCGGGTGGAGGTTGGCGTGGAGCTCAGTGTAAAGCGAGCGGTCAGGCGCTCTGTCGTACTTGTGCCTGTCCCCTTCCGGGAGAGGGTTGTCGGTGACGTAGAGGCGCCCTACGACGCTCGCGGGATCGGGGCCGAGCTGTCGCCAGGCCGCTCGTAGTTGGCGTGCCGCGTCGCGCGGCGGTCCGTGGTCGCTCCACAGCACGACCTCCGACCGAATCGTCTCCAGGTAACCCTCCAGCGACGAGGTTCGAAGTTTCATGCGCAGGAGGAGCTCTTGTTCCGCCTCGCGGATGAGGTTTGCGGCCGCCCTCCTGTAGACGACGAACCCGATCAGCAGGCTGGCGACGACGGTCAGGCCGACGAGGCCGACCAGGTGCCGGTTGGGACGCTGCCACTCGCGCCACCTCATCTGTCGGTCCTCGCACCCGCCCCGCGGTCCGGGGTGCGGTCCCTGAGGAGGAGCCTGTCGCGAATCGACTCGTAGACGGACTCCCAGGTGAACGAGAAGATGTTGAACCCCTCGGCGGTGATACGGCCTTCCTCAGCGTCGTCGACGACCTTGCCCAGCACGGTCATGAGCGTGTCGCGGTGGCGGAGCAGCTGCTCGCGGTCGGCTGTCTCGGCCGCGAGGTGCCAAACCGCGAGTAGCTCGCGGTTGTAGTTGTCGAGCCGGCTCTTGCGCTTTTGTGAGGTGAGACGCAGGAGCCCGGAGCCGAGAAGGACGAAGAAGGAGAAGACGAGGGCGATCGGCTCGGCGTTCTCCTGGAAAAAGGACGGCTTCTCGCGGTCGTAGTAGCGTTGTGCTCCCGGATGGAGCGGCATGAAGATGCCGGTCGCCCGATCGGGCGCCGAGATGAAGCCGGCCAGCGGCGTGATGGCGACCAGGTCGCGGCGTCTCTCGAACAGAGTGCTGGTAATCGTGTTGGCGACCCCGTGATCGAGCTCTGAGCTGGCGATGAGAAGCCGGGGCACGTCGGCGGTGGGCAGGTCGGCTTCAGGTAACGGCGGATGTCCGCGGTAGGATCCTTTAGGTATGATCCCCGTCTCGAGGGCGGGCTGGCGCAACCGCATCGCCGCCCCTTGATCGATCGGCACCAGGCGCGTTGGGATGCGCTCGATAAGCCCTCGTATGATCGGATTGCCCGGTGCACGTACCCTGAACACGGCATCGACGGCGCCCACCTCGAGCGCAAACGCTGCCGCCTGTGCAGACATTGGGAGCGCGACCAAATCGGATGGCGTGAGGTCGTAGTGTTCGGACAGAAACCAGAAGGAGTCATACTGCCCGCTGCCTCTAGGGGGCAGCGCGACCTTGTGCCCGCGTAGGTCTGCGACGCTCTCGATCGCCGAGCTCTGGGTGACGATCAGCTGAAAGGCGTCGGGATACAGCGGGGCGATGAGTCGTGCGGTGGGAGCGGTGCGGTTGTCGGAGTGGACGGTGGCGAGGTCGACCTGACCGTTCTCCACCAGCGTCATATTCTGGCCGGAGCCCTGGGTCTCCAGCAGCTCGATGCGGATCCTCGAGTTGTATCGGTGGGTCACCTCGGCGATGGCCCGGGCGAGCAGGAAGGCCTCGCCGTCCGTCGGGCCGGCGGCGATGGTGAGCACACGCTCCTGGCGCTGGTCGAACCGCCAGTGCACTGTGAGCATGGCGAGCACGACGAAGGCCGCGGCCAGCAGGGCCTTGAACCGGAAAGTCATGGGGGTAGCCTGCGATGGATGAGCGCGCGGTTCAAGATGGGCGGCCATCGGAGACAGCCGGGCCGCGGCGGTGGGCTGCTAACGCAACCCTTTCGGACATCGCTGTGTCATACGGTTGGAAGCGGGCAGACCGGTCACTCCGGTGAGGCAACTAAGTGGAAGAGCACCAGTTAGTTAGACGGGCCGTGCACGGAGATCCTGCGGCGGAGCGCCGGCTGTACGACGCGCACGTGGATCGGATCTTCCGGCTGGCCTACCGGATGACCGGGGACGACGACCTGGCGCAGGAGTTCACCCAGGAGACGTTCATCCGGGCGTTCGACCGCCTGAAGCAGTTCCGGGGTGACTCGGCGCTTTCCACCTGGTTGCACGCGATCGCGGTCTCGGTGGTCTACAACGGGATGAGGAAGGTGACGCGGTTGCGTAAGCGGCAGGTCGATCTGAAGGAGACGAGCGGGAGACCTGTGAATCCGGTTGAAACCGAGCCGGACCTGAAGGAGCGACTGGCAGCGGCGATCGACGATCTGCCCCTGGGATATCGGACGGTGTTCGTAATGCACGAGGTAGAGGGATACAAGCACGAGGAGATAGGGGCTGCGCTGGGCGTGTCGACGGGTACGTCGAAGGCGCAGCTATCGCGGGCGCGTGCCAAGCTGAGGGAAGCGCTCGCGGATTTCGCTGAGGAGTGGACGTCATGATGGACGATCGGTTTGACGACGTCTTGAGCGAGGCGGCGCGGGACTACAACGCGCCGCCCGAGACGCCGCGCGAGCTCATGTGGGCGCGGATCGAGGCGGTGCGTCGTGAGCGGGCGCGGAAGCGCCACCAACTCCGAGTCCTGTATTCCCCGTGGACACGCTGGGGGATGGGGCTCGCCGCAGCGCTGGCGATCGGTATCGGTATAGGTCGCTACACGATCGGCGGTGGCTCCGAAGAAGGTCGGGTGGCGGTGACGCCGGAGCCAGCCGTCGTGCCGGAGACGCCGTCGGCTGCGCGGCTGGCGTATCGCTTGGCGGCGACGGAGCACTTGGGCCGTGCGGAGACGTTCCTCACGTCCTTCCGCCTGGACGCACAGGCCGGCGCGTCGGACCCGGAGTTCTGGCAAGGGGCGGGAGCGCTCCTCTCCAGCACGCGTCTGCTGCTGGATTCGCCGGCGGCGGACGACCCCGTGTTCAGAGAGCTGCTGGCGGAGCTGGAGCTGGTGCTCGTGCAGATCGTGCGGCTCTCGTACGAGCGGGGTGACGAAACCGAGTTGGATATGGTGACTGAAGGTCTTGAACGGAGAGGCCTGCTGCCGCGCCTGCGCACGGCGATTCCCGCTGGGTCGGCGGTGGGCATGGAAGGAGTACTGTGATGCTTAGAATGAATCGAACGATACCGACGGTATTGGTGGGTGGCCTCCTCGCAGCGTGCCTGCCGGTGTCCGTGGCCGCCCAGGGGGTTGGACAGGGCGCGATTGAATACGCAGGGGCGGTCGAGAGCGCCTACCCGCAGGACCCAGCGGACTCGCTGTACCGCGCGGCACGGGAGTACCTGAACCGGGATAGGTACCGGCGGGCGGCGGAGCTCTTCGAGCAAGTCCACGCGCGCTACCCACGCTCCAGCTACGCTGCGGAGGCGCTGTACTATCAGGCGTTTGCCCTGTACCGGAGCGGGCGCGAGGCGGACCTGCACGCGGCGCAAAATGTGCTCCGGCATCTACAGCGGAGCTACGCGGAGTCGGAGGCTGCGCGGCGCGATGCCGAGGCGCTGCTGGCACGGATCGAGGGCAAGCTGGCTCGGCGTGGCGACGCCGCGGCCGGCGAGGAAGTCGCACGCAGGGCGTCGGGGATCGCAGCCGGTGTCCGGGCCGAGCCGTGTGAAGGTGAGGATGAGATCCGCATTGCCGCGCTCAACGCGCTTCTCCAGATGAACTCTGAGCAGGCGCTTCCGATCCTCGAGAGGGTGCTGGCCAACCGCGAGGACGACGCGTGCAGCGTGGAGATGCGGCGTAAAGCGGTGTTCCTGATGTCGCAGCATGTCGACGAGGAGACCCTCGACATTCTGCTCGACGTCGTGCGGAACGACCCCGACCAGGAGGTGCGCCACCAGGCAGTGTTCTGGCTCTCGCAGGTGCCGGGCGAGCGGACGGTAAACGCTCTGGAAGACATCCTGCAGAGCTCGGACGATCCGGAGCTGCAGCAGAAAGCGATCTTCGCGCTATCGCAGGTGCACAGCGAGCGGACGGGCCGGATCCTGCGCGACTACGCGATGGACGAGAGCGCGGATGTCGAGCTGCGGGCGCAGGCGATCTTCTGGCTCGGCCAGCAACACGACGTAGAAAACGTCGAGTTCCTGCGGCAGATCTACGCCAGCACGGACGAGCCGGAGATCAAAGAGAAGATCGTCTTCTCGTTGGCCCAGCTGGGCGACCGAGAGAGCATGGACTGGCTGCTG
Organism: Gemmatimonadota bacterium; assembly: GCA_020344215.1. Taxonomy (GTDB): domain Bacteria; phylum Gemmatimonadota; class Gemmatimonadetes; order Palauibacterales; family KS3-K002. The sequence continues at coordinate 3,832,827 of CP070815.1, forward strand.
AGTGTGGCCGCCGATGCCGACGAGTCGATGGAGATGCGCAAGAAGGCTCTCTTCTGGGCGGGCCAGTCAGAGGCGCTGTCGATCGTGCAGATGGGTGAGCTCTACGAGGGGATGGAGGAACGGGAGCTCAAGGAGCAGATCATCTTCGCGCTGGCGCAGCGGCATGAAGATGAGGCGGTGGATTGGCTGCTGGAGATCGCCAGGGGCGAGGAGGACACCGAGCTTCGCAAGAAGGCGATCTTCTGGCTGTCGCAGTCGGACGATCCGCGCGTCGCCGAGTTCCTGCTTGAGATCATAGAAGGCGGGCAATGATGAGAGCGTTGAGCGTGATGGTCGTCGGGGCCGCAGCGCTGCTGCTGGCTCCGGCAGCCTTTGGGCAGTCGATCGCTGACACGGTGGACGACGTGCGTGACGGTAAGGTGCGGATGAGCTTTGCGTCGCGGGCCGGCATCTGCGGTGACGGCTACAGCAGCATCTCGATGGACGGTGGCCGTGGCTGGCACATCCGGCGCGGCCACAGCGACGAATGGGAAGTGGAGTGCGAGCCGGGGCCGGTGCGGGTGGTCCTCAGGGTCCGGGAGCGCCAGGTGACGGGCGTCGACACGTACGTGGGCGGCCGCTGGCGGCCGGCCGGCTCGACCACGAGGGACCTGGGCACCGTGTCGGTGCAGCGAGCTGTGGACTACCTGCTGTCGCTGGCGCGCGGCTCACGTGGTGACGCGGGCAAGGAAGCGATCTTCCCGGCCATGCTGGCGGACAGCGTGACGGTCTGGCCGCAGCTCCTCGACATGGCGAAGGACGATGCTGTCCGGCGCGACACGCGTAAGAACGCCGTCTTCTGGCTCGGCCAGGCCGCAGCCGATGCGGCGACCGAGGGGCTGACCGAGATCGTGTACGACGACGATGCGGACCGCGAAGTCCGCAAGACGGCGATCTTCGCCCTGTCGCAGCGCCCGGATGACGAAGGTGTGCCGGCGCTGATCGAGGTCGTTCGGGCCCACGGCGACCCGGCTCTGGTCAAGAACGCGCTGTTCTGGCTGAGCCAATCGGACGATCCACGGGCCATCGATCTGTTCGAGGAGATCCTGCTCGGCCGGCGGTAATCCGACCTCTATTCGACAATCGCTGGCGGCGAGAGAAGGCGGTCGCCGATCTCCGTTAGCTCGAGCTCGAGTAGCGTGCGGGGATCGAGCGCCGCCCCTTGCAGGTATAGCCCCCAATGAAGGTGCGGCCCGGTGACCCGACCGGTCGCTCCGACCCGGCCGATGAGCTGACCTTTGTCCACCCACTGACCCTCCCTGACCGCGCGCTCCGAGAGGTGGAAGTAGCCGGTTACGAGCCCCAGCCCGTGATCGATGTAGACGGCGTTGCCGGAGTAGAAGAGCTCGCGGGCCAGTATGACGCGCCCGCTATTCGCCGCGTAGACCGCGTCGCCCGTGCGGCCGCGGATATCGAGGCCGGTGTGGCGGCTGCGCAGCTGGTTATTGAACAGGCGGCGCTGGCCGTAGGGGCTGGTGGTCGCGTCGTTGCGCGGGAGGATGAAGGCGCCGGTCCACAGCGGCCTCTTGGAGACGACCGCCAGGGCGGCGCGGATGATCTCGCGCTCGCGCCGGATTCGCTCCAGGCTCTGCTCGTCGGGTGCTGTGAAGCGGCTGGCGACGCTGAGCCCAGTGGTGGGGAAGTCCTGGCGTTCGACGAGCAACGAGAGATGCTGCGTGAGGCGCGTGCCGTCGATGAAGGTGACGTTCACCTCGACCGGTACTGCGTCGGTGTTCAAGGGCACGGCAACCAGGCCGAAGTAGGCACCGCCCTTCAGGCGAGCGAGGGCGATTTCGTTGTCGCGGGCGCCGGCGGTCATCTCGAAGGCCGGCAGCCCCTGCGGCATGGGCTCCAAAGTGAGCACGGCAAGGGTGCCCTCCGCGGGTGTGGCCGGCGTCCAATGGATGCGCGGTGCCAGGGGTCTCGGCGCAGCGGCGTCGGGCGGCGGTTCATCGAGCCTGATCGCGGCGGCCTGCGGGGCCTCAGGCGCAGGCAGCGGCTCCGGCGGATCGGGTATAGCGGCACAGCCGGCGCCGCCCAGCCCGGCAAGGATGGATGCTGTGAGCAGCACTGCGTCGACGTTGGGCAGATTGGGCATGAGGTCCGTATAGCTCTTCGTGCAACCTAGTCGCCGCCGCGGGCAAGCTACGGGAACATGCAAGGCGTTGGCCGCGATCACAAGTGAGGGCCGGGCATTAATTGATCGCGTACCCGGCCTGGACTAGCTTTTGACCTCAGACTCAGGTTAAGCATTGTAAGGCCCTAACCGGCGGTGAGTGGCGATGGCTACGGAAGAGCAGGTCAGGCAAGCGCTGAAACAGGTCGAGGACCCGGAGCTCGGCCTCAACGTCGTCGATTTGGGCCTCGTCTACGATATCGATGTCGAGGGCAGCACGGTCAACGTGCGCATGACGCTCACGAGCCCCGGCTGTCCGGTGGGCCCACAGATCCTGGGGGGCGCCAGGCTGGCTGTCCAGAACCTGGAGGGGGTCGAAGAGGCGAACATCCAGCTTGTCTGGGAGCCGTACTGGAGCCCGGACCTCATCAACCCGGAGTACCGAGCGATCCTCGGGTTCTGAAGACAGCTCACTGCGCAGTGGCGTCGGCAAGGGGGTTCGGAGCGAGTGGCCCTCCGACCTGCGACCTACGGTGTGTCGCAGGCGATTCGTTCGGCGGCGCCGGCGTAGCCGAGCGGGGAGGAGACATCGCGGCCGACGTAGAGCTCGCACCTCTCGTCGGTCGCGTCCATTTGGTTGTAGGCGGCCCAGCCCCTGGTGTGAGCGTCCGTGATGACGATAGTGCTCTTGGGGCTGGGGGTCATGCTCTCGGTGACGAGAGAGACGTCGTCGGCGTACGTCAGGTGTTCCCTGTAGTAGATCTCCTGAGCCGTTGCGAGGTTGCGGAGATCGGACATCATGGTCGCTCTGAGTGCTTTGTCGTAAGACTTGCTGAACTTGCCCCAGGCGATGACCGTGAGCACAGCGAGCAGGGCGAGCGCCGTCATGATCTCGACGAAGGTGAAGCCGCTCCTGTCGTTCCGTTTCATGGGTACCGCGCACCCCCATTCAAGCTGGCGTTGTTCGGGGCGCCTTGTGGGAGGGGAGAGCCGGGAGGCCGGAATCCTTGCCGACCGAGCCCTGAGCGGGTAGAATCGGGCTTATCACCCGACAGGGTATTGCCAATTTAGCAGGAACTTACGGCGCTCTCAACCTCCCGGGGGGAGAATGCATATACTCGACAAATGCCACAGCTTCACGCGAGCCCGTGAGGTTATGGCATCTGGGTATTACCCGTATTTCGTGCCGATCGAGGGCTCGTCCGACACGGAGGCTTTTGTCAGAGGCGAGCGAAAGGTCATGATCGGCTCGAACAACTACCTCGGCCTCACCCACCACCCGTGCATCGTGGAGGCGGCGCAGGCCGCCATCAAGAGGTACGGGAGCGGCTGCACTGGGAGTCGGTTCCTGAACGGCAACATGGATATACACGAGCTGCTGGAGGCGCGGCTCGCGAAGTTCATGGGAAGCGAGGCGGCGCTGGTCTTCAGCACGGGTTACCAGACCAACCTGGGTGTGATCGGGACTCTGGTGGGCCGGAACGACCGGGTGTATCTGGACAAGCTGGATCATGCGAGCATCGTGGACGGCAGCCGTCTGGCATACGGCGAGGTCGCGCGGTTCAAGCACGGCGACCTGGAGGGTCTGCGTCGGCAGCTGAAGGCGGAGCGCGAGGCGAACCAAGACGAGTTCGGCTTGATGGTGGTGGTGGACGGCGTGTTCAGCATGGAAGGCGACATCGCTGACCTGCCGAACCTGGTACCGGTGTGCGAGGAGTCCGACGCCGTTCTCGTAGTGGACGATGCGCATGCGATCGGCTATCTGGGGCCGACGGGCGCCGGGACGGCGGAGCACTTCGGACTCACGGATCGCGTTCCCCTGACGGTGGGCACGTTCAGCAAGTCGTTCGCGTCGATCGGCGGGTTCGTCGCGGGCCCGGAGTCGGTCATCCATTATCTGAGGCATCACGCCAGGAGCCTGATGTTCAGCGCCAGCATGCCGCCGTCGGCGGTGGCGACGGTGCTGGCGGCGCTCGATATCATCGAGCAGGAGCCGGAGCGGCGCGAGCGGCTCTGGCAGATCACGCACCGGATGATGGACGGGTTCCGCAGCCTGGGCTTTGAGATCGGACCGACGCAGACGCCGATCATCCCGATAATGATCGGGCCGATGGAGAAGACATTCGTGTTCTGGAAGGCCGTCTTCGACGCCGGCGTGTTCACGAATCCCGTCATGCCGCCGGCGGTTCCGGAGAACAGTTGCCGGCTGCGCACGAGCTACATCGCTACGCACACGGACGACCAGCTCGACTACGTGCTTGAGGTTTTCGAGAATGTGGGTAAGAAGCTGGCCGTGATATAGATCGACTCACTTACCGTCATCCAATACTTCCAGCGAGCCAGCGAGTGAGCGTTGAGGTCAAACCCGTAGAGACACGGGCGGAGCGGCGGACGTTCGTCCGCTTGCCGTGGCGGATCTATCCGGGGCGTTACCCGGCCTGGGTACCGCCGCTGCTGGTGGAGGAACGCAAGCGTATCGATCCGAGGAAGAACCCGTTCTTCGACCACGGCGCCGTGCAGCTCTTCCTCGCCTACAAGGACGGGGAGGTGGCGGGCCGGATCGCGGCGATCGAGAACACTCTTCACAACGAGTTTCACGACGACAAGGTCGGCTTCTTCGGCTTCTTCGAGTCGGTGGACGATCAAGAGGTGGCGAAGGCTCTGCTCGATAGAGCCGCGGAGTGGGTCGGCGGCCGCGGGCTCGATACGCTGCGGGGCCCGACCAGCTTCTCGACTAACGAGGAGTGCGGGCTACAGATCGACAACTTCGAGTCGTCGCCCTACGTCATGATGGCCTACAACCCGCCCTATTACGTCGACCTGCTAGAGGGCTGCGGGCTGACGAAGGTAAAGGATCTGCTGGCCTACGAGATCCGCGCGGAACAGTTCGATCACCCGCGCTTCGGGAAGCTCCAGCAGCTAATCGAGCGGTACGGGCGCGACGTGCAGATACGATCGATCAGGATGGATCGGTTCGAAGAGGAGGTGGCGCTGGTCCGCGAGCTGTACAACACGGCTTGGGAGCGGAATTGGGGCTTCGTGCCGATGACCGACGCCGAGGTCGACCATATGGCCAAGCAGCTGAAGCCGGTAGTGGACCCGGATCTGGCGTTGATCGGCGAGGTCGACGGCGAGCCGGTCGGCTTCTTGCTGGCGCTGCCCGATGTGAACCAGGCGATCCGCCATGCGAACGGGCGGCTCTTCCCGTTCGGGCTCTTCAAGCTGCTCTGGCATATGCGTCGGGTAAGCGGGGTCCGAGTTATTACTCTGGGGATCGTCGAGGCGCACCGCGGCGGCCCACTGGCGCCGATGTTCTACCTGGAGATCCACAAGCGCGGCACTAGCAAGGGGCATCGGGTGGGGGAGAGCTCGTGGGTTCTCGAGGACAACCAAGCTTTGCGAATGGGCGTGGAGAAGATGGGGTATGAGCCGTACAAGACCTATCGCCTTTATGAGAAGCCGATCTCGGGATAGATGAACGAATATCCAATATCGCACGTCGGATATCGAACTTCGCAGGACACACCCGAACACCGAACATTGAACACCGGACATCGAACGGCTAACAGCGGACGAATATCGACGTCTACTGTTCTATGTTCGATATTCGGCGCTGGCTGTTCGGGTGTGTTATTCGATGTCGGATGAGGACAGTCCGATGTTCAATGTCAGTGAGCTTCTAAGTGGTCGCTGATAAGACTGTCTTGGTCACAGGAGCCGCGGGATTCGTCGGCAGTCACGTCGTCGACGTGCTGCTCGAGTCGGGATACCGCGTGCGCTGCACGGTTCGTGCGACGAGCAACCGGCGCTGGCTGGAGGGTAAGCCGGTCGAGCCGGTCGAGGCGGATATGCAGGGCGGCGGTCTCGAGGAAGCCGTGGCCGGGATCGATGCCGTGGTCCACTGCGCGGGAGTCACACGGGGCTCGCGCAGGGCGCTGTACGCTGTCAATCGAGATGGGACTCGGGCGCTGGTCGACGCGTGCGTGGAAACGGGGAGGCGGATCCGTTTCGTCTACTGCAGCAGCCAGGCGGCCGGTGGCCCGAGTTCGCTGTGGCGGCCGCGGGTGCTGGAGGAGCCCCCGCAGCCGGCGAGCGACTATGGGCGGAGCAAGTTGGCGGGGGAGGTGGAGGTGCACAAGCGCGGCGACCGCCTTCAGGTGGTGGTGTTGCGGCCAGCGGCGGTCTACGGGCCTCGTGACGAGGACACGCTCCCCTACTTTCGGTTGGCGGCGCGAGGCATCGTCGTTGTCCCCGGGCTGTTCACGCGGCTGGTGCAACTGGTCCATGCTCGGGACGCGGCGCGGGCGCTGCTCCTGGCGATGGAGAGACCGGAGGCGGTGGGTCGGACCTACTTCGTCGCCCATCCCGAGGTGATTACCTGGCGCGAGCTCGCCGCCACCATAGCGGCGGCGGTCGGCCGCCGCGCCCTGAGGCTGTACCTGCCGGCGGCGCTGATGCAGGCCGTCGGTGCAGCGGCCCAGCTCGTGGGCGGCGGCCGCCGGGCGGGGCAGCTCGACTTGCGGCGTGCCTGGGAGCTGACGCGACGCGCCTGGACGTGCCGGGTGAGGGAGACGGTGGAGGAGCTGCGCTGGATGCCGGAGTACGACAGTGAGCGCGGGCTGCGGGCCACGGCGGATTGGTATCGGGAGGAGGGATGGCTCTGACGGGGCTGAAGGGGAGACTGGCGGCGGCACAACCCAGCGACATCATTTTCATTGCCTACGTAAGCTTCACCGGCATACTCATCGCGCTGTACGGGTGGCAATTCTCACCCAGGCTGTGGATCGGGCTCACCCTGACGCACGTGGCGCTGATCGGTGCCGGGCTCTGGTTCGCCGGCCAACCGCTCCACTACCCCTCCTTCCGCGGATTCATCCGCGACATCTACCCGATCCTGGCCATCGTCTACCTCTACTGGGAATTGCGCTACCTGGCGCTCCTGTTCAGCGGCGGGTACCAGGACCCGCTGATCCTGCGCCTCGAGGAGATGCTGTTCGGTGAGCAGCTGGCGATGACCTTCAGCGAGCGGTTCCCGTACCTGTGGCTGAGCGAGCTGATGCACTTCGCCTACGGCACCTACTGGATGCTGCTGCCGTCGGCGCTGGCCTTGTTGTACTTGCGGCGCCGGATTGACGGCTTCCGAGAGCTCGTCTACGTCGAGATGGTCATCTTCTTCGGCTGCTACCTAGTGTTCATCTTCTTCCCCGTGCAGGGCCCGCACTACGAGTTCCCGCTGATCGGCGGCCGCCTGGCCGAGGCGCCCATGTACCGGTTCGTGCACTGGGTGCTGGAGGATGGGGGGAGCAAGGGGGCAGCGTTCCCCAGCTCGCACGTAGCGGTGGCGGTGGCGATCCTGCTGGTGACCTGGCGTCACGACCGGCAGGTCTGGCTGGTGGTGCTCCCTCTTGTAGTCGGCCTTACAGTTGGTACGGTCTACGGCCGATTCCACTACGGGGTCGACGCGACGAGCGGGATCGCGGCGGCCGTGGTATTTTACTTGATAGCCAAGTATTTGCACCGTTTCTGGAGTTGCGAAGTGAGGCGGGGGCCGGGGGGGTGGTCGGAATCGGGCAACTCTGCAGAGGGACCACCCGTCTAAGGAAACGGGAGCAGAAGGGAAGGAAGGACGGATTGGTCGAGCTGACTGAAGCCAGCTTGGTCCGCAGGGCCCGGTCCGGCGAGCTCGAGGCGATGCGGCAGCTGTATGAGCAGCATGCGTCGCGGGTGTACACGGTTGTACGTCGGTTGGCGGGGGACGAAGACCTGGCGGCAGATCTGGCTCAGGACGCTTGGTGCAACGCGTTCCAGAAGATTCGGGACTTTCGGGGCGATGCAGCGTTCGGGACGTGGGTACATAGGATCGCGGTGAACACGGCGCTGACACGGTTGCGACAGCGGGCGCGGCGGCGGGACCTGGAGCGAGGTTACGATGGTACCTCGACGCTGGGAAACCCGGACCGCTGGCCGGCGAGCGGGGTGGCGGATCGGGTAACGGTACAGCGGGCGCTGGACATGCTGCCAGATGGATACCGGTCGGTGCTGTGGCTTCACGACGTGGAAGGATTCACGCACGAAGAGATCGGTGTGCGGCTGGGAATCGCAGTGGGCACGTCGAAGTCGCAGTTGTCGAAAGCCAGGGCGCGGTTGCGTGCGCTGGTGACGGGGTCAAGAACTGAGGTGGTCGATCATGGTGCATCTTAGCAACGAGACACTCTCTGAGCTGCTCGACGGAGCATCTGGGTCGGGCACGCAGGAGCACATGGATGCGTGTCCGAGGTGCCGAGGCGAGTTGGAGGCACTGAGGCGGCTGCGCACGGAGCTGCGCGAACTGCCGCCGCTCGACGCACCGCCCGAGCTGTGGTCGCAGATCGAGACGCGCCTGCCGGCAGTCCGGGCGCGGCGCCGTTTGGCTTGGCCGAGCCAGGTGGCGTTGCAGGCGGTTGGTGCTGCGGCGGTGTTCGTGCTCGGGCTGGCCCTCGGGCGGGCCTTCCAGACGGGCGAGTCGGAGAGCGAGGTCGCGCAGCCTGCGGCAGGTGTGGTCGGAGCCGAGCAACCAGCCGCTCCTGCATCGCTGCCCGATGCGATGGCGGAGGTGCGGCGTCTGGCTGCGGAATATGACCTGGCCCTCATGAACCTGCAGCGGCTGGCAGGACAGGAGGGGGCGCCGGCGCCGTCGTCGCTGGCGCGGCAGCGGTTGGCGAACCTTGAGGCGCTGGTGGAGGCGTCGCGCGCGGCGCTTGCCACGGACCCCGCCGACCCGGTGCTCAACTCGTATCTGTTCGCGGCGCTGGAGGAGCGTGAGGCGATGGTCCGTCAGCTCAGCTCGGCTCGGGGCTCGGGTTCGGGCGTGCTGTGGCGTTAAGCGAGGCATGTAGACGAGGTATCGATGCGTAGTTCTAGATTGAGACGTGCTTGCCGATCGCTGTTGCCGGTCCCGCTTCTTGGGCTGGGGCTTGTTACGGGTCTTGGAGCGCAGGAGGAGAAGGGCTGGATCGGCATAACATTCGACGACTCGCACTGCCGTAGCGAGGAACGGGACGAAGGCCGGGTTGTGGTGTGGACATGTGCCGTGCCGCCGCTGATCGCTAAGGTGTACGAGGGTGGACCGGCGTACGTTGCTGGGATGCGATCCGGTGACGTGATCATCGGAGTCAACGGCCTGAATATCCTGACGGAGGAGGCGGGATACGAGTTCGCCAACATGCGACTGGGTGTCCCGATGACCTTCTGGGTACACCGGGACGGTGAGGAGCTGGCGTTGACGGTAACGCCGACGACCAGGGAGGCAGCGTTCGGCGAGGATGCGGGGTGGGTTGATGTCGGTCCGGAAATCTACGACTCGCTGCGGATTCAGATGCGGGCGCTGTTCGAGGGCCAAATGAGGCTGCAGTACGCGCTGAAGGAGGCGGAAGGCGCTCTTCGCAGGGCGGAAGTGGAGCTGCAGCGGAGCCCGAGTGAAACCCGGCGGCAGTCGGTCGATCAGCTGCGCCTGCAGATCGACTCGATCAACACGCGGTTGGTGGAATCACAGAAGGAGATTCGCCTGCAGGTCGATTCGTTGGCGGCGCGCGCCTGGGTTGAGACACCGCAGCAGGTGGTCGAGGTGGCGCCGGAGGTCAGAGCTGAGATCATAATCGTAGCTCCGACCGCCGAGTTGCGTGCGCTCACCGTCTACGCTGATGCGGTGGCTGGCGCACGCTTCGCGGAGCTGCGCGCGGACAGCCCGATGATCGATTACTTCCCCGGTGTCGAAGAGGGCCTGCTGATCATTCAGGTCGTGGATGACACGCCCGCTTATCTGGCCGGGCTGCGCGCGGGTGACGTGGTGCTCGAGGGCAACGGTGAGCCGGTGACGACGGTGGAGGAGCTGCGGGGGCTGATGCACGGCGACATCGAGATCACGTACGTGCGGAAGGGGAGAAAGCACGTTTGCACGATTCCCGCACGCTGATCCGGCGGCGCTGAGCGGCGGCAAAAGATGACGCAGACGGGCCTGTCTGGCTGGGGACGCATGGGACTGGCCCTTTTCTTCATCCACGTCCTGCTCCTCTTCCTTCCACCCATACCACCCGATATCAAAGGATCGCTCTGGGACTACCTGTCCGGTTACCTGGCGGTGGCGTTCCTGGCGGTCGAGTTTGGCCGCAGGCGCTCCAGTCTAGCGGCGTGGTGGGCGACGCGGAGCAGAAGGCGGCAGTGGGCGGCCGGACTCGGCCTGGCACTCGCGACGCTTGGCCTGGTGCTGGCGGTCCGCTCCCTCTCGCCGTCGCTTTTCGCGCGGTTCTCACGGGAGGAAGGGCTGTGGGAGCCTGCTACCCTGCTCTGCTATCTGGGATCGGCGATCCTGCTGTTGGGGACCGCAGGAGGGCTCGTGGGAGCGGAGCGGCGGCACTGGCGCTTGATCGCAGCGCTGTATGTGCTGATGGGGTTGGAGGAGATCGACTACTTCGGGATCTTCGGGGGGATGATCGGTCGGGTGCACGGGATGTACGCCGGATCGCTGCACGACCTGATCCTGCTGGCGGTGGAGGGAGCACTGAGCCCGACGGCTTGGGTGCTCGTCGCCGGCCTTTTCCTGCTGATGCTCGTCCTGCTCCGGTGGACAGGATACCTGCAGCCGCGAGCGATCGTCGCGATGATAGGCTCGTTCGATTTCCTCTGGATCATCATCGGGCTCTGGTTTCTGCTCGCCGCGGCGGCGGCGGAGGCGGGCGTGTTCGAGCTGGCAGCGCGGCCGCCGACCCTGGAGGAGGGATTGGAGCTGGCGGGTGCGATCTGCTTTTTCTGTTACGCTCTCGCGGTGGCGGCGGGCCGCTATGAGCCAGCCTAGCTCGCCACGGAGCGGATGACTGTCTCGATCCGATCTAACGCCTCGATCAGTTGGGGCCGCGGTACCCCGTAACCGATCCTCATGTAGCCGTCCATGTTGAAGTGGTCGCCGGGCACGATGAGCACGCTCTGCTCGTCCTTGAGTCGCTGGGCCAGCTCGCTCGAGTTGATGCTCAGGTCGTAGCGCGTGTAGCAGATGGCGCCGGCGCGTGGCGGTAAGTACCGGAAGGTATCGGGGCGCTCCGACAGCCAAACCTCGAGGGGCTGCAGGTTCTCGCTCAAGATACCGCGGGTGCGCTCGTAGATCCTGGGCCGCGTCTCGGGGTTCAGGGCGATGCGCGCGCAGAGGTCGCTGAGCGTTCCCGGCGCTATGGAGGTGTAGTCTTTGTAGGACCAGAGGTCGGCGATGAAGTCGGCGGGCCCCACCGCCCAGCCGATTCGCAGGCCGGGTAGCCCGTAAGCCTTCGAGAGGCCGGCGGTGATCACCAGGCGATCGTAGCGGTCCCAGAAGCTTGGCGACCAGGTCCCGTCGAGCTCGGCGCCGGCGTAGATCTCGTCGGCGATGATCCAGGCGCCGGCCCGTTCGGCTATGGCGACGATGCGGTCGATCTCCGCCTCGGTCAGGATGGCGCCGGTCGGGTTGTTCGGGTTCGTGACGACGATCAGTTTGACGTCGCCGTCGACCCGGGCATCGAGTTCGTCCAGATCGGGCGCCCAGCCGCGTTCCTCCAACAGGTGGAAGGGACGCACCTCCCGGGCGAAGTTCTCGCCTTGCCCCCAGATCTGCATGTAGTTGGGTGCCTGCATGACGACAACGTCGTCCGGGTCCAGCAGCTTCCAGGTCGTTACATAGTTCGCCTCTGAGCCACCGTTGCTCACCAAGACGTTGTCGATCGTCGCGCCCGGGTAAATGGCGGCCACGAGCTCGCGCAGCTCCACCGTACCGTTCGACTGGTTGTAGATCAGTCGCTGGCTCAGTAAGTCCTGCGCGTCGGCGCCGGCCAGCTCAAGCAGCTCGGCTGGCGTCATCGGGTGTACGCCGCTCTCCGAGAGGTTGAACTGCACGCGGTTCTCCCATGTGGACTGCCAGCGCTCCATGCGGAAGGGGTTGATCTTCATGGTTCGTCAGTGTCTCCGGGACCTTCGTCCACGTTCAGGTTGAGGGCGCGGGTACAACAGGACGAGTGCCGCGGCGCACGCCACCTCGAGCACCAGATCGACCCAGAGGCCGCTGGCCACGCCCATGCGTGGTAGCCAGAAGAGGCCGACGACGGCGATCGCGCCGGCCACGCCCATGCCCAGCAGCGTCGGGAAAGGGCCGGGTGTTTCACGGCGCGCCGCCTCGATCAGGCTCGCGCCGACTACGACGAGGACGGCGGCGAGCGCGTGCGCCTGAAACGGAATGACTTGCAAGGCGACAAAGCGTGCGAAGCTGGAGAAGTGGAGTAGCGGCCAGAGGCCGATCAGCACGTAGTAGACGCCCTGTCCCAGGATTACCCAGCGGCGCCAGCGATCGCGGCCTCCTTCGAGCTGGGCTCTGAGCCTGACCGCGCGGCGGCTAGCCACGTTACCCCTCCTCCGGTTCCACGTTCAGCAGTGCAAGGAGCGCATCGATGCTCTCCAGCCAGTAGTCCGGCTGGCCCGGGGTCAAGTGATCGCGGTCGAAGGGTCCCCAGAGCGCGGCAGCGGTCTCCACACCGGCGGCTCGGCCGGCCAGCAGGTCGTAGAGGCTGTCACCGACAAGCAGCACTTCTTCCGGAGCCAGGTCGATGCTCTTCAGCCCGAGCAGGACGGGCTCGGGATCCGGTTTCGGCTTGGCCACGTCCGTGGCGCTGACCAGGCCGTCGAACAGGCCGTCCAGCCCGCAACTGCGCAGCTCGCGTATCGCGTGCTCGCGGATCTTACTCGTGACGACCGCTAAGCGGTAGCCCGCACGATGCAGCGCGGCGGCGGCGTCACGCATCCTCGGGAACGGTCGAGATAGCCGCTCGTGGTTGGCCTCGTTGTGGTCTATGTACGTGCGGAACATCGCCTCGAGCTGGTCCGGCGAGTCGGCGAAGCTCTGGAGCTGGGCCCGCAGCGGTGTCCCCATGGTGTTTATCCACTGTTGGTCGGGTGGAACCCGCCCCAAATGGACCGCCATGGTGTGACGGTAGGAACTCAGGATCAGGTCGAGCGAATCGACCAGCGTGCCGTCGAGGTCGAACAGGATGCCGCGATAGTGGGAGGTCAATTGAAGAGCTCCTCCGTCGAGCGGTCGGTCGCGTCGGGGTCGGCTGGGGCGAGGACTATCCTGCCGGGCCGCTGTACATCGGCGAGTCGGTCGAGGAGCACTTGCCCGTCGGCGATTACCAGGAAAATGGCGGCGGTGTCTCGGATGTCGGTGAGTGGATCGCCGGCAACGGCTACGATATCCGCCAGCATGCCGGGCGCGATCGAGCCCAGTCGGTCGGCGAGTCCGAGGTGCCGGGCCGCGACAGTGGTAGCGGCGGCGATCGCTTCACGCGGCGTGTAGCCTGCCTCCACCAGGTTGCGGAGCTCCTCGTGAAAGGTGTAACCGAAGGTGGTACCCGGGCTGGGCGCGTCGCTGCCCACAACCAGCGGCACGCCGGCGCGCAGCAGGCGGCGCAGGTTCGCCCGAGCGCGACGCGCCGACGCGGTATCGTCCAGCAGGCCACCTACATGTTGCTCGATCGCCTGGAGCGTTGGGTCGACGACTATGCGCCGCTCGTACAACTCGACCAAAGTGAGCGAGTCGATCGGCTGGTCGAAGGGCACGTGCTCGATCCCGTCGACGCCAGCTGCCAAGGCGAGCGCTAGATCCTCGAGTGTGCTGACGTGGGCGAGGACCGATAGTCCTCGCTCGTGGGCGGTGGCGGTGATCGCGTAGAGGACCGACGGCGGTAGCCTGGGAAGCCCACGGTCGCCGCGCCGCTCCAACACGACGCTCACGTAGTCCACGCGCGGTGCAATCCTGTTCACAGCGAGCTCGGCCTCCGCCGGCCCGATCACCTGACGCGCGACCTGCGCGATGAACGAGGTGTCACCCTGACCCGCCTGGCGGAGGCGCGCCACGGGATGTCCGCCGGGTGCGGTGAACGAAGGCCCGGCTGTGAAGACACGCGGCCCGGCCAGCTCGTGCTGCTCGATTCGGTCGGAGAGTTTCACGACCCAGGGATAGGGATCGCCGAGGCTCTTGACCGTGGTGACGCCCGCCTGAACGAGCGCGCGGCGTCGGTCGGGGAACCTGCGGATGAAACGCCAGAGATAACGTAGCCAGCCGAGCTCGCGGGAGCCGTCCGCGATGCGCGAACGGATGCCGCTGAGATGCACGTGGCTGTCGATGAAGCCGGGTAGCAGCGTGAGACCGTCGACGTAAAGGATGCGGGCGCTGTCGGGAATCGGTTCAGTGCCGAGCGCGACGATCTCGCGCCCCCGGATGATCACCGTCGCGTCTTCCAGCACCGAATCGCTGGCCGGGTCGTATATGCGACCGCCGACCAGCGCGATGGGTGGCCCGTCCAGCGGCTGGCCCGGGAACTGGCCCCGCGCGTAAAAGAAAGCGATCCCGGCACCGGCGGCGATCAGTACGGCGAGGGACGACCACTTGAGTACGGACCCGATGCGCATGTGCTCTGGCTGGAACCTCAGCCTGGCCACCACCAGATCCTGCCGCTGATGATCAGCCCGCCGAGAATCGCGAAGAACATGGAGCAGAGACTGGCGAGGATCGACGACCAGGTGAGCGGCTTGTTGGCGGTCCCGTGCTTCACGTGCAGCTCCCAGTTCGGGACGATCTTGATCACGATCCACACCATCATCGCGACGGCGGCTCCCGAGACGTTGAACGCCACTATGACGGTGAAGAAGAGCCGTTCGCTGAGGCCGATCAGCCAGTTCGGCACATCACGTCCCGACGGCTTGGCGATATTAAGGTAAGAGCGGAGGCCCTTGAGGAACCAGCCGGTCACCACGCCGCCAACGGCAAGCGCCACTACGAGCCCCACGACCCAGCGAGCCCAAATCTCCATTGCCCGATGCCCCGGTTCAGAGAGCGGATTCTTCGCCAGAACTCTAGGCCAATTGAATGCCGATCGCCACGCGGCACAAGCGGCAGCGGTGTTGAACGAGCGACAAGCCTGTTAATTCATCCCGCCGGCGTAACGAGGAGGGTCGCCACCTCTTTGATATTGCCCGGGCCCGAGTCATTGGAGATGAGCGCGTCCAGTAGCTCGTCGAGCCGCTTCAGTAGGCCGGGACTGGGACGATCGGGAAGGTCGCCGGCCATTCGGGCCAGTTCGCGTTCCCCCGCCACGGTGAAGCGCCGTGCCAGGCGGTCCAACACGCGATCTGTGGTGGCATGCTCATCGCGCGTCATACTGTGAGCCGTTGCCAGGAAGCAGCGGCTCAGCCAGGCGGCGATTCGGCACTGTGGGAGGCTCGGGCTGAGCGCATCGCCGGCGATCCGCGCGGCCTCGAGCTGGGCCGTTACACCGCGGGCATAGCGGGCGCAAGCGCGCCGGGCGCCGGCAAGGAGGGGCTCGGGCGGTTCACGTCCTTCGAGGTTTCTTGCGGAACGCAGCAGTTCGAGAGCGGTGACCTGGTCTTCGGTGACGCGACCTGTCTCGACGTCGCAGATCAGCCACAGCCCGCGACCCTGCTTTCCACAGCTCACGCGCCAGTACGCGACGGCACGTGGCGGCCCTTCGCTGTGCGCCGTAACCGCGGAAGCGACCGGCTTCCCCGGCGTCACCCGGTGATCGGCGCCCGACGCGTCGCACCAATCGAGGTACGCCTGCTCCTCCGGATCGAGTGGGCCCTCGACGCGTTCCTCGACTTGCTCGTAGCCGGTCGGGTCGCGGGCGAGGATGCGGATGTGGTCGAGCGTGGGGCCGTGATCGCTGGATGTGGCGAGCACGGGCTGATCGAGGCCGAGTGTGCAGGAGATTCTGGATACCTTGGTGTGCAGGCGCGCCATCAGACCCAGCAGGCGATCGAGGTCGTGCGTTGGCACGAAGTGATGCAGCTCGACGTGATTCGACAGTGCGCCGAGGCGGTCGATGCGCCCGATCCGCTGCATCAGGCGCACGGGGTTCCAAGGCAGGTCGTAGCTCACGACGACCGACGCGTCCTGGAGGTTGAGCCCTTCGCTAAGCACGTCGGTGGCGATCAACAAGTCGACGCGCTCGCGCTCCGGCGGCTCGGGCAATCCGTTGGCGCGCGGAGCGAAGCGCTCGATGACCTCAACCCGGCCGGCACGCTCGAGCCCTAAGCGCGCACCGGCGCTATCGATCTGAGCTATGTGCGGACGCATCCGGAGCTGGTGATGGAGGTAGCGCGCCGTGTCGCGGAACTCGGTGAAGAGCAGGACCTTGCGGCCGGCGAGCGGTCCGGCGAGCAGCTCGATGAGCTTGCCTAGCTTACGATCGGCGCCGGGGCCGACGGCGAGGAGGGCGGCGTGGATTCGCGTGAGGATGTTCACGTCGTGCTCGAGCGAGTCGCGGAACTCGGCGATCCGCTCGGGCTCGATCGACGGCGCAGGTAGCATAAGCTCGAAGAAGGCGAGCTGGCTGCCCGGATCGTCGCCGGGACCCTGGAAGCTGGCCCGGTAGTCGGGTCGCGTCAGTATGCGTCCGGCGTCGATGGCGCGCAGTGCCGTATTGCACCAGGCAAGCTGTTGGACGACAGTGCACCTGAAGGCTTCGATGCTCGACTCCAGCCGCTTGAGCAGGATGATCTTCAACAGCTCGCCGGGGCCGCTGGGCGGATCGGCAGGGTCGGCTTCGGCCGAGTCAGGCTCGATGGCCGGGAAGCGCAGGTCCTCGAGCCAGGAATCGAGGCCGGCGAAAAGCTCGCCGTAGGTCGCCGCGAGGTCGTAGTGGACTGGAACGGGGGATCGGCGCTGTGGGAAGCGCAACTTGACCTCCCGGCCACTCTGCGGGTCGCGGATGCGGATCGCGCCGTAGTGCGTGCGCAGGAAGCGGCGGGTGCGGCGCAACAGGCAGGCGGAGATGATGGGGCGCACATCGCCGTCGCCGACCGCGGCGCGTCGGAAAACCTCTCGGTAGTCGGCGATACCTAGATGCCGGAAGGCGCCAGGTGTGGCGAAAAGGTCGATGAGATGCTGGAGATCGAGGAGCGTGTTGTTGATGGGTGTGGCGGTGAGCAGGACGGTCCTGGAATGCCGGACGAGGTCAGCCAGGCTATGGTATCGTCGCGTCGCCGGGTTCCTGAAGTTGTGCGCTTCGTCGACGAGCACGAGATCGGCGCCGCGGAAGGCGACGGGGTCGAAGGTCTTGCGACCGAGCGACTCCATGGAGAGCAGCTCTACAGCGCCACGGCGCGTCTCCTCCACCCAGAGGTCGAGGTTGTCAGCAGCACTCTGCTGCGCCGAGCCCGCGGCCCCGCTGGGAGTTGTGCCAACCAGGTATGACATCTCTCGCGTCCACTGGTCCCTAAGCGATGCCGGAACGACGACGAGGCCGCGCCCACCCGCATCGAGCGCGCGTTCCAGCAGCCGCAGGCCGATGTAGGTCTTCCCCAGCCCGACGGCGTCGGCGACGATCACACCGCCGTAGCGATCGAGTATCGCGGAGGCGCGTTCGTAGGCGCGCTCCTGATGGGTTGCCAGCGCCGGCGCGGCTTCGGGCCGCTGGACCCCGTCGGGCGCGGCGGCGCCAGCGAAGTGAGCGGCGAGCACTCGGTGGTAGAGCACCGTCGGAGCGATGCTCTGGGCATCAGCTTCGAGGCAGGCGGCCGGCCGGCCGGAGGGGAGCCGGCCCGCCTGCTCGCGGATCGATGGGGCGGGGACGATGAGGGGTGGCCCATCTGGAATCGATAACAGGTCGAACCGCTGGCGGAGTCGATGTAGTACGAGAGGGCGTCGGTGGAAGGTCAGCCAGCCGTCGGTCGAGCTTCCGGTGAAGATGAGTGCGCTCTCGGGAAAGGCGCTTCCGCTACTATAGAAGAGCAGGAACTCGGGGGCCGGTGGCTCAGCGATGACCGTCCAGCGCCAGCCGTGCGGCCGCCCGCCGCGCGGAAGCGCGCGGGTGACGACGTGTACCGTCTGCGGCCCGCCGGCCGATGCATCTCCCAACAATTCCAGCAGACGGTTGGAATCGGCGATGGCGACATCTATCCGGTAGGCGCGTGCCCAGAGGCCGCGGAGGAGCGCCAGGGCGGCTTCGTCGGACGCGGCGGCGATGGGCTCGGGCCATGGCAAGGTGCTCATGTTTCGACCCTGTTTGAGAGCCTGGCGTCGAAGGAGCGGAGCACCCCGAGCTCGCGGGTCGCCAGCCCGTAGAGGCGGGCTACGAGCTTGTCGAGGCGGCGGCGCTCCCCGGCCTTCAGGCCGCCGTTGGCGTGTGCGAGTCGACTCAACTCGACGCAATGCATGGTGACAGCCGCGTCGGGCTCTTCGGGAAACGGCAGGAGAGCGACCGTCCAACCGAGGAAGCGGAAGTATCCTCCGGTTGCCCGCTCAGCGATCGCTTTCAGGTAGGCGCGGGCGACGGTCGAATTGAGGACGGCGGCCAAGAGATACGCCTCCTCCTCCGACGCGGCTGCTATCTGGTAGACGGTGTTGAGACTGACCAGCGGGGCCGTGCTGTCGATGAACGGGACGCGGGGAGGCAATACGACGGCGCCCGGCTCGGGGGCGATGTCGCGCCACGCCACGCGGCGAGCCCACTTCTCCGGGCGCGTGCGAAACAGGGCCCAGAACGGCTGGTCCGGCCGGAGATCGACCCGCCGTCTGAGAGAGCGCTCGTGGCGGCGAAGATGGTCGTGGGTCGCCGTTGGGAGGCTGGGGAGCGGTCTGCCGTCGTCGTCGTGAGTCCAGACGAGGGCCCGGCTGACGGAGAAGCGCCACGGCGCGAGATCCTCGCCGCGCAGAGTGGGGCGCAGCCGGTCGACCTCGATTTCCACCGGCTCGCCGCCGAGGTCGAGGGTTGCTCGGCCCCTCGCCGGTGCACTCTCGATCACGCCTCCGACGAAGAGGTCGTTGCCGCCGGTGAAGATCCCCCTGCAGGGGCGGCGAGCCGGGTGCGAGCCGAGTGGCCCTCCGGCGGCGCGCATGCGCTCGAGTACGGTTCGCACCCGGGGAGGCGCCAGCGCCCACGGTGCTTCGGGGTCGTCCTCGATGAGCGGCAGACGCGCCTGGGGGAGGCGGAAATCGAGTACGGTCCCACCCCGATCGTGCAGCCGAACCGATGCCTTGTGCTTCCGGTCGGGCGCACCGCGTATCAGCAGGATCGCCAGAGGGTAGGTCGTCGCCTCAAACAGCCTCTCGGTAGCGAGTGCACAGTCCTCGAGGCGCAGGATCCGGGTGGTCGCCTGCAGGCGGGCGCGCAGTGCACCGGCGGAGAGAGTGCGGGCGAGTTTGGCGGGGAGCAGGAAGCCGAGTGCCCCGTGCTCGGCCAGGAGCTCGAGTGAACGTTCCAAGAAGAGGGCGCTGAGGTCGAGCTGAGCGGCGAAGCCGCGCCCGGCGCGAGCCAAGCGACACCCGGTTCGCCAACCGGCGCCGCGCAGCGAGTCGAAGCGTTCTTTGAGACGCCGCCGCGATAGCCCCGACCAGTGATGGATTCGAACCCAGGGCGGATTGCCGAGGATTACATGGAAGCTGGTGTCCGGGCCGCCCGGCTTCGCGAAGTGGATGGGGAAAGAGAAGAATGGCAGCTCATCCACCTCGCATATTCTCTTGAGTAGACTGCGAATCTCGCTCTGGCGCTTCTTCAGCGTAGCCGCCGCTTTCTTCTGGGATGGTGTGAGCCCTGCTCGCCTCCCGAATAGGTCGCGGCTGCGCGCGGCGCCGTGCAGGTCGCGCCGGCGAGCGTCGATGCTGGCGGACAGCTCTGCCAGGAAGGTCACCGCGAGGTCGCGTTCGACGCGCTGTAGCCCGCGAAGCACACGGCGCTTGGCGACGCCGCAGGCGCGGAAGTAGCGGTCGCGCCGCGCGACCAAACGCTCGACGTGGCGACGCCAGCGGCTGGCGAGCAGACCGTGGTCGAGGTTTCCGTACTGTGCCAAGAAGTCGATGGGGTCGACGAGTGCGTCGCCCTGGCGGACGTTGATGTCGAGGTTCGGTAGCGGCGGCACCTGTGAGATTTCGTCCAGCTCGAGGTCCACGACGAGCGCGAGCCATAGACGCAGCTCACAGAGCCGCACGGCTGCGCCGTTGACGTCGACGCCGTGAAGGTTGCGCTTGATGATCTCCTGGCGGCGTTCGAAGCGGGCGAACGAGTCGGGTGGCCGTCCGTCGAGGACGTCGCGCAGCGTCTCCAACCTCTGGAGCGCGGCGAGCAGGAAGGCGCCAGACCCCACCGCCGGATCGAGCACTCGGAGCTCGCGCACGCGTGCGGCGAGTCGTGTGCGGACGGAGCCGTCGACGTCCGGCGCGCCGCCTGAGAGGATTCGTTCGACGAGCTCGCGGTCACAGCCGGCGACCTGTGCGAGGTGCGCGGCCAGCGCGCCGTCGACCAGGCGGTCGACGAGCGTGCGCGGAGTGAAGAAGGCGCCGGTGGAACCGCGCACGGCTCCCGCCATGAGGCCCTCGAACACTTTGCCGAGCATCTCCGGGTCGACGGCGACGTCCTGGTCCGCAGGCTGATCTTCGCGAAGCGTGAACTGGTACCTGTCGAGTAGATCGTGGAAGATCGGCGTGAAAGTCTCGTCCGGTACGTTGAGGCCGGGATACTTGCGCTCGAGGCGGTCGCGCTCGAACAACCCGCCGTTCAGGTAGGGCAGCCGGCCGAGTTGCTGCGCGGGCCGTCCTCTCTGCTCCGGCGATCGATTGAGCGCGCTGAAGAAGAGAGGCTCGAGGCGACGGCGGAAGAACGGGACGCCGTCGGCGAGCGCGCCCTCGTACAGGTGCCGGAGGTAGGCGGTGTCCGCGTCGAGCCAGCCCTTACCTTGCAGGAAGTAGAGAAAGAGGAGGCGACTGAGTAGGATGAGTGCTAGGTCGAGGCGGTCCTGCCGAGCCTCCTCTGGTACGCCGGCCAACTCCGCGGCGAGCGCGGCACGCTGCCGCCGGAATTCGGCGAAGAACCTACGGGTGACCTGTTCGCGGTCGAGTGCCCGGATGTGGGCGAGGGTCAGCTCGCTGGCGGTGGGGCTGCCGTTCACCGCGAGGGCGGCCAGGATGTCGAGCTCCGATCGCCGCGGCTCGATCGGGTCGATCCACAGCTTCAGGAGCCGGAACGGCCCGGGTCCCAGACCCCAACTTGCCAGAACCAGGCGGATGTCGTGTCGGGCATCGAAGATTAGCAGAGCCCGCCGGGCAGGATTGTGCCGGTAGAGCGCGGAAGCCACCCGGCGAACCGCCTCGGGCTCGAGGCGCTCTTCGAAGCTGATTCGGAACACGTGGAACCGGGCATGACGGGCGGCGACTTCCAGCGTGAGCCGCTCGGAGGGGTCGAGGCCGAACTCCGCCAGGGTCCGGCCGGGGACGCGTAACCCCAGGGGCTCGAAGCCCAAGAGGGACAGCAAGGCCCGGGACTCCCCGCCATGCCAGATCTGTAGCGCGTCCTGCAGCCGGCGAATCTCGACCACCGAAACGTCCCCCTCTCGATCGACGAACCGTTGGGGTTGCCAGGCCACGCTGTGGACGGGACGTCAACAGATCGGCATCGTGGCGGTGCTCGGAGTAACGGGGTGCCGGGCCACGCTAAGGCGCTCCCCTTGACCAGGCTCGCGCGGTCTAGCCATCATGGCATCTCACGATCACCCGGATCGCTCCCGTCCCTGCCGTCGCAGCCAGCCGCTCGGCAGGCCCGCTGGCGTTCGCTTTCCATTTGGGAGGGCAGATGAAGAGACTGCTATTGACGGTCGGCCTGGCGAGCCTGGTTCTCGTCCCGAGCACGGCTCAGGGACAGATCTACGTCGGCGCCGAGGGGGGTTGGGGCGACGACCTCGACTGGTATCTCGGCGGCCGCCTCACCGCAGACCTCACGCCGCAGTTCAGGCCTGTAGCGATCATTGGGAGCTTCAACTACTTCTGGCCGGAAGAGACCCTGCTCAGGGAGTTCGACTACTGGGAGGTCAACATCAACGCGGCGTTCATGCAGCGCGTGTACGGTAGAGCGGCGGACTATGCTGCGGCCTACTTCGGGCTCGGGCTGAACATCGCCGATATCACGATAACGACCAAGTCGACAGGCGACCAGGTCTCGGATACCGAGTACGGCATGAACGTGATCGGCGGCACGAAGTACAAGCTGGGCCGTGTGACTCCCTTCTTCGAGATCGGTTTCACGATCTGGGGGAGCGAACAGATAAGACTGACCGGTGGTCTCGACCTGGCGCTGGGCGAAGGATTCTAGGTCTGGAGGGTTAGGACGATGAAGGTCGAGCTGAGGGGCTGGAAGGCGATCGCGCTACTCCTGGTGATCGCCGCCGTACTGGCGGGCAAGTTCCTGGCCGAGCGCTCGACCCTCGAGTCGGAGGCGGCCGACGAGCTCAAGTTCTGGCTTCGCAGTGAGTATCTGGCCCGGGGGATGCACGACATCGACGCGGGCCAGATGACCGAGGAGGAGCTGGAGGCAAAGGGCGACGAGTTGCTGAGCTTGAACGAGATCGAGTTCAGGTCCGTGAAAGCCCGCGGCCGCGGCGACGACATCGTCGTCAAGATCGATGTCCGGGTAGCCGGCGCGCTGCCGCCCGACGGGAGGCCGGTCCGCTACTTCCGCATGTCGCACAGCGTCGTGACCGGCTGGCGCGTGCGGCGCGAGACGAAAGCGCTCTCCTATTATCTGAAGCTCTTCTGAGCTGGCGCGTCGTAAACATACGTTTGATCTGCCGTTGCCCGGGAACACCTCAAAACCTAGAATCGTTCTTGTATCCCTCATCCTAGGAGCACATCGTGCGGCGCTCTCGAGTTTGGGCGCGGTTCCGCGTGTGCCTTCGGAGCGAACCGGATTCGCGGTTACGCTGCGCCAGCCGGGTCGGTGGACCGTCGACTCACCGTGGGAGGCAGACCATGCTGAAGGAATTCAAGGAGTTCGCGATGCGGGGGAACGTTCTCGACATGGCGGTGGGGATCATCATCGGGGTGGCCTTCGGCGCGATCGTGAACTCGCTGGTGAAAGACGTTTTGATGCCGCCGTTGGGTCTGGTGCTCGGGCAGATGGACTTTTCCAGCCTCTACCTGAATCTGTCGGGCACCGAGTACGCCTCGCTGGCGGCGGCGCAGGAAGCGGGCGCGGCAACGATCAACTACGGGGTCTTTATCAACTCGGTGATCAACTTCATCATCGTGGCCTTCGCGGTCTTCCTGCTCGTGCGGCAGGTGAACCGCTTTACGAGAAAGGAAGAAGCGCCGCCACCCGAGCCGAGGATGAAGGAGTGCCCGTTCTGCGTGTCGGCGATAGCGATCAAGGCGACGCGTTGCCCGAACTGCACGTCGGAGCTCAAGGCCGCGTAGTACGTTGCAAGGAGTCGCGTGTGTGCCTGTGGCCGGCCGCACGGCAGTCCATGGACAAGAACAGGAAGGAGAAGAGTAGGATGGCCAAGATCATCGATGTAGAAGGCATCGGCGCGAAGTATGCCGAGAAGCTGCAGTCTGCCGGCATCAGCACGACGGACGATCTTCTCGAGCACTGCAAGTCGTCCAAGGGCCGCAAGGACATTGCGGAGAGCGCAGGCGTCAGCGAGAAGATGGTGCTGCGCTGGACGAATCACGCGGATCTGTTTCGCATCAAGGGTATCGGGGAGGAGTACGCGGACCTGCTCGAGGCAGCGGGGGTCGACACGGTACCGGAGCTGAGCCAGCGGAAGGCTGCGAACCTCTGTGCGAAGCTGAGCGAGGTGAACGAGGAGAAGAAGCTGACCCGGCAGCCGCCATCGGAGAAGCAGGTCGGCGACTGGATCGAGCAGGCGAAGTCGTTGCCGCGAGTCATCGAGTACTAGCACGCAGATCGGTGCCGGCACACTCAAGTGCGGCCGGCCAGCGGCGCCGATCTGTCTGGCTGAACGGGACGCATAAACAACTACCGGTGGTGGAGGCATCCCGCGTGGATAACTACGAGAAGCTGGGCGCCTTCTATCTCGGCCGGGCGTACGATCTGGCCGAGAAACAGGGGCGCGAAGGTGAGCTACTGCTCTACGATTCGAAGGACCTGGTCACGCATGCCGTGTGCGTGGGGATGACCGGTAGCGGGAAGACGGGGCTCTGTATCGGCCTGCTCGAGGAAGCGGCGATCGACGGCATCCCCGCCATCGTCATCGATCCGAAGGGCGATCTGCCGAACCTGCTGCTCACCTTTCCCGAGTTCAGGCCGGAGGACTTCGCGCCCTGGGTGAACGCGGACGACGCGCGCAAGGAGGGTCTGTCGGTCGAGGAGTACGGCGCCCAGCAGGCGGAGCTGTGGCAGAAGGGTCTGGCCGGTTGGGGGCAGAACGGCCAGCGGATCCGGCGGCTGCGCTCATCGGCGGACTTCGCCGTCTACACGCCCGGCAGCACGGCGGGCCTTCCGGTCTCGATACTCTCGTCGTTCGCGGCGCCGCCACAGGCGTTGGCCGAGGATCGCGAGCTGCTGGGCGACCGGGTTGGCACGGCGGTGACCAGCCTGCTGGGACTGCTGGGCATGGATGCAGATCCGATCCAGAGCCGCGAGCACATTCTGCTATCGACGATCCTCGACGCCGCCTGGCGCGAGGGCCGCGATCTCGACCTGGCGTCGTTGATCGGGGCGATCCAGACGCCGACCGTGAACAAGGTAGGTGTGCTGGACCTGGAGACGTTCTATCCGGCGGGCGAGCGGTTTAAGCTGGCGATGTCGCTCAACAACCTGCTGGCGGCGCCGGGCTTCGCCGCCTGGATGGAGGGTGAGGCGCTGGAGATCGACCGCATGCTCTACACGCCGGAGGGCAAACCGCGGATCGCGATCTTCTCCATCGCGCACCTGGGCGATGCGGAGCGGATGTTCTTCGTCTCGCTGCTCTTGAACCAGATGCTGGGTTGGATGCGCGGCCAGTCGGGTACTACGAGCTTGCGGGCGCTGGTCTACATGGACGAGATCTTCGGCTACTTCCCACCGGTGGCCAATCCGCCGTCGAAGGGTCCGCTGCTCACGCTGCTCAAGCAGGGTCGCGCCTACGGGGTGGGGGTGGTGCTCGCCACGCAGAACCCGGTCGATCTCGACTACAAGGGTCTCTCGAACACCGGCAGCTGGTTCATCGGCCGGCTGCAGACGGAGCGTGACAAGGCCCGAGTACTGGAGGGGCTCGAGGGCGTGGCCGCCGGGGGCGACATGCGGTTCGACCGCGGCGCGATGGAGGAGACGCTGGCCGGCCTGGGCAAGCGCGTCTTCCTGCTCAACAACGTCCACGAGGACGAGCCGGTCGTCTTCGAGACGCGCTGGGTCATGTCGTATCTGCGGGGTCCGCTGACGCGCGACCAGATAAAGGTATTGATGGATCCGCACCGGTCGCAGGCCGCTGCGCGGACACAGGCCGCGGCGGCGGCCGCCGGTGCACGCGCCGTGCGGGCGGCATCCGCGGCGCAGCGAAGCGAGCAACCGATGCTGGGGCCGGATATCCCGCAGCACTTCGTGCCGCTGCGCGGCAGCGCGGCGCCGGGTCACGAGCTGGTCTACGAGCCGATGGTGCTGGCGGCGGGGCGCGTGCAGTTCGTCGATAACAAGACGAAGCTTGAGGCGTCGGAGGAGCTGGTGACACTGACGCCGCTCAGCACCGCCGCCGCCGCCCTCGAGTGGGGCGAAGCGCTGGAGATCGATCTCGACCTCGGCGACCTCGGTGACGGGCCGGAAGGCACGGCCAGCTTCGGCGAACTGCCGGGGGTCGCCACCAAGAAGACGAGCTACACGGCCTGGAGCAAGGAGTTCAAGGACTGGCTCTATCGGAACCGCACGCTCGAGCTCTACAAGAGCTCGCTGTTGGACGAGTACTCGCAGCCCGGCGAGTCGGAGCACGACTTCCGGCTGCGCCTCACCCAGAAGGCGCGCGAGGAGCGGGACGCGGCGCTGGAGAAGCTGCGCAAGAAGTACGCGCCCAAACTGGCGACGCTGCAGGAGCGAGTCCGGCGCGCGGAGCAGGCGGTGGAGCGTGAGGCGGAGCAGGCGAAGGAGGCGAAGTTACAGACGGCGATTTCGGTCGGCGCGACGCTGCTCGGCGCCATGATGGGTCGCAAGACGGTGAGCCGCTCGTCGGTGGGCCGGGCGACGACCGCCGCCCGCGGAGTGGGCCGCTCGATGAGGCAGGCGCAGGACGTAGCTCGGGCGCGGGCGACGGTGGAGGCAACCGTTCAGAGGTTGGCGGACCTGGAAGCCGAGTTCGAGGCGGAGACCGAGGCGATCCGCGAGAAGTACGATCCGGCGTTCGATGACCTGGAGACCGTGGTCGTGCGGCCCAAGAAGAAGGACATCGCCGTGAAGCTGGTGGCGCTCGCCTGGACTCCCCACTGGCAAAGGGGTGGAGAGGTAGCGGCGGCCTGGGAGTGATGAACGACGGGAAATGAGAGGTGTGTGTTGTCCTTACTCGACATGTTGACCGACCAGCTGGCCGGCGAACGTACGGCGCAGATCGGACGCCAGCTGGGAACGGACGAGGGGACGGCCGGCAAAGCGATCGCCGCCGCGCTACCGCTGCTCATGGGCGCGCTGGCTAAGAACGCCTCGCGCGGCTCGGGTGCGGATTCGTTGGCGAGCGCACTCGAGCGAGACCACGACGGCAGCGTGCTCGACGATCTCGGCGGCTTCCTCAGCAGCCCCGACACGCGCTCCGGCGACGGCATCCTGCGCCATACGCTCGGCGAGCGGCGCGGTGCGGTGGAGCAGGAACTGGGGCGCCGCACCGGTGTCGACGCGGGGTCGATCGCCCAGCTGTTGCCGATCCTCGCGCCCATCGTGATGGGTGCGTTGGGCAAGGCGAAGCGACAGGAGAGTCTCGATACGAGCGGCCTCGTCTCCATGCTCTCCGGTGAGCAGCGGCGCGCCGATAGCATGTCGTCCGGCACGTCGGACATGCTGACGATGTTGCTCGATTCCGATCGCGACGGCTCGGTCGCCGACGATGTCGCGCAGGCCGGGATCGGTTTTCTGGGGAAGCTGCTGCGGCGACGCAGGTAGGTGCCCGCACCGCTTGGCCAAGGTGCAAAGACAATAAAAGGGTTTCTAAGATGGGTTTGATCGAATTCGTGAAAGGCGCCGGCGCCAAGCTCGGCTTGGGCGAGAAGGATCCGACGCAGACCGAGGAGTTTCAGGAGCGCCGCAAGGCGAACCTCCTGGCACAGCACGTGATGAAGCTCGAGTTGAAAGTCGACGATCTGCGGGTCGACTTCGACGACGGTATCGCCACGATCCAGGGCAAGACCGAATCGCAGGCGGAGCGCGAGAAGGTCGTGCTGGCCATCGGCAACGTGGAGGGCGTGTCGCAGGTCGATGACATGCTGCAGGTGATCAAGGCGGAGCCCGAAGCGACGTACCACACGGTTGTACGCGGCGACACGCTCTCGAAGCTCGCCAAGAAGCACTACGGCGACGCGATGAAGTATCCGGTCATCTTCGAGGCGAACAAACCGATGTTGAGCGACCCGGACAAGATCTACGTCGGTCAGGTCCTCCGCATCCCGACGCTGGACCAGTAGATTCCGGTCGCGCAGGATTCTGTGAAATGCAAGGGGGACGGGCCACGCCCGTCCCCCTTCTTGCTCGCAGAGCGACGGGTCGCCGTTGCGATTATCCGATCAACTGCCGCAGGCTCTGCGCGCGCTCCTGGACGGGCTGGACCGCGGCGGTCTCCGGCGGATCTTCCATCACCTCCATCCTGATGAGATCCTGGTGTAGCGTGTCCAGCACCTCGAGGGCGGCCTGCGCTTCGGGCAGTAGCTTCTGGGCCCGCTCGTCCTTGCGGGTCTTGGCGGCGCGCACCGACTGGACGGCGCCCTCGGCCGCGGCGAGCAGTTCGTCGGCGGCGGCGGCGGCGGACTCCGACAGCTCGCGGTTCTTGTCGCGTAGTGCGGCGGCGGCT
Organism: Gemmatimonadota bacterium; assembly: GCA_020344215.1. Lineage (GTDB taxonomy): Bacteria > Gemmatimonadota > Gemmatimonadetes > Palauibacterales > KS3-K002. The sequence continues at coordinate 3,860,794 of CP070815.1, forward strand.
GTGACGACGCCGTCACGCAGCTGACGGGCGCGCACGAGCTCGTAGTCGAGGGGGACCGTGTAGACCTCTCTCACGGGCGGGTCGCGTGGCGGTATGAAGAGTTCGGCGAAGGAATAGCCCCGCGACTTGAGACCCGTGGTGTGGAGCAGGAAGACGAGACCCCAAGGCACAGCCAGGAAATGGCCCCACTGCAGGCCGGGCGAAGTGAACCAGTCGGCGGCCAGCAGCCCCAGGTTCACCGCCAGGAAGAGAGCCAAGTGCCGCTGGTAAAGGCGCCTGCGGTGCTCGGCGATTCCGCTGGCCCCGGGTCGAGTAGCGACGCGAGCCGTGGGTAGCGAGGTCTGCCCGTTCTCCTCAGTCACGTTCAACCTCCGAGTATCGCACGAACCAGGAAGGCGATGCCGAACCCGGCGTAGTTTCCGAGCGCGTAGCCGAGCAGGCCAACGGCTATGCCCGGCAGTGCCAGCGCCGGCCAGCCGCGGGAGACGGCGACCGCCATGGCCGTCGCGGGGCCGCCGATGGCGGCCTGCGAAGCGACGGCGATCATCGGCAGCGTCCCCCTCAGTAATCGGCCGACGAAGAAGAGAAAGATACCATGAATGGCGACGACGACGAGGGTGTAGAGGAAGACCTCCGGGCCCACCTGCAGCATCGCTCGGAAGAGCGAGCGCACCCCGATAACGACGAAGAAGAGGTGCAGTCCCAGGTTGCCAAGCTGCTCCGCCCCGCTCAGCTGGCGGACGCGGGGGAGCTGGGCGAGCACGAGGGTGATCGTGGTGAGCCAGAGGATCTCAGGCACGAGGCCGACCTGCTGACCCAGCCAGCGGGCCGCGACCAGTAACGCCAGGCCGAGCGCCGCCAGCAGCACCAGGTCGAACAGCGAGACCGGCACGCGGGTCCAATACGGGTGCGCATCGGAAGCGGGCGGCTCCCCAGCCGCGGCGTTGGGGGCCGGCTTCGCCGGCGCGGCAGCTTCTGCCGCTCGAGAGCCGGGCGCGAGCCGGGCCAGCAGCACGGGCGCCATGAGCACGATGCCCAACCAGATCCCTGTCGTCACGGCATCCGCCGCCGCCGCGGCGGCGAAGGTCGAGGCCGGGAGCTCGAGGCCGCGTCCCACCGCGGCGAAGTTGAGGCTGCCACCGGTGTAGGTGCCGGTGAACGCGCCGGCCAGCTTCCAGGTGACGGCGCCGATGCCGCCGCTGAACGTCAAAGCGCCGATCACCGCGCCCAGCGCCGTTCCCACGCTCGCCACCACGAAGAGGGCGGCCATCTTGGGGCCCGCGAGCTTCAAGTCCGCCAGCCTCACCGACAGCAGCAGGTAGACGATCGCCAGCGCGACCACCGGCCCCTCGATGACGCCGTAGACCGGCGACTCCTGCGGGACGAACCCGCTGTTCGAGAGCACGGCGCCCAAGAAGAGGGCCATGAGGGCGGCGCCCACCTTGGAGAGCGCCGCGAACCGGTGGTCGAGCCAGAAGGCGAGGGCGGTCGTTCCGGCGATCAGCGCGGCTACGAGTAGCGGGTCGTGGATCAAAGGCCGCTTCCTTGATGATTAGTTGACGAAAGACCGTATTGTGGAGCCACCGGTCGCGGTGGGCAAGCGGTGTGGGTGTGTGGAGGAAAACCGCCGGACCGGAGCCGGGCGTGGCCGGTGGCCGGCGGCAAGCTAGTCGAGATAATCAGGGCCGTAACCAGCGCGCCGGCACGCCCGGAACCTCACCCCCTTTCTAGCCCGGCACTCGGACTTGTCTGTATAATGGGAACGCTCTTGGCCATCACCCTGGGCGAGCCTGGGGGGCGCGGCAACGTCGCGTGCACGGCCGAAGGGTAGGACGACTTTGGCGAATCTGCTCTTCGCGGTAGCCGTGGGTGGCGACCGTTGCCGCCTTGGCGGCCTAAGTACATCGAAACTTGAGGGGAGACCGAGGTGATTCATTCGAGCGAGGAGACGGCCCGTAAGGGGATCGGTGACGTTCTGCGGCGTATCAATCAGGCGTGGGTGAAGGGCAACATCGATCGGCTTCACGAGTTGTTCCACGAAGACATAGTCATCGCGCATCCAGGGTTCGGCCGGCGCGAGGCCGGGCGCGACGCGTGCGTGGCAAGTTACAGGGACTTCACGGCTCAGGCCGCTGTGCACGAATACCAGGAGGAGGACCCGACGATAGATGTCTGGGGCGATACCGCCGTCGCCAGCTACATGTTCAGAATCGACTACGAGATCGGCGGCGAGCGGTACAAAGAGTCCGGCTTCGACTTGTTCGTCTTCCTGCGAGAGGGCGGCAACTGGCGCGCCGTCTGGAGGACCTTGTTGCCGGCGCCGCAGGGCGAGTAGGAGCGGCGTTGGTGGCGCGCCGCGACGCGCCGTCCCAGATTCACCCGGAATCCCGAGCGAGTAGAAAGGACGTCCCCAATCGATCGATCTCGCGGCATGTGGCGAAAGGCCGCGTACGTCGCGACGGGCATTCTGATCGCGGCGTTCATCTTCTTCGTGGGTGGCCGGCTGATGCTAGAATCGCTGGAGCGGCAACTCATCTACTTCCCTACACGCGTGGCGCGGGACGCGCCGACGCCCCAGCTGGAGGGTGCCGCGGTTGTGGAGGAGGTGTGGCTCGAGGCGGCCGAGGGCGTCCGGGTGCACGGGATCTACGCCGGGGCTGACGGGGCGTTCGCCGATATCCTGTTCTTCCATGGCAACGCCGGTGATCTGTATGACCGGCTGGACAACGTGGCCCTTCTGGTGAGTTCCGGCTTCAACGTCCTGATTATGGACTACCGAGGCTACGGTAAGAGCGAGGGCCGGCCGTCGGAGCAGGCGCTCTACGACGATGGCCTGCTCGCCTATCGCCACTTGACGGGAGAGCGGGGTGTCGATCCGGCGCGGCTGGTGATCTTCGGCCGCTCGCTCGGCGGTACCGTGGCCATTGAGCTTGCGACACAACAGGCGGCCGCGGCCGTGATAGTGGAGTCTTGCTTCACATCGGCACAGGAACTGGCGCGGCTGCACTACTTCTGGCTGCCCGGTAAACTGCTGGGTGCCATGACCCACAAGTTCGATTCTATCTCGAAGGTTCCCCGGCTGCGTGTGCCGGTCCTCTACGTACACGGCGATGTCGACAACATCGTGCCGGTGCAGATGGGCCGGCGGCTCTACGAGGCCAGCCCGGAGCCCAAGGATTGGTATGAAGTCCGTGGAGCGGGTCATAACGACATGCTGTGGGTCGGCGGGTCGGGCTACCTTCGTCGTTTCACTGAATTCGTGAAGCAGTATGTTGGGGCGGAAGGTTGAGTCGCTCGCGCTCGTTGCCCTCGCCGCCGCGCTCGTAGCCGCGGCGGCGGAGCCGGCTGTTCCGGGCTCGGAGGCCCGGGCGCAGCGAGCTCAACCGGACGTGCTCGGCTACCGGATCTCGATCGGGATTGGACCGGACCCGACGGCGTTTCGCGCCAGCACCGCGGTCACCGCCCTGATCACCGAGTGCTGCACTACCTCTCTGCACTTCGATCTCGTTGGGCTCGAAGTAGACTCGGTCGCGGTGGACGGCGCGCAAGCGGGCTTCGAGCGGAGGAGTGGCACGCTCCGGGTGGAACTCGGCCGACCTGCCGCTGAGGGTGATACGGTCGTCGTGCAGGTGTTCTACCACGGCGTTCCGCAGGACGGTCTCATCTTCAAGACCAACATGTACAACCGGCCGACGGTCTTCGCCGACAACTGGCCTGAGAGGGCGCGCTACTGGTTCCCCAGTGTTGATCACCCGGGCGACAAGGCGACGGTCGAGTTTCGCGTGCAGGCGCCGGAGGCTTGGCGGGTGGTTGGGGTGGGGGAGCTGCTCGAGGAATCGGACCTCGGCGACGGCACGAAGCTCTGGATCTGGGCGACCGACCGGCCGATCCCCGTCTACACGATGGTGGTGGGCGCGGGCGAGCTGACGGTGCGCGAGCTGGGCAGCTCCGGCTGTGAAGTCGATGCCTCGCATTGCGTGCGCGTGACGCAGTGGACCTACGAGGAGGACGCGGATGTCGCGCAGCGCCTCTTCCGTCGTGCGCCCGAAATCGTCGCCTTCTTCGACAGCTTGATCGGGCCGTTCCCCTACGAGAAGCTGGCGCTGGTCCAGTCGTCGACGCGCTTCGGCGGCATGGAGAACTCGAGCGCCATCTTCCTGCTGGAACGGATCGGCCGCCTGAGTGACGCCGATCGGTTGCTGGCGCACGAGATCGCCCACCAGTGGTTCGGCGACGCCGTTACGCAACGGGAGTGGCCGCACATCTGGCTGTCGGAAGGCTTCGCGACGTATTTCACCAGCGTGTTCTTCGAGTTCGTGGAGGGCGACTCGCTGGCGGCTGCTCAGCGAGCGGAGGCGGAAGAAACGCTCTACATGGGGAGTGGTGCTGAGCGTCCTGTCATCGACCGAGAGCCGGAGAACCTGTTCACGTTGCTCACCGCCAATGCCTACCAGAAAGGCGCCTGGGTGCTTCACATGCTGAGACAGGTTGTCGGGGACGAGGCCTTCTTCAGCGGGATCCGCCGTTACTACGAAGAGCACCGGCACGCGACGGCGCTGACCGCCGATCTGCAGCGGACAATGGAGGATGTCTCGGGACAGGACTTGGGCTGGTTCTTCGAGCAGTGGCTGGAGCGGCCCGGCTATCCGCAGGTCGAGTTGGACTGCTCCTGGGATAGAGGCGAGGACGTCTTGAGGGTGCGGGTGCATCAAGCGCAGCCCTGGAGCGAGTTCCGCTTCCCGCTGGAGCTCGAGGCGGAGGGTGACGGGTACGAGCTACGGCAGACGTTCTGGGTCGAGGAGAGGGGGAGCGTTCTCGAGTGGGCGTTGCCGAGCGAACCGACCCGGGTCCGGGCGGATCCGGAGAATAAGGTCCTCGGACCGATCAAGCTCGTCCCCGTAGCACAGAACGGCGCGGGTTACACGAGATGAGTGAGGACGCGGCCACGTACAAGAGACGAGCAGCCGAGCGGGCCGTCGATCTTGTGGCGTCCGGTATGGTCGTCGGACTCGGGAGCGGGAGCACAACGCTGTACGCGGTGCACCGCATCGGGGACCTGCTGCGGACGGGGGAGCTGACGGACATCCTGGGCGTGCCGACATCCGAGGCCACGGCAGCGGAGGCGCGGCGCCTGAGGATCCCGCTGACGACGCTGGAGGAGCACCCCTCGATCGATGTCACGATCGACGGGGCGGATGAGGTGGCGCCGAACTTCGACCTGATCAAGGGCGGTGGCGGTGCACTGCTGCGGGAGAAGATCGTCGCCCAAGCGAGCGGGCGCGAGATCATCGTCGTGGACGAGTCGAAGCTCTCACCGCGGCTCGGTACGAAGTGGGCGGTGCCGGTGGAGGTGATCCCGTTCGGCTGGATTCAGGAGAAGGAGTTCCTCGCCTCTCTGGGCGCCGACGTGAGACTGAGGGACGGAGACGGCGGGACACTTTTTGTGACCGATCAGGGCAACTGGATCCTCGACGCGAACTTCGGGCCCATCGACGATCCGGCGACGCTGGCTGCCCGGATGGCCGAGCGTGCGGCGATCGTCGAGCACGGCCTGTTCTTGGGACTGGCCACGGATGTGATCGTCGCCGGCCCGCGCGGCGTTCGCGAGCTTGGTAGGAGTGATCGGTAATCAGTGATCAGTAATCAGTGCCTGGCAATGAGCGGGCGGGAGGAGTGTCGCTGACGACCGAGACACCGATCACTGATCACAGATCACCGACCACCGCTTACCCGACTGTAAACGACAGCGACTGCAGAACGCCGCCGTCCGGCCCCACTATGTCCACCCGCCAACTGCCCGTCCACATGGGGTCGATGTTCTTCGAACTCCAGGTCCGCCAGTTGGAGCCGGCGACGCGGAGCGATACCCTGGCTACCTCGGTATCGTCCTTGTACCAGACGTGCTCGACCTGGATCTCGCCTTCGGCCCCGGTGACCCGCGTCCAGCAGTAAACGGTGCCGACGTCTTTGGCGACGGTCGTCACGTTGTCAGCTGGCTGGCGGTCGACAACGGCGGTGGTGATGACGGCCTCGGCGACCTCGAGCGCCGGGGTCATCTGCTGCTGGGCCCCGACCACAGCCGCCATGGCAAACAGCAGGCCCAAGCTCAGGGGTGCGACGTACCTGCGCATAAGGATCCTCCCGCGATCGGCTTGTTGGGGGATGGGCGGAGCCGGTGTGAAGTGTGGGCCTGTATGTTGGGGTAGGAGCTCTGCTAAGTCAAGGTTTTTCTTGCCCGGTTCGGATAGAGCGGTGGCGGAAATCAGTAGTCGGTGATCAGTGATCGGTAACGGAGGGCCGCTGATCACTGATTACTGATCACCGATTACTGATCACAGGCAACTAGACTGGGAGCACCATGCGCCTTCTGCCGATGAACCGGAAGAAGATCGCACCGCCGACGAGGAACAGGACGAGCAGCGCGCCGATGAGCTGGACGGCTCGCCAGTAGGAGTGATCGATGGCGGTGTTGATCCTGCTCATCGCCTGGTCGACGGCGAGTTCGGTCAGTCGGGAGGCGATGGGGTCGAGCTCTTCGAGCGTCGCGATACGCTCTGCTGTGATGCCTTGCATTACGGCGAGCCGCTCCTGGTCTATCGCTTGCAGGGTAGCGGCGAGCATCTCATCGAGCTCCAGCATCACGGCGATGCGCTCGGCGGTGATGTCGCGCATTGCCGCAGTGCGTTCCGCCGAGATAACCTGGGGTACCGAGTCGAGGAAGGCGGTGATACGCTCCACATTCTGAAGTGTTTGAATGATACCCGTGCCACCCGACTCCGCCGAGAGGAGCAGCGCCGCCTGCCAGCGGATCTGCTTCGGCAGGAGCTCGCTGTAGACGCTGATGCGGGCCGAGAGGTCGTTCACCTCGTCCGCCATGTTGCCCACCGCCGCGAAGGCGCCGCCGCCCATCGGTCCCAGCGCGGCGGCGGTCAGCGGGGCCGTCGACTCGCGGGTGAGCAGGACGGTCTCGATCGGGTGGTCGGCCGCCCAGGCTTCTACGCGTCCCTTCATGCGGGAGAAGCCGTCGGGCGACCCGATGTCGCGGGCGATCTCCTCGACGGCCGCCAGCATGTTCCTTGATGCGCCCACGGCGATCTGGTGCCATTCCCCGAACGCGTCTCTGCCGAGCCCGTCCTCGAAGAAGTCGCGCTGCTGGACGCAGAGTGCCAGGCATCGATAAGGCCTGCGGCGGGATCGCTCCGGAACACGGCGCTCTGAAGAGCGGGCACGAGACTCGCCGCCCAGTAGAGCGCCTGTCGCCCGGTATGGATGTCTTGGGACAATTGGGTGATTTCCCAGGCGGCGGCCTCGACGTGGCCGGCTACCCGAACGGCGTAGTCGTAGTTGCGGGCCCGGAGTTCCTCCGGCGACATCCTAGACTGTTCCACGCGATCGAGCAGTGTGGGCGGTTGTTTCGCGCACGCCGCCAGGAGGGTGAGCGCTAGGATTCCGGCGGCTGCGATGGCTGGGGGCTGTGCGAGCCAGGCTCTGATGTTCTGGACCAGCTTGGCATCCGGGGTGAAGTGAACGGGAACCTCGACCTTTCGAGAGCGACCGCTCCGCTGCGAGGTGGCTGTACGGGAACCAGAATAAGAGGCGGCCGGGCGGGAGCCAAACGGGGCCGGGCGGCGGCCCGGCCCGCGAAGGCTACTTGGGTTGTCTGGCGGACTCGGGGAGCAATGGGCAGCTGAAGCAGCCCCCGTAGCAGGGATCGCGGGTGAACGGTTCGAGGCAGCGCGGACAGACGGCGCTGACCGTATAGGGCACGAACTCGTAGCCGCAGCGCGAGCAGCGGGCGGCGGGACAGAGCTCGGGGAGCGCTGCTGCCGCCTGGTCCGTGTCGTCGGGCGCGTCGCTGTGGTGCCGCCAGAGGATTATTCCGCGTTGAAGCATCTTCGGGGTCTTCATGATGCAGCTCCCAGCCAGGCAAGGATGCGGGCCAGCACGCCTCCCACGGCAAAGGCGACGATCCAGGTGCCGGCCCAGATGCGGATAGCAGTGCGGGCGCCGTGCTCCTTTGCCATCACCATGATCGAGGCGACGCAGGGGACGAAGAGGGTGATGACCACGAGGGCGACGAGCGCCTCGGCCGGCGTGAGGCCCATCTCGTAGAGGCCCGCGGCGCCGAAGTCACGCCGCACCAGCCCCATCACGATCGCCCGGGCCGTCTCAGCCGGCAGCTGCAGCCAGTTCACCATGAGGGGACGCAATAGCCGCTGCCAGATCTCCAGGCCGCCGGTGACCTGGAGGACGGCGACGATCAGTGCGCCGGCCGCGAACCAGGGCGTCGCCTCGCGCATGAACCAGTAGCCCTTGGTCACCGTCTTTCGTAGCACGGCAGCGGGCCGCGGCCAGCGCAGCGGCGGCAGCTCGATGAGCAGCGGCGTCGACTTGCCGGGTAGCATCCGGTCGAGAACGGTCCCTGCAGCGATGAGCATGGCGAAGATGATCGCAGCGTAGCCAAACACCCAGCCGCCGCCGAAGCCGGCGAGCAACGCCGCGATCACCGCGAGCTGGGCGGAACAGGGTATGGCGAAGTTGAGCAGCGCCGTGGCGATCGTCTTCTCCCGCTTCGTCGCCAGCAGCCGCGTGGTGATCGTCCCCATGGTAACGCAGCCGAACCCGAGGATGATGGGGATCACCGCGCGACCGTTGAGGCCGACGGCGCTCAGCAGCCGGTCGACCAGCGCGGCGATCCGCGGCAGGAAGCCCGAATCCTCGAACAGGGCCAGCGCGAAGTAGAAAGCGGCGACGAGAGGGGCCAGCAGGAAAACGATGTACGTCACCGTCATGGTGAGGAGCCCGAACTCACCGACCAGGATCTCGCGCAACGGGCCGCCGATCCCGATAGCGCCGGCGACGTTCCGTGCGAAGGGCTCCCAGATCTCGTGGCCCAAGCGTGCCTCGCTGAAGCCCACCAGATGCTGGGCCACCCCGACGCCCACCAGCAGGTACATCGCCGCCAGCGAGAGCACGATCATCGGAGCGCCCCAGTGGAGCGTGACCGACGCGCGGCTCAGCCAGTCGGCGACCCGGCGCCGCCTATCGGTCGGCGGGACGATCCGAGCGTAGAGCTCGTCCGCCGCCCGCCGGCGTGCCAGGTCGTCGGACCCATTCAGCGACCGGTTGCCGGCCCGCGCCCGCCCGATCGCTTCCGCAAGCTGTTCCAGCCCCTCGCCGGTTACCGCGACCGTCGGCACCACCGGAACACCCAGGGCGCGCTCCAGCTCGCTCGCATTCGGCTCCGCCCCCGCTCGACGCGCCTCGTCGACTAGGTTGAGGGCGACCACCATCGGGACACCGCTCTCGGCCAGCTGCAGGGTGAGGAACAGGTCGCGGTCGAGGTGGGCCGCGTCCACCACGTTCACCACAGTGGCGGCCCGCTGGATCAGCTCCGTGGTGATTCGCTCCTCCTCCGAGTGCTCGCCCAGACCGTAGGTGCCGGGCGCATCGATCAGCACCCGGTCGTTCCAGCGGCCAGTCACCGCCTCGACTGTCGTACCCGGGAAGTTGGAGACCTCAGCGTAGGTGCCGCTCAGACCGCTGAAGATCGCCGACTTCCCGACGTTCGGGTTCCCGGCGAGTACGACGAGCCCTTCCTGTTGCTGAGAGGCTGTGGCCGCTGAGGGTGCGGCACCTGCAGCGGGAGGTCCGCTATGGCAATCGGTCACGGCGTCGTTACGCGGACCCGGCGCGCCAGCTCCCGGCCGATCGCAACCTGGCGGTGACGACGTTGCAGGACGATGGGGCCAAAGGGGATCCGGCTGACCACTTCCACGTCAGCTCCCTCCTCGAACCCTAGGCGCGTGAGTTCGCGTCGGGCGGTCGCATCGTCGATCGCCTCGATTCGAGCAGAGCTGCCAACGGGTACGCGGTCGATCCCCATCCGAGTCTCCGGGGCTAGAGGACTGAGAACGGATCTCAAAGTCAATGTGGTTGCACGTTCCGTACCCGTCAAGCCTGGCCGGGGCCGAGCAGATAATCCGCTGCGGAATAAAGAGTTACACGGTCCAGCGGGCGGACGGCCCGGTCGCCGAAGTGTGACATGCTGCCACGGGTCGGGCAGTTTGCGACAGGGCGGCGTGGGACGGGCCGGGTGTGGCGGGGCTGCCGGGCAGCCGATCGCGTTGTGGCGCGGAATGTTGCGCTGCGGGGGGTCCGGTTATATGGTGGATCGGAAGGCGAAGTCGACCACACCCCCAGGTGACTCCCGTCGAAGCGGGCGTTGGGCGTCCGCCGAAAGAATGCCGCCGGCAGGGCGGCTTCCTTGTCTCCAGGTTTCCCGGGCATGATCGAGATCGACGGTTCGTACGGAGAAGGTGGCGGCGCGATCTTCAGGCAGGCGCTGGGGATGGCGATGTACGCCACGAAGCCCGTGCGGATCAGGAATATCCGGGCGGGGCGCAGGAAGGCGGGCTTGGCCGCTCAGCATCTGAAGGCGGTGGAGGCGGCGGGCGCGGTGAGCGGAGCGCGGGTGCGCGGCGCGAACCTGGGGTCGACGGAGGTGGTGTTCGACCCGGGCCCGGTGCGGCCGGGTGAGTTCAGCCTGGATGTCGGTACCGCGGGGTCGACGACGCTGATCCTGCAGACGGTGCTGCTCCCCTGCCTGTTCCTGCCGGGCGAGTTCAGCTTCGATCTGACGGGCGGAACGGATGTGCCGTGGAGCCCGCCGGCCGACTACCTGGCCAACGTAACGCTGCGGACTCTGCAACCGTTCGGGATCGGCAGGCTAGAGGTTCTGCGTCGCGGCTACTACCCGAAGGGTGGGGGAGTGCTGCGGGCGCGCCTTGTGGGCGGCTCGGGGTTCGGGTTTGCCCTCAAGTTTCCGGCGCCCGGAGAGATTAAGGTGATCCGCGGGGTGAGCCATGCGACGAACCAGCTTCGGGAGCGGGGCGTGGCGGAGCGCCAGGCGGATGCGGCGGAGCACCTGCTGGAGCGGCTCGGGTGTCCGGTGGAGATCGCGGTCGAATACTCGGAGGCCGCCAACCTTGGCAGCGGGATAACGCTCTGGACCGAGTCGGATAGCGGGCCGCCGATCGGAGGCTCGGGGCTGGGGGCGAAGGGTAAGCCGGCGGACGACGTCGGCCGGGAGGCGGCGCGGACGTTACTGGATGAGCTGAACGCCGGCGCCGCCGTCGATCGTCATCTGGCGGATCAGCTGATTCCCTTCCTGGCTGTGTCGGGTGGCTCGCTGGTGACCTCGGGGATTACCGCCCATACCCGCTCGACGATCTACGTTGCGGAGCAGATCCTCGGCGCCGAGTTCGAGGTGGAAGGGCTGGCCATCACGGCGCGGCGCTGAGCCGCGGGTTACCTCACCCGGTCGGCCAGCGCGCGCAGCGAGTCACCGCTCACGTCCCCGTAAAGGATGAGCAGGTAGCCTTCGCCGTCGAGCCAGCGGTAGGCTCTGGCCGTCGAGGGTTCGACGATGAGCGCGGGTTCGAGCTGGTCGAGGTCGGCCCTCAGATTTCCAAGCCACTGCTGGATCAAGACGATCTCGTGGCCGGCAGCGTCCTCGTAGAGTAGGCGGATCGCCGGCAGCCGGGACTCGGCGTGCTCGACGGCAGCTCCGGGCCCCACCTCGACGCGTTTGAGGTGCAGGTCAGGGAGGGTACGGAGCTCCGCGCCCATCCAGACTTGCGCCTCCTCGGGTTGAACGGGCACGAACTGGCCCTCAGGCGCCGCGCCGGCAGCGACCGTGGGTTGTGCCAGCGCCCTGGGCGGCTGCACGCCACGGGCCGCGGTCTGGTCGGCAGGGGCGTCTGCGAGGCGCTCCTCCCGTTCGACTCCGGCCACCTCGATCGCGGCGACGGCCGCCGGGGCCTCCTCCGGACTCGGCTCCTCAGCTGGCTCACCCTTCCTCTTTCGCGCGTTCGCTTCGGCGAAGCGATCTTCGCGCTCCGCTGCGGGGGGCATCTCGTCGGTGACCGGAACTTGGCCGGCGACCTGCGTCTCGCCCTCCGCTGTGCGTGTCGTAGGGAGCGGCGTCTGGGCGGGCGACTCCTCCGCCTCGGTCAGGCGGAGGTCCCGGGCGATCTGAGACGCGGGCTGCGGCTCGGCCGGTTCCGCGCCGCGCCCCTGGCGCCGCTCCGGGGTCTCCTGGCGGTCGGCCTCAAGCGCGCCAACGGCACGTTCGCGCGACGCGATATCGAGGGGAGGCACCGCGAACCAGTAGGAGCGGGCGGCCCAGCCGATGGCGAAGGCGAGGGCGATCGAGGCGGCCCAGGCGACGCCGGGGCGCAAGCGGATGCGTCGGGGCGCCGCCCGGCGCCTCGCGGCGGCGCGCTCCTCGATCTCGCGCCAAGAAGGCGCTTGCACCGGTCCCGGCTCGAGCTCGGAGAGCAGGTCGGCGGCACGGCCAGTCAGCGCCCGGGCCACGTCGAGCTTGGCCTGGCACTCAGCGCAGACCGCCAGGTGGTCCTCCACGTCGATGCGTTGGCGCTCGCTCACCTCGCCGTCGAGGTAGGCGTGCAGGGTGCCCTCATCAATGTGCGACATCTTCATCACTTCCTTCGCGCTCCACGCTGTCGAGAGCTGCGGCCAACCGGGTACGCGCTCTGGCCAGCGTCGTGCCGATAGATCCGCGCGAGAGACCGAGCACTTCGGCGATCTCGTCGTACGAGAAACCCTCCTCCCAGAGGAGCAGCGCCTCACGATCGCGGTCCGCCAGCCGCTCCAACGCCGCTCGCACCCGCCGCACCGTCTCGCGCCGCTCCAGCGCGACCTCGGGTCCCGGTTCCGGCGGCCGGGCCTCCGCCTCGGCCTTGATCAGGGTCAGGTGCCGTCTGCGCACCGAGGCCCGCCGTCCCTCGTCCCGGGCTAGGTTGGCGGCGACGGTGAACAGCCATGCCCGGGGCTTGTCCGGCTTGTGCTCCAGAGCGCGGACGAACGCCTCCTGAGCCAGATCTTCCGCGCGAGCCTGGTCGCCGATCCGCCTGTAGAGGAAGCGGACCAGCGACCGGTAGTGCTCGCGATAGACTTGCGAGAGATCCAAGCGCTCTCCCTCGCTGTTTCGGGAACGGGCCGCCCAGCCTACAGGCTCCCTTCGAAAGCCTGTAGCACGGACCTCAGCTCGCTCGACCCCCAGCTCGTCGCGCCGTCCGGCGTCAGCTCGAGCGCCACTCCGTCGCCGGCGATGATCACCCGCTCGCCAAGCGCCAGGTACGGCGTGAGTGCGGGCAGCCGACGCGCCAGCTCGAAGTAAGCCTCGCTGTACGGCGCCAGCTCTATCACCTGCAAGCTGTCGTCAAAGGTCATATCCGTCCAGGTGCCGTCGCTGAGGACGAACAGCTTGCGTCCCACGTGGCGGACGGCGTGCGGGGCTCCCTGCCCGCGGGCGTCACCGCGACCCCCCTCGCGGGTCGTGACGCCGGCGACGACGAGCTCCGCCTCCTCGAGCGCATCGGCATCGCGCAGCCGGCTGCTCGCCTCGGCGCGCTTGAAGGCCTCGGCGCCCGTAGCTTCGGCCGGTGCTGCCGCCAGCTCCATCGCCCGATCCATGGCAACCTGGGGCATCTGGTTCATCGCCAGCAGCGGCTCCTCGACGAGGTACGACGTGTACTCGGTGATGATTCCGTAGCGCAGGCCGAGCTGCCGGATCTCCTCGACCACCTCGGGGTCGGCGCCGTGCAGCCGCAGGTAGGCGGTCAGGGCACCGGCCTTGCGTGCGGCCCAGAGCCGCGGGATGAAGTCGTTGTCGTTCTCGCGACGCGGCAGCTCCACCTCGTAGGTGAACCGCTGCGTCTCACCGGCCCGCGTACCTTCCAGAACGAGCTGGCCGCCCCCGTGCCCGCGATAACGGCCGAAGAGGATCAAGTCTTCGCCGTAGAAGAGATCGGGCAGCGGGTTCGGGTAGAAGTCCTCCAACTCCGCCGGCGCACGGACGATCCGCAGATCGGAGAGCGCCGGGAAGCTGATCTTGCGAGTGAGCGAGGAAACCGCTTCCTCGACGTCGTCACCCGGCTGTACGTAGCTGACGGTGCCGCGGCCGCCCTCGGCCAGACGGTCGAGCAAGTACGTGTTTACATCGTAGCCGACGCCGAAGGCGAAGACTCGCTCACCATCACGCAACCGCTCCGCGACCTCGGCGATCCGCTCGGGCGCCGTCTCGCCCACGGTAGGCTTGCCGTCGGTGAGGAACACGATTAGCGAGAGCCGGCCGGCCTCCGACTCCGGGTCCAGCGCCTCGCGCAGCGCGTCTACGATGTTGGTGCTCCCCTCGGCGCGCACCCCGGCCAGGTAGTCGCGGGCCTCGCGCAGCGTGGCGCGGTCGGCGTGCACAAAGTCTTCGCCGAACGAACGGACCACGCTGGCGAAGGTGATGAGCCGGAACCGATCCTCGGGGCGCAGCCCGGCGAGGATCTGGTCCAGCGCATCCCGGGCCTGCTCGATCTTCACGCCGGACATGGAACCGGAGACGTCGAGCACCAGCGTGAGGTCGCGCGGGATGTGCATCTCATCACCGTGTGCGGGCGGCGCGATCAGCAGCATGAAGTAGCCGGGCTCGCCGCTGGGCGCGTGCGCCACCACGCTGGCGCCGACGAACGACTCGCGCAGCGGCAGGAACAGCTCGAAGTCGCGGGCGGATGCGTCACCGCTGTGCGCGATCTCGAGCTCATCGCGCCCACGCTCGCGCACTTCGATGACGTGTGTCGGCGAGTAGGGTGTGGCGAAGCGCTCGGCTCCGTCCACCCGGACGGTCAACGTGAAGGGGTGGTCGGCGCGCCTTCGCAAGTCCGGCGTCGACCTCTCGCTTTGCTCCGTACCCGGCACGGTCCCGACCACGCGCGGGTAGCGGAAGCGAAGCAGGTCACCGTCCTTCCCGAGAATCTGGGTGTAGCGCAGGATGATGCGCCGCGTGTCGCCCGGTTCGATGGGGAAGACGCGGGCTCGGAGCACTCCGTGGCCCACCAGCTCGATCAGCGCCGGGTCCTTCTTGCGCCGCACGATCTCCTCGTAGATGCGCCGAGCCTCGTCGGCGGGCAACACCTCACCGCGCAGCTCCTCTTCGCCCATAAACAGCGAAAAGTCCGTGAACACCGCCTCCGGCGCGATCGGGTAGAGGTAGTCACCCTCCTGCATGACGCGCGAGTTGTTGCGGAATACCTCCTCCACCTCCACATGGGCGACGCGCCGCTCGCCGTCGATCCTGACGGTGACGTCGCTGCGCAACCGCTCGACGTGGTGGTGTGGCAGCCAGCGGTCGACCGGCGGCTCGATCCAGCCCTGCGCCGCTCCGGGACGAGCGCCGGCAATCAGCAGGATCAGGGCGAGGGCGGTGGCCGCGGCGGGCCGTGCGTTTATGTGCCTCATCTTACACCTCACAGTCATAGTGTCGGGGCTCTGTTGCTCGCTTCCACACTAGGAGACGCGCGGGGCGGGGATTGTTGCACAGGGTCGAGGTGGGCGGGGGTTCGGGGGTGCTCGCTTCGCGCTCCCGGGTTCCTGCGCCTCCGAGCGAGACCATGCGAAATCGGCCCCAGGTTGTTAGAATAAAGCACCCTTCCCGACCGCTAGATTGCAGGCCTCCACTGCAACGGGAGAAGAGGACCGGGTATGAAATTCCACAAAGCGTGGCTGTTTGTGGCCGCAGGCGGAGTGATCGCGCTGGTCTTCGTCGCTGTGGCGGTACCGGAACCGGCGTTCCGGGCGCTGCTGTCCGTCCTGGCCGTCGTCCCGCTGCTCTACGTGTCGGTCCGGGTCGCTTTGGGCTCGGAGCGGCAGGTGGCGCAGGAGCGGCGCAAATACATGAAGCTGCGCAACGTGACGGACGAGTTCATCATGCACGTCCGCAACCTGAACCGGATCACGGTCATCGCGAAGGGCGAGGACCCGCCGGACGACGCGGAAGCGATGGTCGACGATATCGTCGAGCGTATGCACGGCCTGGTGGAGCGGATGCGCCAAGCGGCGGGCGAGGCAACTTCGTTCGCGGCGGAAGGTGGAGAGTAGAAAGTCGAGCCCAGGTCGCGTGAACAGCTGACAAACCGGCCCCCGGCGGATACGCCGCGGGCCGGTTTCACGAACGGCGGCCTTGACCGAGGCTGCTGGAACCGGAGGTCCGGATGATTCCTACTCTCGTGCTGTTGGCGATTCTTGGTGGTGGCGCAATATCGCCCGACACAACGGGCGAAGACGTGATCCGTGCGATGCACGATCGATATGCTGGGCGCTGGTATACGAAGCTGGCACTCGTCCAGACGGTCAACTACTACGACGTCCAGAGCGGAGCGTACGATTCGGCCCGCGTCTGGTACGAGTCGATCCAGCTGCCCGGAGTCGTGAGGAGCGATATCGCGCCGCTCGACGCCGGGAACTGCATCATGTACAAGGAGGAGACCTGGACTTTCTTCGAGGCGGATACGGTGGTTCGCACCCAGCCGGGCCCCCATCCGATCCTGCTGCTCGGCTTCGATGTCTACGTGCAGCCGGCGGAGGAGACGATCCGTACACTTCAGGAGATCGGGTGGGATCTCTCGCAGGTCCGCGAGGACGAGTTCCAGCGTCGCGAGTCGTACGTGGTCGGCGACGCGTCCCGGCAATTCTGGATCGACAAAGAGGAACTGTACCTCGTTCGCATCCTCTTGAAGAACCCGACTAGCGGCGCCGAGCGCGACATAGTCCTCAAGGCCTACGAGCCGTTGGGCGGCGGCTGGATCGCAACGGAGATCGCATTCATGCGGGACGGGCGCGTCGACATGTTCGAGCACTACGACTACTGGACCATCGACGTGGAGTTCGAGCCCAGCCTCTTCGCCGTCAGCGATCGGAGCCGGCCCACCTGGGTGCGGAACTGAGACAGATACTCGAAGTCGGGTGCGGGATGTCGGCTGTTGGGGATTGGAAGGGCGCCAGCGCCGGTTCAGCTGGGCGTCGGATGCTGGCTGTCGGATATCGACTGTTCAATCACCCTACGAGACTCAGATGAGCGAGACACAGGAAACAACGCTGGAGATGCCGTCGGAGGAGATGCGGCGCTTTGGCCACGATGTGGTCGAGAGCATCGTCCGCCACTTCGAGACGCTGCGGGACCGGCCCGTGGTCAGCTGGTCGAACCGTGACGAGCTGGAGGCGCTGCTGCGGGAACCGCCGCCCGAAGACGGGATGGAGCTGGGCGAGCTGCTCGGCGAGTTCGAGGAGAAGGTTGTGCCTCACATGTCGCACGTGGATCACCCGCGCATGTTCGGGTTCATCCCCGGCGCCGGCACGTTCGTCGGCGCCATGGGTGACGCCCTCGCTTCCGGCCACAACATCTACGCCGGGACCTGGATCGAAAGCTCGGCGGCGCACCAGGTGGAACTCGTTGTCGTCGATTGGTTCCGCCAGTGGCTCGGCATGCCGGAATCCGCCGGCGGCACGCTGGTGAGCGGCGGCTCGGTGGCGAACCTCACCGGGCTCGTCCTGGCCCGCGAGGTGCGCCTGGGCGACATGCGCGAGGACGGTGTCATCTATACGAGCGAGCTGGCACACTCGTCGGTGGACCGTGGGGCGCGGATCCTCGGGTTCCGCCCGGATCAGGTGCGGAAGATCCCGACGGACGAGGCGTGCCGGATGGATGTCGACGCGCTGTGGGAAGCGCTGCTTGAGGACGCGGAAGCGCGGCGCTGGCCGTTCTGCGTCGTGGCGAACGCCGGCGACACGAGCACCGGCAGCGTCGATCCCCTCTCCGATGTCGCCGATTTCTGCGCGGCTCAGGGCCTGTGGCTGCACGTCGATGCGGCCTACGGCGGGTTCGCCGTGCTCGATCCGCGCGGCCGGGAGCTGCTGCGAGGAATCGAGCGGGCCGACTCGGTGGCGCTCGACCCGCACAAGTGGCTCTACACGCCGTTCGAGGCGGGCTGCGTGCTGGTGCGCGACTTCCGCCGCCTCTACGAGGTCTTTCACATCCTGCCCGACTATCTGGTGGATGTGGCTGGCGGCCCGCAGAACGTGAACATGTGCGATCACGGGATCGCCCTCAGCCGCAGTAGCCGGGCGCTCAAGATCTGGCTGGCGATCAAGCACTTCGGCCTGGGCCGCTACCGGGCGGTAATCAGCCGCACGATGGGGCTGGCGCGCTACGCCCAGGAGCTACTCGAGGCGACTCCGGGGATTGAGGTCGTGAGTCCCGCCGTGCTCAGCGTGGTCACCTTCCGCTACGTCCCATCCTGGGAGAGCGACGAGGAGGAGATCGAGCAGGTCAACCACGAGATCAGACAGCGCGTCTGGGAGAGCGGGGCGGCGATGATCACGTCGAGCCGGGTGCGCGGCCGCTACGTGCTGCGGCTTTGCGTGGTGAACCACAACACGCGCAGGGCTGACGTCGAAGAGGTCGTTCGACTCATCGGGGAGCTGGGCCCGGCCGTGAGAGAGAGGTAGGCAGAAAAGCGCCCGGGTCGGGTGCGTGCTTGGTGACCCTTCCCGGGCGATCGGTGCTTGCCAAGACGCCAGGCTACCCGACCACGATGTTGATCAGCCGGTCGGCGACGAATATGACCTTGCGGATCTGCTTGCCATCCAGGTGCCGCTGCACTCCCTCCTCGGCCAGCGCCAGCTCCTTGACCACGTTCTCTGAAGCGCCGCGCGGCGCCTTGATGGTGGCGCGGAGGCGGCCGTTCACCTGCACGGCGATATCGACCTGATCGGCCAGGGCCAGCTTCTCGTCGAAGCTGGGCCAGCTGGCGCCCTTGAACACCGACTCGCCGTGCCCGAGTCGCTCCCACAGCTCCTCGGCCAGGTGGGGCGCGAAGGGGGCGATCATGGCGACGAGCGGCTCGACCTCGGAGCGGCGCACGGCCCGGCCGCCAGCGCGCACCGCGTTCAGATACTCCATCATCGCGGCGATCGCCGTGTTGTACTGCAGGCCGGCGAGGTCCTCGGTCACTTTCTTGGCCGTGGCGTGGAGCCTCTGGTTGAGTTCCGGCGTTTCCGGCGGACCGTCGCCCAGCTCGTTGCCGGTCACGGCGTCCCAGACGCGGTCGAAGAAGCGGGAGATGCCGGCGATCCCCTGCTCGCGGAAGTCACCACCCTCCTCGTAGGGACCCAAGAACATGAGGTAGGTGCGGAACGTGTCTGCCCCGTACTTCTCCACGTACTCGTCGGGGATCACCACGTTGCCGCGCGACTTGGACATCTTGGCGCCTTCGCGGATGATCAGTCCGTGCTTGCGGAACTTGTGGTACGGCTCCTCGAAGGGCAGATGGCCGAGGTCGTGAAGCGCCATGCTGATGAAGCGCGAGTACATCAGGTGCAGGACCGCGTGCTCCTCGCCGCCGATGTACATGTCCACCGGCAGCCATTTCTTCGTGCGCGCCGGGTCGAACGCCACGTCGCTCCGATCGGTGGACGGGTAGCGCATGAAGTACCAGGCCGAGTCGAGGAAGGTGTCGGACACGTCGGTCTCGCGCTTCGCCGGGCCGCCGCATTTCGGGCACTCGACGTTGAGGAACTCCGCCGAGCGGGCCAGTGGGCCGACGCCGCTCTCGTCGGGCTTGAAGTTCTCGACGAACGGCAGCGTCACCGGCAGGTCAGCCTCGGGGACCGGGACGATGCCGTCATTCTCGCAGTGGATGACCGGGATGGGCGGGCCCCAGTAGCGCTGCCGCGAGATGCACCAGTCGTGGACGCGGTAGTTGACCGCGTGCGTGCCGCGGCCCTGCTCGGCCAGCCAGTCGGTGATCTCCCCTATCGCCTTCGCCGCCGGGACGCCGTCGAACTTGCCGGAGTTGACCAGTACTTCGTCCTCAGTGTGCTCGGTGAAGGCGGCCTCGAGCTCGGCGCTCGGGTCGAAGCCCTCGTAGCGGTCGGCCGGGATCACGACGACGCGGATCGGCAGGTCGTACTCTGTGGCGAACTCGAAGTCGCGCTCGTCGTGTGCCGGCACCCCCATGATCGCGCCCCAGCCGTACTCCATCAGCACGTAGTCGGCGACCCAGATGGAGATCTCCTCGTCGGTGACCGGATTGATCGCCTTGGCCCCGGTATCGACACCGGTCTTCCCTCGCTCCTCGCCGGCCTTACGCCGCTCGACCACGTCCATGGCGAGCGCGTTCTTCACGTACTCGTCCACGGCGGCGCGCTGCTCGTCGGTGGTGATCTCTTTCACGTGCGGATGTTCCGGCGCCAGTACCATGAAAGTGGCGCCGAACAGCGTGTCGGGCCGCGTGGTGAAGACGCGCAGCTTCTTGCCGGGGTGGCCGATAATCTCGAAGTCGATGTCGGCGCCCTCCGAGCGGCCGATCCAGTTCCGCTGCAGCCGCTTGGTCGACTCGGACCAGTCGATCCACTCGAGGTTGTCGAGCAGGCGCTGCGCATAGTCGGTTATCTTGAAGAACCACTGGTCGAGCAAGCGCTGGGTCACCTCGGTGGAGCAGCGCTCGCAACGGCCGTCGATCACCTGTTCGTTGGCCAGCACGGTCTTGCAGGAGGGGCACCAGTTGACGGGCGCCTGGCGGCGCTCGGCCAGGCGGCCCTTGTAGAGCTGCAGGAAGATCCACTGGGTCCACTTGTAGTACTCGGGCCGGGTAACGTCGACGACCCGCTCCCAGTCGTACATGAACCCCATTCGCTTGAGCTGCCTGGTGAAGTTCTGGATGTTGCTGGGGATGAGTTCCATCGGATGCACACCCAGCTCCAGGGCGAAGTTCTCCGAGTGGATGCCGAAGGCGTCGAACCCGATGGGCTCGAACACCGTGTTCCCCTGCAACTGCTTGAAGCGGCCGTGAATGTCGGCGCCGGTGAAGGCGTAGACGTTCCCCACGTGCAGCCCCTCGGCCGACGGGTAGGGGTACATCATGAGGTTGTAGAAGGGCTTCTCGGCCCCGTCGATGTCGACGTTGTAAAGCCGGGCCTCGTCCCAGCGCTTCTGCCACTTGGTCTCGACCGCTACCGGGTCGTACCGCTCAGCCATGGTACCGCGACGTGGTTGTGAGCCTATGCGAGAAGAGGCGGGCGCTTCCACCCGCCTCGCGAGCTTCGGAACGCATAATAAATAAGGTGCCCGGCCCGGATATCAATGCTAGCGGAGCCGACCGAGGGCTCAGGAGGCGGGCGGCCCTTCGACCAGCTCCTCCAGGGCCGACCAGGGCTCTGCAGCGCCGTCCACGGCCGCCGCGACCTGCTCGATCGCCCCGCTGAGGCTGCCTGTCCTGTCGTACAGAGCCTGGAAGAGGTAGAGCCGGTGGTAGTAGAGGTGCCAAGCGATAAGCGAAGCGTTGTTGAGGAGCGCCGGGTCGAACTGGGCGAAGCGGTCGGTGCGCATCGTCGGGGCGTACTCGTGCCTAAAGCTCTCCGAGAGTTCCGCGATCAGGGCCTCGCGACGCGGCATGAGCTGCTCGATGGGAAACTCCTCGGCGTACAGCGACTCGAGCTCGCCCCACAACCGATCGAGGAACTCGCTGAAGCGGAGGGTATCATGCCAGCGGCCGCGTGCCAGCTCGCAGAGCGCGTCGTCGTGTCCGCGCTCGCAGAAGAACTCGATGGCGCCGAGCGAGCCGACGAAGTTGGCGAAGCTCTCGTTGAACTCCACGTGCCCGGCGACGAAGAGCGTGTTGTGGGTCACCTCGTGAACCACGGTCTCCACCAGACCCACGCTGTCCCGGCTGAGGAGCGTCGAGAGCAGCGGGTCGGGTAACCAGCCCAGGGTGCTGAAGGCGGGCGTGGGGCGCAGGTAGGTCTCGTAGTGCTGCTCTTCCAGTTCGCGTGCCTCGGCCGCCGCCGCCTCCCAGTCGAAGAACCCCTTGTACGGCACGCGTCCCACGACCGGGAACCACCAGGTGTAGGCGGCCAACCGGTTTACCGGGCTGGCGGAGAGTACCAGGGCGAGCGTGTCGCGACCGATGTCGGAGAACGACGTGTAGCTGGTGCCGACATCGAGCCCGAGGTCGCGTGCGGCGAAGCTGCGTGCCTGCACTACAAGCTCCAGCTTCGCCCGCGTCTCCATATCCAATGTGGGGTCGTTCAGGACGTCGGCGATGGCACGGCGGCGCGCCAGGATGCGGGCCTCCTCCCAGGCGGCGCGAATCACGTAGCCGGGCGAGCAGGAGAAGAGCGAAGGTACAACCACGACGACGAGGGCGAGGACGAGGACGAGGAGGATGTGCTTACACCTCACGGTGCCTCCCAGCGAGCTAGCCGTCGGAGCGCCTGTAACCGATCGCTGTTGCCGATACGCGCCCGCCCGACCGCGTCGCGCAACCAGTCGATAGACCGGTCGTAGCTCTCTCGATCGACGGGAAACGGGTGACCGTCCTTGCCGCCGTGGGCGAAGCTGAAGCGGGCTGGGTCGCGGAAGCTGGCCGGTTGGCCGTGGGCCAGCTCGGCGATCAGCGCCAGCGCTCTGATCGTCTTCGCTCCCACGCCGTTGAGGGCCAGCAGTGCCTCGAAGTCCGCCGGCTGGGCCTCGTACGTTGTGAGCAACACCTTGCTGAGGTTGCGCGGGCTCACGTCGCGCCGGGCGTCCACGTGATGGCGTTCAGGCAACTCCAGGCGCAGGATGTCTGACACCTCGCGCTGAACGGTCTCGGGCTTCTCGCGCGCGATCTCCGCCGCCGCGACACGCGCGCCCGCTGACTCCTCGGCCACAAGGTTGAGCGCTACGCGGCCGCGCCGTTCCGAGCAGATCGCGGCGTGCGGCTCGCAGACGAAATCGGAGACCTGCCGTGAGAGCCAGTGGTAGCGGCGCGCCGAGCGGTCGGCCTCCTGCATCCCCTGCTGCACGACGGCCCAGTCACCCTTCGCCGTGAAGAAGAAAGAGTGATGATAGATCTGGTAACCGTCTTGAACGGCGGCGCTGTCTACCTTCGCCGACATGCGACTCGCGTATACCAACGACTCGCCGTCGAGGCCGAGCCGCGCGGTGTGCTCCCTCAGCTCGACCGGCGTCTTCCGCGAGGCCGCGCCCTTGCCACCCGCCACGTAGATGGTTGTGTCCGCCTCAGCGCCGGCCAGGCCGGCCTTCAGCGCGCCGCAGGCTGTGGTAGTGACACCGCTCGAGTGCCAATCGAACCCGAGCACGCAGCCGAACGCCTGGAACCAGAAGGGGTCGGCGAGCCGCTCGAGGAACGCCGTGGCGCCGTGCTCGATGACGATCGCCTCGGTCAGCGCCCGGGCGAGCTCGGTCATGCGCCGAAAGAGCCAGCGTGGGGTGCGGCCGCTATGGAGCGGCAGCGTTGCGGTGCCGGTGCGACGTGCCATGGTGCTTGACTTAGCATTCCTCGCCGTTCGATACTGCAGTATTATACGCTGGCGCATCGGGCACGATCCAGCGGGACGGGAGCCCGCAGGGCACATATTCCGTTTCGAGGGTAGAACGATGCAGGAGTGGAGGTTGGGCAGCTCCCGCGGGGAGGCTCGTTAACGGGAAGGGGCGACGGATGGCGAAGAAACGCGACCAGATCGACCCGACGGAACTCCGGCAGCAGCTACTCGACCTGGCAGCGGTGGTCCTCGAGCTGGAGGAGCGCGGCGAGCTGCTGGAGGCGACCCCGGAACTCATCAAGATCATGGGCGATCTCCGGTCTAGGCTCTTCGAGTACGAGGTGCGCCACACGGGCCGGCTCTTCGGGCAGGAGGAGGAGCTTCCGGAGATCCTCGAGGCGCAGCGCATCGTTGACGAAGCTGCACGCCGCCTCGAGGACGAGGAGGAGCAGGAATGGTGGCGGCGGTGGAGCATGGACCCTGACGAAGGCAGCGATTCGTAGAGCACGCGGACTCAAAAGGGCCGCCAGGCAGGCCGAGCGGCCCTTCTCTCAATTCCCGGCCCGCCCGCTCCCCTACACTGTAATCCGTCCTTCCAGCATGGCCACCGCGCTGCCCGCGATCTCCACGTCGTCGGCCGCCCCCGCATGGTGGTGAACCCGCACAATCACCCGCCCCGGGCGCTGGAGTATGTCGCCCTGCTCGCCTTTTAGCTCGGTCCAGCCGTCTCGCTCGCCGGCTTCCGTCAGCCGCAGGTGAAGAGGACCCATCGGTCCCTGGGCGCTCCCGGTGACGATGTCTTCGGGCACACCGAGGAATGGGGCAAAGAAGCGCAGGTGCCAGTGCGAATCTGGCTCGACCGTGTCGGCGGTGAAGAAACCGAAGCTGGCGCCGGGAGCGATCTGGGCCAGCGCCTCGCTGTTGAGGTTGAGAGACCATAGCACGTTCCGGTCGCAGACCGGGAAGTACCAGTAGTCGAGGCTGCGGAGCACATACCAGTCACCGCTCAGGTCATCCTCACGCACGCCCCAGAGTGAGGCGAAGGCGCCGCGCTCGAGCTCCAAAGGCTCGAAGGTCGGTACCGGGATCTGCATCGCCACCCGCACGGCGCCCTCCAGCGCAGCGATGCGGATTCGGAGCAAACCAGACAACGTCTCCACCCGCAGGACCCGCTCGTGCCCCGGCTCCACCGGGAAGATGCCGCGCTCCGCCGCCGCCGTGAAGGCGGCGATCGTGGCGTGCCCGCAGAGGGTGACCTCCTGTGCCGGGGTGAACCAGCGGAGCCGCACGTCGGCAGCGGGTGACGACGGTGGCACGAGGAACGCCGTCTCCGCCAGGTTCAGCTGCCGGGCGATGAGCTGCATGACCTCGTCGTCGAGGCCGGAGGCGTCGGTGACAACGCCGGCGGGATTGCCCGCGAACGGCCGGTCGGTGAAGGCGTTGTACGTGCAGATCTCTACTTGATGCGGGCTCATACGTCATCGGTGGTCGGTGGTCGGTAGTCAGTGGTCGGTAATTGCAAGACTATAAGTGAAGGATGGCCGGCAAGCCAGATCATAGGCTCACCGACCACCGTCTACTGCTCACCTCTTAGTGATTACCGATTACCGATCACCGACGACCGACTACCGGTCTTCCTCGAAGTCGGCCTCATCCAGGTCCGCCTCGGCGGTTTCGGGGTCCTCAGGCAACTGGTTCTCCCTGAGGCGTCTGTACAGGAAATAGGAGACTCCGGCGGCGCTCAGCGCACCGGCCGCGGAGGCTACCACGCCGGCGATCCGGCGGTGCCGCTCGCGCTTCGCCTTCGCCTTGCGCCGTTTCTTAGCCGCGGCGGGAATGGCCCAGGACCAGAGGTGACGGTCAAGGTCGCTCTGGTAAAGCTCGCTGGTGCCGCGGCGGCCGGCGCCGTCGCGGCGGTGCCCCTTCCGCCGGTCCTTTCCGGCCCGGCGGTCTGTGCCGCTGCGGCGCTCCTTGAGCCCGTCTTTAGTTCTCTTCAGCCACAGGGGAGACACCTAGAAACCTCCTTCGCAACCTTGATCCCCGTCTGCAACGCCAGCCAGCTAATTCTAACCTCAACCTAGGTACGCGTTCCAGTGTGGCTTTCTTTCAAGCGACGCCGACGTAGTAGAGAAGCTCGGTGACGCGGTCGCCCTTGTAGCGTCGTGTCTTGCTGTCGCGATCGCTGCGGTAGCGCTTGTAGGGCTGCTCGAGACGGCGGTAAGTGTCGGCGATCCCGCGCTGGCGGAGCACGCTCTCGATGCAGCCCTCGGAGATGATCCCTTCGCTGTTATAGCTCATCAGGATGTGGCGGCAGGGCGCGGCGTTGACGAGGTCCGCGAAGGCCTGCTCGCAGCTGCGGCGGCGCGACCAGTCGGAACGTTTGTTTTGGTCCTCCGGTAAGCCCGTCTTACCGCGTAGCTTAGGCGACTCGGCAAACCAGCCCTCCGCGATGATCTCCGGGATGTGGTAGTAGCCCGCGTACTGCCGCGTATTGTACGGCGGGTCGAGGTAGAGGAGGTCGAAGGGCTCGAGCTCCTGGATCAGGTTCAGCGCGTCGCGCTGGTGGGCGCGACATCGATGGCCGGTCCCCGTCACCAGGCGCGGCGGTCGCAGGCGCAGGGGCTTCTCGGCGTTCGGCTGCCAGCTCTTCACGTAGGCGGCGTATACGCCTGTGGTGTTGGCCACGCGATCGGCCGCCTCGATGAGCGCGGCGAGCAACACGTAGTGCTCGTCGTCGTTCAGTCGGCCATCATCGCACCACTCCCAGATCTTGCGTCGCACCGCATCGATCTTCGCCGCGTTTTCGGGCGTAAAGTAGCGGCGTTCGTGCTCGGAGCCGGCGTGTCCCTCGGGACAGAAGTGCTCGTAGATGAACTCGGCCCGCGGCTCGAGCTCGTTCAGGTACCGAACCGTTGTGGCCAGCTGATCTTCAGCGCGGTCGACGACCTCGCTCAGGCCTCTGAACTCCGGGGTTCGGTCCACCACCACGTAGGCCCACTGGAGCGCGTAGCTGAACGACATGATGTCGCTGGTTGTGACCGCGTAGCCGTGGCCCTTGAGGAAGCGGGCCACCGAGGCGGTCCCGGCGAACGGGTCGCAGGCGGTGGTACCGGTGATGCCCAGCTCCTCGATACCCCGCCGGATGAAGGGGACCAGCTTGCGCTTGTTGCCGATGTATCGCACGGGCCTCGCTTGTCCGAATGGCGTCCGCCGGAAAGATCGGTGAGGGAAGTGGAACCAGCAAGCAGCGCAGCCCTGCAGTGTGGAAGCTCGCCTCAGAGCTGCGCTGCTTCGGCCGTAGGCCGCTAGGACTTAGGAGGAAGCCTGTTGGAGGGGTTTAGTCACTCTCTCGGCGAGCCTCCAGTCACTCCAACCCTACGGCCTCGCCCATCAGGTGAAGATCAGGTGGCCGTCAGGTGGCTATCAGGGCGATCAGGTCAGAATCATGCGAACGGGCCTCCGAATCACGAGGCGTTGCCGCGGGCGGGCCGTTCCGTCAGTTTGACGGCATGAAACTCAGCGAGATGCTCTACGATTGGGGTACCGAGGCGGGTCGTGTCTTGCTACCCCGCGCGCGCTTTCTGCCCGAGAAGGCGAAGCGGAGCGTCGAGGGGCGGCGCGAGCTGCTCGGCCGGATCGAGAGGTGGGCGCGCGAGGAGCGGCGCGCCGGGCCGCTCGTCTGGATGCACGCGCCCTCGGTAGGCGAGGGGCTGCAGACGCGGCCGGTGATCGAGGCGCTGCGCGCGCTCGAGCCTGAGCTGCAGATCTTCTATACCTTCTTCTCGCCGTCGGCGGAGAAGCTGGCGAACCAGATGCCGGTGGACTACGCCGACTACCTGCCGTTCGACGTCGTGGCCGACGTGGTGCAGGCGTTCGAGGCGGTGAAGCCGAACGCGCTCGTCTTCGGCAAGCTCGATGTCTGGCCCAACATCACTCGCGTGGCCCGCTGGCGCGACGTGAAGCTGGCCCTGGTGAGCGCCACGCTGGCGCCCAACTCGAGCCGGCTCCGCTGGCCGGCGCGCAGCTTCCTGGGCCCGGCGTATGAGCGGCTCGACGCGGTAGGCGCCATCTCTCAGGAGGACGCGGCGCGGCTCACGCAGCTCGGTGTGCCGGCGGAGCGGATACAGGTCACCGGCGACGCCCGCTTCGATCAGGTCTGGGCTCGCGCGCAGGCGATCGACCGCACGAAGCCGCCCGTGTCACTGCTCGACGGTCACGACGGCGTGACGCTGGTGGCAGGTTCCACCTGGGGAGACGGGGAGCGTCATCTCGTCCCTGCCATCGCGCATCTGCGGGAGCGGCACCCCGATTTTCGCGCGATCCTCGTCCCGCACGAACCGACGCGCGACCATCTTACGCGGCTCGAGGCGCACCTCGAGATGGATGGGCTGACGTACGCTCGGCTGTCGGATATCGAGAGCGGCGCGACGCAGCCAGCCGAGGTGGTAGTCGTCGATAAGGTCGGCGTGCTGGGCGAGCTGTACGCGTTGGCCGACATCGCCTACGTAGGCGGCGGCTTCGGTCGGCGCGGCCTCCACTCGGTGCTGGAGCCGGCGGCGCTGGGCGCGCCCGTCCTCTTCGGCCCGCGGCACGCCAACGCCCGGGAAGCGGGCGAGCTTATCGAGCGGGGTGGTGCGGTTACGGTCAGCGACTGGGCTGCGCTCGAGACGAAGCTGGGCCGCTGGCTCGACGACGCGGAGACGCGTGAGACAGCGGGTGCGGCGGCGCTGGACTACGTGAAGGCGAACCTGGGGGCGGGGCGGCGGAATGCGGAGCTGGTGCTGGGACTGTTGCAGAGTGACGAGTGATCACTAATCACTAATCACTAATCACTAATCACTGCCTACAGCGCGCGTTTGGGTCGGGCTTCGGCTTGTCGACCACGAGGCGGTGATCGAGGTCGGCAACCGTTCGGGCGATCTCGTATACGAGCCTCGACACGTCTCTCAGCTTCTCGTAGTCTATGTACTGCGATTCGTCCGTCACCTGATGGTAATCGAGGTGGCTACCGGTGCTGAAGAGGACAACCGGTATGCCGTAGCGCGCGTACATGTAGTGATCGCTGCGGCAGTAGTATTGCTGCGGATGGGCCGGCGCGTCGAACTGGTAATCGAACCGGAAGCCGAGACCGCTCTGCTCGTTCACTTCTTCCACGATGTCACCGAGCTCGGTGGACAGCCGGCGTGAGCCGATGAGCTGGAGGTAAGCGGGACCGCCGCCTTCGATGTCGCCGTCGCTTCCACGACCGACCATGTCGAGGTCGAGCTGCGCGACGATCGAATCACGCGGCACCGTGGGGTTGTTGGTGAACCATCGCGCCCCGTACAGGCCGTTCTCCTCTGCGGTGTGCCAGACGAAGATGATCGAGCGGCGTGGTTTCTCCGGGTCCCTGGCGAAGGCCTCGGCGATTGCGAGCATGGCGACGGAGCCGGAGCCATCGTCGTCGGCGCCGTTGTAGGTCGAGTCGGCTCGCGGCGCGCGAACCGTGCGCAAGCTGTCGCGGATCGCCCGGATGCGCGCCTCTTCGGCCGGGGTCGCCTGGCGCGGCGGGCTTTCAGCACCCATCGGCCGCACCACGTGGTTGAACGCCCAGATCGAGTCGTGGTCGATGGCCTGCGATCGGATTCCGACGTGGTCGGTGTGCGCTCCAATCGCCACGTACTGATCGCGAAGGCTCGGGTCGCTGCCCCGGACGATCCCAACCACGTTGCGCGTTGGGTATGGTGCTGGTGTGTCGACGAACCGGAAGGTGCCCTCGATCGTGGCGCCGTGATCGCCGATCGAAGCGCTCTCGATCGAGCCTCCCATGAGTCGTGCGGCGGTTTCCCGGGTGATGAGCATTGCGAGCGGCCCTTCCGGCAGCTCACCGCCTCCGAGCATAGTCCGCGGTTGACTCAGGAAGCGTGCCAACTGGGGCGGAAGGATGTCCAGCACGGCGATGGCGACCCCGGTCGCCGACTCGTACGCTCGGAGCGCCGATCGATTCCAGGCGTCGAAGCTGGGCTCGCCGCGGGGCCCGACTGGCAGGTCGAGCACGACCAGCTTGCCGGCGACCTGGTCAGGAGTCAGCGAGGGCGACGGGTCGCTCGCTCGGCCGGCGTAGATCGTTTCGACGCCGGCCAGCGAGCCGGTCATGCCGAACGACAGGAAGCCGCGGGTGGAGGGCACGGGCAGGTAGTCGGTCCCGACTTCGAGTGCCGTGGCGCCCACGCTGACTGAGGCCTCGGGATCCAGCCCGCGCTGGACGAGTGGGATCGTCTGGAAGTACCCGTCGTCCCCGGCCGGCTCGAGCCCGAGACGGGCGACCTGCGTGGCGATGTATTCGGTGGCCATGTAGTGGCCAAGTGTGCCCGACTCACGCCCCATCATCGAGTCGTGGGCGAGGGCGGTGAGGTGTCCTTCTAGGTCGCCGACGTTTATGGCAGGCGCGGCGCGCCGGGGCGCCGCTGATTCCTCCGGTGCGCGAGGCGAGCATGCAGTGGCTGCGAGAGCCAGGGCCAGGGCCAGCAGACGGTTCGAACCGTTCACGGATCTACTCCGTTCTAGAGTTGTCCCAAGGGCCGCAGGCGCGGCTGGCGCCCGATCTGCGGCTACGGCCGGCGGCAACGACGGGGTGGCGACTCTGCCGCGAGGCGGCGAGGGAACGTTCAGGTCACGCCCTCCCCAACGAACTGCAGCTCGTAGAGCCGCGCGTACAGCTCGCCTTTCGCCAGGAGCTCCTCGTGAGTGCCGTCCTCCGCCAACTCGCCGTGATGCATAACGAGTATGCGGTCGGCGTTCAGGATCGTGGAGAGGCGGTGCGCGATCACCAGGCTGGTGCGGCCGCGCATCAGCTCTTCGAGCGCGGCCTGGATCTGCGCCTCGATCTCCGAGTCGACGGAGCTCGTCGCCTCGTCGAGAATGAGGATAGGCGGGTCGAAGGCGAGCGCGCGAGCGAACGAGAGTAGCTGCCGCTCACCGACACTCAGGCTCGCGCCGCGCTCGCCCAGCGGTTGGTCGTAGCCTTGCGGTAGCCGGCGGATGAAGCGGTCGGCGCCAACGCGGCTTGCCGCCGCCTCGACTTGCTCGTCGGAGATGTCGGTGCTCCCCATGCGGATGTTGAATCCGGCGCTGTCGCTGAAGAGGTATACGTCCTGGAGGACGAGCTTCATCACCTGGCGCAGCTCGCGCTTCGCGAACTCGCGTATATCGAGCCCATCGAGCAGGATCGCGCCCCGCTGCGGGTCGTAGAAGCGCATCAGCAGGTTGATCAGGGTCGTCTTGCCGGCGCCCGTATGCCCGACGACGGCGAGCCGCTCGCCGGGGCGTGTCGTGAACGAGATGCCTTTGAGCACCCAATCGGGCGGCGAGCCGTCGTCCTTGTGGCCAGCCTTGTTGTAGGCGAACCAGACGTCGCGGAACTCTATCTCGCCGCCCAGCCGCCGCGGCAGCGGACGCGGCTGCTTCGGCTCGGGCACCGTCGGCTCGGTGTCGAGGAGCTTGAAGACCCTCTCCGAGCTGGCCATCGCACCCTGCAGGATGTTGAACTTCTCCGACAGGTCTTGGATGGGGCGGTAGAAGCGCCGCACGTACTGGAGGAAGGCGGCAATCACGCCGACGGTGAGTGTGCCCTCGAGGACGTGCATGCCGCCGTACCAGAGGACGAGGGCGACGGCGACGGCAGCCACCAGTTCGATGATCGGCCAGAAGAGAGCGTAGTAGGTGATCGAGCGCAGGTGCGCCTGCAGGTGATCGGCGTTGATCTCCTTGAACTTGCCGGACTCCGGTTCTTCACGCCCAAAGAGCTGCACCACGCTCATACCGGTGATCCGCTCCTGAAGGAAGGCGTTGATCCGGGCGAGCTTGACACGGATATCGCGGTAGCTGCGGCGCACGTTCACCCGGAACCAGTAGGCCGCGGCCCAGACCAGCGGGATCACCGTGAACGAGACGAGGGCCAGCTTCCAGTTCATCGCGAGCATCACCGCGACGATAAACGCCAGGGTGAAGATGTCGCCGAAGATGGCCACGACCCCCGAGGTGAACATCTCGTTCAGCACCTCGACGTCGCTGGTCAGGCGAGTCATGAGGCGCCCGACCGGGTTACGATCGAAGAAGCGGAGGCTGAGCCGCTGCAGCTGGCTGAAGATCTGGGTGCGCAGATCGAACATCACCCGCTGGCCGATCCAGGTGGTGAGCAGCGTCTGCGCGTAACCGAGCAGCAGAGCGAGTACCAGAGCCAGCGTGTAGATTCCGGCCAGGATCGCGAGGAAGGCCAGGTCGCGGGCCGGGATGGCCTGGTCGATGGCGACGGCGCTGAGGTACGGCCCGACCAACTCGAGGCCGGAGGCGGCGATGAGCATGACCACGGCCAGCGCCACCTTGGCCCGGTAGGGGCGCAGGTAGCGGAGCAGGCGGCGCATGAGGCGGGCGTCGTACGCCTTGCCGAGAGCCTCTTCCTCGTGGAAATCGAGATCTGGCGCTGGTTGCATAGGAGTCGAAGCTACGTGGAACGGGGAGACCCCGGAAGGGGTGTGGGGCGCGGACGTGGTGACGGCAAGTCCAGAATGTAGAATGTAGAATGCTCAATGTAGAATGCTGACGTAATGACGAACGCCGGGGTTCAGGTCGCTTCAGTATGCAGTATTCTAGATCCTGGATTTTGCATTCGGCACTTGCCCCGTCCGGGATGGGGATAGATGGAAGAGCGCATTCGCATTAGAGGCGCCCGCCAACACAATCTCAAGGGCATCGACCTCGATATTCCCCACCGCTCGTTCACGGTGGTGACGGGGCCGTCGGGCTCGGGCAAGTCGTCGCTCGTCTTCGACACGATCTTTGCCGAGGCGCAGCGCCGCTACGTCGAGTCGCTGTCGACCTACGCTAAGCAGTTCCTCGAGCGGATGGAGAAGCCGGCGGTGGAGTCGGCGGATGGCGTGAGCCCGGCCGTCGCGATCCAGCAGAAGAACCCGACGAAGACCAGCCGCAGCACGGTCGGCACCGCCACCGAGGTCCACGACTACCTCAGGCTCCTATGGGCGCGGGTCGGGCGGACCTACTGCCCCGGCTGCGGCCGCGAGATCAGGCCCGACACGGTCCAGACGGCGGTCGACCGTGTGCGAAAGCTGGCCAAGGGGACACGTATCCAGATCACCTTTCCACTGCCCCTCTCCTCGGAGGTCACCGACGAGCTGGTCGTCGAGAACCTCCGGGCGCTGGGGTTCATCCGGTTACTCGCGGACGGACGCGAGCTCTACTTGGGAGAATCGGACGGCGACGATACCCCGGGCCTGACCTCGGCGCGCGAGCTCCTCGTCGTAGTCGACCGGCTCAAGGCTGGCGCGGCGAAGCGGTCCCGACTCGCCGACTCGCTGGGGACGGCGTTCGCCGAGGGTGAGGGAGAGGCGGTGGTGTTGGCGGCGGCGGCGGACGGTGAAGAGGAGCGGCTCGCTTTTACCGAGCGGTTCCGCTGTCCCGACTGCGACCTGAGCTTCCCCGATCCGGTGCCGACCCTCTTCTCGTTCAACAGCCCGCTGGGCGCCTGTCCCACGTGCAACGGGTTCGGCGCGACCCTCGAGTTCGACCTGGACCTCGTCATCCCCGATCCCGAGCGCTCGCTGGCCGACGGCGCCGTGGATCCCTGGACCAAGCCGCGCTACGAGGACCGGCGTTACCAGCTGGGCGAGCTGGCACGCAAGCACAAGGTATCGATGCGGAAGCCGTGGAAACATCTGCCGGAGCGCTTCCGCAGGATCGTGCTACACGGCGAGCGCGGGTTCGAGGGTGTGCTGCAGCAGCTCGAGCGGCTGAAGCGGACGAAGCGGTACAAGCAGTACATCCGCGTTTTCGTCCGGCAGTACCAGACGCAGCAGACCTGCCCTGCGTGCGGCGGCGCGCGCCTGCGTCCCGAGGCGCTCAACGTGAAGGTGGCTGGCCGCACGATCGCCGAGGTGAGTGCGCTCCCGGTGGAGGAACTGCGTGAGTGGCTGAAGAGGTTGAAGCTGACGAAGCAGGAGAAAGCGATCGCCGAGACGATCGTGCGCGAGCTCAGGTCGCGGGTGACGTTCCTCGACGACGTGGGGCTCGGCTACCTCACACTCGACCGCCAGGCGCGGACGCTCTCCGGCGGCGAGGCTCAGCGCATCAACCTGGCCGATGCGCTGGGGAGCGCTTTGGTAGATGTGACCTACGTGCTGGACGAGCCGTCGATCGGCCTCCACCCCCGCGACACAGAGCGCCTCTACCGGTTGCTGGAACAGCTCCGCGATCTGGGGAACACGGTGCTGGTGGTGGAGCACGATCCGGCGGCGATTGAGCGGGCCGACCACGTGATCGAGCTGGGCCCGGCCTCGGGCGAGCACGGCGGCGAGCTGGTCTACGAGGGGAGCCTGCAAGGGCTCCTCGAGTCCGACTCGCTGACCGGCGTCTATCTCTCGGGCCGCGAGACGATACCCTCGCCGGCGCACCGCCGTTCCGTAGACGGACCGCACATTGTCCTGGAGGGCGCGTGCTTGCACAACCTGGACGGGGTCGACGTGAAGGTGCCGATCGGCGCGCTCACCCTCGTTACCGGTGTGTCGGGGAGCGGTAAGTCGACGCTCGTGCACGACGTGTTGTACCGGGCGCTGGAGCGCCAGCTGGCGGGCCAGACCAGCGCCAAGCAGCACCTGGGCGAGCCGGTGGGTGGGTACGCGGCGTTGAGGGGCAGCGGTGCGCTGTCCGGTGTCGTGCTCGTCGATCAGAGTCCGATCGGGCGCACGCCGCGCTCCAACGCGGTGACGTATCTGAAGGCCTACTCGGAGATCCGCCGAATCTTCGCGGAGCTGCCGGATGCCAAACGTCGCAAGTTCGGACCCGGCCACTTCTCCTTCAACGTGGCGGGCGGCCGTTGCGAGGAGTGCGAGGGTGCCGGTCAGCTTGAGGTGGAGATGCTCTTCCTCGCCGACGTCTTCGTGTCTTGCGATATGTGCGGCGCCAAGCGCTTCAAGCCAGAGGTACTCGAGGTACGCTACCGTGGACTCAACATCCACGAGGTGCTCAACCTGACGGTGGACCAGGCGATCAAGTTCTTCATTAGGGAAGACAAACTGGGCGAGATGCTGTGGCAGCTTCAACGGGTGGGACTCGGGTATCTCAGGCTGGGCCAGCCGGCGACCACGCTCTCCGGTGGAGAAGCGCAACGGCTGAAGCTGGCCCGCGAGCTGGCCACGGCGGGCCGCCGGGCCGGGCATAAGCTCTACCTGCTGGACGAGCCGACGACCGGGCTGCACCTGCACGACATTCGCAAGCTGCTGAGTGTGCTCGATCAGCTCATCGATGCCGGGAACACGGTCATCGTGATCGAGCACAACCTCGAGGTGATCAAGCAGGCGGACTGGATCATCGACTTGGGGCCGGGCGCCGGTGCGCACGGAGGTCGCGTTGTTGCCATGGGGCGTCCGGAGGAGGTCGTGCGGGTCGAGGCCTCGTATACCGGGCGTTTTCTGAGAGAGCTGCTGGGGCGGCAAGTCGCGTGACGCCGCCGCGCCCGGGGCCCGGACGTTGACCCTGGCCTGCCATCTGACCATTTTCAGCGCGCTTCACCGTGGACAGGAATAGCATGTTTGAGTTGACTCACCCCCTCACCGGGCCGCGCCGTGAGTGAGCCCCGGCTTTCCGTGCTGCTCCCGTGTCGTGACGCCGCGGAGCACCTCCCGCAGGCCGTCCGCAGCCTCAAGCTGCAGACGTTCCGGGACTTCGAGGTCGTCGCCGTGAACGACGGCTCCCGGGATGAGACAGGCGACATCCTGGAACGCTGGGCGGCCAAGGACGACTGCGTCCGGGTGGCCCACCTGGAGCAGATCGGGCTCGCCAGGGCGCTGCAGGCAGGCGCCGATATGTGTCGCGGCGAGTACCTGGCGCGGGCGGACGCCGACGATGTGGCTCACCCGCGGCGGTTCGCCGAGCAGGTCGAGTACCTGTCGGCGCGCGGCGATGTGGCTGCCGCCGGCACCCATGTGCGCTACTTCCCTCACGAGGAGGTGGGGTGGGGCGCGCGCCGCTACCAGGGTTGGCTCAACCGGCTGGCCGACCCGGAGGAGCTCGCGCGAGATGTGTTCGTCGAGTGCCCCATCGCGCACCCGACGCTGATGATCCGGCGCTCGCTGTTCGCGGAGGTCGGCGGGTACCGCGCCAACGGCTGGCCCGAGGACTACGATCTCATCCTTCGCCTCCACGTGGCCGGGGCACGACTCGCCAACGTCCCCCGCGTCCTCCACTTCTGGCGCGAAGGTAACCACCGCGCCTCGCGGAACGATCCCCGCTACTTACCGGGAGCGTTTCGAAGCTGCAAGATCCACTACCTGCGCCGGAGTTGCCTCGAGGGGCGCGATGCGGTGAACATCTGGGGCGCCGGGCGCGTCGGCAAGGACTTCGCCCGCGCGCTCATCGACGAGGGGGTCACGGTCCGCGGCTTCTTCGACATCGACCCGCGTAAGATCGGCCAGGAGATCTACGGAGCGCCCGTCCGGGACGCTCGGGACGTTACCCACCACCGAGACACCTATCTGCTCGTGGCGGTCGGAGCCGCCGGCGCTCGGGAGCTCATCCGCCTGCAGCTCGACCAAGCAGGATTCGAGGAGCCCCAGGACTACCGCTGCGCTGCGTGAGCTGGCGAGCTGCGCGAGGTAGTCCCCCGCCGCCTCCCGTTAGACCCGGACGACCGCGCCCCCGCACTCGCGCCCGGCCTTCCCCCACCCACTGGTCATCTGGGGGGCCCGGAGCCCGCTCGATCGACAGGTTTCTCCCGCCCGGTGCAGCGCCGCGATAGGGCGCGAGAATCCCAGTGTTTAAGCGGTCTTTGGAGCCGTGGGACGGGGTAGAGAGAGAGCCCCGTAACGGATAGATTAGAGGGATTGCAAGAACCCCGTGGAGCGAGGCGGACCGTAAGATAGAGTACATCCGACCGGGCAGGAGCCGGTGGGTGCGATCGCGGCGGGCGAGTTTGGAACATCACGGTACGACGGGTCCCGAATGTCGAATAACGAATGTCGAATACCGAATGTCGAAGGCTGGCTATTCGGTATTCGGCGTTCTGCATTCGTAATCCGGAGCGCGGCGAGGTAATCGATGGCGGAGAATAACGAGGAAAAGGTCTTTCCGCGCTTTCTCGAGGACGAGATGCGGGAGTCGTTCATCGACTACTCGATGAGCGTGATCGTGCAGCGAGCGCTGCCGGACGTGCGGGACGGTTTGAAGCCGGTGCACCGGCGGATCCTGTACGCGATGCACGAGCTTGGGCTGGCGCCGAACCGGCCGCACAAGAAGAGCGCGTCGGTGGTAGGTGAGGTTCTGGGCAAGTACCACCCGCACGGGGACATGGCGGTGTACGACGCGCTCGTGCGGATGGTGCAGGACTTCTCGCTGCGTTACCCGCTGGTGAACGGGCAGGGCAACTTCGGCTCGATCGACGGAGATAGCGCGGCGGCGTACCGGTACACGGAAGCGCGGCTTGGCACGGTGGCGGTCGAGATGCTCGAGGACATCGAGAAGAGCACCGTCGACTTCTCAGCGAATTTCGATGACCGGCTCGAGGAGCCGACGGTGCTACCGGGTAAGTTCCCGAACTTACTCGTTAATGGCTCTGCGGGTATCGCCGTTGGGATGGCGACGAACATACCGCCGCACAACCTGCGCGAGGTAGTGGCGGCGGCGAAGCACCTGATCGACAACCCGAAGGCGAAGGTCACCGACCTGATGAAGAAGGTGAAGGGTCCCGACTTCCCGACCGGTGGGATCGTGCATGGGAAGCAGGGGATCAACGCGGCATACAAGACGGGTCGTGGCCGGATCGTGGTGCGGGCGCGGGCGGAGATCGACGAGGCGAAGCGCGGGGAGCGGATCGTCATCACCGAGATCCCGTTCATGGTCAACAAGACGCGCCTGATCGAGCAGATCGCCGAGCTGGCGCGTGAGCGCAGGGTGGAGGGGATAAGCGATCTGCGCGACGAGAGCGACCGCGAGGGCATGCGGATCGTCGTGGAGCTCAAGCGTGACGCGATCGCGCAGATCGTGCTGAACGGGCTGTACAAGCATACGCAGATGCAGTCGACCTTCGGCACGATCATGCTGGCGCTGGTCGATGGCGTGCCGAAGATCATGAACCTGCGCGAGATCATCCAGCACTTCGTGGATCACCGCCACGAGGTGGTGGTGCGGCGCAGCAAGCACGATCTGCAGGTCGCAGAGGATCGCGAGCATATCCTCATCGGCCTCAAGAAGGCGGTCGACCATATCGACGCTGTGGTCGACATCATCAAGAAGGCGAAGGACCCGGAGCAGGCGGCGAAGAAGCTACGCAGCCGCTACAAGCTGACGCAGAAGCAGGCGGAAGCGATCCTCAACATGCGGCTGGCGCGGCTGACGGGCCTCGAAGTCGAGAAGCTGAAGGCGGAGCTGAAGGAGGTCCGGGCGCAGATCACGGAGCTGAAGGCCATCCTGGCCTCGAAGCGGCGGCGGATGACGATCATCAAGCGCGAGCTCGATGAGCTGGCGAAGAAGTATGGAGATGACCGTCGCACCCAGATCGCAGGGGAGATCGAGGACTTCTCGGTCGAGGATCTTATCCCCGAGGAGGAGATGGTAGTGACCGTCTCGCACGAGGGGTACATCAAGCGGATGCCGGTGGACACGTACCGGCGGCAGCGGCGCGGCGGCCGCGGCGTGGCGGGTATGGCGACGAAGGAGGAGGACTGGGTCGAGCGCCTGTTCGTGGCGTCCACGCACGACTACATCCTCTTCTTCACCGCCAGTGGGCGGGTGCACTGGCTCAAGGTCCATCAGGTGCCGCAGACCGGCCGCACAGCCCGCGGCAAGCCGATCGTCAACCTGATCCGTGTCAGCAAGGACGATAAGATCGCGGCGATGGTCCCGGTACGCGAGTTCCGCGAGGACCGTTACCTGCTGTTCGCCACCCGGAAGGGGATGGTGAAGAAGACGTCGCTGGCCGCATACGCCAACGTTCGCTCGAGCGGGATAAACGCGATCAGTGTGGTCGGCGGCGACGAGCTGATAGATGTGCGGCTGACCCAGGAGGAGGATGAAGTCGTGCTCGCCACGCGCAACGGCAAGGCCATCCGCTTCGAGGAGGAGCAGGTCCGGGAGATGGGCCGTGTGGCGCGCGGTGTGAAGGGTATCGTCCTGGGCCGTGGCGACCGGGTGGTCGGTCTGGTCGTGGTCAGTGATGAAGCGGCGCTGCTGGTGGTGACGGAGAGGGGAATGGGCAAGCGGACCCAGATCTCCCAGTACCGGTTGCAGCGACGCGGCGGCAAGGGCGTGATCAACGTGCGCCTCTCCCCGAAGACCGGGAAGGTCGTGTCGATCAAGGAGGTTCGACCGGACGACGAGCTGGTGCTGATCACCCGGAGAGGGATCGTTAACCGCCAGCGGGTCAAGGAGATACGCGAGACGGGCCGCAACGCCCAGGGCGTCCGGGTGATCAATCTGGACCGCGGGGATCAGCTGGTCGACGTCACCCGCGTGGTCTCGGAGAAGCAGCAAGAGGAGCTGGCGGCGGCCGAGTAAGCGGCAGGAGAAAGCGCTCGGTCGTTATTAAATGTTTTCGGTGTGCCGTTGACTTAACGGCTCGCTGGGCCGAGATTTGAAGCCTCCACTCCCCCCCGCCGGAACACCCTACCGTATCGTACACGGGTACCCTGGAGTCTGTAGAGATGTCCCAGCTCGTCAGCATCGACGAGATACGTGCTGCCGCCGAGCGGATCGCTGCGGTGGCGCGGCGGACTCCGCTTCTGGCGGAGCGACGGGGCTCTCGCGCCGGCCTCGGGCGGCTGCGGCTCAAGTGCGAGAACCTGCAGCACGGCGGCGCCTTCAAGCTGCGTGGTGCCTACAACTTCATCGCCCAGCTGCCGGAGGCTGAGCGTTCCCGTGGTGTGATCACCTACTCGTCCGGCAACCATGGCCGGGCGGTGGCGCTGGCGGCCCGGGAGCTGGGGCTGGCGGCGGTGGTGGTCGTGCCGGTCGACGCGCCGCAGATAAAGGTCGACGGCATTCGCCGCCTGGGCGCTGAGATCGTCGAGCAGGGCACGAAGTCGGTGGAGCGGCAGCGGCGGGCCGAGGCGATCGCCGCCGAGCGGGACCTGGCGATCGTGCCGCCCTTCGACCATCGGCAGATCATCGCCGGACAGGGTACGGTCGGGCTGGAGATCGTGGAGGAGTGGCCCGTGGTGGAGCGCGTCCTGGTACCGGTGGGCGGCGGAGGGCTGCTCGCCGGTGTGGCGGCGGCGGTGCGGGCACTGGCGCCGGAGGCGGAGGTGTTCGGGGTGGAGCCGCTGGGGGCGGCCTCGATGCACGCGTCGCTGGTAGCGGGCCACCCGGTGGAGCTCGAGTCGGTGGCGAGCGTGGCCGACGGCCTGAAGCCAGTTCGACCGGGCGACCTCACCTTCGAGCACGCCCAATCGCTGGTCGAGGAGATACTGCTGGTGGAGGACGAGGACATCCTCCGCGCCCTCGCTTGGTGCGCCGAGGAGCACCGCCTGCTGGTGGAGCCGAGCGGTGCGGCGACGGTGGCGGCCCTGCTGGCCGAGAAGGTCCCCGGCCCTACAGGGCCGACCGTCGCTGTCATTTCCGGGGGGAACGTCGACCCGGTCGCCTGGGGTAAGTGGGTAAGCGAGTACGGAACCGCGACAGCCGGAGCGGCATGAGCGAGAGGGGCTACATACTGGTTGGCCATGACGGCACGCAGGCGTTGGCCGGGCTGGACGACGCCCTGGCAGGCGAGGGCTACAAGGTCCGAAGCGTCGGCGACGGGACCACACTACTCAGCTACATCGCCAGCCAGAACCCGGACCTCGTGGTCGTCGACGAGTCGATCCGGGAGATGGCGCCGGTGGAGATCGTTCGCCACGTCCGCCACCGCGTCGGCTCCCGGGACGTCCCGCTACTGCTGACCTCCTCGCAGCCGCAGGGCGACGATGCCGCCGCGGCGATCCGGGCCGGCGCCACCGACTACATTCGCAAGCCCTTCCAGGTAGGCGAGATGCTGGCCAGGATCGCCTCACACTTGGAGCGGGGACGGCTGATCCGGGAGTCGCGGCGCGAGGCCGACACCAGCGGGATCGTGCTCGAGATCGTCCGCGACGTGACGGCCAGCCTGTCGTCCGAGGAGATCTTCGATATCCTGGTGCGCCGGGTATCGCGTCTCTTCCAGATCCGGCGCTGCTCAATGATCCTCATCGAGGAGGGCGGCGAGCGAGGAACGGTCGTGGCGGCGCACGACGACCCGAGCATCAGTGCCCTGGCTCTCGATCTCACTCGCTACCCCGAGATCCGGCAGGCCGTCGAGACGGGGGCGCCGGTGCTGGTGAAGAACCTGAAGGGTTCGGCGCTGTTCGAGCAGATCCGCCCGCTGTGGGAGACCGAGAACATCGAGATCGATATCCAGTCGATCGTCGCCATACCCTTCACATTCGACAAGAACCAGCACGGCGTCTTCTTCTTGCGCTCCAACCCTGACGAGCCGGCGCTCGACGAGGAATCGGTACGACTCACATCGGCCATCGCCCAGGGCGCCGTCCGGGCGCTCAACCGTGCGGCGACGTTCGAGAGCGTCCTCTCGCACCAGGAACAGCTGGAGATCCTGGCGAAGACAGACGAGCTGACCGGCTGCCTCTCGCGCCGCTACTTGATGGAGCGGCTGGAGAACGAGCTGGAGCGCGCCGCCCGCTACGAGCGACTGCTGGGCGTCGTGATGTTCGACATCGACGACTTCAAGCGGCTTAACGATACCCACGGCCATACCACAGGCGACGCGGCGCTCCGCTCGATCGGGGAGGTACTGCGTCGCTCGCTGCGCACAGCCGACTTCGTCGGCCGCTACGGCGGCGACGAGTTCCTGCTCGTCTTGCCCGAGACGAGCGCACACGGTACGCACCAGCTAGCCGAGCGAATCCGCAACGGCGTCAGCCGCCGCGAGTTCGATCTGCGAGGCGGCACGCTGAGGCTCACGGTGAGCGGCGGTGTCGCCGGCTTCCCCGACGCCGACGTAATTAGCCTGGAAGACCTGATCGACAGGGCGGACGAGGCGCTTTATAGGGCGAAGGCCGCCGGTCGCAATAAGGTGATCACCTTCAGCTCAGAGATGAAGGAAGAGAGCAAGAGCAAACAGTGATCAGTAATCAGTAGCTAAGAGCTGGACTGCTGATCACCGATCACCGATCGCTGAAACCATGTCTCCCCCGCTTCCCAACCCGACCCTCACGGCTGTTCCCGGCATCACAGTCGGCCATGCTCAGGACCCGGATGCGGCGACGGGCTGCACCGTTGTGCTCGGCCCGTTCCGTGCGGCGGTGGACGTGCGGGGGATGGCGGCCGGGACACGGCAGTTCGGCGC
This sequence comes from Gemmatimonadota bacterium, assembly GCA_020344215.1. Taxonomy (GTDB): domain Bacteria; phylum Gemmatimonadota; class Gemmatimonadetes; order Palauibacterales; family KS3-K002. Next base: position 3,902,333 of record CP070815.1, read on the forward strand.
GCTGTCACCCAATCACATGGTGCCGCAGGTGGACGGGCTGCTGCTGACCGGCGGCTCGGCCTACGGGCTCGCCGCTGCGGACGGTGTGGCGGGCTGGCTGGAGGAGCACGGGCGGGGTCTGCAGATCGACGCGGCTCGCGTGGCGATCGTGCCGAGCGCGGTGATCTTCGATCTCGGAGTGGGCCGGGCCGACCGGCGTCCGGACGCGGAGATGGGGCGCGCGGCGTGCGAGGCGGCGAGCGACGCGCCGGTGGCGGAGGGGCGGGTGGGAGTCGGTTGCGGCGCCACGGTGGGTAAGCTCTTCGGCCCGGCGGGCCGCATGCGGGGTGGAGTGGGGAGCTGGGCCCTGAAGTCGGGGGATCACGCCGTCGCGGCGCTCGTCGTGGTCAACGCGTACGGCGACGTGCTCGATGAGCGGGGAGAGATTATCGCCGGTGCCCGTGACGAGAGCGGAGCGTTCGTGGATACGGCGGCCTACCTGAGGCACTACGGGCTCCCCCCCGGGGCCGCGCCACAGCCGGGAACGAACACGACACTCGCCGTGATAGCGACCGACTGCCCGTTGACCCGGACCGACCTGGCGGTGGTGACGCGGCAGGCGATGAACGCCGTGGTGCGCCGCATCGCGCCGGCCAACACGCAGTTCGACGGCGACCTGGTCTTCGCCTGTTCCGCGGGTCCGGACCCGCGGGAGGCGGCGGCGTCGGAGCTGCTGCGGCTGAGTCTGTGCGCCGAGTGGGCGCTGGCCCAGGCCATCGAGAGGGCGGTCAGGGCGCCCTGACTGGCGATGCTCGTCGGTCTGGACCAGATTGCGAAGTTTAGTTTATTCCGGCTGAAGCCGCGGAGGAGGAGGAGCTTTGCAGCAGGCCGCGACCCCGATCCGGGTCCGGGTATTCTTCGATATCGACGGTACCCTGCTGTACACCGACGGTGCGGGGCGCGTAGCCGTTCAGGCCGCGCTCGAGGCGGTCTACGGGACGAGCGGCCCTATCGATGGCTACATCTTCCACGGTAAGACCGATCCGCGGATTGTGGTGGAGTTGATGGTGGCAGCCGGATTCGATGAGGCGGAGGTCCGGCGGCGCATGCCGCGGGTTTGGCCGATCTACCTCCGGGCGCTGGAGCGTGAGCTGGAGGTGCGGCGTCGCGAGGGCCGGGTCACGCTTCTGCCCGGCGTCGTCGAGCTGCTCGCAGCGCTCGATAGCCGGGGCGATGTGACGGTTGGGCTGCTCACCGGGAACATCGAGGAGGGCGCCCGGTTGAAGCTCGCAGCCGCCGGGTTGGGATCGACCTTCGAGCTGGGTGGCTTCGGTTCCGACTCGGAGGACCGTGCGGAGGTGGCGCGCGTGGCGCTGGAGCGGAGCAGGCCGCCGGTCGGAGATGCGGAGCCGGTGACAGTTGTGGTCGGGGATACGCCCGAGGACGTCGCCTGCGCACGGGCGGTCGAGGCCTACGCGGTGGCGGTAGCCACAGGCCGCCACAGCGTCGAACAACTGGAAGAGACTGGGGCCGACGCCGTGTTCGAGGACTTCAGCGACACGGGAGCAGTCCTGAGCTGTGTACTGAAGCTCGCCGGGACGGAGGACGCAGCCGCCGGCGCGGCTGGGCATGGCGGTGATCGATGAGCTACGAAGGCAACTTTGACGTAGTGATCGAGGGCGTGGGAGCGGCACGCGGCGCCAGGGTCCTGGCGGCGCCCGAAGGGCTGTACGTCGAGAAGCACCATGTCCCCTACTCGACGCTGCTGGGTGTGGCGCTCAGGGGCTCGATCCTGCTGGTGGTGGGCACCCAGGTCGCCATGGCGCTGCGCGGCAGCCACGAAGGGTTGGCCACGCTGGCGGCGGAGCTACGTGGCCGTGCCGATCTCGCTCACTTGGCGCGGACGGACCGAGACGCGCTGACGGGCGAGCGTGTCGTGTTCGCGACGCCGGTGGCGTTGTCCGGGCTGGTAGAGATGGAGCGGTTCAAGGGGATGGCGCTGGAGGTCGTCACCGACCAGGCGCTCCATGTGTTCGAGCGAGGCGGCCGCCACGTCCGCCTGCCCTGGGATCGCATCACCAAGGTCGATGTGACCCAGGCCAAGTTCGGGCGGTTGCTGAGGATCGGCAGCGGCCCCACGCAGCTGGAGATCCTCTATCTGACCGACGCGCAGGTCCAGACGATCCGCGGGCTCTCCTCGCGCCACTCGAGTGCTGTCCTGGGTGTGGCAGGTGAAGCGGAGGCGGCGGGGGTGGAAGCGCCAGCTGCGGACGTGTCTACGGTGGCGGCGGCGCGCGCCGGCGAAGACCTGGTGCAGCGCTTCTCGATCCCGGAGTTCGAGGCTTCGCTGGGCGCGGTCGGCGCCGGGTCAGACCGGCCACTTGGCGCGGCGATCGATAGGCTTCAGATGTCGTCGCTGTTGCCGGTGGGCTTCCTGGAGGAACACCTGCGGGAGCTCCGCAATATCTACGACGGGGCACTGCTCAAGGCGAAGCGTGAGGCCGCCGCGTCGCGCGACCTGTTCGGCGCGGCCAAGGCGCTTGACGGCCAGCGCCTTTGGGACGCTGTGCTCGACAACGTGGGCGTGGCAACCGAGGCGACGGTTCGCGCCTTCGAGCGGCAGACGCGACGCGTCGCCGCCAACCGCCGGATCCCGTGGCGGAAGGCTCGTGGCAAGTTCATGCCGTCAACCAAGGAAGTGTCCGGCGTGAAGCAGCGTGTGACCCGGGGTGTCTCGCCACTGGAGAAGCCGCTGAAAGCGGTCACCCAGGCGTCGGAAGCGCTGCGGCCGGCCGCCGAGGCGGGCCCGGCAGAACTCAAGGCGGCGTATGAGCGCTGGCTGCAGAGCCTGCAGGAACTCGATCAGGCCTATGCCACCGGCTGGGCGGGGTTCAGCCGCGAAGTCATCGGCGTGTGGCAGGACTCGTTCGTGCCGCGGCTGACACGACTGGGCGGCGAGCGGCGGCGGCTGCTTCCCAGGCCGTTCAAGATAGCGTTCTATTTTGTGTTGTTCGTGATCATCGCGTTCGCAGCGTATCTGTACTTCACCGGCCAGCTGGATCAGGTCATCCAGTTCGAGCAGGTAGAGTCGATCCCACAACCCGACTGATTCGGAGGTCGCTGTATGGCAGATTCGCAGTCCAAGTTCTACGGCTTGCTGGCGTTGATATTCGTCGCGGGAGCGGCGTTGATCGGCTATCTCACGGTCGAGAATCGGAGTCCTACCCCGGGCGGCGACGCGTCGGACTCGCTGTCCCAGGTCGTGCTCGACGACCTGGCGGCCGGGGATCTGGGCGTCGTCAGTGGCTCTGCCAGCGCGCCTGTAGTGATCGAGGAGTACGCCGACTACCTGTGCGGCGCCTGCGGGATGGTGGCGACCCTGACCGTGCCGCAGATCCTCGAGAACTACATCGACACCGGCAAGGCCCGGTTCGTTTTCTACGACTTCCCGCTGAATCCCGGTTCGCCGGCCGAGTTGGCCGCCCAGGCCGCGCGGTGCGCCGGCGACCAGAACGCCTTCTGGCCGATGCACAAGGTGCTGATGGGCCGGCAGCGCGAGTGGGGCACCTCGCGCAGAGTGACCGAAATGTTCCGCCGCTACGGCGACGGGCTGGGCTTGAATGGCAAGGCGATCGAGGAGTGTGTGGATGGCGGCAAGTACCGTGACGCCGTGATCGGCAGTGGACAGCGCGCTCGGCAGCTGGGGCTTAACCAGACGCCGACCTTCATAATCAACGGCAGAGTCCACCTCGGCGCGATGGGCTACGACCGGCTAGCGCAAATCATCGATGAGGAGCTCGCCCGCAGGCAGACCGCCGGTCAGGCACCGGCGCCTACCGAGGGCCAGTGAACCGTCGCAGGGCTATCGCGGTCCTAACGCTGCTAGGGATCCTCGACGCGACCTATCTGCTGCTCGGCAAGCTGGGCATCACGAGCGGCTACGCCTGCAGCGTCACGCAGGGCTGCGACGTTGTCAACACGTCGCAGTACTCTGTGTTCCTCGGGATACCGGTGGCGGCGATCGGCCTGGCCGGCTATCTGGCGCTGTTCGTGTTGGCGGTTGCCGGGACTCAATCGCGCTGGCTGGCGGACCGGCGGCCCGATCTGTTGCTCAGCGTCCTCGCCGGCCTCGCAGCCCTCTTCTCTCTGTACCTCACCTATGCCGAGCTGTTCATCCTGCGCGCGATCTGTCAGTGGTGCGTGGTCTCGCAGCTGCTGATCCTCGCGATCCTCGTGCTGGCGCTCGCGGGTGTCACGGGGAAGCGCGGGGAGGACATCGAAGGCGGTCGAGCACCGAATGCCGAATACTGATTACTGACTACCGATTGCCGAACGGCGAATCTCCAAGCACTACCCTCGGCTCTTCGGCATTCAGTGTTCTACATTCGGAATACGGAGCGCGAGTAACGCAGCGCACTCAGACAAAAAGGGCAAGGTGTTCCCTTGCCCTTTCGTATATCGTGTTGCTGCTACTCGAGTCAACTCGGCGCCCAGAATCCTTCCAGCGCCTTGCCATCCGGCGACTGTCGTAGCTTCTCGAAAGCGCGGTTGCGGATCTGGCGGATCCGCTCGCGCGTTACACCTAGGAGCGAGCCGATCTCTTCCAGCGTCATCTCCTCCCCGTCGTCGAGGCCGTAGTAGAGGACCAGGATCTTACGCTCGCGCTCGGTCAGGTACTTCTTGAACATGTCCTGCAGGAACTGGCGGCGCGCCTGGAACTCGATCTCGTCCTGGATGTCCTCCGTCTCCATCCCGGAGAAGCGCTCGCCGAAGGATGCGCTGTCGCGGTCGGTGCGGTCGAGCGGTGCGTCGAGGCTGAGCTCGGCTGACGCGACACGCCGCAGCGCCCTGATCGTCTGCACCGGCTCACCCATGCGATCGGCGATCTCGCGGTCGGTCGGTGTCCGGCCCAGTTGCTGGGTCAGCGCCGTCTCGGTCCGCGACAGCTTCACGAGGTTCGAGTTCTGGTTGAGCGGTATGCGGACGGAGCGCGTCTGCTCGGCCAGCGCCTGCAGCACGGTCTGGCGAATCCACCAGACGGCGTAGGAGATGAACTTGACACCCTTGTCCGGGTCGAACTTCTTCACCGCCTTGAGCAGCCCCTCGTTGCCGATACAGACCAGCTCGGCCAAGTTCAGCCCGCGGCCCTGGTACTTCTTCACGTACGAGATGACGAAGCGCAGGTTCGCCGTCACCAGCCGCTCGGCGGCCTTGCGGTCGCCCGATCGGGCGCGACGTGCGATCTCACGCTCCGTCGCGGCGTCCTCGATGAGCGGGTATTTCTCGACGTCGTGAAGGTATTGGTCGAATGAGTCTAAGGCTTTTGAGCTAAAGAACATGCTCACTCTGCTGCGACTCGGAGTTCAGTTCCCTGTAATGGAAACCCGCGAGCGCCGCCTGGCGGCCTCGCGGGGGATACCGCAGCACGCCCGAGCGCCATGCGCCTCGCCAACCAGCCGCCCCGTAGCGGTACCGGCGGCGTAAACGGACGACCTCAAGACGTAGATAAGCAAGACCGTATAGTATATGCCCGTTCCCCGGTCTCGTAAACCCCCGAAGACAAGGCGAATGGGCGCAACGCCCTACCCCAAAACGCCTTCCGGCCCTTGGAACAACAGTCTTTACGCCGAGCCGGGTCCTCCAGGTTCCACCGGCTCGGTCTTCGGACCCGCCAAAGCTGCCAAGATGGCGGGCCCGGGCGGCGCGTCGGGGCCTACGCACACGGCATACGGCGTCAGGGCATCCAGCTGCACCGTCTCGAGGAGCGCACCGTGGTCGGCGCGTCCCGAGGCGCGCGGCAGCCGGATGAACCTGGATCTGTACCCGCGGTGGTGGGCGAAGAGCGGGGGGCGGTCCTGGGCGACGAGGAGCCGGCCTCGCAGGTATGGCCAGCGGGCACCAACCCGGGCCAGGCTGGCTCGGGCGGAGCGGACCCGGCTGATCGGGATGTCCAGCTCAGCCTCGGCGGCCTTGCTGAGGCGAGCCGGCAGGTCGGGCCCGGCGTCCCAGCGGTGGTAGCGGCCGGCCCGGGATATCACGGCGAAGCAGCCGGCAAGGGCGAGGTAGGCGGCGCCCCAGAGCCGGGGCCACCAGGGCAGCGGCGCCAGCACCATGACGAGGGCGCCCGCTGCAGCGAAGGGGGGAGCGATCCAGGCGAGCGTCGCGATCACGGCGGCCAGGCCCAGCTGCACGGCGGTGAACCCCCGGCGTCGTGGCGAAGGGCCAGCGGTGCGCGCCGCCGTGTGGACGGCCAGCACCGGGATGTGGACCAGAAGGGCAACGACGAGAGCCGCCAGCGCGACGGCCCAACCCAGGTAGCGGCCGTGCTGGTCCAGCGCTGCGGCGGCGAAGAGAGCCGCCGCGGGCGGCCGGACCAGGGTGTGCAGGGCACTCCAGATGAGATCGAGCAGCCTGAATCGGGAGAGGATCAACTCGACGACCGCCAGCGCCACGAGCGTTCCCCAAACCAGGGGCGCCGCGAGGCCCGCCGGCGACTCGGGCAGGATGATGAAGCCGAGGTAGGCCGCCGCACCGAGAGCCCCGAGGGCGGTGTAGAGGCTGAGGCCCATGGCGACGGCGGTGGCCAGCAGGCTGAGCAGCAGGGCGATCGACTCGGGGTTGAGCGTCGGTTCCAAAAGGTCCTCGGGGTCCGGTTACTGGCGCTCGACGGCCGCAATAGCCGAGAGGATCTCGGCCCGTAGCTCCTCGTACGAGGCGAGGCCGGCCAGCGAGCGGCCTTCGAGGACGATCGTGGGCGCGCCCGTAGCGCCGGATGCGAGCGCCTTGCGCAGGTCCGCATCCACGACCGCCAGCGTCTCCGGCGCGCTCAGGCAGGCGGCGAACGCGTCGGGCTCGAGCCCCAAGTTCTTGGCGTACGCGATCCACAGCGAGTCGGGCGCGGCATCGCCAGCCCACTCAGGCTGGCGCACGTACAAGTAATCGTGGAACGCCCAGAACTTGCCCGCCACCCCTGCGCAATGAGCGGCCTTGGCCGAGGCGACGGCGTTGCGGTGGACCGCCGCCAGCGGGAAGTAGACGTAGCGCACGCGAACCAGCCCCCCATCGACGAACTCGGCGTTAATGGCAGGCATCGCCGCCAGCGCGAAGTTGCGGCAGTAGGGGCACTCGAAGTCGGAGTAGATGGCGAGCTCGAGCGGCGCGTCGGCGGAGCCCAGCCTGCGGTAGTCGGGATCCTGGGTCCGCAAGAGACCGGGGACAAGAACAGCAGCGAGCAGTAGGCAGGGCATTCTCATGTCTGTCTTCAATATCCAATATCCGACATTCAGTGTCCTGGTTACCAAGCTAGGCCTCGTGCGTCAGGAACCAAGCCGCAACGCCCGATGATCAATTGTCTCAGGCATTGATACTCGAGTATTGGTCCTTGGCTCTTGAATGATCCTCGATTACCCGGGCGTTGGTTGTCGGTTATTGGGTATTCAGATCACCCACCCGTGACCCGCAGCGTTCTCACCCGCGCCAGATCATACTCCCGAACAACCTCCGGCGGCCACTCCCCTGAGCGCACCTCTTCGATGAGAGAGTCGAGCTCGCGGCGTGCCCGCTCTGCCGTGGCGGTATCGATCCAGAGGCGGTCGACAGCCTCATCGAACTCGTCCTGGTCGAGCACCTGGAATCGTCCGTCGCGATCGATCCACAGGTCGAGGCACAGATCGTACATCTTCCAGATCCTGCCCTCCAGCCTGACGGGCGTGATAAGGTTGACGTAATATCCGGTGAAGGTGCCGTCCTTCAGGTGGAAACGGCCGAGGTCGTGCCAGGCATCTGGAAAAACGAACCAGACGATCGCGGCGCCCGGTTCGTAGATCACCTTGTCGCCGACCTGTAGGGTGGTCCCCACCGTCGATGGATCGTGGAGCGTCACCTTGTGGTCGGGTCGGTCGACGACGAGGTCCTGCACGAATATGTCCAGCCGGTCGGGCGGCCGCCGGTAGTGTATCTCGACCTGCGGCATCGGCTCAGGCGTAGAATGAGTCGCGCCCCTCCAGGCCAGGCGCTGGCTCCAGCCGTGGGCCGACCGCCGCGGCGTAGTGACGCAGACGTTCCGTGATGCGGCCGAGGCCGATCGAGTCGGCGTAGCGCAGCAGTCCGCCACGGAACGGCGGGAACCCGGTGCCCATGATCATCGCAACGTCGAGCGTGCCCGGCGAATCGACGACTTGCTCATCGAGGATGCGCGCCGCCTCGTTGATCATGCCGAAGACCATCCGCTCCTCGGCCTCGGCCGAACTGGGCGGCGTGCCAGTGGCTTCCCGGCGAAGCAGTTTCACGATTTCCGGGTTGACGCCCTTTGCCTCCTTGCCGTCATAGCGGTAAAGGCCCAGGCCGCCCTTCCGCCCGGCCACACCGGTGGCCAACACCTCACCCATGACGGGGGCGGGCGTGAAGCGCTCGCCGAAACCGTTCACCATCGTCTGGCTCACCTCGGCTACGACGTCGAGGCCGATCTCGTCCAGGAGTCGCAGCGGGCCGACGGGCATCCCGAACTGCGACATTGCGCGGTCGAGGCGCTCGATCGACATCCCTTCCTGGAGCAGATGGCCGGCTTCGGTCAGGTAGGCGGCGAGGATGCGGTTGACCACGAAGCCCGGCGAGTCCTTCACGACGACGGGCGTCTTGCCGAGATGGACGGCCACCTCGAACGCCGTTGCCAGCGTGTCGTCCGATGTCTGCGCGCCGCGCACAACTTCGACCAGCGGCATGCGGTGCGGCGGGTTGAAGAAGTGAAGCCCGCAAACGCGTTCCGGCTGGCCCAGGTCCCTTTGCAGTGCGCTGATCGAGAGCGCCGACGTGTTGCTGGCGATCAGCGCGGTCGCCGAGACGTTCTCTTCGATCTGCTTGAAGACCTGGCGCTTCACATCCATCAGCTCCAGGACGGCCTCGACGACGACGTCCAGCCTCTCGAAGCCGTCGTAGCTGGTGGTCCCGCGCAGGTTCTTCTTTCGTTCCTTGAGTTCTGCTTCGGACCAGCCGGCACGCTCGGCGGCTTTGTCCAGCAAGCCGCGGGCCCGGTCGATCCCGGCCTCCACACGGTCGCGATCGAGGTCGACGACGCGGACCGGTATGCCCTGGTAGGCGAAGAGCTCGGCGACCCCGGCGCCCATGAGGCCGGCGCCCACGACGCCGGCTCGCTTGACCTTGGCCGGCTCACCGGCCGGCGCCCGTTTGCGGGCGGACTCGGTGAGCTGGTAGACGGCGATCAGGTTCTTGCAGACGGGTGTGACCGAGAGTTCGCCGAACGCCTCCGCCTCCCGCGCGTATGCCCGCTCCTTGGGGCTCGCCAGGCCGTCGACGATGACGTCGAGTGCTCTGGGGAGCGCCGGGTAGTGGCCTTTCGTGCGGGCGGCCAGCGTCTTGTGCGTGAAGCGCCGGATCAGCCATCGGGCAGGCGGGCCCTCCTGAACGGCCCGGGCGGTGAGCGAGCGGCGGCGGCCGCCCGGCTTCTTCCCGGTACGAGCGAGCTTCTGGGCGAAGGCGCCGGCCTCCTCGTCAAAGCGGTCGGCGTCGTAGAGCTTGTCGACGAGCCCCATCTTCTGCGCGCGCTTCGCGCTCACCTGCCTGCCGGACAGGATCAGGTCGAGGGCGGGGCGCAGGCCGGCGAGGCGCGGAGTGCGGACGGTGCCACCGAGGCCCGGCAGGATGCCGATCTGGGTCTCGGGGAAGCGCAGCCCGGTGCGCGGGTGGTCGCTGGCGACACGGAAGTCGCAGGCGAGGACCAGCTCGAGGCCGCCGCCGACGCAGGCACCGTCGATCGCCGCCAGTGTGGCGACCGGCAGTCGCTCCAGTCGCAGCAGGATCGTCTGGCCGCGGCGCGACATCTCGGCGCCCTCGGCCGCGCTCTCGATCACGGCCAGCTCCTCGATGTTCGCGCCGGCGATGAAATTCCGGTGCTTGCCGCTCCGGATGAGCAGCGCTCGGACCTCGCCACGAGCCGCCGCCTCCTCGAGCGAGGCCAGTAGCTCGTCCAGCCGCAGCATGACCTGGCGAGTCAGCAGGTTGACCTTGGAATCGGGGCGATCGAACGTGAGGATGGCGAGGCCGTCCCGGACTTCGAGTTGGAGGTCGGAGACCGCTTGACTCATGGGATGGATCTCCTTGTGGCAAGTACGACGGGCGGCGCCCGTGGAGCGCCGCCCGGCCGAGTCAGCTGTGAAGCTGAGTCGGCTCTAGTAAATGGGGCGGACCTCGGCGTTGGCGTTGTCGATTCTCAGACTGTCCACCCCGCCGGCCGACTCGTAGGCCACATTCCAGTACAGCTCTTCAAAGACGAGCTTCGTGCGCGTGTGGATCCACCAACGGCCGCGTGGCACTTTGAAATAAGCCCAACCGTCGACGTCGGTCGTATCCTCCAGCTCCTCGCCCAGCATCTCGACGAGGCTGTCGACGATCTCACTGTAGGTGTCGAAAGCCCTGTCTCCCCAGGACTGCATCACCGCGTTGAACGAGTCGGCGCGCTGCCGGTAGGCGCCCTGCAGCTCCGTGAACTCGTCAAAGTAGCGTGTCTGGTCCCGCTCGAGACGATTGACCTGGCTTTCCAGATCCTCGAAGCGCTGATACGCCCGGAAGTACTCTGTGCTGGAGCGGTCCATCCGCTGCATCCGCTGGGACAGATCCTGCAGCTCGGACCGGATCTCGTTCCACGCGCTTTCCGCCTCCGTCCAGCGCGCCCGGACGGCGGCGACCGAGTCGCGCAGCTCGACCAGGTCTGCCGGAGGCTGCGGCTCAGGCTCCGTGGCCTCGGCGGATAGAGTGCTGAAGATCGAGTCCCGGTCGTACGGCATCATCCGGATAATCAGCTGAGACTGAGCCGTGACCTCGCCGTCGGGGCCCTCGGAAACGGCCTGCACTGCCAGCTGGGTCGAGCGGCTGCACGCCGACAATGTGACCAGCGTGGCAAAGCCTAAAACCCAATGCTTGTTCATTGAGCTCTCCCAGATTAAAGTTTCTGCCCGCTGAATCGACGAAACCTAGGTGGGACGCGACCAGTTTTCAAGAACCGGGTGCGCCGCGCACTGAGCCCGACCGCCGGGCGGCGAGACGAGCGCGGCGGCCGCGGGAAACGGGGCTGGTGGCGCGAGAGATGGACATGCCTTTGGGGTCATTGAGCAGAGATCCCGAGGTGCCGCTCGGGATGCCGGCGGTCCGCCGGCCGCGGCTCCTGGCAGCGCTGCTCGCCACAGCGCTCCTGTCAGGCTGTGGCTACAGCCGGATCCAGGAGCTGGATGAGCGGGCGGCCGAGGCCCGCTCCGATATCGAGGTCCAGCTGCTACGCCGTAGCGAGGTGGTCCCCTCGCTGGTCGAGACGGTCGAGCGCTACGCGGAGGTCGAGTCGAGCGTGATCGAGGCAGTGGCAGACTCGCGGGTGGGGCTGGTCGCGGCGGTCCGCTCAGCCGACCTATCGGCCATGCAGTCGGCCAGTGGGGCGCTATCCCGTGCTCTGGGCGACCTGCTGGCGGCGGTGGCCGACTACGCCGATCTGCAGGCGGACCCCGGCTTCCAACGGTTGCGCTCGCAGCTCGAGGATACGAGGGACCAGATCGTCCGCGCAGCCCGCAGTTACAACGAGGCGGTGGGCAGCTACAACGAGTTCATCGCAGCGTTCCCCCAGGCGGTAACCGCGAGGGTGATCGGAGCTGAACGACGCCAGCCGTTCGGCTCCTCGGAGGAGACCGACTCGGCCTCGGTCGATCCGGCCGACGAGTGACGGCGCTAGGTCAGTAACCTCTTCACCAGCTCGAGCCCGATCAGCACCACGAGGGGCGAAAGATCGATCCCTGCCGTGTCCGGCAGCGCCTTCCGCACCGGATCGAGCACCGGGTCGGTCAACCTCTTGAGCAGCTCGATGGTCGGGTGATCCGAGTCGGGCGAGGTGAACCAGGAGATTATCGCCCGCACGAGGATGAGCCCTTGGTAGAGGGTGATGAGGGCTACGAGAAGAGCTGAGATTCTCACGTGTCCCACCGCTTGTAGTTCGTTGTGCGTCCGCTGGTCACGAGTCACTACGACGGTGTGGAAGGGGCGGTTTCAGGCCGGGACCGAGCGGGCGCCGGATTGTGAGTTTGGCCACCTTTTTGACGACGGCGGCGCTCCGTGGCTAGTATGCTAGGCTTCAGACGAACAATTATCGATACGCGAAGGGAGTAACGATGGCTGGTGGGGAGGAGAAGCGTCAGCTTGTTCGCTACCTGTTCTGCAAGCTGGACCCGATCTGGCGCCGGCAGAGCATGGACAAGCAGATCGAGCAGAAGATCGAGTTGAGCGACACGATCCGCGGATTCCAGGCGAAGTGCCTGCTCAGGTCGTACAGCACGATGGGCACGCGGGGCGACACCGACTTCATGCTCTGGCAGGCGACAGAGGACCTGGAGACGCTGCAGGCGCTGGAGACGGCGATCTTCTCCACGCGTATGGGTGCGTACCTGAGGACGCCGTACAGCTACCTGGCAATGACGAAGCGGTCGATCTACGAGTTCCCGGAGGATCCTGAGCAGGATGACCAGATTGTACTGACGCCGCAGGATTCGAAGTATCTCTTCCTCTACCCGTTCGTGAAGACACGGCCGTGGTACAAGCTGCCGCAGGCCGAGCGCCAGGAGATGATGAGCGAGCACGTGCGCATCGGTCGCAAGTATCCGGACATCAGAATCAACACGGCGTACTCGTTCGGGCTCGACGACCAGGAGTTCATGGTCGGTTTCGAGGGCGACGATCCGGGAGAGTTTCTCGACCTGGTCATGCAGCTGAGAGAGAGCGACGCCTCGGCCTACACGCTGCAGGACACGCCGATCTTCACCTGCATCCAGATGTCGCTCTGGGACGTGCTCGACTCGCTGGGCGGCGCGTCGGTCTCTGAGCTGGCGCGGGCGGCGGAGCGCGACGCCGAAGGCTTCGTCGCCGTCGCCACGCTGGGCGAGCTAGCGCCGGGGGCCTCGAAGCGGGTATACAACGGTGCGGATGCCATCGCACTCTTCAACGTAGACGGGACGTACTACGCGCTGAGCGATCGCTGCTCGCACGGGCGCGCCTCGCTGAGCGAAGGTTCGGTGGCCGGTGACGGCTGCACGCTCAACTGCCCGTGGCACGGCGGTATGTTCGACATTCGCACGGGAGAACCGGCTGGCGGCCCGGTGCGTGAGGGAATTAAGAAGTATCGGGTGAAGGTGGAGGGGGACCGAATCTTGGTAGGATGAACTTGGAAGTTCGTTGGGAATCCCCGAATCGACATTCGAGAATTCCCATTAGACGTCGCCCCATCCCGAACTCGCACCGCCCCCAAAAAAGAGCGGGCAGGCGCCCGCTCATCTAGGTTTCGAAGAAGCTTTCCCGGATGCCTATTCCACGATCACGTGCTCCAGCCGGTAGTGCTCGGGGTTGACCGCCCGACCATCAACCAGCACCTCGTAGTGGACGTGCGGGCCCTTCGCCAGGCCACTGCTTCCCACGTGCGCGATCACGTCACCACGCCGCACCGAGTCGCCCACCTTGACCTTCAGGTTCCTCTCGTTGTGGGCGTAACGCGTCTTGATCCCATTGCCGTGGTCGATCTCCACGGTCCAACCGTAGCCGGGCCGCCAGCCCGCATACGTGACCTGGCCGTCCGCGGTGGTCACTATCGGCGTGCCGCGCCGCGCCGAGAGATCGATACCTTCATGGGGGCGACGAACGTTCAGCAGGGGGTGCCAGCGGCTGCGGCTGAAGGAGGAGCTCAACCATCCGCTGGTGGGGTCGATCGACGGGTAGCTGGCGAGCCGGTCGCGGTGCGCCTCCATCGCCTTCGACGCCTCCTGAAGGCTCGCCTGCAGCAGGTTCGACTGCCGCAGCAGGCGGTTCAGGTCAGCCGTGGTGTTGAACACGTGACCGCCAAGATCGGCGTCGAGCTCCAGGAGCGGCTCGCTCTCGATCGAGCCCGTCCCCGGACCCCCGATACCTACCTGCCGAACTTCAGGATCGATCTGCGGAAGACCGGCCAACAGCCGGAACCGACGGTCACGTTCCGAGATCGCGGTGAGCGACGCCGTCAGCTGGTCCACCGTCTCCTGCATCCGCTCCACATCCGCCACCAGCAGAGCATTCTCCCGCTCGAGACTCTCCGCTTGCACCAGGTCCCCCAGCTTGAGGACCAGCGCCGCGGAGGCTACGAGGATGAACAGGAGCACGCCAGCGACCCCGGCCACTGCATAGCGGAGCGTCCGCTGCGAGATCTGCAGCGAATGCGCCGGCTGCGGTGAGTCGGTGATGACTAGGAACGTCAGGCGGTTTCGTTCCATCCCTCGCTCGGGTTCGCGAAGCAAGTTGTCAAGACATGTCCACCGGCGTTTACAGCCTTCCCGTCAGGCGACGTGCGTCCGCCTTGCGGGGTCACGGCTTACCGATGGAGGAGGGGGCGGGCCACGTTAACAACTTCGTGCGGCACTGTCAAGCACCACACCATGTGCGAGGGTAGCAAACTCTGTTCCCCGTCACACATAATGGAGCTAACTAATTATGTCACATGGTATTACGTGCGCGGGAGAGGCCCCGAAAACGACCTCCGGACCGGTAATAATTGACCGGTAGGCGGAAATTTTGCCCGAATCTCCAGGGGCTCTGATCGAGCCCCTGGTTGCGCTCCCCGGAGCGCCCTGGCAGTATTGAACCGGCCCCTCCAGGCGCGCGTACTGTACAGGGAAGCTGGCCGCGAGCCGCTGCCTTGGGAGAAGCCAAGTGCTTGGGATATACATAATTGCCGCTATGGTCGGCGGTGGGCTGCTCGTTTTCTCGGTCCTCAGTGGCGCCCACCACGACGTCGGCGACGTGGACGTTCACGGGCTCGACGTGGACGCCTCCGGGTTCGATGCGGACGTATCGGGAATGGATGTGGACGTGGCGGGAGCCGACGTGCATGTCGGCGGGCTCGACGCGGACCACGACGTTGACGTCGGTCATGGCGGGGCGGGGGCACTGGTGCTGGGGTTCTTCCGGCCGCGCAACCTCATCTTCTTCCTCACCGCCTTCGGCTTCACCGGGACGTTGCTCACCGTGACGAACGCGTCGGCGCCGAACGCCGCGCTTCTGCTATCGCTGGTTATGGGCGGCGGCGCGATGCTGCTCACGCACTCAGTCTTCACCTGGCTGCGGCGCAGCGAGGTCGGTGTCGACATGGTGGGCGACCGGGAGATCGAGGGCCACACCGCGCGGGTCGTGCTACCGCTGGCGCCGGGCCAGCCGGGGCGAGTGGCCTGCACGATCGCTGACCGTGAATACTATCTCACCGCGCGTGTATCTAGGGATGTAACGGGACAGCTCGCGGCTGGCACCGAGGTCGTCATCCTGAGCCTCGCGGATGGGGTAGCTGAGGTCATCCCGTTCGACGTGCCGGAGCTTCCATCAGCAGAGAGTTGAGGATAACTCTAGGAAACGGCGGAGCAGGGCGGGCTGCGAATTCCGAGTGCCGGATGCGGAACGCCGAATGCTGACACCCAGACGCATGGGTATTCAGTATCCTACATTCGAGATTCGCAGTCAGCGTTGGCCCGGCCGTTTCAAACCGGAAAGTCGAGGGTAGCCGCGTGGACGCGGACACTGGTTTCCTACTTGGAGTGATAGGGCTGGGTGTCGCGATGGCGCTCATCTATGTCGTCAAGTCGCTGATCGTGATTTGCCAGCCCAACGAGATGGTCGTGATAACGGGCCGCAAGCGGCTGACCGCCGACGGGCGCCGGGCGGGCTACCGGCTGTTGCACGGCGGCCGGACGCTGCGGGTGCCGATCGTCGAGCGCGTCGCGAGGCTCGACCTGACGACGCTGCCCATCGAGGTCGTCGTCAAGAACGCCTACTCGAAGGGCGGCATCCCGCTCATCGTCCATGGCATCGCCAACGTGAAGATCAGCGCGCGCGATCCCGTCGCGCACAACGCCGTGGAGCGCATGCTCGAGAAGCCGTTCGAGGAGGTAATGCAGATCGCCAAGGACACGCTCGAGGGTAACCTGCGCGGCGTGCTGGCGACGCTGACGCCCGAGGAGGTGAACGAGGACCGGCTCAAGTTCGCCCATGTGCTGATCGAGGAAGCTGACGAGGACATGAAGAAGCTGGGCCTCGAGCTCGACACGATGAAGATCCAGAACGTCACCGACGAGGTGAACTACCTCGACTCGATCGGCCGGCAGCAGACCGCTGATATCCTCAAGAAGGCACGCGTGGCCGAGGCGGAGCGCTTCTCAGAGGCCGAGCAGACCGAGGCGGCGGCGCGCCAGGCGGCCGAGATCGCCAAGATCCAGGCGGACCTCGCCATCGTCGAGAAGAACAACGAGCTACGTGTGCGCACCGCCGAGCTCGAGGCCGCCGCGCTGGCCAAGGAAAAGGCGGCCCCGGTCGCCGGTGAGAAGGCCAAGACGATCGCCGAGCAGGACCTGCAGCAGGAGCGGATCGCCCTTGAGGGGCGGCGGCTGGAGGCCGACGTCCTGCTGCCCGCTCGGGCCGAGCGCGAGGCGATGGAGGAGCGCGCCAAGGGTGCGGCGGCTTCGATCACCGAGGATGGTAGGGCGCGGCTGTTCGTGCTGGGCGAGATGATCAAGCTCTACCTCGGCGCTGGCACAGAGGCAGAGCGCATCTTCATCCTCAACATGCTCCCCGAGATCATCAGCGAGCTGTCCAGCGCGGTGGAGGGCATCGACATCGATCGGCTGACCGTGATCGATTCGGGCGAAGGCTCGGGCGTGGCGAACGCGGCGAATCAGTTTCCGGCAGCGATCATCAAGCTGACCGAGCAGATCGAGAACGCGACGGGCGTGAATATTCTCAGTCGGCTGCAAAGTGGGGACAGCGCGCAGGTGGAGGAAACAACGGGGTAGGGTCGGGTACGGAATGTAAAATGTAGAATACTGAATACTGAACTCCGAAATCTCTTCTACATTCAGTATTCAGTATTCTACGTTCAGCATTCGGAGCCGTTATCGTCCTGGCTGCTCTATCACGCCCGTTGTACCGACCGTTCCGGCTGTCTGCGCGAAATCCAGCCGACCCAACGAATCCACCAGAAACGCGCCTCTTCCCGCGGGATCGATCTGCACCAAGCCCGGCGGCACCTGGTACGTCGACCGGAACTCGACGTCGCTGAGACGGCCGGCGCGATCGATCGACGCGCAGGCGATCCCGCCGATGTTCCCCGGCTCCTGCATGTTGAACGGTCCGTAGGTGAGCAGATTGCCCAGCGAGTAGAAGACGAGGGCGTCGCCGCGCCACTCCGCCCCCCTGAGCACGTGCGGTCCGTGCCCGATCACCAGCGCGGCGCCCGATTCGACCGCGGCGCGGGCGATGGCCACCGAGTTGCCGCGGTCCTCTCCGAGGAAGATCTCGGTCTGGTTCGGCGTGCGCTGAGCGCCGCGGCCCTCGGCTCCGACGTGCATGCTCACCACGACGCGGCCGTAGCGGGCGAACGCTCGGGCGACGTGCCGGCGCACAGCGCTCAGGTCGCGGGGGTCGGGACCGGCGAGGAAGGGGCTGAACCCGAGGACGGCGACGGTGTCTCCCGCCGGTGTGGCGACGAGCGTCGCTAGCGTGTCGGCACCCGTCAGATGGGCGCCGGCTGCGCCCAGGTGGCTGAGCGTTGCGGCAAAGCCCGGGTAGCCCGCGTCCATGGCGTGATTGTTGGCCACGTTGGCCACGAAGGCGGCGTCAGCGGCGAGCCGGCGCAGGGCGGCGGCCGAGCCGACGGGTTGGCGAAAGGCGTAGCAGCGGGTCGAGCTCGGCCGGCACTTCCGCGGCGCCGGGCCCTCACCGATCGCACCCTCGACGTTCAGCAGCACGACGTCGGCGTCACGGACCAACGGGCCGAGCGGCGCCAGAAGGGAGTCGGGGTCAGGGAAGGGGGGGACGTCGTAGCCGAGCCGGGCCGCCGCCCTGGCCGCCCACAGCGTATCGAGATTGTTGCCGAGCAGAACGTCGCCGCCCGCGCAGATGCGGACCGCGCGCTCTGCGGGGGCACCAGCGGCTGGCGGCGTCGTGTCGGCGGGCCCAGGCAGCTGCGCCTCCGGCTGAGGGACGGCCTCCGGCTGCTCGGGGGCGGCCTGGGGCTCGGGAGTCGGCGGCTCGGCCTCGGGTGGGCCCGGCGGGCAGCCGAGCAGCGCGAGTAGTAGGAGCGCCCCTGCTGCCGCCACCGCCCGCCTGGGGGCCGTGCCGCGGGATGGGGCGCCCAACGTCAGCGTCTCAACTCTCAATCTTGGGGAATAGCACCGCCTGCCGGCTCACCGCGCTACCGGTCAGGTCGAGGTCGGTGTAGGCGTCGAGCCGCGGGACCTCGTCCTGGCGGCCGAGGGCGTTCCACAGCTCGCGGCTCTTGCCGGGCATGAAGGGGCTGAGCAGCAGGGCCAGCCGGCCGAGCGCCCGGGCCAAGCTGCCGAGGACGGTGTCGAGCTGAGCGCTACCCGACTCGTCCTTGGCCAGCTTCCACGGGGCTTGCTCCTCGATGAAGCCGTTGGCGGCACGGGCCAACTCGATGGCGGCTATAATACCCCGGTGGAGCAGGTAGCCGTCCATTGCCTCGCGGTAGGCGGCCAGCACCTCGGCGCCGCGCCGGTCGAGGCTGGTTCCCTCACCGCCTGGGACAGCGGCGTTGCGGTACTTGTGGATCATCGCCAGCGTGCGGTTCGCCAGGTTGCCCAGGTCGTTCGCCAGTTCGGCATTGTAGACATCGTCGAAGCGCTGCCAGGTAAAGTCGGCGTCGCCGTCCCAGGGGACCTCGCGCAGCAGGTAATAGCGCAGTGGGTCGGGGCCGTAGCGCTCGGTGGCGCTCTCCAGGGTCACCGGTGCACCGGCCGACTTCGAGAGCTTCCTGCCGCCCCAGTGGATGTAGCCGTGCGCCCAGACGGTCGCGGGCAGCTCTACACCGGCGGCCATGAGCATCGCCGGCCAGATGATGCAGTGGTGGCGCGTGATCCCCTTGCCGATGACGTGCAGGCTTGCCGGCCACCACTCGCCGTGCCGATCCTCGGGGAATCCTACGGCCGACAGGTAATTGATGAGGGCATCGTACCAGACGTAGACGGCATGCTGCTCGTCGTCGGGGAAGCGGATGCCCCACTCCCGCTGCGGCCGCGACACCGACACGTCCTGGAGCCCTTCCTCGAGGACGTTGCGGATCTCGTTGCGCCGGATCTCCGGCTGCACGAACTCGGGGTGCCGGTCGATGTGCTCGAGCAACGCGTCACGAAAGGCGGACAGCCTGAAGAAGTAGTTGTCCTCTCTTGTCCAGGAGATCTCGCGGTCCGGATGCTCCGGGCAGCGGCGGTCGACCAGGTCCTTCTCCTGCTTGAAGGTCTCGCAGCGCTCGCAATAGTAGCCCTCGTAAGTGCCCTCGTAGATGTAGCCAGCCTTCTTCGTGCGCTCGACCATCTCGACCACGGCCTTCACGTGACGCGGCTCCGTCGTGCGGATGAAGTCGTCATGACTGATCTCGAGACGCTTCCAAACGTCCTCGAACACGACCGCCAACTGATCCACCCACTCTTGCGGTCTCAGACCCGCTTCGGCTGCCGGCTCGAGGATTGTCTGGGAGTTCTCGTCCATGCCGATGACGAAGTGGACATCGTCGCCGCACAGCCGCCGGTACCGCGCGATGACATCGGCGCCGATCTTCTCGAAGGCGTGACCCAGGTGCGGGTCGCCGTTGGAATAGTCGATCGCTGTGGTGATGTAGAATCTCGACAAGGCCCGCGCCTCAGTTCTTGCGTGCGCTCCTGCGTGCCTCCGCCGTCTCGCGCTTCAGTTCCTCGAGCGCCACCGTCCGCAGCTCGCCTGAGGGTCCCTTCAGCGTCACGCGGTTCGTGAAGATGCCGACCGAGACCACTTCCTCCTGGCCCAGCGACGTGCGCACCTGCCGCCCTTCCTTCGGGAAGCGCTTGCGCGCCTGGACGTAGAAGTCGTGCTCGTAGCGCAGCGAGCACATGAGCCGCCCGCACGCCCCGGAGATCTGCGAGGGGTTGAGCGATAGGTTCTGGTCTTTCGCCAACTGCAGCGTCACCGGCTTGAGTTCCGGAAGCCAGTTCGAGGAGCAGAGCTGGCGGCCACAGCGCCCGACGCCGTCCAGCCGCTTCGCCTCATCTCGGACGCCGATCTGCTTCAGCTCGATACGGGTTCGGTACTTCTTCGCCAGGCTGCGGACCAGAGTGCGGAAATCGACGCGCTTGTCGGCGGTGAAGTAGATGATCAGCTTGTTGCGGTCCCACTGCCACTCGGCGTCGCTGATCTTCATCTTGAGGTCGTGCTCCAGCACCATGCCGCGGACCTCGCGGCGGATCCTGCTCTCCTCGTCCCGCAGGTCGTAGGCCCGCTCGACGTCGACGGGTGCCGCGCGCCTCAAGACCCTGCGGCCGGGCAGGCTGCTCGGGTTGCAGCCGTCGCAGGCCTCGCACTTCTGCCGCGCCAGCTTGTCGGCGGCGCTGACCAGGCCGAGGTCCTGGCCGCGGTCCGCTTCGACGACGACGTACTCGTGCAGTCGTAGCGGGGGCGTCACGTGCGCCGTGTAGAAATCGCGGCGCTTGCCCTTGAAGAGGACCTCGATGAATTGGGGCTGCGGGCCTCTCGAGATGATCCCGTGCGCGGGCGTCGGCGCCTCAACGGCTGCTACGGTCTCGGCGGCGTCTTCCGCGACCTCTTCGGCAACTTCCTCGACCGGGCGATCGTTCGTGTCGGGCGCTCGATCAATCACCGGCCCACGCCCCCATCTTGCGGTACTTTGCGTAGCGACCTTGGAGCAGCAGGTCGACGGGCAGACCGTGCAGCTCGTCGATATTCCTTATCAGAGCTTCCTTCAAAGTCTGCGCCGCGTTCTCCCAGTCCTTGTGAGCGCCGCCCGCTGGCTCGCCGATCACTTCGTCGATCACGCCCAGCGCGTGCAGGTCGGGCGCAGTGAGCTTGAGCGCCGAGGCGGCTTTCGAGCGCGCCTCCTCCGTGTTCTCCTTCCAGAGGATCGAGGCGCACCCCTCGGGTGAGATGACCGAGTAGATCGCGTACTCGAGCATAAGGATGCGGTCGGCAACGGAAAGACCCAGCGCGCCACCGCTACCGCCCTCGCCGATCACCGCCGCGAGGATCGGGACCTCGATAAGCGACATCTCGAGCAGGTTGCGGGCGATCGCTTCCGCCTGACCCCGCTCCTCGGCCCCGATACCCGGGTACGCCGCCGGCGTGTCGATGACGGTGATCACCGGGCGCCCGAACTTCTGCGCCATGCGCATCATGCGGAGCGCTTTTCGGTAGCCCTCCGGGTGCATCATGGCGAAGTTGCGCTTCAGGTTCTCTTTCGTGTTCCGGCCCTTCTGTTGAGCGATCACCATTACCGAGCGGCCGTCGAGTCGACCCCAGCCGCAGACCACAGCCGGGTCGTCTCGGAAGGCGCGGTCACCGTGCAGCTCGACGAAGTCGGTGAAGATACGCTCGATCATGTCGAGCGCGTGCGGACGCTGCTGGTGCCGCGCGATCAGCACCCGCTCCATGGGAGTCAGCGTCTGGAAGGTCTCGGCGTGCAACTCCTCCAGGCGGGCCTCCAGCTTCTTGAGCTCAGCTTCCACGTCGAGCCCCCGCTCGCTGGCCAGCTCTTTCAGCTGCCCGATCCGGGCCACGACGTCCCCGATCGAGCGCTCGAAGTCCTGATGAGATGCCATAAACCGCTGCCCTACAGGTAACTACGAGTACGGCGGAAGTGTGTTAAGATAGCACAAGTCACGGGGAAGCACAGGGGCGGGCGGGGAAAAACGGGAATTCGGGGTTAGGTAAACGCCGGCGACCGGCCGCGCAGGTCACCTCCCCACCTCCCGAACTCCCCGAGTCCCCGAATCAACTTCTCGCGACCTCCACCAAGCGCACGCGCCCTTCTCCGAGCACCGCCCGCAGCTCCGCCAGCACCGAGGGGACCGGGGCGACGTGCAGCGCTCGCGAGCGGAGACGCGAGTGCTCCTCGCTTCCGTTGCGCAGGACGACCTGGATCGGCGCCGGCCCGGGGTGGGCGCGGGCGATCTTGATCGCCTGCTCCAGGCGCTCCGAGTCGAACTCCGAGGAGCTGGAGAGTTCCAGGCAGACGGCCACGCGCCCGCTCTCGTAGACCCCCTCCAGTGGGATCGCATCGTCGAGGAAGAGCGGCGGGTCGCCTTCGTCGCGCTCGCGGCCCGAGACGCTTCCCCTCAACAGCACGGGCTTGCCTGGCTCCAGCGTTTCGCGGTTCTTGCTCCAGGCATCGCGGAAGGCCAGTGCCGTGGCCGTGCCGTTGTAGTCCTCGAACACCAGGCGCGCCCACTCCGAGCCGTCCTTGCGCGAGATGCGCCGCGACAGCTCGGTGACCACGCAGGCGATCTCCACCTTCCTGTCGCGCCGCTCCGCCAGGTTGCTGGCGTTCGTGCGCTGTGCGTAGAGCTCGACCAAGTCGCGATGCGCATCGAGCGGGTGGCCCGACACGAAGAAGCCGACCAGCTCTTTCTCACGCGCCAGCTTGTCCGCCTCCGGCCACTCCGGGATCTTGGGCAACGGCGGCTCCCTGCTCCCGCCGTCCTCAGCGTCGCCGCCGAACAGGCTGACCTGGCCGGTCTCACGTTCACGCTGCTGCAGCTGCGCCTCGCGCAGCGTGGCCTCGAGTCCCTCCACTTGGGCGGCACGGGAGCCGAGCCCGTCGAGTGCGCCGGCCCCGATCAGCGCCTCGATGACCCGCTTGTTGTTGAGCCGCAGGTCGACCCTGCTACAGAAGTCGAAGAGCGAGATGAAGGCCCCGTCTTGGCGGCGTGCCGAGATGATCGAGTCAATGGCGGAGCGACCGACGCCGCGGATCGCACCGAGGCCGAAGCGGATGCTGCGATCGCTTACGACCGTGAACTTGTAGCCGGACTCGTTCACGTGCGGCGGCATGACCTCCAGTCCCAGCGAGCGGCACTGGTTGATGTAGCCGACCACCTTGTCGGTGTTTCCGATCTCCGACGAGAGCAGCGCCGCCATGAACTCGGCCGGGTAGTGCCGCTTGAGCCAGGCCGTCCGGTACGACAGAACGGCGTAGGCGGCGGCGTGCGCCTTGTTGAAGCCGTAGCGGCCGAACGTCTCGAGCAGCGATGCGATGTGCTCCGCGTCTCGCTTGCGGACCCCGCGCTCCACGGCGCGCCCGATGAAGCGGTCCAGCTCCTGGCGGATGAGCACCGGGTCCTTCTTGCCTACCGCCTTGCGCAGTACGTCCGCTTCGGCGAGGCTGAACCCGGCCAGCTCGTTCGCGGCGCGCATCACCTGCTCCTGGTAGGTGATCACGCCGTAGGTCGGCTCCAGCACGCCTGCCAGCGTCTCGTGCGGGTAGCTCACCGGCTCCGCTCCGCGCTTGCGGCGGATGTAGACATCGGTCATGCCGGAATCAAGGGGACCCGGCCGGATGAGCGCGTTGACCGCGATCAGGTCGTCGAAGCGGTCGCAGCGCATCGCGCGCAGCTTCTCGGTCGCCAGCGACGACTCGAACTGGAAGACGCCGGCCGTGGCGCCGCTGGCCAGCATCTCGTACACCTCGGGATCGTCGAGCCCCAGAGCGTCCCAATCGACCGCGAGGCCGTGGCGTTCCTCGACCGCCGCCGCGGCGTCGCTGATGACGGTGAGCGTCTTCAGACCGAGGAAGTCGAACTTCAGCATCCCGGCCTTCTCGAGGCTCACCATGTCGTACTGGGTGATTACCAGGTCACCGTTCTCCGAGTCGCTGCCGAGGCCGCGCGTCGTCGCGCTCATCACCGGCACGTACTCGGCCAGCGGGCCGGGCGCTATGACGACACCGGCGGCATGGACCGACGTGTGGCGCGACAGGCCCTCGAGCGTGGCGGCGTAGTCGAGCAGCTCCTTGTAGCGCGGTTCTTCCTTGTACAGAGCCTTAAGCTCCTCAACGCGCTTGACCGCCTCCTTCACGCTAAGCGAGTAGCCGGGCGAACTGGGGATGAGCTTGGCGATCCGATCCGTCTCCGCTGGCGTGAAGCCGAGGGTGCGGCCCACGTCGCGAACCACCGCGCGTGCCTGCATCGTCCCGAAGGTCACGATCTGGCCGACGGAATCGGCGCCGTACTTCGACCTGACGTACTCGATGACCTCACCGCGCCGCTCGTAGCAGAAGTCGACGTCGATGTCGGGCATCGAGATGCGGTCCGGGTTGAGAAAGCGCTCGAACAGCAGCCCGAAACGCAGCGGGTCGATGTCGGTTATCCGCAGCGCGTAGGCGACTAGCGACCCGGCCGCCGAGCCGCGACCTGGACCCACCGGCACACCCGCTTCTCGGGCGGCGCGGATAAAATCCCAGACGATCAGGAAGTAACCGCTGTAGCCGGTGCGTGTGATGACGTCGAGTTCATAGTGGAGCCGCTCGCGGATCTTTTGCGGCAGCGGGTCGCCGTAGCGTTCCTTGGCACCACTGTCCGCCAGCTTGCGCAGCAGATCATCCTCAGACTCGTAGTCGTCCGGGCGGGGGAACTCCGGCAGGTGGACCTTCTCCTCGAACTCGACGTTGCAGAGCTCGGCGACGGCCAGCGTGTTCTCGATGACCTCGGGCCGGTCGGGGAACAGCGACGCCATCTCCTCCGTCGACTTGAAGTAGCTCTCCTGACCGTAGAAGCGCAGCCGCTTCGGGTCGTCCCGATCCTTGCCGGTCCCGATGCAGAGGAGGATGTCGTGCGCATCGGCGTCCTGGCGGTGCAGGTAGTGGGCGTCGTTGGTGGCCAAGATGGGAAGGCCCAGGTCGTTCGCTAGCTGGAACACGCCGTCGCGCACCTTCTCTTCGCCGGGGATGCCGTGGTCCTGGACCTCGAGCCAGTAGTAGCCCTCACCGAAGAGGCGCGCGTGCCACTCCGCCGCGCTCCGCGCTTTCTCGTACTGGTCCTGCAGCAGGTAGAGCGCCAGCTCGCCCGACATGCAGGCTGAGAGGCAGACGAGGCCGGCGGCGTACTCTTCGAGAACCTTGTGGTCGATGCGCGGCCGCCTGTAGAAGCCCTCGGCCTGCCCGATCGAGACGAGCCTCACCAGGTTGTGGTAGCCCGTCAGATCGCGGGCGAGCAGGACGAGGTGCGCGTAGTCTTGAGGCGCGTCGGGCGGCTTCTCCTTCGAGCGATGGTCGCCGAACGCCACGTAGGCCTCGCAGCCGATGATCGGCTTGACCCCTTTCGCCCGCGCCGTCTCGTAGAAGTGGTAAGCGCCGTGCAGGTTCCCGTGGTCTGTTAGCGCGAGGGCCGGCATGCCAAGCTCGACGGAGCGGTCGACTAGCGACTCCAGCTTGTTGGCACCGTCGAGCAGAGAGAACTCGCTATGACAATGAAGGTGAACGAACGTCATGTTGTTAATGGCGAGGCGGGAATGCGAAATCGAATCCGGGAATCCGGGAATCCAGGAGGTCGGGAACCGAGGAAGTGTCTGTTGGACCGATCGCTTCCAACTTCCCCACCTCCCCGATTCCCGGATTCCCGAATTCCCGGATTCCCAACGACTTCAACAGCTGCACGAATTCCTAATTCCCAAGGCAGCGGAACGAGTTCAGCAGTATCTCCAATTGCCTCAAATAAGGATACTTGTCTGTCCCCGGAGCGAAGAGCCAGGCGTCTATGTAATAGGTGCGGTTCTGCTGCGGGCAGGCGATAGCACGTGTGATGAACGGCCCCGCCGCCGGGAAGTCGGAGCGGTCCTGCCAAACGCCGCGCAGCTCCAGGCCGGCCGTACCGCCAACCTCGATCGCTGCCGACCGGAGTCCTTCCTCCACGATGTCCTGCGGCGTGTCGTAGTGCGTGTCGTCGACGCTGTCGCGCCAGGCCCGTAGCGACTCTGCGGAAACCTCGTCGATCCCGGCACGCCATGTCAGCAGGAGCGACCGCAGCAGATCGGTGTCGCCCTGGCGGTACGGGTTGCCGAAGCGGAAGAGCGAGTCCTCCACGCTGTGGAGATAAACGGCCGGCAGCTGCAGCGTGAAACCGTGGGCCGCCAGCGCCTCGACCAGCGAGTCGTTGACGCCGCTGGTGTACATGCGCTCCACGACCCACTCGTCGTACTCGCGCTCCAGTAGATCGTAGAGTCCGGGTAGCAACCCACGGACCGCTTCCGCCTGGCCCTCGGGCGGCAACAGCAGCACCGTTGCCAGCTGGTTTCTGGCCCAGACCTCTTCTGCCTGGACGATGTCGGGCGGGTTGGCGTCCGGGGTCGGCGAAGAGTCAAGGATGCGCCGGACAACGTCATCCTCGCGGCTGCCCAGGACCACAACCTGCTGCCAGATCCGCATGTCCTCCCAGAGCGTGTCGCCTACCGAGAGGTACGTCACCTCGAACTTGCGCTCGGGCCGCGTCGTGAACACCCGCTGCTCGAGCGCCTCCATCACATCGGGCCCGACCTCTTCCCAGAGCGCCGACTCGGCGAGCGCGATGATGACGTTCCGATCGCCGAAGGCCTGCGGCGCCTTGCAGCCGGGTGACGAGAGAACGACGACTAGGACTGAAAGGGAAACGAAAAAAGTCCGCTGGGTGATCATCGGCCTAACATATATCGGCGGTCGGCGGAGGGACAGACCGCCGCCGGCCCGACCGCGGGCAACCGCCACGGCCGGCCCCGCACAAAATGCTTGACAACCTCGGCGTTGCCTATTATTTGGCGTTTTAGGGGTCGTGTAGCGGCCTGGAGGCCACATCGATCGTCGGGATCTCCCCCAAATTCCCTAGGAGGAGGGAAGATGAACGCGATGCGGGATCCGAGCCTGGGTCCGGACGATTTCTACTCCGTGCGTGACGAGACCGAGCTCGAGTACGAAGAGGAGTTCGACGAGTACGGGCAGGAAGAACTCGAACTCGAGGAGGAGTTCGAGGACGAGGACGAGTGGGACGACGAGTTCGAGGACGAGGATTACGAAGACGACGACGTGGCAGCCCGCAAACCACGCCGCGAGGATTGGGAGTGAGCCCCGTCGCCGTGAAGACGGACGGCTGATGAGAGGGCCTGAAGGGCCCTCTTGTCGTTTCTGGCCGGGCATCGTTGCCCTCGCCGCCGCCTCCGTCCTCACCGGCGGCGCTTTCGCGCAGCAGGATCCCACCCCGCAGGAGCCACCCGGGTCGGCGATCGCCCGGCTGGTGGCCGCTGCCCTCGACGCGCCGGAGCTGCCGGTCATGGCGGCGGGCCTCATCGATACCATCGGCGGCAGGTTGTCGGGCACACCCGTAGGGACCCGGGCCGAGGCCTGGGCGGCGGGCTGGCTGCGCAGCCTTGCTGCCGACTCGGTCTGGTACGAGGTCGTGCACATGGCGACCTGGCGGCGTGGTGCGACGCGTCTGCAAGTCGTCACGCCCGCCGCGGTCCGCCACCACGAGCTCACCTCGATCGCCTACGGCTATTCGCCGCGCATCGACGCCGACTCGCTGCCGCTCATCGACATCGGTCGCGGCGACACCACCGCCATCGCAAGGCTGGGGATGCGGGCCCAGGGCGCCGTGCTGCTGGCCGACGTCCTGAGCCCGGAGATCGTCGCCAAGGCCGCCGAAGTCGGCGCCGCCGCGCTGCTGCGCGTAACGTTGGAACCGGGCTGCCTGCCCCAGGCACGCGTCGCCCCTACGCCGGAGCGGCCGGCCCCGCTCCCGATCCTCGCCCTCCCGCGTGAGGACGGGCTGTGGCTGAGGCGGCTCCTGGCGACGGGCCCGCTGACCCTGGGGCTCCACGTCGAGGCTGAGACGCGTCAAGGGACGGCGGCCAACGTTGTGGCCGAGTGGCGGGGAAGCGATCCGGCGGTAAGCGGCGAGGTCGTGCTGCTCGGCGCGCACCTCGACGCCTGGGACCTGGGCGCCGGCGCCCTGGACAACGGCACCGGGGTTCTCGCGGTCATGACCGCGGCTCGGGCGATCTCTGCGGCGCCGGCCCGCCCGCGTCGCACG
>CP070815.1:3930298-3937030 GCA_020344215.1 Gemmatimonadota bacterium
GGTACGGGCTCGGCCAATACATTACACATCGCTCACGCATTACCCATTACCACTTACCCATTACCGTTCTGGTGATGGGTGCTTCGAAGGGTACGGGCTCGGCCAATACATTACACATCGCTCACGCATTACCCATTACCACTTACCCATTACCGTTCTGGTGATGGGTGCTTCGAAGGGTACGGGTTCAACCGATACGTTGCACGTCAGCCACGCATTCCCCATTACCGCTTACCCATTACTGTTCTGGCGATGGGTGCTTCGAAGAATGCGGGTTCGGCCGATACATTACACATCGCTCACGCATTACCCATTTCCCATTACCTCTACTCATCACTCATAACTCATCTCTCATCACCATCAATGCTAGAGCGATGTCAAGCGGGGCATGCCTGTGGCTGATAGCATAAGGGCGTAACGAGGAGGTAGATACCACCACGACCATGAACACTTTGAATGTCGCCCTGATCGGTGCCGGCCGCATGGCTCGCACCCACGCCAACGTGCTGGGCCACGTGGGCTACGTCAGCATCCAAACCGTCTGCGACGCCGTCGCCGAGAACGCAGCAGCGCTGGCCGAGTTCTTCGGCGCCCACGCCACCACCTCGCTCGACGAGGTCTTGCACGACGACGGCATCACCGCGGTGATCATCACCACACCCACCGCCACCCACGCAGACCTCATCAGCAAGGTGGCGCACAGCGGTAAGCATATCTTCGTGGAGAAACCCGTCGCTCACACACTCGAGGCGGCTGACCACGCCGTGAAGGCGGTCGAGGCGGCCGGCGTCCAGTGCCAGGTCGGCTTCCAACGCCGTTACGATCCCAGCTACCTCGAGGCGAAGCGGAAGATCGAACGCGGCGAACTCGGTACGCTCGAGGGCTTCCGTGGCCTCAGCCGTGACGCCTTTTTGCCCCCGGTGGAGTTCCTCAAGACCAGCGGCGGTCTCATGGTCGACATGGGCATTCACGATCTGGATAGCGCCCGCTACTTCGTCGGCGAGGTCGAGGAGGTCTACTGCATCGGGGCAGTCCATGCCGAACCTGAACTCCGCGACTACGGGCTGTTCGATTCGGCCGTCGCCACCCTGAGGTTCGCAAACGGTGCGCTCGGCACCATCGAGTCCGGTCTTCGCACCGCCTACGGCTACGAAGTACGCGCTGAGATCCTCGGGGACGGAGGCCGGCTCCACCTGGAACGAGACAGCCGCTACCACTTGCGTCAGTACGGGAAGGTGGGCGGCTTCTATGAGCGTCCCGCCGACTTCGAGGCCTACTTTCACGAGGCCTACGCTGCCGAAATCCGCACCTTCGCCAATAATGTCCACCAGGGGAAGCCCGTGACACCGAATGCCGCCGATGCGAGAGAGAGCCTCCGTTTGGCCCTGGCCACCCAGCACTCGTTAGAAACAGGAACGATCGTCAAGGTTTCCACCTTCGGGGAGGTTCACCCATGAGCACACGCCGCATGACCGTCGCCCAGGCCCTCGTTCGCTTCCTCGCCGCTCAGTACAGCGAGCACGACGGTGTGGAACATCGTCTCATCGCCGGAACCTGGGGCATCTTCGGCCACGGCAACGTCGCCGGTCTGGGTCAGGCGTTGCACGAGGTAGGCCCGGAAGTGGGCATGCCCTTCTACCGCCCCCAAAACGAACAGGCCCAAGTCCACGTGGCTGCCGCCTACGCGCGGCACAAAAACCGCCTGTCGACCTACGCTTGTATCGCTTCGGTCGGTCCGGGCTCGAGCAACATGGTCACCGGCGCCGCGCTGGCAACCATCAACCGCTTGCCGGTGCTGATCCTGCCGTCGGACTACTTCGCCAACCGCATCCCCGACCCGGTACTGCAGCAGGTCGAACACCCCATCGAGCACGACCTGAGC
Organism: Gemmatimonadota bacterium; assembly: GCA_020344215.1. Classification (GTDB taxonomy): domain Bacteria; phylum Gemmatimonadota; class Gemmatimonadetes; order Palauibacterales; family KS3-K002. The sequence continues at coordinate 3,932,181 of CP070815.1, forward strand.
ATCAACGATGCTTTCCGGCCAGTGAGCCGCTTCTTTACCCGCATCTCGCGGGCAGAGCAGCTGCTGCACGCCCTCCCTGAAGCGATGCGGGTGCTCACCGACCCGGCCGAGACCGGGGCCGTAACGATCTCGCTGCCCGAAGACGTGCAGGCCGAAGCGTATGATTGGCCCGAAGAACTCTTCCAAAAGCGGGTCTGGCGGGTGCGGCGCCCAGGGGCGGAACCCGAACTCATCGAGCAGGCCGTAGCCCTCCTGCAAGCCGCCGAGAAGCCGCTCCTCGTGGTCGGTGGCGGCGTCAAGTACAGCGGCGCCACCGAGGAGCTGGCCGCCTTCGCCGAGACGTTTGGAATCCCGGTGACCGAATCGCAAGCCGGCAAAGGCGCCATCCCTTGGAATCACGCACTGAACACCGGTGCGGTCGGTTCGGCGGGCGGCAAGGCCGCCAACATCTTGGCTCGCGATGCCGACGTGGTGCTGGCGGTGGGGACGCGGCTCGCAGACTTCGTCACCGCTTCCAAGACCTCGTTTCAACACCCGAACCTCAAGGTCGTCGGGCTCAACATCGCCCCCATGGACGCCCACAAACTCTTTGCGCTCCCCATGATCGCCGACGCAAAACGGGGGATTACGGCCTTGCACGAGGCACTTCAAGAGAGCGGATACCGCGGCACCGACGCGGGCTACCGTGCTCAGATCGGCCGGCTCAAAGCTGAGTGGGACGGTATTGTCGACCACCTGACCACGGTTGAAGAACCCGACAACCTGGCCCAGTCCGAAGTGATCGGCATGGTAAACCGCGCCTTCGGGGGCGACGCCACCATGATCTGTGCGGCGGGCAGCATGCCGGGAGACCTGCTCAAGCTGTGGCGTCCAACCGATCCGAAGGCGTACCACGTCGAGTACGGCTATTCCTGCATGGGCTACGAGATCCCGGCGGGGCTCGGCGTCCACCTGGCCGAACCCGAACGGCCGGTGGTGGTTTTGATCGGGGACGGCTCTTACCTGATGATGAACAGCGAGATCGTGACCGCCGCCATCGAGGGAGCCAACCTCACCATCGTGGTCATCGACAACCACGGTTTCCAGAGCATCCACAGCCTGCAACGCTCCTGCGGTACCCCGCACTTCGGGCTCGAGCTGCGCTGCCGTGACCAAGCGACCGGGCTCCTAGACGGCCCCTTCATGCCGGTGGACTACGCCAAACACACCGCCTCGATGGGGGCCAAATCGACTCTGGTCAGGAGTGAAGCGGAACTGGCGGATGCGCTAGAGCGGGCCAAGAACACGAGCGGCATCAAGGCGATCGTGGTGCCGGTCGACCCCGAGAAGCGGGTACCCGGCTTCGAAAGCTGGTGGGACGTGCCGATCGCCGAAGAGACCGGCCTCGAGCCCGTACGGGCAGCCGGAGAGAGCTACCGGGAAAACAAAAAGAAGCAGAGGCTCTTCGGATAAGACCTGGAGGGCTCGCAGAGACAGCCTGTCGGAGGCCACATGGATATGAATATCGGCAACGCCCCCTGCTCCTGGGGCACCATCGAAGGGGTCAGCGGACAGCGGGTGGGCTACCAGCAGATGCTCGACGAACTGGCCGCGACCGGCTACCAGGGGACCGAGCTCGGCGACTGGGGCTTCATGCCCACCGACCCCGATGAGCTCAGAGCCGAGCTGGCGGCGCGAAAGGTGCAGCTGACCGGGTCGTGGGTCACCGTGCGGCTCTACGACGAGGCCTCGCACGACCAGGGGATCGAAAATGCGGTGCGCACTGCCCGGCTCCTGGCCGAGGTCGGGGGGACTGAGGCCATCATCAACATCGGGGACGACCACGGCAGCGTACCGATCCGGCACCAGAACGCCGGACGTATCGGCCCCGAGCACGGGCTCAGCGACGAGGGCTGGCAGGTCTACGTGCACGGGGCCATGCGCGTCGCCGAAGCCGTGAAGCGCGAGACGGGGCTGCGCTCTACACTGCACCCGCACGGCTCGACCTTTGTCGAGACCCCTGCCGAGATCGAACGGTTCTTACGCCTTACCGACCCGGAGTTGCTCGGCATCTGCTTCGACACCGGCCACTACGCCCTAGGCGGCGGCGACCCGGTCGCGGGGATCCGCGCGTATCGAGAGCGGATCTGGCTGGTGCACTTCAAGGACTTCGATCCCCGCGTGGTCGAGCGTGCCGAAGTTGAAGGTTGGAACTACCAGGAGATGGTCGGTGCGGGCGTATTTAGCGAGCTGGGTCGCGGGGTGGTGGACTTTCCGGCCGTCCTGGAGGCGCTCCACGAGATCGGTTACCGCGGCTGGGGCGTGGTCGAGCAAGACGTACTGCCCGGGATGGGCAGCCCCAAGGAGAGCGCGCAGCGAAACCGGAGCTACTTGCAGGGCATCGGCTCGTAACATCCGGTTTTGTTCGGCCGAACCGAGCAAAACGACCTGCGCATATGATAATGATAAGGGTCTAATTATGAGCACCGTACCCAAGGAGGATCTATGACGGTAACAGCAGGAAAAGAGCAGCTGCTCAACTACATCGGAGGCCAGTGGCACCGCTCGGCGACCAGCGATTTTTCAGACGTCCATAACCCGGCCACGGCAGACGTCATCGCTACGGTACCCCACACCGCCAAGGACGAAGTCGACCAAGCGGTGCAAGCCGCCCTCAAGGCCTACCCCGACTGGCGTATGACGCCTGTAACCGACCGCGTGCAGCCGCTGTTCAGACTCAAGAGGCTGCTCGAGGAGAACCTCGACGATCTGGGCCGCACCATCACCATCGAGTGCGGCAAGACGTATGGCGAGAGCGTCGCCGAGATGCAGCGGGCCATCGAAAACGTCGAGGTGGCCTGCGGTATGCCGAGCTTGATCCAGGGCTACAACAACGAAGACATCGCCCGCGGCATCGACGAGCACATGATCCGCCAACCGCTCGGGGTGGTGGCCGCCATCACGCCCTTCAACTTCCCCGGCATGATTCCGATCTGGTTCCTGCCCTACGCGGTGGCGGCCGGCAACTGCTTTTTGCTCAAGCCGAGCGAAAAGGTGCCGATGACCAGCCAGAAGCTCTTCAACCTGCTCGAGCAAGCCGGCTTCCCGGCCGGTGTGGTGGGGCTCGTCAATGGTGGCAAAGCCACCGTCGACGCCATCCTCGACCACCCCGAGGTACGCGCCATCTCGTTCGTCGGCTCGACCCCGGTCGCGCGCTACATCTACAGCCGCGCCAGCGCCAACGGCAAGCGGGCCCAGTGCCAGGGCGGCGCCAAGAACCCGGCGGTGATCCTGCCTGATGCCGACATGGAGATGTCGACCCGCATTTTGGCCGATTCGACCTTCGGCTGCGCCGGTCAGCGCTGCCTGGCCACCTCGGTCGCTATCACGGTCGGTGAGGCCAAAGGCGAGTTCACCGAGCGGATCATCGCCGACGCAACCTCACGCAAGGTGGGCTACGGCATGGACGAGAGCGTGGCCATGGGACCGGTCATCAGCGCCGAGAGCAGGGCCCGTATCGAAGGCCTGGTCGACCAGGGCGTCGGCGAGGGCGCCAAGCTGCTCGTCGACGGCCGCGGCAAGGAGGTCGACGGGTTCCGCAACGGCTACTTCGTCCACCCCACCGTGCTCGCAGACGTCGACCCAAGAAGTGACATCGCCGGCACCGAGATCTTCGGCCCGGTCCTCAGCATGATGCACGCCGGCACCATCGAAGAGGCCATCGAGATCGTCAACAACCGCCGCTACGGCAACCAAGCCTGCCTCTTCACCGGCTCCGGCTCGGCCGCCCGGCAGTTCCGCTACGCGGTCGACGCCGGCAACGTCGGCATCAACCTCGGGGTGGCGGCGCCGATGGCGTTCTTCCCCTTCAGCGGCTGGAACGAGAGCTTCTTCGGTGACCTCCACGCCCAGTCGCGCCACGGGGTCGAGTTCTACACCCAGACCAAGGTCATCGTCGAGCGCTGGCCGAAGACCTGGAGCCGGAAGTTCTAAGTGGGTGATTTCCCGTTTCTTGATCTGGCTCCGCCAGATCAAGAAACAAATACAAATGGGTGATGCGTAATGAGTAAGACCGGTTTCGACCTCATCACGATGGGCCGCTCCTCGATCGACCTCTATAGCAACGACGTCGGCGTGCCTTTTGAGGAGATCCAGAGCTTCGCGGCCTACGTGGGCGGCAGCCCCACCAACATCGCGGTGGGCTGCCGCCGGCTCGGTTTGAACGTCGCCGTCCTCACCGCCGTGGGGCAGGACAAGGTGGGCGATTTTATCGTCCACTTCTTGAAGCGTGAGGGGGTCGACACCCGTTTTATCCCCACCAAACCCGGCGCCCGCAGCAGCGCCGTGGTACTCGGCATCGAAGAGAACAGCTTCCCACTGGTCTTCTACCGGGACAACGCCGCCGACATCCAGCTGACCATCGACGACGTGCTGGCCACCCCCATCCAGAGCGCCCGCGCCCTGGAGATCTCCGGCACCGGCCTCAGCAGGGAGCCGAGCCGCAGCGCCACGCTCTTTGCGGCCGAGGAGGCGAAGCGCTCAGGTGCCACCGTGTTCATGGATCTCGACTTCCGGGCCGACCAGTGGCACGACCCGCGGGCGTTCGGCGTCAACGTGCGGGCGATTCTCCCGCTCGTCGACGTCGCCCTCGGCACCGAGGAAGAGATCAACGCCGCCATGATCACCGATCCCGAGCAGATCACCATCCGCGACCAGCAGATCTCGGCGCCGGAGATCCACGGCGACCTCGAGGCCAACATCGAACGCATCCTGAGCGTGGAGCAGGGCCCGGAGGCGCTGGTGGTGAAGCGCGGTGCTGACGGGGCCACCGTCCACCTGCGGAGCGGCGAGGTGATCTCGGCCCCGGGCTT
>CP070815.1:3937130-3940236 GCA_020344215.1 Gemmatimonadota bacterium
AACACACTGATTGCTGCCTAGGCAGGAGGAGTGTTGCAGATGAAGTACCGCACTCGGATCTACTACACGGACGCCCAGAAGGCCCTGATGTGGGAGCGCTGGAGGCAGGGCTGGACGCTGCACCAGATTGCTCAGCTGTTCGATCGCGCCCATGGCTCGGTTCGAGGCATCTTTGAGCGGACCGGTGGCTTTCGAACGCCGCGACGCAGCCGCTCCCCGATTTCGCTGACGCTGGCTGAACGGGAGGAGATCTCACGCTCGGTGGCCGAAGGCCACTCGATTCGTTCAACAGCTGCACGGCTCGGGCGTGCGCCATCGACAGTCAGCCGCGAGATCAGGCGCAACGGTGGTCAAGCGGACTATCGAGCCAGCGACGCAGACCACGTCGCCTGGGATCGCGCGCTGCGTCCCAAGTGCTGCAAACTAGCCAGCAACAGAGACCTGGCGCGGATCGTGACTGCCAAGCTCCGGCTGCTGTGGTCACCCGAACAGATCGCCGGATGGCTCAAACATACCTATCCGCATGACGAGACCCATCGCGTGTCGCACGAGACAATCTACCGCAGCCTTTTCATCCAGGCACGTGGTGCCCTGAAGAAGGAGCTCCTCCAGCACTTGAGGCGCACCCGCGCCATGCGCCGATCTCGGCATCACACGCAAAAGACCGACATCCACGGGCGGATCGTCGGTGCCGTGTCGATCAGCGAACGCCCTGCATCGGCCGACGATCGCGCCGTACCCGGTCACTGGGAAGGAGACCTGATGTTCGGCGCCCACAATAGCCAGATCGCCACGCTGGTGGAGCGCCAGACACGATACGTCATGCTCGCCAAGGTGGCGAGCAAAGACACAGAGACGGTCGTCGACGCGTTGATCAAGAACGCGCGCAAGCTCCCCCAGGAGCTGTACAAGTCACTCACCTGGGATCGCGGTTCGGAGATGGCAGATCACAAGCGGTTCACGCTGGCCACCGATGTTCAGGTCTACTTCTGTGATCCACGCAGCCCGTGGCAGCGAGGCAGCAACGAGAACACGAACGGGCTGCTCAGGCAGTACCTGCCGAAGGGCATCGACATCTCGAATTACTCACAGGCCCAGCTCAGCGCTGTAGCGAGACAATTGAATGAGAGGCCGAGAAAGACGCTCGGCTTCCGAACGCCGGCTGAGATGCTCAGCCAGACCGTTGCGTTGACCAGTTGAATCCGCCACCCGTTGCGGTCATAGGTTTTACGAACGATTCATCGCCTTCATCACCGAGGCATCAAAGGTGTATACGCAATCCCCTTTTGCGCGAGCCGCCAACGGTTGACGCGCCGGCAGCGTTGGCAATAGAGTGACCTTTGCCCAAAGGGATGTTTGAATTCCTATCCGTATCGGGCTCAATGAAAAGGAGACGCCCATGGCCATGACGCTAAAACAACTTGGCGAGCGTGTACGCGGTGAGATCGTCGCCCCGGGCGACGGTTCGTACGACGAAGCCCGCGCCGTCCACAACGGCATGAGCAACCGACGCCCCGCCGCGATCGTCCGCGCGGCGAACGCGGGAGACGTGATGGCGACCGTGGCCTACGGCCGCGAGAACGATCTTGACCTCGCGATCCGGGGCGGCGGGCACAGCGCTCCGGGGTTCGGAACCGTCGATGACGGGGTGGTCATCGACTTCTCGCGGATGCGTACGGTCCGGGTCGATCCGGTGCGGATGACCGCCCGCGCCGATGCGGGCGTGACTTGGGGCGACTTCTATACCGCGACGTACCCGTTCGGTCTCACGACGCCCGGCGGCATCATCTCCACGACTGGAATCGCGGGGCTCACCCTCGGCGGGGGCATCGGCTACCTCTCTCGCGGCTTCGGTCTCTCATGCGACAACCTGCTCTCGGCGGACGTGGTCACCGCCGACGGTCGGTTCCTGATCGCCAGCGAGAACGAGAACGCGGACCTGTTCTGGGCGATCCGGGGCGGCGGCGGAAACTTCGGCGTGGTGACCTCGTTCGAATATCGGCTTCACCCCGTGAAGGACGTGTACTGGGGCCCGATGTTCTACGAGATCGAGGAAACGGCGAACATCCTGCGCTTCTACCGGGAGTACATCAAGAACGCTCCCGAACAGATGGGAGGCTTTCCCGCCTTCCAGATCGCCCCCCCGCTCCCGTTCATCCCCGAGAACCGGCACGGCGACATGTTCGTGGCGATCGTGGCGTGCTGGGCCGGTCCGCTGGACCAGGGCCCGGCTCAGTTCAAGCCTTTCCACGACGTCGCGGAGGTGAAGGCGGAGATGGTCGGCCCGATCCCCTTCCCGGCGATCAACATGGCTTTCGACGGGCTCTTCCCGAAGGGGATCCGGCAGTACTGGAAGGGCAACTACGTCCGGGCGCTCACAGATGAGGCAATCGCCGTCCACGTGGCGAACGGACCGAAGGCTCCCACAGTGAGCTCCACGATGCACCTGTATCCGATCGACGGCGCGTGCCACCGGATGGCTTCGGACGCGACGGCGTTTGGCCACCGTGAGGACAACTTCTCCATGGTCATTGTCTCCGCGTGGGACGACCCGGGCGCAGACGAGGCCAACATGAAGTGGGTCCGCGACTACTCCGCGGCCATCGCTCCCCATTCGCAGGAGGGCGGTTACGTGAACTTCCTGGACGGGGACGACCAGAACCGAGTCGCAGCGAATTACGGTGCAAATTATCAGCGACTCGTCGAGCTCAAGCGGAAGTACGACCCCGACAACGTGTTCCACGTAAACCAGAACATCTTGCCGTAGAACGAATGGGCGCTGGGTCTATGCCTCTCTCGGGGGTTGCGGCTCGGTCCGGCAGGCGACGTTCGGCGCCCATCCGTCACTAGCTTTAACCGCTTCCTCCCATCGGGTCTCCCGGGGGTATCTCTCCCGGGGGAGCACGATGCCCTCGAGGCGGGACTGCCAGTGGCGAACGTCTGACGGCGTAGGGACCACACGGACGCACACCTTTCCCCGCGGCGTCGAATGCCCGGTCCTGGCCGGTTGTTCCCCGTCGTGTTCACGCCCGAGAGTCGACCGTCGGCGCGACCGCCTGCACAAAGGTGTTGCTACCGACCTGCCAGCGCGCCGAAGCGACTGCAA
>CP070815.1:3940336-3944758 GCA_020344215.1 Gemmatimonadota bacterium
GTCGAGTGTCGCGGAATCCGCTCGCGGCCGCAAGCGCGGTCGAGGCGCTCGACCAGGGCGACCAGCTCGACCAGGGCGACAAAAGGCAATCTGCGACAAGTACGGCCGCGCGCTCGGTCTTGGGTTATGCGGCGGCTCCCCGTAACATAAAGGGAAATGGCCGACTGGTTGCCGAAGGCACCTTGGACCCTGAGATATGAAGTCGACGAACTCGCGCAGAAATGGAATACCCTCTGCGCGCAGGTCACCGGCAGAGCTATCGGGGGGCGCAAGGATATCCCAAAGAAACTACAGGCGCTCTGCATCGCGCGGCGGCGCGAGTACCGCCTGTGGGTTCAACGGGTTATGTCGAAACCGCTGGTCGAGGCGTTCGGTTCTTACGAGAGCGATTTCAACGCCTACAATGCGACCTATGAGCAAGTGCGCGGCCTGGTTGCGCGAGCGTTGCCGGAAGGCGAGAGCGTTGCCGCAGGCCCCGCGACCGACCGCCCGTTTAACTGGGAATGGATTATCTATCCCATGATGGCGATAGGGGGCATAACTGCGGTTGCCAATCTCATCACGGCACTGAAACGAAACGGCAAGGCATGAACGGAAAAGGCGACACTATCCGGCTGCTAGACGTTTTCATCATCGGCCCGGTGATGATGCGCGGCGGATATGAGCTGAAGGACAAACCCATCGGGGCGGCCTTGTTCGCTCTCGGTGCTTTAACAGTCGTATTCAACGGATTGAACCTATTAAGCAACGGCCGCAAGCCGTAACCTGGAGGCAACATGGCAAGTGCAATCGCGGAAAAGGAAAGGCGGTTGGCCGCTCTGAAGAAGGCGCGTACCCTCGCGGCGGCCGCTGCTCAACGTCAACAGCACACCCTTATCGCGCTGGCGAGCGCGTATGGTCTGGGGTGGGCGGAGAAGAAGGCATTTCAGATGCCCTCGCTCCCCAACGTCGCGCCGGAGGTGACCTACGGCTCTATCGCCCTGGTCGGCGCGTACATGCTGAAGAACAAGCAGGCAAACCAGATTTCGCAGTCGCTCGCAGACGGGCTGCTCTCGGTCGCGCTCTACAAGGCCGGTCGCATGGATTTCGCCACCCTGTTCAAGTCCCGGCCCGCCGTCGCCAAGACCGCCGGTTACTACTGAGATTAACCCGGCAAGGTACGGACCGGTTGCGGCGACCCGTCCGACCTGAAGTGCGCCGGTAAATCATACAAAAAGTCCAGGGCCGCGAGCCGGTGTGCGACTGGCGACACCGTTTCGAGGAACCAATGGACGAGTATTTGGTAGGAGACGAGGTAGACGAGATTCTCGCCGCGCTCGATGACGGAGACGTCTCGGGATACGGCGAAGAGATTGTCGAGGTGGGCGAGGACGACCTGGTCGGATGGGACGACGAGGACGACGACCTCGGCTATTTCGACGACGAGCCGGACTACGACGTCGGCGCTCGCAGGCGGCGCAGGCGGCGCAGGCGGCCTCGGCGGCGCGCGACCATGCGGCGCGTGAAGGCGCGAGCCTTCCGGCGCTATCCGCTCGGTCTGGGAACGACCAGCATTGCCCCCGGTGCTACGGCAATCATCTCCGCGTTGCCGCAGTTGCCGTTCAAGCTGGAGCGGTTGTCGACTCCGGCTCAGGGCCTTGTGGTCGATAACATCCAGGTGGGAACCGTGTCGCAGTTCGTGGCGGCCGGTGCGGTCGCCTCGGAGGTGTTCGGCACCACCGCAACCGGCGTGGCCCTGCGCGGCGACACGGCGGTCCCTGGCGTTGCCATCCAAATAACCGTGTCCAACCCGACCGCTGCGGCGGTCGTGTTTTCGGGCGCGCTTATCGGCCTGGTCGCGCAGTAGGCACAAGCACAGGCGGAGCCGTGGGTGAGAGTCGGATTCAACATACAACCCAAGAGGCGCGACATACTCGCGCTAATCGAGGCTCTTGTTACGTTGAACCGGCTTCACCTACGGCAACGCCGCAACATTCCGCACCTGTACCGGTCCGGTATCCGATACGAGCGCGAGGATATCGGGCCGGATGGGCGGAGGCGCGAGGAGTGGCGACAGATACCGGAGCTGCTCAGGTTAGGCGAGGGCGATTGCGAGGATTTAGTTGCCTACCATGTGGCCTGGCTTCGAGAGCGGGAAGGAATAAGAGCTATACCCTGGCTCACCAAAAGGGGTTCAACCTATCACGTTTTAGTCAGATATCCTGACGGTCGCATCCAAGACCCGTCGAAAGATTTAGGGATGGGGCAAGCGAGGTGAAACCATGAATCCGATTTTACTGCTACCCGTCGCAGCTCTACTGCTCGCGGCCGGAGCCGGAGCCGCTAAGGCAATGGACAAGCCGGAGGCGGACGTTACGGTCCGCAAGCGCAAGGCGCGCAGGAAGGCGACCAGGGCGGAGCGCGCGGCTGCGCGCAAGGCTCGCAAGGAGGCGGCGGCCGCAAGCAAGGCGGCGCGAGCCTCGCAGAAAAAGAAGGCGGCAGGCGCGGCCTACCAGAAGCGAAAGAAGGCGGCGAAGGGATTGCAAGCCTATATTCAGAAAGGCGGCAACCCCGGAACGAGGGCGAAACCATCGGCATCGGTGAAAGTGTACCAGGCCCTCATGGGCGGTTTGAAGGCGGACGGTATCGTCGGACCGAAAACCAGGGCGCGAGCTGCGGCGCTCGGTTACCCGCTGACAATACCCTATCTCCAGGTCGTGCCGCTTTCGGAGAAAAAGGCGCAGGCGGTAGACAAGCTGGTCGCGGTCGCGCAGGACAAGAGCAAGCCACCGGCGCAACGCAAGTTCGCGGCGAACATGGCGCGCAAGATAGCGACCTCGAAACCGACCCCGCTTGAGAACATGAAGGCGGCCGCGCTCGCGCTCTCGGACTACACGCGGGCCGGAGGTCACCAGGGCACGAGGGCGCGGCCCTCGTCCACCGTGAAAAAGTACCAGGCCCTCATGGGCGGTTTGAAGGCGGACGGTATCGTCGGCCCGAAAACCAGGGCGAGAGCTGCGGCGCTCGGCCACCCGCTCGCGCCTCGCGCTCGCCGCGCTCGCGCCGCAGCTCGCCCCGCGCTACCGGCACCTCGACCAGCTCCGGCCGCTCCGGCCGCTGCTCCTATCGTCGCGGAGCCTACCCCGGAAGAAGCGGCCGCGCGGTTGCGCATCTATACCAAGGAAGGCGGCAACCAGGGCACGAGGGCCAACCCCTCGTCTATCGTGAAACGATACCAGGCCCTCATGGGCGGCTTGGTCGCGGACGGAATCATCGGACCGAAAACCAGGGCGAGGGCCAAGGCTCTCGGCTCGACGCTCTATCCCCGGAGCTACCAAAGGAGGGCCGCAGCATGAGAGCGCGCGTAACAGAACAGGACGGAATCTATACCGCGAGCATACCGATACCGCTGTCAAAGGGACAAGAGCTGGTCATCGAGGGCCACGCCTCGATAGGCGAGACGCTCTCGGAGGCAGGACTGGACCAGGGCGAGGCGGCGGAGCTGGCCTCCTATATCCGGCCGGAAAATGTCTCGGGCTACGGCGAAGAACTGGTCTACGTCGACGACGACATAGATTTCGAGGAGTTCTACGTTGACGTAGGTTTCGGTCGCCAGATAAGCAAGGCGGTATCTCGCGCAATGCGCAGGCGCGCGGTGAGCGATGCGAAAGCGCGCAAGGCGCTCCGCGTACTTTGCCAGCATTTCAAGGCAAGGCGCGGGCAACCGGAGGTCGGTATCTGGCCTTTCAAGCAAATCGGGCGGCTCGTAAAAAAGGTTACGTCGAGCAAAGCGGTAAAAAAGGCGCTCGGCGTGGTCAAGGACGTTGTTAAGTCGCCTATCACGACCGCCGCGCTCGGCGTGGTGACCGGCGGCGCAAGCGTACCGTTCACCGCTGCGGCAAGCGGAGCTATCCGCCTGGCGGAGCAAGCGGCGAAAGGCGGCAAGGCGGCGGCGGCCGCAGCTCGACTGCTCAAGGCGAGCGCGCGGACCGCGAAACCGGCTCCGCCTCGGACCCCGGCCTATCGGGCGAAACAGCAGGCTATCTACAAAAAGATGGCGCTCGCGCGGCTCCAGGGTAAGAAGTTCCCGCCGTTCATGTCGAGTCAGTACAAAAGCGCAATCGCCCGCTATGCGGCGGCAGCAAAGCGCGCTCCGCGACCGGCGGCCGCGCGGCCCGTCGTGCGGCCGACCACCCCGCGCTATACGCCTCGCGCGTTGCCGTCCCGTCCGGCCACCTACGGCACGCAACGCCACGTTGTGACGGTTTACTTCAAATAGGCTCGCCCCGCTATGCAATACCCCGTTTACCGTTCGCCGCCCTTGTTGACTAACAAGGTGAAACCGACACCGTTTCGCCCGCTTGACAGTGCGGTGCGCGGTGCGCGGGGGCAAACCTTTTTCGAGCAATGGTTACGCAACGTACCACCTAAGCTGCTCGGCTC
>CP070815.1:3944858-3955633 GCA_020344215.1 Gemmatimonadota bacterium
CTTATCCAGTGGGGAGATCGAACCGTCCGCGTGACGGGGCTCGATGTCGCGATTGAGGATCGCATCGACCTTGCAGCGCGTGAGGGCGACTACGTGCCCCAGCGTCTGCAAATCCGGGCGCTGCTCCCATACGACGCAGCGGCCTACATGTACCGCGACGGATGGGCGGCCAATCAGGCGGCCGTCGTCATTGAGGACGAGGATGGGGTGCCGCTTCGGGCATACCCCGTGCACGACGTGCAGCCCGGCCGGGCCGGCGAGGCGTCGATCTTCACGTGCGGGAACCGCAAAGTACACGAATCATCGCAGATCCCAAGCACGGTAACCGAGCTCGTGATGCAGCGCGTCAACCGCGAGCGCACCCTTAAGAAGCGGGCCAACTTCCTTGCGAAGGAGGTGCGGGCCTCGCTATTTCTGGCCGAAGCGCGGGCGGCTTGGGGCTGGCTTGGGAATCGGTACGGCGTCGTGGGCGACCGAGCCGAAGCGAATATCATCCAAGAGAAGAAGGATCGGGTCACCTGGTTTGCCAATCGTCGGCAGTGGTTGGCGCTTGATACCATCGTTGAGGGCCGGACGTTCCCGATCATCATCGGCAAGCCCGGCCGGTGCAACGGCGGGATCCGCGCGATCCGGTGCATGATGGTTGATGACGTCGACGAGCTCGTGATGATTGCGGGGCACGTGGCGCACCTGGGCACGTGTCAGTTTTTCGGGCCGTCGAACAGTGATCCCGATGCGCTGCACGACGACGAGATCACGCAGACGACCTTCGCTGATGCGACGGGGCGATACGTGACGGGCATCGACGTGGACACGTTGACGCAATTCGCGCACATGCCCGATTCAGCGGGCAAAGAATGGTATGCCTCAATCTTCGACGACCAGACGGCGCAGGGGCTACCCGCTGACATCGGCGGGGTCTTGTCTGTGCTGCTCGGGCACACTGTCGGCGCGATGGTCGACTATCCGGCCTTTATTGAGCTGTCGCGACGGCTGCCGATGTGGAAGGTCGACGGCGTGGTCGATCAAGTAACGAGCGCGTGGGATCTGCTGTCGATGTCGCTGCTTCCGATCATGCCCGTCGCGCTGATTGACGGTGCCGACGGTATGCGGCCGGTCTACACGGGCACGATCCGACACTGGCAAGAGGCCAGCGCGCGACTTGTCGAAGGGCCGATGTTCTCGGGCATCGGTGCGCCTGTCATGAGCAGCGCGGGCGGCGTCGTCAACGATGTGACCATCGGGTACGGCTACGACGTGCTAGCCCGCGAATACCGCAAACACGTCAAGCTCGGGCCGCTGGATGCGTCGTACATGGCAGATAGCCGGGCACGGTATGGCATCCGGCCGCTGCACATCGAAACGGCGTGGTGCTATGACGATGCGACGGCCGGCGCGATTGCGCAGCACATCGGGCACAGGCTGCACAAGCAGCTTGTCACGCTGGAGTATTTGGCGACGCCAGCGGTGCACGGGCCGGGCGGTGATTCCGAGCTCCAATGTGGCGATATCGTGCGGCTGACGGATGCGCGCTACAGCATCGACGACCGGCTTGCAATGGTGACGCTGGTTCGACGAAGCCCGGCGCAGCTCGTGATCGGCTTGACGCTGATAGAGTCCCGCGTGCCCGATTACGTGGTTCCGCCGACGGTGGATGCGACCGTGTATATCCTGGCGGCGGGCGACAATGGGAGCTCACAAAGCGCAGCGCGCACCAGCACGGATGCCGGCGTTACGTGGTCGGCCGTGTCGGGCTTGCCGGTCGAGGGCGTGCTCAATGGCACGGCATACGATGAGGATGGGTTGCAGTTCTTGGCGGCGGGGCAAGCGGGCGCGGCGTGCATCATCTCGCGCGATGGCTCGACCGTGACCGACATAACCATCGGCGGCACGGCCAATCGTGAGGGCGTCGGCTATCGACCCTCGAGCGAGGCAGGCGGGGCGTTGTGGGTCGTCGTCGGGCAAGCGGGCCGGATGGATTACAGCACCGACGGCACGAGCTGGACGACGCTCGCGAGCTTTGGAAGCACGGCGCTCTATGCGGCGCTGTATCATGATGGGTACTGGTACATCGGCGGTAACAGTGGATCGGCTTGGTACAGCGCAAGCGGGACCAGTGGATACACGGCGTGCAGCCCGAGCGGCATCCAGCGGATCAGCGACTTCGCGTGGTCTGGTACGCACATCGTCGGCAGCCGGCGAAGCGGTAAGATCATCTATGCGACACCGGCGAACGCCCGCGCTGGCACGTGGACGGACGCAACCAGCGGGACCAGCGTGCACCTGTTCGCATGTGCGAGCGATGGCGCGGGGGCGTGCGTCATCACGGGCGCGAGCGGGACGATCCTGCATAGTACCGACGACGGCGCAACGTGGACAAGCCGCACAAGCGGCACAACGGCGGCCCTTAATGGTGCAGCGTGGAACGGGTCAGTCTGGATCGTCGTCGGCGATGGGGGCATCGTGCTCACGAGTACCGACGGCATCACGTGGACATCGCAAACAAGCGGCACGGCCAACGATTTGATGTGGGTCGAAACATCGGCGGGCTATCCATGACCTATCAGATCAGCGTGACACTCCAGGATGACGTCACGGCAGCGCGGGCGACGCTGGCGACGCTGGCCGATGACGCGCCGGAGCTCGGGGCGGCGCTGGTCGCGTGGTGCTCCCTTGTCGATGCCGTCATCGTCGACATCGAGACGCAGATCGCGGGCTACCATGGGCCGTCGCGGCGGGCGCTGCTCGAGTGGTCGGGCGAGTGGTCCGACGCATACGCGACGCCGGCCGATATGCCTGGGGCGCGTGTTATGATACAGGCGGCGAGAGTATCGATCGAGGTGTAACGATGTGGATCTGCGAGCGGCCGGGCCGGTGGTTTAGCTGGGCAGAGTTTTGCACATCGTCGCGCGTCTCAACGGCCGTCCTAGCGTCCGCACTTGAAAGAAGGCCCGACCATCAAGCGGCGCTCGTCGCGTTGTGTGCGGGCGTATTAGACCCGCTACGCGATGCGTTAGGGCCGGTAGTCATCACGTCGGGCTATCGCACTGAAGCGTTAAACGCGGCAATCGGCGGCAGCAAGACCAGCGAGCACATGACCGGGCGTGCCGTCGATCTGAAGCTGGCGACGGGGCACGATGTCGACCGCATCGCCGACGCAGCGCAGCGGCTGCCGTATCGCCAGTGCATCACATACGCGCCCGAGCGCGGCGGGCATGTGCATATTAGCTACAGCGCAGCGGCCGGGCCGCCAAAGCGTCAATCACTACACGCGCCCGCATCGGGCGGATATAAAGCGAGGGCGACATGAGCGATACGCCGACTTCGCCGGGCGTCCCGGTGCAACCTCAACCCATCGAGCAGCCCGTGATCCCGCTTCCTGCACCCATTGCAGCGATGACCAGCGCGCAAAGCCTCGGGCACGTTGGCGTCTTAGTCGCGGCCGTCGGGCTGATGTGGTCGCGTATTGATGCAATCGAAGAGCGATTCGACCGCATCGAGGTGCAGATCGACGTGCTCGCACACGAGGTGCAGACGCTATCAACCATGATGCAGGTTGACCGGGCGCGGGTTGTCACGCCCGAAGCCTTTAACGAGCTCGAAAAGCGCGTGACGGTGCTCGAGGCGCGTTAGCGCGTGCTGTCGACGATGTGGTCGGTGAAGCCCGACGACACGAGCACGGCCGTTCCCAAGCTGGCGAAGATGGCGGCGAGTCGTAGCGTGTCATCGTCGCCGGCGATGGGCGACAAGCCCGCCCACATGCAGAGCGCAGCGAAGAGCGCGGTCAAGTTTGCGGCTGCGTAGTATCCGATCAAGCGCATGATATCCCCCGATTGTGCGCGTCAACCGGCCGTCGAGCCTATCCCGACGGCCGGCGCGGCTGGTGTCGCCATTGGACGAAACGAGCACTGGCCACGCGGCACGGTTAGCGCGGGGCGTGCGCGGCCGTCAACCGTCGGCGTCGGGCGTTGCCTCGATGGCGGGGGTTGCTAGAGCGCTTTCCCAATCATCGACGGGCGAGGACTCAAGCCGCACAACCTGGGGCGCATCGGCGCGGGGCGTGAAGTCGGCGAGCTCGTCGGTCGAATACCCGAGCAGCACATCGGGCAGATACAGCCGGATGAGCTGTGAGGCGGCGCGGTAGCGCAGCATCAGCTCGGGCATGGTGCGGTATTTGCTGTTTTTGGTCCACCCTTCAGACTTTGCCGTGCGCAGCGATACCGACACGGCGATGCGGTCGCCCGTGGCGGCTAGGGTGGCGTATGCCTCGACTTGCAGGTCGTCGCCGGAGCCCGTCAGTTGCCACATGATGACGCCCCGAAGCCGGCCGGATGCGTTGGCACGGGCGATCATGTAGGCCGTGGAGAACGACGCGCGGCCGTGCAGGATATACATGTGCTGCATCAACGTGATCGGGTCCTCGTTCATCTTGCGGGCGATGAGCATCGCCACAAGACAGTTCTCCGGGCTGCGTTGGAAGTCGCGCGGGATAAGCGTGGACTTCGCGAGTGTGCCGCATACGCGGGCGAGCACATCGAGCTCGGCAGGGGCTAGGGCGGTCATCGTTTCACCTTGATGATGCGGCGGGCGTCACACGTGGCGCGTGCCCCGTCGCCGAGATTGAGTTGGTAATGCTCACCGAAAAGAGGCACGATCTGATTACGCAGCGCGGCGGCCTGGGTCTTGGCGGCGGCTTCGGCGTCGCGTGCGTCGGCGTATCGCATGATGAGGTCGGCCTCTTCGGGCGTGGCATCGCGGCGGGGCCGGTCGTCGGTCTTTTTGGCCCAATCATCAGGCGCGGGGTGGAGCCAATCGATCCCGGCCTTGCAGTCGCTTGATGCGTCGGGCGGCGGCGGCGTGCCCGGCATCAACGTGTCTTTACGCCATTGCGCGACGGACCACACAAGATCCTTGATCTCGTCCGCGACGTCGACCCGGTGCAGCGTGTACGCGCGCACCTCGAACCATGGCAGAAGCACCACCAAAGTATTGGTTTGCAGCGACGGGCATGCGGCAAATTGCCAGAGCATTTGGTAGCGCCAATCCGGCACGGTCCAGTCATCGCCGGGCATCTGCTCGTCTGGCGGTAGCTTGCCCGCGACGGCCGCCGACATGCACGCCTTAGCTTCGTAGTGCGCCGTCGGGGCATCTGTCGGGCCGGCGATGCCGTCGGGCGACATCTGCACCCAATCGACTTTGGGATGCGTGTAGATGGCGTGGTCCATGTGCGTGATCTCGATGCCTTGACGGCGGGCATATGCACGCAGCGTCACGGGCTCGAGGTCGTGCCCGAGCGCGAAATGTTCGCGGGTCTTGTCGTCATCTTCGGCCGGGCGATGATGTGCAAGCCACACGGACCAGGGCGACCCATACGCGGATACCCCTAGAATCTTGGAGACGTCAGACGCCCCGATAGCGAAGTTTTGCCGCCGAGCTTGAAGCCATGCGTCATTGGTTAGATATTGCCGAAGCACGCGATCCCCCTTGTCAGATGTGAGCCCGTGCGGGTAGTGTCGCCGGCACGGGGTGGGATGATGGTAGCCGAGGAGTCGGACAGAATACGACCGGCGCTAGACTTGAGGCAGGCTATCGCGCTGCGGGCGATGTGGTGCGGGCTGGGATGGCCCGGCGTCGTCCGTGGCGAGCTTGAGGCGCTCGGGCTTGTCGAGGATGACACGGTAACGCCGGCCGGGCGTGCGTTGGTCGAGTCGTCGCCCGAGCATCTGCACGTCGCACTCGTGAGGATGGCGTACCAGCTCCGACGGCATGCGGGCGAGGACACGCGGACAGAGTATTTTTTCGAAGGGGGTACAAATGACCGTCAATAAAGTAATCTTGGTGGGCAATCTGGGCGCGGACCCGGAAGTCAAGCAGACCCGAAGCGGAACGACCGTGGCACGGCTGCGTCTGGCGACAAGCGAGCGCGTCAAGGATAACGACCAGTGGACCGACCATACCGAATGGCATCGGGTCGTCCTATTCGGGCGCTCGGCGGAAAATGCCGGGCGGTATCTGACGAAGGGGTCGCAGGTTTACATCGAGGGCAAGCTACGGACGTCATCGTGGGAAACCGACAAGGGCGAGAAGCGATACTCAACCGAGGTCATCGCCGACGTGATGCGCTTCATCGGTAGCCGTCAAGGCGGCGGCGCGGGGCAACGTCAGCCCGCCGAGCATCGTCAACCAGCGGCACGCCACGACGCGCCGAGCTGGGGCAGTCAGCGCACGCAAGACGACGCGGACATTCCATTTTAAAAAGAAGCGGCGGCCGGGCTCGGGGGGAGCTCGACCGCCGCAAAGTGTGAACCTGGGCGGATTCTAGCAGGTAGCTAGACCGCATGCAATCATCGGGGGATGATATGAACACGTATGCTACGTCGTGGTATCCGCACACGCGGGAGACGACGCCTATCCATCGTGCGTTGTCGTGGTCGGGGCTCGTCGAGGCGCTGACCACGTATCGACCGCACACGGGCGACAAGGCGGCACGGCTGGCGACGGCTCCGCTTTGGAGCCCGGCACGCATCGAGGGCGACCGCCGAGCGTCGAATGTGGTCGATGTATCTTGTCTCGTGCTTGATCACGATGACGGCGAGCACATCGCCGACGCGGCGTCTCGATGGTCGAGGTACGGTCACATCGTATACACCACATGGTCGCATACCGACGAGCATCACCGATGCCGGGTCGTGGTTCCGCTTGCCGAGCCTGTACCCGGCCGCATGTGGTCGGCGGTCTATCGCGACACGGTGCAGCGGCTCGGGATACCAGCGGATCCCGCATGCTCCGATCCATGCCGCATGTACTACGTGCCATGTGTGGGCGCTGGCGGGCCTCACATGCGCGTCGCTATCGAGGGTCCGCCCCTTGACCTGTTGACGCGGGCGCGGGAGCTTCACGAAGCGCAGCGAGAGCGAGAGCGGCGCATTGCTGCGGACGCCGAACGACGGGCGGCGGCGATTGAGCGGCACGTGTCCAGCGATGCCGAAGCGGCGCGGGCGGTCATCGAGGTGATGCAGACCGACTACGGCGCACGAGCTCGAGCCGTCGATCAATGCGGCGGCAGGATGACACCCGACGGGCAGCGGGCCAAGGCGGCGCTGTGCCCGAGCTGCGGGCGGTCGTCTGTTTGGTGGTATATCGAGAGCGACGGGCCGGCGCAGTGCGATCACAAGTCCTCGTGCGGGTATCGCGACGGGCTGGGGCGTTACCTGTTGGCGTTGGGGGGACGATGACCGAGCGAAGCAATCGACCCGATCTGGGCATCATTGCGGGCATCATTCACACGCGGCGGGAGCTTGACGACATGCGCGAAGAGATGGCGGCGACGCTTGAGGCGGTGCAGGCTGGCGAGGTTGTGCGGATCACCGGCTGGCTTGAGCCCGAGCGCGTGCATCGGCTGCGGTCGTATGGCGAAGCCGAGCCCGCCGAGCTCGGGCACTGGCTCGCGATGCTTGCCGATGTGCGGGGCGGCCGGGCGCGTGTCGACGAGCTACGACGAGCCCTCAAGGCAGCGACACCCGAGCCCGTGCAGCCGGTGCAGCGGGGCGACATCGCCGGCGATTTGCCCGACGGATGGGTTGACCCTGGGGCCTACGTCTGCACCGCCAGAGGGCTCTACCGAGAGACGGACACGGGATCGCATCGCATCACATCGCGGCCGATCTGGATTGACCAGTATTTAAGCGAGGTCAACGGCGCGGGCGATGCCCTTCGGATATGCTGGCGCACTTTCGGCGGAACGATCAAGCGTCTTGAGGTGCCCCGTGCCGTCGCGGCGTCATCGCGGGAGCTGGTGGGCACGCTGGCGACGCACGGCGCAAGCATCACGAGCGTGAGCGCGGCCGATGTCGTGCGGTATCTGGACGAAGCGACGACCGCCAACGAGAGCAGGATCCCCCGTCGCGATGTGTCGGCGCGGCTTGGGTGGATTTTCGGCGAGGATGGGGCACCGCGTGGGTTTCTGGCAGGCCGCGACTACATCGGGCGCAAGGGGGACGCGGGCGTATCGCTGATGGCCGACGATGGCGTCGAGAGCCTAGCGGAGAGCTACGGTCGGCGGGGCACGTGGGAGGGGTATATCGAAGAGGTCGTCAAGCCTGCATCGACGTCGGCGGCTTTTTGGTTGAGCACGTACAATCAGATCGCGTCGATCCTCGTGCGGCCTTTGGACCTGGGTTCGCCGTGGTTCATTGACCGAAGCGGGCGGACATCGCAAGGCAAGAGCACGATCGGCAAAGCGGCCGCGGCGGTCTGGCAAGATCCGCGAGCCGTGCCGTCCTGGAATACCTCGAAAGCAGGGGTTGAGGCCCGAGCGGCGACGCTGCGTGACCTGCCGCTGATGCTTGATGACAGCAAGGAAGCCCGACGGGCCGAAGATGTCGCGGCGGTCGTATACATGCACGGCAACGGCACCGGGGCGATCCGTGGCAAGCCCGGCGCGGGCGGCCGTGCGGTCGGATTGCGAGCCACAGAGCGATGGAGCAGCGCGGGCGACTCGAGCGGCGAGCAGCGGTTGACGAGCTTTACCAACGACGCGGGCAGTCGGGCGAGAGTGCTTTGCTTGATTGGTAGCCCGCTGGCATCCGGTGAGATTGCCCGACGGGTGCAGCTCGGGGCCGAAGCGCACTTCGGGCACCTGGGGCGGCGTGTGGTGCGTCATCTGCTCGGGGCGGATTGGGGCGAGCTTAAGGCGCGATTCACGCGCGAGTCTGCCGAGCTCGTCGCAGCCCTTCGCGAAGATGGTGCGGTAGCCGGCCGGCTCGGGCGCATCGTCGCGGCGCTGCGGGTGGCGGCGCATCTGGTGCACGCGGTAGGCGTGCCCGAGCCCGAGTGTGATGTGTGGGCGGCGGCGCTGGCGAGCTGCCGGCACGGCTCCGAGGATGCGGATCAACCGCTGGCGGCGCTGCGGTATGTGATGCAGCGGTGCGCATCGGAGCGGGCGCGGTTTTGGCACGTCGGGTGCGAACAGCCCGAATCGGCGACACCGGCCGATGACGAGCGGCTCTATCGACCGGTATCGGGCGGCTTCGCTGGGCGATGGAATCACGACCAGAGCGTCGAGATATTGCAGCACGTGTGCGAGGATTGGCTGCGGGCGGGCGGATACGACGCCGGCACCATCGAACGATGGCACGAGTCGGGGTATCTCGTCACGACGTCAAGCAGCCGTAAGCACACTGTGCGGACGCGCATCGCGGGCACAAGTGCGAGCGTCTATCGGATCCCGATGCCGATGTTCGAGAAGTACGCATGAAATGCGACATGTGCGGGCGGCCCGGCCTTGACCTCACGGTGCCGTGGCCGGATGATCGATGTCGGGTCGTATGCGATGACGTAGTGTGCCTCGAGGTAGCCGAGGAGCGGCGCATCGAGTGGGAAGGACGAAACGAACTAGACCGAGAAGGGGGTAACGATGGCAGACAATGAACGGGATTTTGTGTGGCTCGACATCGAGGTCACCATGCAGGACATCGCGACGGCCGCACGTGAGACGGGCAACGAGGATCTGCGGGCGATGCTTGAGAATCTTTGCGAGCATCTAGAGGCGCTGCGGGCGTTAGAGGCGGGGCGATGATCGGCGAAGTCATCGACTTGGCAGCGGCGGTCGTCGACATCATCGACCGTCAGGTTCCGGGCTGGGAAGCCCGAGCCCGGCGACGACTGGCACGGCTAGAAGCGCGGCTCCCGACCGTGCAGGGCTACCAGAGACGCCAGCGCATGCAGATCCGCATTGCGGCGCTGCGGGGCTTGCTGGGGCACGAGAGCGCGTGACGTGATACAGTCGCGGCACTGTGTAGGCATGGGCCGGGCGCTGCATGGTGTAGAGCCCGGCAAGTGCGGCCGCCCCGTCTGGCTTCGGCTCGGCGGGGCGCGTTTTTTTGAGGCTACCCGAGCTCGGCGGATATGCGGGCCTCGAGCTCGGCGGGGCATTCAAGTTTCAGCATGCCCGCCAGCGTCGGCACGATGTCGCCGATCGCGATGGTTGCCGCTGCTTGCACCTCTTCGCAGGTGTCGACGAGCCCGCCGTGCGTTGTCAACCATGCCGCGACGTCATCGGCGGCGACGGCCGGCACGGGTATGTCAGGCACGGGCGAAGCGATGGCGCACAACGCGGCAAGCTGCACGATGTGCCCGAGCGGTGCGACGGCTTGGTATCCGTCGGCGCTGATGCGGTCGGCGATGATCCCGAGGTCGACGAGGTAGTCGTATAGCTCCGACGGCTCGGGGTGCGCTGGAATCGGGCCGAGAAGCGTCTGGATATAGATGTCGTGCATGGTTCCCCCTGGGTTGCCTGGGCAGTCTAGCACGGCGGGCGGGCGGGTCTTGTCCGGGTTTTTTTGTCCATGCCATACGATTTTTTGTGCACGGTCCGTTTTTTTGGATACAATAGCAACGTAAGTCGGGCGCACAACGCACCCGCAGCCGAGGGGGTAACGATGAGCAACATACAAAACACGACAACGAAAAATCCCGCAAAACGAGTTGAGTTGGCCTGCGCCAAAACTGAAACAGTCATCAAATACTGCAAAGTTACGCAGGAGCTTTACGGGTACGATCGCGTGGTCATTGATGTACAAGCGTCGGCGGCGAATGCTTGTCTAGTTTATAGCAAACTCTACAACGAGTGGCCTACAAGCGTAGAAAGCAAGTTGATTACTGGCCATTATGAGAAAGAGCAAGAATGGCTCGATCAGCCGGGCGACTACTGACACGGGCCGCGCCCGTCTGCGGCTAGTGCGCCGCACTGACGAGCCCTAGAGGGCGAAACGGGG
>CP070815.1:3955733-3975037 GCA_020344215.1 Gemmatimonadota bacterium
CAGCTGACAGCGGAAGAGTACGGGGCGTTGCTCGAGGCCGAAGGGTTCGAGATCAAGTCTCAAGAGGTTTACCCGGGTGAAGTAACCGAGCAGGGCTTTGTCGACCTGAGCCGCTTCTCCGATTTCATCGCCGGCGCGCTCCCCGGCGTCCCGCTAAAGACGGCGAGCGAGGTTCTAGTAGAAACGATACGGGAGACCTTCGCTGAGATGGGCGTGACGGCGTGGCCGCGCAACTGGCTGACGGTGGTCGCCGCCCGCCCGTAGAACGAGATCGCACTTCACCTTGAGGGGCCGAGAGGCCCCTCTTTCCTTACCCCCCGAGATACACACTCCGAGAGAACGCCAAGAGGCTCCGGAGCCCGAGAAGATCGAGGGCGAGGACGTCGACGTCCTGACGGAGCTAAGGGGCGACGAGGACGCGCCGGAGGAGCCGGAACAGGAGTCAGAGCCGCGGGGCGGGCCTGTAGCTGGGTGCCTCACTACTTGCAGGGACGCACCGCCTGAGAAGGAGAAGAAGAAGCAGCAGGAGCCAGAGGGCGAGGCTGATAGTGGCCCCCGCGCTCATACGCCCAGCCCCTAATTCCACTGTAGACAGATTGTAGACAAACCATTCGTCTCGATCGGGACCATCGGGATCGTCAACAGGCTGGAAGGCCGCTTCCTGTCTTGTTTCGAGTCCGATGGACCCCAATAGTCCTCGGGCATTTTCGTACTTTTAGTCCGCAGGTCGTGGGTGGAGCGTCACACCGCGCGCCACGGCGCGCGGTGTTCGGTATGAAGGCGTCTAACGACGCCTTCAACGCGAGCCCCACCCCGGTCATTCTCTAGCGACGAGCTGCGCCGCCAGCCCTGAGTGGCTCCCGATCGTTGCACCTGTCAGATGATGGGCTCGGGGTCAGATGTCCAACCAGTAGTTGACCTTCAGTAGGAAGATGTTGTCTGCGTGCGCGTCGAACAGCGCGTCGACGTCGCGGTCGAAGTCCATGTCGCCGACCGGCGCGGTATCGCTGCGTGACTGGGTCCAGACCAGGTACAGTGTTGAGCCGGGGTGGAATTCCCAACGCAGTACCGCATTCCCTCGCAGCGAGCGGAAGTTGAAGTCGGGGTCGTCAAACGTGAACGACTCGGCCGGACCGCTGCCGTCCGGATCGACGGTGTACGACCTTCCCTCACGACTTATGGTTCCGACATCCTCGCCGTAAACGCTCTTCGCCAGCCGACGCGGCGCGTCGAACTCCTTGAAGTTCGTGTAGCGTGCGCTCGAGATCAGCGGCTGGGCGAAAAGCTCGAGCGTGAGCGTCGGCGTGAATGTCACGTTGAGCCGCGTGTTCATCGAGATGCTCTTCATCTCGAGGTCCGCGAACACGTAGCGCCTGCCGTAGAAGGCGGTCGCTATCGCGTCGTCAACAGCGGTCACGTACTGTGCCGACGACTCGCTGTGCTCGAACGTCGGGCCGAGACTGATCGAGACGTTCGAAGCGGGCCGGAAGGTGATGTCCAGGTTGACGGAATAGTCACACGCACCTTCAAAGTTGCACCCGTAGAACGGCTCCGTGCTCAGCACGAGGTTCTTGCGCGAGTCGGTGGATGCCTCGAGGAACCAGAAGTTGAGGCCAGGGCGTCTTACGACGGGTCCACCGCGTGTCAGCCGATCGTCGAACACATCGAAGCGATGGATCCAGAACGTGGCGATCTCCCAGTAGTTGCGGAACTCGATGTCGAAGAATCCTTGAATCTGTCGATCGGTGAGATCGCCATCGAAGTTGAACTGCTGCTGGCCACCGGCAATGAAGACCATCGAGCGGTAGATACCCCTCGGCTCCGTGAATTGCCGGAGAACGTTCGCGCTCATCCAGATGTAGTCGGCGCGCGTGAGGAAGGCGAGGTCGTTGACCTCAAACCCGGGACTGCGGATGTTGGTGGAGATCTCCCCCAGCCAGTCGCCGGATTCTTTGGACAGTCGCGCGTAGCCGGCGAAACCACGCATCGCGGTGAGGGACGGATCGTAGGCGTCGGTGAATAGTCCGTTGCCGCCGTGCCGGCGGTCCGGCCGTTGGAAATAGCGCGCGCTCGATTGTTGAGCGCGCAGGATCGCGCTCGAGTCGCCTGCGATCTGCGAGACGGCGAAACTAGCCAGCAAATGGTACGTGCGCTGGGCCCACCAGAGCTCGGACTCCATGCCCAAGGCCTCCGCATGCCTGCTGAGGCGACTTTTGAGCGCCGGATCGCTCAGGTCGCGCACCACTGACGTGAACATACCGCCCACTTGGAGATTGCCTTGCCGCAGGTCCTTCGCCAGGCGCCCCACGAAGTAGTTGCTGAACGGCTCGACCTGGACGCTGGAACGAGAGCTGTCCGACCGCATCACCGTAGCGTGCTCGCGGCGCGTCAGGGCGTCGAGCACACCCACGGACCAGCCGCCTGCGGTGCGGCCGGTGATCTTGGCGGCCCCCAGGATGGTGGTGCTCTCCGGGATGTCGGCGAACTCGCCGGCGTCGTCGGCGATACCGTTGCCCTGCGGGACGCGCCCGATTCGTCGTGAGTAGAACAGGCTGATACTCGAGGTGTTGCTGCAGAAGAAGCACCACAGGCTCCCGAACCGGATCAGTCCACCTCCCTCAACGAAGAAGGGCCGCTTCTCCGGGAAATAGGTCTCGAAGGCGGACAGATTCACGACGGCGGGGTCGACCTCCACCTGGCCGAAATCGGGGTTTATCGTCGCGGTCAGGGTCAGGTTCGATGTCAACAGGTACTTGAGGTCGAGGCCCATGCGATAGTCGAGCTCGTGGGGTTGCCGGAACGGGTCGTTCGGATCGTCGGGCCGTACGTTCACGAAGCGACCGACGACGTATGGCAGTAGCTCGGCGCGTGCCGGGGTCGCGTCGATCTCCAGGCCGTGCAGATGCCCGTAACGGCTGGGTCCGCCCGACTCGTTTAGCCGCCAGAAGGCCCATTGCGACTCCTCGTTTAGTCGGCTCGCCAGCCGCTCGATCTGCAGTCCCCAGGTCTGGAGCGAGTCACGCGGGAAGCGGAGCTGCGAGAACGGGATCCTGAGCTCCGCCGTCCAGCCGAGCGAGTCGATCCGAGTCTTCACCTCCCAGACCGGGTCCCATGACAGATCTGCCGAGGCCCCGCCCGGCCCGAACGCATCGCCCTTCACGCCGGACGGATTGATACTGAAAATCGTCCGGCCCAGGTGGTCGTGGAAAGTATCGAATACGATACACAGCTCATCGCTGTCGGCGCTGCCATCGCGGCGGACCAGCCGCGTCCGCACGCCTTCGGCGCCCAGATCATCGTGCATCCGGGCGCCGATGTAGATCGCGTCGTCGTCGAACAGGAACCGCACCTCGGTTCGCTGAGTCGCCAGCTCCCCTTCGTTCGGTTGTGACTGGATGAGGTCGCTGGCCGGTGGCGCGGCCTGCCAGGCGGGCTCGTCGAGTCGCCCGTCGAGTTCTATCGGACCAACCCGCCGGGCCGCCCGGACCTCCGGCGGCGGCGTCGGGTGGACCAGGCCGTTCTGGGCACGGGCGGGCGTCGCGAGGACGGTGGTCGGGATGAGCAGTACGGCGGCTCGCCTGAGCCAGCCGATGGCGTGCTTCATCATTCCACAGAGTCTCTCGTGAAGTGGTGACTCCCTTGGATTTAGACAGATTAGAGCGCCGGATGGTTGCAGCGAGTGGCGCCGTCCGCTCGAGGTATCCGCGTGATTGTTCGCTGATTTGCTGAGCGGCCCGTACTTAGGCCACCGGGTGAATGCCGAAGACGCCTCGGGGGTCGCACCGCAGGTAGCGATGACGACCCCCGTAGACCTGCTGGATGAGGTGGTTGGATCAGTCGGTAATGGCCGGCAGGTTTGCAGTGCCCCCAACCATGTCGGCCGCGGTGTTCCGCGCGTAGGATCCGCTCACCTTCATTTTCCGCCCAACGGCTGCCCAGCTCAGGCCCTGCTTCCGCATGTCAGACTTCTTTCTGCAAGTGATCTGGAGGCCATGCAACGGACTGACCGTCCGTGGGCCCGGACTCCGAGTCCGTGTTCTGAGAGGTGCAGGATATATGACGGGTTGCTTCCGCTATTGTTGCCTCACTAGCATGGTTAGGGCAGTTGGTGCCAGGTGTTGGTGCGCAGCTCCGGCGACGGCACAAACTTCACCTTGGGCACTCTGAGGAGTGCATGACCTTGGTGCGAGGCCAAGCATCCAAGGGGGACCTCATGAAGAGCAGAACGATCAGCAGAAGGGACTTCATACAGTCTTCGGCTGCGGGCATGGCCGGCATCCTCTGCGGTGCAACGGCGCAGCCGGGATGGGGTGGAGACCGGGGAGAGCGCGCGCTCGTCTACCGCACCCTGGGGAAGACCGGCATGAGGGTCCCGGTGATCGGGATGGGCATACTGAGTGCCGGTACACCCGCCTTGATGCGAGCAGCACTCGACGCCGGCATTACGCACTTTGACTCCACCGCCGCCCGACCGCAGCAGATGCACAATGAGACGATGATCGGGGAGGTCCTCAAGGGACGACCGCGGGAGTCGTTCATCTACGGCACCAAGATCCACCTGCCCCAGAACTACCAGACAGGTCTGTATACCCATGCGGCGACCGAGAAGGAGTTCACCAGGATACTCGATGTCGCGCTCCAGAATCTGCAGATGGATTATGTGGATATCGAGATCGCCTTCAACAGGCGGGTCGGAACCTATAATACTGAAATCTACGTGGTGCATGCCGACGGCTCGAACCTGGTGAGACTGACTGACCACCCGTCGTGGGATTGTTGCGCCTCCTGGTCGCCTGGGAGCCAGCAGCGTTGACGGGCGGTGGGGGACGTTGAGTGTCGACTACGGTGCACTCCGAGTCGCAGGTCCGTTACGTGGCGAGATGAAGCTTCTCACGGGAGCCCCGAGCGTCCGGACGGCGTTCGCGGCCTCTCTTCATTGTTGCACCAGCGCGGCGTGCGGAGCAGTCTGCGTGCTGGCCCTTCTCGCATGTCGTGGCGACTCCGGCCCGGCAAGCGGTTGGGATGGGGCCGTACGGGACAGCGCGCGTATCGAGATCATCGAGAACTTCGGAGCGCCGTTGTGGCCTGAAGGACCGGGCTGGGAGTTCACAGAGGTTTTTCGGATCGGCGCCGCTGACGGGCCGCCGGAGTACCAGTTCGGGCACATCACAGGCCTTTATGTCTTGTCGGATGGTCGGATCGTCATCGCTGACATGGTGGGGCACCACCTGCGCTTTTATTCCCCGGGCGGAGTCTATGAACGTACCGTGGGGAGGGAAGGACAGGGCCCGGGTGAGTTCGGCAATGGGCGCTTGGCGTTGTTCCTGGGGCCGGGCGACACCCTGGTCGTTTATGACCGGGCGAACTCCCGGGCGAACGTTGTTACGCCGGATGGGACGTGGCTCGAGAGCTTCTCCACGTTGCCGAGGGATGGGCACAGACTAGGCTACTGGGGGAACAGCCCGCAGACGGGTCGCATCACGACCCTACACAATCCGCTCCGGCAATCTGATGGGACCCTTACGGACACCCTGGACATCGTACTGGAGCGAGACGTGCACGGCGCGATCCTCGATACACTCGCTCAACTGCCTTCGTACCTGACTTTCTTCCCCGGCGGCCCGGAAACCTTTCGGTTTTACTACGTCACCGCCTGGTGGCATCGCCCATGGGGCGACGGCCTGTTGCTTAACCGCACCGACCAGTACCGCTTCCTCTGGCACGGCCCGGACGGGGCGCTCAGGCGCATCGTAAGCCTGGCGCGGGAGCCGCTGGCGATCACAGATGAAGATCGGTCGGTGATCGTCGGGCGCTGGGAAGCGACGCTACGGGAAAACCGTGTCTCTGCCGAGCGGGCGGCGGAGATCTTGTCCGGCATCCGTTTCGGGGACAACTACCCGCCCTTCGCCTGGTTCAGCTACGGCCCGGCAGGAACCTTCCTCGTGCAGCGGGTGCGGCCGCTGCGCGACTTGGACGCGGAGGAGCAGAAGGAAATACGCCTCAGCCTGATGGTCCCTCCTGCAAGTTCGGAGT
The DNA here is from genome assembly GCA_020344215.1 of Gemmatimonadota bacterium. Lineage (GTDB taxonomy): Bacteria > Gemmatimonadota > Gemmatimonadetes > Palauibacterales > KS3-K002. The sequence goes on from CP070815.1 coordinate 3,961,767, forward strand.
GGGACGTGTTCGATAGAGGGTGGCGCTACCTGGGCGGCGTCGTGATACCCGAGACGGAATGGATCGGAACCGTTCCCTCCTTACGCTTCTTCCTGGACCGCGCGACCGGCACGTGGTACATGTACACGATCTGGTCCGATGAGCTGGACATCGAATACGTCATCCGCTGGCGCATAGACGGACGGATGCCGGACGACATCGAAGCCGCGTCAGCCGACGAGTTCGATGGGGCCACGTAGCTGCCGGACTGTCGCGGCTGTCGCGGTGACAATCGTGGGGACAGCGCCCAGCGGCGCTGGCTGGCGCCAGTGTGTGCGCAGGTCGTGGGTGGAGTCTCATACGGCTCGTGGTGTTCGGTATGAAGGCGCCGTTTCCCGCGCCTTCGACGCGAGCTCCACCCCGGTCGTCCCATAACAGCCTCTAGCCCCTTACGTGAGTGTGTCCCATAGCGGGCCCTCTGAGGCGGTGCGGGCGTTCTTCCCGCACTACGAGGCGATACACGGGCACCCCCGTGTGATCGGATCGCCTATCGGCGGCCGAACTCTCACGTTATCTATACTCTCGCCGTTCGAACCACGACGACGTCCGATGAATGGAGAGATCGATGCGTAACCTGCTACGCCCCGCGGTCCTATGCGCCTGCTTCGCGCTGCTCACCGTGCCCGGCCTCGCCGCTCAGGAGGAGCCGGATCAGGATGAGGAGAAGCAAGAAGAGAAGGACGAGAAGAAGCCGCTGCCCTTGGAAGCCGCCCGGACCGTTCATATCGATAGGACCGAAGGGACGTGGATCTCCCTCGACGTCAGTCCGGACGGAGAGATGCTCGTCTTCGACTATTTGGGCGACCTGTTCACCCTGCCGATCGAGGGCGGAGTGGCGAGCCAGCTCACGTCGGGGATGGCGTTCGATGCCCAGCCTCGCTTCTCGCCGGACGGCTCACGCGTCGTCTTCACCTCGGACCGCAGCGGCGGCCAGAACATCTGGATCATCTCGCTCGACCTCGAAGACACGGTCCAGGTCAGCAAGGGTAAGGCGAACCGGGCCGAGTCGCCGGAATGGACACCCGACGGCCAGTACATCGTCGCCGGGATGGGCGATTTCCGCGGCCGCAACCTCCCCCGGCTCCACCTCTTCCATGTGGATGGCGGCTCGGGGGTGAAGCTGCTGACGGAGCCCGAGCGGTTGAAGACGATGGGGGCGGCGTTCGGCCCGGACGGTCGCTATGTCTGGTTCGCGCGCCGCATCGGCGACTGGGACTACAATGCCGACCTACCGGAATACCAGCTGGCTGTCTACGACCGCGAGACGGGGAAGACCTACTCGCGCTCGTCGCGTTACGGCTCCGGGCTACGGCCGACCCTGTCGCCGGACGGGAAGTGGCTGGTCTACGGCTCGCGCTACGACCAGGAGACGGGTCTGATCGTGCGGGACCTGGAGAGCGGCGAGGAGCGCTGGCTGGCGTACCCGGTGCAGCACGACGACCAGGAGTCCCGCGGGACGCTCGACCTCTTGCCCGGCATGTCGTTCACGCCGGACTCGCGATACATGGTGGCCTCCTACGGCGGCCGCATCTGGAAGATTCCGGTGGACGGCGGTGCAGCGGAGGAGATTCCTTTCCGCGTCCAGTTCGATCTGGAGATCGGCCCGGAGGTGGACTTCGATTATCCGATCGAAGACACCCCCACGTTCACGGTACAGCAGATCCGAGACGCGGTGCCGTCGCCGGATGGGACGCGCCTGGCGTTCACGGCGCTGGACCGAGTGTGGGTCGCGAACGCCGACGGAAGCGCGGCCCGGCGACTTACGGATTCAGATGCCTCGGAACACTTCCCGGCCTGGTCGCCGGACGGCCGCTGGATCGCCTACTCGACCTGGGCCGGCAATGAGGGCCACCTGATGAAGGCTCGGTCGAGCGGCGGCGACCCCCGGCAGCTGACGCGCCAGGGAGGCGTGTACCTGTCGCCCGCCTGGTCGCCGGACGGCCGCCGGATCGTGGCGATGCGCGGCCAGGCCCGCGAGTTCCGGGAGTCGGGTAGCCCCTTAGCGGCGTACGGCGCCGCCGACGAGCTGGTCTGGGTCCCGGCGGACGGCGGCCAGCTGACGCTCATCACACCGGCGGACGGGCGCGGCAGCCCTCACTTCACCCAAGATCCCGACCGTATCTATATGTATAGCGACAGCCTAGGCCTGCTCTCCATCCGCTGGGACGGGACGGACCAGAAGTCGCACCTCAAAGTGACGGGCCCCAAGCCGCCAGGCAGCCGGGAACCCCTCGACCCGTCGGTGATGCTGATGGCGCCCCGGGGCGACCTGGCGTTGGCGGTGATCGACCGCGCGTTCTACACGGTGACGGTCCCACAGGTCGGCACGACGCCGACCGTCTCGGTGGCGAACCCCGAGAACGCGTCTTTCCCCGCCCGGCGGCTCACCGGCCACATGGGCGGCGAGTTCCCCGCCTGGGGTGCCGACGGTCGGACCGTCCACTGGTCGCTGGGGAACGCACACTTCGTCTACGATCTGGATGCCGCCCGGGCGTTCGAGGACAGCGTGGCCGCCGCCCGGGAAGCGGAGGAGGATGCCGCCGACACGACCGCGGCGGAGCAGGAGAAGAAGGAAGAGGAAGAGCCGCGCTACGAGCCGACCGAGTTCCGGATCGAGATCGCGGCGGTGCGGGATGTCCCCGAGGGCGTCGCGGTGCTGCGGGGCGGCCGCGTCCTCACGATGGCGGACGACGCTGAGGTCATCGAAGACGCCGACGTCCTGATTCGAGATGCCCGCATCGCCGCGGTGGGGAGCCGCGGGGCGCTGGAGATCCCCGACGGCGCCCGCATCATCGACGTCACCGGAACCACCATCATCCCCGGGTTCGTCGACACCCACGCGCACATGCGGCCCGCCTGGGGCGTGCACCGAAAAGATCAGTGGGCCTACGCCGCCAACCTGGCCTACGGCGTCACCACGACCCGCGACCCGCAGACCTCCACCAGTGACGTGCTGACCTACGCCGACCTGGTCCGTGCCGGCGAGGTCCTGGGGCCGCGGGTCTACTCCACCGGCCCGGGCATATTCTGGTCCGAGATGGTGGCCGATCTGGATGAGGCACGGGAGGTGATGCGGCGCTACAGCGAGTACTACGATACGAAGACGATCAAGATGTACGTGGCGGGTAACCGCCAGCAGCGCCAGTGGATCATCATGGCGGCCCGCGAGCTGGGCCTCATGCCGACGACGGAGGGTTCGCTCAACATCAAGCAGAACCTAAACGAGACGATCGACGCCTATCCGGGGCTCGAGCACTCGCTACCCATCTATCCCGTCTACGGCGACGTGGTGGATCTGTTCGTCGCGGCGGGCCGCACCTACACGCCGACGCTGCTCGTCTCCTACGGCGGCCCCTGGGCCGAGAACTGGTGGTTCGAGACCGAAGAGGTGCACGGAAACGAGAAGCTGCGCCGCTTTACACCCCACGAGGATGTGGACGAGCAGGCGCTGCGCCGCAGCGCCTGGTTCTCCTACGAGGAGCACGTCTTCCCCGATCACGCCCGCTTCGTGAAGCAGCTCGTGGAGGCGGGCGGTCGCGCCGGTGTGGGGAGTCACGGCCAGCTCCAGGGGCTCGGCTACCACTGGGAACTCTGGTCGATGCAGGCCGGCGGCCTCTCGGAACGCGACGCGCTGCGGGTCGCTACGATCCTGGGTGCCGAAGCCATCGGGCTGGACAATGATTTGGGGAGCGTCGAGCCCGGGAAGCTGGCCGACCTCATCGTCCTGGACCGCGATCCGCTGGAGGACATCCGCAACACGACGGCGATCCGCTACGTGATGAAGAACGGGCGGCTCTACGAGGGCGCGACTTTGAACGAGGTCTATCCGCGGGAGCGCGCGTTGGCGCCGTTCTGGTGGTGGGACGAGGCACCGGCCGCTGTGCTTGGCCTCGAGCGCTGACGGTGTGACTGACTCGACATCGGAGAGGCACGACGGGTGGCAGACGTCGACTCCCGCGGATCGTGCAACCACGGACCGGGCAGCGTTGCCAACAACGCCTTAAACGTGGGCAGTGGATTCCCCATCCACGGTTCATGCCTACCTCGTTGGAGAGCGTCTGCTACTTACAAGCGCACGCGTGACGCGGCCCTTCTTCGTTCCCGCCCCAGTGAAACAACTGCTAGGCCGCTTGCGTAGATAGCCATTGACCGCGTATAATTGGGTTCTACGTCATACAAATGCTGCGTTCGCTGGACCTAGCCAGGTTCTAACTGAGCGGGGGCTCAGAAGTGACTACTTCTCGCCAAGATCCCGTTCCCCTCGGCGCGACGGTGCTGTGGCCGGAGCGGAGAACTTGTTCCACATATATATCTCAGTTATCGCAGTGCAACCGCAGAATCTCTTACCTCAGTGGAGGTGCACATGCATACCTCAAGATGTGCGACTAGGTGGCTGGCTGCGGCTGTGGCTGTCCTCTGCCTGAGTGCCGCGTGGGTCGGCACGGCAGCGGGCCAGGTCGGCGGCACGATCCGCGGCGTGGTCACCGGCGCTGGGACCATGCGGCCCCTGGAGTTTGCCATTGTTCGGATTGAAGGGACAAACCAAGAGACCCGAACCGATGTCGACGGCCTGTACCAGTTCCGCGGCGTCGATCCGGGAGTGTACACGGTTCAAGTCCTTACATTCGGGTACGAGCAGGCGTCGGCACAGGTCACGGTGTCGGCGGGCGCGGTCGTTACTCAGGACTTTGCGCTGGGTCGACAGCCGATCGAGCTGGACGAAATAGTCGTGACCGGCCAGGCCGGCCGCACCTTGAAGCGCGAGATCGGGAACGCGGTCACGAGCCTCTCCGTCGATGAGCTGGTCGTAAGCGCTCCGATTGGCAACGTGCAGGAGCTGCTCAATGCCCGCGCGCCCGGGCTTACGATGTACAAGAACTCCGGCCTGTCCGGCACGGGCTCGAACGTCAGGATCCGTGGTGCGGGATCGATTAACGCGGGGTACGTACCGGTCTACTACATCGATGGCATCCGGTTCGAGGCGACCCCCGTAACAACGATAGGCTCGACTAACTCCACCATCCAGAACCGCAGCCCCTTGGAGTTCATCGACCCGGCCGACATCGACCGGATCGAGGTCATCAAGGGACCGGCGGCGTCGACGTTGTACGGGGCCGATGCGGCCGGTGGCGTGATCCAGATCTTCACCAAGAAGGGCATGCAGGTGGATCGCGTGCAGTGGTCGGCGAGCCTTGAGTACGGCGGATCGTCCTGGCAGACGGAGACTCCGACCACGTACTACCAGTGCAACGCTGCGCGGATCGCAAATCCAGGCAGTTACCCTGGGTGTGCAGATCCCACTTCGGTGGAATGGGTAAATAGCGCGGGTGATACGGTGACGGGAATTCCCGAGTCGGATATCCTGCGCAATCCCGACTGGGGCGAGACGTTCGTCATCACCGACAATCCGCTCAAGCGGCACCCTGCGGGAATTCGCACCGGCAAGACCTACGACTTCAAGCTGTCGGCCCGGGGGGGTGGTGCACTGTTCAACTACTACCTCTCGTTCAACAACATGGACGAGGAGGGCGTCTTCTTCAACAACACCGCGAGGCGTACCGGCGGTCGGGCCAACTTCGAGTTCACGCCCAGTGGCACGCTCAACTTCGGCGTGAACTTTGGCTACACGCGCAACGCCATCCGAATGCCGCTGAGTGACAACGCCTCGGACGGGCTGCTGCGGAACGCCTATCGGGGTCGCGCGCGCGCATACAATGATGAGTGGGAGACCGGCTTCCACGGTTTCGGCCCATATCAGTCCAACACGTTCGACTTGTGGTCACGCGAGGAACGAACGACCATCGGGCTCACGGCCAACTGGGACCCGTTCCCCTGGTTCGAGAACCGCCTTGTCTTGGGACTCGACAAGTACGACGTGCGAGAAACCAACTTCTACAGAATCAACGAGGAAGAGTTGTGGGGCCCGCCACAAGACGAGGGCTGGGTCAGACACTGGCTGCGCAACACACACACATGGACGGTCGACTACTCCGGCTCCGCCAGGGCCCGACTGTCGGACGACTTCAATTCGCGCTTCTCAGCCGGCATGCAGATCAACGCGCGGCAGTACAACCGATATGAGTCGCGCGGTTGGACGCTCGTTGCGAGCAGCGTGAACACGGTGAGCTCGGCAGCGAACACCTTAGGGGGCGAAGCATTCAACGAACAGACGTCCCTGGGATTCTTCCTGCAGGAGCAGATCGCATGGCGTGACAGGCTATACGTCACGGGTGCCCTGCGGTTCGACGACAACTCGGCATTCGGCTCGGCCTTTTCAATTGTCACGTATCCCAAGCTCTCTCTGTCGTACGTCATTTCAGACGAGGACTGGTTCAACCTGCCGAAGACGGACGAGTTGAAGCTTCGGTTCGCCTGGGGACAGGCCGGGAACGCCCCGCCACCGTTCTCGGCGGACCGGACGTCGGAAGCGGACAACGTGACAGTCGATGATGAACCGACGAGCGCATTGCGGCCATCCGAGTACGGCAACCCGAACCTCAAGGCCGAGACGGGCGTTGAGTGGGAGGCCGGCTTCGACGCCTCACTGTTCGATGGAAGGGTCGGACTGGAGCTGACTTACTACAACCAGCACACCAAAGACGCATTGATGGAGATCCCGGACCCGCCATCCAGCGGGTACAACGGAACTCACTTGACGAACATCGGTGAGATCTCGAACTCGGGCTGGGAGATTCTGCTGACGAGCACGCCGGTGCTCTCCCGCGACTTCACCTGGGACTTGACGTTCTCGTTCGGGACGAACAAGAACGAGCTGGTCTCTTTCGGGCGGGACGCGATTGGGGACCCGATTCGTGATGAGATCATCTTCGGGGGGTTCGCCAACGTGCAGCGCCATCGCGAAGGCTATCCCCTCGGTGCGATGTGGGCCGTCGATGTGGAGCGGGACGCGAGTGGGAACCCGGTCATCGATGGTGACGGCGACGCGAACCTGCTAACGTCGTGCAGCTGGCCCGACGAGGTCGATCCGGACGGGTACGGAGGGAGCTGTCAGGAGCGGTACGTCGGTTCGCCGTACCCCACGAGGGAGTTCGGCTTCTCGAACACCCTCACGTTCTTCGGCAACCTGCGACTGTTCGCCATGTTTGACTATAAGGGCGGGCACTACCAGTACTGCGCGATCTGCGAGATCAGAAGGCGTTCGAACCAGAATACCTGGGAAGTCGCCAACCCGGACGCGGACCCGGTCGATCTCGCCGTCGCCGAGACCCGGGAGACCGAGTCGACCATCATGGCGGCGGATTTCCTGAAGATCCGTGAGCTTTCCCTCACGTACACGCTCCCTGCAAGCTGGGGTGGGGCGTTCCGCACGGCCCGCTGGAGCATCACCTTGGCGGCGCGGAACCTGGTAACGTGGACGAAGTATGACGGTCCCGGAGATCCGGAGGTCTTGTGGTCGCGGACAACGACAAACGGCGGCGGGCCAGGCAACCGCTTCGAGGTGATGGATTACGCCTCGGTGCCGCCACCGCGCCGAGTGTCCCTAGCCATCCAAGTCAACTTCTAACGGAGAGCGGCATCATGCGAAACAGAACGATCGCACGGTGGGCGGGGATGCTGGCTCTGGCATTCCTACTGGTGCCAATCTCCGCCTGTGACGAGATCCTGGATGTCAACAACCCCGCTGAGATCAACGACGAAGACCTGTTGGACGAGCAGTTGCTGGATGCCCAGGTCGCCGGCGTGCTCAAGCTTTTGGAGGAGCTCATGTCGGGGGATGAGGAGTCGTTCACCCAGGGCTCTACTTTCCTCACGGACGAACAACTAACCGGACTCAACTGGGAAGACTGGCAGCGCGTCAATCAGCGGATCGTCATCTACACCGAGGGACCTCTTGACGACATGTGGGATAACCAGAGTGAGTTCCTCATGAACGGGCGCATGGCGCTCGAGAAGCTCGACGCGCTGTTAGAAGATCCGTCGACGGATCGGCGCGTGGCACTCGTCTCGATGATGGTGGGTTATGGGTATGTGTTCATGGCGGAGACGTGGTGCCAGGTGGTGCTTGCGGAATCTGTCGACCAGCTTGGCACCACACTCTACACCCACGACGAGATTCTCGCCCTGGCGTTCCCGCATTTCGAGCGGGCGATCGACGTGGGGACAGAAGCCGGGGATATGGACATAGTCTACGCGGCCCACGTTGGACTGGCGCGCGCTTATCTCACCCTCGGGAACTGGACCGAGGTGACCTCGTACGCCGGCGCCGTGCCCACGGACTGGACCGGGTACTGGGTTGAGTATTCGGCCGTCGACCCGGGGCTCAACAACAACCTGTACAACGAGTTGCGGGGATCGAACCACACGGTTGGGGTGCACCCTGCGTTCTTGCAGGGGATCTACGGCGACCAGGGTCTGATCGATACGCAGACCGACCCGCGGATTCAGCACACTTCGAACTACTCGACGGGCCACGACGCATCGACGTTGCTGTACAAGCCGTACATGGGGCTCCGGTTCGAAGGCTACACAGGCGCGACCATTGCGCCGCAATCGGCTGAGTGCCCCAACTGCACGCCCGGCGGGGCGATCGAGGGGACGGACGTGCTGCTGGTAGATCAGGGCACCAACGTCCTCCTGGCGGATGGTCTCGAGGCCCAGCATCATTATTATGAGGCGATCGCGCGCCAGAACCCCAGCGACGCAAACCTTCAGGCGTTCGTGAACGCGCGCCGTGCCGTCGGCAATGAACTTGCCTACACCGGGGCCGATTGGTTTGCCGAGTTGCGGCGTCAGCGGAGTCGGGACCTGTACATGGGTGGGATCCGGTTGGGCGATCTGCGTAGGTGGAAACGGGACGGTGTCGGGGATTTCTTCCCGACGGGGCCGCATCCGAATCCCGACCGGCCGCCGGCCGTCTACGGTGTCTGGACGTGTTACGTGATGCCGCTGGAGGAGTATGAAGGGAACCCGGGCCTGGAGAGGCCGGCGGACCCACTTTCGCCGCCGCCAGGGATCATCTAGGCTATAGGGTTTACAGATAAGAAAGGAGTGAGTGGTGGGGGGTGCGGACTGCACCTCCCACTTCTCTCAAGTCCGATTGACGTCGCTCAGCGGATCGTTGGGCTCGGGTCGGGGTATAACCGTGCAAAGGGACAGGTAGCGTTGCGTCGGTGCGCTGGTCACCCCAGTCGTCGAGGCCGAGTTGTGAGACTGTCGAGTGTCGTGGTCGGGATACTCCTGCTGGCCGGGCTGACTCACCCAGTGGAGGGTCAGGTCGTCCGCGGTCGCCTGCTCGATCTGCACACCAATCAGCCGATCGCCGAAGGTGTGCTCACCCTGATCCCGGAGCAGGGGCGCGGAGTCCTGTCGGTGGTCACCGGTGATGATGGGGCGTATCGGCTGGAGGCACCGGCCCCCGGCCGCTACTTCATTGAAGCGCGCCGCTTCGGGTATCGCAGTTGGGTCGACGGCCCCATCGATTTGCGCGCCGGGGACGACTGGGAGACAGAGTATCACTTGGCTGCCATACCCTTCGTGCTGGACCCGGTCGTGGTTACGGTTCCGCGCACGGTGTACGAAGCGTTCCTCGAGCGAGTCGGGTTCTTCGAGCGGCAGAAGGGCGACTTCGGGCACTTCATCACCCGCGACGAGATCGAGAGGCGTGTACCGGCTCGCATGACCGACTTGCTCTCTACCATACCAGGAGTACGGCTCGTTCCCTCCTCGAGTGGGCTTTCCCGCTCCAGCCTGTCGTTCCGTGGCTCGGTGCTGTCGATGGGCGGTGCCTGCCATCCGAGGGTCTTCGTGGACGGCCTCATCGTCATCCTCGGTGACGCCCGGGTTCGCGGTACAGACGTCTACGGTTTCCCCGAGCTGGGGACGGAAGTCGCAGCCGATCCGTCCGAGCGGCCGGAGATTGCGCTCGATGACGTCGTGATGCCTGGGGATGTCGAGGCGGTCGAGGTCTACCGGCGCGCGTCTGAGGTGCCGGCACAGTTCGGCGGCATGAGCACCGCCACGCAGTGCGGCGTGATCGCGATTTGGACGCGCAGAGGCTGGCGCCGCAACCCATGAGATGACCTCGATCCGGAGGTCGTTGGCTGGGGGGAGCGGCGTGCCTGCCGGTGTCGACGGTCGGGCCGGCAGGACTCGATGCCCAGACCGCCTACCATGCCGATGATAAGTGGGAGACCACCTATGCGAAACATCACCGGTTCCATCGCGCTGTACTGGATCGCGGTGACCGTCGCGGCATGTGCGGGGACCAGCGAGAACGAGATACAGGTCGAGCCAGCCATGGCGCCAGCCCCCCGGGACAGCATCTACGTCCGGGTGATCAATGCTCACTTCTACGACGCGCGGGTGTTCGCTCTCTACGAGGGCGGAGAACGTCACCCGCTGGGCCTCGTCGTAGGGCACACCGAGAGCCAACTCATTCCCATTCTCTGGCAACCGCGGCGGCTGGAGTTCGAGATTTCGTTCATCGCCGAGACCGGGCTGTATCTCTCTGACGATCTCAGTCTCGAGCCGGGGGACGTGGTACACCTCACCATCCCCCCCAACATTGCCACATCGGCATTCTTCCATCGCGTGCGCTAGCACGCACCAGGCACAGCCACTTCTCACGGAGGGACACTTGATGACCCGCATGCACATTCTCCCGATCCTCGGACTTCTGGTGTCGCTCGCTTGCGCTAGCGGTCAACCAGGTCAGGGCATCGAACCGGACGACAGCGACATCACGGTACACGCGGTCAACCGGGTCGGCTCGCAGGTCACTGTATACGCCATGTACGACACTGCGCCGGCGCGACGGGTGGGCGTCGTACCGGCCGACGCTGAGGCGACGTTCAAGTTATTCTACCAGACAGGTGACCTACGGATGGTGGTGGACTACCCCGAGCGGCGCAGGGTCACGTCGAACGGGATCGTGGATCTGCAACCCGGTGACGTGCTCGACTTGACCATCTCAGTCTCCCAGGGACCGCGGCTGGTGCGGAGGAGCTAATCTGGCTTGACACTCGTGAATTGGCTCTATCATGCATTCCTTTGGGAAGACGGCGTGATGACGGATCTTGGGTCTGTGACCGAGTCCGCCCCAAGCTATGTCGAGGAATTCAACAACTGTGGGTAGGTCGTCGGGGCGAGTGGTGGAGTTGGATTCGGAGTAGGCGCTCCTGGCGCTCGAAAGGCGGGAGCTCTCATGCCTTCGGGAAGGGGAGGTCGTCGACGAGCCGCCCCCACTTTCTTCCCTCGATGTCGCTTCAAGGCGGCGCGACAGGACCTTGTGTAACTGGTCTCTGAAGAATTCTGCGTGGGCCAATGGGCGGGCACTCGCGGTGACGCTCGTGGTGACAGCGCCCAGCGGCGCTGGCTGGCGCCAGAATGTGCCCTTTTAATCCGCAGGTCGTGGGTTCGAGGCCCCACCCCGGTCACTTTCTGCACAACGACTCACAAGCCTCGGTTCGTCCCGTTTGCCTCGACTGTAGAGAAAACTGTAGACAAGGCTCTTCGGACATTCTCGTCCTCGTCCTCGCCGACGGAGTACCGTTAGTGTTGAGGAGAATCACGGCTTTGGATCTGGGACGATTCCTGAAGGCTCAACGGAGGCTCGCGAATACTGCCAACCTCTCGCGCAACTGAGTCTCGTCGGCCGCTCCCGACACACCGAACATCCCCGAGTCCGTGCGTGTGACACCCACCAGACCGCTGTAGGGAACCTCCCGGAAGAGGACCGTGAGCCCGTCGTGCTCGAAGGACTCCCAGCGGTCGGCCAGCGCCTCCCAAACGTTAGAGGCGGCCGAGGGAAGCACGACGAACCCTTGCCAGGTCTCGCCCTCACGTCCCTCATAGTCGGCGTAGAGGCAATCCGTGAGTTCCTCTAGGCCGAGGAGCGACCTGGGCTGGTACCCTTCCGAGCCGGCCACCTTCCCTTCTTCGGGTAAGAGCGAGAACTCCGGGGGCATGACCGTTTCCCCAGGAAGGGAGGCCGCCAGTCCCTGCAAGAGCCGGCGCCCCTCGGGCTCGGTGAGCTCGCCTTCGTAGGCGTTCACCTTTACGTATGTGCTTCCCTTTACCATGAGAGCCTGGTACGGTGGCGAGAGGGCCGCCACGGTGGCGCCAGTGAGATCCTCGCCGCGCCCGGCGCTCTCTCTCTTGAACACCCCTACCGCTCTCAACGGGGAGGCCATCTCATAGAGATCCACGGTCACCGACACCCCCGCCGCCGACATGTCCGCCGTCATGCACGTTCGGACCCCGTACTCCACGAAGAGCACAGCGGCGCCGTTGATGTACTCCCACAGATTATCAGCGGTGTAGATTCGCACCTCCCCGGCCTGTGTCCAACCCCCCACTTCGGGAAAACCAGATGGCCCTTCGGCGCACGATGCGGTGAGGGCCGAAGCGGTAAGAACCGTCAGTAGTGCGATCCGGTGTGTTCTTATGGGTCCCACGTCGTCACCCCTCCCGGCTAGGCCAGGGTCAGAAGGTCGTGGACTTGGAGCATGTTGAGCTGGATGGCCAGGCCGTACCGACACGCACCGGCACAAAGTCCCGCGCAGTCCTTGCAGGGTGCCGCACCAGATCCGTCGAGGGCCGCATACTTAGACATGGCGTGCCGCTCCCGGCCCTGAGCCTCGAAGTAGTACGCGTACCGCATGATTTTGCTGACCGGGACATTGAACGGACAGCTGCCCATGCACTCCACACACCCGTGGCGGCAGTACTGGATGTCCAGCGCGGAGCGGGACTGCTCAAGCAGGCTCTCCGCGGGGGCGGTCAGCTGAGTACCGGAGAGTGCAACGATCTTGTCGATGAGATCGAAGTTCCAGACCGAAATGCATGCTGTGTGCATGTCCGGGTTCTGAATCACCCATTGGATGCTGGCCAATTGAAGGGCTTCATCGTTCTCGATCCCGTACCGCTCCGCGAAAACCTGGGTCTTCTCCACGAACTGGTTCTGCGCATCCGAATACTCCTGGAGCTCCTGCAGCGCGGACTCACGGCTCTGTCCGGCCCGTAGCATGAGGTCGAGGTATTGCTGGTAGAGCTCGCTGAGGTTCTCAGGATCGAACGGCTCGGCCCTGAGCTTTCCGGGGGCGGTCTTCATTGCCGTCGTCCCCACATTGTTGGCTTTGCACGTCGCGATGATCCGGTCCCCTTCCGAGTGGTTCAAGAAGTTGTATACCAAGAGCAACACGTCGAACCGGCCGTCCTCCGCCGCAGCACAGAGGACGTCGGCCATCCCGGTCTGATCGGTCGCCTCGGGA
>CP070815.1:3975137-3996230 GCA_020344215.1 Gemmatimonadota bacterium
AGACTTGGACCGACCGCGACGGACAGAAGAAGGAGCGGACCGACTGGCACTCGATCGCATACTGGAAGCAGAACAACGCGGAGGCGTTGTCCCGATTCATGCGGAAGGGAATGCCCGTCTGCGTCGTTGGTGCCGTCCGGCCTCGCCAGTGGGAGGACGAGTCCGGTGGGAAACATTCGAGCTACGAAGTAGAGGCCGAGCAGGTTTGCCTAACGGAGCGGCGACCGGGTGACCGCTCCTGAACTTCTCTCCCAGGCGCACGAGTCGCCGCAGCGGTCTCTCCCGACTGTGCACGGGTGCTTCTGCTGCGGCGGCTCGATCGCCAAATCGTATCGGGGGGCGTCCCGCCGCTGGTGGGACTCGTGCGAGCGTCACCGGCGCTCGGTTGCCATGCGCGCGAGCTGGGATCGTCGCCGCCATGGCATGCCTGGTCGATACCGTGATCTCGATGCGGCTGGCTATGTGCACTGATGCGGCTCCTGGCTTGGACAGAACCGCGAGCGCAACGGGCCTCCCCAGCCGTCGTCCAGGCTAGTCTATCCAACCCCGATCTTCTTCGTCTCGGTACCGTTCCCAGCGCTGCCGAGCTGCTAGCTTCCCTGCATCATCCTGCGGAGCTCCGCCGGCTCACCGAACCGCCCCGCTGTCGAGTCGTTCCGCTTCGTGATTCCGATCGCCAGACCGCTCCGGCGGTCCAGCTCGAGTCGGAATTCCTCGCGCGCTTCCGGCAGGGTCCCCACCGGGCGCCTTTCGAGGCGCCAGCGTTTCCGACCGGGTGCGCCGGCACCACCGAGAGCCGGTGGGCGTTCCGGGATGAGTTGCGCGAGGTCCAACCGTTCCCGCGTCAACGCGCTTGCGGCAAACTGCCCCTGGCCACCGTCCAGCTCGGCGACGGTTGGCAGCGTGGTCTCGAAACTTGTGGGAGCGTGCACGCCTGCCCGGTCTGCTCCGCCCGGCTCCGCTACCTGCGCACCAGGGAGATCCACGACGTGATCAAAGCCTGGAGCACCGAGGGCGGCGAAGTCGGCATGTTGACCTTGACCCTCCGGCATTCTTGGGGCGATAGCCTCCGCCGGATTCGTCTCGGTCTCACCGCAGCTTGGCGCCGGATGTTTCAGGGGCGCGCCGGGGCGCGCTTGCGGGATCTCTTCGCCCACTACGTCCGAGCCTTGGACGTGACGCACGGCCCGAACGGCTGGCACCCACATCTTCACGCCCTGCTCTTCGTTCGGGATGCCGCTACCATCTCCGACGCTCTGGACGAGTTGCGCGTCCGGTGGGCCGACGCCGTCGGCCGTGAGCTGGGAGAGATGGCCGTCCCGCGCCTGGACGAGGTGGGCGTCCAGTGGTCTGCTCATTGCTCGCGGGCGGACTACGTCTGCAAGCTCGGCCTGGAGCTCAATGAGATCAGCCGGAAGACTGCTCGCCCCGGACACCTGGGGCCGTGGCAGATTGCTCGGCTGACCACTAGCGCCGACACCAAGGAGAGGTGCCGCGCGCTGCGTCTCTGGCGGGAATGGGTGCGCGATATGAAGGGAGCCCGACACCTGACCTGGTCGCGTCGCTGTCGCGCTCTAGCCTCCCTGGCGGACGAGGAAGACATACCCACCCCGGAGATCGATCCGGAGGTGAACGAGTCCCGCCGGTGGGTCGTCTCGGTTCCGGCTTCGTTGTGGCGGTACCGGGTCGGCGCGCACTGGTCCCGCGCTCGCCCTGCCAGCTTGCTCGCCGCGTCCCGTCGGAGCCTGGCCGCCACCCTGGCGGAGCTCCGGAAAGTCGGCCTCGTGCCGGACCGCTACCAGCTCCGAACCCTGGCGTCCGATGGATCGATCGGCGCTCACGTGCTCATGCGAAAGGCCCTGCCCGATGAATCATCAACTCCCCAGCCTGCGCGATCTACTCATCCTTTGTCCCACGCTCGCCGGCCTCGATCCGTTTACCGAACTATTTCTGCGTGAGGCCGACCACCAAGGCGCCCGGGTCATCCGCACTAGTGGCTGCTCGGAGGTGGCCTTCCACCGGTGCCGGATTGCCAGTATCGCCCGAGATGTGCTGGAGCAGGATGACTCCCGCCGCTGGGTCTGTTGGATTGACGGTGATGTAGTTGGCACCGCATGGGATCTCGCGCATCTCTGCTTGTGGGTCCAACGCGCTGGCGAGGCGACCCGCCGAGCCCGCCCGGACTGGCCTGCCATCTCTGGCCAGTATGTGCAGCGCACGCGGCCCAAGCTCCTCTCGGCTCGCCAGCTGCCCGACGAGCAACCGTTGACCGTTCAGGAAAGCAACGAGCCGCCCGCCCAACTCCCGCCCGTATACGCTGGCATGGGATGCCTCTGTCAAACCGTGGAGGCATTCTTGAACCATTGTGAGGAAAGCGCCGAGGTCCCCCACGACAACAGCACCATGCCGTGTGTGACCGCGTCTGGCCCGCTGAAGAAACAGGACGGGACCATCATTTGGGCGCCGGAGGACTTCACCTATTGCGCCTGTGAGTGGAATGCCGGCCGCGGAGTGTACCTGGCGCCGGTCCGTTTCGGGCATGTGGGCCGGGTCGTGCTCTATCCGGACGACGAAGTCGAGCTCGACTTCTGACCCTCCACGTGTCGGCAGTACCGCACCACCGCTAGCCGGATGAACGCTGCCCGCGTGACGCCTTGCAACTCCGCGCACCGATCGATCCTTCCGATCAGTAGTTCCGAGCAGCGTGCGGTCAGCTTGCGCGTTGAGAAGAAGCCGCGGACTAGTCTTCTGCCCATGGTCCTAGGGCCCATCTGAGCTGGTCGGGCGTCGCTTCCACGTGCCCCTGTTCGACTGACGCCAGCAACTGGCGGAGCCGGCGCACGACCCGCTCCCGTTTGAAGCTGGGGCCCTTCCGCGGTGGCTTCCGTCTCTGCTCGCGATTGAGCTTGGCTCGAGCTGCTAGCAGCGGAGCGACCAGCCAAGGAGGAAGTCGCAACCACACCGAGAGGGACTCATCCCAGCTGACCGACTCCCCCAAGAGCTCGACCGCCCTTTCCGGGTGCCCAGCTAGCGCCAGGAGCCGTCCGGCGTCCCGCATGGTCTTCGCTACCACCCTGGGCGGGGGGACACTGAGCTGGTAGCAGGCCAGCCGCCGCCGGCCGTCGAGCACCCGGCCCTGCCACTCGATCACTGGAGTCCCGACCCAACATCCGAAGGCGGTGAAAAAAACCGGATCGCCTACCGAGGATTCCCGCTCCTGCATCCCTGGAAGGTTACGCGACTGGGACCCGGCCGGCCACCGAAAAGGCCCGAACGGGCGGTAGGCTGGGCGGTATGGCGACAAGTTCCGTAACCAAACTGGCCGAGAGGGCGCAAAGCGCCACTCAAGCCCTTCGCAACTACAAACAGAAGGCGCGCATCAATGAGCGCCGGATGTTGAGCAAAGGCGAGGTCGTTGTCGGGGGCGTCGTTGGCGGCCTCGTTGACGGCAAGTGGGGCGAAGGTGGCGAACCTGCAGAGCTCCTCGGTCTACCTGGCGTCGCGCTAGCCGGCGCCGGTCTCACGATCCTGGGGATCTCGGATCTCGTGCCCGCGGCCGAAGACATCGCGTCGGTCGGTGCGGGGATGTTGTCCTACTCCCTCGGAGCGTACACGCGCGCGAAGGTCGAGGAGGCGGAATAGTCCGCCCCTCGCAATTGCCCTGAACCCTACCCACCCTGACCCAAACCAGGAGCACCCACGTGACTGGATACGACGAAATCATGGGCGTCTCGGACGTCGATATCCTTGGCGACCCGGCCGCAGCCGTTGCCGCTGCAACCGACGAAGATGTGACCCGCTATGCTCAAGAGGGCTGGCGCGCATCGGACCGGATTTTCTTCGGCATCGTTGCCAATGCGACCCTCGCCGCGGGCGCCACCGCGACCTACAGCAACCAGGTCTCAAACCCATTCAAACCGCTCAGGTGGACGATCCCGAGCGACCAGGCTCCCGGCCTCTTGCTGACGTCGATCAAGATCGGCTCCATCGAATTGATTGACGGGGCGGGCGTCGAAGCCCAAACGTTCAGCGAAGTCAGTCGGAACAACCAGGTTTCGTTCCCGACCGCGCAGACTTCGCAGAACATCTCCGTGACGGTCGTGAACAACAACGCCGTCGCCCGTCAGGTCTACATCAGCTGCTACGGTCCGCGGCTCAGGAAGTGAGCCCCGCCCGTGCGGGTGGTGCTGGAGATCCCGTACACCGGGCGTCCGCTGGCGCTGGCGATCCGTAGACTCATCTCCTGTCTGGCGGACATCTGGGCGGACGGGATGCGGCGCAAGCCGTTGCCCCCCATCTACCGATCCAGTGTTCGCTATGAGAAGGAACCCAACGCAGGACAGTGGGAAGCGTTCGATCACCCTTGGGCGGCTGTCGCCCGGGGGTGGGCGGACTGTGACGACGCAGTGGCCTGGCGTGTGGCGGAGTTGCGGAATGCTGGCGAGCATGCGGCCCACGTCCAGGTCATTCGCAAGGGGAAGCGCTTCCATGTTCGGGTCCGGCGCGCTTCCGGCCGAGTCGAGGATCCGAGCGTCATTCTGATGAAGAAGAACAACCACGACAGGTGAACCATGGCTGCCAGTATCGTGCCGCTTTTGCTAGTTGCCGGTGGCGTCGCGCTGATGCTCGGCGCCAAGAAGAAGGCGAAGAAGATCACCCCGACGATCCCCGCCGACCGTCTCATTCGGGAAACCTACGAAAAGGCCATGTCGCCCGAAGTGACTGACTTGGCCTACCTCGCACGCGTGCGCGACTGGTTGCGCCGCCAGGGCCGTGAGGACTTGGCCGGAAACATCGCCAGCAAGATCGCCAGCATCGAAGCTGGGATCGCTGCCCGCGAGGCCGCCGAGGCCCGCCAGCGCGCGGCCGAGCGGCGCGCGTGGGAAGTGGAGCAGAAACAGCCGCCACTCTCCAAGGCCAAGGCCGACGAGCTCTTCCGGACCGTGATGAGCCCGGGATTCGAGGGAGGCATCCCCCAGGCTGAGTTTGCCCTGTCGCTGATTCGCCTGTACGGCACCCCCCAACAGGTGGCCGCGTTGACTCGGCGGATCGCCGAGATGAAGGCCGCCGAGGAACCGATCGAGGTCAAGGCCCCGACACCGGAGCCGGAGGTGAGGATCCCGCCCGGTGAGATCCCCACCGAGCGCGAGACCCCTGAACCGTTCGAGCCCCAGCCGCCCACGGCCAAGTTCCCACCGGCCGAGCCGGCTCCGCCCCTGGCGAAGGAGCTCCCCGAGGAACCCAAGCGGCCGCCACCGGCGGCGCCACCGCCGGAAGTCCCCCCGCCTCTAGCAGAGGAAGAGGTCCAGCCGCCAGCCGATCCCAACGGAACGATCGCTCTGGCCCGGACCATGATCAACCGCGAGTCCACGTCCGGGTGGAAGACGGCACTGCAACCGCAGATCCAGTCGTGGCAATCTCGCGTCGGGCTGACGCCCGACGGCAAGTTTGGCCCCAAGTCCCTGCTCCGGATGGGCCGCGAGGTGGGAATCCTCCCGAGGGTTCGCTACTTCCCCCGCGGCTCGCCCAGCAAGGAGATTGCCGTCAAGAGGGTGAGGCGGGACCTGTTCACCCTCGCCGCCAACCTGGACGAGGCTGGGAAGAAGGAGCACGCGGCCGCGATCAGGTTGAGCGCCGAGCAAGAGAAAGGCCAGGGCTGGCCGACCCGGCCCAAGGCGGAGCCGGTCACCGTCCGTCAGGAAGAGGTCCGGCTACTTCAGAAGACGTTGGACGCCATCAAGGCCGCTGCGGAGGGAGTCGTATGAGAACCATGGTTTCGTCCGTTGCCTTCCGGTGGGACCGGCCCGCAAACGTGCTGTGGGCCTGCGTTCGCACGCGCAACGGACAGCGCTACGAGGTCGGTTTTCCGGTTGGCCAGGTGAGATTCTACCTGGATCGCGAGATGCGCCGGGTGGGACTGGAGCTCCCGCCGACCGTGGAGGGCTGCGAGACCGTCGACGGTTTGTTCGGTGACATCGCCAAGGCCGTCGGCCGAACCGCCAAGGCCGTCACCAAACCGGTCACACGGACCGTTCGCCGTGCCACTCGGACCGTCACTCGAGCGACCCGCGGAGTCCGGAAAGCCTTCCGCCGGACCACGCGCAAGCTCGGCCGGCTCGCCAAGCGCGCCGTTCGGAAGTACGGCCGCACGGCCCTCAGACTCGCTCGCACCGGTGCGGCGTTTGTCCCGGGCGTCGGGACCGGCATTGCTGCCGGCCTCGGCGCTGCAGAGGCGCTGGCTCGCGGGCAGGGCTGGCGCCAGGCCTTACAGGCTGGAGCGCTCAGCGCCATTCCAGGGGGCCCGCTAGCGCGGGCCGCTGCCCGTACCGGTGTGGGCCTACTCGAAGGGAAGCGGCTCGACCGGGCGGCCCTGGCGGCCGCTTCCGGCGCCATCCCGGGCGGGGCCCTCGGCCGCGAAGCGTTCAAGACTGGGCTGGCCCTGGCTCGCGGCGAACGGCTCGACCGGGCCGCCCTCGCCGCTGCCCAGCGGCAGGTCCCTGGCGGTGCTGCGGGTCGTCAAGCTATGATGATGGGCCTGAGCATCGCTCGCGGGCACCGGATCGACCGGGTCGCCCAACGGGGTCTGGTGCGCGCGCTGCCGGCCGTGTCCGGAGAGGGCTTGGCCGCCCTCGCCACGGCCCGGCGCGCCCACCGGATGTTTCGGGGCGCCCGGCGAGCCGCCGACCGTATCCGCGCCGGTCACGCTATGGCCGGCGACTTGGGCCGCATGCAGGGCATTTCCCGCATGCGTTCCCGGGTGGCTACCCTCGCCCGTTCCCGCAATCCCCGCGCCCGCATGCTCGATCGAGCCTTCCGATCCATCTGGTAAACCATGGCCGACGTTTGGACCCGCACTTTCAAGTTCCCGGCCGGGTCGACCGATCCGCAACGGTTCGAGGTTGGTCCAGCCATCAGCATGGTCGGATACAAGGAGGGTGCCATCGTCGGCACCCTCCGGGGCGGCTTTGCCAACGGCCAGCCCGCCCAGAACTTCGTCGCGAATTTCCTGCTCCCCGACCAGGGAAACGTGATGGGTCCGATCGATCTGCCGTTCACCTTCGAGTGTGAATTACCAGTGACGATCGAGATCACGCCCGAGGCCGCTCCCACCGCGGAGATTCTGGTCCAGCTGGCGGCGTCCGACGGCACCGGCTGTGATTCCACCTATGGTGCGTTGCGGTCGGTCTGGGTGGAGGACGGCAACAACGTCACCATTCCGCAATGGTGCCAGGCCGTCTCGCTGAGTGACAACGCGGCGATCGGCGAATGGCAAGACCCGGCGGCCGCTCCGATCGGCACCTTCACTGGCAATCACAACCCGCGCCCCCGGCATGCGGCCACCGTCCTGGTCACCGGCGACACTCTGGTGATCTTCCACTACACGTCCTGAGGCCAGACTATGGCGACGATCGAGCAACTAGCGAAACAGGCCCGCGCAGCCAAGCGCGCCGCCGCCAAGAACAACGGCGCCAAGAAGAAGCAGGCCGCCGAGATCGAGCGCTTGAAAAAGCGACTCGTCCAGGTGACGGCCATGCTCAAAGAAGAGCGCCGCAAGCGCGAAGCCGCGCGCAAGCGCAAGGCCACGAAAAAGAAGGCCGCCAAGAAGAAGGGGCGCAAGAAGGTAGCCAAGCGACGCAAGAAGGCCACACGGAAGAAGGCTGGCAATCCGTGTCCGCGCAAGCGACGCAAGAAGGCGACCCGGCGCAAGCGGTGAGCTGTGACGACTCATGCCGAGGCGCGCGAAATCGTAGCGAGGGCGGTCCCGGGAATCGGACCCCAGGAGTCCCTTGCCGTTCGCGTGATCGGTTTGTTGGAGAGTCACTACGGCGATTTCTGGAAACACCCCGGAGTCGGTAGCAACAACTGGGGCGCGATCACCAAGGGCACTTGGACGGGTCCGACGTTCGAGTACACCGATTCCCGGTGGGACCCCAAGCTGGGCAAGAAGGTCTACTATCAGATCGGTTTTCGGAAGTACCCGACCCCCGAGGCCGGTGCCCGAGACGTGTACGATCATCTAGTCGGCCGCCGCCATGGTGCCGCCATGGTCGCCGCGCGCGATCAGGATTGGCTGACGTTCAGCCGGCGCCTCAGGGAATCGCAGTACTACCTGGGCAACGTCCCCAAGGAGGAGGCCATCGCGGGGCACCAGCGCAAGGTGGTCTCCGCGTTGAAAACGATCACGCGTGCCACCGGTGAGAAGACTCGGATCCCAACTCCCCCGGCCAAGCCTGGCACTCTTCCGCGGAAGAAGGCTAGCGCCCCTGGCGCGCTGGTGTTCATCGTGATCGGTCTCGGCCTGGTCTGGGGCGTAGGCAAGTGGAGGCGCAAGTGAACGGCACTCGCGTCCGTGACATCCCCCGCCGGGTCATCAGCCGTCGGCGCAAGGCCGACCTGCTCAACGGCTTCCTGATCTCCACCGTGATCGGTGCGGTCCTGTTCGCCTGGATGCGCGCCAGTGCGCCGCGGGAGAAACTACCGTGACCGTGTATTGGGATCGGCCGCAGTGGTGGGCAACCGGTGTCCGCGTTCCGGGTCAGCCCACCCGGTGGAAGGGTCCCTACTGGGCTGCGCGCTCCCAAGCGGAAGGTTACGAGACCGAATGGTCGATCGTTGCGCCTCTCGATACGTACGTCTCGACCTACCGGTGGGACCCGGCCGCGCGCCGCTGGCGCTTTCACTCTGACAACGAGGGCCGATCCGTTGCCTGACCGCCCGAAGACCGACCAAGTCCTGATTCAGCCGGGCGAGAATTTCTGGCTGTGGTTGCGTTCGCCTCGCGACGGGGCGACGGCACCGGAGATCGAGCACACCATTGGCCCGGTGATGCGTGCGGCCTTGTTCGACGCCAATCCCACCGAGGAAATCTGGGAACTGTTCAAGACGAACGACGAGCCGCCGAGGTGGAGGATCGGCTATGCGCGGCCGATCGAGGTCATCGACATTCGCCACGCCCCGGCGTTCGGTGGCAAACCGCCGATTCCTCCGGGTGTGAGGCTGTGGGACCGCCACTGGTACCCCGACGGGCCGATGGCGCTGAGTGAGCCCACCGGCGCCCGTCCTTGGTATGTGCTGGTCCGGTTCTGGTGGCGAGGCCCGCCGACTCGGCTGCTCGCCCCTGCCTTCCGAACCAACTGGATGAACATGATCATCCGGGCGCCGTTCAATGCCGATTGGCTCTTGGCGGAAGCCTGGACGCCCCTTGCTGAGGCGAGGGCCCCGGACCCGGGCGAGGAAACCTGGGGAGACATTCAGGAGCGGCGCATCAAGGAGGGCGCCGTCGTCTTTGGCAAATACGCGGGCGGCGCCGTCGTCGTTATCGGCCTCGGTCTGCTCGTCTACTGGATTGCGGCGAAACAAACGAAGGGGTCGACATGAGCACAACCAAGCTGGAAGAGTGGATCGATATTCAACGCAGGCTCGTGGAGCAGGACGGGACGCACTGCGCCCGACTGCAACTGGAGGGTCCGGACGGAATCATGGGAACGTGGCCGGTCGGCACCGAGGACTTGCACGAGGTTATCAAGGCGTCGCTCGAGCTCATCGCTGCGGAGCTCCCGAGCGGCCGTCACGCGACCAAGCTGCTCGCCTTGGACGCAGACGGGAAACAGGTCTCCTACCTCCCGCAGACCATCACCGGCAAGAGCCAAGAGGCCGCGCGCGCCGCCGCCGAACAGAAGACGCTCGCGCAGGCGACGGGCATTGCGATCGGCAATCTGGAGAACGTCCAGGCCGGCCTGGTCTCCGAAAATGACCGGCTCCGCAATCGCTGCAACGAGCTGCTCGACAATGAGACCCTCCTCACCAAAACGCTAGTCCAGATCCTCCAACAGACCCTGGACGACGACGTCAAGCGCGAGGAAAGCAAGGCCAAGATCGAGGCCCTGAAAGAGATCGGCGAGGTCGTCAAGCCCTTGCTGGAGGTGTTCACGGGCATGGTCGGCGAACGACTGATCGAAGCCAACGAGCTGGCCAAAGAGAAGAAACTCAGAGGAAAGAAGGGGACGAATGGCACCAAACCCGCTAACGGAAGTGGCCCTAACCTTGCTGACGGATCCGAAACGGCTGCGGCCCATGGTCAAGGAGGCCGTTCAGGAAACGATCGGGGTGGTCGCTGAGACCGCAGGCGAACGACTTAGAAGCGCAGCACGCGCCCGCTATGACACCGGTGTAGAAAGACAACCGAAACAGGAGAAAGAACCATGACCCAAAGAATGCGACTGAGTCCCTCGGGGCCCTTTCTGAATGACAGCACGTCGGGCGCACCGCTGCCCGTCGGCCCTGGCACGCCCGGTCGTATCTGGCGAGCCCAGGGCGTCCAGGGCAGTACCACCGATGTGTCGGCCGGGATTGCCTCGATCAACGGGTTGGAAATGGAAGTCGAGATGCTGGCCGGTCTCCGCTATGACGTGCACTGCTCCCTGCAGATGGTCGGCTCTGGCACGACCAGTCAGGAGGTTACCGTTGCGATCGAGGCCAGTACCGACGGCGGAGGAAGCTGGCAGGATCTCGGCCTGACCCGGGAGACTAGCGTGCACGTTGGTACGGCCGGTGGCGCTGCCGTTTTCGGCGAGTCCGCGCTCCAGCGTGCGGCCGGCTCCGATACCATCGACCGGGTACGCGTGCGCGCCGAGGGGCCCGCAGCGCCGTCACCGTTCACGCAGGACGGAAACTCGTTCCTTCGGATCGAGGAGTACACCGGCTAATCCCTTCCCCCGCCCGGTGGTCTGTTCCACCCCTTCGCCACCGGGCGGGGGGAATTCTCTCTAGCAGGAGCCCGTCTCATGTCCCTCCGAAACTCACCCTCCGGCCCCTTCGTGGGGTTGGCCGACCTGGCCGCCGAGGAAGGGCTGGCCCTCGTTCGCGGTATGGCGACCAAGTGGAACGAGGTTCTGGCCTACACCACCAAACAACAGCAAGCCGTCTCGCCCGTCGACATCGAGATCGCTGACGCCGAGCAACTGGCGCGCACTTGGCTCTTCTTCGGTTACACGGTGATCGGTAGCATGAGCGCTGCCGACATCGCCCTGGTGGAATTCCAGCTCCTGACGCCCAGCACGGCGCCGAGCTCGGCGACCATGACGGTGAGAGATATCCGCGGCTCGGCCGAGTCGGCCACTCCCTCGATCTGGAACTTCCGATCGTCCTGGTGGGGACTCAAAAACGCGCAGGGCGTGTACTACGGCCCCCCGCTCGAGGTGGGCACAAATCAAATCTGGCTGGACGCCGATGTGAGCGGCTCGGCCACCGTGAACATCGCTGCCGCCGATCTGCGCCTGTACGTGGCCCAGCTCGAAGGCAGTCCCACCATTCAACGAGGAATCTGAACCATGTCACAGCGAATTTTGCGACTCTCTCCCTCCGGACCTTATGCCGACATGGCGGACGTTATGGCCGCCGACGGCCTCGGCGTCCTCCGTGGGCTCTACTACGCCAAGAACGGCGGCGCCGTCGTCATCTCGTCCACAAGGGTTTTCGACGTCGTCACACCCGTCCGCATCACCATCGGCGACCAGGAAGAGCTCGAACGCACTCGCGTCGCGATCGTCTACAGCGTCCACGCCCGAATGGACGGTGTGCCTTCCGTCGTGCTCTTCAGCCCAACGATCGATCAGAATGGCGCCGGCCCCGTCATCATGGAGTCACCTGCCTATCGAGCGGTTGACGACGGCGACACTACCCCGAACGTCGTTTGCAACATCAGTTACAGCATCTTGAAGGGCAACACCGGCGGCACCGACCTCGGCACCGGCGCGCCCCTGGTCGTTGGCACAAACGACATCAGCATGGCCCTGCAGGGCGCCGATACGGTCACCGATGGCGACCTGGATGCCGGCAAGGGTCAAATGCTCTTGGCGCACTTCGAGGGCGGGTCGGCGACTTCGACCCCGAACTGACATGAAAGAGAACACGGGCATAGTGGTGGCCGGAGTCATCCTGGCCGCCGCCCTGGCGCTCATCCTCTCCCACCCCAAGGAGAAGAAAGGCTGAGAGCGGCCAGCCGATCTACCGAGCCCACATCGAAAAGGCGGACCACGAAAACCGCGGACCGCCTTTCCTCGCAAGGTTTCCCAAGGCTAGACCCACCCGAGAGCCATGTCAAGAACGCGCGCCGTTGCCAGTGCAGCAGCCATCATCGCTGGGCTTCTGGCCATCCTGATGCCCAGGACCACCCGGCGCGAAAGCTGTCCCGAGCGCTACCGTAGGGCCGTGGTCAGGGCTGCGGCTGGGGAGATGGGCCAGGGGGATCCGGACCGAATCACCGAGTACATAGTCGATGCAGTCGGCCACGATCCACGCGGCCCCAGAGGGCACCTTCACTGGTGCGGCATTTTCGCCCTGTGGGCGCTCCACCGGGCAGGCCTGGGGACGAGCATCCGGTGGAAGATCGGGCGGGGGTTCCTGGGCCACTTGCCCAGCACGAGAGATCCCCAGCCGGGCGATATCGCGTACTTCACGAAGAACCAGCATCATGCCGTGGTGGAGCGAGTCAACGGGGATGGTACCTTTGATGCCATCAACGGGAACGGGACCGGCGGCGTCGTGACGCGGTCGACGGGCGTAGCGCTGTCCAAGGCCAAGAGTTTCGAGAGCATTCAACCCCTGATCGATGAGGTGTGCTCATGAGCGTCACCCTGCGCAGGTCACCCTCCGGGCCGTTCGTGGATGTGTCGGCTCCTGGCGATCCCCAGATGAAGGCCCGAGCCAACTCCGGGCCCGTGCTGGGGCCTCGCGGCGCGATCCATTTCCTGGACGGGACCAACATCTCTATCACCGCCGCGGATGATGCGCCGGGCGACGAAGTCGAGATCACGATCGACGCGGTCGGCTCCACCGTGGGGAACCTGGAGACCGCCTACGATACCCTGGACGCTCCTTTCTCGACCAGTGGATCGGGTTGGGTGGATGTGACCGGCCTGAGCGGCTCGATCACCCTCGCCGAGCCCGCCGCCGTCTGGGCTGTGGCGCAATTCGAGCTCGAAACCTCGAGCGGGTCGAATTCGACCGCCGGTGTCCGGATCGTGATCGACACCAGCAACGGTCCCGAGATGCAGAGGTTTCTCCCGGGCACGAATGACCGGGGGCTCGGCGGCGCAGAGCATCGGAGCGGCGTCCTGCCGGCGGGCACGTACACGGTTAAGGTTCAAATGCGCGTGCCTACCGGCGCCGCTACCCTGCAGATGACCGAGGCCCAGCTCTTCGCCATCTCCGAAAACGGCGCCCAGGGGCCCACCGGCGCCACCGGCGCCACCGGCGCCACCGGACCCACCGGTCCCACCGGCGCCACCGGTGCGCCCGGCGCAACTGGTCCCACCGGCCCGGCTGGTCCGGTGCAATACCCGGCGGGGTACATTCATGGGGCGCGGCTGCTGTGGCTGTCTACCTCCACCGGATCGGTGGGTGACGCTGGGCAGCTCTCGGCCATGCGGGACGCGGGCGACAGCTTCGATATTAGCTTTACCGGTGTCCTCTCCTTCGACATCACCACCAGCGGACCGGGTGGGCTGCAGACGGGTAGCAGTGAAGCGGCTTCGACCTGGTACGAGGTCCACGTTATCGCAGACTCGCTGGCCATCAACCCGACCGCGGCCCTGCTCATCCCCTACGGCACCGCGTTCAGCGAGCCGGGCTACGACAAGAACCGTCGCGTTGGTTGGATGCGAAACGACAGCCTCTCCACGTTCAAAAAGTTCGATACCATGCCCGGCCTGGGGAGCCGTCGGCGCTACTTCTACGATCTGGTCTACAATGCCTTGTATGTCGTCAGCAACGGCACCGCGACCACTCCCACCGCCATCTCGTGCGCGACCCGGGCGCCCCCGACCTGCACGGAGGTGTGGCTCCACTACCGATACCAGCCCACCGGGAATTTCGACGATTTCTTCGTGAGGCCCACTGGGAGCGCCGTCGCACGCGTTAATTCTCCTTGGGACATTCAGCCGTCCGTTGCTAGCACGGGCGTTAGCGACGAGGTGCGCTGCGGAACTCCGGTCCCCTGCGACGATAGCCAGTCGATCGACTACGCGGTGCAAAGCGCTGGCGGTCCCGTTTGGATCTCCTGTTCCGGCTACACTGACGAGGTTTGACCATGGCGCAAAATGCAGTCGTCGACACCGTCAACGGATACGTCAAGCGCTACGGCTTCTGTGACTTCACTGGTGACGGCTCCTTTGACGCGGCCACCGAAACCCAGGAGGCCCTCAGTGATGCCACTCGGCCCCCCGACGGCGTGCCCCTTCGGTATCTGAAGATCGTGGCCGGTGCCTTCGTGGAGATGACTACGCCGGAGAAGGCCACGATCGATGCGGTACTACTCGCGGCCTTGAAAGCTGCACGAAGTGTGGAAGTCGACCGCCGAACCCTGGAGCTCGCCGCAGCCGGCGTGGAGTATCCCGCGGCCTCGGGCGCCTACTACTCGATCGATCCGGCGACCCTGCAAGCTTTCCGCCTCGAGCTGGAAGCAGTCACGGCCGACGCCTCCTTCCCCTTCTATTGGGATTCGACGGACAACAGTGCGGCGATCACGGTGGCCAGCGAAGCCATGGGCAACGCGGTCTTGCTCGCGGCCGCTCGCCAGCTGCGCGACATCTACCAGAGCGGCACCCTCATCAAGAACCAGATTCGCGCCGCAGCATCGAAGGTCGCGCTAGACGCGATCGTGGACCCAAGGTGAAGCGGTTGCGCAATCTCCCCGGCCTCATTCTCGCGGTAGTCGCGATCGTCATGATCGGCCTATTCGTGCTCGCCGGCCTCGGCCAAGTCGACTCCGGACCGCTGCTCTCGTTCACGACGCACGTTTTAGCGGTGTTGCTGGGCATCTTGGGCACCCTCGCGCGGCGCAACGGCTATCCGCCCGGCTGGAGCCTGCCACCGGACAAGCGCAAGGAGGGTAAGCCATGAGGACCAAGCTGCCGGCCTTGTTCGTGGCCATCGGGATCGGAGCGGTGGCGGTGATGGCGCTCGCGCGAGGCAAGGCCAAGCGAACGGCGATCGGTGGCACCTACACCGAGGCGGGTCCGGACGGGCAAGAGCGGACCCGTGGCTGGAACGAGCCGGCCTCCGTCCCCAGTCGCATCAAGGAGCCGACCTATTTCCACGGGGGTTGGTTCTATACCCTCCACGGCCCGTATCACGACCTGAACCAAGCGCGGACCGTGCTGAAAGAGCATCCGGACACCCAGGTCTCGCTCACCCAGGACAAACCGAACGAGCTCGACTTTCGATGGATCGGTGAGTCCGGAGATCACTCTCTCCCGGAGGAGTGGTCCAATCTGCAGATCCAACAGCATCCGCCGGAGGGCTGGTGATGAGAGGCAAGGCAGGGGCCGTAATTGCGGCCGGGTTGATTCTCGTGCTCATGTTCACCCGGCGCGGCAGACCGAAGAGGCAACTTGGCCAAGCGGCGCCCGGCTGAGGACTTTGGCAAGTACCGGAAGCGCGAGATCGCTCGCGCGCACCGGGCCGCCGAACGCAAGAAGCTGGCGGAGCTCCGCGCACGCGTCCGCAGGGCCAAGGCCGCCCGCCGGGAAGCGCTCCGCCAAGTGGTCGCCCGTGGCAAGGCTACCCGCCGCCGCATGCGAGGCCGGTGGAAGGCATTGCGCGCCGCCGCCCGGGAGCGTATCAATCGGGAGATTGCGACCGAACGCGAGCAGATGAGGGCTCGGCATAACCGGCGCAAGGAGCGGATCCGTGCAGAACACACCCAGAAGATATCGAAGGCACAAGCTCTGCTTGCTGAAGAGCGCCGCTGGCAACGCGAGCAGCGGTCTTTCGCCAAGCGGGCCAGCGCCAAGGAGCGCGCCCGTCGTACCGCCGCAGAGGCGAGAGCCGAGAGCGATGATCGAGTCGAGGCCAACCTGGCGACGGCGCCGGAACTAGTCCCGGTCTGGCGCAAGGTCAAGCGCCGGATCGCCGCCCGGCCGCGGATGAGTCGCACCGAGGCATTCCTACATTGGGTGGAAGAGAATCCCGACGAAGTCCTGACCATTCGGGCCGACTATGACGACCGGGAGATCGCCAAGATGGCGAAGGAGTATGAAGACGCTCAGGCCGAGCTCGAACGCTACGAGATGGCCGGGGACATTCGCAAGGCCGGCGGGGCCCTCGGCCTCGACCAGGAGGCAGCCGAGCTCGAACGCGAGCTAGCCGATGTACCGTTCTGAGGTGAGACCATGCCGCTAGACCCAGAAGGAGCCGGCGAGGGAGTCGCCCTCGCCCGAGCGATCGAGAAAGTCGCCGAAGCGTTGGACCCGGACGAGGCCGAAGTGAACGTGGATGCACTCGTCGCCAATCTGGCCGCCGAGAGTATCCGGGCCGGTGTCACCCTGGACACGTTGTGGCGTCTGCTCGTGAGCTGGCGCACCCTCTCGCAACGCTACGATCGGCAAAGTGACAATCTGGTCACGGGTTGAATAGAACTCGCTCGCCAGCCGTCGCCCTAAAGGGGGCGACGATCGGACTGTGCGAACGAGAAAGAGAGACGAGCCATGGTGATGCCGCTACCAGGACAAACCCAACTCCCCTGGCACGACCTGCCGAAAAATAGAGTCTTCTACCTGGGCACCCACAAGCCTGGTTGGCTGCGTCAGACGTTCAATCCGTTGTTCCTCTCGCGAGTCACCCTGGCCGAGCGAAAGCAACTGCCCGAGGCCCTGGGTCGATGGGCGCTCGACTCGGGCGCATTCAGTGAGCTGGCCGCGCACGGCCGGTGGACGATGAGCGCCGAAGCCTACGCCGACGAGGCGGAGCGCTACGCGCGCGAGATTGGCAAACTCGACTGGGCCGCTCCACAAGACTGGATGTGTGAGCCGAGCATGCTGGAGAAGACGGGTAAGACCGTCGCCGAGCACCAGGCCTTGACGGTTCGGAACTTCCTCGAGCTACGCTCGCGAGCGCGGGCCGTGCACTTCATCCCGGTTCTGCAGGGCTGGTCCCTGCCGGAATACCTGCAGCACGCGCGCGACTACCAGGCCGCGGGGGTCAATCTGTACGCGGAGCCGATAGTCGGTGTCGGTTCGGTGTGCCGCCGTCAGCACACCGGCGAGATCGCCAACATTTTCGAGGGCCTCATCGCCGAGGGTTTCAGGAACCTGCACGGCTTCGGGGTGAAGCTGACCGGGCTCCGCTCCTTCTCGCGCTGTCTCAAGAGCGCGGATTCCTTGGCCTGGTCCTACACCGCGCGCCGTCATGGCCGGATGCTTCGGAAGTGTCGGCACCAGACTTGCGCGAACTGCCTGGATTGGGCGCTAACCTGGCGGAAACAGGTCATCCGGGATTTCGGCTCCTGACCGGAACTTGACCTGCCCAGCTCAGGATCTATCCTGGGCGCGGATTCGCACAGATCCAGCACGGCCCGACACGCTTGTCTCGTCGGGCCGTGTCCTTTTGTGGACAGCCGCCGCCAGGGGGCGTACCCTCCGGCCGTGCGAATCGCAAGGAGGCAAGCATGCGAGCTCTGGACGTTGAAGGGACCTTCTTCGGGCTAGTGGGCGAGACTCAGGCCCTGGTGCGTTTGCAGCGGCCTCGGGTGGCCCTGATGCTGCGGATCCCACAGTGCCGCACCCTGGCGGCCACCCTGAACAGTGACGCCCCCGATCCAGTGTACGAAGACATAGGACGCTGGACCGATCACGTCTTCGACGGGAACGTCTATTCCGAATGGATCGGAACGTGGCTCGCGTTCCGGCAACCGTTGCGAGGGCGACTGGGAGCGTGGCTCGAGCACGCTCTCGTTTTCATGTGTCTGTGCCAGGGGCGAGACCCGTCCGACTGGTGCGAACCCCACGAGGCCAAGGAGGAGACCGGTGATAGACTTTCTGAAACTGACGCACACCGAGCGCGAGATGTCAGTCAAGCTGCTAGAGGAAGTGAGCGACCGGCTACGGTACGCGCAGATGACGGTGCACGAAGTCCTGCACCTGGTCGGGCAGGACGTGACGCACCGGGCGAGCGCGGTGGCGCACCTGAAACTGAGTGACCCGGAGCAGGAGCTCGCGCTGCAGCTCTTGAACGAGCTCTCCGATCGCGTGGTTGCCACCGAGGGCGAGGCCGCCGAGCAGACGGTGGAGCAGATCCTTCACCATCTCGCGTTGGACGTTATCGCCGGCACGAACCCGGACGAGTATCCCGGGCGGTGATCCGTTTCAACCTACTCCCGGATCCGCTCTCCCCTGGCATGCGGATCGGAGAGTTGACGGTCCTTCGATCCGTCGCTCCCCGCGCCTACCTGAAGAGGCCCGTTGCCCAGCTCGAGCTGCGTTGCGATTGCGGCCGACTCGCACGGCGCCGCGTAGATTACTTGCTGCAGATTGTGAAGGGAAATCACCGGCACACGCCCATGTGCTGCGAATGTCTGAGGGAGTGGCGCCGAGGCATCTACATCGAGCGCCGCGCCATGGCGCGCGAGTACTTCGCCAAGCTCTGGTGGCAAACCGGGCGCCTCTACGGTGACTTGTGGGAATGGTGTGAGGCGGAAAGCTTGCGTGACGCCTTCGCCAGCGCGGGCATGGCCATCACCGAAGAGTTCCGCACCGCGCCCGGTGTCGACTATGCCGCCTTGGAGTTGTGCGGCCGCGGAGCAGACCCAGCGCGCCCGGTGGCGCCGGTGCGTTACTTCGCCATCGAGACGGAGATCGCCTATCGGTGCACCGATTGCCGGAAGCACTTCCAGGCCGGCTGGGGCTGTCTCAGCTGCGCCGAACCGGTCTGCGCGAAGTGTGTGCGCAATCACGACTGCGCCGACGTGGACCGCGGAACCCGGCCGACTCCCTTTGACGAGACCAGCACCGCTCACACCCTGGAAGAGGTGGCGCACGCGTTCGGGGTGTCACGCGAACGCATCCGGCAAATGCAGAACAAAGCGATCCGCAAACTCCGCCACCCGACCCGACTGAAAGAACTGCAAGAGTTTGCGGCCGACGGTGCGCGCAAGCGGCCGAGAGACGTTTCGAGCGATTGGACTTGGGGTGGCCTGCTCAACGCCACCGAGCGACCGAAGGCCGCGAAGAGGGCGAGAGACGGGGCCGCTTTGAAGCACAAGACCGATCGGCGCTACAGGTACAGCCCAATCATGCAGCACATTTTAGTCGACATCGACGTGGCCGACGAACCGCCAGACGAGGAGGAGCCATGGCTAGAAGGAGACTGAGGTACCCGAGTCCATTTGTGAAGCTCGGGGAAGCGGCGACACTCTGCGGCGTGCGCGCGGACACGGTGCGCAACTGGACGAAGACCAAGGGACTGACCTATTACCAGTTCGGGCGATGCGTCCGGATCCTCCGTGTGGATCTGCTGCGGTTCCTGGAGCGCAAGGAGCACCGGGGGCGCTACGCCGAGGCCGCCAGGGCGGTGCGTACGGCTGAGAGAGAAAACGATCCGAGGTTCATGTGGGGACGGGCGGCCGTCGCTCGCGAGCTGGGCTGCACGATCACAACCGTTCGGAAGCTGCAGCAGAGCGGCGCGCTACCGGCGGTGCGTCACCGCCGGGGGTTCTGGCGGTTCGAGCGGACGGACGTGGAACGGGTGGCGCGGGAGAACCACCCCAACGTGCCGACCGACCCGCGCCGGAAAGAGGCAGCCTACAAGGGCCATCTGACGGCACGCCGCAACGCCGAGGCGTCCCTGAGCGCCATCTATAACCGAGGGTGAGAATGCGCGGGAACCGAGCACCGGCCGAATGTCAACTGCCGCGAGGGCGTGCCCTGCAGATAATTGGCGATCCCCAGGATCACCATTTCGACTGCCGAGCCGGGGGGTGGAATCCTTCCCCAGGTTTTCCACAGCCTGTAGACTACTCACCGAGGGGCCCGGCTGTCCGGCGCAATCCCCCCCACGCTGCGCCGGGCCCCTCGACTTCTATCGGCGCTCCCGCCGGTGCGGTGACCGCTGGGCTTGGGTATGCCCGGATCGGGCCGCTGCCCAAGCCGGTGGGGGCGCCGGCCCCTCTCTAGGACAGATCGCAAGTAGTGTTTCCACCCGCGCCAACTAGCGGAAAGGATTGAATTCGGATGCCAGACCAAAAGCTCCTTGCGGCCGGCAGGGTGACGTTGCGTAAGCTTCACCGGTTCGCCGCATCACGATATATCGAGAATGCCAAGGACGTGATCGGCCGGGCGCACGCAATCCTCCTGGACGAGACGGCCGACCCGGACGATGCCGTGGAGGTTCTGTCTACCGGGCTGCGCGAAGCCCAGGCACACTATCAAACCGAGGTGGTCCGCTGCGCTGCTCAGTGGCGCAAGGCCGCTGAGGAACAGGATCGCATTTCCCGCATGGCGCGGGTGGGAGGACGGCGTGCGTAGTTTCGTGGAACGGCACCTCACCCACGCGAGTCTCGCGCTGAACGATGAGGGGCGCACGCAACTCGCCCAGGTTCCGCCTCCGCCTCCCCCGCAGGGTGACGGCTGGCGGTTCGTCACCATGACCGCCTGTGTGATTCCTGGCGTGGAATACCAGGTCGCGCCGGATACGCGCGTTCGCTTTGATGACATGATCGCTGATGCGAAGGAGGCGCACGCGAGGAGTGTGCCGCCTAGGCTCGTGTTTTCCTCCCTGTGGGAACGAGAGGTAGCCCGTTGAACCACCCCGCGCGGGGACTCCGTTGGACGGGTGAGCTCGTCGATCGCTACCCTGCGTGGACCTTCGCCGTTCTCCTCGTCGCGGGCGTCGTTGTGCTCGCCTGCTTCGTGGAGGGCGACTGAACCGAAAGGAGACAAGCCAAATGGAAGGCGTGAATCAGCTGATACTACTAGGCAACATAGGCAAGGATCCCAAACTCCAAACCACCAACAGCGGCAAGCGGGTCCTGCGTTTCCGGATGGCGACGCACGAGACTTGGACCGACCGCGACGGACAGAAGAAGGAGCGGACCGACTGGCACTCGATCGCATACTGGAAGCAGAACAACGCCGAGGCGCTGTCGCGCTTCATGCGGAAGGGTATGCCAGTCTGCGTCGTTGGTGCCGTCCGGCCTCGCCAATGGGAAGACGAGTCCGGCGGCAAACATTCGAGCTACGAAGTAGAGGCCGAGCAGGTTTGCCTAACGGAGCGGCGACCGGGTGACCGCTCCTGAACTTCTCTCCCAGGCGCACGAGT
>CP070815.1:3996330-4014119 GCA_020344215.1 Gemmatimonadota bacterium
GATCGTTCGTCACCCTCCTCGCCTACGAGTGGCACTCGATCGCCTTTGGCGACCACAACGTCTACTACCCCGGCGATGGGGAGATCGTCGAACGAGGCACGCTGGAACGCCTCGACGAAGCGCTCGAGGGCAGCGGCGCCCTGGTGATCCCCCACCACATCGGCTACGGACCAGGGCAGCGCGGCATCGACTGGGACCACTTCGATGCGCACCGTTCGCCTGTGGTCGAGATCTTCTCCGGCCACGGCAGTTCCGAGCGTGACGGCGGGCCCTACCCGATGTACCACACCATGGGACCGCGCTCACATCGAGGGACGGTCGCCCACGGTCTCGCTCTGGGCAAGCGCTTCGGCTTCGTAGCCGGCACCGACCACCACGGCGGCTACCCGGGTCACTACGGCGAAGGACGCACCGCCGTATACGCCCAGGAGCTGACGCGGGCGTCTTTGTGGGAGGCGCTGCGGGCCCGCCGCTGTTACGCGGTGACAGGCGACAAGATCGAGCTCGAGTTCTTCGTCGACGACGCCTTCATGGGCGAAGAGACCGCCGGCTCCGGGAGGCGAGAAGTGCGCCTCGGTATCAGGGGGAGCGACGTTCTCGACCGCATCGTAGTCGTCAAGAACAACCGGCCGCTCCGGCGCGTCTTCGGACCGGCTCCGGGCGAAAAGCTACCGGACCCCCTGCAGGCCAAGGTGCGCCTGGAGTGGGGATGGGGCGATAAAAACGAGCTGGTTCGCTGGGACGGCGAGGCGAGGCTCTCGGTAGGAGAGATCCTCTCGGTCGAGCCGTGCTTCTCCGGGGAGCCTGTGTTGGCGCCGGATGATGCCCATGAGGCCCCCACCGATGAGAGTCCCATCCACGGCCTTACCGCTCAGGATGAGCGCAGCGTACGCTGGTTCTCTCACACCAGAGGGAACCCCCACCCCTTTTTGCGCGGGACGAGCGCGCTGGTGCTCGAGCTGTCGGCCCCTCAGCGCACCGAGCTCGAGCTCGAGCTCAACGGCCGCCAGTACCGGTTCCGCCTGGAAGACCTGCTCGAGGGGTCACGCAGCGTCTTTTTGCGCGGCTGGCGCTCCGAGGCGCTGCTGGTCCACCGGGCAGTACCGGCCTACCGCTACAATCTGGAACTCGCCTTCGAAGACCCGGAACCCGAGCAGGAGGTCGATGTCTACACCCTGCGCGTGGCCCAGGAGAACGACCAGTGGGCCTGGGCCAGCCCCATCTGGGTAGCGAGCTGACCCCTTGCGGTCGCACCGGCCGGTCCCGATACGGTAGGCTGGCCCCAGCTCGGAACTATTCCAGCATTCCTTTTCCAGGAGGGCTCATGTCGCTCAATTTCGCCATCATCGGGGCCGGCAACATCGCCAAGGTCCAGGTCGAAGCCATCAACCACATCCCCGGCGCGCGGGTAGCGGTGGTCAGCAACCGCACCGAGGCGACCGGTCGCGCACTGGCCGGAAGCTGCGGGGCGGAGTGGACCGCCGATGTCGAAGAGGCGGTCTCGAGGAGCGACGTCGACATCGTCTCGATCTGCACCCCCAGCGGCGCACACGCCGAGCCGGCGGTGGCCGCCGCCAAGGCCGGCAAGCACCTGATGGTGGAAAAGCCGATCGAGATCACGCTGCCGCGGATCGCGAAGATCATCGACGCCGCCGAGCACTACAACGTGAAGCTCACCTGCTTCTTCCCCAGCCGCTTCATGCTCGGGGTGGAAAAAGCCAAAGAGGCGATCGACCAGGGACGTCTAGGCGATCTCGTTTTCGGTGACGCCTACGTCAAGTGGTACCGCTCCCAGGAGTACTACGACACCGACTGGCGGGGTACCTGGGCATTGGACGGCGGCGGCGCGCTGATGAACCAGTCGATCCACAGCATCGACATGCTCCAGTGGCTGGCTGGGCCGGTGGAGAGCGTGTTTGCCCGCACGGCGACGCGGAACCACCAGATGGAGACCGAAGACACCGCCGCGGCGCTGATCGACTTCGAAGGTGGCGGCATGGGGGTGATCCAGGGGGCGACCAGCTGCTGGCCGGGCGAGCCCGCCCGGGTCGAACTGCACGGTACCGAGGGGACGATCGTTCTCGAAGAGGGCCGCATCACCACCTGGAAG
Source organism: Gemmatimonadota bacterium (assembly GCA_020344215.1). Classification (GTDB taxonomy): domain Bacteria; phylum Gemmatimonadota; class Gemmatimonadetes; order Palauibacterales; family KS3-K002. The sequence continues at coordinate 3,998,441 of CP070815.1, forward strand.
CTGGCGGATGCCGAGCGCGCCGAAGAGGACGAGATGCTCAACCTAGAGACGCAGCTCGGCAGCGGCTCACAAGACCCGATGGGCATCAGCTTCGAAAAGCACCGGCGCCAGATCCTCGACATGATCTCGGCCATCGAGTCCGATCACGACCCGATCATCCCCGGCGATGAGGCCCGCAAGGCGGTGGCCATCATCCTGGCCATCTATGAGTCGGCGCAGACGGGGCAACCGGCTGCCCCGTCAGCATAAGTTGAACTGCAAGGTTGACACCTGGTGCAGATACCCGCGCTCAAGCACTACCGATGTGGCGCGTTCGGCCGGTTGGCGAAGGCGAAGCACCCCACACCGAGGAGCGCCACCACGGCCAGCACCGCGAACGCCGGGCGGTAACTGCCGTAGGCGTCCGCCAGAACCCCGGCGAGTAAGGGGCCGCTCATCTGGCCCATCATCAGGATGATGGTAGAGAACCCCATGATGCGCGCGAACGAAGCACGCCCGAAGTAGTCCGCCCGCATGGCGCTCATCAGGGGGCCGCGCACCCCGAGCGCCACGCCGTGGATCACCGCAAAGACGACGACGAGCGCCAGGGAACCGGCGAAGACCAGAACCGACAGCGCCGCAGCGTGGGCAACCATGGCCACCGAGGCGAGCAGGCGCTTGCTATAGCGGTCTCCCAAAATGCCGCCGGCGAGCTGGCCCAGCATCATGCAGCCCGTCATCAGGGCGATCACCGTCGCCGCCGCTTGCAGCGACACGTTCATGCCTTCAGTGAGGTGGACGACCAAGTGAACGAAGATGCCCGACACAAAAGCTCCCGCCAGCGCGTGACCGCTCGACAGCAGCCAAAAAGCGCGGGTCCTCAGGGCCTGAGCCGGGGTGAACACCGGCTCGGGTATGACCCGGGAGGTAGCGTTCTCCGCGGACCCCTTCTCCGTCTGGGGATCTTCTGGAATACCGTCAGGAACCAGGCCGTGGTCTTCTGGCCGCCTCCGCATTAGCAGGGTGATCGGCAAACCGGCGATCAGGATGATGAGCCCGCAGATGGCGCTGGTGCTGCGCCAGCCCCAGGCGGTCAGAGACCAGGCGAGCAGGGGCACCACGAAGCCGCCGATGCTCCAGCCGACCTGGGTCAGCGCCAGTGCGGTGGAGCGGTAGCGACGGAACCAGTTCACGATCACAGCAGATAGCGTCATGAACCCCGCCAGGCTCGCCCCGAGCGCCAGCAGCAGGATGAAGACGTAGAAGCCGGCCAACGTGCTGACGCGGCTGAGCAGGATGAAGCCGATGCCCCAAAGGACGATGCCGACCTGCATCACGAGCCGCGGACCGTAACGCTCGAGCAGCCAGCCCTGCAAGGGCGCCAGCACCGCGGCCTGAACCCGCTGCAACGAGAACGCCGCGGCCAGGGCCGTCTTGCTCCAGCCGAACTCGGCCTGCCAGACCGTCACGAAGGCGCCGTACCCCTGCAGCAAGAAACCGGCCAGAAAGATCCCGATCACCACCGACCCGGCCACGATCCACCAACCGAAGAAGAGGCCTCCCAGCCAGGCCCTCACCCGCACCGTCATGCTCAAGGCGCCCCCCGACCCCTTCCCATGAGATCTTGTCGATTCATCGGGTTTCTGATCATCACTTCTTTCATGTAACACGCTGATTGTTCAGCCCAGTGCAGCCGGGCCAAACAACAGGAAGTCATATCACACCGTTCAGCCCGCCTGCTCGAGCAGCGCCGCCGAGTCTCGGTCCAAGTAGAGCGTCGCGTGGCCTGCGCGCCGCAGGATCGAGCCCGGCCGGTCCTCGCTGATGGGTTCTTTCAAACAAGCGCGGACCGCCTCGGCCTTGCGCGCCTCGGGGACCAGGCAGAGCATCCGCTCGGCGGCCAACAGCGCAGGGATAGTCAGGGTGATGGCGTGGGTCGGGACCTCGGCCAGCGAGCTGAAGTGCCCCTCACCGACCTGCTGTGTGCGGCTCTCAGGGGCCAGCTCGACCACTTTGACCCAGCTGGAATCGTCGAAGTCGGCGTAGGGTGGGTCGTTGAAGGCGAGGTGGCCGTTCTCGCCAAACCCGAGGGCCACCAGGTCGGCCGGGTGCCGTTCAAGCAGGGCCTGGTAGTCGCGGCAGGCGCGCTCGGCGTCCTCGGGCCGGCTCGGGAGCGGGTAGAACTCACGGGCACCAATAAACTGGAGAAAGTGCTGGTGCAGAAACTGCGGGAAGCTCGCCGGGTGGTCCGGGTCGATGCCCAGGTACTCGTCCATGTGAAAGACGTTGACCCGCGACCAGTCGATCCCCGGCTCCTCTCGCAGCGCGTGCAAAAACGAGCGCTGGGAGTTGGCGCAGGCGAGGATGAGGTTCGCTCGCCCCTTGCCGGCGATCGCCCGCCGGATCAGCTCGCGGGCTTCTGATGACGCCGCCCTGCCCATGAGGGCGTCGCTCTCATAGACGAGTACCTCGAGCTCATCGACCTTGAAGCGGCGGACGGGTTCAACGGGGCTCATGGGAGGCTCCTTGTGGTGCGGTGAAGTCGGTCGTTGCCGGCAAAGCCTGTTCATCGAGGAAGCGGATCTCGCGATCGATCACGGTAGCGATGACTTCGAGCTCTGATTCGTCCCAACGGAGCAGGGTGAAGGTCCCGCCGTCGAAGAGATCGAAGCTGAGGTCGGTACCCTGCTCGAGCAGCGCTTTGGGCCGCAGCGAGGCGAGGTCGATGGCGGTAGCCTTGTCTATTCCGGTGAAGGCGCTGGTGTTGGCCACCGCCTCGGACAAGCTCAGCGCGGCCCCGGCCAGGTAGTCGGTCCCCTTGAGCTTCACCACCCGTTCAGGGGTGAGTTCCACCGTCTTGCCGGCGAACTGGTAGGTGCCTGGCTCGAGCCCGGCCACGCTCGAGGCGTCGGTGACGAGGAGGCTCTTCTCAAGCCCTTTGGCCCTGAGCATCACCTTGACCACGTTAGGGCTCAGGTGGTGACCGTCGACGATGAAGCTGGCCCACAGGTCGTCACAGGCCAGTTGGTCCCAGATGTAGTTGGGGTGGCGCCGGATCATCGCGTGGGCGCCGTTGCCGAGATGGGTCGCAAGGAGCGCGCCGGCGGCTACGGCCTCGGCGATCTCGCGCGTGCCGGCGGCGGTGTGGCCGATCGCGGGTATGATCCCCTCTTCTCGCAGGTTCTCGATAAAGGGGAGCGCACCCGGCAGCTCAGGGGCGAGCGTGACGATTTTGATCAGGCCCTCGGCGGCGTCTTGCCAGCTCAAAAACTCGTCCCAAGAAGGAGACCGGGCGTGTTCCCGGCGGTGCGCCCCGCGAGGACCGTCTTCAGAGGAGATGTAGGGACCCTCGAGGTGGAATCCGGGAATGCTCCGCTCCAACCCCACCTCCCGGCGGCCCGCAGCCAGCAGGCGCATGCTCTGCAAGATCTCTTCACGCGACCCCGTGATCACCGTCGGCAAGAACAGGCCCACACCGTGCCGGTGCAACAACGAGGCGATCTCGGCCAGGTTTTCAGGCGTGAGGTCGCCGGGGCGCGAGAAGTTGAGGCCCAGGTAGCCGTTCACCTGCAGGTCGAGCAAGACCGGCGCGATCAGAAGAGAAGGCTCCCCGAGGGCCGCGTCGTCGGCTTCGGCTCGAGCGCGGCCCCCCTGAAGATCGACCTTGTAGCTCTGCCGGCTCCGGTAGTGCCGGCAACGGAGGTGGAGCGCTTCAGGAGGCAAACGCCCGCTCCAACACCTCACGAGCGCCCTCGACACAGCGGAGGGCCGCCTCTTCCTGGCTCAGGCCCTCGGGGTAGTAGTGCGGCTCGAGCACCAGCACGCCCCGGTACCCATCTCGCTGCAGGCGGCGGAACTGACCTACGTAATCGATCTCACCCTGTCCCAGCGGCACCAACGTCCTGTTGCCTATCCCGTCGATGATGGCGTCCTTGAGGTGGACATGAACGATCCTACCGCTCGAGAGCTCTTCGTACCCGTCAGGGTACGGGGTCGTTTCACCGGCATGCCGGGCGTTACCAGGATCCCAGAGCATGGCGATGTGCTCCAGGGCTTCTGCAGAGCCCTGCCCCTGCATCTCGGCGAAGAGCTCGCCGAGCTCCTGGCCGGTCCCGACGCAGCAGACGGGCTCGTTCTCGACCACCAGCACCACCCCGAGGTCACGGGCCAGCCCGGCGGCCTCGAGGAGCTTGCCGGCGACCTCGGCGACGAGCTCGCGGGTCCAAGGCTCGCGCCAGAAAGAGAAGATGCGGATCTTGTCGGTGCCGAAGCGCTCACAGAGGATCGCCGCCTTGCGGATCAGCTCGAGCTGCGCTTCGAAGCTCTCATAGCCCGCAAGTTGGAAATCCCCCTCGATCTCACGGGGCTTACCGTCCAAGGGGGACTTGAACACCGGCGAGGCGATGGCGGTGACCGAGAGCCGGTGGGCTTCCAGGCTGGCGGCGACCGCCTCGAGCTCGGCCTCCGAGAGCGCCAGGATGTTCTTGTCCCACATGGTCCTGAGCTCGACATGTCTCATCCCCCACTCGCTGATGAGCCGGCAGGACCGTTCGAAATCGTCTGAGATCTCGTCGCTGATGATGCCTAGTTCAAACACCTTTCCTCCTCTACCCTTTGACGATACCCAAGTTGCGGTCATCAGGATGGCTGCGGCGCCAGTCTTCGAGTTCTTGTTCATTGCGGCACAGCCGGTCGTTCAACCGGAGCCCGCCGTGGGACAGATTGATGCTGTAGCTGACCGTGTCCGAGGCTTCGACCCAGTGGGGCGTCAAGAAGGCGTTCCAGAGCACGTCTCCGGGATGCATCTCGTAGGCGAGCTCGTCCGCTTCGCAGATGCCGGCTGGTTTACTGACACCGTGCGCGCTCATGCGGGCCTCGAGCGGCGCCCAACGGTCGGGATCTTTGAGCCCGGAAAAGCGCTTGACCCCGTGGCGCTGCCAGGCGAGCACGTGCGAGAAATCCATATGGTAGTTGGTACTGCACCCAGGGCCGCTGATAAAGAGGATCGGATAGCAGCGGGTCCAGCGGAACCCTGCCGATGCCAGAGCACGCCGCCACGGGTCCATCACCTGCTCCTCGAAGCCGTGGAAAAGCCGGCCACGACCGTAGAAGTTGGACAGTTTGAAGTGCGACATCTGAAACTGGGCTTCGACCGTCTCTTCGACGGGCAGTTGCCGAAACGCCTGGGAGATATCGGTTTTGTCGAGACCGTCCCCTTTGGCGCCGCGCCAGATGCGGGCGTCGGGATCTTGCCGGACCTCGTCGATCACCTGCTCGACAGGCGGCAACTCGAACTCGAAGGGGACACACTCACCCATCATCAGGAAGTTGTGAACCCCGTCCCAGTGCTCGCGGAACGCCTGCCAGTCACTGACTGTCCGCTGAAGGGTCATTTCAGCAGGGGCCGCTGCGGTGCCGACTTGAACGCGCTCAGCAAGCGCTCGGCATTTTCGCGGCCGATCTTACGCCACACGTCCGAGGGGAGGTTCAGACTCATCAAGAAGTCGTAGAGCTCGGTGCCGTAGTAGTCGCGGCCGAAGAGCAGGCGGTCAGCAAAGCGCAGGATGAAGGCCTTGGCGTTATCCACGTCGGCCATCAGCGCCCGGAGGGCGCTGCCGGCCGACAGGTCGGCGTAGAGGTTGGCATGGCGCTCGAACACTCCGGGCAGGCGACCACCCGGCGCCAGCGGCGGCTTGAGGTAGACGCTGGGATAGCTGTCGGCTTCACCCGACATCTCGCGCCAGAAGCCGGGGGCGTGTCCGATGAAGGTGGTATCGGGGCACAGCTCGAGGGCGCGAATGAGGTGGTCGATGCTCCCCCCCTTCCACATGTTCTCCCCTACGTAAGTCCCACCCGCCGGGGGGAGGTAGGGCACGTCGAGGTGGAGCACCACCGGCAACCCCCGCGAGCCGGCGTAGCGGAAGATCTCGAGGCAGCGCGGGTCGTCGATGTGGAGCGTGAACTTCCACTCACCGCAGATCCGCACCCCGAGGATGTCGACCGCAGCCGCCAGCTTGGCGACCGCCTGGGGGTCGAGCGGGTGCGGGCAGTAGCCGGGAACGAACCGCTCGGGGTAGCGGCGGCAGACATCGATGATAGTGGTCAGGGGGATCATGGTGCTGTGGCTCCCCAAGGTATTGCGGCGCGGGTCGATTACCGACATATCGACGTTGTTCACCTCGACAGCCGACTCTTCCCAGGTGAGGAGCCAGGCCTTCTCGATGTTGTGGGCGTCCATATCGGCCACCAACCCGGCGTCGTCCCTGCCGTGCCAGAAGACGTGCTGGTGAGAATCGATCAGAGGTAGATCGCTCATGGTGAGGTTCCTCTCGAGCCCTGCACGTTACGCCCGGGCCGGCTCCGGGTGTTCCCGGAAGGTGGTGGCGACCTTTTCAAAGGCGGTCGCGATATCGTCGATGTCTTCGGCCGTAAAGAACTCGCTGCAGGGGAGCACCACGCAGGAGGCGAGCACCTCCTCGGCCTGCGGGCAGAGGCCCCGGTGGTACTCGACATTACAACCGAACTCCGCCGAGTCGAAGGGGAAGGGGCTGTTGGGATAGGCGCGCTTTTCGGTAAAGATCGGGTACTCATAGATGCAGGTAGGAATATAGCCGGCCGTGGCGGGGATCCCTTCGGCCTCGAGCGCCTTGGCGAAGGTGTCGCGGCCGGCGCCGAGCGCGGCCTCGTCGACCCGCAACATGTAGTGCCAGTAGACGTGGCGCCCAGCCGGCGTGACCTTGGGAGGCAGGATGCCGGGCAAGGTTTCGATACGGGCTGTGATGGCGTCACCGACCTCGGTCCGGCGGCGGCAGACGTCTTTGAGTTTGCGGAGTTGCGCCACGGCCACCGCGCCTTGCAACTCGGTCATGCGGTAGTTGGGCGCCAGCGAGGCGGGCTCCCTGGTGCCGGCGATGCGGTCGTAGTTCTTGTCGACAAAGGCCCGGGCCCGCACGCCGAGGTCGTCGTCGTTGGTGACCACCGCGCCGCCGTCGCCGGTGGAGATATGCTTGAACTCGTTGAGGCTAAAGGCCCCGATATGCCCCATGGTGCCGACGTAGCGGCCCTGGTGTTGGGCCAGCCAGGCCTGGGCGCAATCTTCGATCACATAGAGGTTATGACGCCCGGCGATCTCCATGATGGCGTCCATATCGGCCGGGTTGCCGCCCAGGTGGACGACCACGATGGCCTTGGTCCGCTCGCTTATGCAACGTTCGATCGAGGCCGGGTCCATGGCGTAGGTCCGCAGGTCGAGATCGGCGAAGACCGGGATGGCGTTCTGGTAGAGGATGCCGACCACGGTGCCGATATCGGTTACCGGCGAGGTGATGACCTCGTCGCCGATGCCGAGCTCGATGGCACCGAGCGCGGTGTGGATCGAGGCGGTGCCGGAGGTGGTGGCGGTGCAGTACTTCTGGCCGAGCAGAGCCGCCAACTCGCTCTGGAACCGTTTGACCTTGGTCCCTTGCCAGTAGAAGAGGGTGCCTTGCTCGAGGGCCTCCTCGAGCTCTTTCAACTCGGCCTCCCCGTAGCGGTTGTGTTTTTCGAAGGGCCGGGTTCTCACCTTCGGCCCCCCGAAGAGCGCTAGTTTTTCCACGATCTGCCCTCCTCGTTCACGAGCTTCGGTCCCCGTCGAGCATCGTCGCCACCTCCACCTCTCGGCCGCCGCCCGATAGCGACGCCTGAACCGCGTGAACCACCGCGATGGGGTGCAGAAGCTGTTGGTCATCGAGGGGGCGCCGGCCCGTTTCGATCATCTTCAAAAAGGCCTTGAGGACTTCTGCGTAACTGCCGGCACCGCCGACGATCTCGCCGGCTACCATCCCGTCGGTGCCAAACAGGCTGGCGTGGAAGTGATAGGCCGCGTCGCCGAGGTAGCTGAAACTGGCGAGCGCACCGCCGCTGGTGGCGAGTTGCACCGCCACGTTCTTGCCGACCCTTACAGCGCGCAGGCGCTCGATCTCGCTACCCAAAAGCCGCAGGGCGATCTCGATCACGTGGGTGGCGTAGAAAAACGGGCCGGCGTACTGGCTCTCGAAGTCGCAGGGACCGGCGAAGTGGGCGACCTTGATAGTGCCCTTTGGCTCGAGCTGCTCCGCCATCGCCACCGTAGCGGGGGCGACCCGGAGCGGCGAAAAGGAGCTGAGCAGCGCCCCGGAGCGCTCGGCGGCGGCCAGCATCTCCCGGCAATCGGTCAGGCTGACGGCGAAGGGCTTGTCGACGTAGACGGGCAGTCCCGCTTCCAAAAAGGGCAGGGCGTGCTCCCGGTGCAAGTCGCCGTGGCGGTCGTCGACGATGACGGCGTCCACCATTCCGAGCAGCTCTTCCGGGCGCGAGACGATGGTTTCGATCTCCCCGTCGCGGGCAACTTCCTCGGTACGACTCGGCTCATGACCCCAGATACCGACCACCCGGCAGGTGTCGCCGGCGATCTTGTCGACGTTGGCGAGTTTGGAGTAGGCGAGGGCGTGGGAATTATCCGAACCGACGATGCCGATCCTTAGCATGGTTGGACCTTCTTTTCGGGGTTCCGGGAAAACGAGGCGGCAGCACCATCTGCTGCCACCTCGCTTAGGGCTTGGCTATGCCGTTAGGGGTTTTGGAAGGAGAGCTGGTAGAACTTGCTCTGACCTTCGTGGCGAAGGCGGAAGTCGGCGACTCCTTGATCGAGAACGTTCACCAGGTCGCTGTTGACGATCACCGGCTGGAAGGGGACCTTGACGGTACCGATCATGAAGACGTTCTCGTCGTGGGCGCGCAGGATCTCGCGGCCGAGCTCGAGATTGGCCTCCGGATCGAGGGTAGTGGTGAGGTCGTCGTAGAGCGTCTGCAAACGCTTGAACAGCTCGGGGGGCTCCTCACCGGCCGATCCACCCGAGGCGTAATACTCACCGAACAGCGGCGCCCAGTAGGTGTTCGAAGCCGTCGGCACGTACCAGGTGGGGTTGAGGTTCCACAGCACACTGGCCGTGAGGTACCCGGCGATGTCGTGCTGGTTGCTCGTCACGAAGTTCGTCCACAGGCCACGTTCCTTGAGGTCGACGATGGTCTGCACGCCGACGTCTTCCCAATACTGGGCTACCAGCTCGTAGGCGTCGACCGAAGAGGCGCCCGTCTCGAAGGGGTAGGTGGAGATGGTCAGGGTGAGACGCTCGCCGTCAGGGCGCAAACGGAACCCGGAGGCATCGCGCTCGGCCACACCGGCCTTGTCGAGCAGCTCATTGGCGAGGCCGGCGTCGTATTCGAGAAAACGCTGTCCAAACCCGTCCTCGAAGTAGGGGTCGCCGGCCAGGCCGGCCGGATGGCTGATCTCACCGGTGCCGAGGTAGAGGAGTTCGTTCATGGTCTCGCGGTCGATGGCGTGCGAGAGGCCGGCGCGGAAGTCGACGTTCTGCATCAGCTCGCGCATGACCGGGTCGGCGTGGCTCTGGTTCATGTAGAGCGAGAACCAACCGGTGGTGTCCGACCAACGCAGCACCTGGTAGCCGTTGGTCTCAGCGCCCTCTGCCAACAAGGGGAGGTCGGAGAAGCGGATGTGGCGGTACTGGAAGTCGATGTCGCCGGCGCTGGCCCGCAGGGTGATGGCTTCAGCGTCCTGGATCAGATCGGTGACGATGCGGTCGATGTAGGGGAGCTGGTTCCCTTCGGTGTCGACCTTCCAGTAGTAGGGGTTGCGCACAGCGACCATCTGATCGGCCGGGAAGGCCACCTCGACCTTCCACGGTCCCATCACGGGCCGGTCCGGATTCAGGTAGACGCTGTTCTTCTGGATAAAGAGTTGTGCCCAGTTGTCGACCCCCGCCTCTTCGACGCGGGCCTGCAGTTCGTCTTCGGGAACGAAGTCGGCATGGAACTGGCTCAGGTAGTGTTTGGGCGCGAGCGCCGTGTCACCGTGGTAGGCCAAGCCTTGCTCCAAAAGCGCGTAGGGGGCACCGAAGCGAAACTCGACCGTGGTGTCGTCGACCTTGACGATCTCGGTCTGGACACCTGCTACCCGCTTCCAGTCGACCCCTACAGCGGAACCGACCACGTCGGGGCTCAACAGCACCGCCTCGTAGAAAAAGACCAGGTCGTCGGCAGTGAAGGGGTGGCCGTCAGACCACTTGAGGCCTTCACGGAGTTTCAGGGTATGGACCGTGCTGTCGGCGTTGGCGCTGATCGATGCGGCCAGCGAGGGGATCGCCACCGCCCTGCCGAAGTCCCACTCGAACAGGGCTTCGGTGGCGATGGTGCGCCAACCGTTCCCATCGCTCGGTCCTCTCAGGGCGCGTCTCAGGGTGCCACCGTACTGGCCGATCTGCTCGAACGGCTCGATCACCATCGGGTTGGCCGGCAAGCGCTCGTCTACAGGCGGTAACTCACCGGCCGCCACCATCTCGGCCAGCATCGGCGCTTCCTGATAGCTTTGGGCGTTTGCGCTAAACAGTACTCCGGCTAGAACCAGGCTCAGCACAAGACCGGTCAGCCAACGATATCTTTTCATCTCTTTCCCCTTTACGTATTTTTCCTACCACGACTCGTTTACGGTTTACCTCACTCCTCTACCTTATCTACCGCGATCAGCCCATCTCCCTAGGGCCTCACCCCCCTTCACTCTCTTGAGGTGCAGGCAATCCGGCACCTCTCAACGTCAGCTCATCTGCCAGATGGCATGCCACCCAGCGCGACGATTCCCCTCGGCCCTCGATTCGCCTCAAGGACGGTACCTCCTCCCGGCACACCTTCTTGGCGTAGGCGCAGCGCGGGTGGAAGATGCAGCCGGCGGGTGGATGCGAAGGGTCTGCCACTTCGCCTGCGAGGACGATCTCTTCTGAGTCTACGTGGGGATCGGGCTCGGGAATCGCGGACAAGAGCGCTTCGGTATAGGGGTGGAGCGGCCGGGTAAAGAGATCCTCGGTCACGCCGGTCTCGACGATGTGGCCGACGTACATGACCGCCACCCGGGTGCTGATGTGAGCGACCACCCTGAGATCGTGCGAAATGAACAGGTAGCTCAAGCCGAACTCCGACTGAAGATCTTGCAACAGGTTCAGAATTTGCGCCTGGATCGAGACGTCGAGGGCCGACACCGGCTCGTCGGCGACGATCAGCTTGGGGTTCAAAGCCAGTGCGCGGGCGATGCCGATACGCTGCCGTTGCCCGCCGCTGAAGGCGTGTGGGTAGCGGTTCAGGTACTGCTGCGGCAAACCGACCACATCCATCAGCTCTCGTACCCGGCGTTCCCGGGTGCTCCCCGACCTGACACCGTTGAGGATGAGCGGTTCACTGATGATGTCGATCACCGTCATCCTGGGGCTGAGCGAGTGGAAGGGGTCTTGGAAGATCATCTGGGCGCTGCGCCTGGCGCTGCGGAGTTCTTGGGCCGTCAAGCGGTGCATGGGCCAGACACGTTCGCCATCACGGATGAGGATCGTCCCCTCGGTCGGGGAGAGCGCCCTCAAGATGAGGCGCCCGGTGGTGGTCTTGCCGCAACCGCTCTCCCCCACCAGCGCCAGCGTTTCACCGGCTTCGACGTGAAACGAGACCCCATCTACCGCCCTGACCTGCCCCACCTGGCGCCGCAAGAGGCCGGCTTTGATGGGGAAGTGTTTCTTGAGGTTCTCGACCTCGAGAACCTTGGTCGGCTCCCGGTCAACCGCTGCCTCGGCCATGCGCCACCCCCTCTCTCATGACGCAACGGACCAGGTGGTCGTCCCCAACCTCCACGAGCGGGGGCATCGCAGCGGTGCACCGGTCCTGCTCACCCTCCCCACAACGTGGGAAAAAGGCGCAGCCCGGCAGCACCGTGTAGGGGTCCGCCACGTTGCCACGGATCGCCTCGAGGCGGGAGCCGGTGTTGCTGAGCCGGGGCATCGACTTCAGGAGCGCTCGGGTGTAGGGGTGCTGCGGGGCGTCGAAGATCGCCTCGACCGGGCCTTGCTCGACCACCTTGCCGAGGTACATCACCGCCACGTCGTCGGCCATCTTGGCGATCACTCCCAGATCGTGGGTGATGATCATGACGGTCATGCCCAACTGGGCCTGCAGCGACTTGATCAGCTTCAGAATCGCCGCCTCGACGGTCACGTCGAGCGCGGTGGTCGGTTCGTCGGCGATGAGGAGCGTGGGCCGGCAGACCAGCGCCATGGCGATCATGGCCCGTTGGCGCATGCCGCCGGAGAGCTCGAATGGGTAGGCGTGAAAGCGCTTGTCCGGCTGCGAGATCCCCACCATGCCGATCATTTCGATGGTGCGCTCCTGCGCCTCTTTTTTGGACACCCTCTCGTGCACCAGCAACGCTTCGGCAATCTGGTTGCCGATGGTGTGGATGGGGCTAAAGGAGCTCATCGGCTCCTGGAAGATCATGCTGATCTCTTTTCCGCGCACCTCCCGCAGCTGCCTCGCCTTGACCGGGTAGGTGGCCAGGTCGACGATCTCGCCGTTTTGGCGGTGCCAGAAGATATGGCCACTGATGCTGGCCGGGGGCTCGGGCACGATCCGCATGACGGTGCGCGACAAGATGGTCTTGCCGCAACCGCTCTCACCGACCACCCCCAAGGTCCGGCCGCGCCGCAAGGTGAGGTCGACCCCGTTGACGGCCCGCACCAAGCCGTCGTCGGTGTGAAAGTGGGTGTGCAAGTCTTTGAGCTCGAGCAACACGTCGGCGGAGATCTCCGCTCGGGAGAGAGCGGTAGGCGCAGATTTCTCGGTCATAACACCCTTCCCTCCGACTAGGCGTATGGATCGGCGGCGTCGCGCATGCCGTCACCTACGAAGTTGAAAGCGAGTACGGTCACGATGATGAAGAGCACCGGGGTGAAGACCCAAGGCATCAGCGCGACGCTGCGGACGTTTTGGGCTTCCTGAAGAAGTACCCCCCAGCTGATAAACGGTTGCCTGAGACCCAGTCCCAAGAAACTGAGCGCCGTCTCGGCCAGGATCATGGCGGGGATCGCCAGCGTCAGAGAGGCGATCACGTGGCTGGCAAAGGCCGGCAACAGGTGTTTACGGATGATCCAGGCGTTACCGCCGCCGGAGAGGCGGGCCGCTACCACGTAATCATCATCGCGCAGCGACAAAAACTTACCACGCACCACCCGCGCCAAGCTGGTCCAACCGATCAGCGAGACGATGATGGTGATGCCGAAGTAGACCCAGAGCTGCGGCCACTCCTTGGGCACGATGGCGGCCAGGGCCATCCACAGCGGGATGGTGGGAAACGAGCGGATGATCTCGATAAGACGCTGGATGACATCGTCGACCACGCCACCCACCAGACCGGAGATGCCGCCGATGACAAGGCCCAAGACGAAGCTGATCAGTACCCCCACCAAGCCGATCGACAACGACGCCCGGGCGCCGTAGAGGATGCGGGCGACCATGTCCCGGCCGAGCCGGTCGGTTCCGAGCAGGTGAAGATACCCACCATCTTCGGCCGCCAACAAGTGCCGGTCGGTAGGAAAGAGGTTCCACAGCTCGTAGGAGAACCCCTTGGCAAAGAAGCGGATCACGAACTTCGTCTCGGGATCGACTTCGTAGTAACGGCGCATGGTCGCAAAATCGACGGTGCGCTTGTAGCCGTAAACGAAGGGCCTCTGCAACTTGTTGTCCTCGACGATGCGAACCCGCATCGGTGGAGCGCCGACCAGTTTGTCGTTGAACTCGAAGGGGTCGTGCGGTGAGAGAAACTGAGCGAAGAGCGCCATGCCGTAGAGGAGCACCAGCACCCACACGCTCACCACCGCCAGCCGGTGGCGGCGGAACTTGCGTCTGATCAGCTGCCACTGGGAGGCGGTGGCGTAAGTCGACGTTTGGCCGGCTTCTTCTGCAGGCGCCGAGCGTCCGATCTCGACCTGAGGATCAGCCATCGGGTACCTCACCCCGCTTCCTCATCACTCAAGCCTCCCCACTTTTACTCATAGCGCACCCGCGGATCGACCCAAGCGAGCAAGATGTCCGAAAGGAGCGTCCCGATCACGGTCAAGATCGCCAGTAGCATCAAGAGCCCACCCGCCAGAAACATGTCCTGGCTCAAGAGGGCCCGGTAGTAAAGCGGGCCGGTCGTCTGCAGGCTGAGCACCACCGAGACGATGATGTCGCCAGAGATCAAGGCCGGCAAGAGCCACCCGATCGTGCTCAGAAAGGGGTTGATGGCGACTCGGAAGGGATACTTGAAGAGTGCCCGCCAGGCCGGAACCCCTTTGGCCTGAGCGGTGACCACATACGGTTTTTTGAGTTCGTCGAGCAGGTTGGCGCGCATGACCCGGATCAGGCTTGCGGTGCCGGCCGTGCCGATCACGATCACGGGGATCCAGACGTGCTTCATCAGGTCGACGAACTTCCCCCAGGTCCAGGGGGCGTTGGTGTAGTCGGGCGAAAAGAGCCCCCCAACGCTGATGCCAAATACCTGGAAGGCGATATACATGAGAATCAGAGCGAGCATGAAGTTCGGGGTGGCCAGACCGAGAAAGCCGATGGTGGTGACGATGTAGTCGCCGATCGAATACTGGTACACCGCCGAGTAGACCCCGATCGCCAAGGCCACGATCCAGGTGAAGAGCAGCGTCAGCATAGAGATAAAGATGGTCAGCGCCAACCGCTGCCCGATCAGCTCGCGCACGGGCACGTTCCACTCGAACGAGGTCCCGAAGTCCCCTCGAACGAAACGGCTGATCCAGAGCCAGTACTGAACGTACCAGGGCTCATCGAGCCCGTAGGTGGCGCGGAGGCTTTCGACCAGTTCGAGGTCGACCTGCTCTCCCGACGCAGAGAGTTCCGCGATGTACGACGTCAGAAAATCCCCAGGTGGTGCCTGCATGATGAGAAAGGAGAGAAACGAGATGACCAGCAGCGTAGGGATCATGTAGAACACGCGCCGAACGATGTAGGTTGCCATCTCCGTTAAGTACCCTTCACCTTACTCTGCATTTCGCGGCGAGCTGCAACCGCCGGTAGGCAAGCTCGCCAGGCGAACCAGCTGTCGATAGTTTCTGAGTATACCTGAATATCTACGGTGAAATATCAGGTAAGATATAACAGTCGTTTTTTACAGCCAACGGGGGACGGTACGGCACCATAACCCAAAAATCCTCAGGATCGGAGTTTCACCCCATCGAAGACGGAGAGGACAGCTAGGAGGGTCGCATCATGACCGATCTCGCCAAGGTCGCCATCATAACCGGAGCCGGCTCCGGCGTCGGCAGAGCGGTCGCGCTCGCCCTTTTGAACGAGGGATACGCCGTCGCCTTGGCGGGGCGCCGCACGGAAGCGCTCGCAGATACCGCCGCCGAAGCGGGAGCGGGCTCGAGGGTGCTAGCAGTCCCCACCGACGTGCGCGAGCCGGCTTCGGTCCAAGCCCTGTTCAATGCCACCATCGAGCGTTTTGGGCGGCTCGACCTGCTCTTCAACAACGCCGGCGTCGGCGCGCCGCCCGTTCCCTTGGAAGAGCTCCCCTTCGAAGCCTGGCAACAGGTGGTGGATACCAACTTGACCGGGATCTTTCTCTGCACCCAGGAGGCCTTCAAGATCATGAAGCGCCAGTCGCCGCGCGGGGGGCGCATCATCAACAACGGCTCGATCTCGGCCCACGTGCCGCGGCCCCACTCAGCGCCCTACACCGCCACCAAGCATGCGGTCACCGGACTGACCAGAGCCACCTCGCTCGACGGGCGCGCCTTCGACATCGCCTGCGGGCAGATCGACATCGGCAACGCCGAATCTCAGA
>CP070815.1:4014219-4134057 GCA_020344215.1 Gemmatimonadota bacterium
GCGGAGCCGGGAGACGTCCTGGTCATCGACAATCAGGGAAGAACCGACGAGGCGTGCATCGGCGATCTCACCGCGCTGGAGGCACGCGCCCAGGGCCTCGCCGGCATAGTGGTCTGGGGACTGCACCGGGACACGGCGGCGCTGCGCGAGATCGGCTTTCCGGTCTTCAGCTACGGCGTCTGTCCGTTCGGGCCGTTGCGCCACGATGAACGAGAACCTGAGGCGCTGAGCTCTGCCTGCCTCGGTGCGCTCTCGACGACGAACAAGGATATTGTCTTCGCCGATGACGACGGCGTGGTATTCGCACCGCTCGAGCGTGCCGGCGAAGTCGTCGACGTCGCCCGGCAGATCGATGAGACCGAAAGGCGGCAGGCGCAGGCGCTAGTCCGAGGACAGACCCTCTACGAGCAGCTGCGCTTCCGCGAGTACCTGGCGAAACGCGCGACCGATCCAGACTTCACACTCCGAGACCACCTGCGGGAGATCGGAGGCGCGATCGAGGAGTAGAGCGCTCGGAGCGGTGGGGGCTTCCCTCCACAACCCACCTGCCTTCGGATGAAGTGCGTCACCTTCCCGTCGGTCTGCTCCCAGATATGGGGGCCGGTGCTTTGAGCGTGCGCCGCTGTGTTCGCCGGGTTGTCATACTGGTTGACGTACACCGAGTTCGGGATCTCCCGGGCCAAGCGGCGAGCCACCGAGTAGTAGGAGCGCGGGTCGTCCGGGGCCACCGCCGTCGGGCAGACGATGACCTCGGCACCCAGCGCCCGGAGCACGGCGATCTTCTCCTGGCCCTGCTTGTCAGTCGTGGTGAACACGCATTTGTAGCCGCGGACGATGGCTGCGAGGGCCAGACCCGCGCCGGTGTTGCCGCTCGTGCCCTCGATGATCGTGCCGCCCGGCTTGAGCTCGCCGCTCTGCTCCGCAGCTTCGACCATAGCGATTCCGATGCGGTCCTTCACCGAGCTTCCGGGGCTGAAGAACTCCAGCTTGGCCAGGACCGTGCACGGCACGTCTGCGGCCAAACGGTTGACCCGCACCAGAGGGGTATTCCCTATCGTCCCGAGAATGTCCCCGTGCCACATTAGATTCGCTCTCCTCTGCTAGCGTCCGCCCTCGCCTTCGCCGAGCCACTTCCTAACGATCGATTTACAGAGGCCGGTTCCTGGAGTTCAGCGTTCGCTAGCCGTGGCCGCACTCACAACTTGCATTTGCAAGGTTGGAGGCAGCAGCTGCCGAAGGGCACCCAGCGTGTCGGGGTAGTCCGGCTGATCGATCTCGAAATTTACGAGGTGGCGCCATCGTACGCGGACGCTCGCGTTCCTATGACCTTCGCTCACAGCCAGGAACGCGGGCTGCGGGGATCAACACAACGCCAACGTACCGCGGGCGGCTCCCGGGAGCGCTCAAACGGCTACGACAGTTACAGCTTCAGCTCCCATGTCTCTCCCACCAGATCATCCCCGAAACTGTGGTGAGGCTCCTGATGAACCAGAGCGAAGCCAGCCTTTTCGTAGATCCGTCGAGCGGCATGGAGCACATCGTTCGTCCACAGCACCATCCTACGGTATCGCGCCAGGCGGGCGAACCGCACGCACTCGTTCACCAGGCGGGTACCGATGCCCAGATGACGCGCTTTGGGCTCGACGAGCAGCAGGCGCAGCTTGGCCACGGTCTTCGATTTCTTGACGAGAAACACCGAGCCGACGTTCTCGCCGTCCTTTTCGGCTATCCAGCAGCGTTCCCGTCTCGGGTCATAGTTTTGGATGAATTCTGCAACGATCTCCGCGACCAACGCCTCAAACCTCTCATCCCATCCGTATTCCTGTGCGTATAGTACGCCGTGCCTGTGGACAACCCAGCCCATGTCGCCGGGCTGGTGAGGCCTGAGGATGTACGGGACTCTGTGCTCAGGCTGCGCGCCGAGCAGCCTCTCGATAGTGTGCATCGCGTCGACCAGACTCTGTTGCTCTTCCTCGGTCAGCTCAGCCAACATTGATCCGACCTCATCGCGCGACGCCGCGTTGAGCTTAGCGAAGACCTCTTGCCCCTGCTGCGTCAAGCACAAGAGTGTCTGCCGCCCGTCGATCTGCGAGCGTTGTTTCGCGAGCAGCTCGCGCCTGTGGAAGCCGCGCAAGATCCGGCTTAGATAGCCAGCATCCAGCTCTAACTCCTCGCCCAGCTCCGTCGCCGTCGTCCCCTCGTGGTGAGCCAGCTCATAGATCACCCGAGCTTCGGTCAGGGAGAAGGGGCTTCTCAATAGACCTTCCTGCAGAACGCCGATCTGGCGCGTGTAGAACCGATTGAAGCGCCGGACGGCTTCTACGCGTTGATCAAGATCGGTTTCCCTCATCGCCATCTGAGCGAAAGCGGTTGAGACGTCTGCCGAGCCGCCTGATAGTTGCTATAGTACACTACATAGTTGCTTCTGTCAAATATATGCACGTTCGCTGCACGGAGCGGCCGTGTCCGAGCCCGTCGGGCACGCCGTTCAGACCCCGGGCTCCTTTCAGCCGAGGCAGGGAGAGCGGTAGGCAAAAGACGCGCGGCGACTCGCGGCGTCGCTAGGAATTACGGCGGTCGGTCGAGCAACGGACCGAGGCGCCGCCGCAGCTCATCTCGGACTCGCCGAAAGGAGTCCATGATCGCCTCGTCGCTTCCTGCGGCCGCGGCAGGATCGGGGAGCGGCCAATGGGCGCGGTAAGCCTTGCCCAACCACGCAGGGCAGACCTCCTCCGCGCACAACGTGACCACGGCGTCGACCTCCGGTCCGTCCGCCTCGCGAATCTCATCGATCCCCTTGGCGCGCTGGCCGGAAGGGTCGATCCCGATCTCCTCGAGCGCTCGAGCCGCGAACCGGGTCACCCGCGACGGCGCCGAGCCGGCGGATGAGACCCGAACGCCTTCAGGCGCCAGGCTCCGGGCGATTCCTTCAGCCATCTGGCTGCGCGCCGAGTTCGCCACGCAGAGGAAGAGCAGGTGCCGCGGAGCCAGCGCCCGGAGGATGCGCGCTTCGAGCAACCACTCCGGCGGCACACCTTCACCGTCCTGGTACCTGCGACAGGCATAGGCCGGCGGACCAGGATCGGATCCCTCCAGGTCCTCGCCGTTCACCCGTACGGTCGGCGAGCCGGGGAACGCGAGTTCGTCCGCTTCCGCCGGGTTGCGGACGACGGTGCGGATGATCTCTGCATCGGGGGCCAGCTGAGCGACCGTGCCCTGCACCAGCTGTTCCGCCGCTTCGGCGTGGGGACAGTCCGGCGTGACCAGCAGCTCGACGCGAAGGCTCATCTCCGGCTACTCCCCTCCACCTACCGCAGCGCCTACAGGTACCGGTTCGCGAAAGAAGCGGCGCTTCGCCCAAAGAGAAACCTGAACGAGGCCGATCATCACGGGCACCTCGACCAGCGGGCCGATCACCGTCGCGAACGCCGGCTGCGACGCGATCCCGAACACCGCGATGGCTACCGCTATCGCCAGCTCGAAGTCGTTGCTGGCGGCCGTCAGGGCCACCGTGGTCGTCTCGGGATATTCGCCACGCAGCAAGCGGGCGGCGAAGAAGGTGATGACGAACATCGCGACGAAGTAGATCGTCAACGGGATCGCGATCCGGACCACGTCATACGGAAGCTGTACGATCAGCTCGCCTTTGAGCGAGAACATCACAACTACCGTGAACAGCAACGCCGCCAGAGTGATCGGACTGATACGCGGGATGAACACACGCTCGTACCACTCTCTACCCTTCAGCTTCAACAGCGCGAAGCGCGTGATGAGGCCGGCCAGGAACGGGATACCCAGGTAGATGAACACGGTTCGCGCGATCTCGCCCACGCTCACGTGCATCTCCGCTCCCTGGAACCCGAACAGCGGTGGCAGCAGCGTGATGAACACCCAGGCGTAGAAGCCGTAGAACAGCACCTGGAAGACGGCGTTGGCCGCCACGAGCCCCGCCGCCAGGTCGTGATCGCCCTCGGCCAGGTCGTTCCACACTAGAACCATGGCGATGCAGCGCGCCAGGCCCACCAGGATGAGGCCCACCGCATAGCCCGGCAGGTCTTGCAGCAGCAGCACCGCCAGCACGAACATCACCAGCGGTCCGATCACCCAATTCTGGAACAGCGACAGTGCCAGAATGCGCTTGTGCCGCAGTACGACCCAGAACTTCTCGTAGCGGACCTTGGCGAGCGGCGGGTACATCATTAGGATCAAGCCAATCGCGATTGGGATCGACGTGGTCCCAATCTGGGTGGCCCGGTTGATCGCCTCGACCGGCTCGGGCCACACGTAGCCGATCGCGACCCCGAGCGCCATCGCGGCGAAGATCCAGACCGTCAGGTAGCGGTCGAGGAACGAGAGACGCCGCGCGACCGAAGAACTCCCTCCGGCCGTCATCGACGCACCTCCGCGCTCTTGGACGTGAGCCTTGGCTGCTTGGCAGACGTTGGCTGACATCTCTCGGCACGCATCAACGCGAGCTCCTCCGAGACATCCGGAATAGGCGCGTCCGCGAGCAGCTGCCGCAGCACACTTAGCAGGGCTCGCTGCTTCTCCTGGGTGGGCTCCGCCGCTCGGTAGTAGACCCAGAGACCGTCGCGGCGATCTTCCACCAGCCCGGCGTTCAGTAGATAGCGGAGGTGTCGCGAGGCCTTGGACTGGGAGATCTCAAGAAAGCGCTCGACCTCGCAGACGCACAGCTCCCCGTGCCGAAATATGAGGGCGAGAATCTGGAGCCGTACGTCTTCGGAGAGAGCCTTGAATTGTAAGGCAAGATCGTGCATGGTGCCCGGAGTAAAGTCGTATATGCGGTTACCCGCATACATCTTAACGCTTCCCAATCCTCTGTCAAGGCACGGTTTGCCCGAGTGGTATGGCATTATTTGAAAAATGTATTTACATTTCATGCTATGATCATCCCGCGAAACCTCCAGGCGCCCCTTGAGCAACTCGCCTCCACAATGCCCCTGGTGGCGGTAACGGGCCCACGCCAGTCGGGTAAGACAACGCTGTGCCGCGCCGCCTTTCCTGATATGCCGTACGTGTCGCTGGAGCCGCTCGACGTGCGCGACTACGCCGTCAGCGATCCCCGGGGGTTCCTCCACGAGCACGCCGACGGCGCGATCCTCGACGAGATCCAGCGCGCGCCGGAGCTTCTCAGCTATCTCCAGGAGGAGGTCGACGAGCGGCCCGAGCCGGGACGGTTCATCTTGACGGGCTCGCAACATGTCGGCCTTGCGGCAGCGCTCACCCAGACGCTTGCAGGCCGGATCGCGATTCTCAACCTGCTGCCGCCGAGCCTCGACGAGCTGATCCGCTTCGGCGAGCCGCCGGCGGACCTGTGGACTCTGCTGTGGACCGGCTCCTACCCGCGGATCTATGACCGCCGGCTCCACCCCCACCGCTGGCTGGCCGACTACACCTCGACCTACGTGCAGCGGGACGTGCGCCAGATCCTGAAGGTGACCGACCTCGAGGCGTTCACGTCGTTTCTGCGGCTGGTCGCCGGCCGCACCGCGAACGAGCTCAACCTCTCGAGCCTGGGGGGCGACGCGGGCGTCACCCACCCGACGGCTCGCGCGTGGGTCTCCGTGCTGGCAACCAGTTTCATCTGCGTGCGTCTAGCCGCCTGGCACCGGAACGTCCGCAAGCAGACCGTCAAGTCACCCAAGCTCCATTTCTTGGACACTGGTCTGGCCTGCCACCTGCTCGGCGTTACCGAGCCGGATCAGCTCCGGCACCATCCGCTGCGGGGCGCACTGTTCGAGAGCTGGGTCGTCTCCGAAGTCATGAAGTCGCGAGCGCACCGAGGGCTGCCCGAGAGTCTGTTTCACTTCCGCACCGCCAAGGGGCTGGAGGCCGATCTGCTCATCGAGGAGGGTGACCGGCTGACGGCGGTCGAGGCGAAGTCAGCGGCGACCGTCGCCTCGGACTTTTTCACGCCCCTCAAGCGCCTCGCCGCCGACGTCGAGCGGCAACTGCCGCACCTAGAGTTTGACGCCCGAGTGGTCTTCGGGGGGGATACCGCGCAGCGGCGAAGCGATGCGACCGTCATCCCGTGGCGGCAACTCCACGATCATCGTTGGTAGCTTCACCGGACTCGACGAATATCCACCCACCGTCAGGGTGATGGTCGTCGTAAACTCGCGCGCGTAGGTCAGCCTGTCTGATGGGTATCGGGCTCGATTGCTCGGGCATACCAAGCTCGTCTTAATGGGCACCCGGCGGCTTCTCCCTTGCGAAGCTGTCTTACCCACCTAGCTACCAGGCGCCCGCACCGAACTCGAGCACGTAGGTCAGCCGGTTCGATGTCGGTGAAGCCGTAGTTCTTGATGCCGGCGCGGAACCCCCAGAAGTCGGTGAAGACAGTAAGGAACTTGAGCGGCGAGGTGCCGAGCTGCACCCGGAACTTGAGTCCCGTCTCGAGCACGAAGTCGTCGAACTTCTGCGGGGCGTCCCTCGGCCCCTCCTCGTACCACTCGTACCCGAGCGCAAAATACGAATCGAACCAGCGCGACGCCGACGGCGCATACATCAGCATCGCGCCGAAGTCCCGCAGTTTCTCGTCCTTCAGATACAGCCGCCAGACGAAGAACCCACCGCTGATGTTGCTCTCGAGGTTCTTGATGATGAAGAAGGGGAAGACGAAGGAGAAGCCCCAATCGCCGTCGTTCATCAGCGAGATCGCCAGCGACTTGACCACCGAGCCCTCGTCCACCCAGTCGAGCACGTCCTGCAGCGACTCGCCCGTGTTGACCTCGGGCCAACCTGGAACCTCCTTCGCCTCCATGAAGTGGTAGAGGCCCCGGTCGTAGGCCCCCAGCTCGGCCGGCGGCAGTGGCCGCAGCTCGTACTCGATGTACGACACATCGGGATCGTAGTAACCGCGCCGCGCCAGTCGCGCCCGCCCCAGGCGTCGTTGATGTGGCGGCTCACGTCGTAGCCCGGCGTGAAGTAGCCGTCGCCGTTCTTGTCGGTGGCCAACCCGTGCTTCCCCTCCTCGACCAGGATGTGCA
Organism: Gemmatimonadota bacterium; assembly: GCA_020344215.1. Lineage (GTDB taxonomy): Bacteria > Gemmatimonadota > Gemmatimonadetes > Palauibacterales > KS3-K002. Next base: position 4,021,230 of record CP070815.1, read on the forward strand.
TCGGGAAGCGGGTCTCTTCATCGGTGTCGATGACGTTCCAGAACCAGATGATGCCGTGCGCCTTGGCGCTGACCCGAGTGACCAGCACCACATAGGTCTGCTCGCCGCACTGCGCGTCGGTGTTCTCACGAACCCACTCGCCGCTGGAGCGTGCCACCACCACCTTGAACTCAGCCGCCTCCAGGTCGTGCTGGTGCGCACCGAGACCCACTTCGGAGCTGAAGTAGGCGAAGAAGTGGAGCGTGAAGGCGCCCGTTACCTCGAGATCGATCATCGAGTTGCCGGGGTCCGCAACATCCCTGGCGTAGGCCGTCTCCCTCTGGTCTTCAGCAACCAGAAAGTTGTCGAACTGGTAGTAAACCACGGGCCGATCCGGCGCCGTCTCGAACGGCAGCGCCTCGGGTATGCGGATCGAGTCTCCCTCCGCCTGTTCCAACAGCGGCTCGTCGGGAGAGAACCAGTAGACGGGCGCCACGTAGGAGGCGAGCCGCTGGATCGGCATGCGCCGGCCGGTCCCGAAACAGACGACGCCGGGTAGGCCGCTGAAGTCGCAGGTGCCCCCGGTCGAATATCGGGGCTCCTGCCCCTGGGCGTCTGCCACGGGGATCGCCCACAGCAGCAGTGACAAGACAAACAGCCCCACGAACCGCGCGGCTCGATGAATTCGTCCCTCCAGTCGTAGCGCCGCCCTGGGAGCGGGCCGGGTGATCCTGGAATAGCTTGGCAAAGATGGGTGAGGCGTCGGCCGTGTCAACGGCCGGTGGTTGGCATAGCGGAGCGTTCAGCGAACCACGGTCTTCAGCCCCGGCGAATATCGACTCGACGGAGCCGGTTGGCGTTAATGACCACGTTGATCGAGCTCATCGCCACGGCCGCCTCGGCGCAACGAACCATTAACCCGGGAGGGCGTGCGCAACCATCTCCAGCTTGGCGGCGGAGTCTTAATCCTACTCCGAATCGACCTCGCGGCGGACGGCCTCCCAGAGGGCATCGGCCAGCTGCTCGAGGCCGGTGCGCGTGACGCCAGAGACGGCGAAGGACTTGAAGGAGTACGGGGCCGATATCTCGGGGACGACACCATCGGGAGCAAGCAGATCGATCTTTGACAGGACGACACAGTGGGGCTTGGCGGCCAGCTCGCCGCTGTATTCGGCGAGCTCGCGTCGCAGCAGTTCGTATTCCGCCTGCGGATCTTCGATGTCGACCGGGATCAGGTAGGCGAGTGTGCGGGTGCGCTCGATGTGGCGGAGGAACTTGAGGCCGAGCCCCTTCCCCTCGTGGGCACCTTCGATGATTCCCGGGATGTCTGCCATCACCATCGTGCGCCCTTCGGACAGCTGGACGACGCCGAGGTGCGGCTCGAGGGTGGTGAACGGGTAGTCGGCGATCTTGGGTCGCGCTGCCGACATGGCGGCGAGCAGCGTACTCTTCCCGGCGTTCGGCTGACCGACCAGCCCCACATCGGCGATGAGCTTGAGCTCGAGCTCGATGCGCCGCTCCACACCGGGCTGGCCGGGCTCGTGCTCGCGCGGTGCCTGGCGCGTAGGCGTGGCGAAGGATGCGTTGCCTCGGCCGCCGCGCCCGCCTTGGGCAACGACGCAGCGATCCCCCGGCTTCAACAGCTCACCCAGGAACTCGCGCGTGTCCGTGTCCCTCACGACCGTGCCCGGCGGGACCCGCAAGACCATATCCTCTCCTGAGGCGCCCGTCCTGTTTTTCCCCTGTCCATGCCGGCCACGCTGCGCCCGGTACTGCTGCTTGTAGTGGTAATCGAGCAGGGTGGTAAGTTGGGGATCGGCTATCAACACAACGTCACCGCCGTCGCCGCCGTCGCCGCCGTCGGGGCCGCCACGGGGCACGTACTTCTCGCGGCGGAAGGAGAGGCAGCCGTTCCCACCGTCGCCGCTGCGCACGTGGATGACCGCGTGGTCGATGAGCATGGCTACTCGCTCCGCCGCACGGCCGCCCAGAGCTCGAGGGCCAGCTCCAGGTTCTGGGGCGGCCCAAAAGCAGCGGCGCGCCGGATCGTCGTCTCTATGTCCCCAGGCGCGACACCGGCGTTGAGGGCACCCTGCAGGTGGGAGCGGAGCTGGCGGCGGCCGCTCGCGCCCTGTACCACGAGCATAGCGATGATGAGCATCTCGCGGACACCGAGGCTCAAGGCGGCGCGGCTCAGCACCTTGCCGTAGCCCTCCAGCACCATCCAGCGATCGAGGTCGGGGTGAAAGCGGGCGATGTTCTCGCGCAGCCGCTCGTAGTGGTCGCCGTACACCGTGGCACACGTCTGCTCGCCGCGCTCGATCCAGGCCTCGAACTCCTCAGCGGCTGCTTCGGGGGCATCGACGCCGTGCGCCCGCCAGCGACGGAACGTCTCGATAGCGGACGGGAACCCGAGAAACAGATACGACTGGAGGATCGCCTCCTCGACCTCGGCGTCACGACCGCCGGCATGCAAACGAGCGAACGCTCCGTGCATGCCTTCGCTGTCGCGCGCCGCCTGCGCCGCGGCTAGGTCCACAAGATCATATATCCACTCGTCGCTCTTGATCACTCAGGTAGTCCTCAGCCTATCGGCGGCACCAGTTCCTGGAACGCCAGCTCGTCCTGCAGAAGGTCAAAGTCCTTCACGGCGTGGAAGTAGGGCCAGTCCTCTTACGCGCTTCGCTCGACGCGGAAGTTCGGCCGGATCTCGCCGACGATCTCGTCCCGCGTGTTCCTCACCGGCAACGTGTGCCGGTCCTGCAGCGCCTCGAGCTCGTCCGCCGTCAGCATCTCCATCTGGGCGATGAACTCGATCACGGCGGGGCCGACGGCGCGCCGGTGGCCGTCCTCGACTTTGACGGCGACGCCCCAGCCTCGGTCGCGGTCGCCGAGGCAATAGACGGCTTCGGCACCGAACTTCGCCAATAGCCGGCCACCGGTAACCTGCATGAGGCGGCTGGTCAGCCGGCCGGTACCGCCGACGAAGTACGGCTCGTTCGTCATCGCCCGCGTCAGACGTGCGGCGGCGCTCGCCGGGTCGCGCTCCGCTGCGGCGACGATGCTCGCGTAAACGCCCGCCATGACGTTCAGCGGTTGTGCGAAAGACGGAACACCACAACCATCGACGCCTACCGGCATCGCCTCGCAGGTCGAGCCTGCCCACGACGCGATCTCGCTACAGATCCGCCGCTGCACGGGGTGGTCGACATGGTGGTAATCCGTCGTATCGACACCTTCATGACGCGACCAAGCGAGCATAGCGGCGTGCTTGCCCGAGCAGTTGTTGTGGATACGACCGGGCGAGGCGCCGGCACCGCGCAACTCCTCGGCGGCGTCTTTGTGGAACGGCCAGTGGGGACCGCAGACCAGGTCGTCCTCGGAGCAGCCGATCTTGTCCAGAACCGAGCGCACCGCCTCGACGTGCGCCGGCTCGCCTGAATGGGACGCGCAACAGACGGCGATCTCGGCGTCGCTCAGGTCGTAAGCGTCCGCCGCGCCGTCGGCGACGATGGCGAGCGCCTGCACGGGTTTGGCCGCGGAGCGGAAGAAGGCGAGGAGCTCCGGGTCACCCAGCCATGCACGCAGTTCCCCTCGCTCGTCGACCAGCGCCGCCGAGACCTGGTGCCTGGACTCGACGCGGCCGCCGCGCGTCACCTCGATCACCGCATCACCCCTGCTCAAAGGTTCGCTCCCCTTCGCGAGTAGATGGAGACGGCGAGACCCGTAAGAATCAGCACGCCCCCTACGATGGTGGACAGCCCCGGCACCTCGTCGCCGCCAAGGAGCCACCAGGCCAAGAGGCTCGCGCCTATGGGCTCACTGAGAACAGCCAGGTTGACAATATAGGCGCGCACGTAGCGCAGCACCCAATTAAGCCCGGTATGGCCCAGAAGCATAGGCCCGGCGGCGAGGCCAATGAAGATCCACCACTCCCGGGCGGGGTAGTCGAACAGCGCCTCGCCGCGGGCGCAGATGAACGGCAGCAGCGCCAGCGCGGCTACCAGGTAGACCCAGCCGACGTAGGGCCAGATCCCCAGCCGGCGTCGCAGCGCTCGCCCGATCACGAAGTAGCCGGCATCGGCGACGCCCGCCGAGAGCGCCAGCATGTTTCCCTTCATCGCCTCGGGGCCGAGCGCGAGTCCCGCGCCCCCGATCACCGCCGCGCCCGTCAAGGCGACCGCGATCCCTGACCACTCACGGCGGCTCGGCCGTTCATGCAGCCAAACGGCGGACAACCCGGCGGCGAAGATGGGGTGCAGGCTGACGAAGAGGGTGGAGCTGGCGACGGTCGTGTAGTCGAGGGAGATGAACCAGGTGACGAAGTGGAAGGCGAGCAGCAGACCGGCCAGGACGAGCAGCGCGGCGTCAGAGCGCCGCACCTCGAACAGGCGCGGCCACTCGCGGCTCGCGGTGAGCGCGCCGGCGATAACGGCGAGCGAGAGGGTGAGCCGCCAGAAGGCGAGGACGTAGGCGGAGACATCTGACCAGCGTACCAGGATCGCCGCCCAAGAGATCCCCACAGCCGCGAGTGCAATGACGAGCGTTGGCGGTACTGGTGGTCGTGTTGCGGGATCGTCGGGACTCAGCTCCGCCTCCTGTCGATCTCGCGCAGGAAGCGCCCACATGCCGAGTCGGGTTCTGCATCGCGACGGAGTCTCATGAGATCCTCGGGGCGATCGACGTCGTACCAGTCCGGCATGAGTACTACCTCGAGATCGATCTGGCCAGCGCGGTCGAGACTGGTACGGAGCACCCCCGCCGTCGACCAGGGGATCCGCCGGAAGATGATGCGGGACTCGGGCCAGCTGCTGTGACGGATGCCGACGGCGTAGAAGCCGCCGTCCCGGGTGGGGCCCAGCACGACATCGGCATCGTCGAGCTGCTGCAGGGCGTCGGCGATGTACTTGCGCGGGAGTGTTGGGTGGTCGCTCCCGACGATGAGCGTGCGCCGAGCTCCGCGAGCAAACGACTCGGCGAACGCATGGACGAACCGATCGCCGAGATCACCCTGGCACTGAGACCGTACGGCGTGGCCGGGATAGAGCGCGCGCAGCTCGGCCACGTCATCCTTGTCGCCGGCGACGTGCAACTCCACCGGGGCGCGGAGCGTGCGTCGCGCAACGGCCAGAGTGTCGCTGAGGGCAGCGAGCTGGAATTCAGCGGCTTCCTCGTGGGTGAAGTACGGAAGCAGTTGCGTCTTGACCTTCCCGACCACAGCGGGCTTGACAAAGATGATGATCAGTTCCTCACGCTTCATCAGCGGCCCAGGAGGTTCAGCAGATTCACCATGATGATTCGGGCGGCCAGAACGAGGAAGACGATGGCGAAGAGCACACGCAGCGCTTGGGTCGGCATGCGCAGCTGCAGGCCGGTGCCGACAGGTACCGCGACCAGCGCGCCGACCGCCAGAGCCAGGGCTGCCGGCAGGTGGAAGTAGGCGAGGGCCCCTGCCCCATTGGACGCGGCCCAACCACTGACCGCGTAGGCAACGACACCGGTCAGCGCTGTGAACGTTATGAGCGCCAGAGATGTGCCGGAGACTTTCCTGATTGGCAGGTGCAGGCCGTAGATCAGCACCGGGATCGCTACGAGCCCGCCACCCACACCGAGCAACGCGGAGAAGAAGCCGACGGCGGCGCCGCCGGCCAGCGCCCGGCCCGTGTGCATGTGGTTCTCCGCCCAATCACTCTTCGACTCGGTCGGCCGCTCGCCGATGAGCAGACGGGTAGCGATGACCAGAAGGAAGATCCCGAAGGCGACCTTGAGCAGCGGGCCCGGCGCCGCGACCGCCACCCGCGCGCCGAGCACCGCGGTTCCTACGCTCGCTATCCCCATCCGCCAGACGGCGCGCCACTCGACGAGCCCGGCCCGGTGGTAGAGCCAGGCGCCGCGTATACTGATCGGCACGATGACCAGCAGGCTGCTGGCGTGTGCTACCACCGCCTGTGAAGCGACGGGGATGTCGACGCCGCATAGCTCGGGATGAGCGAGAAAAGAATAGAGGAAGGGGACCATTATGGCCCCTCCCCCTATACCCACGAGTCCGGAGACTGCACCGGCCAGCAGCCCGACCGCCAGCGCGGCAAGCCAGCCGGGTATCGCCATTAGGGCTCCTTATCGCTCACCCGCTACCGCGACTTCCTCACTCACCCGCTCAGCGGCCAGGGTGAACAGGTGCTCCTGGGAACGCGCCTCGCGCAGCAGCTCGGCCGCCGTCGCGAGCTGGCGATCGATCACGAGCCGGCGGCGCGTCGCGGTGATTTCATCGAAAGCCACCGTCGCGACCTGGATTCCAAGGTCGCGCGAGACGAGCCGGCTCGACGCGTCATAGACGTCACGCTCCACCTCGACCCCGACGTCGACCAGCCAGTCGTAGAGCTCGCCGAGGATGATCCCGTTAACCTCGAATTCGGGCTGCAGCCCCGGCCGCTGGTTGGCGTACTCGACGGCGAAGCGGAAGACGGCGTCGTAGTACTGGCTGAGCTGCTCACCCAGCGCTCTGCGGAACTCCGCCTCCGCGGTGTAGAGAGTGTCGGCCATGATTACGAGATCGGGCGTTATCCCACCACCACCGTATACCTCGCGCCCGGAGTCGGTGTAGTAGACCTCCCGGCTCAGCCCGGCCGACGGCCCGGTCTCCGAGATGGGGCCCTCGCCGACGCCGGCCAGCAGGCCGTGCGGCTCGCCCGGCTCGCGGTGGATGGAGCGCCCACTGGGCGTGTACCACTTGGCGGTGGTGAGCTTCAGGTAGTTACCGCCAGGTAGCGGGTAGAGCGTCTGCACCGAGCCCTTGCCGAACGTCGGTGTGCCGAGCACCAGGGCACGGTCGTGGTCTTGGAGCGCGCCCGCCACGATCTCGGAAGCGCTGGCCGAGTAGACGTTGACCAGCACGACCACCGGCAGGTCGGGATCGACGGGCCGCCGGTCCGCGAAGTACGTCTCGTTCTGATCGGGGATACGGGACCGCGTCTCCACCACCTCGGCGCCACCCTTCAAGAAGAGGTCGGAGACCGCCACGCCCTCTTCCAGGAGGCCGCCGGGATTGTCGCGCAGATCGAGGATCAGGGCGCTCGCCCCCTGCTGCTGGAGCGCCCTGATCGCACTGCGGATCTCCTCGGCCGAGTTGGCGCTGAACTGCTGGTGCAGGACGTAGCCGATCTCGTCGTCGTACATGAAGCTGGTGACGTACTCGACGTGAATCTCGTCGCGTACGATTCGTACCGGGATCGGATCCGGCACACCGAAGCGCACGATCTTGAGATCCACAGGCGCGCCCTTCGGGCCACGCAGCACGCGCACAGCTTCGTCGGGCGTCCAATCGGCCATCGACACGCCGTCCGCCTCGATGAGCCGATCGCCGGGTCGCAGCCCGGCCCGGTCGGCCGGCGTGTTGGGGAGCGTCTGCACCACCGTGATCCACCCGTCCCGCTCGTCGATGCGGATCCCCAGCCCGCCGTAGTTGCCCGTCGTCGTGAGCCTCAGCTGAGAGTAATCCTCAGGCCTGAGCAGCGTCGTATGGGGATCCCCCAGCTCATCGATGAGCCCCTCCACCGCCATGTCGTACAGATCGGCGGGCTCTACCTCTTCGACGTAGCGGTCGGAGATCGTGCGTACGACCTCCTGAAAGATCCGGGCCTGGAGGTAGACGTTGCCCTCCCCACCCTGCTGAAGCAGCCAGCCGCCGGTGACGATAGCGATTACGCCGACGGCGGCCGGCTTCCAGAACGACCTCTTCAACTGCATGACACCTCCGGCCTCTTTGCTTGAGATATGTGGGTCAACCCACGCCCCTCTACTAACACCTGCGCGGCGGGAAAGTTTCAGGGAAACGGCTGGACAAGGCCTCCCAGACCGCGGCAAACACCCGTTCAATCTCTCCGCGACCGTCCACCAGCGCAACATCGGGCCGGCTGTGGGCCAGCTCACGGTACGCAGCGGCGACCCGCTCGTGGAACGCCCCTTCCTCACCTTCGATCCGGTCCGCCGTCCCACGCGCCTGGCGCGCCCGCCCTTGGTCCACGTCGACGTCGAGGACCACGCTGAGATCGGGGCTCAAGCCGCCGGTCGCCAGTTTGTTCAGCTCGATCACCACGTCGAGCGGCAGGCGGCGACCGCCGCCCTGGTAGGCGAAACTGGAGAGCTCGTAACGGTCGGTGAGCACGGTGCGTCCGGCCTCGAGGGCCGGGCGGACAACCTCGCGCACGAAGGCCGAGCGCGCGGCAAGCATGAGCAGGAGCTCGGCCACCGGTTCGAGCTGCAGGTCGCGGTCGAGTGCCACGGCGCGAATCGCTTCACCGCTGCGGGTCCCGCCCGGCTCGCGGGTAACAACAGGCTTGATCCCCGCCTCCTTGAGTGCGTCGGCGACGAGCCGGATCTGCGTGCTCTTCCCGGCGCCCTCCACGCCCTCGAAGGCGATGAAGAGGGCGCCGGGAGCTGAGGCGCCCCGCGTGGACTCAGACGTCCCTGTAGTAGTCGTCGTAGTACTCCGTGCCGAGGTGGGTGATCGGCGCTTCGCCCATGAGCCACCTGAGCGTGTTCTTCAGCTTGGTGAGCTGAATGAAGAGGTCGTGCTCCGGATACAGCTCGGGCGCCGTCATCGGGCTCTTGAAGTAGAACGACAGCCACTCCTGTACGGCACTCATGCCGGCACGCTGCGCCAGGTCGAAGAACAGGGCGAGGTCGAGAACGATGGGCGCGGCGAGGATCGAGTCGCGGCAGAGGAAGTCGATCTTAATCTGCATCGGGTACCCGAGCCACCCGACGACGTCGATGTTGTCCCAACCTTCCTTGTTGTCACCGCGCGGCGGGTAGTAGTTGATCCTGACCTTGTGGTAGAGATCGCCGTAGAGCTCGGGGTAGAGCTTCGGCTGCAGGATGTACTCGAGCACGCCGAGCTTCGACTCCTCCTTCGTCTTGAAGCTCTCGGGATCGTCCAGCACTTCGCCGTCCCGGTTGCCCAGGATGTTGGTGGAGAACCAGCCGCTGAGCCCGAGCATGCGCGCCTTGAAGCCCGGGGCGAGGATCGTCTTCATCAGCGTCTGGCCGGTCTTGAAGTCCTTGCCGCCGATGGGCACCCGCTTCTGCTGAGCGAGCTCGTAGAGCGCCGGGATGTCGGCAGTCAGGTTCGGCGCGCCGTTGGCGAAGGGTACGCCCTCCATGATGGCTGCGTAGGCGTAGATCATCGACGGCGCGATGCCGGGGTCGTCAGCCTCGAGACCTCTCTCGAACGACTCGAGTGACTCGTGCACCGGGCCCCGCTTCATGAACACTTCGGTCGACGCACACCAGACCATGACAAGCCGGTCGCACTTGTGCTCGTCCTTGAAGCGCCGGATGTCCTCGCGCAGCTGCTCGGCCAGCTCCTTCTTGCTGCCCTTCTTGACGTTCGGGCCATCGAGCTTCTTCACGTAGTCGCTCGAGAAGACGGCGGGCATCGGCTCGATCCCGGAAAGAAAGTCACCGACCTCCCGCAGATCGGCTTCCTTGAGGACGCCGCAGGTCTGCGCCGACTTAAGCGCGTCATCGGGTATCGGGTCCCAAGCGCCGAACACGAGATCATCCAGGCCGGCCAGGGGAACGAACTCTTTGATCAGCGGCATGCGGCGTTCGGTGCGCTTGCCCAAACGGATCGTGCCCATCTGGGTTAGCGAGCCGATCGGCGATCCGACCCCGCGCCTGACGGCCTCGACTCCAGCAATGAACGTGGTCGCCACCGCGCCTAGGCCCGGCAGCAACACGCCGAGCTTGCCAGTGGGACGTGCTATGCGTGGTTGCTCTTTCGCCATGTTCCAGTCCTCTATGCGGTTCCCTTGTTGTCTCCAACGGTCGGTTCCGGATCTGAGCCTTCCGCGACGGCGCTCTGCGCAGCGACCGGCTTTCGTCTCGACCCGCGCGTATGCTGGTAGACCCAGATGATTCGATGGATTGCGGTGAGATTCGTGAGGATCGCCACCGCGATGATCACCACACGGAGCGCCAGACCGGACGACTCGCCGCCGAACAGCAGTGCCGCCAGCCCGATCATCACGACCCGCTCGCCGCGCTGCATCAGACCGACCTTGCAGTCGATGCCGAGACCTTGCGCACGCGCTCGGGTGTAGCTGATCATCAGCGACCCAGCCATGGCGAGCATGATGGCATAGATCGTTCCTACATCGCCGAGCTGCGGATGATAGGTGTTGTACAGCGAGAGCAGCCCTATGTAGACGGCGATCTCGGAGATGCGGTCGAGCGTCGAGTCGTAGAACGCCCCGAACTCTGACGCCAGTCCGGTGGCCCGGGCGACTCGCCCATCGAACAAGTCGAAGAGTCCGCCCAGCAGTATTAGCACACCCGCCGTGCGGATGTGGTTGTACCCAAAGGCGAAGGCGGAGCTCATAGTGACCAAGAAGCCGATCGTGCTCAAGGCGTTCGGATGGACCCGTTTCCTGACCATCCAGTTGATGATCGGGTTGAGGATCGCGACCAGACGCTGCTCCACCGCCTTCCTTACGGTCTCCATGTGGACCTTCCCAACCGTTCCGTCGTACTAGGGCTGCGACAACGCGCTTGCTAACGGGAGGCGCCGAGCTCGGCCAGCACGACGCGCCGCTGGCCGGCGAGGTCGTGTGCGACGCGCGGCTCGCCGTAGACCGCGCACTTCCGGATGCATTCGACCGCAGGGTCCGCCACGGTCGGAGCCACCTCAAATGCCAGGAGCCCGCCCGGCCGGAGGTATCCCGGCGAGGCCTCGACGATCTCTGAGATCACCTCCATGCCAGTCGGGCCAGCGAAGAGCGCCACCGCCGGCTCCCAATCGCGGACCTCCTCGGGCAACGAGACCGCCTCGCCTTCCGCGACATAGGGCGGGTTGGAGACGATGACGTGGAAGCGTTCTCCCGGGCGCAGGGCCTCGAACAGCGAGCCCAGGCGCAGGTCGACCCGCCCCGCAACTCCCGCTTCGGATGCGTTAACCCGGGCAACATTCAGAGCCTCACCCGATATGTCAACGGCGACCACCGACTCGAAGGGCCCTTCCTGTGCGAGGCTCAGGGCGATGGCTCCGCAGCCGGTGCCAAGGTCCAGACCGACCAGCGCTTCCTTGCCCCGGCACCAGTCCAGCACGTGCTCGACGAGCTGTTCGGTCTCGGGCCGCGGGATGAGCACCGAGCGGTCCACGCGGAGCAAGAGCTGACGGAACGCCGCCCGCCCTTCGATGTACTGGAGCGGTTCGCCTCGCGCGCGTCGAGCCAATCGTTGCTGATACTCGTCCCACTCGTCGGCGGAGAGCCGGCGATCGCCTTGCAGCGCCGCTTCGCCAACCGTCGTGCCCAACACGCCAGTCAGGAGGAAGGAGGCCTCTCGGGATGCGTCGTCGCCGGACCGCGCGCCGAGCAGTTGGCGGCCTCTTGCCAGTGCCTGCTTCAGGCTGGGCAGCGCCGGGGTAGCAGGGATGTCGGCGTCGGGAACGGGAGGCTCCTCCGGCCGCTGCTCGCTCATGCGCTCAGGCGTTCCTCCCGACGCGCCAGGCGCAACTCACGCAGCAGGTCGTCGAGGTCGCCATCCATAATCTCGGGCAGGCGGTGGAGAGTGAGGCTGATTCGATGGTCGGTCACCCGGCTCTGCGGGAAGTTGTAGGTGCGAATCTTCGCCGAGCGATCGCCGGTACCGACCTGAGTGCGGCGTTCGGCGGCGCGCTCCGATTCCTGCTCTGCGACCCTGAGGTCGAGGAGGCGGCTGCGCAGCACCGTGAGGGCCCGGGCTTTGTTCTTGTGCTGGGACTTCTCGTCTTGGCAGGTAACGACGAGCCCGGTGGGGACATGGGTGATCCGCACGGCTGAGTCCGTCGTGTTGACGCTCTGGCCGCCCGGTCCCGACGAGCGGTAGACGTCGATCTTGAGCTCCTCGGGCTTGATCTCGACGTCGACCTCCTCGGCCTCGGGGAGGACGGCCACGGTCGCCGCCGATGTGTGGATGCGCCCCTGACTCTCGGTCTCCGGCACCCGCTGTACCCGATGGACGCCCGACTCGTTACGCAGCGTGCCGTAAACATTCTTCCCGCGCACCACGAAGACGACCTCCTTGACGCCGCCCAGCGTGCCTTCGCTGGTCGAGAGCAGCTCGACCTTCCAGCCATGTTTCTCAGCGTAGCGGGTGTACATGCGGTAGAGGTCCGCGGCAAAGAGGCCGGCCTCGTCGCCGCCGGTGCCGGCGCGGATCTCGATCACCGCCGCTCGATCGTCGAGCGGGTCTTTGGGGGCCAACGCCTCACGAGCCTCGGCCTCGAGCTGGCTGATCCTGATTTCCAGCTCGGCGGCGTCGGCCCGCGCCAGTTCACGCAGATCTTGGTCGTCCGCCGTCTCGCTCAGCTCCCGGGCTTGCTGCAGTTCGTCGTCGAGCTTCAGCAGCTCGGAGCCGACCTCAGCCATCCGCTCGAGCCCGGAGTGCTCACGTGCCAGCTCCTTTAGCCGCTCCGGGTCGGCGATGACCTCAGGGCTGGCAAGTTGCTGCCCGAGCTCCTCCCGGCGCACGACGGCGGCCCGAACCTTCTCCCTCAGCCGGTCAGAACTCGTCATGTTGACAACCGCCATAAGGCGGCCCCGTCCCCGAGGTTACTCGCTCTGCTCCTCACCGGCGGACGGCGCCGCCGGCTCGGCCTGGGCCTCAGGCGCCCTCACCTTCTTGCCCTTCCTCTTGCCCCCGGGCTCACCGTACTTCCTGCGGAATCGCTCCACGCGACCCGCCGTGTCGACCAGCTTCTGCCGGCCGGTGAAGAACGGGTGGCAGCGTGAGCAGATCTCGACGTGGATCGACTCGAGCGTGGACCGCGTGGTGAAGCTGTTCCCGCAGGCGCAGGTCACCAGCGCTTCCTTGTACTCGGGGTGAATCCCCTCTTTCATCGCGCTACCCTGGATCCGGATTTTCGTATGAAAAGCAACGGCCCCGCTCGGGGCCGCGTCCCAGAGAGGAATCTAGCAAGGGGGGAATGGGAGGCAAGATGTTTGTTGGGAATCGGGGAATCCGGGGATTCCGGGAATCGTGGATTCCCGGATTCCCGCCTCCCCTACTCCCCAAGTCCCGGATTCCCGGATTCCCGGATTCCCGAACCAGCGCCTCGGCGGCGCCGCTGCCACCGGGACCAGCCGAGCAAGAGGAGCGCGCCGAGGGCGGCCAGCGAGCCCGGCCAATCGCCGAGGCGCGAATACAAGGTGAGGCCGTCGGTGGTTTCGACGTTCGCGATGCGGGTGTCGGGCACGAACAGTTTCGTCGCCTGGTGGACGCGGCCTCTCGGGTCGACGAACTGCGAGATCCCCGTGTTCGCCGCTCGGGCGACGCCCACGCGGTTTTCGATCGCCCGCATCACCAGGTGCGCCGGGTGCTGGTAGAGGGCGCTGGTGCGGCTCCACCAGGGCCGCTCGCGCCCGAACCAGGCGTCGTTGGTGATGTTGACGATGAAGTCGGCGCCGGCGCGCCGGTACCGGCGTGTGAGGCCGGGGAAGATCGACTCGTAGCAGATCAGCACGCCGAAGCCGGAGCCATCGAGCCGGAAGACGGGCTCCTCATCGCCGCGGCCGAACCCGCCAAACCAGCGGAGGAAACCGCCGATCAGCGGCGGTTCCTTCCGGCGCAGGCTCCGTATCCACCCGATCGGAGCGAAAGGCACGCGCTCGACGATGGGCACCAGATAGTGCTTGTGATACAAGCCCACAGGCCTGCCCCGCGGATCGATGAAAAGGGCGGCATTGTAGTAGTCGTAGCCACCGTCCTCGTAGCGCTCGTAGTCGAGGACGCCCGTCAGCAGCCCCACCGCGTCGGCCCGGGCGGTCCGCGCGGCTTGAGCAGTGAACTCCGGAACGTTCGTGTAGAAGGTGGGGATTGCCGTCTCGGGCCAGACGATGAGGTCGAGATCGGAAGCGCCGGCAAGCCCGGCGCCGGTCAGGCTCTCGAGGGCGGTGCGGCTACTGTCCACCGCTGCATCGCGGTCGAGCTTCAGGTCCTCGGGGATATTCGGCTGCACGACGAGTACGCGGGCCGCAGGCCGCGTCTCGAGAGTGCTCCAGCGCAGCAGCGAGTAGCCGAGCGGCACCAGGATGAGCAGTCCCAGCCCCAGCGCTCGTTGGCGCCAGCCGACTCGCAGTCCGGCGATCCACCACTCGGCCAAGAGCCCGTTGATCGCGGCCAGCCAGAGGGTCACCCCCCGGGCGCCGGTGAGATCGGCAAAGCCGACCAGCGCCGGGTAGCCGGTCAGCGAGTGACCCAGCCCCAGCCAGGGGAATGCGACGTCACCAAGGTGGGCGCGGACCCACTCCGCCGCGGTCCAGAAGACGGGAACGGAGATCCAGAACGGGAGCGCGTGACGCCAGCGCAGCAGGTGGATTCCCCAGCCCCCGACGGCCAGGATGCCCGAGAGGATGATTACCGCGATGATGTAGCCGAGCAGCGCGAGCCAGGTGTAGAAGACCAGCGCGGTGAATAGCCAGTAGAGGAGCGTGCCGAAGTAGACGATACCCATCCAGAAAGTGGCGCGCCTGACGGACGCGCTCCCCTCTCGGTCCTGCGGGGCGCGGGCCACGAACACCAGGTACGGGACCAGAGCCACGAATGGCGGGACCAGCAGATGGAGCGGTGGAAACGAGAGCGAGAGCAGGATCCCGCTGACGACCGGAAGCCCCAGCTCCGCCCCACGCGGTAGGATAGGGTGCTTCACAGAACGATCTCGCGTCCCTCTCTCGACGACCGGTAGCAGGCGTCAACGATACCCATCAACTTCTCCTGCTCGGTAGGCAGCGGCTCGTCCCGGTCGCCGCGGACGACGTTGAAGAAGTAGTCGAGCTCGCGGCGGTAGGACGCTGTGTACATGTTCTCGATGCCAGGCGCGAGACGCGGCGTCACGTCGATCACCTTGCCGTCGGTCTCCCTCTGCACCATGAAGGGCGACAACGAGCCCATGCCGAGCTCGCCGAGGGCGACGAGCATATGGCGATCCCTCATCGCTGCGAGGTCCCAGCTTACCTCGATGCCACAGGTCAGGTTCCCCTCCAGGCGCATGAGGACTACGGCCGAGTCATCCACTCCGTCCTCGTCCCGGTCAAGGAGATAGGCCGTCAGGCGCTCCGCCACCGGGTAGTTTAGTAGCCAGAGACAGGCATCGATGTTGGTGACGCCGAGGTCCATGAGGACACCGCCACCTTGCTCTGGACTCGTGCGCCACTCGCTGATCCGGGGGCGCCGCGAGCGACGGCGCTGCCAGGTAGAGTGGATGTGGAAGATCTCGCCGAGCTCGCCCGCTTGGATGAAGCGGCGCAGGGCCCACGCGTCGGGTCGGAAACGATGGTTGTTCGCGACCATTAGGTTCTGACCGGTCTGCTTTGCCACCGCCAACGTCTGCACGACCTGCTCCAAGCTAGTCCCCAGCGGCCGCTCGCAGAGAACGTCGGTCCCTGCCTTGAGGGCCGCCTCGGCCTGCTCAGCGTGCAGGTGGTTCGGTGTGCAGACGAGGACGGCGTCGAGGCTGGTGTCTTCGAGCAGCCGGCCCACGCTGGAGTGGACCGACGCGATCTCGAAGCGCTCGGCCACCAGCCTGGCCTTCGCCAGGTTCTGGTCACAGACCGCAGCCACCCGGACATTCTCCTTCTCCTGCAGGAGCGGGAGGTGCACAAGCTGGGCGATAGCGCCGCAGCCGACGATGCCAACCTGAACCGACTTATCCTTGGCCATC
The DNA here is from genome assembly GCA_020344215.1 of Gemmatimonadota bacterium. Taxonomy (GTDB): domain Bacteria; phylum Gemmatimonadota; class Gemmatimonadetes; order Palauibacterales; family KS3-K002. Next base: position 4,036,909 of record CP070815.1, read on the forward strand.
GCGAACACCCTGGTCATCGACTGGTAGAACGGCTTGCCCCGTCCTCCCAGTCCGGAGTCCAAGTCACCGCTTCCGCACCGCGAGCTTCCCACGCGGGGTCGGGCTCGACTTCGCCGATCAGCTCGATGAGCGCATCGACGATCATGTCTTCGGGCACCTTGCGCACCATCGCGCCACGGACGTAGAGCAGACCCTCGCCTTTTCCTCCGGCGATCCCGATGTCGGCCTCACGGGCTTCGCCAGGCCCGTTCACTGCACAGCCCATCACGGCGACTGTGAGCGGCTTGCGGATGTCGCGCGTGCGCTCCTCCACCTCCTCCGCCAGCCGGATAAGGTCAACCTGCAGCCGGCCGCAACCGGGGCAAGCGACGATGCGGATGCTCTCGCGCCGCAAGTCGAGCGACTCGAGGATAGTGCGGGCAGCGTGTACTTCTTCCACAGGATCGGCGGACAACGACACGCGGATCGTATCACCGATCCCCTCCGCCAGCAGCGTCCCGATCCCGATCGCCGACTTGATGTTGCCAGCGCGCGGTGTGCCCGCTTCGGTGACGCCGAGGTGTAACGGATACACGTACTCGCGGGCTGCCAGCCGGTAGGCCTCGATCATCAGCGGCACACGCGACGCCTTCAACGAGATGACGATGTCGTCGAAACCTTCGTCCTCGAGTATCCGCACGTGGCGGCGGGCGCTTTCCAACATCGCCTCCGCCGTCGGGCTCCCATACTTGGCCAGCAGGTCGCGCTCGAGGGAGCCCGCGTTCACTCCGATCCGAATCGGCAAGCCGCGCTCGCGTGCCGCATCTACCACCGCGCGGACGCGCCTCGCGTCGCCTATGTTGCCGGGGTTGAGGCGCAGCTTCGCCACGCCTGCCTCGGCCGCCGTAATGGCAAGTTGGTAGTTGAAGTGGATATCGGCGACCAGCGGGACCGGAGAGTTCTTCACGAGCTCGGGCAGGTTGGCCGCCGCCGCCTCGTTGGGCACAGCGGTGCGCACGATCTCGACGCCGGCGTCGGCGAGCCGCTCGATCTCGGCGACCGACGCGCCCAGGTCGACCGGACTGGCCAGCGTCATCGACTGGATCGAGACGGGGGTGCCGCCGCCGATCGGCACCTCGCCGACCATAACGCGGCGTGTGCGTTGGCGGTGAGCAACTTCGCTGTCCATCGGTTCGTGTGCCATGACTGCCAAATTCTACTTCTTATTCGTCGCCTTGGCGAGCGCCTGCTCCACGATTTCTTGCGTTTCGGAGATGTCCGCATCGCTGTGCGCCGTCGACAGGAAACCAGCCTCGAACGGCGACGGAGCGAAGAACACGCCGCCCAAGAGACACTCGCGATGGTACGCGTTGAAGAACTGGCGATCGACTTTGAGCGCCTCCTCGAAGTTCCGCACAGGTCCCTCGCAGAAGTAGACGCCCCACATCGAGCCGGTGGCGGCGCCGGTGGCCGGGATCCCGCAGCGACCCGCCGCAGCGACGATACCCGTGACAAGCTTCAACGCCCGCTCTTCAAGCGCCGCATATGGGTTCTCGCGCTCGAGCACATCGAGCTGCGCCAGGCCCGCGGCCATGGCCACCGGGTTGCCGGAGAGCGTCCCCGCCTGGTAGACATCTCCCTCCGGGGCCACGCGCGACATGATATCCCGCCTGCCCCCGTAGGCACCCACCGGGAAACCTCCGCCGATCACCTTACCCAGCGCCGTCAGGTCGGGGTCGATCCCGTAGCGCTCCTGAGCCCCGCCCAGCGCGACCCTAAAGCCCGTCATCACCTCATCGAATATCAGCAATGCACCTATGCGCCGCGTCTCTTCCCTCAGGAACTCAAGGAATCCACCCTCCGCAAGGATGAGCCCGGAGTTGCCGACGACGGGCTCGGTGATCACCGCGGCGACCCGGTCGCCGTGCTCGGCGAGCGTCTCCTGTACAGCCTGGAAATCGTTGAAGGGCACGGTGAGGGTCAGCTGAGTGATCTCCTTCGGCACGCCCGGCGAGCTGGGTAGCCCGAGCGTGGCGAGTCCGGAGCCAGCCCTCGCCAGGAAGCTGTCGCCGTGACCGTGGTAGCAGCCCTCGAACTTGAGGATCAGGTCACGGCCGGTGAAGGCGCGGGCGAGCCGCACAGCGGACATCGTCGCCTCGGTGCCGCTGTTGACGAACCGGACGACTTCGACGGACGGCACGAGCGCGATGACCTTCTCGGCAAGCTCAACCTCCTCCGGTGTCGGCGTGCCGTAGTGAGTTCCTTTGCGGACCGCCCGCTCGACGGCTGCCGTCACTTCCGGGTGGGCGTGGCCGAGAACCAGCGGTCCCCATGACAACACGTAGTCTATGTACTCGTTCCCATCCACATCGCGCAGGCGCGAGCCGACGCCGCTGGCGCTGAAGAACGGCTCGGACCCCACCGCACCGAAGGCGCGGACGGGTGAGTGCACACCGCCGGGCGATACTTTTCGGGCACGCTCGAAGAGGCCCTGCGAACGATTCGCTCGACTCATTTGCCCCACGCTGTTTGCAGGTCGAGAGCAACCGCCTCGGCGCGCTCGAAAGGACGGCGCGCCGGCTTGATGACCGACTCGGGTTCAGCCCAGACATCGGCATCGTCGGCGTTGGTCACGGTGGCCAGGCCCAAGTCACCGGGCACGAGCTCGACATCGGACCTGGTAAGGTAGGTCAGGCCATCTATCTCGAAAGCCTGGCTGCGCATACGCGCTTCGATCTGAGGCTCACCGCCCTCAGCGGTGCCGATCCCGTCAACGAGCACCTCGACTTTGTCGCCGATGCGCGCCGAGTTGCGGGCTGCGACGATAGAGCGTTGTAGCTCGGTTACCAGCGCCAGCCGTTCCATCTTCACCGAAGCTGGCACGGGGTCGGGCATCTCCGCCCCCGGCGTCCCCGGCTGCGGCGAAAACGCGAAGGCGCCTAGGTGATCGAACTCGATCTCGCTCACGAACTCAAGCAACGCCTCGAAGTCCTCTTCGGTTTCGCCGGGGAAGCCGACCACAACGGTGGAGCGAAGCGTCAGGTCCGGGATCTGGGAACGGAGCCAGTCGATCTTGTCGCGCAGCACGTCCGGGCGCTCGGGCCGACGCATCAGCTCCAGCATGCGGGGGCTGGCGTGCTGGATCGGCATGTCGATGTAGGAGACGATCCGCTCCTCCCGGGCGATCAGTTCTACCAGCGACGGTAGCAGCCCGGCGGAGTAGATGTAAAGCAATCGGAACCAAGGGATCTCAGTGGCTTCGAGCAGGCGCTCGAGCAACTCGTGGAGGCCGGCGCCGCCACCCAGGTCGCGACCGTAGTGAGCCAGGTCCTGGGCCACGAGATTGAGTTCCATTACGCCTCGGGCTTCCAGGGCACGCGACTCCTCCACCAGCGCCGCCGGATCGAAGGAGCGGTGTCGCCCGCGCCACAGCGGAATCGCGCAGAACGCGCACTTGTGGTCGCACCCCTCGCTGATCTTGAGGTACGAGATGTGGCGCAGGCCGCCCACCGGCAGCCGGGCCCCCGGATGCTTGTGCAGGCGCCGATCGAGCAGGCCCCGCATCACGAGCTTCGGAACGAGCTCCGGCAGGTCACGCAGCCCGAGAAAGAGATCGACCTCGGGAATCGCCTGCTGCAGCTCCTCCCGGTAGCGCTCGACCAGGCAGCCGACGGCTACGAGCGCCCGAAGCCGACCGGTATCCTTGAGCCTGGCCGCCTCGAGCAACGTGTCGATCGACTCCTGCTTGGCCGCATCGATGAAGCCGCAGGTATTGACGAGCAGCACCTCGGCGTCGGCCGGGTCGTGATGGAAGTCCGCCCCGTGGCCGACCAGGGTGGCCACCATGCGCTCCGAGTCGACTGTGTTCTTGTCGCACCCGAGCGTGATGACGGAGAACTTCACCGCGTGAACACCTCGACGCCCGGCGGAATAGAGAAGGTGAAGAGGTCGTCGGGCAGATCGATGCCCGCCTCAACACTGCTGAGCGTGATCGTGCGGACCGTCTCGTTCTCCTCGTGGATCTCGAACTTGCGCACGAGATAGTCGCTCGCATCGATCCAGACGCGCACCAGCGTGTAAGGTGCATCGAACTTGGGCACGAGGGAGAGGAGATGGGCGGACCGGTCACCCACGGTCTCCCGGGTCACGTAGGCAGCGACGTAGCGCTCGGTCGGATTTACCAGGAACTCGCCGCCGAGGGTGGCGTTCTCGGTGGTCTGATGGATGGCCGTGCGCACGACCTGATCCGGCTGCGCGCTGGGATAGTACATCCAGAACCATTCGCCGTCAGCGACGACAACGTCGCCCTGCGGCTCCTCGAACTGCATCATGAAGAGGTTGGGCTTCTTCTGGTATACGACGCCCCGCCCTTCTTTCTCACGCTCGAGCGCCGGGATGACGATCTTCTGCACGAACTGGGAGCGCAGTGTCGATACGTCCTCATACGCCCGCGCCGCCCTGGCGAGTATGTCCTCCACCTGGTCCTGGGCGACCTGCGCCGGACCGAAGAACACCGGTATGACAATCGCGACTGCGGTAAGCTCTTTCAGCATCGCCTCACTCTACCCGTTTCGCCCGCCGCTGGCGGGGCAAATCCTTTCGAGATCCTGAAGTGTAACCAATACGTCGCGCGGTTTCGACCCCTCGGGCGGCCCGACAACGCCGGCGTGCTCCAGCTGGTCGACGATACGGGCGGCGCGCCCGTAGCCAATCTTCAGCCGCCTCTGAAGCAAGCTCGTGGAGCCCTGCTGGTGCTGGACGACGACCTCGGCGGCGCGGCGGAACAGCGGGTCTCGATCTTCCAGCTCGTCGCCGCCTATCTCGGCCTCAGCCTCCTCGAGCTCCAGCTGGTGGACCGCCTCGATGATGTCTTCCTCCTCGCGTGCGAGCGCGGTTTCCTCAGCCCGCGCCCGGTACCATTCCATCAGCCGCTCCGTGTCCTCGGTGGAGACGAAGGTACCCTGGATTCGCACAGGCTCCGAACCACCCGGCGGCATGAAGAGCATGTCGCCGTTGCCGAGCAGGGTCTCGGCGCCGTTCTGATCGATGATCGTGCGGCTGTCCACCTTCGATGCCACCCGGAAGGCGATGCGGCAGGGGAAGTTCGCCTTGATCAGACCGGTGATGACGTTGACGGAGGGCCGCTGGGTCGCCACGACCAGGTGGATCCCGGTGGCCCGTGCCTTCTGGGCCAGGTAGGCCAAGGGGCGCTCCACCTCGTTCTGCACGGTCATCATCAGGTCTGCCAGCTCGTCGATGACCAGGACGATGTAGGGTTGCGTCTGCGGGTCCTCGACCTCGGCACTGCCCTCCGAGGGCGGCGCCCAGATGGGCAACCCACTGCCGACGCGACGATTGAACTCGCGCAGGTTGCGGCAGCCATTTGCGGAGAGCCACTCGTAGCGGCGCTCCATCTCGTAGACCAGCCACTTGAGGGCGGTGGCCGCGTCCTGGTTGTCGGTGACCACCGGGTGCCGTAAATGCGGGAGCACGTTGTAGCCGCCCAGCTCGACCATCTTGGGATCGATCAGCAGGAAGCGGAGCTGCTCGGGCGTGTAGCGATAGACGAGGCTGGAGATGACGGCGTTGATGCAGACCGACTTACCGGAGCCGGTGACACCGGCGATCAACAGGTGCGGCATCTTCGCCAGATCGTAGACGTCGGAGCGACCTCTCACATCCTCACCTAACGCCAGCGGCAGCTCGGCGCGGCTCGTCGCGTAGGCATCGGACTCGAGTATCTCGCGCAGGTAGACGATCTTGCGCCGGGGGTTGGGCACCTCGACGCCCACCGCGCCCTTGCCGGGAATGGGGGCGATGATGCGAATGGACGGCGCCTTGAGCGCCAGAGCCAGATCGTCGGCCAGCGCGGCGATCTTGCCGACCTTCACACCCGAGGCCGGCACGACCTCGAACTGAGTCACGACCGGGCCTGTGGTACGGCCACCGATCTTCCCTTCCACCTTGAAGGTCCTGAGCGTGTCGACAAGCGTCTCGCCCAGCTCGTCGAGCGTCTGCCGGCTGACCCGGTACTCCTGGTCAGGAGGCGGCGCGAGCAGGTCGATGGGTGGGAGACCCGACCCTGGACCGGCCAGGCTGAAGAGGTCCGGCTGGATCTCCCGCTTCTTTGTTTTCTTCTCCGACCGTGGCGCCGGTGGCGGCTCGAGCGCCGCCGGAGGGGCCGCTTCAACTTCCGGCGCCGCGTCGAGACGCGAGAGGAGGCCACGGGACTCGCGCCGCATGAGGCGTGCGTTCAACCAGCTCCAGCCGGCAGCGAAGCGGCGCGTCCCCGCTTTGGCCCCGGTCACCAGGGCAGCGCCGGCCCGGATCGTCGCCTGCCCGACCCGCCCGGTGAGGATGGCGCCCCGGGCGGTACCCTGGGCGAGGGCCCGGAACGGTTCGAGACCAAGGATGAGGATGATGCCGGTGATGAGGAGGAAGAGGAGTACGATGGCGCTGCCGACCCAACCTAACGCCGCCGCCAGCAGATCACCTGCCCAGACCCCGTAACTTCCGGACAACCAGGCTGCCCCTCCACCGCGCGTCCGGGCGGGATAGGCGAACGAGGCGAGTAACGGCGGCACCAGAGCGAGGATGGTGGCGAAGAAGGCGGTCCAGCGAAGGCTCTCGGAGCGCTCGATCCTCCCGAGACTGCAGCTGCCCCAGAGGAGCCCTAACAGCGGGACTACAGCAGCGCTGACCCCGAGAGACCCGACCAACAAGGTGGCAACGGCTACGCCCACGGGCCCCACAATGTTGCCCGACGGAAACAACCTCCGCACACCCTCGCCGAACAGGTCTACAGGGACCAGGCTGAGAAGAGTGAACAGACCTACGGCGATCAGGCCGATGCCGATCAGGATGCGTTGCGTGCGGCCATCCTCTCGGTCGCCCATCGCTCACCTCCTCACCGCGTCTTCTTCCCTCCGCTCGTCTGTCCGTTCGCGGGCTCTGCCCTGATGATCTGACGATCGCGAAGGACGGGGACCTCGGGGATCGAGTCGACATTGCCGCAGAACTTGATGTCCTCGCCCTGCCCGATCTTCTCCAGAGCGCGCCCTGCCGCGGTCTCGCGGAGGAACCGAGTACTTACCGGCCCGTGCTCTCTGGCGAGTGACAGAGCTGCCACAGCGCCGTCGCCCAGCTCCGCCACGGTCTTCGCGGCTCTCTTCCGGCGATCCCGCTTGAGGTACGCCTCCACCAGGAGACCGGCGCAGAGCGCGTCCTCGACGCTGACGCGGCCGCCGCGGCCCGCGCAGACGATAAGCGGCTCGCCGTCGTCCTCCCTCAGCTGTTTGGCCACGGCGCTCAGGTTGACGAGTGCCCCTACATAGACAGCTCGGGCAGCCGACAGCGAGGTTAGCACGTGGGTGCCGTTGGTCGTCGTCATGACGATGGTGCGATCGCCGATGACGCCGCTCTTGAACTCGCTGGGTGAGTTACCCAGGTCGAAGCCCTCGATGCGGATTCCCTGCCGCTCGCCGCAGAGTATGACATCTGCGCGCCCGATCGAGTTGGCGATACGCAGGGCCTCTTCGATCGACGCAGCCGGGACAACCGCTCGCGCCCCATTGTGTATCGCTACGGCGACGGTTGTCGCCGAGCGCAGCACATCGACGACGATCACGTTGCGGTTGTGCACGGGGACGCGCTCGAGCTCCGACGGTGTCCAGAGAACGTCTATCTTCATGGCTTAGCGGCGCTCTCCAGTTTCGGCGCCGGGAAGCGCTCGAGGAAATGAGTGTCGATGTTGCCCGACCGGAAGTCGGGGTGATCGAGCACTCCGCGCAGGAAGGGGATCGTCGTGTGTACGCCCTCGATGACGAACATATCGAGTGCGAGTCGCGCCCGCTCGATCGCCTCTTCGCGTGAGGGGGCACGCACGATCAGCTTAGCGATCAGAGAGTCGTAGTAGGGCGGCACTAAGTAGCCGGTGTACACGTGCGTGTCGACACGCACACCCGGGCCGCCGGGCGGGTGGAAGGTAGTGATCCTACCGGGCGACGGGCGGAAGTCGTTATCCGGATCCTCAGCGTTGACCCGGCACTCTATGGCGTGGCTGAGCAGTCGCACGTCATCCGGGATCGAGTGCGGTTCGCCGGCCGCGACTCTTATCTGCTCTTTGACCAAGTCGTAGCCGGTCGCCTCTTCGGTGACCGGATGCTCGACCTGGATCCGCGTGTTCATCTCGAGGAAGTAGAACTGGCCATCGCGATCCAGGAGGAACTCCACCGTTCCAGCGCCGACGTAGCCGATCGCCTCCATGCCGCGTACGGCGGCGGCGCCCATCCTCGCCCTCAGCTCAGGCGTCACCGCCGGGCTCGGCGCCTCCTCTATGAGCTTCTGGTGACGACGCTGGACGGAGCAGTCGCGCTCGTTGAGGTGGACGCCCTTGCCGTGACAATCGCCCAGTACCTGGATCTCCACATGGCGAGCGCCCTCGAGGAGCTTTTCTAAGTAGAGGGCGCCGTTACCGAAGGCGGCCTCGGCCTCGACACCGGCCATCTTGAACAGGTTCTCGACCTCGTGGGCGGAGCGGGCGATCCGCATCCCCTTGCCGCCGCCACCCGCGGCTGCCTTGATCATGACCGGGAAGCCGATCTCCTCCGCCGCCCTGCGTGCGGCGCGAGGATCGCCCAACGTGTCTTCCGTCCCCGGGATCACCGGGACGCCGGCCTCGGTCATCGTCCGGCGGGCGGCGACCTTGTCGCCCATCCGCCTGATCTGCTCGGCGGTCGGGCCGATGAAGACGATATCGGAGGCCTCGCAGATCTCGGCGAATTCGGCGTTCTCAGCCAGGAAACCGTAGCCGGGATGGATGGCGTCTGCGCCGGTGATCTCGGCGGCTGCGATGATGCGCGGGATGTTGAGGTAGCTTTCCTGCGCAGGGGCGGGTCCTATGCAGACGTCTTCATCCGCGAAGCGGACGTGCAGCGACTCGCGGTCGGCTTCTGAATGCACGACAACGGCCGGGATGCCGAGTTCGCGGCAGGCGCGGATGATCCGGAGAGCGATCTCCCCGCGATTGGCGATCAGGACTTTCTGGAACAAGGCTGGTCCCTCGCTGGAGCTAGCTCAAACCAGAGCCTCGGCGCGTGGAGAAGAACTCAATCGGGCTTGATGCGGAAAAGGGCCTGACCGTACTCAACGGGCTCGGCGTTCTCCACGGCGATCTCCACTACCGTCCCGCTGACCTCCACCTCCAACTCGTTCATCAACTTCATCGCCTCCAGGATGCAGAGCGTTTGCCCGGTTTTCACGCGATCACCGACTTCGACGTACGGATCTGCATCCGGGGCCGGCGCGCGATAGAACGTGCCAACCATCGGTGAAGTGACCTCATGCAGAGCCGGCCCAGGCCCCGCTTCAGCAGGCGCCGGAACCGCAGCAGCGGAGGACGCGCCCGCGGCTTCAGCGGGCGGCGCCGTCACAAGCGCCGGGCCAGCGGCCGGGTTGGCCGGCGCGAACGTCAACGGCGGCGGGCCAGGCGCGTTGGCTCCCAGAACCATGGAGGGGCTCTTGCTGATGCGGATCTTCGTCCCCCAGCGCGAGTACTCCAGCGTGTCGATGTCGCTGGACTCGACGGTCTCGATGAGCCGTTTAATAAAAGTCAGGTCGATCATGAGGAGACGCGCTCCAGATACTTGTTCTCGCGTCGATCTACTTTTATCACATCACCGACGTCAATGAAGAGCGGCACCTGAACTACAGCACCGGTCTCGAGCCTGGCCGGCTTCGTCCCACCCTGCGCGGTATCGCCCCGGACCCCGGGCTCCGTATCCGTCACCTCCAGCTCGACGAAGAACGGGACTTCCACCGAGATTGGCTCGCCGTCTCGGGTCAGGGCCTCGCAGACCATGTTCTCTTTCAAGTAGACGAGCTGGTCCTCACCGACGGTCTCCGCTGGCAGCGGGATCTGCTCGTAGGTCTCGTTATCCATGAAATAATAGAACTGTCCGTCCGAATAGCTATACTGGACCGGGCGGCGCACGAGCCGCACCTCGTCGACCTTCTCCCCCGCCCGAAACGTCTTGTCGGTCACCGCGCCGGTGAGAACGTTCTTCAGCTTCGTACGGACGAAAGCTCCACCCTTCCCCGGCTTGACGTGCTGGAAATAGGTGATCGTCAGGAGTTCACCGTCGAGCTCTATGACCATCCCGTTACGGAAATCTGCCGTCGATGCCATTTCCCGTCCAGCTACGTTGTCTGGGGATCTCCCGCTCCAATCGACCGGTCTTCCCGACTCTGACTATGAGGGCAGCGACCGCAGCCGATGCTTCTCGAGCTCGACAAGCACACCGGCTCCGCTCGTGGTGACCACCAGGTCGTCCTCTATCCGGATTCCGCCCCACCCTGGAAAGTAGAGGCCAGGCTCCACTGTAACAACCGTGCCCGGCTGCAGCCGCTCCTCGCTACGCCGACCCAGACGCGGTCCCTCGTGCACCTCGAGCCCGAGGCCGTGCCCGCTGCTGTGGGGGAACCGGTCCTCCAGTCCGCGGGCGGTGAAGACTGCCCGCGCCGCCGCATCGACCTCCGCTCCCGTGACCCCGTCGCGCAGCGCCGCACAGGCCGCCTGCTGTGCCGCCAGCACGAGATCGTAGACCTCCCGCTGTCGCGCTTGCGGCTCGCCTAGCACGAAGGTGCGGGTCATGTCGGAGCAGTAGCCGCGCCAGCGTGCGCCGAAGTCGATGAGCAACAGGTCACCTTCGCGCATCTCGCGCTCGCTGGTCGCCGCGTGGGGGAGCGCCGTCCGCGCGCCGGAGGCGACGATCACCTCGAAGGCCGCGCCCTCGGCGCCGAGCCGACGCATGCGGTACTCGAGCTCGGCTGCAACGTCCACCTCACGCATGCCGGGCCGGACGGTCGGGAGCGTCTCGAGCAATGCAGCCGCCGCGATCTCAGCCGCCTTGCCGATCAGGGCGATCTCGTCGTCGTCCTTCGCCGCTCGAAGTGCCTCGACAACCCCGGGAACCGACTGCCACTCGACCGCCTCATCCTCTCCGCGCAGACGCTCCCAGTCGCCGTACGCGACGTGCTGCCCCTCGAAGCCGACGCGGCGACCGGCAAACTCCTGGGCCGCCCTCTGCGAGAGCCCAGCGATCGAACCGTCTCGCAAGATCACCAGCTCGAGGTCGACGTCGCCCGGCAGTTCCTCCTCCGCCTGTGTCTCGTATCGCCCGTCGGTGAAGAAGAGCGCCCTATCGGATCCGAGGAGCAGCCAGCCGCTCGAGCCACTGAAGCCGGTTAGATAGCGGACGTTGGCGATCTGGGAGACGAGCAGGCCGTCGAGGCCGTGCTCTGCCAGGCTGGCGCGGACTCGCGCGAGCCGCTGTGCAGCTGTGCTCGAGGCGTTGTTCATCCCCATAGAGGTTGGTGAGGTGCGGCTCGACGCCGAGCTACGCCGCCCGCGTCACCAGCCGCTGGTCGACACCGTCGAGGTCCTCGGAGCCGTACCTCTCGGGTTCCCGGTGCCCGAGGGGGTTCAGGTTGGGGCCGTGGAGGTCAGCGACCCTCATTCCTTGAGGCTTCTCAGCCACTCCTGGAACTGTTCCAAATCCTCCGAGTCCGCTGCGTCAGCGGGCGCCGACGCGTCGTCCGCTGCCGGTGGGGCCGCAGCGGTGCGCGCCTCCGGATCGTAGGCGAGTAGACTCGACAGATACTCCTCGATGGTCGGAGCCTCGACCCGCGGCTCGGCCGGAGTGACCGTCGGCATTTCGGCGGTGAGCCCGGAGACCTCGGCAACTGGCGCTGGACGTTCCGGCGGCGGCACCACATCCGCTCCCGCCGGTAACAGGTCGGCGGCCGGAACGACTTCGAGCTCCGGCGTCAGTTCCTCGAGGGTGGGCACGATCTCGAGTTCCGGCTCGACCTGCACGGGCTCGAGAGCGGTCTCCGCTGTCGGCGCCGCCGGCTCGGCCGCCTCGGGCCGCGACAGATCCGCCAGGCCGCCCACTCCGGCGGCCAGCGGGGCCTGGTCGGCGCGCTTGACCATGACGTCGAACGACGAGGCGAACGGATCGAGGTGCTCCATCCCGGCCAACGGTGCTTCGTCCTCGAACTCGAAGCCGGAGTCGCCAGTCGGAGCCTCCGCCAGCTCGGCTGCTGCAGGCGTCGCCTCCGTCGCCTCGGCAGCGATATCGCCGAGCTCGACGCCGTAAGTCTCCCCGAACGCCGCAGGCGGCTCGATCAGCTCAGCGGCCGTCGACTCCTCGAAAGCCGGCGGTTCGGGAATCTCCAGTTCCCCGGATAGATCGGTCTCGGTCAGGTCCAGCAACTCGGCGAGATCCGCGCCGCTATCGGGTGCGGCCATCTCACTGGCGATCTGCCGTTCCAGCTCGGCGATACGGGTCCGGATCCGCTCGTCCTCCGGCCGAGTCTCGGCGAGCCGGCGATACACGCCGAGGGCGTCTTCAAGAAGCCCTTGATCGGCGTACAACTCGGCCATGGTCTCCGTCACCACTTCCTCGCGCACCGGGCTCGCCTCCTCCGGCTCGGCGCCCGTGTCCTCGTCAGCAACGGCCGGCTCCAGCCCGCCCGGGCCTCCAAACTCCTGCACCATACTGCCAACACCCAGATCTTCTCCCGCCTGACCTTCCATATCCTCCTCGCGGAGGAACCCCGGGGTCCACTCCTCCAAATCGCCAAGGTCGATATCGGCGCCCCGTTCCGACAGCGCCATAGCCGCGGGCTCCTCCGGCGTGCGCTCCTCGAAGGCCTCCAGGCCTTCGACCTGTTGCACCGGGGGCTCCTCTTCCAGCGGCTCCACCGACGACGCTTCGAACGATTCCGCATCGGTGAGCCCTTCCCAGGCCATCGTCGGCATTGTGTCGGAGACATCCATCTCAACTTCCGGCGCGGCTGTCTCTTCTCCGCCCAACAGTTCCTCGACAGGCTCGGCCGGCACCTCGAGCGGGCCAACCTCGCCTGCGCCTTCAGGCGCGCCGCCCGCTTCCCAAGGCGCGGCTGCATCCTCGGCAGACGGTGCGGCCTCCTCGGGAGCTGCCGCCGCCTCAGGAACCGCCGGCTCGGGAGCAGCGGCGGGCTGGGGGGACGGAGCCACGCCTCCGGCGATCAGCTTCTCCAGCTCCTCCTGGGCCTCTTCGTTACGTGGATCGATCTGCAGGATCCGCTCGTACCAGATGCGGGCGTCCTCCAGACGGCCACCGCGAACCGCCAGATCGCCGAGCGCTCGCATGGCAATCATGTTCTGCGGGTCGAGCTCCAGGACCTTGGAGAACTGCTCGTGAGCGTCGGAGTACCGTTCGCTGTCGACGTACACGCGCCCGAGCACGTTGTAGGCGCTGATGTAGTTGGGGTGGTTCTTCAAGCCATGGAGGACGAGGCCTTCCGCCTTGCCGTACTCGCCAGCCCGGCGGTAAGCGTCCGCCAGGTGGGCAAAAACCAAGCCCTGAGAGTTCTCAGCGTAGCGCTGCTCGAGCTGCTCGATCTCCTTCTGGACATCGCTGTCAGGAGGCATGTTGTGTACTCCTGGGGCGAATGCGGTTCCCACGCAAGGAGGCGGGGGATCGTGCAAATATATTTGTCTCAAAGCGTTAGTGTCAACGCCGACTGTAGCTTCTCTTACGTTGGCCCACCCCGCCCGGGGGGCAAACGTCACTCCCAGTGGCATTTTCCGACGCTCCGAGTAGATTCAGACCACACATTTCACAGGGATTTCAGGCTGGCTCAGCCGAAGCAGAGGGACTGGCCTTATGCTGCGCTCAATGCGTCGAAACACGAAGATCATAATGCTGGTCGTGGCCCTGGCCTTCGTCGGCCTCATGGTCTTCCAGTGGGGGATGGACATCTCGGGCAGTAGCAGCCCCCAGGCAACGGGAGAGGTTGGGCGGGTAAACGGCACCGTGATCAGCTATCAGGTCTGGACCATGACCTATCGCAACCTTGCCGACGAAGCGCGGGCGCAGAAGGGGTCGGCCCTGGACGACCGCGAGGGGGAGATGGTCGAGGAACAGGCCTGGAACCAGCTGGTCGGCCAGATTCTCATCGAGCAGGAGCTGGACCGCCGGGGCATCTCGGTGACCGACGAGGAGATCAGACTGGCGTTCCAGACGACGCCGCCGCCCTGGCTGATGCAGAACGAGCTGTTCCAGACGGGCGGTCAGTTCGACTACGACAAGTATCGTGAGTTCTTCTCCTCACAGGCCGTCGACCCGCAGCTGCTACTCCAGCTCGAGGACTACTACCGGACCATGCTGCCGCGTGCCCGGTTGATGGAGCAAATCGGGAGCGGCATCTACATCCCCGACTCTGAACTTTGGTACAACTACCGCGACCAGAACGAGCAGGTGCGGGTGGCGTACATCGTGCTCGACCCGGAACTGGCCGTGGAGGACTCTGAGGTGGAGGTGGCGCAGGAGGAGCTGCTGCGCCATTACGAGGAGAATATCGACGAGTTCGCTCGACCGGCCACAGCGGAAGTCCGGTTAGTGGCCTTCTCGCGGGTCCCGGGGCCCGCCGACAGCGCTGCAGCGCTGGAGGAGGCCGGCCGCATCCGCGGGGAGCTAATGGGTGGCGCGGATTTCGAGGAGCTTGCCAGAGCTCACAGCCGTGATCCGGCGACCGCGACATTGGGCGGTGACCTCGGCTGGCTGGAGCGCGGCACGATGCTGCCGGAAGTCGAGGATGCGGCCTTCGCGCTGGGGCCGGGCGAGATCTCGGAGCCGGTGCTCTCGCGGTTCGGTTACCACATCGTCAAGCTGGTCGAGAGAGAGGATGATCGCGTACGCGCCTCACACATCCTGATCACGATCCGCATGGATACTGCGACCGAGGATCGCCTGCTCGGCAACGTCGACCGCTTCGAGCGGATCGCGCTGACCGCCGGGATGGACGTGGCGGTCGACTCGCTGGGTGTGGAGGGGCGTCGCCTCACGCTGGTCGACGGGAGCGATTTCGTGTCGGGCCTGGGGTCTTTCCCGCCAGCCTACTATTGGGCCTTCCATGACTCCACGCTCGTTGGCGCCTTGAGCCCGGTCTACGAGACGGGCCAGGGTTGGTACTTCCTCCAACTCGAGGCGCGAACGCCGGACAGCTACATCCCATTCGAGGAAGCCGAGCAGGCGGTCCGCCGCCGCGTCGTGCTCGAGGAGAAGAAGTCGGTGGCGCGCGGCATCGCCGGCCAGATCGCCGTCGACCTTAGAAGCAACAAGACGCTCGACGAGGTCGCCAGCGATCACGAGCTCACTTACCAGACCAGCACGCAGTTCACGCGATTCGATTTCGTGCCCGGACTCGGTCAGGGGAACGAGGTCATCGGAACCGCGTTCGGGCTCGAGCTGAACCAGGTTGCCGGTCCGATAGAGTCCGACGATCGCTTTTTCTTCATTCAGTTGGCCGATCGTGTCGAGGCCGATCGCGAGCGGTTCGAGCAGGAAAGGGAGCAGAGGCGGGCGCGCGTGATGATACAGCGCCAGCAGACGGCTCTGGACATTTGGCTGGCGGATCTGAGGGATCAGGCGGATATCGAGGATTACCGGCGGCAGGTATTCGTGCCGCGATCCTGAGCGGCGAAGGACCAGATCTCAGAGCATCATGCGCGCCACATAGGCCACGACCAGGATACCGGCGACGCTAAACAGATTCACGTTCAGGACGATCGGCCCCAGCGTGAAGGCGATCACCAGCAGATCGATGCTCAGCGGGCCGAAACTGGCTGAGATCGTCGTTGTGAAGAACTCTCGGAACGGGCCCTCGGGGATAAAGAGCACGGACAGCTTGGTGAGGATCGCCCCGAGCAGAAACCCGAGTGCCAGGATAGCCGCCACCCGCCACGGCGAGCGGCCGGTAGGCCGCACCAGCAAACCGTCTCCCCGAGTCACTTCCGCCGCCCGATGGTGTAGCCCACCGCCTCGGCCAGCGCCGTCGCTGCCGGGCTTTCCGGCAGGTCCGCGATGGCGGCAAGCGCCCGGTTTGCAAACTCCCGCGCCTTACCCTTGGCGTGCGTGATGCCGCCGCACCGGTGGGTCGCCTCAACAACGCGCGTGATCAGGTCATCGTCGGGCTCGGGATCGGCGAACAGAGCGTTGACGGCGAGCCGCTGCTCTTGATCGAAGTCGCGCAGGGCCACGATCAGGGGGAGCGTCACCTTGTGCTCGCGAAGATCTTGACCGGAGGGCTTTCCAGTTACGTCCTCAGCGCCGGTATAGTCGAGGATGTCGTCCGCGATCTGGAAGGCCATGCCGAGAGCGTAGCCGAAGGCCTTTAGCCTATCGCGATATCTCAGGTCGCCGACCATGGAGCCCAGCTCGCACGTCGCCGACATCAGCGAGGCGGTCTTCGCGCTGATCAGCCGGTAGTAATCGTCCTCGCTGAAGGAGAGGGCATCGTGCATAGCGAGCTGCCGCATCTCGCCGATCGTCATCGCGTTCGCCGCGTCCGCCAGGACCTTGATCACGTCTACCCGCTGCAGCCTGGTCATCTCCATCACGGACCGTGAGTACAGGTAGTCGCCCATAATGATGGCGGTCTGATGGCCCCACACCGAATTGACCGTGGGCATTCCGCGCCGCAATGCGGAGTGGTCGACGGCGTCATCGTGGACGAGGGTCGCCAGATGCACGGCCTCCACGACGGCAGCCAGCAGCAGGGCCTCGCGACTCGGCTTTCCACCGATCTCGTTGCACAGTAGCAGCAGGGTCGGGCGGAAGAGCTTGCCGCGCTTCAGCAGGAGGTAGTCGTTGACTTCGTCGATCAGCTCGAACTCGTCCACGACCAAGCGACGCATCACCTCGTCGAGCTCATCGAGCCGGGCACGAACCGGCTCCTGAATCCGGACCAGATCTGGCAGAGCAGTACGCAGCATACTCGCTATGTCAGTGACACTGCAGGCGCCGCCAAGAGGGCGCGACTCGGCGGACACTTTAGCGGGGCAAAAGCAGGTTTGTCAAAGGGGGGTACGATCGCTAGCGCAGGGCAGAGACGCGCCGGGCCACGTCTCTGAAGTTGACGTCGCAGCCGAGCACTCGCTCGTACCATTCGAGGGCGCTGGCCGCCTCGCCGAGATCCTCGTGCGAACGGCCCATGGCGTAGAAGATACCGACGAGCTCCTCATCTTTCTGACCGGGGACTTGGAGAGCTCGGTTCAGGACCTTGAGCGCAATGCGATGGTCCCCTTTCTCGGTGAAGCAGGCGCCGAGCATCTCGATCGCGCGCAACCGGTACTCGAGGCCGCGGGCGGCGATCTGGAACTCAGCGATCGCCTCATCGACCAAGCCCATCTCCTTGAAGGCGCAGCCCAAGTCGTAGTGACTCGCAGCGTCTTCCTCCTCGATCGCTTCCGCCACCTTCGATTTGAATTGGCTAAGCATCTCCGAGAAGTTGACGTCCGCCTCACTCTGGGGGTCCGCCGCAGCTATCTTGAACCGCGTGCTCTTGGCCTTCGCCTTCTCCTCCTCCCGGACCAGGGAACCGAGGTCGACGTAGTCGCCCGCAGCAGGTGCCGCCGCCGGTGCTCTACTCGGCGCCGGCGCTGCCTCCTCCTCCACGAACATCTCGAGCGCCGTCTCGGCCCGCCGGTTCCGCGGGTCGAGCTCGAGGACCCGTGCGTACACGGCGCGCGCCTTGTTGCTGGCATCGGTACGGTCCAGGCAGTCGGCCAGGGCAAGGTAGGCCTCGATCAGCCCCGGGCGATCACCCGATCTTAGGGCAAGCTCGACTCGCTTCTGGTAGGCGCGAACGTCGCTAACATTCAACCGTACCAACTCATCGAGCACTCGGCCGGCCTCCCGGAACTGGCCCTGCTGCTCGTAGCCCTCCAGCGCTTCGCCCAAGCATACGGTGGCTTTATCCCGCTCGCCCGCTTCCAGCAGCGCCTCGGAGAGATCGAACAACAGCGCCGGACGGCGGCCCTCCGTCTGGAGCCGGGTCTCGAATTCGGCGATGCGATCCGCCGGTGTGGCCGCGACCGCGTGCGCGGGCGGTGCCGGCGGCTCCGGCGGGGGCTCCGACACAGCCGTCGAGTCCACCCAATCAACCTCGGGCAGTTCCTCAACGCCGAATGATTGCTCCTCCGCCGGCATCTCCATCTCGATCGCCGGCTCTGCCTGAGCCAGCGATGTAGGCACAATGTCGAGCGGCGGCTCCGCCGACTCCTCACCGAAAAGTTCCTGCTCCAGCTCCTCCAACGCGGACGCGTTGACTTCGAGACCCTCCATGTCGAGATCCGGCTCCACCAAGTCAACCGCGTCCAAGTCGCCACCCAGATCCCCGGGCGTCTCTAGTTCGGCCGGCGCTATTGTGACCGGCTCGTCGGCAACTACAGGCTGGCGCAGCGGTGGCAGTTCGGGCTCCGGCTCGGGCTCCGGCTCCGGCTCATCGCCCCACGGCAGGATCTCCGGAAGCTCGAGAACCCCCTCGGCGTCGATCATGCTCGAGGTTGAGGCCTCCGGCGGATCGACCTCGGGGTCGCGATTGGGGGCAAGCTCGAGGATGCGCCCCCTAACCTCCTGGGCATCGGCGTCCCGGCCCTCTTGGGTGAGGTCGCGCCAAGCGAGTCGCAGCTGCTCTACTGCGTGCTTGGCCCGGTCGTGCTCGATCAACTGCTCGGCGATCATCAGGCGGACCTCGGGGTCCGGCGACAGATCGGCGAACTCAATAAGCGCCGCAAAGGCCTCATCGAGCTGACCGGCCCGCTGCATGCGCTCGGCATACTCGAGAAAGTGCCGGCGGGCATCTGAGAGGAAGCCCTTGGCTGCTCCGATCTTGCCCAGCTTCAGGTAGGCCGAGTGCCGGTTCGGCTGGTTGCGCAGGATCTTGTTACAGAGGGCGATCGCGTTGTTGTAGAAGCCAGCGGCGAGGTGTCCGTCGGCGGCCAGCTCGTAGTAGTGGACCGCCCGGTTGACGTCGCCGATCCGGCGATACAGGTCGCCAACCCGATTGTACAGAGCGAGATCGATCTCGCGGCGCGCCTGGCGATCCGCTTGTATGGCGGCTTCGTACTCCTCGATCGCGCGCTTCCAGTTCTCGCGCTGCTCGAAGGTCCTCGCTCGTTGCCTGTACTGGGCTGCCTTGCTCATCCTCAGTCGGTTCCGGCTCAGTCGGTTCTGGCTGCCTCCGGATCGCCGCTCACACGCGCCCGCCCGCCCGGCCCGAAAGACCGGGCAGCCGGCCAAACTTTAAAGATACACAATCGCGCTGACTTTTCAGCAGCCCGCCGGGGAGCGGCCCACCGCCACGGGCAGCGGCGGACAGCGTGGCGGCACAGCTGCCGCCACTGTACACCGAAATGCAAGCTATGTTGCAGGATCAGTGGGCCCGCACCCCCCGCTTCCATACCGCAGCGCAGTGATTGCTACCGTAAAGGTAGGGGACGAGCCGGTAGTCCGGAACGTCGAACGCGGCGACGTCCGCCGGCGCACCCGGCTCGAGCGTCCCCCGCCCGTCGGCGAGCCGGAGGCCGGCGGCGCCGTTCGCCGTGGCGGCGACGAAGGCCTCGGCCGGCGACATCCCCAGCTGGCTGCAGGCCAGGCTCATCACCACCTGTAGGTTCACAGTCGGCGACGAACCGGGGTTGAAGTCGGTGGCGAGGGCGACGGCTGCCCCGGCGTCGATCAGCCTGCGGGCCGGCGGGTAGTAAGTCTTGCCGAGGAAGAGCAGTGTCCCTGGCAGGAGCGTCGCGACGGTACCTGAGCTGGCCAGTGCGGCGATGCCCGCCTCCGAGATCGCGCCCAGGTGGTCGGCGGAGGCGGCCTCGAACTCGGCGGCAAGCTCGGCTCCACCGCTCGACTCGAACTCGTCGGCGTGCAGCCTCGGCACCAACCCATGCTGGACGGCAGCCTCGAGGACGCGACGCGTCTGCTCCGGCGTATAGACGCCCGGCTCCATGAAGACGTCGCAGAATACCGCCAGACCCGACTCCGCGACAGCCGGGATCATCTCCCTGACCACCAGGTCGACATACTCCTCGCGGCGCTCCCGGTATTCCGGTGGAAACGCGTGTGCGCCCAGGAAGGTGGGCACGAGGTCGATCCATTCCTCCTTCGCAAGCTCCTGAATGACCCGGAGCATCTTCAGCTCGTCCTCCGGATTGAGGCCGTAGCCACTCTTCACCTCCGCCGTCGTCGTACCGTGCTCCAACATCCGGCGCAGGCGGGCGTGGCCGAGTTCGACCAGCTCGGACTCCGAGTGCTCTCGCAGGTCACGGACCGACGCGTTGATTCCACCACCTCTCCGCGCGATCTCCATGTACGGCACGCCCGCACTACGGAGCTCGTACTCGTCGAGACGGTAGCGACCGAACACCGCGTGCGTATGCGAGTCGACAAGCCCCGGAGTGAGGACGTGACCACCAAGATCGATCCGCTCGGCCTCCGGGAACCGGTCGCGGAGTCCCTCTTGCGAGCCCACGGCCTCGACCTTCCCGTTGCGGATCGCTACCGCGCCGTCCTCCAGCAGGCCGACGTCCGACATCGCCTTGCCGCGGCGCGGTGCGCTGCCTCCCGGGCAGGTGAGTATCTGCGAAGCTTCGAGGATCAGCGTGTGTTCAGGCATAGTGCTGGTTGAGCTCGATATCCGACGGCCGATGGTCGAGTACGCCGACACGTGGAGATCGATGCTCGGACGTTGAACGTGGACCGTTGAATTCTCACTGCTAGTCGATCGTCGGCTGTTGCCTATCGGGCGTCGAGTCTAGTCCGCCATAGGGATCTTGATCCCGTGCTTCCGGGCGGTCTCGACGGCGGTCTCATAGCCCGCATCGGCGTGCCGTGCCACGCCGCTGCCCGGATCGTTGGTCAGCACGCGCTCGAGCCGCCGCGCGGCTTCCGGAGTGCCGTCGGCGACGATCACCATGCCGGCGTGGAGCGAGTCGCCGATGCCGACGCCGCCCCCGTGGTGGAAGCTGACCCAAGTCGCGCCGCTCGCCACGTTCAGCATGGCGTTGAGGATCGGCCAGTCGGCAATCGCATCGCTGCCATCCTTCATCCCTTCGGTTTCCCGGAAAGGGCTCGCGACCGAGCCGGTGTCGAGGTGGTCGCGACCGATCACGATGGGCGCCTTGACCTCGCCGCTCGCCACCAGCTGGTTGATGGCCAGGCCGAATTTGGCACGCTCGCCTTGACCTAGCCAGCAGATCCGCGAAGGCAGACCCTGGAACGCCACCTTCTCGCTGGCCATCGTGATCCAGCGCCCCAGCGGTTCATCGTCCGGGAAGAGCTCGAGCACCAGCTCATCGGTGCGATGGATGTCCGCCGGCTCGCCCGAGAGGGCCGCCCAGCGGAAGGGGCCCTTGCCGAGACAGAAGAGCGGGCGGATATAGGCCTGCACGAAACCGGGGAAGTCGAAGGCGTTTTCGACGCCAGCGTCTCGGGCCTGGGCACGGATGTTGTTCCCGTAGTCGAAGACCACCGCACCTTGGCGCTTCAACTCGAGCATGCCGCGCACGTGCTCCGCGATCGAGTCCATCGCCCGCTGCTCGTACGTCTGCGGATCCCGCGACCTCAGGTCCGTCGCCTGCTCAACCGAGAGGCCCTGTGGCACGTACCCGTTCAGTGGGTCATGCGCGCTCGTCTGGTCGGTCACCAGGTCGGGTGTGACTCCGCGCCGCGCGATTTCGGGGACGACGTCGGCGCAGTTGCCGACCAGACCGACGGAGAGCGGCTCGCCTCGATCTCGAGCAGCCAGCACCCAGCCGAGCGCTTCGTCAAGGTCGCGCGTAGCCCGATCGAGATACCGTGTACCCAGACGCCGCTCGATGCGGGCCGGGTCCACCTCGACGCCCAGGAAGACACCGCCGTTCATCGTCGCCGCGAGTGGCTGGGCCCCGCCCATGCCGCCCAGACCACCGCTGAGCACGAGGCGACCGGAGAGCGAGCCGTCGAAGTGTTCGCGGGCCGCCGCGGCGAACGTCTCATACGTCCCCTGCAAGATCCCCTGCGTGCCGATGTAGATCCAGGAACCGGCGGTCATCTGCCCGTACATGATCAGGCCCTTCCGCTCCAAGTCCCTGAAGTAGCTCCAGTTCGCCCAGCGCCCCACCAGGTTCGCGTTCGCAATCAGTACCCTCGGCGCGTCGGGGTGCGTCGTGAACACTCCAACCGGCTTGCCGCTCTGCACGAGCAGCGTCTCGTCGCTACCCAGCTCGCGCAGCGACCCGACGATCGCCTCGAACGCCTCCCAGGAGCGCGCCGCCTTGCCCGAGCCACCATAGATGACGAGCTCGGCCGGTTTCTCGGCCACCTCCGGGTCGAGGTTGTTCATCAGCATCCTGAGCGCAGCCTCCTGCTGCCAGCCCTTGCAGGAGATCTCGGTCCCTCGCGGCGCGTATACGGTGCGCGTTTCATTCTTCACCGTGGCCATCGAACCCTCCGGTTTCCGGCTTCAGGCGCTGACCGTCGAACCAGGTGACGCCGCCGGCGCCTCACTTCCTCGTCTCCTGACGGTAATCGAATTTCACGTCCTGCAGGTCGTTCAAGTTGACCCGGAATGTGAACAGGAAATTCCCGTTCGCGGCTTTCAGGAACTGGAAGGTCGCGGTCCAGCGGTGCAGATCGCGCCGCAGGCTGAGCGCATGGTCCACGAACTTCTTCTCTTCAATGTCGTACTGGGTGCGCCACGTCAACGACCAGTTCTCGGTAGGCTGGAGCCCAAAGCTCGCCCGTATCGACTGACGGTTGCTGGGCGGATCCTGACCCGGTAAGGGCCGTGTACGCAGCAGACTGTAGTCGATGCCCAGGGTCCACGCGCGCCGAGCCCTGCGCAGCTCCGCTTCCCCACCGGGGTCTTCAACATCCCGGGGTTCGCCCAACTCTTCGCCGACGAACTCTTCCGACTGCGGAACGATACCGCGCCCCGACCTCACATCGCCGGGCTCGCCAAACAAGCCCTCGAACGTCCGCTGCCCCACCGAGAAGCTGAGATTGAGCTGGGTCAGGAACGGCGCGAACCGCCGGCCACCTTCCTCCTCCTCGAACAGATCGTGCGTGAAGCGAAGCGAGAACCCTCGCAAAAGGTCGGAGGTCACAGAGTTGGATATCGAATTCGTGGTGACCCTTCCCTCCGCGAGGTCGATCGCCAGGCTGGAAGTCCGGATGGCGAGCAGCGTGATCTTGCGTGACTCGGGCGGCTGGCCAGCATCGAGCGTGTCGGCGAGCGGTTCGGAGGTCGAATCTTCTAACTCCTCACGTGGCTTGAGCTTAGCCTCGAAGGTCTGCTGCAATCCGATGGTCATCCGGTGACTCTCGCGGATTGTGTCCCCACGCACGGTGGTCAGGGCGAGGAACTCCGCCGACGGTCTCACTTCGGGGCTGTAGCTCCAGCTGATCGACGTCGAGAGCTTGTGGCGAATGCGTTCCAACGGCCCGACGCCCGGGAAGAAACCGTAGATGTCGCCAATGAGTGAGGCACTATAGGAGACGCGCGTCGGCGCGGCGACGAAGCGGAGTCCCGTCTCGTTGTTGCGGATCAGCTGGCCGCTGAGGCTGACCGCCGGGGTAAGCGAGGTCGACCCGATGAGCCGTTGCTGGTAGCCGACTGACGCCCGCCAGTTTAGCTGCCCTTCCCTGACCTTGGGGCCGATGACCAGAGTGTCTTGGGTAATCGTCGTGTCCGGCCCGACGATGACTGTGTCGGGCGCTGTGATCAGTGTATCGGGCTTGTCTATGGTGGACTCGCGATACGAGCCGTTCGAGTTCAGGCGCAGGCTGTTCAGCGAGAGGTTAGACGTCAGGCTACTGCTGATACTGGCTTGGTCGGGCTGGTCGGGTCTCTCTGAGGTCTGACGGTTGAGGTTCGTGCTTCCGGTCCAAGTCAGCCCGTGGTACCAGCGCCTGTTGAGCAGTGAGGGCGCCGGTGTGAGGACTATCGGTGCCAGGGTAAGCGAGAAGGACGGGAGCGTGGTGCTCGTCGCCTGCGGCGAGGTTTCCGGATTTGATAGAGGCTGGACCCGCTGGGCACCGAGGTTGAGCGTGCCCCAATCGGATCTACGCGAGTAGGAGATGCTGGAACGCAGCTGCTGCACCAGCCGTTCGGGGTTGAATTCATTCTCCCGCTGGAACTGCTGACTGGAGACGAACTGGACCGATGCGCGGAGGTCAGCGCGCTCTCCGAATCGCTGGCTATGATTCCAAGCGAGGGAGAGTTCCTTGGTACCCGTCGGCAATATGAAGTACGAGGTTCCGATGCGTCCGCTGAGGAACTTTTGGCGCCACAGGTAACGGTAGAAGGAATCGAAACGCGTCCAAGTATCTGACCACCAGTCCACACTGAACTGGGCGTCCATGTAGTCGCTGATCGCCCAGTAGTAGCCGATGTTCGATATGTGGCGGTTGTGGCCGCTGGAGTTGCGTACGATGTCGTTGACACCGAATTGCAGCGTCAGGATCCCGCTGTGGCGCCCCCTTCGGATGTCCTGTGCCATAAACGGGAACCAGAAGACGGGGACATCTCCGAAATAGACGCGCACGGGCCAGGCCACCACGATGTGCCCGAGCACGAGCTTGATCTTGTCCGCCTCGAACCGGTAATGGGGCTCCGGGAGATCGCATGAGGTGAAGTGTCCTTCCTTCACCCACAACGTGTCGGTCCCTTCGAGTGTGAAGTTGCCGGCGACATTCCACACCTCCCAGCGCGTCCGCCCCCCCACCACCGTCCCGATCTTGCGCTCGGTGTGATAGAAGAACGGCCCCTCATCGCTATCCACCTCCTCCCCGTCGGCGTTGATCAACTTCGTCTGACCGTATGCGACCATGTACCGGGTCTGCCCATCGTATACCACGGAATCGGCGTACAGGTTGTCGCCTGCCCGCTCGATATGCGCCCTCTCCCGGATGTGGATCGAGCGGTCACCGGTGGACAACTGCAGCGTGTCGCCTTGGTAGACCACCGGCCGATAGCCCGGGCGCTCCATTAGCGACTGCATGACCGAGTCGGGGGCTGGAAATGGCTCGCCGCGATCCTCCAGCGAGTCCGCCGCGGCCGAGTCCGAAGGTGCCTGTCGAGAGTCGGGCGTTGCAGGCCGGATCCGGGTCGTATCCTGCCGCACCCGCGTTGTGTCCTGCACGACCGGCGTGACAGCGGGGGCGGCGGCCAGCAAATCGTGAGCGGACGTAGCCGAGCTGGCCAGCGCGACTGCCGCGAAGACGACCAGCGCCCGTGTTACAGTGGAGTCAGTCCGCAATCGCTTGCGGACTGCGGCCGGCGAGCCGGCGGCGATCCACGACGGCGACGAGGAGTACAGAGATCTCATACAGCACAAGCAGCGGCACCATCATCATCAGCATAGTGCCGACGTCAGCCGGTGTCAGAATAGCAGAGAGCAACGACACGGCGACGATCGCGTGCCGCCGGAACTTTCTCAGACTGCCGGCGTCGATCAGGCCGAGCGCGGAGAGCAGCAGGGCGACGAGCGGCAGCTCGAATATGATGCCGAATGCCAGGATCAGCCTCGTGGCGAAGCGCAGATACTCGCCGATCGTGATGATCGGAGACAGCGCTTGCGTCTGAAAGCTGAGCAGGAAGCGCAGGGCCAGGGGCAGTACCATGAAATAGGCCATCGCGACGCCGAGCAAGAACAGCAGGAAGCCGCCGAGGACCGCTGGAATCACGGCCTTCTTCTCGTGCTCGAACAGTGCCGGGGCGAGAAACGCCCAGCCGTGGTACACGATGACCGGCAAGGACAGAATGATCCCCACCACAAACGCCAGCTTCAGGGTAACGGCCATCGGCTCGGTGGGGCTGGTGAACAGGAGCATTCCTTCCGGGACGAGGGGTACGATGGGCGCCTTGAGCAGGCCGATGACATCCAACTCGGTGACGATGAAGAAGCCGGCCACCGACAACGTGAGCAGCGTCACACCCATCCAGATGAGGCGCGACCGAAGCTCGTCGAGATGCTCGAGAAACGGCATCTCACCGCTGCCCTTCGCTCTCTTCACCTCTTCCCTTCCTTCTCCGATCGACCCTTGGACGCCTGTTCGTCCGACAACGCGGACTCGAGGAAATCGAGCTGGGCGGAGTCGTATCCCTCACGTTCGGCTAGCTCGCGAATCGTCTCCAGGTACTCCTCCGGATCCTGGAAGTTCGTGTAGACGGAAGCGAAGCGAACGTAGGCCACCTGATCGAGATCGCGCAGGTGGTCCATCACCCGTTCGCCGATCTGCCAGCTCTCGACCTCCCCCGACTCACTGCGCTCCAGGCTCTCCGCGATGGAGTCGACGATCTCCTCGATCTGCCTCAGTGTGACCGGGCGCTTGGTGCAGGCCACCTGGATCCCACGGATCAGCTTGCTCCGGTCGAAAGGCTCGAAGCTGCCGTCACGCTTCTTCACCGAGAGCGGTCGTTCTTCCACATGCTCGTAGGTCGTGAAGCGCTGCTCGCAAGCCTGGCACTCGCGGCGCCGGCGCACGGCTCGGCCCTCACGGCTCGTTCGCGAGTCGACCACCCGGTTCTTCGTGTGACCGCAATATGGACAGCGCATCTAGGTAGGAATGGGTTGCCCGGCTGCCTGCCGAGCACGCCACTAGCGGCAGCTCAGTCGCTCCGCCTGGTCGCGGGCTAGCCGGGACTCGTCGCTCCTTGGATAACCAGCCACTACACGTTGGAAATACTCACAAGCCGTGTCTTTGTTTCCCTGGTCGACCTGAAGGAGTCCCGCTTTGTAGAGCGCCGTCGGCGCCGCTGTCGAGTTGGGGTACAGCTCAACCACGCGGTTGTATTCGCGTATCGCCCGCCCGGCGTCGCCCTCTTCCCGGTAGGTCTCCGCAAGGTAGTACTGGGCGTCGGGGGCCAGCTCGTCCGCGGGGTAGTTTACCAGGAACTCCTGGAACCCGCTCCGCGCCGTCTCGTAGGCCCCGCGACGGAATTGCTCGATCGCCGCCGCGTAAAGGGAGCGGGCGTCACCTCCCGCCCCCTGTTCCCGCTCGCCGACAGCCGTCTCGCCAGCGCTGTCCGGTGCGGCGAACCCCTCACCTGTAGTCTGCCGATCCATCTGGCGCTGCTCCATACGCTCCCGCAGGTTGCGGAGCACGATCTGACTTTGCCCCAGCAGCTCCTGGATCTCGACCAGCTGGCGCTCCATGTCATCCAGCTGGCGGAGCAGGTCGCCGCGCACAGTGACGACAAGGGAGCGCTGGTTCTCCAGCGCCTCGGATACAGAACGATCGAGATCGGCGACGCTGGCAGTGATAGTGTCCTGCCGAGCGTGAACCGCCGCCAGCTCGTCACTAAGCCTGTCAACGTCCTTCTTCGAGGCACAGGCGACTGTGCCGCTGACTGCGAGGACGAGGGCCAGCTTGAAGGCAGTCCTCATACGTAACGGCTGATCTTCAGTTCCCGAGTTGTCCGTAGCGCGTGACGTTGAACTCGGCCCGGCGGTTCTGCGCCCAGGCGTCCTCGTTCGACGCACGCATCGCCGGCCGCTCCTCTCCGTAGCTGATTGTCGTGAAGCGACTCGCGTCGAGGCCATAGCTCACCAGATAGCGGCGAACGGCCTCCGCGCGACGCTGGCCGAGCGCGAGGTTGTACTCGTTGGATCCGCGCTCGTCGCAGTGCCCCTCGATCCTGAAGCTGACGCCGGCGTACTCGCGCAGAACGACGACCTTGCGCTGCAAGACCTCTTCAGCGTCAGGCCGAATATCGGACTTGTCAAAGTCGAAGTGCACGCGCTCGGCGATGATCGACAATACACGGTTACGCTCGGCCTCGCGGCGACGCTGTTCCTCGTCCTCACGGCGCCGTCTCGCTTCCTCCTCAAGCCGGGCACGCTCCGCCGCTTCGTCCACAGCCTGCTCCTCTACCTGGGGCTCGGGCTCGGGCTCGGGTGCCGGCTCGGGCGGAGGGGTTCCGCCGCAGGCCACCATCGTGACGGCCAGCACCAAGGTGCCCAGCCATCCCGCTGACTTCTTCCAGGTGCTCGCCATAGAACACTCCCTAGCGATTATTGCTCTCGGAGCCAACAGCCGCTCCGCTTGTCAGTTGAGAGGCTGAATCTAAGCGGCCGGACCAGTCAGGCAAGCGGGCTCCGGCGGCACTCACCAGCCTGCGGATTCGACCGCTCACCACATCCAGGACCCAGAGGCCGGTAGCGCCGTCGCGCGTCGATGCGAAGATGATATGCCTGCCGTCGGGTGCCCAGCTCGGGTCCTCGTTTCGCCCTCTCTGTGTGAGCTGTCGCAGCCCGCGGCCATCCGGTGCCACCGTGAATATCTGCGGCTCGCCTCCCACCCAGCCGTGGAAGGCGATCCGGTCACCGGTGGGCGACCAATCGGGCCCGGCGTTGTGGACGCTGCGGTCATAGATGTACGGGGTAATAAGTTCCGCCGAGCCGTTATTCATACCCTGCACGAAAACGTGCAGCTGGCCGAGCCGGTCCGAATTGAACGCGAATCGGCGGCCATCGGGCGCGAACGTAGGCGACAGCGAGTTGGCGTAACGGGCGAAGGTGGCACGCTCCGGACAGCAGTTCCGAACCAGATCATAGGTGTAGACCTCGGTCCGCCCGTCGATCGTGGCGGCGAACCCGAGGCGCGTGCCATCAGGCGTATAGGTCGGTGTAAGGTCCATCCCGGGAAGGTCGACGCTCAAGACGGAGCGACCGCCATCCGCATCAATCTCATAGATCGCCGGATCGCCGTTCTTGTAAGACATGAAAGCGATGCGATCGCCGGTAGGCGACCAAGCGGGCGAGAGCGCGATCGAGCTGTCGCTCGACAGACGACGCGCCCCGAAGCCGTCGCTGTCGACTACGTAGATCTCGGATCCCCCAGGCCCCTCAGCCACATAGGCGATCCGGGTTGTCGCGATTCCCGCGCTACTGGTCGCCCAGCGAACGACCGCATCAGCGGCGGTATGGAGTGCGTGGCGGAAACCCGGATGGGCGAGCGGAGGAAGCTCGAAAGCGCGAACCTCCTGGAGCAACCTGAACACGACGTCGTGCAGTGACAGCCTCAAGACCGGCTGATCCGGTGTGCCCTCGACCGCTCCGACGAGCAGCCAGACGGCCTCCAGCTCGTCCCACAGCCCGTAGTTGATCGGACCCTCTATCGGGACGTCTTCCCCGACCGGCATTACCTGGAGTCGATCGCTGTAGTCGAGGTCGCGGAGAATGATTCGTCGAGCGCTGTCGGCTACCTCTCTGAGACCCTGCGGCGCCGGAACCAGCGGCATGACGATGCCGGGCCGGAAGGACGGCTGGTAGAGGATCCCAACCCTAACATCGGTGGGAATACTGTCACGGACGGGGACCTGTGCCGCCGCCGTCGCCGGGCCGAGGAACGCCAGGACGATGGCGGGCATCGCGATCGCCGTGAGGGGGTTGCGCGCACCGTAGTGCATCTGTCCGTTCGTTGGGCTCATGTTGGGAGAATCGAAGAGGATGAGGACGACGGTGGATGCCACGTTCTCGTCGTTATCGTCGTCGTCATCATCGTCAACGTCATCGAGTGTCAGAGTGTATCCCGACTCCTCGTTCTAATAGCGCGTCGGGTCGAAGAAGAACGAGACGCGAAGCTGGTCGGCCGGGTAGTCCTCGGGCAGTGGTCCGAAGGCTCCGCGTCGGCCGGCGGCCTCGATGGCACCGCGGGCCTCGAGGTCGAAGGCCGGTTCGCCCGACCGCCGAACCCAAGCCACACCCTCCACCGACCCGTCCCTCAGAATCGTGAACGCGAGCTCGGCCCGTAGCTGCCGACCGCCTGTCGGCGGTCTCCAGTGTCGTTTGATCTGCAAGATAACATTCGCCAAATATTCGGGATACGGGAACGGCGCCCCTTCCAAGCGCACAGGCAGATCTGTGCCCCCGGGCGCTTGCTCGGGCGGCGCCGCCGCTCGTTCCTCGACCGCGGGCTCCGGCTCCTCCGCCCCGGCCTCCGGCTCGGCCTCCACCGGCGCCGGCTGCTGCTGTCGCGCGGCCTCCGGCTCCGGCTGAGTCTCCACCGGTCGGGCCTCCGGCTCTTCCCTCGGGGTAGCTCGTTGGCGCTCCGGCACGGGCATGGTGCGGACCGGTGCGGGGCGCGGCGCGGCTACGAGCTCCACTCGGTAGATCTGAGGCGACTCCGGCAGGTCGATGCGGTGAGCGCCCCAGATCATGAAAATCAGCACCACCGTGTGGAGGCTCATCGACCCCACTACGGCACTTGGAGGAAGACCGTCACCGGTACCACGCGACTCGCGCCGCACGATCAGCCGAGCCATCGAATCAGCGCCTCCGAACCTCCGGCTCCGCCACCAGGCCGACAGCCGAGATGTCGGCCGCCTTGAGTGCTGCGATCACCCTGAGCACGACGCCAAAGTTGGCCCGCTCGTCGCCCTGAACATAGACGGGCGGTGTGCCCTTCTGATTCCACACATCCCGGATCACGGCCTTGAACTCGTCGTACGTGACTTTGGCGTCATCGATGTAGATGGCACCTTCGTGGTCCACCGAGACCACTATCGCCTCGGTCGCCGGCAACGGTGCGACCTCCGCCTGCGGCAGCTGCACCTCGACGCCGCCCTGCAGTATCGGTGCGGTGATCATGAAGATCACGAGTAGGGTGAACGCGACATCGACCAGGTTGATCAGGTTGATGTCCGCCGTCAGCGGCAGCGAGCGATCCTCGTACAGCCCACCATAGCGCGCCATCAGATCTTGCCCTCACGTGCCAGAGCCCCGATAAACTCATTGGCGAATCCCTGCAGCTCACCGGCGAAGAGGCCGAGACGGCTGGCGAAGTGGTTGTACCCGATCACAGCAGGGATCGCTACCGCCAGTCCGGTCACCGTCGTGATCAGCGCCTCGGCGATCCCGGGCGCGACGGCAGTGATGTTGGCCGTTCCCTGGGCGGAGATCCCCACGAAGGCGTCCATAACGCCCACCACTGTGCCCATCAGCCCGAGCAACGGGCTCACGGTAGCGATGATCGCCAGCCAGGGGAGCCCGTGCGCCATGGCATCCCGCTCCCCGACCTGCTCCTTCTCCATCACGAGGCGCAGCGTTTCCACCTGAGCTGCCGAGAGACCGCCGCCGGAACTCTCGCTGCGCGGGCGTAGCCCGGAGAAGAAATTCATGCCGTGCCGGAAGACGCGCAGGTAGGGTGAATCGGGAAGCGCTATGACGGCTTTGTAAGCCTCGTCCAGGTGTTGGGCCTTGGCAACATGGCTCAAAAACTCCGCTTCGAGTACGCGGACCCTGCGAAACTGGATCCATTTCCAGATTATCAGGATCCACGATGCCAGCGAGAAGATGAGCAGCACGGCAAGGATCACACGGGTCGTGATGGTCGCTGTGGCGACCATGTCCCACGCGTTCCCCGGAAGGGGCGCCTGAGCAGCCACAAGTGCCGCCGGTGCGATCATTCTCTTAACCCGGCGATCCACCGATAGGTGCGTAGCAGGCCATCGGAGAGCTCCACCGCCGCCTCCCAGCCAATTGCCTGTAGCCTCTCGCATGCCAGGCTATTCCATTGCAGCTCGCCGGGGCGTGCCGGCGCGTGCTCCACCGGGACTTCCCGCTCGGCCGCACGCATCAGGGCGGCTGCAAGCTCGTTGACACTCGTCTCGACACCGGTGCCAACGTTGTACGCACGATCGTCTAGGTCCGTCCCCTGCTCGAGATCCGTCTCAGATACAAGCAAGTTGGCCTGAACGACGTCGCCGACGTAGACATAGTCGCGCGTCTGCTCTCCGTTCCCAAAGACCGTGAGCGGCTCCTTGTCGATCAAGCGGTTGCAGAAGATCGCCACGACGCCCGCTTCGCCGTGGGGGTCCTGTCGCGGACCGTAGACGTTCGAGTAGCGGAGCGCCACGTAGTCGAGGCCGTGCAGAAGCCGGTAGCAGCGCAGATAGAACTCGCTCACCAACTTGCTGACCCCGTAGGGGGACTCCGGTCTTTTCGGCGCATGCTCGGGGATCGGTCGCTGCTCGGCGTCGCCGTAAACCACCCCGCCCGATGAGACGAAGACGAACCTGCGGCTGCCCCAGTCCCTGGCCGCCTCCAAGAGATTGAGGATACCCAGAACGTTCACCTCCGCGTCGAAGCGGGGGCGTTGCACAGAAAGCCGTACATCGATCTGAGCGGCGTGGTGGTTGACCAGCTCGAAGCCGCCCTTGCGATCGAAGAGCTCGAAGATCTGCTCGTCTCGCACGTCGAGCTCGACGAACTCGACGCCGTCCGGCAGGTTCTCGCGTTTTCCGGACGACAGATCGTCGACGACCGTAACCGACCAGCCTCGCGCCAGGTACGCCTCGGCCACGTGGGAGCCGATGAACCCGGCACCGCCGGTCACGAGTACGGTCTTACTCCCTGGGTTCTTCCCCAACCGCATCCTCTTCCTCTATCCCGAACAAGTATCTCGCCGCCTCGAGGACGTCGTGCTCTCGACCGTCCTCGGCCGCAGCGCGCATACGCGCTGTCGGTTGATGCAGCACCTTCTGCAGCAGGTCACGTGTGAGGCGATCGATTCGCTGGCGATCAGATTCTGACAGGTGATCGAGCTGCGAGCGCGCGCGATCGAGCTCAGTCTGGCGCAAGCCCTCGGCCCGTTCCCGCAACTGCCTGATGAAGGGGACCGCTTGCAGGCTTGAGTACCAGCGCCAGAACTTGTCTACCTCCGCAGCGATGATCGTTTCGGCCTTCGGCACCTCGGCCAATCTCCGCTCGTGGTTGGCGGTGACAATGTGCTCGAGGTCATCGATGCTGTAGAGGAACACGTTCGGCAACTCGCCGATCTCAGGGTCGACATCGCGTGGGATCGCGATATCGATGAAGAAGAGCGGCGATTTCAGCTTGCGCGGCATGCGGCGCTGAAACTCTTCCCGAGTGATCATCGTATGCGGCGCCGCGGTCGACGTGATAATGATGTCTGTCTCTGGTAGTTGGTCCCAGAAATCGGAGAAGGGGACGGCTGCCCCATGGAAGCGTTCGGCTACTTCCCGGGCCCTGACCATATTGCGGCTCGCGACCATGACGCTCGCCACACCCTCGTTCACCAGGCATTCGAGGGTAAGCTCTCCCATGTCGCCGGCGCCGATCACCATCCCGCGCCGGCCGCGCAGCGAGCCGAAGATCTTGCGAGCCAGCTCGACTGCCGCCGACGGTATCGAGGCGGCGCCTTCGGAGAGACGCGTTTCGCTGCGTACGCGCCCACCCACCGCGAGCGCACTCTGGAACAGGCGGTTGAAGACAGCGCGGACTGCCTGCCTTTGCCCGGTCAGGCTTCGCGCCATTTCGTAGGCGTCGCGCACTTGCCCTTGGATCTGCACTTCGCCCAGCACCATCGAGTCGAGGCCGGAGACGACCCTGTAGAGGTGCTGCACGGCTTCCGAACCGCGCCTGACGTAGAGATAGCGCTCTGCAGGTTTAGGGAGTTCGCCGGCCTGCGCCGCGAGTGTCTCGATAACGCGGGGGATGGCTTCTTCGGGATCGCTGAGATGGAGATAAAACTCCGTCCGGTTGCAGGTCGAGATCAAGGCCGCCTCAGACACGCCCTTGCCCTTGAGGAGATGGCTGAGCACGTCCGTCATCTCGGTCGAACCGAACGCGAACTTCTCCCTGACCTCAATCGGCGCCGTGCGGTGGCTGAGCCCGATTACAGCGAACGGCATGCCTCGACCTCGGATCCAGTCTCAACCGCAAACGTCGTGAAGAGAGCTTCAGGCCACCGGCTCACTAGATCGCCCCCCATCCCTAGAGGAAGAACTGCGTCTCCGGGATGACCATCCTGGCCGCGAGATATGCCACAAATACCACGGTAAATCCCGCGACGTTCCACATCGCCGCCTGCCGCGGCGTCCGCAAGCGGCTGAACCGCATCCAGATCGCCAGCAGCATCGCCAGCCAAGCCAGGACGCCCCAGATCACCTTGGGGTCCGTCCAGCGGAAACCACCCTCGAAGCGAATCGTCCATGCCCAGCCGATCGCGATTCCCAGGGTCATCGCACAGAACCCAGTAATGAGAGCCCATTCGGCCAGCTCGTCGAGCGTCTCGAGCGGTGGGAAGAACTCGAATATGGCGCCGAGCTGCTTGTGCTTGAGTTGCCGCAACTGTAGGAGGTACATGAGCGCCGCCGCCGCTGATACCAGCCACCCAGCGTAGCCGATGAAACCGGCGGAGATGTGGATGGCGAGCCATGTCCCGCGAAAGGCGAGCACGGAGCCCGTCGGCTCGATCCCGATCAACAGGGCGAGGACGAGCAGGAGCGCCGCCGCGGGAGCCAGAAACAGGCCCAGGGGTCGAGCGGAGCGGAAGTGTGCGAACCCGGCGATAGCGAGGCCTAGGAGCAGTGCCAGGCTGGCCAGCGACGGCCCGAGCCCAACCAGCGGTGGCTCTCCAAACCGGGCCCAGTAGAAGCCGACGCCCACGAGGTGGCACGCCACCCCCGCATAGACGATGACAGCCACCAGTGCGGTCGCGCCCGAGCGAGCCCGGGCGAACCGCATGGCATATCGAACGGACGCGGCCAGATAGAGCACCGCGGCAATGGCGTAGGCGACAACGTGCATGCGAGGGGGAATATACGAATCGGAGGGTAAGAAACTAGACCGGCCGGCTCTGCGAGCCGGCCGGTTATCGTTGGCGTAAGCGGCCTCCTGCAAGGGCTCTCGTCTACGAGGGCATCTTGCGGACCAAGCGTACCGGCAGTCCGACGTCGATCGTGGGGTGCCGCATGTCGAGCAGGCGCAGAGTCGAGGTCCGCTCGGTGACCCGCACGACCCGACCTGTTCCGATGAACTCTTCCGGTAGGCTCAGCCCCTCGCGGGTCCTGCGCGTGCGAGCGTAGAGCTCGAACTCGTCGCCGACGAGGACGCCCTGACCGCGCCCCACGTCGATGAAGACGAAGTCCTCGCTGGTGGCGATGAGCTGCTCGTCCATGAGAGCGACGAGCTCACCGGAGGGACCGGTCGCAACGGGCTCGGCGAAGACGCCGGGCTGGAACACGAAGCGCTGCGCTTGCATCGCTTGGTCGCCGATCAGCACTCGGTCATACACCTCGGTCAGAACGGCGATGGAAACGTCTTCATAGACCGCGGCGATCGTCGCCATCCCCGTCGGCCGGATTACGTAGCCCCACGGCTTCACCCGCCGCTCGACCCGGAAAACAAGCATACGGTCCGCGATGTCAGGCGGTTCCCCGTCGGGATGACTCACGTAGAACCTGCCGAACCTGTGGATGGTGCCCATCGGCTCTACCGCGAAGCCGCGAGGTGCCGCCGGGTCGACGACTTCGCCGCGCGGCCCCAGTTCGGCCAAGGGCAGCAGCATACCAGCCCGGTAGAAATCGCTTTGCGAGACCGCGACCGGGGGCACCGGCGCGATCGGCTGGTAGGTCAGAGTCGTGGCGCCGACGTCGCGTACCGCGAAGATCGTGGCCCGTTCCTCGACCGGCATCGGCTGCGGGCCCTCGGGCACTACCTCCGGCGGCGTCGGCATATCGGGTGTCGGCACACGCTCCACGACCTCCTCACCCGGAACGGGCTGCTCGCCAGGGATCGGTCGAGGGATGACCTCGCCGGGACCCGGCACGAGGAGCTCCTCGGCGGGATAGATCCAGTGAGGATCCTCCACTACGATGGTGTTCAGCCGGTAGATCTCCGGCCAGAGGAAGGGGTCAGTGAGGTAGAACTCCGCCAGATCCCACAGCGTGTCCCCTGTGCGTACGACGTGGATCCGACGACCCTCTTGGGGCGTCGGCTCTTGCTGCCTTTCTTGAGCTTGAAGGGGGAGGGCTTCAGGCAGTAGCGCCGCAAGCGCAATCGCGGCGATGGACAAGAGGTGCCTAGAAGGGCAGGTCGTCACCCTCCTCCAGCGATTCCGCCGGGAAATCATCATAGTCCTCACCCCCATAGGTCGACGCCCTCTGTGTCTCGAAGGCGCCCTCTCCGCGGCCACCCAACATCACCATATCGTTGGCCACGATCTCGGTCGTGTAACGCTTCTGGCCGTTCTGGTCTTCCCACTGGCGGTACTGAAGCCGCCCCTCCACATACACTCGGTCGCCCTTCTTGAGGTACTGCTCGACGATCTCGGCCAGCTTGTTCCAGGCCACGATCCGGTGCCACTGGGTGTCTTCCTGCATCTCGCCGGTCCGGCTCTGCCAGCGGCGGTTCGTGGCGACGGACAGCGTCGCCACCCGGGTCCCCTGCGACGTGGTCCGGATCTCTGGATCGTTGCCCAGATTGCCGACGATGATCGCCTTGTTGACGCTGCGCGACATGTTTCCTCCAAAATCGGCGGTTGGCGTCGATACCACCTGCTTCTGACGCCAGCCAAGATTATACCCGACCGTCAACTTATTGTCAACGCGGGGGTTGCTGGCCCCAGCTTACAGCAGAATCTACTCCTCGGGCGTCAGGGCCCGGCACATGACACGTGCATCTTCCACCGGCGACCGGTAGTAGCGTCGTCGCAGGCCCACGGGGACGAATCCACGCCGCGCGTACAGCTCCTGAGCGCTCCGGTTGCTGACCCGCACCTCAAGGTAGATCCGCTCCGTCCCTCTCTCGCGCGCTTGCTCGACAGCCCAGTCGAGCAAGCGGCGGCCGAGCCCGCGGCGGCGCCAGCCGGGAGCGACGGCAAGATTGCCCAGCTCGGCCTCGCGCAGCACGTACCAAACCACCGCGTAGCCCACCACGGAGCCGTCGATGGCAGCCACCCACAAGGTGGCATCGTCGCGCCCGAGGAGGTTGCGGAAGCTGCCACGACTCCAAGGAGTGGAGAACGACACGCACTCGATCTCCATTACGGAGTCGAGGTCGGCTTCCACCATCGGCCGGACTTCTGGCACGAGCAGTTGCTCGGCCGTGCTCACCTCGGCTCTTGCTCCTCCGGGACTCGCCAATCCCGGGCGTATAGTGGCTCCCAGTCCCCCGGCTCTTCGACACGACCCAAATCAGGGGCAACGGAACGCAGCCAGAGAAGACTGGCGGCGCGAGGGACGCCGAGGTGCACCGGAAGTACTACCGCACCATTGAATGCCCTTGCGATGGACTCCCGGTGGGCCGCGGCGCCCTCCCCGACAAACACCGGCTCGAACGCCCGGTCCGCCAACTCCCCGAGCAGCTCAGCGACGCGCCAGGCGGCGGGAGCCAGCTTCTCCACCGGCCCATCCGGCGACAACTCGTAGCACGCCGCATAGACCTGTCCGCGCCGTGCGTCGAACATGGCGCAGACGGGGCCGCTCGCCCCCGTCCCTGCAGCGACAGCCAAGAGGCTGGAGTACGCGAATAGCGGCGTTCGGCGCGCCATCGTCCACCCCTTGGCCATCGACGCCGCGATGCGCACACCTGTAAACGAGCCAGGTCCGCTCCCCACGACGAAGGCGGAGACATCCTCGGCGGCCGTCTCCGTGACCGTCAGCGCGTGGTCGACAGCGGGCAGCAAGCGCTCCGAGTGCGAGCCACGTATGTCAAAGGTGCACTCGAGCGCTAGGCCGTCACGCCAGACCGCCACGGAGCCGACCGAGGTGGCGGTTTCCAGCGCCAGCCAGATCCCCGACTCGGGGCGCCTCTCGGACGCGGCCTCACGCCGCCTGCCCTTCACCAGCCGACAGGCTCCGGAGCCGAGCCCAAGCGGCTCAGCTGGACGACACGTTCATCCGGGCCAGACCCGTAGTCGATGTTTACCTCCCAACGATCGTCCGGCTGTTGGCCCTCGGCGCGTGTGGCCCACTCTAGCAGCACCAGCCCAGGCGTGCTCAGAAGCTCGTCCCAGCCGAGGGGCTCGATCGGGTCGCCGGCGCGCAGCCGGAACAGGTCCACGTGGTGGATCGTGAAGCTTCTTGGGCTCGCGTAGGCCTGGACCAGGGTGAAACTGGGAGAGGGAATGTGACCGGTAATCCCGGCACCCCTGCAGATGGCCCGGGCCAGTACGCTTTTCCCCGCGCCCAGCGGGCCGTTCAGTGCGATCCACAGCGGTGGCTCGACGCTCGCACCGACTCGCTCACCCCAGCCAACCAGCTCGGGCTCCCTGAAGGCTCTGGGCCCAAGGGAGTCGGTCAGGCTCATCGTCTGCGCCTCCGCTCGCCGCCGCGCTGTCGCGTTTCCATCTCCGCCCTTATCTGGAAGATGTGGTCGCGCAGCTCGGACGCCAACTCAAAATCGAGCGCTTCAGCCGCCCGCTCCATCTCGAGGGTGAGGCGCTCAACGAGCTCTTCGGGCTCTAGCTGGGGCAACCCGGCCAGCGTCTCGACTGCCCGAGCTCCCGGATCGAGGCGCGAGTCTGCGACGGCCGTGGCGCGCCGCACCTCGTCCGGCGATTTGCGAATCGAACGCGGAGTGATTCCGTGCTTGGTGTTGTAGTCGTGCTGGATCTCGCGACGGCGGTTGGTCTCCTCGATACAGCGCTGCATGGAGCCCGTCACCGTGTCGGCGTACATGATCGCCTTGCCGCGTTCGTTGCGAGCCGCGCGACCGATCGTCTGTATGAGGCTCTTGTCGGAACGCAGGAAGCCCTCCTTGTCCGCGTCGAGAATCGCCACGAGCGACACCTCCGGCAAATCGAGGCCTTCCCGCAGCAGGTTGATTCCGACGAGCACATCGAACAGTCCCAATCGCAGGCCGCGCAAGATCTCGACACGCTCGATGGCGTCGATGTCCGAGTGCATGTACCGAACCCTCATGCCCAAACCCATCAGGTACTCGGTGAGATCCTCCGCCATGCGCTTCGTGAGCGTCGTGACCAGCGCCCGCTCGCCCCTCGCGGCGCGCTCCCGGACCTCGGCGATCAAGTCATCGACCTGGCCGCGGATCGGTCTTACGTCGACCGCGGGGTCGAGGAGGCCGGTGGGCCGGATAACCTGTTCGACGACGACGCCGCCGGACCGCTCCAGCTCGTAGTCACCCGGTGTCGCCGAGACGAAGATCGCCCGAGGCACCAGCGACTCCCACTCCCCGAACCTGAGTGGCCGGTTATCGAGGGCACTGGGCAAGCGGAACCCGTAGTCGACGAGCGTCCGCTTGCGCGAGCGGTCGCCCTCGTACATACCGCCGACCTGCGGCACGGTGACGTGTGACTCGTCAACGATGACGAGGAAGTCCTCGGGGAAGAAGTCGAGGAGGCATGCCGGGCGCTCGCCCGCGGCGCGCCCCGAGAGATGGCGCGCGTAATTCTCGATCCCGGCGCAGTAGCCGACCTCGCGGAGCATTTCGAGATCGTAGCCCGTCCTGTGCTCGAGGCGCTGCGCCTCCAAGAGCTGCCCGTTCCGACGCAGCTCGACCAGACGATCCTTGAGCTCCTCCTCGATCAGCTTGATCGCTCGGTTGAGCGAAGGCTGCCCGATGGCATAGTGGGTGGCCGGGTAGACCGCTGTCTGATCGAGATCGGCGATCACATCACCGGTGAGTGGGTTGATCTTCGTGAGCCGGTCGACCTGATCGCCCCAGAGCTCGACACGTACCGCCTGCTCCTCGTAGGCCGGGAAGACCTCTACGACGTCGCCACGCACCCGGAAGGTCCCGCGCCGGAATTCGAGATCGCTGCGGTTATACTGGACGTCAACCAGGGCGGCGAGGATCTCGTCGCGGCCTATCTCCTGGCCCCGCTCGAGAATCACCATCAGGTCACGGTACTCGGCCGGGTCGCCCAGACCGTAGATCGCCGATACCGACGCCACCACGATGACGTCATCGCGCTCCATCAGGCTCGATGTGGTTCGCAGGCGGAGCCGGTCGATGTCCTCGTTGATCGAGGCGTCCTTCTCGATGTACGTGTCCGTCTGCGGGACGTAGGCCTCGGGTTGGTAGTAGTCGTAGTAGGAGATGAAGTACTCGACGGCGTTGGCTGGGAAGAACTGCTTGAGTTCGCCGTAGAGCTGCGCCGCCAACGTCTTATTGTGGCTCATCACGAGCGCCGGGCGACCCCAGCGCGCGATGGTGTGCGCCATGCTCAGCGTCTTCCCCGATCCCGTCACCCCCATCAGGGTCTGCCAACGCTCTCCCCGCTCGAGACCGCTCACGAGCTCATCGATCGCCCCAGGCTGGTCACCGGTCGGTTCGAACGGCGTGCGTAGATCGAAGCGGGCACGGCGCGGCTCACGACGTCGCCCGCCTCTCAATGAATCGCCAGAGCTCGAGAGTATCCTTGGACGCATATCTTACTGAACATCGGACACGTCGCATCGGCTGCCCAGGTTCGCGGTGCCGATGCAGCTTCGCCACCGAACGTTGAACACCCAGCATCGAATGCTAGACGCCTAGGGCCTCCAGTTCAATCTCCGATGTTCAGTGCCCAGGGTTCTTCGTTCGGGTGTGAGTTCGATGTCCGATGTGGGATGTTCGATCCTCGCTACACGCTAGCCTTCGAGACTATCGAACCACGCATCGATCTTGTCGTCGGACGAATCCTGGCCCGCGGCTCCATCCGCCGCGGGATCGACGGCCGGCAGCTCCTCCAACAGCTGGCGGGCGCGAGTCAGCATCGGCTGCGCACCGAGTTGCTCGAACAGCTCGACCGCACGCTGGGCTGCCACGTGTGCCTCCGCCGGCTTGGCCCGAGCCAGGACCTGCGCTTGGTGGTACTGAAGGAATCCCTCGCCATAGGGATCCGTGTCGGTCGTCTCGCCGATTCCCTGCTGCGCGACCATGCCGGCCAGCCACGCATCGCTGTCGAGGTCGATGACTCGGATGCGCACGGCATCGCCCTCGCCACGCCGCTCGAACCAGCCCTCTTTGCCCTGGTAGAGTTGCTCGAGGCGCGCTGCTTCCTGCCAGGCCTGCAGCTCGTCGCCCAGCTCAAGGTACGACAGTGCACGGATGGCCGTGGTCTGGAAGTCGGTCTTCCAGGCGCCGCTCGGCGGCAACACCTTGCGGACGTCCTCCGTCGTTTCCAATACCGCGTGATACTCGCCGCGCTCGAACTGGAGACGGGCGATGCCGGTCTTGCAGCGAAGAGCGAGCGAGCTGTCATCGAGCTCCTCGGCGAGCTGCAATCCGGAATTGAACAGGTGCTGCGCCCGGTCGAACTCGCCCCGCAGAGTCAACAACTCGGCGATGTTCGCCTGCATGGCGATCTTCTGGTCGGCCACACCTGCGACCTCCATGCTCTCCAGCGCCGATTGCCAGTGGTGCAATGCACCGTCCCACTCGCCGGCCCGGAAGTTGGCCAGTCCGAGGAGATCGTGACAAACGGCCACGCCGCCCAACTCGTCCACCTGGCCGAATACCTCAAGCGCGCGCTGCGCCAGCTTGCGGCCGTCCTCCGGACTCCCCCACGAGACGTGCACGCGGGCGAGCCGATAGGCGGCCTGGGCCACCGTCTCGGCGGCGCCGCTCTGCTCTGCGACGTAGAGCGCCTCTTCGGCCATGAGCAGTGCCTCTTCGGCCCGGCCGATCCGCTCGGCTACCACACACGACAGGTCGAGGGCCATGACCAGCTCCTCGCTCATCTCTTCGCTGCGCGCCCGGTCGACCATGCCCCCCGCCAGGGCTGACACCTCATACGGCTCGACGCCACGTTCGAGGAGCAGCCAGCCCAACATCACGCCAGCAGCGGCCTCGGTCCCGGTGTCGCCGAGCCCTCGAGCCTGCTCGTAGACGTCGCGAAGCAGCACTTCTGCCTCGGGCTCCCGATCGGTGGCGGCGTAAATCCTGGCCAGGCGGTTCTGAATCTTGAGTCGCTCGAGGTTGTCCTCGCAGTTCTGCGCCGCCGTACGCAGGTATTCGTCGACCTCATAGAGGGCGTAGAGACGCTCGGCAAGGTCGGCCGCCTTGAGCGCCCACTCGTACTTCTTGGCAGCGGACTCAGCAGCGAGGTAAAGGATGGCGATCTCGTCGGCGATTTCCTTCGACCCCGCCCCCGCCAGCTTCTCCAATGTCTCGGCTGCCCGGCTGAGCAGATGGGCACGGCGCTTTCCGGAGACGCGTGAGCGTATGACGCGCCGGACGAGCGGATGACGGAAGCGAAAGCGCACCGACCTACTCCCCGTCGCCCACTGCCGCTCGCCGATCGTGCGTATGAGCCCGTGACGTTCCTCCGCCGCCTGCAACTGAGCGAGCACTTCTCCCGCCTGCTTGCCCGCCTGGGCGGCAACCACGGTGGAATCGATGACCGAGCCGCAGAGCGCCGCCGCTTCCAAAGTCC
The DNA here is from genome assembly GCA_020344215.1 of Gemmatimonadota bacterium. Taxonomy (GTDB): domain Bacteria; phylum Gemmatimonadota; class Gemmatimonadetes; order Palauibacterales; family KS3-K002. Next base: position 4,078,890 of record CP070815.1, read on the forward strand.
AGCGTGTGTTGGGCTCGAGCGAGTCGAGTCGGCTGGCGATGACGCTCTCTATCTTGGCATCCGGGTTGGGGAGCTCGCTCTCGCGAACCGAGTACTTGAACAGACGCTTGCGCAGGATCTGGCGCTCCAGAAGCCAGCGCAGCAATTGCTCCGCCCTCAGCGCGTTGCCGCGCGCGCCCCCGGCCAGCCAGGCACCGAAGTCTTCGCCGTAGGAGCCCTCCAAGAGCCCCTCGGCCAGCTTCATGACCGCGTCCTCCTCGAGCTCGCGCACTGCCAGCTCGACGACTGTCGAACCGAGCCGGTGTTCGATTGGCTTGATGGAGATTGTGCCGGCAGATTCGGAGGCTTCGTAGGTCGTCAGGACGAGGACGGGCAGCGACCCGAGGGTCGCGCCGAGCCGGGCCAGCAAATCGATAGAAGATCGATCGCTCCACTGCAGGTCATCGATGAACAATACCAGGACCCGCTGGCGCGTGATCGCCCGGCAGAGCGCGATGAACTGATCAAACAGAGCGTTGCGGCCCGGGGAGGGAGCCGCGCCGGGCATCCAACCTGTCACTGCTTTGCGAACCATGGCGGCGAGCGTCGCGTCGCCGCTCATTCCCATGAGTTCGGCCAGCACGTCGCGGAACGGCCCGTAAGGCCGATACGGCGTTTGCTCCTCGATGCAGCGCGCCTGGAGCACGACCGCGCTGGGATCGGCCGCCGTGATCCGGTCGACAAAGGCTTTGGCCAGAGCCGTTTTACCAACGCCGGTCGCGCCGCTAAGAACGACGATCCGACCACGCGCGCCCTGTGGCGACCGGAGGTCCTGAAGGATCCGATCGAGCTGCGTCAGTTCTGTGGCACGGGCCACCAGGCGACCTGCTTCCTCGTGCTCGCTCGCTACCATCGTACTCGAGTCATCGGCACGCAATGCTCGCTGCCCCTAGGGCCGCGACATCTCGAGGATCTGCAGCCAGGCGTCTCTAGGGACGGGCATCACGGAGAGGCGCGGCATACGCACCAGTTCCCAGTTCCGGAACCGTTCACTCGACTTGATGCGGGCCAGGGTCACCGGCCGGAGCAGCCGTTCCCGGGGACTGACTTCGAAGACTAGGAAGCGTGCGTCCTCACCTTCGGGGTCCGGGTAGGCTTCAGTCTCCACTCGGGCGATCCCGACGATCGCTTTCTGTTTTCCCGTGTGGTAGAAGAAGGCCTGGTCACCGGGCCGCACATCTCGTATGTGCTTCAAGGCCAAAGGGTTCCTGACGCCGTCCCAGACTGCGCGACCCGCGCCTTCCAGGTCGTCGTAGGAGTAGTCCTCCGGCTCACTCTTCAGCAACCAGTAGGCCGACACTACTCGACCTCCGCTTGCAGTTCCGACTCGATCAACTTCTCACGCCGCTCGACGCTGACCACACCTTTCACCTTGCGCACCGCCTTCATGACTTTCACGAGGTGCGTCAGGTTCTCGATCTCGACGACGAACTCCCCGCGCATCCCGCCTTCCACGGCTTCGGTCACAGCGCTCTGGATGTTGGTACCTGTGTTGCTGATCGCCTTGGCGATATCCGAGAGCAGACCGCGACGGTCCGTCCCCTCGATGCGGATTCGCACGAAGTACAGATGCGTCTTGTCCGTACGCCAATCGATTTCGACTCGCCGTTCCGGGTACCTGCTGAACTTCAAGATGTTAGGGCAGTCGTTGCGATGGATCGATACGCCGCGACCGCGCGTGATGTAACCGACGACCTCGTCGCCGGGTACCGGCTGGCAGCACTGGGAGTAGCGGACCATCACATTGTCGATCCCCTGAATCGTTACACCTCGCGGTGCACCGCGTATTTGCTCGACCAGACGACCGATCCGCCCCGGCTTCTCCGGCTCCGCCGGCACCTCCTGATCGGGCCACAAGTGCCTGAGGACCGCCGAGAGGGCGATGTCACCTCGACCGAGAGCTGCGTACAAGCTCTCCAGGTTGGCAAGGCCCGTTCTGATGCCCGCCTCGGTCAGCTCGGACTCCGACGCCTTTTTCCGACGCTTGCGAAGCTCGCGTTCCAGGAACTCCTTACCGATCTTGACGGCGGTCTGCTGCTCCTCCTGGCGAAGCCACTGGCGGATCTTGTTCCGAGCACGAGCGGTCTGAACGAACTTGAGCCAGTCCGGCGAGGGGGTGTGCTTCTGGTTCGTGATGATCTCGACTGTATCTCCGCTGGTCAGCTTACGGGTCAGCGGAGCGATCCGTCCATTCACCCGCGCGCCGGCGCAGTGGTAGCCGACCTCGGTGTGAACCGCGAAGGCGAAGTCGATGGGTGTGGCGCCCTTCGGGAGCTGCTTGACGTCGCCAGCCGGCGTGAACACAAAGATCTCGTCCTGGTAGAGGTCGATGCGCAGGAACTCGAGGAACTCCTCCGGCTCTCTGGTCTCCTGCTGCCACTCCAGGACCTGCCTGAACCAAGCGAGCTTCTCATCGACCTCGTCGGGAGCCCCTTTGTAGCCCTCCTTATAGCGCCAATGCGCCGCGATCCCGAACTCGGCGGTGCGGTGCATGTCGTGGGTCCGGATCTGGATCTCGTACAATCGGCCGCCCGGTCCGAAGATGGTCGTGTGAAGCGACCTGTACATGTTCGACTTTGGTGTAGCGATGTAGTCGTGGAATCGCTCGGTAAGCGGCGTCCACTTGTTGTGAATCGCGCCAAGCGCGTGATAACAATCCTTGATACTCTCGGCGATCACACGCATCGCCATCAAGTCGTAGATCTCTTCGTACGGTTTCCCCCGCTTCCGCATCTTGTTGTGGATCGACCACAGGTGCTTCGGGCGGCCGACCACCTCGCACTTGATCCCGGCATTCGCCAGCTCTTCAGACAACGGCTCCGCCAGCTGACGAATCCACTCCTCGCGCTGCTTGCGACGCTCGCGCACGTTCTTTGCCAGCTGCTTATACGCCTGAGGCTCAAGATACTTGAAGGCGAGGTCTTCGAGCTCCCACTTCACTCTCGCCATTCCGAGGCGATGCGCCAGCGGCGCGTAGATCTCACGCGTCTCCTGGGCGATCCGGCGCTGTTTCCCGGACGGCAGCGCCTCCAGAGTGCGCATGTTATGGAGCCGGTCAGCCAGCTTGACGATGATCACGCGCGCGTCGCGGGCCATCGAGAGAAGGAGTTTGCGGAAGTTCTCGGCCTGCTGCTCCGTGCTCGAGCTGAACTCGACGCGGCCGATCTTCGTGAGCCCCTCGACGATCGTGGCGATCTCTTCCCCGAAAAGCCCCTCGATCTCCTCCACCTGCGTGTCGGTGTCTTCAACAACGTCGTGGAGGAACGCCGCGCAGATCGAAGCAGTATCGAGGTAGAGATCTGCCAGGATCTTCCCGACTTCCAGGCAGTGGGTGATATAGTCCTCACCCGACTTGCGCTTCTGACCCTCGTGTGCCCGCTGGCTGTATTCGAAGGCCTTCGCCAGGAGATCGAGATCGAGACGTTCCCGCGTATCCGCTGTGGCGTCCAAGAAATCGGGCGGCAGAGACGGGGGCGGGCCGCCGCCGGAGTGCGGTCCGTCGGCCGCGGTCCGTTCGATCATGTGTGTGCCGCGCTTGGGCGCCATAACGATTCCGGTTCGAGGGAGTCGTGAGGGAGGCAATTGGTACGGGCGCACCCCACCTCTAACTCCTACACGTGACGTGGGGAGCCGGTTTCTGCCTCCAAGAGGCTCACGCTCCTAGAATCGCTAGATTTAAGCCCGGCCGCAAGTTACGCTCGCCGCTGCTGAGCCCTTGCCTCGGCCGCAGCGGCGCCGCGAGGCCCTAGCGCTCGAAAGACCGGATGTACCCCAGGTCGAGGAAGCTGGAGTACCGGCCGTTCCCCACGATGATGTGGTCGCGGACCGGTATCCCGAGGACGCGCCCGGCTTCGACCAGCTGGCGCGTGACCTCGCGGTCCGCCGGCGAGGGTGTGGGGTCACCGCTGGGGTGGTTATGGACCAGGATCACAGCGGCGGCTGCCTCCGTGAGGGCCGGCGCGAAGACCTCCCGGGGGTGTACGACGGAGGCGTCGAGGGTGCCACGGGTCACCATCAGCTCGCGCATCACCGCGTTCTGAGTGTTCAGGAGCAGAACGTGGAACTCCTCCTGGCGCAGGTCGCGTAGCCTCAACTCGAAGCGCCGGTAGACGTCACGCGGAGAGCTCACTCGGTCATCCTCGTGACGGACCTCCTCGGCCGCTCGCCGACCCAACTCGAGCGCCGCCAGGATGGCGATTGCCCGGGCTTCGCCGATCCCGGGCACCGCCATGAGCTGTGAGCCGGAGGCGTTCCCCAGACGGCGCAGCGACCGTCCAAACCGCTCGTAGAGTGCCTCGGCGACTTCGAGGGCACTTCGGCCGCCGACACCGCTGGACGCCAGGATCGCCAGTAGCTCCGCCGTGCGCAGCGCGGCCGGGCCTAGCGCCCGGAAGCGCTCACGCGGCCGCTCGGCAGACGGCCACTCCTTTATCGTCGCTGGTTGGCTTCTCTCGTTCGACCCCATCCAAGTCATTCCCAGCTGATTCTGGCAAACCCGGGTCCAATCTGCGCGAGGGGATCAACGGATCATCACAGATTGGGAACGAGGAGTTGGGGAGTGGAGCACTGAGAGGTTCTTTGGGAATCCGGGAATCGGGGAGTCGGGGATTTCCGGATTCCCGATTCCCAGACAACTTGGCACTTCGGCCTTCCTTAACTGAGAATTCTACAACGGCGGGGCGCCAGGCCGCCCATGGCACTTCTTGTACTTCTTGCCCGAGCCGCAGGGGCAGGGATCGTTGCGCCCCACCTTCTCTCCCGGGGACGCCGGCTTACTGGGCGCCGGCCCCTCAGCCCGGTTGGTGAGGAGTGTGGCGGGCTGGCGTGCCGGTGCCGGACCGCCGAGCGGCGCTCCCATCGGATCCGATACGCCGGTAACCGAGGCGGCCTGCGCCGAGGCCGCCACGCCGGTGGGGGCGAACGCCTGGCGGGCGGCGACGGCAGCTGCACCGGGGGCGTAGCCCTCATCGGTGGTGTCGAGAGTGGGGCCGCTGATGCGCGAGATCTGCGGGGCGCGCATCGGCCGCGGCGGCATGACCTGAGCCTTGAAGAGCCGGTCGGCGAGCGTCGTGCGAATATCCCCCATCAAGTCTACGAACATGTCGTAGGCTTCCTTCTTGTACTCGATGAGCGGATCCTTCTGACCCCAGGCGCGGAAGTAGATGCCCGCCTTCAACTGGTCGAGGTCATACAGGTGGTCCTTCCACTTCTCGTCGACCGTATAGAGGAAGACGTAGGAGAGGATGCGCTGCGCCTGGTCGCCGAACTCATCGACCTTCTTCCTGAACGCCGCCAGAGCCTTTTCCACGACGTAGTCAGCGATCGCCTCACGCCCGTCCCACTCAAGCGCCACATCGAGCGCGTTCTCGTCGGGCAACTCCGGACAGTGCAGGAAGAACTCGAGCAGCAACCGATTCTTGAGCCCGGCCAGGTCCCAGTTCTCCTCGTGCTCGGTGTCCGGCACGTACTCGTGGAAGCGGCTGAGTACGGCGTGTCGGATCATGTCCCAAACCTCGCCCTTCAGGTCCTCCCCACCCTCCAGGGCGAAGACTCGCAGATCGTAGATCACCTCGCGCTGTTGGTTCATCACGTCGTCGTATTCCAACAGCCGTTTGCGGGCCTCGAAGTTGGTGATCTCGACCCGCTTCTGGGCACGCTCGATCGCCTTGGTGACCCACGGGTGCGTGATGACCTCGCCCTCCTCTGCGCCCAGCTTGTCCATGATCTTCGCCAGCCGCTCAGCCATGAACAGGCGCATCAGATCGTCCTCGAGCGAGAGGAAGAACCGGGAAGAGCCCGGATCGCCCTGGCGCCCGGACCGCCCGCGCAGCTGGCGGTCGATCCGTCGCGCGTCGTGCCGCTCGGTACCGAGGATTACCAGACCGCACGGCGGGTCCTCGCTGCAGCCGAACTCCTTCGCCTGCGGTGTGCCCAGGTCAGCCTCCTCGCGGAAGCGGCCGAACGACGGCTGCTGGGCGTCAACGGCGCAGACCCGGCATTTCACGACACCGGGCGCCAGTTTGATGTCGGTGCCACGGCCCGCCATGTTCGTGGCGATAGTCACCGCGCCGGTATGCCCGGCGTGGGCGACGATCTCCGCCTCGCGCTCGTGGTACTTCGCGTTGAGCACGTTGTGCTTGATACCCCGGCGGCGGAGCATGCGCGAGACGGTCTCCGATGTATCGACGCTGGTCGTGCCGACGAGAATCGGTAAGCCCCTGCTGTGCATCCGCTCGATCTCGTCGAGCAGCGAGGAGTACTTCTCACGCTTCGTCTTGAAGACCACGTCGTCCTGATCGATGCGGCGCACCGGCCGGTTCGTTGGGATGACGACGACCTCGAGGCCGTAGATCTCGTGGAACTCGCCCTCTTCCGTCTCTGCGGTTCCCGTCATCCCGGCCAGCTTCTCGTACATGCGGAAGTAGTTCTGGATCGTGATGGTCGCCAGCGTCTGCGTCTCGCCGCGCACCGTCACGGCCTCCTTCGCCTCCACGGCCTGATGCAGACCATCGCTCCAGCGCCGGCCGGCCATCTTACGGCCCGTGAACTCGTCGACAATGATTACCTGCCCGCCCTCGACGACGTAGTCCGTGTCCTTCTCGAAGAGCGTGTACGCCTTGAGAAGTTGATGGATGATGTGGATCTTCTCGGACTTCTGGGCGTACTCCTGCTCGCACTTCGCGATCTTCTGGCGCTGCTCGTCAGTCGACAGCGACTCGTCTTTCTCGATCTCGTGGAACACCTGGGAGAGATCGGGGACAACGAAGGCCTCATGGTCTTTCGGCGACAGAGCGTCGAGCCCCTGGTCGGTCAGGTGGACCTGATGCCCCTTCTCATCCATTGAATAGAGCAGGTCCTCCTCCAGCTCATGCAGCCGCTTCTCCCGCATGTAGTCGGCTTCGACACGCTGCATGATCTTCCGCACACCCGGCTCCTGCAGCAGCTTGGCCAGCTTCTTGTTCGTGGGGTTGCCGCGGTGCGCAAGGAGCACCTTCTCGCCCAGGCTGTACGAAGCCTCGGGATCGCCTTCCTCACCTTCCGAGCGCTTGAGCAAGTCTTCTGCTTCAGCGAGGAGGCTGTTGACGATCCGGGCCTGCTTGCGTGCCAGGCTGGCGACCTGGGTATTGAACTCGGCGTAGCGCTTGTTGTCTTCGCGCCCCACCGGGCCGCTGATGATGAGAGGTGTGCGGGCCTCATCGATGAGCACCGAGTCGACTTCGTCGATGATCGCGTAGTTGTGCGTCCGCTGAACACGATCCTCCAGGCGATGGACCATGTTGTCGCGCAGGTAATCGAAGCCGAACTCGTTGTTGGTACCGTAGGTGATGTCGCACTCGTAGACGGCATGCCGCTCGGCTGAGCCGGGCTCGGTGGAATCGATGCAGCCCACCGTCAGGCCGAGGTACTCGAACACCGTTCCCATCCACTCGGAGTCGCGCCGCGCCAGGTAGTCGTTGACGGTGACGAGGTGAGCGCCCTTGCCCGAGAGGGCGTTCAGGTAGAGAGGCATAGTGGCGACCAGCGTCTTACCCTCTCCAGTCGCCATCTCGGCGATCTTGCCCTGGTGAAGAACGATGCCGCCGATCAGCTGCACGTCGTAGGGGACCATGTCCCAAAGCGTGTCGTGACCCCGGACGACGATGCCTTGCCCCAGCAGGCGGCGGCACGCCTCGCGCACGGTGGCGTAGGCTTCGGGGAGCAGCTCGTTCAACACGTCCTGGGTGACCTCGTGCAGCTCTCTCTCCAGCTGACCGATCCGCAGGGCCATGCGCTCGCGCTCGCTGGCCTCCTCGGTTCGCTTCTTGGTCTCTCTGAGTGCGACGATTTCGTCTTCGATCTCGTGCACTCGCTCGTGGATGATTCCGCGGAACTTCTCGGTCTGGGCTTTCAGCTGTTCTTCGCTGAAGTCCTCGAGGATCTCTTCGTGGCGGTGGATCTCGTCGACGATCGGTTGAATCTTCCGAACGTCGCGCTCGAATTTCGTGCCCAGGAAGTCTGTGACTATCTGTTTGATCATTCTTCCAGCTTCCAGCTCATCTCGGTCACGCCTGACTCCGGTACAACGAGTGTTGCTCGATGATCCGGTAGACCGGCTCCGGGACCAAGTAACGATACGGTCGTCCTGACTTAATCCTCTCCCGCACTTCGCTCGAGGAGATCGCCACGTGCGTGACGTCGATCCTCAGCAGATCGACGGCGACGTCTGCCTCGACAGCGGGCGCGTCGGCCCTCGACATCACCGTTATCCGTCCGCGCTCGGCCAGTTCCGTCACTCGGTGCCAGCGGTGTAGCTCGCCGAGTATATCCGCGCCCACAAGGATGAACAGCTCGGCTCCCGGGTTCTCCGCCTGCAGCTCGGCGAGCGTCTGGGCGGAATACGAGGGACCCGGCCGGCGGATCTCACGGTCATCGATCTCGAACAGCTCCCGTCCCGCGGTCGCCGCCTCGATCATTCTCAACCGCAACTCGCCCGGCGCCTCGACCCGTGCACGCTTCAGCGGGTGCGTTCCCGCCGGGATGAAGCACACACGGTCGAGGCCGAGCGCCGCCGCCGCGTCGTCAGCCACAATCAGGTGACCCACGTGCGGCGGATCGAACGACCCGCCGAAGACGCCAAGCCTCATCCCGCGAACGGCGTATCCGGCTGCCGCCCTGGCTCTTGACGCCAGCGCGCCCTAGCCAGGCGAGCCCCGTCGAAGCCGCTCCGCCTCGGGGCTGTCCGGGTAGTTCCGGAGCAGACGGTCTCGCGTCTGTTCAGCATCGTCTTCATAGCCGAGCTTGCTATAGGCCTCGTAGAGCTTCAGCAACGCCTCGGGCTCCACAGTGCTGCCGGGATAGGTCTCCAGCAGATGCTGGAGGTAAACGATCGCCGAGTCGTAGGCCTTGCGCTTGTAATAGTAGACGGCGTTCAGATAGTGCTTACGCGCGACCTTGCCCCTGAGTTCCGCAACCCGCTGCGTAGCCAGTTCGGCATACGGGCTCCCCGGGTAGAGTAGCACGACAGCGCGGCATTGACCGATCGCCTGTATCGTGTAATCCTGATCGAGCTCCGGCCGCGGCGACAGTTCGCAATAGGCCTCGCACGCCCGGTAGCGGGCGAGATCGGCGAGTGGGCCCGCCGGCCTCCCCTGAGACAGGCGGAGGAATTCGGCTGCCGCAGTCAAGTACTGTTTCTGGTTGAAATACGCCTCGCCGATAATCAGCTGCGCACTGTCGACCCTCTGCTGCCCCGGGTCTTCGTAGACGAAGCGCTGCATCGCCTCTATCGTTCCGCCCCAGTCTCCTCTCTCGAACTTCTCAATCCCGATCCTGTACAGCTCCCCGGCGGACAAGCCAGGGGGCAGCTCCTTGGGACAGCCCAGCAAGGCCAGACCCGAGGCGAGGAGCACCGTCATCCGGACCGTTTCCCTCATTGCTCCTCTTCCTCCGTGCTTCTATAGCGGATGCTCCGGATGCGATCCTCGGCACGTCGCACCTTCCGTCCAGTCCGGCTCGGGTTCAGGTCGAGAACCTGCTGATACGATCGTACTGCTTCGTCGAACTCTCCGAGTGAGAAGAGCAGCTCGCCGCGCTCGAACCAGGCGTCATCGAGGAGCGTCTGCGGCGCGCCCAACGCGATCACCAGCTCGAAACCCTCCAGCGCCTTCGCAGGTCGTCCGGCCAAGCGATCCTTTTGAGCCAGCTCGAAGGCGCACTGGCCGGCATGCCACCGCGCATCTCGCCTCACCTCGCCACTCGGACGCGTGGCCAGGAAGTCCCTGAAATGAGTCAACGCCCGGCCACATTCTCCCAGCTCGTAGTAGACGCGGGCCAGCTCGTAACTGACGCGCGGGTCGACGCTGTCAGGCTCCGTTGCCAGCGCGGCGAGATAGAGAGGCAACGCATCGGCGTACTCCTCTAGCTCGTAGTAGTAACGCGCGAAGGGGAGCGTCATCTCGTCCGGCACCAAGCCGGACCGCACCGTTTCCAATTGCTCGAGGGCACGTGCGAAGCGCGCTCTGTCGTTCTGCTCGAGGGCCCGCCTCGCCATCGCCAGGTAGTCGGCGATTGCCTGGTCGCTGTAAGACGAGTCGGTGGCGATGAGCCGCGCATAGTAGCCGCTCGTCTCGTCGAGGCGATCGAGGTGCGCGTAGCCGTGAGCCAGCCGGAGCAGGATGCCAGGCTCCTCGCCGTGCAGACGAAGCGCCAACTGGTACTCGGCCATCGCTTCCTCGGCACGCCCGGCACCGAGTAATCGGTCACCCGACGCCAGGTGGTCGCGCACGTCGCCGCGACAACCTGCAGTCACGGACCAGATCAACCAGGCACCTGCGATGAATGAGATCGGAGGTCTCAGCCCGCCCCCTCCTCGCCGGCCGTCTGGGTGCGAGGCATGTTGAGGAACGCTCGGGCCTTGGGATGGTCGGGAACCTGCCTGAGACAGGCTCGCCACTCTGTCGCCGCAGAGTCATGCTGGCCAGCTCGATAGTACACCAAGCCGAGAGCAACTCGCGCTTCCACGTACTCGGGGTTCTCGACGAGAACGCCGCTCAACTCTTGAATGGCGCTCTGCAGGTCTCCCCCTTCCATGAGTGCGCGAGCCAGCTTGGTGCGGATGTCGAGGAAGTCCGGCCTCAGGTTCGTGGCACTCCGGTACTGCTCGACTGCCTCCTTATGGGAGCCAAGGTCGGCGTACAGATCGCCGAGCTCCATGTGCATATTCGCGAGACGCGCCGACACCGAGCGGGAGAAGGGCCGGCCGGCGGAGTGGTCGCTGTCCCACGCGAGTCTGAACGCTTCGCGCGCCTCTTCGTAACGGCCCAGATCATTGAGCGTGATCGCCCGGTTAAGGTGGGCCTCCACGTAGGAGGGGTTGAGGGCGAGCGCACGGTCGAACTCCTCGAGCGCAGCCTCGGGCTGCCCGGCTAGGCCGAGCGCCAGGCCCAAGAGGTGCCGCACGTCCGCGTAGCCCGGCTCGCGATCGACCGCCTCTCGGAGGGCCGAGATGGCGCCGACGTAGTCGTTCTGGGCCAGGCATTCCTTTCCCTTCGCAATGAGCTGGTCCGCATTCATCGAGCTGAAACCTACTTTTTCTCCTCCCCCTCGGCAAGCGAACGGCGGCGGCGGCGCCTGAACAAGCGCCGCCAGAGACCATATTTCAGGATGCAGCGGAAAGCCGAGACGCCGTCCTTCCAATTGATCTTCTTGCCCTCGGCGTAGGTGCGGCCGCTGTAGGAGATCCCTACCTCGTAGATCCGCCAGCCGCCGAGGGCGAGTTTCGAGGTGATCTCCGGCTCCAAGCCGAAGCGGTTCTCCTCGATCTCTAGGCTCTCCAACACCTTACGGCGAAACATCTTGTAGCAGGTCTCCATGTCTGTGAGGTTCAGGTTGGTCACCATGTTCGAGCACAGGGTCAGGAGCCTGTTGCCCACGTAGTGCCAGAAGTAGAGGACGCGGTGCGGTCCCGCGCCGGCGAACCGGGAGCCGTAGACCGCGTCGGCTTTGCCCTGCTCGATGGGCGCCAAGAGTCGCCCATACTCGGCGGGGTCGTACTCGAGATCGGCGTCCTGAATGATCGCGGCTTCACCGGTCGCCTTGGCCACGCCGGCCCGGATCGCGGCGCCCTTGCCCTGGTTCTTCGGCTGAAGCACAAGCTGGTCGATCTGGCCTTCATCCAGCAGGCGCTGGAGTATGTCACGGGTCCCGTCGGACGAGAAGTCGTCGACACAGATGATCTCCTTGTCGACGGGGACCTCCTGGACCCGGCGAACGACCTCCTCTATCGTCTCGCGCTCGTTGTAGATAGGTATCAGCACCGAGAGCTTCACTGGGTCCCCGTCCGTGTCAGCAGCTGGCGCCGCCCTTTACGATTCCCGAGAAGTAGTCGATCGTCTTCTGCAGGCCCTGGCGCAGCTCGATCTTCGGCTCCCAGCCCAGTAGTTCCCGCGCTACCGCGATCTCCGGCTGCCTCACCTTGGGATCGTCCTCGGGGAGCGGTCTGTATTCCAGGCCACCCGTGCCGCCGGTCAGCTCCAACACCAGCTCGGCGAGCTGCGTGATCGTGAACTCAGCCGGATTCCCGATGTTCACGGGATCGGAGTGATCCGCATTGAACAGCCGGTAGATCCCCTCGATCAAGTCGTCCACATAGCAGAACGAGCGGGTCTGCGAGCCGTCGCCGTAGATGGTGAGCGGCTCGCCGTGCAGTGCCTGGACGATGAAGTTTGAGACTACCCGGCCGTCGTGCTGCCGCATGCGGGGGCCAAAGGTGTTGAAGATGCGAACGATTCGCGTGTCGACCCCGTGGTAGCGGTGGTAGGCCATCGTCAGGGCCTCGGCGAAGCGCTTCGCCTCGTCGTAGACGCCTCGCGGCCCCACTGGATTGACGTTACCCCAGTACGACTCGGGCTGCGGGTGGATCGTCGGATCGCCGTAGACTTCCGAGGACGAGGCGAGCAGGAAGCGCGCGCCCTTGTCCTTGGCCAGGCCCAGGGCCTTGTGGGTGCCCAGCGACCCCACCTTCAGTGTCTGGATCGGCAGCTTCAGGTAGTCGATCGGGCTCGCCGGCGAGGCGAAGTGCAGTACTCCGTCCAGCTCGCCGGCCAAGTATATGAATTCGGTCACGTCGTAGCGGTAGAATGAGAAGCCCTCACTCGCCAGCAGCTGGGCGATGTTCTCGGGCGACCCCGTGATGAAGTTGTCGAGGCCGACGACCTCGTGCCCCTCAGCTAGAAACCGCTCGGCGAGATGTGATCCGAGGAAGCCCGCCGCACCGGTGATCAGGACTCTCACGTCACGGCCTCCCGTCCCAGCGGGTAATAGGTGAACTGTAGTTCTCTCATCTTCGCCGACTCGTACAGATTGCGGGCGTCGAAGACCACAGCGGCGGACAGGGTGTCACGAATCCGCTGCATGTTCGGGTTGCGGTAATCGAGCCAGTCGGTCATTACAACGAGGGCGTCGGCGCCCTCCAGCGCCTCGTATTCACGCTCGCAGTAGACGATGCGGTCGCCGAAGATGCGGCGCGCGATGTCCAACGCCGCCGGGTCGTGCCCGCGGACCGAGGCGCCGCGTTCCAGCAACCCGTTGATCAGAACGATCGACGGCGACTCCCTCATGTCGTCGGTTCCCGGCTTGAAGGCGAGCCCCCAGACCGCGATGGTGCGCCCCTGCAGATCTTTGCCGAAGTGTCTCTCGACCTTCTCGAGGAACACCAGCTTCTGCGCCTCGTTTACCTCCTCCGTCGCTCTGAGGATCTTGAAGTCGTAGCCGTACTCGTCGGCCGTGCGCATCAGAGCTTTTACGTCCTTCGGGAAACAGGAACCGCCGTAGCCCGGGCCGGGGAAGAGGAACGTCGGGCCGATCCGGTGATCCGAGCCCACGCCGCGGCGGACCAGCGCGACGTCGGCGCCGGTCAGCTCACACATCCGAGCGATCTCGTTCATGAAGCTGATTCGCGTAGCCAGCATGGCGTTGGCCGCGTACTTGGTCAGCTCGGCGCTGGTGATGTCCATGATGATGATCGGATTCCCTGTGCGGACGAACGGCTCGTAGAGCTCTGCCAGCACGTCTCGGGCGGCGGGCGAATCGACCCCGAGCACCACGCGATCCGGCCGCATGAAGTCGCCCAGTGCAGCGCCTTCCTTGAGGAACTCGGGGTTCGAACATACGTGGACCGGGTGTTCGGTGCGATTCTCGATCTCGCGGCGAACCTGGGCTGCGGTGCCAACCGGCACCGTGCTTTTCGTCACCACGACTTTCTCACCGTCCATGTTCTCGCCGATCACCCGGGCGACGTCAAGCACGTGCCGTAAATCGGCCGAGCCATCCTCATCCGGCGGTGTGCCGACGGCGATAAAGATGACCCGCGATTCTCGCGTCACCGCCGGGATATCGGTGGTGAAGCGCAGTCGCCCATTCGCAATGTTCCTGCGAACCAGCGGCTCCAGCCCGGGCTCGTAGATGGGGATCGCGCCACGCTTGAGCCCTTCAACCTTCTGCGCATCTACATCACCGCAGATGACATCGTTGCCCGTCTCGGCGAAGCAGGCGCCTGCGACGAGTCCGACGTACCCTGTACCTATGACTCCAACGTGCATGTCGATCTCGATGAATGATGAGTGGAACGTTGGGGGCGGTCCGGAAGGGCCATGTATTATATCCGAACCGGGCTCACGGTCGCAACGGCACTGAGCCGAGCACTCGGTACCGCAGCACCCTACCCTTGAGCCAGCGAAAACCGCGCACGGCGCGGCGCAACCGACCGACCGAGTGGCGGCCGTTCGCTTTGACCGCCGCTGCTCCACGGTGCCCCACCACCCAACGCAGGAAGGCGAGCTTCCTGCGCAAACCGCGGCGCAAGGCCAGCTCCATTACGAGAGAGCTGGGTACTAATCGGAAGCCGGCGCCTGCATACCCAAGCCGCACTCCCACCGGGACTCCGAGACGCCGCAGCGTCGTGACGTGCCCGGGGTCCAGATCGAGACCGAAGAGCTCTGCGGCGGCCGTCAGCGCGTGCTTCAGGTGCCGGTCTCGTCCCTGGAACCGCGCCAGCTGGGTTGTGGCCGCTACCGTACTCTCCCCGGCAGCCGCGAGCTGAACCGCCAGGTCGAGGTAGACGGAAAGCGTGCGGTTACCGTGCAGCACGGCGTGGGCGGCGGTCAGATAGAGCTCCACGGAGGGCGGCAGCAGGTTCCAGCGTGTGCCGGCGACGTCGCCTGCCGCAACCGGCTCGCGGCTCTCCCCGACGGCCACTTCAATACCAGCCGCGCCCACGGCGACCTCGTGCCATGCCGGATGAAGATCTACGGTCTGCTCTTCGCCGTGGTCACCATACCGGCCGAAGGTCACGGCGTAGCTGGCCGAGAGCCCCCCGCCGCCGGCCCAGTGCTCGTAACCGGCGGCCCTCAGCACCTCCTCCGCGCCGCATAGCTCCTCCGGCGCGACGAGCAGGTCGACATCCCCCGTCTCCCGCGCCGCCCGGGCGGGATAGTAGCGTGCCAGCGCGAGCCCCTTGAAGAGGATCGGCCGAATACCGGCCTCCTGGAAGGCAGGGCCGAGCTCGGCGAGTTCCTGCTCCTGCTCCTCAGTCCGCCGCTCGTTCTCTAGCCGGGCCACGGCGAGCACCGCTCGGCACTGCTTCGGCACGCTTACACCGGCGACGGCGCAGGCCTCAGCGAGCGCCGGACCGAGCCGCTCAGCCAACGCCGCCCCGGTCGCCCGCATCCAGCACTCGACGCCCCAGTCGGCATCTGCCGCCACGCGACCGAAATACCTGCGGCTGAGCACCTCGAGCGCCGGCTCGAGCCACCCCAGCCCACGGCCCTTAGGCTCCGTCATACCTAGCGCCCCGCGTGCCATGCCAACAGATCAGCCAGCGACCGCTCGATCGGGATTCGGGGAGCCCAGCCAGTGAGCTCGGCAAGGCGGGCATTGCTACCCACGACCAGGGGCACGTCGACTCGGCGGGCGCGCTCCGGGTCCGGTTCCAGCGTGACCTCCACGCCGGCGCGGCGCGCGAGCATCTCGAGCAGTTCTGCGACCGCAAGGGCGCGACCGGAGCAGACGTTGTACACACAGCCTGGCTCTCCAAGCTCGCTGAGCGCGATGTATGCCCGGACGACGTCCCGCACGTCAGTGAAATCGCGGCGCACCGTAGGATCGCCTACCTTCACCGTCCCCACACCGTCCGCTTGCGATATCGCCTGAACCCGGGCGGCGAGCTGCGACGCGACGAAAGTGGGGCGCTGCCCAGGACCGGTGTGGTTGAAGCTCCGCGTCACGACAACCGAGAGCCCGGCAGAGCGAGCGAACTGGGTGCCGAGCATCTCCTGAGCCGCCTTGGACACGGCGTAGGGGTTGAGCGGCTCCAGGGGGTGCTCCTCGATGAGGGGCTGGAATCGGGCCGCCGCCGCGCCGTAAACGTGCGCGGACCCCGATATCACAATCGCAGGGTCGTAGCCCGACTCGCGCCGCATCGCCGCCAGCTCGTCCAGCAGGAAGAGCGAGCCGAGGACGTTGACCCGTATGTGCGAGGCGGGGTCATCGAGCGATTCGGAGGGAGAGGACAGGCCTGCAAGGTGGAACAAACGATCGGCCCGGTAGGCGCGGGCGAAGCGGCGAACCGACGCTTCCTCTTCCAGTTCCAGCAACTCCCAGCGAACCCGACGCGCCTCGGACTCGGAGAGCGTAGTCAGCAACGGCTCGGGGCCGACGATGGCCCCGAGAACCTCCTCGCCTCTGTCCAGCAACTCCGCCACCAAGTGCTGCCCGACGAACCCGTCCGCACCGGTGACGAGATTGAACGTCACGAGGAACCCTGCCCCTCTGGTTCGGCGCGCAGGCGCCCGAGATCGGCCTCGACCATCATGCGCATGAGGGCCTCGAAGTCAACTTCCGGCTCCCAGCCCAGCTCGCTCCTGGCTTTCGACGGATCGGCCACCAGGTCCTCCACGTCCGCCGGCCGCAGCAGCCGATCATCCTGCGAAACGTAGCTGCGCCAATCGAGGCCCACGTGGCCGAACGCCAGCTCCACCAGATCTCGCACATTGTGCTGGACTCCCGTTCCCACCACGTAGTCTCGCGGCTCGTCCTGCTGCAGCATCAGCCACATCGCCCGCACGTAATCGCCCGCGAACCCCCAGTCGCGCCTCGCATCGAGATTGCCGAGGCGCAGCTCGTCGGCCAGTCCCAGCTTGATCCGCGCTACGGCGTGCGAGACCTTGCGCGTGACGAACTCGAGCCCGCGGCGCGGCGACTCGTGGTTGAAAAGGATCCCACTGACGGCGAAGAGGCCGTAGCTCTCCCTGTAGTTCACCGTGATCCAGTGGCCGTACACCTTCGCCACTCCATAGGGCGATCGCGGGTAGAAGGGCGTCGTCTCCGATTGCGGGCCCTTGGCTTTGCCGAACATCTCGGAGCTGGAAGCCTGATAGAACCGGGCTTTGGGGCTCACATGCCGGAGTGCCTCCAACACGCGCATTACGCCCAGGCCGGTCGCCTCGCCGGTGAGCACCGGCTGTGTCCAAGACGTCGGTACAAACGACTGAGCCGCCAGATTGTAGACCTCATCCGGCTGCACCTGTTCGAACGCCGTGAGCAGTGAGTTCAGATCGAGCAGGTCGCCCGACAGGATCGTGATCTGGTCCTCAATGTGCTCGATCCGCTCGAGGCTTACCGTCGAGGAGCGCCTCACCAACCCAAAGACCTCGTAGCCCTTCGCGAGAAGGAACTCGGCGAGATAGGAGCCATCCTGGCCAGTTATGCCCGTAACGAGCGCGCGCTTCGCCATCTCAATCCTCAGTCGCCGGCTGTGACAGGGGTGGTTGCCTCCCGAACCGCCCGGCCTAGTACGTTGCGGGTGTCGAGAACGGGCCGCCCGGAGCGACGTATCAGGTCGTAGTCAATACCGCTGTGGTCGGTGACGATCACGACGACATCCGATTCGGCGACCAGGCGATCGTCGAGCGGCAGAGATTCCAAGTCCTTCCCCTCATGACGGAGCGCGGGCACCAGAGGGTCGTGGTACCTGACTTCGGCCCCCTTTTCAGCGAGCAGCTGGATGACATCGAGCGCCGGCGACTCGCGAGTGTCGTCGGTGTCTCGTTTGTAGGCGACGCCGACGACGAGAACCGTGGAGCCCTTCACAGGCTTACCCTGCTCATTCAACAGGTCGGCCGTCTTAGCGCTCACGTACCGGGGCATCTCCGCGTTGATCTCGCTGGCCAACTCGACCAACCGCGTCTTGTAGTCCAGCGTCCTCATCTTCCAGGAGAGGTAGTGCGGGTCGACCGGAATACAGTGGCCGCCGAGCCCGGGTCCGGGGGTGAACTTCATGAACCCGAACGGCTTGGTCTCGGCCGCTCCGATGACCTCCCAAACGTCGACTCCCAGCTTGTCGCACACCACCTGCATCTCGTTGGCCAGAGCGATGTTGACTGAACGGAACGTGTTCTCGAGCAGCTTGGTGAGCTCCGCCGACTCGGTGCTGGAAACGACAATCACCCGTCCGATGATCGTCGAGTACAGCGCCTCGGTGACCTGGGTGCACGCCGGAGTGATTCCGCCAACCACCTTGGGCGTGTTGTTGATCTTCCACACCGGGTTGCTGGGATCCACGCGCTCGGGGCTGAAGGCGAGGAAGAAGTCGACCCCCACTGTCAGGCGCCCGGCGTCGGAGAGAGCCGGAAGCAGCAGCTCGCGCGTAGTGCCGGGATAGGTCGTCGACTCCAGCACGATGATCTGGCCCTGGCGGATCGTCCGGCGGATCGACTCCGTAGCCGACATGATGAACGAGACGTCCGGGTCGCCCGTTTTGCCTAGCGGAGTCGGTACACAGATGCAGATCGCATCGACCTCGCTCAGCCGATCGTAGTCGAGCGTCGCCGTCAGGCGGCCCGCCTCCACAGCCGCCGCTACCTGCTCGTCGGGGACGTCGCGTACGTAAGAGCGCCCCTGCACGAGGGCTTCCACCTTCTCCGAGGAGACCTCGAACCCGAGGACGGAAAACCCGGCCCGTGCGAATTCCACAGCGAGCGGCAGCCCGACGTAGCCGAGGCCGACGACCCCGACCCGGGCCTCGCGGCCTTCGATCTTCTTGATCAGGGATTCAGCAACCGTTGCCAAGGCTAGCCTCCCAGCAGCTTCGCCAGCTCTCCGGCGTAGTATGTGATGATCAGGTCCGCTCCCGCCCTGCGTATCGACTGGGCCGTCTCCAGCATCACGCGCTCTTCATCGATCCAGCCGCGCTCCGCGGCCGCCTTGATCATGCTGTACTCGCCCGACACGTGATAGGCGGCGACGGGATAGCCGGTCTCCTGCTTCACCCGCTGGATCACATCCAGGTACGGGAGCGCAGGCTTCACCATTATGATGTCGGCACCTTCCTCGATGTCCATGCGCGCCTCGCGCAGCCCTTCAGCGGCGTTCCCCGGATCCATCTGGTAACCCCTGCGGTCGCCGAACTGGGGTGCCGACTCAGCCGCCTCGCGGAACGGGCCATAGAATGCGGAAGCGTACTTCACTGCGTACGACATGATCGGAACGTGGGTGAACCCGTCTGCGTCGAGCGCCTGACGGATCGCCGCCACGCGACCGTCCATCATGTCGCTGGGCGCGATGATATCCGCGCCAGCCTCGGCGTGCGATATTGCCATACGTGCGAGAAGCTCGAGGGTCGAGTCGTTGTCCACCTCACCCTCCGCTGTCAGCAGTCCACAGTGCCCGTGGTCCGTGTACTCGCAGAGGCAGACATCGGTGATGACGACGAGGTCTTTCGCACATCGCTTGATGGCTAGCACCGCACGTTGCACCTCGCCTTCGGCGGCGTAGGCGCCGCTGCCGTGCGCGTCCTTCGATTCCGGTATGCCGAACAATAGGACGGCACCCACACCGACCGATTCAAGGCGTGCTGCTTCCTCCGCCGTTTCCTCAACCGACAACTGCTCGACACCCGGCATCGCACTCACAGGGTGGCGGCCCTCCCGGTAGGTGACGAAGAGCGGCGCGATAAGATCCGCCGGCTCGAGAGACGTCTCTCGGACCATGGCTCGCAGGCGCTCCGTCCGCCGCAGTCGCCGTGCCCGATAGGTGGGGAACTTCGACATCAGTCCCGTTCCTCCAGGTTGCCGTAGAACTCTACGATCGCCCGTAGCAGCCCCTCCACCGTGTACTGCTGAGCAACCGCGTCCACGCGCACGCCGGCGGCCCGAGCAGCATCGGCGGTCACCGGTCCGATCACGGCGACCCGCGCTCGGCCGAGGTCGGCGCCCGCGGCGTCAACGAAGTGGCGCACCGTCGAGGCTGCCGTGAAGGTGATCATGTCGATCTCGCCGCGTCCGAGGCCGGCCTGCAGGGCAGCGATCCCTTCCAGGTCCGCTCGCGACTCATAGGCGATGACCTCATCTACTTCGGCACCGGCGGCGCGCAACCGCTGGGGCAGGACCTGGCGAGCGCCGGCGGCGCGAGGCAGAAGAACACGCCGTCCCGCGATCTCCTCCAACCCGGTCAAGACGTCGGCCACCGCCTCGGCCACGTATTCCTCGGGAACGACCTCGGGGCTGACACCCCGTCGCTCCAACTCCGCCGCCGTCGCCGGGCCGATGGCCGCCACGCGCGTGCCGACCGGCAGCAGCGCCGAGCTTCTGACACCTTCCAGCTGATGCCAGAATCGGGCCACGCCGTTCGCGCTCGTGAACACGACCCAGTCGTAAGAGTCCAGCTGCTCGAGCGCCCGCCGGAACGGAACCGGGTCCACCGGATCGGCAATGCGGATGGTCGGGTGGTGTAGCGGGGCGGCGCCGAGCTGGCGCAGGCCGGCCAGCAGTCGCTCCGCCTGGCCAGCAGGGCGCGTCACGGCGATGCGCCGGCCCTGCAATGGCCGTTCACTGTTTCCTGCCTGAGACAGCGGCAATCGATCCACTCCTGAGCCTTTCGCCGGGGAGGGCTCACCGCCGCGGATGCCCGCCCAGGCGCCGACTCGCTGATGTCGGCGCTCAATATGTGGCCGCGCACCCGAGGCAGCAACCAACCAGGGCTGCAAAGTGCCTTCTAAGCTGGAGATAGCTGACCGGAGGCTTGGGCGGTCCGTGGGCGGATCGGGGGATCCCCTGCCGCCCTCCGGCTCCGGACCGGGGACAGCGTTGCCCGCCCTGCAAGAGGAGCGCATATTTCACGGTCTCAGAGAGAACCCAACTGCGCTGTCTGGTGAGCCAAACAGGTGCTCGCGACAAGCACGAAAGGAGCCCAAGCAATGGCAAGCTTCGTGAGCTCGAACCTCGACCACGAGGTCAGGGACAACTTCGTTGTATTCAAGGTGGACGCGAAGCTCCGCTTCGAGTCCGCCGAGGTGGGCCACCGCTGGCTGTTCCAGATGGTGTTCATGGAAGCGGACCCGATGAAGGACGACAAGTTGTTCGGTGTGCCCGCCTCGCTCGCCTTCGGCGATCCAAGTGCCGGCATCATTCGAGAGTACTTCGTTCCCTCCAAGGAGGAGATCGAGCTCTCCTTCGAGAAGGAGTTGCCGGCCCAACACGTCGACACCGAGCCTGGCAAGGAAGAGGTCTACGCGAACCTCGAGGTCAAGCCGCTGGGTGGGCCGGAGGGTTTCGTGCCGGCGAAGACGCGCACCAATATCACCGAGGTGGACGTCTAGCGTGCCGGGCACCTCGCGGTCGCTTTGTCCCCGCACCTGGCCGGGCCCCTTCCCGGCACCATCCTGGCGCAGATAGGGTACGCGGCGGCGGCGCTGGCCGCGCCGACTATAGCAGCGGCCGCTGTGGCCTGCCTCAAGAGCGGGCTGCAGCGGCCGTTCGAACTAGCTGGAAGCGTCGCTTGGCAGGGGGCGCGGGGAGCCGCGCTACGGTGCCTTCTGTACCTTCCCAGCCTTGATACAGCGGCTGCACACACGTACTCGCTTAACGACCCCGTCCTCCAACACACGCACACGCTGCAGGTTCGGTAACCAGCGGCGCCGCGTCCGGTTGTTCGCGTGGCTGACGTTGTTACCCACCGAAGGGATCTTTCCACACGAGTAACAGACCCGTGCCATTACCTTCTCCTCATACTTCTGAGACCGACCATCCCCTGGCTCCGCTCAGGAGCCGGATTCGTCAGTCGATGTTCTTGCGTCGGTCGACGTCTCCTCGTCTGCGACGTAGTAGTCTAGCGAGTCGACCAAGAAGAACGTCGATTGACCTGCCAACCTCTCACGGTTCTCCGGCTCGAAGAAACCGCGCTGCACGTATACATCCAGCAGCGAATCGGTCAGCGCGTACACTGAGCCCGCGATGCTCAGACTGTCACCGACCGCTACAGTCATCTCCGACTCGACGACCGGACGGTCGAGAATCAGCGGATAGCCCGGCGATTCGGGCAGATCCACGGTCAGAGTCGCCCGACCCAGGCGCTCGGCCACGGTGACCGGTGATAACAGGATGCGCTCACCTGAGAACGCCTCCGGGTTTCTCACGAAGGTCGTGTCGGCGATTCTCGGCAGTTCGGGCAGCGAGTCGGCGGCCACAACTCCCCATTCCACGCTGGAAGATGCCGCGTACAGCCAATACATGAATGCGGCAACTACGATGAGGGCTGCCGCCAACCACGGCCCGGTGGCGGTCTTCAACTTCCCGAGCGCGTTCGCCATGTGATTATCCTCACACGAAGCGTGTAGTTATTCTACCAGCTGCACGAGGGCAATCTGAGAGCCATCGCCCTTGCGCCGACCCAGCTTGAGGATGCGCATATACCCCCCGTTCCGGTCGGCGTAGCGCGGGCCTAACGTATCGAAAAGGACCTTCAGCGCCTCTTTGTCGTGTATCGTGCGCGCAGCCTGCCGGCGCGCGTGCAGATCACCCCGCCGGGCCAAGGTGATCAGTCGCTCCGCAAACGGACGCAACTCCTTGGCTTTGGCCGTGGTGGTCTTGATTCGCTCGTGGCGGAACAGGCTGGTCGCCATGTTCGACAGCATAGCCTTCTTGTGGCTGGCCGTCCGGCTGAGTTGCCGCCCTTTCCTTCTATGCCTCACGACTCTTTTCCCGTCGTTTGGTTACTCGTTCCCGCCTTCGGAGCCCTCGCTCACAACGTAGAGCTCACCGTCCTCGCCTTCCCGGAAGCTCATGCCGAAACGGAGGCCGTGGGCGCGAAGCAGGTCCTCGACCTCCTGGAGCGACTTGCGGCCGAAGTTCTCGATCTGCAGGATCTCGTCCTCGCTGCGACGTGCGATGTCACCCAGCGTGTGGATGTTCCCCTTCTCGAGCGTGTGACGCGAGCGCACCGAGATATCGAACTCCTCCAGCGGCCGGTCCACCAGATCCCTGACCTTCTCGCTCACCGGCACGAGCTCCATCTCCGGCGCTGCGGTCTCGCCGTTGCCGGCCGCGAAGCGACGCAAGTACTCGAGGTGCTTGGCCATCAGCTCCGCCGAGTAGGCGACCGCCTCCTCGGGCCGCATGGCACCGTTCGTCTCGACCGTCAGCGTCAGTCGGTCGAAGTCGGTCCGCTGGCCGACGCGCGTCTCATCGACCTTGAAGTTCGCCCTCAGCACGGGGCTGTAGATCGAGTCGATGAGGATGAGGTCGACGGGATCGTCCTTGTGCCTCTCGTGTTGGTCGGCGAGAACGAAGCCCCGACCCCGGTCGATCCACAGCTCGATGCGCAGCGGCCGATCCTCAGGCAACTCCTCCTGGAGCGTGAACAGCTGATGATCGCGGTTGATGATGTCGACCTTGGGGTTCGCGGTGATGTGCCGCGCGGTTATGACGCCCGGCTCCCGAACGACCAGCTCGAGCTTCGCCTCGTCTTCGCCGCTGACGACGCGGAAGACGAGACCCTTGAAACGCTGAATTATCTCGTGGACGTCCTCCACGACGCCCCCGATCGTCTGGTGCTCGTGCACCACCCCGCTCGCCCGAAACGACCAGATGGCCCAGCCGGGCAGCGAGGAGAGGAGGATTCGCCGCGTCGCGTTGCCCAGAGTCTGCCCGTAGCCGCGCTCCAGCGGCTGGACGACGAACTCGGCCCAGCGTCCGTCGTCGGACGTCTCGGTCACCTCGACTCGTTCTGGTAGAACCCAACCGCGTAAGTCTATCTGCACTGTGAACGCCTCCCTGTGATCGCGGCCGAGTGACGGCCGCGGGCTCCGCCGCTATAGCACGAGCCCCCGATCTATTATTGACCCAGTATCCCTATTTCGAGTAAAGCTCGACGATCAACTGCTCCTGAACCGCCAGCGGGATGTCGGCACGGCTCGGCCGCTCCACGATCTGGCCCGTCAGCTTCTTGTAGTCGACGGAGAGCCAGCCCAGCAACCCATTACCGCCCCGGGCGGCCACCGCCTCCTGGACCACCGGCAACTCCTGGCTCGCCGGCTTGACGGAGATCTCGCGCCCCGGAGTCACCTTGTAGCTCGGAACCGTCACGGGCTTCCCGTCCACGAGAATGTGGCCATGCCGCACGAGCTGCCGCGCCGCCTTGCGCGAGGGCGCGAAGCCGAGCCTGTAGACGATGTTGTCGAGGCGCATCTCGAGCCCTACGATCAGGTTGTCGCCCGTGATCCCCCGCATGCGCGCTGCCTGCTTGAACACATTCCGGAACTGCGCTTCCTGCAGCCCGTAGATACGACGTACCTTCTGCTTCTCACGAAGCTGCACGGCGTAGTCAGACATGCGGCGCCGGCGTGCCCGCGCCATCCCGTGCTGTCCCGGTGGATAGCTGCGGCGCTCCAGCGCACACTTCTCCGTCTGGCATCTCTTGCCCTTCAGGAAGAGCTTCTGCCCCTCACGTCGACAGAGCCTGCAAACCGGTCCTGTGTGTCTTGCCATGTAACTCTAACGTTGCGCTGTGCTTTTCCGGTGAACGGCCTAGACGCGCCGCTTCTTCGGCGGCCGGCAGCCGTTGTGGGGAATCGGCGTAACATCCCTAATGGAGCGGATTTGCAGGCCTGACGCCTGCAACGCCTGAATCGCCGACTCCCGGCCTGATCCGGGTCCCTGGACACGGACGTGCACGCGCTTCATGCCGAGGCCGAGAGCCTCTTTGGCCGCGTGCTCCGCCGCAACCGTCGCCGCGAACGGCGTCGACTTCTTCGAGCCCTTGAAACCCGATTTGCCGGGGGTCCCCCAGACGACCGTGTTGCCATCCATGTCGGTGATCGTCACGATCGTGTTGTTGAAGGTCGCCTTGATATAGACGATCCCCTCGACACCGACTTCCTTTTTCTTCTTCGGCCCCGAAGCCTTCTTCTTTGGAGGCATCTGGCTCCTTACTCGCTCAGTGTTCCCCTGCCTTGCCCGCTCGCCCGCTACTTGCGCGGCGCCTTCTTCTTGCCCGCCACGGTACGACGCGGACCTTTCCGCGTCCGGGCGTTCGTGTGTGTGCGCTGACCGCGCACCGGCAATCCCTTGCGGTGCCGGACACCTCGGTAGGAGGCGATGTCCATCAGCCGCTTGATGTTCATCGAGACCTCAGTGCGCAGAGCACCCTCGACCTTGTAGTCGCTCTCGATGGCCCGGCGCACCCTATTCAGATCCTCGTCCGATAGCTCGTGCATCCGAATGTCCGGGCTCACACCGGTCTCGGACAGTATCCTCTTCGAGGTCGCGGACCCGATCCCATAAATGTAGGTGAGGGCCACCTCGACCCGCTTGTTGCTCGGCAAGTCGACGCCTGCTATTCGTACCATCTGCTCTAGCCCTGTCGCTGCTTGTGCTTGGGGTTCCGCTTGCAGATGACCCGGACGATGCCACGCCGCCGGATGATCTGGCAATGCTCGCAGATACGCTTAACGCTCGATCTTACTTTCACTTCCGCACCCTGGTCGCTGTTCTGGAGCAGCCCAGAAAGATATCCTGGCTGCCCCGAAGATCAATGGCGACAGCCGCCGGCGAGGCGGCGTCGCAGCGAGTCCCCGGCCACCGGGAACATATGTTCCCCCGCCCGTCCCTCACTTGTAACGGTACGTGATCCGGCCTCGCGTCAGATCGTACGGCGACAGCTCCACCTGAACCTTGTCCCCGGGGAGGATGCGGATGTAGTGCATCCGGATCTTCCCCGAGATATGCGCCGTGATCTCATGGCCGTTCTCCAGCTCCACGCGGAACATCGCGTTGGGCAGAGCCTCGACCACCGTCCCGGTCATCTGGATCGAATCTTCCTTGGCCACCCGCTGCGCCTCTCCTCAGCCCGCCTTCGACGGGACCACCGTGAGCACTCGGGGCCCCTCGTGCGTGACCGCCACCGTATGCTCGAAGTGGGCCGATACCGTCCCGTCCGCCGTTACCACCGTCCACTCATCGGCGAGCGTGCGGATTTCACGACTGCCCATGTTGAACATCGGCTCGATGGCGAGGACGAGGCCCGGCTGCAGCCGCAGTCCTTCACCCGGTCGTCCGTAGTTGGGCACCTGCGGGTCCTCATGGGGCCGGCTGCCGATCCCATGGCCCGTCAGCTCCCTTGGCACGCCGTAACCCACTTCGCGCCCGACCCGCTCGATGGCCGCGCTGATATCGCCGATCCGGGCTTGCGGCTGTGCCGCTTCCACACCACGCCGCAACGCGCGCTGCGTGACTTCGAGGAGTTGGCGTACGTCGTCTTCGACATTGCCGACCGACAGCGTTATGGCGCCGTCGCCGTAGTACCCCTCGAAGGCGACGCCCACGTCGATGCTCACGACATCGCCCTCCTGCAGGACCCGTGATGGCGATGGGATCCCGTGGACGACCTCGTGATTAATGCTGGTGCACAGCGTCGCCGGGAACCCGTAGAGGCCCTTGAACGCCGGCATCGCCCCCTCGTGGCTTCGGATCCGCTCTTCCGCCCAGCGATCGAGCTCTTCCGTGGTCACACCGGGCCGAACCAGATCGCCGATCTGATCGAGCACTTCCGCGACGATCTCGCAGGCGCGCGCGATGATCTCGATCTCCTCCTCCGTCTTGAGCGTAATCACCCTAAACCCACTACGCGGATCATCTTATCGTATACGTCGTCGACCGAGCCGGCGGCGGCCAATCGGCGCAACGACGAGATCTTCTCGTACCGCTGCAGCAGGGGCTCCGTATGCTCCCGGTACACGCGCAGCCGGTTGCGCACCGTCTCCTCGCGATCGTCTTCACGCACCTCCAGCTGCCCACCGCAGTCACCGCAGGTCCCGGCGACCGCGGGCGGATCGGAGTGGACGTTAAAGACCGCTCCGCAGCTCGGACAGACACGACGCCCGGCGAGGCGCTTGACCAATTCCTCTTCCGGGACGTCGAAATAGACCACCGCGTCCAGCTTGACGCCCAGCTCTACCAGCCGCGCGTCGAGCCCTTCCGCCTGGGGCACCGTACGGGGGAAGCCGTCGAGGATGAAACCCTTCGCCGCTTGCGGCGCGCCCAGCGCTTCGCGCACCAGGCTCAGAACGACTTCATCCGGCACGAGCTCGCCGGCGTCCATGTACCGCTGAGCGTCACGGCCCAGCGGCGTGTCGTCGCGCACGGCATCGCGGAGGATGTCGCCGGTCGCGAACTTCGGCACTGCCAACCGCGCAGCTAGCCGATCGCCTTGCGTCCCTTTCCCTGCGCCCGGTGGACCCAACAGTACGAGGTTCACGCTAGGGCCGCTCACGGCCTCGGCCGGCGCCGTCGACTATCACATGTACCTCTGCCGGCCCCGATACTTCACCCGCCCCTTCTTCATGAAGCCCTCGTAGTGGCGCAACAGCAGGTGCTGCTGCATCTGCTGGACGGTGTCGAGCGCCACACCAACGACGATGAGCAGCGCTGTACCGCCGAAGAAGAAGAGCTGTATGTCGAACCAGGCGAAGATCAGGAACGGTACCAGCGCAATCGCCGCCAGGAACAGAGAACCGGGTAGGGTGATGCGGGAGAGCACATAGTCAATGTACTCCGCCGTTCTCGCTCCCGGCTTCACACCCGGTATGAAGGCTCCTTGCTTGTTCAAGTTCTCAGCAAGGTCAATCGGGTTGAAGATGATTGCGGTGTAGAAGTATGTGAAGAAGACAATGAGCAACGCGTAGGTGACGTAGTACAGCGTGTTACCCGGCTGGAAGAGATCCGATATTCGCGCCAGGAACGGCGCGTTCGAAAACGACGCGATCGTTCCGGGAACGACGATGATCGACTGCGCGAAGATGATCGGCATCACGCCGGCCGAGTTGATCCGCAGAGGAATAAACGACTTCTGGCCCTCGCGGATACGCCCGCGGCCCACGACCTTTCTGGGTATCTGAACCGGTATCTTGCGGGCGGCCATGGTGACGGCCACGGTGCCCGCGATCACCCCGATCATGACCGCCAGTAGGGCCGCCAGCTTGAAGGCACTGATCGTGCCGACCGAGAGGGCCTCGAACGTGCGTGCGACCGCGTTGGGGAACCCCTCGACGATCCCGAAGAAGATCAGGAGCGACATGCCGTTGCCGATGCCGCGCTCGGTGATCTGCTCGCCGAGCCACATGATGAAGACGCCACCGGCGACGAGCGTCAGTACCGTAACGAAGCGGAAAGCCAAACCGGGATTCGGAACGATAGGCGATTGGGTGCCGGGCTGGCCCTCCAGGAAGATGGCGTAGGCGTAGCCCTGGAGCAGGCAGAGCAAGACCGTCGTATAGCGGGTCCACTGGTTCAGTCTCTTGCGGCCCTCTTCGCCCTCCTTCTGCATCTTCTCGATCGTCGGGAAGACGGCGCCGAGAAGTTGGAACATGATGCTGGCGGAGATGTAGGGCATGATCCCCAGCGCGAAGATCGTCGCCCGCTGCAGGCCGCCGCCGACGAACATATCGTAGAGGCCGAACAGGGTGCCCTGGAGTGATGCAGCGAGGTCGCGCAAGGCAATAACGTCGACGCCCGGCACCGTGATATGGGAGCCGAGCCGGTAGATCGCCAGACAGCCCAGCGTGAAGAGGATCTTCTGCTTGAGCTCCGGCGCGCGGAGAAGGCTCTGGATCGGGTTCGCCATTACTCGGCCTCGTTTACTTCTCCACCAGCTTTCTCGATCTTCTCGCGCGCGGTCCGGCTGAAGGCGTGCGCGGTCACCTTCAGTGCGCGGGCGATTTCACCCTGACCGAGGATCTTGACGGGTCGCCGGAGCGAGCTGATCAGCGCTGCGGCCTTCATACTCTCAGGCGTCGCCTGATCTCCCTCAACGCGCTCGAGACGGCCGACGTTGACCACCTGGTACTCGACGCGGCGGTAAGGACGGAAGCCCCGCTTCGGTAGTCTCCGCTGCAGGGGCATCTGGCCACCCTCGAACCACGCCTTGGTGCCGCCACCGGCGCGAGACTTCTGGCCCTTGTGGCCGCGGCCAGCGGTCTTGCCCACACCCGAGCCGGGGCCGCGGCCGACGCGCTTCGACGCCCGCTTAGCGCCCTCTGGAACACGAACCGATTCTAGGTGCGTCATCTATCTTGGGACCCCTTCTCAGCTTCGTCCGATTCCGGCAGCACCTCGACCAGGTGCCTGACCTTGAACAGCATGCCGCGGACTGCCGGGCTGTCCGGCTTGACCACGGTGCGCTGGTGCTTGAGGCCCAAGGCCTCAAGCGTGCGACGGATCTTGCGCGGCGCTCCGAGTCCGCTCTTCACCTGACGGACTCTCAGCTTACTCACGTCGTCCTCCACGTAGCTCTTCCACGGGAATGTCGCGCTCCCACGCGGCCCGCTCCGCCGTCACCAGGCTACTGAGGCCGTCCATGGTCGCCCGCACCAGGTTGACCGGGTTGTTCGAGCCGAGGCTCTTGGTCAGGATGTCCTGAACGCCTGCACACTCGAGCACAGCGCGCACCGGTCCCCCGGCGATCACACCGGTCCCCGGACCGGCGGGCCGAAGCAGCACTTTGCCAGCGCCATGGTGCCCCAAGATTTCGTGCGGGATCGTGCCGTGCCGCACGATGGGCACCTCGATCATGTCCCGGCGCGCCTGCTCGAACCCCTTGCGGATCGCCTCGGCGACCTGGTTCGCCTTGCCGAGGGCGGTGCCGACGCGACCCTGCTGGTCGCCGGCCGCCACGAGGGCCGTGAAGGAGAAGCGGCGTCCGCCCTTCACCACCTTAGCCACGCGATTGATGTATATGACGTTCTCGACGAACTCGCTCTCACGGGTTCGCTTCTCACGCTTTTCTCGCTTGTCCCGGCTTTCCCGCTGAGTGGCCACTAGATCCTTAGCCCTCCCTCGCGCGCGCCTTCGGCAAACGCCTGCACGCGCCCGTGATAGGTGCAACCTCCCCGGTCGAAGACGACCCGCTCGATCCCTTTCGCCTTGGCACGTTCGGCCATCAACTGGCCGGCCAGGCGACTCTGGATCGCTTTGCTACCGTCATCCTCGAGCTTTGCCTGTACCTCTTTCGACCGGGTCGAGATTCCCGTGATACAGATGCCCAGATCGTCATCGACGAGCTGCGCCTCGATGTGCCTCAGCGTACGCCGAACGACCAGCCGGGGGCGCTCCGCCGTTCCGCGGATCTTCTTCAGAGTGCGGGCGTGGCGGCGCAGCCGGGCCCGAACCCGCTGATCCGCCTTCCCGCGCACTCGCCTGCGCTTGAGCTTGGATATCGACATCAGATGGCCGTCTTACCCGCCTTGCGACGGACCTGTTCGCCGTGGTACCTGATCCCTTTGCCCTTGTAGGGCTCCGGGGGCCTGAAGGCGCGGATCTCCGCTGCCGCCTGGCCGACCTTCTCGTTATCCACACCCGAGACCGTAACCAGAGTCGGCGACTCGACACCGAGCGTCACACCCTCCGGCGGGTCGTAAGTTATTGGGTGGGAGTACCCGAGATGGAAGCGCAGCGCCTTCCCTGCCGCCTCCGCGCGGTAGCCCACACCAACGATCTCGAGCTTCTTCAGGAACCCTTCGGTCACACCCTTCACCATGTTCGTCAGCAGCGAACCCGTGAGGCCGTGTAACGCACGATGATCGCGACGATCGCTGGGCCGCTTCACTCGAAGCTCGCCGTTCTCATGCACGATCTCCAGCGCGGGATGGAACTCCCGCTCGATTTCCCCCTTGGGGCCCTTAATCTTTACGTGGGAGCCCTCGATCATCACCGTCACGCCGTCGGGTACTCTGATTACCCGCTTGCCGATACGCGACATCGCTCGCTCTCCCCCGCCTCAGCTAACCACCGCGATCAGCTCGCCGCCAATGCCTGCCGCCCGGGCCTCACGGTCAGTGAGGATGCCCCGGCTGGTCGACAGGATGGCCACTCCCAGGCCGGCGTGCACACGTGGGATCTCGGCCTTGCCCACGTAGCTGCGCCGCCCCGGCCGGGAGACCCGGCGAAGCTCACGGATGACCGGCTTCCCGTCGGGCGCGTACTTCAGGTACAGCCTGAGAAAAGTGCGCTGCCCGTCGTCAATAACCTTCATGCTGTGGATGAAGTGAGCATCGACCAGTTTCCTGGCGATCTCAGCCTTCATCCTGGAGAGAGGAACATCGACTCGTTTCTGGCCTGCGTGCAACGCGTTGCGAACACGGGTGAGCATGTCCGCGATCGGGTCCGTCATCGTCATCGGGGTTCACCTAACCACACGGTCTTTTTGTTTACCTACCAACTGGCCTTCCGCACCCCGGGGAGTTCACCCTCGAGTGCCATGTTGCGGAAGCAGATTCGACAGATTCCGTATTTGCGGATGTATGCCCGGGCGCGCCCACATCTCCGGCAGCGGCTGTACTCGCGCGCCGAGAACTTCTTCGACCTCTTCGCCTTTTCGATCAGACACTTCTTGGCCATCGCATCACCAATTGCTTTCGAAGTTGTCCCAGCTAGACGACCACAGGCTCCATGCCGCGGAACGGCATCCCGAGCTCGCGCAGCAGGGCCAAGGCCTCTTCATCTTTGCCCGTCGATGTGACGAACGTGATGTCCATCCCGTGGATCTTCTGAATCTTATCGTAGTCCACTTCGGGAAAGACAACCTGCTCCTTGATGCCTACGGTGTAGTTGCCGCGACCGTCAAAGGAGTGTGGAGACAGTCCCCGGAAGTCGCGCACCCTGGGCACCGCCACGTTGATGAAGCGGTCTAGGAACTCGTACATGTGCGCGCGACGAAGGGTGACGCTGACTCCCACCGGCATCCCCTCCCGCAGACCGAAGTTCGAGATGGCCTTGCGGGCTTTGTTCACGATCGGGCGCTGGCCGCTGATGGCCGTGACCGCCTCGACGACCGAATCGAGCAGCTTGGGGTCGCGGGATGCGTCGCCCACCCCGACGTTGATCACGATCTTCTCGAGCCGCGGCACCTGGTGCGCGTTCTCGAACCCGAACTCGCTGGTGAGCTTGGGCCGCACCGTACCCTCGTAGTGTTCCTGCAACCTCGGCTTCATCGTCAACCTTCCGGAATCGGGATCGGCGTGTCACAGCGGTTACACAGCCGTTCCAGCGTGCCATCGGCGTCATGCCTCCTACGGACGCGCGACGGGCCCTTGCAGTGGGGGCAGATCAGCATCACGTTCGACGCGTGGATAGGCGCCTCAAACGTGACGATCCCGCCCTCCGGGTTGGCCTGGGAGGGGCGCTGATGTCGCGTGCGCATGTTCACCCCTTCGATCACCACGCGGTTACGCTTCGGGTGGACCCGCAGTACTCGCCCTTCCGACCCCTTGTAGTTGCCGGCTATTACGGCAACCTGATCTCCTCTACGAACGTGCATCATTCAGCCCTCAGACGACCTCCGGGGCCAGCGACACGATCTTCATGAACTGCTTGTCCCGCAATTCTCGCCCGACCGGACCAAAGATTCGCGTCGCCCGAGGCTCGCCCTGTTCGTTTATCAGCACCGCGGCATTGTCATCGAAGCGGATGTAGGAGCCGTCCTTGCGGCGCTGCTCCCGAGCCGTCCTGACGACCACCGCCTTAGTGACTTCGCCCTTCTTCACCGTGCTCGTCGGGAGCGCATCCTTGATCGTCACCACGATCACGTCACCCATCCGGGCGTAGCGACGCTTGCTGCCCCCCAACACGCGGATGCAGAGCGCCTCCTTGGCTCCCGAGTTGTCCGTGACCCGTACGATCGACTCCTGTTGTATCATCGCTCTATCACATGTTCCGGGCGTGCACGGCTAATCCGGCCTTTGGACGATCTCCACTAGACGCCAGCGCTTCTTCATCGATAGCGGTCGCGTCTCCGCGATCCGCACGACGTCGCCGGCACGGGCCTGGTTCTCCTCGTCATGCGCGTAGTACTTCTTGTGCCGCGTGACCTGCTTGCCATACAGCGGGTGTGCGTACCGTCTTTCGACGCTAACCACGATGGTCTTGTCCATCCGGTCGCTCACCACAGACCCAATCCGTGTCTTGCGCTGGCCTCGAGCCATACGTCGTCACTTCTCCTTGGCATCGCGAGCCGCCTGCAGCTCGCGCTCGTGCCTGATCGTCTTCAACCTCGCAATATCGCGCCGCAGCTTCCGGATTCGCATAGGATTCTCGATCTCCTCGTATGCGCTCTTCATGCGCAGGTTGAAGAGCTCGTTCGACAGTTCTTCGAGCCTCTGCTCGATGTCGGCGTCGCCCATTTCACGAATCTCATCCGGCCGCATCACAGACCTCCGGACTCGCGACTAATGAATCGGGTCTTCACCGGCAACTTGGCCGACGCCAGCTCCATCGCGCGGCGGGCCACGCCCTCCGAGACGCCCTCGAGCTCGAACATCACGCGGCCAGGCTTCACAACGGCGACCCAGGCCTCCGGAGTGCCCTTCCCCTTGCCCATGCGGGTCTCAGCCGGCTTCTTGGTGATCGGCTTGTCGGGGAAGATGCGGATGAACACCTTGCCGCCCCGCTTGATGTGCCGCGTCATCGCGACACGAGCGGCTTCGATCTGCCGCGAGGTGATCCAAGCCGGATCGAGGGACTGGAGCCCGTACTGGCCGAAGGCCACGCGGTTGCCACGGGTCGCCTTCCCTCGGATTCGACCCTTTTGCTGTTTTCGCCATTTAATCCGCTTTGGAGCCAGCATAGCCTCTTCCTACCTACCCGATCACGTGCCCCGGCCGCCGGCCGTGTACGTCTGACCTTTGCGGTCCTCGACGACCTCGCCCTTGAAAACCCAGACCTTGATGCCGATGGGGCCGAAGGTGGTCTTGGCCGTGGAGCGAGCGTAGTCGACATCCGCGCGCAACGTGTGCAGGGGCACCCGACCCTCGTGATACCCCTCGGTCCGGGCGATCTCGGCGCCGCCCAGCCGGCCGGCACACTGGATCTTTATTCCACCGGCCCCCATACGCATCGCCTGCTGCACCGCCCGCTTCATCGCCCGTCGAAACGCGATACGCTGCACGAGCTGGAACGCCACGTTGTCAGCCACCAACTGCGCATCGATCTCCGGGCGCTTGATCTCTTCGACGTTGATCGCCACCTCGGAAGTCGTCAGCACGGCCAGCTCGTCTCGCAGCTTGTCGACCTCGGCGCCACGCTTGCCGATGACTACGCCGGGCCGGCCCGTGTTGATCGTCACGACGATCTTGCCGGGCTTCCGCTCGATCTCGACCGACGAGATTGCCGCGTGGCCGAGACGCGCCTTCAGGTAGTTGCGGATCTTCTCATCCTGCTCGATGAGGTCCGCCAGGTCGCCCTCGGCGTACCAGCGCGACTTCCACGTCTTGACGACTCCTAGACGGAAGCCGACAGGGTGTGTCTTCTGACCCATGCTACTCCTTCCGATCGACGATCACTGTGACGTGGCTCGTCCGCTTTCGAAGTGGGCTGGCTCGCCCCATGGCACGCGCCCGCCACCGCCTGTAGGTGGGCCCCTCGTCTACGTAAGCCCGCTTGACGTAGAGCTCGTCCACGTCCAGGCGCTCTCCTTGCTCGTCCGCTTTGTACATCGCGTTGGCCACCGCCGACCTGAGAAGCCTGTCGATCGTTCTGGCGGCCCTCTTATCGCTGAACTGCAGAGTGGCGTAGGCTTCATTCACGTTCTGACCGCGGATCAGATCTGCGACGAGCCGCATCTTCCGCGGTGACTGGCGAACGAAACGCGCAATAGCCTTTGCTTCCATCCTAGCTGACCTTGGCCCGCTTGTCCGCCAGCTTGCCGCCGTGCCCGCGGAACAGGCGCGTCGGCGCAAACTCGCCCACCTTGTGGCCCACCATATTCTCGGTGACGTAGACCGGAATGAACTTGTTCCCGTTGTGGACGGCGAGCGTATGCCCCACGAACTCGGGCGTTATAGTCGAGCGCCGTGACCAAGTCTTGATCACACGCTTTTCGCCGCTCTCGTTCATCTGAGAGATCTTGCGCATCAGATGGTCGTCGACGAATGGACCTTTTCTTACGCTTCTTGCCATAGGTGCTCCGGCTATCTGC
Organism: Gemmatimonadota bacterium; assembly: GCA_020344215.1. GTDB lineage: Bacteria > Gemmatimonadota > Gemmatimonadetes > Palauibacterales > KS3-K002. Next base: position 4,113,702 of record CP070815.1, read on the forward strand.
CGAGTCCGTTCAGCACCGCGCTACTGCGTCGCCTTACCGCGACGCCGGCGGCGCACTATGAGCTTGTTCGACTTCTTATGTGGGTCACGCGTCTTGCGGCCCTCCGGCTTGCCCCAGGGGCTTACCGGCGGGCGCCCGCCCGATGCCTTGCCTTCACCACCGCCGAGCGGGTGGTCTACCGGGTTCATCGCCACACCGCGGACCTTCGGCCGGCGGCCGGCCCAGCGCGCCCGGCCGGCCTTGCCCCACGAAACGAGCTCGTGGTCGACGTTGCCGACCTGGCCGATGGTGGCCATGCAGTCCGCGGGCACCATGCGGACCTCGGTTGACGGGAGCCTCAGCGTGACTTGGTTGCTCTCCTTGGCCACCACCTGCGCACCGCTCCCGGCCGAGCGGATCATCTTGCCGCCCCGACCGGGGGTGAGCTCCACGTTGTGGACCGTCGTCCCGAGGGGGATCTCCTTGAGCGGCATCGCGTTGCCCACGCGAATCTCGCTCCCCGATCCCGCCATGATCGTGTCCCCCGCCTTCAGCCCGCGGGGGTGGATGATGTAGCGCTTCTCGCCGTCCGCGTAGTGGATCAGCGCGATGTTGGCAGAGCGGTTCGGGTCGTACTCGACCGCCGCGACCTTGCCAGGTACACCGCTCTTGTCACGCCGGAAGTCGATCCGGCGGTAGCGACGCTTGTGGCCACCGCCACGCCGCCGCGACGTAGTGTGCCCATGGTGGTTGCGCCCACCCGACTTCTTCAGGGGCTCGAGCAGCGACTTTTCGGGCTTGCTCCGCGTAACCTCGTCGCTGCTGACCAGTGACCGAAAACGCGTGCCCGGTGTCCTCGGTTTGAGCTTCTTGATCGCCATGCCTAGAGCCCTTCGAAGATTTCCATTGTTTCGCCATCCGCGAGCGTAACGACAGCCTTCTTCCAGTTAGGCCGCTTGCCCACATGCACGCCGCGGCGGCGCCACTTGCCGCGCTGGCGGGACGTCCTGACCTGCGTGACGTGCACGTCGAACATCCGCTCCACCGCGTGCTTTATCTCGTGCTTGTTCGCGTCGCCCTGCACTTCGAAGGTGTACTGGTTGTGCTCCATCTGGCTCGACGTCGTCTTCTCAGTGATGATCGGGCGAACGATGATCTGCCGCGGATCACGCATCGCTGGCCCCCTCGCTCGTTCCCGTCGCCTTCGCTGCCACTGGCGCCGCCAGGGCGCTCTCCTCGATGACGACCGAGTCCGCCCAGAGCACGTCGTACGCCGACTCGTGGCCGTAGTGCCGCACCTCGACGTTCGGGAGGTTGCGAGCCGACATGGACATGTTCGGGCGCTTCCCTGCAGTCAGGATCAGTACCTTGTGATCACCAACGCCCAACTTGTCGAGGAGCTTGACGAGCTCTCGCGTCCTGGGGCGTTCCATCGTCAGATCCTCGAGCACGATCACCCGATCCTCGGCCGCCCTGGCGTTGAACGCCGAGCGCCGGGCCAGTCGCCGTACCTTCTTGGGCAGGCCCAGCCGATACGAGCGCGGGACCGGCGGAAAGACGATCCCGCCGCCGCGCCAGATCGGCGAGCGGATGCTGCCCACCCGGGCGCGTCCGGTCCCCTTCTGCCGCCACGGCTTGCGTCCGCCGCCCCTGACCTCCCCACGGGACTTCGCGGCCGCCGTTCCCTGACGCCGGTTGGCGAGATGCACTTTCACCGCAGCGTGAAGCGATTCCTCGTGCACGACGCCGTCGAATGGGTCCGCCGGAAGAGTCCGTGCGCTGCCCGCCTGGCCGTCGGCCGTGAAGTACCGAGCCTTCAGTGGTGCCGTCATCGTTGGTTCAACATCTATCTTCTGGAGCGTACAGTCTCCCCTACTGCTTTCCTATCAACAGCCAGCCGTTACGTGCGCCCGGCACCGGACCCCTCACGAAGAGGAGGTTCCGCTCCGGATCGACCTTCACGACCCGCGAGTTGCGGACAGTCTTCCGCTCGGTTCCCATGTGGCCGGCCATCTTGCGTCCTTTGATGACCCGGGAGGGATCGGTACCCGGACCGATGGACCCGGGCACGCGCGTCGACGGGTGCCCGTGCGTCTTCGGGAAGCCGCGGAACCCATGTCGCTTCACGACGCCCTGGAAGCCGCGCCCCTTCGTGTGGCCCGTGACTTTGATCCGCTCGCCCTCGCTGAAGATCTCGACCGTGAGCAGCTGCCCTACCCGCAGGCCTTGCTCCGGACCCGCCGCCTGAGCCTCGGCTCCCACCTCGCCCTCAGCCGCGTCACCCGCGTCCGCTTCAGCACCGGCCGCGACCTGAGGCACAGGCGTGTGTGGATCCTCCGCCAGCACGTCGTCGTCAGCCAGCCTGAACTCGCGGACGATTGCCGGGACGTACTCGAGGCCCGCCTTCTCCGCGTGACCGAGATCGGGCTTGCGATTCCGCTTCGGTTTCTTGCGCCCGAAGCCGAGTTGGACCGCGCGATAGCCGTCCCGCTCCTCCGTCTTGACTTGAACGACCGGGCAGGGACCCGCCTCGATCGCCGTCACCGGAACTGCAGTCCCGTCCTCAGCGAACAGCTGGGTCATCCCGATCTTCTTACCTATCAGCCCGAGCATATTGCGTATTACTCTTCCACTTATCAGTGCCAGGCAACTCGTGGTCAGCAACCAGTTGTCGGTGAACGGTGATTGCGGATCCAAGAACTGCGACCTTCGGGATCACTGATCACTGATAACCGATCACCTTCCTCCACCTAGTCCACCTTGATCTCGACATCGACCCCGGCGGGCAGGTCGAGCTTGGTCAGCGCGTCGACCGTCTGCGGCCGGGAATCCAGAATGTCGATCAGTCTCTTGTGCGTCTTCAACTCGAACTGCTCGCGGGATTTCTTGTCGATGTGCGGGCTGCGCAGCACCGTCCAGCGCTGCCGGCGCGTTGGAAGCGGGATCGGCCCCCGCACGGTGGCCCCCGTTTTCTGCGCCGTCCGCACGATGTCCGCGGCTGTCTGGTCGATAACAGCGTGATCGAACGCTTTGAGCCTGATTCGAATATTCCCTGACATAGCAGTTGGTCCTACGAGTTAACAGTTATAGTAATCGGTAATCAGTGATCGGCGATCAGTGGTCGGTGATCGTACTTACCGACTACCGGTTACCGGTTACTCCAGGATCTTCGTCACCACGCCGGCGCCAACCGTGCGACCACCCTCGCGGATCGCGAAGCGCAGCCCCTCCTCCATCGCGATCTGCGTGATCAGCTCGATCGTCATCGTCACGTTGTCGCCCGGCATCACCATCTCTACCCCGTCCGGCAGCTTCACCTCCCCCGTCACGTCCGTCGTCCGGAAGTAAAACTGCGGCCGGTAACCCGTGAAGAACGGCGTGTGCCGCCCACCCTCGTCCTTCGTCAGTACGTAGACCTCCCCCTCAAACTTCGTGTGCGGCGTGATCGAGCCCGGCTCCGCCAACACCATGCCACGCTCTATCTCGTCCTTCTCCGTCCCGCGCAACAAAACCCCGGCATTGTCCCCCGCTACCCCCTCGTCCAACGTCTTGCGGAACATCTCCACACCCGTCACTACCGTCTTCTTGTGCGCCCCAAGACCGATGATCTCCACCTCCTCGCCAATCCGCACCTTCCCACGCTCGATCCGACCCGTCGCCACCGTCCCGCGACCCGTGATCGAGAACACATCCTCCACCGGCATCAAGAACGACTTCTCCACATCCCGCTCAGGCTGCGGTATGTAGTTGTCCAACGCCTCGAGCAGCTCGTCCACACTCTGCGTATCCTCCACTCCCGGCTCACCGCTCTCCAGCGCCTTCAACGCGCTCCCCTTCACCACCGGTAGATCATCCCCCGGAAACTCGTACTCGTTCAACAGATCCCGAACCTCCAGCTCCACCAACTCCAGAAGCTCCGGATCATCCACCATGTCCACCTTGTTCAGGTAAACAACGATGTACGGCACGTTCACCTGACGCGCCAACAGCACGTGCTCCCGCGTCTGCGGCATCTGCCCGTCCGCCGCACTCACCACCAGACTCGCCCCGTCCATCTGCGCCGCACCCGTGATCATGTTCTTCTCGTAGTCCGCGTGCCCCGGACAGTCCACGTGCGCGTAGTGCCGGTTCTCCGTCTCGTACTCCAGGTGCGCCGTCGCTATCGTGATCCCCCGCTCCCGCTCCTCCGGCGCCTTGTCGATCTGGTCAAACGGCACATACTCCGCCAACCCCCGCTTCGACTGCACCTCCGTGATCGCCGCCACCAACGTCGTCTTACCATGGTCCACGTGGCCGATCGTCCCCACGTTCACGTGCGGCTTCGTCCGCTCAAACCTTGCCTTCGCCATTCTCTCCTCGCTCCTCGCTGGCCACCGGGGCGCCGCTAAGATCCCACCGCGACCGTCGCGGCTCCGCGATTCAGTATCTCGTCCGCTTTCGGCTTCGGGACTTCCTCGTAGTGAGAGAACTGCATGGTATACACGGCACGGCCCTGGCTCAACGAGCGCAGGGTCGTGGAGTATCCGAACATCTCCGCCAGCGGGACGCTAGCACCGACGACGCGGGCTGCGCCGCGTTGGGTAATACCGCCGACCTTACCCCGTCGGCTGGACAGCTCGCCTACCACCGTACCGAGGTACTCCTCCGGCGTGACGACCTCGACGTCCATGATTGGCTCCAACAGCACGGGGTCGGCCCGGCGGACCGCCTCGCGCAGCGCCATGGAGCCGGCGATCTTGAACGCCATCTCCGAGGAGTCGACCTCGTGGTAGGAGCCGTCGATCAGGGTCACCTTCAGATCCACCATCGGGTAGCCGGCGAGCACGCCGGCGTCCATCGCCTCGCGAATGCCCTGCTCTATCGACCCGATGTACTCCTTGGGAATAGCGCCTCCGACGATCTTGTCCTCGAAGACCAGGCCGTGTCCTGGCCCGGCCGGCTCGAAGTCGATCACGACGTGTCCGTACTGCCCGCGCCCACCGGTTTGGCGAATGTACTTGCCCGCCACTTTTTGGACCGCCTTCCTGGCGGTCTCCCGGTAGGCCACCTGCGGCCGGCCGACGTTGGCGTCGACCTTGAACTCGCGCTTCAGCCGGTCAACGATGATCTCCAGGTGCAGTTCACCCATGCCGGAGATAATCGTCTGCCCCGTCTCCGGGTCCGTGTGCACCTTGAAGGTGGGGTCCTCTTCGGCCAACTTCGCCAGCGCCTTGGCGAGCTTGTCCTCATCCATCTTCGTTTTCGGCTCGATCGCCACCGAGATCACTGGCTCGAGGAACTTCATCGCCTCGAGGATGATCGGATCGGCCAAGTCGCTGAGCGTATCACCTGTCCTCGTCTGCTTAAGACCGATCGCCGCACAGATATCGCCCGCGAAGACCTCGTCCCGTTCCTCGCGCCGGTTGGCGTGCATCTGGAGCAGACGTCCGATCCGCTCCTTCTTGCCCATGTTCGCGTTGTGGACGTACGAGCCGGCTTTCAGCGAACCGCTGTAGATCCGGATGTAGGTCAGCCGTCCAACGAACGGGTCCGTCGCGATCTTGAAGGCGAGTGCGCTGAATGGGGCGTCGTCGCGGGCCTCGCGCGTGACGATCTGCTCAGCGTGGTGCGGCAGGTGACCATGGATGGCGGGCACGTCGATGGGCGATGGCAAGTAGTCGATGACGGCGTCGAGTAGCTGCTGAACGCCTTTGTTGCGAAAGGCCGCGCCACAGAGGACCGGGGTGATCCAGTTGTTGGTGGTCGCGTGACGGATCGCCTCGCGCACCTCGTCAGCGGTGAGGAGCGACTCGTCCTCGAGGTACTTCTCGAGCAGCGTCTCGTGATGCTCGACCGCCGCTTCGATGAGCTTGTGGCGCAGCTCCGCGACTTTCTCCTTCAGGCTATCTGGGATCGGCTCCTCCGTCCACCTGGTCCCGAGCGAGGCTTCGTCGTAGACGATGGAGACCTGGCGGACTAGGTCGATCACTCCGGTGAACAGCTCGCCTTCGCCCAACGGGTACTGGATCGGGTGGGCGTTGGCGCCGAGCCGGTCGCGGATCATCTGAACCACGTTGTCGAAGTCAGCGCCGACGCGGTCCATCTTGTTCACGAAGGCGATCCGCGGGACGCCGTAGCGATCTGCCTGGCGCCAGACCGTCTCAGATTGAGGCTCGACGCCGCCGACGCCGCAGAAGAGGGCGATAGAGCCGTCAAGCACGCGCAGGCTCCGCTCCACCTCGGCGGTGAAGTCGACGTGGCCGGGTGTATCGATGATGTTGATCCGATACTTGCTGCCCCCCCGCTCCCAAAAGCAGGTAGTCGCGGCGGAGGTGATCGTGATCCCCCGCTCCTTCTCCTGCTCCATCCAGTCCATCACAGCGTCGCCATGATGGACTTCGCCCATCCGATGCACCCTCCCGGTGTAATAGAGGACGCGCTCAGTGGTCGTCGTCTTACCGGCATCGATGTGAGCCATGATGCCGATATTACGGAGCTTCTCGAGTGGAACCTGCCTAGGCATATCGCTACTGTACTTCTCTGGGATCTCGGTCTCCGATTCGTTTCTTAGCTGCCTCTACCAGCGGTAATGGGCGAACGCCTTGTTCGCCTCCGCCATGCGGTGCACGTCCTGCCTCTTCCTCACCGCAGCACCCTCGCTCTTGGCGGCCGACATGAGTTCGCCGGCGAGGCGCTCGGCCATCGTCTTCTCGCCGCGCTCGCGGGCCGCACTTACCAGCCAGCGCCGCGCCAGCGCCTCGCGCCGCCGCGGGCGTACTTCCACCGGCACCTGGTAGGTCGCACCACCTACGCGCCGGCTCTTCACCTCAAGCACCGGCTTCGTGTTGCTGAATGCCTGGCGGTACACGTTCATCGCCGGCTGGCCCGTCCGCTCCTCAACGATCTGCATCGCGTGGTAGAAGATCTGCTCGGCGGTGGACTTCTTGCCGTCGCGCATGAGCGCGTTGACGAACTTGGTGACCGACTCGCTCCCGTACACGGGATCGGGCATCGCTTCTCTCGGGACTGCTCGCTGTCTTCTCGCCATCGCTCCCGGCGCCTACCTTCGTGCGCTGACCTCTGCTAACAGCTACGCCTTGGGCCGCTTGGCCCCGTACTTGCTCCGACTCCTCTTGCGATCCGCCACACCCGCGGCGTCCAGCTTGCCACGGATAATGTGGTAACGCACGCCGGGTAGGTCCTTCACTCGCCCCCCGCGGATAAGCACGATCGAGTGCTCCTGCAGGTTGTGTCCCTCACCGGGGATATAGGCGGTGACCTCGTACCCGTTCGTCAGGCGAACGCGCGCCACCTTGCGCAACGCCGAGTTCGGCTTCTTCGGCGTCGTCGTATATACTCGCGTGCAGACGCCCCGCTTCTGAGGGTTCTTCTCCAGAGCGGGGGCCTTGTCCTTCTTGGCAACCGTCTTCCGGCCCTGACGGACCAGCTGGTTGATCGTCGGCATACGTATCTCTTCTGGTCTACACTCGCCGTAAGCGGGCGCCGGCCCTAACGAAATAACGGCCGGAGACGCAAGTCGCCCCCGACGCGTTGAGGGTGATAGGACCGGATCGTCGAGAGACCAACGAACCTACGGAGACCGGGTTTTCGCGTCAACCCTCGATCCCCGCTCCACCGCTGCTCTTCCGCAGCTGTCTGGGGCGCCACAAAGCTATCCACGAAGCCAAGGATGTCAACGCCTTTCGGCGCTTCCGGGAGGGCCAGAAGAAGGGAGGATAGCGGGGCTGCGGAGGGTACCGAACAAAGGCCGAAGCCTACGCCATGCTGACGCACCACAGGAAAGCCCCGGCGCCTCTCAGCGCCGGGGCTCCACGGCTCTGCCACGGGCGGCGCGTCAGTCGCCCGTTCCCAGCCCCGTCTCCGTCGTCGGGCTTGCGGCTCCCTTGACCAAGTCGGCGAGGCTGACTTCCGCCTCCTCTTCCGGCTCGGAGCGCGCGTCGGCCAGCTCCTCAATCTGGCGCTCGATTAGCGCGCCTTCCACGAGGAACTCGACATCGGAGTAGCGGTGGATGCCGGTTCCCGCGGGTACCAAGTGCCCGATGATGATGTTCTCCTTGAGACCGAGCAGGTTGTCCTTGGCGCCCCTTACAGCGGCGTCGGTCAGCACCCGCGTGGTCTCCTGGAAGGAAGCGGCGCTGACGAACGACCGAGTTGTCAGGCTCGCCTTGGTTATCCCGAGCAGGAGCGGCTCGGCGCGTGCCGGTTTCTTGCCGCCCTGGCGCATCTTGGCGTTCATGTCGAGGAACTCGACCCGGTCGACGTGCTCGCCCTCGAGGAACTCGGTGTTACCGGGATCCACGATGCGTACCTTTTGGAGCATCTGGCGAACGATCACACCGATGTGCTTGTCGCTGATGCGCACGCCTTGCAGGCGGTAGACCTCTTGGATCTCGTTGAGCAGGTACTCCTGCACGGCACGTGGGCCATTGATCCGCAGAACGTCGTGCGGGTTCACCGAGCCCTCCGACAGCCGGTCACCGGCCTGCACCCGATCGCCCTCGTGCACCCTCAAGTGCTTACCGACGGGGATCTCGTATATCTTCTCCTCGCCAGAATCGGAGGTAACTACTACCTCGCGCTTACCGCGCTTGATGGTGCGGAACGAGACGACGCCGTCGACCTCGGCAATAGTGGCGGGCTCCTTCGGCCGACGGGCTTCGAACAGCTCAGCCACACGCGGTAGGCCCCCGGTGATGTCGCGCGTCTTGTAGACCTCACGGCTGATCTTGGCAAGGGTCACGCCGGGCTCTACCTTGTCGCTGTCCCTGATCATTAACTGGGCGCCCACCGGCACGATGAACTCTCTGATCTTCTTGCCGTCCCGCTTGATGTTGATCTGCGGGTGCAGCTTCTTCTCGCGATCCTCGATAATCGTGAGCTGGCGGCGCCCCGTAGACTCGTCGAGCTCTTCTCGGACTGTCTCTTCCTCGACGATGTCCTGGAACTCCACCTGGCCACCGACATCGGCAACGATCGGCTCAGAGTAGGGATCCCAGCTGAAGAGCAGCTCTCCCGTCTTCGCCTCCTGTTGGTCATCGACATGCAGGGTCGCCCCGTAGGGCACGGTCAGGCGTGACCGCACCTGTCCGTCATGGGTGAGCATCTGGATCTCGCCTTCACGACTCGTGACGATCCGCTCACTAGTCTTGCCGGTCACGAAATTGATGCGGTCGAACCTCACCTTCCCATCGACCTTAGACTTGCGCTGCGTCTGCGCCGCGATGCGCGCCGCCGTACCACCGATGTGGAAGGTGCGCAGCGTGAGCTGGGTGCCCGGCTCGCCGATCGACTGCGCGGCGATAATGCCCACAGCCTCACCCAGGTCGACCGTGTCCATCGTGGCAGGGTTACGGCCGTAGCACTGCCGGCAGATCCCCCGGCGCGACTCGCAGGTCAGCACCGAGCGAATACGTACCGACTGGAGACCCGCTTCCTCGACCGCCTCGGCGGCTTCCTCGTCGATCAGGTCGCCAGCCTTGACCAACCGCAGGCCGTCGATGGGGTCGACGACCTCCTCGAGGGCCACGGTCCCGACGATGCGGTCGCGCAGCGGTTCGATAATGTCCTCACCTTCCTTGAGCGCCGACATCTCGAGCCCGAGGATCGTACCGCAGTCTTCCTCGGAGACCGTAACGTCCTGGGCGACGTCGACCAGCCGGCGAGTGAGGTAACCTGCGTCTGCTGTCTTGAGGGCCGTGTCCGCCAGTCCTTTCCGGGCGCCGTGCGTCGAGATGAAGTACTCAAGCACGGTGAGCCCCTCACGGAAGTTGGAGAGGATCGGGCTCTCGATGATCTCGCCGATGCCGCCGGTCAGCTTCTTCTGCGGCTTCGCCATCAGGCCGCGCATGCCGGCGAGCTGGCGGATCTGGTCGCGGGAGCCTCGCGAACCGGAGTCGAACATCATGTAGACCGGGTTGAAGCCCCCGCGTGACTGCCTCAGAGCACCGACCATGGCGTCGGCGACGTCGTTGTTGGCGTGGGTCCACGCGTCGATAACACGGTTGTAGCGCTCACCGTTCGAGATGACGCCCCTCTCGTACGCCCTCGTGAAACGCTCCGTGTCGCCGCGCGCCGCGGTGATGATATCGCCCTTGCGCGGCGGGATCTCGAGGTCCTCGATTCCGATCGATGTCCCACCGACCGTGGCGTACGTGAACCCGAAGTCCTTCAGGTCATCGAGGAAGTCAGTGGTCCGCTTCAAGCCGACGCGGCGGAAGCACTGGAACACGAGGTCGGAGAGCGTGCTCTTGTTCACCGGCCGGTTAACGAACCCGAGCTCCCAAGGGATGATGTCGTTGAACAGGACGCGGCCGATGGTGGTCGGGTGCCACTCGTCCATGAAGTGGAAGTGGATGGGCGCGTGGTAGTCCACGGCGCCGTCCGGCCTAGTGAAGCAGGCGTTGGCCAGGCCCAGCTCCACCTCGTGGATCGTCGAGTAGCGGGGTGCGTTCTTTATCCTCTCCTCGAAGTCGGCGGGCAGTTTCGTCAGGTAGTGGATACCCAACACCATGTCCTGGCTCGGCGTCGCGATCGGCTTACCATCCGACGGCTTCAGGATGTTGTTCGACGACAACATGAGGACGCGGCACTCGAGCTGCGCCTCGAAGGAGAGCGGCACGTGCACCGCCATCTGGTCGCCGTCGAAGTCGGCGTTAAACGCCGCACAAACCAGCGGGTGGATGCGGACGGCTTTCCCTTCCACCAGAACCGGCTCGAAGGCCTGGATCCCCAGCCGGTGCAGGGTGGGCGCCCGGTTGAGCAAGACGGGGTGATCCTTGATGATGTCCTCGAGAACCTCATAGACCCGCGGATCGTCGCCCCTCTCCACGATCTTCTTGGCGCGCTTCACCGTCTCAGCTTCGCCGCGCCGCTCCAGCTCGTGGATGATGAACGGCCTAAACAGCTCGACCGCCATGACCTTGGGCAGTCCGCACTGGTGCAGCTTGAGCTCCGGCCCAACAACGATCACCGAGCGGCCGGAGTAGTCCACGCGCTTACCGAGCAGGTTCTGGCGGAAGCGCCCCTGCTTGCCCTTGAGCATATCGGAGAGGGCTTTGAGCGGCCGCTTGCCGCGGCCACGAATCGCCTTGCCGCGCCGGCCGTTGTCGAAGAGTGCGTCGACAGCCTCCTGCAGCATCCGCTTCTCGTTGCGCAAGATGACCTCGGGCGCCCTCATCTCCATCAGCTTCTTCAACCGGTTGTTCCGGTTGATGACCCTGCGGTAGAGGTCGTTCAGGTCGGAGGTCGCGAAGCGGCCACCGTCGAGCGGCACCAGCGGGCGAAGATCGGGCGGCAGCACCGGGATGACGTCGAGCACCATCCACTCAGGATGGTTCCGACGCTCCGGGTCGTCGTCGCTGTTGCGGAACGCGTCGACCACCTTCAGCCGCTTGAGATGCTGTTTCTTGCGGTGCTGGCTGGTCTCGGTGGCGACCTTGCGGCGCAGGTCCCTGGCCAACTCGTCGATGCCGACCTGCCGCAGGAGCTGGCGGATCCCCTCGGCTCCTATCTCGGCGTGGAACTCGCCGTCGCCCGCCTCCTTGGCCTGGGCCTTCAGTTCGAAATACTCTTCCTCATCGAGCAGCTGCTTGGGCTTGACCTTTTGCCGACCCGGCTCTACTACGACGTAATTGGCGTAGTAGATGATCTTCTCCAGGTCACGCAGGGTCATGCCAAGCAGGTAGCCCATCTGGGACGGCAGCGTCTTGAAGAACCAGATGTGCGCCACTGGGACGGCGAGCTCGATGTGCCCCATCCGCTCGCGGCGTACCTTGGAGAGCGTCACCTCCACACCGCACTTGTCGCAGACGTGACCGCGGTAGCGGATCCGCTTGAACTTACCGCAGTGACACTCCCAGTCCTTGACGGGGCCGAAGATCCGCTCGCAGAACAGGCCATCACGCTCCGGCTTGAACGACCGGTAGTTGATGGTCTCCGGCTTCGTCACCTCGCCGAAGCTCAGCGACCTGATCTGTTCCGGCGACGCGATCTTCAGCTGGATGAAATCGAACTCCGTCGGACGAGTCTCGCGGTGCCTTGGGAAGTCGATCATGTCTATCCTCTAGTGTGCAGGGCTCCCTTAGATCCCTTCGTCACTTTGGCCGAGCTCGACGCTGAGAGCCAGCGACTGCAGCTCCTTCACCAGCACGTTAAAGCTCTCCGGGATTCCCGGGTCGGGCAGGTTATCGCCCTTCACGATGGCCTCGTAGGCCCGGGAACGGCCGGACACATCGTCCGACTTGACCGTGAGCATCTCCTGGAGCGTGTGGGCCGCTCCGTACGCCTCCAGTGCCCATACCTCCATCTCACCGAACCGCTGGCCGCCGAACTGCGCCTTGCCGGCCAGCGGCTGCTGTGTAACCAGTGAGTACGGCCCGATGGAGCGCGCATGGATCTTGTCGTCGACGAGGTGGGCCAGCTTCATCATGTAGATGCTGCCAACCGTCACTTCCATGGTGAAGAACTCACCTGTTCGCCCGTCACGTAGACGCATCTTGCCGGCGGGCGTTAGCCCGGCGCGCGACAGGAATTCCGAGATCGCCTCATCGAGTCCATCCTTCGCCGTCTTCCTCTTGGCCAGCTTGGCCGCCGCCTCGAAGCCGGCCTTCGGCAGGCCCGATTCGTCGGCACGCTCGGCGAGCTCCATGGCTGCCGTCAACACGTAGTCGGCCAACGCCTCCAGGTATCCGCTGATAAGCTGCGAGCTCGTCTCAGCGGCGAGCGAGTCGAGGGTGCGGCCCAGCCCCAGGATCGAGCCTGAGGGGCGCGTACCATCGCCGTGACGAGCGCGACTCCTCGCCGCACCGCTACGCAGGGCGTTGACGATCTCACGGATGTGCCCCTCTGTCAGCACCGGCGGCTTGGCCGTGCGGATGTTCAGGCAGTCGTGCGCCCAGCGGACGCCGGCCAGCTTGAGGAGCGCGCCAATCTCATCCTCGGTGGCACCGTGGAAGACCGGCGTCTTCGCCTCGAAGCCGAAGATCTTGGCGCACCAGCCGAGGTGTGTCTCCAGGATCTGGCCGACGTTCATTCGCGACGGCACGCCCAGCGGGTTGAGTACGATGTCGACCGGCGTCCCGTCGGGCACGAACGGCATGTCCTCCTCAGGCACGATCCGGGCGACGACGCCCTTGTTGCCATGGCGGCCGGCGACCTTGTCGCCGACGGCGACCTTGCGCCGTTCGGCGACGTACACCTTGACCAGCTGCACGACGCCGGGTGAAAGCTCGTCGGGCTGCAAGACCTTGTCGATTGACTCTTCGGTCTTCTCACGAATCCGCTCGATTCGCTGGCGCGATTCCTCGATCACGCGGCGTACTCTCTCGTTCGCGCTAGCGCTCTTTACCTTGAGCGCCGTCAGATCGAGCTTCGAGAAGTCGAGTTCCTCGACGACCCTGTCACCGAGCTTCTTGCCCTCCTTGAAGTAAGGTTCGATCGTTCCGCGCTTCAGGAAGAGCTGGGCTGTCTGACCCTTGAGCAGCTCGCGCAGTTCCTCATCACGCACCTCGGTCACGCGGGCGATTTCATCACGCTCCTGCTCGCGCAGCAGCCCGATCCTCTCACCGTGCTCTTTCTCGAGCAGCGCGTCGTCGATGCGGCGCGAGAAGATCTTCACATCTATGACGGTACCGGCCATCCCAGGCGGCACCCTGAGCGAGCTGTCTTTCACGTCCTTCGCCTTCTCACCGAAGATCGCGGTCAGCAGTTTCTCCTCAGGCGACAGCTCCGTCTCACCCTTCGGCGTGATCTTGCCGACCAGGATGTCGTTCGGTTTCACGAAGGCGCCAATGCGGACGATGCCACGCTCGTCCAGATCCTTAAGGGCCTCCTCGGAGACGTTCGGGATCTCGCGGGTGATTTCCTCCATGCCCCGCTTCGTGTCACGGACGTGCAGCTCGAGCTCCTGGATATGGATAGACGTGTACTCGTCGTCCTTTACCAAGCGCTCGCTGATCACGATCGCGTCCTCGAAGTTGTGGCCGTACCAGGGCATGAACGCGACCATGAGGTTGCGCCCCAACGCCAGCTCGCCTCGGTCGGTGGAGGCACCGTCGGCTACGATATCACCCGCCTCCAACCTCTGGCCCACTCCGACCAGCGGGCGCTGGTTGATCGCGGTGTCCTGGTTCGTGCGCCAGAACTTCTTGAGCTTGTAGCGGTCGAACTGGCTCAGCTTGGCCAGCGGTTCATCGCCTCCCGGCTTCGCGATGCCGGTGTCGATCATGATCTCGTCGGCCCTAACCTGGGTGGCGATGCCGCCCCGCTTTGCTACGACCACGGCGCCGGAGTCGCGTGCCACCTTCTCCTCGAGCCCCGTCCCGACCAGCGGCCGCTCAGGGAAGAGGAGTGGAACCGCCTGGCGCTGCATGTTCGAACCCATGAGCGCGCGGTTGGCGTCATCGTGTTCGAGGAACGGGATCAGGGCCGGCGACACCGCCACCAGCTGATCCGGTGACACGTCCATGTAGTCGATCTGCTCCGGCGGCAGCAGCGGGTAGTCGTCAGCCTGCCGGCAGAGGGCCAGCGGATTGACGAACGTGCCGTCCGGGTTGAGCTCAGCGTTCGCCTGCGCGACCGCGAACTCTTCCTCTTCGTTGGCCGTCAGCCAGACGATCTCACCGGTCACCTTGCCCTGCCCGACCTTGCGATAAGGCGTCTCGATGAAGCCCAGGCTGTTGATCCGGGCAAAGGTCGAGAGGCTGGTGATCAGCCCGATGTTGGGGCCCTCCGGCGTCTCGATCGGGCACATGCGACCGTAGTGCGAGTAATGGACGTCACGGACCTCGAAGCCAGCCCGCTCACGCGTGAGACCGCCGGGACCGAGTGCCGAGAGCCGCCGCTTGTGCGTCAGCTCGGCCAGCGGATTCGTCTGGTCCATGAACTGGCTCAGCTGGGAGGAGCCGAAGAACGACTGGATCACCGCACTCACCGTCCGCGCATTCACCAGGTCGTCGATATTGATCTGCTCCGGGTCGCTGGCGATGGACATGCGCTCGCGCACGAGCCGCGCCATACGCGACAGCCCCACGGAGAACTGGTTGGCGATCAGCTCGCCCACCGACCGCACACGGCGGTTGCCCAGGTGATCGATGTCATCGACGTAGCCGCGCCCTTCGTGCAGCTCGATCAGGTAGCGCACGATCGCGATGAAGTCGGCGACCGTGAGAATCGTGGTGTCGGCGGTCGGCGGTTCTATGCCCACCAGCCTGAACGTATCCTTCAGCCGCTGATTGATCTTGTAGCGGCCTACGCGACCGAGGTCGTAACGCTTCGGGTTGAAGAACAAGCGCTCTATCGCAGTGCGAGCCGTCTCGAGGTTCGGCGCCTCGCCCGGCCGCAGCAGCGAGTAGATCGCGTACAGGGCGTCCGGCTCGCCGTGTGTCGGGTCTTTGGAGAGCGTGTTCTTGATCAGCGGTGACTCGCCGCGCGCGCCACCGGTGAACACCAGGACGTAGCGGATTCCCTTCTTCGCCAGTCCATCGAACAGCTTCGCATCGAACGACGCGCCTGCCTCAGCTAGCAGCTCGCCCGTGCCGGAATCGATAACGTCGGCAGCGAGGCGGGGATCCTGACTCCAGTCACGCCGATTGGACAGGTCCTCGTAGCGGCCCCGCAGCGGGATGCGGATCGGTGTGGAGAACACCCAGATCTTCTCGACCTCCGCGCGCCGCAGCTGGCCAATCAGCTCCGACGTGAGCTCGTCGGCCCGGTGCGCGAGGAAGGCCTCAGGGTCGCGATGGATCAGCACCTCTTCGATCCCGACCTCGATCAGACGGTTGATGAGGTCGGCGTTGATGGGGTCGCCCATGCCGCCAAGCAGCCGCCCGGTCTCGGGGTGACGCTGATCTGCGGCCAGCCAACCTTCGCCCTCCTCGAGGTCGAAGCCGGTGAGCACGGTGTTTTCCGGCTCACTTTCGTAGGCTGAGTTCGCCACGGCGGCGGCGAGCAGCGTGCCGGCCGCTTCGCGCCGGAAGGCCCTGTCACCGGCGATCTCCGTGACTTCGAGGTCGCGGACACCGTAGAACAGATCGAGGATGTCCGGATCGCTGCCGTAGCCGAAGGCGCGCAACAGAGCCGTCGCCGGGAACTTCTTCTTCTTGTCGATATGGACGTGGATGACGTCGTGGATGTCGATAGAAAACTCGACCCACGAGCCCCGGAATGGGATGATCCTCGCCGAATAGAGCTTGGTCCCGTTGGGGTGGATTGTCTCCTCGAAGACCACGCCGGGCGAGCGGTGCAGCTGGCTGACGATCACACGCTCGGCCCCGTTGATTACGAAGGTCCCCTGGTCAGTGAGCAGTGGCAGCTCACCCAGGTAAACCTCCTTCTCGAGGATGTCACGTGGCCGTTTCTCTCCGCCAACGTCCTCGTTGATGACCAGGCGGAGCATCGCCTTGAGCGGAGCGCCGTAGGTCATGTCGCGCTCCATGCACTCCTCAACGGAGTACTTCGGCTCGCCGAGCGAGTAGCTGACGAACTCCAGCGTGAAGTTCTGCTTGCTGTCAGCGCTCGGGAAGATCTCGTTGAAGACCCGCTCAAGTCCGAAGTCGCGCCCAGCGCTTTCGTCGATGTCCCTCTCGAGCAAGGCTTCGAAAGCCTCGCGCTGAACATCGAGGAGATTCGGCATCGCCATCGCCGTGCCGAGGTGGGCGAACGAGATGACCGGTACCTCGCCCTTCCCGTTACCCGAGCCGGATGCGGCGTCGCGAGCTGCTGTTGCCGGGGTCGTGATCTTGGTCAACGTCTATACCTCCAAGAAAGGTGCAGAGTGTGCGTGCGTTGCCGCGGACGGCGGCGTGAGGGAAACGCCGTTGCGGCGGCAGTTGTGAGTCAACGATGACGAACGAGGGCGGCTAAAAAGCATAGAACACCCCCTTCCCCGATGGGTCGCGGGGTTCTGTGTTCTCAGGCACAAGTTGTTCTCACGCCACGCGAGCGGCATAGGCAGAGGAGCCGTCACCTCGTCTTCAGGACACCAACCACCGACGACTCAGCCGCCGGACCACAGAACTCTCTCCAGCCTACTTCAGCTCGACAGTCGCGCCCTGCTCTTCGAGCTTGGCTTTGATCTGCTCGGCCTCCTCCTTGGATGCGGCCTCTTTAATGGTGCTCGGAGCACCATCCACCAGCTCCTTCGCCTCCTTGAGGCCCAGGCTGGTGACTTCGCGCAGCGCCTTGATCACCTGGATCTTCTTGTCGCCAACGCCGGCGAGCACGACGTCGAACTCGTACTTCTCCTCAACCGCTTCGCCGGCTGCCGCGCCCGGCGCAGCCGCCGCGACCGCGACCGGGGCGGCAGCGCTTACACCGAACTTCTCCTCCATCGCCTTCTTCAGCTCCGCCGCCTCGAGGACGGTCAGCGAGCCGATGGCGTCAAGTATCTCTTCGACTTTGCTCATCGGTCCCTATCTGGTTCAGTTAACGTCTTCTACTGTCGAGCGGTCAGTAGAGTGATCGGTAATTGGTGATCAGTGACGGGTAATCAGTGTCTACTGATCACCGATTACCGATTACTGATTACTCTCCCGTCTCTTGGCCACCTCTTCGACGATCGACGCGATGTCGCGGAGCAATCCGTCCAGGACCCCAACGATGCCCGCCACGGGCGCCGTGAGCGAGCCCGCGATCCCGGCGAGCAACACCCCGCGTGGAGGCAACTCGGCCAACCTCATGACCTCGTCGGCCAAGACCACGCGCCTCTTGACAACACCGACCTTCAGGGCCGGGCGATCCTCGTTCTCCTTCGCGAACTCTCGCAGCATCTTCGCTGGGCCGACCGGATCGTCGCTACCGAAGATGAACCCGGTCGGTCCCCGCAGGTATTCCGTGAGATCGGGCAGGTCAAGTTGCTCGAGAGCGCGGAGCGCAAGGCGGTTCTTGACGACGATGAAGCGGTTGCCCGCTTCGCGGAATCGCCGCCGTAGCTCAGTGATCTCCTTGACGCCGAGTCCCGTGAAGTCAGTGAGATACAGGACGTCCGACTCGCCGAGGGCGTTTGCCAACTCGGCGGTCAGCTGGATCTTCTCCTTCTTGGTACGCTGCGCCATTACCGCTCCAGCTCTCTATTACAGGTGCCTGCTAGGCGCTCTTGCGAAACTGCGCCGGCTCGACCTTGACCCCCGGGCCCATGGTGCTCGAGACCGTGACGGCTCTGATGTAGCCTCCCTTAGCCGCCGGCGGGCGAGCCCGGATCACCGCATCCATGAAGCCCTGGAAATTCTCTTCCAGGTTGTCGAGGTCGAACGAGACCTTGCCGATCGGCGCGTGGAGGTTGCCGGTGCGGTCCACCCTGAACTCGATACGCCCGGCTTTGAGCTCACCCACGGCCTTGCCGATGTCCATGGTCACCGTCCCGGCCTTGGGCGTCGGCATGAGTCCCCTCGGCCCGAGTATTCGGCCCAGCTTACCGACATCCTTCATTGTGTCAGGCGTGGCGACCACCGCGTCGAACTCCAGCCAGCCGTCCTGGATCTTCTTGACGTACTCGGTCCCCACGTAGTCGGCACCGGCTTCCTCTGCTTCGCGCGCCTTGTCGCCTTCGGCGATAGCCAGCACGCGGATCGTCTTGCCCGTGCCGTGCGGCAGGTTCACAGTGCCGCGAACGATCTGATCGGCGTGCCGTGGATCGACATTGAGTCGAACGGCCGCGTCGACGGTCTCGTCGAAATTCGCCGTGGCAGCCTCCTTGACAATCCGCAAGGCTTCCCGCACCTCGTAGTACTGGGTCGAGTCGCGCAGCTCAACCGCCGCGCGATATCGCTTTCCACGCTTAGGCATCAGTCCGCCACTACGATCCCCATTGACCGCGCCGTACCTTCGATCATCCGCATCGCGGACTCAAGCGAAGCGGCGTTCAGGTCGTTCCTCTTGATCTCCGCGATCTTCTTCACCTGATCACGGGTTACGGTCGCCACTTTAGTGCGATTCGGCTCGCCCGACGCCTTGTCGATCCCCGCTTCCTTCTTAAGAAGAACCGCCGCTGGCGGCGTCTTCGTAATGAAGCTGAAGGTGCGGTCGTGGTACACCTCGATCTCCACCGGGATCAGTATACCCTGCTGACCCTGCGTCTTGGCATTGAACTGCTTGCAGAAGTCCATGATGTTCACCCCGTGCTGGCCCAGGGCGGGGCCAACAGGAGGTGCCGGGGTCGCCTGTCCCCCGGGGACCTGGAGTTTGATGAAGCCGATTACTCTCTTCTTGGGCTTAGCCATTGTGAATCCAGTGATCAGTGATCGGTTGTCGGTGATCAGCTACGGCATCAAGAGCCACTGATTACTGATCACTAATTACTGATCACTCCCCCTCAGTATCCCTTAAGCTGGGTATAATCCAACTCTATCGTCGTTGATCGCCCAAAAAGGGAGACCTGTACCTTCACCTTCCCTTTCTCGTGGTCGATGTGCTCGATCGTGCCGGTGAAGTCGGAAAACGGACCTTCCGAGACCTCGACCGACTGACCCACATAGAAGGGGATACGCCCGCCCTCTTCGGACTCCGTCTCCTGGACGGCGGTCTCGACGCCGAGGATCTTGTTGATCTCGTCGTCCCGAAGCGGCTGCGGCAGTGTTCCACCGCCGACGAACTTGATCACGCCCTGGATGTTGTTGATCTCATGGAGAGTCCTCTCGTTGAGGACCATCTTCACCAGGACGTATCCGGGATAAAGGCGCTTGCTCTTCGCGACCTTCTTCCCGCCTTTGACTTCTACGACCTCGTGGGTCGGGACGAGGACCTCTTGGATCTCCTTTTCCTCGATTGAGTCTCCCGGACCCTCCTCAATCATGCGAACGATCAGAGTCCTGACTTTGTTCTCGTGGCCCGCATACGTCTGTATAGCGTACCACCTGGCTTCCTGCTCCGTGACCTGACCGTTCATTCAACCTCAAGCACCGAGTGTGCTGATGATGACTTCGACTATCTTGCGGAACACGAGGTCCATGAGACCGATGATGCCCGCCACGATTAAGACAAAAACGATGATCACGCCCGTTGCATTGCGAAGCTGGTCCCAGTCCGGCCAGGTGACCTTCTTCAACTCAGGCGGGACGCTCGCCAGGAACTCGCGGAATTGCTGAACCTTCTCGAGCATTGCGATGACTACTTCGTCTCCTTGTGCGTGGTGTGCTTGCCGCAGCGCGCACAGTATTTCTTGTACTCGACCCGCTCCGGATGCGTCTGCCGGTTCTTGGTCGAGTTGTAGTTACGCGACTCGCACTGCGTGCAGGCGAGCGTGATCTTTACTCGGTTGTCGGCCATTTGACTGCCAGTGATCAGTAGTCAGTGATCGGCGATCAGTGGTCGGTGATCGTACTTACCGACTACCGGTTACCGGTTA
This sequence comes from Gemmatimonadota bacterium, assembly GCA_020344215.1. Lineage (GTDB taxonomy): Bacteria > Gemmatimonadota > Gemmatimonadetes > Palauibacterales > KS3-K002. The sequence goes on from CP070815.1 coordinate 4,134,019, forward strand.
CTCCAGGATCTTCGTCACCACGCCGGCGCCAACCGTGCG
>CP070815.1:4134157-4148956 GCA_020344215.1 Gemmatimonadota bacterium
CCAACTGAGCTACGCCCGCGAACCGGCGATGTTTGCCGGGTCATCAAAAGTGTCCGGGTCCGGTCGGAAAGACAAGGCCCGGCCGGAAGAGGTGCCGGCAGGAATCGAACCTGCGTAAGAGGCTTTGCAGGCCTCCGCCTAGCCACTCGGCCACGGCACCGTGCGGCGGGGCCGGAATAAAGCCGTGCGCGCTTGGGGGGGCAAGCGTCGAGGACCGGCAAGCTCCGAATATCGAATGTCGAATGCTCAACGCCGAATCCCCAAGTCACCTGGAAATTGGGCGTTCGGCGTTCGCTATTCAGTCTTCGGAGCCCTCAGCGCCTCAATGCTATCTCACGGCCCCAGCGGTATCTCATGCCGCCCGAAGTTCTGGCTCCCCGGCTCGCTCACCAGCACCTCGAGCGTCAGATCCTTGCCGCGTGCCGACTCCGGCACCGGTACGCGCCCACGGAACATGCTGGTCCGGCCGGCGAACTGCAGGTTCACCGAGGCCACCACCGCGCCGTCCGCCTTGAGTCGCGCCGCGAACTCCTTGTCAGCGGCGTCCCACAGGCCGCCGGGCTCGATCGGGCAGCCGCACATCATGCGCACCCGGACACGGACGTCTATGACGTCTTCCACAGGGGTCAGCGGCTCGGGCTCTTGGATCTCGACGATGAAGCCGTGCAGCTCGAGGACCACACCGTCGCCTTCCACGTGCCGGCCGGGGACCACCAGCATCTGTTTGGTGGCGGTCTGCACCGCCTGCGGGTAGCCCAGCGGGCCGGCGGCCGAGATGTTGACGATCGTCGGCTCCGAGATATCGAGCTCGGCCAGAAAGCCCGCGGTCCCTTCGGTATCGTAGACCGTCATCCCTCGGGCGTGAGCCGTGTTCATGATGAGCTGCGTGTTGCCCGTGCCGCCCCCGTGCAGCCCCTCGGCCAGGATCGCGCCGGTCTCGGCGTTGACGACGGTAACCTTGGCGCCACCGACGCCGCTGCCGATGATCTTGGCGTCGCGGGCGACCACGCGGACCATGACTCTCGTCGGGGTCTGGGCAAGGCACTCGGCGGGGCCCGTGCCGAGGGCGAGAGCGAAGGCGAAGGCGAGGGCAGGGGTCAGTCTGTTCATGAAGCCTCCGTGATTCGGTGGTCGGTGGAAGCTCGAAGGTCGAAGTTACCGACTACCGACCACCGACTACCGACAACCATTCACCACCGTATCAACGCCGCACCCCACGTGAACCCGCTCCCGAACGCCGTCAAACACACCAAACTGCCCCGCTTGATCCGCCCATCCTCCACCGCCTCGTGAAGCGCGATGGGGATGCTCGCCGCCGTGGTGTTCCCGTACTTGTGGATGTTGCTGATCACCTTCTCTTCCGGCAGCCCCAGCGACTTCGCCACACCTTGAGTGATCCGCGCGTTGGCCTGATGCGGGATGACGTAGTCGACGTCCTCGAGCGTCAACCCGTTCGCTTCCAACGCCTCCTTCACCGCCGATGGCATCTTCACCACGGCGTGCTTGAACACCTCGCGGCCCTCCATGTAAGGCCGCGTTAGCCCCTTCTCGATCTGCTCCGCCACCAGCCACGGCTTGTAGCGCGAGCCCGGCGCCTCCATCCACAGCTTCTCGGCATGCCGGCCGTCCGCATGGATGTTCACCGATAGCACGCCCCGATCGCCGTCCTCGGTCGGCCCGAGGATCATCGCACCGGCGCCGTCGCCGAACAGCACGGCCGTGTCCCGGCCGTCGCTCGTCAGCACGAGGCCCGTCGACTGCACCTCCGTACCGACGAGCAAGATCCGCTTGTACTGGCCCGTACGGATCCAAGCGTCGGCGATCGAGAGCCCGTAGATGAAGCCGCTGCACTGATTCCGCACGTCGAGACACGGGATGTTCTTGATACCCAGCTTCCGCTGGAGGAACACGCCGGAGCCCGGGAAATAGACGTCCGGACTCAGCGTCGCCAGGATGATGCAGTCCAGATCGGAGGCCTGCAGCCCCGCCCGATTCAGCGCCTGCTCCGCCGCCTCCTTCGCCAGATCGGAGCTGCCCACCCCGCCATCGACCCAGCGGCGCTCGACGATCCCCGAGCGCTGGCGGATCCACTCGTCGCTGGTGTCCATCCATTGGGAGAGCTCTTCGTTACCTATCACACGTTCGGGCACATAGAAGCCCGTCGAGATCGGCTCAGATCGTAACATATCGTACCTTCTTGGCGGTGAATGTGTCTCAGCCACTCGCGTGGAGTGGGCCGACGTGATAATCTAGGGCGATCCTGACGTCTTGACGACTGGGAGGGAGGACCCGTTGGCCAAGGCCAAGAAGGGGAGCACGGCGAAAAAGCGCGCTACGGCGAAAAAGAAAACGACCAGCGGCGCCAAGAAGGGGAAGGCGGCGTCGCCGAAGGCCAAGGCGGCGCCGGGGAAGGAAAAGGCCGCCAAGGTCGAGATGACGCCGAGGGCCATGTTGGAAGCGGTGGATCGTGCCCGGGGCTGGCTGTCGGAGCGGCGCGACTACTACGGCTTCCTGGCGCGTCGCGACAGCGGCCGGGGGGCTCCGGAGCTGGGGGGCCACCTGCGGGGCGACCTGCGGGCGAAGCAGGGCCCTGACGGGAGCTGGATCGAGGGTGACCTGGCGGTGTCGGCGGAGTCGGTCTGGCAGCTGCTGGAGCTGGGGCTGCAGCGCGACTCGCCGGTGGTGGGGAAGGCGCTGGACTGGCTGTACGGGCGGCGTGACCAGGAAGGTGCCTACGGCTCCGGCTGCACGCCGTCGCGTCACGAGGCGGGGGTTTGTGAGCACTATATCAGCGGCTTCTTCAGCCCCGGCCCGTCAGAGGAGCCGCAGGAGGTGACGCTGGCCAACGGTCAGAGTGTGACCTCGGACGCCGGTGCGCGGCTGCTGATGTCTGAGCGGGCGCTGCGCTCGGCGCTACGGGCGCGTCCGGGCGACCCCCGGGCAGGGCCATCGTTGGCGGGGCTGCGCGGCCTGCCGCTTTACTTGGAGTACGGCGGCAACTACACGCCAGCGGTCCTGGTGGGTGCCCTGCAGGCACTCGCCTGGATGGAGGGTGTGCGCTCGGGCGAGCTCGAGGCGGGACTCGAGTCGCTGGCGCGTGCCCAGGAGAAGGACGGCTGCTGGCCGAACGTGGAGTTCTTCTTCGTCCTCGAGACGCTGCTGGAGGTAAGGCATCCGGCGGCGGAGCGTATGCTTCGACAGGCGGTCCCGCGCCTGCTCGAGACCCAGCACAAGTACGGTGCCTGGGGCCGGCGTCACCTCGGGGCCCAGACCTGGATCGCGGTTCAGACGATCGAGCGGGTGCTGGAGCTCATGAGGCGCGCGATTTGAGGCGTCAGAGCCGGCAGAAACCCTTGACGCCTCAAAACCCTACTCTTAGTCTCAGCCCGACCTTATAAGGCATATCCAGGCTCACGACCGGGAGGATGATGCTCACCCCGCGCAGATCGTTCGTAATCAGTCTGTCGGGAGTAGCCGGCCTGGCCCTCGTAGCATTCGTCTTCCAGGAGCAGCGTGCGCCCGTCATCGGCGCTGCCGCTGCGGTCCAGGGCACTCAGTTCTCGCTCGACCCCGATACGCTCGTCGGCTGGGGCAGGGGACCGGTACAGCCGATCTTTTTCAGCCACCGCCGGCACGCGGGCGTCTACGAGATCGAGTGCCTCTACTGTCATTCCAACGCTGACATCTCGCCGTGGGCTCTGATGCCGCCGGTGGAGCTTTGCCTGGGATGCCACCGAGTGGTGAAGGCGGTCAGCTCCGAGATCGCGAAATTGCGCGGCTATGAGCAGCGCGGCGAGCCGATCCCCTGGGCGCGCGTCTACAAGGTCGCCGACTTCGTGCAGTTCAATCACGGCCGACACGTCCGGGCCGAGGTGGAGTGCCAGGAGTGTCACGGCGAAGTGGAGGAGCACGACGTCGTCTGGCAGTGGTCACCACTGACCATGGGCTGGTGCCTCGAGTGCCACAAAGAGCCACAGGAGGACGAGGCGAAGCTGGCCGCGGCGGAGCGGAACGCGGCCCGGTTCTCTGAGGAGGGGCGCGAGTCCCACGGCCTCTACCCTAAGTCGATCGATTCGCAGTACGGCGTCGTGAAGGGCCCGATCGATTGCGCGGCGTGTCACTATTAGAGCGATGCGGGAGCGCCGATAGATGTCGGAGATCAAACGTCGCGACTTCCTGAAGATTATCGGGCTGAGCGGCGCCAGCACCGGTCTGGTGGGCTGTGCCCAGGAGCCGGCGAAGAAGCTGATCCCCTACCTGGTGCAGCCTGAAGAGGTGATCCCGGGCGTCGCGAACTGGTATGCCAGCGGCTGCCGGGAGTGTCCTGCCGGCTGCGGGGTGTACGTCAAGGTGCGGGAGGGGCGGCCAATCAAGGTTGAGGGAAATCCCGACCATCCGGTGAACGCGGGTCGGCTGTGTGCCCGCGGGCAGGCGTCGCTGCAAGGGCTTTACAACCCGGACCGCATCACCTCACCGCTCCGCCGCAACGAGGCGGGCGAGTTCGAGCCGATTCCCTGGGACGAGGCGGAGTCGGTTCTCGCGGGGACGCTGCGGACGATGCGGAGCGAAGGCCGGGCCGACCGGCTCTACCTGATAACCGACGGCGCAGCAGGCACACTCGACCGGTTCTTCGACGAGTGGCTGGGCGCCGCCGGGTCGCCCAACCGGGTGATCCACGAGAGCTTCGACGCCGAGCCGTTGCGCGAAGCGAACCGGCTGACGTTCGGCTTGGCGGAGATTCCACGTTTCGACATCGAGGAGGCCGACCTGGTCGTCTCGTTCGGCGCCGGCTTCCTCGAGACCTGGATCTCACCCGTCCAATACGCGCACGGCTTCTCCGCTTCCCAGAGCTTCAGCGACGGACGCAAGGGCCGCTTCATTCACATCGCCCCGCGCCTGTCGCTGACCGGCTCGAACGCCGACGAGTGGGTAGCGGCGGGGCCGACGGGCGCCATGCTGATCGCGCTGGCCATGACCCGGGTCCTGGTCGCGGAGGGACGGGCCGGCGCCCGGGGCGCGGCGATCCGCCCGCTGGTCGAGCCGTTCACCCCCGAGCGTGTAGCGGAAGCGGCACAGGTCGAGCCCGCGAGAATCGAGCGCCTGGCCCGCGAGTTCGGCGATGCGCCGTCCAGCGTAGCGCTCCCGCCCGGGTTCGAGGGGGCGGACCGTAACGCCACGGCGGCGCACGTCGCGGTGAACCTGCTCAACTACGCGGCGGGTAACATCGGTCGCACCGTGCGCTTCGGACCCAACGTGCTGCGACGCCGGCCGGCGAGCGTCCCGCGCCTGCAGGAGATGGTGGAGACGATGCGGGGCGGCGGCGTGCAGACGCTGCTGGTGCACGGGACCGACCCGGTCCACACGCTGCCGGCTGGGCTCGGGTTCGCCGAGGCGCTGAACAGGGTCGACCTGGTCGTGAGCTTCGCCAGCTTCATCGACGAGACGGCGGCGCATGCCGATCTGATCCTGCCGGACCACACACCGTTGGAGGGCTGGGGCGACCACGAACCGGAGCTCGGCGTGCGTACGCTCATTCAGCCCACGATGAACCCGATCTTCGAGACGAAGGCCACGGGTGATGTGCTGCTCTCGGTCGCCGCGCGCCTGGGGGGCGACGTGGCGTCGCTCTTGAACTGGCCCGACTACTCATCTTACCTGCGGGACGCCTGGCGCGCGGTGCAGGGCGAGTTCGCCCCCGGCGCAGGCTTCGAGGAGTTCTGGCGCGCGGCGCTATCGCGCGGCGGTGTCTGGCGCCAGGTGGGCACGCAGGCGGTGACACTCAACCGCGCCGTCGCCGGGGTCAACTTCGATGAGCCCACGCTCGACGGCGACGCCGGCACACCTTACACACTGATCGCCTACCCCTCACCGAACCTCTACGACGGGCGCGGCGCCAACCGCCCGTGGCTCCAGGAGCTCCCCGACCCCGTCACCAAGGTCGTCTGGAACTCCTGGGTCGAGATGCACCCGGTCGCTGCGGATCGGTTGGGCGTCCGGACCGGCGACGTCGTCGCCGTGAGCTCGCCGCACGGGCAGCTCGAGGCGCCGGCCTTTGTGTACGGTGGCCTCAGGCGCGACACGGTGGCGATACCTATCGGGCAGGGACACGCCGACTACGGCCGCTGGGCTCGCGACCGCGGCGTCAACCCGCTGGCGCTCCTGCCGGCGGCGGCCGACGAGGCCTCGGGCAGCATCGCCTGGCTCTCGACGCAGGTCTCGCTGGCGGCAACAGGCCGCCGCGTCAACCTCGTCAGCACACAGGGCTCGCACGACGATCTGGGCCGCGAGATCGCCGAGGTCGTCAGCCTCGCGGCGGCGGTCGAGGCGGAGGCGCACGCACGGGACGGGGTGGAAAGCGACCCGCAGGCACTGGTCGACTCCGCCGAGGACGCCGATCCCAAGAGCCCCTACCGCTGGGGCATGGCGATCGACCTGTCGAGCTGCATCGGCTGCTCCGCCTGCGTGGCCGCCTGCTACGCCGAGAACAACATCCCGGTCGTCGGCGAACAGCGTTGCGCTCAGGGTAGGGAGATGGCCTGGCTGCGCGTCGAGAGCTACTTCGAGCAGCTGCACGAGGGTGACGCCCACGGGAACGGCCACGGCGCCGCCCAAGAGGATGGCGAGGAGGTGCCGGCGCCCCACGTCGTGCACCTGCCGACGATGTGCCAGCACTGCGGGAACGCACCGTGCGAGCCGGTCTGCCCGGTCTACGCCACGTACCACAACCCGGAAGGCCTGAACATCCAGGTCTACAACCGTTGCGTCGGCACCCGCTACTGCTCGAACAACTGCCCGTACAAGGCGCGGCGCTTCGAGTGGTTCGACTACGAGGTCCGCTTCCCGCTCAACCTGCAGCTCAACCCGGATGTTACGGTGCGGGAGAAGGGTGTGATGGAGAAGTGCACGTTCTGCGTGCAGCGCATCATGAAGGCACGCAACGATGCGAATGCCGAGGGCCGCGACGTCGACGACGGCGAGGTCACGCCGGCCTGCGCGCAGACCTGTCCGGCCGAGGCGATCGTCTTCGGGAACCTGAGGGACCCGAACAGCCGTGTCTCACGGCTGGCACGCAGCGGCCGAGCGTACCACTTGCTTGGCGAGTTGAACACGCGACCCGCGGTCACTTACCTGAGAGAAGTGTCCCGCGGCGGCGAGGAGACCTAGATGGCGAGCGTCGCACCACCGGCGCGTACACCGTTCGCGCGGGTGAGCCGCGATATCATCGGAGCGCTCTGGGAGTCCGACCTGCGCTTCCGACTGATGATGCTCCTCTTGCTGGTCGTGCTCGGCTGGGCGGGCTTCGCCTGGATCTACCAGATCAAGTACGGGATGGGGACCGCCGGCATCACCCACCCCGTGATGTGGGGCGTCTACATCACGAACTTCGTCTTCTGGGTCGGCATCGCGCACTCCGGCACGCTGATCTCGGCGATCCTCTACCTGCTGCGCTCCGGCTGGCGCACGACGATCAACCGGACCGCGGAGGCGATGACGATCTTCGCGGTGATGACCGCCGGGCTCTTCCCGCTCATCCACCTGGGCCGCGTCTGGTACTTCTATTTCCTCGCGCCCTATCCCAACCAGCGGCTGCTGTGGCCGAACTTCCGGTCGCCGCTCATCTGGGACTTCTTCGCGATCAGCACCTACTTCACGATCAGCCTGCTGTTCTGGTACTCGGGCCTCATCCCGGACCTGGCGACGATCCGTGACAGGCTGAAGGGTGCGCGCGGACTCGGGCGGTTAAAGGAGAGGATCTACGGCTACCTCTCGTTGGGCTGGCACGGGTCGGACAGCCAGTGGAAGAACTACCGGCGCGCCTACCTGTATATGGCGGCGATCGCGACGCCGCTGGTTCTGTCGGTGCACAGCGTGGTGTCGTGGGACTTCGCCATGGCGGTGACGCCGGGCTGGCACTCGACGATCTTCGCGCCCTATTTCGTGGCCGGCGCGATCTTCTCCGGTATCGCCATGGTGATCACCCTCTCGGTCCCCTTCCGCTGGGCGCTCGGCCTCGAGGACTACATAACGGAGTATCACTACGACAACATGGGGAAGCTGCTGCTGCTGACTTCCCTGATCGTCGGCTACGCGTACATCGCCGAGTACTTCATGGCCTGGTTCTCGGGCGACCCGGTCGAGTGGGAGAGCTTCCGCTGGCGCGCGCTGGGCGACTACAGCGGCCCGTTCGTCATCATGATGACGTGCAACGTGGTCATCCCGTTGCTCTGCTTCTTCCGGAGAATCCGGCGAAACATAGCGGCGATATTCGTCATCTCGATCTTCGTGAACATCGGGATGTGGTACGAGCGGTTCGTGATCATCGTCACGTCGCTGGCCCACGAGTACAGCCCTGGCGCTTGGGGCCTTTACAAGCCGTCCTGGGTCGAGCTCTCGATCACGGTCGGCAGCTTCGCCTGGTTCTTGTTCTGGTTCATGCTGTTCGCCAAGACGCTTCCGGCGATCTCGATCACCGAGGTGAAGGAGTCGATCGCGGAAGGCGTATGGAAGCCGGGCGACAAGAAGGAAGAGGCGTAAGATGGCAGCGCGCGAAATCGTGACGGCGACTTTCGACGACATCCACGCGGTGGTCGGTGCGGTGCGCACGATTCGCGACGAGGCTTGCGATGAGCTGTCGGTCTTCGGGCCGATCATGGAGACCGAGCTGGAGGAGGCGATCGGGAAGCCGCCAAGCCCGGTGCGGCGCTACGCCTTGATCGGTGGCATCAGCGGCTGCATCTCCGGCTTCGCGCTCACCGTCTGGTCGTCGTACTACTACCCGCTGGTCGTGGGCGGTAAGGCGCTGGCGTCCATCCCGGCCTACGTGGTCATCGCGTTCGAGATGACAATCCTGTTCGCCGGGATCTCAGCGCTCATCGGCATGCTGATTCACAATCGCATGCCGACGCTGAAGCTGGACCCCGCACACGTGCCCGGATACAGCGACGACCTGTTCGCCCTGCGCGTCGCCTGTGACCCCAGCCGTACGGCAAAGGTCAAGGAAGTGCTCAACAGCTACGGTCCCGCGGAGGTGCGAGTTGAGCGCTAGACGACAGATGCCGGCCCTCTGCGCGCTGGCCGGGCTCGCTTTCGCCGCGGGGCTGGCCGGCTGCCGCGGCACCGAGATCGAGGACGCCATCGGCAACGTCGATTGGTTCAGCAACATGCGGGACCAGACGGCGCTGGAGCCGTTCGAGGAGCCGGCGCGCTTACCGCCCGAAGGCACAGTACACGTGGACGCCGGCGTGCCGCTCATGGCGTTGCCCGACGGCTACGACGAGGTCACGAACCCGACCGCGGCGACCCCGGAGTCGCTGGCGCTCGGCAAGGAGAAGTACGACATCTACTGCGCGGTCTGCCACGGCCCCGAAGGCCGCGGCGGCGGCTCGATCGAGGGACCGTACCCTAGAGGTCTGATCAACCGGCTGGACAGCCAGCGGGCCCGCGAGCTTAGCGACGGCTACATCTTCGGCATGATCTCGGCCGGCCGGGGTCTCATGCCGAACTACCGTCGCATGCCGCAAGCAGACCGCTGGCACATTGTCAACTACGTTCGGGAACTGCAGGAGTCGGCGGAAGACAACCAATAGGGGGAATTCGGGAATCCATGATTAATTGACTAATAGAACAAGAGGATCATCTGAATTGGGAATGGACTCGGACCCAGCCCATTCTGATATCGAGTATTCAGTTGGTCTATTAATCAAGTAGTCATGGAATCCCGAATTCCCAACAAGCAACCCTAACCGAATGGAGAGGATGCACACGGAGGGCGCATACACCGACGAGCAGGTCTTGAACCGCATAACGGGACGCATACCCGGCCGGGCGCTGACCGTGCTGGGAGCGCTCATCGCGCTGGGCGTGGTCGGGTTCATCATCGGGCTCGCCGCCGCGCCACAGCGCGCCTGGCAGGCTTATCTGGTGAACTTTCTCTTCTTCTCAGGGCTGGCCACTGCCGGCGTCCTCTTCGGCGCCGCCATGCAGCTGGCCAAGGGGCACTGGGGGAAGTCGATGCACCGGATCGCCCAGGGCTTCGGCGCGTTTCTGCCAGCCTCGTACCTGCTGTTCCTGGTCCTGTACTTCGGGCACGGGCGGATCCTCCCCTGGATCGGCAGCGCGGTGAACGCCGAGGGCCACCCGTTGCCGGAAGCCTGGTTCAGCGTCGCGGGTCTCTTCCTGCGGGGCGCGATCTTCCTGGCGCTGCTTTACACCCTCTGCTTCGTCTTCATGTACTACTCGCTCCGCCCCGACATGTCCGCCGCGGCGCAGCGGCTGAGCGGCTGGCGCCGCAGCCTGGCCGACTGGATGGGGCGTGGCTTCAAGGGTGGGGAGGACGAGGCGGCGCGCTCGCGGCGTGTCCTGGTTCGCCTATCGCCTATCCTGGCGCTGGGCTACGCCGCGATCATGAGCGGCATGGCTGTGGACCTCATCATGTCGCTGACGCCCGGGTGGCTGTCGGTACTCTACCCGGCCTACTTCTTCATCGGCGCCTGGCTTTCGGCGCTGGCCGGCCTGGCGGTGATGGCGACACTGTTCCGGCGGCACTTGGGACTCGACTTTTTCGCCGCGAACCAGTGGCACGACCTGGGGAAGCTCATCTTCGCGTTTTGTATCTTCTGGGCCTACCTGTGGTTCTCGCAGTATCTGCCCATCTGGTACGGCAACATGCCGCGGGAGACGATCTTCATCGAGGCGCGCAGCGACGGTCCCTGGCTCGCGATGTCGATCGTCTTCTTCGCCGCCGTGTTTGTCATCCCGTTCCTGACCCTCATCTGGCAGAAGGTGAAGATGGTGCCGCCGTATCTGGCGTCGGTGGCCGGCCTGATCTTGCTGGGGTTCTGGATCGAGCGCTTCACCGCGGTGGTGCCGTCGATTTGGACGGCGGGCGGTGTGCCGCTGGGTGTGATTGAAGTGCTGGTAACGCTGGGGTTCCTGGGGCTGTTCGGGCTCTGCTACGCCGTGTACGCGACGACGTTCCCGCTCGTGCCGCTGCGCGACAGCATCATCGTCGGATCGCTGCGGAAAGGACCGTATTGATGGGGGGTTGGGAATCCGGGAATTCGGGAATCCGGGGATCCGGGAGTTGGAGGATTCGGGGAATAGATGAATCGATCGTATCCACTCGTTGAGGTACACTACGCCTTGTGGGCCGTGCTGACGGTACCGATCGGGTTCGCCGGCATGTTCTTCCTCATACCGGGTCTCATCTTCGAGATCGGAGTACCGCTGGAGATCATCGCCGCGATCCTGATCGTCTACATCGCGAAGCTGACGCGCGGGGCGCGCCGCGCCTGGCTGTTCGGACTGCTGCTGCACGCGCTGCTCGTGCTCGGCGCCGTCTACTACATCCCGCGCCTGCCCGCCCTACTCGGGCTGCCGCTGATGCTCGTTAACCTCTACTCGCTGATTGTGCTTCTGGTCTACAGGAAGCTCTGGGTCGACGCGCCCAACCCGGCGGTGCAGCCGGCGTAGGATACAGATCGCTTCTTTACTTCACCGACTCCCCGAATCGACAGTCGAGAGTCCCCGAGCCACCTCCCCATTGCCGGAATTCCCAGTTCTACACGGAGAAGTACGTCGCCTCGGGATGATGCACGACCAGCGCGGCCGTCGCCAACTCGGGAACCAGCGCGCCCGCCTCGGTAAGGTCCATGCCGAGCTTCTCCCGTGCCGGCAGCAGCTCGAACACGATCCGATGCTGCCGATGGTCGGGACACGCGCCATAGCCCCACGAGTAGCGTAGTCCGCGCTCGGGCTCGATGCCGAGCTCCTCACGTATTCGGCGGTGCACGTATTCCGCGCCCGCCTCGGCCAGCCGCACGCCGAACCCGTGCAGGTAGTAGCCCTCGGAGTAGCCACCCGACTTCATCAGCGCGTCCGACTTCTCGAGCAGTGCATCCCCGACGCTGACGATCTGGAACGCAGCCACGTCGCGCTCGCCGGTTGCCACTGACACGAAGTAGTCGGCCAGACTCCGCTTGTCGTACTCTCGCTGGCGCGGGAACTCGAAGCGCGCGATCTCGCGCTCCGGATCCTTCGGGTCGAAGACCACCAGGTCGTCCCCATCGGAGGCGGCGGGGAAGAAGCCGTACGCCGCCATCGGTCGCAGCCAGCCGCCGGCGAGCGCTTCCCGTTTGTAGCGCTCGAGCCTCGGCTCGAACTCCTCCTTCAGCAGCCGCTCCCACTTCGCGCCCTTCGCGTTCTTGGCGCCCCAGTGCAGCCGGTACAGCGTGTTCAGATCGATGAGTGGGAAGAGCTCGGCGAGCGGCAAGCGCTCGAGGAGCTTGACGCCCCAGAAGGCCGGCCTGGGGATCTCGATCCCGCGGGAGAGTCCGCCTGACCCGGCGAGTCCGGCGCGCATCGCCTTCGCCCGCTCCTGGAGCGCCTCACGCTTCGCCACCGCCTCGCGGATCTCCTGATGCCGCGCGCGCACGAAGCCCTCCCTGCCGTCGGCGTCCACCAGCGCGTCCATCGCCGCGAGGCCAGCAAAGGCGTCCTTGCAGTAGAAGAGGCCCGGCGGATAAAGCGTCTGCTTCTCTCGATCGACGAAGGCGGCGGCCCGAACGAAGGACGGGTTGATCGCGGCGCCGCCGACCAGCACCGGGTAATCGAGTCCCCGGGCGTACAGCTCCTGCACACAGAGCGGCATCTGCTTCGAGGTGGAGACCAGGAGCGCTGAGAGCCCGATGGCGTCGGCGCCCACCTCCTCCGCCTTGCCGATGATCGTGTTGACCGGGACCTGTTTGCCGAGATCGCAAACGGTATAGCCGTTGTTGGTCAGGATGGTAGCCACCAGGTTCTTGCCGATGTCGTGCACATCGCCGTAGACGGTGGCCAGTACAACCTTGCCCTTCGTCTCACCCTCCAGGTGATCGAGGTATGTCTCGAGCCGCGCCACCGCCTTCTTCATCACCTCGGCCGACTGGAGCACGAAGGGCAGGATGAGCTCTCCGGCCCCGAACTTGTCCCCCACCTCTTTCATGGCCGGTAGGAGCACGTGGTTGAGGACCCAGACCGCCGCATCGTTGTCGCCGCCGCGTCCAGCGATCGCGGCGTCGACCAGCTCTTCGACCCCTTTCTTGGTTCGGTGGAGGATCATCCAGTGGATGGCCTCTTCCGTCGTCAGCTCCGCGGTGGGGTCGACCCGCTCGGCCTCCTCGACCGCGTGCTCCTTGTAGTAGGCGATGTAACCCATCAGAGCGTCAGCGCGCCGGTTGAAGATCAGGTCGTCGGCGAGCCGGCGCTGCTCGTCGTCGATCTCGGCGTACGGGATCACGTGAGCGGCGTTGACGATGGCCATGTCGAGCCCGGCCTCGACGCAGTGGTGGAGGAAGACCGAGTTCAGCACGGCGCGCGCGTGAGGTTGGAGCCCGAATGACACGTTCGACACGCCCAGGCTGGTGAAGACGCCGGGGAGCGCCGCCTTGATCCGGCGGACACCCTCGATCGTCTCGACCGCCGAGTTCCTGAACTCCTCTTCGCCGGTGGCGAGGGTGAACGTCAGGTCGTCGAAGATGAGGTCCTGCGGCTGCAGGCCGTGCTCGTTCACGCAGATATCGTAGATCCGCCTGGCGACATCGACTTTGCGCTCGGCGGTCTTCGCCATCCCTTCCTCGTCGATGGTGAGCGCGATCACCGCAGCGCCGTGCTCGATCGCGTGCGGCACCACCGAATCCAAGCGGGCGCGCCCGCTCTCCAGATTGATCGAGTTGATGATCGCGCGACCCGGGTTGGCCTTGAGGGCCGCTTCGACGACATCGACCTCGGTCGTATCGATCACCAGCGGCGCCGGCACGCCCTGAGCGAGGAGCTTGACCAGTGTGCGCATCTGGTCGGCCTCGTCCTGCCGCTCGGTGAGCGCGGTGCAGACGTCGAGCAGATGGGCGCCGCCCCCCACCTGCGCGCGAGCGACGCCGACGATCTCGTCGTAGTTGTCGTCGAGCAGCAGCTGCTTCACCTTACGCGAGCCCTGGCTGTTCACCCGCTCGCCGATCAGCGTGGGCGCCGGGTTCTGGGCGATGTCGAACGCCTCCATGGCGCTGGAGAGGCGCGGCACGCTCTTCACCTGTCGCAGCCGCGGCTCCGCCCCCCAGACGCGATCGACCACGAGTTTCAGATGCTCGGGCGTCGTGCCGCAGCAGCCGCCGACGATGTTGACCCCGAACTCCCGCACGAACTCGTCGTGAGCGCCGGCGAGCTCCTCGGCAGTGAGGCCGTAGACGGCGACGCCGTCCACATTGTGCGGGATCCCGGCGTTGGGGATTACGCTCACGGGCAGGCTCGTGTTCTCGCACAGGTAGCGGATCGGCTGCCGCATGTACTCGGGCCCGGTGGAGCAGTTGAGGCCGATAACGTCAACGCGCAGCGCCTCGAGCGTGACCAACGCCGCCTCGATGTTCGTGCCGAGCAGCATACGACCGGAGGTGTCCAGCGTCGGCTGGACCTGGATCGGGCGCCAGGCGCCCGCGTCGTGCAGCGCCTTTCTGACCCCAGCGACCGCCGCCTTCATCTCGAGGATGTCCTGGCCCGTCTCGATGAGCAGCAGGTCCACGCCGCCCGCGATCAGACCCGCCGCCTGCTCACGGAATACCGCGGCCAGCTCGTCGTAGCTGATGGCGCCCAGCGTCGGGTCCGAAGCGCTGGGCAGGTAGCCGGAGGGCCCTATGCTCCCGGCCACGAAGCGGGGGCGGTCCGCCGTCGAGTACTCGTCGGCGACCGCCCGGGCGACGCGGGCGGCGGCCTCGTTCATCTCAGCGATCTTCTCAGAGAGGCCGTACTCGGCGACGCTCAGGCGATTGG
>CP070815.1:4149056-4215608 GCA_020344215.1 Gemmatimonadota bacterium
AGCTGGGTCAACGCGTTGATGATCTCTTCCGTCATCCCGTCGCTGAAGTACTCGGCCTCGGCATCGTCGCTCATGTTGGCGAACGGCAGTACGGCGATCGACTTCCGCTCGACGGTATGCGCGACGTCAGGCGGCCGGCTCGATGGCGCCTCGGCCAGTTCGGCACCGGCCGGCTCCGTACGCCGCACACCCTCGGGCGTGATCTCGAGGGCCCAGGCGAGCACGAGCGCTATGGGGAAACCGATCAGTGCAATCACAACCACGAACGTCAGCGTCCACTCTGGGAGACGTAGCGACGGGAAGGCGATTTCCGCGGCCTGCCAGATCACGAAGGCGACGACGGCGTAGGCCACCGCAACGCGATAGACCTTCCGTCGCTTCAGCTCGACGAGAAAGCTACCGAGCTTGGAGGCTGGTTCGCTCACGGGGTGTGCTCCTCGTTGTATCCAGCAGGATTAGGCCAAACGGTGCTGGAAGAACACCGCAACAAAGATGTCCCATCGGCCGTCGGAGCGGCAAGGCGACGTTGTCCAGCGGCGTTCTGCGTGATAGGTTTGCCGTCCTATGAACGAAGGCCAGATCTACGCGGGCACCTCCGCCTCCTCCCTGGCAACTGCGCGGGCGCGCAGCAGCATGCTTGAGTGCCAGGGAGCCGCGCGGGCGGTGCGAGCGTAGGTGGCGTATCCGAAGCGGGCGCGCCCGCCGACGACCGCGGCCGGTGCTGCTTGCCGGAGGGCCATCGGCACCCCATGTTTATGCCCCTTTCAGCGGGCACCTAGGCGGAAAAGGATGACGGGAGCAAGCGGCCAGCGGCAGGGTGGCCGCCCGACATCAAGGAGGGAACAGGACATGGCCGGCATCTATCGTTCGCTCTACTACGCCGACGTGACCGTGGGCAGCGGCGGCAGGCTGACCATCCCACAGGAGATCCGTGAGGACCTGGGGATCGAGGACGGCAACACCCTGACCCTCCGAGTCGAGGAGAGCCCCGACGGCCAGCGCCAGATGGTGATCTGGAAGTCGGCCCAGCAGCCGGAGGAGTAGCCGGCGGTCCAACCGAGGCTGGATGAGCGCAGCGCCCGAGACGTTTGGCGGCAAGGCCGGCGAGCTGGCTCGGGCGCTAGCGGGTTACCCCCTGAATCTAGTCCTTCAGCATACGATTCTCGAACCCTGTCGTCTCTAGCTGAATATTCACCACATCGCCGATCGAGATGATACCCGCGAGCTGGTCACCCTCGAGCACCGGTAGATGGCGAATCCGGTTCTTCGTCATGATCCCCATGACATAATCGAGATCATCATCAGGCAACCCGATGATCACATCCGTCGTCATCACGTCGCGGACGCAGGTCTCGCGCAACCAGTCGCTGCGCTCCGCGCTCTCCCGTAGGATGTCCCGCTCCGTGATGATCCCGACGACGGATCCATGATTGCGGGTGACCACAAGCGCGCCGATCCTGTGGTCCACCAGGCGACGGATAGCTTCCAGGACGGTACGGTCCGGCTCACTGTGACGCCTGGTAATAAGGGTCCCTTCCCATCGAGTGATCGGTCACGTCGATCACGTCGGCGACCTCGGGGATCATCTCCTTGATTAACCGCTCGATTCCCTGCTTCAGTGTTACCCTCGCCATGCCACACCCCTGGCAGCCGCCAGCGAGCTCCACGAAGACCACATCGTCCCGGACGTCCACCAGGGCAACGCGACCGCCGTGCGCCGCCACCGCCGGATTGATGCGTGCTTCGATCACCTGCGCGACCCGCTGCGCCAGCTCGCCGGTGGGCGGCTCGGAGCCGATCGGTTTGATGTTCGGATTCTCCACGTTGAAGCCGCCGCCGTGGACGGTCTCGACCCAGTCGACCGTAGCGCCCTCAAGCTTCGCAGCGCTCTCCTCATCGATGTAGACCTTGAAGCCGCCGACGTCGACGACAGTGTCCTCGGGCTGCTCGTCCAACGCGTCCACCAGCGACAGCTCGTACTGCGGCGCCAGCGGGCTGGCGGCCTGCACGGTCACCCGCAGAGCGACCGGGCTTTCCTCCTGCTCGATGAAGGCGAGAACTCGCTCCCTCGCTTTATCTGTGAAGGTGATCATATTGGGACCTCTAATTCGTGGAGGGCCGGACCGCAGGCCCTGGCCTCGTCCTCCTGAACGTCTTTAATATCAACCCTAATATAGCACGGTCCCCGGGCACCGCATCCGCCCGGTGGAGCAGTGTGTTACCTGCAACGGAGGGCCGGCCGAATGACCTCTGAGACGAAGATCCGGGTCGAGCAGGGCGATATTACCGAGTTCCAGGGCGATGCCATCGTCAACGCCGCCAACAACCAGCTGATCCTGGGCGCCGGCGTCGCCGGCGCCATCGCCCGGAAGGGCGGACCCACCATCCAGCAGGAGTGTAACGAGCACGGCCCGATCCGGGTGGGAGAGGCGGCCATCACCGGCGCCGGCAACCTGGCAGCCCGCGCCGTGATCCATGCGGCGGCCATGGGCGACGAACCGGCGAGCCGCGCTTCCATCGAGGGCTCGACCCGCCACTCCCTCGAGCTTGCCGATCAGAACGGCATCAAGACGATCGCCTTCCCGGTCCTCGCGTCGGGCGTCGCCGGTTTCCGGGTGGACGAGGCGGCCCGCATCATGGTCTCGACGATTCGCGACTATATCGTCGAGGGCGAAACGGCTATCGATGAAGTAGTCCTCTACGGGTACTCGCAGGCCGACGCGGCTACAGTGCGCTGGGTGGTTCAGGAAGAAGTCGGTGATCAGTGATCAGTGATCAACAAACATTCCTCCCCACGCGCCTCCAGGACCCGGCCTGCCTGCTGCTTCACACGTCGGCAAACGGCCTCGCGCCAGATCCGTCGACCGTCTCTCTTGCCATCCACCCTCCCGATGCGCTATCCGTAGTGTCCCGCGCCACACGAGGGAGGGTAGCTATGCTGCCGGACAGCTGGACCCCCGAACGCTTCGAGCAGGTTGCCGACTACTGGGCCGACCGGCTGATCCTCGAGTCGGCGGCGCTGGACATTTACGGCCAGCTCGTTGAGGAACCGCTCGGGGCCCTGGAGCTCGCCAGTCGCCTCCGCCTAGAGCCCGGAGCGACGCAGCTCTTCCTCGACGCTCTGGTCGCACTGGACCTCCTCGTGAAGGACGGGCGCAAGTACTCGAACGGCGAGGCGGCAGCCCGCTATCTCGTCCCCGGTGCCCCCGACTACCTGGGCCACCGCCTGATCGCCGCCCAGCAGAACTGGGAGCTGTGGGGCCGCCTGCCAACGGGACTCCGCACCGGCAAGCGCCAGCGCCAGAAGCGTATCTTCCTCGAGGAGCCCGAAGCGGCCCGCCACGCGCTCCTGTCGCTGCATGCCAGCGCACGGTCGCGGGCCGCCGACATCCTGGACCGCGGGTCGATCGACCTGAAGGAACGCCGCCAGATGCTCGACCTGGGCGGCGGCGCCGGCACATACTCGGTCGCCTTCTGCCGGGCCTACAAGGATCTGCGCGCCACTCTGGTGGATCGTCCCATCGCGGCAGCGATCGCCCGAGACGTCGTCGCCTCGGCGGGCCTGGAGGGCCGTATCACAGTCCTCGAGTACGACGTGGACGAGCGCGAGCTACCCAGCGACTACGACTTCATCTGGATGTCCAACGTCATCCACAGCCGCAGCTACAACGCGAATCGGGCTCTTCTGGAGCGGCTCTACAACAGGCTGAAGCCGGGCGGTGAGATCGCCATCCAGGACATGATCATGGACGAGACGCGCACGCGCCCGGCGCGCGGCGCCGTCTTGTCGCTGCACATGCTGCTGAGCAACGGCGTTGGACGCTGCTACACCTTCCAGGATATTCAGACCTGGTTGGCGGGTGCCGGTTTCAGCGACGCGCATTGGCTCAGCGATGATGACGATGGCCTGACAATCGTGACGGCAACGAAATGAGCAAGGAAGGCACCGAGAGCGCACGACTACTCGAGCTGCACGAAGCACACGTCCGAGCGTGGAATGAGTTCGACCTGGGGGCGCTTGGCGCGATATACGATCCCGGGTGCTACATCTTCGACACGATCCCGCCGCCCGTCTTCCGGAGCTTGAACGACTTCCTCCAGCACGTGACCCCGGCGCTACAGTCGTTCAATGCCTTCACCCTGCGTACCTTCGACCACCTAGTGCGTGTCGATGAGCGACGCGATGACCGGATCGGCTGGATCGCTTCCCGCTACGAGATCGAGGCGCGCCGCGGCGAAGGCGTGCATCGGCGATGCGGCCGCTGGACCGAGATCTACGAGAAGCGCGGAAACGAATGGAAGCTCGTCCACCTCCACTCGTCGGACGACCCCGAGCAGGGTTAAGAGCCTCCCGCAGATCGCCCAGGCGTCCAGCACCCTCCTCGGTTCAGAAAAGCGAGAGCTGCGGGTTCAGCTCGTCGGGATCGGTGACCGGCTGACCCAGCCGCTCCAGCAGGCGCCGCGCGCTGGCCGGCGAGTGGCCCTCGTAGTGGTTGTTGAAGAAACCGTAGATCTCCTGCACCTGACCTGATAGTTCCTTCAAGATCTTCGCCCAGCCCTGAATCTCCGCCGACCGATCGAAGCGGATGTGCGCGTAGTCGGACAGCTGGGGTCGATCGCCCAGCCAGCGGAAGTAGCTGATCTCCGCCGTCGGGCTGAGCGCCGCCTCCATCAAACGCTCCCGCTCGATCCATGGGCCATCCGAGAGCGCCTGCGCCACACCGGCGGCGCGCAGCGTCTCGTACGTGCGCTCCTCCAGCCAGCCGCCGTGCCTGAACTCGACGGCGAACCTGATGCCGGGCGGCAGCCGCTTCACGAACCTTTCCAGCGCCGGGCGGTCCGCCGGCGTGAAATCGGGCGGAAGCTGCACGAGGACAGCGCCCAGTTTCTCCTCGAGTAGCTCTGCCCGCTTGCAGAAGGTCGCCAACACCTCGTCGCCACCCCGAAGCCGCAACGCGTGCGTGAGCTCGCCGGGCAACTTCAACGTGAAGCGAAACGTTCCCGGCGTGCGATCGTACCAGGCGAGGAAATGTGATGCCGGCGGCACGGCGTAGAACGAGCTGTCGATCTCGACAGCCGTGAAAGCCTTAGCGTAGAAGCTCAGGTACCGCGAGCTCGAAGTGCCCTCAGGATAGAACGGGCCCCTCCAGTCAGGGTACGACCAGCCCTGCGTTCCGACGTAATATGTCGCGTCCACCAGGATCTACTTCCGCTGCGGCTGCGACGGTCGCAGCTCGACACGGCTCGGCAGCGCCCGGTCTTCATGCGCGAGCAGCTGCAGCACGGTCCTAGCCACATCATCGGGAGCGAGCTTCCACGACTCGCCCGTCGGCTGCTTGGCGTCGAAGTAGGTGTCCACCGTGCCCGGCATGATGCAGCTAACGCGGATTCCGTGATCCCGCAGATCGAGCATCAGCGCCTCGGTGAATCCCAGCAGGCCGAACTTAGAGGCATTGTAGGCCGTGCCGCCGGCGAAGGCGTAGCGGCCGGCCAGGCTGGCGATGGTGATGATCCAGCCGCCGCCCCGCCTCTTGAGCTCCGGCACCGCTTCGTGGCAGCAGTGATAGACGCCGGTCAGGTTGGTGTCGATCACCCGGTGCCAGACCTCAGGCTCGATCTCGTCGACCGGGCCGAAGCCGCCACCCACACCGGCGTTGGCTATCAGGATGTCGAGTCCGCCGAACTCCCTGACCGTCGCGGCCACCAGGTGCTCCACGTCCTCCAGCTTCCGGACGTCAGCCGCGATGCCCAGCGCCCGCCCGCCGCGCGAGCCGAGTTCGGCCGCAGCGCCTGCCGCCTCGGACTCGTCACGCGAGCAGAGCGTGACATCCGCGCCCGCCCCGCACAGCGCCCTCGCGATAGCGTGTCCGATCCCTTTGCTGCCGCCGGTGACGACAGCGACCTTACCTTGCAGATCCGCCATGCTCACGTCCTTACGCCCGCCTGATTAGGGTGAACCGCACCGCCAGCGACCTCTGTGGCCGGCAGGATCCGGTACTCGACCAGGTCCATTATCCGCAGCTCCTGATGATGGAAGTCGCCGGTGTTCCGGGGGTCAGCAGCCGTCACCGCCACCGGTTGCGCTCGGGAACGACGAGTATGTATTGCCAGCCGCCGCCCGCCGTGCAAGGCACATCGTAGCCGTCCATCACCTTGACCACGAGCCGGGCTTGAGCGCCTCACCTCAGTGACGGCTTAGCACTCCCTACCACGAGTGACCGCCAGCCACTATATTTGCGCCTGCGACAGCGCGAGATTCGCCGGTCCAACGACTCGGCCCTGGCGCTCCCGGTCCTCTGAGGCCGGGAGTATTTCTTTTTGGGGTCGCAGCGCCGAGCCGGCCACCCGGCGGAGCTTGCCACGCGTGTCGTCACGCGCTGATGCACGCATGCGATTAGCCCCAATTGGCTGGTTCGGACCGGCCGGAGGTATCGTTCATGAACGGAGTCACCCGAACTTCGATCGTACTGGCCTCAGCCGGCTTGCTGCTCGCGAGCAGCGCCTGCCGGCCGGAGGAAGCCCCCCAGCAAGACGTGTCGCTGGCCGCGGCGGCACCGAACGTGGTGACGATAGTAGCCACCGACTTCGCCTATCAGGTTCCGGCCGAGATCCCGGCCGGGCTCACCACGCTCGCCATGGTCAACCAGGGCAGCGAGGCGCATCACGCGCAGCTGATCAAGTTGGGCGAGGGGAAGCGCCTCGCCGACTTCCTGGCGCTGGAGGAGGGCGGGCCGCAGCCCAGTTGGGTGTCGTTCGTCGGTGGCCCTAACGCCGCCGACCCCGGCGCCACGGTCGCGGCGACCTCGATCCTCGAGCCCGGACATTACGCCATCGTCTGCTGGATCCCCAGCCCGGACGGCGTGCCGCACATCGCCAAGGGGATGGCAGCCGAGTTCGACGTAGTCGGAGCGCTGCCCGCCCAGCCGGTCGAGCCGACCGCCGATCTCGTCATCACGCTCGCCGACTACGGGTTCCTGCTCTCCGAGCCGCTCACCGCGGGGTCCCACACGATCCGCGTCGACAACGAGGGCGGACAGGGCCATGAGGTGGTGGTCGTCAAGCTGATGCCGGGCAAGACGCCGGAGGACTTCGTGGCTTGGGTCGAGAAGATGGAGGGCCCACCGCCGGGTAACATGCTGGGTGGCGTGGTCGACCTCGATCCCGGCGCTCACGCCTTCTTCAGCCTCGACGTCGAGCCGGGCGACTACGCCCTGATCTGCTTCCTCCCGGACGCGAAGGACGGTAAGCCACACTTCGTCCACGGTATGATGAAGCTGGTGCGCGTCACCTGATACCAACGGGAGCCCGGCACCGGCTCCCGCTAGTCCCAGTCACCCTGAAGCAGAGGGAGGCCAGGCCCCAGCCTCCCTCTCGTCTTTTCTGCCCTGTGTGTGAGAACATGAGACAGGCGGAGCATTCTCTTGTAGTACGAGCCAGGATGGCTGGGAGGAGCCGGGGGAGCGACGAGCGAAGCTGGTTCTAGCGACCCGGCTCAGATCCTCGGGCCAGGTCTGCAGGTGAGCTGCCCGATGTCCTCACGGGCAGCACCGACCCCGCCTGCCGGGTCGGCCGAAGCGAGCGGTTCCCCGGCTCCGACCTCCGGGTCGACCGGAGCAAGCGGTCACCCGGCTTTCACCACTGGAAACAGGACAGCCTAGTCGGGCACACTATCCGACTCACCCCTTCCGTCCAGCTCGCGCAAGATCGATCCGAGCACAGTCCAGACGTTCTCCGCCACAATCGCCTGCCCCTCCGCCGTCGGATGGTTGCCGTCCGGCTGGTTGAGCTCCGGCACACCCGCAACGCCCTCGAGCAGGAACGGAATCAACGTAGCCCCATTCGCTTCAGCGAGCTCCGGGAACACCGCCTCGAACTCGCCGACGTACGCCTCGCCCAGGTTGGGCGCCGCCCTCATCCCGGCGATGACGATCGCCGCGTCCGGGTGCGCCGCCCGCGTCCGATCAATGATCTCCTGCAGGTTGGTCCGCATCGCCGGGATGTCCTGGCCGCGCAGCATGTCGTTGGCGCCCAGCTCCAGCACGAGCACGGCCAGCGGCTGCCGCAGCAGCCAGTCGATTCGCCTGAGTCCGCCGGCTGAGGTCTCGCCGCTCACACCGGCGTTCACAACGCGGAAGCCCAGCCCGGCGGAGTCGATCTTACTCTGTATGAGGGCCGGATACGCCTCATCGGAAGACAGCCCCATCCCGGCGGTCAGGCTGGTGCCCAGAAACAGGACGGCCGGCTTCGACGTATCTGTAGCTGTAACCTCCAAGGCAGGCTCGCGCGCATCAGGCTGCCGCTCGTCACGACCACAGGCGAGGGCCAGTGCGGCGAGCACACAGAAGAGTATCTTTCTTGCCATGATGATCATCGCTAAAGGACTCGAGCAGACCTATATGAGCGGCGGCCGGCCGCTCACGGTTCTCAGAGACATCGACCTGGAGATCGAAGCCGCTGGCGCCGTGGCCGTCGTCGGTCCATCAGGGTCCGGCAAGACGACCCTTCTGGGCCTCTTAGCCGGGCTCGACCTGCCCTCCGCCGGACACGTGGTGCTGGACGGCCAGAACCTGAACGAGCTGTCCGAGGACGAGCGCGCCGCCGTGCGCGCCGAAAAGTTAGGCTTCGTCTTCCAGAGTTTCCAGTTGATCCCGACGCTCACCGCCCTGGAGAACGTGCTGGTGCCGATCGAGCTGCAGGATGCGGCGGCGGTGAACGGGGCGGACGCCGAAGACCGAGCCAAGGAACTACTCGACCGTGTGGGGCTAGGCGACCGGACGCACCACTACCCTGCCCAGCTCTCGGGCGGCGAGCAGCAGCGAGTCGGCCTGGCGCGGGCGTTTGCCAACCGGCCGAAGATCCTCATGGCCGACGAACCGACGGGCAACCTAGATGCGGACACCGGCGGTCATGTCATCGACCTGATGGTGAAGCTCAACCGTGAGGAGGGTACGACGCTCGTCTTGGTCACGCACGACGTCGAACTCGCCTCGAAGGCGTACCGGATCGTGCGCTTGAGCGGCGGCCGCATCGTCGGCGACGAGCAGGTGACGCCGCGATGAGCGCTCGCTTCACCCTGGCGATGGCGCGACGCGAGAGCCGCTCGACGCGCCGGCGGCTCGTGCTGTACGTGGTCGCCATCACCCTCGGCGTCGCCGCCCTCGTTGCCATCAACTCATTCAGGGCGAACGTCACTTCGGCGGTAAGCGATCAGGCACGCAACCTGATGGGCGCCGATTTGCAACTGGGCAGTCGCTGGGAATTCTCCGAAGACATAGAGGCGCTGGTCGACTCGCTGGAGCAGGCGGGCGCTTTGGTGTCACGGGTGACCTACTTCACCTCGATGGCGCTGGCCACGCGCTCCGGCCTCACCCGGCTGGTCGAGGTCATGGCGCCAACCGGCGGCTACCCGTTCTACGGGGAGTTGGAGACCGAGCCGGCGGAGCTATGGCAGGCGTTCCGGACGTCACGACAGGTGCTTGTCGACCCGGCGGCCCTCGTCCAGCTCGACGCCGCCCTCGGCGATACGCTGGCCATCGGCCGGGGCCGCTTCGTGATCGCCGGCACCGTCACGCGCCTGCCGGGCGACATCGGCCTGCGCTCGGTGGTAGGGCTGCGCGTCTATCTCCCGGCGCCCTACCTGGAGGAGACCGGGCTGCTCCGCTTCGGGAGCATCTCGTACCATCAGGCCCACTTCAAGATCGACGACTCGCAGGCGGTGAACGAGTTCGTCGAAGCGCGAGACTCGCTGTTCGAGGCGAACCGCGTCTGGTACACAACCGTCGATGAATACGAGGAGGATCTCACCCGAGGCCTCGACCGCCTCGCCAGCTTCTTAGGACTCGTCGGCCTGGTCGCCCTGCTACTGGGCGGCGTCGGTGTGGCGAGCGGCGTGCACGTGTTCGTCAGCGAGAAACTCGACACTGCCGCGGTGCTCCGCTGCCTCGGCGCGCGCCAGCGTCAGACCTTCGCCATCTACATGGCGCAGGCCGGCCTCATGGGTCTGACCGGCGCCGCGCTGGGCGTCGGGCTCGGGGTGATTGTCCAGGCCGTTATTCCGCAGGTGGTCCGTGACTTCCTGCCCCTGGACGTCCCCTTCCACCTCGAGTGGACCGCGGTACTCGCCGGGCTGGGCATCGGGCTCTGGGTCTCGCTCATCTTCGCTTTGCTACCGCTGCTGCGCATCAAGGACGTGGCGCCGCTGCGGGCGCTACGCCGCGACTACGAGAAATCGAGACGCCGCCGCGATCCGTGGCGCATTGGGACCTACGCCGCACTGGTCCTGAGCCTCCTGGCCCTCACCGTCTGGCAGGCGCCGCGGCCGGTGATCGGCCTGGCGTTCGCCGCAGCCGCCGCCATCACCGCCGGCGCACTCGGTCTAACCGCCTGGTCGCTCATGCGGCTGACGCGCCGCTTCTTCCCCAGGCGCGCCCGCTTCCCGTTCCGCCAGGGCATCGCCAACCTGTTCCGCCCC
The DNA here is from genome assembly GCA_020344215.1 of Gemmatimonadota bacterium. Lineage (GTDB taxonomy): Bacteria > Gemmatimonadota > Gemmatimonadetes > Palauibacterales > KS3-K002. The sequence goes on from CP070815.1 coordinate 4,159,528, forward strand.
CACAACCAGACGGTGGCGGTCACCCTGGCCATCGGGTCGGGCGTCTTCCTCATCGCCCACCTCTACGTCGTCCAGCGTAACCTGCTGGAACAGATCACCGTGGAGACACGGCCCGACCGGCCCAACCTAGTGATGTTCGACGTCCAACCGGACCAGGTCGAGGGCGTGGCGCAGATCATGGACGAGCATGGCGCGCCAGTCCTGGAGAGTACGCCCATAGTACCGGCACGACTCACGCACCTCGGTCAGCGCAGCGTCGAGGAGCTGCTCGCCGACACCGTTGGCCCGCGCATCCCGCGCTGGGCCCTGCTGCGCGAGTACCGGCACACCTACCGGGACAAGCTTGTCGGTTCCGAGCGCTTGATCGCCGGCGAATGGTTCTCGGAGACAGATACCACAGCCGGCGTCGCTCGCATCTCCTTCGAGGAAAGCATCGCCGAGGAACTGAAGGTGGAAGTGGGCGACCGGATCACCTGGGACATCCAAGGCGTGCCAGTCGAGACCGAGATCACCAGCGTACGTCGCGTCGACTGGGCCCGCTTCGAGCCCAACTTTTTCGCCGTGTTCGAGCCGGGAGTCCTGGACGACGCGCCGCAGAGCATGCTGATGCTGACCCGGGTCGACGACCCCATACGTCGCGCCGAGCTACAGCGCGATCTGGTCATCAGCTACCCGAACGTCGCGGCCATCGACATCACGGTCATCATCGAGGCGATCGACGCCATCCTCAGCAAGGTGGCGCTCGCCATTCGCTTCATGGCGCTCTTCAGCATCGCCAGCGGCCTGGTGATCCTCGTCGGCGCCATCGCCACCACCCGCTACCAGCGCGCACGCGAGTCGGTCCTGCTCAAAACGCTGGGCGCTAGGTCACGCATCATCGGCCGGATCCTCGCTACCGAGTACTTCGCGCTCGGCTCGCTCGCCGGACTGGCGGGAGTCGTTCTCGCCACGATCGGCGCCTGGGTGGCCGTCAGATTCCTGTTCGAGATGAGCTTCCGCCTGCCGGGTCTACCGCTGTTCGCGTTCTGGGCGGGGACCGCGCTGCTCACCACGATCATTGGGCTGGCCACCAGTCGCGACGTCGTGCGGCGCACGCCGCTGGCTGGAATGAGGGATTTCGCAGAATGAGGAAGTGACTGCTCTACCGACTACCGACCACCGATCAATCCACCAGCGTTCCTTCCTCGCGCCGCCCCTGCCAGTGACGAAGCAACTCCTCCATCTCACGCTCCAGGAAGGCGTAAAAGTCGCGCTTCGCTGTGAGGCGATGCTTCCGCTCCGCACCGGCAGACTCGAGGACGCCCAGGCCGCGCTCGGCCAGCGCGCGCGCCTGCGCTACGGCGACGATCCGCTGCCGCATGATCCCCTCGAACGCGTCGGCCCGAACCCGATAGTGACTCTGACGCGCTCCCGGTACCCCCACACGCTCCACCAGCCCCAGGTTCTCCAGCAGCCGCGTGTTGGTGCTGACCGAGCCCTTGCTCACCTGGAGCGCATCGACCAGTTGCCCCGCGGTTTGGTCGGATGGGTCGCAAACGTGGAGCCAACCCCATATTCTACCCGCGGTGCGAGGCAGCCCCCAGCGCTCGAACAGCAGTCCCCACTCTTCGGCGTAGGTGAGCAGATTGTGGTCGAGGTGTTGGGTGTTCATAGTCGCTTGACAGTTTTGAGAGTTCAATCTATACTGAACTAGAAGAATATGTCAACCTGCCAGCTCCGACCGGCCCCCGCCAGGCCACGTCGCCGGCTGGTGCTAACCATAGATGTCCCAGGCGTGAGGTCTCTCATCATGCACCGCACCTGCACCCTCTCCCTCGTCCTCGCCCTCTTCAGCGCACCCACACTCGCGCGCGGCCAAGAGTCGGCCAGCGAGATCATCGACCGGGTCGACCGAATCATGCGGGGCGAGTCGAGCCACGGGATCGCCACGATGGACGTGGTGACGGAGAACTGGGATCGCAGCATGACGATGGAGATCTGGTCGTTGGGGACCGACTACTCGTTGATCCGCATTACGGCGCCCAACAAAGAGGCCGGCACGGCCACACTGAAGGCCGTCGACGATATCTGGAACTACCTGCCGCGGGTCGACCGGACGATCAAGATTCCGGCGTCGCTGATGATGGGCGCGTGGATGGGCTCCCACTTCACCAACGATGATCTGGTGAAGGAGAGCCGGCTGATCGAAGACTACGACATCGAGATCAGCTTCGAGGGCGAGCGTGAGGGTGTGGAGGTATGGGAATTCGTGCTGACGCCCAAGCCTGAGGCCGCGGTCGTCTGGGGTCGTATCACCTATGAGGTTCGGAAGGACGATCTGATGCCCACGTGGGCCCGTTACTATGATGAAGATGACACCCTTGTTCGCACGCTCACGTTCAGCGACTACCGGGTGATGGGCGGCCGTCTGGTCCCGGCGGCCATGGATCTATATCCCGAGGACAAGCCGGGTGAGCGAACGTCGGTTCGCTATTCGGAGATCGATTTCGATATCGAGATCGACGAGGGCTTCTTCTCGCTGCGGTCCCTGCGAAGCCGGAGGTAACGAACAGTGGCCTCGGGTCCCTGGTGGCGTATCGGCTGGCGTAATCTGGGCCGCAATCGGCGTCGGACGCTCATCACAGCGGCGGGCCTCGCCTTCGGCTACCTGGCCGTCGTCGTGCTCATCGGTCTGATGGACGGGCTCACCGCTGAGATGATCGAGAGCGGCACCGGTGTGCTCTCGGGCCAGCTACAGGTCCACGACCTCGAGTACCGGCCCGAGCGGAAGATCTACGACACGATCGGCGGTCGCGACGGTACCGACGTGGATCGGCTCGTGCGCGAGATCGCCGCCGATCCGGTCGTCGAAGCAGCGGCGCCCCGCGTCTTCGCCGGTGGCCTGGTAAGCTCGGGCGAATCGACCGTCGCCGGCATTCTGATGGGCGTGGACCCGGAGCTCGAGCCCCGGGTCAGTCGCCTAATGAGCGGTATGGTCCGCGGTCGAGCTCCGATGGCCGGGACGAACGAGATCCTCATCGGCAGCGAGATGGCGCGCCAGCTCGAGGTCGACGTTGGTGACGAGATCATCCTCGTCGCGCCGGCCGCCGACGGCTCGATGGGCAACGATCTGTACACGGTCTCCGGCGTCTACCAGAGCGGCATGGCTGAGCTGGACGCGTCGTACGCGGTGGTTCCGATCGGTTCCCTGCAGATACTGGTCGCTCTCGATCCCGGACGAATCCACGAGATCGCCGCCTCGGCCACCGATCCCTGGCTGGCGCCCGAAGCCGCCGATCGCCTGACCGCAAGTCTGTCTCCACTCGGGCTCGATGTCGAGGTCGCACCATGGACGGAATTGCGGCCCGAGATGCTCGACTACGCCCAGCTGGCCGACGGCTGGAGATTCATCGTCATCTTCATTGTGTTCGCGATCGCGATCTTTGGCGTGGCTAATACGATGCTTATGGCGACGTACGAGCGGCGCCGCGAGCTCGCGGTGATGTTGGCGCTGGGCACGACGCCCTTTTCCATCGTGCGCAGCGTGCTCTCCGAGGCGCTCGCGCTGGGGATCTTGAGCCTGGCCTTCGGTGCAGCCATCACCTTCCCGGTCATGTTCTGGTTCCACAACGCGCCACCCGACCTCAGCTGGCTCTACGGTGACTACACGATTTTCGGAGCGCTCATCCGACCTCGCCTGCGTGTCGAGTACCACTTCGCCATGGCCTTGTGGACCGGCGTGGCGCTCCTGATCACGGCCTTGCTGGCGTCGCTTTATCCCGCGGCCCGCGCCGCACGAGTGCCGCCCGCCGATACACTGTCAGGACTATGATGAGCCGAGCGAATACCCTGGTTCGATTGGCACTGCGCAACCTGCGGCGGCAGGCGCGGCGCAGCGCGATCACCGCAGCCGCGATGATCGTCGGCGGCGCGCTGATGATCTTCTCACTGTCTATAGGGGATGGTGGCCACGAGGACTGGATCAGATCGGGCGCCCGCATGGGCAGCGGCCACATCGCGATCCAGGCGCCGAATTTCCAGAAGAGCCGAAAGATCGACGATCGGCTCCCCGCCCCAGCGCGCGCAGCGGCAGAGGCGGCCCTACTGAGCCCGCAGATCGCCGAGCACCTACTGGCGGCCGTGCCACAGCTCGCCGTCGTTGGGTTGTCCAGCTCGCCCACCGGCGCGCGCCCGGCACAGATCGTCGGCGTCGATCCTATCGCCGAAGCCGAGTTCTCGATCCTCGACGACAAGCTGGTCGAGGGCCGCTACCTCGAGCCCGACGACCGGCTCGCCGCCTACATCGGAGCCGGCCTGATGGAAGGTCTGGATCTCAGGCTGGGCTCGCGCCTCGTGCTCACCGCGCAGGATGCCGACGGCGAGATCGCCGGCCAACTGGTTCGCGTCGTGGGTGTCTACCGCACCGGAGTGCCCGAGGTCGACCAGGTGATGATCCACATCCCGCTGGCGACCGCCGGTTCGTGGCTGCGCTCCGGCGACGATGTGACGACGATCGCCGTACTGCTCGACTCGAGCGACCGGGTGAGGCCGACCAGCCGCATGTTGAACCGCGAGCTGAGCGCCGAGATCGAGGCAGGGGACCTGACGGTGCTGAGTTGGCGTGAGGCGATGCCCGTCCTGGACGCGGCGGTACGGATCGACGATCTGGGCAACTACGTCTGGCAGGGCATCATGTTCGGCATCATCGCCCTCGGTATCGTCAACACCGTGCTCATGTCGGTTCTCTACCGAAAGCGCGAATTCGGACTGCTGCAGGCGCTCGGCTTCACGCCGCGGCAGACCGGCGGTTTGATAGTCACTGAGGGCATAATCCTCACATTCGTCAGCGGCTTGATCGGCATCGCGCTCGGACTGTTCCTCACATGGTACTTCTTCCGCGACGGACTCGACTTCTCCTTCGCCTGGGATGAGGAGTGGAGCTTTTCGGGCATCGCGATGGACCCGGTCTTCGTTCCTTTGTTCCGTACGACCCGGGTGCTACAGTCACTCGTCTTTCTATTCCTGATCGGGACCTTCGCCTCGATCTATCCGGCATACCGAGCGACACGCATCGATGTCGCCGAAGCGATGAAGTTCGAGCGGTGAACGCTGACAATATGAACGACGGAAACACGGCAGCCGTTAGGACCGACGAGGTCTGGAAGATCTTCGAGCAGGAAGCCGAAGAGGTACAGGCCGTCCGCGGCGTGACACTCGTGATCGAGCCCGGCGAGTTCGTCGCCATGGCCGGACCGTCGGGCTCCGGCAAGACGACCCTGCTCAACCTGATCGGCGGCCTCACGCGGCCCAGCCGCGGCGGCATCTGGGTGGATGGGCGCGACATCGCCACCATGTCCAACCGGGCCCTGGCGCGCATGAGGCTCGAGCGCATCGGCTTCATCTTCCAGGCCTACAACCTGCTGCCCGTGCTCACCGCGCTCGAGAACGCCGAGTTCCCGCTGCTGCTCCAGGGTGTGAACGGCGGTGAGCGCCACCGCCGCGTCAAAGCGTTGTTCGAGCGCACCGGATTGGCAGGCCTCGAGGACCGGCGGCCCGGCAAGTTGTCGGGCGGCCAGCAGCAGCGAGTCGCCGTGATCCGCGCCGTCGTCGGCGAGCCGGCGCTCGTACTCGCCGACGAGCCCACCGCCAACCTCGACCGTGCCGCCAGCGACAGGCTCCTCGACATGATGGAAGAGCTGAACCGCGACCTCGGCACGACGTTCGTCTTCGCCACCCACGACCCGCGCGTCATGGAACGGGCGCGACGGCTGATCCGGCTGGTCGACGGCGCGATCGAATCGGACGAGCGGCGCGGGCCCGAGCCGCAACAGTGAGCAGGGGGGCCGCGCTCGCCCTGCTCATCACCCTGCTGGGGGTCGCGGAATCGCACGCCCAGAAGCTGCCCGAGATCCGCGGCTACTACCTGAACGTCCCGCTCTGGAGCGACTCCACCCAGTTCGCCGTGGGCGGCTTCGGCGACCTGCAGCGGTTGCGCTTCATGACCGAGCCGGCGCTCGGGCCGTTCAACCTGGAGGTCGCGTACGAGCACCTACTCTCGTACAGCGAGCGCGCCGTTTCCGCACCGGTGCGCAGCATCATCGCGGGCCTCGCACCTGGCGGCGGGGAGTGGCTCCACCTCCAGTGGACGATCGAGGAGTCGGACCACTGGCTGTGGCGACACCGCTTCGACCGCCTGAACCTCCAATACGGCAACGAGGCGTTCGAAGCGACGCTGGGCCGCCAGACGATCTCCTGGGCTACGACCCTCTTCCTTACGCCGGCCGATCCGTTCGCACCCTTCGACCCCGCCGACCCGTTCCGCGAGTATCGCGGCGGCGTCGACGCGATCCGCTTCCAAGCCTTCCCGGGCACGCTGAGCGATATCGACCTGGTGCTGCGGATGGACAGCACCCGTGTCGGTGAGACATACACGGCCCTCGCCCGCGGCCGCACCGTGTGGAAGGGCTGGGAGGTATCGGCGTGGGCCGGCGCCCTGCACGAGCAGGCAGCGGCCGCGGTCGGCGCGGCAGGCTCGCTAGGCACGCTCGCGGTCCGCGGCGAACTCTCGTTGCGGGACGAGGACGACGAGCTAATCGTGCGCGGCACGATCGGCATCGACACAAGGGTAGACGCGTTCGACCGCGATCTCTACCTCGTCCTCGAGTACCAGCACGACGACTTCGGCGCTTCCAGCTCGCAAGAGCTACTCGAGCTCGTGCTTCCCGACACGCTTGCCCCCGATGAGTTACAGGTGCTGGGCCGGGACGCGCTCGCCCGCGGCGAGCTACAGGTGCTGGGCCAGGACGAGCTCGCCGGCAGCGCCTCCTACCAGATCCACCCGTTGCTCACCGGGTCCCTGCTGGCGCTCTGGAACCTGAACGACCTGAGCGCTCTGATCGTGCCGGGCGCTTCCTACTCGGCATCCAACGAGGTCACGCTCCAGGCCGGCCTCTTCCTCGGGCTCGGGGACGGTACGCCGGCGAGCTTCTCCGATATCCCATCGGAGTACGGCATCGTACCGACGAGCGTCTACGTCTCTCTTACCGCGTTCTTCTAGTAAGCTGCTACCGCTAACCGGGGCCAAGCGGGCGCCCCCGGCCCGCTAGACCTCGAAGACTTCCTTGCGCACGTCGGCAGAGGAAACGCTCTCGAACGCACGCCTGAACAGCCAGGCGCTGACGAGCAGCGCCAGCACGATCCACAACAAGCCCCAGATAAGGGTCGGGACCCCGGTCAGGTCGGCCAGCATGCGGGCGTCGGACATGACCTCCGGCCGGTCCAGCACATCGCTCTTGATGTCGAGGACCGCGTAGAGACAACTGGTGAGGCCAAGCGCCGTGAGGAGCGCCGCGTTCCCCTCGGCCGGCAGCTGGCGGCTTGCCGTGATCAGGACGCCGCCGAACGCGACGCCGAACAGGATTCCGAACCAATTGCGCACGAAGAGCAGTGTGACGCCGATGACCAGGACTCCAATGACGGCCGAGGCGATCCGCGGTATCGACCCGCGGCCGCGCGCGGCCCAGAGGATCGCCGCGCCCCAGAGCAGGCTACCCAGGTAGCCGGCCGACAGCACCAGGAACGGACTACCGCCCGAGCACTGGCAGAGCCCGCCTTCGTTCGCTCTGATGATGATCCTCTCGATCGTGCCGCCCGTCGCCAGCGACATCATCCCGTGACTGATCTCGTGCAGCAAGACGACGAAGATCTTCAGCGGATAGACAATAGCGGTATTCCAGAGGAACCACAGCGCCACGAAGTAGACGGCGAACCCCGCCAGAAACTTGAGGCGTCGTTTCGTGATCTCTTCCATGCTGTGTCAATCACGACGATTGGGGTTCGCCGTCCTCACCTGCCCGCTATGATTTCTAACGACCGGAAGCATCCGGCTGCCAGACATCGAACAATACGGGGCACAAGTCATTCTTGTTTCGAACGGTCTGCGAAGCTGCGAACCGATCCACGTCGCGCCCGGCTGCCACGCTCAGCGAGGCCCGCGAGCCTGTTCGCGCGCACGCACACCCGGAACGCCCAGTATCCTGCGATCAGTAGAATAGTGAGAGCGACCGAAAGCGCGCCAGGACCGTACTCGATCGACTCGGGCTCGACCGATCCGCTGGCCAGAAGCGACAGCAGCCCGACCGCATTGTTGACGGCGTGCACGACCACGGCGGGCAAAATGCTGCCGCTCCGCCAGGTGACCCAGCCAACCGGCAAGCTCCAGAGGAAGAAGAACAGTGCACCGTCGCGGCCGTGCATGAGTCCGAAGGCGATCGCCGTCACCGCGATGGCGTACCAGTGGCGAAGCCGCGACTCCAACACTCCCTGTAGCAGGCCGCGGAACAGCGCCTCCTCAATGACCGGTGCGGCGAGGGCTACGCCGACCGCCATCGCGATTCGCTCCGCTGCCCCCTCCGCCTCCGTGACGAACTCGATGTCCTGAGCCGGCGGTCCCAGCAGCACAGTTGCCGCCAGGTTGGCAAAGAGCAACGCAACGCCCAGCTGCAGGGCTAGCGAGAAGGCGGCGCTCGGCACGCGCCCCAAGCGCAGCGCCCGCCCCACGTGACGCCCGCTCGCCGCGAGGTACACGACGACACCGCCCAGGAAGCCGATCTCGCCGAGCAGGAAGGTGACGGCCAGCGACCGACTTACCAGGGTGCTCAGCGCGGTGAGGGCCAGCGCCGCGGCCAGCCCCGAGAAGAAGGCCGCCACGACGGCGCCGAGCCCCGGGGCACGACCGGCGCCGGCCGCCCCATCCGTCGCCGTCCCGGCGTCGCCGCCCTCTACGCTCCCCTGGTCGAAGCCCCCTTGGTTCATCCGAGCCTCTCACGCAGTGCCACGGGCCCCGCTCCGTGAGCTGGAGCCGATCCCTCTTAACGTTTGCCCGCAGCGCGGCATCTACTCTCACAGAAGGGCGTTGCGAAAAGATCTCTCAACGCCGCACCGCCCGAACCGAGAGATGAGGTTACGATGCCACAGCCGATCCTGCCAGCAGCAGCCGCTCAGATCACCGGGTCGCTCCGTCCCGGTCGTGGAGTAACAGCGGGGAAGCAGTGGGGCGGAGCACCCGGTGACGGCCGGCGGGTCGAGCATGGCATCGGCCAGTGCACCGCGTGCCGAGGAACCGCCGCGACCGTGGGGTCACTCGCGGGGGAGAACGCGGCGGCCCCGGCATGCGGGACGCGATGGACAATAGATCTTCGTAGACGAGTCTCGTACTTCAACCGGTCATGACAACGCGAGAGCGAAGTAGGTGCTGGGCCAGGAGATAGAAAGGCGGTGAGGACAGGTCTGAGGGGGATCAGGTCCTCAATCTTCTGGCCCGGCGCTCTTCGCATCGCAATCGTTCGCCTCCGCCTGATCCGCCGGCGTCACTACCACGCATAGACAGTCACGCCGCCGTGCGCTAGTCTGTTTGTATACCCCTTCACCCTCACAAGCACCGGATACGCGATTCACGCGGGAGGCGAAGATGAGACTCTCGATCAAAGCCCTGGCGCTCACACTCGGCATCATCTGGGCTGCCGCCGTCTTCCTGGTGGGTGTCTGCAACCTCATCTGGCCCAGCTACGGTACGTCGTTCCTTCAGCTCGCTGCCTCGATCTACCCGGGCTACGAGCTCGGCGGCTTCGGGTCGGTGATCGTCGGTACGCTCTACGCGTTCGTCGACGCAGTCGTCGCCGGCGCGATCTTCGCCTGGCTCTATAACAAGTTGGCGGGGTCGCGCGGCGCAGCAGGCTGACAAGCCGCGCCCAACGGCGCACTGCCGGGCCCACCGGGTTGCGAAACCCCTGAGTTCCGGGGGTCGTAGGGACGCCTAGACGGCCACAACGGGGTCATTCCAACCCTTTCTCGACCCGGCATGTCTAAACCTACGAACCCCAGCCAGCCCACGCGTCCGCGCCCCGGCGGGGACGGTGTATATCCATCTAAGGCGGAGGCACGTCAATGAAGTACGGATCCCTGAGCGCCCTGGTCGCCGGGGCCCTGCTGGTCGCGGCGGCGAACCCGGCCTGGGCACAGGAGGAGTGGTCGTTCGAAGGGAACGAGCTCCTCGTCACCAACATGGTCGGCGAGGTCACGGTACGCGGCCACGACGGCTCGCGCATCATCGTCCGGGCGCAGCGCGGCGGCGATGACGCTGACGTCATCAGCTTCGAGGTGAAGCAGGGTGGCCGGGCCGAGTTTCACGCGGTCTATCCGCTGGACCAAGCCACCGAGTACCACTACCCGCGCCGGCGCGGCGGCAGCACCCAGTTCCGCCTCGAGGGCTGGGCAAACGAGAGCTCCTTCCTCGAGGATCTCTACTCCGCCATCTCCCCGCGTGAGCGGATCAGGATCGGCGGAGACGTCGGTCGGGGCGCCCTCGAGGCCTGGGCCGATCTCGAGGTCCTCGTCCCGCGCGGTGTGGAAACGCACGTGGTGATCGCCGTCGGCGAGATCAAAGCGATGGACGTAGATGCCGCGGTCGACCTCGATACACATAGCGGCGCCGTCAGCGCCGAGAACATCGGTGGCGATACGCGCATCGACACCGGCAGCGGCTCAGTCGACGTCAACGGTGTCCGCGGCAACCTGTCGGTCGACACGGGCTCCGGCAGTGTCGAGGCGGCCAACATCGAGGGTGACAGGATCCTCATCGACACCGGCAGCGGCCGAGTGACCGTGAACGACGCCGCAGCGAGCAGCCTCGAGGTCGATACTGGAAGCGGCTCCGTGCGGACCAGCAACATCGCCTGCGAGAACTCGAAGATCGACACCGGCTCCGGTTCAGTGACCCTCGATCTCGTGCAGATGGGCACCGGGAGCTACGTCATCGACACCGGCAGCGGCGGCGTGACCGTCAACCTGCCGGCCGATGCGTCTGTTCATATCATCGCCGAGACGGGAAGCGGAGGCATCAACCTCGACGTACCCAACGCGATGCTGCGCCGCATGAGTCGCGACGAGGTCGAGCTCGAGATCGGTGGCGGCGACGCCCGCCTGGAGATCGACACCGGCTCCGGCGGTATCACGATCCGGTCCCGGTAGGGCACTTTTAGTCCGCGAGACCGGCCGAGCCCTTGCCTAAACGCGCAGGCGGAAGGGTATGCTACCAGCACCCTTCCGCCCGCGCCCATCATGGCCTGCGCCCGCTCCCTGCGGACCGCCTAGCTCGATCCGCCGGCTTCCGGTAGAGCGGGGCGCCTCCGCCCTGCCCCGCGCTCCAACGCCGCCCCCGGGACCTCTGCGGCAAGCGCCGCCAACCGGTCAACCAGCCGCTCGAGCTGCGGCTCCCTCTGCTCCCTCAGACCTCGTGTGAGAGTGTGCCTGGAAGCGAACACGCCCCAGAATGCGCCCAGTGCGATGGGGATGAGAATGAGCGGGCCAGGGTCTGCAGAGAAGAATAGCCCGAGCGCTGCTCCGAGCGCGGCGCCACCGATTCCGCCAGCGGAGCATGCAAGCTGCCTCCAGTCCGTCAGCTCGAGACGCTCCTCAACGTGTATGCGCGTTTGGCCGGCCTGTCGTGTGACAGTGACGATCACTTTCCGGCCTTCGGGGCGGGGGGCCGCGGGGCTCCAGGTGAGCGTTCCACCAACCGCCGAGACGTGCCCGACGATCCCGAGCGCCGCCTGGATCTCAGCCACCAGCGCCTCGTACTCCGACTCGGGTATCTCTCCCTCGACCGTTCGGTCGATCGTGAGCGTATCTCTGCTTGGACCCGGCGACCGAGGCTCAGCTCCCGCCTGCCAGGCGGCTCCCGATACGCGCGGCCGCGCCAGCTCTCTGGCCGCCTCACGCACCCGCTCCGGCGCGATACCGACCTCCGCTGCCACCTGTTCGACGGCGCCGATCGAGAGCGCGCCTTCCTCGGTCGGATGCTCGGCCTCCAGCTCCGCCGCTCGCTCGAGTATCCTACGCACCTGGCCGTCGCTCAGCTTGACGCTCCCCTCGGCCGCGGCGGCCAGCACGTCAGCGAACTCGACCGGCGTCGCGAACCGGTTCGCGGGCCGCACCGCCAGTGCCCTCACCAGAGCCTGCTCGAGCCTTCCCGGCAGCCCATCGAGGCACTCGCGGTGCTCGGGCGATGCATCGACGAACCTCCCCAAGCGCAGCGCCTCTTCCGTGGGCCACAGCCCCGGTGTGTCGCCGACCAGCATCTCATAAACGACACAGGCGAGACCATAGACGTCAGTTCTCTCATCGAACTCCGCAATCGCCGCCGCCTGTTCGGGGCTCATGTACCCCGGTGTCCCCAACGGCACACCGGTACGCGTCAGACTCTCCCGGCCCGCCGCGCTCACCGCCTTCGCGATACCGAAGTCCGCCACGACCGCCAGACCCTCGGAGAACAGGATGTTCTCCGGCTTTATGTCACGATGGATTACGCCGTGCCGATGTGCGTGCTCGAGTGCCGCGGCGACTTGCTGGGCGATGCGAAGCGTTACGTCGAAGGGAACCCGCGCCCCGCGGCTCAAATGACCGCGCAGCGACCCGCCCGCCACATACGGCATTACGTAGTAGAGGAAGCCGTCGGCTTCGCCGGAATCGAGCAGCGGCAGGATGTGCGGATGATTGAGCTGGGCGGTGATCCTGATCTCGCGCAGGAAGCGATCGGACCCGACCGCTGCGGTCAGCTCCGGGCGCAGAACCTTGACCGCAACGTCGCGCCCGTGCTTGAGGTCGCGCGCCAGGTAGACGGTGGCCATGCCACCACTACCGAGCCTGCGCTTGATCGCGTAGCGGCCGGCGAGCGCGCCCTTAATGCTCTCGATGTCGTCAGGCATCCGCGCTCGGGTCCCCTGATTTCAAAGCGGGCCGCGGCGCAGAGACCTGCGCCAGCGCCGCCAGTCGATCGGCGAGCTCGAGCAGCTTCGGCCTATGCCGGGCCGCCTTACCTTTGAAGAACAGAGCCACTGCCGTGATGGCGCCGACGGGGGCCAGCAGGAGCGCCAGCAGCATAGCCCGGTCACCCATGCCGAGCGCGCTCACCAACCCGAGACCGGTGAGGATCCCGACACCTACGCCCCAGCCCGGCACGAATATCCTCCAACCCGACAGCTCGAAACGTTCCTCGATGTGAACCTGCGTCTTCCCGGCCTCCGGGGTGACCGTCACGACGACCTTGCGTTCATCGGTTCCCGGAGCGGCCGGACTCCAGGTAAGCGTGCTTCCGAGCACCGAGACGTGACCCACGATGCCCAGCGTCGCCTGGATCTCGTTCACCATTGCCTTGTGAACGGATTCGTCGATCTCACCCTCCAGCGTCCGGTCGAGAATCAGCGTGTCCTTGCGATAGTCGACCCGGGTCGGGCCCGGCGTGGCTGCGTGCGGCACGACACGACCACCCGGCCGACCCAGTTCCCTCACCGCCTCGCGGACGTGCTCCGGGGGAATGCCGACTTCCGCCGCCACCTGCTCGACCGCCCCGATGGAGAGCGCGCGCTCTCCCGTCGGATGCTCGGCCTGAAGCTCGGCCGCCCGGCTGAGAACCTCATCTACCTGCGCCTCGCTGAGTTTCGCCGTTCCCGCCGCCGCCGTGGCCAACGCACCCGCGAGCTCGCCCGGCGACTCGAACCGATCCGCGGGCCGTGCCGCCAGCGCCTTGACCAGCGTCTGCTCCACTCTTCCAGGGAGCCGGTCCAGAAGCTCGCGATGTTCCGGCGGCGCATCGAGGAAACGCCCCAACCGCGCGTCGTCGGGGCTGGGCAGAACCACCGGCGTGCCGCCGGTCAGCATCTCGTAGACGACACAGGCTAGGCTGTAGACGTCGGTCCGCTTATCTAGCTCCGCTACTCCCATCGCCTGCTCGGGGCTCATGTAGCCCGGCGTGCCCAACGGCACCCCCGTACGGGTCAGCGCTTCAAGGCCCGCCGTGCTCACCGCCTTCGCTATGCCGAAGTCCGCCACGACCGCCAACCCCTCGGAGAACAGAATGTTCTCCGGCTTCACGTCGCGGTGGACAACACCGACGCGGTGCGCATGGTCCAGCGCCGCGGCCACATGCCGGGCGACGCGAAGCACCGCATCGAGCGGCAGCCGTGACTGGCCGGCCATCCGTCGGCGAAGCGAACCGCCCGCCACGTAGGGCATCACGTAATAGATGAAGCCGTCGGCCTCGCCCGAATCGAGCAGCGGCAGGATGTGCGGGTGATTGAGTTGGGCGGTGATCCTGATCTCACGCAGGAAGCGGTCCGACCCGACCGCCGCAGCCACCTCGGGCCGGAGAACCTTGACCGCGACCTGCCGCCCGTGCTTCAGGTCGCGGGCGAGAAATACGATGGCCATCCCGCCGCTACCGAGCTCTCGCTCTGTCGCGTAGCGGTCGGCGAAGGCGTTTCTTACGCGATCCGGATCCATCATTCGCCATCAAGATGTGGCCTCGCCGCCATCGCCGCCAGGCAGCGCACTGCCCGCAAGAAAGCCGCGACATATATTGATCCAAAGGCCCGCGTCGTGTTTCGCACGAGGGAGTCTCGCGATGTCACTCCCCATGACCAGACCCCCGAGGCGCGAGGGATGACAAAGAACACCCCCGAGTTGTGGGATTCCGTCTGGGAGAGCGACTGGGCTCCGGAGCAGGACAAGTATGACCTTGCAAAGGAAGAACGTGGGATCCGCTGGAGAAGAATCGAGAGGATCATTCGTGAGGAGCTCGCCAGCTTCGAGGGATTGAAGGTAATCGAGATTGGGGCGGGCGCGGGTACGAACGCGGCGCTGATGGCGAAGCGTAGCGCGACCGTCACCCTCGTCGACTACTCGTCAAAGGCGCTCGAAAGAGCACGTCACTTTTTCGCCCACAACCGTCTGGAGGCGAATCTGTTGCGCGAAGACGTGCTCGCCCTACCGGATCACTTGCTGGGCGGCTTCGACGTCGCCATGTCCTTCGGTCTGACCGAGCACTTCTCTGGAGACGATCGGCTCGCTGTGAATAGAGCGCATTTCGATTTGGTGAGACCTGGGGGCCTGGTGTTCATCTCGGTGCCGAACAAGTGGAATCCACCCTATAGGATATACAAGCTTGTCGCGCAGGCCCTCGGCAGGTGGAAGGTTGGCGAAGAGTACCCGTATTCCAGGCGCGAGTTGGCCAGACTCTGTGAGCAGCTCGGCGTGCGCCAATACCGATTCTTCGGAGACTCGACTTGGGGCTCACTCAGATTCGTCAATCCTCTGAGAATCGCGAGCAGGTTGAGAGGCACTGCAGAAACGCTCGATCCGGCTTCGCTGCGGCCGGAGAGGGGCAGCTTTCTCGACCCGTATCTCGCGTACGCCCTCGTACTCTGCGGAAAGAAGCCCTAGCTGACACGAGAACCGAGCGCGCCAACGAGGTCACGATGTCTCGCTTGATGCTGAGTACCGTGCTGGCCGTGACGGCCGGACTCGCTTGTTCCCAAGCCGCTGAGCACGAGGCCGGCACTACCGAGGACGACATGGTGGCCGTGGCTCGCCTGATGGTGACTCTGGATCGGGTCGCCGGCGAAGGTGACCTCGAGGGCTTCCTCGAGGTCGTGCCGGACGACGCCGTCTACATGCCCCCGAACGAGCCTGCCATCGGCGGTAAGCGCGCCATCGCCGAGTGGTATCGAGCCCTCTACGGCCAGTTCCAGATTGACATCACCCACGAGCCACTGGAAGTGGACGTCTTCAGCAACATCATCATACACCGCGGCAACGCCCGCGGGACGATGACCCCGAAGAGCGGCGGCGACCCGATCGCGTTCGACAACAAGTATCTGATGGTACTCGAGAAGAGACCGGACGGATCACTTCTGGTGTGGCGCGCGGTGTTCAACAGCAATCAGTGAAAGGCGATCAGTAATCGGTGATCAGTGATCCGTACACCGCATCATGCCCCCGTCACTGATTACTGGTTACTGATTACTGATTACTGATTACTGATTCCGATCACCTCGTCATCCCGAATCATCCATTTCCAAAGACCCAACCCAAGCAACGCGTTGACCAGGAAATGGGCCGTGATAGAAGGCCACAGCCCGGCCCCCACGATCACCGGCAGGCACAGCACATAGCCCATCAGGAAGGCGCGCACCACACCGGCCTGACCCTGGTAGCCGTGCAGAATACCGAAGGCCAGGTTGGCGACGAGCGCCGCCAACCACCCGTTCTCCAGCCAGCCGGCCAGCCCAGCCAGGAGGAAACCGTGATAGGCGAACTCCTCGCACAATCCGGCGGTCGCCGACACGCCGAGGAAGACCCTGTGCTCCTCCCGGGTGACCGGCATGAGATGGTAGGTGAGCCGCGACTCCCGGATCCCCAGTCGGGCCGCGCCCCGGCTGATGAGGAAGTTGCCCAGCAGAGCGCCGGCCGTCGCGACCGACGTCCAGCCGAGGAACGAGACCAGCGATGTGGTGTGCAGCCCGATCGCCGAGGGCGGCAGCCCCTCCGCCCAGAGCACGAAGGCCGTGAGCGCTCCTAGGATCACGATGCCGATGATCGCCGAGGCATAGAGCGCCCGGCGCGGTGGCAGCCAAGCCTCGCGGTCGTCCGGCTGCAGGAGCGCCAGGAACGGCACGCCTACCAGCAGGAGGAAGACGAAGAGGCGCCCGGCCCAGCCGAACTCGACCGAGGGGCTCAGGTCCTGGAAGATCGAGATCAGACCGTTCACTCCGGTTACCCCTCAGCGCCCGGTGCCGACCGAACAGGAGCAGGGCGGCCTCTTGCCTGTCCCCGATTCACGGCGCAGCATGGTGACGAGAACCGTAGGCTTACGTAGCCCATGGCACGGAAGATCGAGCATAACGCCCGACGGCTCAAGCGGCTCCTGAGAGAGGCGGCCGACCCCGAGACGCGTGAAGGACAGCTCCGCTACGTCAAGGGGCCGCTTCGCAGTCTCGGCGTGAAGGCCGCCGACATCCACCGGACCGCCTCGGCAGCCGCGAGGGAGTATCGCGGCGCCCGGCTCGATCTGGACCAGGTTATTCAGATCGCCGACCGCCTCTGGAAGCCGGGCATCCTCGAGGAGCGTGCCCTCGCCGTACTGATCGTCGGCAAGTTCAAGCGACATCTCGAGCGGCGTCACTGGGACCATTTCGACGCCTGGGTCGACTCGCTCAGCAACTGGGCCGAGACCGACGGCATCTGCGGCGAGATCCTCGGCCCGCTCCTGACGAAGCAGCCTGGCCTGGTCAAGCGCTTGAAGCCCTGGACTCGCAGTCAACTCCGCTGGCGTCGACGCGCTGCGGCCGTCGCCCTGGTCCACATCGCCAGGCGCGGCGAGCTTCACCATGTCGCGTTCGAGATCTGCGACCGGCTCGCCGGCGACCGTGACGACATGGTCGAGAAGGCGGTCGGCTGGTTGCTCAAGGAGATCTCGCGTACCCAACCGGGTGCCGTCGCCGACTACCTGCTCGACAACATCGATGGCCTCTCGCGCACGACCGTCCGTTACGCCTGCGAAAAGCTGCCGGCCAAGCTGCGGGCGCGTGTGATGGCGGCCTAGTTGCCACGCCGATACACGACCCGGCCTTCGACCATGGTCAGATCGACCTTTACGCTCTCTATCTCGGCGGGATCGACGGCGAAGATGTCGGCCGAGAGGACGACCAGGTCGGCGTACTTGCCGGGCGCCAGTTCGCCCAGCACATCCTCCAGGTGACTCGCATAGGCGTTCCCGGCGGTGTAAGCGGTCACCGCCTCGGCGACGCTGATCTTCTCGGCTGGCACCCAGCCGCCGGGGTTCGCGCCATCGATCGTGCGGCGCGTGACCGCGGCATAGATCCCATACAGCGGGTCGATCGGCGCCACGGTCCAATCGCTGCCGAAGGACAACCTGGCGCCGGCATCGATCAAGCTGCGGAACGCGTAAGTCGTCTTGATCCGTTCGGGCCCGATCCGCTTGCCTGCCCAGCGCCCGTCATCAATGGCGTGATAAGGCTGCATCGCGGGAATCACACCGTCTGCCGCGATGCGGGCTATGGCATCGCGAGTCAGATGCTGCGCGTGCTCGATACGGAAGCGACGGTCCCGCGGCCCGTTCGCCGCCCGTGCCTCTGCATAAGCGTCCAGCAGCCAGTCGTTGGCACGGTCGCCGATCGCGTGGATCACGACCTGAAGGCCGGCGGCGTCGGCGAAAGTGATCCAACTCTTGAACTCGGTCGTGTCATCGATCACGACCAAGCCCGCAGTGCTAGGCTCGTCATCGTAGGGCTCGTAGAACCACGCCGTCGTCGACCCGAGCGACCCATCGACGAAACCCTTAAGCCCACCCCAGAGCAGCCGGTGGTCGCCTCGGCCCTCCTGATCCACAAACTCCGCTAACTGCTCCCAGCTCGATAACGGCACGACGCTGTACACGCGGATCGGGAGCGCGCCGCCTGCCTGAGCGCGACGGTAGGTCTCGAGGTCCTCCCAAGATCCCATATCCGTTACCATCGTCACGCCGCGCGCCGCGGCGTACTCCAACGCCGCCTGCAACGCCCGGTCACGCTCATCTTCGGAGGGCAGCGGCATGGCCGTCCATACCAGAGTCATCGCATCGTCCTTGAGGATCCCCGAGGGCCGACCGTCGGGGTATCGCACGATCGTGCCACCCGGCGGATCCGGCGTCTCTGCCGTTACCCCAGCCAGCTCCAAGGCCCGGCTGTTCGCCAGCCCCATGTGGCCATCCAGCCGGGTGACGAAGACCGGCGTGCCCGGCGTCAGCGAGTCAATCCAGTCGCGCCGCGGCAGCTCACCGCCCCACAGCTCGTGGTCCCACGCGCCGCCGGTCACCCACTCACCCGGATGTGCCGCCGCGAACTCGCCGATCCGCCGCGCTAACTCCTCAGGCGTGGCGGCGTCCCGTAGCTGCACTCCCGCCAGCTCGAATCCGCCAGCGACGAAATGGGTGTGGCTGTCCATGAAGCCCGGGACGACGCGACGTCCAGCCAGGTCGATCCGCTCGGTTGACGCTGAGGCGTATCCCTCGATCTCCTCGTCGGTACCCAGGGCCAACACCTTCCCACCCACAACGGCCAGCGCCGTCGGCGCCTCTCCCAGCGCCACGGGCGCCCCAGGCCCGTACCAGATCAAGCCGCCCGTGAGTACGAGATCCGCATCCATCTCAGACCTCCCGCCGCAGCTGCCCAGCAGCACGGCCGTCGCCACGATGAGGCTGACACGCACGGTCCTTCGCATGGCCACCTCCCAGGACTTCTGTCGTTGTGATCGCTAGTCAGCTGCGCTCGTTCCGGCGATGATCTCCGCCAGCACACTCGCTTCGATGTTCCCGCCGCTCACCACCACGGCGACGTTCTCGCCCTTCACTTCAACTTCGCGCGAGAGCAGCGCGGCGATCCCCACAGCACCGCCGCCCTCGACGACCAGCTTGTGCTCGGTAGCGGCGAAAGCCATCGCCTCACGGATCTCGTCTTCCGAGACCAGCACGTAATCGTCCACGAGATCCCGAACGAGCTCGAATGTGTACTGGTTGTCGAGACCGATGCCCCCCGACAGCGCGCTCGCGATCGTCTCCTCCTCCGGGCAAGCGATCGGTTTGCCCGCTTCAAGGCTCTCGTACATGACGGCGGCGTTCGCCGCCGAGACGCCGATCACGCGGTACTCCGGCTCGGTTCGCTTAAGGGCAAGAGCGATACCGGCGATCAGACCGCCGCCCGACAGTGGAACGACTGCAGTGTCGAGCAGGGGCAGCTGCTCCAACAGCTCCAGGCCGATCGTGCCCTGCCCTGCTATGACATGCGGCTCGTCGAATGGGTGGACGTAGACGAGCCCCCGCTCCCTCTGGAGCTCGAACGACCTCGCCTCCGCCTCATCGTACGTCTTCCCGTGAAGGACGGTCTCGGCCCGGTGCCGGCGGATCGCCGCCAGCTTCGTCGGATCGACCCACTCGGGCACGCACACCACCGCCGGTATGTCCAAGATGTCCGCGACGTAGGCCACCGCCCGACCGTGGTTGCCGCTCGAGCACGTCACAACGCCACGCTCCCGCTCCGCCTTCGTCAGGGATAGGATCTTGTTGGCTGCCCCGCGGACCTTGAACGAGCCGGTGACCTGAAGGCTCTCGAGCTTGAGCCAGACGTGGCCGCCGGTCCTCTCATCGAGGACCGGCGAGCTAATGATCGGGGTCTCTACGGCGATCCGCCCGATCGCGTCCCGGGCGGCCTCCACGTCGATCGATTTCACCGGTTCGCCCAGCCCCGGACGACCCGGAATCCGCTGATCGCCTCCGCGGCCACGGGCCGGTCGGCTCCCATCCCGCGGAAGCTGCCCGCGGCCTTGAGCAACCGAGCAGGATGCTTCGCTTCCATCGCCGGGCCCTTCAGTCGTTGGCTGTCAGAGGATTCGGTGGGGCGCTGCTAATCTAGGGGCTGGGCGCGGGGCCGTCCATGTGGCCTCGCGGTCTGGCGGAAGGAAATCGGGGGGCACCTGACGATGCCCCCCAAGACTGCCAAGCTGCCAAGGCGAGCGCCGCAGATATCAGGACCGCCGGATCTGCACGCTGCCGTTGACTGTCTTTACCACCAGGTCACGGCCCCCGCCGCCGATCGTCCCCTTCAGGTGCCGCGGTGAGAAACGGCCGTGCACGGTCAGCGGGTAATCGCTGGAGATGTGGCCGTTGACCGTGGATATGCTCACCTCACAATCCAGGTCGCCGGGGAACTCCAGGGTGACGCTCCCGTTCACCGTGGTGAAATCCATCGTGCCCTGCCAGTCGGCCCGGCCCATCGACACAGTGATCGAACCGTTCACCGTCGCTGCGTGCGCGAGCCCGGTCGTACTGATGTCGACGCCACCGTTCACCGTGTGGGCCTCGATATCGCCCTCCAGGCCGAGCGCATCGACATCTCCGTTCACCGTGCGCCCGACGAAATTCACGCCGGACGGGACGCGCACCACGAAGTCGACCTCCACGTCGTTGTTCCGCACGTTCATCCGGCCGCGGCCGCCAGGACGGCACTCGTTGGGCTCGTCCGGGTCGTCGCTCGGGTAGACCGCACAGATGGTGACCCCATCCTCGTGCTCCAGCACCACCATCTCGATCTCATCCGGATCGTCCCTCCTGCCGTGGAGCCGGGCCTCGACCTCGACCTCGTTCCCGCGCGCCAGCTCGGCATGGACCTCGCCGTTGACGCCCTTGATCTCGACGCCGTCCCCGCGGTCCACCCGGCCGCTCCAACCCCAGTCTCGGTCTTCAGGCGACGTACGGTCGCCCCCAGAGAGGGGCACCCAGGCGCTCACTGCCAACGCCAACAGAGCAATTCCTAGTCTACGCATCGTCCTTCCTCTCCCTGTTCCTGCCTGCTTGCCAGCTCGCCCGGGTGAGATACCTCCAGGGCCCAAATGGTTGTAGCGCAGGCCCCGGATTTACCCCCGCCGTTCAGCGACGCAGCAACTGTATGTCACCGTCGAACGACTGCAGCTCCAGTCGCGCGCTGCCGTCGCCCAGCACGAAGCTGAACTTCCGGTTCCCCTGCGCGCCTGTGAGCTGGATCGGGAACTCCGCCTCGAACTCGCCGTCGAAAGTGGCGACCGCGATCGTAGCGTTGGCGCCCGCCGGTATGGTCACCACGACATCACCGTCGTGGGTGGTGAGCTTGTAGCGGCCGCCGTCGGCGACGGTCCCGTCGTAGAAGACGTCTCCGTCGACGGTCTTCCCCTCCACAGCGGCCGCGCTGATCTCCTCGAGCCGGATATCGCCATCGATCGATTGCGCGTAGATCTCGCCGTCGAAGCCGACGACGACAACCGAACCGTCCGTGCCGTTCGCTTCGAGCCGCCCACTCGATCCAGTCACGCTCATCTCGCCCTCGATCGAGTGGATCGTGATGTCCCCCGCACAATCGGTGATCTCGATGTCGCCTTCCATCGTCTCCACCCTCACCCCGTTTTGGGCCCCATCGACATAGACGTCGGACTCGAAGCCCCAGAGGTCGACGGCCATCGTGCGCGGTATCGTCAGCTCGTAGTCGACCTCTTCCGGATGACCGTGCCGGGTCTCCGACTTGACCTTCACCGAGCTCTCCGACTGGATGACCTTCACCCGGTCGTAGCTCGAGTAGCTCGCCTCGATCCGCACCTCGTTCCGGTTCCAGGTCCGGACGATGATCTCGCCCGCATGGTTCCGCAGCCCGAGCACCGCGTTCGGGTTCACCGCGAACGTCGTGTCGAGCTCCGCGTCCTGCACGTAGTCACGGTCGTCCCAGTCGTCCCAGTCCCAGTCATAGTCCGGGATCTCCAGATGGACGATCGGGACCTCGAACGCCACACCGGGAACGTGAACGTCGAAGTCATGCCAAGCGATCTCGAAGTCCTGCAGGTACCACTCCCATGTCGGGACCGCGAAGTGGAACCCGGGGACGTAGATATCGAACTCGGGGATATCGATCGACGGGATCTCGATCTCCACCACCTGTGGATCCAGGTCGCGCGTGTCAATGCGGACCCGGGGGTCCTGTGGCGCTGCGACCGCCACCAGCGCTCCCAATAGCAGCTCGCCATACATCTTTCGCCGTCCCTCTCGGTTTAACTGACCGCGCGGGTCATCTCTGCCGCGCGCCTGAGGAACTCGAGCTTCTGCCTCATCGTCGCGGCCAAGTGTTCGTTCAGATATTCGCTCGCCGGATCCTCGGCAAGCGCGCGCTGTGCCTGCACGATAGCCTGATTGATGATCATCAGGTTCTCCTCGATCACGCGCACCGTCGTCGTATCCAGCTGGTCGCGGCTCTCATCGATTATTCGCTCCAGCTCCACGATCGCCGCGTCATAGCTCGTCGCGCTGTGTCCGGCAACTGGAGCCGACACGAGTCCCGCTTGGCCCGAGACCGAGGAAGCACCTCGCTCGGCCGCAGGGCCCGCCGGCCTCGAGACGAGCCAGGCCCCGCCCGCGGAGATGACGATCAGCGCGATGCTCGCCGCGGCGAGCTGCGGCAGCGAGAAGCTCAGCCGGCGCTGTCGCAGGCGCGCTACCTTCGACCGCCGACGCGCCTCCAGATCGGCGACTTTCGCATCACTGGGTGCCGCCCCAATCCGCTCGGCGATCCCCGACCAGAGGCCGGTCGCCGGTGGCCGGTCCTCGAGGGCCCGTGCCCGGCCAACGACTCGCCGCAGCTGCTCGAGCGCCGCCGCGCACTCCTCGCACTTCGCGAGGTGTGACTCCAGCTGTTCTCGCTCGACAGCGCTCAGCTCGCCGTCCAGGTACGGCGACAGCTTTTCAGTCCAACGGTCGCTCATCTCACGACCTCCACATCCCAAGTGCTGACTACTGACTACTCACCAACCATCAGCGATCGAGGTAATCCCGGAGTATCATCCTCGCACGGTGCAGCTGCGACTTCGATGTCCCACTCGAGATGCCCAGCATCTGCGCGATCTCACCGTGCTTGTATCCCTCGACGTCGTGCAGCACGAATACCTGCTGCGCACCGTCGGGTAGCAGCTCGATGGCGGTCTCGAAATCGATCGCCGTCTCGGCCCCTTTCGGGTTCGACGAAAGCCTGCCTACCACACCTTCACCTTCCACGAAGCGCTCCCGTCGAATACCCAGCTGCTTGCGGCGCCCTAAGATCACGTTGATCGCCACCCGGTGCAGCCATGTCCCGAACGCCGCCTCACCCCGATAACTCCCCAGCTTCTGCCAGGCCCTGACGAACACATCCTGAGTGACCTCATCGGCCAGATCCGCTCCGATCATGCGCCGGACCAGGCTGTGGATCCGCGGGACGTGCCGGTTGTACAGGCGCTCGAAGGCACCCGCATCTCCCGCGGCGGCGAGCACGGCATCGTCCGCGTCTACCGGCCGTAAGTCCCGGTCCTGTTTCAGGTTGGTCACTCTCCAGGGACCATCCCTCCTGCCACCTATTGAGATACCCTGGCGATCCGGAAGGTTGGAACCCTCTAATGTGAACTCTCTAAACGACTTGGACGACTCACGAAGAGCAGCGCCAGTCCCACGGCCACGCCGAGGGCCAGGAGCGACGTGTCGGCGATCAGCCACCCCAGGACTATGCTGGTCAGGCCGCCGGCCTCCGCCACCGCCCAGATCACCACCGCCTTCGGCAGGCTCCCGGTCCACCAGTCGGACAGGTCGGCTCCGTGCCGCGGCTGCGTGATCCGCCCTCGCAGCAGCTGCGCGGCGAGGATCGCGGCACCCAGCACCAAGTAGGCGGCGAGCCTGAGGCCTCGGGCCCGTTCGGCCGGGAACTCGATAACGGCCTGACTACGCAGGTAGAGGAAGACGGCAAAGACGAGGGCCAGACCGCCGGCGATGGCTCCGTGGATGATCCTAGCCACCGTGCCGACCTTCTCGCGCTCGGGCCTGGGAGGCTGCTCGTTCATCTGACCTCCATCGATCGCGTTGCTGCTATGGCCTACGCCATCACGCCCAGCTCGGGGTCGAGTGCGCGAGTCATCGCTCCGCGCGTGGCGGGCAACTTGATCTGAGCCGGTCCTAATCTAGCACGAGGTGCCGGTCCACGCCCACAATTGCCAATCACCAAGCTATATGCGGTCATTGCAATTGAAAGCCACGATCATCGTCCCTCTGAAGACCATTCGGACAGGCGGGAGCCGGATGTCGATTCTTGGATGTCGAATTCCCCGAGAGGGGCCCGTTCACTCGATTCTATACGCCTCCATCGCATAGTACTCCGCCAGCCCCAGCCGATCCGCTTGCGCCGCCGTGTCCAGGTTCCGCGACTCCACACGTTGCCAGAACTCCCGGTCGTCGTAGCCGCCCGGGAAGGCCGCCACGTCCTTCTGCGACTGGTGCTTGAAGATCGCCAGGACCTTCTTGCGCAATTCTTCCTGCGATAGCGGGACCAGCACGTCGGCCTGCGTGATCGACCATTCCTCCCAGGCGCCCCGGTAGAGCCAGATCTGCGGATCACCCTCATAGGGCTCGAGCGCCCGGTCGATCGCCGCCTTACACAACCTGTGGGTCCCGTGCGGGTCGGAGAGGTCGCCGGCGGCGAACACCATGTCGGGACGGAACCCACGCAGCAGCTCCAGCACGATCTCCACATCATCATCGCCGATCGGGCGCTTGCGCACCTCACCCGTTCGGTAGAACGGCAGGTTGAGAAATCGCGCCGCCGAGCGTGGCAGGCCCAGAGCGGCGATCGCCGAGACCGCTTCCGACTCTCGGATGAACCGCTTCAGTCCCTGTACCCGCTCCGAGTCCACGTCGCCGGGCTGCTTGCTGTGAAAGCCCGCTTCGATCTCCCGTCGGACTTCCTGTATCTGCGCCTGCTTCAGGCCGAGCGAAGGTGCGGCCCGCACGATGAAGTCGAGATGCCGCTCCACGTCGTGGTCGAAGACCGCGATGTTCCCGCTCGTCATGTAGGCAACGACGATCTCGTTGTCGTTCTCCCACAGCTTGC
This sequence comes from Gemmatimonadota bacterium, assembly GCA_020344215.1. GTDB lineage: Bacteria > Gemmatimonadota > Gemmatimonadetes > Palauibacterales > KS3-K002. Next base: position 4,184,820 of record CP070815.1, read on the forward strand.
GCAGGATGCCGCCCATCGAGATGACATCGTCGTCCGGATGCGGCGAAAAGACGAGCACTTTCTGTCCCCGCGGCAGCCTGGCCCGGCCGCGGATCTTGTCGCGCAGTCGGTTGAACACCTCGCCGTTGACCTCGCCGGCGCTGGCGTACTTGTTCAGCAGCGGGCTCAGATAGTTCTCCCGGTAGTCACGGGCCGTGAGCTTGAGGATCGCTTTGTCCGTCTTCTCCGCCAGCCAGACGACGGCGTCCTCCGTCATCCCCGGCGTCCACTCGACGCTCTCCAGCACCCACGGTGTCTTGATGCGTGTGAGCTCGCCGGCCGCCGCCAAGTCGAGATAGACGGTCGCCTCCGCGTGCTGCTGGAGGTACGTGGCGGTCACATCCTGCGAGACTTCGCCCTCCACAGCTCGTCGCACGATCTGCGCCTTGTGCTCGCCGGTCGCGATCAGAGCGATCTCCTTCGCGTCCATGATCGAGGCGATCCCCATGGTGATCGCCTCCAGAGGCACGTTGTCTTCGCCGAAGAAATCGGCTGCCGCATCACGCCGGGTGATGGTATCCAGCGTGATCAGGCGGGTGCGCGAGTCGGGCGACGAGCCCGGCTCGTTGAACCCGATGTGTCCGCTACGCCCAATACCAAGGATCTGGAAGTCGAGGCCGCCCGCGTCCCGTACCGCCTGCTCGTAGGCGCGGCAGTGGGCCTCGAGATCTCGCCGCGCGACGCTGCCGTCGGGCAGGTGGATGTTGCGCGGGTCCAGGTTAACGTGGGCGAACAGGTTCTCCATCATGTAGAGCCGATAGCTGTGGATGCTATACGGCGACATCGGATAGTACTCGTCCAGATTGAACGTGATCACCTGTGAGAAATCGATCTCACCCGCGAGATGCCGGCGAATCAGCTCTTGGTAGATACCGATCGGGGTACTGCCAGTCGCGAGTCCGAGAACGCAACGACCCTTGGCCGCGGTCTCGCGCTTGACGATCTCGACGACACGCTCGGCAAGCAGCACGGCCAGGTCCTGGGGATCGTCCACCACGACGGTCGGGAGATGCTCGCGCTCCCGTGAGCCTTCAATGACGGCGATCCTGTCGGACGGGACGGGCTGCCGAACGGGTGCAGCGTCTTTCATATTCTTGCCTCGCTTGCAGGCCGGACGGGCAGGGGTATTCAACTCCTATAATATAGTGGCCGCTAATAGAGTGGCCCGCCCAGCGCCGAGCGCTCACCGCTCCTCGCCGTACTTTCGGCCGTACGGCGACGCGGCACCGCTCCACCAGTTGCGGTCATGGGACAACAACGGATCGACTTCGCGAGACTCATCGAGGACGCTCTCGCCAGCGAGCAGCGCCAGGGCGAGATCACAAACCCCAGCGGGACGCGAACTCGGTACGAGAAGCGGCTCGAGCCCGGTGTGACCCTCCGCCTCGGCCTGCGGCGATAACCATAAGCGTTATCTGTCCGCCCCCTGATTGCTCGCCCTGGATGCGACGTCCGGGTATGTGGGAGCCGGCGGCAACGGCGGGACCGGTGGTGAGGGCGGACAGGGTGGCCACGGCGGCGGTGGTGGCGGCGGCCCGTCCATCGGCATCGTTGAGGATGCCGCGAGCAGTTCCACCCGGGATGGAAACACCTTCTACCTTGGAGATCCAGGCCTGGGCGGCCCACCAGCTGACGAAGGCGGCGCCAACCCCGGCAATCCGGGAGCGAACGGAGAGGGAGTGGAATACAAGAAGCTCGATGCCGGCTAGCCTCCAGTACGAAGCCGCACGCGGAACCCGGACGGCCCCCGCCTGACGAGAGGCCCTGCCGCTTGCAGGCGGTGGGGCTTTCGCTATGCAGCTCGACACAAGGCCCAGCGCCAGCGCTGGTGAGCGGTCAGCTCCCGGTCTGGCGGACTGTCGCGCGCTCCCCCGTGGGCTATAATGTCGCCAAAGGCGATAACCCCTCTTGCCCCACCCGGATTGCGACGCCCGGAGGGCGACCATCATCGGCAGCGTGACATCAGGGCCGTTCGCACGGACGGCCCCCGCAGACGCCGGAGGGAAGACTCGATGGCCACAGCGACCCGCTTGCCGCTCTACCTGGCGCTCGCCTGGGCGCCCTTTCTCATCCCGACCGGCGCCGAGGCCCAGGAGGCTCCCGACTGGGAGAATCCCGCCGTCGTTGCGATCAACAAAGAGGCCCCGCACGCTACCCTCTTCCCCTTCGAGTCGCGGGAGCTGGCGCTCGCGCGCGACGAGGGTCGTTCTCTCTACTATCAGCTGCTCAACGGCCGCTGGAAGTTCAACTGGGTGAGGAAGCCGGCGGACCGGCCGGCCGACTTCTACCGCGAGGACTACGACGACAGCGACTGGACCGAGATCGTTGTCCCGGGGAACTGGGAGGTTAACGGCTTCGGCGTGCCGATCTACTTGAACATTCCCTACGAGTTCGAGGAGAACCCGCCCTACATCCATCATCACTACAACCCCGTGGGCTCGTACCGCACGAGCTTCACCATCCCGGAGAGCTGGACCGGCCGCCAGATCTTCATCCACTTCGGTGCGGTGAAGTCGGCCATGTACCTCTGGGTGAACGGCCAGAAGGTGGGCTACAGCCAGGGGAGCAAGTTGCCGGCCGAGTTCGACATCACGCCCTACGTACGCGCCGGCGCGAACACACTCGCCGCGGATGTCTACCGCTGGAGTGACGGCAGCTACCTCGAGTGCCAGGACTTCTGGCGGATCAGCGGTATCGAGCGCGACGTCTTCCTCTGGGCGGCGCCCAAGCTTCACATCCGCGACTTCTTCGCCATCGGTGACCTGGACGAAAGCTACAAGGACGGCATCCTCCAAGTCACCGCACAGGTCACCAACTACGGTAGCGAGCGGGACGCCGGCTCGACCCTGACGCTCGAGCTGCTCGACGCCGACGGGCGCCCCGTCCTCGAAGTCGAGCACACCGAGAACGTGAGCGTCCAGCCCGGTGAGGAGGTCACCGTCGAGTTCCGTGAGCCGGTGCCGGACCCGGCGAAGTGGACGGCCGAGACGCCCGACCTCTACACGCTACTCCTCAGCCTGGCGGACGCCAGCGGCACGACCGTCGAAGTGATCACCGCGCGAGTAGGGTTCCGCACCGTCGAGATCAAGGACGGACTCCTCCAGGTCAACGGCGTCCCTATCACCATCAAGGGCGTCAACCGGCACGAGCACGACCCGCTGACCGGCCACGTCGTATCAGAGGCCGGGATGCTCCAGGATATCGCGTTGATCAAGCAGCTCAACATCAACGCCGTCCGCACCTCCCACTACCCGAATGACCCGCGCTGGTACGAGCTGGCCGACGAGTACGGGCTCTATGTCATCGACGAAGCGAATATCGAGTCGCATGGGCGCGGCTACCAGCCCGACACCACTTTCGGGAACGACCCGACCTGGGAGGCCGCCCACCTCGACCGCACGATCCGCATGGTCGAGCGCGATAAGAACCATCCCTCCATCATCATCTGGTCGCTGGGCAACGAGGCGGGAAACGGTGTCAACTTCTACGCCACCTACAGCTGGATCAATGAGCGCGATAGGACAAGGCCGGTCCAATACGAGCGCGCTCAGCTCGACTGGAACACAGACATCTACGCCCCCATGTACGCCGACTTCCAGCGCCTGGTCGACTACGCCGAGACGTACGACGACCGCCCGCTGATCATGTGCGAGTACGCCCATGCCATGGGGAACAGCGTCGGCAACTTCGCAGACTACTGGGAGATCATCGACCGTTACCCGAACCTGCAGGGCGGCTTCATCTGGGACTGGGTCGATCAGGGACTGCTGACGACCAACGAGAACGGCGACACCATCTTCGGCTACGGCGGCGACTTCGGGCCGCCGGGCACGCCCAGCGACGGCAACTTCCTGATGAACGGCATCGTGCTGCCCGACCGGCGACCGCACCCCTCCGCCTGGGAGGTGAAGAAGGTCTACCAACCCATCGATGTCGAGCCGATTAACTTGAGAGGCCTGGTAGTCGCGATCCGCAACGACTACGACTTCGCCAACTTCCGCAACCTCGAGCTGGTTTGGTCGGTGATCGCCGACGGCGTCGTGCAGGAAACCGGCGACCTCGACGTCCCGGGATTTCCACCCGGTGACGTATGGACGCTCAGGATACCCTACTCACCCTTCCAGCCGAAGCCCGGCACCGAGTATTTCCTCAATATCAGCTTCCGGACCCGGCGGGCCTCCGACCTCGTGCCGGCCGGCCACGAAGTCGCGTTCGAGCAGCTACGCCTGCCTTTCTTCCAGCCCGCACCGGTCCTGGCCGCCGACTCCCTGCCGCAGCTACAGGTCGATGACACTGAGACGACGGTCACCGTAAGCGGCGAGGACTTCACGATAAGCTTCGACAAAGAAACGGGAGTCCTGGTCTCCTATCTGTATAGAGGAACGGAACTCGTCCGGACCGGCCCTGTGCCCAACTTCTGGCGCGCGCCAACCGACAACGACTTCGGCGGCAGCTGGCAGACGAGGCTCGCCGTCTGGCGCGACGCCGGCGCTGACAGGACCGTGCGCCGAGTCACCGTCTACCAGCCCAGCCCCCGGAAGGTAACGATCCGCACCCGGGCGAGGCTCGAGGCCGTCCGCGCTAGTTACTCCACCCTTTATACGGTCCTGGGCAACGGCGAGATCATCATCGAGAGCCACTTCGAGCCCCGCGGAGAAGGGTTACCCCGCATGCCCCGGTTCGGCGTGCAGATGACCCTGCCGAAGGAGTTCTCACACCTGCAGTGGTACGGCCGCGGCCCCCACGAGTCGTACTGGGACCGCAAGGCCGGCGCGCCCGTCGGCCTCTACGACGGAACCGTCGCCGAGCAGTTCCACCCCTATGAGCGGCCGCAGGAAAACGGTAACAAGACGGACGTACGCTGGATGGCCCTGACCAACGATGAGGGAACGGGCCTCCTGGTAGCCGGCATGCCGCTCCTCAGCATGAGCGCGCTGCACTACACCGTCGACGACCTCGACCCCGGCGAGTCGAAGGCGCAGCGCCACGCCGGCCAGCTCACCGAGCGCGACCTGGTGAACCTCAACATCGACTACAAGCAGATGGGCGTCGGCGGCATCACCAGCTGGGGTCCGACAGGATTGCCGAAGTACTCGCTCTACTACCAGGAATACCGCTACAGCTTCCGCCTGCGGCCTTTCTCGAATGACGATGCGCCGCCCGCAGAGTTGGCGAAGGAACGGTACGAGTAGTGCACAATGGAGCGCCGCCGATGGTCCGACGACGACTCTTCAGCCTGCTCGCGATCGTCGCTGTCCTCGCCGGCGCGGCCGGCGGGTCCGCCCAAGACGCCACGACGCTGCGGATCCTCGCTTACAACATCAAGCACGGCGAGGGGATGGACGACGTGGTCGACCTCGAGCGTGCGGCCCGCGTGATCAGGGAGCTGGAGGCCGATATCGTCGCGCTCCAGGAAATCGACAGCGCTGTCGAGCGCACGTCGCGCGTCGATCAGGCGTCAGTTCTCGGCCGGCTGACGGGAATGCACTCCGCCTTCGGCGGCTTCTTCGATTACCAGGGCGGCCGCTACGGGATGGCACTACTCTCGAAGCGCCCGTTCGAAGAGGTCGTCAACCACCGGCTGCCCGACGGCGCCGAGCCGCGTACGGCGCTGGCAGCGCGGATCAGGGTGGGCGAGCCGCCGCAGGAGATGGTGGTCGTCGGCATCCACCTCTACGCCACTGCCGAGGAGCGCTACGCCCAGGCGGCCCGGCTCGTTGAGCTGCTTGCGGAGGAGAGCGCGCCGCTCATCCTGGCCGGCGACTTCAACTCCAGGCCCGGGTCCGATGTCATAGCACTACTCGCCAGTTCTTGGCAGATTCCCAAGAAGGGCGCCGACCATCTGACGTTCCCAGCGGATGCGCCCGACCGGCAGATCGACTACATCATGTACCGGCCGCGAGAGCGGTTCGAGGTCGCCAGTCTGCGGGTGATCGATGAGCCGCTGGTCTCGGACCACCGACCCGTGCTCATCGAACTGAGGCTGCTTGACGCAGGCAAGCGTAACTGAGGGAGCGGAGATGCCCATCCGGAGACGAGATTTCATCAAGACCGGCGCCGGCGCTGCGATCGGTGCATCGCTGTGGCCCAACGCTCTGGTTGCCGGCGGCCCCGGCCGCGACAAGAAAGTCCGGCTGGGCTTCGTCGGGGTCGGCGGGCGCGGGACCTGGCTGCTCAGCCTGGCGCTGCAGCGCGACGACTGCGAGGTGAAGGCGGTCTGCGACGTGAAGCCCGATCGCGTCGAGCGGGCCCGGAACATGGTGAAAGAGGGGCACGGCAACACACCCAGGCGCTTCAGCGACGGCGAAGAGGACTTCCTCAATCTCGTCGACCGGGATGACATGGATGCGGTGATCATCGCCACGCCCTGGCTCTGGCATACGCCGGTGGCGCTGGCGGCGATGAAGACCGGAAAATGGGTAGGCACCGAGGTGCCCGCGGCGGTGACCGTGCAAGAATGCTGGGACCTGGTGAACACATCGGAAGAGACCGGCATGCCCTGCATGATCATGGAGAACGTCTGCTACCGCCGCGACGTAATGGCGGTGCTCAATATGGTGCGCCAGGAGATGTTCGGCGAGCTGATGCACTGTCATTGCGGTTACCAGCACGACCTGCGCAGCGTAAAATTCAACCCAGGCGCCGAGTTCGGGGCCGGCGCAAACGGCGAGGCGGAGTGGCGCACCGAGCACTCGGTGCGGCGAAATGGCGACCTCTATCCGACGCATGGCGTGGGACCCGTCGCCAAAATGCTGAACATCAACTCGGGCAACCGGTTCATCTCACTCACGTCGACCGCGACCAAGACGCGCGGCCTGCACAACTATATCGTCGACGTCGGCGGCGAGCAGCATCCGAACGCGGACATCGAGTTCAAGCTCGGCGATATCGTGACCACGATCATAAAGTGCGCCGGCGGTGAGACCGTAATGGTCAGCCACGACACGAACCTCCCGCGCCCTTACTCACTCGGCTTCCGTGTGCAGGGCACGAAAGGGCTGTGGATGAACGATGGCCGCACACTCTACATCGAAGGTGTGAGCCCCGAGCCGCATCGCTGGGAACCCTTCGAGGCCTACCGCGAGAGTCACGACCACCCGCTCTGGAAGCGGTACGAGGATCGCGCCGCAGGATCAGGCCACGGGGGGATGGACTTCTTCGTCATGCACGCATTCATCGAGTCGTTGAAGCGCGGCGTCGAGCCGCCGATCGACGTCTACGATGCCGCCGCTTGGAGCGCCATCGCGCCGCTGTCGGAACTGTCGATCGCCATGGGCAGCCACCCCGTCCGCTTCCCCGATTTCACCCGCGGCAAGTGGGTGACGCGGCGGAAGATCTTCGGCCTGAACGACGAGTTCTAGGAATATGACACGACCGACGAACGTTGTCTGTGCCATCGCCGTGCTGCTGTTAGCCGCGTGCGGCGAACCTCGAATCGAGAAGAAGGTTCTGGTGATCGGCATCGACGGTGTCAGACCCGATGTGCTTGCTGAGGTCCACACGCCGGCCATAGACGCGCTAGCCGCCGAAGGCGCCTTCGACGGTCGTATCCAGACCAAAGCCCAGACGAGAAGCGGTCCCGGCTGGTCCAGCATGCTTACCGGCGTGTGGCCCGATAAGCATCGCGTCACCAGCAACGACTTCACGCCCAACAACTACGCGATGTACCCCGACTTCCTCACCCGGCTCGAGCTGATCGATGGCCAGTTCTCGACCTTCGCCGTCGTCGACTGGGCACCGCTGGGCTCGGAGGCTTCCGGCGGCCCGCTGCTGAGCGACACGATCGACGTTAAGCTCGACTTCGACGGTAACCAGATCGGCTACCAGGAAGGCGACATCCGATCGGTGGCCGCCGCCGTCCGCTTCCTCGAGAACCAGGACCCCGACGCCGCCTTCGTCTACATCGGCTATCCCGACGTGGCCGCAGAGGATCACGGTGGCCGCTCGCAGGAGTACCACCTGTCGATCGAGAACGCCGACGTGCACGTCGGAAGGCTCGTGGCCGCCGTTCGTAACCGGCCTACCTATGAACGGGAAGACTGGCTGATCCTGGTGAGCACCGACCACGGTCAGAGGGACGAAGGCGGGCACGGTGGTGACTCGCCGGAGGAGCAGACCGTATTCTACCTGGCCAGCGGTCCATCGGTCGGCGAAAGCGCGCTGCCGCGCGACGTGAACATTGTCGACGTCGCGGTCACCGCTTTGACGCATCTCGGCATCGTCATCGATCCGGCGTGGCACCTGGACGGCAGGGTCTCCGGCCTGGGAGGCGCACGCTGACCCGGAGGAGGTGAAGCAAGACGCGACAGCCGAAGCCGCATCTGGGGAAGTTGAGGGAGGTCTTCGCGGATCGCTACGGCTCGCCCGAGGGGGCCTATCTGGTTCAAGCGCCGGGCCGAGTGAACCTGATGGGGGACCACATCGACTACAACGGACTCTCCGTCCTCCCGATGGCCCTCCAGCGCCACGTTTCCGTCCTCTACCGCGAGCGGGATGACACGACGGTCCGCATCGCGAGCACGGCCAAAGTGTACCCGACACGTGAGTTCAAGCTGTCCCGGCCGATCAAGCCCTTCAAGGCGGGCGACTGGGGGAACTACGCGAAGGCGGCGGCTCAGGGGCTACTGGAGCGCTTCGAGGTCGGGCGCGGCTTCGATGCCGTCGTCCACTCCGACATACCGGTTGCGGCAGGGCTCAGCTCTTCCTCCGCACTCGTCGTCGCGTTCGCGCTTGCCGTTCTCCACGCCAACGATCACGAGGAGGTCGAGCGGCTCGAGCTGGCGGAACTGCTCGCCGAGGCCGAGCACTACGTGGGCACTCGAGGCGGCGGCATGGACCAGGCGATCTGCCTGGCGGCGCGCCGGCACTCGGCCAGCCGCGTCGACTTCAACCCACTACGCCTCACCGCGCACCCGATCCCGCCGGAGTGGAACTTCGTCATCGCCTTCAGCCTGGTCCGGGCGCAGAAGTCCGGCGCCGCCCGCAAGACGTACAACGCGCGGACCCGGGAATCCCGTGAGGCATTGGCCCAGGTGACGAAGGCGCTGGGTGTCGCCGAGAAGATCGACTCCTACCCGTTGCTCGTGGCCCGTCGTCGCACGCGCGACCTGCTGAAAGCGGCGGAGAGCGCACTCGACGAGACGCTCCTTCGGCGCTTCCGGCACGTACTTACCGAAGCCGAGCGCGTACGCAAGGCGGAGAAGGCGTTGGCGGCATACGACCCCAGAGGCTTCGGGCGCCTAATGAAGGAGTCGCACGAGAGCCTGCGCGACGACCTCGATGTGAGTTGCCCGGAGCTCGACGAGCTCGTGGATACTGCGGCCCGCGCCGGCGCGACGGGCGCCCGCCTGACCGGCGCCGGGCTCGGCGGTTGCGTCGTGGCGCTCTGCCCGCAGGAGCGCACCGACAAGGTGCTAGAGCGGCTGACCAAACGCTTCTACGAGAACCGGGAGTTCGAGGGCGCTTTGGAGGACCAGCTATTCGTCGCCGAGCCGTCCGGCGGCGCGGCAGTACATCCGGTATGAGCAAGCTGTCATGAACTACCGACCTTGGAGGAGTTCACAGTGGGCGGATTCTTCGGAGTAGTATCCCGCACCGACTGCGTAGCCGACCTGTACTACGGAACCGACTACCACACCCATCTCGGTACGATGCGCGGCGGCCTCGCCGTCCAGAACGGCCAAGGGATCACGCGCTTCATCCACGACATCACGAACGCCCAGTTCCGCTCCAAGTTCGAGGATGACCTGCCCAAGCTGTGGGGCTCCTCAGGGATTGGCGTGATCAGCGACTACGACGATCAGCCGCTGATCATCCGCTCGCACCACGGCGCCTACGCCATCGTGACGGTAGCCAAGCTCGAGAATCTGGCTGATCTCGTCGCCTCCGCACTCAAGCGCGGCGCGCACTTCTCGGAGATGAGCGGCGAGGAAGCGAGTCCTACCCAGGTCGTCGCCAACCTGATCGATCAGGGAGACAGCCTCGTCGATGGCATCCAGAGCGCACAAGATGCGATCAAGGGATCTTGCTCGATCCTTCTCCTCACCGACGACGGCGTCTACGCGGCGCGCGATCTCCTGGGGCGCACGCCCGTCGCCATTGGTGAGAAGCCCGGCGCCTTCGCCGTAACCCTGGAGACCTGCGCGCTGGCCAACGTCGGATATCAGGTGAACAGGTACCTCGGCCCCGGCGAGATCGTGCGCATCACCCAGGACGGCGTGGAGACGTTACGTCCGCCCGGGGAGAAGATGCAGATTTGCGGCTTCTTGTGGGTGTACTACGGCTATCCTGCGTCCAACTACGAGGGCATCAACGTCGAGGTCGTCCGCTACCGCTGTGGCGGCTTGCTCGCCCAGCGCGACGACGTCGAGATCGACATGGTAGCGGGGATTCCCGACTCCGGCACCGGCCACGCCATCGGCTACGCCAACGCGGCGGGGATACCGTACGGGAGACCCTTCGTGAAATACACGCCGACCTGGCCTCGGAGCTTCATGCCTCAGGACCAAAGGGTCCGTGACCTCGTGGCGCGGATGAAGCTGATACCGATCCGCGAGATCATCGAAGGCCGGCGCTTACTGTTCTGCGAGGACTCCATCGTCAGGGGTACACAGCTCAAAGACATCATCGAGCGCATCTTCGCCTGCGGCGCGAAAGAGGTCCACATGCGACCCGCTTGTCCGCCCCTCATCTTCAGCTGCAAGTTCCTCAACTTCTCGCGCTCGAAGTCGGAGCTCGACCTGGCGGGGCGGAAATCGATCCAGGAGTTGGAGGGCGATGAGCCCGCCGACCTCGACGTGTACGCGGACCCGGACTCGGAGCCCTACTGTGCTATGGTCGAGCGCACCCGGAAGCGTCTGGGACTCACCACCCTGCGGTACCAGCGGCTAGAAGACCTCATCGCCGCCATCGGTCTCCCCAAGCAGAGGGTCTGCACCTACTGCTGGGACGGCGTTGAACCGTAGACCCGTGCAGCCGATGCCCTAACTGGCCACCTCTTACGACCAGCAAACGACCGTCCGCAGTGAAGAAGAGGGCGTTATGAACAAGCTTCAGGACATATCGCGCAGACGCAAAGCCGCTCATGCCAAGCTCCTCGAGCTCGACTCCGAGGTCTACAAGGCGTTCCTCAAGATGGAGGAAGCCGCCTTCTCGGACGGCGCTCTGCCAAGGAAGGTCAAGGAGCTGATCGCAACGGGGATATCGGTGGTGATCGATTGTGAATCTTGCATGCAGTGGCATATCGAGCAGGCGAGGATCGCCGGCGCCACCAAGCAGGAGGTGCTCGAGGCGGTGGAGGTCGCGATCGAGATGGGCGGCGGGCCGGCCACGGTGTCGGCTCGCTTCGCTCTCGAGGTGATGGACGAGGCATTCCCGGGGTAAACACCCTCGAGCCCCAATCTGTGCGGGCTGACGGAGAGGGACACGCACTCAGACCCGCCAGAAGGCTAGGCCCAGAACTGCTCAACTGGCGTTACTCGAACCCGACCAGCGGCAGCTTGCGGAACAGCCCTGCCCCGGCGAGCACGACGACCACGAAGCAGGCCGCCGCGAGCGACGCCCGGCCGTACAGCAAGAACCCCGTCCCGAAGAGCGCCGCGTACACCACCAGGGAGCCCAGGAACCAGCAGACGAGCGCCGCCGTGAGGCTCCCCTCCGTGGGCCCCGTCTGGACCGCGCGTCGCCACCCCCGGTTGAAGGGCCGGATCCTGTCGTAGAACGCCTGCAGTGTCGCCTTGTCGGTCGGCGGCGTGAGCAGCGTGACCGTCAACCACACGACCGTGGTGATGGCGACGCCGAGTACCAACTTGAGCGACGGGTGCAGGGTCGGAAATCCCAGCGGCTCACGGACGAGCGTGAAGTACACGGCAACCAGGAACGAGATGATCATCGCCGACAGCTCGCTCCAGGCGTTCACGCGCCACCAGAACCAGCGCAGCAGGAAGATGAGACCGGTGCCCGCCCCGATCTGCAGCAGGATCTGAAACGCCTGCAACGCGTTCTCGAGCCAGAGCGAGACGATTCCGGCCAGGACGATGAGTATCACCGTGGAGATGCGCCCCACCCTCACGTAGTGGTGCTCGTCACCCTGCGAGTACAGGAACCTGCGGTAGAAGTCGTCGACGATGTACGACGCGCCCCAATTCAGATGCGTGCTGATCGTCGACATGTAGGCGGCGGCCAGCGATGCTACGACCAGACCGAGCAGCCCGTGGGGCAGGAATACCAGCATCGCCGGGTAGGCCAGATCGTGTCGCACGATCGACGGGTCTATTCCCGGGAAGCGGGCGGTGATCGCTTCCAGGTTCGGATATACGATCAGCGAGGCGAGCGCGACGATGATCCAGGGCCAGGGCCGTAGCGCATAGTGGGCGACGTTGAACCAGAGCGTCGCCCGCATCGAGTCCTTCTCGTTACGTGCCGCCAGCATGCGCTGCGCCACGTAACCGCCGCCTCCCGGCTCGGCGCCCGGATACCACACGCTCCACCACTGCACGGCGACCGGGATGATGAAGATCGGCAGCGCGACCCTCCAATCGGTGAAGTCGGGCAGCAGCGACAGCTTCCCCGAGAGTGCCGGATGTGAGATCAACCCTGCCAGCCCGCCGACGTCCGGCTGCGCCAGCGAATAGTAGGCCGCGGCGATCGAGCCGATCATCGCGATGGTGAAGAGCAGGAGGTCGGTCACGACGACACCCCACAGCCCCGACGTGGCCGAATAGATGACCGTGACCGTGCCGGCGATGAGCACAGTCTCGTATTTGCCGATGCCCAGCAACACGCCGGCGATCTTGATCGCCGCCAGCGTGACGCTGGCCATGATCATCACGTTGAAAAAGACGCCCAGGTAGAGCGCCCGGAACCCGCGCAGGAACGCGGCGATCCCACCGGAATAGCGCAACTCGTAAAAGCCGATGTCGGTGAACGCGCCCGACCGGCGCCACAGCTTCGCGTAGAAGAAGACTGTGCACATACCCGTGATCAGGAACGCCCACCACATCCAGTTCTGGCTCACGCCGCCGCTGCGCACCAGGTCGGTGACCAGGTTCGGCGTGTCGGTTGAGAACGTGGTGGCGACCATAGAGGTGCCCAGCAGCCACCACGGCGCCTTCCGCCCCGAGAGGAAGAACTCCTGCGTTCCCTTCCCGGCGCGCCGCGCGAACACGAGGCCGACGAGCAGGGCGCTCAGGCCGTAGAGGAAGACCACGAACCAGTCGAGGCTGACGAGCTGCATAGGCTAGCGCTCCCGGTGCTCGGTGGGCCGCGGCTTCTTTATACAGCGTGATGCGGCGCCGCGCCACCGGTCGGGTGTGGGCCGGGAGCCTTTCGCTTCGTGTCGCGCTGCGCGGGGCCAAGACCGGGTGACCGGCCGCCGCGCTCCAAATGCCCGCTCAAGGCTCCCCGCCCGTACCCTCCCTTCCGCGGTTCCGACTCCGCTCGACGTCACCCGCAGATCCCGGAGTCCCGGCGCTGTCACCACCCCCTTGGCGTGTGGACCGTCCCCGTCGTATTGTCAGCAAGCCGCACCCATCGCACACAGCAGTAGGCCGAGATTACGAGCTGAGGACGGCATGATCTCACGGCGCGACATGCTCAAGACCAGCGGGGCCGCCCTGGCCGGACTGGCGGCGATCGGCGGCCCCTGGACTCGCCCTACCCTCTCCCGGGACGACGACGACCTCACCCGGTACGTCGACCCGTTCATCGGCACCGGCGCCCACGGCCACACCTATCCCGGCGCCAACCTGCCCTTCGGCATGGTGCAGGTGGGCCCCGACAACGGGGTGAACGGCTGGGACTGGTCCTCGGGCTACCACTGGTCGAGCGATCGGATCGCCGGGTTCAGCCACACCCACCTCAGCGGCACCGGCATCGGCGATATGTACGACATCCTGGTCATGCCGACCTTCACCGGGGAACCGCCGCTGGGAGACATCGGCTCACGCTTCTCGCACGAGCGCGAGTCGGCCGAGCCCGGTTACTACTCGGTCGACCTTCTCGACACCGGCATCACGGCAGCGCTCACCGCTACCGAGCGAGTCGGCCTGCACCGCTACGGCTTCCCCAGTCCGCCCCGCGGCCTGCGCGCTTCGGTCATCGTCGATCTGGGCCATTCCTTGAACTGGGACCGGCCCACCGACACGATGGTCATCGTCGAGAGCCCCACGCTGATCAGCGGCTACCGCATGTCCAGCGGCTGGGCACCCAACCAACAGGTGTACTTCGCCCTCAGCTTCTCGCGGCCCTTCCGATCACACTGGCTGGAGAGCGAGTGGGCCGGAGCGGCATCGCGACCCGAACTCCAGGGCACTCACGTCAAGGGATGCTTCCAGTTCATGGGCGCAACCGACCAGCGTATCGTCGTGAAGGTCGCAATCTCGCCGGTCAGCATCGAAGCTGCGAAGCAGAACCTCCGTCGCGAAGCTCCAGGCTGGAACTTCGATGATGTTCAGCGTGACGCGCGGGAGGCCTGGAACCGAACTCTGCGCTGCGTTCGAGTGACGACCTCGAGTGACGAGCAGAAGACTCTTCTCTATACGGCGCTCTACCACTCGCTACTGGCGCCTCAGCTCTTCTGCGACGTTGACGGCACCTACCGCGGGCCCGACGGTCAGGTGCACGAGGCGCGTGGCTTCCGGAACCACACGGTCTATTCGCTCTGGGACACCTTCAGGGCCGAACACCCACTGCTCACGCTGATCCAGCCCGAGCGGGTCGATGATCTCGTACAGTCGATGATGGCGTTCTATAGAGAGAACGGTCTTCTGCCCGTGTGGTCGCTGGCCGGCAATGAGACGAACACCATGATCGGCTATCACTCGGTACCGGTCATCCTCGACGCCTGGTCAAAGGGGCTCACCAGCCTGGAGCCCAGAGAGGCGCTATCGGCAATGATCGAGAGCGCCACCCAGGACGCCGGGGGGCTGCGCTTCTACAAGTGGCCGGCGCCTACTTCCGTCGAAGAAGCCGTCGAGCGGGAAACCAGATCGAGCCTGCGGCGCGTCGCGAACATCGAGAGCAGGCATGTCCGGCCGATGGGCACGATCGTCAGCGGCTACGAGCTTACACTCGGCGGCAACAAGATCATCTATCACTCGCCGGTGCCAGCGGCCCGCTTCGCGCTCATCGCTCGCACGGAGGATGAGCCGCTACCCATCGAGTGGGAGACAGGCGCGGTGCCCGAGTTCACCCAATCCAAGGTGTCCTTCCTCTGGCTGGCCGGGATCCACGCCAGCGAGCAGGGCCGCCGCTTCCAGCTCGCGGTGAACGGCGAGCGCTGGTTCAGATTCGACACACCGAACGCGGAGGACCGGAGCTTCAGCGCGAGAGGCCCGCGAGGGGCGACGCTCACCTTCCGGGCAACCCACATCGATCAGTACGACGATCTCTTCGGCTTCATGTACTTGACCCTCCCGGCGTCCGCTGTCGAATCCGGCCAGCGCCTGCGTCTCAGGTTGACCGGCGACTCTGAGGGCACACGCGATTGGCTCATGACCTTCGAGTACCCCCTGGTGTCCCGCCTCAGTGCCGAAAACGTGTACGGGTTCGTAGAAGAGGGCGGTGAAGTGCGCCAGCTCGTGCGCTTGGACATCGAGCACTACGCCGCGCCGACGGAGGCGCTGGTCTACGTCAGGCGCGGCAGGCCGGTGGAAACACGACTGGCTTTTGGCAACAATCGCCTACTCCTCCCGGTGATACCGGCCGATCGCGACATACACACGGCGGTGAACGTGCAGCGCGTCGCTGAGCCGGCCCTGGAAACCGAGCTGCAGCTGCGGCCGGTCCGGCCCTATAACTACATCCCGGCGGATTGGGAGAACGAGTCCGTCTCCAAGACTCTAGAGTACGCATTCGACGATTGGTGTATCGCGCGGCTGGCGGAAGCGCTGGGCGAGAACTATGATGCCGAACTCTTCTACCAGCGTGCGGCTTTCTACCGCAACTTGTTCGACCGTTCCAGTGGCTTCATGCGCGGCAGGCTTGCCGATGGCAATTGGACGGAGCCGTTCTCACCCACGGCGGCATCACACCGCCAAGACGAGTACACGGAAGGCAATGCCTGGCAGTACTCCTGGTTCGTGCCGCACGACGTCCGTGGTCTGATCGAGCTCATGGGCGGGCGCCAGGCGTTCATCGCGAAGCTGGACGAGCTGTTCGAGCGTTCCTCGGAGCTCGAAGGCACGGCTCCTCCCGACATCAGCGGGATGATCGGGCAGTACGCGCACGGCAACGAGCCGAGTCACCACATCGCCTACCTCTACGCCTATGCCGGTGCGCCGTGGAAGACACAGGAGCGTGTGCGCCAGATCACCGAGACCCTCTACGGGACAACGCCGGACGGGTTGCCTGGCAACGAAGACTGCGGCCAGATGTCGGCCTGGTACATTCTCAGCGCTATCGGCCTCTATCCCGTGAATCCGGCCGACGCCACTTATGTGATCGGTTCGCCACATTACGAGCGGGTCACCTTGAAGCCCGAGGGCGGAGAGGAGTTCACGGTCGAAGCATCGGGCGTCTCGTCGGCGAACAAGTACATCCAATCCGCCACGCTTAACGGCCAACCGCTCGAACGCTGTTACATCACTCACGACGAGATCGCTGCCGGCGGCACGCTTGTCCTTACGATGGGCGACAGGCCGAACACGAACTGGGCCGTCGGCGAATCGGACGTACCGCCGTCTATGACGCCGGCCTGAGGGCTCACAGCATCAGCGACGGCCGCGTCCTTGCCCGCTACGAGAGGTTCGCAGGATAGAGACCTGCGTCGATCAGTTCCCTGAGCTTGGCTTCGACGTACGGCCTGTCCTCGCGGTGGGTGACGCCCAGCCAGGGACCTGGCGTCGCGATGACCCGGACCCGCACCGCGCCGGCCGCGATCAGGTCGTTCACCGAATTGCTCAGATAGAACTCGGCGTCCCGGTCGTCGCCGTGCTCGCCGAGGAAGCGCGCGAACTCCCGTTCCAGCAGTGAGAACGAGGCCGGCGTCGCCGCCCACAGGTTCATCGAGACGGTCTCGTCGCCCGTCAGGTCGTAGAGCTCCCCGTCCACGGTGACGCCGGACAAGCTGCCCCCCGTCTCGCGGATGTCCTTCACCTCGCTCACCCGTGCCAGGTAACCGCTGGCGTCGACCTCGCACACGGCGCGTGACACGCCGCCGTGCGGGGACAGCGTATCGCGCAACGTGTAACCGGCCGCGGCGAACTCGGCCGCTCCCGACCCGGCGACGCTTCGCAGGTGCTCCGCCAGTAGCTCGTACGCCGTCGCGCCATAGAAGTCGTCGGCGTTCATCACGACGAACGGACCCGACACCGCGGAGCGCGCGGCAAGAACCGCGTGGCCGGTGCCCCACGGCTTGCGGCGGCCAGCAGGCACAGTCAAGCCCGGCGGTACGTCATCCGTCTCCTGATACGCGAAAGCGAGGGAGGACGACCCTCCGAACCGGCGCTCCAGCCGCTCCCGGAACACCGCTTCCAGCTCGCGCCGGATCACCAGCACTACGCCCGAGTACCCGGCCCGGAGCGCATCGTAGATCCCGTAGTCCAACAGGGTCTCGCCGCCCGGCCCGACGGGCTCCAACTGCTTGAGCCCGCCGTAGCGGCTGCCGATCCCCGCCGCGAGCACTACCAGCGTCAGCTGCATGCGGCCATCGTAACCCCAGCGAGCAGGGAATTCCACGGTCGGCGGTCGGGCGGCATCTCAAGAGCACAGACGAGAGCCCCGGCGTCGCCAACCGCCGGGGCTCTCAACATCCCGCACGGACCGGGGATCAGCTACTACCCCGCTCCGCCTCCCACTCCTCGCGGGTCTTGAGCACCAGTGGCTCCACCTCCTCCCGCTCCAGCCGCGAGTTCAGCGGCTCCAGCCTGCCCTGCGAAGTAAGTTCGCTGAAACGGACCTCGGCCTCGTCCAGCTCGACGCTCAGGTTCTCCATCCGTTCCAGCTGATACTCGCTCGGCCGGCCGGCGTAGCCGTTCACTGCGCCGTAGAGACCGCCGAGGTTCTCGCGCAGCTGGCCCTCCGTCGAGAATATGGCTACCTCGCTGCTCACCAAGTCGCCGCGGAACTGCTCCAGCTCGTCGGCATAGTCGTTCAGTCGCCTGGCCGTACCGCCACCGACTGCCTCCGCGCGCGCCCGCGCCTCGTCGCGTAGATCGATGACCGCATCTACCACGTAGCTCAGGCGCTCGATCATGGCGTGGATCCGGAGGGCCGCCCGCTGCTGCAGCCGTCGGTCCTCGGCCGAATGCGGCGAGCGCGGGTCGGGGACCAGGCTCAGCTGGCCCTCGTAAGTATCGCTGCCCTTGATCAGCTTGTAGGTGTACGTGCCCTCCAGCACGCGCGGGCCGTCGAACACGGGCACCAGTGAGCTAGCCGGCGGGACCGGGGGCGGCGGCAGCCTCATCGGCCAGTCGACGCGATTGATGCCGCGGACCTTGCCGGCCGGGATCGTCGTGATGAGTTCACCCTCGGCGTCGTAGACTTCGAGCTTCATATCGCCGAAGATGTGGCGCCGCTTCTGATAGTAGACGACGGACGCGGCCTCCGGAGGATTGCGGCCCACGTACTGATCGTTGCCGGGGAACCAGGCGCCTTCACCGCCCCCGATCAGCTGAACGGCGGGGCGACTCGGCAGAATCGTAAGATCGGCCTCCAGGACGTCCGGCGTCAGGCCGCGCAGCGGCGTTATGTCGTCCAGGATGTAGATGCCGCGCCCGTGCGTGCCGATGATCAGATCGTTCTCCCGCGGCTGGATCGCCAGGTCGTGCACCGCTACCCTCGGGAAGTCGCTGGCGTAACGCGCCCACGACTGGCCACCGTCCACGCTGATGTAGAGCCCGAACTCGGTGCCGAGGAACAGCAGTTGCCGGTTCTCCAGATCCTCCTTGACGACGAAGGCGAAGCCTTCGATGTCCTCGCTGACCAGCGATTCCCACGTCGCGCCGTAATCCCGGGTCCGATACAGGTAGGTGGTCATGTCCCCGGCGCGGTGGCCGTCGAAGGTAACGTAGGCGGTCGCCGCGTCGTGGCGGCTCGCCTCGACGTGCGACACCCACGTGTGCCTCGGCAGGCCCGGAACGTTGCGCACGACGTTGCGCCAGTTCGCGCCGTCGTCGCGTGTGACCTGCAGGTTACCGTCATCGGTCCCGACCCAGATGACCTCTGCGTTCAGCGGCGACTCGCTGATCGTATAGATCGTCGTATGGTTCTCCGCCGTCGTATTGTCGGTGGTCAGTCCGCCCGACTCCGCCTGTCTCTGCTTCTGCGGATCGTTCGTCGTCAGATCAGGCGAAATGCGCGCCCAGGAATCGCCGCGAGCGCGCGTCCGATACAGGTACTGGGCGCCCAAGTAGAGGGTCCCGGGGTTCGCCTGGCTGACGTGGATCGGCGTGTTCCAGTTGAAGCGCAGCTTCGTCTCGCCCTCCTCCGGGTACGGCCGAATCTCCTTCGTCTCGCCCGTCGACTTCTGCAGCCGCGACAGGTTGCCGCCCTGGTACTCCAAGTAGACAAAGTCGGGGTCGGCCGGATCGACGAAGACGTGGAACCCGTCGCCGCTGAACAGCAGGTCCCAATCCGCCGGCATGATACCGCCTGACTTGCGTGACGGGCCGACCCAGGTCCCGTTGTCCTGGAGACCGCCGTAGACGTTGTACGGGAACTCCATATCGTAGCTGATCTCGTAGAACTGCGAGACCGGTAGCCCCCTGGAGTGGCGCCAGGCAATGCCGCCGTCGTAGGAGAAATAGACGCCGCCGTCGGTGCCGAGGATCAGATCCTTGTTGTTGTTCGGGTCGATCCACATCGCGTGGTGGTCGCTGTGCACACTGCCCATGTCGAAGCCGCCCGAGCTGAACGGCGAGCTGAACGACTTGCCGCCGTCACTCGAGACCGTGAGCAGGAGCCCCGGCTTGAAGACCCGATCGGGATCGACCGGGTCGGGCACGACGTAGGCGAAGTAGAAGGGGCGGCCCGTGACGTTCATCGACGAGTTCATCTCTTCCCACGTCGCCCCCATGTCGTCGGAGCGGTAGAGCGCGGTCTCCTCCGCCTCGACCACCGCGTAGACCCGGGTGGGCCGCGGCGGTGACACGGCGACCGCGATCCGGCCCTTGTCGCCCTCGGGCAGCCCGACCGTCAGCTCTTCCCAGGTGTCGCCGCCGTCGACCGACCGGTAGAGCCCGCTGCCCGGGCCGCCGGAGTTGAAGAAGTACGGCCAGCGCCGGAACTCCCACATGCCGGCGTACAAGATGTTCGGCGCGTGGGGATCCATCGATAGGTCCGAGCAGCCGGTGTCCTCATCTATGTAGAGCACCTTCT
Organism: Gemmatimonadota bacterium; assembly: GCA_020344215.1. Lineage (GTDB taxonomy): Bacteria > Gemmatimonadota > Gemmatimonadetes > Palauibacterales > KS3-K002. Next base: position 4,205,175 of record CP070815.1, read on the forward strand.
CCCAGGTCGCGCCGCCGTCGGTCGTCCGGAAGACCCCGCGCTCGGCGTTCGCATCCCAGAGATGCCCGGTGGCACAGACGTAGACTCGATCGCCATCCAGCGGATCGATTTCGATCCGCGCGATCCGCTCGCTGTCCTCGAGACCCAGATGCTGCCAGGTATCGCCACCGTCGGTCGTCTTGTAGACGCCGTCGCCCACCGAGACACTGTTACGTACCCACGTCTCGCCGGTCCCGACCCAGACGACCTCAGGGTTCGATGGGTCGATCCTGATCGCCCCGATCGACATCGTGTAGTCGTCGAAGATCGGCTCGAACCGCAGACCCCCGTCATCCGACTTCCACACACCCCCGCTCGCTGAACCGACGTATATGGTGAGCGGGTACTCGGACACCGCGTCCATCGCCGCGATCCTCCCGCTCATCGTCGCGGGCCCGATCGGGCGCGCCCTCAGTCCGCCAAACGCGGCAGACTCGATCTTTGCCTGAGCGGAAGCGACGGCGGGCAGCGCCAGCAGCGCCGCCAGCAGCACGCAGCCCCGCCAGACATATTCCAGCCGGGTACTCATCGTGAGACTCCTTCTCCCGGTTTGCCTGATACGATCAGAACGGGCCAGCCTTACTGCTGGCCCCCTTCACTCTTCTCCGGCATGACGAACAGCGCGTCGTCGAGCTCGACGTTCAGTTCCACCAGATCGATCGTTATGACCTGCCCTGCCGGAGCGCCCTTCGGCCTCGTCTCGACCGAATAAGGGATCAGCAGTCCGCCGACCTCTTTGTAGTCGCTGAAGATCGTCTCGAACTCGACCGTCCTGCCCTGCGACTCGCGAGCCACGTCCATCCTGATCGGGACGAAGTACTCGCTATCGAGGTAGTAGTACTGAACGCTGCCGCTAGTCAACGTGACCTTGAGCTTGTACGCCTGGGTCCCTTCCGTCTCCTCCAGCCCGACGAACTCGACCTGGTGACCGGATTCCTCGTAGCCCATCAGCGGCCCATCGAGGTCGGCCGTGTCTCTCACATCTTCCGACTCGTCCTCCGTCAACTCCTCGGGATCCGGGTTGCCCAGGAACGGCATCACCTGCCAGGCCGTCTCGCCGTCAAACGCCTGAAGCCCGGTCATCCCCTGGAAGATGAACTCGATCCGCCCCTTGTTGGGACGCTTCACCAACACGGTGAACGGAGCCTCGATCCCCATCCCCCCCATCATCATCTTCCCCGTCATCTTCATCGACTGCACCGACTGCCAAGCGTCGAAGCCGCCCACCGCCTCGTAATAGTTGCTCAGCACCTCGTCGAGCTCCTGAGCCTGGGCCGGCGCGGCCAGGACCGCCACGACAGAGAGCGCTGCCAGCTTCTTCAGCATGAGAGATCCTCCTGTTTTGGTGAGATTGGGCACACACAACGGCCGCGCCCCAGGAGAGGCTGCGCCGCTCGTGGAACCGAAGCGCCCACTTCGTTTCGGCTGGCCTATGATGTCTTGCTCTAGGCTGAGAGGCAACCGCACCCAATCACTAAGCTGGAGCTATCATGTGGCGATCATGTGGCAATCATGTGGTCATGCCGCCGATCATGTAGCGACGAAGAAACCCATTGGCAGGCCGCTGGACAAGGCCGGCGACATCTTTGAGGGGTGCCATCGAGGGGAGTCGTCCGAGCGTAGTTTGGAGCGCGCCGGCGGCGCAGCCCTCGTTCCGGCAAGCGAGGCGCGCGACACGAAGCGAGACGACTCCCCTCGGTGCGCCCCCAGCGAACTCGGGGCTCCGGCGTTGTTCAGCGGCCTGCTAGTCACCGCCCGTGGATTCCGGCATGCTAAAGACCGAGTCGTCGACCTCGAGGTTGAGCTCCACCTTCTCGACCGTGATCGACGATACTCGATCGGACCCGGCCCGCCGGGGCTGGATAGAATGGGCGATCATCAAGTGCAGGCGGCCCCGACTAGCGGCGCTGCGACGCCGCGCCCCCCATTCGCCCTCCGATCAGCGTGACTCGGTCCCCGCCGCTTCGCCGTGGGCGATCCCGGGCCACCACTCCTCGAACTGGAACCGATCCGGGTTACGGTGGCAGCTCCGGCACGTACCCTGATCGGGTATCCTGCCGCCGGCGGCGCGGAACGCCGCCCGGTCGGACATGATAGCCGGGTCTCGGTACTCCGATCCCGGCCCGTGGCAGGCCTCGCAGCCGACACCCTCGCCCACGTCGAACGTGCTGGCGAACAGCGCGTCGGGGTCCTGGGCGGCCGTCGCGTGGCATAGCAGGCAACGACTGTCCGCCCGGGGATTCTCCATGTCCTGGAAATGCGGCCGCGACAGAGCGAGGAAGAGTGCCCAGTCGGTCGCCAGGCGCCAATAGGCCGCGGCATGCCGGCTGCTGACCCACTTCAGGTAGGGGTTCCCGTGCGCTTCCCCGAGGTGACACGCCCGGCACTGGTGGGAGCCTATGTACTGTGGGTGCTCGCGCCTGGTGCCGCGCACGGCACGCCGCAGGAAGTGCACCTCGATCTCCTTTACCGCGCCATCCTCGTCGCGCATGAACGCGACGCTCCAAGGCTCGGACCGGCAGTAGAAGGAATCCGGTCCGGTGGGATACATGTCGTCGGCCCCGAAGTCCTGTAGCCTGAGCCTCTCGCCTTCCAGCCAGACCTTGAAGCGGAAATTCGCACTCACGTCGTAGAGACCCTGATACTCGTAGAGCTTCGACCCCTCGATCGCGACCGCCTCGGGGCGCTCGTGCCAATGCTCGATGGGCAGCTCGCCGGCGCTGTCCCGCTTCTGCGGATCGGCGCCTGCGGCAAGCAGCAGCTCGACCAGCTCCGGCTGACCGGCGCGGTACGCCACGTGCAGCGTCGTCCAGCCTTCCCGGGTCGCCGCGTCGGGATCGGCGCCGCGCGCGAGCAAGAGCTTCGCCACCTCGCGGGAACCGCGACGTGCCGTGACGTGCAGCGGGGTGCGGCCCCATTGGTTCTGGACAGCGATATCGGCGCCCGCCTCCAGCAGCAGCTCCACCATGTCGGGACGGTCGTAGTGGCAAACGCGGTGCATGACCGTGCCGCCGTCGAAGCCTACACTGTTCACCGGCGCGCCCTTGGCCAGCAGCTGCCGAAAGATGTGCCAGTGCTCGCCCGTCGCCGCCCAGTCTAGCGCCGTCATTCCCAGGGCGTCGGTGGCGGTGACGAGCGCCGGGTCCGCTTCCAGCGCCTTGCGGACCGCGTTCTCGTCGCCGCGGCGGGCCGCAGCCACGAACTCGCGACCCTCGCTGTCATCCTGATCGCGGCGCACCGCGTCCTGGCCGACCAGCGCCAGGCCGGCGAAGGCGAGGAACAATGTCACGACCGGAACTCCAATTGCGCTTCTCATCTTGGCATACCTCCCGAGCCGAGTCCCCGCTTATTCCCTCGAGGAATACGTGGCTCCTTTAGCACCTCAACTCTCGGGCCAGGTGGGGTGTCACTTGCGTTCTAACACGAACGCGTCACCGGGGTTCGCAGCCGCGAAGACGGCCGCATCGATGCCCCACTCGGCGATAGTCGTTGCGACCTCGCCGAACATATGCTCGCGACGGCTCGGATCGACCAGGCCGACGGCCCGCGGCCGGAATCGCTCGAGGAAGTAGCGGAAATCCGTCTCGCCTTCCCCTTCGGAAAAGGCAACCGGCAGAAACGCGATGTCGATCCGATCGGTGTGCTGGGCGAGGAACTCGAGGTCTTGCTTGAAGCGGTCCAGATTCTCGGCGCGGAAGCCGGCGTAGTAGATCACCAGACCATCAAGCTTACACAAGTATCCCAGCGATGTCATCTCTTGGGTGACCTCGATCGTGACGAGGCCCATGTCGTCGATCGTGCAACCCTCGCCCGGCGTTACATACACGACGCGCTCCGAGCCTCGCCAACTCTCTTTCGCGTTGTGCACGTAGGTGACGCTGGCCAGTGAGTCCTCGATCTCGTGCACATAAGCCAGCTCACCGGGCGACGCGTGGAAGGTCGTGTAGAACGAGATCACGTCCAGCCTACCGATCTCGGCTGGCGTGATGAATCCGTTGGCCAGCGACGGCTGCGTCGGCCGCTTGACGCCGAATTCCTCGGCGTCGAAGACGAGCATGTGGTTTTGCGTTCGGACCGCCCAGCCGCGATGGTTCAGATACCACGCGACGGCTTCGCCTGGCGCCATGCTCCGCGTCAGATAGGGCGACAGACCGTAGTTCTCCTCCAGGTTGCCGGGCCTGACCGCGCCACCCTCGATCAGGTAGTCGGCCACGCGCTGATGACCGTACTTGGCAGCGAGCTGCAGTGGCGTCTGGCCCGTGTCGTCCCGCCCGTTCAGCTCGACATCGTGCGACACGAGCGACCGGACGATGTCGAGATGGCCGTTCAGAGCCGCGATGTGCAGCAGATCCCTTCCGTACAACTCTTCTCTGAAGTCCAGAGCAGCGCCGTGCTTGAGCAGCAGGTTGACCACGTCGGTGTGCCCACGCTCGACCGCCCAGCGCAGCGGCGGGTTCCCATCATTCCCCCGCAGGTCGACATCGGCACCGTGCTCCAGCAGAAACTCGGCGATCTCCAGATGTCCGCGCGCCGCGGCGCTCTCCAGCGGAGCCAACACGTACGCTATCGCGTTGACATCGGCGCCCTGCTCCACGAGGAACCGAGTCAACTCGATGTTCCCCGGCGATATCACCAGGTCCAGCCGCCTGGCCCTGCCGAAGAGTGTCGCGTTGGCGTCGAACTCGGCGCCTTCCGACACGAGCAAACGGGTCAGGCGCGCGGTGGCGGAACCGCGCTCGGTGAAGAAGGCGAAATCGACCGCTGACATACCGGCCGCGTCCGCCGCGTTGATGTCGGCGCCGCGCTGCAGCAGCAGCCTCACCGCTTCTTCCTGGCCGAAGCCCGCCGCGAAATCCAGGGGGGTCCTGCCGTTCTCGTCCACCGTGCTCACCTGCTCGGGGTCCTGCTCCAGCAGCGCCTCCAGCGTCGCCAGGTCGCCGGCGCGGGCGGCGACGTGACCGTCCTGCGCGCGAACGGGCGCCGCGCCCAGCAGCGCCGACGCTGCAAAAGCGATAATCGCTACACTCTTGTACATCTTAGTCTATCTCCCGAACTCCCGGGGCGGTGAGCATAAACGGTTGGAGACATCTCTTGGACGCGCCGCTTCGCTGCACGGTTGCCACGATGCCCGCCGGCGCCGTCGACCCGGGTCGGCCGGCGGTCCCGCCGTCATCCCTGGGTTCTTCCGGCCTACTGCGTACCGCCGATCTCGGGCGCCGGGCCCAGCACGTCCTCGACCGTCAGGTTGTCGATCGTGCCCAGCTCGAGCGCCCGGATGCCTTCCTCGATCGTCGCACGATCACCCACCACGATGACCGCCATCTGTTCGGGGACGACGTACTTCTGCGCCACGCGCTGCACATCGGCCTGCGTGACGCCCAGGATCCGCTCCACGTACTCGTTGAAGTAGCCGTCCGGCAGACCGTAGAGCTCGAGCTCGGTGAGCCGCCCGGCGATCCCCGCCACCGTCTGGAAGCGGCTGGGGAAGCGCAGCGCCACGTAGTTCTTGGCGCGCGTCAGTTCCTCGTCCGAAACCGGCTCGAGGATGTCGTTCAGCTCTTTCATGAACTGGACCAGCGCCGAGTCGGTCACGGCGGTCTGCACCGCCGAGCTCGCCCGGAACGGCCCGGGCAGCGGGTTGAACCCGAAGTATGAGTAAGCGGCGTAGGTGTAGCCGTGTTCCTCACGCAGGTTCTGGTTGAGCCGCGAGGCGTACGAGCCGCCGAGGATCGTATTCATCACGACGAGCGCGTAGTAGTCGTCGGTCAGCCGCGGGACCCCGATGCGGCCGATGCGGATTTCCGACTGCGCCGCGCTAGGCTTGTCCACCAGGTAGACCCGGCGCTCAACTACCTGCTCCGCCTGCGGCCAGCTCATCAGCGGGATCGCGCCGCGTCGCCAGTCGCCAAACAGCGCCTCGAGCTTCTCGCGCGCTTCGCCCAGGCTGATGTCGCCGACCACGACGAAGAAAGCGTTGTTGGGTCGGAAATAGGTCTCGTGGAACTCTCTCAGGCCAGCGACGGTGTACGAGCGGATCGCTCGCTCGTCGCTCCAGCGCCCATACGGGTGATCCTCGCCGAACAGCGCGCGGTCGAAGAGCACCGCAGCCACCGACCGTGGCTCGTCCCGCGCCTGCATGAGCGAGTTGAGTTGCTGCAAACGCTTGCGCTCCAGCTCCTCTGCCGGGAAGTCGGGCCGCAAGGCCACGTCCGCCATGATCGCCAGCGCTGCGTCCAGCCGGCTGCGCGGCGTGTAGAGCGCCACCGTCGTGGTGTGGTCGCCCGCAGACACCGAGAGGCTCGCTCCGAGATACTCGATCTCGTCGGCCAACTGCAGCGCGTCGCGTCCGCCGGCCCCTTCGTCCATCATGTCGGCCGTCATACCGGCGAGCCCGGCCAGTTCCGCTGGATCGAAGGCCGAGCCCGTCCTCACCACCAGGTTCACCTGTACGAGCGCCACGTTGTGCTTCTCCAGTAGCAACACTCTTGCACCGTTCGACAGCTCGACGCGGTGGATGGGCGGCAGCGAGAGTGCCGGCGGTGGTCCCAGCTCCGGTGGCTGGCTGCGGTCGGGTATCTGCGCCGCTAGCTCCGGCGCGAATAGCGCAACGGAAAGTGCAGCCCCCAGCAATGCTCCCGCACGACCAACTCTCCCACTCTTACCCATACTCGTACTCGCACTCCTAGTCGCGACGTTCTCCAAGATTCGCATCTTAAGATTCTCCATCTCGCCAGCACTCAGTCCGTATTCGACTTCATTCCCTCGGACGCCAGGTCCGTCCGACCTTCCGGCACCACGCTCAATACCACGCGCCCGTCATCGCGCAACCACGTCCGCGTCACCGCCTGGATGTCGACGGGCTCGATCGCCTTGTACCGAGCCAGATCTTCGTTGAAATAGTCGGGGTTACCCGTGCGGAAATAGTAAGCGTTCAGCCTGTCCGCTTTACCGCTGAAACCGCCGACCCGCTCCAGACTACCCAGGAAGCCGACCTCGTACTGATTGACCGCCCGCTGTACCTCACGCTCACTCGGCGCTTCCATCTTGAGGCGATCGATCTCTTCCTGGATCACAACCTCGAGCTCGTCCAGGTCGTGGCCAGCGCGCGCAGTGGTGATGATCCAGAACGAGCTGCCCTGTTCCAGCGAGTACTGGAAGGCGGTCACGTCCTGCGCGATCTGTAACTCGTAAACTAACCGCTTATAGAGCCGCGAGTTCTTACCTTCGGTCAGGACGCTGGCGAGGATGTCGAGCTCGGCGTCGCCCGGTGCGTAGATCGCCGGCGACAACCACGCCATATACATGCGCGGCAGCGAGACACGGTCCTCCAGCACCGACCGCCGCTCTTCCGTGAGGAAGGCGCTTACCACGTCCGGCGGCGGCACCGGGTCGCCGGCCGGCACATCGCTGAACCACTTCTCCACCAGCGCGCGAGTCTCGGCGGCGTCGAAGTCGCCGGCGATGGCGATGCTGGCGTTGGCCGGGCTGTACCAACGCGTGAAGAACTCGACTACGTCCTCGTAGCTTGCCGCCGACAGGTCCTCCATCGAGCCGATCACCGGCCAGCTGTAGGGATGACTTTCCGGGAAGAGGTGCTCGAACATGGTCGAAAAGGCGAGTCCGTAGGGCCGGTTCTCGACCCGCTGGCGCCGCTCGTTCTTCACCACATCGCGCTGGCCGTCCACCTTCTCCTGCGACGTGGCGGCCAAGAGATACCCCATGCGGTCCGACTCCAGGAACAACGCCAGCTCGAGGGCGTTCGCCGGCAGGTCCTCGTAGTAGTTGGTGCGGTCCTGCGTGGTCGACCCGTTGTTGCTGGCGCCGGCCGCCTCAAGCCAGTTGTCGAACGCACCTTCGGGCACGTGCCCCGACCCTTCGAACATAATGTGCTCGAACAGGTGGGCGAACCCGGTGCGCCCCACTTTCTCGCGCCCCGAGCCGACGTGGTACCAGACGTTCACGCTCACCGTGGGCGTCGTGTGGTCCTCGTGCAGGATCACGTTCAGCCCGTTGGGGAGCACGAACCGCTCGTAGGGCACGACAAGCCGCGCGTCTTCCTGCGCGTACCCTGCCGTCGCGCAGAACAAGACAAAGATCAGTAGAACGCGTCGCATCCCTCGTCTCCTAGATTGTTGGTGGGTGATGGCAGTTCCAGCGTCGCCGCTCTGCGCCGCTCCTGAGTGTTAGACCGCTGAAGGCACCGGAGCGTTGCCGCATAGATTGGGACACCGCGTTCTCGTCGCCGCGCCGGGCCGCAGCCACGAACTCGCGAACCTCGCTGGGATCCTGATTGCCTGCCGGCTCATCACGGCCGACCATCGCCAGACCGGCGAAAGCGCGGATCGATACGAGCGCCGGGATTCCGACCGCGTCTCTCATCATTCTGTGCCTCCCGATCAGTTAACGGGCTGCCATGAACCCACGTCCGACAGTTTGACCGGCGAAGCCGTCCGGCAGAAGCGAGCCGGGCCGACAGCGCCGGGGATCGAAGGATGAAGAAGTCGACGGTTGGAACTACCCGTTGGACGCGTCGTGCCCGGACCAGGTTGCCACGACGTAATGGAGCCACCTCGGGCACCAGGGCTCGGCTATGGACCGCGCGGCACGGTCTCCCGCGACACGAAGAAGACGCCCAGGGCGATGCCGACCAGGCCCTGAACGGGCCCCAGGAAGAGGTTCGACATCTCCATCGTCCCCAGCATATCCGCCGCACTCGGATACGAGCGGACCGCCGGCACGATTACGGTGGCGAGGACGAGCACGAGGTAGAAGACCGACAGCCAAAGGCTCAGGCGGTAGGCAAACCGGTCGACGGTGGCCTCACTCTGCGCCTTCTTCGCCTGGTACGCCACAGCCCCGATGATGAGCGACAGGGTCGGAACGATGGTCGGGAGCAGCCACGACCACGCCTTCGTGGTCTCGTCGCCGTACTTGCCCAGGAGCGATTGAACGGCGAGCAACAGAAACAGCACGGCGCCGGCCGAAAACCACACCGTCGCCAAGCGGCGCTGGCAGATCGCCACGGGAACCCGTTGTGACGTTGTCACGACTCCCTCCTTGCCTTTTCAGCCGGTCAGGTCGTCTTCATCCCAGAGCCGGGCGCCGGCCAGATGCTCGACGGCGCCCAGGTCGCTCTCTTCCACCGGCGCGAGCGGCGTATCCTCGTCGGGACGTTCGAACTCGTAGATCAGTGCGTTGCAGCGGGCGTCGGACGGCACGACCACACGCGCCAAGGCCGTCGGCAGGTGGTCCGCCCCGTGCTGGATCCAGTTCCTGGCCGTCGTATCGCTCACCTGGACCGTGTCGGCAACGACCGGCAAGCTCGTCACGGTCAAGACGATCACCCGGTAACGCCCGGGGCGGGCGAGGAAGACTCGATCGAGGATCTCGAGCAGCCAGAACTTCTCGCTCGGCGGCGCTTCCAGCGACCAGCGCGTAGCGGTCGGCGTCCCATCGTCTTTGATGCTCTCCATCTTCGAGACGACGGCGAAGCCGGAATCGCCGATCGCGTATACCGCCCACTCGTAGATCTCCCCCCGCTCGAGCGCCGCGACGATCTTATCGAACGCGACGCCCAGCGTGTCGTTCGTGCCCCGCGTGACCAGCCCCGTGGGCAGCAGCCGGCGCGTTGTGAAGGCCGGCGGCGGCCAGGGGAACTGCGGTATGTAGTCGCCGTTGGCGGCCTGCTCGCCGGGACTCAATTCCATCAGGTACTGGAAGTTGAGGTGGTGCGACAAAACCCGGACCCGATCTCCTGCCTCGAACCCGGCGTACTCTTCACCGAAGCTCGTCCAAGAGTACGTGCTCTGCCGGTACAGCGCGGTATTATGGTAGACATCATCGTAGCCGGCGAGTATGCCACGGATCGAAGTCGCCAGGTCGCGCAAGTACAGCTGAACGAGGTAGGGGCTGCCCGTCCGGCTCCTCGAGCTCTCCGCAAACCACTCGCCGACCTCGCCGACCCCTTCGACCTGTGCCATCCGCAGAGATTCGTCGTAAACGTACTCGGAGGACGGAAGGTACTCCGCTATCTGCAGCAGCGAGTCGGCAAGAAGATCGATGCAGTCGAGGAGTCCCGGCTCGGACAGGACCCCGCGCTCCTGTTGCACGTAGATGGGAAATGAGTCGGGGTAGGCCAGAGCGACCGCGTAGGCCTCGGCGATGTCGGAGATGAAAGGCCCGCAAGAGCGCGGGTCTTGCACGGCAACGTCGCGCCAGGCAACGACTGCCAATGCGACGCACGACGCGACCATCACCATCACGGCGGTCCCAGGCCGCAAGCGAAGCCTCATCGCTACCCTCCTCAGCGAATCACGCGGCAGGCTCGGCCGGAGTTGCACCTATGATAAAGACCAACCGCTCGCGCTGCCAGGACGATCGCACTGCCGAGCCGGC
>CP070815.1:4215708-4282091 GCA_020344215.1 Gemmatimonadota bacterium
CGGGGTCGACTTCCTGGTGCAGGCTCATGTGCTGGTCCCCTCGGCCAAGCGGGTCCTCCTCGTGGAGCGGGACTATACGCAGGCCAATCCCAGCGTGACGGCCATGACGCTGGGGCAGATCGACTACCACCTGGTGAAGCCGTGGAATCGGGAACAGGGTTTGTACCCGGCGGTCAGCGAGTTCCTGGCGGCGTGGGCCGACGAGCAGGAGCCGCGGTTCGAGATGTTTCGCATCGTCGGCCAGAAACAGAGCGCGCGGGCGCACCAGATGCGGGATCTCCTCACGCGCATGGCCATGCCGTACGGGTTCTATGACGAGGATTCCGAGACTGGCCGCCAGCTGCTTCAAGAAGCCGGCCTGGACGGCACGCGCCTGCCTGTCGCCGTGCGTCACGACGGGCGCGTGCTGGTCGAACCGTCCGATGCCGAGCTCATCGAAGCGTTCGGCGGTGGGACGCATCTGGGCACGGAGGTTTACGATCTGGCGATCATCGGGGCCGGGCCGGCCGGGCTCGCCGCGGCGGTCGGCGCCTCCTCCGAGGGGCTCAGTACAGTAGTCCTGGAGAAGGAGATCTCTGGGGGTCAAGCGGGAACGAGCTCGCGCATCCGCAACTTCCCCGGCTTCACCTGGGGGATCGGCGGCCAGGACTTCGCCCACCGGGCGTGCGAGCAGGCGTGGCTGTTCGGGACCAACATGGTGTTCGCGACGGAGGTGACGCATCTGCGGGATTCCGGGGCACAGCGCCTGATTCGAGTGGCCGACGGCCAGGAGGTCGCCGCGCGCGCGGTCATCCTGGCAGTCGGGGTGTCCTGGCGACGCCTAGGCATTCCGCGCCTCGAGGCGCTGATCGGCGCCGGGGTATTCTACGGAGCCGGAGGTAGCGAGGCGCGGGCCATGCAGGGCCAGGATGTCTGCGTCGTCGGTGCGGGCAACTCCGCCGGCCAGGCGGCGGCCCACCTCGCCAAGTACGCCGACTCGGTGACGATGCTCGTCCGCGGCGATACGCTCGCCACGAGCATGTCGGATTACCTGATCAAGGAGCTCGGACAGCTGCCCAACGTCACCGTACGCCTGGGCGTCGAGGTTGTCGACGGGGAGGGGAACGGACGCCTGGAGGCGCTGACGATCCGGGACCGCAGCAACGGCACGACCGAAGGGCTCTCCACCTCCGCCCTTTTCCTACTGATCGGGGCCGATCCGCACACAGACTGGCTACGCGGCTGCGTCGAGCGCGATCGGCAGGGGTACATTCTCACCGGCACCGACCTCACGCGTGACGGTCGACTCCCCTCCAGTTGGCCGTTGAGCCGCCCGCCGTTCCATCTCGAAACCAGCCTGCCGGGCGTCTTCGCCGTGGGCGATGTCCGGTATGGGTCGGTCAAACGCGTCGCATCGGCCGTCGGCGAGGGCGCCATCGCCGTCCAGCTCCTCCACCGCTACCTCGCCGAGCCGGTCGGGCGTGGCGGCACCGATTCTTAGACGTACGACCCGAGATCCAGCCGCTCGAGCTCGCGGATGAACTTGATCTTGTGCGTCGGCGTGCGTTCCAGCCTGCGCTCCAAGATGTAGATCTTATCGGTCGACAGACGGGGTGTGATATCCGCCAGCGACTGGGCATACGCCACCGCCTCCAGTAACCGGCTGCGTAGCGCCTCTTCCGGCCGCACCCCGGTTGCCAGAGCCGCCTGGTACTCCCTGTCCTTCTTGATGCGCGGCCAGTCGGGAAAGACGAACACACTCAAGTAGTCGTCATCGTTCAACCTCGTCACCAGTGCGTCTTTGACCCAGATCGAACGGACGAGCAAGTTGGAGAGATGCATCCGGTCGATGAGGCTGCCGTCCTCCCACTCGATAAGCTCCTTTTCCCGTCCCACCAGGTACACCCAGCGCTGCTCGTCCACCCAGGCGAGATCCCCTGTGTGATAAAACCCGTCAGTATCGAGGTGAGCGTCTGGCTGCTGCCCGACGTACCCGGCGGAGATGGTCGGACTCCGGGCCAGAAGTTCTCCCACCGGCTGCTCGCTACCAGGCAGAGTGCGCGGGCGGTCGATCTTGAACTCGAGACCGGCGATCAGGCGACCACACGAGCCCCTCCGACTCTCGTTGAGCCGATTCCTCGCGATGATACCGGAGGCTTCGGTGGCGCCATAAATATCGATGACCGTGACCCCCAGCTTGGCGAAGATCTCGACCACGCCGGGGTCGATGCGGGTAGAAGACGAGATGCCATAGCTGAAGTGCCCGCCCATCTTGTTGCGCAGGAGAATGCGCATTGCATTGAGCTTCGCTTTGTCCAGCGTCCCCACGTCCTGGAGCTTGGCATGTTTCTCGATGCTGGTGAGGTGCTCGTAGAGATTGCGCCAGACGGCCTTGTTCTTCATCTCCTCTAGCACCTCTTTCATGATGTAGATCCAGAACTTGGGCACGGCCATCAGGGCTTTGATGCGGACACCAAGCCGTTTCATCTTCTTGATCTCGTCTTCCAGCACTGTGTCCTGATCAGCCTCGCGCGTGAAATAAGTCACGCTGAAGCCCTTGGCCTTGGTGACGAGGAATTCAAGCAGCGTGGCGATGTGGGTGTAAGGGCCGATGTTGAGCAGGTCCTCGGCCTTGCGCAGGTTCATGACGTCCATTCCCTCGTTCACCTGGGCCACGATGTTGCCGTGGGTGATCCGAACCAGCTTCGGGAGGCTGGTGGTCCCGGAGGTGGCGTAGTGGCCGAGGATGAGCTCCGGCCGCTCGAGCCGGGGGCTGGGCGGCGGGAACCCCGCGCGAGTCGATACCGGCACCGACGAGAAACGACGCTCGTTGTCGTCGAGCTCACCGATGGTTGGCGCATCGCGATCTTCGAACACGTGATAGAGGTCGGCGATCAGAATCTGCGACGGAATGGCGAGTTGCCGGAGCACGCTCTTCATCCGCTGGCGAGAAGCCGGGCTCACCAGCACCAGGTCCGGCGGGCTCTGCTTCAGGAGATGCGCGAGTTCCTCCTCGTGCATCTTCGTGTCCAATGGGAAGAGGATGTTCCCGGTGTAGAGAGTGGCCAGCGCCAACATGTCCCACTCCGGACGGTTCATCACGAAGGTGCAGACGATCCGCTGCCGCTCTTGACCCGGTTCCGTGACCTGGAGCGCCCGTCGGATGTTGCCGACGTACTCGATGAAATCCAGGGTCCGGTAGGTGCTTCCGTCGTCGTAGCGGATGGCCGGCCGCCTGCCGAAGGTCGGAAGCCGATCCCGGATGATGTCCGCCACCGAATTGATCGACTGATCGCGAGCGACGGCGGCTCGTTCCGATACTGCCATCGTGGCGGTCATGCTGCCCTCCCTTGGTTCCCTTGGTCCACCCCGGTCCGCCGCCGGACAGGGTGGGACGAGTCGTTCAATCTAAGATCACCGAGCTGGAAGCCGTGGAGAGCGGCCAGCTCGAGCATCTCCTCTACCTGCTCGGGCGTGATGGGTCCCCGGGCGAACGAACTGTTACACCCGTCGAACCCCAGCAGCAGTGTCTCGCTGAGACATCCGTGGGCCTGCCCTCCGGTCGGGAGCCCAACGCAATCGATCTCGTGGCCTTCGGGGAGCCGGGCGTAGCCACCGTCGAAGACGAAGAACTCGTCCAGACGATCCCTGAACGCCCGGCTCAGGTTGGACGGTACCGAAGCGCACGATACGATCGCGCCGGCCTTGACCAGCTCGGGGGAGACGAGGTGGCTTTCGGGGGAATTGGTGGCGACCGTGACGATCTCGCAGTCGCGAATTGACCCGACCGAGGTGTGGACCGTGATATACTCATTGCCCTCGATGCCACCGTCGCGGTCCAGGGCCTCCTCGAGCAGGCTTGCCAGCTCAGGCATATCCCCTTCCCCGCCAAGCAGCCAGTTCTCGACGCGTTTCCATGCCGATGACGCGTCGCTGGATCGCAAAGCCGGAAGCACGATGTCGCGGAGGATCCGGTTGCCCACTCCGCCGATCGATACTCGGTTGAGTGGCAGGATCCCGCTCATCTCTGCACGCGCTTTGCGGGCCAGGTAGAGGAGACATTCCCTCCGCGTCCTCTTCAGCCGCTCGATGCCGTCGGCGCTGTTCCGGCCAATGAGCTTGAGGCGCCCCACTTGTCCGGAGAGGATCACCGCCAAGACCGAGCCGATATTGCCGGCGGCCCCCACCACGGCGGCGGTGGCCTGTGGCAGGGCGATGCGATTGAGGGCCGCCGCCTCGACTATTCCTTCAATCATCAGGCCCGCGGTGTACGCGTTGCCGCTGGTGACGGGGACTTCGTGGTCGTTGACCGTGACACCCCGGTCGGTGACGATAGAGGTGAACGCGCCCAGCCCCACCATCGACGTCGGAATGTGATCGTCGCCGAGCTCCCGAGCCGTCGTCACTGCATCCTGGATCTTGTCCTGCGCCTCTTCCAGACGGAGGAGATCGAGCCGCCCGGGATTGGCCGCCCGCGCCTTGCCGTAGACCTCGATGAGATAGCTGGGCAGGTACGGGACCGAGACGAAGTTGGCCTCGACCACGAACCCTTCGGAACCGATGTAGTCGGTGTGAACCACATCCGGTTCGAGGAACCGCGCCAGCCGTGACCACCACGCGGTCAACCGCGTGGGCTCCACTCGTCCCTCGAGCGTTGGGAAGTAGAACTCGGTCACCTGATCAATTCGCGCCGGATGCATGAGGAACCCCACGCGCGCGTCGAAGTCTGCCTGTCGATCGCGACGCGGTCGGATGACCGGCGCCCGGGCCGGATTGCTGCGTTCCGCGGCCGAGGCGGGTAACCCCACCAGGTGCCCGACCAGAACGCCTTCGTTGTTCCGCGCGATGACCGCGAACACCTCGCCCAGTGCAGCCAAAACCCGATCCATCTCCTGCTCCGTGATGTCTGCCGCGGGTTGGATGCGGAGGATCGAGAGCCGCTTCTTCCCGGGGTTCCCCTTGAGCAGTGTGGTCAGGGGAGCCAGCACCCGGATCCGGTGATAGTGCAGTAGGTAGCTCGCCACGAGCAGCGACAGAAATCCCTGCCGCACGCCGAAGCGGAAGAGGGGAGACTTGTCGTTGAGATCGTCGAACTCCACGCCGATCATCAGGCCTCGACCCCGGACATCCCGAATGACGTCCGGAAACTGCTGCTGAAGTCTCTTGAGGCCGGCCAGCAGGTACTCGCCCTTCTCGACGACGGATCTCATGAGCCGGTTGTCGTCGCGCGTGAGGATATCCAACACCCGGTTGGCCACGCTGCAACCGAGCTCGTCTTCCGCGAAGGTGGAGGTGTGGAGGATCCCGAAGTTCTGGTCGTAGATGTCGTTGCGGATGAGCGCGGCGCCGATCTTCACCAGTCCACCGCCGAGCGCTTTGCTGAGCGTGAGGTACTCCGGATCGATGGAGCCCAACGGCCCGTCACCATAGGCGACGAACGATCCGGTCCGTCCGCAGCCGGTCTGGATCTCGTCGACCAGATACGGGATACCCAGGTCTGCGTGTTGGGCGGCGAGCGTTGCCAGAACGTCATCCGGCACGGGACGGATTCCGCCCTCGCCCTGAATGACCTCAAGGCACAGGGCGATGATCGTGGATGCAGGTAGCGGCTCGACAACGATGCGGCCATCTGCCACGCGGGGTACCAGGAACTCGATCTGATGATCCCGCTGGATCTCCACGATCCGCTCCACGTCGGCAAAGTCGATGAACTGCGGACGAATAGCCGACAGTCCCTCGAAGCCTTCGCGGTAGGTCTTGTTGAACGTGACCTTCAGCGCCGCGGTGGTCTTTCCGTGGAACGAGCCCTTGAGGGCGAGCACGACCGGTCGCTGCTGAAAACGCTCGAACTGGGCCAGGTTGTGCTCGTCCAGATCGTCGCGAAACTTGCTCAGATCGCGATCGCCGCCGGGGATTTCGATATCAGGATAGTCGCGCTCGGTGGCGTGAAAGAACTGTTCGATGTCACGCGAGATCCGGTCGAACAGGCGTCGGATGTGGTCGAACCGCACCTTGTAGGCGTGCTTCAACGCAGCTTCGACCGCCTCGGCGCCGCTGTTGGTGAAGTGGCACAGGTACGTGCTGTCGGTTGGGAGCAGCTCGTTGATGCGCGCGGCCAGCAGGCCCGCCTCACGGCGCTCAGAACATTGCGCCAGGAACGGCACGTCCGCGTCCAGTTGCGACTTGAGTAACTCCTTGAGTTCCGAATTGTTGTGGCCGAGCAAACTGGCCCCGAACCCGCCCACGAGGTCAAGCACTTCAACTTCCTGTCCTTCCTCGTCGCTACGGTACAGATAGACACCGCGGGCCCGGCAGAACCCGACGTTGAGTCCCAGGCTTTCGAGCAGATCCGCGAGCTTGGGTCGACAGAACGCCGCGTAGCTCGTGGAGCCGGTCCATGGATCTGTCGTGTTGATTGCAATCATAATGACCTCTCTGTGAAGGCACGTGACCAGCGGTCGGTGCCGGGCTGCCAGAGCGTTACCCGAGACAGCGCTGCCAGCAGGGCGGGCAGCAGTGCCAGGTCCGCCGCTAGGGCGAGCATGATGGTAAGCGAGCTTAGGAGACCGAATTGGGACGTGGGCATGAAATCGGAGAGTCCCATCCCGGCAAACGCCCCGACGAGGATGACGGAAGTCATGACCATGCGCAGGCCCACGCCCACCATCGCTTCCCGACTGGCGGTGGCACTGTCGTAGCTCCCGCGCCGCGATGTCTGATAGGCGATGACGAAGTGGATTGTGTCATCCACGGCCAGTCCCACCGCGATCCCGGCGATGAGCACCGTGGCCATGTTTACCGGGATGCCCAGCAGGCCCATCAGGCCGAGCACCATGGCTACCGGGTAGAGGCTGATCGCCAAGCCGAGGACGCTCAGCCCAATCGATCGGAAGAGCACCAGGAGAATGCCGAAGCACACCACGCACACGATGACGAGAGATTCCTTCTGGGTTCGGATCACGCCGTCGTCCATGTTGGCCCAGAGCAGGGAGGTGCCGGTCGGCACCAGGCGCAGACCGTGCGGGAGTACCTCCCGGGCCAGGGCGCGAATGCGCGGCAGCAACGCGAAGAGCCGCTGACTGCTCGGATGGTCCATCATGACGATCAGCTGCACCTGGTCCGCCTGACGGGACAACATGCCGCCCAGGTTATCGGCGCGGTCGGCCAGCGCCTCCGGTGAACTGGACAGCAGGAACGGGGACAGTACCGCATGGACGCCGGGTAGCGTTTCCAACTGGTGGGCAAACTCCTCCAGTGGTTCCCGGTACATCGAGGGTCGCTCATCCGGCGGCAGCTGAATGACCAGGTTGAGCGGGTTCTGGGGGAGCCCCGCTTCCACGAGCGCGCGATAGTCCCGGGGAACGCGGGTGTCAGACCGAAAGAACTTGACATAGTCGGTGTCGGCCTCGAGAGAGGCCAGGCCGACGAGTGAGATTCCGCCCAGGGCAAAGCTCGCCGCGATCCACCGGGGATGCCGCTGCAGCCAGCTGGCCCAGCCGTCGAGCAGCGCCGCGCCGAGTCGGGCCGCTGGTGGCTCTGCCCGACGCTTGTTCTCCCAGAGCACCGACAACAGCAGCGGGGCCCCGGTCATCGTCAGAACCCAGGCCAGCGCGATTCCGAAGGACGCGAACAGGGCCAGCTGGAACACGGGCACGACGCTGCTACCGGCGAAGGCGAGAAAACCGGCCATGGTTGTGAGGGTCGTGCCGGCGCACGGCCAGGCGATGGACCTCACCGCCTGCCCGGCGGCAGCTCGGCTATCCCCGTTGCTCGCCTGGGCGCGGTGGAACGCATGTATGAGGTGGATGGCGTCGGCCACCGAGAGGGCGATCAGAACCGTGGGCAGCATGATCGTGATCATGTTGAGCGGATAGCCCACGCCCATGAGGAGCCCTTGGGTGACGATCACCGTGCCCAGCGACACCGACAGTAGCACGGCCGTGTCTCGGAAGTTGCGAAACAGGACGATACCGAGCAGCGAGACGAAAACGCTGACCGCCGGGAAGAACAGCATCATGTCACGGCGGGCGGCCCGGTTCAGTTCACCGTTGATCACGGCCGTTCCCGCCACGTGGACCTGTGCTATGCTCGGGTAGTCCTCTGCCACAGCACGAATCCCAGCCACGAGATCCTCCCGGTACGCGTCAGCCGTGTCGATATCGTTGGTGATCCGAACCAGCAGCGCCTCGTGTGGACTGCGGGGGTCAGGCTTCAGGAACCGCCGAACGACTTCACTCGTGTCCGGGAATTCGGAGGCGGACAGGACCCAGTGGACGTGTTCCATCTGTTCCAGCCGGGAGACCATTGCGTCGCGGTCCGCGCGCAGCACCGCATCCGGGGCGCGAGTACGTCGCAGGGCCACGACGGTCCACTCCCGATGCCCGAAGTCGTCGAGGAACTGTCGGTAGTCGGCGAGGGCGGGGTCGTCCGTCGCAAACCACACGCCAACCGAGTTGTCGATCCGGAACCGCAGAACCGAGACGACCGCGGCCGCCACGGTCAGCGTCAGCCACGCGACCAGGACAGCGCGTCTCATGACCAGATCCCTATAAGGAGCGTGTGCCGCATCGTTTCCTCCACCATCCAAGCTCGCGCTAAAGCTGGCAGGGGCTGGTCAAGGAGAAATCAAGCGCTGTAACGGCACAGTGCAGGACGCCCGAGGCGCTATCGAGGCCCCGGCCCGGCACCGAGGAGGCGCAGCGAGAGGCTCAAGACGTCCGGGCGCTGCCGGGCGAGTGGGGGCGGCCAACACATCCAATCGCTGCGGGATCGCCGTGCCGTGATGAAGGTGGGAGGGTTTGCAGAGTGGCCCTGGCTCGCTCACTCTGAGGTTCTATCGGCGATAGCCGTTCCAACCCCTGAAGGCCTTCCGGGCGTCAAAGAGATAAGAAGATCAAAGTGCTGCCAAGCGAACCCGGATCCAGATTCCGTGACGCGGAAATCGACGAGGCAGTTCGCAAGCTTCATTCATCAAGTCAAAGAAGAACGGGTCTTCCTTTAACGCCCTGGTCCGGCGGGCCAGGTGGAGAACGAACATGCAAGAGTGGCTTAGCGACCTCCGGGTCGGCTTCCGAGTCATGAGACGTAGCCCCGGTATCACCGGAGTCGCCATCCTGACCATCGCTCTGGGGATCGGGGCCACCACGGCGATCTTCAGCCTGGTGAACGGCATCCTTCTCCGACCCCTCCCCTATCCGGATGCCCACCGGCTCGTGACCATCTGGAACACCCTTCCCGGGGCCGGCATTGACGTGTTCGCCCAGAGCGCTGCGCTCCACTTCACCTACGAGGACCAGAGTTCGACGCTCGAAGCGATCGGGCTCTGGACAGCCGGTGGGGCAACGGTAACGGGCATCGGAGACGCTCGCAGGGACTGGGGGATCTGGACGACTCACGGGACCCTCGAGGCACTGGGAGCCCAACCCGTGATGGGCCGGAGATTCACAGCGGCCGACGACACGCCGGGAGCTCCCGGCACGGTCATGCTCAGCCATGGGTACTGGCAGGGCGTGTTAGGAGGCAGACTCGATGTGATCGGACAGACACTCCAGGTCGATGGTGAGACCTGCGAGATCATCGGGGTCATGCCCGAGGGACGGTTTGTGTACGACCTGGACCCGGCTCTCTACCTGCCCCTCCGCATCGACCGCTCAGCCATCGTCGCCGGCCAGTTCCGCTACCGCTCGCTGGCGCGGCTGGCGCCGGGAGCGACGGTGGAACAGGCAAAGGCCGACATGACCCGGCTGCTCCCGGTCCATATCGAAGCCTTTCCGGGAGGGATGACGCTCCGGGATATGAGGGAAGCCAAGCTGGCTCCCATCGTTCGACCTTTGAAAGAGCAGGTGCTGGGCAACATTGGGCCTCGCCTCTGGGTCTTCTTCGGCGCGGCGGGACTCGTGCTGCTGATCGCCGTGGCAAACGTAGCGAATCTGGTCCTGGTTCAGGCCGAAGCCCGGGATCGCGAGATCGCCGTTCGCACAGCCATCGGTGCGAGCCGAGGCCGCGTAGCCCGGCAGTTTCTCATCGAGAGCACGGGGCTTGCAGTACTAGGAGGCCTTCTTGGGATAGGATTGGCATACGCCGGCCTCGAGGTCATCCGGGCCACGAGCCCCGGCGGACTCCCCCGACTGTACCAAGTCTCCATCGATCCGCTGGTGCTGCTCTTCACCCTGGGATTGTCGCTGCTGACCGGGATCGTGTTCGGACTGTTCCCCGTCACCCGATGCCAAAGTCACGAACTCGTGAGCGCACTGAAGGAGGGTGGAGGTAGAGCCGGAACCGGACGGCCGCGGAACCGGGTGCGAAACTCCCTGGCGGTGGTGCAGATCGCCGTGTCCTTGGTGCTCCTCGTAGGATCCGGGCTCATGGTCAGGAGCTTCCTCGAACTCCATAAGGTCGATCCGGGCTTCGGGAACCCCGGGACCGTCCTCACCCTTCAGATTGGCATCTCCTCCGGGGAGGTCCCAGATCTGGAAGAGATGGTCCGGACCCATGAGTTCATCGCGGAGCGGCTCTTAGACCTGCCCGGCGTCTCCTCTGTGGGCCTTACCTCTAAGCTCCCCTTGAGCGGTGGAGTGCATGTCAACCCGGTGTGGGTCGAAGGATTTCTCTACTCCGAGGGGACTCCTGCACCCGCCATGCAGTACACCTGGGTGGGAGGTGACTACTTCGAGACGATGCGAATCCCCCTCCTGGCCGGAAGATACCTGACCCGAAGTGATGCCAGAGACAAGGTTCCTGTGGTTGCCGTATCGGAATCGCTGGCCCTCCAGTATTGGCAAAGCCCGGCCGAGGCCATCGGAAAACGGATATCAGGTGGCCGGGCACCCGGGGAAGGCGGATGGCGGGAGATCGTGGGCGTCGTTGGGGACATCCGGGACAACGGGATCACGCAGGAAGCCCCGCCCATCACCTACTGGCCTCTGGTGACGCCGAATCCCTGGCAGGCCATCGATGGGGTCGCGCTGATCGCGCCGCGGCACGTGCGCTACGCGATCCGCGCCGAGCGGGCTGGGACCCCCGGGTTCCTGCGAGAGGTGCGGGAGACCATCGCGTCGGTCAACCCCAACCTGCCGGCCCAGAGCGTGCAAATGCTCAATGAGATCCTCTCCAGGGGCACGGCCAGGACCTCGTTCATGCTGGCCATGCTGGGCATCGCCGCCGGAGTAGCCTTCGTGTTGGCGATCGTCGGCGCTTACGGCGTGGTCTCTTACATCGCCAGCCAGCGTACCCGGGAACTCGGGGTGCGAATGGCCGTGGGGGCACATCCCGCTGCCGTCGTGCGTCTCGTCTTGAAGCACGGCCTGGTGCTGTCGGCATCGGGACTCGGCCTCGGACTCGTGGCTGCCTACTGGATGAGTCACCTACTCGAAGCGTTCCTCTTCGGCGTAGACCCGGTGGATCCTACCACCTTCGCGATCGCTGCCCTGAGCCTGGTTGTAGCCACGCTGCTGGCTTGCTTACTTCCTGCCCAGCGAGCGGCTCGCATCGATCCGATCCGAGCACTTCGGTCGGCTTAGGACGATAGATGGGGTTGGGTGACTTTCTGGAATGCTGCTCTCCCAGCAGCAGATCGGATGTCAGGCGTAAGTGTCGGCCCGGGCCTTGGAGGAGCGGCCCGGGCCGTTCCGATCACCGCTCCGCCAGACGCCCTCGGAGCAACTCAACCGCCTTCTCGAGCGCCGGGTCGCGGCCCGCCTGCACATCCTCGATGGTCGGCTCGACGACAACGTCAGGCGCGATGCCGATGCCCACGAAGTCGCGGCCGTCTGGGTAGGTATCTCGCTTAGTGCAGACCTGTGCGCTCCCACCGCCCGGCAGGCCGATCGTCAGCGGCTGCCCGGTGCTTCCGCCGCTCGGTCGGCCTACGGTGGTGATGTGGGCGATGCCGTCGATGGCGACGAGGAAGTCCTCGGCCGCCGAGTAGGTCGCATGCTCCTGGAGCACGACGGTCGGCACGATGACCCTCTGCGCGTCCGCCGGCGCGACGGCGCCGTGGGTGCCGCCGTCATGCCAGGCGTTCATCTGGGAGAATTCCTGCCAATTCTCTGACCATCGGCCCCATGCCTTGTAGGCGGCCACGTGCTCGCGCGTCCGCCAGCCGGAGGTCCGGAGCGTGTCGTCGGTGAGGTACGCCGCTATGCCGTACCCGTTGCTGCTGCTGCCGCCGCTGTTGTGCCGGATGTCGATGACGAGGGCAACCGCGCGATAGAGTTCCGGGAGCGCCGCCTCGAAGTCTTCCACCACCCCGGCATCGCCGAACGTGTTGAGCGCGACATAGGCGATCTCATCATCGAGCCAGCGGAACTCGAAGCGTGGCCTGGTCGACCTGGTCGGCAGAATCCATTCATCCTCCCGGCTGCGACGGTCCCGGGCCAGCGTCCGCTCGCGCCGCTCGCCGTCCGGCGTGACGTAGGTGACCCACAGCGGCTGCTCGGCGGGCCCGTTGAGCGCGCGTCCCAGCGCCTGATCCCAGCGGTAGTGATCGGTGCTGGCGAACACGTAGAGCAGCTGCTGCTCGAGTGCGTGCTGGGCCGCCGGTACGCCGTCCACCGTCTCGATCACGGATCCGATGGGGACCTCCTCCTCCAGCTCGCGCCCCACGTTCGCGACCAACACCCGGCCCTGCACGTTGCGGGTCAGGACCCAAGGATAGGTCTCGACGTTCCAGAGCGCCCTGGGCTCCACCACCGTCGAGTGCCCGTCCTCCAGCAGCGCTACGAACCGCTTGAGCGTCTGGTAGTACTCGAAGGTGGAGCCAGTGGCGAGCACCTGCGGGATGAAGGCCCGGTAGACGCTGTCCCAATCGAGGTCGGGGACCTGGTCGAAGTAGGCGAAGTTGTAGTTCGCCTCCTGCCAGATAAGCGATAGACCGTAGATCTTCTCGGCCGCTGAAAGGTCAGGCGGCGTCGCGGGCTCCTCCTGCGCCGCAAGCGTCTGCGCCGTTACCAGGACGGAAATCAGCAGCGGCGCGATCTGTTGTAGTCTCACGATTCTCTCCCTCCATCGATCTCCCCAGAAACGCGGTGCACCCCGCCCCCCGCGCTTCCTTGGATAGCGCTTGCTCCGGATGGGTTGCATTGCTCGCGTGAGCGCGGACCTGGAGCTGCCTGGGAAGCCTGTTGGTCGTATAGTGCAAGCTTTCCGAGAAGGGCGGAGCACTGTCTACGCGATAGGGGAACTCACGCCGCCAGCCAAGCAGGGCGTCGGACCGCTCAAAGATGCCGGGGCGATGTCATGGCCCGGACACTTCACGGTCATGAACCGCGACCCTGCAGAATGGTGCGCATCAGTCGATCATCTCGATCTGGAATCTTGACGAGCCCCGGTGCGCCTGGATCTGACCATCCCGTCGTACACCGACTCTACAAAGGGATCGGCGCTCTCCCCGCCGCTCCACACGGCGTCCAGATCAGCCGTCGGCTTCGCCTCGATCACTTCCTGCCGGGTCATCCCACGGTCGATCATCGCCTGGACACGGTCCCGTACGGTCGTAAGCATGTCCTTGTAGCGCAGGAGATCCTCACGATTGGCCATAGGACCATGCCCTGGAATGAACAGCGTACTCTCAATGGAGTGCGCCAGGACCTCCTCCACAGCGCGGATTATCCCGCCGATGTGTCCCTCGAAATCCACGTCGATGAAGGGGTAGTTGCCATTCAAGATATCGCCCATGTGAATCAGGTCGGCGTCCCGAAAGTGAACGATGACGTCTCCATTGCTGTGCGCATTAGGCACATGCACTACATGGATCAGATCCTGGTTCCAACTCAGGTTCATGCGGTCATTGAAGGTGAGGCGGGGGCGAGCTCGCGTCGGGACAGCCGGGACAAGACGGTCCCCGAGGTGCGCCATCACCTGATCCTGGGAGAGTAGTCGCAGGACGTTCTCGTGAGCCACGACGAGGGCTCCGGCCGCCGCGAAGGTCTCGTTCCCACCAGTATGGTCGGAATGCCAGTGCGTGTTGACGACGTATCGAAGCGCGGGGTTCGCCGACTCCCGTCCACAGAGTTTTTGAATGGAGGCCAGTAGCCGCTCGGTCAGCTGGGATAGACCGGCGTCGACCAGAAAGACCCCGTCCTCTCCGACGAACGCGGCAACGTTGCCTCCAATCCCTGTGACGATGTGCACCCCGCCCCTGACCGGTGTCACCGCGACCTCGATCTGGGAAGACTCTTCCTGAGTACTTAGGTGGAGGTCCGCCGGAAGAGAGAAGCCGATACCCAGGAACACGACCACGATGAGATAGACACGCTTTGCCATGACGCAGTTTCCCCCTCTCGACTGTCTCCGGCCAATGCATCGACAACGTCACCATCATCAGCCGAAGCATGGTTCCCGTTTTTCGACAAACGCGGTGAGGCCCTCCTCGAAATCGTCAGACGCGGCGTTGTCCACCTGAGCCAGACGTTCCGCCTCAACGTGAAAGGCCAGGTCATGCTCGTAGGCGTTGTCGAGCAGGGCCTTCGCTCGCGCCATCGCAGCGGCCGGGCCGGTTGCGAGCCTGACTGCGGTCTCCTTGACCCTGGCCTCGAAGTCTTCCTCTGGAACCACCCAGTTGATGAGCCCCCAAGCTCGCGCGGTAGCCGCGTCCAGCTCGGTAGGCAGTAGCACCAGCTCGGAGGCACGCGCGTATCCAACGAGACGCGGCAGGAACCAGGTACCCCCACCGTCCGGCGACAGACCGATCTTGATGAAGGCCTGTGTGAACCGGGTCTTGTCGGTTGCTATCTTGAGATCGCAGGCCAACATCGCGTTGAATGCCACGCCTGCAACGGCTCCATGCACGGCGGCGAGAACCGGCTTGGGTGTCTGGCGCAGAGCCACCACGATCTCCCCGAACGCGGACAGCGGAGCACGGAAATAGGCGGCGCGATCCTCCCCTTCTCGCACAGAGCTCAGCATCTCCCGTATGTCGCCTCCGGCCGAGAACACTCTCCCTGCACCACGGATCACGACCGCGCGGACGTCATCATCCCGACCGAACTCGTCGAGAGTGGCCAAGAACTGACGAGCCAGGGCCAGGTTGAATGCATTTAGCACGTCTGGGCGATTGAGACTGATCGTGCCGACGTGGTCCTCGATGGAAGAGAGAATGACGCTGTCGGACGTATCGGTGGGAGTCATGTCATCCCCGCTCTCTGTAGAATGCTGTCTTGGATCATGCAAACGGCGCGACATGCACTACGTCAGACGCGTCCACGTTGTTTCCGAGAAGGACGCCCGCACCGGAAAGCCTGGCAGTGATGACCGTCAGGAAGTTACCGAAGCAACCATGCCGATTGCGAGACCGATTAGTGGCAGGACTGCTGTTTGGCGGACCGCGAGGCTCAGAATGTTCGTCTGTTGAGCGACCGGCGCCGCTGGCGCCGGCGGGCGCTGTCACAACCAGCGCTCTGTGACATTATCCTCCAGGGTCCTATCCCAGCCTTCAACGAGACTGAAGTAAGTCCAACACGAACGCGCGGGTCTTCGTTGCTTAGCTGATCGGCGGAGAGAATCTTCGTTGCCGCAGCAACATTACCAGACAGCGCAGCCGCGCCGCCACGGTGCTCGTAGGCCATACGTAGAAACCGAGATGCCCCTCCGGAGAAATCCGGATTGTCGACTCCTTCCGCCTCTTGTAGCGTGAGAAGGAACCGCGATTCGCAGCGAAACGCTTGCCAATCGACGGCTGAGCCGGATCGGCTTTGGAATCTCGCCTAGGGATAGAGGCCCTCTGCCGTGGACACGACGGCAAGAGTACTCGTGATCGACGACGATGATGATATTGAAGAGTCCCGGGCATCTGTCAGATCGGTGCTCATTAGGCCGAGAAGGTGGGCATATCCAGCCCGATTGGTGCCCGACCAAACCCCTCGATACCGCGAGTCACCTAGAAGTTGTCCGGAAGGCGGGGGCGGAAGACTGCGAGCGCCCGGGAAAGGTATCGTGGACCCGCGGGCACTTCGGTCCGCGGGTGGACGCCGGTCAATCCCTCCAGCCAAGGCCCTGACCGTGACGGTGGTCGACGCCGTCCTTACCGCTTGTCCATTCTGCCCATGCGGGTGCGGGCTGTACCTGCAGTGTGATGATGGGAAGCCCTCGGGAGTTGCGCCTAGCAGACACCACCCGATTTCCCAGAGCAGACTTTGCGCCAGGGGCTGGGGTGCCCACGAGGCGCCCGCGTGGGGGGAGCGTCTGACCGAGCCGCTGGTGCGGCGCGCCGGCGGTCTCACTCCGGTGAGCTGGGGGGAGGCGCTGGACGCGGCGGTCTCTGGCCTTAACGACGTGCGCGCGACCGGGAAGGCCGTTGGCGTTCTTGGGTCAGCCCGGGCCACGAACGAGGAGAACTACCTGGCGGCCAGGCTGGCGCGCGGCGGGCTCGGTACGGGCGACCTGGACTCTTGCCTGCGGGGCACCTACCTGCCGCTGGCGCGCGGCATCTCCCGCGGGAGTGGCGGACGTGCGCCGCAGGGCAGCCTCGTGGAGATCGAAGAGAGCGAGGTGGTCATCCTCTTCGACGGCGACTTGGCGCGCAGTCACCCTCGCGCGGCCTTCGCGGTCATGCAGGCGGTGGCCCGGGGAGCGCGTTTGGTGACGGTTTCCTGCTTGCGCACGCAGCTCGCGCGTCTGGCGGCGACGCATGTGAGGGTCGCGCCTGGCGGACAGCAGGAGGTCGTTGCCGGCCTCATCGCCTCGGTCGTCGAGGCTGTGGCTGCCGAGAGCATGACGGAGCGACGGGCCCCTGAGCCGGCTGCGGAGATGGCGGAGGACGTCAAGGAGGCCGGGCGCTGGTACGCACAGGCTGAGCGGGCGAGCCTGCTTGTCGCCCCGGAGGCGGCAGTCGGGAACTCGGGTGAGGCGCTTGGGTTCGCGCTCGCCTCGCTGAGCCAGGCGGCGGGTCACCTGGGGCGCGCGGGGTCTGTGGTCCTACCCTTGCCCGTTCGCTGGAACTTGCGAGGCGCCTGCGAGATGGGCGTGGGACCGGACGTTTTGCCCGGCTTGAGGCCGCTCGACGACCAGGCAGCGCTCGATAGACTGGCACGGGCCTGGGGGCGGCCCCCGGCATCCCCAGTAGGTCGCGACGCCGCGGCGATGTTAGGCGCGGTCGGGGGCCTCTTGGTGGTGGCCGAGGATCCGCCGAGCCCGCTCCGCCACGAGCGCGCAGCTCGCGAGGCCATGTCGCAGCTCGACTGCCTCGTCGTTCTCGATGCCTTCATGACACCCACCGTTCGCGCCGCTCACGTCGTGCTGCCGATCGCCAGCCACGCAGAATGCGAAGGCACCTGCACCAGCGCGGACGGGCGCGTTCAGCGGGTGCGACCTTGCGCTTCGCCGCCCGGCTCGGCGCGGCCCGGCTGGCTCGTGCTGGCCGAGCTCTCAGCACGGCTGGACCTGCCCTCCCAGTTCGGCTCCGCCGGCGAGGTGTTGGCCGAGATCTGTCACGTGATCCCCGCCTATCAGGGGCTGGACCACCGAGCGCTGGACCACGGCTGGGGAGCCGTCGTCGCCCCGAAGAGCGACGCACGCCCGGTCGAGTCTTTCCCCCAGGTCGCGGGCGCACAGCGGGCCGCCGGGGATGGCTCGTACCTGCTCACGCTGGATGGAGTATTCGATTGGGGGAGCGACCCGCTGGTGGCTCTCGCGCCCACTCTGAGCCGGGACTTCGTCTCCAAACGTAAGCTCTTCGCCGGCGGGTTCCTCGAGATGTGCAGCGAGGACGCCGAGGCGCTCGGGGTGCGGCCGGGCTGGCCGTTGCGGGTCAAGTCCCGGCACGGCGAGGCGACGCTCCCCGTCATGGTGCGCCGGGAGTTGGAGCCCGGCTTACTACTGGTGCCGTTCGCGTTCCGCGAGCAGGCGGAGGGTGTGCTGGGCGGAGACGACGTAGTGGCCGTGCAGGCGACGCGCCCGGCTGGGTGAACGCAGGAGAGCGACGATGGAACCGGTCACAGCGCAGGTGCTCGCCAAGGACAGAGTCGGCGAGTGGATAGAGCGGCTGATGGCCGAGGCGGAGGTCATCGCGCCGGTCCTGGCGCATGGCGGGGACGAGGTGTTCGCGCCGATCCGGTCCCCTGGCGAGGTCCTCTGGGAGTTCACCAACCCTGTGCACCCGCCCAAGCGATTCCTCCTGCCGCAGACCGATCCTGTTGTGGCGATCCGGCGCGGCGATAACGGGTACGAGCTCGAGGCCATCGTCGACGAACGCCGCCGCGTGTTGCTCAACGTCCGGAGCTGCGACGTCGCGGGCCTCGCGTTCCTGCAGCACGTGCACGCCGCGGATCTGCCCGACCGCAGCTACCTGGAGCGCGCTGCGGCCACGACCATCGTTTGCCTATCCTGCCCCGACCCGTGCCCGCTCGGCTTCTGCATCTGCAGCGGCGCAGGGCCATTCGCCCGAGAGGGCTACGACCTACAGCTCAGCGACATCGGAGACCTCCTGCTGGCTGAGATTGGAAGCGAGCGCGGGGGAGAGCTGCTCGCTGCTACGGACGGCTTCTTCCGTCCCGCGACCTTGGCGGAGATGGCGCAGCGTCAACAGCTCGAGGAGAAGGCGAAACAGCTGCTCAGCGAGCAGACCTGCCACTTCGCCTCGGCGATGCGGCGCGTCTCGACCGGCCGGGTCGCCGAGGATCTTTGGCGGAAGATGTCGGATTGGTGCCTGGAGTGCGGCGCCTGCAACTTCGTATGCCCGACCTGCTTCTGCTTCTCGGTGAAGGACCGTCACAACGGCGACGGCTGGCTGCGCTGTCGGACCTGGGACTCTTGCCAGTACCCGGCGTTCACCCTCGAGGCCTCGGGTCACAACCCCCGGGAGGAGCGCAGAGATCGGATCAAGCGGCGCTTCTTCCACAAGGTCAGCGCGCAGTACTACCAGCGCGATGGCATGGTCGGCTGCGTCGGCTGCGGGCGGTGCGTCGAGGTCTGTCTCGGGACCACCGACATGCCGGCCGTGGTGGCGGCGATCCGCAAGGGGGAGTGGCATGGATAGCCTGTTCCTCCCGGGGGTGGCGCGGATCCTCGACGTGCGAGATGAGACGCCCGACACCAAGACCTTCCGGGTCGTCCTCCGGGATCGGGCGGCTCACGACGGGTTCGAGTTCCAGCCCGGTCAGTTTGTCGAGCTTTCGGTCTTCGGCTGCGGCGAGGCGCCCTTCTGCATCGCCTCATCGCCGACGCGGCCCGAGTACCTGGAGCTCACGGTGCGGCGCGCCGGGCAGCTCACCGACGCCCTGCACCGACTCGGCGCTGGCGACGAGATCGGCCTGCGCGGGCCATGCGGCAACGGGTTCGACGTGGCGGCGGCGGCGGGAAAGGACCTCGTGTTCGTCGGCGGCGGCATCGGCTTGCCTCCGCTGCGTGGTCTCATCTGGAACGTCCTCGACCAACGCGAGCGCTTTGACCGCGTCACGGTCCTTTACGGGGCGCGCACGCCCAACGACCTGGTCTACAAAGACGAGTTGAAGCGATGGGCGGAGCGCTCCGATGTGGAGGTGCTCGTCACCGTCGACCGCGGGGAGCCGGGTTGGGATGGGATCGTCGGCATGGTGCCCGTTCTCTTCGACCGCACCGAGCTGCACCCTCGGACCTCCCTGGCGTTCGTCTGCGGACCCCCGGTGATGATCACCTTCGTAATCCAGGACCTGCTGATGCGGGGCTTCGCCGACCACGCGATCATCTCCACGCTCGAACGGATGATGCAGTGCGGCGTGGGGAAGTGTAATCACTGCGCCATCGGCCACCGCTACGTTTGTCGCGACGGACCGGTATTCAGCTATAGCCAAATCAAGGAGTTGGTCGAATGAGTTTGGCAAAGGAGCTGGCCGACCGGTTGGGAGGCTCGGTCGTCGTGGTCGGGATCGGCAACCCACTGCGCGGCGACGATGCCGCCGGTTGCGAGGTGGCGCGGCGACTCCAGGGCCGCAGCGCCGCCCTGGTGGTTAACGCCGAGGAGATACCTGAGAGCCATCTCGTCGGCATTGCGGCGGCCCGTCCTGACACGGTGTTGTTTGTCGACGCGGTTGACCTCGGTGCGGCCCCGGGCTCCCTGGCGATGGTCGAGGCACAGCAGATGGGCGGCTATTGCCCGTCAACTCACCGTATGCCGCTCGGCCTCCTGATGGAGTGCTTGCGTCGCGATACGGCCGCCGACGTGTTCCTCGTGGCGGTGCAGCCCGGGCGAATCGGCTTCGGCGAGCCGATGAGCGCGGAGGTCACGGCCAGCATCACGCTGCTGATCGACACGCTCGAGGGTCTCCTGCCGGCGCCCCCTGCGGGCGCAGGCTCACCGGGCACCGCGAAACTCGAGGGGCGGACGCCATGCTGAGCGCCGCGCTGGTCCTCATGGTTGTGGTCCCCGCTTTCGGCGCGGTCGTCGCCGGGGCTCTGAAGGGGGATGGGCCACGCTGGGCGTTGTCGGTGGGCGTGGCTGCGCTGGTTGTGCTGATCGGTATCTACGCGGCGCTAGCGGCCCCCGGTTACCGGTACCATGCTGCCGTCGGCACGCTGCCGTGGCTCGACGCGATGCTCGATGGGCCCGTCTTCGGGGTCATGCTGGACCCGTTGGCAGCGGTGATGCTGCTGGTGGCCACGGTGATTGGCTTGTTCACCGTGCTCTACTCGACCCATTACCTGCGTGAGAAGAACCGCGAGCACGCAACGGGCCACGAGGGGCAGGCCCGCTACTACTTCTGGCTGCTGCTCTTCCTGGCCAGCATGGTCGGCGTGGCCGTGTCGCCCAACTTTCTACAGTTGCTGATCTTTTGGGAGCTGACCACGCTGTGCTCCTGGGCCCTCATCTCCTTCTACCAAGACGAGCGAAGCCTGCGCTCCGGCTTCAAGGCGCTGCTGATGACCCAGGCGGGCGGCGCCTTCTTCCTCGTCGCCGTGCTGATCCTCTTTGTCAGCGTCGGCTCGGTCGAGTTCACCGCCCTGGCACGCTTGCCCGATGGGCTGCGCCTCTGGGTTTTTATCTTGCTGATGATCGCCGCCTGGGCGAAAGCGGCGCAGGTGCCCTTCCACACCTGGCTGCCGGACGCCATGGCGGCGCCGACCCCGATCAGCGCGTACCTGCACGCGGCGGCGATGGTTAAGGCCGGGGTCTACTTGATGGCTCGGTCAGTGAGCGCCGGCTGGGCGGTGCCGCCGGCAGGCGCGATCGCTCTAGGGGTGATGGCGCTGGCCACGATGTTCATCGCGCTCTCCTACTACTTCGTGCAGGACGATCTCAAGCGGCTGCTCGCCTACTCGACCATCGCCCACCTGGGCTATGTGCTCCTAGGCGTCGCCCTCGGCGGCCTCGGCTCGATCATCGCGTTCCGCGGCGGTGTGCTGCACATCGTCTGTCACGGTTTCTCCAAGGCGACGCTGTTCTTCTGCGCGGGCGCGCTGGCCTACGTCACCGGGACCCGCAGCATCGCCGCACTGGGCGGGTTGGCGCGCAGTATGCCGCTGACAGCGACCGCTTTCTTCGTCGGCGTGCTGGCGGTGGCCGGGGTGCCACCGTTCGCTTGCTTCTGGAGCAAGTTCATGATCCTTGCCGGCGCGATAGAGCTCAGGGGCGGGATCGGGCCCGTGCTCGTCGTGCTGGTGCTGGTCGAGAGCCTGGTCTCGTTCGCGTGGATGCTCTACGTCGGACAGAAGGTATTCCTCGGCCCGGTGACGCGGCTGGCGGAAGTGCACAGTGATCCGCCCCCAGCGATGGGCGCGGTGCTCCTGCTGCTCGTGCTCGCCTGCTTGCTCGCGCCAGCGATCGGGATCCCGCTGGTGGAGATGATCGGAAGGTGAGGATGTGAGTACTCTCGGCCTCCTGGGACTAGGCGTGTCACTCTGGCTGGCCGGCGCTCTGGCCAGTCTGCTGGCCGGGCACAGGCGCGCGGCCAGCGGCTGGCTGAGCGTCGCCTTTCTCGTATGCGGCGGCCTGCTGCTGGCCGCGGTGGTCGTACGCACGTTCACAGCCGGCCCGTCTCCCGAGGCGGTGCTGCTGCGAGTCGGCGCGATCGATGCCGATCTGGTGGTTCGCGTGGACTACCTGAGCGCACTCTTCCTGGCGATCACATCGTTCATCGCGGTGCTTACGGCACTCTTCTCGGTCGAGTACATGTCCCGCTACCGGCACGACAGCGTAGCGAAGTACTTCCCGCTGCTGTTGGTGCTCTTCGTGAGCATCGCCGGAGTCGTGACGACCGCAGATTTCCTCTCGTTCCTCGTCTGCTGGGAGCTCATGACGGTCGCCTCGTTCTTCCTGGTCATCTTCGAGCGCGAGAGCCGCGAGGGCATGAGGGCGGGGCTCAAGTACTTCGTTGTGAACCAGGCGGCGACGCTCGGGATGCTGGCGGGCGGGCTGGTCCTCTGGTCGAGGGTCGACTCGTTCCACTTCCTGGCGCTGCGCGACGCGTTCGGTGCGCTGCTCGGCGGCCAGCCGGCCCTGGCTCACCTCGTCATCTTCCTCTTCTTCCTGGCGTTCGCCACCAAGGCTGGCGTCCTGCCGATGGGAAGCTGGTTGCCGGACGCCTACCCGGCGGCGCCGAGCGGCGCGACGGCCGCGTTCGGCGGGACGATGACGAAGCTGGGGATCTACGGTCTGCTGAGGGTCTTCCTGGAGATCGTGCCGCTTTCGCCGGCGACACGCGCCTGGGGGCTCGTGGTGGCGCTGGCCGGCGTGGGCAGTCTGTTCGTGGGGACGCTCACCGCGCTCAAGCAGGATGACGTCAAGCGGCTCATGTCGTTCCACGTGATCGGACAGGTCGGCTACATGTTCCTCGGGATCGGGATGGGCCTCTTCCTGCTGGCGCGAAGCCCCATGCTGGGGCTGCTCGGCCTCCTGGCGGGCGTGTTCCACATGCTCAACCACTCGCTCTACAAGTCATGCCTGTTCCTGGGCGCGGGCGCGGTCTACTACCGCGCCGGCTCCCGGAGCCTGAGCGAGGTGGGCGGCCTGGGTCGCTACATGCCGGTCACGGCGCTGTGCGCCGGCACGGCGGCCCTCGCCATCGCCGGTGTGCCGCCGCTCAACGGCTTCGCCAGCAAGTGGATGATCTACGCCACGGCGGTGAAGGCGGGAGAGCAGGTCCCCTGGCTCGTATTACTCGCGATCGTGGCGATCTTCATCTCGCTGGTCACGCTCGCCTCGTTCATCAAGTACCTCGCTGGCGCGTTCATGGGGTCGCGCACCACAGAGGAGCCCGTCCGCGAGGTCCCGGCGGCCATGCTCGTTCCGCAGGTCGCGCTCGCCCTGACCTGCGTCGTCTTCGGTCTCGTCCCGCTCATGCCGCTGCGCTACGTGCACGCGGCGGTCACGGGCCTGCTGCCGGAAGCCGGCCTGCCGGACCTGGCCGCGGCGCTGGGCGACGGTCCGGGTCTGCAGATGGCCGTGGGGATGCCGGATGTGGCGGTGTGGGCGCCTCTGCCTGTGGCGGCAGCGCTCGTGGTGCTGGGTCTTTTCTCCTACTACGTGATCCAGCGCGCTGGAGGAGCCACGGTGCGCGACGTCCCGGCCTGGACCTGCGGTGAAGAGGAGGAGTCGACGGCGGCGCACTACCCGGCGAGCAGCTTCTACGTGCCGTTCAAGCACGCGTTCCGCGGCATCTACCCGCAGGTGCGCGTGACGCCGCCGCCGCTCCCGGTCTGGCTGCGGCGCGTCTTCGACGTCGATCGCTGGCTGCACTCGCCGACCGTCCGCATGGTCGGGCGTGGCGCCAGCGGCGTGAGCCGCACGCACGTCGGCATCCCCCAGGTCTATCTCCTCTGGATCGTCCTGGGGGCTGTGGCGGTGGTGGCGATCTTACTGGGCCTTATCGGCTAGGGGTGGAGATCGTGGCGGGACAGGCGATGGCGCAGCGCGTGAGCGAGCTTCTGACGGAGCGGCTCGGCCCCGCCGTGCGCGACGTCAGGCAGGAGCCGGCGGACACGCTACGCGTGGTTCTCGACAAGAGCGCGATCCGTGGCGCCGCCTCCGCGCTCGCCGACGGGCTCGGCGCCCGCTTCTTGATTTCCGCGGGCAGCGACCGGCGGCCCGTCTCCGGCGACTTTGCTATCGAGCACATCTTCTCGCTCGACCGCGATTCCCTCTTCGTCATCCTCGAGTGCTCAGTCGCGCCTGCCGACCCGCGCATCGACTCGATCACTCCGGCCGTCCCCGGCGCGAACTGGGCGGAGCGCGAGTCTCGCGACGCCATCGGTGTGAGCCCCGAGGGACACCCCGACCCGCGCCGACTGATGCTCGCCGACGACTGGCCCGAGGGCGTGTTCCCGCTGCGCCGCGACGTCCCCTACGACTACCAGCCGCCGCAGGCGGATGCCCGGCCGCCGCGCGTCGACCCACCCTCCGGGTCTAGCGTGTTCGTGATGGGTCCCTTCTTCCCGGTACTCGAGGAGCCGGCGCACTGGCGGCTGTTCGTCGAGGGCGAAACGATCATCGGCTGCGACTACCGCGGCTTCTACAACCACCGCGGGATAGAGAAGCTGGGCGACAGCAAGCTGACCTACAACGAGATCCCGTACCTCGCCGAGCGCATCTGCGGCATCTGCGGGTTTATCCACTCTACCTGCTACTGCCAGGCGGTGGAGAAGGCGGCGGGGATCGAGGTACCGCCCCGGGCGGCGTACATCCGCACGCTGATGCTCGAACTCGAGCGCATCCACTCGCATCTGCTCTGGCTCGGCATCGCCGGCCACATCATCGGCTTCGATACCGTGCTCATGCAGGCCTGGCGCATCCGCGAGCCGGTCATGTGGATGGCCGAGGAGATCAGCGGCAACCGCAAGACTTACGGCATGAACACGGTCGGAGGCATACGGCGCGACTTCCCGAACGCGCTCGCCCCCAAGCTGCTCGAGATTCTGGGCAAGGTCGAGAAGGAGAGCGTGGCCGTGTGCAACGCCATCGCGGGTGACAGCACCCTGCACGCCCGCACCCGCAAGGTCGGCGTGCTGAGCCAGGAGTGCGCCAAGCGCATCTGCGTGGTCGGGCCGCCAGCGCGGGCCTCGGCAGTGGCGATCGACGCTCGCATCGACCACCCGTACGCCGCCTACGACGCGCTGGGCGTGCGGATCGCCCTGCAGCAGGACGGGGACACCTGGGCACGCCTGCTCGCGCGGCTCGATGAGCTGCTCGAGTCGATCCGACTGGTTCGCGAGACGCTGCGGGCGATGCCGGCAGGCCCGATCGTCGCCGAGTTGCCGGACGAGATCCCGCCGGGGCGCGCGGGGGTGTCCGTCGTGGAGGCGCCGCGTGGCGAGGCGGTGCACTACGTGGTGACCGGCGGCGACAACCGGCCGTACCGCTGGCGTGTGCGCGCGCCGACCTACCCGAACCTGCAGGCCGTCCCCGAGATGGTGAGGAGTCAGACGATCGCCGACGTGCCGATCACTTTGGGGAGTCTCGATCCCTGCTTCTCGTGCACTGAGCGGGTCGAGACCCTGGATGTGCGCACGTCGCGGCTCCGCGTCTACACGCACGACGAGCTCTTACGGCTGTCGCGCCGGGAGGTGACGAAATGAGCGGCGACATCCTGGTGACAGTCGGCCTGGCGCTGCTCAACGTGGCGGTGGCGCTGCTGCTCGCCCCGCTCTACGAGGGGATCATGCGCAAGCTGCGGGCGGCGCTGCATTCCCGTATCGGCCCGCCGATCACGCAGCCCTTCCTCGACCTGGCGAAGCTGCTCGGCAAGCAGGACCTGCGCGCGGTGCCTGGAAAGCTCTACGCCGCCGCGCCCGCTCTCACTCTGGGGTCCGTGCTCACGCTGGCACTGCTCGTGCCGATGGGCACGCGGCCACCGCTGGGCGGGGCCGGCGACATCATCGTCCTGCTCTACGTGGCGGCGATCAGCGCGGTGCTGCTCATGCTCACCGCCTTCGCCGCCTCGGGCCCGTACGGCGCCGTGGGCGGCTCGCGCGAGATGATGATCCTTCTCAGCGTCGAGCCCGTGCTGGCGGTGACGCTCGTGGTCGGCGCGCTCAAGTCGGGTAGGCTGGCGACGCTGGGGATCCTCGACTGGCAGGTGGAGAACGGGCCGACGATGAGCATGGCGATCGCTGGCATCGCCTTCTTCCTCGCCTTGCAAGCGCAGGCGGGCAAGCTCCCCTTCGATGTGGCCGAGGCCGACCAGGAGATCATGGGCGGCCCGCTCATCGAGCAGAGCGGCCCCCGCCTGGCGCTATTCCGCTGGGCACTGTGGAGCAAGCAGCTGGTGTTCGCGATCTTGCTGGTCGAGCTGTTCTTGCCTTGGCCGCGATTCGGCGTGTTTCCGGCCGACCTCGTCCTGACGCTGCTCAAAGCTCTGGTGGTACTGGTGCTGGTGGCTGTCGTAGACGTGGTGAACCCGCGGCTGCGCATCGACCAGACGATGGGGTACTTCACGCGTGTGGCCTTTTCATCGCTCGCCGCGCTGGCGTTCGCGGTGATCGGGATGTAGGGGGTTGACGTGCTGCTGAGCAAGCTACGAGAGGCGCTGATCTGCCTGCGGGCGGGCCGCGTCACGATCCCGTACCCGTTCTCTCCCCACGACCCGGCGCCGGGTTTCCGCGGCAAGATCGTCATCGACCCGGATGCCTGCTTCGGCTGTGGCGGCTGCGCCAACGTCTGCCCCGCCGGCGTGATCGTGGTGAGCGACACGGACCAGCTGACGCGCGTGCTCGAGTTCTTCTGGGGGCGCTGCACCTACTGCGGCCGCTGCCAGGAGGTCTGCCCCGAGGGCGCCATCACCCTGAGCCAGGAGTTCGAGACCGCGACGGACCGGGCCGACGACCTCTACATCCGGCTCGAGGTGTTCATGGGTCCCTGCCAGCGCTGCGGCCGCTGCTTCACGCCCCCGACCCGGCTGGAGCGGATGATGGTAACCGGCTTCCGCGGCGACGGGCGAGGAGGGGGACGATGAATGCGCAGGGCTTCCCCGCCAGCCTGGTTGAGACCCTGAGCATGCTCATGGTTCTCACCTCGGTGGCCACGCTAGAGATCCGGCGGCTGCGCATGTCAGCGATCGCCTACTCGCTGCAGGCGCTGCTCCTCGTGGCCCTGCTGCTGAGCTTTGCTGCCCTGAACCCGGCGCTCTA
Source organism: Gemmatimonadota bacterium (assembly GCA_020344215.1). GTDB lineage: Bacteria > Gemmatimonadota > Gemmatimonadetes > Palauibacterales > KS3-K002. The sequence continues at coordinate 4,242,718 of CP070815.1, forward strand.
CGGGTGGGCGGCGGTGGCTTTGCTGACCAAGGCGATCATCATACCGTGGTTCCTGTTCCGTTACATCGGCTCCCGCGAGGCGCAGGAAGAGAAGCCGCTGATCGGGTTCGGTCCCTCGGTGGTGGTAGCGGTGCTGCTGATGGTCGGCTTCTACCGCCTGACACACAGCCAGTTCGGCCTGCTGGTCCCAACGGCGCTGGCGCACCAGGAGGTATTGCGCACGAACCTGGCGGTCGCCTCGACGGTGTTTGCGCTCGGCCTGTATTGCGTGTTGACCCGGCGCGACGCGGTCAAGACTGTGATCGGGCTCTGCCTGCTCGAGAACGGGGTCCATCTCAGCCTCGTGAGCCTGGCGCCCGAGCTGCCCGAGACCGCTCTCTTCGGAGTGGCCACCGAGGTGGTCGTCACGGTCTACCTGCTCCTGTACGTGATCGCTGGCATTCGCCGGGAGTTCGGGACCACGGACACCTTGAGGCTACGGGAGCTGCGGTGGTAATGCACGGCACGGCACCAGAGGTGGAACCATGAGCGAGCAGGTCTCAACAATGGCATCTGCACTGCCGGCGGCGGCGTTCCTGGTCCCGTTCGCGGCCGGAGCCATCGTGCTGTCGAGCCGGCGGTTGCCGAGCTGGTTCTGGCAGGGAGTCTCCGTGCTCGCCTCCGCCGTAACTCTCGCTGCGGGCGTCTGGATGGCCTTGGCCACGGTGCAGGGCATCGTCCTCACAGGCTGGGGGAACGAACTGCGCGTCGATGCGTTGAGCGCGCTGCTGGTCGTGGTCATCGGCGGCGTTGGGTTCCTAGCTTGCGTGTACTCGCTGCGCTACGTGCTGCCCGGCCTGCGCGCGCGGGTCGGCGCGGAGGCGGCGCAGCGGCGGCTACCGGTGTTCTACGGCCTGCTGCTCTGGTTCATCGCGACAATGGTGTGGGGGTGTGTCACCAATAACCTCATCATGCTGTTCGTGGCGGTCGAGGCGACGACGCTGGCTTCGGGGCTTCTGGTCGCGTTCTACTGGGACCGGCGGGCGCTGGAAGCGGGCTACAAGTACCTGATGCTACTTACAATCGGCATCACGTTCGCGCTGCTCGGCTGTGTGCTGATCTACGCACAAGCTGCAGCCACGGGCGAGCTTGGCGGCGGCCAGGCTCTCCATATCAGCCAGGTCCGGCGGGTCGCCCACTTGTTCCCCGCCAGGACCGCACTGCTGACCGTGGCGCTTCTCGTGATCGGCTTCGGCACCAAGGCCGGCATCGCGCCGTTCCACCCCTGGTTGCCGGACGCGCACGCCGAGGCACCGACGCCGATCTCGGTTCTACTCTCCGGGGTGATGATCAAGATGGCGGTGTACGCCCTGGCGCGCACCACCAGCGTCTTCTTCCCAAGCTGGCCGCAGCTGACCGTGTTCGCTGTGGCGCTCGGCAGCTTCACGATGGTCCTAGGGATCGTCGTTGCCTTCACACAGGACGATTTGAAGCGGCTGCTCGCCTACTCGTCGGTCAGCCAGATCGGCTATGTGGTCGCCGGCGTCGGGCTGGGGACCTACCTGGGCTGCTACGGCGGCCTGTTCCACCTCGTCAACCACGCCGTCGCCAAGGGACTGCTCTTCATGTGCGCAGGCGCGGTGGTCTATGCCACAGGGGCGCGCCGGATGAGTGATCTGGGCGGTTTGGCGAGCAGGATGCCGGTTACCAGCGCGTGCTTTGTCGTGGGGGCACTGACGATCGCCGGCCTGCCACCGCTATCCGGCTTCATGAGCAAGCTGACGATCTACCTCGCCCTGGCTCGGGCCGGCCTGTGGTGGGCCGTTGCCATCGCCGTGCTCGCCAGTCTCCTCACGCTGGCTGTGCTGGTGCGAGCGGCATCGGCGGTGTTCTGGGGCGCCCCGCGGGCCGCGGTGGCCACGCTGGAGGCGCGCGAGGTACCGCTGGCAATGTGGGGGCCGATGCTGATCCTAGCAGGCGTCAGTCTCCTCCTCGGGCTTTACCCCCGGGTGGTCTTCCCGCTCGTGGACGGCGCGGCGAGGGTGCTGGCACTGATCGGGAGGTGAGGCGAGCGATGCTTAGACGGCTGTGCGAGAGAGCGTTCCCCAAGGCGTTGTGGGTCTACCATGCCAACTGCGGTGCTTGCAACGGCTGCGACATCGAGGTGATCAACGTCCTGACGCCCTACTACGATGCCGAACGCTTCGGGATCAGATTGGTGGGTTCGCCCAGACATGCTGATGTGCTGCTGGTCTGCGGTCCGGTGACCCGCCAGGTGGCGCCAGCGCTGCGTCGGCTCTATGACGCCGTACCGGCCCCGAAGCTCGTGTTCGCCATCGGCTCCTGTGCGGTCGGCGGAGGTTGCTGGTTCGACAGCTACAACGTCCTAGGCGGCGTGGACAAGGTGCTGCCGGTCGACTACTACGTGCCCGGCTGCCCGCCTCGACCGGAAGCGATACTTTACAGTGTGGCTGTGGCGCTCGGGCTGGCACCCAAGAAGGTCGCCGCTGAAGCGATGCGGCAGGAAACGCTTGAGGAGCTGGCTCTGGCGCGGCCGCGCCAGAGCGAGGCAGGACCGTGAGCGAGCAGACTAAGATCCTCATCGTCGAGGACGATAAGGACCTGGTGGCGGCGTTGCAGATCGTGCTGCAGAAGCGCGGCTTCGACGTGGTAGCCGCGTACGACGCACCCGGGGGACTGGCGAAGGCAGAGGAGGCGAGGCCCGACCTGATCGTGCTCGATATCATGATGCCCGACGCGACCGAAGGATTCCACTTCGTGTGGACGCTTCGCCTGCGCGAGGAGGAGTACTTCCGCACAGTGCCGATCATCGTGATTAGCGCGATCCATCAGAGGACCGAGCTGCGCTTCTACCCCGACTCGGCCGATGGCACCTACCAGGCTGGAGAGTTTTTGCCGGTCCAGGGCTTCATTGACAAACCGGTGGATCCGGCGGAGCTTCTCCGGGAGGTGGAGCGGCAGCTGGGACTTGCGCGCGGTGGCGAGCGATAGCCGCGAAGCGCGGGCAATGGCGAAAAGCGGGGAATCCCTCGGGCTCAGCGAGTTGCCTCCCGTCGCCGCGGAGCTCGTGGCTCGCGTTGGCTGGCTCATTCGGCTGCGCTGGTTGGCGGTCGCCGGTGTAGTCTGCATCCTCGAGCTCGCCCGCCGGGTCTTCTCCCTTCAGCTCGCGCTACAGCCCCTCTACCTGACGATAGCGGCGCTCGCCACCTACAATCTCATCCTCACGCTCATCTTCAGGCGTCTGCGGCGTGGGCGTTCGGAAAGAGCAGTCCGGCCTGCCGGGCGCCTTGCCCGCCTGCTGCTGGCGGAGTCTGCGCCAGGGTTCGAGCCGCCTGCTGAAGCGTCGGCGGCCGCGGTCTTCGCCAACGTGCAGATCGCCATCGACCTGCTGTTCCTCGCGCTGCTGCTCCACTTCTCGGGCGGTATCGAGAACCCGTTCGTCTTCTTCTTCATTCTTCACGTGATCGTCGCCAGCATCTTGCTCTCGCGGCTGGCGACGTTCTTTCACGCTACGCTCGGGCTGGCCCTGGTCTCCGGCTTGGCCCTCGGCGAGCTCCTCGGCGTCCTGCCGCACTACCCGCTCCACGACCTGTCGCAAGCCAGCGCCTTCCGTGACCCCACGGTGGTCGTCGTGCAACTGTTCGTCCTGGGCACCACACTGTACCTGTCAGCCTATTTGGGGAGTGCGGGTGCCAGCCAGCTGCGGGCGCGCGTGGGCGATAGCCTCGCGCTCTCCCGGAAACTTGCCGAGAAGGCGAGGCTCCTCGAGGCCGCTTACCAGCGAGCCAGCCAGAGCGAGCGGGCAAAGTCTCGCTACATGCGCAAGGTCGCGCACGAGCTGCGTGGCCCCGTAGGAACTATTCAGACGGCGCTCAAGGTGGTGCTCCAGGAGCTTGTCGAGGAGGTACCGGAGAGCTCGCGCGAGCTCGTTGCACGCGCCGAGCGACGGGCCGGCGACGTGGCTCGGGTGACGCTGGATCTGCTTACGCTGTCCCAAGCGCGCGAGGCCCCCCTGGAAGTCGAGATGATGGCGATCAAGCCAGCCCAACTCGTCGCCGAAGTCGTCGCTGAGTTCTTGGAGCCGGCGACGCGAGCCGGCCTGACCCTCCTCTCCTCTGTTCCTCAAGATCTGGGCACCTTCAAAGCCGACCCGGACGGGCTCAGGCAGCTCGTTGGCAACCTGCTGGAGAACGCCATCCGCTACACTCCAAGCGGGGGCCGGGTCGAGGTGAGGATGGGACCAGGCGAAAGAGGCTTGCGCCTCGAGGTCGAGGATACCGGCATAGGCATCCCTCCCGAGGACTTGCCTCGCGTATTCGACGAGTTCTTCCGCGCCGCCAACGCGCGTCAGTTTTCCTCGGAGGGTACCGGGCTCGGGCTTGCGATCGTCAACGCCGTCGCCGAACAGCACGGCGGCAGCGTCGCCATCGACAGCACTCCGGGGCGTGGCACGCTGGTCGTGGTTGACCTGTCGCTCGTACCGCTGGGCCGAAGAGAGACAGGCCATCGGGGGCTGACGCCCCCCTTTGGCGCACACGGTAGACCACGCCGTTCGTCATGAGGACGAAGATGCGCTCGAACTTGCCGATCTCCTTCGTCGGGCCGCTGTGCACCGCAGCGAGGTCGGCGAGCTTGTCCGGAGCCGGATGCCACCGGCTCTTGGCGGGGCCTGAGCGTGGCACAGCAATTGGAGCATCATTGAGTAGAGCAGTGTCAAGGAGAAGACAGCCATGAAGGACACGTCCGAACGAGAGAAGATAGTCGTCATCGACGACGACTACGCCATGCGCTTGTCGTGCAGGCAGATTCTCTCCAAGAGCGGGTTCGACGTCGAGACTTTTGAGGACGGGGTCAAGGGGCTTGAGGGAATCGCGAGCCTCAGGCCCAGCCTTGCCCTCGTCGATCTCAAGATGCCGGGACTGAGCGGCATGGAGGTCATTCCCAGGATTCAGGAGATCGACCGCGAGATCGTCATAGTAGTGATTACGGGGTACGCGACGATCAGCACGGCGGTCGATGCCATGAAGGCTGGAGCGTACGATTTCTTGCCCAAGCCGTTCAAGCCTGACGAACTGCGGATAATCGTCAATCGCGGCCTCGAGCGCCGGCGATTGAAGCTGGCCTCGCGACAGTTTGAACTGGAGCGCGAGCTGCTGAAGCGTCGCTTCGTGTCGTTCGTATCACATCAACTGAAGAGCCCGCTGGCGGTGATTCACCAGTACTTGGATGTCTTGCGGCACCTGGGGGAAACGGAGGACGCTCAGGCAAAGCGACGGGATTGGCTCGATCGGTGTCTCGAGCGAAGCGAGGAGATGAAGGCGCTCATCGATGACTGGCTAACCCTGGCAATACTCGAGAGTGACAGTCTGTTTCGGGAGCGGGTGAAGGTAGATCTGAAGGATATCATCCTGCGTATCATTGCGACCTACGAAACGATGGCGGCCGAGAACGGCGTGACCTTGCAGGTTGACCTGCCGCAAGACACCTATCTCGTGCGAGGCGATCTCAACTGTCTCGGTGTTCTGTTCGACAATCTCATAGTGAATGCTATCAAGTACAACAAGCGGAAAGGTCGAGTCACGGTCTCAGCCAGCTTGGAGAATTCAGAAGTCGTCATGTCTGTTCAGGACACCGGCGTAGGGATCCCGGAGAAGTACCACGAGTTTCTTTTCGACGAGTTCTTCAGAGTCAAGGAGGCTGGCAGCAAGGTTGGTGGGACAGGTCTCGGTCTTCCCATCTGCAAGAGGATCGTCTCTGAGATGGGCGGGGTCATCGAGCTACAAAGCCAAGTCGATGTCGGGTCCACATTTCGTGTTCGTTTGCCTGCCTTTACGGAGCAGCGGAGCCGGGACGATGGTACGGCTAGTTGAGTAGGTAGGAGTAATACCATGACACGGATAGCCATCAGGCTCACGGCGAGCTTCCTGCTGATCATCGTGATCATAAGCGCGATTTTCAGCGTGGTGGGGATCCGTTTTATCGGCAACCGTATTGTGGCCGAGGCTCAGAACAGAGTTGAGATGGATCTCAACGCTGCTCGAGAGATCTACTCGACGTACTTGAGCGATCTCCACGACGTGCTTCGCTTCACAGCCGTCCGTTTCTACCTGAGGAACGCCGTGCTAGCCGGAGATATCCAGCGTGCAGCCGGCGAACTTCAGAATACGTTGACCCGAGAAGGGCTAGACATTCTCACTGTCACCGATCGCGACGGCACTGTACTGCTACGGGCGGCCAACCCCGATGTCGCGGGCGATAGTCAGGCCGACGATGAACTCGTGAGAGCGGTGCTCGAACGGGGCGCGCCCGTCGCGGCGACAGCCGTAGTAGGCGAGGAGCTTCTTCAAAAGGAGTGCCCGCTTGTCGCCGAGAGAGCGGTCTGCGAGTTGGTCGAAACACCCAGGGCACGCCCGAGAGACGAAACAGAGGAGACGGCCGGTATGGTGCTAAAAGCTGCCGCGCCGATCTTCGATTACCGGGGCAACGTAATCGGCGTTGTCTACGGGGGGCTATTGCTTAACCAGCGTTACGACATCGTCGACAAGATAAAGGCAACTGTCTTTCAGAGGGAGCAGTACAGGGGCAGGGATATCGGCACGGCCACGATCTTTTGCGATGATGTCAGGATCTCTACGAATGTCATGAACCAAGATGGCACGCGGGCCATCGGGACTCGCGTCTCGGAGGACGTTTACAACCGTGCCGTGAAGGAGGGGGACCGCTGGATCGGGCGCGCTTACGTGGTGAACAGCTGGTACATCAGCGCCTATGAGCCAATCAGAGACATAGAGGGCAGGGTCGTGGGGATCCTCTACGTCGGGATCCTTGAAGAGCCCTATCTCGAGCTTAGGAGGCGCACCATTCTTCTTTTCCTGGCCATCACCCTGGGAGGCGCAATCCTGGCAGTGGGCCTGTCCTATCTCATTTCCAGAACGGTGTCAGTACCGATCAAACAACTCGTCTACGCCTCACGAGAAGTTGCCCGCGGGAATCTCGATGCGCAGGTTGCAGTCAGATCGAATGACGAACTGGCCGAGCTGGCAAACGCCTTCAATCAGATGGCTTCTGCGTTGCGCCGAATGAAGGGGGACCTTCAGGAATGGGGAAGGACGCTCGAGGAGAAAGTCAGACAGCGAACCGATGAGCTCGTCGCGATGCAGGCGCGGGTCGCGCAGTCCGAGAGATTGGCCTCCGTGGGAATGCTGGCCGCAGGAGTGGCGCACGAGATCAACAACCCGCTCGGTGGGATTCTGGCGCTGACGGCGCTTACCCTGGAAGACCTGCCGCAGGACGATCCCAACCGTGAGAACCTGGAGGAGGTAGTCGGCCAGTGCGAGCGCTGTCGCGAGATCGTAAAGGGGCTGCTGGAGTTCTCCCGTCAGTCAGAGACCGGCGCGGAGCGGATTGCCATCAATGAAACGCTCGAGGACACGCTGTCCCTGATTGAGAAGCAGTCGTTGTTCTTCAACATAAGGCTTCTCAAACACCTCGATCCTGAGCTGCCCGCGGTGACCGGCGACAAGTCACAACTCCAGCAGGTCTTCATAAACATCATCATGAATGCCGTGCAGGCCATGGCGGAAAGAGGTACCCTCACCCTCGTCACGCGTCGCGCAGCGGACGGCTTTGTGGAAGTGGTCATCTGCGACACGGGATGCGGTATAGCGGCGAGTGAAATCGACCATATCTTCGATCCGTTCTACAGCACGAAAGGAGGCGGTGAGGGGACCGGCTTGGGCCTGTCCATCGCATACGGGATTGTTGCGAAACACCACGGAAGCATCGCCGTCGAGAGCGAACCAGGCAAGGGGAGTACGTTCACGATTCGTCTGCTGGCGGCGCCCGAGTTCACCGGAATCGACCAGACGTGAAGGGGGAACTCAGGCTAATCCGCTGATGAGCCCGGCCTCGCTCGTTAGACCATCACTCGGAAATATCGCTCTTGTCGGCAAGTAACTGCTCGACCTTCTCGAGTAGAGCCTTTGGTTCAAGAGGCTTCTCCACACATTCGTCGACGGGGAAAAACTGCGAGTGTACCGGCTCACCGATGAAATAGAACCCGGTCTGGTCGCGCATCGAGGTCAAGGTAAGGATAGGTATCTTGCTGTAACGGGGATCTTTCCTGATCTTTCTCGCGAATATTAGCCCCTCGGCCATACCCCTCATCATTATGTCCAAGACGATGAGATCTGGGGCCTTTTCCTCCAGCATGGCCAGCCCCTCGTCGAGATTGTAGGCACACCTCACGTCGTAATCTCCCGTTTCGAGAATCGCCTTCGTGACATCCACGAAATCGGGATCATCGTCGATGACCAGTATGCTTGGAGTGCTCATTGTCGTACCTCGCAACCACAATGTCACAGCGATCTCGCTTCCCGGTTCAGATGTGAACGCGGGATCTCATCTGATTATGCCACCGTGTGTGCGATCTCCGCCAGTATAGGCGGGACAAGCTATACTCAGTCGCCTGTGATCTCCAGTCTGCCCTCAACCTTATCCACGCCTCGCACGGATCGGGCCGCCTTGAGTGCTTCCTGCTCTTCCAAGAAGGAGGAGACAGTGCCACTAAGGGTCACCTTGCTCCCATCCGTCTCTACTGAGATCCGTCCCGCACGGCGGCGTGCCCTTTGCACAAGAGCGCTCTCGATCTTGGACTTTATGTCTTCGACCAACTCCGGAGGCTTGACGGTGATCAGGTTGATGACTCCCCGCACGCCCCCCAGGGCGCTTATGCCTTCCTCGACGGCCCACTTGTCGTGGAACAGCTCGACCTCCCCTACCAGGGTGACGTAGCCGCCCTCCACCTTCGCGATCAGAAACCGGGGAAGGCGCACATCGCGCGACCTCAAGTGGTTTACCACCGCGTGTGCGATCTCCGTGTCGGTCTGATCACGTGGACCAGGCGCGCGTATGCGCAGTTCATCGGCAACCGCATCCACACCGCTCACCCGTGCGGCGGCCCGCTCGGCTACGTGCTTGTGGTCGCAGCTATCTACGTAGCCGGACAGCGTGACCACGCCTTCCTCTGCGGCGACCCCGATTTCCTGACCGCGTAGGCTGGGCTCCGACTCCAGCTCAGCCAGAACCCCGCGATGAAGCTCGGTGTCCATACTTCTCATGATCCATCGCTCCACCTCTGATGTCCCCAGCCGTTGTCCCTCCACAGTGCTCGAGACAACAGCCGGGCCCTCACCCTCCATGCTAGGGCGGACGCGACCAGGCCGTAATTCGGAATTGTGCCTAGATGTATCTCGGTTTCTACCTACGGCGCTTGACCGCCAGCCTTAGTCTGCCCAAGGGTGGCAACCGCGCGTCGTATTAGGAGTCTTGAACGCCTCTTCGGCAAACCGAGCAGTTCCCAAAGGTCGCCCACGGCGCTCGATTTCGGGCCCGCTCAATGTTATTGTCCGGACACACCGGGATCGGCGGCGGGCCCTCTGTGAGCTGGGAGGTCGAGACTACCGGTTCCCAGGGGGTCCGGTGTGCTGCCGCACGAGAACGTATTTGAGAAAGCAGGACGGAAGGTTTCGCAGTGGAAGCGGGGCTCGACAAGTTCGCAGAGTTGGTGCCTGTGGCAATCATCCGGACGGACGCAGCCGGCAGCTGTGTTCACGTCAACAAGCGTTGGTGTCTACTTACCGACTTGACGCGCGCAGCAGCAGCCGGACTGGGGTGGTTGTCGGCACTACATCCCGAGGACCGTGAGCGCGTCTTCAGACAATTGACAGAAGCAGCCTCGAAGACCACCGAGTACGTCGACGAGTTCAGGTTCCAAACCTCCGCCGGAACGGCACGGGTCGTATCCGCACGTTTTCTCCCCCTCTTAGATGACAAGCGAAAGCTCAGCGGTTACCTGGGAGCGATTACTGATATCACCGAACGCCGGGCAACTGAAGAGAGGCTCCGCAGGCTAGCGCACGACCTTGGCGAACGCGTCAAGGAACTCGACTGCCTGTTCGGAATATCTCACATCGTTGAACATTCCGGCGGCTCGCTCAAGTACGTTATTCAGGCAACGGCCAGGCTGCTCCCACGGTCGTGGGTCCATTCGGAGGTCGCTTGCGCTCGCATCGTGATGAGTGGGCTGGAGTCTAGAACGGAGAATTACTCAGACACCCCCTGGAAGCAGACAGCCAGCATCTTTCTGCATGGCGAACAGGTCGGTGTCGTTGAAGTCTGTTATCTGAAAGAGATGCCGGCGCGCGATGAGGGCCCGTTCGCGGCGGAAGAGCGACGTCTGATTGACGCCGTCGCAGAGCGGCTGGGCCGCGTTGCCGAGCGGCTGCAGGCCGAGCGATCATTTCGTGAGAAAGACCAGGAGCTCCGAGAGCGGCTCACACACTTGACACGTGTGAGCGTCATGGGAGAAATGGCGAGCAGCATCGCCCATGAGGTCAATCAACCGCTTACAGCGATTGCCGCATACGCTCAAGCCTGTAGGCGTATGCTTGACGCAGGTATGACGGACAGCGCCTTGGTCCTGGACGTTCTAGAGCGCATCGGCGACGAGGCGTTGCGTGCCGGCGATATCATTCATCGCCTAGGGAATCTTGTCCAAAGGCGCGAGAGCAGACAGAGTGACTGCGACATCAACGAGCTCATCCGAGGTATCGAGAAGCTGGCGCTGGTTGATGCGCGGCTGCACGACGTAGAGCTCCGTCTCGAGCTGGGAACTACCCTGCCGCCTATTCTGGCCGATGGCATACAGATCCAACAGGTTGTACTGAATCTGATCCGCAACAGCATCGACGCGCTGGAGGACACGCCTGCGGGGAAGAAGGACATAGTTGTCCGCACCACAGCGCGCGACGAGGCGGAGGTCCAGGTCAGCGTGACCGACAGCGGCTGTGGCCTACCCGAAGATGCCGAGGACAAGCTGTTCGAGCCGTTCTTCACGACAAAAGAAGCCGGAATGGGCATGGGATTGTCGATCAGCCGTTCGATTGTAACCTCGCACGGGGGACGGATGTGGTTCTCGCACAACCCGGGTGCCGGGGCAACGTTCTTCTTCACGATCCCGACCGGAAGCGGGGATGACCATGGGACGAGCTAAGCCGACCGTATTCGTCGTTGACGACGATCCAGCTGTACTCGACTCGGTTCAACTGCTGTTGCGTTCCGTCGGTCTCGACGCCGAGACGTTTTCTTCGGCACGCGAGTTTCTCGATGCCTACGATCCAGAGAGGCCAGGCTGCCTGGTCTTGGATATCCGCATGCCGGGAATGAGCGGCCTTGAACTGCAGGCACGACTCGACTCAATGGGGTCCACCCTCCCAATCGTCTTCGTCACCGCGCACGGAGACGTTCCGATGGCGGTGCAGGCCGTCAAATCCGGTGCTATCGATTTCATCGAGAAACCGTTTTGCGATCAGGAGCTCATCGATAGGACTCAGCAGGCGATCGAGGAGAACGCCCGAATTCGAGAGCAGCTGGCCAACCGCAAGGAAATTGCCGAACGGATCGCCTCGCTGACACCACGGGAGCGCCAGGTGATGGAGCTGGTCATCGCGGGAAACACGAACAAGTTGATCGCCCATGACCTCGGGATTAGTCAACGCACTGTCGAAATCCACCGAGCCCGGGTGATGGACAAGTTGCAGGCGGAGTCCGTGTCAGAGTTAGTACAGATGGTGATGCGCGCCCGCCAGTGACCCCGATGCCAAAGCGGCAGTACACAGCCTCCCCCCTATCCTGTGTTACAGCGCTGCAACTCAGTACATAGAAACCGCTAAGCCCGTACCAGTAATCTCGAGCAGTCTTCAAGTCAAATCCCTCCTACGATCCCTGTTGTGCACTCGTCGTTTGGTGCTCTAATGTCAACGTCGGTTGAAAATGTCCCACTCTCGGGGTAGGGACAGGGAGTGGGACATTCTAGTCCGACGCTTTTGGGAAATATTCAGCCGCCGCTAACACTCTACTGCAATGCGAGCGCAGCACACCTCAGAAGAGCATCGTGGCTGTCCACTGGCACCTGCTGAACGGGAGGACGCTCGGCGTGCTCGGAAAGGGGCGAGCCAGCTCGAAAGTGGCATGCTTCGGCGGCGGTGAAGAGCCTCAGGCCGTTGGCACCTCCTTCCGATCAAATCCGACACGGCGCTCCGAGTCCGAAACGCTCAATTTCACCACAGTGAGCCGCTGAGAAAATCAACGCCTCCGCACGCTTGCGATTCCGGGGCATGGTCCCTCTCTCAACGCACTGAGACCACTTGTGCCGTTGTTTTCTTAGACAACTCCTCCTCCTTATGCGCGGGAGCAAGCTCCTTACGCGAGCTGCACAACGCGTTGTTGTTGAGCGAGTTAGAGACGCAACCCGGCTCTCGTGAAGAATCCGGCATTGAGGTTGCCTTATGTACCGCCGCAAGGACTGCGGTTCGAATGTCGAACCCGATCGCGTCGGCTAGGCAGTAACTCCGCTCAAGCGACGGAACAAAGCCGGAGAGGATATCATGCTAGGTGTTATTTGCGCCGTCATAGCAATAGTCGTTATCACCGCCCACCATTTTCTCATCGAGCGGCCAAGACACCGGGCGGAGCCGCCTCCAGGCCCTATCCCGCTGTCTGCGGCGATGGGACGGTTACCGAAGGGGATTTTTCTCCAGTCCACCTACACCTGGAGCACGATCCGCGCGAGCGGGGAACTCCTGGTTGGTGTGCACCCCATCCTGCTCAGTCTCGTCGGTGCTCCACACAAGCTCGAGCTCCTAGCGCATAACGGACGAGTGGAGAAAGGAGAGCCGTTCATACGAATCGGCGAGGCGGACCGCTGCCTCACCCTCCACTCACCCGTCACGGGGAGAGTCCTCGCGCAGAGACACGTCGCGAAAGACGAGATGCGCTGGGACAGCATGACAGAAGAGGACGGAGGGTGGCTCTGCCGGATCAGGCCCGAGAACATGGCAGAGGAGATCCCAACTTGGATGATCGCGGATCGGGCGTTGGAGTGGACGAAGCGCAAGTACGGGGAGATTCGAGACCATCTGCTCAAGGCAGTGGCTGAAAGGGAGCTGACCCTCACCATGGCAGATGGAGGTGAGATCCCCGTGGGAATCCTGGCGGAGTTCGATGGGTCGGAGTGGCAGGCCTTTCAGGACGCCTTCCTGCACACCTGATCGTTCAGATCTCTACTCCAGAGCCACCGCTTCCACCGTCGCGTCGCGGCATCGGAGCGGGAGGATGGCACGAGGGGGAGCGGACTGGGGCATCCATCGACACCCGTACGGCGAGAACTGGTCGATGAAGATCAGGGTGCCGGGGCCCTCCGCGACCGTGAGGAATCTTCTCTCAAGGAAGCTGACCGTGGATCGCTGGACCCGGCGATGCGGGAGTGTCAGAAGATGGCCATGACAGAATCGCTAGCGCGGGAAGGTGAGGAGCTGACCTGCATCTGGGTTCTGGCCGGTGTACTCAGCTACCGCCTCTGTGATCGGAATTACGAGTGCGAAGCGTGTGCGCTCTTTCACGCTCTTCGGGGCGGGCCCATCAGCGGAAGTGAGGAGGAGACCGATGGGTCCAGCGAGATCGCGGCTGGAAGTGCTCCGGACACGGCAGTCGAGGGCCGGGTGAACTCGTGCCTCTCCCGCCTAATCGCCGGGTGCAAGCTCCATCTGGATCGATCCTACAGCCCTAACCATTTCTGGCTGTCTTGCCAGCAAGGGAGAGAGGTCTTTCTGGGACTGGACAGGCACATCTTGAAGATCCTCTATCCCATCGACGAGATAGTCACGCCCCGAGTCGGCCTGCGTTTGAAGCAGGGGGAACCCTTCGGTTGGATCACTCGGGGAAGGATAGCCATCCCGATGGCGGCCCCGATCTCCGGCGAGGTGAAGGCGGTGAACGGGCCATACCTCGATGCCGTGAGAGCCCGGGGAAGGATCGAAGATCCACAGGACTGGCTACTGCGCCTCGATGCGTTCGAGCCGCTCGACGCCATTCAGGGCCTGTATCGCGGCGAAGAGATCCTGGTCTGGTATCTGAGAAATACCCGGGTCCTCAAGCGGTATCTGCGAGAAGCGGTCTATCCCAAAGCCGATCACGAGCTCGGCCCCACGCTCTCGGCCGGCGGTGCGCCGGAGCCGGACCTGGAGGATGTCCTTGGGCGGGAGCAGTTTGAGAGACTGATCGACGAAATCCTCTGACATCCCAGCCAGCCGCTGAACGCTCATCTTTGCTAGGACCCGCGGGTCGAGCACCCGCGGGGCCAGAAGAGGAGAACTAGGTGCATCCGGGCACGCATCCTGCGTACATTTGGACGATGGTTTAAACTACTAGTGATCCAGGCGGGGTGTCCGAGCGACCGGCGGCTCAAGCCCTCGGCGCGGAGGCGCGGGACGAGCGACCCCCAAATGGGTCGCCAACGGGCCTCACCAGCCCGTTTGGATTGGCGCACTCGCGATAGGAGCGCGGGTAAACGCGGGGTCCATGATGGCGAAGCGGTCCAGGCTCGCGTCGATGAGCTCGTCGCTCAGCTTTAAGCTCTTCCTCGTCCTCTTTCTCTCCATCGTGATCCTCTCCGCCATTGATAGCGCGATCCGGGACCATCTCCGGCGTCAGATGATGGAGGAGCAGGTGAAATCCGACGCCTACAGGGCGAGCGATTTCATCAAGCGAAGCCTGCTCGGGTGCATGATGCGAAACGAGCGGGAGCACATCTACGAGACCATCGCCCTTCTGGGGAGCGAGCCCGGGATCGAGGTAATTCGCATCTACAACAAGCACGGTGAGATCAAGTTCTCCAGCGTGGCCTCCGAGATCGGCACTGCGCTCGATATGCAAGCCGAAGCGTGCTACGCTTGCCACGAATCGGATCAACCACTCCAATTCCTGCCGACGGCCGAGAGGGCGAGGATCTACACCAAGGAGCATGACTATCGGGTTCTTGGGCTCATCAATCCGATTCGCACGAACGAAAGCTGCTCCAGCGCGGCCTGTCACGTACATGCGCCCGATCAGTCCATTCTTGGCGTCCTCGATGTGCAGATGTCGATGCAGTCGATGGATGAAGGTCTGGCTGCCGCCAGGCGGCAGCGTTACGCTGTGACCACGCTGATCCTCTTTCTTGCCGCGCTCCTCATGGCGGGAATCGTCTACTACGCCGTCTATTCACCGACGAAGAAGCTGCGTGGCGGGACGGAGGCCCTTGCCAAAGGTAAGCTCGATGTGCAGATCGACCTCAAGCGATCGGACGAGCTTGGTGCGCTGGCCGACTCGTTCAACCGCATGGCCCGGAACCTGAGAGCCGCGGATGAGGAATTGCGCGCCTGGTCTCACATGTTGGAGGATCGAATCCAGGAGAAGACCAAGACGTTGGAGCAAGTCCACCAGCAGATGATGCAGTCGGAGAAGGCGGCCTCGCTCGGGAAGATGGCCGCCACCGTGGCACACGAGTTGAACAACCCGCTATCGGGGATCCTCACCTGTGCAAAGCTTGCCGCGAAGAAGGTGGGCCGCATCGTCCCGGATGGCGGTGAAAAGCAGGACATTCTGGACAACCTGGAGTTGATTCGGTCCGAGTCCGCACGCTGCGGCAACATCGTCCGTGATCTCTTGACGTACGCCCGTGAAAGCAGCACCGAATTCGAAGAGGCGCACCTGCACGAACTCGTTGCCCGAGCGCTGAAGCTGGTCAGCCACCACACCGAACTGGGTGGCGTCGATACCGAGGCGCATCTGCTCCTCGAGGATGATGCACTCATCTGTGACGGTGAACAGATCCTTCAGGCCTTGATCGCGCTTATGATCAACGCGATTGAGGCCATGCCGAACGGCGGTCGTCTCAAGGTGAAGACCTGGGATACCCCGGATGGTCCTCTGGACAGGGTGTGTCTGAGCGTGAGCGACACGGGGGTGGGTATCCCGGAGGATGCTCTGGCGAGAGTTTTTGATCCGTTTTTCAGCACCAAGGACGAGACGAAGGGGGTGGGGTTGGGGCTGTCGGTAGTGCACGGCATCGTTCAGCGCCATGGGGGAGAAGTTTCCGTCTCGTCCTCTCCCGGGGAGGGGACCACGTTCACCATCCAGGTTCCCCGCGACCCGAAGAGAGCCATGAGCGAACGTGTGCAAGCCAGTAAACTGACGTAGCGTGCAAATGAAAAACAAGAAGCTTCTGATCGTCGACGACGAGCTGTCGGTCAGGGAATCGCTGAAGCAGTGGTTCATCGAGGACGGCTTCGAGGTGGACACCGCCGAGGATGGAAACGCGGCACTGCAGAAGATGCACGCCGGCCCCTTTGACATCCTTGTAATAGACCTCAAGATGCCAGGGATGGACGGTATCACGCTGCAAAGGCGAGTCCGTGAGATCGATAGGAATGCAGCGGTCATCATCCTGACGGCCTACGGCTCGGTCCAGACAGCGGTCGAGGCACTGAAGATGGGTGCGTTCGACTACATCATGAAGCCAGTTGACCCGGACGACCTCTCGAACGCGGTGAGGAACGCCCTCAAGCAGAAGGAGCTGTCGGAGGAGAATCTCCGGCTCAAAGAAAAGGTCTCGGAGCTTTCCCTGCCGGCGCCCATCGTCGGCGAGAGCCCGAAGATGAGCCGGGTGCTGGAATTAATCCGCACGGTTGCCGTGACCGACGCTACAGTCGTAATCCGGGGCGAGAGCGGGACGGGAAAGGAGTTGATCGCTCGTGCGATCCATGCTCAGAGCCAGCGCAGGTTCTTGCCCATCGTGGCGGTGAATTGCGGATCGATCCCCGAGACTCTGCTGGAAAGCGAGCTCTTCGGCCACGAGAAGGGGGCCTTCACCGGCGCCCAGTACCGGCGGAAAGGAAAGATCGAGCTGTCCGACGGCGGCACATTGTTCCTCGATGAGATCGGGGACATTCCCCCGAGAATGCAGATGGATCTCCTCCGGGTCCTGGAGACGAAGCGGTTCTCGCGGCTCGGGGGAAACGAGGAGATCAGCTCGGACTTCCGGCTGGTTTGCGCCACCAACAAGAATCTGGAGCAACTAGTGGAGGAGGGTATCTTTCGGGAGGATCTGTATTACCGAATCAATGTCTTCACCATCCCCGTCCCTCCGCTGCGGGAGCGACGCGAAGATATCCCGCTCCTCGTGGAGCATTTTGTCGAGAAGTACGCCCGGGCGATGGGCAAGCCGAGAAAGGACGTCTGTGCCGAGGCGCAAGCGATGCTCGTCAACTACCAGTGGCCTGGCAACGTCAGGGAACTCGAGAACGCCATCGAGCGTGCAATGGTGGTCGGGCTTGGGCTGGCAATCGTGCCGGAGGATCTACCGCTACGACTCGAAGCCGAAGGGCGGGAGCCGCCGGAGATGACGCTGTCCGCGGTGGAGAAGGTCCACATCGAGCGCGTCTTGAGGGAGATGGATGGCAACATCACTCAAACGGCCAAGATCCTCGACATCGACCGGGGCACGCTCTACAACAAGTTGAAGAGGTATGGGATCCGGCGGTAGACGTGACAGGCACCATCTTCCTCGGCCTCCTCAACGGCTATTCGCCGCTGGCTCTTACGGTTTGCACGGGCGGGCGCTGCCGGTGGCAACCGGCATCAAGCTGGGCTCGCTTAGGACGTCAGACGGTCCAGCAGCCGGCGGACCGTCGCCTTGGCGTCGCCGAAAAGCAGGATGGTCTTCGGGTCCTGGTAGAGGAGATTGGGCACACCTGAGTAGCCAGGCTTATCGTCCAGATTGCACACCACGATGTGCTTTGCCTCGTGCGCCCGGAGAATCGGCATGCCGGAGATCAGGGTGTCCGCAGTTTCCATGGCGGCCGGGTTGACGACGTCGCACGCGCCCACCACGATTGCCAGATCCGTCTCCCGGAAATCGTCATTCAAATCGTTGAGGTCGCAGAGCTGCTCGTAGTCCACCTCGGCCTCGGCTAAGAGAACGTGCATGTGGCCGGGCATGCGGCCTGCGAGGGGGTGGACCGCGAATCTCACGGTTCTGCCTTGCTCGACGAGCCACTCGGCCAGCCTCGCGACCTCAAACTGCGCCTCGGCCAGCGCCATGCCGTAACCGGGGATGATGATAATGCGCTGCGCGGCCCGGACCACCGCCAGACCCTGCGCTTCCGGATCCTGCTCCAGCGCGCCGCGCGGCTCGACGGGCGTGGAGATCATCTCCTCTTCGCGGCTGGCGGTCGCCGCCTCAGCGGTACCGGGGGCAGAGACAGGAGTGCCGAGCCTAGCCCGGGTGGGCTGAATGCCGGTGAACACGCTTAGCAGACCGCGATTCATGCCCGCGCACATGACGTGCGTCAGAATCGACCCAGAGGCGGCCACGGTCGCACCGCAAGCGATCAGCAACCGGTTTTCGATGACGAGCCCACAGAGCGCCGCGGCCAGCCCGGCGGTGGCGTTCAGGAACGAGATCAGCACCGGCATGTCCGCACCGCCGATACGGATCGAGAAGACCATGCCCAACAGAATCGAGACCAGAGCCAGTACGACGAGCGCGGACGCGACGACGGATCGGCTCCCCGAGAGCCCTGCGAAGAGCCCGAGGGCGACGATGACAGCAGCGATCACGAGGAGGAGGCTATTGTGGCGGCGCAGGATAGTCGGGGCTTGCTTAATGCGGTTGGCGAGCTTCCCAGCCGCGATCATGCTCCCACTGAAGGTCGCGGCGCCGATGACGACGCCTAGGATGCCGGACGCTTCACCCAAGGAGGTGAGCGTTTCACGGCCTGCACGTGTGAGCTCGACCGACGCGACGAGGAACGCGGCCACGCCGCCGGCTCCGTGTTGAAAAGCCACCATTGCGGGAATCTGGATCATGCTCACGCGCAGGGCGACCCACGAGCCCGTTGCCGCGCTCAACGCGGCCACGCCTATCACGAGCGCCAGGCTCATGAGCGGGTTGCGGTACGCGATGGCCACCAGGGCGCACGCCAGTGCCAACGCCGCGGTCGCGTTGCCGAAGCGGGCCCCGCGCGGCGTGCGGAACTGCGAGATGCCCACGATCAGGATCAATATGATCCCGAAGTCAGTCAGAAGATCGATCCGGTCGCCCATCGCTCTCTTGTTTCTCTCGCGCTCGCCGACGGGTCGTCGATTCTGACACCGCAGGGCACCGGCCAGTCGAACGGAAGCGTCTTCTTCACGCGCGTCACTCGCCGGCGGCCTTTTTCCTGAACAGTGCCAGCATGCGGTCCGTGATTACAAACCCGCCCACGACGTTGAAGACGGCCGTGCCAATGGCGATGGCCCCAAGCACTTTCTCCACCGCGTTGGTCTTCACGGAGAACAACAAGAGCGCCCCAAGTATGGTGACCGCGGAGATCGCGTTGGTCATCGACATCAGCGGCGTGTGCAGCCGCTGCGGGACCTTGGAGATCAGGAGGTAACCGATCAAAAACGCAAAGACGAAGACGGCGATCATCAGAAAGAGGTCGGACATCGCGATGGTCTCCTTCCAGGCAGGGACACTTATCGTCACGCCTCGCCCATGGCCTTACGGGCCCCCGCGTGCAATAGTCCGCCGTTGCACGTCACGAGTGACTGCTGTACGACTTCGTCATCGAAGTTGATCTTGCCAACGCCTTCACGAAACAGGTTCTGCACATAGCAGAGCATGTTGTTGGCATAGAGCCAGGTCGCATGGACGGCCATCGACCCCGGGATGTTAGCTGTGCCGCAGATGCAGACGTCGTGCTCGACCGTCGTGCAGCCCGGCTTGGTGAGGGTGCAGTTGCCACCCTGGTCGATGGAGACGTCGATAATGACCGACCCGGGTCGCATCGTCCGGACCATGTCCTCGGTGATCAGCACGGGCGCGACTTCGCCAGGCACCAGGGCGCTGAGGATGACGATGTCGGCCTCCCGGACGACCGGTGCCAGGACGGCGTGCTCCCGCTCGAGCCATTCGGGCGGAAGCGCCTTCGCGTAGCCCTCATCGCCGACTGCGAGTTCCTGGGGCACGTCGAAATCGAGGATCGTAGTCCCCCTCACGCTGCCCGCGTCGCGGCAGGCTTCCGCCCGGATATCCAACGCCGTGATCTTGGCTCCCAAGCGCTTCGCCGTCGCGATTGCTTGTAAGCCCACGACACCGGCGCCGATCACCAGGACACTGGCGGGCGGGATGGTTCCGATGGCCGTGCCGATCATTGGCACGAACTTGGGGAAGTGCGTCGCGGCGATCAGCATGGACATGTAGCCGGTCACCGTGCTCATCGACGTCAGGGCGTCCATGTGCTGTGCCCGCGACGTGCGCGGGATGCCGTCCATCGTGAATGCCGTAACCCGCCGATCGCAGAGTTTCCGAATCATGTAGTGGTTCGACGGCGCCGCGGGATGCAGGAAGGTGATGAGGATTGATCCCGGGCGTTGCATATCCACCTCGTGAAGGCCGATCTCGGTGTTCAGCACCGGCTGCTTCACTTTCAGGACGACATCCGACCGTTCAAACAACTGCCGGGGGTCGTCGAGGATCCGGGCCCCTGCCGAGGCGTATTCATCGTCAGCACGGAACACACCGGCACCTGCGCCAGCCTGCACCAGAACCTCGAATCCCATAGCGACGTATTCACGGACGGTCTCCGGGAGTGCTGCGACCCGTTGTTCCCCCTCCAGTATCTCTTTGGGAATCCCGATAGTCATGAAGTGCCTCACGTGTCTTCAGAACAGTGTTCCAGCTCGCTTCAAGCGCCACTGTCGCCGCGCAAGAGCTACTCGATATTTGACAGCACCAGCCGAACTCCTTGGTGGATGACCGGCGCCTGTGTAGAACTCAGCAGTTCGTGTATCTGCTGGATGGCGCGGTGCCTCAAGTCGTCGAGATCGTGCCGCTTCTTTTCCTGCGCACGTGCCAGGCCGGCCGCCAGCGCTTCGGCTGCTAAGACGCGCACTTCGTGGTACAGCGACTCATCCATCATGATCTCAAGCACCGCCGATAGAAGCGCTTCCCTCGGAGCATCCATCTCTGTAACCGCCTTGAGCGCCGCTTCCCGCAGACGCCAGTTGGCACGGTAGCGCAGAATGCGCACCAGACCTTCCTGATGCTCGTCAAGCTCGCGATTGATCCCGAGTCTACCGATCTCTTCCAGGACTCGGCCCCACTCCACGAGATTGCCGAAGCTATCCATGTGAAACCCCCAACGTTTCTGGCGTGACGACACCCCAGTCTTCATTTCGCTAGACTGTTCTCAACTCCTACCCGTCCAGAATCTCGTCGATCAGTTGACCGTCCACATCCATGACATAGGGCAGACCCGTTACTTCTGCGGCATTACGAGTCAAAGCCGCCAGATCATCACGTGCTAGAAACTCCAATGAGAACTTGCGACTGCCTGCCATGAGCTGCCGCAGTCCCTGGGCCAATCGCTCGTAGTATGTGTACAGTCCGAGCGCACCCGCCGGTAATTTCTCGAACTCCTCGTCACCAAGTTCCTCGCGCAGTGAGTGTGCGGTGACGAATATCTCGTCGCGTGTGTTACCGAACCTCTCGACGTACACAGGGATCTGGCCTGCGTCGATGGCATTTCCAATCGTTTTTCCCACCATCGCGGCTGCCAGGGGGCTCCTTGCCATGCCAATGAGCTTGACGAACGGCGCCCCTAGGGCGAGGCCCTTGAATATCTGGTCCTCGAAGGTGAAGCCGCCGGCTAACGCCAGTGCAGGTACGTGTCTACCCTTAGCCGCGAGGCGTGCGGCATACCGGTAGAGCAGCGAGTGCAGCTCAACCACTGGAACACCCCACTCGTTCATCATCCGCCACGGGCTCATGCCCGTGCCCCCGCCAGCCCCATCCACGGTCAACAGGTCCAGCTCGTACCTCGAAGCATAGGCCAGCGCTTGGGCGAGCGCGGCCGGTCGATACGCTCCCGTCTTGAGGAAGATGTACTTAGCACCCACGTCTCGCAGATACTCTACACGCTTGGCGAAGTCCTCTTCCGTGACCATGCCGACACGAGAGTGACGCTCGAACTCCTTGAACGCTCCGCTTTTAAAGGTCTTGATGACCGTGGCATCCGTAGGATTCGGTAGGACGATGTAGCCCCGGTCGTACAGCATCTGGGCCTTCTTGAGATCCTTGATCTTGACCTCGCCGCCGATGTTCTTGGCGCCTTGCCCCCACTTTATCTCGACGCACTCTACGCCGAGCGTGTTGATGGCATACTCGTGCTCGCCCAAGCGTGTGCCTTCAACGTTGGTCTGGACTACGATAGCGCCGTACCTGTCTCGTTGATGTTCCTTGAAGAGTTGCACGCGACGCTTGAGGTCGACAGTGTCGACAACGCGTCCTTCGCTGATGACCGACTCGGAGTCCATCCCGGCAACGTTCTCCCCGATGGTCAAGCCCGTCCCGGCCAGGGCCGAACCGATGGCCAGGCCCTCCCAGTTGTTCTTGGCTACGTCGGTGGAACCGATTCCAGGAATGATCCACGGGTAGCGGAACTTCAGCCCATCGTCGTGGCCGAACCGGACCTCGAGATTCACCGCGGGGAAGACCGCTTTGTCACTGTCGGCTTCGACACCCTGAGCTCCCACCACGCCACCCATGATGTTGAGGTGAGAGTAGTCGACGGGATAGTCTTTCTCGGAAGCCGTAGTAATGACCCCGAACGGCTGCGGATATATCACCTCGTGGCCGCGGTACGCGGACTTGCCGATCTCGCACATACCGATACAACCATCGACGCAGGTCACGCACATACCCGAAATGGGCGTCACCGAGTCTTCGGTGCGATTCTTCGTGAGTGTTGCTGCTGACGTGTTTATTCTGGAAAGCGACATCACTTCTCTCCTTGGGATAGGCACACCTTCAGCGCTGCACTATTTCGCAGGCGACGCACGGATTCATGTAGCACATGATGTCGTCGAACTTGTCTACGTTGACACACTGAGGGCTCAGATTGGCGCAGCCTCCGCAGATCGCCTTCTCGGGCTCTGCGTAGCTGCACCTGAGCTCACAGGCTGGACACACGTACATGCAGGCGCCACACAGCCGGCAGGTGTCCGATTGGACGTCGAACGGCGTACCGATACCCCGGTTCTCGCCACGTCCGCGGAAGCCGATGGCCTTGGCCATCATCTGTTGCTCGCACACGCGGACGCACCGACCGCAGAGAATGCAGTCCTCGTACTCTTGACGAAACCGCTGATGCCGTACGTCGTATGCCGCAGCAAGATCCTGAATCGTCTTCGACTGCGGGCAGGACGCGAGGAGGAGTTCGAGGATCATCCTCCGTGTCCTGACCACTCGCACCGATGCAGTCCGGACGACCAGCCCTTCCTGCACCGGGTAAGTGCACGAACTGACCAGCCTCGATCTCGTCTTCGCATCTATTTCCACCACACAGAGTCGACATGCCCCGTAGGGGGACAGCCCTTCCATGTGGCACAGAGTCGGAATCGGGAAGCCATAGAACTGTGCGGCTTCGAGCAAGGTAGAGCCCCTCTCCACCTGAAGGGCCGCGCCATTCATCGTGAACGTGATCATGCGCGGCCTCCGCTCGTCTTGCGGAGAGCGTCAACCTTCGCTGAACACCGGGTAAACTCGAGGTCACATCTCAAGCAACGGCTCGCTTCCTCGACTGCTTCTTGTTGTGTCAGTGACGACTCAATCTCATCGTAACTGTGCACCCGCACCGAATGAGACATCGTAGGTACCTTGACTCTGGGTGCCTCGTACTGGTCGCCCATCTGGATCTCGGTCGGCTCGACGTATGCCGTGGGAAGACGAGGCTCGGCAGGTTGGCGCAGTTCTTGATTCCGCAGATATCGATCGATAACTTCGGCCGCCCGTTTGCCTGCAGCGATGGCATCGATGACGGTGTTTGGCCCCGTGGCCACGTCGCCGCCGGCGAACACCCCGGGTCGATCGGTCGCGAGCGTGCGCTTATCGACGACCACTGCTCCACCCCTTGTCTCGATTCCTACAGCGTCCTTGGTCGCGTCGTCGATTGCTACTTCGCCGATGGCGACGACTAGGGTATCGAGTGGCACGCGATGCTTTGAACCCGGCTTGGCAACTGGCTGCCGCCGACCGCTGGCATCCACCTCGCCCAACTCGTTGCTTATGAACTCAACGCCAGTGAGACGTCCCTCGCTGACATGCAGACTCACGGGCGATACCAGCAGCTCCAGCTTCACGCCCTCCTCGATGGCACCTTCGATCTCTTCGTCGAAGGCAGGCATCTCCTGACGAGTGCGTCGATAGAAGACCGTGACTTCGTTTACGCCTGGCTGGCGCAGCGCTACACGTGCCGCGTCCAAAGCCGAGTTGCCTCCGCCAACGACCCCAACCCTGCCCCCAGCGAGCGATTCACCTCGGAGATTCCAGGCTTTAAGAAACTCGATCGAGGGATAGACGCCGGCGCAATCTTCGCCGTCGATCCCCAGTCGCCGGCAGCGGTGCGCGCCCAAGGCCAAGAATACCGCGTCATAGCCATCCGCTAGCAGGCTCTCGATCGTGAAGTCTTGGCCCAGAACGCTCCCGCAGCGAAGCGTGATATTGTCATCGATCAGGGCGTTGATCTCTTTCTCCAACACATCTCGAGGCAGGCGGAAGGCGGGTATTCCCGATACGAGCATCCCCCCGGGGCGGTCTTCGGCCTCGAAGATGGTTGTTGCGTAGCCCTTGAGGGAAAGACCGTGAGCCGCTGCAAGACCCGCCGGCCCGGCTCCGACCACCGCCACCGGCTTTCCCACTGCGTCGGGATCGAATTGCCGCTGAGGCTCGTAGGTGCTCGGATCAACGCGGTCCGTCACAAATCGCTTAAGCGCCCGGAGCGCGAGTGGATCCCGCCCAGTGGCGCCCAACCGGCAATGCTCTTCGCACCTGTGATCGCATACGCGAGCGCACACCGACGGGAACGGATTCGCCTCACGGATAACCCGATAGGCTTCCCCGTAATCGCCTCTCGCGATGAGAGCGGCGTAACGCCACGCTTCGGTGCCCACGGGGCAGGCGGCCTGGCATGGAGCGCCAGTGAGACTTGCGCAGACGTAGGCGTCACACCGCTTGTCGACGATGTGCCGCTGGTACTCGTCGCGGAAATGGCGGAGGGTGCTGAGCACAGGATTCGCCGCGGACTGCCCCAGACCGCACATGCTCGAGTCGGCCACGGTCTGGCCGAGTTCCTCGAGAAGATCCAGGTGCTCGAGCGTCCCCTTACCCTCCGATATCTCGTCGAGAATCTCCCACATCCGCTGCGTGCCCTTGCGACAGGTGAAGCACTTACCGCACGATTCGTCCTTTAGGAAGCTCATGAAGTACTTGGCGACGTCCACCACACAGGTGCTGTCGTCCATGACGATCATGCCACCCGAGCCCATCATCGCCCCAGCATCCGTCAAGCTGTCATAGTCGATGGGGAGATCGAAGTGCCAATGCGGTATGCATCCACCGGACGGTCCCCCTATCTGCACCGCCTTGATCCGACCGCCGTGCGGCGGGCCACCGCCGATGTCGTAGACGATTTCCCTGATCGAGGTACCCATAGGCACTTCCACCAGGCCCGTGTTCCTGATCTTCCCGACGACTGAGAACACCTTCGTACCTGTGCTGGTGGATGTTCCGACGCGAGCGAATTCTTCCGCACCTCCAGCGATGATGATGGGGACATTCGCCCAGGTCTCGACGTTGTTGATGCACGTCGGCTTGCCCGAAATACCTCTTTCACTTGGGAATGGCGGTCTCTGGCTCGGCTCGCCCACCAAGCCTTCGATGCTCTTGATCAGAGCTGTTTCCTCGCCGCATACAAACGCGCCAGCGCTCTTGACGATGTTGACGTCGAAGTCGACGCCCGTCCCCAGAATGTTTTCGCCGAGCAGGCCGTATTCACGCGCCAACCTGAGAGCGATCAGCAAGTGTTTGATCGCGAGGGGATACTCATGCCGCACGAACACGAAACCCTCGGTCGCGCCAATGGCCAGCCCACCAATGGCCATCCCCTCGATCACGCTGTGCGGATTGCCTTCCAGAATGCTGCGATCCATATAGGCGCCTGGATCGCCTTCGTCTGCGTTGCACACGACGTACTTCTGGCCGCCGCCCTGTCGCCGAGTCATCTCCCACTTCTCGGCTGTCGGGAACCCCGCGCCGCCGCGTCCCCTGAGCCCCGACCTTCGTATCTCATCGATGATCTCCTCGGGCGTGTACGCCGTCAGAGCCTTGGCAAGTGACTCATAGCCGCCCTCGGCCAGGTAGTGGAATAATCTGATAGGGTCGATGTGTTGGTTCTTCCCCAGAAGCGTGCGCTGTTGCTTCGCGAAGAAAGGTATGTCCTCGAGGCGATAGCTGCGCTCACCCGTCGCAGGATCCTGATAGAGTAGATCGTCAACGTGTGTGCCTGAGATCATTGCATCGATGATCCTCGGTACATCACCGTCGCCGACCTTCGAGTAGAAGACCGTATCGGGCTCCGTTACAACAAACGGCCCCATCTCGCAGAAACCCTGACAGCCGGTAATGCGGAGCCCGATCCGCTCAACGAGATTGCGCTCCATGAGGTCCCGCTTAATCACCCGCTGTACATGGTTGGCTCCGCTCGCCTGACAGGCGGTGCCGGCGCATATCGCGATGCCTGATCCGCGCCGCTTCAGACGGCCACGTATGCGCCGCCGCAGTGCTTCGAGTTCGCTAGTGGTGCGCAGTCTTGGCATCGACGTGCTCGTTTGTTTTCCTTCGCGTCATCAAGCCCCGGGTGATGTCGACGGCCGTCAGGATCGCATGTCTTCTTCATCTACCAGGTCGAGCATGTGCTCTTTGCAACCACGACGTGAACAAAACTGGACGGTCCCGCCGCCTCTGACGAAGAGAATGATCATCGGAGCGTCACACGTCGTACAAAGCCTCCCGGACCTCAGCTCCGCGTGGCAGCTCGGACAGAAGAACTGGACTACGGCTCCCGGCGTGATTTCATACTCCGACTCGATCCGGTAGTCGCCGTACAGGCTGCTCAGCCTCACCCAGCCATGCTTCCTGCGGAACGAGACGGTCACGCGCACCATGGGATAATCATCGAGCCGGTGCTCGTGGTCCATCAGGCTTCGGTTGCAGTGCGGACAGGAGACGTTCACCGAGAATACTTGTTCGTCCTCCGTCATCTTGAGGATATTCTCGTCCCGGCAAGCGTGCTCGAGGATCCTCCCGACATCCCCACTCCTAACGTTTCGGTAGTACTCGCCGTCGATGACCGTCACCGGACCGAGTGCGCACGCACCGAGACAGTTCACTGTCGACAGCGAGAACTCACGGTCTCTAGTCGTCTCCCCTGCCCCTATGCCCAGATGTTGCTCGAATCCATCGAGCACGTCGGGCGACCTCCGAACGTGACACGCGGTGCCCATGCAAACGGACACCATATGCCGGCCTTTGGGCTTCAAGCTGAAGCTGCGGTAGAACGTCGCGAGGGCGTAAATGTCAACGAGCGAGCGTCCGGTTCTGCTCGCAACGATCCTGAGGGCACGCCTAGGTAGGAAGTTGTACTCGGCCTGGATGTCCTCGAGAATGGAGACGATGCATCCGTGCCTGCCGTTGTGCTTGTCAACAAGCCTGAAGATGTCTTCCGGGTTCATGCGCACACCCATCATCTGACGACCGCCTCTCCGCCTCGGAAACGAGCCTGCTGTCTACTGGTACTCGTCACAGTGCCAGATACCCGCCTCGGGACGGGGTAACTTGCACGATTCCCACAGCTCACAGCTGCTGCACAGTCCTCGCAGCCCGTTCAGTTTCCTCGAAACGAGCTCGTCGCAGTCCTCGGCGGCCGCCGTCGGGTTGGCCCTCGGGTCTCTCAACTCGACCGGTCTGATGGGGGTGAACTCGTCGCACTGGAAGACGCGACGAGGAAGGGACCTCACATACGTGCAGGTGGGAGCGTGCACGCAATTCGAACACTGACCGCCCAGCACATTCTTGGATATCACGGTTACCCCCTGGTTCTGTTCACAGCCCGTACAGGGGCAAGGGGTGTGCTAGGCGTTTTTACCCTGTCACGAGTCGACGGAATACGAGTCGATGTACCGGAGGACCTAGATCTGACGCGGATTAGAGTGTGGGGAAGAGAGTCTGACAGCCGGCGGGAGCCGATTGGGGAGGTCGCGAGAAAGCGGCGAGATTTGAACCACCGGGGAATACTGCCCCGGTGGCCCAGCGATTATTCCCGCGCCTCATCGGGACGCAAATTGCGCTTCAGCTTCTCTCGCAACGTCTTGCGGTCGATCCCGAGGATCTCAGCGGCCCGCGTCTTGTTACCACCGACGGCTTCCAGGACACTGCGCACGTGCTCGCTCTCGACTTCCGCCAACGAGCAGAGCCGGCTGACTCTGCGTGGAACGGAGAAGCGCATCACAGATGGCAAGTCGGGAACATCGACGGACTCGCCCTCGCTCATTACCACGAGCCGATGAATCACGTTCTCCAGTTCCCGCACGTTCCCTGGCCAGTGATAGCGGCGGAGGACCTCAAGGACGCTGTCGGAGAACCGAGGTGCTTCCTTCCCTAGCTCTTCGGAGGCCTTGCCAACGAAGTGCTGTGCCAGCAGGAGAACGTCGTCGTCGCGTTCGCGCAGAGGTGGGACGTCAATGTTGAGAACGTTTATGCGGAAATACAGATCCTCGCGGAACATCTGCCTGCGCACCAAGTCGAGCAGCTCCTTGTTGGTGGCGGCAATGATCCGAACATCGACGTTCAGCTGCTGCGTGCCACCGACCATGCGGATCTCGCCGTCTTGAAGCACTCGCAGCAGTTTCACCTGCATGGCCAAGCTGGTTTCGCTGATTTCGTCCAAGAAGACAGTGCCGCCGTCCGCAATCTGAAAGAAGCCGGCGCGGGACTCGGTGGCGCCCGTAAACGCGCCCTTGACGTGGCCAAACAGCTCGCTCTCCAACAGACTTTCCGGGATACCGCCACAGTTGATGGGCACAAACGGCGCCCGAGCCCTGGGCCCTGCATAGTGAATACCTCTGGCCACCAACTCCTTTCCCGTACCGCTCTCGCCCGTAATAAGCACCGTTGCTGACACAGAGACCGCCTTGGCCATGGCTCGATAAACCCTGCGCATGGCTTCAGATTCGCCGATCAGCCCAAACGAGCGGGCCGGTGCCGTTGCTTCTTGCACCAGCGCCGCGCGCTGGAAGCGGACTTTCTGAAGCGCATCACGGACCGCAGAAAGCAGTTCGGAGTCTGTAAACGGTTTTGGGAGATAATTTTCTGCTCCCTCTTTGATCGCTGCCACCGCGGTTTCGATCGAGCCATAGCCGGTGACCATGATCATGCCGACCTCCCTGAACCGTGCCCGCACGTGCCTGATCAGGTCGAGTCCGTCAACTTTGGGCATCTTGAGATCAGTGATCACCAAGTCTATGGATGTGGTGTCGAGGATCTCGACTGCCTCCACCACGCCGGGAGCAGTAATCACCTCATAACCTTCCGCAGCGAGATTACGCCGGAGGACCTCCCGCGCATCGGGCGAGTCATCGACGACTAGAATGCGTTCCTTAGCGTCACTCATGGCCCCGTTCCTAATCGACTCCACTCCTGGGAGTTTGCCAAGTATGGTAGTCGGACAGTGAACTTGGAACCCTTCCCTACCTCACTCTCAACGTCGATCGTACCCCCGTGTGCAGCAACGATCCCGTGCACCACACAGAGGCCCAGGCCAGTCCCCTCTCCCACGTCCTTGGTTGTGAAAAACGGGTTGAAGATCTGGCCCATGACCTCTTCAGTCATTCCGATACCGGTATCTTGGACTACCAAGATCACCGAGCTTTCATCACTCCCCGTCGCGACAGTCAATGTGCCGCCGCCAGGCATCGCCTGTACAGCGTTCACGGCCAGATTGACGACGACCTGTTTGAGCTGAACTGGGTCTGCTTCAACGTTGGGCAACTCCGTTTCTGCACGTCTTACGAGCTCTATCCCCTCACTGGCGCACCGAGCCTCAACTAGGGTCAATGCCTCGTCCACCACCTGGGCAACGGATACGCAGACCGTTTGGATGGACGCCTGTCCGGCAAACAGCCTGAGCTTGTTCACGATTTCCCGGGCCTGGAGACAGGCTTGAACGATCTTCTCTAAGTCGTCCGCGGTGCTTTCTGCCAGATCGGTGCTCTTTCGCGCAAGCTGCGCATACCCCAGAATGCCGCCAAGCGGCTCATTGATCTCGTGGGCAACGCCCGCCGCAAGTTGACCGATCGTGGCCAGCCGATCAGCGTGCCGCAGTTGCGCCTCGAGCTTCAACCGTTCCGCCGCAGCTTGGCGCCTCTTGAGGAACTCTCCGATCTCCCTCGCAACGCCGCCGAGCAACTGCTCTTCTTCCTCCAGAAATAATCCGTTGCCAGCCTGCTCTACGTCTTGGATATATCCCACTTCGATCGCGCCTCGACTTCTCCCCTCCACGAAGATCTGCGCGACCTGCCTGGCTCGAGTCTTCTCGAATCCGTCTGTCGCACATACTCTCCCGTCAACAGTGAGTCGGGCCGCGGCGATTTCCGGGAACTGCCATGCCGCGGGAAGAAGTCTTACGATTCGCTCAAGAACTTCGCCCACGCTACGTGTGCTGTCGTCTACTGCCTGAGCAATGCCGTAGAGGCACGCCAGCTCTTTGACACGCTCCCGGAGTGCGGCCTGCGCCCGCCGCTGAGCGATAGCCAGTCCGAGTGTTTCCCCCACCGTCTCGTACGACTCGATCATATCGGGCGCAAACGCGTCTCGCTCCGCACGCTCCAGCCGCAGAACACCAAAGTTGTTGCGGTCTATTGTAAAAGGAATGAGCGCCATCGAGGTCGTGTTAGCGAAGACACTCAATCGAACATCATCCTGGGCTGAAAACCGAGCCACCGTCTCCGCGACATCACCTGTCCAAAAGCTCCCGTACGGAGTGAAACACGGCGCTGCGTGCTCGACCTTTCTTTCCAGCTCATCATGGACTATCCGCCCAAGGCCCGACACTCCCCTCTCGTCGGACAAAGTCGAGACGTCCTCCGGCTCCTCGACAGTCCGCGACTCGTACCCGAACGACTGCTCCGGTCGACAGACCGCTCGCCAACGGTACTGAACGTTGCCACGGGTCCGGAGTTCGAGCGCATCACAACCCGAAAATCGCAGCAGCAACGTCGACAAGTTTCGCAAGAACTCAGTGCGCGAAATTCCCTGGTTCGCCAGGTGCATGATCTCCCGTGAGAGCGTGACGAAACTCCGGAGCGACTTGCCTGTCGCTTGCCGCTGACCACCTGCTTCCATGTCGATACCGTCGCCCCCCGTTAAGTCCGCGGCTCAGCAACACCGCAACAGGTTGATGAGGGATTAAGTCATTGTAATCAGGTGCGTTATGGAATGAGCGGGGTGGGGCTCGGGTCGAAGGCGCCCCACCGGCGCGCCTTCATACTGAGCGCCGGTGGGCGGCGTCACCACGATCGTCACCGCAGCTACTGGCACTCGCAGGTTCGCCCACTGCCGTCTCGATTTCACTGCCTGAATGATTATCATTCAGAGTTCTCGCGATCAAGGGGGAGATCGAGCGGTAGCGACGGCGAGGGCGCTTTCTTCTGACCGGCTCAGCCAACCTGCTGCTCATGCGGCAGGTTGCCGACTCGCGCTACGGCCGGGCTGTGTATCCGCTGCTCTCGCCGCTCACCGGTGGTGAGAAGCGGGGAGAGGGCAGCGTGCGGCCCTGTACTGAGGTCGTATCGTGTAGAAGTGCTGAGGGAGCATTGGAGCGCTTCACCGGACTGAGCATCTCGGGCGGCGATTGGAGGCGCGAGATCTTGCGAGAGGGAATGCCGCGATTTGCCGTTGTCCTTCACGACACGGACACGCCGCAGCTGATCACTCGAAGCATCGTCGGCCTGCCCGTCTCCGCATTCATTCGAGGCGAGCAGCAGCATGTTCTTACCTTACTTTTTCTATAGTTGTCCCGGCGCAGCCACCGGTGCTCGATCCGGCCAGGCCGCATCGCTTCATCGAGATCTTCTCCCTGGGCTCGTGTGGAACAAGGGCACACGGCGGGTGCCGTGAGACCCGGAAAGCTCACTCGTCGCGCCACGGACCGGATAGACGCCGCCCTGCGGTCGATCCTTGCCGCTTCCCGCCGCGGCGACTACTCTGGTGCTCTTCGAGCAGCGGTTGACCTCGACCACCCAGAACCGCCTATGGAACGCTTCGTCAGCGCGGCGATCTGCGCCGCCGCCTATTTCTCCGTTCCCCCTGCCGCCGCGCAAGCGCCGGACGACTCCGACTGGAGGGACGGCGGGGTCTGCTACGAGATATTCGTTCGGTCCTTCTACGACAGTGACGGCGACGGCGTGGGCGACCTCGAGGGCCTCATCCAGAAGCTCGATTACGTCAACGACGGCGACCCCGACAGCCGCGAGGATCTGGGGGTGCGCTGCATCTGGCTGATGCCGATAGCCGCATCGCCCAGCTATCATGGCTACGACGTCACCGACTACTACCGTATCGACCCGGAATACGGCACGAACGAGGACTTCAAGCGCCTGATCGCAGAAGCGCACCGGCGCGACATCCGGGTGTTGATTGACATAGTGGTGAACCACGTCTCGAGCGAGCACCCCTACTTCAAGCACGCGCTGCTTTACACCGATTCCCCCTACCGGGACTGGTTCCGATGGTCCGACAGCCCCGGGCCGGCCAACGAGTGGGGAGACAACAACTGGCGCCGCTCGCCGGTGCGCGACGAATACTACTTCGGCTTCTTCTCGAGCAGAATGCCGGATCTGAAGTGGGAAACGGCCGCCGTGCGCGAGGAGATGAAGAGGGTGTCCACGTTCTGGCTCAAGGAGATGGGCGCCGACGGCTTGCGGCTGGACGCCGTCCGCCACCTGATGGAAGAGGGCGGCCGCACGACGAACGTGCCGCGGACCCACGATATGCTGCGCGAGTACGCCGCGCACATCCGAGAGGTGGACCCGCGTGCGTTCACCATCGGGGAGGTGTTCGACAGCACGGACGCCTTGCTGGCGTACTACCCGGACCAGCTCGACGCCTACTTCGCCTTCGAGGTGGCCGACGCGATTCTCGCGGCGGTGCGGACGGGCTCCTCGACCCGGCTCATCGCGTCGGTGCTGCGGCTGCAGGACGCGGTGCCCAACAACCGCTGGTCTCCCTTCCTGCGGAACCACGACCAGACGCGTACGCTGACCTGGCTGGAAGGCGACGTCGCTCGCGCCAGGCTGGCCGCGAGCCTGCTCCTCACCCTCCCGGGGGTCCCCTTCGTGTACTACGGGGAGGAGATCGCCATGACCGGCGACAAGCCGGACCCGCGCCTGCGGACGCCGATGCACTGGAGCCTCGACCCGGCGGCCGGCTTCACCGAGGGGGTGCCCTGGGAGCCGCTGCAGCCGGACTCGTTCATCGCGAACGTCGAGGCGATGGACGACGACCCGAGCTCGCTGCTCAACCTGTACCGCGAGCTGATCCATTTGCGCGCGGAGAACCCCGCGCTCGGGTCGGGCGAGCTGATCCCGCTGCATGCCGGCACCGAGGCCGTGGCGGCGTACCTACGGCGCAAGGGGGATCGGGTCGCACTGGTCATCGCCAACCTCGCGATCACTCCCCTCACCGAGGTGGCGCTCTCGTCCGATGCGGGCGTGTTAAGGGCCGGACGGTACGCGCCGCAGGTCCTGTTGGGCGGAGCGGCGGCGGCGCCGCTACCGATCGGCGAGGACGGTCGGTTGCGGGGCTACGCGCCCCTCACCTCGCTCGCACCGTTCGAGGCGTACGTCTTCGACATCCCCAGCGAGGCCCGATGAGACACCTAGGCCTTTTTCTGCTGCTCTTCGCCGTCGCCTGCGTGAGCGACCCTCGCGAGGAGCTCCTCGACACCACGCCGATCCTCGCCGTCCCCTCCTGGGCGAAAGACGCGATCTGGTACCAGATCTTCGTCGAGCGCTTCCGCAACGGCGATGCGTCGAACGACCCGACGCTGACTGACATAGAAGGCTCCTGGCCGCACGCGCAGCCCGAAGGCTGGGAGCCGACGCCCTGGACACACGACTGGTATCGGCAAGAGTCCTGGGCCGAGGCGACCGGCCAGGACTTCTATTTCACCGTTCAGGTCCGCCGTTACGGCGGCGACCTGCAGGGCGTCATCGACAAGCTCGACTATCTCCAGGACCTGGGCGTGACGGCCCTGTACCTAAACCCGCTGAACGACGCGCCTTCGCTGCACAAGTACGACGCCCGCACGTATCGCCACATCGACCGCAACTTCGGCCCGGACCCGCGAGGCGACGAGGCTCGCATCGCCGCCGAAGACCCCACGGACCGGGCCACCTGGGGTTGGACAGCCGCCGACAGCCTCTTCCTGGCTCTGGTAGAGGAGGTCCATCGACGTGGCATGCGCATCATCGTCGACTATTCATGGAACCACACGGGCATCACCTTCTGGGCCTGGAAAGACCTTCTCGCGAACCAGCAGGACTCGCCGTACGCCGACTGGTACGAGATCGAGCGCTTCGACGACCCCGCCACGCCGGACACCAGCGAGTTCGCCTATTCCGGCTGGGCAGGCGTCAAGGAGCTGCCGGAATGGAAGAAGATCGGCCGGCCGGAGGGAATGCACCACGGCGCCATCGACGGCACGCTGATCCCGGCTGTAAGAGAGCGCATCTTCAGCGTCACGCGCCGCTGGCTCGATCCCAACGGTGACGGCGACCCCGGTGACGGTATCGACGGCTTCCGGCTCGACGTGGCCGAGATGGTGCCGCTGGGCTTCTGGCGCGAATACCGGCGCTTCGTCCGCAGCATCAATCCCGATGCCTACCTGGTCGGCGAGGTGTGGTGGGAGGAGTGGCCGGAGAAGATGATGGACCCCGGACCCTGGCTCGAAGGCGACGTGTTCGATGCGGTGATGAACTACCGCTGGTACATGCCGACACGCAGCTTCTTCGCCGGCGCGCCACCCAACCTGACCGCTTCGCAATACGTCGCCCACCTCGACTCGGTGGCCTCGGGGCTCGGGCCGGATCATCTCGAGGCGATGATGAACCTGACGGCCAGCCACGACTCACCCCGCTTCGCCACATCGATCTACAACCCGGGTCGCTACAAGTACCAGGTCAACCCTCGCGAAAACCCCGACTACAAGATCGACCGTCCGGATGAGCGCACGCGGCAGACCCAGCAGATGATCTTAGTGCAGCAGTTCACCTACATCGGTGCGCCGCACATCTGGAACGGTGATGAGGTCGGCATGTGGGGCGCCGATGACCCGGATGCGCGGAAGCCGATGGTCTGGGCCGACCTCGCGTATGAAAACGAGACCATCCATCCCTTCGGCCGTCCGCGCCGCCGCGACCCGGTCGCGCCCGATTCGGCGCTCCTCCAGATCTACAAAGACCTGATCGCCCTACGAATGCAGCACCTCCGCCTCTTCGTCGACGGCGCCCTGACCTACCTGCTCACCGACGACGCACGTGGCCTGCTCGCCTACGAGCGCGTACTCGGTGACGAACGAGCCGTGGTCGCCTTCAACACCTCGGAGCGACCGCAGATCCTTCCTCTCGAAGTCGAAGATGGCACCTATCGCGCCATCTTCCCTGCCGGCGATGCCGTTAACGTCACGGACGGATCGCTGACCGCCGACCTGCCGCCCAGGACGGCGGTGGTGTGGATTCGCGATTGACGCTCATCGTGCGGGTCGGATCCGGATGGCCTGGCCCCCTCCGGGTGCCAGAGCGAGCGTCAGCGTCGATCCCGCATCGACAGGCTGCTCGGAGATAGCGACGGGCAGGGGGTCGTGCAGCCAGTGCGCGCCCTCTCCATCGGCATAGATCTCTGCCACGTAGCTCACGCCTTCGGTTAGGAACGACAGCGGAATCTCGAACGTGCGCGCCTCTTCGTCCGTGATCGCGCCGATGTACCAGTCGGGGCCGCCCCGCTCCTGGCGCGCGACCACCACGTAGTCGCCGATCTTGCCGTCGAGCACCTCGGTGCGCTCCCAGTCGACCGGTACATCGCGGATGAACTGGAAGGCGGGCTGGTTCTCGTAGTTCTCGGGCAGGTCTGCCGCCATCTGCAGCGGCGAGTAGAGGACGACGTAGAGCGCGAGCTGTTTGGCGAGCGTGGTGCGTACGCGCGACGCCTCGGGCGGGCGCGGCGTCCCATCGGCCGACGTGATCAGGATATCGAACACACCGGGAGTGAAGTCCATCGGGCCCGAGATCATTCGAGTGAAGAACAGGATCGTCTCGTGCTCGGGTGGGTTCCCTCCGTCCCGTGCCCAGGCGTTGTACTCCTGCCCCCGCGCACCCTCCCGGGTCATCATGTTGGGATACGTCCGTCGCTCACCAGTGTCCTTGATGGGCTCGTGGACGTTCAGCATGATGCCGTGCCGCGCCGCGGCCTCGAGGACCTTCCGCCAGTGCCGCACCATGTATTGTCCGTGGTGGGCGTGGCCTTCGGCCGTGCGATCTCCGACGTAGCCCGTCTTGATCGCTCTGATGCCCAGCCGCTCGTAGAGCGCGAACGCGTCCTCGAGCTGCCGTTCGTAGTTCTCGATGCCCATCGACGTCTCGTTATGACCGATCAGCCCGACTCCGCGTTCACTCGCGTACGCGCCCAAACCCTCCAGGCCGTAGTCCGGGTAGGGCTCGGTGAACGAGAAGCTGTCGGCGTTGGCGATCCAGTCGCCGTCCCAACCCAGGTTCCACCCCTCGACCAGCACACCGCCGAAGCCGTTCTCTGCCGCGAAGTCGATATAACGGCGCGTGTTCTCGGTGGTCGCGCCGTGCCTCGGCCCCGAGCCCCAGGTCTGCACGCCGATGTGCATCCCCCACCAGATGCCGACGTACTTCATCGGCTCGATCCAGCTTATATCGTCCAGCGCACTCGGTGGGTTCAGGTTCAAGCCGATGACGGACGGGTACAGGTCGGCCGCGCGATCCGCCATCTGGATCGTCCGCCACGGCGTCACGAAGGGTGTCCGGCCGTACACCTTTACCCCGTCTGCCCACGCGGGAAGCGACACGCGCAGCGTGCGCTCCCACGAGCCGGTCAGGTTCATCCCCGGGTAATCGACGAGGTTCGCCTCGTGAATCACCAGGTGCAGCCCGTCGCGGGTCTCCATCGTGAGGGGTGTGTGGACCGTCGGCAAAGTGCTCATCGGCGACGACGAGTAGAGCAACTCGTACCGGTGGGTCACGTCATCGGTCCGTATCCACCACGCCCGGGCGTCGTCGGCCATGCGGAACTCGGTGAGCTCCTCCATGATCTCGAAGTACTGCAAGGCAGGCTGATGGGGAAACTCGTACCGGAAGCCCAGGCCGTCGTCGAAGACCCTGAAGACCAGCTCGAAGCGCCGGCCCGGCTCCGCCGTCTCGGCCACCGACACGCGCAGCTCGTTGTGATGATCCCGCACGCGGGCTACCTCGCCCCAGGGCTGCTCCCACGTCTCGTCCACCGAGTTTCGTGCCGTTCCAGTGATGGTGAGATCGTCACTTAGGGGAGCGGCGTTGCGGAACTCGAAACCCAGTCGAGAGGGGAGGACGACCTTGCGGCCGTCGCGCTCCACGCTGTAGTACAGCGCACCCTCACGAGTCTCCACCGTCGCGACGTTGCGACCGTCGGGTGACGCCACCTGGACGGGCTCCTGGGCGCCGACCGCGGATGCGGAGGTGGCGGCGCAGGCGATCGCTGGTACAACGCGTCTTATGAAGCGAACGATCCGCGTCTGCATCTTCATCTGTCCTCCAGCCGTTCGCCCCGCATCGCGGGCGCATGGAAGTCCTTGGCGTATAGCAACCCGGGAGATCGGTACCGGTGAAGGGTTGTGCAGTCGGCGCGCCTCCCGGTCGGAACCTCCCCGCTCCCGGCGCGCGACCGCCACGTGGAATCGCAGTTGTCTCGCTCCCCACTTGAAGGTTCCGTGAAACGTAGGCGTGCTCAGCCGTCGGTACTCATAGTGCCGGTGATTCCTCGACGAGGTCGGCGAGGCCGCGGTACGCGTTTCGCACGTACTGTGACAGTACGCGCTGGGTGTTGAAGAACGAGGCGTTTATCGCGATGGCAGCGCGCATGATCTCGGCATAGGCGCTGGGCCGCTGGTAGAAGAGTGGCAGGATCACGCGCTCAAGCTTTCCGTACAGTCCGGCGACCTCATCTGATTCTTCCACCCGGTCGGCATTGCCATCGAGGAGAGACCAACCGGTCACGCCCTCCAGATGGCCTTCGATCCACCAGCCGTCCCTTACGCTGAGACTCGGAACGCCGTTGCAGGCCGCCTTCATGCCGCTGGTGCCCGACGCCTCCCGCGGACGCTGCGGCGTGTTCAGCCAGAGATCGGCACCCGCCACCATCTGCCGGGCCAGCGGCCAGTCGTAGTTCTTCAGGTAGACCAGGCGCGCGCGTTCGTCGAGCTGCTTCGACGCTTGGAAGATACGACGGATCATTTCCTTCCCCGCTTCGTCTCGGGGATGGGCCTTACCGGCGTACAGGATCTGAAGGGGTCCGGCTCGCGCGGCGATCTCTCGCAGTCGCCCGGGATCCCGCAACAGCAGGTCGGCTCGCTTGTAGGGGGTCGCGCGCCGGGCGAATGCGATGGTGAACACGTTTTCGTCCAGCTTCACCCCGCTGCGGCTCTCGACATCAGCCAACAGCTCGCGCTTGGCACGCCGGTGACTCTCCTGGATTTCCTCGTGCGGGATCTGAATCGCGTAACGGAGGTATCGGGTGTCGAATCGCCACCCGGGGATGTGCCGGTCATAGAGCTCTTGGAAAGCTTCGCACGTCCAGGTCACGACGTGCACGCCGTTCGTGATAGCGTGGATCGGGTAACCCGGAAACATGTCGAAAGATACCTCGCCGTGCCGCATCGACACGCCGTTTATGTACCCGGAGAATCGCAACGCCAAGTACGTCATGTTGAGCGTGTCGTCGAGCAGGCACTCACCCTCTTGCAGGAGCGCTGTCCGCGCCCGGCCTAATACCTGCCTGACCAACGCGACCGGGAACTGGTCATGACCCGCCGGTACCGGAGTGTGGCTCGTGAATACGCAGTTCTTGCGTACCGCCTCGATCTGCTCCTCGCTGACTCCATCGCCGCTTCGATCCGCACCTGATGTCTCCAGCAGCGGGATCGTCAGCAGGGCCGAGTGACCCTCGTTCATGTGGTAGAGGATGCGAGAGTCGTGGCCGAGTGCGGCAAGGGCGGCGACACCACCGAGGCCCAGAAGCGCCTCCTGGCAAAGCCGGTAGTGCTCGTCCCCTCCGTACAGCTGGTCGGTCAAGCCACGGTCCCATGGTGTGTTCTCCGGCAGTGCCGCGTCGAGCAAGAGCACCGGGACCGAGTGTGTGTCGCCGCCTTGAATCAGAAACCGCCAGATGCGAAGCCGGACTTCGCGCTCTTCGATCTCCACACTGACGAGCGGCTCCAGTGGCTCGAGCAGATCTTCCGGCCGCCAGTCTTGCGAGCTTTCGATCTGGTTGCCTTCGTCGTCCA
>CP070815.1:4282191-4289349 GCA_020344215.1 Gemmatimonadota bacterium
GAGAAGCGCGGGATCGGTACGGTCCCGATCCCGTTCGCGGACCGCCCGATGATCGAAGTCGTGCAGGCGACCGCGCCGGACATCTACTGGTCGATGGTACCGAAGCGCTCGGCGTGGTGTACGCACCACGGGCTCGGCAAGGCGCCGAGCTGGCTCGTGCGCGTCGGCTACGAGTCGGACTTCCACTACGCAACTGACGCGACGCATTATCACGGGCTCGACCTGCTTCTCGTGCGCGCATACAGCGCGGTTGGTCAGGCCCGGTTCCTTCCTGGCGGGCTCGACCTGCGACGGATCCGCTGGCTTCCCTTCTGTCTGTCGCGGCCGGCTTCGCAGCGGCTTCAGGCGGCGCCACCGCTCACGGCGCACGCGCTCGAGCAGCAAGTACGTGATCGCACGATGCGGATCCCGCGGGCCGTCGCCACGGGCGTCGTCGCGCACGAGGTCTACCCCCGGCGTACGGCTGCGATCAAGGCGTTGGTCGCCGCTGGGCTCTGCGACGTGGTCCCGGGCTATCTACCCGAGGAGGCCTACTACGACAAGCTGCGGCGGTACCAGTTCGCGATCACATGCAGTAGCAAGTGGTCTCTCGATGTTGCCAAGCATATCGAGATCCCGGCCGCGGGCTGCGTACTGCTCACCGACGGGCTCAGTGATGGGCTCGACTACCTGCTACCTGGCGGTAGCCAAGCGCAAGATCCGCCATGTCAGTACATCCGCTACACCGACGGTGATGACGTGGTCGACATCGTGCGCGAGCTATGCGACTGGGATCCGCTCCAGCTCATCGCGGTGGCGAGCGCAGCGCAGGAGCAGGTACGGCAGCGGCACACGTTCGACGCACGGGTCCGCGAGCTTGGGCGCCTGCTTACCGAGATCGTGTGATTCAGGCGTAGTAGCCCGGGTCGACCTGGAGCGGATCGCGCGGTGCGCGAGCGGCCGACGGCTCCGGCTCCTCCTCGACCTCCTCGTAGGTCGGCTCTTTCGCCTTCCGCCAGCCGGGATTGGCCCGGCGGTCCTTCTCGGCGAGCTTGAGCCCGGCGCACAAGGGGCAGACCCCGATCTCGCCGGTGACAGCGAGGAGCTTGGCGTGTGCCACGATCGCGCAGAAGCGCATGGGCCGACAGTGCCACACCTGAGCGGCGTGTGGTAGGCTCCACCCATGACCGTGATTGACCTTTCGGAGGAGCGCCGGCAGCGTAGTGCGGCGCCGCAGGAGGAAGAGGAAGCCATGCCGCGCACCACGGTAGGGGGCCCCATTCAGCTCGCTGACGCGCCTCAGGAGAGCGGCGCGGCTGTCGATCGGGGCGGACTGGAGCTGGCCCTGGTCGAGAGCCGGGAGCGTCTTCGCGCGGCGATGCAGCGGCTGTGGAGCTACCCCCGGTTGGAGCAGCTCCCGAACGAGCGCCTGCGTGGTTGGCTCGACCAGAGCGCAACGCTGCACGCGCAGCTCACGTTGCTTGCGGACACCGTCGCGCGCGGAGTCAACGCGGCTACCGCCGCGGACGTCGCGAGCTACGGTACTGCGGTCAACGCCTTCGTGGCGGACGTGGAGAGCACCGTGGCGGCGAGCCAGCCTGGGGGCACGGCCGTCGCGAAGCGCCGCCCCTGGATGCCCTGGGCGATCGGCGCCGGCACACTGACCGTGCTCGCGCTCGTCGGGGTCGGTATCTGGTGGATCACCCGGCGCCGGAAGACTGCCGGCCTGCGCGGTACTCATCGCAAGCCGCGTTTTGCGCAGCCGAAGCGCGCGGACGTGCACCGGCTACCTCCGGGTACAGTGGCGCGGAAGCGGCCGGCGAAGCGGCGGCGGAAGGCAGTCGCCGTAGACGCCGGAGACGACGCCCTGCCGGCGAGGTAGCCTGCCGTGGTCCCTGCGGGCAAGGGGCTCTTCCTCCGGCGTACGACCGGCGCGGAGGCCTTTGCGCGGTTCCTTCGCGCGCAGGGGTTCACGTTCGTCGCGCCGTTCGATCGGGAGCTGATCCGTCAACTTCCGGCCCTGGCGCCCTTCTACCGGGCTCAGGGGCTCCGGGTCTACCCGATCCTCTACAACCACATGGCGACCTGGCAGCAGGAGCTGGAGCAGCTCGTCGGCGCGGCCACGGCCGCCGAGGCGGACGGGATCATCCTCAACCCTGAGGTCACCTTCAAGGATCACGAGGCCGCGGCGCAGAGCTTCATGCGGACGGCGCGAAGCATGTGGTCGCGCGCTCTCGGTATCGCGACCTACCCGCGCACGCGCTTCCACCCGACCTTTCCCTGGCGCGTGTTCGCGCGCTACGCGGACTTCGGTTTGCCGCTCACCTTCGATCGTGACGACGCCTGGAGTAAGGCCGACGTCGTCACCGGGATCCGGGAATGGCATGAGGTCGGTTTCAAGCCGCTCATCCTCGGAGCCGGTGCCTATTCCATGCGCGGTAGCGAGTTCAGGACGAAGACGCCAGCCGAGCTGCGCCGGCACCTCGCGACGCTGCCGCCCTGCCGTGGCGCCTGCGTCTTCTCGCTACCTGACTTCCAGGCGAGCCCTGAGGACTACCCGGAGCAGTGGGCGATCCTCAAGCGTTGGGATCCGCAGCGGATGCCCGCGTTGGTGCGCGCGACGCCGTTCGGTAGACTGTTCTGGCAAGGGCAGTTGTAGCTAGGAGACGTGATGGGTACGCCGCTAACTGTATCTCGTGCAACCGATCTCGCGAAGGCGCTCTCAGGTCGTCGTTCGACGTACTCACGCTACGGGATGGTTCTCGTGTCTGTAGAGGACGGTCGTCTGGTTTTCAGGCTGGTTGAGCTGGTACGCAACCCAGCGATGGGCGGTGGGGCTGACTGGCCGGGTGCAGTCCTTACGGAACACTCACTCGCGCTCAACGTCACCGACGAGGCGCGCGCCGTTGCGCACTACGAGGGCTTCTGTGAAGCCTACGGGTTGGGCGTGGACGTGGGTGACGCGGTGGACTTCCCTTCGGGTTCAGCCCCGAGTGGATCGCGTACAGGGAAGGTGATCGCGGTGACGCCGCGGCGCGTTCAGATCCGCGCGAAGTGGCTCTCTTACGACGACTACTTCGAGACGTGGGTGGCCAAGGGTGACGCGTGGCCTTTGGGTCGGCGTATCGAAGTACGAAGGCCGGAGCTGTAGCCATGGCACGCACCATCGTACCGGTGAAGACGTTCCCGCTGAAGGTGGCTTCGGGCTGGAGCCCTACGCGGTTCTTCACGCGCGCTGACGGCTCCGCGTGCCCCGTCAGCCGCGAGACCAGCAAGCCGATCTTCTACGACAGCTTCCTTGCCCCGCGAGGCGACGCGGTGCACCACGCGATCGACGTTACCTGCGCCTGGGGCACGCCCGTCGTGTCGCCGGTCGACGGTGAGGTCCCGACGGGGACGTGGACGTATCGCGGTGAAGCGCGCCCGTGGGTCGGGCGGTCCGAGCGGGGCGGCTACTACGCCTGGATCCGTGACGCCGAGGGCAACACCCACTACTTCGCGCACCTCGCCGAGCCGTCACCGCTGCGCCCTGGGCAGTCTGTACGAGCCGGCCAGCTCGTGGGCTACTGCGGCGAGAGCGGCAACGCGCACGGCGGCTGCCCGCACCTGCACTACCAGATCCGCGATCGGTACAACCAGCCGATCAACCCGTT
Organism: Gemmatimonadota bacterium; assembly: GCA_020344215.1. Classification (GTDB taxonomy): domain Bacteria; phylum Gemmatimonadota; class Gemmatimonadetes; order Palauibacterales; family KS3-K002. The sequence goes on from CP070815.1 coordinate 4,285,824, forward strand.
CCCGCTGTTGCGGAGCTTCTTCGAGGCCGGTGACTGGGCGGGTAAGCCCGTGATGAGCACGACCACGCGCTGGCTGTGGCTAGGGGGTGCGGGGGTGCTGGGTGTGGCGATCGTTGGGGGCTTGCTCTGGTGGCTACGGGGCAGGTAAGCTTGCCGAGCATTCCCCCAGTGGTGGAAGGGCCCGGATTGCTACCGCAGTCGGGGCCTTTCTTTTGTCAGGCACCTCTGGGGGGCGGCGTCTTCACCCTACGGCGCCTTGTCCCTGCGGGTATCTTCTCGGTAGGCTAAAGCCATGACCACCTTCTACGCTCAGTCCTACTCCGGTAGCGGCGGCTTCCAGTTCGACTCTGCCGAGGAGTACCACGACAAGTACGCCGTGTGGGTCGATCGCGGCGTCGAGGAATTCGAGATCCAGGTGCTCGACGGCGATCACGGGGAGACCGACCTCGCCGATGCGCTCCTCAAGCGTGGCAGCTTCAACGTCGATAGCTGGTACGACAGCGTTGAGGGTCTCGCGGACTATGAGAAGGCCGCGCTCTTCTGGTGGGTGGACTACTCCGGCGGTGATGATCTCGACGAGGGCCTGGCGAAGGTGGACTGCTGCCTGCGCGTGATGGAGGGCACGATCGAGGACTACGCCCACGAGCTGATCGACGACCTCGGCGTCGAGAACATCAACAACCCGGACTTCTACTTCGACTTCGAGGCCTTCGGGCGCGACCTCGGCTTCGATCTCGACCCGGACGATCCCGACGACGAGTACTACCTCAGTATGAGCGACCGGGAGCGCGGCGAGGAGTACGTGGACTCCATGGGCGGCGTCGGTGAGCTGGGCAAGGAGCTGGCGGCACGCTACTTCGACTACGCAGCGCTCGCGCGCGACCTTGAGCTGGGCGGTGACGCGGTCCCCTTCGTCTTCGCCGGCTCCGACTGGGTGATGACGACCCCGCACGAGGCGTGAGGTGGCGGACTGCCTCGTCTGCGGGCACGCTCGCGAGGAGCACAAGGGTGGGCGTGGTGCCTGCGTGATCTGCCACAGCCGCAGCGGGCACGGCGACTTCGAGTACTGCCGGCGCTACCGCAAGGCGCCCGAGCCCGAGGAGCTGATCTATCCCGATCCCGGTACGGACTTCATCGCATTGCAGGCGCTGGACCGCGACACCTACGTCGTCTGGACTAACGCGGGTCCGCGATCGTACTGGCCGCGCGCCTGGGGGTTGCTAGCGTACCGACGGCAGTGGGAGGTGACTGGTCGTGCGCCTTGTCAGCGCGGCGAAGAGGACTTCGCGTTCGTCCTGCGGCTCGGCGACGGGCGGCTAGAGCCCGCCCCAGGGGAGCACGACCTCCGCTTCATGGTGTTGCTAGTCTCGTATCTGCTCAGTCGGGATGTGGGCTGCGCCTACACAGGTGAGCCCGACACCGATGCGGCGATCACGCAGGCGAACCTCGACGCGCTCACCGCGGACTACCAGGCTCTGTGTGACGCCTACGGGGCCGGACGATCGGCTGCGTACACGGCGATCGATCAGTACCCCGCGCACCACGCGAGCGACGGGTACGATCGCGAGACGGTCGCGGGGCTCTACCTGGACAACGCGATCGAGAGTCTACTGGAGGTGGGCTACGGGCGGGACGAGATCGCCGCCGCCGAGGACTACTTCGATGAGGTGATCAGGGAGGAAGGGTTTCTATGATGAGCGGTCTAGGCCAGGACATGATCGAGAGTCGCTTCCGTCGCTTCCGGGTGGTCGCGCCGACGGACAGTCGCGCGATGCCGCGGCGCCTCTTTGGCTGCACCGACTGCGGGCTCGGCCAGGCCGAGGAGCGCAGTCCGCAGCTCATCAACGGCGTGCTCATCGTGGGTGCGCTCGTGATCGCGGCCGGGGTGTTCGCCGCAGTGGTGTGGCGATGACGGGGCGCCTCGTTCTCTTTCGTGGTGTGGGCAGCCCGACGTGCGTGGGCTGTCTCGGCCAGACGAGCCCGGAGGAGCGCCGTGCTGACATCGGGAAGGCTGTCCTGTGGACTGGCGTCGCAGCCTTCGGCCTCTTCGGCGTGGTGGCGGTCGGCGTCATGGCGTGGCTCGAGCTGCGCTACCACCTCACGGGGCAGTAATGATCACCTATCGACGACGACAGCTCGGGATGACCCCGGCTGAGGCGGCACCGCACTGGTGGGTGTGGCTCGGACTCGGGCTGATCGGGGGCTTCTCGATCGGCTGGCTGATGCGCCAACACATCCGGGACTGATGAGTACGTGGACCGACGCGGACATCGCCGTGCTACGGCGCGAGTGGGATGGTACGTCGCGTGCGATCGAGCGGCTCGCTGTAGAACTGCACCGACCTCTTCACTGTGTGCGCGCGAAAGCACGCCGGCTCGGGTTGCGGTGTCGTAAGCGTCGATGGACACCGCGCGAGGATCACTTGCTGCGCTTGGACTGGGGCAACGCGACAGTCCAACAGATCGCGCGCCGCTTTGAACGGGATCCCAAAGCTGTGTACCGGCGAGCACTCAACCTCGGGTTGATCCGGGCGGGAACGACACTCTCGATCAATGCCGTCGCGCGACGGACGGGCTATGCCCCGCTGATCGTGCGGCGGGCGCTCAAGCGCCTCGATTGGGTGCCGATACGTGGTGTAGGTGAGACATCGATACGCAGCGGCAAGCCGAGCAAGAACACGGTCTTTCTGATCCCGGTCGGTTTGCTCCCGGAGCTGTACGATGCGCTGCGTGAGGAGCACCGATACCGGCCACCAACGCACACCTGTCCTTGCTGCGGTACCGCTTACGAGGGTTGCGCCGCACTGCGTGACGGCACTTGCCGACCCTGCTACGCGCGTGCGCGTCGGCGACAACGCGCAACGACCCGGGACTAGAAAAACCAGAGCCCGACCACCGAAGCGGCCGGGCTCGGGCCCCCCTGTCAGGGGTAGTCGGGCGGCTGCCCGCCCGACTCGACACACACGCGAGCAGACCCTATCGCGCAGGGCGCGGTCTGTCTAGCCGGTGCGCCCACCAGGGACCGGTGAAGACCGGCACGACTCGCCGCAGGCTCGCGACCGTGCAGCCGGCTGCGAGCGGCGAGAGCGCATCGTAGCGGCGCAGGAGCGCTGCGTCGTCGCCAGCCGCGAGCGCGCGCTGGATCCAGCTCGGTGCCGCGGCGACGCGCGCCTGGACGCGTCGCGGAGCCGCGGCGACCGCGTGCGCCCAGACCTCGTGCAGCCGCAGCACGGGCACAGTCCGCAACCACTGGTCGAGGTGGGGGTAGCGATCCGCGCGCGGCGATACCGCTGCGCGGTAGGTGATCGCGTAGCCGACCCGCTCCAAAACCAAGTCGGCCTGCTCGCGAGTCAGATCCCCGCGCAGGTCGCGACATAGCTCGTCGAGCGCGCGCAGGGTCTGCTCGAGGAGCGCCGGATCGGGTAGCTCCAGTAGAGTCGCCTCGATCGCGTCGAGCCGCTCTTCGAGGTCCGCCAGGATCTCGTAGTCCTCCTCGGTGAGGACGGGATCGTCGCCGTCGCCGTCGT
>CP070815.1:4289449-4291939 GCA_020344215.1 Gemmatimonadota bacterium
TCGACGAGCGCGCCGAATGGAAGATACTCGTACTGCCAGCCCGAGAGAGGTTCGTACGTACCATTAGCCGTCAGGGCCTGCTTGAATGTGAACAGCATGGTTCCTCCTTAGTCGCCAAAGAGGCAACGAAAGTAGCAGCGGAGGAACCCGCGTCGCTTCCAGCACTGCCGTGCGCAAGTAATGAACTTCCAGAATTTCATCCTAGCGGAGCTCTTGGTGTAACTCCGTCAGGTCGTCCTCGAGCTCCAAGAGGTACCCGACATCTTCCGGCCACCCGATCCGTTTGACGAGTAGTATCAGCTTCGCGAGGCAAACGAGCGCTTCCGCGATCTCCTCGACGCTGACTTCGTGCTTATCGATGTCGATCAACGCACGTGCCTATGGCCTGGGCCGAGATCTCGACGCGCCGCTCGTCGCTTCGGCCCAAACTCTCGCGCGAATTCCTGCGCCGCTTTCCTCACGGCCTTCTGCTGCCGTGCATAACCCGTGACGCGGCGTAGGGAGCGGCGCAGGGCTTTCTGGTTCGCGTAATTCATGCGCTTGCGCTTCGGTCCTAGACCGCGCGCTGCACGGATGGCCGCCTCTGTTCCTGCCGTGGTGGCCTTGCGTGCAGCCGGACCGATCGGCATCGCGCCGCCCGGCATAGTCGGGGCACCGCCAAGGATCCCGCCCGCAGCACGGGCGATGATGCCGGCGGGGCCGGGCAGGAACCCACCGACCGTCTTAACGGCGCCCCCTATGAACTTCCCGACTCCCTTGATGAGTCCGCCAAGGAACGGGTCACCTACCTGCTGATAGCTTCGCGCGTACATGTCAGAGCCTCCGTGTCTTTCGGAGTAGGAGCGCTTTTCGGGCTTCTGCTAGGGGGTCGGGCTGGGCTTCGTCGCCATCGGCCTTCTCAGCCCGTTTGCGGAGCTTCGCAAGGTTGGTGCGCACCCGCTCGTAAAGCTGGTGATAGTCTAGGTGGAATTCTTCCACCTGACGGGTCAGGTTGTGGACTTCGCCCGCGAGCTCGCGCATGGTTTCGAGCCGCGCCTCGCAGGTCTCAAGCCTGCGCTCTAGGTCTTTCCAGCGTCCGAACATCTCAAATAACAAGATACACCCCGCCTCCTACCCCCCGCCACCCCGCCCCACCCCGGAGGCGGGGTGGGTGGGTGGACGCTCCGCGACCCGGAATCCGGATCAGATAGACTCGCCGCCTCCGCGCCCCCCGGCTCCTGCAACGGGGCCGTCCCGATTTGACGGGATATTCGCGGAGTGCTCTACGCGAGCACGCAACCGCGAGCTCACGTCGCGAGTAGTCGAACGGTTCAACTGCAGGGACTCCAGCGGATCCCGAAGTGCACTGGATCCCTAGTCCCACCCCAGAGGCCCCCAGCGGATTGCCAGATCGTACCGAGTCGCTCGTTGTTGTCAGAGACTAGATCGATGGCGACTCCGTAGTTGTGCTGACTGCAACCCGGCTTGGCAACGGGGTACTTGGATTGCCCGCGCAGGTAGCGCTGGTAGAGCTCTCTCTGGTGTGAGATGCTTCGGCGTGTAGAAGTAACCCGTGGGCGCAGCCGGTAATACTCAGCCGTATCATACAGCCACTGCGCCCACGGCCTGAAAGCCGGATCGAGATCTCTAAACACCTTCCCTGATCGCTTCCTCGGCCCAGACGAAATCGAACACGACTAGTTGGTTCACGACAGAGAAGCAGACGTGCAAACCGTCATCCTCGCGCATGACAGAGTCATGCAACGGGATAAAGGTGGTGTGATCGAACCGCGTATAACCTCGCCACAACTCGCCACCCACAGCGATGCCGGTTCCCACTGCAGTGCCGCGAGTCAGCCGCCCGGTCGGGTTATCTCCGATGCGGCGGTCCAGGTAGCGCGCGGTCTCGGCCGTGCCGAGCTCGTTCACGACGCCGCTGTTGTAACCGATGATGAAATAGCCGGTCGCCCCGGCTGTCGGACAACAGACCCAGACGCCATGTACTCGACAGATGATGCCGCTGTTCGGGGGGTTGTGAAGATGGGCCTGACCGAGCTCGCCCGCCACGGCGCTCTGATAGCAGTTGCCCATCGCGTAACGGGGACCGTAGGTCTCTCCCGTCAGGAGCTCATCAACTATCGTAACCGGCAGAATCTCGGGGGCTAAACTGTCCGGTCCGGCAGAGCCTACGATCCCGTAGCGTCGTACGATCCGCTGAATGAGATCGGCATCCTGGATCTTCGGCACAGCGTCACCTCATCGCGACAGGTGTGATGCGGATCCACCCCTGCGCGGTCGGCGTGCCCCCCGCCGTTTCTCGGAAGCGGATCTTCAGCCGGTCTCCAGGTGCAGCGATGTCCTCCAGACTCGGCTTGTCGAAATCAGGCAACGTGCCTGCAGTTGCCCCACCCTGCACAGGACTTTCCTCCATTAGCGTATCGCTCCCGCTCGTGACGGTTGCGACGACGTTGGCATCGGTCGCGTGGATGGCGATCTCGACGAGCGCGCCGA
>CP070815.1:4292039-4438654 GCA_020344215.1 Gemmatimonadota bacterium
CGGGAACCTCGAAGAGTCAACTCTCCTGCGCCCGACGAGCGGTGCGGGCGATGCTGAACCCGGAGCCCAGAGGGATGGATGGAGGCGATGGATAACAACGGACTGAGGCAGGCCGAGCGCGAGGCGTTCGACTCGCTACCTAGGGAGCGGATGCCCTCCAGGATCCTGGAGGAGCGGACCGTACGGGCGCTCAAGAAGCGGGGGATCATCCGCTCGCGACCGCTCCTCTCCACTGCGCGGCTGCCGTGGCTGGCCGCGGGGATCGCGGCGGCGCTGGCTCTCTTTGTGAGCGGTCTGGCGGTGGGACAAGCGATGGGTGTGCGCCAGACGGCCGACGCCCTGGCCGGGATCTACACCCGACCCACGGACCTTGCCGCCGCACGCGTGCAGAGCACCGGCTCGGCGCACCGCGAGGCGCTGGCCGCTCTGGTGACGGCAACGGGCGCGGCCGAACCGCAGGAGGTTCAGCAGGCGCGGGAGGTGGCGCTGGCGGCGTTCTGGGCGGCGGCCAACGAGATCGTGCGCCTGGCGCCTGACGACCCGGTCTCGCTGCGGATCCTGCAGGAGGTGGAACGCAGCGTCGGCGGTCGCGGGCCGGGCGCCGCTGCCGACACGACCAACGTGGTCTGGTTCTAGTTCACTGCGATCGATGCCGATCGTGCCGGATAGGAGTCTAGTCTGATGAGAAGCACAAGAATCGTTACGGCTGCGACGGTCTGTGTCGGCCTGCTGGCCGGTCTGGCGGCGGACGCGGCCCCTCAGGACGTCGTGCCGAGGCCCGCCGCAGTGCCACGGGCACAGGCTTGCCCGGCAGGCCAGGTGGAGCGGGGCGACCTCGGGATCAGTGGCCTCGAGTGCAACTGCAGCTTCTACATCGGTGAGGGTGGCGAGAGGGTTTGGCTGTTTCGCTCCGAGCCGGTGATCCTCGGGGTGCGAGAGGGCGGTGTCGCGGATGGGAAGCTCAGAGAAGGTGACGCGATCAACGCGATCGACGGCATCCTGATCACCACCGGCGAAGCGGGACGGCGCTACGCCAACGTGGAGCCCGGTGAGCGGGTGACGCTGACGGTCCGCCGAGGTGAACGCCTCGCCTTGATCCGGATCGAAGCGGGCACTCAGTGCGAGCGTACGGTAGAGGCGCCAGACGCGTGGCACGTGCTGGTCGAACCGGTCGAAGTGGTCGTGGCGCCCGAACCGGCCATCGCCGTTGAAGTGGAGCCCGAAGCCATCGTTGAATTGGAGCCCGCGGTGGCTGTGGCGGTCGAGCCGGCCGAGCTCGTCGAAGCGGAGCCCTTAGTCCTCGTGGCGCCCCACGTCTACGTCGTGACGCGGCCCGTCTTCCCGGGCGGCTGGTTCGGCTTCGGGATCAGCTGCAACTGCTCCGTGCACCGGGGCGAATCGGGTAAGCCACCGGTCTGGAGGTTCAAGGAACTGCCGGAGGTCTTCTCGGTGGAGCCGGGCAGTCCGGCGGATCGTGGCGGGCTGCAGCGCGGCGACGTGCTGGTCGAGATCGACGGCGTTTCGCTCACCGACGACGAGGGTGGGCGGCGTTTCGGCGCCGTCAGGCCGGGCCAGACCGTGACGTTCAAGTACCGGCGGCGCGGCGCTGCCGTCGGCGAGGTCACCCTCACCGCCGGCGAGCGGGACGAGCCGCACGTCCCACAGTACGAAGAAGCCGAGTACGCAGAGTTGCTCGGGCAGATTCAGGAGCAGCAGATGCGGCAGCAGTTGCTGACAGAGCTGCTGCTCTCGGAGGCCGAGGAGCTCGCGTTCGCCGACGAGCTGTCGGAGCTGTTGATCGAGGAAGGCGACACACTCCTCGAGGCGGGTCCATCGGTAGGCGAGCTTCTGGCCCGCGAGGCCGAGCTGCAGCTGCAGGCTGCCGAGAATCTCGAGCGCCTGATGGCGGGGATGGTCGAGGTGCCGGTGGCGGACGCGCCCGTGCCGGAGCAGCTGCGCTTCGCGGGGAGCGTGGGCGACGTGGATATCGAAGTGCGGGGCGGTAACTCGGTGATCGCGACGGTGATCGAGGAAGGGCGCGAGATCGTGATCGTGACCCGGGATGCCCGGATCACAATCAAACGGTCGAAGTGAGCCTACGCGAGGTCGCTTAGATGCTAGGGCTCGCCAAACTTCGTGTCGATCTCTACGCCGCAGGCCTTCAAGAATTGAGTTGGAAGCTCGCCGCCGGCAAAGATGAAGACGTAGTCGTTGGGGATCTGTCGCGTTTCGCTCTCATCGTTCCCGATGACCACGCAGTCGGGTCTGATCTCCCTCAGGTTCGTGGACCAGAGAACGTCGACCTTCCCTTGCTCAACAGCTTGCTCGATACGTTCCAGGTTGCGAGGCTTTAAGCGCGAGAATCGATCTCTTCGATACGACATCGTCACATGGTTGCCTGGCTGGTCTGCCAGTGCCAGAGCGGCCTCGACGGCCGAGTCGCCACCGCCCACGACGATGATATGGTCGTGCTGATATGCCCCCCAGTAGAGTGAAGCACCTGCCACACCGAACCAGACCAGGATCAGGATAACCGTTAGGGCGCGTTGTCCCTGTGGCCGTGACCCCAATACCTCACGATGTTGCGTCAAAGTTCCTTGTGCTCTGGTGGCGTTCGCCACGTTGCGGCCGCGCCGAGACAAGGACGGTGCAGCGACGCATCGTGAGACCCGTGAACCGATGTCAGTAGTGCCGGTGTGAAGTCAGATTGTCCTTACAGACCCGGCGGAGAATCGCTCAAAGCTGCAGGGGCAGACACTCATCGTCAATTCGCGCGTGCAGACGGTGCCGTCGGAGGCTCTCTCGGGGAAAGCCCCTTTGGCTAGCGCATGGCAGCACCCGCAGGCATATTTCAAAGCAAGACATAAAGAGGATTGCGCGGGAGGAGGCCTGCGATGCAGTGTCCGATGTGCGGGGATAAAGCCGCCGAGGCGCGATACTACCGGCTGAGCCGGCTGACCGAGACGATCGAGCATCTCTGCCGCCCCTGCTGGCTCGCTCTGCGGAAGGCGGAGAGAGGTGAGTGGGAGTACTTCCGCGGCGCGGCCAAGCTCGTGCTGTACTACACGGTGATCCCGGTGCTGGCGACGGCGCTCGTCGTCTGGCTGTTGGCGGTGTTGATTCTATGAAGAGCTGTAGGCACTGCGACGCCACAATCCCCGACCACGCTCATCGCTGCCCGCACTGTCGCGGCTTTCACCCGCGGGGCAACTGGCAGTTTCAGGCGTTCCTGGTCGCCCTGGTGGCGGCCACGGCGCTGGCCATGCTGCTGCTGGACTGAGCGTTGCCCACGAAGCGCGGGCTAGAACGGCGGCGGACTCTTTGGCTTCTTGTAGCGCGGACGCGCCTGGTCCAGGAAGCGCTGTAGCTCGGAGTCGCTGAACTCGTAGGGGTCTTGGGTGTGCTTGTGGCTGGGCAGGGGGACGACTCGTTCTGCACCCTGCTCCCCTTGAACCGGCCGGAACACGAGTTCCGAGCGGCCGTGCTCACGCTCGACGACCCAGGGTTGACCGGAACGGTCGGTGAACTTCCTGGACATGCTGAAACTTGGTATTTCAGAGCTATACGAACAAGAGGTGCGACAGGTGGCGGAGGAGAGAGACTTCACGGACAGGACAGGACGGCGGTGGCGAGTGGCCTACGCCGAAGGTGGCGTGCGAGGCATGCTCACGATGAATAACATCGTCTTCAGAGCGCTGGACGGGGATCAAGCAGGTGAGGAGCGCTATCTGGCGGTCCACCCTGGCTATCTCGAGAGCGCCGACGACCACAAGCTGGAGGTGGCACTATCGCAGGCACAGCGAGTCGACCCGCCCTGGTAGTCGCGTTCGCAGGAACCCTCGCGAGTGCCGCCTGCGGGGGCGGTGGCAATGCACCCACACCGGATCAGGCATCAGCGACGTTGACCGGCCGGGTGCGAGTTACCGGTAGCACACCGTTCGAGCAAGTGCTCATCGACCCGGGAAGGCAGCCGGACGATGTCGTCGAGGTCCAAGGCGAATACACGGCGGAGTTGCGAAACCTGTTAGGAGCGATCGTCCGCGCGTCGGGCGTCCTATCCACGGCGAACCGTCTCGAGGTCACCAGCTACGAGGTCCTGGAGATCGTGGGACAGGTACCGGTCGTCGGGCTGCTCGAGATCGTGGACGGTCGTGCGATCCTTCGCTCGGGTTCCGGCGAGCCGGTGCAGCTGCACGCCGTGCCCGCGGTGCTGCGCGCCCATAACGGAGCCAAGGTTTGGGTCGTCCTCGATTCAACTGGGGCGGTGAAGGCCTATGGAATCATCAGGGAGCGGTGAATCCGGCGGGGTCGATCCCCAGTTCCAGATGTTCGATGAATCGCCGAACGAGAACGAGATCGGTTCGATCCCCTTCGAAGGCGATGACTGGGCGGTCGTTCTCCAGACCCGGGAGTGCGCCGACCGCCTGTTTCGCGGTAAGTTCCTGTTCCGCTCCAAGGGACGTGAGCTTCGCACCGCCGACCTGTTCATCGAGGCCACCGACGAGGAGGTCGTGGAGCGCGCCAGCAATTTCGAGGAACACCTGATCCGGGACCTACTGCGGTCACTTCTTTAAGGACCATAACTCATTGTTATTAAGTGAGATACGGTGCTCGACCTAAACTGACATATCGGGCCCGACAGGGGATCGGTCTGCTGCTTGTCCTCGCCCTCGCCGCCTGCCATCCACCCTCCGGGACCGGTGTTGTGGGTGGACCGCGGGAAAGCCCGAGTGAGAGCCGGGGGGAGAGCTCGGCGCGCCCGAGGCCGACGGGCGCGGCACTGGTACCGGTCCGAGTGGTTGATGTACCGGAGCTGGTGCGTGCGCTGGAGGTGGATCGAGCGAGTCTGATCGAGGCACTGGATCGGAGCCTTGCGTGGTTCGAGAAGCCGTCGAGCCGGGACTACTTCCCGGCGGCGGGAGTGAATCATGAGAGAGCGAGGGCGAGCGTCTACGCTTTTAGGCAACTAGCAGGTCAGGCGATTGACGCGATCGATCTGGTCAGACGCATCGCAGAGGAGTTCGAGATCTATGCGAGCGTTGGAGGGGGTGAGGATGGGAGCGTGGTGTTCACGGGCTACTACACGCCGGCCTTTGCCGGGTCGCTGACGCGCAGTGAGGAGTACCGCCATCCGCTTTATCGGCGACCCGCTGACCTCGTCGTCGATCCGGAGACGGGCGAGACGATTGGACGGCGCGTCGGGAGCCGCATCGTGCGCTTCCCGACGCGTGCCGACATCGAGAGGTTGGGGATGCTGGCCGGCAACGAGCTCGTGTGGCTGCGGGATCGATTCGAGGCGTACCTCGTACACGTGCAGGGCTCGGCGGCGATCAAGCTCCCCGACGGTTCGCTCTACTACGTGGGGTACGCCGGGAACAACGGTCACGACTATGTGAGCGTTGCCCGGCAGCTTGTCGAAGACGGCAAGCTTGCAGACGAGGAGTTGAGCCTGGCCGAGGTGCGCGCCTACTTCAACGAGCACGCCGAAGACCTCGACCCTTACCTGCGCCGCAACCCGCGGTTCGTCTTCTTCCGCGAGGACGGCAGCACGGACTGGCCTGCCGGATCGCTGGGGGTAAAGGTCACTCCGCTGCGTTCGCTTGCCACCGACAAGGCGGTTTTCCCGCCGGGCGGAGTCGTGCTGGCTGTGACCCACACGCAGGATGCGTCGGGCCGCATGGTTCGTATCGAGCAAGTCATGCTGGATCAGGACAGCGGTGGGGCGATCCGCACGGCGGGGCGCGCGGATATCTACTACGGCATCGGCCCGGCGGCGGAGGCGCTGGCTGGCAACCAGTACGCTGAAGGTCGTCTCTACTACCTGTTCCTGAAGCCGGAGCGGGTGGGGGAGTGGCGGGATGGTCTGGACATATAAGGGTCGGCCCGCGAGACTGAACAACTGCGGCGACCACAGGGTACGTAGAGTGCACGGACGAATAGAGGCGTGAGGGGACGGATCGACGTTGGCTTGCTCGGTGCCACCGGCATCGTGGGAACGTGGCTGGCTCGCATGCTGCGAGACCACCCGTGGTTCAGATTGGCCGAGGTCGGCGCTTCGCCGGCTTCCGAGGGCCGCTCGTACGGTGAGGTGGCAGCCCTGAGCAGCCTGCCGGGTGGTGCGGAGATCCCTGACGAGATCCTGGCGCTCGAGTTGAAGGCGCCCACCGATGAGTGGTCATCGCCACTTCTGCTCTGCGCCCTGCCGAGCCGTGAGGCGGGCCGGGTGGAGGAAGAGCTCGCCGGGCGGGGGCACGTCGTTGTCAGCAACGCAGCCAGCCACCGGATGGACGCGGACGTGCCGCTCATCATCCCGGAAGTCAACCCGGGCCATCTCGCGCTGGTGGAGCGGCAGCAGGAGCGCTGGCCCGGCATGTTGATCACCAACCCGAACTGCTCCGTTGTGGGCCTCGCACTCGCCTTGGCGCCGCTGCACCGGGCTTTCGGGCTGCGAATGGTGACGGTGGCGACGTTACAGGCACTCTCAGGTGCGGGGCGTCCGGGACCGTCGGCGGGCGATATGCTGGACAACGTGTTACCGCACATTGCAGGAGAGGAAGAGAAGCTGGCCCGAGAGCCTCAGAAGATTCTCGGTGAGCTCCAGGAGCGTACGATACAGCCGGCGGCGTTCCCGGTAAGCGCGCAAACGCACCGGGTCCCGGTGACCCATGGACATCTGCTTGCGGTCTCGGCCAAACTCGATGTCCCCGCCAATCCGGACGAGGTCGTGGAGGCCTTCGCGGGATTCAGGGGCGCGGTGCGAGACGAGCGACTGCCATCGGCGCCGGTGAGGCCGATTGACGTAGTCGACGGCGAAGCACGCCCACAGCCTCGCCTGGACCGGGATCGGGGCGACGGCATGACGGTAGCCGTGGGCCGGGTACGGCGCTGCGAGACGCTGGATGTGAAGTTTACAGTGTTGGTCCACAACCTGGTCCGGGGCGCGGCGGGCGCGGCGCTGCTGAATGCCGAGCTGTGCCATGTATCTGGATACAGCCCCAAAGCCGGGCGCCGATGATCGTCTACAAGTTCGGCGGAACCTCGCTGGCCGATGCGGAACGCATGCGCCTCGCGGCGACGTTGGTGCGCGAGTGTGCCGGGCCTCGTGTGGTAGTGGTCTCGGCGCTGGCGGGAGTGACCGACCAACTGGTCGAGCTGGCCGCCCGGGCCGGGAAGGGCATCGGTTGGGAGGCCGAGGCCGCTCGCCGGACGGAGGCGCTCTGGGTACGGCACGAGGAGGTGGCTGCCGGAATCACCGGGGATGCAGCCGGCAGAGCCGCGCTGATGGAGAAGCTCGATGCTGCGTTCTCACGGCTGCAGGGGGCCCTCGAGGGTGTCGCTGAGGAGGGGGAGGCTGCGGACAGATCGGGGCAAGTCGACCGGGTGATTGCGATCGGCGAAGACCTGTCAGGAGAGCTCATGGCGGTGGCCCTGGTGCAGGAAGGACTGGCTGCCGAGGTCGTGGATGCCCGATCGGTGGTCCGCACGGACGAGCGATTCGGCGGGGCGGTGCCGAAGGATGAGGAGACGGCGAGGTTGATTCGCGAGGTGCTGACGCCGCTGCTCGAGCAGGGGCGAGTCCCGGTTCTCCAGGGATTTGTGGGAGCCACGGAGGATGGTATTACCACCACCTTGGGGCGTGGCGGCTCCGACTTCACGGCGGCGATCATCGGTGCCGCCCTCGGAGCTACCGAGGTTGGCATCTGGACCGATGTGGACGGCGTACTGTCGGCTGAGCCGGGCCATGTAAGCGCGGCGCGCGTGCTGGACGAACTGGGTTATGAGGAGGCGGTGGAGCTGGCCTACTTCGGTGCCAAGGTCATCCACCCTGCCGCGGCAAAGCACGCCGCAGCAGGCGACGTGTCGCTCAGGGTGCGCAACGCCCAGCGGCCGGAGGCGGCCGGGACTCTCATCCGCCACGACGTGCGCCGTGCTGTCGGCGTCGCCGCCGTGGCCTACAAGCCGTCAGTTACGCTCGTCAAGGTACGCTCTCGGCCGATGTTCATGGCCTACGGGTTCCTGGCCCGAGTATTCGATGTGCTGGCCCGGCACCGGCTGCCGGTCGATCTGGTTGCCACATCGCATACCTCGACAGCGTTCACGCTGGACCGGGGAGAGGGCCTGGGGGCCGCGGAAGGGGAGCTGTCCGAGTTTGCCGAGGTGGAGGTACTGCCAGAGCTCGCAACGGTCAGCGTTGTGGGTCACGGTCTCCTGCGGCGGCCAGGGATTACGGCTGGTGTCTTCTCGGCGCTGGGCCAGACCCCAGTGCAACTGATCTCCCAGGCTTCGGACGTCTGCCTGAGCTTCTTGGTGGCGCAGGGGGACGCGGCCGCCGTCGTGCGCCGGCTACACGCCGAGCTCATAGAAGCGGTGTCGGAGGACGAACGTTGAGGATCGCGCTGGTCGGCTACGGACGAATGGGCCGCGCGGTGGAGCAGGTCGCGACCGAGCGCGGTCATGAGGTGGTGGCGCGGATCGACCTGGAGGACAACCCGGACGGTCGCGGAATCACCTCGGAGGGCTTGAACGGGGCGGCGGTGGCCGTCGAGTTCAGCGTGCCGGAGGCGGCGCCCCGCAACCTGGCCGCGCTGGCGGCGTGCGGCGTCGACGCGGTCGCCGGTACCACCGGCTGGTACGATCAGCTGGATGAGGTGAGGGCCGCGGTCGAGGCGGCGGGCACGGGCCTGGTGTATGCGCCCAACTTCTCCCTGGGGATGCAGCTCTTCTTCCGGGTGGCCAGGCAGGCCGGACACCTATGCGATCGTCTGGACGACTATGACGCCTTCATCCTCGAGGCGCACCACCGGCACAAGCAAGACCATCCCAGCGGCACGGCGAGAAAGCTGGCAGAGATTCTCCTGGCCGAGTTGTCGCGCAAGACGCGCTGGGAGCTGGGTCCCGGGGAGGGGCCGGCCGACCCCTCGGTACTCCAGGTGACCGCGGTTCGCGCCGGGGAGATCCCCGGGACGCATACTCTGGGGCTCGAGGGCCCCGACGACCGCATCGAGATCCGCCACGAGGCAAAGGGGCGGACGGGGTTCGCCCGGGGCGCCGTGGCCGCGGCGGAGTGGATCCAGGGGCGCTCGGGAGTGTTCACCCTCGACGATATGCTGGCAGAAACATGGAGCTGAGTCGATTTCGCGGAACGGGCGTGGCGCTGGTCACGCCATTCAAAGAGGACGGATCCGTCGATTACGAGCTACTGGCGCGGCACGTTGAGAGCCAGATCGATGGGGGCGTGGAGTTTTTGGTACCCTGCGGGACTACCGGCGAGGGTGCCACGATGACGTCCGAGGAGCAGGGCCGTGTAATAGCGCGGACGGTCGAGGTGGCTGGCGGTCGTGTGGCGGTGATGGCGGGCGCCGGGACCAACGACACCCGCGATGCCGTGGGTCTGGCCCGGGGCGCTGCAAAGGCCGGTGCCGACGCGATCCTGTCCGTGAGCCCGTACTACAACAAGCCGACCCCAGCGGGGCTCCTCGCCCACTACAGGGCGCTGGCCGAGGCGGCGGAACTCCCGATCTTCGTCTACAACGTGCCGGGACGCACCGCCTCCAACGTCACGGCGGAGACCCTGCTGCGGCTGGCGGAGATCGAGAACGTCGTCGGCGTGAAGGAGGCGTCCGGGAACGTCGAGCAAGTGATGACGGTCATTCGGAGCCGCCCGACCGACTTCCTGGTCCTGTCGGGTGACGACGCCCTGACGCTCCCGATCGTAGCGGCGGGCGGTGACGGCGTGATCTCGGTGGCGGCCAACGAAGCGCCCCGGCTCATGTCAGACATGGTCAGGGCGGCCTTGGCCGGTGATTTCGAGACGGCCCGGGACTTCCACTACAGGCTGCTGCCCCTCATGCAGGCCAACTTCGTGGAGACAAACCCGATACCGGTGAAGACGGCGCTGGAACTGATGGGCCGCATGCCTGCCAACTTCCGGCTGCCACTGGTCTCGCTGTCGCCAGAGCACACCACGACGTTGCGCACCGCCCTGGAACAGGCGGGTGTGCTGTAATGGGCGAGTACGCGGAGCTACGGGCTGAGATAGAGCGCTGGGCGGCCCAGCCTTCCCCGTCCGACCCCGAGGCGGCACGGCAAGCCGTAGACCGGCTGCTGGCCGCTCTGAACGAGGGCTCCCTGCGGGCGGCGGAGCTGGGGCCGGGCGGCTGGCAGGCGGTAGAATGGGTAAAGGCAGGGATCCTGCTCGCGTTCACGGTCGGCCGTACCACCCGCTACGAAGGTCCGCCCTTCGAGTACTTCGACCGCGATACGCTGCCGCTACGGGAGACGGACGGTGCGGGTGGTAACGTGCGGATAGTGCCGGGTGGAACCTCGGTGCGGGCCGGCGCCTATCTGGCACCCGGGGTGGTCATCATGCCGCCGGCGTACATCAACGTGGGCGCCTACGTGGGGGAGGGGACGATGATCGATTCCCACGCTCTGGTGGGGTCCTGCGCCCAGGTCGGTGCCCGAGTCCACATTAGTGCCGGCGCTCAGATCGGCGGAGTGCTCGAACCCATCGGGCTCCGCCCCGTGGTCATCGAGGATGACGTAGTCATCGGCGGCAACGCGGGTGTCTTCGAGGGTACTCTGGTCGGCCGGCGGGCCGTCATCGCCGCGGGAGTCACCCTCACGGCGTCCACGCCACTCTTCGACCTGGTCCGCGGGGACGTTTACCGAGCCGAGCCGGACCGGCCCCTGTCCGTCCCCGAAAGCGCCGTCGTGGTCCCTGGCTCACGCCCGGCCTCGGGAGCCTTCGCCGAGGCCCACGGCTTGCAGATATACGCTCCGCTTATCGTGAAGTACCGGGATGAGAGGACCGACGCGGCCACAGCGCTCGAAGGTGCGCTTCGATAGGCGTCGAGAACGCTGTCCAATCGGTTGTCGCGTCCTGAGTTGTACCTGTTGACATGAGGACGGTTGAGAAGTCCCGGCGTCGCGGCGGTGAGGGTTCCACGTGGCACGATCCGGGAACGGCCCGCTCCCCCGGACGCACCGTAAGCGGCGCCATAAGCGAAAGATCGGCCATACTCCTTGTCAGCGTGGCAAGGGACACTACAATACGGCGAGTCGGGAGGGCCGATGGCGAGGCCGCCAGGTCTGTGAGGATGTCGGGCGGCAAGAGGGGGTAGAAGGGCAGGGAGAGCTGTTGCGGTGTGGAACGAACGATCGTTCGGCCCAGCCACGGCGAGCCTCGCGACTCGGTGAGTGAACTGAGAGGCAAGAAACGTCCATGAACATCGAAATCCTCGCTGGCACACCGTCGAGTGTCGAGACGCCTCTCCTGGTCCTGCCATGGTGTCAGGCATCGGAGACGGAGGCTGAGCGGCCGGCGGCCGAGCTCGACCCGCTTGACGAGGTGCTGGGCCTCACGCTGACGCGGGCGGTGGTAGGCGGCGATTACAGAGCGCGTCGCGGCGAGACTCTGCTGCTCTACCGTGTGAAGGACAGCGGGCCTGACCGGGTCCTGCTAGTTGGAGTGGGCCAGCGGGGCGACTTGAAAGCCGAGCGGCTGAGAGAGGCCGGAGGCCACGGGGCGCGGCGGGCGGCGGAGCTTGGGGTCACGGAGATGTTCGTCTGGGCGTCGCCGGAGTGGCTGGGCGGAGTCGTAGATTTGGAGCACGCCTCCCGGGCGCTGGTGGAGGGTGTGGTGCTCGGTGACTGGCGGTTTGAGGAGCTGCGCAGCGAGCCGGCCGAGGACGATCATCGTCCTGCACTTCAGGCTCTGAGCCTGCTGGTGCCGAAGGCGCCGGCGAAGAAGTTAGCGGGGAGCGGAGCGGCACTCGGACAGGTCGTGGCTGAGGCCCAGAACTATGCTCGAGAGCTGGCGATTCGCCCGGCCAACATCGTGACCCCCCGCTATCTAGCGGACGAGGCGCGCCGGTTGGGAGAGGAACTGGGCCTCAAGGTCACAGTCCTCGACCGGGAAGAGATGAAGAAGGACGGCATGAACGCGCTCCTCGCGGTCGCCGCCGGGAGCGATGAGGAGCCGCGCTTCATCGCGGTGGAGTACAGCCCGGCGCCGGGCCAGCGGCCGCTGGTTCTCGTGGGTAAGGGCGTCACATTCGACGCGGGCGGGCTTTCTCTGAAGACGCCGGCAGGCATGGAGTCGATGAAGGACGACATGTCGGGCGCGGCGGCGGTGCTGGGAGCGTTGCGGGCGGTCGCTAGACTGAAGCTCAAGGCGAACGTGGTGGGGCTGATCCCGGCGGTCGAGAACCTACCGTCGGGCCATGCGCTGCGCCCGGGAGATGTGATCAGCTCCCGCTCGCGAAAGACGATCGAGGTGCTCAACACAGACGCCGAAGGGCGCCTGATTCTGGCCGATGCTCTGAACTATGCCGCTCGCTACGAGCCGGTGGCGCTGGTGGACATCGCTACGCTCACCGGTGCGTGCGTGGTTGCTCTCGGTAAGGAAGCCATCGGGCTTATGGGAAGCGACCAGGGCCTGGTCGATGAGATCCGGGTCGCCGCCGATCGTTCTGGCGAGCGGGTCTGGCAGTTCCCGCTATGGGACGAATACCGGGAGCTGATGAAGTCAGAGGTCGCCGATATCAAGAACGCGGGTGGCCGGCCGGCGGCCACCATCACGGCCGGCATCTTCCTGCGAGAGTTTGTGGGGTCTGTGCCGTGGGCTCACCTGGACATTGCCGGAACGGCATGGGCTGAGAAGGCCGGTCCTTACCAGCTCGCGGGGCCCACCGGGGTAGGCGTTCGCCTGTTCACGGAATGGGTTCGAGGCCGGGCCGGCTGATCATCGCCGCTACCGGGTGCGACTAGCGAAACCTACTGTCGGAGCCGCTATTGTTGCCCTGGGCGGGGTGGCCCTCGGACTGCCGGGACCGCTCGCCGCTCAGGATCCAGAGACGCCTGCCCCGCCGGCAGAAGTGCAGGAGGCGGACAGCGTAGCGGCGCAGGAC
The DNA here is from genome assembly GCA_020344215.1 of Gemmatimonadota bacterium. Taxonomy (GTDB): domain Bacteria; phylum Gemmatimonadota; class Gemmatimonadetes; order Palauibacterales; family KS3-K002. The sequence continues at coordinate 4,304,951 of CP070815.1, forward strand.
ACGCTGCCCGAGCCGTTCTTCCCCGTCTTTCCCGATCCCGCGTCTGAGAAACCTGGTGTGGCGCAGAGCTGGGAGATGCTCGACCTGCTGGCCACCGGCGCGCTGAGTTTCGCCGACCTGCTCGAGTTCACGCCGTTTCTCGATCCGCTACGGGCCGGTGTGCTCGAAGGTCCACAAGCGGCGATCTTTGCCGGGAGAGGCGGCGGAAGCTTCCGCTACACGTTGGACGGCTACGACGTGGTGCCATTGACCAACGCCGCCCTCGATCTCCACCTGATATCTTTGGTGGAATTGCAGCGGCTGGCCTTGATCAGGGAGCCCGGCGGCTACCGCGGCTACTCGCAAACCTACCGTAACCAGCGGCGCGAGCCCTACTCGCGGATCGAGGCCGGCACAGGCGATCGCCAGACTCAGATTCTGCGTGCGTTGCTGTCGTCGCGAGTCGGCCGCGCCCGCGCCGGGTTCGGCTATGACCAGATCGACACCAAGGGGTTCTCCGGTCTGGGTAATTCGCAGCGTGCCGTGGTCTGGGCGAACCTCGCCTACCCGCTGCCGTTGGGCGTCTGGGGTCAACTGGAGTGGCGCAACACGATCGCAGACAGGGACTCGTTCCCGAGCCCGGAGCGTACCGACTGGATCTTGCGGCTGCGGCGTGACTTCGGGGATGGCTGGCATGCCGACATCGTGGCTGGTCGTGCGAGTGAGTCCGACAGCGTCGGCGATACCCCTCGGGAGTTCACGGCCAGCCAAGTAGCTCTGCGTGCGGCGCGGACGTCTCGAGTGTGGCGCGCCCAGTTGACGCTGCGTGCCTGGGACGGAGACGGTGTGCCGATCTTCGAGCCGGAGGCGTCGCTCGAGCTACGGGCGGGCCCAGCCTCGCTATACGCCGGCGGGCGGTACGAGAAGTGGGACGACCTGGACCTCGCCTCGGGCTACGCTGCGCTGGAAGTGCAGCTTCCGCTCAACATCCGCGCCCTGGCGGAGATCGAAGAGGGTGACCGCGGCCTCTTCGGCCAGGCGGTTCGCCCGAGCTACGAGTTCTCCCGTTGGACGGCCGGTGGCGAGATCGGGGTGTGGAGTTGGACGGTAGGCGCGCGTGGCGGTCGCTGGCGGACCAAGCCGTCGCTGGCCTTAGGCCCTCCGGCGGATAGCGCCGTGTCGCTCCCGGGCGGCACGGTGGGTGTGGTCGAAGCGTGGGCCAGGGGGCCGGTGGCTCGGCTCTTCGGTGGCAGGCTCGATCTCGGGGGGTGGTACCGCAGCCGTGAGGCAGGTGACTTCTACTACTGGCCTCAGGACTCGTGGCGCGTCGATGGGCTCTATCATGTCCTGGCTGTACGGGACCAGTTCGAGCTCTGGATCACCGGGATGGGCGGGATACGCGGGGTTACGCGCGTTCCAGATCCCGAACTCGGCGCGGGTTTCGTGACCACGCGGCAGCAGTACTGGTTCCGAGCCGAAGCCGTCGTGAGGATCAAGGACTTCTTCTTCTTCTACAACTACGAGTACTTCGATTCCGATGCCGGGCCTCAAGACATACCCGGGCGGCTGCTGCCGCGAGCTCGAATCCACTACGGCGTCAAGTGGGAGTTCTGGAACTGACGGCCGGCTGCTCCGATTGACACCGGACCCAAGGTGCTCGATAGTAACCACGCGCTCGCGGGAGCGCCGGCCAATGGCGGAGGGTTGCTCATGATCCGCAGCATGACGGGGTTCGGCGAAGTACAGAGGGAGACGGCGGTCGGGCTTGTGAGCGTGCAGCTCCGAACCGTCAACCACCGGCACTTCCACACGCACTTTCGCTTACCCGTCGGTGCCGAGCGCTGGGAAGCGGAACTGACCGGGATCCTGCGAGAGGGGATCTCCCGGGGATCGGTGCACTACCGGCTGAGCTTCCAGCCGGGGCCCGGGGTCGTGCACCCGGTTCAGGTGGACCACGAGCGGCTAAGTGCCTATCTATCGGTGTTGCACGAGATCAAAGAGCGTCACGGGCTGACCGGTGAGATCGATGTCGGCCTCGTCACGCGCTTCGGCGACATCTTCCAGTCGGCGCCGGATGAGCTCGAGCTGTTGCCTTTCGATGAGGTCGCGGAGGCGACGCGCACGGCGCTGGCCATGGCGGTGGGAATGCGCGGGCGTGAAGGCGAGGCGCTGGCCGATGACCTACGCGCGTCCCTCGGTCAGATGGTCCAGGCGCTCGACGCCATAGAGGTCCGAGCGCCAGCGCGGCTCAGCGAGGAGCGCGACCGGCTGCGCGCGGTGGTGGCCGAGCTCAGTGGCGACACCCAGGTGGATGAGGACCGGCTGGCGCGTGAGATTGCCTATCTGGCGGAACGCTGGGACATCAACGAGGAGATCGTCCGGCTGCGCTCGCACATGAGGGAGTTCGAGCAACTGCTACAGGACGGTGGCCTGGAGCCGGTGGGCAAGCGACTCGGCTTCTGGATTCAGGAGATGCTACGAGAGGCAAACACGATCGGCTCGAAGGCCAACGACGCCGAGGTGGCGCGGCTCGCCGTCGAGATCAAGACGGCCATCGAGAAGCTGCGCGAGCAAGTCGAGAACGTCGAGTGATGAAGAGCTTCGCCGTTGCCGTCTGTGGGCCCTCCGGTGCGGGCAAGACCACGGTCGCGCGGGCGCTGGTCGACAGATCCGACGACTTCGTCTTCTCCGTGTCCGCGACTACACGGCCGACGCGGCCCGGCGAGCGTGAGGGCGTCGACTATGATTTCGTTGATCGGGACGAGTTCGAGGCGATGATCCGGAACGGGGAGCTGCTGGAATGGGCGGAGGTGCACGGCGAGCTGTATGGCACGCCGCGGGCGAACTTAGAGGAGGCGGAGCGCCGAAATCGCCTGTTGCTCCTCGATATCGACGTCCAGGGCGCGCGCCAGGTTGTCGAAGCGCTGTCCGATGCGGTCACGATCTTCTTGCTCCCGCCGTCGTTTGAGGTGCTGATGGACCGGCTGCGCGGGCGCGGTAGTGAGGACGAATCGCGGCTGCGCCGCCGTTTCGAGACGGCGAAGAAAGAGCTGGCGTGCCTCGACGAATTCCAGTACGTAGTCATCAACGACCGGCTCGACGACACCGTCGAGCGGATCCGTACGATCATCGCGGGGGAGCGTCAACGCCTCGGTCGCCGTGACGCAGAGATCGCCGAGCTCCGCCAGCAGCTGCAAGAAGGGCTCGATAGAGGGTACCTTTGACGGGGGGCTTCCACGGGCCGGGCCGTCTGGATAAGTTTGTCAATTCGCGCAAGACCTAACCGCTCACGACCAGGGACGGCATGAAGGTTTTCAGCCCGAACGAGATCGCCGAAACCGCTGCTGGCAACAAGTACCTCGGGGTGCTCGTGGCGGCGCGCTATGCCCGCGAGGTCAACGCCCTTCGACTCGGCACGTCCCCGTACGGACCGGAAAAGCTGACGACGAGAGCGCTCGTTGAGCTGAGTTCCGGCCAGATAGAATTTCGCTTGGTGAAACGGCGCCGCGCGGCGTCGTAGGCTTGCCTATGCGCCCGTTCGACGAAAAGCGGGTGCTCGTCGGCGTATCCGGTGGGATCGCCGCCTACAAGACGGCGGAGTTGGTGCGCCGGATCCTTCAGGCGGGCTCTGAGGTCCAGGTCATCCTGACAAGCAGTGGGGCGCGGTTCGTCGGACCCACGACGTTCGAGGGTCTGACGGGTCGGCCCGTGCATCAATCGCTTTGGGACGGAGCGCTCCAGCACATCGAGTTGGGCCGCTGGGCGGATGCTATCGTCGTCGCACCGGCCACCGCCAACATCATCGCCAAGCTGGCGGGTGGTATTGCCGACGACCTCCTGACCACGACCCTGCTGGCCGCGCCACGGCGCGCGCTGCTCGCCCCTGCTATGAACACGCGCATGTTCGAGCATCCAGCGACGCAGCGTAACCTGGAGACGTTGCAAGAGTACGGGCACGAGCTTGTCGGGCCGGCGTTCGGCGGGCTGGCGGAAGGTGAGGAAGGCTGGGGGCGCATGGTCGAGCCCGACGTAATCCTCGCCTACATCGGTCGGCAGCTAGAGGGCGAGAGCCGCTGGCGCGGCATGCGCGTGGTGGTTACATCGGGCCCGACCTGGGAGCCCGTCGACTCGGTGCGCTTCATCGGGAACCGTTCTTCGGGGCGTATGGGCCACGCCGTCGCAGCCGCTGCCTGGCGGCGTGGCGCCGACGTGGTACTCATCACCGGGCCGTCGCACGTTCCGGCGCCGCCGGAGATCGCCGACGTTCGGTCGGTGGAGACGGCCGAGGAGATGGGGGTCGCGTTGGGCGAAGCGCTGGCCGACGCCTCCGCCGTTTTCATGGCCGCTGCGGTCGCCGATTTTCGTCCGAGTGTTACCGAGGAAGGGAAGATCCGCCGCTCCAGCGGGCTGGCGTCGATCGCGGTCGAGCCCTGTCCCGATCTGCTTGCTGCGGCGCGGACGCGAGCCCCCGAGGGTTGTGTGATGGTTGCGTTCGCCGTCGAACTTGGCGAGGGTGGAGTAGATTCGGCGCGCGGCAAGCTCGAGGCGAAGGGCGCTGACCTCATCGTTCTCAACGATCCAAGTGAGCCGGGCGCCGGGTTCGAGGTCGAGACCAACCGGGTTACGATAATCGATGCGTCAGGGGCCGCCGAAACGCTGCCTCAGATGCTTAAGACGGAAGTAGCCGACGAGATCCTCGATCGAGCGGAGAGACTCCTGCCGGGTGAGTGACGGGGAAAGCACGCGCGAGCTTCTAGCCCGCTATCTGAGACAACGAGCCGAATTGGGGCAGCGCGAGCTGTACCTCGAGGGTTACACGGGTGCCGAGCTGCTCGAGCGGCTGTGCACGCCTACGGTCGCGGGTGTCGCGGGCAAAACGAGCGCGGCAGCGGTCGAGGCGCCTGCCGTTAGCGAGGCGCCCGCACCTGAGGTGGCGGCCGGCTCGGACGAATTCGAGGCGCTGCGTGTCGAGGTTCTTGCCTGCATCCGCTGTCGGTTGGCGGAAGGCCGCACCACCGTCGTCTTCGGCGAAGGTGATCCCCGCGCTGACCTGTTGGTGGTGGGTGAGGCGCCGGGCTACGAAGAGGATCGCTCGGGCCGGCCGTTCGTGGGTCCGGCAGGGAAGCTGCTGGACAAGATGCTGGCGGCCATCGGGTTCCGGCGTGACGAGGTCTTTATCTGCAACGTGCTCAAGTGCCGGCCGCCCAGCAACCGCGATCCTGCGGCAGATGAAGTTGCGGCGTGCAGGCCTTATCTTCGGAAGCAGGTGGAGCTGGTGGCGCCGAAGGCGATCTGCGCCTTGGGCCGCTTCGCCGCCCAGACGGTCCTGGCCAGCGAGGCCTCGCTCACCCGGCTCCGGGGCGTGACGCACGAGTTCATGAGTATTCCAGTCGTTGTTACCTACCACCCCGCTGCGCTGCTGCGTAACCAGCAGTGGAAGCGGCCGGCCTGGGAGGATCTGAAGGTGCTACGCCGCATCTACGACGAGGCGGGCGGGCGAAAGCCGGGAGGCAACCGTGGCTGATTGGGTGCCGCCCGGCGAGCGGGCTTCGATGGCTGGTGTGCGGGCGTCCGACGCTTTTGCAGACAGACAGGCTCCCTGGTCGCCGGAGGCAGAGATCTCCGTGCTGGGCGGCATGCTGATCGACGCCGACGCCGTGGCCAAGGCGGTGGAGCTGGTCAACGACGGCATGTTCTACCGCGAGGCGAACCGGCGGCTCTACCGGGCGATGAGGCGGCTGTTCGAGCGGGGCGAAGCGATCGACCCAGTTACGCTCACCGAGGAGCTGCGGAGCGGCGGCGAGTTGGAGTCGGTGGGTGGCCCGGCGTACCTGGCGGAGCTGATGGAGGCGGTGCCCACGGCCGCCAACATCGAGTACCACTGCAAGATCCTGCGTGACAGGGCGTTGCTGCGACGCCTGATCGAGGCGTCGACCGACACGATCCGCGACGTCTACGACGGTTCGGGCGACTCGGTTGAGGACACGATCGATCGTGCCGAGCAGAGGATCTTCCAGATCTCGCAGGCAGGCCAGCGCAAGGGCTTCGTCTGGATCAAGGAGATCCTCTGGCCCGCCTTCGAGCACATCGAGAAGCTGCAGCAGGCCAAGGGCTCGGTGACCGGGGTGCCCAGCGGTTTTCCCGACCTCGACAATCTCACAGCCGGCTTTCAGCGGTCGGACCTGATCGTCGTCGCGGGCCGCCCGGCGATGGGCAAGACTTCTCTCGTATTGAACGTCATCCAGCACGCTGCTATCGAGCACGGTACGCCCGTCGCCCTCTTCTCGCTGGAGATGTCGAAGGAAGCGGTCGTCCAGCGGTTGCTGTGTGCGGAAGGACAGGTCAACTCGTCGAACCTGCGCAGAGGGCGACTGAGCGAGCAGGAGTACATGCAGCTGGCGACGGCGGCGGGCCATCTGAACACGGCACCGATCTGGATCGACGACACGGCGGCGATTACGGCGGTCGAGCTCAGGGCGAAGGCGCGTCGGCTAAAGGCCGAGGTTGATCTTGGGTTGATCGTCGTGGACTACCTTCAGCTCATGCGTGGACCCCGGGCGGAGAGCCGCGTACAGGAGATCAGCGCGATCTCCGGGGCGCTCAAGGCGGTGGCGAAGGAACTCGGCGTGCCGCTGATCGCGCTGTCGCAGCTGTCACGCGCCCCCGAGCAGCGGACCGACCATAGGCCGCAACTTGCCGACCTGCGCGAGTCCGGTGCCATCGAGCAGGATGCCGACGTAGTCCTCTTCATTTACAGGCCTGAGGTGTATCGGCGCGATGAGGTCGGCCTGGAGGACGAGTCGGTCGAAGGGAAGGCCGAGCTGATCGTCGGCAAGCAGCGTAACGGACCCACCGGGACGATCGACCTCTTCTTCCGCAAGGAGTTCACGCGCTTCGAATCGATTTCTCGGCTGACGGCCGAGAGCGCTTGATGACAAGATTCATCTGGCTGCTCTTCCTGTCTGACTAGGTAGCCGCCTTGCCTAAGATCCGTACCGTCTATCTCTGCACCGAGTGCGGCGGTGAATCCCACCGCTGGGAGGGCCAGTGTCCGCACTGCAAGGCGTGGAATACGCTGGTGGAAGAGCGCGTACGACCGGCGCCAGCGACACGCGGCGAGCGGGCGGCGGGTTCAGACGCGAGTGCTGTGGTGCTGGCGGATGTCCAGGGTGTCGAGCGGCCTCGCTGGCAAATCGGCCTGGCTGAGCTCGACTTCGTGTTGGGCGGCGGTGTTGTGCCGGGCTCGCTGGTTCTGCTTGGCGGCGAGCCGGGGATTGGGAAATCGACCTTGCTGCTGCAGGTCTCAGCACGACTCTGCGGCGCGGGGCACAAGGTTCTGTACGTGTCAGGCGAAGAGTCGGCGTACCAGGTGAAGCTTCGAGCGGAGCGGTTGCCGGAAGCCACCGACGACGTATTGGTGCTCGCCGAGACGTCGGCCGAGCTGGTGATCGATCGAGTTGACCAGATCGAGCCGGACGTGTTGGTGATCGACTCGGTCCAGACGCTCTACACGGAGCGGTTGGAGAGCGCACCTGGCAGCGTGGCCCAGGTTCGCGAGGTCGCCGCCGTGCTTCAACGCCTGGCGAAGCGGCGTGAGATGGCGGCGTTCATCGTCGGGCACGTGACGAAAGAGGGTGGGATCGCGGGGCCGAAGACGCTCGAGCATATCGTCGACGTCGTCCTCTACTTCGAGTCACCTACGGGGCTCGACCATCGTATCGTCCGCGGGACGAAGAACCGGTTCGGCGCCGCCGACGAGATCGCGCTGTTCCGCATGGGCGCTCAGGGCCTCGAGCCGGTGGACAACCCGTCGGCGATGTTCCTGCAGGGGCGTCCGGATCGGGCGAGCGGCTCGGCTGTGGTCGCGGCGCTCGAGGGCACGCGGCCGCTGCTGGTTGAGGTACAGGCGCTGGTCAACAAATCGGTCTACGGCTCACCGCAACGCGTGGCCACCGGTTTCGATGGCCGACGTCTAGCACTGCTCCTGGCGGTTCTCGAGCGGCGTGCGCGGCTCCGGACCTCCGACTTAGATGTCTTCCTCAACGTAGTCGGCGGCCTGCGGCTGAGTGAGCCGGCCACCGATCTTGGGGTCATTGCGGCCGTCGCGTCGGCGATCCGCGACGTCATGCTCGATCCTGAAGCGGTGTTCGTTGGTGAGGTCGGCTTGGGCGGCGAGGTCCGGCCGGTGCGGCAGCTGGAACGCCGCCTGGGTGAAGCAGGGCGGCTCGGGTTCAAGCGTGCGTTCCTCGCTCGCTCGTCGGAGATCGCAGAGAAGGGCGCGCCGGTTGCACTCGAGAAGGTGCCAGATGTCGGGCGGCTGATCGATGTCCTCTTCGGCTAGCAACTGGGCGGTCATCGTCGCTGCCGGGCGCGGGAGACGCTTCGGCTCCGGCGCACCGAAGCAATTCACGCCACTGGCTGGCAAGCCGCTGGTTCTCTGGGCCGTCGATGCGTTCCGCAGTCACCGCTCGTTCAGCGGCGTGACCGTTGTGCTTCCGCGGGAGTTTGTCGATCAGCCGCCGGCCTGGTTGCAGGATCTGGTCTCCGGAGGTGTGATCCTTGCCGCCGGCGGTGCCGAGCGCACGGATTCGGTGAGGCACGGGCTGGCGACGGTGCCGGAACAGGTCGAACTGGTCGCTGTGCACGACGGCGCCCGCCCGCTGATCAGCGGCGGGGACATCAGCCGAGTCGTCGAGAAGGCCGGTCCGCGGCGCGGAGCGATAGCGGCGCGGCGCGTGGCCGACTCGCTGAAGGTGGCGGACGCGGAAGGGCGCATGCTGCGCGCAGTCAGCCGCGAGAACCTGTGGCGTGCCGAAACGCCTCAGGTCTTTCCGCGCGAATTGATCGTGGAGATACATCGCAGGGCGGAATCCGAGGGGGTCGTAGCATCCGACTGCGCCGGACTGTGTGAGCGCTACGGCGTCGACGTCGTGCTCGTGGAGATCGATGCTCCTAACCCCAAGGTGACGCGCCGGCGTGACCTCCAGTTCGTCGAGGCGATGCTGGCACAGCAAGGTCGAGCGGCCGGTGGCGCGGCGAACGGCTGACAATGCGACCGCAGGTCATCCCGGCGCGAAGCGAGGCTGAACGGGAGCTCGCCGCCTCCCGCGCCGCGGAGGTCTTGAGGGAAGGCGGGCTGGTCGTTCACCCGACGGAAACCGTCTATGGGATCGGCGGGGATGGCTCGCCGGAGAACAACCGGCTCGTTTCCAGGGTAAAGTGTCGCGAGCCGGAGAAACCACTCATCCTGCTCACGCCCAGTATCGAGGTATTGCACGGCCGATTCCCGGACCTCGATTGGCCCCCTGAAGCCGATAGACTGGCTCAGCGGTTCTGGCCGGGCCCGCTGACCCTGGTGGTTCGCTGCCCGGGCGCGTCGGCCGGCCTGCTTGGGCCCAATCAGGGGCTGGCGGTTCGTCTCAGCCCCGACCCGACGGTCGCTGCGATACTGGCGCATTGGCGGCGGCCGATGACGTCGAGCAGCGCGAACCTGACCGGTGGTGAGCCGGCCCGAACCATCGACGATGCCCTCGAGCTATTCGGCGAAAGGCCCGACCTGATTGACCTCGACCGGCCGATCATAGCCGTTGACGCCGGCACGACGAAGGGAGCGCTCCCGTCGACGATCGTCAGTTTCCTCGATCGGCCGCCCCGCTTGCTGAGGGAGGGGCCGGTGAGTCGCGAGGAGTTGGAGGTCTCCTTGTCGGAGCTCGAATAGAACGCGCATACGATGCCGAATGACCAGCCGACCACCTACAACATCCTGTTCGTCTGCACGGGTAACACCTGCCGCAGCCCGCTGGCGGAGGTGATCACACGGCGGGCACTCGCACTGCGCGGCTGGGACCACGTGCACGTCGACTCGGCGGGCACCTCGGCCGTCTGGGACGCGCCGGCTTCCGCAGGGTCGCTTGCCGCCGCTGCCGAAATCGGGCTCGACCTCTCGGGCCACCGCTCGCAGCCGCTGACGCGCGAGCTGGTCCAGCGTGCGGATATCATTCTCGGCATGACTCCCAGCCACGTGCACGCGGTGGAAGCAATGGGCGAGGACGCCAAGGTCTCACTCCTGAGTGAGACCATCAGCGGCCCGGAAGCGGGTGAGCCGATCGCCGACCCGATCGGAGGGGCTCCGCAAGAGTACGCGGAAGCCCGCGACAGGATCTCCCGCGCCGTGGCTGGCTTGCTCGAACGGCTCTCCGCCATACTCTCACCGTGACAGCACGCGGCCTCGACGCACTTCTCAGCGCCCCCGCCCAATACTCGCTTTCGCCGACGCCGTAAAACGCTGCGATGGGCGCTCTCGACATCGACGCCTCGAGTCCTTCGGTTCGCGCTCCTTCACACCCGCCACCGGAGGCGGCGGGGTCGCTAGAAGATGATCGAGGAGCATGTCAGCCCGCCGCCGGCCTTGTGCGCCTCCGAGATGTCGATCTCCAGGGTCTCGAATCCGGCCAGCTCGATCCGCTCGCGGGTCTCTGGAGCTCCCACGGGTACCAACACCACCCCATTCATCGAAAGACAGTTCGCCGCCTGGGCCTCGCCACGCGAGACCGCGATTCTCCTGTAGCTGGTGAACACGCTTTCGTCGACGTGACCGGGAAGGTAAGCGACGACGTCACCACCAAGGTGGGTGCAGGCCGATTTCAGGTGTAGGATGCCGCTGACTTCGACAGGCACGATCTCGTAGCCGCCGCCGGAGAGAATGGCCTGCAGTTGTCTTACCGCAGCGCGGCTGGTGCGGCGCGTCAGACCTACGTACAAACGATCATCGATCCGCAGGACATCACCGCCATCGAGCGTCGCTGGGGGTCGGATGTGCTGCACGACCTTCAGGTCGCGTAGAGTCCTCTCCACCGCAGCCGTCTCGCCACGCCGCGACTCGGCCCCGGGAGCGGTGATGACCGCCTTGTCGCCCAATACCAGCGCTGTGTCCTCGACGAAGCAGCAGTCGGGGAAGCGGTCGTCGGCTGCGATTCGGATGAGGCTGAGCCCCACGTCTTCCAGGACCTGACAGTAGCGCTCATGCTGTTCTCGAGCCCGCGCGACATCGATTGGCTTAGTGGTCTCGTGAGGAATTATCGCCCTGTCGAATGTGGCCGGTACCCCCCTCACGATGGCGTGTGCGCCACTAGGCGTACGCACGGGAAGCGCTCCTTTGCTGGACAGAAATGCAGCCGCTTCGTGCCCCCACGAATATGTCGCTGGCGGGCCGGCGTCAAACGCATTGCTCCAGCGAATGCGTCGCCGCTACTTTCAAACCCCGCACCAAGCGCCCCCGCGCTCTATTTATTGGACCTGGCCACAGAGCAGTACCGCGAGGTGAGCGTCGACCTTGTGACGGACCTTGCCAGCCTCCGTCCGCGCACCGAGAACATTGGCAATCTCACCCAGAGCGCCGGCATCTCTCCTACGGGCAGGCGGGCCGTCTTCGAGGCTCGTGGTGAGATCTTCACCGTGCCGGCCAAGCACGGCCCGATCCGGCAGTTGACGCAGAGTCCGGGCGTCGCCGAGCGCTATCCCGCCTGGTCGCCGGACGGTGAGCACATCGCCTACTGGAGCGATCGCAGCGGCGAGTACGAGCTGACGCTTCGATCGACGGATGGATCCGGCGATGAGCGCAGGCTCACCGAGATGGGGCCCCGGGCTACCGCTACCAGCCGTTCTGGTCACCGGACAGCAAGAAGATCGCGTTCATCGATCATACGCAGACGATCCGGGTCTACGATCTCGACTCCAACCGGCTGACGGATGTCGACAAAGGTCTCTGGTGGTTGCACGGAGCGCTGCAGGGTTTCGAGGTGAGTTGGTCGAGCGACAGCCGCTGGCTGACCTACGCTCGCGGCCTCGGGACGGGCAACAACGCGGTCTTTCTGTTCGACACCCAGAACGGCCGGCGGCACCAGGTCACCTCCGGCTACTATAACGACATTCTCCCGGTCTTCGACCCGGACGGCAAGTACATCTACTACTACTTCGACCGGACGCTGGCCCCGATTTACTCCGACCTGGATGCGACGTGGGTGTACCCCAACGTGACGAACATCGTGGCGGTGGCGCTCCGTGAGGACGTGGCGTCGCCACTGGCGCCACGCAACGACGAGGAGCCGGCGGAAGAAGAAGGCGAGGGCGAGGAAGAAGAAGAGGAGGAGCAGGCGGAAGGTGTGAACATCGACCTCGAGGGCTTCGAGTCACGGGCTGTCGCCCTACCGGCCGAGGCGGGCAACTACGGTACGCTGAGGGCTATATCGGGGAAGGTGGTCTACCGGCGTCGGCCACGCAGCGGCTCCTCGGCTAACCGGAGCCCGATCGTCTACTACGATCTCGAGGAGCGGAAAGAAGAGACGATCCTCGAGGATGCCGACGGCTTCGCGGTCTCGGCCGACGGCAAGAAGATGCTGGTCGCCAACAATCGTCGAAGGGCGATAGTCGATATCAAGCCCAGCCAGAAGACGGAGGACCAACTGGCCACCGGCGACCTCGAGATGAGCGTGAACCCGCGGGAAGAATGGCGCCAGATGTTCAACGAAGTATGGCGCACCTACCGCGACGTCTTCTACGACCCCGGCATGCACGGTCTGGACTGGGAAGGGCTGCGCCGGCACTACGGCGCGCTGCTGGAGGACGCGGTCACCCGTTGGGACGTGAACTTCGTCATCGGGGAGCTGATCGGCGAGGTGAACGCATCTCACACGTACGTGGGCGGCGGTGATACCGAGTCGCCGCGGGTCCGCAGGGTCGGGCTGCTGGGCATCGACTGGGCTCTGGAGAACGGGGCCTACCGAATCGCCCGCATCGTGCGCGGCGCTCCCTGGGACATCGAGGCACGCTCGCCGCTGGCCGAGCCCGGGGTCGACGTGAACGAGGGTGACTATATCCTGGCAGTCAACGGGCGGCCGCTCGATATCCGGGTGGAGCCGTTTGCTGCGTTCGAGGGGCTCGCCGGGGTCGCCGTTCTGTTGACGGTGAACGACCGGCCGAGCATGGACGGGGCAAGGGAGGTGCTCGTCGAGACGCTGACTAGCGAATCGCGACTTCGGAACCTGGAGTGGATCGAGGCCAACCGGCGGCGCGTAGATGAAGCCACGGACGGCCGAGTCGGCTATATCTTCGTGCCCAACACCGCGATCTCCGGGCAGACCGAGCTTGTGCGGCAGTTCAACAGCCAGATGCTAAGGGACGGTCTGATCATCGACGAGCGGTTCAACGCCGGCGGGCAGCTGCCGGACCGCTTCATCGAGAAGATGAACCGGCAGATGGTGACGCGGATCTTCTTCCTACACGGGGCGGTCGTCACCTACCCGCCGGTCAACCACTACGGCCCGAAGGTCATGCTGATCAACGGGTGGGCCGGTTCGGGCGGTGACGCCTTCCCCTTCTTCTTTAAGGTGCTGGGGGTCGGCCCGCTGATCGGTGAACGGACCTGGGGCGGGCTCATAGGACCCGCGTCGGGGCACGGTCTCATCGACGGTGGATTCTACACGGCGCCGCCCGGGCGCCTCTACGGCCCGGACGGGGTGTGGTTCGCCGAAGGTCACGGCGTTGACCCCGATATCCCCGTCGTCGACGATCCCGGCGAGCTGGCGCGGGGCAGGGATCCCCAGCTCGAGGCGGCGGTCGCCGAGGTGATGCGGCTGATCGAGGAGAAGCCGCCGGTATTCCCGAGGCCACCGGCCTTCGAGCGGCGGGTAGCCAGCGACGGGGGCTCCGGGGGCAACTAATGGGGAGTATCGAATAGCGAGGTCGTAACCGGGGAAGTCCGGTGGGAATCCTCGAATTGCGATTCCGAGACCGGGGGTCGGGGGAGCTCGGGAGGTAAGGAACGTCCTTGCCACCCGAGCTCCCCTCTCTTCCCACCCCCAATCGATACTCGAGAATCCTCAGCCATCCGGGAGCTCCCCCACGTAGTCGACCGGGCGTTCGCCCGTATTTAGATCCTTTCCCCGACACCTCTATGGCCTTATCATAAAATGGAGCGCGAGAGCACAGCGGGCATCGCGCTCGTCAGGGAGATAGCCTTTTCGCCCAAATCGACAGACCGGGATTGCAGCGGTAATGCGCGCATACTTCGCGCGCCGAGCCTAGGGACCGAACTCGCGGGAGGGCACCGTGACCGAGTTCGTACCGCTGACTGTCACCGAGTTGCTGGAGCCTGCACTCCTGGTGATCGGGCTCCTGGCCGCTGGTGGTGTGGCCATCATCCTCCTCGAGGGCTTCGTCTTGTTCGCCTACCGGGTCGGGTCGCGGCTGGCGGGGAGGATGCACGAGCGTCACGCGCGGCCATAGCAATCGCAGCTCCGCAGAAGTAGGCGACGCGAGCGATCCTCGCAGGGCCGAGTAGGCGGGCTGCATCCTGCCAAGCAGCTCAGTTGGCTGTGCGCGCCTCCACGATCATTCCGATCAGTGGTAGATAGTCCGCACCCGTGATTGTCCAGGGTTCATCGGTGTTGACCCGATGGACGATTACGAGGTTGTGTTCCGGCAAGACGAGCAGCAGGTGTACGCCGACCCCTGAGTGTGCGAAGCCGGGGCCGAACAGCGGGAAGTCCGCCGGAATCACGTACCACATCATCCCGTAGCCTACCCCAGACTCGGGGTCCTCTATCGAGTGCGCGGTCGTGCTCACGGCGATCCAGTCCTCTGGGATGATCTGCGTGCCGTTCCACCTCCCGTTTCTCAGGTAGAGGAGCCCATACCTCGCCATGTCGGTGGCGGTCATCCGGAAGGGGTAGGCCGGGTGCATCGACTTCTCGGGCTCGTATTGATAATGGCCGTCGGTGACCAGGAAGTCCTGCATGCCTATCGGATCGGCGATCTCCTGCTTGAAGGCCTCGAAGATCCCGACGCCGGTCTCTTGCTCGAAGATGACCCCCGCCACGTTGAAGTCCCAGTTGTTGTAGTAGAAGAAGGTGCCTGGCGGATGGCTGCCACGCTCAGGGCGCTCGGCTTCCATCTCGGGAGCTTCGGCCGCGGCCTCGTGATACACGCCCGAGCGGGACTTCAGGAGGTCGGCAACTCTTGCCTGCTTCTCCTCGGGAGTGAGGCTGGGCGGGATGTCATCGATGTTCAGATCTTCGAGGGTCTTGGTGGTGTCGATCACCCCTCGGCCGACATAGATGCCATAGAGCCCGCTGAGAAAGGCCTTTCTGATCGAGTGACACCAGAACTTCCTGTCGACCTCACCCCACGCGACGAAGACCTTATTGTCGTACAGCGCCAGCAGGGCGGCGGAGCCGATCTGATCGTAGTATTCCCTGGCTTCCGCGAGCGCGGCCGACGAGAAGCCAACTTCCTCGGGCGTGACGTACTCGAGGCCGTCCCTCTCGCTATCGCTCGACACCGGGTCGCCTGAACAGGCGAGGGCCGCCGCGCTGATCGCCAGAAGCACGACGGGCAGGCGACGTCTTACGGACGGATGAACGACGGTCATCACTGCAACCTCCTCTCGTAAGACTGCAACCCACCGCCGGGCGACCATACGATGGACAAGGCGCCGCAGTTTCGTGCCGGCCTCAGCATCGCCAGCTCCTCTGGTCCGCGCCCGGCGGAGCCGCCAACTCGATCCGCCCAAGGATCTTGGGCAGGGCATCGTGTTGTAGCGCAGGCGCGAGATGTGGTTCCGGTTCTCCTGGTCGCCGTTCTAGCAGTGCTCGGCCCGGTCGCCGTAGTCGACCTCACCGCCGTAGTGGGGGTCCGTCGTGCTCTCCAGGAACTCCTCTGTCAGGTGTACGGCGTTGTTTGGGTAGTAGTTGTCCATGTCGCCGCAGTAGATGTGGAGCTTGCCGGCCGTCTGGCTCATCGCTCGGGATAAGGAACGGGATCCTGCTCGGGGACTTTGTACTGCGTGCGCAGCTCGTGCAGGACCTCGGTCAGCTCATCGATGACTTCGCTGCACTCCGGCTCGTGGTACACGCTCTGAAGCTCGCCGGGGTCTCTTTCGAGGTCGAAGAGCTCCCACTCATCGATCTCGTAGTAGTGAATCAGCTTGTAGCGCTGGGTACGCACGCCGTAGTGCCGGCGGACCATGTGGACGGCGGGGTACTCGTAGTACTGGTAGTAAACAGCGTCGCGCCAGTCGTCGGGCGTTGTGCCCATTAGCAGCGGTAAGAGGCTGCGCCCCTGCATCGTCGGCGGCACGTCGACGCCGGCGATCTCGAGGAACGTCTCGGCGAAGTCGAGATTCTGGACCAGGTCCCGGTTCTCCGAGCTCGGTTCCACCACCCCCGGCCAGCGCACGATGAGCGGCGTACGAAGCGATTCCTCGTACATCCAGCGCTTGTCGTACCAGCCGTGGTCACCGAGGTAGAAGCCCTGGTCGGAGCCGTAGATGACGACAGTGTTCTCCGCGAGGCCCGACTCGTCGAGATAGCGGAGCACGCGGCCCAGGTTGCCGTCGAGCGAGGCGATGGTCCGCAGGTAGTCCTTGATGTACCGCTGGTACTTCCAGCGCACGAGTTCGGCACCGAGCAGGTTCGATTCGCGGAAAGCTTCGTTCTTGGGTTAGTAGGCGGCTTCCCACCGGGCCAGCTGTTCGTCGTTGAGCTGCGCCGGCGGGATGAGC
Source organism: Gemmatimonadota bacterium (assembly GCA_020344215.1). Classification (GTDB taxonomy): domain Bacteria; phylum Gemmatimonadota; class Gemmatimonadetes; order Palauibacterales; family KS3-K002. The sequence continues at coordinate 4,321,488 of CP070815.1, forward strand.
TTGAGGTCGCCGTCGTAGAGGTGCTCCGCGATGGTCATCTCCTGTTGGCGCGCGGCGCTCGTACGTCCCGAGTAGTCGTCGAAGAGTGTGGCCGGCTGGGGGATGGTCACGTCGTCAAATAGCGTAAGGTGGTCGGGTCCCGGCTCCCAACGCCGATGCGGCGCCTTGTGCTGGTACATGAGCATGAACGGCTCGTCGGGGTCACGACTGTTCGCCAGCCAGTCCAGTGCCTTGTCGGTGATGATGTCCGTAACGTAGCCCGTGTGCTTGCGGGTACCGGTCGCCGTGCGGAAGTCGGGGTTGTAGTACGTGCCCTGGCCCGGCAACACTTCCCAGTGGTCGAAGCCGGTCGGGTCGCTCTTCAGGTGCCACTTGCCGATGATCGCCGTCTGGTACCCCGCCTCTTGCAGCAGTTTGGGAAACGTCACCTGGGCGCTATCGAAGCGCTCGCTATTGGTGAAGACCCCGTTCAGGTGGCTGTGTTTTCCGGTGAGTATCACCGCGCGGCTAGGCGCGCAGATCGAGTTGGTGACGAGTGCGTTTCGAAACAGTACACCTTCCCGGGCCAGCCGATCGATGTTCGGCGTTTCGTTGATCTGCGATCCGTAGGCACCCACGGCATGGGCGGCGTGGTCGTCCGCAAAGATGAACAGGATGTTGGGCCGCTCTCGAGCGCTCTGATTACAGGCGTGAAGCGGTACCAGACAGAGAACGGTAACTGCTGCGATCAGTAGCGCTCGTTTGGCGGGCATGTTGATACCTCCGCGGTCCGGGCGCGATCGCGGCTAGCCGCCCGGCGATGAGCCAAGGGCCGGAATCGAGTCGATGCTGACGTTCAGGAGCTCGGCAATCGCCGGCCGCGCGAGCTTGGGCGTGGCGGCCAGCCAAGTCAGATCGATGTCCTTGGCGAAGAAGTAGTGGACCTGCCCCTGGGCAAAGGTGGAATAGACGACGGTCGCCGCTACCGAGAAGTGTGAATAGTGCCCGTAGCCAGGAACGCCTGCGGCGATCCGCGCCACCATTGCGTCGGCTTGGGTGAGAGCCTCTTGCCGGGACGCGAAGCGGCTAACGTACAGCACCGCCTGCATCCCTCCCCTCCCGTAGAGGCCGACATGACTCTCCAGCGGCGCCACGCTCTTACCGTGGAGGCGGCCTATAAACCCGGCCGCCCGCTCACCCGACCGCGACTCACTGAGTTGCAGGCCGTGGACTTGCTGTGGGAGAAGGTCCGTTCCCGCTTGAGGTGCTCGGGGCTCCGCACAGCAGAGGAGAGCGCCGGCCACGAGCAAGATTACCTGCCGGCCTACCGCCGGGTGTTTCCCAGTCACCTGCAAGCCAAGGTGTCCCTCGATGGTGGCTTCCTCAAGGTCGGTGCGTACGCCGTCCGTCATTCGCCTCCCCGCCGGGTGAAGTGCCTACCGGTCTCGCTCCCTGACCAGCGGGAACAGGTCCGACTCGGTCCGCCCGCTCAGCATGATCTCGGCGATCCGCCCCACGACTTCCGGATGCTCATCTGCGACATTGTGCTGCTCCGCGACATCCGTCCCCAGGTCGTAGAGCTCGATCGCGCCGTCGACGCGCGCGCGGTAGCCCTTCCAGTCGCCCAGCCGCACCGCCTGTCGACCCTGGTACTCCCAGTATAGGTACTCATGCCGCTGCTGATCATCGGGTCGGCCGAGCAAAGTCGGTAGCAGCGACAAGCCATCTACTTGAACGGGGATCTCGGCTCGGGCGAGCTCGGCGAAGGTCGGCAAGAAATCCCAGAAGGCGGAGACGTGGTCGGCGATAGTGCCGCCCTCGATGTGTCGCGGCCAGCGGGCGATCAGCGGCACGCGGATGCCGCCTTCGTAGAGCTCTGTCTTCAGCCCGCGCAGAGGTCCGGCGCTGGAAAAGAATTCCGAGTCGGTACCACCATTAAAGGTGGGGCCGTTGTCGCTGGTAAAGAGGACGAGAGTACTATCGTCGAGGCCGAGCTGTTCGAGTAAGGCGATGATCCGCCCGATCTCTCTGTCCATGCGGGTGATCATCGCGGCGTAGGCGGCCCGCGGCGTGCGATGCGGCAGGTAACCTCTTTCGCCGCGATAAGGCGTTTCCGGAAAGGCCCCCTCGTACTCGACGACCGACTCATCGGGAACCTGAAGAGCGACGTGCGGAACGGGGAATGGGAGGTAGAGGAAGAAGGGTCTGTCCCTGTTGCGCTGGATGAAGCTCAGCGCTTCCTCCATCATCAGGTCCATCGAGTACTGAGTCCCCGAGTAGGACTCATAGGACGCAGGATCGTGCGGGTCCACATGCTCGGGTAGCCGCTGGTGTGGATAGAAGTACTCGTTCTCGAGCACGTGCTTCTCGGTGTTTCGCCAGAGATGGGGTGGGTAGTAGTTGTGGGCGATGCGCTGGCAGAGGTAGCCGTACCAGTGGTCGAAGCCTTGTCGGTTCGGCTCGCCGCTGCTCCCGGGTCCGCCGAGCCCCCATTTGCCGATTGCGGCGGTGGTGTAGCCGGCGGCCTGCAGCATCGTGCCTATACTGTAGCTGTTCTCCGGCAACGGCCGCTGTCCCTCCAAACTGAGGTCGTGCCAGACGTCGCCGCGCTCCGGCATCTCGTCATTGTCCCGGATGTAGGTGTGTCCGGTGTGCAGGCCGGTTAGCAATACTGCACGCGAGGGAGCACAAACGGGACTGCCCGAATAGTGCTGGGTGAAGCGCATCCCCCCGATCGCCAGCCGGTCGAGATTCGGTGTGCGGATCTTCACTTGCCCGTAGGAGCCCAGCTCGCCGTACCCCAGGTCGTCGGCGAGGATAAAGATGATGTTGGGCGCGCCACCGGTCGCCTCGCCGCAGGACTGGAGGTTGATCAGCGCGAGTGATAACGCGCCGAGTGCCGCCGTCGCCAGCACCATCTTGAATCGCATGGTCATCTCGTTCCAGGGGCTCGGGGCGCCTCCCGAGGGCAGGCAGAGCCGCGGCTCGACCAGGCAACTCGGTCGTGCCAAGGATCGACAGAACGCTGGTGGTGGAGGGCATAGTAAGAGGCTCTCGATAACGGGGCCAGAGTCGGAGCGGTGAGCGGCACAGTATCGAGTTGAGCGGCCGGTCTAATGTGGGGAGCTGGGCACCGAACACCGCTATTCCCTCGGGTTCAACCTCGGCTATACATTTGCCCGAGTCTATACAACGTGGCGAGTTCACGCTTCGAGTAGGGTCAGCTGTGGAGGACACGAATGAACGATGAGCAGGTTGTGGCGATTATCGCAGCCATCCTTGCGGCGGGGCGCCTGGCCTGGGCTACGGGCCAGACGCGACCGCAGCCGGAACGACTGATCGCGGAGGAGGTGGCGGACGCTTTGGACCTTTACAACGAGGCGAAGAAGATCGTCGTGGAGAAAGGGAACTAGCCCGCCCATCACCCGGTACTCGGCGTCGAGAGGCCTCGTTCGCCCGCCGTTCACGATCGTTTGAGCCCTACCGCTCAGGTTCCCAGCATGGGCGATGGCCGGGATGAACGGAGGGTCGTAAGAGCGCCGCTTCGCCGCTGGCTCAACCGGTTCCTGCCGCCGGTCTGCGTCCTGTGTGGCGACCCCTTGGCCGCAGTGGAGCCCCGGGTCTGCGGGCTCTGTTGGGCCAGGGCCCAGGCGCAGCGTCCACCCCGCTGCGATCGCTGTGGCATCGCGTTGTACGACAGCGGTATCGCATTCTACGACAACGGGATAGCCGTCTCGTCCTCGAGTTGCATCGAGTGCCGGGATTGGCTCCCCTACCTGCGATTCGCCCGGGCGCCGTTCGTCATGTCGGGCACGGCTGCTGCCATGGTCCGTGCACTCAAGTACGGCGGCTGGAGCGATCTGGCTGAGGAGATGGGGGCCCGGATCGCCGGGGTCCGCTTGCCGAGCGAGGCGTCGGTGGAAATCGGCGCCGTGGTGCCGGTACCGTTGAGCCCGGCGCGGCTCCGGGAGCGTGGTTTCAATCAGGCGGACCTGCTGGCGAGGGTAGTCGCGGCACGACGCGGTTGGCGGCTGCTACCCGGTGCGCTGCGTCGCGAGAGGCACACGCGGCGCCAGGCACGCCTCGCACCGCGCGAGCGACGGGGGAACGTTGCCGGCGCTTTCCGGGTCCCGGCCGGGCGGCAGGCGGAGTTGGAGGGCGAACACCTGCTCCTCGTGGACGACGTTCTGACGACGGCCGCCACGGCTCAAGACTGCGTTCGGGCCCTCTGTCAGGCCGGTGCACGGGCGGTCAGCGTGCTGACCTTTGCTCGGGCGCGACGCCAGATACCGAAGTGGCACTCCTGACTCTTTCCGCCAGACGACTGTACTGGTAATGTAAGGACGTTTCAGCCCCACATCCCTGGACCCGAGCGACGGAGGTTACAGAGATGGCGGTTCGAGTCGGAATAAACGGATTCGGGCGGATCGGCCGGATGGTCATGCGGGCGGCCAAGCGGGGTGGCCGGGGTGAGGATATCGACTTCGTGGCGGTGAACGATCTCACCGATACCACGACCTTGGCACACCTCTTCCGCTACGATTCGGTTCACGGCAGGTACGACGGCACAGTCGAGGCGAAGGGCGAGAGGTTGGTGATCGACGGGGACGAGGTGCAGGTGCTCTCCGAGCGTGATCCCGGTAAGCTGCCGTGGAGAGACCTTGGGGTGGATATCGTCTTCGAGTCGACGGGCCTGTTCCGGAAGCGGGAAGACGCCGGCAGGCACATCGCGGCCGGCGCCAAGAAGGTCGTGATTACGGCGCCCGCCAAGGGAGAAGACATATCGCTCTGTCTCGGTGTAAACGACGAGGCCTACGACGCCAAGGAACATCACATCATCTCGAACGCCAGCTGCACGACCAACTGTCTGGCGCCGGTTGTAAAGGTCCTGCTTGAGGAGTTTGGGTTCAAGCGAGGCTTCATGACGACCATCCACAGCTACACGAACGATCAGCAGCTGCTCGACCTCCCGCACAAGGACCTGCGCCGCGCGCGGGCCGCCGCGATGTCGATGATCCCAACGACGACCGGCGCGGCGAAGGCGACGGGCATCGTGATCCCGGAGGTAAAGGGTAAGCTTGATGGGATCGCTGTCCGTGTACCCACACCGAACGTCTCGCTGACCGACCTGGTGGCGGTGGTGGACAAGACACCTACGGCCGAGGAAGTCAACGACGCGTTCAAGAAGTACGCCGGCGGGAAGATGAAGGGGATTCTGGAGTACAGCGCGGAGCCGCTGGTCTCGGTGGACTTTATCGGCCACCCGGCCAGCTCGATCGTCGACGGCCCCTCCACCAACGTCATCGATGGCAACTTCGTGAAGGTGCTCTCGTGGTACGACAACGAGTGGGGCTACTCGTGCCGTTGCGTCGATCTGGCCAACTACATCGCCGAGCGTCTCTAACCGGGCGTAGTGCCATGCTCGACAAACTCACTATCCGCGACCTGAGCGATGTACAGCTGCACGAGAAGCGGGTGCTCGTGCGCGTCGACTACAACGTCCCTCTAGATGAAGGGGGGCGGGTGGAGGATGACGCGCGAATCCGGGCCACGCTGCCGACGCTGCAGTATCTGCGGGCTCGAGGTGCCAGGATCGTGCTCATGTCTCATCTGGGCCGCCCCAAGGGTGAGCCGAACCCGAAGTACTCGCTACGGCCGGTGGCGGAGCATCTGGCTCGGCTGCTGGGCGAGGAGGTCTCCTTCGTTGCAGATACGGTCTCCCAAGAAGCGCTTTCGAGGTCGAAGGAGCTGGCGCCCGGGCAGGTTATGCTCCTGGAGAACACGCGCTTCGATCCGCGGGAGACGGAGAACGATCCGGCGATGGCCCGCGAGCTCGCGGCTCTAGGAGACGTCTACGTGAACGACGCGTTCGGTACCGCGCACCGGGCGCACGCCTCCACGAGTGGCGTCGCCGAGTCTCTGAAGCCGGCGGCGGCCGGGCTGCTGATGGAGCGGGAGCTGGAGTACCTGGGCGGCCTGCTGAAGAACCCGGGGCGGCCCTACATGGCGGTGCTCGGCGGAGCCAAGGTCAGCGGTAAGATCGACCTTATCGAGAGCCTGTTGGGCCGGGTGGACCGCCTCTGCGTAGGCGGTGCCATGGCATGCACTTTCCTGCGGGCGATGGGACTCGAGACGGGGAGGTCGCTGGTGGAGGATGATCTGGTCGATTTCGCTGGGAAGATGCTGGAGCAGGCGGGCGATGCGATCGTCTTGCCGGGCGACGCAGTGGTCGCGCCGGGGATAGACCGTGGCGATGAAGCCCGCGTAGTGAGCTGCGAGGGCATTCCGGCGGACCAGATGCTCCTCGATATCGGGCCCGACAGCGCGAGCGATTTCGCGCGAATCATCCGTGTGGCCAAGACGGTACTCTGGAACGGACCCATGGGCGTCTTCGAGCAAGTCGCTTTCGCGAACGGTACCCGGCTCGTGGCTCAGGGTGTGGCGGACGCCACCGCGTCTGGGGCGACCAGCGTGGTCGGTGGCGGTGACAGCGCGGCGGCTGTGGGTTCGTTGGGCTTAACGGACCAGATGAGCCACGTCTCCACCGGTGGCGGCGCTACGTTGGAATTCCTGGCGGGCAAAAAACTGCCTGGGGTCGCCGCGTTAACGGATCGGGATGCGAGATGAGCTTCGCCAAGCCTTTCTTCGGCGGCAACTGGAAGATGAACCACGGGCCGAGCGCGGCCCGTCGGTTTGTCGAAGAGTTCGTGGCCCTGTACGAGCCCCACGACGATCGCACCGTTGTCTTCTTTCCGCCGGCGATCTCCCTGGCCGAGTTCAGAGCGGCGGCCGGGGCTCGCGACGATCTGCAGGCGGGGTTGCAGGACGTCTTTTGGGAGGTCTCCGGAGCTTACACGGGCTCGATCTCGGCGGGCATGGGCAGGGATGCGGGAGCCGGGTTCGCGCTGGCCGGGCACTCGGAGCGCCGCCATGTCTTTGCAGACTCCGACGAGGATATCTCTCGCAAGGTCGGCGCGATCGTGGCGGAAGGGCTCACACCCGTCCTTTGTGTCGGCGAGAAGTTGGAGGAGCGGGAGCGGGGTGAAGTCGAGTCGGTTGTAACCCGTCAGCTGGAGGCGGGGCTGAGCCGGCTGAGCCGTGAGCAAGTCGAGGGGATCGTGATCGCGTACGAGCCGGTCTGGGCGATCGGTACAGGCCGCACGGCCAGCCCAGAGGACGCCGATCGGGTTCACGAGGTGATACGGGCGCTCTTGGGCGAGCAGGTCGGCGAGACGAGCGGCCGGGCGATCCCGATCCTCTACGGCGGCAGCGTGAAGGCGGGGAACATAGAGGAGCTACTCGCGGCGCCGGAGATCGACGGCGTGCTGGTGGGCGGCGCCAGCCTCGACCCATCGGAGTTTGCGCTGATCTGCAACGCCGGCGGACGTTGACGGGCTAAGACGCTCCGCTAGAGTCGCTAACTTCGACTCAAGCCTCCCTGCTACGCTGCGATCCTCGCGAGCGTGCTGAAGAGTACCGCAAAGAACCCCTGTAATCGTCTGGTGCTGGTGAGTGCGCCCGCGCCCGCCAGGCTGAGCGCGACCGTACTTGGAATGAACAATAGATATGCCTGCGGCAGCCCTCTGAGCCTGATGCCTGCCTTTAGCGTCGTCTCTACCAGGTCGATGAGCCAAGCCGCGATGAAAAGGCCGAAGAACCAAGCTCGATTCTTGAAGAAATATCGATCATAGTCAAAGTCCGGTGGGAGATCCCATGGATAGAGCATCGGATACTCGGGATTCCAGCAATCCATCCCATGAATGATCAGAACGCGGTCGTGAATACTAACCGTGCACCGGGCCTGGAGCTAAGGTTGGGTGTGGTCGCACACACCTAGCACGAGCAATGACGAGAGACCGAGCCCCACGGCCAGGGTGACTATTGGGAAATCGGTGAGCAAGCTCATCGTCGATGATGCGGCCCAACTGGTATTGAGCTGCGCGCAGACCCCCCGCCAGTGCACGGATGTGCTGCACAGAAGAACGGGCGCACTATCGGGCTTCCCGGTACGATCTGAGTTCGCCGAGCAGGTCCCTAGCGAGGGAGTCCAGCGGAGCGATCATGCTCTGGATGAACCCCCCGAAGTTGATCTCGGCAACAATGTGTTCGGACAGGTCAGCCTGACGGATTTCGTCGATTGTCAGATGGAGCCGAGTACCTTCTAGGCCCTCTTGGGCCGTCCATTCAGAAGCGCGAGGGACGAGGCGATAGGCTATCTGCGGATATTGTGTCCGGCGGGCTTCCATCCTCGCGCGGGACTCATCATCCAAATGGTAGTACTCGACAATCCGGCGTCGCACTCTGGGGTCATCGATCAAGCCCAGGGTTCCCGAGCTGACCAGTTCATCGAAAGTGGTGCGCCTCACATTCGGTTGATCCCAGCCGTACTGCGACCCCACAGCGATAGCGTTCAAGAATGCAGGGGAGTCTCTCACCAAAGAATTCGGGTCAGTGAGTATCGCGAAGACCTGGTCAAGGGCAGCTAGCTTCGAAAAGGGCCGTATCGGACTCTACGTCCGAGATGAGCCATCCCAGGACCTCGTCCTCCACACGGCGCTCTAGCCGGTCGTCATTCCAGGAATCGAGGGCCAGGGCGATCAAGACGCCCAGCGTCACGATTAGGAGTTCGCCGATGAAGTAGGACCACTCGCGTTTGAACTTGCGCCACAGCACTTGGGATCCAGCACCTCCTCTTAACAGGACGGATTCTTCACAAGTACTACTGATCTGCGGGCTGGACCTGGGCGGCGCGCGGAGGCGCTGCGTAGGACGCAGCCTGAGAAAAAAGGGGCCGGCGACTCCCAGCTCGCCGGGAGGATGGCGACGGGGGGGCTCGGGGGGCGAGATTTGGCTGATCGGCAGAACGATCCCAGGTTAACTCCCACCATAACTGGCCATAACTACCTCAGAATCAAGGCACCAAGGCCCCGTAACTTCACTTTGAACGGCGGTGGGGCCCCGCCTCCGGCGGCAGGGGGCGGGAGTTTTCCCGGCCCTTATCTCTTAACCCTGGCGGACGTTGACAGGGCTCCTGGAGCGCCTATACTTCGGCGGTTCCGCCGATGGGCGGTGATCCTCCGAGAACAGGGCGAGAAGACTGAAGGCATACGCGGTGTACGGTTTCATCCTCATGCTGCTCGTTTTGGACGCGTTCCTCCTCCTGCTGGTCGTACTGCTCCAGTCGGGTAAGGGGAGCGGCCTGGCCGCGGAGTTCGGTGGTGCCTCGTCGTCCGCTGAGACGTTCCTCGGCGGCCGGCAGGCGGCGACGTTGCTGACCAAGGCGACCTGGGCGACGGGCGGCGCCTTTATGGGTCTCGCTCTGCTGCTGGCCATCCTCTCGGCCCGGACGAGGGCGCCGTCATCGGTGCTGGAAGGGCAGCTCACGCCGCCGGTGCAAGAGGCGCCGACGCCGCTGCTGGAGCGGGATCAGCAAGGCGAGGCCCCGGCAGGCCTGGATCTGGAGACCGGGACCCAGACCGGTGAGGAAGGTCAGCCACCGCCGGAGGGCGGCAACTGAGGCGACGAGGGTCGGCCCGGGTATCCGGGCCGTTTTTCTATACCGTCGGGGGGCTAGGACGGTGCCGGTGGGTCGGGCTCGAACTGCTGCTCCGGCGGCAGGTCGAAGAACTCCAGGAAGCGGCCCCGCTCCTGCTGCGTCTCGAGCCACGTATCAAACTCGGACTCGACGAGGCCGGCCGTACTCTTCTGGCCGCGGGCCGCCTCGACGGCGAGGTGATTGACATACTCGTTCTTGGGGTCGCCGGCATGGCCGCGGACCCAGCGCCATTCGATGCTGTGACGATCTGCGACCTTTTTCAGCGTTTGCCAGAACTCGAGGTTCTCGATGCGGCCGCCTTTACGTCTCCAGCCTCGGGCCACCCAGTTGGGAAGCCATTCTCGCATCCCTTTGACCAGGTAGCTGCTGTCAGAATAGAAGGCGACTCGGCAGGGCTGTTTCAAAGCCTGCAGTCCTTCGATGGCGCTGCGGATGGCCATGCGGTTGTTGGTCGTGTCCGGCTCCGAGACGAAGTAGTCGCGGCGCGTCCAGCCGCGCCTCTCATCGAAGACCTCGATGAGTCCGGCGGCTCCGCCGGGCCGGGCCTGGCCGCTGAACTGGTTGCCCAGGCACGACTCGTCGGCGTGGATATGAACGAGATCGCGGAACTCGACGGCGTTCATGACTCCTCAAGCTAACTCCGGACGAGTGACAGCGCGAAGAGGCCTGCTCGTTCTGGAGGACGGTACGGTCTTCCCGGGCCGGCTGGCGGGCCGCCACGACGAGGTGGCGCTCGGCGAAGTGGTGTTCAACACGAGCTTGGCCGGCTACCAGGAGATTCTGACCGACCCGTCCTACGCCGGGCAGGTCGTGACTATGACCGCGCCGCTCATCGGTAACTACGGCGTCACGTCCGAGGACGATGAGGCGGCGCGACCGTGGGTAGCCGGTCTCGTCGTCCGTGAGCTCAGCCCGAGCTTCAGTAACTGGCGAGCCCAGACCAGCCTGCTCCAGTACCTGGAGGGTCACGGTATCGCCTGCATAGAGGGGATCGACACTCGCAAGCTGACCCGGCACATCCGCTCGGAAGGGGCGATGCGCTGCGGCATCGGGCCAGCAGAATTGGGGGCGGAGCAGATTCTGCAGCGGGTGAGCAAGCATCCGCGCATGGCCGGTCTCGATCTCACGAAGGTCGTGACCACCGGCGCGCCGTACAGCGTCTCGGCGGAGGGCGCCGCTCGCTTCCGAGTGGCGGTCTACGACTTCGGCGTCAAGCGTCGCAGCCTGATTCTTCTCGCCCAGCGGGGTTGCGACCTGACGGTGTTCCCGTCGACGACGCCCGCCGAGGTCGCTCTGGAGGGCGAGCCGGACGGAGTGTTCCTCTCAAACGGCCCCGGCGACCCCGCCGCGGTGCCCGGAGTGGCCGAGCTTATCGATGCGCTCGCCAGGCGTGAGATCCCGGTGTTCGGGATCTGCCTGGGTCATCAGCTCATCTCACTGGGCTTCGGTGCCGAGACGTTCAAGCTGCTCTACGGGCACCGGGGCGGGAACCACCCGGTCGACAACCTGGCCACGCGCCGCGTCGAGATCACCTCGCAGAACCACGGCTTCGCGGTTCGGGTCGAGAGGGAAGGCGTCCCAGGTGCGCCGGACCTCCTGGCTACACACTTGAACCTCAATGATGGCACTCTCGAAGGGGTCCGCCACAGGGAGCTCCCGATCTTCGCCGTCCAGTACCACCCGGAATCGGCCCCGGGGCCGCACGACAGCCGCTACCTGTTCGACGAGTTCGTGCGGCTGATGGGGGAGCGGCGCCCCGGCTGAGGGCCCCCTCGCTCGGGCCACGGAAATGCGACCCCTGCCCGCTTGACTTAATCGTTCTGAGACAGTAACTTAGGCGCCCACCCCCTCCCCGTTTTCGATGTCCCTTGACGGCACGCCGGAGTGCTCGTCCTCAGGTAAATGGAAGCTCAAAAGAGAAGTCCGCGAGGCTGGTGGGTTGCCCTGGTAGTAGCAGGAGCCGTCCTTTTGTTCGGCTCCGGGCTGCTGCTGGTTTTGTACACCGCTGCCCCCCGCGACGGCATGGCCATGCTGGCCAGGGACCGAATCGCTGTGCTGCCGCTCCGGGGAGTGATCACCCAGAATCACCGGGTGCTGGGGGAGCTGCGGGACTATCGGGACGACGGTTCGGTGAAGGGCTTCGTCCTCTGGGTGAACTCGCCGGGCGGTGAGGTCGCGCCTTCGCAGGCGATCTACCGGGAGCTGGCCCGAGCACGGGAGGATGGATATCCGGTGGTTGCTGCCATCGGGTCGGTCGGTGCGTCCGGGGCCTACTACGCGGCCTTGGGAGCGGACACGATCCTGGCGATGCCCGGGTCGCTGGTGGGCTCGATAGGTGTGCTGATGGAGTTCCCGAATGCGCAAGAGTTGCTGGAGAAGGTCGGCTTGCGCTTCGAGGTGATCAAGAGCGCGGATCACAAGGACCTGGGCTCTCCGTATCGAGAGGTGACGGAAGCCGAGCGGGCGCTTCTGCAAGATGTGGTTGATGATGTCTACGGCCAGTTCCTCGATGTGATCGCGGAGGAGCGCGCGATGTCGCGCGACTCAGTGATCGGAATCGCGGACGGTCGTTTGCTGTCCGGTCGTCTCGCAGTTGAGTACGGCCTTATCGATGGGGAAGGCGACCTGGTAGATGCCATAGCCGTAGCAGGCAACATGGCGGGCCTTGGGCCGGAGCCGCGAACCGTGATGCGTGAAGAGCGCCGCCGTGTGACCTGGTTGGACCTTCTCAGTTCGCTTGCCGCCTTGGCATCGGGCCGAGGTGGCGCTGCGTCTGGCCTGAGCGATTCCTGGTCGGGGATCGATCAGGGGCCGCGGCTAATGTATCTGCTCAGGTACCGCTAGCGGCGACAGGGGTCGCACTGGTACCGTTCGTTCGTTTCGAGCGGTTTCACTTTTCGATTGCTGGAGGAAGGGATGACCAAAGCGGATTTGGTCGAACAGGTTGCGCAGGCGATCGGACCCGGGATCACCAAGAAGGACTGCGCTGCGGTCGTCGACGGTTTCCTGAATGCGATCCGCCAGGCGCTGGCCGACGGCCATCACATCGAGATCCGCGGGTTCGGCACGTTCAAAGTGCGCAACCGGCGAGCTCGTGTGGCCCGAAACCCCAGGACGGGTGAGCCAGTGAGAGTGGAGGCGCGCGCAGTCCCGGTGTTCAAGCCCTCCAAGAACTTCAGGGCACAGGTCGCCGGCGAGACGGAGACTCCCGTAGGGAGCATTCAGGGCTGACACCTTTCCTTTCCCCGCCGGGCCGCCCGCGGCCCTGTTCGTTCGAAGGAAGGTACGCATCAGATGACGAGAGATACTCTGGTTTCCCTGCCGCCAGACAGAGTGCTCCACCTGGCAAAGGGTTTCTTCACCGGTACCGAGTCCGGGTATGCCGGTACGCTGGTTGAGGAGGGCGAGTCCTTTGCTCGCTTCCAGACGTTCCGCGGGCAACTGGCGATCTCCACGTCGCCAGACGGCGAGCGCACGCGCGTCCGCTGCTCGACCCTCCGCTACCACCCCTCCATCGGGCGATTCCTCCTGCAACTGCAGAGCGAGGCGGCCGAGACAGGGGTCTGACGGCAGGCAATCGTCTGCTTGCTGAAAGGCCCCGCTCGGTCTACGATGCGCTATGGCTGCTGGCCCATCCCCTGGGAACCGCGTGCGCGTGCGGTGCCTCTTCTTCGCAGCCTACCGGGACATTCTGGGGGCCGAGGAAATCGAGTTCGAGCTTCCCGAGGGCTCCACGGTAGAGCGGCTGATCGAGGAAGTGCGTGCCCGCGCTGGTGCCCCGAACCTGCCTCAACAGCTGGCCGTCGCCGTGAATCGCGAGTACGCGTCTCGCGATACGGCGCTAAGCGATGGGGACGAGGTGGCGTTCATTCCGCCGGTAGCCGGAGGCTGAATGTACTGCGTCATCACCCGTGATCCGATCGATCCAGCGGGACTTCTGCGACGCGTGCGCCGAGACGTTGACGGCGCCGTGCTCATCTTCGTGGGTGTCGTGCGTGACCACCATGAGGGTCGCTCCGTCGAAGCTCTCAGCTACGAGGCCTTCGAGGAGATGGCGGCCGAGAGGATCCGCGCGATCTGTGGGGAAGTGGGCGACCGCTTCGAGGTGGGTGAGCTTGCCGTGGCCCACCGGGTCGGCGATTTGGCGATCGGGGATGTGAGTGTTGCCATCGCCGTGGCAGCGCCTCATCGCGATGCCGCCTACAAGGCATCGCGTGAGATCATCGAGCGCATCAAGACGGAGGTGCCCATCTGGAAACGGGAGCGCTACTCGGACGGCGAAGAGGTCTGGCGCGATGGGACGGTCCCAGACGGGCCGCAGACCGGCTGAAATCTTGACATCGCGGGGACCATCAACCCTGTTAACGTCTTGCCTTGCTACACTCCACGCTGTAGGTTGCTAAACGCGAAGTCCTATCAAAGAAACTAGCCCCATCACCAACTTAGCCCGCGGCAGTCCGGCGGGCGGCCTGCTTTTCTTGTTCGCCGGGGAGCTCGTGCGCCGGGAGGTCGCGTCCGGACGGCGCGGGGGATCGGGAAGGCCGTATGTTCAAGAAGATTACGGTTGTTGGTGCGGGACACGTCGGCGCTACTCAGGCCCTCCGTTTGGCGGAGATGCAGGTCGCCAAGGAGGTCGTGCTGGTCGACATCCTGGAGGGCATCCCTCAGGGGAAGGCTCTCGACATGTTCGAGTCGGGCCCGGTTATGGGGTTCGACACGCGAGTAGTCGGTGCCAATGGGTACGACGAAGCCCGTGGTAGCGAGCTGGTGGTCCTCACGGCAGGAGTCCCCCGCAAGCCGGGGATGAGCCGAGACGACCTGCTGGCGACGAACGCGGGGATCGTGCGAGACGTCTCGAAAGAGCTGAAGAAGGCGTGCCCGAAGGCGATTATCATCGTCGTCTCCAACCCCCTTGATGTCATGTCGTACGTGACGAAGGAAACGACGGGCTTCCCGGCCAGCCGGGTGTTCGGCATGGCTGGCGTGCTCGATACGGCGCGCTATCGGACGTTCATCGCCGAGCGGGTGGGTGTGAGCGTGGAGGACATCCAGGCGCTGGTCCTCGGTGGCCACGGTGATACGATGGTGCCGCTCGTCTCCTACACGACGATCAGCGGGATCCCGCTGACTCAGTTCCTCAGCATGGACGAGATCGATGGGCTGATCGAGCGTACCCGCAAGGGTGGCGCCGAGATCGTCGGCTACTTGAAGGAGGGGAGCGCATACTACGCGCCCTCGGCCGCGGTAGCCCAGATGGTGGAGGCGATCGCGCTGGACAAGAAGCGGATCCTGCCGTGCGCCGCCTGGATGGAAGGCCAGTATGGGGTCTCTGATACGTATCTCGGCGTGCCGTGCAAGCTGGGCGTGGGCGGCGTCGAAGAGATCATCGAGGTCGAGCTGACCGACGAGGAGCGTGCGGCGCTCGAGCAATCGGCCAATCATGTAAAGGGAACGATAGCGAAGCTCAAAGAGCTGCTATAGCAAGGAGGGGGCGCGTGTTTCGCGCCCCTCTTTCTATCAATCATTACAAGGAAGGGCGGAGCTCCGACATGCCTGAGAGGACGAGCTTCCGGGAGGGATTGAGGTACCGCGGTGGAACGAGCATGTGGGCCTGGATGTTTCATCGTATCACCGGCCTGGGCGTGCTGCTGTTCCTGTGCATTCACATCCTGGAAACGTTCACGGTCAGCTTCGGGCCGGATTTCTATGACCACACGATGGAACTCTATAACACGGTGTTCTTCCGTGTGGCGGAAATCGGGCTCCTCTTCGCAGTAATCTATCACGCAATCAACGGGACCCGAATCACAATTCAGGATTTCTGGCCCTCACTATGGCGCTATGAACGCGCTTTGGTATGGACCAGCATCGTGATCCTGATACTCGTGTTCGTCCCCCTAGCCGTTTGGGGGCTGCTTCCCGTGTTTAGAGGGGAGCTGTGACCATGGCGAGCTACCCTGCAGCCCGACCCGCGGGCCGGTTCGAGACCTACTCGTGGCTGTTCATGCGAGTATCGGGGATCGTTCTACTGTGCATGGCGGTCTTCCACCTGCTGCTGATGCATTACGCCATCGGCGTGGAGAACCTGAACTTCGAGGTGGTGGCCGCCCGCTGGCAGAGTCCCTGGTGGAGGCTATACGACTTCTTCCTCTTGGCGTTTGCGCTGACCCACGGCATGAACGGTGCGCGGATACTCATGGATGAGTACATGCGTGCCAGCGGTTGGCGCCTGTTCCTGAAGACCGTCTTGAGCCTCCTCTACTTCACGCTCGTCGTGATGGGGGCTTGGGTGATCGTCACCTTCAACTGAACTGCCCTGCATAATGTCGACACGTGTGGAGATCCATCAGCTAGACGCTGTCGTGGTGGGGGGCGGCGGATCGGGCCTGGCCGCCGCCGTCTACCTCGCACGGCAGCCGAATATCCGTACCGGCGTCATCAGCAAGCTCTACCCGACGCGCTCGCATACCGGTACCGCGCAGGGCGGTGTCGGGGCAGCCCTGGGGAACTGTGACCCCGAGGGCGACAGCTGGGAATGGCACATGTTCGATACGGTGAAGGGGAGCGACTACCTGGCCGACCAGGACGCCGTGGAGGTTCTGTGCAAAGAGGCGATCGATCTCATCTACGAGCTCGAGCACATGGGTCTCCCCTTCAGCCGGACTCCCGAGGGCCGCATCGCGCAACGCCGCTTCGGTGGACACACGGTCAACTTCGGCGAGAAGCCGTCGCGCCGGGCCTGCTACGCGGCAGACCGCACCGGCCACATGATCCTCCAGACGCTCTACCAACAGTGCATCAAGCACAGCGTCGAGTTCTACGACGAGTACCAGGTCATCGATCTGCTGGTGGAGGGTAACCGCTGTCAGGGCGTGGTCGCGATTGAGATCGATACGGGCGTGCTCCACGTCTTTCACGCCAAGGCCGTTCTTTTCGCCACCGGCGGGTGGGGTCGCATGTTCGAGATCACATCCAACGCGGTCACGCTGACTGGTGATGCGGCGGCGCTGGTCTGGCGGCGCGGGCTTCCGCTGGAGGACATGGAGTTCTTCCAAATCCACCCGACCGGGATCTACAAACTGGGGATTCTGATCACCGAAGGTGTGCGCGGTGAAGGCGGAGTTCTCAGGAACAGCGAGGGTGAGCGCTTCATGGAGCGCTATGCCCCGACGATGAAGGACCTGGCATCACGCGATGTGATCTCGCGGGCGATCTACCTGGAGATCAAAGAAGGGCGGGGTATTGGCGGCAAGGGGTGTGTCAACCTGGATGCCACGCATCTGGGCCGGGAGGTCATCGAGGAGAAACTCCCTGATATCGCCGACTTTTGCCGCACCTACATCGGGGTCGATCCGGCTGTGGATCCGATGCCGGTGCAGCCGACGGCGCACTACGCCATGGGCGGCCTGCCGACCGACGTTGACGGCTGCCTGCTGGCGGATGCTGAGGGCACGCTGGTAGATGGCGTCTACTCGTCGGGGGAGTGCGCCTGCGTGTCGGTACACGGCGCCAACAGGCTCGGCACTAATTCGCTGCTCGACCTGATCGTCTTCGGCCGTCGGGCTGGTTTGCACATGGGCGCCTACGCTGCCGCCGCCGATTACGTGCCTCTGCCGGATGATCCGGCCGGCCGGGCCATCGAGCAGCTCGAGCGCATCCGCAAGGGCAAAGGCGATCGCGCCGCGATCTTGCGTGATGAGATGCAGGCTGTGATGACAGAGCACGTCTCCGTGTTCCGGGAGGAGCCGGGCCTGAGTGAGGCGGTAGCGAAAGTACAAGAGCTTCGCGAGCGATTCCGTGACGTGAAGATCGACGACACGAGCGAGCGCTTCAATCTGGACATACTGGAAGCCTTCGAGCTTGGCTGCTTGCTCGACTGCGCGTATTCGACTGCGACGGCCGCACAGAACCGCACGGAGAGTCGTGGCGCTCACTACCGAGAAGACTATCCGAAGCGTAATGACGAGCAGTGGCTGAAGCACACGTTCCAGCACCTGAGGAACGGCGACAAGGTCGAGTTCAGCTATAAACCAGTCACCATAACGCGTTACCAACCCAAGGAACGAGTCTACTAGGGGACGCCATGCGAGTCCGCTTCGATATCAAGCGATACGACCCGGAAAAAGACGAAGCGCCCTACTTCCAGACTTACGAGGTCGAACTGGAAGAGACCGACCGAGTCCTGGACGGTCTCAACGAGATACGTTGGCGGCAGGACGGAACGCTGACGTTTAGGCGTTCGTGCGAGCACGGGATCTGCGGATCCGATGCTATGCGCATCAACGGTCGAAATCGGCTGGCCTGTAAGACGCTGATCCGGGATGTGGGGAAGCGTATCCGGGTCGAACCGATTCTCGGCTTTCCGGTCTTCAGGGACCTCGTCGTCGATCAGGAGCGCTTCTTCGAGAATTACCGCAGCGTTCTGCCCTTCCTCATCAACGACGATCCACCCCCACCGCGTGAGCGGTTGCAGAGCCCCGACGACCGGGAGCGCTTCGATGATACCACCAAGTGCATCCTCTGCGCCGCGTGCACCACCTCGTGCCCGTCCGCCTGGGGTGATGATTCGTTCGTTGGACCGGCGGCCGTCGTTCAAGCGCACCGATTCATCTTCGACAGTCGCGATCAGGGCGCGACGGAGCGCCTGGCGCGCTTGACCGCTCGCAGCGGCGTCTGGGCGTGCCGCACGGTCTATAACTGCACGATGGCCTGCCCCAGAGATATCCAAGTCACCAAGGCCATCGCGGAAGTGAAGCGGGCAGCCATCCTCGGCAGCCCCTAAGGCAGGGGGTTCACCGGGCCGCCTAATAGCCTACCACTGAGTGGCTTAGCCCATCGACCTGATGGGGTCTCGAGGTGGAACAGGGCAGTGGCGGCGGGGGTACTTGTGTGAGCTACCTCACCTTCCTTCTTCAGTGGTACAATTGGCCCTATCTGGCCGGGCTCGTACTGCTAGCGCTCTCGATGGCTCGCCTGCCAGTGCTGGGTCGTCTGGGGAGCCGGGTGGGCGGCTGGCTCGGTCTAGAGCGCGCATCGGGCTTCGCGGTGTTACGTGTGTTCGTGGTGGCGCTCGCTGTGGTGGGTCTAACGGTAAACGGGGCGCTGCACGACTACTGGCCGGTGGCTCAGGAGCGGGGCTTTGTTCCAGGTCTCTTGCTAACATTATTGATTACTGCAGCGGTCACGCGGTCGGTGGGGCGGGTGCTCGAGCAGCACTTTCCGGAGATTAAGGCGGTGAGCTGGAGGGCGAAGCATCTGAGCGGTCAGCAGGGGCGGGTTGTGAGTAAGATGGTCAGCAGGGACTACCGGGCCGGTCGCGCTCAGGTGATGGGCGACGAGCAAACGCTCCACAGGGTTATGTGTAAGACGAGGGGAAGTGAGATACCGTTCGGGGCGATGGTGGTGCTCGGCGAGTACGACGATGAGGACGGCCGGTATTACGTGGAGCTGGTGGACGGCGACCGGAGCCCGGAGGATGAGCTCGATCAGGGGGAAGCGGACGAGTAGTGTCGGTGTGACGATGAGGCAGGGGTTATTGACGACCGCTGTGGCGCTTGGGCTGGCGACGGCGAGCGGTTGCGCGATGGACGAGGGGGCGTCGGGAGCCGATGTTATAAGGGCAGAAGAGTTCGATGCGCACTTGCGCTTCTTGGCCGACGATCTTCTGGAGGGCCGTGCGCCAGGCACGCGAGGTTCGGAGCTCGCCGCCCGCTACATCGCCTCCCATTTCGAGCTGGCCGGGCTGCAGCCGGTGGTCGGCGACACGAGCTATCTGCAGCCGGTTCCGTTGCTAGCGGTCTCGTGGCGCCCCACGCTCTCCTTCCGCGCGCGAGGTGGTGCGTCGTTCGCGGCGGATTACGGGTCGGATTTCGTCGCTTGGTCTTCGAGGCCTCCTGAGTCAACCGAGTTTGCAGGCGAGTTGGTGTTCGTCGGCTATGGCATCGCCGCGCCGGAAGAGGGTTGGGACGACTACAAGGAAGTGGACGTCAGCGGGAAGGTCCTGCTGATGCTGATGAACGATCCCGGCCCGTGGATGCCGAGCCGGTTTCGTGGGGACACTCTGACCTACTACGGCCTGCCGGACTACAAGTATCGGGAGGCGGCGCGAAGGGGAGCCATTGCGGCGATCGCAGTTCACACGCGGGAGTTGGTCGGCTACGAGTGGGATGTCGTGGAGAACGTTCGAAACCGGGAACAGTACCGGCTGGACGCGGCCGACGTCGGTGCGCGACCGGGATTCGAGGCGGTTCTCGGCCAGGAGGCCTCAGAGACTGTGGTGTCGATGGGAGGCCTCGATTTCCCGACACTTCTGGAATCGGCCCGCTCGGAGAATTTTCGCCCGATCGAGACGGGAGTGACGGTATCGGCGTCGGTGAGCAGCGAGGTTCGCCGCTTGACAGACGCAAACGTGATAGGGCTGCTGCCGGGGAGCGACCCAGAGTTGGCCGACGAAGTGGTGGTGTTCACATCCCACTACGACAACCTGGGGATCGGGCCGCCGGAGGGCCTGGACTCGATTTACAACGGAGCCTATGACAACGCTTCCGGCACGGCGATGCTGATCGTTTTGGCCCAGGCTTTCGCCGGGCTCTCTCGGCGGCCTGCCCGTTCCGTCCTCTTCCTTGCCGTGACCGCGGAAGTGCCAGACTTGTTGGGCTCGAGATACTACGTACAGAACCCCGTTCTCCCGCTTGGCCGCACCGTCGCCAACGTGAATCTGGATGGGGTCAATTTGTGGGGGCCGACTCGAGACGTGGCGGTGATCGCCGCGCCGGCCGCGGGTCTGGAAGAGGTCATCGCCCGCTCGGCTGCCGTGGAAGACCTCAGGTTGGAGGGGGATCGGGCGCCGGAGCAGGGCGATCTGTACCGGTCCGGCCAGTTCAGCTTCGTCGAGGCCGGGGTACCGGCGGTCTACGTCGGTCATGGCCTGGACTATATCGGAGAAATGCCGGGGTGGGGTGTAGAGTTGATGGACCGGTACCGCGAGATGGATCAGCACCGGCCCAGTGACGAATACCGGCCCGGCCTCGATATGCGGGGCGCCGTGCAGCAGGGACGGGTGGCTTTCCGGGTTGGCTTTGCGTTGGCGGATGCGCGGGAACGGCCAGTACTCGGTGGTCGGTGATCGGTGGCTTCGAAGTCGAGATATCGATCGCTCTTGCTTAGCGGCTGCCGACCACAGACTAGTGGCGACCTGCTAGGGTCAACCGCCAAGCAGTCCCTTCAGATCTTCGGCAGCGTCACCCCAGTTTGCCCCTGGTACTTACCCTTGCGATCGCCGTAACTGACCTCGCACGGCTCGTCCGACTCAAAGAACAGTACCTGTGATATGCCCTCCCCGGCGTAGATCTTTGCGGGCAGCGGGGTGGTGTTGGAGATCTCGAGCGTGACGTGCCCCTCCCACTCAGGCTCGAAGGGGGTCACGTTCGTTATGATGCCGCAACGGGCGTAGGTGGACTTGCCCACGCAGATGGTCATGACGTTGCGAGGTATGCGGAAGTATTCCACCGAGGTGGCCAGAGCGAAAGAATTCGGCGGGATAATACAGACGTCCCCCTCGTACTCGACGAAGGAGCGCTCGTCGAAGCCCTTGGGGTCCACGATTGCGCTGTTCACGTTGGTGAAGATCCGGAAGCTCCGCGAAACGCGCATGTCGTAGCCGTAGGAACTCAGTCCGAAGGAGATTACGCCCTCCCGCACCTGGCTCTCCTCGAACGGCTCGATCATCGCGTGCTCCGTGGCCATTCTACGGATCCAACGGTCGCTCTTGATGCTCATGCACGCTCCGGGTCTCGTGGTTTCGGGGAGGTCTCAGGGTAGATGGCACGAATATAGCGACACATCAAGCCGTATCAAGGTGTTTTTTCTATTGACACGTCGATAAGCGGTGTTATTATGGCCGCGATTTCTGGCCATTCTCGCGAGCCGGGGGGTTGATCGGGGATGCTGCGGGAGTACGTACCCGTCTTGATGATCTTCGCTGTAAGCCTTGGCGCAGCTGCGGCCATGGTCATAGGCTCAGCCATCTTCAGTAGCTACCGGCCCACTCCTGTCAAGAAAGAGCCCTATGAGTCCGGAATGCCCCCCATTGGGGAAAGCCGGGAACGGTTCGCCGTCAAGTACTACATCGTGGCTATGCTCTTCCTGCTCTTCGACGTGGAAGTGGTCTTCCTGTTCACCTGGGGTGCGGTATTCAGACGCCTGGGGCTCTTCGGGTACCTGGCGATCATGGTCTTCCTGGTGCTGCTGATCGTCGGGTTGCTGTACGAATGGAGGAAGGGCGCCCTCGAGTGGGATTAGCGCCTGCGGCAGGTCGATAGAACGAGACCCGTGTCTGGGTGGAAATAGAGGATGTCAAAGGGAGATAGGAGCACTGTAATCAGCGAGCGCCGTCAGGTAGAGACCGAGATCCCGCGCAACTGGTTCATCGCGAAGCTCGATGACCTGGTTGTGAACTGGGCTCGCCGGAATAGCCTCTGGCCGATGCCTTTCGGCACGGCGTGCTGTGCCATCGAGATGATGGCGGCGGCGGCGTCCAAGTACGACCAGGCGCGCTTCGGCATGGAGCGCATGGGGTACACGCCGCGGCAGGCCGATGTCCTGATCGTGGCCGGTCGGGTCTCTTACAAGATGGCCCCAGTGATGCGCCGGATCTGGGACCAGATGCCACAGCCCAAATGGTGTATCAGCATGGGAGCCTGCGCCTCGACGGGCGGTGTGTTCGACACATACACGTTGATGCAGGGGATCGACACGGTCGTGCCCGTCGATGTCTACGTGCCGGGCTGCCCGCCGCGTCCCGAGGGTCTCCTCTACGGCCTCCTGATGATTCAGGAGAAGATCAAGGGCGAGTCGGTCAAGGACAGGCGTCCGCGGGAGGAGGATCCAGAGCGCGTCGGGAAGCCCCACCTGTCGCCCGAGGAAATCGAGCTCATCGCCCAACCGTTCGGGAACTCGACGTTCCAGAATCGGGTCAGCGGGCTCGAGAGCTCATCTCCCATCCTTCGCCCCGGCGATCGCAAAGAGTGACGAGATTCGCCGGGTCGCCGATGCCGCCGGGTGGCTGCCGAACAGTCCGCCGGCAGGGGCCTCGCACCTGATCGAAGTGTTACGTGAACCACAGGTCAGATGACATGTCGCCGAGTACGACCTCGGAGCAGCATATGAAGCCAGGGCCTAACGGAGCCGCTGAGAGGCCCGACCTGAGACAGCTGCATGCCAAGTTCGGGGACGCGGTTCGCTCGCTGGAGCAGGATGCGGCGGGCGAGCCGGTGGTATTCGTGGCCCCGGAGCGGAATGTCGAGATCCTTGCGTACCTGCGGGACTCCCAAGGCTACGACTTACTGAAGGACGTTACCGGTCTAGACCTGGGCGGGGATCGCCCGCTCCAGGTCGTCTACCAGCTTTGGTCCACGCGGGACTCCAACTCACTGCGGGTCAAGGCCGAGCTACCGCCCGATCACCTCAAGCTTGGCAGCGCGTTTGACATCTGGCGCGCGTCGAATTGGCTGGAGCGTGAGGTCTATGACATGTTCGGCGTGGTCTTTGAGGGTCACCCGGACCACCGCCGTATCCTCATGCCGGAGAACTACGAGGAGGGCTATCCGCTCCGCAAAGACTTCCCGTTGCGAGGGCGGTTTTCGCGGGCGGAGCAGACGCGGCTGGCGATGTCGCAGGAGATGGAGGACATCTACAGCCTGGACGAGCTGGTCGTGCGCGGGCGAAGCGGCGCGCCGGGTGAGGATCGCGGCGATGGCATCGAAACGCAGAACATGATTCTCAACATCGGTCCGCAGCATCCGGCCACCCACGGTGTGTTGCGGCTCGTGTGCGAGTTGGACGGCGAGACGATCGTCAAGTGCACGCCGCACATTGGTTACTTGCACACCGGGTTCGAGAAGCTCTGCGAGTACCGGACGTGGAACCAGGTCATCCCGCTTACCGACCGCATGGACTACCTGGCGCCGATACTCTACAACATCGGCTATGCGCTCGGGGTCGAGGAGCTCCTCGGGATCGAGGTCACGCCGCGCTGCAAGGTGATCCGTGTCATCTGCTCGGAGCTCAACCGTATACTCTCCCATCTCATCTGGGTGGGCACGACGGCGATCGACATCGGCGCCTTCACTCCGTTCCTCTACACCTTCCAGGAACGGGAGCGGATCTACAACCTGCACGAGGCGTACGTCGGTGCACGGATGACGACGAGCGCGTCGCGAGTTGGCGGGATGATGGCCGATGTGCCCCCTGGTTGGCTGGACGGCGTCCGTGATTTCGTCGAGACGTTCCCGAACACGCTCGACGAGACCGAGAGGCTTCTGACCCAGAACTCGATCTGGATCGGCCGAACGCAAGGCGTGGGCACCATCGACGGTAAGGGTGCCATCGATGTCGGCCTCTGCGGGCCGAACCTGCGGGCCTCGGGTGTGGCGTACGATGTCCGCAAGGACAAGCCGTACCTGGACTACGAGACATACGACTTCGATGTGCCGATCGGTGAGTACGGCGACGTGTACGATCGCTACTTGGTCCGGATGGAGGAGATGCGGCAGTCGGTCCGCATCCTCGAGCAGGCCCTCGCGCGCGTACCGGACGGTCCGATCAACGTCGATGATCCGCGGGTCATATTGCCGCCGAAGTCGGAGGTGATGAACTCGATCGACGGCATGATCTCCCACTTCAAGTTGGTGATGGAGGGGCTGAAGGTGCCGGCCGGTGAGGTCTGGTCCTCGATCGAGAGCTCGAAAGGCGAGTTGGGTTTTTACCTGGTAGCAGACGGGGGCCCCAAGCCGGTACGGTGCCGTTTCCGCGGCCCATCGTTTATGAACATATCGGCGTTGCCGTATCTGGTTGAGGGTGAGTTGATAGCCGACTTGATCGCTGTGAACGCGAGCGTCGATATCGTGCTCGGGGAGATCGATCGATGAGCGACGCGATGCATCCTGCGATCGCAGGCGCCCAGCCGTCGCAGCGCGCCGAGAAAAGACCCGAGGCACCGTTGTTCGAGGGCGCTTATCAGGACCGGTTCGAGAAGATCCTGACGCGCTATCCAGACAAGCGGGCGGCGCTGCTTCCCGTTCTCCACCTGGCGCAGGAAGTCCGGGGTTGGGTTTCGCCGCAGACGATCAGGCGGGTGGGCGAGCTTCTCGATCTCACGCCGGCTTACGTCCGCTCGGTCGCCTCTTTCTACACCATGTTCAACCTGCGGCCAGTGGGGAAGTATCTGATCCAAGTGTGTGTCGGGATCGGGTGCGATCTGTGCAGGGCGGAGGAGGTTGCCGAGAAGTTCCTCGAGCTGACCAGGACAAGAATCGGTGAGACTTCGGAGGATGGGAAGTACACGGTGATCGAGGTCGAGTGCCTGGGTGCGTGTGCATTCCCCACGGTCGTTCAGGTGAACGACAAGGTCTATGAGAACGTCAAGGCCGAGGAGGTTGAAGGCCTGTTGAAGGAGCTGGACTGAGCCATGGCGTATCCCTACGAGCATCCCCGCGAGACCCGGGTGCTCTCCAAGTACTTCGGAGACGAGGACGCCATTGGGATCGACGGCTGGATCGAGCGCGGTGGCTACAAGGCACTCGCGAAGGCCCTCGGCATGGCACAGGACGCCGTCACCGAGGTCGTCAAAGACTCCGGCCTGAGGGGGCGGGGCGGCGCCGGCTTCCCGGCAGGGCTCAAGTGGAGCTTCATGCCGAAAGACGGCAAGCTGCCCAACTATCTGGCATGCAACGCCGACGAGAGCGAGCCGGGCACCTTCAAGGATCGGGAGCTGATGCGCTGGACCCCTCACCAGGTGATCGAGGGGATCATCATCGCCAGCTACGCGATCCGCGCCCAGCACGCCTACATCTACATCCGCGGCGAGTTCGTCGACATCGTGCGCGTGCTGAACGGCGCTGTCGTGGAGGCGTACGAGCGGGGATACCTGGGCGAGAACATCCTGGGTTCCGGATACGGTCTCGACCTCACGGTGCACGCGGGGGCCGGAGCGTACATCGCCGGCGAAGAGACGGGGCTATTGAACTCGCTGGAAGGCCGGCGCGCCGAGCCACGCGTGAAGCCGCCGTTCCCGGCGCAGCGGGGCGCCTTCGGCATGCCGACCACGGTCAACAACGTGGAGACGCTGGCTTCGGTCCCTGGGATCGTGGAGAACGGCGCCGACTGGTACAGGCAGTGGGGGACCGAGAAGAGCCCCGGTACGAAGCTGTTCTCCTGTTGCGGTCACCTACAGCGGCCCGGCAACTACGAGGTCCCGCTCGACTTCAACCTCAAGGAACTGGTTTACGACTTGTGTGGCGGTCCGCCCGAGGGTAGGGAGCTGCTTGGTGTCATCCCGGGCGGGAGCTCGGTACCCATCCTAACCGCCGACGAGATCGACTGCGACGTCAGCTACGAGGGCATCGAGGCGGCCGGGTCGTTCTTGGGCTCGGGCGGCCTGATCGCGATGGATGACTCGACCTGTATGGTCCGTGCGGTCAGGCGGATGGTGGAGTTCTACGACCACGAGTCGTGCGGTCAGTGCACACCATGTCGCGAGGGCACGTCGTGGCTGGCAAAGATCCTACGGCGGATCGAGCGAGGTGAAGGGCGAGAGGAGGACATCCCACTACTGCTCGACATCGGCGCGAACATGGCAGGCAAGACGATCTGCCCGCTCTCGGACAGTGCGGCGGTCCCGGTCGTGAGCTCGATCCAGAAGTTCGAGGACGAATACATGGGTCACATCCGCGATGGCGGCTGTACGGCAAAGCGCTGAGGTCTGGGAAAGGGTCAGGGGAGCGGTCATCGAAGCTCATGGATAACGATAGGAAGCTGATCAACGTCACGATCGACGGGATCGAGGTATCGGTGCCCGAAGGGAAAACGATCCTCGAGGCCGCCGAGCGCCTTGGCATCGTTATTCCCCGGTATTGCTACCATCCGGCCTTGAGCGCACCCGCTCAATGCCGCATGTGCTTGGTCGAGGTAGAGGGGGCTCCGAAACCGCTGCCCTCCTGCGTACAGCAGGTGCAGGACGGCATGGTCGTGAGCACGGACTGCGCCGAGGCGCGCAAGGCACGGCGCGGCGTTATCGAGTTTCTACTGCTCAATCACCCGCTCGACTGCCCGATCTGCGATGCGGCGGGCCAGTGCATGTTGCAGGACTATGCGCACGAGACGGGTCAGTTACGGCGGCGCGCCGTGGAGCCGACGGTCGTGCTCGGGCGCGACCACGTGACGTCGGAGATCGTCTACTTTGCCGACCGCTGCATCCTTTGCACGCGCTGCGTGCGGTTCATGGAAGAGATCGCCGAGGAACCGGTGCTACAGGTGATTCAGCGGGGGCACAAAGGCTACATCGACACGATGACCGATGAGCTCTTCGAGCACCCCTTTTCCATGAACATCGTCGACGTGTGTCCGGTCGGAGCGCTGGTGAACGAGGACTTCCTGTTTAAAGCGCGGTCTTGGGATCTTGACCAGACGGCGAGCATCTGCCCCGGCTGCTCACAAGGGTGCAACGTCCTGCTGGGCACGAAGGAGCAGCGGGTAGTTCGCCTCAAGCCGCGGCCGAACCCCGAGGTCAACTCCCACTGGATGTGCGACTACGGCCGAAGAGAAGTGGTACGGTGGGGTGCCGGCATCCGTGCGGAAGTACCGATGGTGCGCGAGAGCGATCGGCTGGTCGCAATCGACTGGTCACGGGCTCTCGATGCGCTCGTCGAAGCGCTGAGCGAAGCGAGCGGTGGCGCTAAGGCGATCGTCAGCCCCGGCGCCTCGAACGAGAGCCTGTTCACGCTTCGCAGTTTGATGGAGCGGGTGGGCTTCGAGGGCGGCTACTTCCACGTAACAACGGGCTCGGAACAGGTGCTGAAGGGCTTCCCGAAGCTTGCCCTGCGGGAGGACCGCGCGGCCAACGCTCGCGGTGCCGAGCTGCTGGGCTTTGAGCGCGTCGATTACGTCTATGGCGCGCTGCTCGGCCACCGGGGCGTGGTGTTCGTCCTCGAGGAAGCCCTCGACGGCGCGCCCGAGGACTTTGGGGAGGGTGTCGAGCTCTTCATCTACATCGGTTCGCACTTGAGTCCGGCGGCAGGTAAGGCGGACATCGTACTGCCGTGTCCGATCTGGGCTGAGATGGAGGGGACCTTTACGAACTTCGAGGACCGAGTGCAGCGCTTCAACCAGGCGCTGCGGCCGCCGGGCCTAGCGCGGCCGATTTGGCTGAGCTTTTCGGTGGCGCTGGCCAGGCTTGGCGCTGGCGAGCCTTTCACCTCGGTCGCGGCAGCCTTCGGCGCTCTGGCTGAGGAGCTCGGCGTGTACTCCGGGTTGAGCTACGAGAGGATCGGTCTGAACGGCGCGACGACGGCAGCTGCCGGGTCTGCTGCTGCCGCCCGACGCTGAACGGTGAGTTGAGCGAGACGATGGAGCCCCTTTCGACGACAGCGTTTCTAGTCTCTGCCGCGGTGAAGGTGCTGGTGATCTTCACGGTGTGGCTGCTCGTGGTGGCGGGTGTTACGCTGGCGGAGCGCAAGGTCGCCGCGTGGATTCAAGACCGCAGCGGGCCCAACCGGGTCGGGCCCTGGGGTGTCCTCCAACCCATCGCCGACGGCATCAAGAACTTCGTCAAGGAAGAGCACATACCGGGCGGCGCGAGCCGCATACTGTTCCACCTGGCCCCAGTCATGGCGATGTTCCCGGCCTTCGTGGTATTCGCCGTGATCCCTGTGGCGGCGCCGTTGCCGACGCCGTGGGGTTTGGTCGAAGTGATCATTGCCGATTTGCCTATAGGCTTTCTCTTTGTGCTGGCTCTGGCGTCACTGGGCGTCTACGGTCTGACCCTGGGCGGCTGGGCTTCGAATAGCAAGTACTCGTTCCTAGGCGGCGTACGGGCGTCGGCCCAGATGATCAGCTACGAGGTGGCACTGGGACTCAGCTTGGTGCCGATCTTCATGCTGGCCGGGAACGTCACGCTACCCGAGATGGTGCGGCAGCAGCAGAACTCGCTGTGGTATATCCTGCCGCTGATGGTGGGCTTCCTGTTCTTCAGCGTCTCCTACTTCGCCGAGACGAACCGCATGCCCTTCGACATGGTGGAGGCCGAATCGGAGCTCGTGTACGGGTTCCACACGGAGTACTCGGCCATGAAGTTCGCCATGTTCATGATGGCTGAGTACGCGAACCTGGTCACCGCGTCTGCGCTGATGGCGACGTTCTTCTTCGGCGGTTGGGACATTCCCTTCTGGACGGGAGACAACATCAGCGTCGCCGCCGACGGAGCGGTGGTCGGAGCGGTGCCCGCTTGGTGGATCACGCTGCTTACCGCGGCGTCGTTCGCCGCGAAGACCGGGTTCTTCATCTTCGTATTCATGTGGGTTCGCTGGACCGTGCCACGGTTCCGCTACGATCAGGTGATGTCCCTCGGCTGGAAGGTCCTGATCCCAATGAGCGTGGTCTACGTCGCGATCCTTGGGGCCGCGATGCTGGCGCTGGACGCGGCGGGCATCGAGTTCGGAGTCCGCTATGCCCTGTCGCTGACGGCGATAAATGTGGTGCTGATGGCGGGAATCGTCTTCTGGCTCGATAGGAGGCGGATCATCCTGGGGGCGGCCTGGAGGCAGGTGCGCCCGCAACAGGCTCGATCGCGCGGATAGACATGGCGATAGGCGTAAAGACAGTCGAACGGCCGGAGGTCGGCGCATCGTACCTGCGGGCGACGCTCAAGGGTATGGCGCTTACGTTCAAGCATCTGGTCAGGCCGATCACCGTCTCGCAGCAGTACCCTGAGGAGAAGTACGAGCTGTCCCCCAGGATGCGCGGGACGCATCGCATGGCGGTGCACGAGGACGGCCGGGCCAAGTGCGTGGCCTGCGGGCTATGTCCGACGATCTGTCCGGCGAACTGCATCAAGCTGATCCCGGCGGAGGACGAGAACGGCGAGCGTTATGCGGCGGTGTATGAGATCGACGAGTTCCGCTGCATCTTCTGTGGCTATTGCCAGGAAGTCTGCCCGGTTGAAGCCATACACCTTGGAGTCCACTACGAAGCGGCCGAGTACAGCCGTGAGAGGTTCGTCTACGATCTCGAGCGCCTCTGTGCGCAGGACCATCCGTACACGCAGCTGTGGGACCCGGAGGACCCCGCGTCGCAGTGACGGACGCGGAAGGCGGCTGCCGGGGAACGGAACGATAGGCCGATAATGGATATCAGCCAGCTGGTCTTCTACCTGTTTGCGGGTGTCGCCGTGGCGAGCGGCGTGCTGATGATCACGCGCAAGAACCCGGTGTACAGCGCGATGTACCTGGTGCTGACTCTCTTTTCGGTTGCCGCGATCTACGTGCTGCTCGATGCCCACTTCCTGGCCGCGCTGCAGATCGTCATCTACGCAGGGGCGATCCTCGTCTTGTTCCTGTTCGTGATCATGCTGCTCAACCTGGGGCACGATTTCGTTCCCGACCTTCGCGGCAAGTTCTGGTGGTTCGTCGGGATAGGGCTGGGCCTGGTACTCTTCGCCGAGCTTTTCGTGCTGGCGCGGAACGCACCGGAGGCATCGGGGCCGGATGTGCTGGCGCCGCTCCTCCGGTCTCAGGGCGCCGTGGGCGCCGTCGCGGAGCCGTTGTTCGAGAACTACGTGGTCGCGGTTGAGGTGACCGGTGTCTTGCTGCTGGTCGCGATGGTCGGTGCGGTCGTGATCGCCAAGCGGAAAGTCTGACGTATGCTCTTCGAGTCACTGGTTGTGAGCGCTGCGCTATTTGCGGTCGGTGTGGCAGGGGTCCTGCTGCGCCGAAACGCGATTGTGATGTTCATGTGCATAGAGCTGATGCTCAATGCGGTGAATCTCTCCTTTGTGGCGATCTCGCGTTACGCGGGGATCGAGGGGCAGCTGTTCGTGATCTTCGTGATGACGGTGGCGGCTGCCGAGGCCGCAGTCGGGCTGGCGATAATCATCTCGATCTTCCGCCACTACGAGTCGGTTGACGTTCGGAACTTCAGGTTGCTGAGATGGTAGGGGCTGGCCTTATCGATCTGGTCCTCGCGCCGGCTCAGGAGGCGGCGGGAGTCCAGGCACATGCCTTCGTTCCGTTCCTGCCCTCCTGGATGATCCTGCTGCCGTTCCTGGGCTTCGTGATCAACGGGGCGCTAGGGTACCTGGCCCCCGATCGTCGCAGGCTGGTGAGCGTGGTGGGGCCGGGTGTGCTCGGGCTGGCCTTCCTGATCGCGGCGGTGAACTTCGTGCTCATTGCCCGCGTCCACGATGCGGAGCCGGTGATCCGCTCCTACTGGACGTGGATAGAGGTCGGGCAGCTGCGTGTCGACGCGGCGCTGCAGATCGACCAGCTCGCGATGGCGATGGCGCTGGTCGTGACGTGCGTGAGCTTCATCATTCACGTGTACAGCATCGGCTACATGGGAGAGGACCGGGGCTACGCGCGCTACTTCGCCTACCTCAACCTCTTCGTGTTCTTCATGCTCGTGCTGGTGCTCGGCGCGAGCTTTCCGCTGATGTTCGTCGGCTGGGAGGGCGTCGGGCTCTGCTCGTACCTGCTGATCGGCTTCTGGTTCAAGCAGTCGGCGAAAGCGGATGCCGGGCAGAAGGCGTTCATCGTTAACAGGATCGGCGATTTCGGTTTCCTGATCGCGATGTTCCTCATGTTCGCCTACCTGGGAACGCTGGACTTTCAGGGCGTGTTCGAGACGGCGCCCGGCGCACTCGAGTACGGCGGGGCGGCCGTCACGCTCATTACGCTGTTCCTGTTCCTCGGTTGCACCGGCAAGTCGGCCCAGATACCGCTCTACGTGTGGTTGCCGGACGCCATGCACGGCCCGACACCCGTCTCCGCTTTGATCCACGCCGCGACGATGGTGACGGCGGGTGTGTACCTCGTGGCCCGAGCGGGTGTCCTGTTCGCGCTGGCGCCCCTCAGTATGAACGTGGTCGCCACGGTGGGCGGTGTGACGGCCCTGTTCGCTGCGACCATCGCGGTTCAGCAGTTCGACATCAAACGAGTGATTGCCTACAGCACGATCTCGCAGCTGGGCTACATGTTCCTCGCCGTGGGCGTGGGGGCTTATACGGCGGGGATCTTCCACCTTGGCACGCACGCGTTCTTCAAGGCGCTCCTGTTTCTGGCGTCGGGCGCGGTGATCCACTCGATGCATCACGCGCTCGAGCACGCCGGCGAGCCGGCGGGCGAGGACGTAACGCAGGACCTGCGCAACATGGGCGGCCTGAAGGCCTACATGCCCGGGACATTCAGGACCGCCTGGGTGGGTGCGCTGGCGTTGGCGGGCGTCTTCCCGTTGGCCGGCTTCTTCTCCAAGGATGAGATCATCTGGTCGGCCGGGGCTCGCGGGCAGACGGTTCTGTGGGTTGTCGCGATAATCACCGCGTTGCTGACGGCGGGCTACATCACTCGCTGGCTGGTGATGGCCTTCCACGGCGTCAACCGGACGGGTGATAAGGCACGTAAGTACGTGCACGAGGCGGGGGCGGTCATGGTCGGGGCGCTGGTCGTGCTGGCGGTCGGCTCGGCAGTGACCGGCTGGGTCAACATCCCTGAGGCGCTACCGCTGCTACCGGAGTTCAGCTGGCTTCACCAGTTCCTCCACCCGAGCTTCGAGGCGGCTGAACACATAATCGTGGAGCACCTGGGCGAGCCGGCCCACGCATCACCGATCGGCGGTGGGGAAGGGTTGTGGTCGGTGCTCGCCACGGCTGCGGCGGTTGCCGTGATCGTCGTCGTCTTCCAGGCCTTGAAGGGCAAGAAGTACCTACCGGCGCGGGAGTCGAAGGAGCCGGCGGGAGTCTGGGGGCTGCTTTACCACAAGTACTACGTAGACGAGTTGTACGATCTGGTGGTCGTGCGGCCATTCAAGAATCTGTGCGTGTTTAGCTGGCGAGTGATCGATCAAGGCCTGATCGATGGCGTCATGGTCAACGGTGTGGCTTACACCACCCGCTTCGGAGGTTGGGTGGTCAGCCGCTTCCAGACCGGGTACCTGGGCACTTATGTCCTGATCATCGTTCTCGGTGTGCTGATCATCCTCGGGGCCGTGGCGCTATAGGGAAAGGAATCGATGTCGAGCTTCTACAGCAGTCACTGGGTCATAACGTTCCTGGTCTTCTTCCCAGCGTTCGCGGGCATCGTCTGCCTCTTCCTGCCGAAGAAGGCACTGCGCCAGTGGGCGTTCGTCTCCGCGATGATCGAGTTCTTGGTCTCGCTCCCGCTGTTCTGGACCTTCCAGATCGGGTGGGTCGACTGGCAGAACTACGTGTCGGTCCCCTGGATAGGCAACTGGGGCATCTCGTACGCGCTGGGAGTTGACGGGATCTCCATACTGCTGATCCTGCTGACGACATTCCTGCTCCCGATATCGGTTCTCGTCTCCTGGGACCAGATCAAGGAAAAGGAGCGGGCGTACTACGCGATGCTTCTCGTGCTCGTCACGGGGATTATCGGCGTCTTCGTGGCGCTCGACCTCTTCCTCTTCTACGTGTTCTGGGAAGTCACGCTCATCCCCATGTACTTCCTGATCGGTGTGTGGGGGCACGAGCGTCGAATCTACGCGGCGGTCAAGTTCTTCCTGTTCACAGCGCTCGGCTCGCTGTTGATGCTAGTTGCCATCATCGTGCTGGTGCGGCTGCACGTGGACCAGTTCGGTTTCGCCAGCCTGGCCTACGACGCTCTGCTGCGTGTCGTGGTACCGACGTCGATCCAGTACTGGATGTTCGCGGCCTTCGCCCTCGCCTTCGCCATCAAGGTCCCGATGTTCCCGTTCCACACGTGGTTGCCCGACGCCCACGTGGAAGCGCCGACTGCGGGGTCGGTGATCCTGGCGGCGGTACTCCTGAAGATGGGCGTCTACGGCTTCCTGCGTTTCGCCATCCCGCTGTTCCCGACGGTGGCTCTGAATCGCACGGTCCTGATGACCATAATGGTCCTGGCGCTTATGGGGATCATCTACACGGCGTGGGTGGCAGCGGTACAGCCGAACATCAAGAAACTGATCGCCTACACGTCGGTGGCGCACCTGGGGTTCATCATGGTGGGCACATTCGCCCTCACGGCTCAGTCGGTAACGGGTGGTGTTCTCCAGATGATCAACCACGGGTTCTCGACGGGCGCCCTGTTCATTCTGGCGGGTTTCCTTTACAACCGGCAGCACAGCTACGAGATATCGGACTACAGCGGGTTGGCGGCGGTGATACCGGTCTATTGTGGGGCGCTGGTCCTGGTTGGGTTGTCATCGATCGGACTACCCGGCCTGAACGGGTTCGTCGGCGAGTTTTTGATACTGGTGGGGTCGTTCGGGAAGCATCCCTGGGTGACGCTTCTGGCAACGACCGGTGTGGTCTTCGCCGCGTACTACATGCTGCCGATGATCCGCAGGATCGTCTGGAACGAAGTGACGATAGAAGAGAACCGGAAGTTGCTCGACCTCTCCCGGCTGGAGTTGGCCATCATCGTTCCCCTGTTGATCATGATCGTGTTGATGGGCGTGTATCCCAAGCCGTTCATCGACAGGGTTGCAGCATCGGCGGAGGCGTTGAGCGAGCGGGTCGTGACAGTAGTCGAACGCGACGCGGGTAGCTCGGACCAAGACCTGGCTGCCGTCGGCGCAGCGGTGGACCGGCCAGGAATGCGGTGAGTGCGGCGATGCTGATAGATTTCTCGAATCACCTCGACTACCTGTGGGCGTTGCTGCCTGAGACTGTTCTTACGGCAGGGGCGCTCATTCTGTTGATGTATGACGGGTTCGCCCGTAGGCGCTCGTCCGACTCCCGAGCCGTGGGCTGGGGGAGCTTGGTCGTACTGTCACTGGCCATCGTCGCCAACATCTGGTTGATGGGGGTAGAGGAGGCGTCTCGGACGGGCATGGTGGCCATCGACGGCTATCGCATCTTCACGAACTTCCTGTTCCTCGGCGCTGCCGCACTCGTCGTATTCATCTCGTTCGACTACACGACGCGGGAAGGGATGACCCAGGGCGAATTCTACGCCCTGCTGTTGTTCGCTGTTGTCGGTATGATGCTGCTCGCAGGGAGCCGAGACCTGATTCTCATCTTCCTGGGCTTCGAGTTGATGTCCATCGCCGTATACGTGCTTGTGGGATTCAATCGCCGGGATCCGCGCTCCGCGGAAGCGGCACTGAAGTACTTCCTGCTGGGGGCCTTCTCAAGCGCGTTTCTGCTGTACGGGATGGCCATGCTGTATGGAGCCAGCGGCACCACCAACCTCGGGATAATGCGAGGCCTGTTCGATGCGGGACGCCTGAGCATCGTGGCGATCGCCGGCATCGCGCTGCTGGCGATCGGCTTCGGGTTCAAGGTATCGGCGGTCCCGTTCCACGTGTGGACACCAGACGCGTACGAGGGTGCTCCCACGCCCATAACGGCCTTCCTAGCGGCGGCGATCAAAGCGTCGGCGTTCGCCGCGTTCATCCGGATCTTCGTTGTCGCGCTGGGTGACCTGCACGAGTATTGGGAAGGAATCATCTGGGTCCTGGCAATGCTGACGATGATTGTTCCCAACGTGATCGCGCTGGTGCAGGACAACATCAAACGACTGCTGGCGTATTCGTCGATCGCGCATGCCGGCTATCTCCTGGTTGCCCTGATAGCGGCCAATGAGTCCGGGATGGCCTCGTTTCTCTTCTACCTGGTCGCCTACACCGCGATGATTGTGGGTGCGTTCGCGATCGTGCTGGCACTGGCGGGCAAAGGAGACGAACGCCAGCGGCTGTCCGATTACGCAGGGCTCGGTTGGACACATCCTTGGGCGGCAGCGGTGCTCTCTATCTTCCTTGTGTCGCTGGCGGGCCTACCGCCTACGGCGGGTTTCATAGGGAAGTTCTACATCTTGCAGGCGGCCGTCGAAGCTGACTACATCGACCTCTCGGTTGTCCTTGTCGTCACTACGCTCATCTCGTACTGGTACTACCTGCGTGTTATTGTCAGCATGTACATGAAACCGTGTGTCGCGGAGATAGGCCGTGTTCCGTGGGGGGCGGCGCTGCGGGCGGTACTGGTGGTCTGTGTGGCCATAACGGTCTATCTGGGAATACTCCCCTCGTGGCCGCTCCTCAAAGCCCGGCAGAGCGTGGAGGGCCTGGTACCAGTGGCAGAGCAGGTCGCCGACGTCCGGCCCTGAAGGTTTCCCGACGAGCCAACGAGCTGTGAGGGGAACGGGCCCGCCGGAGGTGAGAGAGGTGAGAGATGACGCGGGTTAGCCATCACATCTTTCGCGAATACGATGTCAGGGGAGTGGTGGGTGAGGACCTCACGCCCGAGGTGGCGCTCCAGCTAGGGCGGGCCTACGGCAGCCAGTTGCGCGAAGACCTGGGGACAGAGACCCCGACCGTGGCGCTGGGGCATGACAACCGTCTCAGCTCCGAGGAGCTCGCGCGAGCGTTCGCCAAAGGTTTGGCTGCAACCGGCGCGCGAGTGACTCACGTTGGCCTCGTGCCGACACCGGCGCTTTACTTCGCTGTCCACCATCTCGGCTGTGACGCGGGGATACAGGTGACGGGCTCGCACAACCCGCCGGACTACAACGGCTTCAAGATGCTGACCGCGGGTGGCCCGTTCTACGGCCGCTCGATCCAGCAGCTCCGGGCGCGAATCGACGCTCAGGACTTCGCCGACGGGGTCGGGCGGCTGGAGGGGCGAGAGATACTGGACGCGTATATCGCGGACGTAATTGGCAGGTTCACCCTGGAGCGACCGGTACGTGTGGTGATCGATTGTGGGAACGGCACGGGAAGCTTGGCCGCGGTACAAGTGCTGGAGGGAATAGGGGCTCAAGTTGACCCGTTGTACTGCGAGTCGGATGGGACCTTCCCGAACCACCACCCCGACCCTACGGTGGACGAGTACATCGCGGACCTCATCGATCACGTGCGCACGACCGATGCCGAGCTAGGAATCGCCGTCGATGGGGATGCCGATCGCATCGGCGCTGTTGACGAGAATGGGAGCATCGTGCGCGGGGATCACCTGCTACTCATCTACGCTCTCGATGCGCTGAGTCGGAGGCCAGGTGAGCAGGTGATCTTCGACGTCAAGTGCTCTCAAGTACTCGAGGACGGCATCAGGGAGGCGGGCGGGCGACCCGTCATGTGGAAGACGGGCCACTCGCTGATCAAAGAGAAGATGCGGGAGACCGGTGCGAAGATAGCCGGCGAGATGAGCGGCCACATGTTCTTCGGCGATGACTATTACGGGTACGACGATGCCCTGTACTCGGCTTGTCGGCTCGTGGACATCGTGGCCCGCTCGGCTGGGCCGCTTTCCCGGCTACTGGAAGGCACGCCACGCCTCGCGTCGACGCCCGAGATAAGGGTCGACTGCGGTGACGAAGTGAAGTTCCAACTCGTGGCTAGTGCGGTGGAGTACTTCAAGCAGCGCTACGATGTCATAGATGTGGACGGTGCTCGCATACGCTTCTCCGACGGTTGGGCCCTGATCAGGGCGAGCAACACACAGCCGATAGTTGTGCTGCGATTCGAAGCTAGCAGCGAGGCGCGTCTGCAGGAGATACGGGAAGAGGTTTCCAGCTGGCTGCGGGCGAGGGGGCTCGCAGTCTAGGGAGGGAATCTCGAGTAGGGAAGTTGCAACCCGGAAGTTCATTTTCCCGTGGTCCCCGGATTGACAACCGGGCATTCCCAACCCGGTGGACGAGATGGTTGCCACTCGAAAGACCGTGGTCGTTGCCCTCGGCGGGAACGCACTATGCCCACCGGGAGACAACGTCACGATCTACGACCAGTTCCGGCATACGCGGCAGAGCCTGAAGAGCGTCGTCGAGCTTGCTAAGGACGGCTGGCGAATCGCTGTCGTACACGGCAACGGCCCGCAGGTCGGAGACGAACTGCTCCGAAACGAGATGGCTTCGGGTGTTCTGCCCGAACTGCCGTTGGGTGTGCTTGTGGCCTCTACGGCCGGCTGGATTGG
Source organism: Gemmatimonadota bacterium (assembly GCA_020344215.1). Taxonomy (GTDB): domain Bacteria; phylum Gemmatimonadota; class Gemmatimonadetes; order Palauibacterales; family KS3-K002. The sequence continues at coordinate 4,358,954 of CP070815.1, forward strand.
GTACATGATCCAGCAGACGCTACAGAACGGCTTGGAGAAGGCAGGCATCCACCGGCTCGTCGTGACGCAGATCACGCAGGTCGTCGTCGACCCCGAGGCGCCCGAGATGCAGGATCCGACGAAGTTCATCGGGCGTGGCCTGAGCGAGCAGCAGGCGGAGCGGCTGAGAGACTCCTACTTGGTGAAGAGGGACGCCAACGCCGTGCTCCGGCGGGTCGTGGCCAGCCCGAAGCCGGTGGAGACCATCGAGTGGAACACGATCCGCCGCCTCGTCTACCGCGGGGTGATCGTGATCGCGGCCGGGGGCGGCGGAGTCCCGGTGTACAGGGATGCGGTGCTGGGGCTGGAGGGTGTCGACGTGGTGGTGGACAAAGACCTGGCGGCGGCGGTGCTGGGCTGCGAGATCGGGGCGAGCACGCTGTTGATCCTGACCGACATCGACGCCGTATACCGTGATTTCGGCACGTCTCATGCGCAGCCGCTCAGACGCTTGTCGTTAAAGGAAGCCGAGGCGATGCTTCAGACCGACCAGCTGGGTCGGGGTAGCATGAGGCCCAAGGTGGAGGCGGCGGTCAGGTTCCTCAGGGGTGGGGGTAGGAGAGCGCTCATAGCAAAGCTCGAACGGGGGCTCGCAGCGCTGCGTGGCGAGGCGGGCACTGAGATCAGAACCAGGTGAGTGTATGAACATCCACGAGTATCAAGCCAGGGAAGTCTTCCGGCAGCACGGCATCCCGGTACCGCCCGGGGAAGTCGCCACTACACCGGAGGGAGCCGAGAAGATCGCGGCCGAGCTTGGGACTGGGGTCGTCGTGAAGGCGCAGGTTCATGCGGGCGGCCGCGGTAAGGCGGGCGGTGTCAAACTGGCGGCGACGCCGGGGGAGGCGCGGGCGGCAGCTGAGAAGATCCTGGGCATGCAGATCAAGGGGCTGACGGTGACCAAGGTGTTGGTCAGTCCGGCGGAAGAGATCGAGCACGAGGCGTATGTCGGAGCGATCGTCGACCGGTCCAACGGTGCCGTCGTGTTGATGGCTTCGCCGGAAGGTGGGATCGACATCGAGGAGGTGGCGGCGAAGACACCGGAACTCATCTACAAGGAATCGGTGGATCCCCGCTACGGGTTGCTCTCCCACCAGGCGTCGCGGCTGGCGTATAAGCTGTACGCGGGCGACGCGTCACGTGCACGTCAGGCTTCGGACATCATCCAGAAACTCTATGCGTCGATGCTTGACGCGGGCGCCTCGCTGATAGAGATCAACCCGCTAATCACGACGAAATCGGGCGAGCTCAAGGCGATCGATGCCAAGATGAACATCGACGATAACGAGCTATTCCGGCGGAGCGAGATCGCCGAGCTGCGTGACGTGGAGGCGGAGGCACCGGAGGAGGTGAAGGCGCGCGCCCAGGGGCTGACCTACATCAAGCTCGACGGCAACGTGGGGTGCTGCGTCAACGGTGCGGGTCTGGCTATGGCCACGATGGACCTGGTCAAGTACTACGGAGGCGAGCCCGCCAACTTCCTAGACATCGGTGGGTCGTCGAGTCCGGAGAAGGTGGTAACGGCGCTCCAGATCATCACCTCCGATCCTGCGGTCAAGTCGATCCTGTTCAACATCTTCGGCGGCATTACGCGCTGCGACGACGTGGCGAGCGGGATCGTTGAGGCTACGAAGGAGATCGAGTTGAGTGTGCCGATCACCATCCGGCTGACCGGGACGAACGAGGATGAGGCGGTCAAGATTCTCGAGGCTGCAGGATTCAGTGCTATGACGGAGATGGACGAGGCTGTCCAGAAAGCGGTCGAGCTGGCCAAGAACTAGATATAGGTGCGACTTCGATGGCGATATACGCGGATAGCAACACGCGGGTCGTGATCCAGGGGATCACAGGTCGGGATGGTTCCTTCCACACCCATCACATGATGGAGTACGGCACGAACGTCGTAGCGGGTGTGACACCGGGGAAGGGCGGCCAGAAGTTCGAGGGCAAAGTGCCGGTATTCGACACGGTGGAGGAGGCGGTCCGCAAGGAAGGGGCGGACGCTAGCGTTATCTACGTGCCGGCAGCCTTCGCGGCCAGCGCCATCTGTGAGGCGGCTGACTCGGGGATCGAGTTGATCGTCTGTATCTCGGAGGGCATACCGGTCCTGGACATGCTGAGGGCGGCCCGTTACGTGACTGATCGTGGTGCGCGTCTCATCGGTCCCAACTGTCCGGGAATGATCTCACCGGGCAAGGCGAAGTTGGGAATCATTCCGGGCCAGATCGTCGAGGAAGGACCTGTGGGCGTGGTCAGCCGCTCGGGGACGCTCACCTACGAGGTCGTCTGGGCGCTCACCAGTGCGGGCATGGGTCAGTCGAGTTGCATCGGAATCGGGGGAGATCCCGTGATCGGCACCGACTTCGTCGACTGCTTGGACGCCTTCGAGGGTGATCCGCAGACGGAAGCGATCGTGTTAATCGGCGAGATCGGCGGTACCGATGAACAGAACGCCGCGCGGCACATCAAAGAGAAGCTCTCCAAGCCGGTTGTCGGCTTCGTTGCGGGTCAGACCGCACCTCCCGGACGCCGCATGGGACACGCGGGCGCGATCATCTCCGGCTCGTCGGGCACCGCGGAAGAAAAGATCGCAGCTTTCAGGGCAAACGGTGTGGAGGTCGCCGAGCGGCCGGTCGACATGCCGGAGATCGTGAGAAGAGCGCTGAATGGTTAAGCCTATAGCGATATCGCGGCTGTTGCTGCCTGACCGGATCGTCGTCGGGCTGAAGGGATCGACGTACTCCCAGGCCGTCGCCTATTTGCTCGATCGTCTCGACGCTGCGGGGCTGATCAGCGATCGGGCGCTGCTGGATGAGATGGTCGACGCGGAGGCTACCGGCGGTCAGTATCCGACACTGGGCCCCCGCACGCTCCTTGCACATTACCGGAGCGACGCCGTGCAGGAGCTGGCCGTCGCGATGGGCACAGCCAAGAAGCCGTTCGGCTTCGCGCCGGCCGAGGCGAGCGACGCGGTGTTCTTGGTCTTGATTGTCGCGCCGCGGACCGCAGCGAAGATGTACCTCAAGACGCTTGCCGCCTTGAGCGGCTTGCTCGCCACGCCGGACGTGGCCGACGCTCTCGCAGCAGCGGGCTCGGTCGAGGAGTTCCTCGATGTGATTGCTGGTGCCGACCTGCTGGTCCGGCCGGAGCTCATGGTAAGTGACCTGATGAGCCGCGAGTTCCAGACGGTATCGCCGGATACGCCTCTCTCGGAGGTCCTCCACCTCATGGTTCGCCATCGCCGTCGCGGGGTACCGGTCGTCAGTGACAACGGCGAGGTACTGGGTGTGGTAACGGAACAGGACGTCCTTCAGCATTTCCTGCCTCAGGTTCTGGGTGCCGCGCCACTCGTCGACGGGAGGCAACCGCCTGTCGAAGACGTGGACGTTCGGGACGTGATGCAGAGGACCGTAATGTGCCTCTCGGAGGATCAGCTGATCTCCGACGTTCTCGGCACGATGCTGAGCGAGAGCGTGTCGCAGTTCCCGGTGGTGAGGGAAGGGAAGCTGGTGGGTTACCTGTCGCGGACCGACATTATCGTGAAGTTACTTGAGCACATGGTTTAGAATAGGCTATGGATCTTACACTTGCGATAATCAAGCCCGACGCGGTCGAGGGGCGGAAGATCGGTCGGATCCTCGCGCAGCTCGAGGACGCAGGGTTCAGTATCCGCGCAGCCAAGTTCGTGCAACTCGACGAGCCCCAGGCCGGGGCGTTCTACGCGGTGCACAGCGAACGCCCGTTTTACGAGCCGCTGAAGCGGTTCATGACATCGGGCCCGATTCTCGCACTCGCGCTGGAGCATGAGGACGCGGTGACGCGTCTGCGGAAGGTGATCGGAGCGACTGATCCAGCAGAGGCGGAGCCCGGCACGGTCCGGGCGCAGTACGCGGAAAGCAAGGAGCGGAACGCCATCCACGCATCCGATTCAGACGAGACGGCCCGCCAAGAACTCAGCTTCTTCTTCTCGAGCAGGGAGCTCATGGGGGCGGCCTAGGCCCAGCGTCGCGCCCAATCTGCCGCGTTGACAGGATCCGGGGCCCCCGATAGACTATGGGGCTGTGCTGATAATAGACTTACGGCGCTTGGACGATGCGCCGGTGGAGGTCGAGGGCGAGATCGCCAGCGACGATCCGCAGTGGGCCAATACCGGCCTCGAGCTGGTCTCTCCGCTGGTGGCACGTGCGACGGCGGAAGGCTCGACGACCCGGGGCGTTTGGGTACGTGGGTCGCTAAAGGGGCATGTGCGCGCAGCGTGTCGGAGATGTCTCGAGCCTCTCGAGCTGGAGGTGGGCGATGAGTTTGCCATTCTCTTTGATCCCAAGACCTCCGAAGCTGAGGGCGATCTGACGCTCTACGGCCTTGACCCCAAGGCGGAGGAGTTGGATCTTCGCACCCCGCTCAGAGAGCGAATGCTGCTGGCCGTACCAGAGTATCCACTATGCCGGGACGGCTGTCGTGGCCTGTGCGCCCGCTGCGGAGCGAATCTGAACGAAGGTGACTGCAGCTGCGAACCTGCGGGCACGGACCCGCGCTGGGGGCCGCTGCAGGCACTGCGGAACGAGACTCGGAGATAGAGATAGGGGAGAAGGATGGCGGTACCGAAGAGGCGGACCTCCAAGGCGCGGAAGAGAAAGCGTCGCACGCACTTCAAGGCGAAGGCGGCCGGGACACAGGCTTGCCCTCGCTGCGGGGATCCCAAGTTGCCCCACCGGGTGTGCCCGACGTGCGGCTATTACAGAGACACTGAAGTCGTTCAGGTAGAGACGGAGTTCTAGCCTACCCGCGAGATCGGCGAGCCTCGGTACCCGCTCCGGGCTGGGCCCTGGTATTTCGCGTCTGTGGGCGACACTCTCCGAACGCGTGTCGGTCGTCGGGCGTGGCGAGGAAAACTGGGGCGCGTCGCCCGGAGAGGCGGGTGGCGTGCTCGTCGTATATAGAGCAGGTGGGTTGTGGTACGCACGGTTCCGGCACATTCCGCCTGTTCTGTTCAGCGCGCACTGCAGGACGGAAAGCACGGTGAAGTCGCCCGTTCGGACGGCTGATGGGCTGGAATACGGGCACGATCGTTGAGCGAAGCATGCGGATTGCCCTCGATGCGATGGGAGGCGATAGCGGGCCAGCCGTAGCTGTGCGTGGCGGTGTGGAGGCACTTCAGCATATCGAAAGCGATTTCGAGCTGCTGTTGGTCGGTGATCCTGAGGCGATCGAAGAGGAACTGGAGGGCCAGAACCTACCCGGCGATCGCCTGCGCATCGTCGCGGCCAGTGAGGTCATCGGGATGGGTGAGCCGCCGGTGGAGTCGGTGCGGCGCAAGCCGGACAGTTCCATCGTCCGCGGGGTCCAGCTGCAGGAGAGTGGGGAGGCGGACGCGTTCATTTCAGCCGGGTCCACGGGCGCGATACTCGCCGCCTCGATTCTGATCCTCGGCTCGTTACCGGGTACGGATCGGCCGGCGATCGGGGCGTTACTGCCGACAACGACGGCGCACCCCACCCTCATGCTGGATGCGGGCGCGAACGTTGACTGCAAGCCGCAGCAGCTGGAGCAGTTTGCGCACCTCGGCCACATCTACATGCAAGATGTGGAGGGTCGAGCCAGCCCGAGGGTGGGGCTGCTGAACATTGGCGTGGAGGCCGAGAAGGGGAATGAGCTGACCCAGGAGGCCTGTCGGCTGCTTGAGGAAAGCGGCTTGAACTTCGTCGGCAATGTTGAAGGTCGTGATATCATCACGGGCCTCTGTGATGTGCTGGTCTGCGATGGCTTCGTGGGCAACGTTGCCTTGAAGTTTTACGAGTCGGTGTCCGAGTATGTGGCGCACCTGGTGAGCAGAGCGGCGGCCGGTGCGGATATGTTCGTCGACCTCCAGGCGATCTGCCGCGTGCTCGACTACGCGGAGTACGGCGGTGCTCCACTGCTCGGCGTGGACGGCGTGACCATCATCTGTCACGGTGACTCGCCGGCTCGTGCGATTCGCAACGCAGTGCGTGTAGCGGCCAGATCAGTGGAGAGCGACATGGTCGAACATCTGAGGCGCGAGCTCGCGGAGCTTGCGGGCGGGAAGGCCTAGTTGTGTCGGTGGACACGATTCGGCTGATATCGACGGGGATGTGGGTGCCGACTAAGGTGCTCACCAACGCCGATCTGGAGCGCATGGTCGACACCACCGACGAGTGGATCGTCGAGCGCACGGGCATTAGGGAGCGGCGGATAGCCGGCGACGATATCGGCGTCGTAGAGATGGGGTATAGGGCGGCTCAGGACGCACTTGAAGGGGCAGGTATGGAGCCGTCTGATGTCGATGCACTGATCGTCTCCACAGCGACGCCGGATCGGCTTCTGCCGGCTACCGCCTGCGACATGCAGGCGAAACTGGACTTACACAGTGCCGTCGCCTTCGACGTCTGGGGCGCCTGCACGGGCTGGCTTTACTCGCTTAACGTAGCTCGCGGACTAATCATTTCCGGCCAGATCGAGACGGCACTCTGTGTGGCAACCGAGAAGATGAGTGCGATCACCGATTGGACGGATCGATCCACGTGCGTGCTCTTCGGCGACGCCGCCGGCGCTGCGCTAGTACAGCGTTCGGAGGAAAAGGGCCGTGGTATCCTGGCCAGCTACATGCGCTCGGATGGATCGCTTGCGGAGCTGTTGCATCGGGCGCCGAGTAGCGCCCAGCCGATCCCGATCGATGTGGCGGAGCTCACGGCCCGAGACGGGTATATGCGGATGGCCGGTCGAGAGGTATTCAAGAACGCCGTCCGCTCGATGTGTGAAGCGGTGGATGCTGTTCTGGACCAAGCGGGCGTCGCGAAGGGGGAGATAGACCTGCTGGTCCCGCACCAGGCGAACATTCGCATCATCGAGGCCACGGCCAAGTACGCCCGGGTACCCATGGAACGAGTCTGGGTGAACGTGGACCGCTACGGCAACACGTCGTCCGCGACGGTGCCGGTGGCGATACACGAGGCGCGGCAGCAGGGCGCGATCAAAGACGGTTCGCTGGTACTGATGGTCGCCTTCGGGGCGGGCCTAACCTGGGCAGGGACCCTGCTGCGCTGGTGAGGAGCGACGTGGTGAGCGGTTACGCGGCGCTGTTCCCGGGTCAAGGTAGCCAACACGTGGGCATGGGCGTCGAGCTTGTTGAAGCGTTCCCAGCCGCCCGCGAGGTGTTCCAACGAGCCGATGGTCTACTCGGTTTCGCGCTTTCCGAGCTGTGCTGGGCGGGGCCAGAGGAGGAGCTGGTACGGACGGAAAATGCGCAGCCGGCTATTCTCGTCCACAGCTACGCCGTCTGGTCGGTTGTGAGAGAGGCGCTGGCGGGGCGAGTGCGGTTCGCCGCCGGTCACTCGCTCGGCGAGTTCACGGCCTACGCCGCCGCAGGCTCCCTGCAATTCGAGGACGCCGTCCGGCTGGTGCGTCGCAGGGGGGAACTCATGGCTGCGGCGCGGGAAGGCACCATGTCGGCAGTTGTCGGTCTCGAGGCATCGGTCGTTGAGGGGATCTGCAGGAAAGTGAGCGGGGAGGCCGGCGTCGTCGTTGCCGCGAACTACAATTCACCGCAACAGATCGTCATCTCGGGTGATGTGGATGCCGTCGGGAAGGCAGCAGAGTTGGCGAAGGAGTCAGGTGCGAAAATGGTTCGCAACCTTCCGGTCAGCGGCGCGTTCCACTCGCCGCTCATGGAGGGCGCCGAGGCGGGGCTCCGGGCAGAACTCGATGAAGTCGACTTCCACGATCCCAACTTCCCGATTGTCTCGAATGTAACAGCCGAGGCGATTACTGAGGCGCATACAGCGCGTGAGAATCTCGTCAGGCAGTTGACTGCACCGGTGCGCTGGAGCGAAGCGATCCAGCGGATTGCGGGGGAGGGAGTCGGACGGTTCGTGGAGCTTGGACCGGGCAAGGTGCTGACCGGGCTACTGAAGCGGATCGATCGAGGACTCGAAGGCCGGGAGATCGGAAAGCCGGAGGACATTGGCCGACTAGGTGAAGGTGGGAGTTGATGGCTGAACTTCAGGGCGCAGTGGCCGTGGTGACCGGGGGCTTTCGGGGAATCGGCCTGGCCACCGCGAAACAGCTAGCCGATGCGGGTGCGCAGGTCGCGCTGCTCGACCTCGACGAGTCGGGGAGACGGGCGGCGGAGGCGGAGGTCCCTGGCGGGCGCGCGTTCCTCTGCGATGTGTGCAACCTGGATCAGGTTACGCAAACAGTGGACGCCATCGCAGCGGAGGTCGGACCGATATCGGTGCTGGTCAACAACGCTGGTGTGACTCGCGACAATCTCCTCCTGAGGATGACAGACGAGGAGTGGGATCTGGTGCTGAACGTGAACCTCAGAGGCACGTTCAACATGACCCGTGCTGTGAGCAGGGGCATGATCAAGCGACGCTCCGGTTCGATCGTCAACCTGGCGAGCGTCGTCGGCGTCATGGGCAACGCAGGCCAGGCCAACTATGCCTCGGCCAAGGCCGGGGTCATCGGCTTCACGAAGGCGGTGGCCAAGGAGCTGGCGGCCCGCGGCATCCGGGTCAACGCGGTAGCGCCGGGCTTCATCGACACCCAGATGACAGCCAACCTGCCGAAACGAGCACGGGACTCGCTAATGGCCCAGATCCCCCTGGGGAAGCTGGGCCAGCCGGAGGACGTGGCGACCGTGATCCGTTTCCTGGCGGGCCCCGCGTCGGGCTACGTCACGGGCCAGGTGATTGTTGTGGACGGGGGCATGGTCATGTAGTTTCGGGGTGTCCAACACCCATAGTGCAGTCCGTTCCTGGGAGAAAAGGCAAAGGAGAACACCAATGGCAGACATCGAGTCCCGCGTTCGGGATATCATCGTCAACGAGCTCGGGGTGGAGCCGTCCAAGGTCACCCCAGAGGCTTCTTTCGTGGAAGATCTGGGCGCCGATTCGCTCGACACCGTCGAGCTGGTGATGGCGTTCGAGGAAGAGTTCGGGATCGAGATCCCTGACGAAGACGCCGAGAAGATGGAGACCGTCGGTGACGCCATTAAGTACCTCGGGGAGAAGGAAGGCGCCTAGCTATCCCCATGGCATCCGAGAAGCGTAGGGTAGTCATCACGGGCGCCGGCCTCATCACGGCGATCGGTAACGACGTCGTCAGCAATTGGGACGCGCTGCTCTCCGGGGTCAGCGGCGGAGCCACTATCACCGCGTTCGACCCCTCCGAGCTCCCGGTGCGTTTCGCCGCCGAAGTAAAGAACTTCGATGCGACGCTACACCTGGACCGCAAGGAGGTGAAGCGGACTGATCGCTTCACCCAGCTCGCTCTGGTGGCGACCGCCGAGGCGATGGAGAACGCAGGGTTCGGAGAAGGCGGACCGGATATTCCCTCGGATCGCTTCGGTGTCATCACCGGAAGCGGCATCGGCGGCATCACGACCCTCGAGCAGCAGCATCAGGTGTACCTGAACAAGGGGCCCGAGCGCGTCTCGCCCTTCTTCGTCCCGATGTTTATCGCGGATATGGCGCCCGGCCTCATCTCGATGAAGTACGGCGCCAAAGGGCCGAACTACAGCACGCAGTCGGCCTGCGCGTCCAGCGCGCATGCCATTGGGAACGCGTTCGAGCTGATCCGGCGCGGTGTCTCGGACGTCATCATCACCGGTGGCAGCGAGTCGTCGGTGACGCCCCTCACCATGGCGGGTTTCGCTTCGATGAAGGCGATCTCGTTCCGCAACGAGACGCCCGAAACGGCTAGCCGACCGTTCGACGCCGGGCGCGACGGCTTCGTGTTGGGGGAGGGTTGTGGGATTCTCGTGCTGGAGGAGTTGGAGCTCGCGGCGGCGCGCGGCGCCGATATCCTGGCCGAGGTCGTCGGCTACGGCCTGTCGGCAGACGCTTACCACATGACGGCGCCGGCACCGGAAGGTAAAGGTGCACAGCGCGCCATGGCTCTCGCGCTCGAAGATGCCGGAGCGCAGCCTACCGACGTGGACTACATCAACGCCCACGGCACATCGACACCGCTTAACGACCTGAGCGAGACGCAGGCTATCAAGAAGTTGTTTGGCGACCACGCGCACCAGATGGTCGTTAGCTCGACCAAGTCGATGACCGGGCACACGCTGGGCGCGGCCGGCGGGGTCGAAGGCGTGATCACAGCCCTGTCATTGAGAGAGGGTAAGATCGCGCCGACCATCAACTTCAGCGAGCCCGACCCCGACTGTGACCTGGACTACGCTCACAACAAGGTGGTCGAGAGGCCTCTGAGGCTGGCACTGTCGAACTCTTTCGGCTTCGGCGGCCACAACGTCTGCCTGGCTATCAAGCGTTGGGAGGGATAGGAGCAGAGGCTCGAGAGAGAGAGCAGCCACCGGGAACGATAGAGCAGGGGAGGATCGGGTCTCGAGGTGCGGCGTAACGCTGAGCTTCGAGGTGGCAGACTCCCCTGTTCCTGTAAGCGATCTCGAGCTCGCCGTCCGGCGGATCAGTCATTCGAGCTCTTGTTCGACAGCCTTGTTCCAGCCGTGAAGTCGGCTTATTTACGGTCTGGAAACCGGAAAACACGGAACGCTGCAACCGGGGGTTACCAGGGGCCTATGCGAGTGGGGGTCGGCTTCGATGTGCACCGCTTCGCCGAGGGACGGCGGCTGATACTGGCCGGGGTCGAGTTCGAGGGCGAGACTGGGCTCGAGGGCCACAGCGACGCTGACGTGCTGACCCACGCGGTGATCGACGCGCTGCTCGGCGCTGCCGGGCTGGGTGATATCGGACAGCACTTCCCCGACAGCGATGAGCGCTGGCGTGACACTTCCTCCATGGAGATGCTCGCCTCGGTGCGCCGGATGCTGGAGGATGAGAACTACCAGGCGGTGAACGTGGATGTATCGGTGGTGGCCGAGCGTCCGCGGCTGGCCGCTCGTGTCGGGGCGATGCGTAATAGCCTGGCCTCTGTCCTCGGCATTGGTCCTGCCTTCGTTTCCATCAAGGCGACTACCGCAGAAGGTTTGGGTGCGCTGGGCCGTGCCGAGGGTATCGCGGCCTGGGCAGTGGCGCTAATCGACCGCATGCGGAGTCCCGAGCTCCCCTGAAGTGACCTGACGCGTGTTAGCGGGCCTCTTACTCTCGATCGTCGCGGGACTCCCGGACGCTTGGCTGATCGACCAGGGGACTGTCGAGCAGATCCTGGAGCAATTGTCCGGCATCGAGTCCCAGTGGGTCTACCTGGCTCTCGGCGTAGGCGTTGTCATCGAGAACTTCTTCCCACCATTACCGGCGGACACGTTCGTCGCGTTCGGCGCTCTCCTCACGGCTCGCGGGCAGGTAACCGGGACGAGCGTGTTCCTGGTGACCTGGACGATGAATACCGCGGGCGCTCTGTTGAACTACGGGCTTGCCCGGCATTGGGGCAGGGCGGTGCTTGCCACAAAGGCGGGGCGCTGGGTGTTGCGACCGCGACAACTCGAGAAGCTGGCAGCTCTTTACAACGCCCACGGCAGCAAGATCATCTTCGCCAGCCGCTTCCTGCCCGCTTTTCGCGCTCTGGTCCCAGTCTTCGCCGGTATTACCCACTTAGCCCTCTGGCGCACCGCTCTACCGATTGCCGCCGCTTCGGCCATCTGGTACGGGGTCCTCGTCTACCTCGGAGCTGCGTTCGGCCGCAACTGGCAGGCGATACTCGATGCTCTGACCAACGTTAACGCCTTGCTGCTCGTAATCGCGGCCGCTCTCGGCGGGCTTCTCGCTTATCTCTGGTGGAAGACCCGTCACCACCCGCTGGATTCGGTGAACAGCGAGGGAGGCGAGTGGTGATGGAGGAGACCGCGCGACGTTTCTACCTGGAGTTGTTCGAGGAGTACGTTCGAATTGACCGTGGCTTGGCTCCGGCCACCGCTTCTGCCTACGCGACCGATCTCGCCCAGTTCGTCGACTATCTCAGCGAACGAGGCCTCGGCTCGCCGGTCGACGTCGACGTAGCCGATCTGCGCGAATTCGTCTATCAGTTGAAGGATAGAGGCCTCACCCCGAGGACCATCGGCCGTAAGATCTCGGCGCTGAGGAGTTACTTCGCGTTCCTGCAGACGCTGGATGTCATCAAGTCCGATCCCTGCGAGCTTCTCGATGGGCCCAAGATCGGCCGCACCTTGCCCACCGTACTCACGCACGAAGAGGTCGAACGGCTTCTCGAGGCTCCCGAGAGCAGCGACGCGTTGGCGGTGCGTGACTGGGCTATTCTGGAGTTCATGTACGCGACCGGAGTGCGTATCTCAGAGCTGGTCACGCTCAAAGCTCGGGACATCGACCTGGAAGAGCGATTGGCGAAGGTGCGCGGCAAGGGCTCGAAGGAGCGGATAGTCCCGTTTGGCGGGGCGGCTCTCGAGGCCCTCACCGTCTACCTGCGCGAGTCGCGCCCGGCTCTAGCGCAGGCGGGTCGACGCCGCGGGGCCGGGGCGCTGTTTCTTAGTCGACGCGGCGCCCCACTCACCCGAAAGGGCGCTTGGGATATTGTCAAGCGCCACGTGCTCGGAGCAGCCATACGGAAGCGGGTGACGCCGCATACCTTGCGTCATACATTCGCTACTCACCTCCTGCAGGGAGGTGCCGACATCGCGGCGGTCCAGGAGATGCTGGGGCACACCGATATCTCGACGACCCAGATTTACACGCATCTGGATCGCAGCTACTTGAGCGAGGTACACCGGCGCTATCATCCTCGCGCATAGAAATTGGTGGAGCGGCAGGCTGGTAACTCATGACCTCTAAGGCAGATAGCTCCAGGCATCTCATTCGGAATCTTGCCGGGTCGTTGTCGGTGATCCTCGGGCTGACCTGGATGGGGGATGCCGCTGCGCAGACGGTCGAGTTTCAGCACGGTACGCGGGGCGACGCCCGAGCGGACGAGGTGCTCAGGCGGGTGCTGGCGCGGGGACGATACCGGGTGTTGGCGCGCGATACGATTCTTACCAGCGGTGAGTTGATTGCTTCTGATGTGATTATCCTCGGTGCGACGCTGCGTGTGGAAGGGCGGATCGAGGGCGACCTGATAGGTGTGCAGAGCGATATCTTCGCTCGTCCGGGCGGCCGGATCGAGGGAACGGTCGTCGTCTTTGCGGGCGGATTCTACGGTTCCTCGTTAGCGGAGTTGGGCGCTCCACCGATCGACGCCTCGCGATACAACTATCGCGTAGAGGAAAGAGAAGCGGGGGTATACCTCGTTACGGCGCCCGGGAGCGGCGCTGCGCTTCGACTGCCGGGGCTTTACGGGTTCCTGCTCCCGGAGTACGACCGAGTCAATGCGCTGACGCTGGCCTGGGGCTTAGATCTGGAGCGCGGGCCCTCAGCCTGGATGCCGGATGTCCAGGGGCGCATCCGCTATCGGAGCGTGCGTGAAGACTTCGATGGCGACCTGGAGCTCAGCTGGCCGATTGGTCGTCACGCTGTTGCCGTGAGAGGGGGGCGCGAGGTACGGACGAACGACGGCTGGATCAACGGGAGCCTGGAGAACTCGCTGTACGCGATCATTGCCGCTGTGGACACACGCAATTACTACGATGCCCGCTTCATAGAGGCGGACCTGCAGGTGGGCTTCGGGACCCGGGTCCTGTGGACTCACGATCTCGTCGTCGGCTGGGAGCGGGCGCGCGGCCTGGAGAACCAGGACCCATTCTCGATCTTCGAGGTCCGCGGTGGATTTCAGCAAAACACTCCGGTGAGCGAAGCCGAGATAGCCAGCGCGAAGCTCGTGAGCGCCGGCCGAGTCCGCGATCAGAGTCTTTTTCCCATCGATCTGGAGCTGAGTCTCGAGCACGCCGACGCCGATATCGCAGGTGACATCTCCTTCACGTTGCTCGGCGGCGTGATCGTGGCCGAGGTGCCGGCCTGGGGCCGTCACACGTTGGTCGTCGAGGGGCGGGGGCAGATCCCGAGTTCTTCCGGAGCGCCCGCTCAGCGCTGGCGGGCCCTCGGTGGCTGGGGCACACTACCCACCCTCAGGCCCGTCGAGAGGGAGGGAGACAACATGTGGTTGGTGGCCGCTACCTACAGGGCGCCGTTGGGCCGTCGCGTGGGTGCGCGCTGGGAGCTGGTTCCGTGGCTGCAGTGGGCGGCGGGCAACGCCTGGCCCGAGGGTGTGGAGCGGCCGTCCACGGTGCACAACCTGGCGCTGGGGCTTGCTCTGGGGCCACTCGCCGCGGCCGTGTACACGGCGCCGAGCGACGATTTCAAGACCGTCCTGGCCGTCGGATTCGAGCGCATCAGATAGTCCTCCCCCAAGCTGCTAAGAGCCAATTTTGACAACCGTTTAGTGGGTTGTTAGAATTATTGGCGTGAAAATTGCTTAGCGGCGCCCAAACTTCGAGCAAAGCCCCCTCAGGAGGGGGCGAAGGGGGCAGCGTCCTGGGGGTCATTCCAGCGCGCCTCGCCTCGACCAGACTGCCACGCAAACCGCTGGCTCCCGTAGCAGGGCGTCCCTTGATCGAGTGGGTCTGGCAGCGGATGAGAGCCCTCGATGTGCTGGACGGGCTCGTTGTGGCGGCAGACGACCCGGAGATCGTCCGTGTGGTGGAGGGGTTCGGCGGACTTGCCGTCATGACCCTTGCAGATCACGCGTCGGGCACCGAGCGGGTGGCCGAAGTCGCGGAGCGGCCGGAATACCGCGAGTTCGACTGGATCGTCAACCTGCAAGGTGACGAGCCGTTCCTGCCGGTCGGGGCAGCCGAGACGGCGATCACTCTGGTGAAGACGGGTTGGGACATAGGGACGGCCGCGGTGCCCGTTACGACCGCCGACGAATGGGAAGACCCGTCGACCGTCAAGGTCGTCGTCGACGACGCGGGCGGTGCGCTCTACTTCAGTCGTGCGCCGATCCCGCACGATCGAGTCGGGAGCGCTCAGTTTGGAGAGGCTGGGCAGGCGATGCCGCTTCGCCATGTGGGCATATACAGCTTCAGGCGAGCGGCACTGCGGCGGGCGACGGCGCTTCCCGCACACCCGCTGGAGCGGAGGGAAGGGCTCGAGCAATTGCGCTGGCTGTCGGCGGGCCTGCGGATTGGGGTCGGTGTCGTGGAGGGCGGCGGTCCGGGAATCGACACGGAGGCCGACCTGGCGCGAGCGGAGGAGATCCTGAGAGGGAGGGAAGGTTCCACATGAGTGAGAGGTCGGGGCCTGCCAAGATGATCTTTGTCACCGGCGGCGTGGTCTCCTCTCTCGGGAAGGGGATCGCCGCCGCGTCGCTTGGCAGGCTGTTGGTCGAGCGAGGTCTGAAGGTAACGATTCAGAAGTTCGACCCCTACATCAACGTCGATCCGGGCACGCTCTCGCCGTTCCAGCACGGTGAGGTCTACGTCACCGATGACGGCGCCGAGACCGATCTGGATCTCGGGCACTATGAGCGGTTTGTCGAAGAGTCGCTCTCGCAGGCCAACAACATCACCACGGGCCGGATCTATCGGGACGTGATCACCAAGGAGCGGCGCGGTGAGTATCTCGGGTCCACGGTCCAGGTAATCCCTCACATTACCGACGAGATCAAATCCAGCGTCCGCCGGCTGACGCCGAACCACGACGTCGTGATCACGGAGATCGGCGGGACCGTAGGTGACATTGAATCTCTCCCGTTCCTCGAGGCGATCCGTCAGTTACGCAGCGACGCGGGCCGCGAGAACACGCTGTTCATTCACCTCACGCTCATCCCTTACATGGCTGCCGCCGGTGAGCTAAAGACGAAGCCGACGCAGCACTCCGTGCGGGAATTGATGGAGATCGGGATCATGCCCGATATTCTGATCTGCCGGACGGAGCACGATCTGACCGACGAGATGCGGCGCAAGATCGCGCTCTTCTGCAACGTGAAGAGCGAGGCGGTGATCGAGGCGCGCGATGCGGAGACAATCTACGAGGTGCCCCTGATCTTCCGCGCACAGAGCCTCGACCAGCTGGTCGTGGACAAGCTTGGACTAAGCACTCCGGTGCCGGATCTCACCGCCTGGCGCGCGCTGGTGGAGCGGGTGAAGCGGCCGTCGAAGGGCAGCGTTCGGATTGCGGTCGTCGGCAAGTACACCGACCTGGTCGACTCGTACAAATCGATCCAGGAAGCACTGGTTCACGGCGGAATCGCCAACGACGTGCAGGTTGATGTCGATTGGCTGTCCTCCGAGGAGTTCGGCGGCCCCGAGGATGCGAACCGGCTCGCCGACTACGATGGCCTGCTCGTTCCCGGCGGCTTCGGCGTCCGCGGCGTGGAGGGGATGGTGCGGGCAGTCCAGTGGGCGCGCGAGAGCAACCTTCCGTTCTTCGGGATATGCCTCGGGTTGCAGTCTGCGATAATCGAGTTCTCTCGCAACGTCTGCAACCTGGAAGGTTCACACTCGCGCGAGTTCGAGCCCAAGTGCGATGATCCGGTGGTGTCTCTCATGGACTCGCAGCGTAAGGTCACCGACATGGGTGGCACCATGCGGTTGGGAGCCTACCCCTGCCAGCTGGCAGCCGATTCGCTCGCCGCCAGGGCCTACGGATTAGCGGAGGTCAGCGAGCGGCACCGTCACCGCTACGAGGTGAACAACGAGTATCGCGAAATCCTCTCCGAGAACGGACTACGAATGAGCGGAGTATCACCGGACGGTATGCTGGTCGAGATCATCGAGCTGCCTGGCCACCCGTGGTACTTAGCGACGCAGTTCCACCCTGAGCTGAAGTCGCGGCCTGCGCATCCTCACCCGCTCTTCGCCTCGTTTATCGAGGCTGCAGCTCGTCGCCGAGACGGGCGGGGTGCCAGCGAGCTGAAGGCCGTCGGGGTGGGGGAGTGAGGGAGGCACGGGCGCATGTCAGAGCTCCGGGCGCTGTTTCAGCCGCAAGGCGGCTTCTTCCTCATAGCGGGTCCGTGTGTTCTGGAGAACGACAGCACGAATCTGGCCGTCGCCGAGGAGGTAGCGCGCGTCGCCCAGCGGTTCGGTGTCCCGGCGATCTTCAAGGCGTCCTTCGACAAGGCCAATCGCAGCAGCATCCGTTCTCCGCGGGGGCCGGGCCTCGACGACGGCCTGCGGCGGCTCGAGCGGGTCAAGACGGAGAGCGGGCTTCCCGTCACCACTGATATCCACCTGCCGGAGCAGGCGGAGCCGGTGGCCGAGGTCGTCGATGTGCTGCAGATCCCGGCGTTTCTGTGCCGGCAGACAGATCTCGTGGTCGCTGCGGCGGAGGCGGGCCGGCCGCTGAACCTCAAGAAGGGCCAGTGGATGGCTCCGCAGGACATGGCGTATCAGGTGGAAAAGGCCCGGGAGGGGGGCGCGGAGGCGGTAGCGGTCACCGAGCGAGGCACGGCTTTCGGATACCACAACCTGGTCGTCGACATGCGCGGCTTCGCTCTGATCAAGGAGGCTTGTTCGTGTCCGGCCATCTTCGATGCGAGCCATTCGGTCCAGCTGCCGGGCGAAGCGGGAACGAGTAGCGGGGGCCAGCCACGGCACATCAAAGCGCTGGCAACCGCCGCGGTGGCGGCCGGCGCGGATGCGATTTTCGTTGAAGTGCACCCGGAGCCTTCACGCGCGCTGTCGGACGCCACAAGCATGTTGGGGCTGTCGGAGTTGGAGGGCCTGATCGCCCAGGTCCTGGCCGTGCGTGACGTTCTGACTTCTCGTGAGGGGAGGGGCCATGCCTGAGCGCGCCGCGTTCCCGGCCGACATCGCGCGCGCTGTGAAGCTCGTCGTCCTTGATGTGGACGGTGTGATGACCGACGGCGGCATATACTTCGGAGCTACAGCGTCGGGCGAGACTCTGGAATTCAAGCGGTTCGAGATCACCGACGGACTCGGCGTGAACTTGATGCAGCGCGCGGGGATCGAGGTCGCTATCGTCACGGGTCGCCGGTCCGAAGTAGTGGCGATGCGCGCCCGCGAGTTAGGGATCGAAGAAGTCCATCAAGACCCGGAGGCTGAGAAACTTCCCGTCGTCGGCGGCATCCTGGAACGCCGGAAGCTCGATTGGAGCGAAGTCGCTTTTCTCTCGGACGACCTGGCCGACATCCCGGTGCTACGAAGGGTCGCCCTTCCGGTCGCCGTGGCCAACGCGGTGCCGGAGGTGATCGCTCTGGCTCGCTGGCAGACGCGCCGGTTCGGCGGGGGCGGTGCGGTGCGCGAGTTCGCAGAGGACTTGCTCAAGGCGCGAGGTGATTGGGCGGCTGTCGTGGAGAGTTATCTCGTGGAGCGTGACTCCGAGGCGGCGAAGGAGGCGGGTCGTGGACCGGCGTGAGCTCGTCGAGGCGGCGCGGCAAGTGGTTCACCTGGAGGGCCGGGCTGTCCTGCAGCTCGAAGACCGCATCGATGAGAGCTTCATCCGTGCCGTCGAGCTGCTGGCGGGGCTGAAGGGGCGGGCGATCGTCTCGGGTGTCGGGAAATCGGGCATCATCGCCCGCAAGCTGGCGGCGACGCTGACATCAACCGGCACACCCGCGTTCTTCTTGCACCCTGTCGAGGGCGTGCACGGCGATCTTGGCATGGTGCTCAGGGACGATCTGCTAATCATGATCTCGAAGAGCGGGGAATCGGATGAACTGTACGAGCTTCTGCGGGTTGTAAAACGATTGGGCGTGTCGGTCATCGCACTCACGGGTGACAAGGAATCGACGCTAGCCCGACAGGCGGACGTGGCAGTCGATGTGAGCGTCGAGGAAGAGGCCTGCCCGCACGATCTCGCGCCTACCGCGAGCACGACGGCGGCTCTGGCGATGGGCGATGCTCTGGCGGTAGCGGTGCTTCTGGAGAAGGGTTTCACGCCGGACGACTTCGCCAAGCTGCACCCCGGGGGCGCCCTCGGGCGCCGGCTGCTGCGTGTTGCGGATGTGATGCTGACGGACCCGCAGAAGGTCCCGTCGCTGCCGCGCCACGCGACTCTCAGGGAGGCGATGCTGGAGATCGCCTACAAGCGGGGGACGGTGCCGATAGTCGACGGCGAGCGCCGGATCATCGGGGTGATCACGGCGGGCGACTTGACGCGCTTCATAGACAATCAGGAGGAGTTTTTCCACCGGCACGTTTGGGAGGCGATGAACCCCAACCCAAAGACGGTCACGGCGGATATGCTGGCGGCCGAGGCCTTCTACAAGATGGAACACTACGGCGTCATGGCGTTGCCTGTGCGCGATGAGGAAAACCGGCTGACCGGCATCGTACACCTGCATGACCTGATGCGGGCACGGGTGGTGTAAGCCATGGTTCTACGGGCGCTTGCCATGGTCGGACTTTGCTGCTGCCTGATGTCGTGCGCGGAAGGCGGCGAGCCCCCGCTTGTCGCTGAAGAGATCCTCCAGCTCAACCCGGAGGCGAACCAGGTCGTCTTCGGTCTCGAGCATTTCGTGGCGACCGGGGGGATACGGCGAGCGCTTGTGGAGGCTGATACCGCGTTCTTCTTGGAAGGGCGGTCGCTAGTCGAGTTGAGGGAATTGCACGTCACCTTCTACAACGCCAACGGTGAGGAAACGTCGGTCCTCACGGCTCGCGAGGGAACCTACGACTGGGATAACGGAGACATGACCGCGAAGACCGACGTAGTCGTGGTCAACCGGGCGGAGGGACGACGCATCGAGACCTCGGTTCTGTACTACCATCGCGACGAAGATCGCATCTGGAGCGACGAGCCGACGAAGATGATCGAGGCAGACGGTACCGTCATCGAGGGCACGGCCTTCGAGTCCGACTCCCGGATGGAACAGATCGACCTAACGGATCCCCGGCTGACGAGGCCGGGCTCGCAACCGGCAGTCGAGCGGTGAGATGCGCAGCGTTGCCTCCATCGGTCTGCTCGCGGCTGCGATCGTTACTGCCGTGCCGGGTACCGGGCAACAGCGGCAGACGGGGTGCGATCTGCAAGTCGAGACAGCGCCCGGTGCGATGTCGCGAATGACCCAGCTGGCCGATGGCGAAACGCGGTCCGACGTATGGGGCGGGGTGGAGGCGACCTGCGGGAGCAAGTGGCTTCGTGCTGATAGCGCCAGCTTCTACGACCAGCGTGGCGTGCTCTACTTGTTTGAGAACGTGGAATACCGGGATGAGGGGCGTGCTCTCGTAGCCGAACGAGCAACCTACTACCAGGACGAAGACTGGGTGCGGGCAGAGGGGAATGTAGTGCTGAGCGACACGCTAGGCGGTTCGACCCTCGTCGGGCCGGTGCTCGAGTACTACCCGATGAGCGCGGGCCGCCCGCAAGAGCGCATGTTCGCGCCGGGGCGACCGCACCTGACGTTCTACCGGGAAGACGCCGCCGGTGAAGAGGAGACGCCCTTCGAGGTGGACGCAGACCGCGTACACATCTACGGCGATTCGGCGATCGCCGGTGCCGGACGCGTCGTGGCCGTCCGCGGCGACTTGAACGCGTTCGGGGACTCGATGGACCTCGACTTGGGAAGTGACGTGCTCTGGCTGCTTGGCGAGCCGCGCGTCGAGGCTGGGGAGACGGTGCTGGAGGGCGACTCGGTCCTGATCCGGCTAGAGGAAGGCCGGGTAAGAGAGATCGAGGCGTGGCCCAACGCCTCGGCCGTAGGCTCGGAGCTGTCGCTCGCTGCGCCCCTCCTGCGGATGTTCGTTGATAGCGAGGAGATCAGTCGGGCCGTCGCGTCGGCGGGTGACCCGGAGCGGACGGGGGCCGTCGATTCGGCCGGTCGCGAGCCTTGGGCCCGTAGCATGTCTCGGGACTATACGCTCACGGCCGATTCCATCGACATACATCGTCCGGGCGGCCAGCTCGAGCGGCTGATAGCCGTCAACGGGGCCCGGGCAGCCACGACGGAGCGCCTGCTGCCGGCGGGCGAGTTGCTGGGCACGGACTGGCTCGAGGGTGAGACGATCACCGGATACTTCGCGCCTCCCGACAGCACGGGTGGCGGCGAGCAAGAGATTGAGCTGACGCGCCTGGAGGCCTCAGGATCGGCGCGCGCTCTCTACCACATCTACGAGGAGAGGGAAGAGAGCGAGGCGCCGACCCTGCCGGGTGTGAACTACGTGATCGGAAACATGGTTACGCTCTTCCTCGAGGAAGGTGAGGTCCGAGAGGCTCGGGTCGTCGGCCCCAGCACCGGCGTGTACCTGGAGCCATTGCCGATCGCCACCGATGGTGACAGCGCAACGGCAGCGGCGGATTCGCTTTCCGGCGCAGCCGCCGACACTGCGGCAGCGGACACAGCCGCAGCCGGAGGTGCCCGATGAACGACGGCATCTCGGATTTCCGCACCTATGTCGAGACACTGCCGGCTCACGAGGCGCCGCTGCTGATCGCGGTCCTCGAGATGCTGGTGGGCTCGGATGACTCCGGTCGCATGTCCCGCGGTCGGCTGGTCGAGGCATTCCGGGAGTCGTACGTCTCGCGCTACGGCGAAGTCGTGCACGATGGTTCGCCCGAGAGTCGTCGGCTGTTCGAGATCCGGCGGATGACCGCGGAGGAGGTTGACAGGTACCTGGAGGACCAGATACTGGGCCGCTTGGCCGCCGACGGATGGTTGAAGGTCAACGGTGAAGGACAGGTCGCGTTCGCCGGCGAGCTCTGGAGGCGTATCGACGCCGACCGCTCTGCGTTCGCTGAACTGATAGAGCGCGAGATCGAGCAACGCTTGCGTGCGCCCTCCAAAAGGGAGGAAGCGGAAGCCCCGGTAGCTGGGGGGAGCCGGCTGACGACCGAGGGACTCGTCAAGATCTACAAGAAGCGGCGCGTTGTCGACGACGTTGATCTGGAGCTTCGCCAGGGTGAGATCGTCGGGCTGCTGGGGCCGAACGGAGCAGGCAAGACGACGACGTTCTACATGATTGTCGGACTCGTCGCGCCGGACGCCGGCGAGGTGTACATCGACGACGAGAAGCTGGCGAACGTTCCGATGTACAAGCGCGCGCATCGCGGTATCGGCTATCTCTCCCAGGAGCCGTCGGTCTTCAGAAAGCTGACGGTCGAGCAGAACATAATAGCGATCCTCGAGACGTTGCCGTTGTCCGACAGCGAGCGGCGCGAGCGTCTCGACCGGCTGCTGGATGAGTTGTCGATCAAGCATCTGCGAAGGAACAAGGCATACTCGCTCTCGGGTGGCGAGCGCAGGCGGCTCGAGATCACGAGGGCGCTCGTCACCGACCCGAAGTTCATGTTACTGGACGAACCGTTTGCCGGCGTGGATCCGATCGCCGTCGATGACATTCAGAGGATCGTGGCGGACCTCAAGGGCCGGGGCCTGGGTGTGCTGATCACCGATCACAATGTGCGGGAGACGCTCTCGATCACCGATCGAGCCTACATCATGTTCGACGGCCGGATCCACATCGAGGGTACGTCGGAGGAACTGGTTAACGATCCCCAGGCGCGTAAGCTATATTTGGGTGAGGACTTCCGCCTCTAGGGAAGGGGAGGGCGATGAAAGTCGGTCTGCAGCAGAGCGTTAGGCTGGGGCAAGAGCTGAGGATCAATCCTCGCCTCTACCAGGCGATGGATCTCCTCTATATGCCCCTCCTCGACCTGCAGCAGCACCTGAAACAGGAGTTGGTCAGCAACCCGTTCCTCGAGATGGTCGAGCCGACCGAGGACGGAGTCGACGACGGCACGGAAACGCCGGAGACGAAAGAGGACGAGAACGAGATTGACTGGGAGGACATTCTGCTCGACGGGTTCGAGAGCGGCGGTAGACGTGAGGAATACGAGGAGAGGGAGTACTACGAGCCCACCGCGGTTGCCACGCGCGACCTTTACGACCACCTCCGCGATCAAATCTCACTGTTCCGCCTGGAGCTCCGGCAGATCGTGATAGCCGAGGAGATCATCGGCAACATCGATGAAACCGGGTTCCTGACCTGCGAGCTCGAAGCGATCGTCGAGTCGCTCAACAACTTCCTGCAGAGCGAAGAGGCAATAATCGCTGGCTTCGAGGGTGAGGAACCTTTCACCGTCGAGGAAGCAGCGGGCGTCCTGGTGATTATTCAGGGGCTGGACCCGGCTGGAATCGCCGCGCGTAACCTGCGTGAATGTCTGCTCCTGCAGCTGGGCGACGGCGACTGGGGCAACACGCTTGTCTACGACATCGTGGAGAAGCATTTCGATCAGCTTGTCAACCACCGCTGGGCCGAGATCTCCAAGGAACTTGGCGTCTCCCCGCAGGAGGTCCAGGCGGCGGCAGATGAGATCGCCAAACTCGACCCCAAACCGGGACTACAGTACTCGGTGGGGGAAGGCAACTACATAATTGCAGACCTCGTCGTCGAGAAGGTCGATGGTGACTACATCGTCTTCCACAACGATACGGCGCTACCGCGCCTGAGGCTGTCACGGTCCTACCGTGAGGTCGCCAGGGACAAGGCGAAGTTCAAAGGTGAGAGTAAGGAGTTCATCTCCAATAAGCTGAACAACGCCAACTGGATGCTCCAGGCGATCGAACAGCGACGGCAGACGATGCTGAAGGTCATGAACTTCATCGTCAATCGTCAGCGCGACTTTTTCGAGGAAGGGATCGAACACCTCAAGCCGCTAACGCTGAGAGAGGTGGCGGAAGTCATCAGTATGCACGAGTCGACGGTCTCGCGTGTGACGAACCAGAAGTACGTTCAGACACCGCGCGGGGTCTTGCCGCTGAAGTTCTTCTTCTCGAGCGGATTGTCCACCGATTCGGGTGAGGATGTCTCGGCCCGCGGCATAAAAGCGCGGATCCAGAAGCTGGTCGCCGAGGAGGATCCCAAGAAGCCGCTGACGGACCAGGCGATCGTGGATATACTGAAGCGAGAGGGGATCAACATCGCTCGTCGCACTGTTGCGAAGTACCGCGACCAGCTAGGCGTTCTCTCCGCCCGCATGCGCAAACGCGTATGAGCCAGGCGGCCCGCAGGCGAGAAGACACGTCCCAGAGCGTTCAGCTGGACCCTGCTCTCCGCAGCAATTTCTCCGTCGTCATTCCGGCGCTGAACGAGAGCGAGAACCTCCCCGAGCTGTTTCGCGAGCTCGAGGCGACCTTCCGCGGACACGGGCTCGACGGAGAAATCATCTTCGTCGACGATGGGTCGACGGATAGCTCGTCGGAGATCGCCCAGCGGGAAGGTGACCGGCTACGGCGGTTCAAGCTGGAACGGCACAGGCTCAACCTTGGCAAGACGGAAGCGTTCATCACGGGGGTGCGGGCGGCGGAGACGGACTGGATAGTCCTGTTCGACGCGGACCTGCAGCATCTGCCCGAAGAGATCCCGCGATTGCTCGCTGAGACTCAGAGCGGCTACGACATCGTCTGCGGCCGCAAGGTCGGCAAGTACGAGAAGCGGCTGGTGTCGGGCCTCTACAACTGGCTGTCTCGCAGGTTGTTCCGGGTTCCGGTCAGGGACCTGAACTCGATCAAGATTATCCGCAAGGCGATCTTGGACGAGATCCATCTGCGGCACGATTGGCACCGCTTCTTCGTTGTGCTGGCTCACGCACGAGGGTACCGCGTGGGCGAAATCGATGTGGCACTCCATCCGCGCAGGAAAGGCGCCAGCAAGTACGGCGGGCGCTCGCGCATATTCGTCGGCTTCCTCGACCTGGTGGCCGTCTGGTTTCTCCTCCTCTTCAGTCGAAAGCCCATGCTCCTGTTCGGCTTCACGGGGCTGGTGCTGGTCGGGCTGGGATTCTTGGTCGGTGTGGCGGCGATCGTTTTGCGCCTGCTGGGTCACGGGTTCCGTCCGCTGCTCAACCTCGTCGTGCTGCTGGGCGTGATGGGCGTCTCCCTCTTCGGGTTCGGCTTCGTCGCGGAACTTGTGGCCACGTTGCGGGCGGAAGTGGACGATCTCAGGGAATCGGTGAGCGAGCGCGAAAAGGGGCGCTAGCCTCAGGCTGAGGGGTCGGGATGGCGGTGGCAGAAGCGCTGAAGCGACGTGGTCTTTCTGGCGGCCGGCTGGCGTGGGGTGCCTTCGCCGGACTCATCGTTGTACATGTCGTACTCGCCATCCTGCTGTTCGATCCGAAGCCGTACGTAGGCGGTGACAACGCCGGGTACATGATCCTGGCGGAGTCGATCCGCACGGGGCAGGGCTACACGGACATCCACCTTCCCAATGCGCCGAGGCATGCCCAGTACCCGCCTGTCTACCCTACGCTGCTCGCGTTCGCCGGGGCTCTGGGCGGCCGTCTGGTCGCGTTCAAGATCCTCTCAGCGGTCTTCTCGACGGCCTCACTAGTCTTGCTGTTCGCGCTGGGCAGGGTGCGGCTCGGGCTGAGCGGGGGACCGGCGCTCGTTGCCGCGTTCGGCCTCAACGCGGTTCTGCTCTACTATTCGCACTGGGTGATGTCGGAGGCTCTCTTTGTCCTACTGACCTTGGTCGCGCTCTGGGCCTCGGATCGGATGCTGCAGTCGTGGCGCTGGCTCGCCACGTCGATGGCGTTCGCTCTGCTGGCGTACCTGACCCGCGCGGCGGGTCTGCCACTTCTACTCGCGCTACTGCTTGTGCTGGGGCTCAAGCGGCAGTGGCGGCACCTAGCGATAGCGGCGGCTGCGACGGTCCTGGTTGTAGGTGGCTGGTGGGTCTGGGGAAGGCTGGCGGCGGGCGAAGGCGCTCTGACCTACTCGAGCAACTTCCTTCTGGTGGACCCGTACGAACCCGAACTCGGCATCGTCGGCCCGGGAGAACTGCTGGCGCGCTCGGTGAACAATATCCGCCTGTACGCGGTTGTCGTGCTGCCCGAGTCGCTAGGAGGCATGGCGCCGGCTGGCGCCGTGATCCTCATGGCGTTGCTTACGTCACTGTTGCTGATCGCCCTCGCCCTCGTGGGGTGGGTACGCGATGTTCGGAAGTTGAGGCCCCTCGAGCTTTTTACGGCCTTCTATGCAGCGCTGATCGTGCTATGGCCGGAGGCATGGACCGATAGGCGCTTCCTCTTACCTCTGTTGCCCGTGCTGCTCTTACACGGTGCAGCCGGGCTGGTGTGGTGCCTGAGCTTCTTGCGGGTCAGGCGCCAGGCCTGGGCTCTTCCGCTGTTCGGCGCCTTTCTGGCCATCCTGACGGTGCCGGGCCATGTGAGGACGGTGGGTTACAATCAGCGGTGTATGAGCTTTCACCGGCAGGGCGATGGACTAGCCTGCTATCCGGCGCCCTGGCGTGCCTTCGCGCAGAGCGCGTTGTGGGTGAGGGCCAACACGCCCGAGGACGCGGTAGTCGTCAGTCGCAAACCGCGGCTTTTTTACTACTTCTCGGGCCGGCGCGGCGAAGTCTATCCGTTCACCACGGAAGACGAGGAGATGTTCACGTTCCTCGACGACATTGGGGCGGAGTACGTGCTCGTAGCACCGCTCAGCCGGACGACGTACCAGTACCTGGTTCCGGTGATCCTCAGCATGCCCGAGCGTTTCGAGATCGTCTACGAGATCGGCGAGGAGACAGCACCAGCGTACGTGCTGAAGTACAAGGGCGCGGGCGGTCCGGGCGCTGGCCCTCGAGGGGGAGGCTAACGTGAGCCGCGTGATACGGGTTCTCATCCTTCTCGGTACGCGTCCCGAGGCGATAAAGCTGGCACCGGTTGCCCGAGCTCTGCGCGAACGAGAAGAGCCGGTCGACCTGACGGTCGTCTCCACTGGCCAGCACGACGATCTGCTTGACAGCGCACTGGCGAGCCTGGATATGGGGGTCGACGAAGATCTGGGGATCATGCGGGCGGACCAGGATCTTTATGACATAGGGGTAGAGTGCCTGCGGCGACTTCGCCCGCTGATGGCCTCGCTACAGCCCGACGTGGTGGTCGTCGAAGGCGATACAGCTACAGTCTTCTTCGGCGCTCTCGTGGGGTTCTTCGAACGCGTACAGGTCGCTCACGTTGAGGCGGGTCTTCGCTCGGGAGACAAGTGGGCGCCGTTCCCTGAAGAGGTCTTCCGACGTCTAACCGACGTCACATCGGACCATTATTTCGCTCCGACGCCGGGGGCGCGGGCGAATCTCATCGCAGAGGGTGTCCCGGAAGAGCGGGTCAACATCACAGGGAACACGGTGATCGATGCGGTGAAGGCATTGGCGAGTGGGGGGCCGCCTATTCGTGAGCCCGTTCTCGGGGAGATTCTCGAGTCAGGACAGCGTATAGTCCTCGTAACGGCGCACCGGCGCGAGGCCTTCGGGGCGCCGCTGAGGGAAGCGTTCGGGGCGCTGCGAGCCCTGGCCGAGTCGCACCCGGACGACATTTTCGTATATCCTGTGCACCCGAACCCGAACGTTCAGCGACCAGCGAGGGAACTGCTCTCGGGTGTCCCGAACTTCCGACTGCTCGAGCCGCTCTCGTACTCTGATCTCGTGCAGGTGCTGTCGCGTTCTTGGCTCGTGTTCACTGATTCCGGTGGGATTCAGGAAGAGGCCCCGTCGTTCCGGGTCCCGGTCTTGGTACTCCGAGAGGTTACCGAACGGCCCGAAGGTGTGGAGGCCGGCGTGGCGAAGCTGGTGGGTACGTCGCGGGAATCGATCCTGGGGCAGGGCAGGCTACTGCTCGACGACCCGGAGGCGCACCGCCGAATGGCGAGTGAGAGGAATCCCTACGGCGACGGGCGCGCAGGTGAGCGGATCGCGGACATCCTCCTGCACCGGCTAATGGACGTTCCCCGTCAGACGGAGGATTGGGGCTGAGAGTTCTACTGCAGTGCCTCTACTATCCGCCGGAAGTCGGTGGGCTTGAGAGCCACGTCGCCGGGTTGGGCGAGGGGTTAGCCAGGCACGGCCACTACGTGGACATGCTGACGTCGCGGTCGCAGCCGAGGCTGAAGGCCAAGGAGCGGATGGCGGGCGTCAACGTCCACAGGGTGTGGATGCCCGGCAAGACCCCGCTCGGCTGGATGGCGCACACTCTCGCCACTCTTCCGTTGAATCGGCGCCTGGCCCGTGAAGCGGACATCTTGCACGCTCACACATTCGCCAGCGCAGTACCTTCGTTGAGCACGGTGCGCCGTTACCGGCGCCCGCTCGTGTTGACGCTCCACACGAGCCATTTCCTGATGCGAGCGTCGAAGCCGCGCTGGCGCCGGATCTTTACCCGGATCATCAGATCCACCGACTACCTCCTGGCGACCAGCGAGGAGATCCTGAATGTGGCGTTGGAGATCTACCAGCACCCGCGCTCGGAGGTGATGACAAACGCGGTTGACACCGATCGCTTCGCTCCGCGCGCGGGCCGCGAGGCGAAAGGGCGGCGACGGATCGTCGTTCCGCGACGGCTCTTCCCGAAGAACGGCGTCGAGTACTTGGTGCGCGCCATGCCGCTCATCGCCGCGGAGCTCGATGTGGAGGCGCGTATCGTCGGGGACGGCCCCGAGCGTCAGAAGTTGACAGCTCTGGCAGCGGAGTTGGGCGTCGCCGAGCGTATAGAGTTCCTCGGTGCGCGTTCCAACGCCGAGATGCCGGAGCTGTTGTGCGATGCGGACCTTGCGGTGATCCCCTCGCTTATGGAGGCGACCTCGATCGCCGCCCTTGAGGCTATGTCCTGCGGGTTGCCTGTAGCCGCTTCGGCTGTGGGCGGCCTACCCGAGATCATCGACGGGGGCGTGGGCTCTCTCTTCAAGCCTGCGGACGCTGAAGCGCTTGCCGGCGCAGTGATCGCCCTGCTGGAACGGCATGACCTTCGCGCGCTCGGCCAGGAGGGACGGCGCAGGGTTGTGGAAAATTGGAGCATCAATAGGATGGTCGAGCGTCACCTCGAGATCTACAACGGACTGCTCGATGAAAGGCAAACGCAAGCCAAGCAAGACAAGCAGATCGCTGCAGAGCGATAGGGAGAAGGCTGCAGGCGAGCCGACGTGGCTGCCGCGCTGGGCGCCTTACGCCGTGTTCGGCGTACTCTCGGTCTTTCTGTTCCGGGAATTCATAGTATCGAGAGGACTTCTTTTCGGGACCGACGTCGCCGCGCTCGGCTACTATGCGCGCTACTGGTACGCCGAGATGGTCAGAGCGGGGACATTTCCGCTCTGGAACCCCTACCTGTTCAGCGGCTTGCCGTTCGTCGACGCGATGCACGGGGACATCTTCTATCCGACGACCGTGCTGAAGTTCGTCATGCCGGTCCACCGTGCGATGGGGTGGAAAATAGTGCTCCACGTGTTCGTTGCTGGTCTGGTTACTTACGGCTGGCTTCGCCACCTCAAGGTGGGGCGTGCGATCGCGATCTGGGGCGCCGTCGCATACATGCTGGCGCCCGTCATGGTCAGCCTCGTCTATCCCGGCCACGACGGCAAGCTGTTTGTGACGGCGCTCGCCCCGCTGGCGCTCTGGACTACCGACTGGGCGATCACGCGTGGCGGCGCTTGGCGCTTCGCCACGCTTGCCCTGGTCGTGGCACTGCTGATCTTCACCGCTCACATGCAGCTGGCTTACTTCTTGACCTGGGGGATGGTGGCCCTGGTGGTGTTCCGGCTCGTCCAGGCGCGTCGCAGCGGCCAGACGGCTGTCCGAGTCGCTGGGCGATTCGGCGCTTTCGCGCTCTCTGGGATCGTCGGGGCGTTGGCCATCGGGGCGGTGCAGCTATGGGCGCCCGCGGGTTACCTCAGGACGTACTCACAGCGCGTGGCCAAGACCACGGGTGCCGAGGAGGCCAGGGGCTACGCCTATTCCACCTCGTGGTCTCTGCATCTGGAAGAGGCGTTCTCTCTGATCGTGCCGGAGTTCGTCGGTGCCAACGTCGTGACCGACGAAGGTCGGGTAGACACCTACTGGGGGCGCAATCCCTTCAAGCTGAACCACGAGTACGCTGGGCTGATTCCCTTGTTGCTGCTTCCCCTCGCATTCGTGGTCCGGCACCGGCGGGGGGAAGCCTGGCTGTTCACGGGCATTGCAGTTGTCAGCCTTGTGTACGCGCTCGGCGCGACTACGCCGCTATTCCGACTGTTCTACTGGTTGGTTCCTGGTGTCAGACAGTTCCGGGCACCCAGCAGCATAATGTTCCTGTTCGCCGTAGCCGTTGTCACGGCGGCGGCGCTCGGCCTGGAGGGAGCCGTACAGAGGGGGAGCGATAAGGACTGGGCTCATCGAGTCCGAAGATTCTCGCTGTACCTCTGGATCGTTACCGGCGTCTTGTTGTTGCTCGCCGTCCTGGGTGCGACGGGCGCACTCACCGACCTGTGGGTATCGATCCTCTATCGGGACATCGAGCCGGTGAAGGCCGCAGCGCTGCAGGCGAACCTCTTGAGCATCGAAACGGGGCTGTGGCTGGCTGCGTTGTTCGCGGGCCTGACGGCGGGAGCGTGGCAACTGTGGACACGTGGGACCTTGCCAGAGGCAGCCTTCGTGGGCGCGCTCGTCGTGCTCAGCGTCTTGGACCTGACGCGCGTCGATTCGAAATTCTTGCGGGTCATCGAACCTAGTCTGCTGTATCCGAAAGACGATACCACCGAGTTCCTGCTCAGGCAGCAGCAGTGGGGCCGGCCGTTCCGTGTCCTGCAACTCGGCGACGCGCCTTATGGGATGAATCACTTTGCCTTCCACGGCCTCGAGCAGGCTTGGGGCCATCATGGCAACGAACTGGGGCGGTACCTTGACCTGACGCAGGGACGTCAGCTCTACTCGGTGAGGGTGCTTCGGCTGCTGAATGTGCGGTTCGTCGTGGGTCCGTCTTCAGCCGCCTCTCCCGGCCTGCCGGAGGCGCACCGGGGTCGCGTGTCCAACGTCTACGAGCTGCCCGGCGCGTATCCGCGTGCGTACCTGGTGTCCGACTTCGAGGTGGTTCCGGACTCACTTGCGCTGGAGCGTCTCCTGGCACCGGAATTCAATCCACGCCTTACGGTCGTCCTGGAACGTGCGCCCGACGCGGAACTGGGATCGGACGCGACAGGCAGTGTCGATTGGGTGGAACGCGCCGTCAACTCGCAGACACTCCGTGTGGAGACCGATGAACCGGCGCTACTGGTCATATCCGACAACTTTTATCCGGCCTGGAAGGCTTGGGTCGACGGTGTGGGCACGCCAGTGCTGCGGGCGAACTACACGATGCGCGCCATCGAGGTCCCGAGCGGTAGCCACGAGGTACGGTTCGAGTACCACTCGCGCCTCCTCAAGGCGGCCTTCTGGACAACACTCGTCTCGACACTCCTGGTCGTCGGCCTCATCGGTCTGAACCTGTTCTTGCATTGGCGAGCGCAGGGCCGTGGGCAGACGGCGGAGAGTAGCGTGGAATAACGTGAAGGCTTCGATTCGTCGCGGGGCAGGGTGGGCGGCGCGGGTCGCACTCACTGTCGTCGTCACCTACTTCCTGTTTCGATCGCTCCGCCTCTCTTGGAGCGAGATCGCCGCCAGCGACGCTGCAGCTTGGCGTCCTCGGCCCGTGACGTTGGCCGCCTCGCTGCTCGCGCTACTGGCCGTGTTCGCGTACCTGGTCGGGCTCTGGTCGCGGATGGTGCGCAAGCTGGACGGCCCGGCGCTGACATTCATCGATGCAGTCCGCATCTTCTTCCTGGCCAATCTGGGCCGCTACGTGCCCGGCAAGGTCTGGCAGCTGGCGGGCCTTACGTACCTGGCCGGGAAGAAGGGGGTGAGCCTGCCGGTCGCCTCGACCTCGGCTGTCCTGGGGCAGCTGTTCTCTCTGGCGGCGGCGGCGTGCGTGGCAGCGGCGGGGCTGGCTGTGGGCGCTTCAGCGGGCTACCCGCAGGAGTTGAGCGCCTGGGCCCTCGCCCTGTTGGCTCTTGTCGGCGCCGTCACGATGATACCCGCAGCCCTACGTCTCGTGTTGCGTGTGGCGTTCAAGGTCGCTCGAGGGGGCGAGGAAGCTCCCGAGATCGACAACTGGTTTGGGGCCCGCTGGCTGGGACTCTATCTACCGGCTTGGCTGGGCTACGGTATTGCCTTCGGGCTCCTCTGGGCCTCATTTCCGGCCCTGCCGCCCGTCTTCTGGCCGGCGGCTATCGGAGGCTTCGCCGCTGCTTATTTCCTCGGCTACGCGGCGATTTTCGCCCCTGCAGGGGTGGGTGTTAGAGAGGGCGCCGTGGCGGTCCTGTTGGCCCCGTGGACAGGGGCGGCGGGGGCGGCGGTGCTCGCCGTGATCGCTCGCCTCTGGATGACTGCGGCGGAGCTACTCCCCCTGGTCCTGGCGGCAGGAGCGAGGTGGGTGAGGCGGCCCAGCGTGGACAGTGAGACCCGGTACGTGTGATGGCAGAGAGTAGAGCGACACTGATCGTGATGCCGACCTACAACGAGCGGGAGAACATTCCGGAGATCGTTCCCAAGGTTCTCTCGCAGGACCCCGGCATTCACGTGCTCATTGTGGACGATAATTCACCCGATGGTACCGGTGAGCTGGCTGACCGGCTGGCGGCGGAAGACGACCGGATCCACGTCATCCACCGACCGGGCAAGCAGGGGCTCGGGACGGCCTACATCGCCGGATTCAATTGGGCGCTGGAACGGGATTACGAGTACGTTTTCGAGATGGACTCGGATTTCTCGCATAATCCTACTCATATACCCGAGTTCCTCGAGGCAGCGCGAGACTACGATCTGGTTCTAGGATCGCGCTACTTGAGAGGCGTGACTGTCGTCAATTGGCCCATGTCGCGCCTGTTGCTCAGCTACTTCGCCAATAAGTATGCGCGCGTCATCACAGGACTGCCGTTTACCGATACTACCGGCGGCTTCAAGTGCTACCGACGTACGGTGCTCGAAGCGATCGACCTCGACCAGATCACGTCGGAAGGCTACTCGTTCCAGATCGAGACGACCTTCCGTGCCTGGCGCAAGGGCTTCAAGATCGGCGAGATCAAGATCATCTTCACCGACCGCACCGAAGGTACCAGCAAGATGAGCGGCGGGATCATCCGTGAAGCTGTGTGGAAGGTCTGGTGGCTCCGCCTGTTGCGGATCATCCGGAGACTGTGATGGGACGAGGTGCGATCTTCTTGGACCGTGACGGGACGGTGAGCAAAGAGGTCGGCTACGTGAACCACGTCAGCCGCTGCCGGCTGCTTCCCCAAGCGGCTGAGGCGATCCGGCTGATCAACGAGTCCGATTTCCTCGCTGTACTGGTGACGAACCAGGCGGGCGTAGCGCGCGGGTACTTTAAGGAATCGCTCGTGCTCGAAGTGCACGCGCGTCTCGAGGCGCTGCTGGCGGAGCAGGGCGCACGCTTGGACGGCATATACTACTGCCCGCACCATCCTACGTCTGGATCGCCTCCGTACCGTCAGGAGTGCCACTGCCGCAAACCGAGGCCCGGTATGGTAGAAGCTGCCCAGAAGGAGCTCGGTATCGATTTATCACAATCGTACATGGTGGGTGACAAACACTCGGACATCTTGTTCGCACACTCGGTGGGCATGAAGGGCGTTCTGGTGAAGACCGGCTATGGCCTAGGAGAGATCGAGCAGTGGTCGGCCGAGTGGACGGAAGACCCCGACTGGATCGCCGACGACCTGCTGGACGCGGTGAAGTGGATTCTATCGAGGAACGATGAATAAGCGGACCAAGCTCGTAGAGTGGCTCTCAGCGATCAAAGGCAACCGAATCGTTGTCTGGGGCGACATCGTCGCGGATCATACGCTCTACGGTGACACCTCCCGAATTTCTCGAGAGGCCCCCGTGCTAATCCTCGAGAAAGAGTGGGATAATGTTGCGCCGGGCTGCGCGGGCAACGCGATCATGAACGTGGCGGCACTTGGAGGTATCCCCATTCCGGTCGGTGTCGTCGGATCCGACTCGATGGGGAAACGCCTCCTGAGACAGCTCGAGAAGCAGGCGATTGACACTTCGTACATCGAGACCCGCGCAGCGTCGGAGACGGCCATCAAGATGCGCGTGCTGGCTGGCGGCCTCCACACGGTCAAACAGCAGGTGATCCGAATCGACTCGGGCGGTGACTACCAGTCTTTTTCGGAAGCTGGGATACGTAAGAACCTGCAGGCAGCCCTGCGCAACGCCGACGGTGTCATCGTCTCCGATTACGGCCTCGGAACCGTTCGGTCGGGCACCTTCGCCGCGCTCCTCCGCAAGCGGTCGCTCCTCAGCGTGATCGATTCTCGCTATTCGCTCGACGACTTCGCCGGGGCGCTGTCGGCCACCCCGAACGAGCCCGAACTCGAGGAGCTGAGGCGCGTCGAGATCGGTGACGACGAGGGGGTCCTCGAGAAGGCGGCGCGAGACACGCTGCGCAACTTGAGTCTTGAGGCGTTGCTGGTAACGCGAGGGAAGAAGGGAATGGCGCTCTTCCAGAGCCGAAAGCAGCGGGTGGATATCCCGGTCTCAAGGGTCCAGGATATCGTCGACGTGACTGGGGCCGGCGATACCGTGATCGCGGCTTATACACTGGCGCTGGCAGCGGGGGCGCCGTTCGAGGATGCGGCGCGCTTGGCGAACGTGGCGGCCGGGGTCGCGGTGATGAAGTTAGGGGCAGCGGCGCCGGACGCGGCGGAGGTGCGGGGAGCCCTCCGGGAGATGGTCGCTTCAGCATAGACTAGCGGAGATAGGAGACTCGGGAGTCGTGGCTTGCGCTTGCAACACGATTTAGGATACGCGACCGGCTCTTATTCTGTGTTCGGAGTCGCCCCCCGGAGGGCGCTGGCTGGGCGCGGCTTAGGCTGAGTCCGGGGGGCGGTCGCGATCCACGGCATCCCCCTTAAAGGCGTCGACTTCGAATCTGAGGAACCCTTCCGGCAAACCTGTAAGGGCTTTGTTGCCCCTCGGCCATTGCGGGCGCCGTATCGCCCGGTAGAGATTGGTGGTATGAGGGGCAGGCGTTAAGGGGTCCGTGCAGTAGAGTCCGCTGGTATAGGGGCCTCAGCCGTGGCAGTTTGCAATAGTCCCGCCTTCACTCATACTGGTGTACGGTCGGTTCCATCCGCAGGGGTCTCTCACCTGCTCGCTTGCAGTGAGAATCAGCGGCTTGCCCGAAGGACGGTGACCACGCCGCCAACCGCCTGGTCCACTGTCTTGAGGTCGCGCTTGCGCCACTCCCGGGCGTGCGCGAACCGTTGCTTCGCCGACTCTGTCGGCGCGTTCCCAGGAAGTCTCTCATGAGAATACGGGTTTCTTTCACGTTGGTGGCTGCGTCGCTTGCGGTGGCGATGCTCAGCTGTGGGGACGATGGGATGGGGGTAGACTGGCTGCCGTGGCCCGAGGGCCCGAAGATCGCCTTCGTGAGCGATCGGGACGACAACTATGAGATCTACGTGATGGACGCCGGCGGCTCGAACCGGGTGAGGCTGACGAACGACCGGGCCTGGGATGCGGATCCCGCCTGGTCGCCAGACGGCAAGCAGATCGCGTTTCAGAGCGATCGGCACGGCAGGTGGGACATCTACGTCATGGCCGCCGACGGCTCGAACCAGATGAGGTTGACGAGCGACCCCGCCTGGGATGGGGATCCCGCCTGGTCACCGGACGGCATGATGATCTCATTCGCGAGCGACCGGGACGGCAACGCAGAGATCTACGTGATGGGCGCCGACGGCTCGAACCCGGTGAACCTGACAAACGACCCGGCCGGGGATTTGGATCCCACTTGGTCGCCCGACGGCACAAAGATCGCCTTCGTGAGCAATTGCGACCCGTGGTGGGGCTGCGACATCTACGTCATGGGCGCCGACGGCTCGAAGCGGGTGAACCTGACGAACGACCCGTATTCCTATTTCGAGCCTGCCTGGTCTCCCGATCCTGGTCTCCCGATCGGTTGGCTGTCGGCGGCGCGCTTCTGGCGGTGGGCAAGGACTCGGTTGGGCAGCAGGGTTAAGCGGGGGAGCGAGGGGCGGGAGATGGGGTTTTTGGGGCAGAGGGAAGAAGGAGAAGGCGGCGCTAGGTTACATAATATGCATTATGCGCCTTATAGCCCCGGCTCTAAGCCTTGGCCCACCCTCCCTATCTCGTTCCACTCTGCGTTGACTAGCCTCCCTCGGCTAATGTAGCCTGCGAGGTTACCAGAGCCTGGGCCCGCTCTTCCGCCGCCCTCAGTTCGTAGAAGGCTCGTCCTTGAGCGGATTCCGAAAACAGCTCGATCAGCTGGTCATACAGAGCGGCAGCGCCGGCGTGGTCGCCCTGAGCGGCACGGAGCCGAGCGGCCCCTTCCAGGCCCTGGCTCTTCTCGAGCCGCAGTTGGGAGTGCAGACCGACCTGCTCGTACGCAGCGATGGCCGCCGAGGTATCGGCGACCTCCTCGTAGGCTGCGGCGAGCAGGAAGGCGGCGCGGTTGGAGAGCGGCTCTGAGCCTACCTTGTCAGCGGCCTGGCGGGCCGGCTCGATTGCCTCGGCCGCCCTGTTCTGCAGGAGCAGCGCGTGAGCCAGAAGCACGCGGGCCTCGCGAGAGTACGGTGTGCTCCCGAATTGAATCAGGAAGGCCTGCAAGCGGTCTACGGTCGCGGCTGCATTGCTTGTCTGGCTGTCAAACCTGATGGCGCGGATCTGAGCCGAAGCGGCCTCCCGCACCCGCGCCTGGTAGTCGACGTAGTAGCGGACGCCGAAAACGATGATCGCCGCGGCCACGATGCCCACGACCAGGGTGCGAGTGTTCCTTTGTGCCCACGCCCATGTCCGGAGCACTGTGGCGACGAATTTGTCCTCCTGCGAGTAGTCCTGCTGTACCATCCTCTATATCTCCTTACCGCTCTTTGCGGCTAGATACCCGGCCGCGAAGGCGCGAGGAATAGCGACCTCCGCGGCGGACGACCCGAGCTCCGCGACCAGATCTCGTATCTGATCACCGTGATCGCCTTCCAGCAACTTCTCGGCCTGCCGGGCCAGGGCCTCGGGCGTCTCAGGCAGAGGAGGTGCGCCGGGCTCTACCTGGCGAGCATCTCCGACCGCCCCCCCAGAGTCGGGGCCCATGAGAAAGTCTGGGAGACCGGAATCTTCGTCGCTCACCTGCGAGAGCTCCGGCTCTTTAGGCGCGGGTTCTCTAGGTGGTGCCGTGCTGGCGGGCTCTGGTTCTGCCGCGGGCGCCATCTGCTCTATAGGCCGCGGCTCCTGATCTGGTACCGCCTGCTGCACGGGCACGGGCCCCTCGTAGTCCGAGGGCTCGGGATCGGTGGCAACGGAGGGTTGCTCCACCGCCGCCGGCTCGGGCGCGCCGGCGGTCGCTTCGTCAGGCTCGGCCCCGGGCTCGCGCTCCTCCGCGAAGAACGGAGGCTCGATTTCAGTTTGGCCCGCCCGGTCCTGCTGCGGACCGTCAGCCCCGCCGACGAACGGGGTCGGCATCTTGGACACTTCTACAACTCCTCCTTCCAGGCTTGAGCCAGCCGAAATCTACACGGCCGTCAGCCCAGGTCAAACCGTGGAAATCTGCTTCAGCGCACGTATTTGAGTACGATGAACCCCAGTACGAGCAGGAGGACGAAGACGACCGTCAGCAGGTTGAAATAGCGGTCGATGAGGCCACGAATCTGCGGTCCCAACAGGCGGATCAGCCCCGCAACCAGGAAGAAGCGGGCTGCGCGGCTCGCCGCCGATATGAGGACGAAGGGCACGAACGGCACCGAAAAGGCGCCAGCGGCGATGGTGAACACCTTGTAAGGTATGGGTGTGAACCCCGCTGTGCCGAGCGCGATCATTAGGTTGGCCCGGTACAGCTCACCGACGCGGTGGAATGCCTCAGCAGCGCCATAGAACTCGATAATCGGCCGGCCGATGAGCTCATAGAGTTGGTAGCCGATGACATACCCCAATATGCCGCCGACCACCGAGCCGGCCGTGCACAGCGCGGCGAAGTAGAGGCTGCGGCGCGGCTTGCCCACGCAGAGGGCGATGAGCAGCACGTCGGGCGGGACCAGAAAGAACGAGGCCTCGACGAGGGCGAGCACGAAGAGCGCCGCGGAACCGTAGGGCGACTCGGCCCAGCCCAGCACCCAGTCGTAGAGACGCCGAACCCAGCTGCGCCGTCTCTGCGCCGCCCCTACCACATGTTCTGCGGTTCCGTCGTTCGTCACTTGTCGCCTCGCGCGCCGTGATCGATGTCCGGTTCGTGGAGCGGCACGAACCTGACCTGTCCGATCACTTCGTCCTCGCTCTCGTCCTCCGTGAACTTCACGACCCTATGGAGTTGTTGCAGCTCGCCATCGCCGATCGGGATCAGCAGGTGACCACCTATTCGCAGTTGGTCCAACAGCGGCCGAGGGATCTCAGCGGCGCCTGCCGTGACGAGGATCGCATCGAACGGTGCGTATCTTCGCCAGCCGAACGTGCCGTCACCGACGCGGATCGCCACGTTGTTGAACCCGAGCGACTCGATTCTTGAGCGGGCTGTGACCGCCAGCGTTGCTACCCGCTCAATCGAGAAGACCTGTTCTGCGAGCGTCGCCAGCAGCGCTGTCTGGTATCCCGAGCCGGTGCCGATCTCGAGCACGCGTTCTTTTCCCTTGAGGCGCAGCGCCTGCAGGTAGAGGGCGTGCGTGGTCGGTTTCGATATCGTCTGCCCGTGGCCCAGCGGGAGCGCCTCGTCCGAGTACGCACGCGCCCGGAACTGTTCGGGTACGAAAAGGTGGCGAGGCACCTGATCGAAAGCGTGGAGAACAGCCAAGTCGCGAACTCCGGCATCACGCAGCTGCTCCACCATACGGCGCCGCAGTTCTTGGTGTGTGCTCAGTTCCCGATCTTCCAAGGTCACGCTCGAATCCTCTCGATCAGTTCGTAGCGGCTAGGTCCAAGTGTAGTGTAGTGGTGGAGTGAGCGCCGGGGTACCCGCGGCGACTGCGCGGAAGTCTGGCATCTCACCTCCCGGCCGGCGTTGGCTCTTCCCTCCCCCGATCCGGCAGCGGCCGCACCGGTTGGTGGTTTGGCTCAGTCGGTCCGGGAGTCATCGAGGATGTCGAGCAGTTCGTTGACCCCCTCATGGAGCCTTCGGAGTGCTTGCCGGTCGAGCGCCTTGCCCGCGACTTCGTCGAGTTCGCCTTCCTCGCGGAGCTTCTCGAGCTTGCGTCGCGCGCCGTCGATCGTGTACTTCTCCTCGTAGAGCAGGTGTTTCACCAGCTCGATGAGCTTGATCTCGCGGGCGCGGTAGACGCGATTGCCGGCGCGGTTCTTCGATGGGCTGAGCTCCTTGAACTGGGTCTCCCAGTATCGGAGCACGTGCGGTTTCAGCCCCGCCATCTCGCAGACCTCTCCTATAGAGAAGTACTCTCTCCGTGCGATCCGTTCACGTCGCATCGCTGCCCCCCCATAACTCGGGTTTAGGCTCACGCAACATTAGGTCGGCCGTGGCACGCTCCGGGGGTTTCCCTTCGAACAAGATGTGGTGCACTTCGTCGACGATGGGCATCTCCACGCCGTGCGCCTGCGCCAGCTGACGCGCGGCCTTCGTGGTCTTGACCCCTTCCGCCACCATCTTCATGCTCGCAAGGATCTCGTCCAACGACTCTCCCCGGCCGAGCCGTACGCCGACCGTTCGGTTGCGGCTGAGCTCCGAGCTGCAAGTCAAAACTAGATCGCCCAGGCCGGCCAGCCCTGCGAAGGTCGAGGCTCGTGCGCCCATGGCTAGGCCCAAGCGGGTCATCTCGGCCAGCCCTCGTGTGATGAGGGCTGCCCTGCTGTTGCTGCGGTAGCCGAGCCCGGCTGCGATGCCGGCCGCGAGTGCGATGACGTTCTTGAGTGCCCCGGCGAGTTCGACGCCGAGGATGTCCTCGTTGGTGTAGACGCGGAAGCGCTCGGCGACAAGGAAATGCTGGCCGCCCCGGGCCACGGCGCGGTCGCTGGACGCCACGACGAGTGCCGTAGGATCGCCCTCGCCCACCTCACGCGCGAAGGTCGGTCCCGAGATCACGGCGGGTGGCCGGTGTTTCGGCAAAAGCTCGGCGAGTATCTCGCTGGGCCGCTCGAGCGTACCGACCTCGATTCCTTTGGTGGCTGAAAGGACGATAGCGTCGTCGGGAACATGCGGTGCGGCTGCGGCTATCACATCGCGGAGGGCGTGAGATGGTACGACCGAGATGATCACTTCCGCTCCGTCGAGGGTTTCCTCGTGGTCCAGAAAGACCTCGACCGTCGGCGGAAGCCTCACGCCGGGAAGATAATCGCGATTCTCGCGCTCGTGCCGGATCTGATCTGCCACAGCGGTCTCGTAGCTCCAGATCCGGACGCTGTGGCCCTTGTCACCCAACACCTTTGCCAGCGCTGTTCCCCAACTACCGGCACCGATGACCGCCGCTCGACCCATGTTCAGGCCTCGCTCGAGGATCCACTGGATCCCGGTTCGGGTTCGGGTGCGGTCGCGCCGGGGCTTCGCGCTACGCGATGCTCGCGTCCGGCCAAGAGCCGCCGGATGTTCGACCGGTGTGTCCACCAGACCAGCGCGACGAGAGGTAGGCTCGACCAGAAGACGAAGTCGAAGCGATGACCGGTGACCCAGAGGAGCGCCGGAAGCGAAGTCGCGGCCAGCAGTGAAGAGAGCGACGCGATGCGCGTCGTGAGGGCCGCACTGAGCCAGAGGATCGCCGCCAGGCCGACGGCCGCCGGCGCCAGGGCTAGATAGACGCCGGCGCCCGTGGCCACTCCCTTGCCTCCGCGGAACCCCACCCAGAAGGAGAAGATATGCCCCAGTA
This sequence comes from Gemmatimonadota bacterium, assembly GCA_020344215.1. GTDB lineage: Bacteria > Gemmatimonadota > Gemmatimonadetes > Palauibacterales > KS3-K002. The sequence goes on from CP070815.1 coordinate 4,399,391, forward strand.
CGGCCGCGGCACCGTAGGCCAGGGCCAGCTGGGGAAGGCCGACCCGGTCCAGGCCGGGGAAAAGCCAAGTAGGCGCGAATCCCTTGCCTACGTCGACCACTATGCAGATCAACGCGCAGGCGAGACCCGCCGCCCGGTAGAGGTTGGTCGCACCCAGGTTGCCGCTGCCATACTCCCTCAGATCGATCCCCCGCACATAGCGCGCGAGCACGTAGCTCGTGGGCGTCGAGCCGAGCAGGTAGGCAGCCAGCAGGAGGGCAATGACCATCACGCCTGCTCCTTCCTGCGCGCCCGCAACCTCAACCGGATCGGCGATCCAGTGAAGCCCCAGGTCTTGCGGAACCCATTCACCAGATAGCGGAGGTAGTTCTTGGGGACCTCCTTCGGGTAGTTCGTCCAGAGCGCGAAGACCGGGGGCCGGGAACTGACCTGAGCCGCGTAGTAGAACCTGAGTGGTTTCCCACGTCGCTGCGGCGGCTGGACCGCGGTGGTCAGAGCCGCGAGTGCTCTGTTCACCTCGCTTGTCGGTATGCGCTTGGCTCGCTCTTCTCCGACTTGCCATGCCAAATCGAGAGCGCGACCAACTCGCTGGCCAGTGAGCGCCGAGATGAAGACGATGGGGACGGCCTGCAGAAACGGCACGCGCTGCCGCAGCTCTCTTTCCATGCGCGTCACCGTGTGTGTGTCCTTCTCGATCAGGTCCCACTTGTTCACCGCCATTACGAGACCGCAGCCACGGTCCCAGGCGAGCCTCGCTATGCGGAAATCCTGATTGCTGATACCTTCGTCCGCGTCGACGATGAGTAGACAGACATCAGCCCTGTCGATCGCTCGCAGAGCGCGCACTATCGCATAGTACTCGATGCCGGTCTCAACGCGGCTTCTGCGACGGAGACCGGCCGTGTCGACGAACACAATCGTGCGACCGTCTTGCTCAAAGGGTGTGTCTATGGCATCACGCGTGGTTCCCGCCTCCCCGGAGACTACCAGACGATCACTTCCCAGGACCTTGTTGATATAGCTCGACTTACCCACGTTTGGTCGCCCGATCACCGCCAACCTCAACCCGGCGTCGGCAGCATCGCCTCCCCTATCGGCGGGCAGTAACTCGATTACCCGGTCAAGAAGATCACCACTCCCCTTACCGCTGGCCGCCGAAAGCGGAAACGGGTCGCCCATACCCAGCGAGTAGAACTCGAGGTGCTCCGTCGCTTTAGGCAGGTTGTCGACCTTGTTCACGACCAGGAGCACTGTCGCTCGCTGCCTCCGCAACAACTCTGCGATGTGCTGATCGAGGGGATGCGGCCCCTCACGACCGTCGACCATGAAGATGAGCAGGTCGGCGCTCTCCACAGCCGCCAACGCTTGGCGCCGGATCGCCTCCTCGAGCTCGCCTTCCGCGTCCTCGACGATCCCTCCGGTGTCCACCACGTAGAACCACCGACCGGCCCATTCCGCTTGCGCCACGTGGACGTCACGCGTGACTCCCGGCTGGCTATCGACTATCGCCCGGCGTCCCCCGACCAATCGGTTGAACAGCGTCGACTTGCCGACGTTCGGCCGGCCTACGATCGCCACCGTCGGTGGGGTCGCAAGCGAAGTGTTCGCCTCGGCCTTGGGATCAGGGCCGTCGGAAGACTCGGGAGTGACCGTCGAAGCGGATGCGTCCATCGCGTCTAGTTTGGAGCTAAGGTGGATCTACTTAACCACAAATCTAGGCGCAAGTTATGCCATGTCAACTAGAGCGTTACTGGAAGGTCGGAAGCCCCTGGGTCCGCCAGCGTTCGCTCGATCTCCTCGCGCACCTGAAGCGGCGATAGGCCGAGCGCCCGGGCGGCGGCGAGGATGTCGTCGTACTCGAGCTTGCGTTGGACGCGTCCGTCGGGGGCAGTGCTGGTCTTGACGCGGATGGTGAAGCCGCGCCACTGGAGGGCGGCGAGCGAGCGAGGCAGGAGCTCGCGCTGGACGCGCCAGTAACGCAGACCGATGGTCGTGCTGTGCTGGAAGAGCACGCGGCTGATCGTTTCCCGGCCGCTCTCCGGGATCAGCACCTCGATGCGGAGGCCGGTTCGGCTCTTCTTCATCTGTACCGGCTGCGTCCATACGTCGATGGCGCCGGCGACGTATAGTGCCTCGACGAGACTTGGCGCGTACTCGGGTGACATGTCATCTACGTCGGCCTGGACGAGTACCGTTGGACCTCGCTCTTCCAGTTCGGCGATGATGAGGCGCAGGCAGTTGGGGTGTGTCGCTGGGTCGCGGTTTCCCGCACCGTAGCCGGACCGGATTGGGACGAACTCGCCCGGCACCCGTTGGCCGCCGGTGAGCACTGAGAGCAGGACGGCGCCGGTGGGCGTAGTGAGCTCGCCTTCCAGGTCGCTCTCGCGGACTGGCAGCCCCTCGAGCAGTCTGAGAGTGGCCGGAGCCGGGAGCGGGAGAGATCCGTGTTGTGTGGAGATGCAGCCGCGTCCGACGGCGACGTGTCGCGTGAAGCAGCGCTCGATTCCGAGGTGAGCGATGCCGGTGCAGGATCCGACGATGTCGACGATGGCGTCATCGGCGCCAACCTCGTGGAAGTGCACTTGATCTGCTGGAACGCCGTGTAGCGCACCCTCGACCTCGGCAAGTTTGTGGAACGCCTTGGTCGCTCGGTCACGCGCCGTTTCGCCGATGTCGGCTGCTTCGATGATCTGCAAGACGTCGTTCAAGCGTCGTGGAAGCTCAGCGCTCGTCGCCTCGAGCTGAACGGCGCTCGCCTTGAGCGACCCACGCATCACCTCTTCGATTCTGACGTCCACTTGGACGGACAAGGACCGAACGAGATCGAGAAGCCATTTCGGTTCGAGGCCGAGGTCGATCAGGGCGCCCAGGACCATGTCGCCGCTGATACCGGCGAACGGGTCGAAGATCAGGCAGCGTGAGCGTTCTTCCATTCAGACTCCTTGCAGGCTGCGAGCGCTTGAAGCGCGCAGCTGCATCTGGCTACTCCAGGTACTTGATCCAGGCGCCGGTGTTGAAGCAGACAACGCTATCCTCCGGCCCGATGTGGCCTTCCGCCCTCAAGCGGTAGAGGCCCGCGAGAGTCGCCCCTCCTTCCGGGCACGCCGCTATGCCGTGCCGCAAGAACTCACGAGCCGCCCGCAGCAGTTCGGCGTCGCTGACCGCGGCCGCGGCACCGCCGCTCTCCCTGACGGCGCGCAGGATGAGGAAATCGCCCAGGGCGCTGGGGACGCGGAGGCCCGAGGCGACGGTCTCCGGCCCCGCCCAGGGCTCCGCCGAGTCGGCGCCTGCGGCCCAGGCCCGGACGATCGGAGCGCAGCCGGCCGACTGCACAACGTACATACGCGGACGTCTGCCCGGCTCGATCCAACCGAGCGCCTCGAGCTCGGCGAAGGCCTTCCACATGCCGATGATCCCTGTGCCGCCTCCGGTTGGATAAATGATGGCGTCCGGCAGGCTCCATCCCATCTGCTCACAGATCTCGTAGCCCATCGTCTTCTTGCCCTCGACGCGATAGGGCTCACGGAGCGTCGAGACGTCGAAGTACCCCGTCTGCCGAGCGAACTCGCGGGCTTTCGCACCGCAGTCGGTTATCACGCCGTCCAGGAGCTCGACCTCAGCACCCAGGGCGCGACACTCAGCCACTATTGCCGGCGGAGTGTCCTTGGGCATGTACACCCGCACTGGTACGCCGGCGCGAGCGGCGTATGCCGACAGTGCGCCGGCGGCGTTGCCTGCCGAGGGGGCGACGAAGCCGGAGGCGCCGCCGGCGACCGCCCGCGTTACCGCGGCGGACATCCCGCGGGCTTTGAAGGAAGCGGTCGGGTTGAGCCCCTCGTCCTTGACCGAGAGCTTCCCCACTCCTGCCAGCTTGGCCAGCTTGGGGACGTCGAGAAGCGGCGTGCCGCCCTCCCCCAGAGTGATCGGCTCTTCCCCGGCCGCCAGCGGCATGACCTCCCGGTAGCGCCACATAGTCCAGGGGCGCCCCTCCAGGTCTTTGGGGTCGAACTGCTTCGCGATGCGCTCGAGCGGATAGCGGGCCAGCAGCGGCGCGCCACACTCCTCGCAGACGCCCGGCGTACCGGCCGGCTCGGTCTCGCGCTCACAACGCGAGCAGCTCAGGATGAAATCGAGCTGCATCTCGAGTACCCTATGCGTCGGCTGATGCCTGCGCCTCTCGGATGACCCGCAGCGATGTCTCTCGGCCTTGGATCTCGAAGATGTCGACCAGCTCGGGTCCTTCGGTCGACCCGGTGACCGCCGCGCGGACGGGCATGAACAATTCTCTGCCCTTCGTGCCCGCCTGCTTCCCGGCGGCGCGGACCGCGTTAACCGCAGCTTCGCCTGTCCAATCCTCAATCGCTTCCAGCGCCTCTGCTACGGCCTGCAGGGTACGCGATACGCTGGGAGCTTTGAGCGCCTCGAGTGCCTGCGGAGTCCAGCTCATCGGGTCGGGTGGATAAAACTGGGGCAAGAGTCGAGACGCGCTCGCGAAAGTGGTGATACGTTCTTGGACTGCTGCGGCGATGCGCACCCTGTGGTCTTCGAGGTCCGGATACGACGCCGAACCGAGATGCTCAGCCAGCCGCTCAGCGAGTTCTTCGAGACTCATGCGCCTGATATACTCTCCGGAGAGCCACTCGAGCTTGCCCGGGTCGAGCCTCACGTCGCTCGCCCCCAGGCGTGCAAGGTCGATCTCGGCGATCAGCCTCTCCGGTGGCAGGACTTCGTCGCCGCTCGGGCTCGACCACGAAAGCAGCGACAGGTAGTTGACCAGCGCGTCAGGATGATATCCCCCGTCGAGATAATCGCGGAGACTGCGGGCGCCGTGACGCTTGGAGAGCGCCGAGCCGTCGGGGCCGAGTACGTGAGGTACGTGTACGAAGGTCGGCGGCTCCACGTCCAAGGCGTGGTAGATCATCACCTGGCGCGGCGTATTGGCCAGGTGCCCGACACCGCGGATCACATGGCTTATGGCCATGGAGGTGTCATCGACCACCACAGCGAAGTTATAGGTCGGGTTTCCGTCCGACTTCAGAATCACGAAGTCGCCGAACTCGCCAGAGTCGAAGGTGATCGTGCCGCGGACCACGTCGTTGACGATGGCCTGATCGGCCGGGACTACGAAGCGGATGGCCGGTGCGATACCCTGCTTCCGGAAGCGCTGCTCTCCGTCGGGGCTGAGGTGCCGGCACCTGCCGTCGTATACCGGTCGGTCCCCACGTGCGATCGCCGCTTCCTTCTTGGCTTCGAGCTCTTCGGTCGAGCAGTAGCAGCGGAACGCTTTGCCGGCTCCTAGTAGCTGCTCGGCATACTCGTGGTACAGCGCGGTCCGCTCGCTCTGGCGATACGGCCCCCGGTCGCCACCCGAATCGGGCCCTTCGTCCCAGTCGATACCCAACCGCCGCAGGGTTTCCATGATCTCGGCTTCCGAGCCCGGCAGGTTGCGGTCCACGTCTGTGTCCTCAATCCGCAGGATGAACTGCCCCCCGCAATGCCGTGCATAGAGCCAGTTGAGAACGGCGATCCGCGCGTTCCCCAGATGCAGCTCTCCGGTCGGACTGGGTGCGAAACGGGTCCTAACGGTCATCGCGATTAGCGCCGTTGCGGTAGCACAGTTGGGTTAGGCGCGGCTCAAGATAGGCCGGGCGAAGATTGGGAACAAGCACCGTCTAACTGTTCGGTCCGTCAATGCCGCGCAGCCGGCCGGCGATCTCCTCGGCAAGGCGGGGCCCGATTCCGCGAACGCGAGCGATCTCCTCAACCGAGGCCGACGCTACACCCTTGAGGCTCCCGAAGGCGTGCAGCAGCGCTTTCTGGCGCGCCGGCCCCACGCCGGGTATGTCGAGCAGCTCTGAGCGTAGCGTGCGGCGGCTGCGTCGCTTCCGGTGATAGTGCACGCCGAAGCGGTGCGCTTCGTCACGCACTCGTTGAAGCAGCCTGAGTCCGGGCTCGCGGCGTGAAAGCCGAAGCGGCGTGCTCCTGTCGAGCGTGAAGACCAACTCCTCGCGCTTGGCGAGGGAAATCAGCGGCAGATCCGGAACTCCGGCGCGCTCCAGCGCCTGCGCTGCTGCGGACAGCTGGCCCTTCCCGCCATCGACGAGTACCAGGTCGGGTAGCCGCCCGTGTTCATCGACCCGACGTGTGAAGTATCGTCCGACGATTTCCTGCACGGACGCATAGTCGTCGAAACCTGCGGCCGATTCGATCTTGAAGCGTCTATACTCGGCCTTCAGCGGTTCACCGTTTTCGAACCACACGGCAGCTCCCACCGGTTCGGCGCCCTGGATGCTCGAGATGTCGAATCCGATGATCGAGCGCGGGACACGCTCGAGGTTCAGCTCACCTTGGAGCGAATAGAGCGATTCGGGTGCACGCTTCTCCGCCAGCCCTTCCAGCAGGCGCCTCTCTTCCAGCAGATGACGGGCGTTCTCTTCCGCCCGCAGTACAAGGTCGCGCTTCACACCGCGCTGGGGAGCCCGCACGTTGAAGGCGTGGCCGGCACGCTCTCGCAGATGTGCGGCGACCGCTTCGCGATCGGCGAAGTCCGCCGGCACCAACAGCTGCTTCCCTACTTCCTGCTGTGTTAGGTAGTAGCGGGCGATGAAAGCCGAGAGTACTGTCTGGTCCTCTTCGCCGCTTACGTTGCCCAAGAAGTACGCTTCACGGCCGAGTAGCTTACCCTCGCGAACCTTGAAGATGACCCCACACGCGTCGTCGCCGTCTCTTGCCAGGGCGACTGCATCGATATCGCCACCTCTAGGATCGATGGCGAGTTGTCGCCGCTCGATCTCCTCCAGCCCGCGAAGCACGTCCCGATACTCCGCGGCGCGCTCGAATTCCAGGGCACGCGCCGCCTCCGCCATCCGCTCAGCAAGCTTCGTCGCCAGTTTCCCCGTGTGGCCCTGGAGGACGAGTAGTACCTCGTCGATCATCTCACGGTACTCGTCCTGAGACTGGAAGCCGACACATGGTGCCTTACAGCGTCCGATGTAGTAGTCGAGACAGGGTCGAGGCGGAGCCTGGCGCGGGAGGTCGTAGTGACAGGAACGGATCGTGTAGAGCTTCTTGATCGCCCTGAGCGCGCGGCGCATGTGGCCGACATCGGCATAGGGACCGAAGTAGCGGGATCCGTCCTTTAGCAGGCGGCGTGTGACGAACACTCGAGGCAACGGTTCGTGTACCGTCACCTTTATGTAGGGGTACGTCTTGTCGTCGCGGAGCCGGATGTTAAAGCGTGGGTTGTATTCCTTTATCAGGTTGGATTCGAGCATCAGCGCTTCGGAGTCCGACCTTGTCACGATCGAGTCGAAGTCGACGATCTGCCGCGTCATCGCGGGCGGCTTGTGGTGGGAACCCGGGTCGTCGCGGAAGTACGAGCGCACACGATCGCGCAGCGACTTCGCCTTACCGACGTAGATCGGCCTGCCCTTCGCGTTCTTCAGGACATAGACGCCGGTTGCGGCGGGAAGCGCCGCCAGCTTCTCCTCGATCGACGTCGTGTGTGGCATCGACTAGGAACCGCCGTCTGACCAGACTCTCAGGCCGTCGGCGGGAAAGGCGCCGAGAAGCCGGGTGGCCGCAAGGTATACCACGCCGAACGAGCCTAGCGCGCCTGCGGTCACCCAAATCCGCGTCACCAGCCGAGCATCGCTCGCTGGCACAGGCGCAAACCAGAATACCACGGCAAGCCCGACTGCGGCGGCAGCCGCGCAGGCCGCGCCCACCTTCAGCATGTGCAAAACGTCGCCCGGGGTAAAGATCTTGCCGATCCGGCTCCCTAGCCCTTTCCAGAGCAGCAGCAGATAGCACCATGAACCGAGCGCGGTGCCGACGGCGAGCCCCGGAGCGTAAAGAGGCCACATCAGGGTGGCCCCGGTGCCAGCCCCGATCACCAGGCCCACGACCGCGTAGCGCACCGGAGTCCGGGTATCGAGCATAGCATGGAAGCCGGAGGCGAAGAGTTTAACCGAGGACGCGGCGAGGAGTCCTATCGAGTAGGCGGCCAGCGTGCCGTGCACTACAGCGGTGTCTTCCGCCAGGAAGTCGCCCCTCTGAAACAGCAGCGCAACGACCCAGTCGCCGAACAGGATGAGCGCGACGCACGACGGCAGAACCATGAAGACCACGTTGCGGAAGCCGCGCTTCAGCCGCTCACGAAGGGCGCCGTACGACGCCGAGTCGGCCTCGCGCGAGAGTTCGGGCAGCGAGGACGCTGCTACAGAGATCCCAAAGAGGCTTACCGGCAAGAAATAGAGGCGCTGGCTGTAGTAGAGCGCCGCCACCGCACCATGAACCAGAAAGCTGGCCAGGAACACGTCCAGCAGACTCGCGACCTGTGCCACCCCCTGCCCGAGGACGACGGGGCCGAAGTTCTGGACGACCCGACGCACAGGTCCCCAGGCGGTCTGCAGCGAAAGCTTGAACTTGCCGGCCAACCGGCGGGCGGTGGGCAACTGGATGAGAAACTGCAAGGCGCCGCCGATAAGGGTCGACCAGGCGAGCGCTACCACGAGCGGTTCCCAGCCGGCCCGCCATGCGATGAGGAGCCCTGCGATCTGAGATAGGTTCCAGACGACGGGAGCGGCGAAACTGAGGAAGAAGCGACGGTGACTGTTGAGTACGCCCAAGCACCACGCCGCCAGGACCATAAACCCCGCCATCGGAAAGAGAATGCGGACGAGGCGCGTCGTGAGCCCAACCGACTCGTCCGGCCAACCGGGCACGAGCAGCCGCGTCAGCCAGGGGGCCAAGAGGATTCCTAGTGCGCTGAGAGCCGCAGCGAGTACGAGGAGCAGGCCGAGGACGTTGCCGGCCAACTTACGGGCGTCCCCCTCCGCCTCCCGGCCCAACAGCCCGCTGTAGACGGGGATGAACGAGGCCGAGAGGGTCCCCTCGCCTAGGAGATTGCGGATGATGTTGGGGATCCTGAGCGCCGCTGCGTAGGCGTCGGCCGCCACGGTAGTGCCGAAGAAAGCAGCGATTGCCACGTCGCGGCCGAACCCGGCCACACGACTAAGAAAAATCCCCGCTCCCACGGCAAACGCGGGGCGGGGCTTTCGTCCTACTCGGCTCGCGCCCTCACTCCTCACCGGGCGGCAATGCCTCCTGTTCCTTAGGTTTCTCGAGCAGCTGCCTGATGAAGCGCGATTCTTCCTGAAGCGACTGAACGCTTTCCGAGAGGTATTGCACCTCCTCCTCCAGCCGTTTGAGACGGCCCTCGCCTTCTTCTACCTGTTCGCCGGCACCCAGGCGGCGCGCCAGTGCTCGGCCGACCTCTGAATCGAGAACGATGGCCGTGAGCGGGATCATCATCAGGAGGAGAACCACAACGCCGAGAACCCAGACCATGCTATAAACCACCTTTGTCGGTTTGTCGGACGAGCGAAACGTAGGCCGCGGTGTCCTCCGGGGCAAGTAATCTAGTCCAAGGGAGTTACCACCTTCTGGTAGATCTCATCCAGCAGTCCTTCCCCGTAACGCACAAGGAACGGATAGGGGCTCAGCATGCGTTCCTGCGGCTTGCCGCCAGGGTAAAGGTTGACCGCCGCCTTCTCGAGTTGGCCCCGTACGATCTGCCCCTTCTCCCGCAGGCGCGCCTGCAGTCGCGATTCCAACCCGTCGATACTCGAGTGAATCGCCCTTTGGCCGCTCCCCAGCAGGCTCTGGGCTCCCGGGTCGAATCCCAGCGCTGCCGCCTCGACCCGGTCCAGCGCTGCCGCCACGTCGCTACGAAGCCGCGCCAGCGATTCCTGCAACTCAGGGGGGGTACGCTGGTCCAGCAGGCGGTTAATCGCCCTGGTGGCGTCGCCAGCCAGCTCGTCAGGCCGTATCCCGTACTTGTCGAGAACTCTGGCGACCTTGGGCTCGATCATGCGAAAAGCGGCCCGCGGTACGACTACGGGGGCGGGCACCTCGTGGAGTGCAAACAGCACCTGGCTCTGCGCCAGGTAGGCGATCTCGCCGGGTCCAACGACGTGCGCTACTACCGGGAACGCTCGCGCTTCTGCAACAGGTCGCAGCAGCGCCCCCGGGCTCAACCGCTCGGGCGTGCTATGCAGTATCGAACGGAGATCTTCTCCGCGCAGCACCTCTGCCGAACGACGCAGACGTCCCGTGTCACCCTCGTAGAGCACGCGGTCGCGTCCAAGCTTCCCTTCCAGAAAGAGGTTCGTTGCACCGGTTGCCACCCCCACCTGGGGGTCGAACCCGGCCTGCGAGATAGCCTGCGAGCGCTCGAGCAGCCGCGCCTCACTCTCCGCTCGTTGCTCCCACTCGGACCAGAGTAGCTCGCGGTTCTCCCGCTTGACGTACAGGTGCGCGGTTCGCACCAGCAGGAACGCGTAGCGTCTCAGCAGGTGGCCAAGTGCGGCCTCGAAGGCCTCGGCGAGTCCGCGGCCCGGGCGATAGGCATCTCGAAGCGGCTCTAGGATACCAGCCTTAAACTCCGAGTCTGGTGTGGCTTGGGCCAACGAATCTAAGGCATGCTCTACGTCTTCCCCCAGTAGGATTCGCTCGACCGACGGTGTCGGTCCTCCCTCCTCGGCGGCGTGAGGGGCCTGCACGGAGAGTCGCCGGAGCCGGTTGTCCAGATCGATGACGTGAGCGTGGCTCACCTCCGCCCAGTCGTGGTCTTCCGAGGCGGTAGAGAACAGGGGCATGACGGGAACTTCGAGGTGTTCTTCTAGCTGCTGTGACATCCGTTGCGCCGTAAATGCCTTATAGAGGGTGTAGAGAGGGCTCACGAACAGGCCGGCCTGCTGTCCAGTGGCGACGAAGAGTCCCCGACCCTCTATGAGCGCCCCCAGGCGCTCGCGCGGACGCCCCTCTAGCGCGGGGACGAAGTGGGAGAGTGCTTCCCAGCGGGAAGCGGGATAGGCGGCGCGGATTCGCTCGGCGACTTCGCGGTAGCTGTCCAGATCATTCGGAGCGTCGGCGAGGTAGAAAGCGCCCACGCGGGGGTAGTCGTCGACGTAGGCGCCGGCGAGGCCGGGGGCAGTGAGCGGAACGGGTTCGATCCTAACACTCATACGGCATGACCGAGCAGGATAAAGCGGGGCGCCTGCGGCCCTGGCGGTGATCCGGTGTAGTCGCCATAGCTCCGCGCCGGCCGCAAACCGGCGGCGCGCAACATCTCCTCGAGCTCCTGCGGTTCGTAGAGACGCACTCGTTCGTAGTAGTCGCCGAGCAGGCGATCTCCATTTGCCTCGAAGATGCGGATCTCCTTCACAACAACCTTGCCACCCTCTTCAAGTCGGCGCTGCTGCACCACGCGGCGGCCGTCGTGAAAGCGCTCGTCGCTATCGACTAGGCCGCTGCGAACCCGCTGCGCGTTGAGGAAGTCGAGGGCGAAGCAGCCTCCCTGCGACAGCACGCGCCGGATCTCTCCAAGCACCCGGACGTCCTCGTGCGAGTCGGCGAAGTACCCGAAGGACGTGAAGAAATTGGCCACGAACTGAAAGCTGCCGTCGGCGAAGGGCAAGTGGCGCATGTCGCCGCGAACCAGCAGCAGGTCGCGGCTTCTGGCTCGAGCCTGCTGCAGAAGCGGGGCCGAGAGGTCGAGTCCAATCGCGTTCAAGCCTCGACGCTCGAACTCGAGCATGTGGCGGCCGGCGCCGCATGCCAGGTCGAGTATTGGCCCCTCCGGCGGAGCGCAGCCCCGACAGACGAGCTCGACGGCCGCCCTGGCCTCCTCCTCGTCACGATGTGGGTAGAGGGCCAGGTATTCTTCGCCGAACCAGTCGCGATACCACTCCGGGGGTCCCTGGGTGGTGCTCATCGGCCCTTGTGGTAGGGTTCACCGCGGAGGATCGTCCCCGCACGATAGATCTGCTCGGCCAACAGCAGACGCGCCATCTCATGTGGAAGCGTGAATGCCGATAGGGAGATCATCTGGTGCGCCGCGCCGCGCACTCCGCTGCTCAACCCCAAGGGACCACCTATGAGGAAAGCGATCCCGGGCTTGGACTCCACCGCCAGCTTCCCCAGGTGCTCCGCCAATTGCTCAGTGGTCCAGGGCGCCCCGCGTTCGTCGACTGCGATCAACTCGAGCCCGGCTTCCACCTTATCGAGCAGAGCCTGTGATTCCTTCTCGACAAGCGCGCCGGTATCCGCGCTGGGTGTGATGCGCTGCTGGCGTACTTCTAGGGACTCGAACTTGAAGTAATGGGCGAGGCGCGATTCGTAGTCGCGAATCGCCTCTGCCAAGCCCGGCATCTTCGGTGTACCCACCGAAACGATCATCACCTTCACGGCAATCTCGGTCTAGGCGCGCCTCAATCCGTCGGAATGACGAAGCTGTCCCGTAAGAAACACTCGTTGTCCTTGTAGGGAAAGTCGGTGACGTAATGCAGGCCCCGACTCTCGCGACGCCAGAGCGCGCAGCGGATCACCAACCCGGCAACGTCGAGCATATTGAGCAACTCCGAGGCTTCCGCCCACCGCGCGCCGTCCTTCGACCGCGGAGCAGCGCCGCAGAGGCTCGACCAGTCACGCCTCATTTCGTGTAGGCGTACCGCACCTGCACGCATCTCCGCAACGGTGCGAATGATCCCCAGGCGCTCCCACATGAGTTGCCTCAGGTCAGAGCGCAGTCTTGCCAGGCCGTCGGCAAGCGAGCCCGACAGGTCATCCGGGTGCGTCCAGCTGTCACTGCTCGGTGCCGGTACGAACGGCAGTTCCCATATCATCCGTGAGGCGGCTCGTTCAGCGAACACCACGGCCTCGAGGAGCGAGTTCGAGGCGAGCCGATTGGCGCCGTGAACGCCGGTGCAGGCGCACTCGCCGGCGGCGAAGAGCCCAGGAAGTGACGTTCGTCCGTCGACATCGGTCCAGACGCCGCCGCACACGTAGTGTGCTGCGGGCACTACCGGTATGGGCTCCTGACGCGCGTCCACACCCTTTGCACGGCACCCCTCCAGGATGGCAGGGAACCGCGCGTCGAGATGTTGCGCCGCGATGCCGGTAGCGTCGAGCCAAACGTGGTCCTTACCGCTCCTTCTCATCTCGCTATGGACCGCCCGGGCGACGATGTCCCGGGGTGCGAGATCCTTCCGGCGGTCGTACGCGCCCATGAAGGCGTCGCCGTTCCAGTTCCGGAGAACTGCGCCTTCACCACGCAGCGCCTCGGAAATCAAGAATGCATGTTCCTCTGCCGGGTAGAGGGCGGTGGGATGGAACTGGATGAACTCCATGTTGGCGACGGTGGCGCCTGCCCGGTAGGCGAGGGCAACGCCGTCGCCTGTGGCGATGGCGGGGTTCGTGGTGTGGCAGTAGATGGCTGCGCTGCCGCCCGCTGCCAGCATCGTGGCGCGTGCGCGTACCGGTAGCAGGGCGTTCGACTTGACATCGAGCACCCAGGCGCCGACACAGCGGCGGAGTCCATCCAGGCACTCGACCTGCAGCGAGAGGACCATGTGATCCTCGAGCAATTGGATGCGCTCGTGATTCGTTACGGCGCGATCGAGGGCGTCCTCTATGGCGGAGCCCGTCTTGTCCTGGCTGTGAACGATACGTGCGTGTGAGTGACCACCCTCCCTGCCGAGAGCGAGCCGACCGCCGGATTCGGAGAAGCGGACACCCCAGTCGACAAGGTCGGCCACCGCCTGCGGCCCACTCTGCACGAGAGTGTCAACACGGTCGAGGTGGCAGAGGCCTGCGCCGGCCTGCAACGTGTCGTGGACATGGTCCGCGAAGGAATCGGCGCTATCGACGACCGCCGCGATTCCGCCTTGTGCGTAGTTCGTGTTGGAGTCGAGACTCGCCTTCTTCGTCACCAGGACCACGTCGGCATGCTCTGCGACTCGTAGCGCGAAGGTGAGACCCGCGATCCCGGAGCCGATGACGAGGATTCCCGTGTCGATACCGTTCATGCCGGTTGCCCCCTCCGCGATCGCGGCACATCCGAGAGGCGGCAGAGGAGACGGTCCACTTCCTCTCGGCCGGTCTCCCATTCGACCGTTTGCAGCGGAACGTAAATCTCGATCTCCGGGCCAAGCGCGGTGCCCAGCTTCACCGCATCCTTTAGCGTGGCAACGAGCGATCCACCGGCGGTGCGCCGGAGGATACGCTCGACCTCCTCAGCGCTGTAGCTGTGGTGGTCGGGAAAGGACCAGTGGTCGTCGACGGTCACGCCCGCCTCCGCCAGCTGGGCGAAGACGGCCCCGGGCCTCGCTACTCCCGCCACGGCCAAAGCGCAGTGGAGACCCCGGGCCGGCTTGGGCGTATCCAGCTGGCGGCTAGCCCCATCGTAGCTCGCCAAGCCGGCCAGGCCAATGTACGCCTCGGCACGCGGAAGTGAGGGGCATAGCTCGCCAAGGGACGCCGTCACCTGCGCCGCTTGCCCGCGACCGGCCACTTTCCGGGTCGTGATGACGAGGTCCGCACGATTCAACGCTGTCAGCGGCTCGCGCCAGGGACCTCGCGGCAAGAGCCTGCGCGAAGCGCTCCACTCCTCGGCTGCCACCAGCACGAGATTGACATCAGCTCTCAGGGCGCGATGTTGAAACGCGTCATCGAGGACGGCCATTTCCGCTCCGTCCCGCTGAGCTTGACGTACCCCCTCCGTCCTGTCGACTGAAACGTGTACGGGTACCTCCGGGTTCAGGAGGCGATGGACTTGGACCTCGTCGCCGCCGTAACCACGCATGACCACCGCAGCCGCAAAGCCGCGGGCGGCCAAGGTCCCGGCAAACCACGCCGTCACCGGCGTCTTCCCGGTGCCGCCGACCGTCAGGTTCCCAACAGCGAGCGTCGGAATCGGCGCATCCGCAGAGCTCAAGAAGCCGTGATCGTACATCCAGGCCCGTGCGCTGACGCCCAACCGGTAGCCCATCTCGGCCGGAACCAGTAGCGCCGAGAGTAGTCGGTAGCCCGGTCCTTCCACCGTCCACAGGCGCTGGTGCCAGTCACTCATGATCTCAGTTCTATCGCTGCCCTGCCCCGTCGACGCGCGCTTTCAGTTCTTGAAGCTGCAGCTCGAGCTCGCGAGCGTGGTCTTCCAGGTCCCGCACGGAGCAGTCCCGCGAAACGTAGCGGGGCTCGCCGATCTCCACGCGAACCGTGGCGAATGGTTTCGGAATCATGAAACTGTCCCAGCCCTCGATCCACCAGGCCCGGTGTGCGCCAGCCATTACGGGGATCAGCGGAGCGCCGCTGAGTCGGACCGCCTGGAGCACCCCCGGCTTCAGCCTCTCTCTGGGCCCTTGCGGCCCGTCCGGTGTGATCGCGATCGAGCGGCCCGCTCTCAGCTTGCGAACGACCTCACGCAGGGCCGGGAATGCACCGTGCGTGCTCGAACCACGGATCGCGTCATAACCTAGGGCGCGTCCGACGCGTGCCAGGTACTCGCCGTCGCGATGCCGACTCACCAGCATCACGATCCGGTTGCCCCGATAGAGATACAGCAACGGCAGGATGCGCCCGTGCCACGTGACGAACACGACCGGCTGCCCGGCGCCCCAGGTGTCCCGCTGGTGTTCCTTGCCGTTGATCTCGAACCGCAGGCTCGAATAGACCCCGCGAAACAAAGGTGGAGCGAGCGTTCGCGCCAGCCCCAGAGCGATTCGGTCGCGTGCGTTCAATCCCGTCCTTCCAAGAGCCCGGCTGCCAACTTCGCTACTCGCTCCCGTGCTCCCGGCTCTCCCAGCTGCTCGCGAACACCCTCAAGCGCCTCGAGCTGCGCCCGTCGCTGCTCGGAGCCACGGTCCAGCAGCGGCAGGAGCGCCTCGGCCATTTCGTCCGCCGGCAGGCGCTGGACAAACTCCGGTGCGATGCGCCGCCCCGCCAGTATGTTCACCATGCCGATGCTGTCGACGCGCACTAATCGCCGCGCCAGCAGATAGCTCAGCCGGTGCACACGATAGGCGATCACCAGCGGGGTCCTGTTGAGTGCCGCCTCGACGGTGGAAGTGCCCGATTTCGTCAAGACGGCGGTGGCCGCCCCCAGCACCTGTGCCGAATCGTGGGCGACGGAGTAGTCGGACGCCTCGTACAGTCCGGCGGGCACGTGAGGCGCTGCGGATACGATGACTTGTACGTCTGGGCGACGCCGGACAACCTGATGCGCGGCAGCCAGGAAGGGCGCTAGTAGACGGCGCACCTCCTGGGGGCGCGATCCGGGTAGCAGGCCCAGGATTGGCCGCTCAGGATCGGCTCCCAGGGCTGCAATCGCCTCCCTAGGCGTCTGTTGGCGTTCCGGGAGGTCGAGGAGCGGGTGGCCCACGAAAACGGCTTTAACGCCGAATTCTCGCAGGAAGGGCTCTTCCTGAGGGAATACCACCGCCACACAGTTGGCCTTCTCCGCCAGGATCTGTGCCCGCGCCTGCCGCCAGGCCCAGAGCTGGGGCGGGATGTAGTAGAGCACCGGGATCCCCCGGGCATGCGCCTCCCCACAGAGCCAGAGGTTGAACCCCGGGTAGTCGATGGGAATGACGAGATCGGGTCGGGTCTGGTCGAGGAGCCGGCGAATGTGTCGACGTAGAGAGAGAAAGAAGGGCAACCGCGAGAGAACCTCAGCCAGCCCAATGACGACCAACCGATCGAATTCCACGATCGGCCTTACACCTACCTCCGCCATGCGAGGTCCGGCCAGCCCGCTCAACTCGGCCGCCGGGTATATCTGCTGTAGCGCTTTGGCCAAGGCGGCGCCGTGCAGATCTCCTGAAGCCTCGCCCGCCGATAGGAGTATTCGGGGCTCAGACACGTGAGCCGAGATACCAGATCGCTATGAGGACGACGGCCAGCAAGATGACCAGCGTCCGGGTCCGCATTCCGGCGCGTTCGCGTGAACCGAGAATCTTCCGTTCACGCCTCATCCGTAGCAAGGACATTCTCTTGGTGCCTCTCGATATGCTCGACGATATCCAGAGCGACGGCCAGAGCCGTGCGGCCTTCATGCGCGCTCACCGCGACGGGCTCTTCGCGACGCACTGCCCTGGTGAATGCACGCAGCTCTAACTTGAGGGGTTCTTCGCCATCCCCGCGAAGCGGGATGTGCTCGACCAGGTCACTCAAGCCGGTCACCTCGTCGATGCTCGTCACCTCCGCCGTACGCCGGTAGAACTCTCCCGTACCCTTTCCGAGGTCGAGGCTGACGTACCCGCTGGGCTGGAAGAAGCGGATCTTTCTTTGACGCTGTATCGAGACACGACTGGCGGTGATGTTGGCGACAGCGCCACGATCGAACTCCAGGCGTGCGTTGGCTATGTCAACGCTGCCGCTGAGCACCGAGACACCGACCGCCCGCAGATCGGTTACCGAGCCGCTAACGAGGCTCAGGATGAGATCGATGTCGTGGATCATGAGGTCGAGGACCACGGGGACGTCGGTGCCACGGCGTACGAAAGGCGCCAGCCGGTGCGATTCTACGAAGAGAGGGTTCTCGAGATAAGGCTCGCAGGCGCGCACCGCACCGTTGAACCGCTCGATGTGGCCTACCTGGATGATACGGTCGTTATCGGCGGCGATGCGAATGAGCTCGTCCGCCTCGGCTGTGGTCGGCGTGATCGGCTTCTCGATCAGCAGGTCACAGTCGTGCGCCAGTGCCTGCTTTCCAATCTCGAAGTGGCTGACGGTCGGGACGACTATGCTAACGGCTTCAACCTGATCCAGCAGTTGGTCGAGCTCATCGAAGGCGTGAGTGTCGAGTTCCGAGGCCACGCTCGCCGCGTGCTCGGCGTCGACGTCGTATACACCCACGAGCCGGGCCGTGGGAAGTTCTCTCATGATTCGGGCGTGATGGTAGCCGAGGCTGCCCACGCCCACCACGCCTACGGCAACCGGATCAAAAAAAATGTCAGACCGTGACTCCACGTTCGCTCGCCTCGATGAAGGCGACGAGCCTATCGACCTCTTCGGTCAACTCGCCTTGCGAGTGGATCTCCTCGATCGCCTGGCTGAGGTTCATCTCGGAGCTGAAGAGGGTCCTGTATGCCCGCTTCAGAGCCAGTCGGGTCTCCTTTGTGAGACCGCGGCGTTCCAGCCCCACGCTGTTCAAGCCGTAGAGCGCGCACGGGCTCCCTGCCGCCCGCGTATACGGCGGAATGTCTTTCGAGACCCGCGACGCACCACCAACGAACGCGTGTGTGCCGATGCGGACGAACTGATGGATAGCAGTAAGGCCGCCGATGGTGGCCCAATCCTCGATGACTACGTGTCCGCCCATCTGAACGGCGTTAGCGATGATCACGTGATCACCGATGCGCGAATCGTGGGGCACATGAGAGTAGGCCATCAGCAAACAGCCGCTCCCCACGACGCTCGAGCCTGAAGCGCGGGTCCCGCGGTTCAGCGTGGCGAACTCGCGTATCGTTGTGCGGTCGCCCACGATGAGCAGCGTTTCCTCGCCCTCGTACTTGAGGTCCTGCGGGTCGGTACCCAGCACCGCTCCCTTGGCGATGAAACACTCGCGTCCGATCCGCGTATCCTTCTCGATATAGGCGTGGGGACCCACGACCGTCCCGTCGTCGATCTGCACGTTCGGCCCGATTATCGCGTAGGGGCCGACCTGCACGCCATCCGCCAACTCGGCTCCCGGATCGACTATCGCCGTCGCATGAATCCGTGGGGGCGTCTGTCCCTTATCAGCCATCGTCGGTGTTGTCATCGGTCCACCACCTGTGCCATCATCTCCGCCTCCGCCACAATCTCGCCGTCCACGCGGCCGATCCCCTTCATTCGGCACACCCTCCTGCGCATCTGGACCATCTCCAGTTCGAAGACGAGCTGGTCGCCAGGGATCACCGGGCGGCGGAACTTGACCTTATCCAGTGACATGAAGTATACGACTTTGTCCTCAGGATTCTCCACGCTGTCCATTAGGAGCAGCCCGCCGACCTGCGCCATCGCCTCGATGATCAGGACGCCGGGCATGATCGGCATGCCGGGGAAGTGTCCGACGAAGAATTCCTCGTTTATCGTGACGTTCTTGATGCCAACGATCCGCTTCGCCTTCTCGTACTCGACTATCCGATCGACAAGTAGGAACGGGAAACGGTGCGGTAGCAGACGGACGATCTGATCGATGTCCACGCGCCGCGCCGATTTCTGGCGCCTCGAATGCTCCACGATGGCGCGGGCGAGCGCCACGTTCCCACGGTGACCCGGCCGCTCAGCCACGATCTGCGCTTGGATTCGTTGTCCTATCAGTGCCAAGTCACCCAGCAGATCGACGATCTTGTGACGCACGAACTCGTCGTCGAACCTCAGTTCGACGCCCTCGTAGAGCCCATCGGCCGTCAGGACTACCGTGTTGCTGATATCGGCGCCGCGGGCGAGGCCGATGGCCCGCAGTCTCTCCGCGTCCTCGAAGAATCCGAACGTACGGGCCTGACCAACGTGGTCCTGGAAGTGCGCTGGCTCGATGACCAGTGTGGCGTGCTGGCGCCGGATCAGCGGGTGATCGAACTCGATCGATGCCGACAACACGTAGCGTTCGTCCGGGAGTACCGCATAGCGCGACCCGCCCCCCTCCACCACGAACGGCGTGGTGCATTTCCACACTTCGACGTCGGACTTCTGCTTCGCGATCCCCGCCTCCAATATCAGCGCGGTGAACGGTCCGGCACTGCCGTCGGCAGCCGGCGGCTCTTCGCCGTCGAGCTCGACCAGCAGGTTGTCGATCCCCAGTGCCGAGACAGCCGACAAGAGGTGCTCAACCGTACGTACACGCGCGCCGCCCGCCTTTAATACGGTCCCCCGCTCTACCTCGACGACGTTCTCAACCCGGGCTGCGACCTCGGGCAGTCCTTCGAGATCTGATCTTCGAAACACGATCCCGTGATCGGGTGGCGCGGGGTGCAGCACCATTCGCACCTTGGCTGCCGTATGAAGGCCTGCCCCATCGAGCCGGGCCGTCTTTGCGAGCGTCTGCTGCTTCAAAGCGAAATACCCTCCTGCTTTCTCTCAGACTGACCGGTCGGTCCGCCGTCAGGAGTCGTCGTCGACCTCTAGCTTCTTCTCGATACGCCGCACCCGACGAATCAGCTCGGGCAGCTTGAGAAAAGCGGCGCTCGCGCGCATTACCTTGGTCAGAGGCCGGGCTGGATACCCGAACCACGTCTCTCCCGCCGGGATGTCGTGGCTGACACCTGCCTGGGCCGCGACCTTGGCGCCATCGCCCACATCCAGGTGGCCGATGATTCCAACCTGGCCTGCTAGTGCTACGCCGTCCCCAACGGTTGTGCTGCCGGCGATGCCCACCTGAGCCACGATGATACACTGCCGCCCGATGCGGACGTTGTGTGCTATGTGCACCAAGTTGTCTATCTTAGTGCCCGCGCCGATTCGCGTCTCGCCAACCGAGCCGCGATCGATGCATGTGTTGGCGCCAATCTCGACGTCATCCTCCACCACGCAGCGCCCTACCTGGGGGATCTTCCGATGCCGGTTGTCCTGAAAGACGTAGCCGAAGCCGTCCACTCCGATCCGCGCACCGCTGTGAACGATGCAGCGGGCTCCTATCACGGTGTCGGGATAGAGGCATACCAGATCTTTGAGCTCGGTGTCGGCGCCAATCTCGCAGCGCTCGCCGACTACGCAGTTTGCACCGACGCGGACCCTGTCGCCCAGTCTGGTGCCAGCCGCGACCACCGCGTGGTGGCCAATGATCACACCCTCTCCCAGCTCCACACCGGGTCCAAGCATGGCGCTGGGCGCTATCTCGCCGTCTCGTGGGGCCTGTGGGTAGAGGAGCGTCAGCGTCTCTGCCAGCGCGGCGTGCGCGTCGTCGACCCACAACAGAGCGGTGCTCTGAGGAAAGTCCTCCAGCCTGCCCATCTCGCGGTCGACGATGACAGCCGTCGCGCGAGTTGCGCCAAGGTACCGGAGGTACTTGCGCCTTGCAAGAAAACTAACCTCCCCCTCGCTGGCCGTTTCGAGAGGCGCAGCCCGCTCGATCGTGCCATCCGGTTTCCCGACCAACTCGGCGCCTAGGCGCTCGGCGAGCTGACCTACCGTTAAGCTGGATGTCATCGGTGCTCCCGTGGATATGTCGTACGCCGATCAGCAGGGCAATAGAAAGAACGCCCACGGTGGATTCTCGAGACCGTGGGCGCATGAGCCCGGGGTCATGACCGGCCCCGGGCTCGCATCGCTAATTCGACGGCCCCTCCTGTTCACCGCTCTGCGCTCTCAAGCGCTGGAGCACCAGGTCAGTGATGTCGAGAGTGGTGTCGGCCGCGATCAGGGCCCCGGCTGCCGCGTCGAAGATCATAGTGTACTGCTGTTCCTCACGGACCTGGGACAGCATGCTGGAGATCATCTCGTAGATCGGCGCTACCAGCTCCTGCTGCCGACGCTGGGCTGTTTGCTCCAGCTCGGTGGTGCGCCGCTGGAACTCCGCGCGCTTCTGATTGATCTCCTGCTGCCGCGCCTGGCGCGCTTCCGGTGACAGCATGACCTGCTGCTGCTCGTACTGCGTGACCATCTGCTGGAGCGAATCGGCCAGTGCCTCCACCTGGGCCTGCCAGCCCGCCATCTCGCGCTCAAAGGTCGCCTGCGCATCTGCGGCGCCGGGAGCTTGTGAGATGATCTCGTTCGAGTTGATGTACGCCAGCTTGATCTGCGAGCCCTGGGGCTGGCTGAGCCCGGTGTAGCCGAGCGCCGCCAGGGCCGTGGCTACCAGAATGGCACTAAGTTTGTACTGCACCCTCTTGCTCCCCTCTTCGTGCGGCGCGGCGGGGCATCGTGACCTGGATCATGCCCGTTGGAGCCGACTATCTAGAACTGACTCAGAACACCTGACCGAACCTAAAGTGCAGCCTCCACCCGGGGTCTGGCTGGCCAAACTCGTCGAGCCGGTCGATCCCATATGCGTAGTCGATGCCCAGGGGTCCCATCGGTGTGACTAAGCTTACTCCGATCCCGAAGCCCCGCAACAGGTCAGTCGGGTTCAGCCCGTGTGGGGTCGACCAGACGTTTCCGGCGTCGTAGAAGGCGTTCACGAAGAAGCTGCTGCCCAGACGGACGCCGATGTTAGCGTTGAGCAGGAAGTATGCCTCGCCGACGCGGTCCAGCTGGCTGAAGCCCACCGCCCTTTGCGGCACGTGACCCGATGGAGTAATGGTGAGCTCTTCGTAGCCCCGGAGCTTGGGCCCGTAGCGGACGCCGCCCGCGAAGAAGCGCTCGAGGTAGAAGGGATTGTCGCCGAGGATGAACCCGCCCTGGATCCCAAGTCCGACGGCCAGGTCGATCGGCGTCCTCATCGGGTCGCTGACGAGCCGCGCAATCGGCGTGTGCCAAGTGCTCTCGAACGTGATCTTCTGATAATCGCCGTCCCCACCGAGAGCCCCACCGGTGACCTCGAGGGCCGCCGAGTTCCGGCTGCCGCTCGTCGGGAACACTGGATGGTTCCGCGTGTCGCGCGACAGGCGCAGCTCGATCGAGCTACGTGTTCCGACACCCAACAGCTCGCGCTGCTCCAGATCGAGCTCGTCCGCATTCGCGTCGTACTCGTCGCGGAAGAGCGAGTAGCGGAGCGAAACGCGGGTCCAACGCGACCCGAAAAACGGTGTACCGAAGCTGAGACTGCCTCCCGTCTGGCGGCGCCGGCCGAGACCGATGAAGCTGAATTGGTCGCGTGAGCTGCGTAGAGCGATCCCGAGCGAGTTGCGGCTGCCCAGGATAGCCGGATCGGTGTAGCCCACCTCGATGTCGTTCGTTCTGTTGCCGAACATCCAGCGGAAGCGACCGGACTTCGCCCGGCCGAAGAGGTTCGGCTGCTCGTAGCCGATGAACCCGGCCAGCCCGATCGAAGGTGAGAGCGAGGCGCCGAAGTTGATGTTGCCGGTGTGTCTCTCCTTCACCCGGAAGGTTACGTTGATGTCACCCTCTTCGTTGGGTCTAACGTCCAGCGCTTCGTCGGGTGGCACCTGGTCGAAGAAGCCGAGGCCCTGGATGCTCTGGTAGCTCGAGACGATACGCTCATCGCCGTACACGTCCCCTGGTAACAGCACGAGCCTGTCGCGTACCACGCGTTCGTGCGTCGTGGTGTTGCCGGCGATCTCGACCAGCTGGATGTATGCCTGGCTTTCCTCCTCGATCCTCCAAATGAGCCGGACTCGGGGCTGCCCGTCCTCGGCGGTCGGGAGTTTCTCTACGAGCGGGTCGATCCGAGCATAGAGGAAGCCGGCGTTTCGATATAGCTGCTGGATCTCGTCGGTGGCATCCCTCCACTCGTGGGTGTCGAAGACAGGATCCCCTCCCTCATCCGAGCTGCCGATTAGCGGTAGCCGCTGGAGCAGTGATCGGCTGCGCGGGTCGAACCGCGCCTCCAGGAGCTCTGTCGGGAAGTACTTGTTGCCTTCGACGCGGAACTCGGCGATCCGGTATTGCCGTCCTTCATCGACGCGGACAACGAGCTTCGTCTTCCCGGTTCTGGGATCGACGATCATCGTGTCGCCGAGTACTTCGAGGTCGAGGAACCCGTTGCGGCCGTAGTGTTCGACCAGGTTGACTTCCAGGTCCTCTTGGAAGTCGTCTTGCCGGAACTCGCCGGTCTTCCACCAGAGGAAGCCCTCCGGCTTCACGCTCATGGCGGATACCAGCTCGGCGTCGCTCAGCGCCTCGTTCCCTTCGAACTCGATTGCGTTCACGACGAGCCGTCGGCCCTCGTCGACCCTGAAAATCAGCCGGAATTCATCCGGCCGCATGGCGGGCGCCAGCGACGTGTCTACCGTCGCCATCAGATAGCCCAGATTGGACAGTTCGGCGCGGATGCGGCGGGATGCCTCGTGTACGGCTGACGGATCGAGCGGTACGCTCGACTGCAGGCCCGCCGTATCGCGGATGCCGCCGCTGCCGACGTGTTCCAGACCCTGGAACTCATAGCCGACGATGAAAGGTCGCTCGACGAGATCGACGACCAGCGTCGTCGCGCCTTGCAGGTTGTCGACGGCGTAGACTCGTATATCGCCGTACTCGCCGGTGGACCAGAGGCGTTGGACACCTCGCTGCACGTCGGTGTAGGTGACCTGGTCGCCGGGGCGGATCCCGAGCTCGGTCAGGACCGTGGGCGTGGCCTGACGCGTGTTGCCGATGACCTGGACGGAGTCGACGAGAACCGGTTGCACTCCGGCCTGTGCCTGACCCAACAGCGGTTCGGCCCTCGCGCCGAACGCGACGAGGGCCGTAAACAGCGGGATACCGAGCTTTCGCTTCACGTGGTAAAGGATGAAGAGGAGAGGACCCGGAATTCCAGGTGCTCCCCGTCCGCGGCGACTTCGACCTCGATCACATCGCCGGGTGCCAACTCAGCCATGAGAATCTTCTCGGAGAGCGGGTCCTCAACGTAGCGCTGGATTGCACGCTTGAGCGGCCGCGCTCCGTACGTGGCATCGTAGCCGTGCTCCACAAGGAACTCGACGGCCGGGTCGCTGAGCTGAAGCTTCAGTGCCTCCTCCTCCAGTCTAGTCTTAACGTCGCGCATCAACACGTCGACGATCTGCCTGATGTGGTCCTTGGAGAGCGGATGGAATACGATCACATCGTCGAGACGGTTCAAGAACTCGGGATTGAATACCTTCTGAATCTCGTCCTTAACCCGCTCTGCCATGTCCTCGTAGCTCGCTCTGGCGTCGGGCGTGCGGAAGCCCAGGCCCCCACCCTTCACGATGTCCCGTGCCCCCACGTTCGAGGTCATGATCAGGATCGTGTTCTTGAAATCGATGACGCGCCCGTAGTTGTCGGTTATGCGCCCGTCATCGAGAATCTGCAGCAAGATGTTGAAGACATCGGGGTGCGCCTTCTCGATCTCGTCGAACAGCACCACGCTGTACGGCTTATGACGCACCGCCTTGGTCAAGGCACCACTGTCTTCGTAGCCTACATATCCCGGGGGAGCGCCGATCAGGCGGCTGACCGAGAACTTCTCCATGTACTCAGACATGTCGACGCGGACCAGGGCGTTCTCGTCGGCGAACAGGAAACGAGCCAGCGCGCGCGCCAACTCCGTCTTCCCGACCCCCGTGGGCCCGCTAAAGATGAAGGAGCCAATGGGCCGGGCGGGGTCTTTGAGACCCGCCCGGCTGCGCCGGATGGCCCGACTGATCGCCGTGATTGCGTCGTCCTGACCGACGACGTGCTTGTGCAACTCCTCCTCCATCCGCAGGAGACGGTCCGTCTCGGCCTCCTGCAGGCGGGTAACCGGTATACCCGTCCAGCGCGAGACGATGAAGGCCACTTCATCTTCTGTGATCAATGGCCGGAACGTCCGCCGCTCCTCTTCCCATTCCTCGCGACGGCGCCGGATCTCCGACTGCAGATCGCGTTCATTGTCGCGTAGCTCGGCCGCCCGCTCAAAGTCCTGATCGCGAATCGCCTCGTCCTTGAGCTCTCCGATCTTCTTCAACTCCTCCTGCAGATCGGCGACCTCAGGGGGCGGCACCTGCGTGGAGAGATGCACCCTGGCACACGCCTCGTCGATCACATCGATCGCCTTGTCTGGTAGATAGCGGTCCGTGATGTAGCGCTCAGACAGTTTCGCCGCCGTGACGAGTGTGTCCTGGGGAAGTTTCACCTTGTGGTGGTCCTCGTAGCGCTTCTTCAGTCCGTCCAGGATGTCGATCGTCTCACCCACCGTCGGCGGATCCACCATGACCGTCTGGAACCGCCGCTCGAGCGCTCCGTCCTTCTCGATGTGCTTGCGGTATTCGTTCAAGGTCGAGGCGCCGATGCACTGTAACTCCCCACGCGCCAGCGCCGGCTTCAGCATGTTGGACGCGTCGATCGCACCTTCCGCGGCTCCCGCGCCGACCAGCGTGTGCACCTCGTCGATGAACAAGATGACGTCGCGGTTCTGCGCGATCTCGTTCATCACGGCTTTCAGCCGCTCCTCGAATTGCCCGCGGTATTTCGTGCCGGCGATCACCGCCGCCATGTCCAGGGCCAGCACCCGGTGGCCCTTGAGGCTGTCCGCCACATCGCCCCGCGCGATCAGCTGGGCGAGCCCCTCCACGATCGCCGTCTTACCGACGCCGGGCTCGCCGATCAGCACCGGGTTGTTCTTCTTGCGCCGCGACAGAATCTCCATCACCCGCTCGATCTCCGTCTCGCGGCCGATCGTCGGGTCGAGCTCGCCCGACCGCGCCAGCTCCGTCAGATCACGGCAGAAGTGGTCCAGGGCCGGCGTCTTCGACTTCTTCTCCTTCGGACCGGCGGCGCTCCCCGCCCCGGGGCCCGAGCTGGGAACATCCGTTCCCAATAGCTTCAACGTCTGTTCCCGCGCCTGCTCCAGCGTCACTCCCAGCGATTCCAGAACTTGGGCCGCTACGCCTTTCTCCTCCCTGAGCAGTCCCAGCAACAGGTGCTCGGTGCCCACGTAGCTGTGGTTGAGGTCCCGGGCTTCCGCCACAGCGAACTCGAGGACCTTTTTGGCGCGCGATGTGTAGGGTAGCTCACCCGATGCCGCCCCGGCCTTCCCCTTCCTCACCTGCTCCTCGGTCCGCTCCTGTACTTGGTCGAGGTCGACGTTCAGGTTCATAAGGACGGCGGCCGCCACGCCTTCTCCTTCACGGGTCAACCCGAGGAGGATGTGCTCGGTGCCGACGTAGTCGTGCTGGAGGCGAACGGCCTCCTCACGAGCCATAGCGAGAACCTTGCGAACGCGGTCAGTGAAATTGTAGTTCATCTAACCCTCGACCCACCCTGGGACCTGTACCCCACGCGTCTCCTCCTTCTCTATCGATCGATGGCCTCTGCCTCCGCCAATGCTGAACGGACGTAGTTTGCGCGCTGGATGTCAAGCTCGCTACCCGAGAGCGCACCGGCAACGGCCTGCTCCAGGTGAGCGTTCTGGGCAAAGATCATTATACGGTTCAACACGTATACACTAAGCGCTGGAAGAAGTTTCAGAGACAGGCCCAATCGGACCCCCGAGAGGAGGTTCATCATCTCGTCGAACCCTAGGGCGCGGGCGTGGCGCAACAGCCCGTACGCTCGCCAGACCTTATCCTCGATGACGCTGGGCGCGTCGCGCACTAGAACGGCGCGAGCCTGGCGCTCATATTCGATCACCTGGCCGACGATCTTCTGCAGGTGATCGATGAGGTCTTCCTCGCTCTTTCCAAGCGTTGTCTGGTTCGAGACCTGGAAGAGGTTGCCGACG
Source organism: Gemmatimonadota bacterium (assembly GCA_020344215.1). GTDB lineage: Bacteria > Gemmatimonadota > Gemmatimonadetes > Palauibacterales > KS3-K002. The sequence continues at coordinate 4,426,491 of CP070815.1, forward strand.
ACCTCGGACCCCTCGCCGTACAGCCCTCTGAACGTCAGGCCCACCTGGGAGATTCCTTGGAGTACCTTGTTGATCTCCTTCGTCAGCACCAGACCGGGGAGGTGAATGAGGACCGACGCCCGCAGCCCGGTACCGCAGTTGGTCGGGCAAGAGGTGAGATGGCCGAACTCGTGGTGGAAGGCGTAGGGTAGCTGGCTACCCAACTCCTCGTCCAGAGTATCCACGAACCGCCAGGTTTCGTGGGGACTGAAGCCGCTGGTGAGGCTCTGCAGGCGCAGGTGGTCTTCCTCGTTGATCATCAGACCTACGGGCTCCTGCGCGGAGTTCACGAGTGCCGCGAAGGAGGGGGGGTCACCGCTCTCCCGCCCCAGGAGCTCACGGCTGACGAGATGGCGTTCGAGCAGGAGCTGCCGCTCACGGGGCTCGAGGCGATCGATCTCTACATACACCGCCTCTGTCACCGGCGAAGTGCGGTCGAGCACCTCACGGACCGTCGTCAGAATCGCGGTCCTGTCGGTCGGTTTGGCGCGACCCGAGAACGGATAGCCTTGAAGGTTGCGAGCGATGCGCACGCGAGTTGACAGGACGATGTCGCAGTCAGGCCCGCTGGCCTGTAGCCAGGTGAGTCCGAAGTCAGGCATCGAGGCGAAGTCGAGGGGGGTCATCATGCGTCGATCGTCGCCTCCAGCTCGCGGATCTGGTCCCGGATAACAGCAGCTCGCTCGAAGTCCTCTGCCTCGATGGCACGCTGCAGTTTGCGCCGGAGCCCGGCGAGGCGAGCCGCCCGATCGGCGGCTTCGCTGGCGGGCGGCACGTACACCTTGCCCAAGTGGTAAGTGGAGCCGTGGATGCGTCGGAGAATCGCCCGCAGCTGTGACTCGTAGACCGAGTAGCAGTGCGGGCAGCCGAGCCGCCCCGTGCGCCTGAAGTCGTCCACCGTCGTGTGGCAATAGCTGCAGGGGCCGGCCACCTCCCGCTCTTCTTCGGCCAGCGCGGCCTGGCCCATCTGCGCCAAGAAGTCGGTGAGTGGCAAGTTCTTGGTGCTCCCGGTATCGAGGCCTTTGTCAGCCGCGCAGGAGGGACAGAGATGGACCGTGGTCATCTCATTGTCCACGATCTGCGTCAGGTGGACTTCCGCCTCGTTCTTCCCGCAGTTATCGCACAGCATCAGGGGATGACCTCGTGGTCCGCTATCGACAGAGGGTGAAGCTTCCCGTCGCGCAGCCAGAGCACGCGGTCCGCACGGCGCGCCAGTTCGCGGTTATGTGTCACCAACACCACGGCGAAATCGCGCTCGTCGCGGAGCTGGAAGAGTAGACTGTGCAACCCCTCTGCCGTCTGGTTGTCCAGGTTGCCCGAAGGTTCGTCGGCCAGAAGGACCAGCGGGTCATTGGCCAGCGCCCGTGCCACAGCCACACGCTGCCGCTCTCCTCCCGACAGCTGGGCCGGCTTGTGGTCGCCTCGCCTCTCCAGACCCACCGCCCGCAGCAATGCCTCGGCCCGTGTCCGTGCCTGCGAACTGTCGACGTCACCAATTAGCAGGGGCATCATAATATTCTCAAGGGCGCTGAACTCCCGCAACAGGTGGTGGAACTGGAAGACGAAGCCAATTCGCAGGTTGCGGGCTTCAGCCAGTCGTTGCTCGTCGAGCCTCGAGAGACGTTGGCCGGCCAGGTATACCTGGCCGGCGGTGGGCCGGTCGAGCCCCCCCAACAGGTGAAGCAGCGTGCTCTTTCCTGCCCCGCTCGCCCCGACAACCGCCACCACCTCACCCACCTTTACCTCTAAGTCGACCCCCTTGAGGATCGGGAGTTCCGACCCGTCGCTATCCACGAACGATTTGTGAAGGCTCTCACACGTCAGTGCCGGCCGCAATGTGGATTCGCCGGCTGGCGTTCGTGCCGCGGCCGGCCTACTCATGACGAATCGCCTCCACCGGTGTCAGGCGCGCGGCCTGGCGCGACGGATAGATCGTGGCGGTAAACGAGATGAGGATGCTGACGACAACGACAAGGGTGACGTCCAGCGGGTTCAGGATAATCGGGATCTCGCTAATCAGGTACACATCCCCCGGCAACGAGATGAGCCCGAAGTAGTCGATGGCCCAGGCGAGCGCCAACCCACCGAACAGACCCAACAGCGTGCCTGCCACCCCAATGATCAGGCCTTGAAGTATGAAGACCTTGTAGATCCTCTTCGAGGTCATGCCCATCGAGCGGAGTATTCCGATCTCCCGCGTCTTGTCGGCCACGACCATGATCAGCGTGGACACGATGTTGAAGGCGGCGACGAGCACGATCAGCGCCAGGACCAGGGCCATACCCATCTTCTCCAGCTTCAGCGCGGCGAAGAGACCCTCGTTCATCCGCTTCCAGTCTCTCAGGGTGAACGGGTACCCGAGCTCCGTCTGAAAGCGCCGCGCGCTGGCGTCTGCCTCCCACGGCTCGCGGACCCACACGGCGATACCGGTCACGGCGTCGCCGAGACCCAGCAGGTCCTGTGCGGCGGCAAGGGCCACGTAGCCCATCTGGTTGTCGTACTCGAACATTCCGCTCTTGAAGAGCCCCACGACTTCGAACTTCTTGAACTTCGGTATGAAGCCGGCTGCTGTCAGTTCGGCCCCCTGGGCCGAAATCAGGCTCACCGTATCCCCCGGGTACACCAGCAAGCGGTCGGCCAAGCGGAAGCCGAGCACGATTCCGGGGAGCCCGGATTCCCCGCTGTCGAATTCCCAGCTACCGACCAATAGCTGTTCGGTCATCCGCGCCGTGGCGTCCGCCGTAATGCCGCGCAGCGCCACGCCCTGCTGGTAGTCGACGTCCTGGAAGACCAGTGACTCAGTGTAGACAAAGGGCTCTGCTATGGTGACTTCTGCGTCCTCGCGGAGCTTCTCGACAGGATAACGCCAGTCGTCGACCCGCAGCCCCTCCCCGAAGGTCAGTACCATGATGTGCGGGTTGGTGCCGAGAATGCGGTCGCGCACTTCGGTTTGCAGCCCCGACATGACGCCGATCACAACGATAAGCGCCATGACGCCTACACAAATGCCACCGATCGCTATGATCGTAATCAGGTTCAGGAAGCGCGACCTGCTGCGCGCCGACAGATTGCGGGTCGCTAGGTGCAGCTCGAGCGGCATCTCACCCCGACCTCAACGTTGGGAAGAGGATCACGTCGCGGATCGAGGAGCGATCGGTGAGGATCATCACGAGCCGGTCGATCCCGAGTCCCATCCCCCCGGTTGGCGGGAGTCCGTATTCCAGCGCGGATATGTAGTCCTCATCGACTTGGTGGGCCTCCTCCCACCCTTCCTCCTCGCGCATGCGGACCTGTGCCTCGAAGCGCTCTCGCTGCTCGAACGGGTCGTTCAACTCGCTGAACGCATTGGCAATCTCACGACCGGCGACGAATAGCTCGAAGCGTTCCGTTAGCGACGTGTCGCCGTCGCGTTTGTGCTTGGCCAGCGGGCTGAGCTCCACCGGGTAGTCGTAGATGATGACCGGTCCGGTCAACTCATCCTCCACGAGGGCCTTAAACAGGCCATCGAGGAGGGCTGTCCTGCCCTTGTCCTCGGCGCCCTCGACGCCGGCGTCGAGCGCCGCCGCACGTAGCGACGCCACGTCAAGCGCGTAGGCGTCTAGCGATCCGTGCTTCTCGAGCGCCTCGTACCACGTCGAGCGCGGCCAAGGCGGCTTGAAGTCCAACTCGTTCCCATCGTATTCGACGACGCTCGACCCCTTTACCTCTTGGACAATGTGATGGACCAACCCCTCGGTAAGGTCCATCATGTCGTGGTAGTCGGCGTAGGCCTGGTAAACCTCGAGCATCGAGAACTCGGGGTTGTGAGTCCGGTCGATCCCCTCGTTGCGGAATACTTGCCCGATCTCGTAGACCCGCTCCAGCCCGCCCACGATGAGCCGCTTGAGGTACAGCTCATCCGCGATCCGCAAGTACAGCTCGGCGTCGAGCGCCCGGTGATACGTCGTGAACGGCCGGGCCGTGGCTCCACCGTAGATCGGCTGGAGGATGGGCGTCTCGACGTGCAGGAAGCCGCGCTCGTCGAGGAAGCTTCGGATCTCGCGCAGCACCTGCGCACGGGTAACGAAAAGGCTCCGCACCTCGGGGTGGACCGCCAGATCGGCGTAGCGCTGGCGATATCGGCTCTCGAGGTCCGCGAAGCCGCTGTGTTGGACCACCTCACCGGTCTCGCTCGTCTCCTCTTTCCCGTACGGCAGCGGCCGAACCGTCTTAGCCAGGAGCTCGAGCTTATCCGCCCGCAGCGTGACCTCACCGGTGCGGGTGCGGAACATCGGGCCTTCCACACCGATCCAATCACCGAGGTCGAGCAGCTTGATCAGCTCATACCCCTCGTCGCCCAGGGCGTCCTGGCGGAAGTAGACCTGTACCTTACCGGTCCGGTCTTCCAGGTGGACGAATGTCGTCTTCCCGTGTGGCCGGAGTGAGCGGACGCGGCCCGCAAGCCGGGACGTCACCGAGCTTTCTCCGGCCATCGCTTCGTAATCGCGGATCGCTGCCCCGGCCGACGTCGTAGGCTCGTAGCGGTAGGCGTACGGTTCGACGCCCAGCTCTTGGAGCCGTCGGAGTTTCTCTTGCCGCGCTCTTATGACGTGCTGCGCATCACCCGTTCCCGTCATTCTGATCGAGCCCCGTGTCGCTTCAAGTAACCGATGATGAACTCGTCGAGGTCGCCCTGCATGACCCGTTGCACGTCGGGCTGTTCGATGTTCGTGCGGTGATCCTTCACGAGCGTGTACGGCTGGAATACGTAGGAGCGGATCTGATTCCCCCAGGCGATCTCGGTTTTGGCCTCATCTATCTTCTCGCGCTTTTTCCGCCGGTCATCCAGCGCGCGTTCGTAGAGCGCCGCTCTCAACATCTTCATGGCGGTGTTCTTGTTGCGATGCTGGCTGCGCTCCTGCTGGCAGGAGACGACGATCCCTGTCGGGGTGTGAGTGATCCGCACCGCCGAGTCCGTCTTGTTGACGTGCTGGCCGCCCTTGCCGGAGGCGCGGTACGTGTCGATACGCAGGTCCTCCGGGTTGATCTCGACGTCGACGGCATCGTCGATCACCGGATAGACGAAGACCGATGCGAAGGAGGTGTGTCGGCGGGCCTGCTGGTCGAACGGCGAGATGCGGACGAGCCGGTGTATGCCCTTTTCCGCCTGAAGATACCCGTAGGCGTAGCGGCCGCGAATCTCGAGGGCTACCGACTTGATCCCGGCTTCCTCAGCCGGAACCAGGTCGAGCACGGCCGCCTCGAATCCGTGAGACTCCGCCCAACGCGTGTACATGCGCATGAGCATTTCCGCCCAATCCTGGGAGTCGGTGCCGCCGGCACCCGGGTGGATGGTAAGAAGGGCATCCCGCTCGGCATCGGAGCCGCGGAGCATGTTGCGGAATTCGAGATCTTCGACCTGCCTGCTCAATCCCTCGACCTCGGCGCGAAACTCCTCCTCCATCTCGGAGTCGCCCTCGGCCTCGATGAGCTCGCCGAGCTCGATCAGCTCGCCGGACTTCCGATCGAGCTCATCCCATGGATCGATCCAGTTCTTGAGTTCATTGAGTTCCTGCATGACGGCACGTGCCGCGTCGGCGTCCTCCCAGAACCCCGCCCCGGTCGTCTGCCGCTCCAGGGCTTTGGCCCGGCCCCTCTTGCCGTCTACGTCAAAGATACCCCCTGAGCTCCTCGATCCGCTCGCGCAGCTCTCTGAGCAGGCCCAGTTCCGTCGCTACCGCCATGACCTCATCTCTCCTCCTGAGGATCTACCCCCACCGATCGCTCTAACTTCAATCAGCACAAACGATAAGGCCGCCCGAGCGGACGGCCCCAGCTCAATGCGAAAGATATCCGCGCCACCCCGCGGCGGTCAACCTGCTGGCTTCTTCCTGCCGCCTCTCGCTGCTTCGCATGTGGCGCCTTGTGCGGCCGCTGAGCGGCCGCCAGTCAGAACACTTTCTTACCCTTGGCGAGTATCTCGTTGAGCGCGTCCCGAAAATACGGCGTGCTCTTGGCGACCTCGATGCCTACCTGCTCGACATACTCCTGCCACGACTTCTTGAGCTCCTCTTGAAAGAGTTCCTTGAGGCGGCCCTCGCGCAGCCCGATCTCCTGGCGTTCGGGGTGGTAGGCAGCCACATCCGAGATCAGTGCACGTGCGAGCCGCCGCGCCCGCGCCTCGGGATCAGGCTGCCCGAATGGGCGAGCCGCCGGCTCAGCGGCGGCCGCTGGCGGAGGGGGTGGCGGCGCGGCTGGCACTACCGGCTCGGGTGGCGGCTCGGGTGCGGGTGGCACTGCTGGCTCCGGAACCGGCGGCGGGGCCGCGGCGCGAGCCGCGGGCGCTTCTGGCGCCGCAGGTTGCGGCGGTGGTGGTGCGGCACGAGCGGTCGCCACCGCTGCCGGCTGAGCAGCTGCAGCCTGTTTCTCCTCAGATACGACCTCGAAAACGCCTCCACAGACCGAGCAGCGAGCACGTACTCCTTCGGCAGGCACTTTGCGTGGGTCCACTCGGAAAACGGTCTTGCACTGCGGACAGGAGACGTTCATGGCCCTTCCTTCACAGCTTCTGTGGTAACCTCCGCCGTCTGGCTGGAGCGGGTGTCACGTCGGCCATGACGGCGATCGACCACGAAGATCGAACCTTGCTTGGTCTTCGCGTACGCCTTCATCTCGGTTGCCAGCTCACCGACCTGCGCCGTATGCGTGAAGCTGCGCTGGGAGTTGGTGACGACCCCGATGGACAAGGTCATCAGCGGGATGCGGTGGAGCTGCCCGCGCCGGTCCTTTCCCCAGAAGAATCCGGCCCTTCTGTCTTCCTCCGAGTACTGGAACGGTATCAGCGTGTCAAAGATCGAGATGACCTCGCGGCAACACGTCTCAAAGATATCGATCGGTACGTTGAAGATGAAGTCGTCACCGCCGATGTGCCCGATGAACCCGGTCGGCGCGAAGGCTTTCACCACGTCGCGCAGGATCTTCGAGACCAGAAAGATCACGCGATCGCCGTGGTAGTAGCCGTAGCGATCGTTGAATTCCTTGAAGTTGTCGATGTCGGCGTAGCAGACCGCGAAGTCCTCTGCAATCGCCAGGCGGGCAGCGAAATCACGCTCGATCATAGCAGTGCCCGGCAAACGCGTTGTCGGGTGGACACCGACGTCCCGCTCCGCACGCCTGACGACCGTGTTGAGCCGGAGGAGTTTCTCGTGCTCGTCCATGCTGTGTTTGAGGAAGTCGTCGGCCCCTGCTTCGAGCACCCGGTCAATCACCTCGATCCCCGCCTCCTCCGACCAGACGATCACCGGCACGATAGCGCTGAACGGATCTGACCTCAGGATCCCGATCAAAGCGCAAACCTCCTCGATATCTCCGTCGCCGTCCAGCACGACCAGCGCCGGGTGGCCACGATTGACCATGGCCAGCACGTCGGCCCCGGCCCGGGCCCTGACGAGCTTGGACTCCCGTCCGTCCACATGGTCCGAGAGGGCCTGTGGGGGTGGGGTCTCGGCGGAGGAGTAGTATACGATGACCGGTGGTAGCGGCATTAGCGCGAAGTGAGTAGTAGCCTCTCCAACATTGCCCGCTCAACTTACTAAGGCTCTACATGCCCGTCTAGGGCTAACCCGGCCAAGCCGACGTGTTCCCGCCTCAGTCGTAGAGGCCCAGATCGAGCTCCCGAGCCTCCCGGTTCACCCGGATCACCTGCACCTGAACCCGACCGCCCAGTCGGAAGCGCCGACGCCGGACCTCGCCGACCAGCGCGTACTCGGCCTCAACGAAGTGGTAGTAGTCGTCGCCGAGCTGACCGACATGTACAAGTCCCTCCGCCAGGACATCGTCGAGCAAGACGAACAGCCCGAAGGACATCACGCCGCTGATCGTACCGTGGAACACGTCACCCAGGTGGCGCTCGAGGAACTCCATCTTCTTCAGCTCCACCGATTCTCTCTCCGCCTCCATCGCCTGACGTTCCCGAGCCGAGGCGCGCCGCGCTACCGCCTCGAGCTGAGCCTCCAACCCCTCCGCCACGGGGCACCGTTCCAGCAGCGCGCTGCGCACGATTCGGTGGACCGCCAGGTCGGGATAGCGGCGGATAGGTGACGTGAAATGAGTGTAGGCCCGTGAACCGAGGCCGAAGTGACCACTCCGCTCGGCGCTGTAACGCGCCTGCTTCATGCTCCGTAAGACGAGTGTCGATACCACCGGATCCTCAGGGCGTCCTTCGACGGAAGCGAGGAGCCGCTGGAGGGCGCGTGGCGAGCGGTCGGCGTCCGGCTCCAGCTTCAGCCCTAGCCCGGCCACGAACTCGCGCAGCCGCTCCAACCGATCCGGATCGGGTGCTTCGTGTACTCGGTAGATGAACGGCAATTGCCGAGCCTCGGCTGCCCGAGCCACCGACTCGTTGACGAGGATCATGAACTCTTCGATCAACCGATGGGTGTCGAGCCGAAGAATCCGCTGCACGGCCGTTGGCTCTCCGGCTGCATTGACGATCACACGTGCCTCAGGCAGATCGAAGTCCAGTCCTCCGCGCGCCTGGCGGCGCTCGCGCAGTCGAAGTGCCAGCCCGCGCAGTCGCTCGAGCGCCTCCCGCAACTCCTCATCAGCGCCACGTTCACCGTCGACGATCTCCTGTGCCTCTTCATACGTCAGAGCATAGCGGCTCCGGATGACACTACTCGTGAAATCGACCGAGATGAGCTCGCCAGTCGATTTCAGGTCCAGGCACGCCGAGAGCGTCAGACGATCAGCGCCAGGTTTGAGCGAACAGAGATCGCTCGATAGTACCTCGGGTAGCATTGGCAGCACCCGGTCGACCAGGTATACGCTAGTTCCCCGGTCGAAAGCTTCCAGATCGATCCGCGAGCCCTCGCCGACGAAGTGCGAGACGTCGGCGATGTGCACACCGACGCGCCAGCGATCAAGGGCCAGCTGCTGGATGGAGAGGGCATCGTCGTGGTCTTTCGCGTCTATCGGGTCGATAGTGAACGTCAGCAAGTCCCGGAAGTCGGCCCGACCTTCCAGCTCCGCCGCACGGCGCGAGCGCGCAGCCAACTCATCCGCCTCGCTCAGCACGTCGTGCGGGAATTCTGCTGGCAGCTCATGGGCATGGACTATCGCGAGCACATCCACACCCGGGTCCCCGGGTCTGCCGAGGATCTCCACCACCTCACCCACCGGGTCGTTATGATCGCTGCCCCAATCGACGATGCGCGCTACTACGATCCAGCCGTCTGGCGCTCCGGAATCAGCCCCTGGCGGCACGAAAACATCGCGATGAAGGGCTTGGTCGATCGGTGCCAGTAAGCCAAAGCGGCCAGAGGCACGGTAGACGCCGACGACCCGACTGCGCGCCCGCTCCAGGACTTTGACCACGGTCCCCTCGGGATTCCGGCCCCGGCGCCGGCGCTCGATGCGCGCCACCACGCGGTCACCATCGTAGGCGCTACCCAGCTGCGCCGACCGAACGAAGACGTCTTCCCCTCCCTCCTCGGGGAGCACGAAGCCGTGCCCCGCTCGGGTTACCTGCATCCGCCCCACGACCAGATTGATCCGGCCGGGCAATGCGTAGCGGCGCCGACGAACGCGATAGATCTCGCCGGCCTCCTCCATATCGCGGAGCAGACGCTTCAACAGGCGGTAGTCACGCGCCTCGACGTCCAGCCCTCGGGCGATCTCCTTGAGCCTTACGGGCCGTTGCGCGCGCTCGCGCAGATAGCGAAGGACCGAGCTCCTATCGATCACGGGAAGCCACAAAAAAGGCCTTCCGGGGGAAGGCGCCGTGAGGCCGTCGTCTGCGGCGATGGCTAGAAGATGATACCAAAACTGACCTGTATGGCGTCTTCGCCAGTTGCGGTACTGACCTCGTCGAACCCCCGGCTTAGATCCAGGTAGAACCAGTCGTAAGTCAGGCCCAGCCCGAGGGACGCTCCGCCTGGCCCGGTGTCCAGGAACGCGTAGCCTGCCCTGACGAAAAACAGGTCGGCTACCGAGAACTCCGACCCGACCATGACATCGGGGTCGCCCAGATCGCGCGCCTGGTCCTCCAGGTCAACCGCGAAGGCGACCGCGAGGGTGGAATCGGAGGTGAAGGCGGAGTTTATCCGGTACGCGGCTCCCAGCCGCACGCGCGTCGGCAGCGGATCGTCCTCGTCGTCCCCCTCGAGCGCAAACCCCAGGTGCCGGACAGACCCACCCAAGGACAACGGCAGGCCCGCCAGGCCATTCCATATGAGGCCCAAGTCCACCGCGTGGGTCGTTCGCGTGAACGACTGCGTGCCGGCGCATACACCGTCACAGCGGTAGATCAACTGGATCACCTTATAGTTGAGGCCTGCTTCCAGCGGACCTGCCACACGAGTGGCGAAGCTCAACAGGAATTCCTGATTGCGGAAGTTGATCGTCCCCGTCACCGAGCCATCGACGCCAGTGCTCGTGAGCTCTCCGTAGTCGACGAGGTAGTACGTGATGGCGAACGTTCCGATGGAGTGCGTGGGCCAGGCGAGCGAGAGAACCTCGCTCCTCGTGTCGAAGGCCGATTCACTGTGGTTGAAGAGTAGCCGACGCTCCGCCATCCCCGCCACGCCGGCGGGGTTCCAGAGCACGAGCTCGCCGATTCCCCGCATCCCGGTGACCGCACCACCCATGCCGACGGCCCGGGCTCCCACGGGCAGCAGAAGGAACTCGGCGCCTTCCTGAGCCTGCCCCGAGGACGGCGCACCAAAGACTATCGCCAGGCCGGCTAGAGCTGCGGGCCTAAAAAGATTCGGCCTCATCGATCAACATCACTGGAATGCCATCATCAATATTGTACCTAAGTCGGCACGCGTGGCACAAGAGAACAGCTTCGTCCGGTCGGTATTCCAGCTCGCCTCTACACTTCGGGCAGGCCAGCACCTCCAACAGCGCGTCGTCCAGTCTTTCGTTCTCCATGGTCAACCTACTCGCGGTCTATTGTTGCCTTTGTTCGCGCCTCTCGCGTTCGCCGGCAACTGGAAGCCCAGCTGCCGCAGGCGGGCGGGTCTCCGGCGCCAGCCGGCCAGTACTTTCACGCGAAGCTCGAGGTACACACGACGTCCGATGAGTTCTTCGATCTTCCTACGTGAGGTCTGTCCGATCTTCTTGATTGCCGAACCGCCGCGACCGATGACGATCCCTTTCTGGCTCTCCCGCTCAACGTAGATGATGATTCCAATGAAAACCGGGTCCCGCTCTTCGCGAAACTCGTCCACCCTGCACATTACACTGTAAGGGACCTCGTCGCGAAGCAGGTCCATGCAGCTCTCTCGCACGAACTCTTCCGCAAAGAACCTCAACGGCTGGGTCGCAGTGCCCTCCTCGGGAAAGAGCGGCGGCGATTCCGGGAGGAGCGGCACGATGCGTTCCACGAGAGCGTCGAGCCCTTCACCGGCCGTCGCAGATATCAGCAGCGCCGGCCAGCCCAGGCGGTCGACCGCTTCGCTGAGTCGCGCTTGCGTCCTCGATTCTATCAGGTCGCTCTTGTTGATCGCGACGAGCGTCGGCGCCGAACGCGCCCTCAGCGAATCGAGCGTCTCATCATCCGGCATCGTCTCGGGTCTCGTGCCATCTATCATCACCACGATCACGTCCGCCTCAGCGATCGCGTTGTTCGCAGCTAAACGCATCGCCTCCTGCAGCGCATAGCGCGGCTCGATAAGTCCGGGCGCATCTATGAACAGGATCTGATACGACCTTGCTGTCAAGATGCCTGACACGCGCTCGCGCGTGGTCTGTGCTTTTGCCGACACGATGCTCAGATGCTCCCCGATGAGCGCATTGAGCAGAGTCGACTTCCCTACGTTCGGTCGTCCCGCCAGGGCGACGTAACCGGAGCGATAGGCGTCGTCGGTGTTCGCTTCCACACCTCTATCCAGGGGCAGGTTGTCGCCTGCAAATGCTTGTCAATGCTAAAGATACGAAGGGCGGCGCAGGTTGGCAATCGTAGCAGCTGTCGCGCTGCCGGCGGGTCGAATCGATAGCTGACGGAGCGAGATGCGACATCCGGTGGGGCGAGTGGATTTCAAGCGTTGGGGGTTGAGGGGCGAAGAGAAACGCCGCTATTCGCGTGAGCGGATAGCGGCGTCATGGTAATGAGGCCGGCGGCGTCCTACTCTCCCACGGGCTCG
>CP070815.1:4438754-4520064 GCA_020344215.1 Gemmatimonadota bacterium
CTTCTTGTCGCCGGGATAGAGGCGCAGCGCCTCGAGGCCGCCGCTCTCGATCTCGATCTGGAACGAGCGACTGAGTGACAGGATGCCGGTGAAGAAGATGGCGACCCAGAGGAGGCCCGGCCACAGATACTGGAGCAGCGTCTGGCCGGGCCCGGCGCTCATGCTCGGCGCGTCGGGTCCCAGCGCGAAGCTGAAGATGAAGAGCACCATCGCCGCGAAGAAGGCCATGGCGTTGAACGCCGCCTTACTTCGCCGCTCGGTCAGCAGGTCCTTGCGAACCAGCGCCATGGCGCGTCGCAGGTCGCCCATCAGCTCCCCGCCTCCAGGCCAACCGCCTCGGTCGCCCCGGCGATCGCGCCCTCATAATCGGAGGTCGGGCCATCGAAGACCACGCGGCCACCGCGGAGCGAGACGGCGCGATCGCAGAGCGCGAGCGCCCGGCCGATCTCATGGGTCGCGATGACCAGCGTTTTGCTGGCCTCGCGTAGCTCGCCGATGAAGCGGTCGACCCAGCCGATCCCCTCCACATCGAGCGCGCCGTACGGCTCGTCGAGCAGCACCAGCTCCGGATCGTGGAGGGTCGCGCGGGCGAGCGCCAGCCGCTTGCGCATGCCGGAGGAGAAGGTGCGGGCCTGGGCGTCGGCGACGTGCGCCAGGCCGACGTGGGAGAGCGCCTCGACCAGATCGTCCCTCACCGCGCGCATCCCGTACATGGTGGCGGCGAAGCGCAGGTTCTCGACCGCGGTGAGCTCGCCGTACAGGTAGCTCTGGTGCGGGAGGACGCCGAGCCGCTCGCGCACGCCCAGGCCGTTGCGCGGCTGCTGGCCGAAGATCTTCACCTGGCCGTAGGTCGGTCGCGTGACGGCGGTGAGCACTCTGAGCAGTGTGCTCTTCCCCGAGCCGTTGGGCCCCAGCAGCGAGACCAGCTCGCCGCGCCCCACCTGGAGGTCTACGGCTCTCAGCGCCCAGGTACGGGCGTAGCGCTTGCTGACCTTGCGGGCGTCGACGACCCGGTCGGTCGCGTCGGTCCGGTCCCCGGCCGGGCCGGGCGCCTGAGAGGTTTCGGCCATTCGCTCCCCGTTCTCCTAGATCTGACGAAGCACAAGGAGTACTCAGGTGCAGCCAAGAGGTCAAGGTCCGGCGGCTCCCTTGCCCCGCCCATCGGCGGAGCGCACTATACGCCGACACCCAAGCCGGACCACGTGCGAAAGGGAGAACCGACGGGCCGGTGCACAGACGCGCCCCCCTCATCCTCAGCCTGGCGCTGCTCCTGGCGGCGCCGCCGGCGCTCGGCCAGATACGCGACCCGGAACTCCAGTCGTACAGCTTCGTCTCGGGTATCGGGCTCGGCGCGGGGCTTTGGGTGAACCCGGGCGCCGCAGGCTTCAACCGGGCGGTCCACCTTCTCGGCCACATCACCATCGACCGGCCGGAGGGTGAGGGTTGGGGTACGGGGCAGTACACGGTCGGGCTGCACTCGCGGGTCATCGCCTTCGGGTACCGGCACGACGAGTTCGAGTCGGGCACCTACGGCCGAGGGGACGCCTACACGGTGGCGGTGGGGCTGGCCCAAGGCCGAAACGGGATCGGCGTGTCGCGGACCTGGCGCACGGTCGGCGAGGCGGAGGGCAGCTGGGAGATCGGCTACGTGAGCCACGCGGCCTCCGGGGCCTCACTCGGCCTGGTCTGGCGTGACATCCGGTCCCCCACGGTGCGGGACACGGTCCGTCATGAGCGGCTGGTCGGCGCTATCTCCTACCGGCTGGCCGACAGCCCCATAACGCTGTCGGTGCAGGGCGATTACCGGCTGGACGGCGGCAAGTTCAACGCCTTCCGGATCGGCGGCTCGTTCCAGATCGTTGGCACCTTGGACGCGATGGCGCTGGCTGAGTGGAACGGCGACGGCGACTTCGAGGCGCTGAGGCTGGGCGCGCTGGTTCGGGGCGAACGGACGACGCTGTTCGGCGGGGCCGGGTTGGATGCGGGTGGTGACGCGCGCAGCGCCAGCGCGGGGCTCGCGTTCCGCTCGCCGCATCGTTGAGGTGCGGGTCGGAGGCGCGAGGGCCACTCCGCTTCGTGCTCGCGCCACCTGCCGGATGTGACCGCAGGCTCTGACCTGTGCTCGCGAACTACGCGAGTTGGCCCTCCCGCCTCGTCCCAAGACCTTACAACGAGCGGCAGCTGCGCGAGGTGACCCGGCCGCACTCTATAGATATTAGCCGCCGCTAGGTGCGCTGGGAGCCGACAGTGTCGTTGAGCGGAATTGGGAGCGTGCCATCCCGGCCGGCCCAGCGCAGCTGCTTGGCCCGGTCAGGAATCCAGATCGAGCGCGTACTGTACACCGAGGAACGTACGGCGATGATGCGGGGTGGCTCCCAACTGCTCTATCCCTTCGCGATGTTCAGGCGTGCCGTAACCCACATTGTGCTCCCAGCCGTAGCCCGGGTAGGCTTTCGCCAGTCGTGACATCAGCCGGTCGCGAACCACCTTCGCGATTATCGCCGCGCAGGCGATGGTGTGGCACTTCCGGTCGCCTTTGATGATGGCGAGGTGGTCGCCCAGGCAGGGTTGCGGCCGCCCATCGATGAGCACCGTGTCGGGTGCCACGCGCAGATGCTTCAGCGCCCGCTCCATGGCGAGCCCGCTGGCCCGACGGATGTTCAACCGCTCGATCTCACGCGCTGACGCGGCGCCGATGCCGATCGCCAGTGCCTGCTCGCGTACCGCGTCGGCAATCTCCTCGCGCCGCGCCGGAGTGAGGAGCTTGGAGTCGACGGCACCCTTGATGCCGCCTTCCACAGGTAGGATGACCGCAGCAGCGACAACGGGGCCGGCCAGTGAGCCGCACCCCGCCTCATCGACGCCTGCGATGTACTTGAAGCCAGCGCGCCAGTATCGGCGCTCGGTGGTCAGGGCGATCGCCCGCCGGCTCATCGCAGCCGGGCCTCAGCTCGTCCGCTCCTCCTTGATCCGAGCCTTCTTGCCCCGCAGGCCGCGGAGGTAGTAGAGCTTCGCGCGCCTGACCTTGCCTCTGCGGAGGACCTTGAGTTCCGCGATCGAGGGGGAGTGGAGCGGGAAGATCCGCTCGACGCCCACGCCGCCGGATACCTTGCGTACGGTCAGCGTCTCGCGCAGGCCGCCGCCCTTCCGCGCTATGCAGACTCCCTCGAACGGCTGGAGCCGCTCTTTTTCGCCCTCCCTCACGCGGACCAGGACGCGCACCGTATCGCCGGGGCCGACGTCGGGGATGTCGCTCCTCAACTGCTCCTGTTCGATATCACGGATTACGTCCATTGCCTCTTCGACTCCTGCACCGGCGATCCATGTCCCTCGGAAAGCTGTGTAAGATAATCAGGGGTACCCCCTCCTCCAAGGGGGTCGCACGGAGATCGCGCGAGGGAGCCGAGGGTGTCGTCGAGTGCAATTCGGAGCGCGCCGGCGGCGCAGCCGCCGTTTCCGCAATCGAGGCGCGCGACATGGAGCGAGGTCCAAGGTGGACCCCCGCCGACCCCTCGGCGACCAAACCCTCCGGCGTCTGCTCGCAAACTTCGCGAGGTGGTCCCCCCGCCTCCTTGGGTCTAGCCGTCTCCCTGTTTATCCCAGAGGTCGGGGCGCAGCTCGCGGGTCAGGCGCTCCGCCGCGCGCCGCCGCCACTCGCTGATCGCCGCGTGATCACCCGAGCGCAGCACCTCGGGGACCTCCAGCCCGCGGTACTCCGCGGGGCGCGTGTAGGCGGGCGGTGCCAGGAGCGGCTCGTCGTAGAACGAGTCGCTGGAAGCCGACTCGTGGTCACCCAGAGCCCCCGGGAGGAGCCGAGCGACGGCGTCGACTACGCAGAGCGCTGCCGGCTCGCCGCCCGACAGCACGAAGTCGCCGACCGAGAAGACCTCGGTCGCCAGCCCCTCGGCCACGCGCCAGTCCACGTCCTTGTAGTGGCCGCAGAGCAGCGTGAGCTCGGGCGCCAGTGAGAGCCGCACCGCGTCCTCGTGCCGGAAGATCCGGCCCCGGGCGTCGAGCAGCACGATCGGGCCGTCCGGCTTGAGGTCGTCGACCGCCTCGAAGAAGGGCTCGGGTCTCATCACCATCCCGGCCCCGCCGCCGTACGGCTCGTCATCGACGGTGCGGTGTCGGTCGTGCGTGTAGTCGCGCAGGTCGATCGTACTGTAGGAGACGAGCCCCGCCCGTTCCGCGCGGCCGGGGATCCCGAGCGCGAGCGCTTCGCGGAAGAAGCCGGGAAAGATCGTCAGGATGTTGATCCGCATGCTTGCATGGTCCGAGGAAACGCGCCCCCGCGCCGCACCGTTACAAATCGAGCAATCCCGGGATCGCATCGATGACGATCCGCCCGGCCTTCAGATCGACCTCGCGCACGATCTCCTGCGACAACGGGATCAGAAGCTCACGCGCGCCGTCGTCCACTCCGAGCATGTGGCCCGGGCCGCCCTCGTAGATCTCGACGACACGTCCCACCACGTCGCCCTCCGTCGTACAGACTTCCAGGCCCGCGAGGTCGTGCAAGAAGTACTCGCCTTCGGCGAGCGGCCGGGCAGCGGCCTGCTCGATCAGTAGCGTGCGGCCGCGTAGCAGCTCGGCGGCGTTGCGCTGGCGGACGCCATCGAACCGCACGATCAAGCCGCCTTTGAACTCGCGGGCGCCGGCGATCGTAAGGGCGAGCCCAGACTCGTCGGGCCGCCCCTCGCTGTCGCCAACCAGCAAGGACCGGCCCTTGGAGTAGATGCCCGCGACGTCGTCCGTCGCTGGGCTAACAAAGCACTCGCCCTTGATCCCGTGGGCCTTCCTGATCTCGCCGACGATCAGGAAGCCGGCCCCGGGCGTCGAATCTCGAGCTACGATTCCGCTTCCTGCTTCTCTTCCTCTGCCTCGGCCTCGGGCGCTTCGGCAGCGGTCTCCGGCTCGGCCGTTTCGACAGCGGCCTCCGGTTCTGCCGCCTCGGCAGCAGCTTCAGGCGCCGGCTCCGCCGCGGCTTCCGCCGGCTTCTCCTCGGCCTTGGCGGCTCTCTTCGCCTTACCGGCCTGCGGCTGGTGAATCGTCTTCCCGTGCGCGTCGCCGATGACCGTCACGCCTTCGCCGGCGGCGCCCTCGGCGAACTTCTTCAGAATGCCGGCCTTGCGGAAGAGGGGTTCGACCCCCTCGCTCACCAGCGCACCTTGACGGAGCCAGTAGAGGGCGCGTCCCTCATCGATCTCTATGTGCGACGGCTCAGTCCGCGGGTTGTACTTCCCGATCGTCTCGCTGATCCGGCCGCCACGAGCGTGGGCGCTGCCGGCGACGACGATCCGGAACGATGCCTGCTTCTTCCGGCCGACTCTGCGCAGTCTGATCCTGGTTGCCATACAACTCCTCTGTTGTCCAAAAGGCCGCCTAACTTAGGCGATCTCCCCAGCCGCATCAAGTCCCGCGCGGCTTTGCCACCGCTGCGCCACGGCCGTCGGCTTGCCTCCGGACGCGATCGGCGGCGGCAGGTCCTCTCGCTCCACAAGAGGCTGCGCGACACGGGGCGAGACGAGCCCAAACGCCCCGGCCCCGCAACGCATCCGGTTAGTCCTGTGCGTCGATGATCTGCTGGCGCCGGGTCCCCACGGACACGTAGCGGATCGGCAGCCCGGTCAGCTCGGCGATCCGGTCGAGATAGGCGCGGGCCCCGGCGGGCAGCTCCTCGAGCCGGCGCGCCTCGCTGCTCGGGGTACCCCAGCCCGGCATCGTCTCGTAGAGCGGCTCGATCCGGGCCAGGGTCGAGAGGTCGGCCGGGAACTCCTCGACCTCCTCGCCGTTCAAGCGGTACCCGACGCCCAGCTTCACCTCGGGCAGCGGGTCGAGAACGTCGAGCTTACTCACCGCCAGTGCTGTAACGCCGTTGAGGCGGGCCGCGTAGCGGACGACGGCCGCGTCGAACCAGCCGGTGCGCCGCGGTCGGCCGGTGGTGGCGCCGTACTCGGCGCCCAGCTCGCGGAGCCGGGCCGCCTCTTCCTCAGGGAGCTCCGTGGGCAGCGGCCCGCTGCCGACCCGCGTCGTATACGCCTTCACGACGCCCAGCACCGCATCGAGAGCGGTGGGCCCGAGCCCGACGCCGGTGGCGGCCGCGCCGGCGGTGGTGTTGGACGACGTGACGAACGGATAGGTCCCGTGGTCCACGTCGAGCATCGCGCCCTGCGCCCCCTCGAGCAGGACCTTGTCGCCACGGTCCAGCGCTTTCCGTAGGGCCAGCCCGACGTCGCACGCCCTGGCGCTGAGACGCGGGGCGAGTGCGGAGAGCTCGTCGTAGAGCGCCGCCGCATCGACCTCGGCCTGGGAGCCCAACGCACGCAGCTTGTCATTGGCCCGCGCCGCTCCGCTCTCGACCAGCTCGCGCAACCGGTCCGGAACCGCGAGGTCGACGGCCCGCACCCCGACCCGGGCCACCTTGTCCTCGTAGGCGCAGCCGATCCCGCGCCCGGTCGTGCCGATCGCCCCCTTGCCGCGGCTCTCCTCCTGGGCCCGATCGAGGAGCTTGTGGTACGAGAGAACGAGCTGGATACGGAAGCTGACGAGGATACGGTCCTCGACCTCATGCCCGCGGGCCTTCAGCTCGTCGATCTCCTGGAAGAACGTCACCGGATCGAGGACCATCCCGTTCCCGAGCGCACAGCGCTTGCCCGGGTAGAGCACGCCCGACGGGATCTGGTGCAGGATGAACTCGTCTTCGCCGACGCGAACGGTGTGACCGGCGTTGGCGCCGCCCTGGTAGCGAGCGATCCAATCGGCGTCCTTCGCCAGGACGTCGACGATCTTGCCTTTACCTTCATCGCCCCACTGCGACCCGACCACAACGAGGCAACGGACACCATCTCCGAACATGATGACCTCAATGAAAAAGCCCCCACTTCGGGGGGCACGTTTTCGTGTATCCTTTGGGGCAAGCTAGACCGGGGTTTGCGAAGTGTCAAGGAAGCAGGGAGCGCGAAGAACCTGCCCTAACCCCAGGCGGCGTACAGTCCGATGATCCCTACGGCGAAACCGATGGCGATCTTGATGGCCGCCCCGGTGGCGCGACCCAGAACGGCGCCCCACCCTGCACCGAGCGTCTCCTTGATCTCGGTGCCCGGGCTATGTTGCAAGACGACGGCGCCGACGAAGGCGCCGACGAACGCGCCCACGATGTTGCCGACGATCGGGATGGGCATACCGACCACCGTCCCGACAAGCGCACCGAGGATGGCACCCCAACCTGCGCGGTTCGAGCCACCGTACCGCTTGGCGAAGCGGAACCCCAGCCAGGCCTCCGCCGCCTCGGCCACCACCCCCAGGACTACCACCGCAGCGAGCGTCGTCCAGCCGACCTGCTCGAAGCCCCCAAGCGCTGCGAAGCCGATGAGCGCCAGGACCATGAGCCAGAGCCCCGGCAAGCCGAAGGGTATGAGCAGCAGGCCGACGATGAAGGCGACGATCAGCAGCAGTAGGGGGATAGACTCAGCCATCCGCTTCACCCTGCAGCAGTCGAGCGCGACGCAGCTCGCTACGCACCTGCGCGCGGCCTCTCTCATCCAGCGGCCTGAGCGGCGCCCGCGGCAAGCCGCCCACGAAGCCGACGAGATCCAAGGCGTACTTGACGCCGGCCACACCGAGGTCGCGCACGATCTTCGTGTGCGGCGATGAGATCCGCCCCTGCGCTGCTCCGGCCTGAGCCGCCGCGCCGGCCCGGAACTTCTCGTACACCTCGACCGCGAGCTGCGGGGCGATGCAGCCGACGGCGACGATCCCGCCGGCCCCACCCATCTCGAGCGCGGCGTACAGCTTGGAGCCCGCACCTACCAGGACCCGGCACTCCTCGGGCGCCGCGTCGAGTAGCGCACCGAGGATCTTGAGGTCGCCCGTCGAGTCCTTGATGCCGGCGACGTTCGGGTGGGTCCCGAGCTCGGCCAGCAGTCCCGGTGTGATCTCGACCGGCACGAACTGCGGCACGTTGTAGAGGATGAGCGGAACCGGGATCGCCTCGGCCACCGTCTCGTAGTGCCGCCGCACCGTCTCCGGATCCATTCGCCCGCGGTAGTAACAGGGCGGCCGGACCAGAACGGCGTCGGCACCGACTTCCGCCACGGCGCGCGCCGCTCGTACCGCCGCCCGCGTCGATTCGGCGCCGGTCCCGGCCACGACCAGCCGCTCCGGCGGCACGATGTCGCGGGCCCACTCAACGAGCTGCACGATCTCGCTCTCGTCGAGGAGCGGCGCTTCGCCGGTTGACCCGGCGACCACAAAGCCGTGCACGCCCGCCTTGAGCCAAGCGCGCAGGTTCCTCCGGAAGGGTATCGGTGCGATCTCGCCGGTGGCCTGATCGTACGGCGTCGTCACCGGCAGGATGACGCCTTCGAGCCTCAAATCAGCTCCTGAACCAGTTGGTCTTCGCCCAGCGTCCTCATCCGTAGCTCGAAGTCCGCCGGGTTCGACGCCGCGTTCTTCGCTACCTCGTAATCCACCGAGCCCGCCTTGACCAGATCCATGAGGTTCTGGTCGAACGTCTGCATGCCGTACTGCGATCGACCCTCCTCCATCAGGTTGCGGATCTCGGCGAACTTCTCGGGCTGCAAGATGCAGTCACGGATAGCGCCCGTCACGACCATCACCTCGGCCGCAAGCACACGGCCCTGCTCGTCGGCGCGCGGCAGCAGGCGCTGCGAGATCACCGCGGCCAGCGATTCGCCCAGCCGCACCCGCAGCATCTCCTGCTCCTCGGGCGGGAAGACAGAGATGGTCCGGCTGATCGTGGTCGCCGCGTCCGGCGTGTGCAGTGTGGAGATCACAAGGTGACCCGTCTCGGTCGCCTTGATCGCCGTGTCGATCGTCTCGGTATCGCGCATCTCACCGATCAGGATCACGTCCGGGTCCTCACGCAGCGCGGCGCGCAGTCCCGTCTGGAACGAGCTGGTGTCGGTCCCCACCTCGCGCTGCGTGATCGAGCAGTTGATGTCGCGGTGCAGGTACTCGATCGGGTTCTCCAGGGTGATCACGTGGCGGCGGAAGTTCTGATTGATGTAATTGATCATCGCCGCCTGAGTCGTCGTCTTACCGGACCCGGTGACACCCGTGACGAGAACGAGCCCGCGCGGCAGGGAGGAGATGTCGGGCAGCACCTTCGGCAGACCCAGCTCGTCGAACTTGGGGATCTCTACCGGGATGATCCGCAGCACGATCATGAAGCTGCCGCGCTGCTTGAGGATGTTGACGCGAAAGCGGCCCAAGCCCGGCACGCCCCAAGCGCAGTCGTAGTCGGTGATGCGGTCGATATTGTTGCGATCGCGCTCATTGGGAATCAAGCGGATCGCGACCTCGCGCGTCTGCTCGGGCGTCAACAGCTGCTTGGTCATCGGGACCAGCTCGCCGTGGATCCGCGCCCTGAACACATCGCCCGCCTTCACGTGCAGGTCGCTGGCACCGCGCTCGATCGCTGCCCTGAGTATCTTCTCCATAGCCCGCTCCTAATAGCCCGCCTTCTTGTCCACTACGTTCAGCAAAGGCTCCCCGGCGAGATAGCGCCGGGTGTTCTCGATGATCAGCTGCGTCTCCCGCTTCCAGAACCGCGGGGTGACCCCACCGATGTGCGGGGTCAGACAGACATTGTCCAGCTCCCACAAGGGGCTCTGCTCCGGGAGCGGTTCGTCCCGGTAGACGTCGAGGCCGGCGCCGCGGATCGAACGTGCTCGAAGCGCCTCGATCAGGGCCTCCTCGTCCACGATCCGACCGCGCGACACGTTGATCAGCACCGCGCCTTCCTTCATTGCGGCGAGCTCCGCCGCACCGATCAGCCCGTCGGTCTCCCGCGTGTGCGGGACGCTAATCACCACGTAGTCGCTACCCGCCAGGACCTCCGTGAGGTCCGCGGGCCCGAGCAGGCGCTCGACGCCCTGCGATGCGCCCGGCGCCGGCGCCCGATCAAGCGCCCAGACCCGCATGCCGAGACCCTGGGCACGCCGCGCCACCTCACGCCCGATCCCGCCCAGTCCGATGATGCCGACCACGGAATCGACCAGCTCGCCCACCGGGCTCGGCGCGCAGGCGATCCGATCACGATCCCAGAGTCGGCCGGCCCGTCGACTCGCCTCCACCTGATCGAACGCCCGGGCGAAGTAGAACATCATCGCCACCGCGTGCTCGGCCACCGGCACTCCGTGCGTGCCCGCCGAGTTCGTGAAGATCACATCGCTCTCCACCATCTCCGGGAAGAGCGACCCGCCGACCCCGGCGGCACCCGAATGGACCCAGCGCAGCTTCTTCCCCGCGGCCAGAACCCCGCGCGGGATTCCGAACCCGCAGTAAACCTCCGCGTCCTCCAGCGCCGCCAACAGCGCCGGGCCAACCCGCGGTACGCCGTCGCCCGAGCCGTCGCTCTCCTCCGTCACCCGGATCACTTCCCAGCCCGGCGGCAGGACGGCGCGAATCCTCTCCGCATCAGCCTCGGGCATGCACCAGAGGGGATAGCGGGAGGAAAACATGTCGATGACGAAACAGCGGGGAGAAGGGGGAGTCATGATCGAGCCGTCGGGACCACCTCTCATATTATAATGCCGGGCGGTGTCTCGTGGTGAGGGGGCTAGTGGACTGTAATCCTCCTTACACCCTGCATCGCCGCCAGCTCTTGCAGCGCCGCGTCGCGGGCTCGGCCGCGGCCCAGGATCTCGTAAGAGGCCCGGAAGCGCTCCTTCTGCTTTTCCATCTTCTCCGGCTTCGCACGCAGACCGTGCTCCTCGAAGTGCGCGACGATGCGCTCGAAGATCTGCGCGTCGGGATCGGTGGTCACCTCGAGTGTAACGGCGGTGCGTCGCCGGAAGAGGAAACCCTCGACGCGCCCCAGGAAGATGAGCGTCAAGGCGACGAGCACGGTTGCGCCTGCCGCCTCGACATAAGCGTGGGCGCCGACGGCGAGGCCGATAGCGGCCACGACCCACAAGGTCGCCGCGGTCGTGAGACCGACGACGCTGCCGCGCATGACCAGGATCGTGCCGGCGCCGATGAAACCGATCCCCGAGACGACCTGCGCGGCGATGCGACCGGGGTCCGCCGGTCCCGTGGTGGCCGCAGCCGCCACCGCCTGCGAGACGTCCATCAAGAGAGTCGCGCCAACGCAGATCAGGATGTTGGTCCTGAGGCCTGCGGGTTTGCCCGACAGCTCGCGTTCCAGCCCGATGATGCCGCCCAGCACCGTAGCCAGCAGCAGCCTGCCCAGCAGGCCGAGCCGCAGCGTCTCTATCCAGGTCGGATCAATCCAGTCCAAGGTACGATCCCTGCCCGCTTACTCCGCTTCGGCCTCCGCCAGCTCGGCGCCGCGACGCAGCCCCATCCGCCGGCGGACTTCCGTCATCGTCTGGGCGGCGACGGAGTGAGCGCGCTCCGCCCCGCTGCGAAGCACTTCGACCACGTAGTCCGGTTGCTCCTTCAACGCCAGCGCCCGCTCGCGTATCGGACGCAGCGCCTCGACGATGTTCTCGGCCAACCGACGCTTGCACTCGATGCAGCCGATCCCCGCGCTCCGGCAACCCTGTTCGGCCCAGGCGACGTCATCCTCGCTCGAGAAGTGGCGGTGCAGGCTGAAGATGTTGCAGACGTTCGGGTTGCCGGGGTCGCTGCGCCGCTTGCGCGCCGGGTCGGTGAGCGCGACCCGGATCTTCTCCCAGATCTCGTCCGCTGTCTCGAGCACACCGATCGTATTGCCGATCGACTTCGACATCTTGGCCTGGCCGTCGAGGCCAAGCACGCGACGAACCTTGCCAACTATCGCCTGCGGCTCCGGGAAGTACTCGCCGAAACGCGAGTTCCACTTGCGGGCGATCTCACGGGTCAGTTCGACATGTTGTACCTGGTCCTCACCCACCGGCACCGCCACCGCGTGATAGAGCAGGATGTCCGCAGCCTGAAGAACCGGGTAGTTGAGCAGACCGGCGAGCACCGACTCCTGGCGCGCCGCCTTGTCCTTGTACTGGGTCATCCGCTCCAGCTCACCCAGCGGCGTGACCGTGTTGAAGACCCAGGCCAGCTCGCTATGCTCCGGGACATTCGACTGAACGAAGATCGTGCATCTCTCGGGATCAAGACCCGCCGCCACCAGGGTGAGCGCCATGTCGAAGATCTGCATCGGCATCTCGGCCGGCTCGAACGGCTGGGTGATGGCGTGCAGATCGACGATGCAGAAGAAGCACTCGTACTGATCCTGCAGCGCGACCCACTGCTTCACCGCGCCGAGGTAGTTCCCGATGTGAAGTTCACCCGACGGCTGAATGCCGCTGAATATCCGGGGCTTGGGTGCGGTCATCGATCACCTGTTGAATAATGAATATCGAATGCCGAATATCGAGTCGTGGAGCTCGGACGCGATCGAAACCCGTCGTGCCGCGCGGCGTTCAGTATTCGGTCTCCGACACTCGCTATCCTCAGCCTGCATCGGCCGAGTAAGTTACCGTGCGGCAACAACATAATCAAGCAATGAACTCTCTTGACGACCTCCTGCACGCCGCCCTCAGCGCCGCTAATGCCGCCGCCGACGTCCACCGGCGCAGCCACCCACTCGACCCCGGCGCCTGGACCGAGAAGGGCCACTCCGACTGGGTGAGCGAGGTGGACCACGCGGCGGAGGAAGCCGCCGTCGCCGTGCTGCGCGACGCTTTCCCGGTCCACGCCATCGCTGCCGAGGAGAGCGACTGGGGCGGGCCGGCGCCGGGCCAAGCCGAAGTCACGTGGTACATCGACCCCCTGGACGGCACCACCAACTACCTGCACGGGTATCCCTACCACGCAGTCGCCATCGCCGCCGTCGATCCCGAAGGGCCGGCCGCTGCTGTGGTGATCAACTCCGCACGCTGGGAGACGTTCACGGCGAAACGCGGTGAGGGCTCGGAGAAGGACGGGCACCCGATCTCGGTGTCGCAGCTGACGGAGCTCAGGCAGGCACTCATCGGCACCGGCTTCCCCTTCAAGAAGGTGGAGCTGCTGGACGAGTACTTGGCGCAGTTCCGGGCGATCCTGCCGAGGACAAGCGGAATCAGACGCACAGGCTCGGCCGCGATCGACCTCTGCGATGTGGCCTGCGGGCGACTGGACGGTTTCTGGGAGCTTCACCTGGCGCCGTGGGACGTGGCGGCGGGCGTGCTCGTTCTGCGCGAGGCGGGCGGCATCATCACCGACCTGGAGGGCGACGCCGATGTGCTCAAAGAAGGAGCGTTCGTGGCGGGCAACGCCGCGATATACCCCGCGCTCCGAGAAGTCCTCGATGGTGTGCAGGGTCGGCGCTGAAGGATCGTTCCCTGCGCGGTCGTGCGCGGTCGGAGGCGGGAGGAACACTCGCTTCGTGCTCGCGCCACCGGCCGAAGGCGACCGAACGCTCCGGCGTGAGCTCGCGAACTACGCGAGGTGGCCCTCCCGCCTCCTCCCTGGCGACTGGACGGCTGCAAGCCGCGCGAGCCGGTCCTCCACCCCCTGCCACGGGACCGGGAGCCGTGGCGGCCGTCGAGCGCGCGCCCTTGAAGATGTCAGGTCAGAATGATCCCCACGTCGGGCAGCGCGTGGCGCACTACCCAGCGGCGCATGAACGGGCTGTCAAACTCGTAGCGCCCTTCCCCCAGCTTGACCACGAGATCCGCTTCGATAAGCGAGTCGAGCGCCGCGGCCACGTAGGCGCTGCCCCTCAGACCGAAGCGATCGCGCGCCGCTTCCGAGTAGAGCTTCTCCTCGGCCGCCGCGATCGCCCGCAGCACGTTCTGCTGTAGCGCGGTGCGCCGCTCCCAGTCGGCACGCAACAGATCGTCCTCTTCATCCACGACTTGATCGAGGGCGCGCCACACATCGCCCTCCCGAAGGTTGCCCGTCCGCGCACCGATCTGAAAAGCGGAGCGCGCGAGCAGGATGATGTCACGCGTCCGGGGCTGCGCCAGCTCTACGATTCGGCGACCCGCGCCCTGCGGCCGCACACCGTGGCTCTCGAGACGCGAGTCGATCCAGCGCGCCAGATGCCTCCCATCGATGGGGCCGAACGGTAGAAGCTCGAACAACTTGAAGAACGCCCGGTTCCTTCCCGTCATCGCCTCGATCAAGCTCTCCTTCGAGCCCGCCAGCACGTAGCTGACGTGCCGGTGCCGCTGAATCACCCCGCGGAGATGCCACTCCGCTTCCTCTCCACCGAAGCGATGGATCTCCTGGAACTCATCGAGCGCGATCCCGATCGTCCTTCCCTTCTCCTCCGCCAGCCGCTCGATCGCGTCCAGCGCTTCCGCCAGCGTGTCTCGCTGCTCCTCGAGCGGCGCGTTCCGCTGTCCTACATCCAGCACCAACGTCGGGTGACCGGCCGCCGTATCCAGGACGATCGACACGCCCACACGCAGGTGGTTCACCAAATCACCTACCACGCTCTCCCAGCTGGAGCGCAACTGCCGCGTCGCCCCCTGGAGGATCCGGCTCGCCATGTCCGCCACCGTCGTCGCCGCAGAGAGATCGGCGATCACCGCCGCCTGCCGCTTCCGCCTGAGCCGCCAGACCGCCGACTCGATGGCCGACGACTTCCCCATGCGGCGCGGTCCGTAGACCAGGAGCTTCGCCCCCGGCTCGCCCAGCGCGCTGCCGATGCGCTTGAGCTCCACCGCCCGGTCGGTGAAGTAGCGGCCGACGACGGTGCCGCCGACGCGGAACGGGTTCTTGCGTTTCTCAGTGGCCATAGGCCGGCGATTCGCGCTGGCGGCGGCGGGCGGGCCGCCCACTAAGCTGATACTTACTAACCTGGTGGTTGCCGAAATGACTAATCGACATATTACTAAGCTACGGCTTATCTGCGGGCCGTCAACCGAGCGGCGCCCCAGCCGACCGGCGCAGCGCCGGCCGCCGCGCACGTTCCGCAGAAGCGGCTGAGACCGAGGAGAGGCTTGCCGGTCAGCCCGACCGCCACTTGATGAGGAGCAGCGCGCTCACCGCCAGCCAGATGAGGGCCAGGCCGCCGAACACCCAGTACTCGACGGGCTCGAACCGCTGGCGCCCCTTCTTGCCGTGAAACCAGGCGCCCGTGAGCACGGCGGGGAAGCCGGTGGCGATGGCGACCAGGGCCAGCTGATACACGACTCTCGGCAGCACTTCGCTCTCGACCAGCTGCCACGATACCTGCAGGACGATCCAGGCGACGGCGCCGTAGGCGATTACGATCTGCGGTAGACGGCGCTCCGTGATGCTCGAGAGGCGGCCGCCCGGGGCGGGCGCCCTCAGGGGCGGCATGGGCGTGACTTCGCCGGGCGAGGCGAGGCGCCGCGCCACGTCGGCGGCGTTGGGGCGATAGTCCGGCTCCTTGCTGAGACAGCGCCGGAGCACCGCCTCGAGGTCAGGGTCGACGTCGCCGCGCAGGTCGGAGAGTCGCTTCGGCTCTGCCTGAATGTGCGCCGCGATCAGCTCGCGCCGCGACTTCGCCAGGTAGGGACCGGCGCCGGTCAGCAGCTCGTAGCCGAGGATTCCGAGGGCGTAGACGTCGCTGCGCTCCGTGAGGTCCTGACCGGAGAGCCGTTCCGGGCTCATGTAGGCGGGGTCGCCTACCAGCTCGCCCGTCCTCGTCAGCCGCGCCGCCTGTCCCGCCTCGCCGCTGGCGAGGATCGCCGCGATGCCGAAGTCGCTGAGCAGCGCGCGGCTCGACTCCTCCTCGTAGAGCACGTTGTCGGGCCGCACGTCCCGGTGAACGATCCCCTTCTGATGCGCCGCCGCCAGGGCCGAGGCGACTTCAACGATGACGTTCCGCGCTTCGCTCACCGGCAGCGGACCCTCCGCCTGGAGGCGTTCGTCCATCGTCCGCCCTTTGACGTACTGCATGACGAAGAACGGCAGATCGTTGGACAGCCTTCCCACGCGGTGCACGGCGACGATGTTAGGGTGAGACAGGGCGGCGACCGCCTGCGCTTCACGCTCGAAACGAAGACGTGCGCGCTCGTCGCGAGCGAGCTTCGGCGAGAGGACTTTGACCGCGACGAGCCGCTTGAGCTGCCGCTCACGGGCCAGGTAGACGTACGCCATCGCGCCACGCCCCAAGCGCCTGACGATCTCCAGCTCCGGCGCCAGCTCGCTCTTGAGCAGTGCCTCCAGCTCGTCCGAACCGCGATTCGGAATCGGGCTGTGGTTTTGCTCCACATCGGGGTAGCCGGACTGGTCGCCCCGTGAGGTATCGTTTGCCGACTCGCCCGGCTTCAGGTCGCCGGTGTCCATCTCGCAGTCTCTCTCATAGGAAGCCTGGTGCCCACTGTGACGCGGACGTTAGTGCGCCGCCCGTAGCCGGGGCAAGTGTTGATACCTCGGGCACTCGCAAGCCTTCGATGGCTCTGGCGACTAGCGTCGGCAGCCGGCGACCGGCAGACAGTAGGCAAGAACGGCGGGGTTCCGACCTCCAGGCTACCGATCACCGACCACCGACTACTGACTACCTTCCTCCTCCTCCCGCACGATAACCGCCGGCACCTCGTGTTCGGCGATCAACGCGTTGAACGCGGGGATCTCGGTCGCAACGATCTGCTCCAGCCGATCGAGCTGCACCTGAAGCTGAGCCGACAGCTCCTCGAACACGTCGTACGACTGCTGTGTCGGCCTCGCGTCGGCGCTCGCCACGACACCGGTGAGCGCCGCCAGCTTGTTGTTGAGCCTGATCGGGTAGTTGAGCGGGTCCTGCCGGCTGCGGTTCTTCGTCTGGTAGATCTCGTTCTCCACCTCGGACAGCGCGCCTTTGACCTGCTTCGCCATCTCGGCGACCTCGTCCGCGTACGGCTCGCCCGCGACGCGCCCCACCGCCGCATCGATCTGGCTCCCGATGTCCCGGATCCGGCTGACGGCGTCGTTGGCCTCGCTGACCCGATCGCGGATGCGGATCAGGAAGTCGAACTGCTCCTGCAGATCCGCCTGGCTCGCATCGACGCGTGGGTCCTTAAGGACCTCGAACATCTCGCTAAGCTCGCGATCGCCCACCGTGATCCGCACCTGATACGTTCCGGGGACCGCGCGCGGACCCGCCGTCGTGCCGGCCCACATGATCATCCCCGGGAAGCGGCTGGCGTCCGGGTAGCGCAGGTCCCAGACGAAGCGGTTCATCCCGGCCTCGACCTTCACATCGCCTTCCTCGCTACCGCGCTCGGGCTTGCTCGAGAACTCGCGAATCAGCGTGCCATCGGCCTCTAGGAACGCGAGCTTGACTTCCTCGTCCGGATCCTCAGCAAAGTAGTAGTGGACCACAGCACCGTTGGGCGGGTTCCTACCCACGCCGGGCACCACGAAGCCTGCGAAGAAGCCGAAGCCGCCCATCCGGTACGTCGCGCGCGGCTTGTAGAGCTGAACGTCGGCGCCGGCGATCTCATCGCCGAGCTGATGGAGTGGCGTCAGGTCGTCGAGGATCCAGAAGGAACGGCCGTGGGTCGCCAGCACGAGGTCGTTGTCCTTGACGGCCATGTCGCGTACCGGAACGACCGGCAGGTTGAGCTGCAGGCTCTGCCAGTGCTCGCCGTCGTCGAACGAGACGTAGACACCGAACTCGCCGCCGGCGTAGAGCAGGCCGCGACGCTCCGGGTCCTCGCGCACGACTCGGACGTAGTGGCCCTCGGGGATGCCGCGCACGACCCTCCTCCAGCTCCTACCGTAGTCGGTCGTCTTGAAGATGTAGGGTGCGAAGTCGTCCAGCTTGTAGCGGTTCACGGCGACGTAGGCCGCGCCCGGCTCGTGGGGCGACTCTTCGATGATACTCACCAGCCCCCACTCGGGCATGTTCCGCGGCGTGATCTCTTCCCAATTGCCGCCGCCGTCCCGGGTGATCCATACGCGCCCGTCGTCGGTGCCGGCCCAGATCGTGTTGCGCTCGTGCCGCGACGGGACCAGCGCGAAGACCGTGGCGTAGTACTCGACGCTGGTGTTGTCCTTGGTGATCGGGCCGCCCGATGAGACCTGCTTGCTCTTGTCATTGTGGGTGAGATCGGGGCTGATTACCTCCCAGCTCTGACCCTCGTCCCGTGAGCGGAAGACGACGTTCGCGCTGATGTAGAGCTCGTCCGGATCGAAGGGCGAGAGCACGATCGGGAAGGTCCACTGGAACCGGTACTTGAGATCGGCAGCGCCCCAGCCCATCGGGTTGTCCGGCCAGGCGTGGATGTTCCGACTCTGACCGGTACTACGATCGTAGCGGCTGATCATGCCGCCGTAGCAGCCCGCGTACGACACGTCGGGCTTGTCAGGACGCACGGCGATGTAGCCGCTCTCGCAGCCGCCGACCGTGTACCAATCCTGGCTGGTAATCCCGAAGCCCGTCGTGCGGCTGGCGGTGCACAGCGTGCTGTTGTCCTGCTGGGCGCCGCAGACGTGATAGGGGAAATGCTCGGTGGTCGTGACGTGGTAGAACTGGGCGGTCGGCTGGTTGTCCTGCTGAGTCCAGGTCTTTCCGCCGTTGTAGGTGACGTTCGCGCCGCCGTCGTTTCCCTCGATCATGCGGAGCGCGTCGTTCGGGTCGATCCAGAGGTCGTGGTTGTCTCCATGCGGCGTGCGCATCGTCTCGTAGGTGCGTCCGCCGTCTGTGGACTTATGGAAGCTGACGTTCAACACGTAGACGGCATTTTCGTTCTGTGGGTCGGCGTAGATGTGGGTGTAGTACCAGGCGCGTTGGCGCAGGTTGCGGTCGTCGTTGACCCGCGTCCAACTTTCGCCCGCGTCCTCGGAGCGGAAGACGCCACCTTCCTCCGCCTCGACGATCGCCCACACGCGATCGGAGTTCAGCGGCGAAACCGCGATGCCGATCTTGCCTATGGTGCCTTCCGGAAGACCCCGGTAGCGGCTGATCTCCGTCCAGCTATCGCCGCCGTCTGTCGACTTGAAGAGTCCGCTACCCGCGCCGCCGCTCTCCATCCCCCAGGGCATCCGCCGCGCCTGCCAGAGGGCGGCGTAGATGATGCGCGGGTTGTTCGGGTCGAGAACGATATCGACGGCGCCGGCATTCTCGTCCCGATACAGAACCCGCTCCCAGGTGGCGCCGCCGTCCTTCGAGCGATAGACGCCACGGGTCTCGTTCGGCCCGAAGGCGTGGCCGAGCACAGCGGCGTAGACGATGTCCGGGTTCGTCGGATGCACGCGGACCTCGCCGATCTGGCCGCCCTCCCGCAGCCCGATGTGCGTCCAAGTCTTACCGGCGTCGGTGGACTTGTACATCCCGTCGCCCGGTGAGGTGTTGCCGCGGATGCACGTCTCACCGGTCGCCACATAGACGACGTTCGGATCTGAGGGAGCGACGGCGATCCCGCCGATCGACCCGGCGCCGAGGTACTCGTCGGCCACGGGCATCCACGCCATCCCGCCGTCCACTGTCTTCCAGACGCCGCCACCGGTAACCCCCATGTAATAGACGTAGGGCTGGCTCGGCACCCCGGCGACCGCGGTCACCCGGCCGCCCCGGAACGGGCCTATAGAGCGCCACTCGAGGGCGCTGAACAGGCGCTCGTTGTAAGCCTGAGCGCGAGCGTCGCCGGCCGCGATACCCAGCGGTGCGACGATCGCGAGACCGAGGAGGCAACGGATGACGGTTCGCGGGCTTCTCATGGCTGTCCCTCCGATTGGCGCCCATTAGTGCGGCGATCTGAAGCTGTGTTGATCGGAGAAGCTATCCTAGTAATCGGGTCCCGGCTGCGCCAGCGAGGGTTGCCGCGTGCCTGGTCTCGCTTCGGATACAGCACCTTCGCTCGGACCACGCACTCGGCTCCTTGACTGAGTGACCGGAGTTTGCTCGCCGTCGTGGGAGGCGCTGGGGGTGGGATGGCAGACGGCTCGTGCACACTGCGTTGTGGCTGCATAGTTCAGCTGGCAGGAGTCCCGGGGGTCGTCGAGCGTAATCCGCAGCGCGGGGCGGCGAAGCCGACCTTCCCGCAATCGAGCCGCGCGACATGGAACGAGACGGCCCCCGACTCCTCCCCTCTAACGTGCTATGCAGGCCACAACCACCCGAACACGCCGCCGGTGAGCAGCCCGTATACGAGACCGTCGATGACGCTCTTCCAGATGCTGCTCCAGGTGTGGCCGAACCAGATGGCTGCGGGAACCTCGGCAGCGCTGTAGGCGAGGAACGCCACCGTGCCAAGAACACGGAAGACATGCAGGTACTCTTCGCCGGCCGGAATCCGCGCCGCATAGCCGACATAGGCCACCATGAACGAGACGCCCAGCGCGAACAGGAAGTAGAAGAGCAGGCTCTTTCCCATGTTGGGTACGCCCCAGATGATCAGCGACCCTACCGGGCCCTCCTTCAGCTTCTGCTTCGCACCCTCCGCCTTGGCACCCTCAGCAGTCATCTCGTGCGGGAATACGTATTGTCCGCGTTCCAGTTTAAGCCCGCGAATCGCCTGCAAGAGCGAATCCTCGTTGGGTACCGGCACCCAATCGGAGCGGTGGTGAGGGAGCACCGTCCAGGCGATGAACGCCGCGAAGAAGACTATCGCGGCGGAGAGCAAGATCGGTAACCACAAAGAAAGCAGACTGACCTGTTCCATACCGACCTCCCGGAGTGACTCAGATCGCTATTCCATCTCGAAGGCCATGAACTGGAGCCGGCCGCGGCGCTCGACCTGGAGAACCACCGGCTGGCCGGGTTCGATACTGTTGATCGCGCTGCGTAGTTGATCGAGGCTCGCAATCGGATCCCCGTTGAGCGCCCGTATCACGTCGCCGGGTGCCAGCGCGACGCGGCCGTAGACCGCATCGGGCGAGCGCGCGGCGACGACCACCCCGTTCCGAGCCCGCAGCCCCGGAATCATCGCGGCAACCCTCGGTTCAAGGCCGACGCCCAGGATGCCGAGTCGCTGAATCAGGTTCTCGTCCGGCGTGACCATGAGCGAGAAGCGGCCCGGATCGTCCTCCCGCTCCAGCACCGTCACGCTAGCCCTGAGCGTATCCTGCCCGCGAAGCACCTCGAGTGTGACGGTCGCGCCCACCGGCGTGCGGTACAGACCGACATCAAACTGGCGACCGTTCTCCATCACCTTGCCGTCGAGCGTCAGCACGATGTCGCCGACCCGCAGGCCGGCCAGCTGGGCGGGACTGCGCGGATAGACGTCGCCCAGCACCACTCCCCAATCGCGAGCGAGCCCGAGCCCTTCGGCGAGCGGCAAGCTGATAGTCTGAGCGTTGACGCCGATCATCCCGCGACGGACGTACCCGTTCAGCTTGATCTGCTGGTAGATGTTGCGGACGATGTTACTCGGCGCTGCGAAACCGAGGCCCTCGCTGCCACCCGACTGGGAGAGGATCAGGGTGTTGATCCCGATCACCTTGCCCTCGGCATCGACCAACGGGCCGCCGCTGTTGCCCGGGTTGATGGGCGCGTCGGTCTGTAGGTAGATCATCGGGTCTTCCGGCCGCAGCTGGCGGGCGACGGCACTGACGATGCCCATCGTCACCGTATTCTCCAGGCCGAGCGGACTGCCGAAGGCGAAGACGAGCTGGCCCGTCAAGACCTCGTCCGAGTCGGCGAGTTCGAGATACGGCAGGCCCGTCTGATCGACCTTGAGCACTGCCAGGTCGGTCTCTCGGTCGAAGCCGACGATCCGCGCACCGACGAGCTTACCCTGCGGCTTGAGTATCGACTCACCCGGCGCCGCGCCGGCGGGAATCGGCAAGCGCACGCGGATGCGGCCGGCGCCCTCGACTACGTGCAGGTTCGTCACGATATATCCGTCGGCGCCGAGGATCACACCCGAGCCACCCACTTGCCGCCGTGCCAAGAGACCCGTCCCGGGGGCGTCGCCCTGTTGGAGCGGCTGGTAGCCCGTAGCCACGATCGCCACCACCGCCGGGCTGACGCGCCGCGTCAGCTCCTCGAGATACCCGCTCAGGTCCTGGAGCCTGGCCAAGGCCCGATCGCGCCCCTCGCTCTGCGCGGCCAGGTCGGCCGGCAGGTCCAAGACGACACAGAGCGCCAGGAATAGAAACGGGATTCTGCTTTTCACGATTCTACCTCTTGCCCAATCCCTCGGTGGTTCTTCTGCCGTGCTCCGCCTCATCTCTCCGGAGGGAACTGTGCCAGGACCTTGGTCACGCCCTCATCAACTTTCTTGACGAGCTTCTCGACGTCAGGATCCTCGACAACGTCCGTGGCCCATCCGCGCCAGATGATGCGATCGCTATCCGGCTCGCTGATCATCAGCACCAGCGCGCCCTGCCTCTCGACGTAGACCATGCTGCGCCCCGACGCGTAGCCGATCCGCTCGTCCGTTATGACCGTCCGCTCACCCACCTCATCCTGGGTCGCTGCCACGAAGTTGACCAGGAAATCGGGATCGCTCTCGACCTTCCGATACCCCTTCGCCGCCAGCTCCCTATCCACCGATGTGACGAGCTGGCGAACCGCTACCGGGGCGAGCCTTCGACCTCTGCGGCCTTCATCCTCGCCACGCTCCAGCCAGGCATAGCTCTCGAGCCCGCCAAAGCTCGCCTCCGGCTCGTACTCGGACTTGACCTGCATCGTCGAGCAACCGCCGAATCCGACGGCCAGAAGGATACAAAGGATACACAGAGGGATTGTAAGGGGTCGCATTAAGCTCCTCCTCAAGGTCTCCAACAGCTAAAGTGAATCCGCAGGGTAATGCATAGCCGAGCACCGCGGACTTGGCAACGGAAGTCGTGCCGGCGCGGCTTGACTTCGCGGTGCGGCCCGACATAGATGGCCAACAGCAGAACCACCGCGCTACGGAACAGAGGCAGCCGAACGGAGGGCCAGCGATGGAGCAGTTCAGCGCTCAGCCGTCCGCTACCGGCGAGACGTTCGAGCGGGAGCTGACGGAGTTCCTCCGAGCCAGGACCCGGCTTATGCTCTGGGTCGTCCTGGTGGTCACCGGTATCGCCATCGTCGTCTACGGCTTCCTGTTCAGGCGGCCCCCTGCCCTGCAGGGCGGGCTGTCGCCCTGAGGTGTCTGGAGAAGGACCCGGAGGACCGGTTCCCGACCGCGGCGGCGCTCGAGGCCGCCCTCGGCTCGATCCGCTTCGACGAGCCCTGGACCCACGAGACGGCACGCAAGTGGTGGGAGCTCCACGGGCTTCGGCATGAGGAGCCGGCGGCGCCCGACGGGCCCGCCCCGCACGAAGAGGGCCTCAGTAACAAAGGCATCTCCCGCTTCATCTTCGAGCCCTGAGCCGCTGCCATTCGCCACCGATGTAGACCCGCCGCCGGACGCCGCATATAGTACCTACCATGCCCGAAGCGGAACGAACCATCCAGCGCGCCCTCTCGGGACCCTATTCCACGACCGGCACGTTCGAGGAGGACCGGCTCGCGCTCCTCTGGGACCGCGCCCGCCTGCTCTTGCTCACGGGCCTGGCGATCGTTGCAGTGGCGACCGTCGTCAAACTGCTCGTGCCATCGGCGGATCCCGCGCTCGAGAGCGCGCTCTCCGGCATCGCCTGGCTGTGCGGGCCGCCAGGCCACGCGATTCTCTTCGCGCTGGGTCTCGTACTGGTCTATTCCGTCCGCCGTAACCACGATCGCCTGCAGGTCATCGTATACGGCACTGTCGCCGCCAACATCGTACTACTGATCTTCGCCCAGGTCGCTTTCCGCCCGGCCAGCGATCCCTATTTCGGGGTATCGCTGCTGCTGTTCCTCTCGGCCGCTTTCATACCCTGGCGCCCCGGCTACCAGTGGGCGCTGGCCGCGACTGCGGCGGTCTGGTTCTTGTTGCTTCAGGGGATCCTCTACGCGACGCTACCGGAGTTCCAGGCGTTCTGGGTCGAGCGCGGCGGTGCTGAGGCGGCCCGCAACCACATGGTCTGGGGTGTGACGGGGATCGCCGTCCTGGGCGGTGCGTCGGCGTTCATCAGCAAGACGCTCTACAACCTGACGAAGACCGCCCACCGAGCGAAGCGGCTGGGCAAGTACCTGATCCACGAGGAGATCGGCAAGGGCGGGATGGGCCAGGTATTCTTCGCCCAGCACACGCTGATGTGCCGGCCAACAGCGGTGAAGGTCATGCAGTCGGGCGACGGCCAGGCGAGCGCCGGACTGGCCCGCTTCGAGCGCGAGGTAAAGGTTTCGGCAACGCTGACGCACCCCAACACGATCACGATCTACGATGTGGGGCGCACGCCCGACCGCAGCTTGTACTACGCGATGGAGTACCTGGAGGGCCTTGACCTGCAGCAGCTGGTCGAGCGGCACGGCCCACTATCCCCGGAACGGACCGTCTACATCCTGAAGCAGGTGTGCGGCTCTCTCGAGGAGGCACACTCCCGGAACATCATCCACCGCGACATCAAGCCCGGGAACATCTTCCTGACGCGCCGCGGCACCCTCTACGATTTCGTCAAGGTCCTCGACTTCGGTCTCGCCAAAGAGATCAAGGAGGACGCGGCGAGCGGGATCAGCAAGACCGGGATGGTCTTCGGGACGCCGCGCTACATTGCCCCCGAGACGGTGTACGGGAACGAGGAAATCGACGGGCGGGCCGACCTCTACTGCCTGGGCGGTGTGGCCTACTGGATGCTTACGGGGCAACCGCCTTTCACTGCCGAGTCGAGCGTCGAGGTGCTGATCGACCACGTGAAGACCACGCCCAAGCGGCCGTCCGAGGTCACAGAACTCGAGATCACGCCCGAGCTGGAAGACGTGGTGATGAAGCTGCTGGAGAAGAAGCCGGGCGACCGTTATCAGACGGCCCGCCAGCTGGAGGACGTGCTCGGCGCCATCAACTTCGACGAGCCCTGGTCGCGGGAC
This sequence comes from Gemmatimonadota bacterium, assembly GCA_020344215.1. Lineage (GTDB taxonomy): Bacteria > Gemmatimonadota > Gemmatimonadetes > Palauibacterales > KS3-K002. The sequence goes on from CP070815.1 coordinate 4,463,476, forward strand.
AGAGCCGAGGATTGGTGGAATCTCCACGGCATCCTCGGCCAGCACCCTCACGACTGGGAGTGCTTCTTTCCCGAGAGCGAGCTTGGAGCCGGGGACAGGCCCTCGCTGGCCGGGGCCCAGCCCAGCGACTGAATCGGCCGGATAAAGTGCAGCCACACACCTACGGGGACTCAGGGCGCCGGAGCCGATGAAAAGGATCGCCGAGTGGCTGGACGTGCGCCCCAACGAGGTCCGCAATGTCTCGCTCTCGTTCCTGGGCGCCTTCTTCGTCATGGCCTTCCTGGTCCTGGCGCGCTCACTGCGTGAAGCCCTCTACCTGGCGTCTTTCCCGATCGAGACACTCCCCTACATAACCGCGGCCGTCGCGGTCCTCAGCATACCGACCGTAGCCGTGTTCGCCCGGCTCCTAACGCGACACTCGCCGAGGAGGGTACTCATCGCCCTGCTCCTGGTGATCGGCGCCGGACTGACCGTACTCTGGCCGTTCACGGCCGGCGGGCCCCTGTCAGGCTACAGGCGGCTCGGCATCGTCCTCTTCTACCTCTGGACGGCCATGGGCACGTTGCTCATGACCTCGGGCTTCTGGGTCGTCATCTCCGAGTACTTCGCCGTCCGCGGCGCCAAACGACTCTTCGGCCTAATCGGAGCCGGCGGTACCGCCGGCGCCATGCTGACGGGCACCCTGCTGTTCTGGCTCACCAAGCACTTCGGCGCGATGCAGCTCGGCGTGGTGCTCCTCGGAATTCTCGTCCTGTTCTTCGTCACGCAGCAGCTACTTCCGAGAGTCCCGGCCATACCAGAAGAGAGTGGCCAGGCGAAAGCCAGGATGGGAGAGAGCCTCGTCGCCACCTGGCGCTCGCCGCACCTGCGCACGATCGCGATGATCGTTTTCGTGGTCGCCATAGCGACCACGCTGCTCGACTTTCAATTCAAGGAGTTAGCGCAGTCGAACTTCCGCTCAGAGGACAACCTGGCCAGCTTCTTCGGTGCCTTCTACGGCTGGACAAGCGCCGTGGCCCTCGTCATCCAGTTTCTGCTCGTCGCCCGCCTACTCACAGCCGCCGGAGTGGCGTGGGCGCTCGCCCTGCTGCCACTGCTCCTTGCGTTCGGTTCGCTGGGCATGCTCATCGCACCCGGCTTCATCCTCGTGACGGCGGTGAAGGGCGCCGATGCCTCGATCCGCAAGTCGCTCTACCGCTCTGCGCTCGAGCTGCTTTACGTACCTGTGCCGTCGCTGCTTCGGCGCAAGACCAAGACCTTCATCGATTCGGTGGTCGATGCCACCGCCGAAGGACTCGGGGCCGGGATCGTATTCCTCTGGGTCACCCTGTACGCACTGCCGTCCCGCTACCTCTCCCTGGTCATCATCGCCGCGTCGTTCGGGCTGCTCGTCCTCAGCCGGCGGATGGGGCGCCAGTACTTCAGCACCGTCACAGAGCAGCTGCAGGCCAGCGGGCAGAGAGCTGCGGTGGGCGCGATCAGCGCTCGACTTGAAGGCCGCGACATGCTGAGCGGCACGTTCACACGGCTCGACGTAAGAGCGCTGATCGACGACACCGGTCCGAGCCTCGCCACACCGGAGGTGCATGACGAGCGACCTGCCGAGCAGGAGGTCGAGGAGGAGGCGGCCGCCGCCGACATCACGCTCGAGCGCCTCAGCTCGCCGGAGATGGCGGTAGTGGCGCGAACGCTCGAACAGACGACGGAGTGGGACGATAGCCACATACCGGCACTCGCCCGGTTGATAGCCCGCGACCCGCTGTTCGACCGGGCCCTCGTGGCCCTGACGACCCTCGGCGCGGCTGCAATACCCTACCTCGCCAAGCTGCTCGCCGACGAAGGCACCGACTTTGTCATCCGGCGCAGGATACCGCGTGTGCTCGCCCGGATTGGCGGACCCCAAGCGGACGATGCGCTCCTCGATGCACTCGCCGCTAACCGCTTCGAGGTCCGCTACCGGGCTGCGATCGCGCTGCTCCGCCGCCGTCGGAAAGGGGCCCCGCAATCGCAGCGAGACGCGGAGCCGGTCGTCTGGGATGCGATCCGCGCCGAGATCGGCCGTAGCCGCCCCGTCTGGGAGATGCAGCGGCTGCTGGACGAGGAGCCGGACGAGGACGAGCTCGTGGTCAAGCGTGTCGGGGCGCGCGGTGAGCTGAGCCTCGAGCACACCTTCCGACTCCTCAGCCTGGTTCTGGAACCCGAAGTGGTGCGCGCTGCGTTTCAAGGTGTCGTGCTGCAGGACGAGAGGCTGAAGAGCTTCTCGCTGGAGTACCTGGAGCAGGTGCTGCCGGCCGACGTACGCAAGCGGCTGTGGCCATTCATCGGTGATGTAAGCGAGTACAGGCGAGAGAAGCTCATCAGACCACTGGATGACGTGGTGTCCGACCTCGTGAAGACGGGAGCGACCCTGTTCGGTGACGAGCAGGACCGGGCGGCGCTCAAGCGCATGCTGGAGGAGCAGGAAGACTGAGCGCGCGGCGAGCGCCCGGCGGAGGGCTCGCGATCGTCGCGTTCCTCATCTCAGGGCTTTTCTTTTCGGTTTCCTCGGCGCGGGCACAGAACGGGGATAACCGCCCGCCAAAGAGAAGGACTTCGCCGTTCTCTTTATCGTGGCAAACCGACCGGGTGTGGCGAAGCGCGAGGCAAGGGTGTACTTGCGCCGGGAGGGACCCACGCACGGCTACGGCGTCGTCGGGCTCGAGCATTAGCCGGCGTTGGGGTGGGTCGGCTTTGGGGGCGCTCTCGCTCCGCGTTCGCTCTCGCACAGGCTGCCTTTCCGGGCCAGGCCGCATCCGCTCACAAGCTACGCTCGCAGCACCGCCAAAGCCTCCCGACACTCCGCGCCGGCCAACCCGTTAAGTTCTACTTGGAGGCCCACGCTGACCCCAGACCCCCACAGTTCACGGGAACAGGCGCCGCACCGAACCCAGACGATCGGCTAGCGATCGCTGCAGTTCCGAGTCACCAGCGAGGTCGTCGGCCATGACTTCACCGTTGGCTTCAGCGGCGTGGAGGATCTCGGAACCACCCAGAGACAGAGCGACGTGAACGATCCGCTCTGACTGCTTGCCCCGGAAGAAGAGCAGGTCGCCGGCTCGCAGCGCCCTGAACCGGGAACCGTGGTCGATCGGTTCACCGACCTCCGCCTGCTGGCAGCTGTCGCGAGGAAGCAGGAAACCGTGCAGTCGATAGACCGACTGGACGAAGCCCGAGCAGTCGGCGCCCCAGCGTGTGCGGCCGCCCCAGATGTATGGCACTCCAAGCCACTGCCAGGCAGTCGCCGCCAGCGCTTCCGCCTCAGCCGGGAATCGGCTTGCCCGCTCGTCCCACTCGACCCACCGCCCTTCAACCAAGCGCCCCTCGCGCCCATCCGGCAGGCGCGCCGAGTCGCCGATCACGGCGACCCGGGCGCCCCAGGGCAGCCGCGTGAGAACACGGCCCGCCTCATCGGCCAACGTCGCATCGAGTGACACGGCCGGGCGTCCGCCGGGGTCATCCCACCAGGCCTCGGCCCGCTCCCGGTCGCAGTAGATGAGCCCACCCTCCTGCACCCAGCCCTCATAACGGTCCTCGCCGCTGACCCACGCCCAGTCGTCGCTGCGCCCCAGCACTCGGAGGCTCGCCCCAAGCGTCTCCTGCGATGCCTGCTCGGCCCGTACGTTCGGCTCTGACCTCACCGGGACGAGTGCCGCCCGTACCAGCGCGTGAAGTGTCTCGGTCATTCTCTAGCTCCTGGGGTCGGCGTCGGGGATCCTCTCGCTCCGCGTTCGCTCTTGCACGGGCCACCATCTCGGCCGGGCCACATCCGCTCACAAGCTACGCTCGTAGGGCCCCCGGTGCCTCCCGACCGTACAGGCCGGCCACCTTCGTAAGCCAGGCTCGACGACCTGGCCTCCCCTTCGTGCACCGCTTGTCTTCAGGCCGCGACGAGGTATGTTCCGAGCCGCCGATCCAGGTCAGAAGCGACAGCCAATATCAGACCATCATTGAGACAAGGACAGCCTGACCAGTCAAGTTCCTCGCAGGGGGCGACCTACGTGGCCCTGGCGATTCTCATCTTCATCTGGGCCTCCAACTTCTCAGTGCTCAAGTTCGCCTTGCGCGAGATGTCGCCGCTGGCCTTCAACGGCGTGCGCTTCACGCTCGCCTCGATCCTCCTCTGGGTGACCGTGAAGGTTGGGGGCCGCACGACCGCGATCGACCGACGCTACTGGCCGGCACTGATCGGGCTCGGCTTCCTCGGCAACACGATCTACCAGATCCTCTTCATCTACGGCATCGACTGGACGCTGGCCGGGAACGCGAGCCTCATGCTCGCGGCCACGCCCATCTTCACTACGCTGCTCTCGATCGCCTTCAGACAGGAGCGAGTCGCCTCGATGGCGTGGACGGGTGTGGTCATCTCGGTCGTCGGTATCGGGCTCGTCGTCTGGGGCGGCACACAGGCGGTGAGTTTCAGCGCGACCACGGTGCGCGGCGACCTGACCGTGCTGGCCGCCGCGGCAGCCTGGTCCGCCTACACGGTCGGCTCGAGCCCGCTCGTGCGACGCTACGGCGCGCTGTCCGTGACGGCCGTCACCATGTGGATCGGGGGTCTCGGACTGCTCGTCGTGTCGGTGCCGTCTTTCCTCGCTCAGGACTGGTCGGCTGTGCGGCCCGTCTCCTGGCTGGCGCTCTTCTACAGCGGCGCCTTCGCCATCGCGCTGGCCTACTTCATCTGGTACTACAGCATTCGCCAAATCGGTAATACGCGAACCGCGGTCTACTCGAACTTCATTCCAGTGGTCGCGCTGGTCATCGCCTGGTTGACGTTGGGCGAGACGCCCACCTGGTTACAGATGCTGGGCGCGGGCGCGATCGTCGGCGGTACGATCCTGGTCCGCCTGGGCAGGATCGAGCGGTCGGAGGTTACCCCGGCTGAGTGAAGAGGCCAACTCCGGATCGGGAACGGCCGGGAGGACGCTCGCTTCGAATACCAAATGTAGAATTACGAATACTGAGCTCCGAGGGCCTTGGTCGTTCAGCTGTCGGGCGTCGCGCGACATTGAGCGAGATGACTCCTTAGCACCCCCTCACCCTCACGGGCCGGTCTCGAGATCGACGAACCGAACCAGGTCCATGAACTGGAAGCGACCGTCGTGGTGCCAGTGAGGCGTCGGCCATGCCGCTTCTCCTATCGGGACCACGCGGGTAGCGCCGACGGCGCCGAGCTGCCCCGCGAGCGCTTTCACTTGGTCCCCCTTCCCGGCGATGGCCACGGTCTGCAGGTGAGCACCCACCTTATCGAGCGCCGACACCGCTTCACCCAGATCATCGACGGAACGAACCTGGATCACCCGGTTGAGCGGCGACGGCTCGAACTGCGCACGCTCCTCAACGATCACCGTCCACTCGGTGCCCTGTTCGCTGGCGAGGACCGTGGCGCCGCGGATCTCCGCATGCGCCCGTAGTTGATGGATGAGCGCCGATTCGCCGGGCGTCATCGCGCCACGTGGGATCTCCCGCGACAGCCCATCCAGCGCCTCGGCGAGATACTCGGCATACTCGAGCGGGCTGACGGCCCCACCCGCCTCGATGTAGATCGTGTGTGGCGAGACGCACCCCTGCTGGTCGAACGTCACGACGTCCCGCGCCGCGTTCTCCGCCAGCTGCCGGGCAGCTTTTCGGCTCAGAGCGTTACGCGACACCAGCGCCGCGCCCACCCGGTTCGGGTAGCCGAGGAAGCGGACTCGCGGCGGTACCCGACACGCGATATCGCCGACCGCCTCGTCGCTACCGTAGGCGATGACGGCGCCGGCCTCAGAGAACGCCACCGCCTCCAGGTCTTCCGAGCCGCCCGGCCAGTAGCCCACCGCCAGGCAGCTCGCGAGCTCCGCATCCTCCTCGGCCAGCGCCCTGGCGAAGCAGACCGCGAAGTACGGCTCGCCCGCCGCCGTCTTACCGAAACTCGCCGACTTCACACACAGCGCCCGGATCAGGCTGCTCACCGAAACCCCGGGGATGTTACCGCTGAAGACGTGCACGGTGAGCGGCGGACCGAATGCGCGCTGCATTCCGCCCGTCGGCCGCGGCTGAAAGTCGTCGAGCACCTCGAGGACCCCAAACTCGTCCTCGAGCGCGGCGCGCAGCCCGTCAGCCTTCCACCCGGCGCCCATTCGCTCAAGCCCGATTTCGATCATCGGGCGCGAGTAGCCTGTGAGTTCCGGGAGAATGCCGGCCAGCTCGTCGTAATACTGCTCGCCCGGCGTAGTGAGGCGGCGCGCCGCTCTGCCGATCGTCTCGATGATGTCGATCACCGGCCGCTCGGCGAGCAGGTCAGCGCGCTTCTGGCGCAGCCCGGCGAGCAGCTCTCGCAGCGTATGTGGCGTGAAGGTGGGAATGCGCATCGGGATATGCCCCGGCCCGAATGCGCGTTCACGGACCTCGAGCCCGCTATCACCGAAGGGGCCAGCCGCCTGGCGCGGCTGCTCGGGCATCCAGAAGGCGTCTAGCGCTGCGCGTTCAGCCATTGGTCCATGGCGATGGAACAACCGCGGAGCTCGGCGCCCGCCGCCCGTCCCAATAGCTCGAACCCCCCTACGCCGGCGACCCCGAGGTCGTCGGTCTGTATCGCCGCCACCGAATCGAGATTGGCCAAATCGAGGTGTCTGAGCAAGCCGACCCGGCCTTCCGCACACGGCTCCAGCGTTTCCGGGTCGACGACCTGAGTGCGGACCCAGGGCGGTACGACCTTGTAGCGCAGCGCGGGTGACCGCCCGCGAGCACGCTCTCGCAGCACGTTGTCGTAGAACTGCGAGCACATCTCGGTCATGCCGTACTCGGCAACGCAGTAGAACGCCGAGAGCCCGAGGCCGTCCACCAGCATCTTGTAGAATTCCTCCCTCGGAATCTCACGGCCCCGCCGCTTGAAACCGCCCGTCTCCATGATGCGGGAGCCGGGCGGCAGACGGAAGCGCCGGCCACGCTCGTCCATAGCCTCCAACAGGTGAGCGAACGCGGCGGCCGTCCCCAGGAGCGCCACAGGCCTCGCGCCCGCCTCGCTCTCGGCAAGCGCCGCTTGCAGCTCGACGAGGCGAAGGCCGTCCGCATCGGCGAAGTGAGCGCTACCGTTCGCCCCGAACTCGCGCCGCACTCTCTCCAGCATCCAGGTGAGCGACGAGTCAGGCGCGCTATCAAGGGTGGGGCCGAGGACGAGCATCGGCAGCCGAGCGCCATCAGGAAGCACGTGCCCCTGAAAGTTGACGAGCGCCGAGGCCTCGTAGAGGGCCAGGTCCCGGACATGGTGGGCGCCGCGGTTCTCCGGACCCTGGGTCGTACCGCTGGTCCGGAACACTACCTCCACGTCACCCGGATCGCCGCAGACCAGCGGCGCCGCCTTGAAGGCTGCGGTGGGGACCGCCGGGATCTCGGTCCAGCGAGCCACGCTGTCGGGGGTCCGCCCCCGCCGCTCGCAAAACCGGCGATACGGCTCGGCCTCCGCGAACTGATACCGAAAGACCTCGAGCGCCAGCCGCTCAAAGCCCTCCTCATCGGCCGGCGCCCGGGCGCCCCGCCCGACCAGCTCCAGGACCTCGGCACGGAGAGCATCGCGCACTTCCATCACCGCCCAAGATAGGTGCCGAGGCGCCGGCGGTCACGCGGAGCACGGCCGTCACCTCGCCCTGGGATATGTCGGTGTCTTGTTGCTGTGGAGTGATGCGGCTGGTGTGTCGATCGCCTGGAAGCGCCGGGGCTCGGATCTAGCCCTGCTTCGAGCCCTCCTCGTCCTCGCCCTCCTCCTCGCCCTCGCCCTCCTCCTCGTCCTCCTCCTCGCCTTCGTCCTCGCCCTCGTCCACCACTTCCTCCGCCCTTAGCGCCCTAGCCGCCGCCTCGGGATCGAAGAGGAGGCTCTCGAACTCGTCGGCACCCATCTCTCCCGTCGGGGCCTTAATCTCGAAGCCCGTTTGCGCCGCCCTTCGCAGCTCTTCTGGGGTGAGCATTGCCGCGAAGACGACCGGGGTCCAGCCGGCCGCACGGACCCCTTCGCTGGCCTTCCCCTCACGCACCCGCTCGGCGGCCTCCTCGTCTTCCAGCGCGATCAACTTCTCGGCCAGGAACGATCGGAACTCGGGCCGGTCCACGTACTGGGCCATGAGCAGGAGGTGCTGAACGGCCAGCGGCTTGAGATCGGCCTCGATCGACGCCGTGGTGTACGCCTCGATGTGCTCGCGCGCGATCTCCAAGAAGCCCTTCCCCAGGCACAGCCAGGCCAATGTGCGGCGCGTGCGAATCACCTCGGGAACCACGCGGATGATCTTCCGGCACACCGCCATCGCGTTGTCATACTCCCCGGACTGCAGGTAGGCGTCGATGGCTTCGCCGTACCGCCGCAGCGCGCCCTGCCGGTCACCCTTCACCAGATAGAGATCGCCGGCACGGTTGAGCAGTCGGGCGGCCTCGTAACCGTGACCGATCTTCTTGAGCTCCTGCTCGATCCGGTCCAGATCGTCACTCGCCATGACCGCGGCCGTGGAACCCCGATTCTGGCCCCGCTCTGAGCCGCCGAACAGTCGTTTTAGGAATCCGAGCATCAAAGGCATATGCGAGCCGTTACGGGCAATACTCCCCTTACCCGACCGCTACGACCGGGTCGTAGATCGCTTGCGACGGCGGGAGACCGCGGCTCAAATTAGACCGGCCTGCGCAGGGGGTCAACTAGAGGCGAGGGTACAGGCGCGGGCCGTCACCTCAAACCGTCGGGAGAGTCAATGCACGTCAGCATCGAATACTGCGTCGTTTGAAACTACGGGCCACGGGCCGCCAGTTTGGCGGACGAGCTCCGTAAACGCTACACCGATATCGAGATCGAGCTGATCGAAGGGAGCGGCGGCGCTTTCGAGCTGCGCCGCGACGGGGAGGTCATCTTCTCCAAGCTCGGCGTCGGACGGTTTCCCGAAACCGAGGAGGTCTTCGAGCTTTTGGACGGATGAGCGCCAAGGCGGTCACCGAGCGGGCTAGTCCCAGTAGCGCTCCGGATCGTCCCACGTCTCCGTCCAGAACCGCTCCTCCTCCTTAGCGATCTGCTCCAGATCGAGGGCACGCTCCGGGACGCTCTGCTCGCTCAGCATCCCCCGCTCGATGATCTGGTCGATCATGTCATCGCTGAGCCAGCCCTCCCGGGGAGGGATTCTCAGGCGGCGCCGGCGCACGATCGCCAGATACCCTCCGAGGATCAGAAGAGCGATCGCTGCCAAGGACAGGATGGCGCCGAGCCAGTAGTAGACCGTCATATTCCTGCTGCACAAGATATGTGGGAGACGGCGCGCCGAGACGCCTGTACTTATTAATTCGCCCGCTCGCCGTCGTTGTCAATCGCTGCGCGCACCTCGTCAGGTAGCCCATGAGAGTGAGCAACGCCGTCGGCTACGGCTGTTTCGTCGTGTTCCTGACACCGTTCTGCGCGGTCGGTATCTTCGCGGCCTTCAAGGCGTTACAGGCTGCGTTCGCCGCCGAGTGGGGCGATGCCGGCCTGTTCCTGATCTTCGCTCTAGCCTTCGGAGGCGTCGGGTTCGCCTTGCTGGCGGCCCTGATCCACGGTCGCAAGAAGCAGCGGGAGCTGGACCGACGGCAGGAAGAGCATCCTTCGGAGCCCTGGCTCTGGCGGTCCGACTGGGCCGCCGGCCGCATCGAAGAGTCGTCGCGGCGTACGATGTTCGCCGCCTGGGCGTTCGCCGGGTTTTGGAACCTGATAGCCTATCCGGCCTCGATCGCCGCCATCCTCCAGGGATACTTCGAGGAGGGGCAGAGGGCGGCGTTGCTCGCCCTGGCCTTCCCGCTGGCGGGGGCCGGGCTGCTGATCTGGGCCATCCGGGCCACGGTCCGCTACCGCAAGTTCGGCATCTCGGTGTTCCGGATGGCTGGCGTCCCAGGCGTCATTGGCCGGAAGCTGGAGGGCGTCGTCCTGACGAACACCCAGGTCCGCCCGGACGACGGGTTTCACATCACACTCACCTGCGTCAACCGCATCACGACCGGGTCCGGCAAGAGCAGATCGACGAAGGAGATGACCCTCTGGCAGGATGAGCGCACGCTCCGACACGTGGGTCACGTCGGCGGTAGGGCCACCGCCATCCCGGTCCTGTTCCGCCTGCCGCCCGACGCCAGGCAAACCGACAACGCCGACCCTAACAACGAGGTCGTCTGGCGGCTCGAGGCGCGCGCGACGGTGCCGGGTGTCGATTACGACGCGAGATTCGACGTGCCGGTCTATCGCACGCCGGAGAGCGACATCCCGTTACCGTCAGAAGAAGAGGAGGCGCTCGATTCTCTCGTCCGAGAGTACCGGCAGCCGCCCGACTCTCGCATCGTCGTCACGCAACACGTCCGACGCACCGAGATCTATTTCGCGCCGGCCCGCAATCCCGGCGCTGCCACCGGCGTCACAATCTTCTTCCTAATCTGGACCGCCATCACGGTAGCGCTGCCGCGACTCGGCGCCCCGATCATCTTCCCCATCGTCTTCGGCCTATTCGACGTCCTGCTGTTCATCGCCGTCTTCCAGCTCTGGCTCGGTAGCACCAGGGTCGTCCTGACCCACGGCGCGGCGCGGATTAGCCACAGCCCGCTTGCTCGCACGCGCACCATCTCTGCCGATGACATCGATGACGTGACGCTGAAGATCGGCATGCAGGCAGGCAACCGCCCCTACTACGACATCCAGATCGTGCGGAGCGACGGCAAGAAGCTCTACGCGGGACGCTCGATCAGGGACAAGCGGGAAGCAGAGTGGTTGGTGGAGCGGATGAAAGAAGCGCTGGGACTCTGAGCCTAAGAGCCGGGCACAATCTCGGGAACCACCTCAAAGAGATGGCTGCGATGAAACTCAGCGTCCAGCCACAGATCGACTTCCCAGAAGCCGGTCATCGAAGAAGGAGTGAGATCCAGGCTGAAGACGGTGATCTGTTCCGCCGGTCCGTCGAGTATCTCGACTAGGGAAACATCCACGTCGTCACCGCTGGGATCGTACCAGATCGCTTCCGCCGTATGCGGCGGCACGAGTCTATTCCAGCGCACCCAGAGATGGACGGTTTCGTCCTGGACGAACATATCGGTGATCCCGTCCGGCACGCCCTCGAAGACGCCCAAGGCCAGCACCGACTCGGCAACATGCGGTCCGGCGAGCGGGCCGACGAGCTCGCCCGATGCTTCCTCGTCCTCGCAGGCCGTGAGCGCCAGCAGACTGAGACAAACCAGCGGCAGCCATCGAGTTGTCATCATTCACCAAGATACCTAGACTGACGCCGCAGAACAGGGGGCGCGGTACCCAGCAGCTCTGAGGCCACGGCCGCTGGGCCCTTGAGCGACGGAGCCTGCGCCGGCTGGCGCCGATCCCGAGCCGAGTGGTAGTTTCTCCAGGCCTTCCAGGTGAGCGTGATGGGCCCGCCCTTATTGCTACGCGGGCCCGAGCATGGCGTCAACACACAGCACGTCACCGCTATGGAGATAGAGCGAAAGATTCTGGGACTCGGCTTCACCGAGCTTCTGCTGGGCGGCGTCATCCTCCTGATGATCACGCTATGCGTGATCGCGGTGGCGTTCTACGTCACACCTGCGGAGCACTTGGAAGTCCCGGAGCTTCAACCGGCGATTCGCGTGGCGCGGGAGGCCGACTTCCCTATCGGCTCGAGCCGGGTCCGCAACTGGGGCGAGGAGATCATCCTGATAGTCCGCCCCGACTCCGCCCAATACTTCGCGGTCCAGGCGGTGTCTCCCGCCGACGGCTGTATCCTGCGCTGGGACCAGGAATCGTCGCGAGTCTACTCGCCCTGTAGATACATGGTCTACGATCTGCGGGGAGATGTAGTGGCCGGCCTGTCCACGCAGGCGCTCAGGCGCTATGCGGTCTCTGTGAGGGAAGGTGTCATCTACGTGTCGGAAGGCGTAAGGTGAGCGAAACAAAGGATAAGCCGAGACTGAGATGGCTGGCCCAGATCTGGGCCGATCTGAAGGCAAGTACCGATCCCGCGTTGCTCGCCGTAGCCCGCTTCCTGGGATTGGTGTACGGGCCAATCGACCGAACGCTGCCGATCGATCAGGCGGCTCGCAAGGCCCTCGGCCGCCGTCTGCCCTCTCACGCGGGCTGGCGTCACGCGCTCGGCGGCATAACCTATCTGCTCTTCATGGTTCTCGTCGTCACCGGGGTCCTCTTGTCGTTCTACTACCGGCCCTCTGTGCAGGAAGCCTACCCGAGCATCCAGTACATCGTCTCCGAAGTACCCCTCGGTTGGCTGGTCCGCGATCTCCACGTCTGGTCGGCCAACCTCATCGTGGTCGCGATCATGGCGCACATGGCAAGGGTCTTCTTCAGCGGGACCTACAAGCCACCTCGCGAAACGAACTGGGTGGTCGGTTTGTTGCTCCTGCTGGTCGTCCTCGCCTTCGGCGGCACCGGCTATCTGCTCCCCTGGGATCAGTGGGCCTACTGGACCACGACCGAAGTGTTGGACACGGTTTCCCGCGCTCCGTTGCTGGGCATCATCGCGTCCGTGCTACAGGGTGATGTCGTGGTATCCGGCGCGACGCTGAGCCGGTTCTTTGCCGTCCACGTGATCCTGCTTCCCTGGGCAGCCTTCGCCCTCTTGCTCATCCACTTCACGCTTGTGCGAAAGCAGGGGATCGCCCCGCCGCCCGGCAGGCTGGAAGACCGCAGCGAGGGCGTCCCGTTTTTCCCGAACCACCTACTGCGATCGTTCGTCGTCGGTGTCCTGGTGCTGGCCGTGACCTTCAGCCTTGCCGCTCTTTACCCACGGCCCGTAGGTGATCCCGCGAACCCGTTCGAGCTGCCGACCGAGCTGGTCTCCTCGTGGATCGTGGTGGACGTATCGCTCGCTTTGATCCGCTACCTGGGGGTGTGGGGGTTCTCGCTGTTCACCTTGCTGGGGATCACCATGGCGGTGCTGCCGCTATTCGACCGCAATCCGGAGCGGCGGCTGCGGCGGCGGCCGGTAGTGTTGGCCCTCGGCTTGCTATTCTTCGCCGGCTACCTGGTCGCCTGGTTGGCCGGACGCCAGCTCGAGTCGATGCCGCTCGACACCGAACTGCGGTCGGGCGAGGCGGCGGAACGCTTCGTCCCCCAAGAGCTCGAGCCGCAGACGCCGGAAGGCGGATCGTCTGCTGAGGATACCGGCGAAGAGGAGGACCAGCCGTGATAGCCGCCGCGCGGTTTGTGATCTGCGGTATCTTCCTAGCACCTGCCGCGCTACCGCTTCAGGCCGTGGCGTTGTTACAATCGCCGGTGGCGGCTCAGCAGAGAGACTTCACCATCGATCCCGACTACAGCTGCGTCACCTGCCATACGGAGAAGCGCAGGGCCTTCCTGCTCGGCACACACTCGGAACGAGGCATCCGCTGTCACGACTGCCACGGCGGCGACCCCCGGGCATTCGAGCAGGCAACGGCCCACACCGGTCCCGAGTACGTCGGGCCGCTCGACAAAATGGCTACCGTGCAACTCTGTTCCTCCTGCCATTCCGACCCGGATCAAATGCGCCAGTACGGGTTGCCGGTCGGAGAGCTCGCCGAGTACCGCACCAGTCGGCACGGCCAGCTCCTGCTCGAGCAGCGAGACTACAACGCTCCTACGTGCACGGACTGCCACGACGCGCATACGATCCTGCCGCCCAACGACGCTCGCAGCAACGTCTACCCCACGAACATCGCCCACACCTGCGCGCGCTGCCACGAAGATGCGGCCATGATGGGCGAATACGGCCTGGGCACGGACCAGATCGAGACCCACCGGGCAAGCGCCCATGGCGTTGCGCTTTACCAGAGGCAAGACTTCGCCGCGCCCACCTGCGTGAGTTGCCACGGATCCCACGCGGCGCTGCCGCCGGCAGTGACCCAGATCGCCGACGTCTGCGGACACTGCCATGTGCTGGTGCGCCGAGCTTTCTATGCGGGCCCTCACGGCAGGGCAGCGCAGTCCAGAGACCTTCCGGGCTGCACGGCCTGCCACTCGAACCACGGAACTGAGCGGATTCAACCCAACAGGATAGCCGCTACGTGCACGGAGTGTCACGAAGCGGACAGTCCTGCAGCGCTCGCCGGACTCGAGATCCAAGAGGATGCGACTCGCACGACGGTCGAGCTGCACGCCGCCGAGGAGGCGATTCAGGCGCTCGCCCGCGCCGGACGGACAGTGGCAGATGTGAAGTTGCGCTACCAGACGGCTGTGACCGCGTACAACCAGATATCCCAGGCGCAACACAGCCTCGACCTCGAGGTTCTCGAAGATCTTAGCCGGCAGGTCAGCTCTATCTCACGGGATGTTCGCGCCGCGGAGGAGGTGGCCGCGGAGCACAGATGGGAGCACGGCCTCGCCCTGATTCCGATTTGGTTCCTGGCGCTTTCCGCCACCGTGCTCGCCTGGTTCAAGTTACGGGCGCTGCGAAGGGAAAGGCGTTAGCGGTGTGCGACGCCTGACAGATTTTTTCGATCGCCTCTCGCGACCCCTCAAGATCGCCATCCAGGTCGGGATCCTGGCGGTGATCCTGCTGGCGCTCGGCACGGTCGGCTTCATCGAGTACAGCGGGCAGCCGAGCTTCTGCGTGAACTGCCACGTCATGCGCCCCTATTACGACTCCTGGGCCACCTCGTCCCACAACACCGTCAAGTGCATCCAGTGCCACTACGCGCCGGGCATCAAAGCCGAAGCGATGGGCAAAGTCCAGGCCGCCAACCAGGTGGTCAAGTACATCACCGGCGCCTACGGTATGAAGCCATGGGCGGAAATCGAAGATGCGGCATGCCTCCGCTCCGGCTGTCACACGGAGCGCGAGCTGGAAGGTGCGGTGGACTACGAGGGTGTGCGCTTCGACCACACACACCACCTCGGAGAGCAGCGACGCGGAAAGCGGCTCCGTTGTACGAGCTGCCACTCCCAGATCGTGCAGGGCAGCCCGCTGACCGTTGAAGGGTACGAGATCGGCGCCGCGCACCTCAGGGTTACGGCAGTCACCTGCTACCTATGCCACTTCAAGGATCGGCCGGTCGGCGACCCCGTCGCCGGCTGCACGGGCTGCCACGAATCACCACAGCGCTTCCGCTCGGCAGCCGGCTTCGTCGTAGATCACCCGGCATACGTGGAGAACATGATCTCGTGCGTAGGTTGCCATGAGACGGTCACGAGCGGTACGGGCGAAGCCGGGCAACGCCGCTGCTTCAACTGCCACAACGAGCCCGAGCGGATCGAACAGTTCGAGAACACGTCCCTCGTGCACAGCGTCCATATCGCCACCCACAACGTGGAGTGCACGCAGTGTCACACGCCGATACTCCATCGCGTGGTGGCACTCGCCCAGGCGTTCGAGCTCGACTGCAACTCCTGTCACCAAGGCGCACACGACGCACAGAGACTCATGTATACAGGAATGGGCGGCCACGGCACCGAGAACGCGCCCAGCACCATGTTCCTCGCCCGCGTGTCCTGCCAGAGCTGCCACGGCTTGCCGGCCGAGATTGCTGGCCACGCCGAAGTGAAGCGCGCCGGCGAAGCGACCTGCATGTCCTGCCACGGCATCCGCTACGCCAACATCCTCCCGTCCTGGCAGCGCGAGATGGAGCGGCGGCAGAGCGAGGTCGCCTCGGTAGTGGCCGCGGCGCGGAGCACGCTGCGCGCAGCCCCCGTCCGTACCCGCGCTGCCGCCGACAGCCTCCTGAGGCTCGCCGAGGAGAACATCAGCTTCGTCGAGCGTGGGAAAGGCGCACACAACATCGCTTACGCCGACCAGCTGCTACGCGCGTCGCTGCAACTCGTGCAGCGAGCGGTCGAGGCGGGCCCGCTTCCCTTTGCGATCCCAGAGGTCGAGCTAGGAGCGGAGCTGGGCGCGAACATCTGCCTCCAGTGCCACCTGGATGTCAGCGAGCAGGCGGGTCGCTTCGCCGGCCGACGGTTCGACCATCGACCGCACGTGCAAAGTGCCGACCTGGCCTGCACGGAATGCCACACCGCACTGGAGGAGCACGGCGGAATTACGCTTAGCGATCGATCTAGCTGCGACGGCTGCCATCACCGGGTCGTCGATCCGATCTACTGTGCCAACTGTCATCGGGGGCCCGGTGGCGCGCCGGCGGCGACCATCTCAACTGCCATCGGCGACTTCTCACACGCCGTTCATCGCGGCCGCGGACTGACATGCTCCATCTGCCACACCGCTCCGAGCATGAGCATCGAGGGGCTGGACTGCGACAACTGCCACTCCTTCCACCACCAACCGAAGACCACCTGCCTCGACTGCCACAAGGGTGGGGTATTGCAGACACATCCCGTCCTCGCCCACAACGGGTGCACCATCTGTCACGGAGAGAAGGCCGAGGGCATCAACGAATGGACCCGCCAGGTCTGCACCGTATGCCACGCCGACAAGGTGGAGCACAACGCACCGGCAGATTGCCACCTCTGCCACACCATGCCCGAGCTGGGCGAAGGTTAGACCGGCCACTGTCGACCCGAAGTGGCCAGCGGGTGTGCCGACCGTTGGGATGCGAGGCGATAACGATTCCTACAACATTTCTGGCAATTCATCTCAGATTGTGGCATAATGCCTTGCTGGGTGTCTCGCGAGGCGAGAACGATACACTCCGGCCGCCCGACGGACCGAGTGGGAGCTGGAGGTCATCTGCGGGACTATCGTGCGACTTGGAGTCCGGCATCGTTCTTGCCCTTTCGAGCCTCTCAGAGCCACTACGCTACCGTCCAACCGAGCATGCCCATGGCCAGATTACCATCACTTCGGGGCCCGAAGGTCCCCCAACAGGTTCCCCGACTCGTGGCGGTGTTCGCGCTGGCGGCCATCGCGTTGATTGCGGCGCGCTACTTCCTGGTCCCTGCAAGCTTCGGCGAAAAAGGGCACTATCGCGCGGCGGCGCTGGACACGATCGTCGCTCGCGAGAAGCAGTACGCAGGCCAGCAGGAATGCGCCCTCTGCCACAGCGCTATCATGGATGCCCGGTTGGCGGGGAATCACCAGGGGGTGGCGTGTGAGTCCTGCCACGGTCCGGCGGCGGCGCACGCGGCGAATCCCGTGGAAGCCAAGCCGTCGGTGCCACGGGAGCGCGAGTTCTGCCCGCGCTGTCACGCCTACAACCCGGCCCGTCCGACCGGCTTCCCGCAGATCGACCCAGTGGCCCACAATCCACTGGCGCCGTGCGTATCGTGTCACGACCCGCATCAACCGGAGCCTCCGGTAACACCGGAATCGTGCAGCGCCTGCCACCGCCAGATCGTCTCTCAGAAGGCGGTCTCGCACCACGCCACACTGTTGTGCACGACATGTCATCGTGCGCCGGACGGACACAAGACGAGTCCACGCACTGTGCGTCCCGGAAAACCGTCCGATAGGAACTTCTGCGGATCGTGCCACAGCGCCGACGCGTCGAGCCCACAGCAGATACCGCGGATCAATCTCCGCACGCACAACCCACGCTACGTATGCTGGCAATGCCACTACCCTCATTACCCGGAGACGTCATGACACCAAGGGACCACGATCTTGCGGACGAATCGCCGGCGGTCGCCGAGAATGAGGCCGTGAACCGGCGTGAGTTCTTGAGCGAGTGCCTGAAAGCGTGTCAGCTGGCTGCGCCGGTCTTGCTCGGCGTGATTCGGGTACCGCTACTGGAGGCTCAGGAATCGGAAAGCGGAGGGTACGACCCGGCCGAGCACCTTTACGGTATGGGGATCGACGTCTCGAAGTGCATCGGCTGCGGCCAGTGCGTGGCAGCGTGCAAGTCGGAGAACGACGTCCCGCTCGACTCTCGCCATTTCAACACCTGGGTCGAGCGCTACGTGATCGGGGATAACCACGTCGTCGACGTGGACAGCCCCAACGGCGGAATGGACGGTTTCCCGCCGGTGGCGACCGAGGGGGGCATCCGCAGAGCCTTCTTCGTACCCAAGCTTTGCAACCATTGTGCTAGTGCGCCCTGCGTTCAGGTCTGCCCGGTCGGGGCGACGTTCACGACCGACGACGGTGCCATCCTGGTCGACGACGAGTATTGCATCGGCTGCCGCTACTGCATCCAAGCGTGCCCTTACGGTGCCCGGTGGCTGCATCCGGAGAAGCATGTGGCAGCCAAGTGCACTTTCTGCTACCACCGCCTGGTGCAGGGCCTGGTCCCGGCATGCGTCGAGGTCTGTCCCACCGGCGCACGCGTCTTTGGAGAGGTAGAACGACGGTCCACACCGCTCGCGCGCTTCATGCGGTTCAACGACATCCAGGTCCTGAAGCCGCACCTGAACACGAAGCCGAAGGTATACTATGCTAACCTTGACGGCGAGGTGAGGTAGCCGATGCAAGGGTTCATCTACCCGAACGAATTCGAGCTCTACTGGGGTCTCCTGATCGTCGTCTACCCCTACGTAACGGGGCTCGTGGCGGGCGCCTTCATCCTCGCCTCCTTGGAGCGGGTCTTCAACGTCAAGGAGGTACAACCTACCTACCGCCTGGCGCTGTTGACGGCCCTGGCGTTCCTTCTTGTCGCTCCCCTTCCCCTGCTGGCGCACCTTGGCCACCCGTTCCGCTCGTACGAGATCTTTCTCACGCCGAATCGCCAGTCTGCTATGGCGATGTTCGGCTTCGTCTACGCCTGGTACTTGATGGTCGTCCTGCTGCTGGAGATTTGGTTCGACTACCGCAAGGATCTGGTCCTTTGGTACCGCAACGAGACAGGCTGGCGGCGCTGGGTCCACTACGCACTTACACTGGGAGCAACAGATCTCTCGGAGAAGTCGCTCAGGTTCGATGACAGAGCGGGAAGATGGATCACGATCATCGGCATCCCTTCGGCGTTCCTGCTACACGGGTACGTGGGGTTCATCTTCGGATCGGTCAAGGCGAATCCCTGGTGGAGCAGCGTACTAATGCCGGTCGTGTTCCTGTTCTCGGCTATCGTCTCCGGAATCGCGCTAGTCCTGATCATCTACATGATCGCGTCGATGCTCCGCTGGAAGCCGGTGGACATGCGCTGCGCGGACAAGCTGGCGGCCTTTCTCTTCTACGCGATGGTGGTGGACGTCTCGCTCGAGATGCTCGATTTCATTCACCGCCTCTACGAATCGGAGGAATCGATCGGGATCCTCACCCAGTTGATCGAGAGCCGCCTCTTCATCAGTCTGGTCGTCTTGCAGCTGGCGCTGGGCGCGCTGATTCCGTTGACCCTCCTCGGTCTAACCTCACCGGCCCTCAGCAAAGAGCCGATCTTCAAGGTCCCCGACGAGTTGCGGCGGCTGATTTACCTCGCGAGCGCGATCCTAGTCCAGATAGGGATCTTCAGCATCCGCTGGAATGTGGTGATGGGGGGACAGCTCTTCTCGAAGAGCCTGCGCGGCTTGACGGTCTACAGGCTCGAGCTGTTCGGTCTCGAAGGATTGCTCATGACCATGGCGCTCTTGGCCCTGCCATTTGTCATCCTGTGGGTGTTGGTGAAAGTGCTGCCGCCCTGGCCAGAAGCTGAAGCAGAGCTGCCCGAGCCGGGCGCCGGCGCCGACGAACTGCCGTCGGCCACACTCCCGTAGACGAGCGACCCACACGCCAAAGAGTGGATCAGTCGCAGGCTCCGCACGGCCCGCCGGCAGCGCCCGGCGGCCATCGATCTTGCAGCGGCCACCGAGCGCCGCAGCTATGCCATCGGCTCTGCGGCGTAGCCCAGGTAGGTGAGCACCACGATATAGACGATCACCCCGATCACTATCCAGCTGAACAGGCGACTCGGCTCACCACGCCCCGAGCGGCGCTCGAGGAAGGGCACGATCAGCAGGATGAGGGCGGCCAGCATGAAGCCCAAGATGCCGACCGCCTCTCCCTCGAACCACAGGATGTGAGCGGGCAGGTACTTCAGCGTCTGGAACATGAACATGAAGTACCACTCCGGCCTGATGCCCGCAGGAGCAGGAGCGAACGGGTCCGCCTTTGCGCCCAGGTGCGCGGGGAAATACGCTGCCAGTGCAGCGAGGATCGCCAAGGCCGTCAGCCAACCCACCAGGTCGCGCAGCAGGAAGTTGGGGAAGAAGTTCATCTTACCCTTCGCACCGCCCTCGCGCTCCACGTCGGGTGGAATGCTCATCCCGAGCTTCTGGACCAAGAACAGGTGGAGACCGAGCAGAAAGGTGGTCAGCATCGGCAGCACCGCCACGTGGATCGCGTAGAAGCGGGTGAGCGTGGCACCGGAGACATCATCCCCACCACGGAGCACCGTTGCCATGTACGGACCGATTAGCGGAACGGCCTCCATAATCTGCGTGCCGACCCTGGTGGCGAAATAGGCCAGCTCGTTCCAGGGAAGCAGGTAACCCGTGAAGCCGAAAGCCATCGCCAGCCCCAGGAGTAGCACTCCGGAGATCCAGGTTATCTCCCGCGGCTTCCTGTACGCCCTGAGCAGCAAGACGCTAAACAGGTGGAGGAAAGCCGTGAAGATCATCAGGTTGGCCGACCAGGCATGAATCGAGCGGAACAGCCAGCCGAAGTGCACCTCCGCCATTAAGAACTGGACCGACTCGTACGCGTCCTCAGCGCTCGGGCGGTAGTAGAATAGGAGCAGAATGCCCGTGGCGATCTGTATCACGTAGAGAAACAGGGTCATCCCACCCAAGTAGTACCATACCGTGTGGCGATGGACGGGCACCTCTTTCTTCTCGGCAATCTCTCTGAGCACCGCGAGGTCCAACCGCTCGTCGAGCCAGGCCCACACTCCGCTGAACCGCTGCTTGATAGTCGCCATGCTCACGCGTCCCTGCTCACGACGATCTGATCGCCACGCACGTTGACGACGAAGGTCTCGAGAGGCGACGGGGGCGGTCCCTGGACGACGCGGCCGTTAAGGTCGAAGTGGCCGTTGTGACAGGCGCACCATAAGCGCCCCAGATCATCCCGGTACTGCACGATGCAGGACAGGTGAGTACACGAGGCCGAGAACGCACGCAGCTCACCCGCCGGCGTACGAACCAGTATCCCCGGCTGGTTGCCGAACCTGAAGATCTGTGCCGAGTTCGGGGCGACGTCCTCGGGCCTTATCGACAGAGTGACCGTCGCAGCCGTCGACTCAGCCGTTTCGGGCGGGATGAGGTACCGCGTCACAGGGTAGAGCACCGCGAGCAGGAGACCGCCCACGCTGGTGCCGAGGAGCCAGTTGACGAAGCCCCGCCGACTCTGCCGCGGCCCCGCCGCCCTTTCACTCACCGCGTCTCTCTCCATCAGATCGTGCCGTCCGCGTCGAACTAGGTAAGCTGCTCGATCTTGCGAATCTTTAGGAAAAGCCCCGCAATCAGCGCCAGGATTATCGCTACCGAGACCGCCAGACCGAGGCGCCGGACCAGGAATTCACCGAGCGCTTCTTCCCCACGTGCATACGCCGTCGACGTTGCGGCGAGCCCTGCCTCAACCTGCTCGGCGACCGAATCGAGCGAGAAGCTGTGCACGGCCGTGCGTGCGCTGACCAGGGCCGTCGTCGCTTCGTTGAGCCCGAACAACGCTTCGCTGACCTCGATGCCAGCGTTTTCGGCCTTCGCCAGTATCGAGTCGGCCGCCTCGTAGTGCGCATTGAGCGAATCGATTAGGGCCCGCATTCCCAAGGCGACTTCACCGCCACTGTCGCCCTCGGAGTGGCACATGCCGCACACCGCACCTTCGCCCAGGCCCAGCAATTCGTCCCCAGCCCTTCCGATGTCGTGGTTCTCATGACAGGTGGCGCACCCAGGGTTCCCCAGCATGGCGAACACTCGGGCGTGGAAGCTCTTGCCAAACAGTTCGGCCATGACCGAGTGGCACTGCCCACAGACATTCCCGACCCAACCGACGCCCGGCGGTGCGGCACCGTGATTGCCGTGGCAATCGTTACAGGTTGGCGCCGACAGATCGCCTTCCTCCGACATCATCTGCCAGTGCACGCTCTCGGAGTACTTCTCGTGCTGGTCGGTCGGAATCGCGTACGGCGCCATGTACTCCGGGTCCGCGTGGCAGGAGCCGCACGTCTCCGCGACATTCAACGGGTTAACGGACGAGTTCGGATCGGACGGCGGCTTGATCGAGTGGGCCGGGTGACAACCCGTACAGGTCGCGACTCGTTCGTCGCCGCGCTCCAGCAACTGCTGCCCATGGACCGAGGTGCGATATTCGGCCACCTGATCCACGCGGAGGGCCGGGTTGTAGCGACGCATGAACTGGGCGCTGGAGTGACAGCGGCCACAAAGCAGCACGACCTCGTCACGCTCGGGCGCCCCGATATAACCCGCCGCCGGGTCCATCGCCGACATCCCAGGGTCTTCGGCGTCCCCGCCGTGGCAAGCTACGCAACCGAATCCCTTGGCCGCATGCACATCCGCGGCGTAGGCTTGCACCGGCTCCCCGAGAGGTGCATCGCCGAACGCGGAATGGCAGGACACACAACTCTCCTCCGGCATCTGCGCCGCCGCGTCCGGCGGCGCGGCCAGCCCGCCGAGTATCAGCAACGACCCGGACCCAATTAGCACGCGTATCATCATCGGTCTTGCGCCCGTCCTTGTAGGAAGGCCGCGACGTCCGCGATCTCCTCGGAGCTGAACGTCGGCCAGGGATCTGTACCCGCGCTTTCCATCAGCGCCGAATGACTCCACAACGAAGCGATCACTTCCGCGGGAGAACTCATCCCCCTTACCTCGTCAAGGTCCGGGGCCTTCTCCTCCCCCGCCCCGCCGAGCGAGTGACAGGCCAAGCAGCCCTTCGATCCAAGGAGCTGCTCCCCCCGTTCAGGGTCGCCCGTCTCGGCAAAGAACTGAACGGAATACAGGTAGGCGACCAGATCGGCCATCTCGCCGGAGCCGAGCTGCGGGATGTCCATACCGCGGTTCGCCAGCGCTTCGACCATGAGTGGCGCCTTGTTCCACATCGCCGCCGCGAACTCGGTCAGACCCCACTGATGCTCACGTTGCGCCAAGTCCGGCCCCACTCGACCGCCAACGCTCTGCACGCTGTGGCAGAGCATGCAGTTCTTCTCCCGAAAGAGAACGCGCCCCCTCTCCGCGTCCCCCGGCAGAACATACAGAGGCCCACCCAAGGGCGCTGCTGATGCAGACTCGAGGTACGAGATGAGGTCGTTCAGCTCCGAGCCGCTGAAGGAAGGGCGCTCTACGCCTCGCGCCTTCATCACCTCCTCCATCGTCGGCCCGTGGTTCCACATCGCTGCCGCCACGACAATCGGTGACCCGTACTGGCTGAGGTGGTCCAGGCTGGGCCCGATCACCCCGCCGTAGACCCCCATCTGATGGCACACCACGCAGCTCTTCTCAACGAACAGCCGCTTGCCTCTCTCCACGTCGCCCGGTGGGTCGAAGTAATCGAGCGTGAAGAGGAAGGCTATAAGGTCGCCCGACTCACGCGTGTTCATCTGCGGGCGGACGATGTCGTGCTCCCGCATCGCTTCGCCCATCTTGGGGAGATGGTTCCACAGTGTGGCGGCGAGGTCGTAAAACGAGTGGCGCTGCGAGATGCGGCCGAGGTCAGGTCCAACCGTCGCCCCAAGACCGTTCACCGCATGGCATTTCACGCAACCCTTGGATCCGAAGACACGAGAGCCGCCGAGTGGGTTCTGGGTCAGCTCCGACAGCTCCTGCGCGAACGCGGCCTGAGGAACACTGAGAGACAGTGCCACCAGAGCTGAGGCCAGCCGGGCTCCGGTCCCTCGGACCAGAACTAGACGTGCCAGACTACCGTTTATGATCATCCCTCACATCACAGAGCGAAAAGCCAACCTCGCCCGGGTGCGCCGGGCACTTCGGCACAGTT
The DNA here is from genome assembly GCA_020344215.1 of Gemmatimonadota bacterium. Lineage (GTDB taxonomy): Bacteria > Gemmatimonadota > Gemmatimonadetes > Palauibacterales > KS3-K002. The sequence goes on from CP070815.1 coordinate 4,487,271, forward strand.
CTTTGGCAGACTTGTGGAGCTAGAAAGGAGCGGCCCCCTCCACGACATGAAGCAGGGCCGCCACCATCTCAGACAACTTGAAGGCGGAGTGCTAACTCCGGCCTGACGGACAAACTAGCGACGCCCAGCCTCGCACACCAGAACCCTGCGCATGCCGCGCCGGGAGCCTACACTAGTGCAGCTGACGCTTTATGGCAAGCCAGCACGCGGCTGGCCTAGACCCATTACAATGGAGTCATCCTCTACGCTAGCCGGGCGCTGCTCAGCACATTCGAGGAGGGGTCATGAACGTGGCACGTGGTTTAGCGCTGGTTGGCTTGCTCATCGCCTGTACGCTGCCGGCCGGCTGCGACCAGGGGGGCACCGAAGCGGGAGCCGTCAACGGTTTGACCTTTACCTTTAGCGGCGCGTTGTCGGGCTCGTACACGGCCGCCGGCACGCCGGTGCTCGCCCAGGGCGGCGAGCTGCAGTTCGGCAGCTGGGCGATCGCCGCCGAGGCGGACTCGCTTGGCGGCCTCGTGCTCGCCGCCTTCCGCCCCGCGGAGGAGCCGAGAGGCGATCTATTCGTCCTGCAGATCTCGCCGCTCCGCGCCGGGGTGTTCACGCCGTGCGAGCCAAACGCCGACTGCCACGGCAGAGTTCTCTTCGGGTATGAGGCCGGCCTGTTCGACCACTACTTCGAGATCGTTTCCGGCAGCGTAACGATAGGCGCGATAGAGAACCACCGGCTGCGCGGCACCTTCCAGTTCCTCGCCAGAGATGAGGGTGGCACAGGTGAGCAAACCCTCACCGTCGGTGACGGTGAGTTCGATCTGCCGTTCGCGACCGCAGCGGAGAGCGACGCCGTCCTCTGCATGATCGAGAGCGAGTCGTGCTGAGCGAAGCGGCGACTTCCTGCAACTAGTGGAAGTCGTGGCTCTCGATGACGTCGGCGCCGGCCTGCGGCTCGATCGCTGCGATGCGCCGCGCCCGCACGTTCACCACGTCCTGCTCGTTCTGGGCTACCCCTTCGATGAGCAGCACCGCTGAGCGGACGATGGTCTTGCGATAGCGCTGGAAGAGATCCGCATAGACCACGAAGTTGGAGAATCCCGTCTCGTCCTCGAGGGTGATGAAGCACACGCCCTTCGCCGTGCCCGGCCGCTGCCGGCAGATCACCACCCCGGCCACCTTTACCCGCCGGCCGCTCCGCACGCTCCTCAGCTCCTCCGCCGAGAGCACTCCCCGAGCCCGGAGCGCCGCCCGCAGATGCTCCATCGGGTGCCCGTGGGTGCACAACCCCGTGGTCGTGTAGTCGGCGGCGACGAGCTCGACTCTCTTCATCTCCCGTAGCTTCGGTTCCCGTGCCGACTCCACCTGCGCCAGCGGCTTCTGCGCCAGCCGGGCGAGCACCTCCCAGAGCGCCGAGCGCCGGCCCGGACCCCACAGCGTCTGGAAGGCGCCGGCCTCCGCCAGCGTCTTGAGGGCAGGGAGGCCGAGTCCCGAGCGCCGCACCACATCCTCCACACTTCGGAACGGTCCGCCGGCCTCCCACGCCGCCTTCAGTTTCTCCTCCGCCTTCGAGCCGAGGCCGCGAATGAAGCGGAGCCCGATTCGTAGCGCCGGCCGGTCGGGCACGGCACCGACCCCTCGCTCCATGTCGCGGGTGCGGTCGGGAGCGGTGGGGACCCCTCGCTTCATGTCGCGCGAATCCAGGCACCGATCTCTGACGGGCCACCGCGCTCCAAATGTCCGCTCCGGGGTCCCCACCGCTCCCTCCCTATCCAGGTTCGCTGACTCGAGGCCCCCGCGGCGCTTCACGGTTCCACTCAAGGAGTCCCGGTGCTCCCTGTCCCCGTCCCGGTCCGAGTCCAGGGGTGCGGCAGGTGTCGTTGAGCGGACATTGGGAGCGCCCCGGCCGGTCCTTTGATGCCGGCACGGTGCCGCGCGACATGAAGCGAGACGACCCTGCCGCACCCCGTGCTCCTCGATGCCGGGTTCGAGCGTGCAGTCCCAACTCGAGTGCGCGAGGTCGACGGGCCGCACTTCCACACCGTGGCGACGCGCATCGTGCACCAGTGTACCCGGCGCGTAGAACCCCATGGGGAGGGAGTTCAAGAGCGCGCAGAAGAACTCGGGCGCGTAGTAGCGCTTGAGGTAGGCCGACGCGTAGACCAGGAGCGCGAAGGAAGCCGAGTGGCTCTCCGGGAACCCGTAGTTGGCGAACGCGGTGAGTTGTTTGACGATCTGGTCCTGCACGTCCTGCGAGATGCCACGCTCGGTCATCCCCGCGCGCAACGCCGGCTCGATCAGCGCCATCGCCTCACGTGACCGCTTGAACCCCATCGCCCGGCGCAGCGCGTCCGCCTGGCCCGGCGTGAACCCCGCCATCGCCACCGCCACCTTCATCCCCTGCTCTTGGAAGAGCGGTACGCCCAGCGTCCTATACAAAATCGGCTCCAGGTCCGGGTGCAGGTACGTCACCGGCTCCTCACCGCGCCGCCGACGCACGTAAGGGTGCACCATGTCGCCTTGGATGGGGCCCGGCCGGATGAGCGCCACCTGTACGACCAGATCGTAGAACCGCTCGGGCTTGAGTCGCGGTAACGAGTTCATCTGCGCGCGGCTCTCGATCTGGAAGACGCCCACCGTGTCCGCCGCCTGGATCATTCTGTAGACCTCCGCGTCGCTCGCCGGCAGCTGCGCCAGATCGATGGCGATACCCCGCGTCTCGCGGATGTAGCGGATCGCTTTTGCCAGGCAGCTGAGCATCCCCAGACCGAGGAGATCGATCTTGATCAGCCCCGTGAAGTCGAGGTCGTCCTTATCCCACTGTATCACAGTTCGGTCCGACATCGCTGCCGGTTCGATAGGAACGACCCGGGAGAGCGGCCCCTCGCTGAGCACGAACCCGCCGACGTGGATCGAGCGATGGCGCGGCAGCTGGTCGAGCCCGCGCACCACGTGCAGCAGCGCGCGCACACGGCTGTTCGCAGGATCGAGCCCGCAGGCGACCAGCCCGCCGTTCTCCAACGCGTCCGCCGCCTCCGCTGCCTCGCGACGTTCCACCTCCGCCGCCAAGCGGTCCGCCATATCGGTGGAGAACCCCAGGACACGGGCGGCGTCGCGCACGGCGGAGCGGCCGCGGTAGGTGATCGCCTCGCAGACCATCGCTGCGTGCGCACGGCCGTACCTACGGTAGACGTACTGGAGCACCTCCTCGCGCTGCTCGTGCTCGATGTCCAGGTCGATGTCGGGGGCACCGCCCCGCTCTTCCGACAGGAAACGCTCGAACAGAAGCTCGAACTTGATCGGGTCCACCGCCGTGATCCCCAGGCAGTAGCAGACGCAGGAGTTGGCCGCCGAGCCCCGCCCCTGGAGCAGGATCCCCCGGCGCCGCGCAAAGCGCACGATATCCCAGACGGTGAGGAAGTAGCCGGCCAGGTCGAGCCGCTCGATCACCTCCAGCTCGTGCCGGATCTGGCGTCGGACTCTTTGCGTGAGGCCCAACCTTCCGTAGTTGGGGGGTGGAGCAGCGGTCGCGTCGTTCCATGTCGAGATGGCCGGTCGGGCACGACGCGAGCCCCTCGCTTCATGTCGCGCGACACGGGCAGGGATGGGTGACCGGCCACGGCGCTCCAAATGTCCGCTCGAGGCTCCCGCCGCGCCCTCCCTCCCGCGGCTCAAGAGTCCGCTCGACGGCCCCTGCAGCGCCGGCCCAACATCGGAAGTAGCCGCAACACGCGGCCGATCGCCATTCTGCGACACGTCCTCGATGCGATGCGGCTCGTCCGGCGCCGGTACTTCCCGCCGTCGTACCGCGCGAGCTGGAGAGGGATCGGCGACCCGAATCGGATCTCTATTATTCAAGCGACCCGCTCCGCCGTACCGCTCCGTCGCACCCTTCCACACGAGCGATTCGAGAAACTCTTGCCGGGTCATACCGGGAGGCACCCGGAACCCCGGCATCGACGGCGAGAGATCGGCGAGCCGGAAGGGACACTCGGCGGCCAGGGCAAGGGTGGCTTCCACTACGTCGGGACGGTGACGCCAGCGCCGCCACACCACCGACGGCGGCTTCAGGTACCACTCGCCGTTCGGCCGCAGGCGCGTGCCGGCTTCATCGAGCGTCACCCCATGGCGCAGGCAGGTAAGCACGTCGTGCACGATGCGACCCGGCGGCGTCGCGTAATGCACGTCGTTCGTCGCCACCGTAGCGAGCCCCTGACGGTCCGCCAGCTCCAGCAGCCGGTTCGCCAGCTCCCGCTCCTCCGGCAACGCGTGATCCCAAACCTCCACCGCCACGTAACCGGCGTACACGCTGCGCAGGAAATCGAGCAGCTCTCGCGCACCCTTCCCGTCCCCCGCCCGCACCCGCCGCGCTAGCTCACCCTGCGGGCAACCGGTGAGCGCCAGAAGCCCACCGCCCAGCTCCGCCAGATCGTCCCACGCCACCCGCGGCCGACCCCGGTCCGGCGCCCACGGCCCAGGAGGAGGATCGGAGGCGCGACGACCAGCTCGCCTAGTTCGCAAGTCAGTCCGGGAGCCGCGGGGGTGGTCCGAGCGCAGTTGCTGTGTACGAAGCGAGACCACCCCCCGGCGACCCCGCGAGCGCCAAGCGAGCACCCCCTGACGCCTCCCCCCACGCGGCGACCCTTCACCCGAGGCCCGCGCTCGCGTGACCAGCTCCGACAGGTTCGCGTAACCCTCCGCCGTCCGCGCCAGCAGCGTGACGTGACTCGGCCTTCCACCCGGTTCCGGCGACTCCACCGTGAGCTCGGCTCCCACGATTGCCTCAAGCCCACCATCCCGCGCCGCACGGCTGAACCGCACCGCACCCCCCAGATCGTCGTGGTCGGTCAGCGCCAGCGCCCGGAGGCCGAGCTCCACCGCCCGTCGGACCAGAGCTTCCGGCGTGGAGGCGCCGTCAAGGAGGGAGAAAGCGGAGTGGCAGTGGAGCTCAGCGTAAGTGGTCATTGGACCAGTGAACCCGAATAAACCCCGTAAGCCCTGGCGACAAAAAAGCCCACCTCAAGGTGGGGGCCAGAGCGGAGGGGCCGCTTCGAAGGAGGGGGGAGTGGGTGACCCCTCCGCCCTGGGATACCGAATATAAACCGAAGACACCCGGAACGCAAGGACTTCCTCGATAGTTTCTTTGCAATACAAAGTACTTGACAACACCAACACCCGCCCCTACCTTCGCCCTCATGAGCTACGAGAACGAGATCTACCAGTCGTCCTCCTCCGATCCCGCCCACGACCGAAGCCGCGCACTCGATGACCTCCGCTACATCCGGGACACGATGGAGCGCGCCGGCTCCTTCACCGCGGTCCCCGGGTGGGGGACGGCGGCCATGGGCCTGACGGCCGTGGTCGCCGCCGGGTTGGCTTCGCGCCAACCGACCCCGGACGCCTGGCTGCTCACCTGGTTTATCGAAGCCGCACTCGCCGTGGCGATCGGGGTCAGCGCGATGATTCGCAAGGCCCGGGCGGTGAGAGCGCCTCTATTCCGGGGTGCGGGCGCGCGCTTCGTGTTCGGGTTCTGTCCTCCCCAGGTGGCCGGCGCGCTGCTCACCGCCGTGCTCTACCGCGCGGAGATGTACGAGGCCCTTCCCGGTACCTGGTTGCTGCTGTACGGGGCCGGCGTGATGACCGGCGGAGCCTTCTCGGTCACGGTCCTCCCCATCATGGGGGCCTGCTTCATGGTGGCGGGCCTCGGATCCTTCCTGGCGCCGGCTGCTTGGGGAGACGCTTTCATGGCGGCTGGCTTCGGCGGTCTCAACATCGTCTTCGGCATCATCATCGCGAAACGGTACGGTGGCTAGGGGGGCAGCCGAACTCGACCGTCTCATCCATCAGCGAGTCCGCCTCGGAATTATGAGCGGGCTCGCGGTGAACGACTCGCTGACCTTCAACGACCTGAAGGAGCTGCTCGAGATCACGGACGGGAACCTGAGCGTCCACGCACGCAAGCTCGAAGAGGCAGGGTACGTCGACTGCATGAAATCGTTCGAGGGGCGAGTGCCGAAGACGCGGTTTCGGCTGACGGAGGTCGGCCGCAAGGCACTCGAAGACTACTTGGACGGAATGGAGAGTCTGATTCGCACGACGCGGGGTGCGTAGAAGGAACGCAATCATGAACAGATCGAAGCTCGTGCTTCACATACTGACGATAGGGATCGTGCTCGGCATTATGGGCGACACGCTGCTCCGGGTCGGTCCCTGGGCCTTCAACCTCACGCTGTGGATCGCGACGGTCCTGGCTGTTGCGCTGGTCCTCGTGGCTTACCATCGCGTCGCGTGGCCCCGCGGCATGGTCTGGCTTGCCCTTCCGGTGATGGTTTTTGCCCTCGGCTACACGTGGCGCGACTCGCCGGGCCTCAAGACCCTCGACCTGCTGGCGATCCTCGTAGGCTTCTCGATCTGGGCCCTGAGTCTAGAGGGCGTCCGCCTGCGCAGTTGGGGAATCCTGGACTACCTGCGCGGCATGACGAGCTCCGGCCTCGCGGCGCTGGCCGGCGTGGCCGTGCTGGAGCGAAGCGACATCGCGTGGCCAACGACCCCTCGCTCCGCCGCGCTGCGTCATGCCCGCTCAGCCGTCGTTGGCTTACTCATCGCGTTTCCGCTTCTCTTCATCTTCGGTGGCCTACTGATGGCAGCCGACGCGGTGTTCGAGGACTTCGTCACCCGGGCCCTCGACTTCGACTTCGCGACCATTCTCTCGCACGCCGCGCTGAGCGCCTTCTTCACCTGGATCGTCTGTGGCTATCTGTTTCTCATCCTCAAGGCCAGGAAGCCTTTACTCGCCGATTCTTTGAAGGTCGACCGTCCCGGGCTGGGACTGGTCGAAATAGCGCTGCCGCTGGCCCTCATCGATCTTCTCTTCCTCACCTTCGTGGTCGTTCAGCTGCGTTACCTCTTCGGCGACGCCGCGCTGGTGCAGGAGACGGTGGGCTTGAGCTATGCCGAGTACGCGCGGCGCGGCTTCTTCGAGCTCGTGACCGTCGCCGCATTGGTCCTTCCGCTCCTGCTGCTCGCCGACTGGGTCCTGCTAAATACGGAACGTCGCTCCCGCCACATCTTCCGAGCGCTGGCCGGCGTGCAACTGCTGCTCCTGTTCGTGATCATGATCTCGGCGCTGCAGCGGATGAATCTGTACGTGGATGCGTACGGTCTCACGGAACTGCGGCTCTACTCCTCGGCCTTGATGATCTGGCTGGGGATCGTCTTCGCCTGGTTCGCCGCGACCGTGCTTCGCAGTCGCCGCGAGCACTTCACGCTCGGCGCCGTCGCGTCAGGCTTCCTGGCGATCTTGGCGCTCAACTTCCTGAACCCCGACGCGCTGATCGCCCGGGTGAACGTCGAGCGCGCTCGAGCCGGCTACGAATTCGACGCGCTCTACGCGACTTCCCTCAGCGCGGACGCGGTCCCCCGTCTGGTGGCGGCGCTCCCGGACTTAGGCCAGGAGGATCGCTGCCTGGCCGCCACCCGCATCCTGGAGCGCTGGATGCCTCCCGCGGAGGCGGACTGGAGAACCTGGAATCGCGCCAGGTCGAAGGCCTGGCGCGCCGTCGAGGGTGCGACCACAGATCTGAGCGTGGCCTGCCCGGCACAACCCAAAACCACGCCACGCCGTGGGACGAGTCCTCCAAGCTAACTTGCAGCCGAGGCGCCCAGGGAGGCCGCCAGGGGGTGCCGAGCGAAGCTTGCGAGCACACCTGGATAGTGCGGACGCCGACGATTGTTGGCGCGAGCGCGAAGCGAGCACCCGCTGACGCCGACCGTCCGCGCGACATGAACCGAGGTTCAAGGCGGATCCCCGGCGACTTGACGCTCTGGGGCTTGCCGCCCGCCCGGCAAGCGCTAGTATGTCTCTTGATTCAGCCCCACTGTCTGAGACAGAACGCACAGCAACTGCTTTGCGGTTATGCCCATCTCCCCAAGGCATTACCTGCGAGCATGTCTCCTCCTGCCGTTGTCGATCTACGCCTGTAGCGAATCCACCTTCGAGCCGATAGACGTCCGCCCGCTTGACCCGCCGCAGATCTACGAGACCTGGTGGGCCGAAGTGGCGGCGTGTGTCAGCGTCGCGGCGCCGTTCGACCGGGTAAGCTGGTACGAGGCCGAGCGGCTGATCAACCGGGAGACAGGGACGGACCACATCGGGGCCTGGCTGCCTCCCCACAACATCTACATCCGGACGAACCGCCTGCTGTACATCGAGGGGGTCAAGCACGAGATGGTGCACGACCTGCTGCAGACTCGCAATCACTATTCCGAGCTGTTCGTCCGCTGCGCGGGTGTTTGAGAGCGAGCCGTCCACCTCCGACGCCCAGCGACCTCTGTCTTGCGCGAGGCGCGCCTGCATCTAGCTTCGCGCCTACCGGCACCCGAAGAGAACACTCCGGCGGCGCGCCAGGCGTCGCGATAGTGGAGGGAGACGCATGGATCTGGGATTGGCAGGCAGAGTTGCTGCGGTCGGCGGCGCGAGCAGCGGTCTCGGCAAGGCCATCGCCTGGGCCCTCGCTCGGGAAGGTGCGCGGGTCGCCATCTGCGCACGCGGCGAGGAGCAGCTCGAGCGTACCGGCCTCGCGATTCACCGGGCATCGGGGGTGGAGGTCTTCGCCTATCCCGTGGATTTGGCCACCGAGGGTGGACCCAAGGAGTTCATCGACGCCACGCTGAAGGAGTTCGGGCGACTCGACATCCTGGTCACGAACGCCGGCGGCCCGCCGGCCACGACCAGCTCGCAGACACCGCCGGAGGCCTGGGCCGATGCCCTGGCGCTCAGCATGCTGAGCGCCATCCGAATGTCGCAAGCGGCGATCCCGTACATGCGGCGCAACAGCTGGGGCAGGATCATCTGCATCACCTCGATCTCGGTGAAGTCGCCGCTACCCGCTATGATCCTCTCCAACACCGTGCGACCGGGCGTCGTGGGCTACGCCAAGACGATCTCCCAGGAGTTCGCCAGCGACGGGATCACAGTGAACGTCGTCTGCCCGGGCTACATGGCCACCGACCGGGTCGCCGAGCTGGCCGAGACCCGCGCCGCTCAGTCAGGGCAGACCGTCGAGGAGGTTGTGGCGGGCTTGGTCGCGAACATTCCCGCCGGCCGAATGGGCGACCCGAAGGAGCTGGGCGACTTGGTCGCCTTCCTCGCCTCAGAGCGCGCCGCCTACATCAACGGGACGACTATCCAGATCGACGGGGGCTACTTCTGCGGGCTCATGTAAAGCCAACCGGCAGGCGGCTCCTGAAACCTGCCGTCTACCCACTCGTAGTGTCGCCTAGAGCCCCCTTTCCACAGGCCCTGAGTTCGTTCACACACCGCGAGAGGGCCCTGGCGGCCGGAGACGGGGCGCGCAGCGGGCACCGAACACCCTAAGTACTAACATCCAAGGGATTTACTAGAGACGGAGCAGTAGGATGAAGCGACGGACCAAGGTCATCCTCGGGGTGGTCGCCATCGCAGTCGTCGCCGTCGGAGCGATCGCGGCCGTGCGGAACGGCCGCGGCAACGGCGAAGACGTACGGACCGTCGAGGTGGAACGCGGCGAGATCGTCGACAAGGCGCTGGCCGTGGGGCGGGTCGAGCCCGAAGTCGAAATCAGCGTAAAGTCGAAGATCTCCGGCGTCGTTAGCCGGGAGTTCGCCGAGGTCGGTGATTTCGTCCGGGCCGGTGCCCCACTACTCGAGATCAAGCCGACCCCGACGCCGCTCGAGCTGGTGGAGACGCGGCGCCAGCTTGAGCTGCGCCAGCTGGACCTCGAGAACCAGTACCGGGAAGTCGAGCGCCAGCGCCGGCTGATGGCTCAGGGCCTAATCTCCCAGGACGAGTTCGAGGCCGCCGAGCGCGCCCACGGCGAGGCGGAGCTCAACGTCAAGCTGGCGCAGGAGCGGCTCGCGCTGATCGAGGAAGGTCGCGTCACGATCGCCGACGAGAACATCGAGGCCGTGGTCTACTCGCCGATCGACGGCTTCATCCTGGAGAAGAACGTCGAGATCGGTGATCCCGTCACCCCGCTCAACCCGTATCAGGAAGGAACGGTGCTGATGACGATGGCCGAGATGAGCGCGCTCATCTTCCGGGGCACCGTCGACGAGATCGACGTCGGGCGGCTGAGTGAGGGCATGATCGTCCAGTTCAAGATCGGCGCATTGCCCCAGGCCGAGGTGACCGGCACGCTCACCAAGATCTCACTCAAGGCACGTACCGAGGACAACTCGACCGTCTTCCCGATCGAGATCTCTCTCGATGATTCCGATGTAGTACTGCGTGCCGGTTACTCTGCCAACGCCGATGTGATCATCGACCGGCGCGAGGACGTACTGATGATCCCGGAGCGCCTCGTGACCTTCTCCGGCGATACCGCCAAGGTCACCGTACTACTCGAAGACGGCACTCAGGAAGAACGGATCATCGAAGTCGGATTGAGCGACGCGATCAACATAGAGGTGCTCTCAGGCCTGGAGGTGGGCGATAAAGTCGTCGAGGCACCGCCGCGGGAGATAGAGTGACCGGTAATCGGTGGTCAGTAGTCAGTCATCGGTAGTCACGGGACCGCTGCGGGCTACGAGCCCTTACTGATCACTGATTACTGATTACCGATCACTTCTCCCGCGAACCACTAGGGCCCAGGGAATCAACGCATGCGCGCACTCGGCAGCCTGAAGGACTTCCTCCACGACATCCGCACCCAGCGGCTGCGCACGACTCTGACCATCATGGGCATCACCTGGGGCACCGTCGCCGTGGTGGTCCTGCTCGCCTTCGGCGTCGGCATGGAGCGGCAGACGCGAAAGCGGATGCACGGCCTGGGCGAGCGGATCGTCATCCTCTTCGGCAACCGCACCACCAAGTCGTACGAGGGCTTCCCGGAAGGCCGTTATATCCGCTTGCAGGAGGAGGACGTACAGCTGCTCCAGCAGGAGATCCCGGATATCGTCGAGATCAGCCCCGAGTACAGCACCCGTAGCGTGCCGGTACGCCGCGGCCGCAACAGTGCCTTCCCCAACATCACCGGCATCTACCCGGTCTACGGCGACATGCGCAACGTCATCGCCGACTGGGGCGGCCGCTTCATCAGTCAGGCGGACATGGACGAGAGACGACGCGTCGCCTTCCTCGGCAACGAGCTCGAGAAGCTGCTGTTCGAGGACGCGGACGCGGTCGGACAGACCGTGCTGGTCGGCGAGGTACCGTTCACCGTAATCGGTGTGCTGAAGGAAAAGCAGCAGAACTCGTCGTACAACTCGCGTGACCGTGACCGCGTCTTCATCCCGTCCAGCACCCACAAGGCGATCTTCGGGCTGCGCTACGTGTCCAACATCATCTACCGCACGAGCAGCCCCGAGGTCGTCGAGGCGGTGGAACGGCGGATGAACGCGGTGCTGGGCCGCAAGTACCGCTTCGACCCCACCGATGAGGATGCCATCTGGGAATGGGACACCAGTGAGTTCGAGACGATCCTCACGGCCATCTTCCTCGGCATGAACATCTTCCTCGGGGTCGTCGGCGCCTTCACCCTGACCGTCGGCGGCATCGGTGTCGCCAACATCATGTACATCGTGGTGAAGGAGCGCACTCGCGAGATCGGCATCCGGCGCTCCATCGGCGCCCGTAAGCGCGACATCATGCTACAGTTCCTCGGCCAGACCTTCGTCGTCGTCGGTGCCGGCGCCGTCCTCGGATTCCTCATCTCCTGGGGCCTCGTAACGCTCGGACAGTGGATGCCGTTGAGAGAGTTCATCGGTGTGCCGACGATCTCGCCGGTTGTCGCCATCGCAACGATCTCGCTCCTGACCGGCGTGGCGCTGCTCGCCGGGTATTTCCCCGCCCGTAGAGCGGCGAACCTCGATCCGGTGGAGTGTTTGAGGTACTAGGAGAAGAGTGATCAGTGATCGGTGATCGGTGATCGGGAATCAGTGATCAGCACTTGTAGAACGGAATTCAAATGTGGCGAATATTGCTCGGCGAGTTCATTGGTGACCTGAAGGGCCAGAAGACTCGCGTCCTGCTCACCATGTTCGCCATCACCTGGGGCACGATCTCCGTCGTGCTGCTACTCGCCTTCGGCGAAGGGCTGCGACACTCGATCGTCAAGGGCCTGCTCAACGCCGGCGAGCGCATCTTCATGGTCTACGGCGGCACGACGAGCAAGGAGTTCGAGGGCCTACCGCGGGGCAGGAGAATCCGCCTGATCGAGGAGGACCTCGACCTGATCAGCCGCTCGATCGAAGATATCGACCTGGTGAGCCCCTCCTACGGCCGCTGGGGGGTCACGCTAGAAGTCGGAGAGAACAAGACGACCACTTACATGGAGGGAGTCTATCCAGCCTTCGAGGACATGCGGCGCATGTACCCGGCGGCCGGCAGCCGCTTCATCAACATGCCTGACCTGGACGAGCGACGGCGCGTCCTCTTCCTCGGTAACGAGATCGCCGAGGAGCTGTTCGGGGATGAGGATCCGGTCGGTGGGACCGTGATGCTGGACGACCTGCCGTTCACGGTGATCGGGGTCATGCAGAAGAAGTTTCAGGATAGCATGAACAACGGCCCCGACTCACGCCGTGCGATCATCCCGGCGTCCACTTTGAGGAGCATCTACGGCCACCGCTACGTGAGCCACCTGCTCTTGCGGCCGCGCGACCCCGGACGGGCCGAGTTCGTCAAGGCGGAGCTATTCCGGGTGCTCGGCGCCCGCTACAAGTTCGACCCAGAGGACGAGCGCGCGCTCCCGATGTGGGACTTCATCGAGGACGAGGAGATGAGCAACAAGATCGCCATGGGGATCGAGATCTTCCTCGGACTCGTCGGCGTGTTCACCCTGCTCGTCGCCGGTATCGGCGTCGCCAACATCATGTACGTAGTGGTCCGTGAACGCACCAAGGAGATCGGCATCAAGCTCGCCATCGGTGCCAAGAAGCGCCACATCATGAACCAGTTCATCTTCGAGGCCCTCGGCCTCACCCTCGTCGGTGGCAGCGTCGGGCTCGCCTTCTCCATCGCCGTCGTCCTCTTCGTCGACAGCCTACCAGCCGACGACGGCGCCGCCGTCTACCTCGCCAACCCGAAACTGTCACTGCCCATCGCCTTCATCTGCGTGCTCACGCTCGTCCTGATCGGACTGGCAGCCGGCGTATTGCCGGCGCGCCGCGCAGCCAAGGTCGATCCCGTCGAGTCGCTGCGTTACGAGTAGCGAGCGTAACGCGGGACGTACCCAGCCGTCCTGTCTACCACTCGATGAAGACGACCTCGTAATGCGTCACGTGCGGCTCGAGCGCGAGTAGGAACTCCTCGTCTTCGGGGTAGTAGACCGCCCTCTCGTAGTCATCGCCGGCGAAGTCCCGGACAGCTTCGTACGAATCCCACAACGAGATCAAGAGGAAGTCGGCCACTTCCTCGCCGACCCGGCGGAGCACGTAGACGCCCCGATTGCCTTCGGTCGCTCGGATATCCTTTAAACCCGTCGCCTCGAGGTAGCTGACGTACTCGTCTGCCCGCGCCGCCGCGGTCACGCCGTGCCAGGTCCGTGCGATCATCTAGCCCTCCTTTGCGGCCACCAGCCGATAGGCCCGTCCGTTAGACGACAGGATATAGAGCTCGCCGTCGGCATCCTCACCGAAAGATAGCACGTTACCCAGCGCTCCCACGTTCCACGATCGCTCGTCGACAGCCGTGCCATCAATCACTCTGACGCTGCGCAGGAAGCCGGTACAGTAGTCCGAGTAGAAATAGTGCCCTCGCGCTGAGGGAATGGCGTCACCACGGTAGACGTAACCGCCGGTGACGGAGCAGCCTTCACCGTGCCCGTACTCGACGGCCGGCAGCACTAGGTCTGCCACGTCGCAGAAATCATCGGCGAAGCAATGCGCGCCCTCCATGAGGTTCCAGCCGTAGTTCGCGCCGCCCGAATCGGCCGGCACCACGTTTACCTCCTCCCAACGATTCTGTCCCACGTCGGCCATGTACAGGTCGTCGGTCTCCCAGTCGAACGAGAAGCGCCACGGGTTGCGCAGCCCGAAGGCCCAGATCTCGCCACGCCCGTCGGGATCGTCTACGAAGGTGTTGTCCGGCGGTACGGCGAAAGGATCGCCGCCATCCACATCGATGCGCAGCAGCGCGCCGAGCAGCGTGCTGCGGGTCTGCCCGTGGCCTAAGGGGTCGCCACCCCTACCGCCGTCGCCCAGGCCGACGTAGAGCATCCCGTCGGGCCCAAACACGACGACACCGCCGTTATGATTCCCAAACGGTTGTTCCACGGAGAGGATGAGCTTGTCAGAATTCGGGTCCGCTATATCCGGATCACCTGTTACCGAATAGCGCTCCACCCCGGTATCGCCGTTCACATCGGTGTAGCTCGCATAGAAGTAACCGTTCGACGCGTAGTCGGGATGGAAGGCGATGCTCAACAGCCCACGCTCACCGCCGCTCAACACTCGATCGCTGATATCGAGGAACGGCATGTCGAGCAGCTCGCCGTTCTCGACGATACGCACCCGACCCACCTGCTCCACAATGAACAGCCGTGAATCCCCTGATGGTGCGGTCAGGTAGAGGGGACTGCTCAGCCCCTCGGCCACCACCTCAACCGCCAGCCCGGTCTCCCCGTTACCACCGCCCAGCCCGCTCGAGTCGGAGCAACCGGTCAAGCCACAGACGCAGAGCGACAGGATCGTCAAGGTTGCCGACATCGTTTGCCTCACTCGTGTCCCCTCAACCGTTAAGTGCCTACGAGGTCCTGGCCGTCTGGCCCGGAACTCCCCATACTAACGCTGCCCATCGCCTGAGGATCCCAAGCGCGCCGGGCAAAGTGCCGTTTCAGCCCGTCCAGACCACCGGTGATGCAGAGAGGAGCCGACGTGAGAACATCGATGCACGTGCCAGCGTTGCTGACCACCATCGTCCTGCTGGTCCTGATATCTGGCTGCCGCGGCGCCGCGGAGCGTGACGCACCAGGAGGAGAGCAGGCGCAGGGAGCGCTCAACGTAGAGCTCCGCGATGAGCTGGTGAGGATGGGTCAGGAGGATCAGCGGGACCGACAGCAGATGATGGCCATAGCGGCCGCCAGAGACACGGCCGCCATGCGGCGCCTCTGGGAGGCCGACTCCGCTCGCTCGGCACGCATCGCCGAGGTCATCGAAGCCCACGGCTGGCCGGGGCTCAGCCTGGTGGGCGAAGCGGGGGCCGACGCGGCGTTCCTCGTGGTTCAACACAGTCCGTCGACCGAGTTCCAGAAGCAGGTGCTGCCGCTCTTGACCGAGGCCGCCGAGAGCGGTGAAGCGTCGAAGGAGCAGATGGCGCTGCTAACAGACCGCGTCCTAGTGAGCGAGGGACAACCTCAACGCTACGGCACCCAGGCCAAGATCGTCGACGGCAGAGTTGTACTCGACCCCATCCAGGATGAGCCAAACGTCGACGCGCGCCGCGCGGAAATCGGCCTCATGCCGCTCGCCGAGTACGTGGCGCTGCTCGAGAGGATCTACTTGGCTCCTGCCGAGGAAGAAGCGGACGCACCGCAGTCCAAACAGTAGGGGCCCGGGGGTGCGGGGGGGCGGGGGGGACCTATTCCCGGACCCTGCGGTCCAACCTCCCGAGCAAGATCATCTGCATGCAGATCACCAGCGCGATTGTGATCCAGCCGGCTACCTCCAACCGTCCGCCGAGACCGCGGATGCCGTAGAAGATCGACAGGACGGCGAGCACCACCCAAACGGCGGTGAAAGCGCCGTGGGCCGAGACCGGCACACCCGCCGATGCTCCTTCGCTCCGGCGCCGACGGAACTTGGAGTAGAGGCGTCCCTGCACGATGGCGTACAGCGTGCAGAAGACGGCGAAGAACCAACGCGCCACGGCCTCGGTAACCGTCTCCATCGCCCCGCTCACCGGGATGAGGATGGCGAGCACCAGCCCGACGACCACGACGGCCGGTAGGATCCAGATCAGCGATTTCTTCTGTGCGCCTTCACTCATGTCTCCAATCACAGCTCAGAAGATGCGCAACTGCAAACGGAGCAGCCGCCCCGGCTGCGGCAACCCACACTGATCGTATACGGCGGTATCGGTGATGTTGTCCAGCGCCAGCACCAGCTCCAGGCGACGGCGCGAGTAGCCCACGTCGAACCCGCGACCCACCTCGAGGTCTAGCCACGTATCGCTGCCCAGCCGGACCTCGGTATCGAGGTCCGGGTGCACGCAGTAACGCGGTCCCAAGTGCCGCACCCACGCTGTGCTCCAGATATCTAAGCCCAGCGGCAGCGATGCTCCCAGATTACCGGCGATCCACGGCTGGTACTCCGGGTGCTCCTGGCCCTCGGGAGCGCTCGGGTCTTCCTGCGAGACATCTTTGATCGTCACGTCGCCGGTCAGTGACAGCCGCTGCCACTGGTAGCTGGCCAGCAACTCCAGCCCAAGGCTGCGGATTCGGTCCCGGTTCTGACGCTGCAGCTGCCCGTCGCCTATGCTGACGCGAACGATGGCATCGGTTAGGCGCTGGTAGAAGGCGACGGCCTGCGCTTCGAACCGCTGCGCCTGCGCCGTCAGTCCCAACTCGGCGACCGCCAGGACTTCCGGATCCAGGTTCTCGTTGACGACGAACTTGCCCAGCGCGCCGGAATAGAGCTCGCGCAACCCCGGGAACCGGACGCGCCGACTCACGCCGCCGTGCAGCAGCACCTTACCGTCACCCAGCGCGAAGGTCCCGCCCGCCCGGGCTCCCCAATCCCAGATGGCGTCCCGGGGGGTTCGTCCTCCCGTCTCCGGGGTGTCCGAACCGTCGACGCTCAAGCCGACGCTCACCCGCGCCCGGGGCGCCGACGCTCCATCGCTGAGCAGCGGTTGATCCACCTCGAGCCCCAGGCTCCAGAGCCGCTGCCGGTAAGTGGCACGCTCGTCGGGCTCGATGAGCTCCTCGTGCCGCGTCTCAGCCACTGTTAGGGCGCCGCGCAATATCCCCGCGCCCAGTGTGTGATCGCCTAGCAGCCGTAACGAGAGCGTCCGATCGTCGCCCTGCTCGCCGCCGTCGATCGAGGTATAGGCCGAGTCCGCGTACGTATCGATCTCCGTCCCGCCGAAGTCGAGCCCCACGCTCGCCTCCAGATCGCCCTCGCCCCACGGCGTTTTCGACCAGCCGGTGCCGGCCGAGATCGCGGTCACCCAGCGCGACGACTTCGGGTAGCGCCAAAGGCGCGGATCCGACACGCCGTGGAGTTCCGGCGGCACGCCCCGCTCCGACACGAAGCCGAGCGACGAGAGGGAAACCCACTCACCGCCAGACGCCTCGTAGCGCGCGACGATGTAGCCATTCCCCTGCTCAAAGTCGCTGTTCTCCCGGTCCTCAGGATCCCAAGGCGGCGTCTGCTCCACGCTCGACGGCAACGGCATAGCCGAGCGGTCCCGATACCCACCGCCGGCCCGGAGGACCAGCTCGCCGGCTGCGCCGCTCAATACCGTCGCCAGCCCCAACCCCACCCCCGTATTGCCGAGGTTGTCTATGTCTACGCTGAACTGGAACGGCGGCGGCCGGACCCGCAGAGGCCCATCCCCCATCGACACCAGGATCACACCGCCCAGAGCGTTTGGCCCGTGGAGTACCGACGACAGGCCACGCACCATGGTCAGCTCCCGAGCCGCGCTCAGGGGAACGATGCTCAGGTCGGTGCGGTTGTCCCAGCCGAGTGTCACCGGTACCCCGTCCACCAGTACCGCCACTTGCCGTGACTCCATCCCGCGAAGCTGCGGCTGCGCCTCGCCCCGCGAGTTATCCCGGATCTGGATGAGCGGTACCCGGCGGAGTACCTCCTCCAGCGTCGGCGACGCCGCAGCCCGCACCGAGTCCATCCCCGCTGTCACCGCGCTGGCGCCACCCGCCGTAGCCACGGGCCGGGCGACGGTCACCGTCAGTCCGCTGATTGGCAGAACGCTGTCTGAAGGTGGGAGCGTGTCCTGCGGCTCCTGCGCCCGGGCGGCGCCAGCCTTGCCGATCAACGCCAGCGTCGCTCCAAGGACGCATCCGTATCGAAGTGCTCTACTCTCTAGGATATGCTTCACTGATCGTCGTTGACCCGGTGCCACCCTTCATCACACGAAAGTCCGTTCACAACCCTCCACTCAGGAAACCCGCAGATTAGCGCGAGCACCGACCGATTGGCAACGGAGCGATCGCGCCGACGATCTTCACGCCGCTCGGCGAGCCCGGATGAACGCCGAGCAGAAGCGCCCTTCCGCCAGCCAACTGTCCTGCACCTCGATGCCAAACGCCCGCCCGAGTTCCTTCAGCTCCACCCCCTCGTACGTGCGCGTAATCTCCATCTCGATGTCGGTGAACCCAGCCGCGGCGAGCTTGGCCCGATATTCGTCCTCGTGCAGCGCACCCGCCAGGCAACCGCTCCACGCCTCGATGTTCCGCCGCAACTCCTCCGGCACACTCCCCTGGAACACCACATCCGAAACCGCGAAGCGCCCCCCGGGCCGCAACAAGCGAAACGCCTCGCGCAGAACCCGGTCCTTGTCCGTCGACAAATTGATCACGCAGTTAGATATCACCACGTCCACACTCGCGCCCGGCAGCGGCACGTCTTCGATCGTTCCCTTCAGAAACTCGGCGTTCTCGATCCCCGCCTCCTGCTGATTGCGCCGCGCCAGCTCCAGCATCTCGTCCGTCATGTCAACGCCGTACGCCTTGCCGGTCGCGCCCACACGGCGCGCTGATAGCAAAACATCGATGCCACCGCCCGAGCCGAGATCCAGCACCACCTCCCCGGACTTCAGCTCCGCCAACGCCGTCGGGTTCCCACAGCCAAGCGACGCCAGCGCCGCCCCCTCGGGCACCCCGGCAACCTCCTCCTCCGAGTACAAGTCTCGCGTGATCACCGTCTTCTCGGCGCTCTCGCAACAGCTCGGGCCCTGCGTCTTCGGCCCACAGCAGCTCGCTCGCTCGGCCTCCGTCACCTGGCGAGCGACATCCGCATAGCGCCGACGGACCGCTTCGCGAATGCCTTTATCCTCACTCATCTCAACCTCCCATACGAAGTGCCCTCGAATATCGATTCGTGTCCCGACCGCCGCCAGCCGCGAGGGCGAGCCTGGGGCGGGCACTAGTTGGTACTACCAACTATATGCCCCGCTACCCCGATCGTCAACCCCCGGACCGCGTTTCCCTTGACGGCTCAAGTCGGCGTCCTGGTCTTGCTCGCTGTCCCACTTCAAGGTCGCCCAAGGGGCTCCGCCGAAGAGAGCGACTCGCGCCGGTTCTGTAGCCGGCTTCCAGGGAGGGCTCGATGAAGAAGGTGCTAGCTGTCGCCGGCCTGTGGGTCGTCTTGCTCTGTCCGAGCAGCTTGGACGCCCAGCTGGCGTTGGCCGGGCAGGGCAGTTGGACCGAGGACTTCGACTTCGGCATAGGCGCCCGTGCCATCGCCCGTCTGCCTATCGACGCGGTACCCACGGCGCTGGTGGGCTCTTTCGACTGGTTCTTCCCCGACGACGAGATCGCCGACGATTACTGGGAGATCAATGCCAATCTGATCGCGACGCCGGCGCTGGAAATCGTTTCGGTCTATTTCGGGACTGGCCTGAACATAGCTCACGTGAAAGCTCCGGAGGTGGGGGGCGGCGGTTCCACCACCGAGGTCGGGGTCAACCTGCTGGGCGGGCTGATGTACGACGCTGCCTTCTTTGTGCCGTACGGTGAGGTTCGCTACGAGATCGAGGGCGGCGAGCAGTTCGTCGTGACCGTCGGCATAGCGCTCAGGCTCGTCGCTGCCACCGGTATCCGCTAGGCTCGCTTCAGCGAGCTTCTGCCGTTGAAGTGAAGAGGGCGCCGACATGGCGCCCTCTTTCCGTTGCGGTCCGAGTCGCTCTGTTAGACAGAAGCCCGCACTCACCCTCAGCGCGACGGTGTCTCCAAGGGCTCCACATCCCCGACGAAGTCAAGCTGCGCCGACTCGACCTGCTGCCGGAACGCCGCCACGTCCTCGGCGAAGATGCGGTTGAAGTCGGCTACCGTCTCCCGGAGCTGAGTTTCCACGGCCGCCAGGTAGGTCTCCTGAGACGGCGTCGGCGCGTCCCAGGACGAGCCCAGTGAGCGGCGGACGTAGCCGAGCCGCTCGTACACATCCGTCGTGTAGGCGATCCCTTTGGTCGTCCCCGGCGGCGTCCAGAATCTCTTCTCCAGATCGTCGAGTGCTCTCTTCAGATCCTCGCCGGCCGCGATCAACTCTTCGAGCGCGTCGTCACCGTTCCCCTCTTCGTCCTCGTCCTCGGCGGCCGCCGCCCGCTCCAGCACGTCGTCGATCTCGGAACGCGTGGCGCCGATCCGCTCGGTCGCCTCGGCGATCAACTCCTGAAGCGCGCCGGCGTGCATGATCATGGCGAGCTTGGCTTCACGATCGCTCTGCGGGATTGCAAAGCGAATATCGGCCAGGACGGTGACCGAGCCCGTCGCTTCGTGCTCAGCGTACTTGACCTTCACGCCGTAGGTGCCGGGGACCACCTCAGGACCGCCGCCCCCGAAGAAGAAGAACTCCTCACCGGAACCGGGCCGCTCGAACGCGTCGCGCTCCAGATCCCAGACGACGCGGTTCACACCCAGCTTCGCCGGGGCCGTAAACGTGCGGATCAGCTCGCCGTCGCCGTCGCTGATCTCGATCGTCACCTGCGGCTCGCGCTCCGCCCTTCCTTCCTCACCCTCTTCCTCCTCCGCCTGGGGCTGCCGTTCCGCCGCCTTGCGCTCCCGCTCGATCTCCTCGTTCGGGTGCGGCAGGCCGTCGACGTTCAGTGAGAAGGTGATCAGCGCCCCGTACGGCCGGTTCGCGCCACGGAACTCGCCGTCCCCCGGGAAGCGGGAGGCGCCGGTCTGCTTCACCCGGTACTGCTGGGCGTCCGGGATATCGAACAAGTGGATCGGCTGCGCCAGCGTCTCGGCCGTGATCGACCGCAGCGGCCGGATATCATCTATGACATACGCCGACCGCCCGTGCGTCCCGATCACCAGATCGTGCTCGCGTGGGTGCACCACCAGCGCCATCGCCGACGCCGTCGGGAACCCGTGCGTCCACTCCATCCAGTCCCGGCCGCCGTTCAACGTGACGTAGAGCCCGAACTCGGTGCCCAGGAACAACAGGTCTTCTCCGACCGGATCCTGCTCGATCACCAGCGCGTAGCCCCAGATCTCGTCGGTCACCAGGCTCCGCCAGCTCCTGCCGTAGTCAGTCGCTACGTAGGCGTAAGGCTCGAAATCACCGCGCCGATGGTTGTCGAACACCACGTACGCCGTCCCGGCGTCGTACTTCGACGGCTCGATGTGCGGCACCCAGGTATTGGCCGGGACACCTCTCACCCTCCCCTCCACGCTCTCCCAGCTCGCACCACCGTCCCGGGTCACCTGCACGCGACCGTCGTCGGTCCCCACCCAGATCACACCCCGCTCCAGCGGGCTCGGCGCGATCGTCATGATCGTGGTGAAGTTCTCGGCGCCGGTCACGTCGTAGGTGAGGCCGCCGCTCTCCCGCTGCTTCTGCCACTCCGGGTTGTTCGTCGTCAGATCGGGACTGATGATCTCCCACGTCTCGCCCAGGTCCGCCGACTTATGGACGAACTGGCTGCCGTAATAGACGGTGTTCGGGTCGAACGGATCGATCGCGATCCCCGCGTTCCAGTTGAAGCGCAACTCGAACGGTTCCGGAGCATCCGGCCGGATGTCCTTACGCTCGCCGGTCCGCAGGTCCCAGCGATTGAGGAAGCCTTCCTGGCTCATCGCGTAGCCGACCATCGCGTCGCCGGGAACGGCCAGCGTGGCGAAGCCGTCTCCGAAGCCGACCTCGTCCCAGTGGTGATTGCGGATGCCGCCGTTCTCCCAGACCTGGCTGGGTCCGCGCCACGACCCGTTATCCTGCAAACCGCCGTACACGTTGTACGGCGTCGCCATGTCGACGTTGACGTGGTAGTACTGGGCCAGCGGCATGTTGCTGACGAACCGCCAGGTCTCACCGTGGTCGTTACTGACATACACTCCGCCGTCGTTCCCCTCGTAGATATGGGATGGATCGTTCGGGTCGATCCACATGGCGTGGTGATCGGGGTGCGCCGACCCCCAGCCGACCAGCACCTCGAAGCTCCTACCGCCGTCGGTCGAAACGCTCACCTGCGACCACAGGCTATATACGCGGTTCGCGTCCTGCGGATCGACCCGCAGGTCGAAGTAGTAGAAGGGCCGGTTACCGATATTGTCCCCGTCGTTGATCATCGCCCAGGTGTAGCCACCGTCCTCCGACTTGTAGAGCGCGTTCTCGCTCGCCTCGATGAGCGCGTAGACTATGTTCGGATCGGACGGCGCGATCGCCAGTCCGATGCGGCCCAGCTCACCGGCGGGAAGCCCATCGGCCTCGCTGAGCTTCTTCCAGTTGCGACCGCCGTCCACCGTCAGGTAAAGGCCCGAGCCGGGACCGCCGGAGCGGAAGAACCACGGCCAGCGCCGGTAGTCCCACATCGCGACGATCAGCTTGTTCGGGTTCGTCGGGTCCATCTCCATGTCGCCGACGCCCGTGCTCTCGTTCACATAGAGGATCTTCTGCCACGTGGCACCCCCGTCCTCGGTCTTGAACAGGCCGCGCTCCGGGTTCGGCTTCCACATCGAGCCCATCGCACCCACGTAAGCCACCTCAGGATCGCTCGGATGCAGCGCGATCCGGTGGATCCGCTCGGTGTTCTCCAGACCCAGGTGTGCCCAGCTGCGCCCGGCGTCCATCGACTTGAACACACCGTAGCCGGTGCCCGACACGCTGTTCCGCGGGTTACCCTCGCCGGTGCCCACCCAGACAATGTCGGGGCTGGCCTCGAACACCTCGACCGAGCCGACAGCGTGGACCGGCTGGTCGTCGAAGATCGGCTCGAAGGCGAGCCCCCCGTTCACCGACTTCCAGACGCCGCCGGTGGAGGCACCCACATAGACGATGTCGGGGTTGGAAACGACGGCCTCGATGTCGGCGATCCGGCCGCTCATCCCGGCCGGCCCGATCGAACGGGCGCGCATGCCGGCGAGCAGCTCGGGATCGACCTGTGCGTGAAGCGGCGCGGCCAGGCCGGCGACCAAGAGAGCGGCCACACCGCCCGAAATCATGCGACGGAGCATGGTGTCCCTCCAACGTTGGGGATCAAGGACTGGTGGTTGGGCAGGCGCTAAACTAGAGCCTGTCAGTCGACTCGGCTAGCGCCGGCGGAGTTCCGCCAGCCGCCGTTCGGATTCCTCGACCAGCGGCCGCAGCTCCGGGTCGCAGTCCTGCCAGAGTTCGACTACGCGAGCGTAATGCGCCGCCGCACTCTCCCGCTCGCCGAGTCGCTCATAGATCTCGGCCTGGCTGAAATGCGCCGGCGCCATGTAGATCACATCGAACGGCGAATAGACTCCGGGCAACGAGCTGTACCAGCCGAGAGCTTCCTCATCGCGGCCGAGCGATTTGAGGGCCTCCGCACGCAGGAATCGCTCGTGACCGTGTGAGAAGAAGGGCGAGGGCCAGGCCAGGTCCGTCGGTACCGCCATCCGGGCCTGCTCCAGGACCTGAACCGTCTCAGCAGGATCCCCCCGCTCCCAAGTGATCCTGGCCCGGATCCCTTTTGCCAGGTTGCGTGGTGCTGCCGGAGCCAACTCTGGACCCGTGGCCGCTTCGAGCCGCGCCGCAGACTCAAGCGCAGCACCGGCTTCTCCCAACCGGGCCGACAGGATTCCCAGCAGGTAAGTGCGCAGCGATTCGTGGTAGCCGCGGTGCGGGCCCAGGAACGACCCGAGGGCCACTGTGGAATCGGCGTCGCGGAGGGGCTCACGAAACATCATGAGCACTTCCTCAAGCTCCTGCCGAGATATTGGAAGGAAGGGCGCCGCAGCAAACAGCGCCCGGTTCTCGAGGGCGGCGACCCCATCGAACCGTGCCGCCGCCTCGAGCTCTTGCGAAGCCGCCCCCCACCGCCCACGCGACAGCTCGATGTAGGCCCGGTATACATGCCCCAGCGCTCGTACTCCAGCTGGATACTCGGGCTCGGCCAGCAGACCCGCGAACCCCATCGCATAAGAATGATCGCTGGTGACAACCGCGAGCGGCCACGCCGTGTTGAAGATCATCGCGTCGCTCGCGCCGGCGGCCTCGGCGAGCAACCGCGTTTGAGCGACCGGATCATCGTGAGCGGCGGCCTGCACGGCGCTCACCATCAGCGCCCGCGGGCCGTCCGGGTCGACGGTGAGGTAGCGCTCGGCCAGCGAGTCGAGTATCGCGACCGACGTGTCCGCCATGGTCGCCTCGAGCGCGGCGAACGACCAGAGGTGCTCGAGCGCGCTAACATGATACGGGTCCACCGCGAGCATCCGTTCCCATGCCTCACGCGACTCGGTGATTGGGCGCCCGCGAAGCGGATTATGATGGTAAAGCGTCTCCCCAAGCAGGTGCCAGGCGGCTATGTCCTCGGGATAAGCACGAACGACGGCCCGCAGCAGCCGCTCCGGCTCCTCCGCCTCTCCCCGTAGCCACGCCGCGAGAGCATCGACGATGTGCCGCTCATGCTCACCCAGTCGCTCACGATGATCGAGCGCCCGGCCGACTTCTTCGCGCGTGAGCTTGAAATCCAGCACGTAGGCAGCCGCGATCGCGCGCCAGTAGTAGGCAAGCGCAAACCCCGTGTCCGCCGCCACGGCTCGACCCAGCGCCTCGAGGCTATGGAGGTGGTCGCCGCGCCTGAACGCTGTCTCGCCTTCCACGTACTCCTTGAAGGCCGTGACGGAGCTCGTGGTCAACGCCGCGATCCCGGTGAGCCGCTCGCCCCGCGCCGTGAACTCCCGGGCGAGCAGCTGGCGGGCGAGTTCGTCGACGACATCGAAGATCTCCGACTCGTCGGCCGCCGTCGCCGCGGCCTCGACCTGCACGTTGCCGGCGTCGTCGTACAGGGTGGCGCTGACCTCGAGACGGCCGCCCGCCTCGACGACGTTCCCCAGAACGTAGAGCCCGGCACCGAACCGCTCCGCGACCACGCGCCCCTCGTCGGGGCCGGGACTCGTGTAGCCCTGCCGCCCCACGAAGCCGAGCAGCGTGTGGGGATCGATCTTCCGATACTCGCCAGCGCCGTCCAGCTTGCGGCTCAGCAGATCCACCATGCCGCTGCCCAGATAGGCGAACTCGTCGCTACCGTGGACCGAGAAGGGGAGGACGGCGATGGCCGTGGGCTCGCGCTCAACTCGCGGGCCTGAGTACCGGCTGATCATCCACAAGGCACCAACCGCGACGACGATGACGACGATCGCGAGGGCGAACCGGCCAGCTCGAGCTTCGGAGCCCGCAGCCTCTCCTCCAGCGGTCAGCGGTTCTGTCCGCTTCACACCCTCCGCTGTGATCTCGAACGCCCAGGCGAGGACGACCGCGATAGGGAAGCCGATGAGCGTGAGAACGACGATCAGAGTCGATACCCAGTCCGGGACTCTCAGTGCCGGGAGAGCGAAGTCCGCCGCCTGCCAGATGACGAAGGCGACAGCGGCGTAGACGGCGGCGACGCGGTAAACGCGGCGGCGTTTCAGCTCAGCTAAGAACGTGCGAAGGTCCGAAGCCATGGTTGCGGCTTGCCCTCATTCTCAGGTCCGCTCGCGCAGCTGCGCCAGCCGTCGCTCGGCCTCCTCGACAATTGGCCGCAGCTCCGGGTCGCAGTCCTGCCAGAGCTCGACGAAGCGGGCGTAGTGCTCGGCCGCTTCCTCAGGCTCACCGAGGCGCTCATGGATCTGAGCCCGGCGCAGATGCGTCGGCGCGACATAAGCGATCTCGTAGGCCTGCAGGTCTCCCAGCGACGCGAACCAGCTGAGCGCGTCCCTGCTACGGCCCACGGCGTCGAGGAGCTCGGCCATCAGGTAGCGCTCCGCGGCCATCGAGATCACCGGAGAGGAGTAGACCTCTTCGTAGTGACCTTTGAACGGGGCCGCCTCCAGAAGTCGCAGTGCCTCCTCCACTTCACCGTGGGCGGCAGCCAGCGCGGCACGAACCCCCGGCACCAGCGTCGCCGAGAGGTCCCCGCCGACCGTCCACTCTGCGTGCTCGAGATTATCGGCGTAGGTCAGCGCGGCCGAGTCCCGACCGAGACGCGCGCTCAGAGCCGCGAGCAGATAGAGGCGGATCGCCGGTTGTACCTCCACCGGCGGCATCAACAAGGCGGTCGTGCTGGTCGGCAGACTCTCGACGTCCCAGTTTTCCACCTCTCCGAGTCGTTCTTCCAGCATGCTCCGATCGGATGTCGCCAGCGGAAGCAGGCTGAGGTACGCCAGGCGACAACCGCATAGACGACGGCGACCCGGTAGACGCGGCGGCGTTTCAGTTCCGTTATGAAGTGGCGAAGACCAGACGGTGGGTCGTTCATGGTCTAGCGATGCTCCTCAACAGTCTCTGAAAGCGCGGGTGGTCGCGAAGTGCGTCCCAGGTCGGGTCGACTCGTAGCATGGCCGCGGAGTGAGGCCCGGGAACCGAGAGCAGATACTCCAGCTGCTCCACGGCGGCGTCGTACTCCCCGACCATCGTGTAGATTTGCGCCAGTTCGAATATTCGGTGCGGGCCCACGGCCGCGTCTTTGTGGAGCGGGGACAACTCGACGCCGATTCTCCCTTCGCGGATCGCCTCCTCGACTCGGCCCAGGCCCGCGTACGCGATCCCTAGAGCGCTGTGCAGCCGCGGATCGGCCGGCAGCTCCCCCAGTCGGGCCTCTACCACGGCTCGCGCCGAGTCGTAGTAGGCTCGCTCCAGCTCACGGTCTCCCATAAGCCCGTAGACCTGCGCGTACAGCTGCGCCCGCGGGACGAAGAAGTGGAGCGCGTCGAGGTAATCGCGCTCCCAGAGGGCGAGCTGGTCTAGAGCGCCTGCGTGGTTCCTGTCGAACAGCTCCAACTGAACCTGCAACAGCGGAGCGAGCCATCCGGAAGAAGCCCCGGCCCGCACCGCCCGGGCGAGCGCCGCCCGTGCCCGCTCCGGGGTGCCGTCCCAGGCCAAGTACACGTAGGCCTGTTCCACATAGAGAACCCCGAAATCGGGCAGGAGAGCGATGGCGCGTTCATACGAGCGCGCCGCCTCTGGATACCTGCGCAGCCAGCGGTAGACCCCTCCGACGTTCATCGGGTGGATAGCGTAGCGCGGGTCAAGGCTTTGAGCTTTGCGCTGGTACTCCAGAGCTTCCTGGAATTCCCCCTGCCACATCTTGATCAGCCCGATGAAGCGCCACAGCTCGCTCTCGTTGGGCAGGCTGCGCTGCGCGACCGCACAATGCTCGAGCGCGCGATCGTGTTCCAGGAGAGTCCAGTAGTAGAAGCAGAACATCAAATGGGCTTCCGGCAGGTCCGGGTCGAGACGTAGCGCTTCATCCAGCGCTGCCCTGGCCTCAGCCAGTCGCTCGGCCGAGCGATCGTAGAACAGGTGGTACATCCCCGTGTGCTCGAACCCGAGCCACGCGTAGGCCAGGGCAAACGTCGAGTCGAGCTCGACAGCCCTCTCGAACATCTGGATTCCCAGCTGGATCTCCCGCTCGAGGAACCCGCGCCTATGATAATCGATTCCCCGCAGGTAGTAGTCGTAAGCCTCGAGGTTCTCAGTGGGCTCGGCCTCGAGCGCCTCGCGCTCGGCGCCGAGCAGAGTGACCTGCAGAGCCGCGGCCACGCGCTCGGCGATCTCCGCCTGAAGCTGGAAGATCCCGGAGAGCGCCTCCTCGTAAGGCTCCGTCCAGACGTGCGTCGCATCCGAGGCTCTCACGAGCTGCGGCGTCACCCGAACCCGGCTCTCCCCCTCCCCCGCCCTCTCCCAGCGGACCGTGCCCTCCAGGAGGTAGTCGACACCCAGCTCTTCGCCGATCTCTCGTATCGTCTTGTCCGTGTTCTTGTACTGGATCGCGCTGGTGCGCCCGATCACGCCCAGTCCACTGATCCGCGCCAGCCGGCTAGTGACCTCTTCCGTGACCCCGTCGGCAAAATACTCCTCCTCCGGAGGCCCCAGATTCTCGAACGGCAGCACGACCAGCATCTTTCGCTCGTCCGGCGGCTCCCCCCGCTCGCGCAGCATCCACCAGCCGGCGGCAACGACCAGCGCCAGTACAGCGAGTCCAGCCAGCGCCGGCGGCAACCAGGCGCGCCGCGCCGATACCATCGCGTCGGCGACGCGCGGCTCGGTGCGTCTTACTCCCTCGGGCGCAATCTCGAACGCCCAGGCGAGCAGGAGAGCGATGGGGAAGCCGATGAGCGTCAGAACGACGACAAGGGTGAGCGTCCACTCGGGCAGGTGCAAAGCCGGGAAGGCGATCTCCGCGGCCTGCCAGATGACGAACGCCACAACCGCGTAGACCACGGCCACGCGGTAGACCTTACGCCGCCTGAGCTCGGCCAGAAACACTCGGAGTCGCGTGCCGGCGTCACCCATGATCAGCACCACTTCTCCAGTCCCATCTTCCGGAGCAGAGCTGTGAACCGGGGATGCGACCGCACCTCATCGAACAGCGGATCGCTCGCCACGTGGAAGAGCGACCGGTCGTGCTCCTCGTAGGCACGCTCCAGCGCATCCAGCGTTTCATCGCGCTCGCCCAGCGCGACGTGTATCCGCGCCCGCCAGGAGGAAAGGGCCGCGCCTCTGCTGATCCGTGCCTCGAAGTCGGCCAGAATCTCCCTCGCTTTGGATTCGTTTCCCGCCCGCGCGTGAGCGACAGCCAGATAGCTCAGGTAGAAGTGCGTCGGACCACCCAGCTCGACCGCCCTGCCGAGCTCGGCGATCGCCTCCTTCGGGCGCCCCGTCAGAATGTAGCCTACCCCGGCCCAGTAACGAGGGTGGCCGTGCTCTGGCTGCCGCCGGATGACCTCCAGAGCTTCCTGCAAGTAGCTGTCGTGCTCGCCACGGGCCCAGAGCACCCACCAGGGGAAACTCCTCGGCGTCCAGTCGAGGGGATCGAGCTCCTCGGCCCGCCGGGCTGTTTCGAGAGCCTGCTCAAACTGCTTCTCGAAATACAGGAGGAATATGGCGTACCAGCCGCGCGCCCGGGCCTCGTTCGGGTTCACCTGGATAGCTCGCTCGAATCGCTGACGCGCCGCCTCACGGTCCCAATCGTGGGTCATCGCGATGATGCCCAGAATCGTGTGCGCCTCGGAGAGGGTCGAATCGAGATCGAGCGCTCGTCGGGCCGTCTCCCTTGCCTTCGCCAGCGCTTCTTTGGCCTCCGGCCCGGCAAACCTATTGAGTTGATCATAGGCGGCGGCGAGCCCGGCGTGGGCGGGCGCGTACGCCGGGTCCAACTCAGTCGCCTTCTCGAAAAACTCGATCGCCCGACGGGTCCATGACTCGGGCACTATTTCGGCCAAGCATACCCGCGCCCTCAAGTAGTAGTCATACGCCTCGAGGTTCTCTGTGCGGGGCCGCTCGAGCGCTGCAGCCGGATCCGCGAGTCTGATCTTCAACTCGCGAACAATGCTGCATGCGATGTCGTCCTGGACCTGGAAGATGTCGTCGAGGTCCCGGTCGTAACGCTCCGACCACAGGTGGTAGCCGTCGCTCGTATCGACCAGCTGAGCGGTGATGCGCAGCCGGTCCCCCGCCTTGCGCACGCTCCCTTCCACCACGTGTGTCACCCCCAGGACTCGACCGACCTCGCGGATGTCGCGGCGCTCTCCCTTGAACTGGAAAGAGGAGGTGCGGGCGGTGACGCGAAGGCCGGGGATCTTGGTGAGCGCGTCGATCAGTTCTTCCGACATCCCGTCGCTGAAGTACTCCTGGTCGCCCTCGGGACTCATATCGGCGAAGGGAAGCACCGCGATCGCCTTGCGTACCTCGGTCTCGGCTTCGCCAGCGACTCGCTCGGCTTTGCCCGGAGCGACGGGCTCGGGGCTCTCCGCATCGGTGCGCTTCACACCTTCCGGCGTGATATCGAACGCCCAGGCAAGCACGAAAGCGACCGGGAAGCCGAGTGCGGTGAGCAGAATGACCAGCGTGAGCACCCAGTCGGGGAGATTCAGGCCGGGGACCGCGATCTCCGCCGCCTGCCAGATGACGAAGGCGACCGCCGCGTAGACGACCGCGACGCGGTAGACGCGGCGGCGTTTCAGCTCGGACAAGAACAGGCGGAGGCTCATGCTGTCATCATGGTCGGACACCCTGCCTTACTGCCGCGTAGCCCTCGCCTCGCCGGCCAAGATCCATGGCCCGCCATCGATCGACAGCTCGCTTGTCCAGGTGATCACCTCGGGCGAATCGTCGGTGACCGTCCATCTAAAAGCGACGTGCGTCCCCTCGGCCTCGAACTCGGCCAGGTAGCTGAAGACGTTGCCCTCCGCTGGACCGGTGAAGACCATGTTGCTGCCCAGGCCGTCGATCGCGTAGTTGAAGTACTCCTGGTTCACCTGATCGTAGCCCATGATGTTGAGCTCCGCGTAAGGCCCCAACGCGCCAGTCCAATCGTAGCGGCAGAGAACCTGGAACCCGCCCTCGAACCACTCGGCTGTCATCGTGGCATTGTAAGGTCCTTCAGGGAACAACGGGTTGGGTTTCGCCTGCGCCTCGATCGTCCACTCGCCGATCCAGAACCCGAGCTTCTCGTGCTCGGGGCCCGGCTTCGCCTCCTGAGCCTGCCCGGCTGATGCAACAAGCACGAGCGCGATGGTCGCGATGATCGCTGCGCGTTTCGTCATCGGTCCCTCCAGAAAAATGAGCGTGTCGGGTCGAGCCCACTCCTTCACTCGATCAGCTCCGCCAATCCGACCCTGCGAAGCAGCTCTTGATATCGCGGGTCGGACCGGATCGAATCGGTCACCGGATCGACCGGGAAGAAGACCGGCCAATCGGTCCGCGCCTCGGTGGCCCGCCGCAGCCACTCGATCGCCTGATCGTTCTCGCCGAGACCGATGAGGACGATCGCGATGTAGTCAGGGTTCACGAAGCGCTCAGCTGAGATTTCCTGAAGCTCCCAGAGGACCCGCTCGGCATCGTCTCTTCTGCCAGCACGCGCGTAGGCGAAGCCCAGGTAGGCGGCAGGGATCAGATTGCGTCCCTCCAACATCTCGGCGGCCAACTCGATGTCCGAAATGCCCTCGTCGAACAATCCCTGTTGCACATAGACCCCGCCGCGCAGAGCGTGCATAAGAGCATTCGCGTGGACCGCCAAAGCATCGCTGTATTCCGCGAGCGCCCGGTCGTATTGCCGAGACACATAAAG
Source organism: Gemmatimonadota bacterium (assembly GCA_020344215.1). Lineage (GTDB taxonomy): Bacteria > Gemmatimonadota > Gemmatimonadetes > Palauibacterales > KS3-K002. Next base: position 4,518,442 of record CP070815.1, read on the forward strand.
GATGTAGCCCACGTTCATTCTGACGTAGGGCGACTGGGGATCCAGCGCGAGAGCCTGCTGGACCGCCTGGATCGCCTCTGTGTAACGAGCTCGAGCCATGAGACACATCGCCAACCAGTGTGGCGCCGGCGCGTAGTTCGGGTTGAGCTCGATCGCCCGCCTAAACGCAGCTTCAGCGCCCTCCCAATCCCAGTCGTAGAAGAGCTGAACGTGTCCGAGCGAAGCGTGAGCCTCCGCCAGCGTCGGATCCAGTTCCAGCGCCTGTGTCGCCGCCTCACGCGCCTTCGGGAAGACATCTCTCGGCGCCAGGCCCCAGCCCTGCGTCTGCATCATGTAGGTATCGGCGAGACCAGTGTGCGCCAGCGCGAAATCGGGATCGAGATCCAGTGCCCCTTCGAAGTACTCGACGGCGCGCTCGAGTCCCTCCGCGTCCAGCTGGTTCCAGTAGTAGCGGCCGAGCAGATAGAGGTCGTAAGCGGCGAGGTTCTCAGTGGGGTGCCGCTCGATCCGCTGGCGCTCGGATGCCGTGAGCTCGACCTCCAGGGCGGACGCGACCCTTTCAGCGACTTCACTCTGTATCTCGAAGAGGTGTGCGGCTGTCAGGTCCCGGTCGTACTCATCTGCCCAGACGTGCTCGTCGCGATCAGCATCGATGAGCTGAACCGTAAGCCGCACCCGATCCTCGGCCTTCCGCGCGCTCCCTTCCAGCAAGTAGTTGACGCCCAACTCACCGGCGATCTGCCGCGCCGGAGGCCGTGCCTCTCGGTACTGCATCACCGAAGTCCGCGAGATCACCCGGATCGCCGATACCTGGGAGAGCTGCGAGGTGATCTGTTCGTGCATCCCATCGGCGAAATAGGCATCCTCGGGATTGGGACTGATATTCTCGAAGGGGAGGATCGCGACGGCCGGCCTCGCGCCCGCGACCGCGGACACCGACTCGGGGATCGTAGCCGCTTCTTGTTTCGGCCTCACGATGGTGAGCAAGATGGCGGCGATCGCCAGCAGCGCCGCGATCATCAAGAGCTCCGGCCCGCTGGCACGCTGGCGCCCCTTCTCGCCGTGGTACCAGGCCAGCACCAGCGTGACGAAGAAGCCGATGATGAGAAGAAGATGGAGTGTCCTCTGGAGTCCGGCGGAGAGGTTCCAGGGGTCCGCCACCACTTCGATGCCCTGGAAGACCAGCCACGCGCCCGCGAGATAGGCAACAGCCCACTGTACCAGTCTACGTTCCTTCAAACGCTGGAGAAGTGACTTGTCAGGCATCGTTCAGACGGTCTCCCAGTCGCAATCGATCAATCTTCGAATCCGACCAGCCTGAGGAGCTCGTCATATCTGGGATCGGACGTCAGGTCCCTGAGATGCGTCCTCCCGTAGACTTTGAGATACACGACGGTACCGCCGCGCTCTTGAACGGCTCGTCTCAGCCACTCAAAGGCTAGGTCTGTTTCACCCAGTCCAGCATAAGTGACGCCAACGGGCATAGCCCCAATCGATCCCTGCGCATGTAGCGCGAGTGTTTCTTGCAGGATCCTCTCAGCTTCTTCCCGCTCGCCCGCCTGCGCATAGTTCTGCCCCACATAGGCGACCAGATCCGCATTACCCGTAGCTCGGCTGACAGCC
>CP070815.1:4520164-4592102 GCA_020344215.1 Gemmatimonadota bacterium
AGTTACGCCGACGTCCTCGATTCGGCGAAAGGGTGGGCCGGTGTAATTCGGTTCAACGAGGGTCTCTGGCAGCAGTTCCAGGAATTCTATGAACGGCCCGACACGTTCAGCCTCGGCATCTGCAACGGCTGCCAGCTGCTGGCGCTGCTGGGGTGGGTGCCGTGGCAGGGGATCCCGGACGAGCAGCAGCCGCGCTTCATCCAGAATGCTTCCGGTCGGTTCGAGTCGCGCTTCGTGGCCCTCAAGGTCCAGAAGAGCCCGGCGATCATGCTGCGGGGGATGGAGGGTGCGACGCTGGGCGTCTGGGTCGCGCACGGTGAGGGTCGCGCGTTCTTCCCGGAAAGTTCGATCCTCGAGCGCGTGCTGGAGGAAGGGCTTGCCCCAGTTCGTTTCGTCGACGACGAGGACCGGGTCACCGAAGCCTACCCGTTCAACCCCAACGGTTCGCCCCGCGGTATTGCCGGCCTCACTTCGCCGGACGGCCGGCACCTGGTGATGATGCCGCACCCCGAGCGCGCCTTCCTCAAGTGGCAGTGGGGCTGGATGCCTGGGGAGCTGCAACGTGGGCTCGAGGTCTCGCCCTGGCTCAAGATGTTTCAGAACGCCAGGGAGTGGTGTGAGGGACGGTAGTCGGTGATCAGTTGTCAGTAATCGATAAACGCGTCTCTTACTCGTAACGCAGGGCTTCCATCGGGTCGACGCTAGCAGCGCGCCTGGCGGGGAGGTAGCAGGCGGGGAGCGCGACGGCGAAGATGAACGCGACGACGGCGGCGAAGGTCGTCGGATCGTTGGCACTCACCTCATAGAGCAACCCGGATAGCACGCGACTCAGGGCCAGCGCTCCGGCGGTGCCGAGGGCGACGCCCACGAGAACCAGCGTCATTCCCTGGCGGGTCACGAGTCCCAGGACGTTCGGTTTCCCTGCACCCATCGCCAGCCTGATTCCTAGCTCGTGGGTACGTTGGCTGACGGTGAATGAGACGACGCCGTAGATCCCCACGGCGGCGAGCAGGAGAGCGACCCCGGCGAAGATGCTGAGGAGCAGCAGCCAGGAGCGCTGGGAGGCCAGGGAGTCGCTCATGATCTGCTCCATCGTCGTTACCTCGTAAAGTGGCAGATCTGAGTCGAGTCTCCACACGGCCTGGCGCACGTCGGGAACCAGGCCCAGCGGGGAGGTGCCGGCGGTCCGGATGACGAGGCACATCGACTCCGGCGTCTGGATCTGCGGATTCGGCAGGTACATCGTCGGTTCCACCTCTCCGTCGAGGCCGAACGCCCTGACGTCACCTACGACTCCGATGATCTCCAGAACCTCCGCCTGAGCAGGTCCGTCCCAGGCGATGTGCCTTCCGACTGCGTTCGCGCCGGGAAAGATGCGACTCACGAGCGTCTCGTTCACGACGATCACTCGCGGCGCGTCCGCTGCGTCGGTCTCGCGCACGTCGCGCCCAGCCAGCAGCGGTATTCCCAGCGCCCTGAAGTACCCGGGAGTGAGATGCCGACGTTGGACTCTATAATCCTCATCGGGGCGACCGGGAACGGTGACTGTGGTACCGTGGAACCAGGTGAGGGGAATCCCTTCGATAGCTGCTACGGCTTCAACCCCTGGCATCCGCTGGATCTCGTTCACCAACTCTGCGAAGAAGGCCGCGCGTTCTTGTTGAGTCTCGTACTTAGAGGTGGGCAGCGATACGCGAGCCGTTAGCACCCTCTCCTGGCTGAACCCAGCGCCGACGTGTGCCAACCGCCAGAAGCTGTTGAGGAGCAGGCCGGCACCGATGACCAGCATCAACGACAGTGCTACCTCGGCAACGACCAGCGCGCCGCGCAGTCTGCGGCGACCCAGGCCGACCAACCCCTTGAGACCGCCCTCCTTGAGAGCTGAGAGCAGATCGACGCGGATCCCCTGCGTGGCGGGAATCAGCCCGACCAGGATGCCGGCGAGCAGTGTAACCAGCATCGTGAAGAGGAGGACCGGCCAACTGATGTTGACTTCGGCCGCCCGGGGTAGCTGACTGCCGATGCTCGCCAGGAGTACCTCGGTCCCTGCTACGGCCAACCCCAATCCCACAACGCCGCCGATGATTGCGAGTACGATGCTCTCGGTGAGTAACTGCTTGAGCAGTCGGCTCCGGCCGGCCCCGATGGCGGCTCGAACGGCCATCTCGCGACCGCGGGATTCCGCACGAGCCAGCGAGAGGTTCGCCACGTTCGCACAGGCCACAAGGAGAACGAGTCCGACCGCCCCGAGCAACATCAGGAGCGGTGTTTGTGCTCCTCCCACGATATCGCGGCGCATCGGCGCCGCCACCCAACGCCACCCCACGTTGGTCTCCGGGTACGCTTCGGCAAGACCTCGCGCTATCGCCTCCAACTCTTCGCCGGCTACGCCCAGCTCGACCCCCGGCCTCAAGCGACCCAGCACTCGCAGAAAGTGCCTTCCCCGCAGGCTTACGTCGCGGACGCTGAACTCTTGAGGGAGCCAGAGCTCGGGCGTATCGGGGCCGAACCGCAGGGTCGGCGGCGCGATGCCGACGACGGTTCGCGGCACGTCGCTGAGGATGATCGTCCTACCGAGAACGTCCCTGTCCCCGCCGAAGCGGCGCTGCCATACGGCGTGACTCAGGATCACTACCGGCTCGGCGCCGGTCACCTCCTCCTCGGGAAGAAACGAGCGGCCGAGTTGCAGCGGCGTTCCGAGAAGCTCGAAGAACCCGGTCGACACTCTCATCGCCGGCAGCCGTTCGGGATCTCCTTCCCCGGTGAGCGTCACCGAGGTCTCCCTGTAGGCGGCGACATCCTCGAGCAACGTCGCCTCGTCCCGGAGGCTCATGAAGTTGGGTGGAGAGAAAGTGAACCACCAACCGCCCCGCGGTTCGATCTCGAAGATCCGGATGAGCCGATCGGGATCTTGATACGGTAACGGCCTTAACAGCACACCGTTTACCACGCTGAAGATCGCCGTGTTGGCTCCGATGCCCAGCGCCAACGTCAGCACCGCCACGGTCGTGAAGCCCGGGTTGTTCCGGAGGGAGCGGAGCGTGTAGCGAACGTCCTGTGCGGTCGCCGCTGCTCGCTGGAGCAGAGCCGTGACTACGACGCTCCAGAGCTCGCGACCGACGAACGCGATGACCCGTCCCTTCGCTCCAGCCCGCGCTTCGTCATATCGCTCGTTGAACATTTGGACCATGCCCGGTCCGTACGCGTCGCGAAACGAGGTTGGGTACCAGCGAAGCCAGCGCCGGTAGAACTTCGACAGCGACCGGTTGGCTCCGGTGCGTGTGTCTGTCTCAGCCATCTAGAGTGCCTCCGACCCCGGCCGCGCCATCAGGCCGGTACGAGCTTCATCTCTCGTGCCGCCGACAAGAGAGCCTCTAGCCGTCGCGCCTCCATGGCGAAGACGCGCCGGCCGAACGGCGTCAGCTGGAAATACTGGCGGCGGGCATCGACCACGGCGATCCGTCGCGGTCGTTCGCTCTCCTCGATCAGCCCGTCACGGTGCAGCCGTCGCAGCGCTTGATACAGGCTTCCCGTAGCCGGGCTGAGTCGGCTGCCGGAGCGGCGCTCGATCTCCTTGCCCACGGCGTAGCCGTGGGACGGCCCCGCGCCCAGCGCCAGCAGTAAGTGGAAGGCAAGGTCGCTGAGCGGCAGGAACTCAGCCGGATCTCGGGTTTCCGTCATGTGGCGGCGTCCTTTCAGTGGTGTGGAACGAGGTTTCGGACCTGTGCCCCACTATAGTGGAAGCCACTACAGTGGTACTACGGATAATGCGGCGGCCGGGTTTCAGTCGCAAGCTTGGGCGACGCCGGCCGCCTGAGAGCCCAGGAAACCAAAAGGCGGTTGGGGCCGTAGGGTGTTTCGGAGTACTGGACCGGCCGATAAGCCCTATCCTGACATTAAGTCTCGCGGCAGGTGGGACACGCTGGGGCGTTGTGATGGTGTCGTGTGTCCTGACCCTGTCAAATCGCAAGGCGCCTTGCGAATAAAGGCGTCGCGGCGTGTGTAGTCTAATCAGAACGCCGCGACAGCCCTGTGCGATCGCCCACTAGCCGAGGTGCGTTTCAGCCCTATGAACGCAGTCGAGCTACGCAACGTCACCAAGAGCTTCGGCAAGACCGTCGCAGTGGACGACCTATCGCTGGACGTCCCGCAGGGGAGCGTCTACGGCTTCATCGGTCCCAACGGATCGGGCAAGACGACGACGCTGCGGATGATCATGAACATCTATTATCCGGACGGTGGCACGATCCGGGTCTTCGGCGGTGAGCTGCACGGCGCCTGCACGGACCGGATCGGTTACATGCCGGAGGAGCGTGGCCTCTATAAGAGGATGAAGGTGCGAGACGTACTTCGCTTTTACGGGGAGCTGAAGAACGGAAAGGACGTTCGGCGCCAAGTCGACCGCTGGCTGGAGCGTTTGGAGCTTAGCGAATGGGCGAAGTTGAAGGTAGAAGCTTTGAGCAAGGGGATGGCACAGAAGGTCCAGTTCATCGCAACGGTAGTGTCGCGACCCGAGCTAGTCATCCTCGACGAGCCGTTCACCGGGCTGGATCCGGTGAACACGGATGCGATCCGCGAGGCGGTGCTGGAGCTTCAGGCCGGGGGCGCGACGGTGATCTTCAGCACGCACGACATGGGCGTCGCCGAGAAGATGTGCGACTTCATCTTCATGATCTTCAAGGGACGGAAAGTACTCGATGGTACGCTGACGGCGATTCAGGACCAGTACGGTAGCGACACGATCCGTGTGAGGGCGGAAGACGGGGCGGCGGCCCTGCAGCAGCTAGAGGGCGTCGAGAGAGTCACGGACTTCGGCCGGATGCAGGAGTTGCGTGTGGCCCGGGACCGTGACCCGCAGGAGATCCTTCGCGCGATCATCGCGCGGACGCGGGTCGAGAGCTTCGAGATCGCTAAGCCATCGCTGCACGACATCTTCGTTCGTATCGCTGGTCCCGATGCGAGAGGGGTCGACGATGCGTAGGGTGCTGCGGGTCGCCAAGCGCGAGTATCTGGCTACCGTGCGGACCAAGGGCTTCATCATCGGCTTGGTAGTCGCGCCGGTTCTGTTCGGGGGCAGCGCGCTGGCGATGGTACTGTTCAGGAATCAGGTCGACACGCGGGACAAGGTTATAGCCGTGGTGGACCGCTCCGGACTCGTCGTCGCTGCCGTGCAGGAGGCTGCGGAAGCACGGAACGCGGCGGTGGTCTACGATGAAGAAACAGGCGAGAAGGTCCGCCCGGCCCTAGTGATCGAGGTCGTATCAGCGAACCGCGAGGATCCCGATGCTCAGCGGCTGGAGCTGTCGGAGCGGATCAGGCGCCGCGAGCTGCACGCGTTCGTCGAGATCGGGGCCGGGCTGCTTCACCCGCGCGAGGACACGACCGCCCAGATCGGCTACTACGCGAAGAGCGCGGCGCTGGACGATTACCGTAGCTGGATCGAGCAGCCGATCAACGGTCGGCTGCGGCAGCTGCGTCTGGCGGAGACGGGGGTCGATCCGGCGGACCATGACGACATGTTCGATTGGCTGGGTGCCGCGCCGATGGGATTGGTCGAAGTCGATCCGGAAACGGGTGAGATCGGCGGGCCAAGACGGACCAGCGAGGCGGAGGCGCTAATAGCTCCCCTGGCCATGCCGATGCTCATGTTCATGCTGATCATGTTCGGAGCGGTGCCGCTACTCAACGCCGTCATGGAGGAGAAGTCGCAGCGGATCGCTGAGGTAGTGCTCGGGTCGGCGAAGCCGTTCGAGTTCATGCTGGGCAAGGTGCTGGGCGGCCTGGCGGTATCGCTCACGGCGGCGACGGTATACGTACTCGGTGGCGTCTACGCGATCCGCAATGCGGGCCTCTCGGAGTTCATCCCCTATCACGTTTTGCCCTGGTTCTTCGTGTACACTTTACTGGCGACCGTGATGCTGGGGGCGGTGTACGCCGCCTTCGGGTCGATGTGCAACGATCCATCCGAGGCCCAGTCGTTGATGCTGCCGGCGATGCTGCCGGTGATGATCCCCATGTTCATCATGGTGCCGGTGCTGAGAGAGCCAGAGAGCACTTTCGCCACGGCCATGTCGCTCGTACCCTTCTTCACGCCGAGGTTGATGTTGATCAGGCAGACCGCCCTGGAGAGCCTTCCGGTCTGGCAACCGTGGCTGGGACTCCTGGGGATGGCCGCCTTCGCTCTACTGGCTGTCTGGGCGGGCGGTCGCATCTTCCGTGTGGCCATCTTGATGCAGGGTACACCGCCCAAGCTGGGGAACATGATGCGCTGGGCGGTCAAAGGCTGAGGAGACGAACTGTGACAAAGAACGGAGGCTACCGAGAATGAGAGCAAGCCAAGTCAGCGGTCTCGTGGTGGTGGCCCTGGTAACCGCCGCCTGCGCGGGCGATGGTGGCGGCCAGTGGGCCGGCAGCGTGACCGATAGCGCCGGGGTGGAGATCGTATCCAACGCCGGCCAGGGCATGTGGACGGAGGCGGATGCCTGGACCGTAGAGGAAGAGCTGAAGATCGGCACGCTCGAGGGTGACCCGGACTACATGTTCGGCCAGGTCGGCTTCCTTGCGGTCGACTCGAACGGTCGGATCTTCGTCCTAGACGCACAGGCTCAGCAGGTCAAGGTCTACTCCGCCGACGGAGCCTACGAGCAGACGATCGGCGGCCGGGGCAGCGGACCAGGCGAGCTGTTGGGGGCGACTTTCGTCCTGATGGCGCCGGGTGACACGCTCGTTGTACCGGACCTGCAGAACCTGCGGATAAGCCGCTACGCGCCGGACGGCTCGAGCCTGGGGAGCTCCCCGATAAACCTGCAGCAACAGGGGGTGCCTCTGGTCTTTGCCGGCACGGCCTCGGGGGTACTCGTCAGGCAGGAGCGCCAGTTCTCGTTCCCCGGCCAGCCTGAGATCGAGAACCCGCTGGACGCAATCGTCACCTTTGCGGCGGACGGCACCGTGTTGGACACGCTGATGACGTTCCCGGCCGGCGAGACGATCCGCCTGTCGGGCGGCGCGCCGGAGTTCAACTTCTTTTCGCCGGAACCGGTCTGGGCCGTCGGCGATGACATGAAGCTGTTCTACGCCGTGAACGACGACTACCGGATCGGTGTCTACTCCGCCGCTGGAGAGCTGGGGCGCGTGATCAAGATGCCGTTCGAGCGTGAGCTGGTGGGCGAGCGGGATAAGGAAGCGCTCATGACGTTCTTGGAGCAGGCGTGGTCGAACGCCGGCGTTCCCGCGGAGGCGATCGCCCAGTTGAGCTCGAGGGTCAGCTTTGGAGAGTTCTTCCCGGCGTTTGCCAGCATGAGGGCGGGACCGGAAGGGACCGTCTGGGTCCAGCACGGCCAGGCGCCGTCCGAGCTCAGCGATGAGGAGTTCGAGAGCTACAACCCGCTGGAGGACGCCGGAGGGCCCGATTGGGATGTCTTCGACGGTGCGGGACGCTACCTGGGCGTCGTAACCCTGCCGGCGCGCTTCGCCCCGCGCCTGATCCTCGGCAACAAGATCTACGGGGTGTGGCGTGACGATCTCGACGTCCAGTATGTGCTGAGGATGCGGGTCGTCGGGATCCGCGAGTACCGGGAGGGCTAGTCTTCGGTAGTCGGTGGCCGGTGGGTTCTGGGACGGCGACCGGCCACCTGCGACCGTCATTGTGCATTTCTTTCGCGTGCGGCTCTCACACCGTAGCTTCGTAATGAAGCTGCGCAGCCTGTGCCCGGCAGGAGAACCGGTACGGTATGTAGAGTGGCCCGCTCGAGTTTGTCCCACGTCGTAGGCTTCGACGACGGCGCATTCGACAAGTACAGGCACGCTACCGTGCCCGTTGTGGGCGCAGTGTTCTCGGGCCTGCGACTCGAGGGTGTGCTGACCGGCCGTGTGCGCACCGACGGCGCGAACGCGACGCGCGTGCTGGCCGGGTTGGTCACCGGTTCGAAGTTCGCGCCGCAGCTGCAGCTCGTGCTGCTCCAGGGGATCGCGCTGGGCGGCTTCAACGTGATCGACCTTAACGGACTGCATGAGCGCTTGGGTATGCCGCTGATGGTTGTGGCGCGGCGGCAGCCGCGGCTGGACAAGATCCGCGAGGCGTTGCTCACTCGCGTGCCGGGCGGTGCACGCAAGTGGGCGTTGGTCGAGCGCCTGGGTCCGATGGAGCCGGTGGCCGGTGTGTACGTGCAGCGGCTCGGGTTGGAGCTGGGGCAGGCGGAGGAGGTGATCCGCCGCCTTGCGGTGCACAGCAACATACCGGAACCGTTGCGCGCGGCCCATCTCATCGCGGGTGGGATCGCCACGGGTCAGAGCCGCGGGCGGCCTTAGGTGGGTACGAGCATGAGCTCCACAGTTCCGTCCTTCTGGGTCATCGCTCGCCGGGACCTCCTCGCATCGTAGCTCGCCATGCTGCTGGTCACCACGTTGGGGCTTATCTTGTAGTGCGCGTCCTGAGGCCGCCGCTCGAGTTCCCGAGCGACCACCTGTTGATCCTGCTTGCCCTAGAGGCGGTGCTGCTCTTCCTGCGCATGAACCGGGTAAGGGGACTGCTGGCGCGAGGTGTTCCGCTGGAGGGGACCGTCGACAGAGTCTACAGGCCGGGAACGGGAGCCGGCTCGCGCACGAAGGTGGAATACCTGTATACGGGCAACGGGGCCGAGCGTCGAGGGGGCTATCTTAAGCGAAGCGGATTCGAGCCGGGTCAGAAGGTAACCGTTGTGGTGGACCCGGTCGCGCCGAAGAAGTCCTTGATTAGAGAGATCTTCGTCTGGTAGATGGATTCGTTCGCCGGTGTCGAGCTCCGGCGAGTCGCGTGACGGTTCAAACGATCATTGCGCCGATGGTGGTACCATGAACGCACAGGACGTACGGGCGGCTGCGGTGGCCGGCCACTTCTATCCGGCCCACCCTGGTAAGCTGAGCGAGATGGTCGAATCGTTCCTGGCCGAGGTCGATGTGGAGGCGCGGCCGATGCGGGCGGTCATCGCACCGCACGCGGGCCTGGTCTACTCCGGCCAGTGCGCGGCGCATGTGTTCGGGCGCGTGGAGATTCCATCAACGGTGGTGATCCTGGCGCCGAACCACACCGGGCTCGTCGACGCGCCGCGCGGCGCGAGCATCTGGGAGCGCGGGGCGTTCGAGACGCCGCTGGGTCGCGTGGCCGTGGCGGAGAAGTTCGCGGGTGAGCTCGAGTTGCGTTGCCCGCTGGTGGCACACGACCCGCGGGCCCACCGGGACGAACATGCCGTCGAGGTGGAGCTGCCATTCTTGACTTCGCTGGCACCGCGGTCGGCGATCGTTCCCATCGTCCTCGCCTGGGAGGATTGGCCGAGGTGCAAGCAGCTGGCAGATGCGCTGGCGGGGCTGGTTTCGGAATGGCCGGAGCAGGTGCTACTGGTGGCTTCGTCCGACATGACGCATTTCGAGCCAGCGGCGCGGGCAGCGGAGAAGGACAGGCTCGCGCTCGCGGCCATCGAGCGGCTCGACGGCGAGGAGCTGCTGAACGCTTGCCGTCGCGAGCAGATAACGATGTGTGGTCGGGCGCCGGCGGCGGTGGTGGTGGAGGCGGCGCGTCAGCTCGGGGCGACGCGCGGAGAAGTCGTGGACTATCGGCATTCCGGTTGGGTGACCGGTGACGACTCCAACGTCGTGGCGTATGCGGGCGTGACCATCGCATGACGGGTCGCGGGCTCGCGAGCCGAACCCGAGTAGCGGCCGGCCCTGGACTGGGGCGCCGTGGTCTGATCCGGCTGCCGACGCGGCGGGTGCGATGAGCCTCGCGCCGGGCCCTGGCGATCGTTAAGCTACCGCATGCCCGAAGACCAGACGGCGTCGCGGCAAGGCGAAGCGCTCCTCCTCCGAGATCCCAACCTGCACGTCATATTCGGGGTCACGCTGATGGCAGTGCTCGGTGTGTCGAGCATCACGCCGGCGTTCCCCCAGATCGCTGAAGAGCTCGACCTGAGCCCCGGCGCCGTCGGCATGCTGGTCGCCATCTTCACCCTGCCGGGCGCCACCCTCACACCCGTACTCGGAGTGCTTGGCGATCGGATCGGGCGCAAGCGCGTCTTGGTGCCGTCGCTTATCCTGTTTGCCGTGGCCGGAACGGCGTGCGGCTTCGCCCGCGACTTCCAGTCGCTGCTCTGGCTGCGCCTGCTCCAGGGTGTGGGCGCGGCGGCGCTCGGGGCACTGAACATTACGATCGTCGGCGACCTCTACTCAGGCTGGAAGCGTGCCACGGTCATGGGCTACAATGCCAGCGTGCTGAGCGTCGGCACGGCGCTCTACCCCGCGATCGGCGGGGGATTGGCGCTTCTCGGCTGGTTCTATCCTTTCTTTCTGCCGATCCTGGCGGTGCCGGTGGCGCTCTTGGTGCTCTGGCGGCTGCGCAATCCGGAGCCGTCACGGGACGAGAAGCTCAGCACGTACCTGCGCAACACGCTGATCAGCGTGCGGAACCCGCGAGCGCTGGGTCTATTCTTGGCGAGCCTGGTAATATTCGTAGTTCTCTACGGGGCGTACCTGACGTACCTGCCGTTCCTGCTCCGATTGTCATTCAACGCGTCGCCTCTGCTCATCGGGCTGTTATTCTCGGCCACGTCGGCGGCTACGGCGGTGACCTCGTGGCGGCTCGGTCGATTGGCGCGAAGGTTCTCGGAGCGGAATCTCGTGAGGCTCGGGTTCGCCTTCTATGCGCTGTCGATGATCGCCATCCCGCTGGCACCGAGTGTAGGGTTCCTGCTCTTGCCGGCGATCTTGTTCGGGGCGACGAACGGTATCAGCATTCCGAGCGTCCTGACCATGCTGACGGGGCTGGCGCCCGCCGAGTACCGTGCGGCCTTCATGTCGGTGAACGCGATGACGCTGCGCCTGGGTCAGACGCTGGGGCCGGTGGTGGCCGGGGCGATGTTGCAGTTCGGAGGGCTCTCGGGGATCTACTACGGCAACGCGATATTGTCGGTGGCAACGTTGGGTGTCGTCAGCACGGTGGTGAAGAAGATCTAACAGGAAGGCGAGACTTCCGTGCAAGAGACTTTCATTGCAACCGAAGACGGACTGAAGCTCTACTGTCGTATCGTCGGCGAGGGCGATCAGACGGTCATCATCCCGCAGGCCACCTACCATGCCGACCGTTTCGACACGCTGGCACGCGGCCGGCGTGTCGTGCTGTATGACCCGCGTGGCCGCGGTCGCTCGGAAGCGGTGGACCGTTCGAGGGTCTCCCTCGAGTATCAACTTCGCGATTTGGAGGCGGTCCGCGAGGGGATAGGGTCGGCGGCAGCCGCACTGGTCGGCTGGTCGAGCCTGGGGATGGAGCTGTTCGTTTACACCGTGAAGTATCCCGAGCGGGTGACGCACTTGGTGCAGTTGGCGCCGCTCCCGCCGCGCCGCACGCCGTACATGGAGCAGATGATAGCGGATCGCGAACGGCGGACGGATAGCGAGGCGGTGGCGGCGCTAGAGGAGCGGCAACAGGCGGGCGAGTTCGACGATGATCCGGCGCGGTTGTGCCGTGAGATCAACTACCTGAGTTGGGGCGCCACGTTCGCCGATCCGGTGATGGCGCTCGAGGTACCGGACGTCTGCGTGCACGAGAATGAGTGGCCCGTCAACCTCGCGCCGTACCTCGAGGCACTGCTCGCGTCTTACGGCGACTACGATTGGCGGCCCGAACTGAGGCGCGTGACCATACCGAGGCTCGTGATCCACGGCGCCGAGGACAACATCCCGCTGCAGGGTGCAAAGGAGTGGGCGGCCGGCCAACCGCACGCGCGCCTGCTGGTCCTGCAGGGGGCCGGGCACTGGCCCCACTACGAGAACCGCAGTGCGGTGCTCGAATCTGTCGACATGTTCTTGTCCGGCAATTGGCCGCCGGGAGCCTTGCTCGTAGCGTGAGTTCGCTTCGCCTCGGTGCCTGATTAGGAGATACTCAAGATGAACATCCGCTTCCTCTCGTCGGTCGGCCCCCTGTTGGTCGTTCTGGCCGCGGTCGTGGCCTTCGCGTCGGCCCCGGGCGGCGATCCCGAGTTCGGTCGCTACTTTGAGGACAAGACGATGCGCGTCGACTACTTCCATACGGGTGATGCGACGCACGAGGTCCTCAGCCTCGAGCGTGTCGTTGCGGATGGCCCATGGGCAGGCAGTCGCACGCGGTTGATCGATGACACGAACTTCGGGAGATACTTCTACGAGGTGTACGACCTGGAGAGTGGGGAAATCCTATACTCGCGCGGTTTCGCGACCATTTATGGTGAGTGGGAGACGACAGGCGAAGCGCGGACGATGCACCGCACCTTTCACGAGTCGGTACGCATCCCGTGGCCGAAGCAGCCGGTCAAGGTCGTCATCAAGAAGCGCGACGACCTGACCAGCTTCCACCCAATCGGTGAGTTCGAGATCGATCCCGCTTCACGGGCGGTCAACCCGGCGGACATGTCGCCGATCGGCGAGGTATGGACGCTGTTCGAGAACGGCCCGCCCTCGGAGAAAGTCGACATCGTGTTGCTCGGCGAGGGCTATACGAAAGCGGAGCTAGAGAAGTTCCATACTGATGCCCGGCGACTGGTCGACGAGCTCTTCTCGTGGGAGCCGTTCAAGAGCCGCGAGTCGGACTTCAACGTACGGGCGATCGACGTGCCGACGGCGCAGTCGGGTGTAACTCGAGCGCATTCCGGCAAGTTCCGCCGCAACCCCGTCGGTACGCAGTACGGCATCTTCGACTCGGAGCGGTACATGCTGAGCTACGACAGTCGTTCGCTGCGTGACGTTCTATCGGCGGCGCCGTACGACTTCCTGGCGATCCTGGTGAACGAGAAGCAGTACGGGGGCGGCGGGATCTACAACTTCCAGATGGCGGCGGCGGTGGACTCGGACTTCTCCGACTACATATTCGTGCACGAGTTCGGGCACCATTTCGCCGGGCTGGCCGACGAGTATTACACCTCGGACGTGGCCTACGAGACGGGTGAGGTGGAACAACCGGAGCCGTGGGAGGCGAACGTCACGGCGCTGCGTGACCCGGCGGAGCTAAAGTGGCGTGACCTCGTGGAGCCGGGCACCCCGGTGCCGACGCCGTGGGAGAAGGAGACCTACGAAGAGCACGCCCGGGAGATCCGGGCGCGACGTGCCCGACTCATCGAGAGCCAGGCTCCGGAAGCCGAGTTCGACGCGCTCTTCCAGGAGCAGCGTGAGATCGAGACGGGGATGCTGTCGTCGCAGGAGTACTCGGGTGTGGTGGGGGCGTTCGAGGGCGCGATGTACGAGCCGCAGGGTCTCTACCGGTCCTCGATCGACTGCATCATGTTCACCCGCAACGAGGTCGGGTTCTGCCGCGTATGTCGGCGAGCGATCGAGCGGGTCATCGACCTGTACACCGGGCGCTAGCCGAGGTCGTGCCGCGGGCAGGCCGGGTTGGGAGTGTGAGGCAGACTCGTTCGGGCACCTATACTCGCATCTACGAGGTCGTTAACCGCATCCCCCGCGGTCGCGTTGCGACCTACGGCCAGGTCGCGGCGCTTGCCGGTCTTAACGGCCAGGCCCGCCAGGTAGGCTACGCGCTGCACGCTCTGAAAGATGACTCGGTACCCTGGCATCGGGTGGTGAACGCCCAAGGCCGAATCAGCAGTAGGCGCGAGCCGGGGTGTGAGCGGTGGCAGCGTCAACTGCTCGAGGAAGAGGGGATAGTCCTCGACTCGGAGGGGCGAATCTGCCTCGAACGATTCCGCTGGACTCTAGTTCACGATTGACACCACGAGGGGACGATGATAGGCAAACGCCGGATCTCCTTCTTCACTACTCGGCGCGTGCTCGGCCGGGCACTGCTCACCTGGTATACGGCTGGCGTCCTCGCGGTTGCCGGTCCTCTCGAGGCGTTGGCACAGAGCGGCGTCGATCTGGCCGCGCTCGATGCGTACTTCGAGGAGGCGCGCCAGGCGTTCGAGGTCCCGGGCTTCGCTGTCGCCATCGTTAAAGACGGCGAGGTGGCCTTCGCCCGAGGCTACGGTGTGCGCGAACTGGGCAAGCAGGAGAGGGTCGATAGGCATACGCTGTTCGCCATCGCTTCGAACACGAAGGCGTTCACGGTGGCGGCGCTGGCGATACTGGTCGATGAGGGGAAGATCGGCTGGGACGACCGGGTCGTCGAGTACCTGCCCTATTTCCAGCTCTACGACCCTTGGGTCACCCAGGAGATGCGGGTGCGTGACCTGCTGTGTCACCGGAGCGGGCTGGGCACGTTCAGCGGCGATCTGCTGTGGTACGGGACGTCGTACAGCGCGGCTCAGGTGGTCGAGCGCGCCCGCTACCTGGAGCCTGCCGGCGTATTCCGGTCGGAATACGGGTACTCGAACCTCATGTTCATCGCCGCCGGCGAGATCATCCCGGCAGTGGCCGGACGGAGCTGGAGCGATTTCGTCGAGGCGGAGATCTTCGAGCCCCTCGGGATGGAGCACAGCGTCACCTCGACGCTGGACCTGGCCGGTAAGGCCAACGTTGCCACGCCGCACAGGCATAAGGATCGGGAGGTTATTCCTCTTTATTGGTACAACTGGGACGCGATGGCTGCGGCCGGGGGCATCATCTCGAGCGTGGTCGACATGGCCCGGTGGATGGAACTGCAGCTCGACCACGGCACCTGGGAGGGCGACACGATATTCAGCGAGCGCGTCCAGCGAACTATGTGGACCCCGCACATCTCCTACGTCGTGAGCCGGCGCAACGAGGAGATGTACCCGACGACGCACTTCCGGGGCTATGGCCTCGGCTGGGGCCTGATGGACTACCAGGGCCGCAAGGTCATGAGCCACGGCGGCGGCTACGACGGCATGTTCTCCCGCGTGGCGCTGGTGCCCGAAGAGCGTCTGGGGGTAGTCATTCTCACGAACGGCATGACTAGCCTGCAGACGGCGCTGACCTACAAGATCCTCGACGCGTATCTCGGTGGTGAAGATCGGGATTGGACGGCGGAGTTCGTGGAGAGGGCAGAGCAGTCGAGGAGGGAGGCGGCGGAGCGCCGCGCGAAGTTCGAGAGTGGGCGCGTCGACGGCACCACGCCGTCACTGGCGCTGGAGGCCTACGCCGGCACCTATGGCGGCCCGATGTACGGTGATGCAAATGTCACTGTCGAGGATGGTCATCTCGTTGTCAGCTTCGTGCCGAACCCCGATCTGGTCGGCGATCTGACCCACTTCCATTACGACACGTTCGTGATCGAGTGGCGACGGGACTTCGCCTGGTTCGACGGAGGCACGGTCCAGTTCGTCATGGACCCGAGCGGCGATGTCGTCGAGATGAGAGTCGACGTACCCAACGAGGACCTCTGGTTCCACGAGCTGGAGTTCAAGAAGAAGGATTGAAAGGATCGGGTGATGCCTGACGGTTCGCGCCGCACCTGATCATGCACTCCGCCGGGGGCAAGGCGGCAGCGTTTCCTCTGCCGCCACGAAGTCGGGAGGCAAGCTCTCCGCACACTCTGCGGGGTCGCAGCAGGTGTGGCAGACCCGCTTGAATGCCCTGAAGCCGATAAGCCGAACGTCGGGTGCGAGGAAGTCGTCCTTAATCGGCTCGTCACGAAGCAGATCGGTGCTCAGGTATTTCTTGTTGTCGTCCGCGAAGATGGTGGCGACGACAGCTTCGCCGTCACGGTCGTTTAGGACTTTGAGGGCTCCCAAGAAGTTGGCTCCGGAGGAGATGCCCACCCCGACGCCCAGCTCTTTCGCCAGCTTCTGAGCCATGATGATCGCGTCGCCATCGTCGGCGCTGACTACATCGTCGAGGAAGTCCAAGTCGACGATGGGCGGGATGAACTCATCGGAAATCCCTTGAACGCGGTGCTTCCCCACCTTGCAGCCGGTCGACAGTGTCGGTGAGTTGGACGGTTCGAGCGGGTGGAGCTTAATGTCAGGGTTCTGACCCCTGAAGAAGCGACCCGCCCCCATGATCGTACCGCCTGTGCCGACGCCGGCCACGAAGGCGTCGGGGGTCATGTTGCGGAACCGGAACTGCCACCAGGTTTCCGGTCCGGTCGTCTGTTGGTGGGCGGCACTGTTGTCCTCGCTGGAGAACTGGCGGGGCAGGAACGCCCGCTTCGTCTTATCGGCCAGTTCTTCCGCCCGGTCGATGCTCCCGAGAAAGCCCCCTTCTTCGTGGCTGACCATAATGACCTTCGCGCCCAGGCTCCGAATCAGATTGACGCGCTCCGTGCTCAGCCAGTCGGGCATGAAGATTGTTACCGGGTGGCCCATAGCGCGTCCGATCGCGGCGATGGAGATACCCGTGTTCCCACTCGTCGCTTCCACGATGAGGTCGCCCGGTTCGAGCTCGCCCTTGGCGTAGGCCTGCTGTAGGATGTGAAGTGCCATCCGGTCCTTGATGCTACCGGTCATGTTGAGGTTTTCGGCCTTGGCGTAAATGGTGCGCCGCTGCCCATGATAGGAGAGTTCTATGGCGAGCAGAGGTGTATTACCCACCATGCACTTGAGCCCGCTGATCCGGCGGTCGACATCGAGGGGGGCCACGCGGCTGGTCCTCCTTTGCCTTGTCATGCGTGAGACGTCGAGTCGACTCTCAGTGGGGCCGTCTGGAGCCAAGAGTCAGTCTAAGTGCGGGGATGGTCGATGGCAAACCGGTTGTGGTCCTGCATGTGGCGCCGTCGGGCGCTAGTTTGAGGCCGGCCCTGGCAGTCGAATAACTGCGGAGCTCGAGACATCGGAGTCGGCCTTGGCCTCAAGAGAAGCGGTAGAGTCGGGACGAGCGCTGGGAATCTGGCGTAGCACGGCCCTCGTGGTCGGCAACATGATCGGCTCGGGGGTCTTTCTGCTCCCCGCCTCGCTGGCCCTCTATGGCGGCATAAGCCTCCTCGGTTGGGCCTTCGCGACCGCGGGCGCCGTGGTTCTCGCTTTGGTCTTTGCCCGCTGGGCACGGCTGATGCCGAAGGTGGGTGGCCCGTACGCTTACACACGGGCCGGCTTCGGCGACTTCGCGGGCTTCCTCGTCGCCTGGGGCTACTGGATATCGATCTGGTGCGGCAACGCGGCCATCGCGACCGCGTTCGCCGGCTACCTCGGGGTCTTCCTGCCGCCGATCTCCGAGAGTCCTGCGGTCGCCGCGGTCACCGCTGCTGCGGCGATCTGGTTGCTCATCTGGGTCAACGCCAGGGGTGTGCGTGGGGCCGGGATCGTTCAGCTCGCGACGACGGTGCTCAAGCTGCTGCCACTCGTTGCGGTGGGCACATTGGGTCTGCTGTACTTCGATGCGGGCAATCTCAGGCCGTTCAACGTGAGCGGTGAGCCGACCTTCGCGGCGCTGACGGCCACAGCGACGCTGACCCTGTGGGCGTTCCTCGGACTGGAGTCGGCGACGGTCCCGGCGAACGACGTGCGGGATCCTGAGCGGACGATCCCGCGCGCCACCATCTTTGGCACCCTAGGCGGCGGTGTCGTCTATGTCTTGAGCACGATCGGCGTGATGGGCGTGATGGCGCCGGCGGTTCTCTCGGGGTCGACGGCGCCGTTCGCCGACGCGGCGAGCGCTATGTGGGGCGGCTGGGCCTCTTACGCGGTTGGCGCCGGAGCGGCGATCTCCTGCTTCGGTGCGCTAAACGGCTGGATACTGCTGTCGGGGCAGGTCCCTTACGCGGCAGCGAAGGATGGGCTCTTACCCGCCCGCTTCGGCCGGCTCTCCGAGCGCGGCACACCGGTGTTCGGGCTCGTGATCTCGGGTATCCTCGCCACCGTCCTGCTCTCGATGAACTACACGCGTGGGCTCGTCGGATCGTTCACCTTTATCATCCTGCTCTCCACCATGACGAGCCTGTTTCCCTACGTCATGTGCTCGGCGGGGCAGTTCCTCGTCTCGAGACGGGCCGGAGGCCGGGTTGATGGCCGACGCTTGACGGCGCTGCTCGTCCCCGCGTTGGCTTTTCTCTTCTCGCTCTGGGCGATCGCCGGGTCGGGTCGTGATGCGGTGTACTGGGGCTTCATGCTGCTGCTGGCCGGGATACCTCTGTACGTTTGGATGAGACGGTCCCTGCAACGGAGTAGTGAATGAGCCTGTACCAACGACGAGGCGAAGACGGACGGACGATACAGCGCTGGTGGAACTTTGCCAGGCAACCGTTCCTGAGCGGGGCGGTTTCCGGGCTGGCAGGCCTCGCTCTGCTCCTAACAGTGTCGTCGTGCGAGCTTCCCACAGACTCGAGACCCGAACCGGCCGCCGGGGTCCGCTTCCCACTGGAGTCGTGGCGCTTGACCCAGGACTTCGGCGTCTGGAACAACAGTTGGGGCGGCTACCATCTGGCGGAAGACGTGGCGGCATCGGGCGGTGACCCTCTGTACGCCATGGCCGACGGCGTGGTGAGAGGGGCATTCACCGAAGTTCAGGGATACGGCGCCGTGATGTTGATCGAGCATCGGTTTGCCGACGAGTTCGTCGTATCGCTTTACGGCCATGTGAGCACGCGGCGCGGCTTCGAGGTCGCACCCGGCGAACCCGTGACGAAGGGCGACCTGGTTGGCTACATAGCAGACGACGATGAGGACGGCGGTTCCTGGCCGCCGCACTTGCACTTCGGCATCCGCAAGGGGCCCTACTCGCTGGAGGAGAGGATCTGCGATCTCTGGCTGTATGTGGGGTACACGCGTTCGTGCGAAGAGATCACGCACGAGGAGTATCTCGAGCTGTGGTACGACCCGACCGATTTCATCTTGGGGCGCGTGGGTCCGCTTGCCGCGCCTTGAAGGTGTAGAACAACAAGAGCGAACGCATAGCTGGCTGGGGCTCTGCACGGACGCTGGGTGGCTCCAGATGGAGGCGCCATTCGTCGGAAACGGGAGGTAGCGTGGTCGAGGTCAACCGCTTCGTCGATCTGATCGGATACCAGGAAGGGTCGGTGGTCAGCCGGACTATACTTAAGAGAGGGTCCGGCACGGTGACGCTGTTCGCCTTCGACAAAGGCGAGGGTCTGAGCGAGCATACCGTACCGTTCGACGCGCTCGTCTATATTATAAGTGGGGAGGCGCAGGTAACCGTGTCCGGGGAGGCCTACCGCGTGAAACAAGGCGAGATGATCATCTTGCCCGCCGACGAGCCGCATTCGCTCGCCGCCGTCGACAGGTTCAAGATGGTGCTCACCATGATCCGCTCGTAGGTTGCCGGCTGGAACCTCATCTACCCTCCGATGTATTGTTTCAGTGACACCTCGAGAACGATCTCTGGCTGATTGACACGCCTAGTGGTAACTCGGCCAGGTAAGTACGCTGAGCTACAGGTCCCGACGATGGCGATCGGCAGTAACGAGAGCAGGACAAGCGCCGCCAAGCGGCTCGCCAGAGCCTGCTTGCGTGTGCTCTTCTCGCTGCTGCCGGCCGGCCCGGTAGCGTGCGGAGAGTCCTCCCCGGAGGGCGAGGCGGTGGATCAGGTGGTGCTGCTGCACGGTCTCAGCCGTACCGACCTCTCAATGATCCGGATGGAGAAGGTGCTGGAAGACTACGGTTACGAGGTGGTGAACGTAGGCTACTCGTCAACACAGCACTCGATCGAGCACCTGGCGGCGGAGGAGCTCGCCCCGGCGGTCGAGGCATGCTGCGCTGAGCCGAACGGTAAGGTACACTTCGTCACGCATTCGATGGGCGGGATCGTGCTTCGCTACTACTTGGAGAACCACGAGCTCGAAAACCTGGGCCGCGTGGTGATGCTCAGTCCGCCGAACCAGGGTAGCGAGGTGGCGGACTGGGTGGCGGAGAGCCCGCTGCTACAGAGGATCCTCGGGCCGTCGGCCGAGCAGCTCGGGACGGGTCCGGAAAGCGTGCCCAGCCAGCTGGGCCCGGTGGATTTCGACCTCGGTATCATAGCAGGGAACAAGACGCTCAACCCGCTCTTCTCGAGGATGATTCCTGGCGCCGACGACGGGAAAGTATCGGTGGAGCGGACGAAGGTTGAGGGGATGAGCGACTTCCTCGTTGTGCCGAGGAGCCACACGTACATTATGATGAGCGATGACGTGATCGCTCAGGTCGCGTACTTCCTGGAACATGGAGAATTTCGCCGCGACAGCCTCGACGCGGCGAGCGCGGATAGCGCACCGACCGCGGAATAGCCCCAACCCTTAGAGCATGGAGCGCACCGTTTCGGGCTCACCCGGGACGAACTTGGCGCTGAGCCGTGAGAGCGGTGAGGATGACCATGCAAGGAAGGGGTATTGGCAGCGGCAGTGGTGCCGCCGTTTCTCTTCGCAACGAGCGATACGCCTATGATTCAGGGTGAAGGTGGACGCGTCATCGCGCTCCCGGATCCGCGGACCGATAGCGATATGTCGGTTGAAGCGGCTCTGCGCGAGCGTCACTCGGTGAGGGATTACTCGGACGAGCCTCTCCGGCTGGGCGAGATCTCGCAGGTTTTGTGGGCGGCGCAGGGCGTCACGCACGGTTACGGCCGGACGGCGCCGTCGGCCGGCGCCCTCTTCCCGCTGGAGCTCTATGTGGTCGCCGTGCGCGTGGACGGCCTGGAGCCTGGCCTTTACAAGTACCGGATCGGCGACCACGAACTGCTCGAGGTGACGCGCGAGAATGTTCATTCGGATCTGGTCGACGCGGCCCTGAGTCAGGACTGCGTCGCCGATGCGGCTGCGGTGATAGTCATCGGCGCTGTTGTCGAGCGGACGGCCGTGAAGTACGGGGGCCGTGCGGAGCGGTACGTGCACATGGAGGTAGGCGCCGTCGCCGAGAACGTCTGCCTGCAGGCGGCGGCCCTCGGGCTGGGCACGGTTTACGTCGGCGCGTTCAACGACAAGCGGGTCAAGCAAGTGCTGGGTATGCCACGGGAAGAAGCACCGTTCGCGCTTTTCCCTGTGGGTCGGCCGCGGGGACCGTAGAGCGAGCGGTGGAGTGCCGTTGCGCTGCTGGTTCCTCTGGTGTTCAGGAAGCTTTGACAGATGAACTGTATGTGGGACTTCGGCAATCCCTGATCAGGAGGATCAATAGAGCAGGAAGAGCATTCGAATTGAGAATGGGTGGGGCGGTAAGAGGTGCGGATATAGAAAAACGGCTTGTGGCGTTGGCAGCCGACGTTTGTCGGATATCGGCAGGGCTGCCACGCAGCGATATAGGCCGCCATGTCTCCAAGCAGCTCATCCGTTGTGGCACTTCGGCGTCGGCGAATTACGCTGAGGCGCGGAGTGCCGAATCACGGAAAGACTTCGTTCACAAGATGAAGGTCTGCTTGAAGGAGCTACGCGAGACTATGTCCTGGCTCAGTCTGCTGCGGGAACTTGGAATGGGGAAGAGAAGGCCGGTGGCGTTCGCCATCTCTCGGGCCGGTTAGCTGATCGCTATCTTCGTGGCGAGTATCGCGACTGCCCAGAGACGAAGGGGGCGGTCGACCGAGAACGACGAACCACCGCCCGCTTCCTAGGTTAGATGCTCAATTGTTCTATTAGTCAAGTAGTCATGAATTGCCGAATCCCCAACGATCACGAATCGTTCCCCGATGCCTGCTCTGGAACAGGCGGCTTCTGCCCCACCGGAACCGGCGACACATACGGTTCCCCGCCCGTCTCCTCCAGGAAGAACTCCTTCGCCTCCTGAAGCAGCGCCGGGTCGGTGAGCAGGTCGACGCCCGTTAGCGCGATCACCTTCGCGGCGACGTAGGCGCCCTGCACCGAGCCCTCGGCTCCGTGGGATGCGGCCGTGGCCCAGCTGTGCCAGGGTATGCCGGCGGCGGCGGTAGTGACGCTCAAGCCTACGGTCGGTGCGATGTGGGAGACCTCGGCCACGTCGGTGGAACCGCCGCTCACCGGCTCGGGTTCGTCGGCCAGCGGCTTGATCTCGGTGTCGAGCCCTTTCTCCTCCAGCCCCAGCGAGCGTTGCAGCTCGCGGGCGAATTCCTCGTAGTCATCGGGGAACTCCGGCGCGCCGACGACCTCGAGATTTCGCTGTGTCGCTTCCTGGAGCGGTCGGTTGAGTAGCATCTCGTGCACGCCGGTGATGAGGGTCACCTCATGCGTTGTGCGTGTGGCCATGGCGGCGCCCTCGGCGATCTTGAGAATCCAGTCGTAGTACTCCGCCAGCTTCTCGCGATCCGCTTCGCGCGCGTAGTACCAGACTTCAGCGTATTCGGGCACGACGTTGGGCGCCTCTCCGGCCGACGGTATGACGTAGTGGATCCGGGCCTCCGGCCGAATGTGCTCGCGCATCAAGTTCACGCCGTAGTTCATGAGCTCGACGGCGTCCAGAGCGCTGCGTCCGTTCCAGGGATCGCTGGCACCGTGTGCCGCCTGGCCAAAGAACTCGACGGTGAAGTTGTTGAGTGCTCGGCCCGGCTGGTTGCGGATCTTCGTCTCCAGGCTCGGGTGCCACTCGAACGCCGCATCGAGGTCGTCGAAGGCCCCTGCCTTCGCCATGTAGACCTTGCCGACCACGGTTTCCTCGGCGGGCGTGCCGTAAAGGCGGACCGTCCCTGCGAGCCCATGCCGCTCCATCGTCCGCTTGATGGCGATGGCGGCGCCTACGGACGCCGCGCCGAACAGGTTGTGGCCACAGCCCTGGCCGGCGGTGAGGCCGTCCTCGCGCGGGGCCCGGTGCGGGGCCGGGGCGTTGCCGATCCCGGGGAGCGCGTCGTACTCGGCGAGCACTCCGATGATCGGGTGGCCGCTTCCCCAGGAGGCGACGAACGCCGTCGGCATGTCGGCCACGCCGCGCTCGACGGTGAAGCCCTCGTCCTCGAGCAGTGCGGCGAGGAACTCGGCGGACCGGGCCTCCAGCAGAGCGAGCTCCGAGTATTCCCAGAGCCTCATCGACATCAGGTAGATCTCCGAGGACAGCCCATCGACCATCTCGAGGGCCGTCTGCTTCTCCGGCGACAGGTCCTGCGCGACGAGCGGACCGCCGCAGAGGAGCAAGAAGCTGGCTGTGAGTGCGATGCGAGTTCTAAGCCTCTGGGCCATGACTTAACCTCCGCTTCTCAAGAGTGCGTCGCTTCTGGATTGCCTGACCACCGGTCCGCAAACTGGCGTGACAACGTCCGCCGGGCAAGCTAGAAGTACCGCAGCTGGTCCTTACCACCTATGGCGCGGGCGGCAACGTCGTAGGCGAGGGGAAAACCTCGTTCGCTGTTCGTGAGTACGACGACGCCGATGCCGTGCTCGGGGTAGATCACCATCACGCTGCGGAACCCGAAGGTCATGCCGTTCTGCCAGAGTGCGTCGCCACCCTCGCTGTGCTGGATGCCGGGCCCGAGACCCCAGGAATAGTCGCTGTTTATGCGGATCTGGGGTGTGCGGACTTGCTCCGACAGCTGCTCGCTGACGTATCGTGATCTGGCCAGCTCGATGAGGAACGTCGCCAAGTCGGGCGCCGCGGTCCGCAACGTCCCGACCGCGCTGGGCCGCGGGGAAGGGCCCCGCGGCACGGGACCGTGGATCGAGCCGGAGAGCAGGAACAGGCCGACGGCACAGGTCGTAGCCCAGATCCCGACCAGAACCGGGCGCTGACCCGACTCCTGCCGGGCGGCGGCCGAGCGTGCGATGAAGTGCCTGCCGATGACGGTCAGTCCGATGAGTGCGGCGGCAAAGCCGGTCCCGACGGCGGCGTTGAGGACCGCGACGTTCGGAAGCACCCGACCCATGGTCAGGGAGAGGATGACCAGAGTCGCCAGGGCGGCGGCGAGCGCGGCGGCTGCCACCCAGGCGCCCTTGGGGCGCCAGCTTCCCGTCCGGATTCGCCGGACGGGCACGCTCAACAGTGCCAGCACGACGAAGCTCGGCACGAAGGCGGTCAGCATGGTGAGCAGCGGGAGGGTGTAGGTCATGTGCCCGTTGGCCATGCTCCGCAGAATGGCTGCAGTGTTCACGAGATTGCTCGACGACATACCGAGCGGCTCGAACACGAACTCGCCGGCGGCCCTGCTGAGAGGTTGTCCCGTGGTCCGCTCGATGATCTCCTGCACGTACATCGCACCGACCCCCGAATAGAGGAATTCGGTGCCCGGTCTGAACGTCACCGTCTTGTCCGTCGGGAGCAGGCGGTCGGTGAGGCCCGAGCTGTGCGAAGCGAGATGTCGCAGAGTGATCCGATCAGCCCAATCCGACGGAGGCAGCCATGGCTCTCTCAGGTAGGCGGCGACCGGCTCGTCGAGTGAGAGCCTGCCCTGATCGACGAGGCGAAGCGCCGTGTAGGCGGTGACCACTTTGCTGATGGAGGCGACCTCGAAAACGGTTCCCTCGGTTACCTCGCCGCCGGTTATCACGTTCTTCACGCCGAAGCCAGCGCTCCACGCCACCTCGAAGTTGTGGACCAGGGCGATGGAGAGTCCGGGCACGCCCGCCTCGCGCAACCGCTCCGGGATGTACGACTCGAGATCGGCCACTATGGACGCTACGGGCTCGGAGGTTCGGAGCGGTGGCTCTTGTGGCCTCTCCTGCGCAACTGCGAGCGCCGTCGGTACCGTCGCCACCAGCGTAACCAACGCCGGCAGCACGGCGCTGGTTGTAGTCAGAATTCGGGTCGTTGGACGCCGGGTTCTCGTCATCGGCCCTCGCCTCTCCAGTCTCGGTTCCCGGGGTTGGGACTTGCACAACCTGGGTGCGTGCGCAATGCTGTGCAACTTGAGCGCGAATCGCGAGCCTCCACGCGCTTGAAGAAGGGTATACTATGCTGCGCAGGACTAGAGTCGCGGCGCTGGGTGTCATTCTGAGCGCATGCATGACCGTAACGGCGATGGCCTCGGCGTTCGCGCAGGCCGCCGATCGTCCTTTCACAGAGCTCACTCGGCCGGAGCGGACCGACTACCGTGAGACAAGCTCGTACACCGACGTTATGGAGTTCGTCGAGCGCGTGGTCGATTCGCATCCCTGGATGCACCTCACGACCGTAGGCTACACGATGGAGGGCCGAGCGCTTCCCGTCGTCGTGGTGGGTGACTTACCGGACGCGAGCCCGGAGGCAGTACGTGCTACGGGCAAGCTTCGCGTGTATGTGCAGGCGAACATCCATGCCGGCGAGGTCTGCGGGAAAGAAGCGTTGCAGGTGCTACTACGCTCGTTGGCCGAGGGAAGGCATCACGAATGGCGCGATTCGCTAGTGCTGCTCGTCGCGCCCATCTACAACGCCGACGGTAACGAGCGGGTGAAGCTGACGAACCGCCACTACCAGCACGGGCCGATCGCCGGGATGGGCCAGCGGTACAACGCGCAAGGCCTCGACCTCAACCGTGACAACACGAAGCTCGAGACGCCGGAGGCGCGGTCGCTGGTCGCGTACTGGAATCGCTACGACCCCCACATCATCATCGATCTGCACACGACGAATGGTACGCGTCACGCCTATCGGTTGAATTACGCGCCGCCGCTGCATCCCAATACCGATGCGCGGATCATCGAGCTGGCGCGCGCTCGGCTGCTCCCCGAGGTGACCCGGGCGCTCAAGGCCAAGTACGACTGGGACTACTACTACTACGGCAACCTTCCCTGGCGGAGCGGCGACGCGGAGCGCGGCTGGTATACTTTCAGTCACATGCCGCGTTTCCTCACCAACTACGTGGGGCTGCGGAATCGTATCGGGATCCTCAGCGAGGCGTACTCGTACGCCACCTTCGAAGATCGGATTCTAGCGACGCTGCGTTTCGTCGAGGAGTTCGTCGAGGTTGCTTACCGGCGTGCGACGGCGATCGCGAGCGTGATCGAGCGGGCCGACGAGACGGACGTCGTCGGAGAGGAGCTGGCACTGCGGGCGACGGTCGAGCGCTCCGACGAGCCGGTAGAGATCCTGATGGGCGATGTTGTTCAGGAGAGGAACCCCTATTCCGGTGAGCCGATGTTCCGGCGGCTGGACGTGCGGCGGCCCGAAGCGATGCCCGAGTTCGGCACTTTCCGACCGACAGAAACCGAGCTCGTACCTGCAGCGTACCTAGTGCCGGGCGAGTTGACGAAGGCGCTGAATGTCCTTAGCGATCACGGGATTCGCTGGGAA
Organism: Gemmatimonadota bacterium; assembly: GCA_020344215.1. Classification (GTDB taxonomy): domain Bacteria; phylum Gemmatimonadota; class Gemmatimonadetes; order Palauibacterales; family KS3-K002. The sequence goes on from CP070815.1 coordinate 4,546,102, forward strand.
GAGCTGGCCCAAGAGGAAACGAGGGTCGTCCAGCGCTTCGTGATCGATTCGACCAGTGTGTCGCAGCGCGAGTACCAGGGCCACACGCAGCGCACCCTCTTCGGGCACTACGAGGCTGTGGAGGTAACGGTCCCGGCTGGTACCGTGGTCGTGCCGGTCGACCAGCCGCTGGGCCGACTGGTGTTCTCGCTGCTGGAGCCCCGCTCCGACGACGGGCTCGCTAACTGGAACTTCTTCGACGAAGCGCTCGAAGAGGCGGAGCACTTTCCGGTTCTGCGAGTGATTCGGCCCTCGGGACCCTGAGGCGATGAGCGCTCGTCCGCCTATTGGCGGAGCGCGCGTCGGCGGTTGACAAGCAAGGGTAGGCGCCGCTAGCTTGCACGCCGCTGAAAAGTGCCAGCGACACCTCGAGGGGCCTGGCTTATGCGCAGGTCCCTTTTGGCTTGTGTCAAGAGAGTAGTGCCGTACTGGCCGGCTGTTGTTGCGGGTGGGTACGGTAGCCCAGCGCGGGGGCGAGACTAGGTCCGCGATAAGTCGGTAGGTACGGCAGAGCCGGACTCCGACGGAATATCATCACAGAAGGAGTACGGCAGATGCGTACGACCGGAACAGTCAAGTGGTTCAACGAAAGCAAGGGCTTCGGTTTCATCACGCCCGCGGACAGTGACAAGGACTGCTTCGTGCACTTCTCGGCCATCGAAGGTGACGGGTTCAAGACCCTCACCGAGGGCGAGCAGGTCGAGTTCGACATAGTCGAAGGTGAGAAGGGCCCAGCCGCCCAGAACGTGAGGAAGCTAGGGTCCTGAGTCCGATCGATAGACGCGGTGAGACGGGGCCGCCCCGAGTTGATCGGGGCGGCCCTGTCTGTTTGACCGGCGGTGCAAGCACTGGTAGGTTACAGGCGGCCTCACGGCTGATATGCGCAGAGAGGACCTGGGAATTCCGCGCAGGTCCTCTCTTCTAATATGTCGTAGCGCTGAAAGGAGAGTAGCGTGGCAGAGGCAAAGACAGGTGATCGTGTGAAGGTGCATTATCGCGGGACACTGAAGGATGGGACGGAGTTCGATTCCTCCCACGGGGGTGATCCGCTCGAGTTCACGCTCGGGGAGGCCATGGTGATTGCAGGCTTCGAGAACGCCGTGGTCGGGATGGAGGAAGGGGAGACGAAGGCTGTCTCGATCCCTCCCGAAGATGGGTATGGTCCGCGTGTGGAAGAGCTGGTCGCGGTGGTTCAGAGATCTGCGCTTCCCGCCGATCTCGAGCCCGAGGTAGGGATGGTGCTCGAAGCGAAGTCGGAGAATGGCGAGGTCACCGTCGTTACAGTCACCGATGTCGCCGACGACACTGTGACGCTTGATGCCAATCACGAGCTCGCCGGCGAGGAGCTCATCTTCGAGATCCAGCTTGTAGCGGTAGCGTAGCTCAGGGCCACGGCGGGCCGCTGAGCCACGATCGATCTGTGGGAAAGCACTAGGGCCGCTCCATCCTACAGTTGCGGCCCGTGTCTTATAGGTCAGATAACAAGGGCAGGGTCAGTTCTGGTGGACCCAATCCCAGTGGTCCGCCGCCCGCGCCACGACGCGGTCGACATCCTCCTCCAGCAAGAAGCCCTGTTCAACTAGCGAGCGCGCGGCGCGCTCGGCCGATTTCCAGGTATTGCTCGAGAGGTGACGCGAGACGGGCAAGCTGTCGAGGTGATGGCGCGGGCGTGGCCTGCCGTGTAGGTTACTGACTCTGAGAGGAGCGGGCATGCTCTTACGCGCACTCGCCGATCTAGTCGTCATAGCGCACCTCGCGTTCGTCGTGTTCGCTGTGGGCGGTGCGCTGCTTGTGCTACGGTGGCGGCGCGTGATGTGGGTGCATGTGCCGGCGGTGATCTGGGCAGCGCTGATCGAGTATGCCGGCTGGGTGTGTCCGCTGACGCCGCTGGAGAAATGGCTGCGTGTGCAGGGCGGGGGCAGCGGGTACTACGGCGGCTTCGTCGGCCACTACATATTGCCGATTCTCTACCCTCGCGGCCTGACGCGCGAAGTGCAGATTGTCCTCGGCACCGTCGTGGTGCTGATCAACGTGGGGATCTACGGGTGGCTGATCGGGTGCATGGTCAGGGGCAGATCGAGGCAAGGAGATCGCGTCTGAACGCTCAGGCCGAAGTGGCCGAGCTCGACCGGCTCGTCCGACTCTACGTCTACGGCCGATTCCTGGAAGACGCGCGGCCGCCTACGGTCGAGCAGACGGCGGAGGCGTTACACTCGACGAGCGCCGCGGTGACGCTGGCCTACGAACGGCTCGCCCGGAACCACATCCTCGTGCTGGAGAAGGGCGGTCATGAGATTCGGATGGCGATGCCCTTCTCGGCGGTGGAGACGCCGTTCGAGGTTCGCGCCATCGAGCGGAAATGGTACGCGAACTGTGCCTGGGACGCACTGGGGATCCCGGCCATGCTGAACTGCGACGCCCGGATCGTCGCGACGTGTGGCGACTGCGGCGAGTCGATCACGCTGGCGGTGATGGACGGCGAGGTGGTCGGTCACACCGAGGTTCTCCACTTCGCCGTGCCGGCGGCACGCTGGTGGCAGGATATCGTCTTCACTTGAAAGACGATCCTACTCTTCCGGTCGGAAGAGCACGTCGACAGGTGGTGCCGGGGTCACAGGATAGAGCGGGGCGCGGTTCTCTCGCTGGAGCAGGCGTGGGAGCTGGCAGTGGAATGGTATCGAGACCGGCTGCGGCCCGATTGGCGGAGGAAGACGGTGGAGGAGGCGCAGGTCGCGTTCGCACGCATCGGGCTGACCTCACCGTTCTGGCGCCTGTCGGGGCCAGAATGAGCATCCGCGTCCCGCTCGTTGCCTGGAACCGCTGTCACCGCTAGCTTGGCAAGACCGTTGCGGCATTCTCCAATCCAGCAGGGAGCAACGAGCAGTGGCCAAGAGGATCTATGTCGGCAACCTCCCCTTCGCCGTGACCGAGGACGAGTTGAGCGAGCTGTTCCTGCAGCACGGTGACGTCCACTCGGTCAACTTGATCACCGACCGCCAGACCGGTCGGCCGCGGGGCTTCGGCTTCGTGGAGATGGATGAGGATGGGGCAGAAGCCGCGATATCGGCGCTCGACGGCACGGAGTTCGGCGGGCGCACGCTGCGCGTCAGCGAGGCGATGGAGCGCGGTTCGGGGGATCGAGGAGGAGGAGGAGGAGGCAAGCGAGGGCAACGCGGGCGTCGCTAGCCGATAGCCACGGCTGCTCTGTGCCTGGCGCGATCGCGCCGGCTTACAGTCCCAGCCAGTAGTTCACCTTTATGATGAAGACGTTCTCCGTGTCTAGAGACCGGAGGGCGTCGAGGTCGCTGCCGAGATCGAAGCTGCCGTCGTTGACTCGGTCGCGGCGGTTCTGCTGCCAGACCAGGAAGATGGTGGATCCGGGTCGATACTCCCACCTGAGCACGGCGTTCAGGCGCAGGGAGCGGATGTTGAAGTCCTCGTCGTCGAAAGACGTGTCGACGACGCCGTCGCCATCCCAGTCGATGTAGCGCTCGCCGTCGCGCTCGCAGGTTCTTCCGCCGGCGCACGAGACATCTTCGCCGTCGATCACTGCCGTCCCTTCCTCGAACACGTCGAAGTCGAAGCTCTCCGGCCGCTCGAGCTGCTTGTAGGTCCGGTAGTTGCCGGACGAGATGAGCGGCTGGGCGTAGAACTGGAGCGTGAGCCTCGGGTTGAAGGCGACGTTGAGCCGGGTGTCCAGTGAGAACTCGTGACGTCTCAAATCGGAGAAGAGGTAGCGCGCTCCGTAGGTGGGCTCGAAGGTCGCGTCGTCTTCGGAGGTGACATACTGCGCCGGATCGAGCCCTCTGGAGTACTCCGGCGCGAAATGGATCTCCAGGGTCGGGGACGGCCGAATCGTCACCCCCAGGCCTGTCTGCAGCCGGTAGCCGCCGCGCTGCCCGTCCTCGTATTCGAGGCGGGGCCGAATGGCGAAGGGTTGACGCGGGTCGGTATGGAGGCTGAGCTCCAGCTCCGTCGATCCCGGGTTTGTCATCAGCGGGCCGCCGCGCGCCTTGGAGTCGCTCAGCACTTCAGGCGAGTAACGGCCGTCGAGCTCCAGCTCCCAGTAGTTCAGAAACTCGAAGTCGGTACGTAGGGAAACCGTGCCTGCCTTGTGCGCCCGCTGCCACGAGTTCCACGAGAGGACGTCGTCGAGCGCTTCGTGCCGCCAGTTTTGGGAGGTCGAGAAAGTTGCCCGATAGCTGCGGAACAGCGCCCCAGGGCTGATCTCGTGGTAACTGAGCCGCAAGCCGGCGTCGAGCCGCTCGCTGCTCCGGATGAAGCCCAGATCGTTGGCCTCGAACCCCGGGGTGATCTCGCCGATCCAGACGGAGCCGGTCCAGTGGACGCCGCTCTGCCGCTCGAACTCGAGCCGCCAGTTCACACCGCTCATCGAGGTAGCCGCGGAATCGACGGAGAAGCGCGTGGCGTCGGGCCGCTGGAAGTAGTGGTTGCTCGACTCCTGCACGTCGATGAGAGCGGTCGTCGAGCCCCTGACATACGTGCCGGCGAAGTGGCCTGATAGAGCCCAGTCCCGGGAGCCGGGGCCGCCCCAGCTGTGGTCGAAGTCGATGCCCAAGCTGTAGGCGTTGGACGTCAGGTAATCGAAACTCCCGTCATTAGGCAGGTTGCGGTGCGCGACCGTGAAGATGCCGCCCAGCTGTGAGGCGCCGCCGCGGAAGTCCTGCTGGGCTCGGAAGACGCCGTACTGGCCGGCCGGCTCAGCAGTGAACTCCACCGTCTCCCCAGCCTCGGTGTTGTAGCTTCGCCCGGACTCCTTGTCGGTGATAGCCGCGAGCGCGCCGAGCGACAAACCGCCTGCCGATTTCCCGGTGACCTTGGCCGCGGTCAGGATCGTCGTCTCGGTCGGGGCCTGCACGAAGTCGACGTCGTCGGGCTCCGACCCCCGGGGCTCGCGCCCGATCCGGCGGCTGTAGAACAACTGATCCGAGCGGCCCCCGAGCCTGTAGTCGAAGATGCGCGCGTCCTCTACGAAGAACGGCCGCTTCTCCGGGAAGAAGGTCTCGAACTGGGTCAGGTTGATGACGGCGGGGTCGACCTCCACCTGGCCGAAGTCCGGGTTCACCGTGCCGTCCAGTGTGTAGCTGGCGCCCAATCCGTAGCGCAGGTCGAGCCCGGCTCGCTGGGACCACTCTGAGCCGTCGAAGAACGGATCTCCGATCTCCGCCGGCGCGGTGTGGGCGCTGGCGAGAGCGTAGGGCCGGAGCTCGAGTCGGCGAGCGCTGCGCGGGAAATGCAGGTTGTTCAGCCGCCCGAATACGCTGACCTTGCCGTGCCGCACCCGCGACTCGAGGGCGAAGTAGGTGCGCTCGTTGCTCGCCAGGCGCCGGCGCGAGAAATTGACGCCCCACGACTGCACCGTGTCGGAGGCGTTATACCTCAGCTGGTTCAGAGGGATGCGGAGCTCTGCGCTCCAGCCGGTGGAGTCATGATGCACGGCGGACTGCCAGACGGCGTCCCATGCCTCGTCCTCGCGGACGTCGTCGTGCAGGTAGACGTCGCGCTGGACGCCGGCGGCGCTCACCCGGAAACGGTAACCTGTGCGCCGGTCACTGTTGGGATCGAGTGAGAGCTCGAAGTAGTCGTACTGGCCGTTCTCGTCGCGGCGTACGAGCTGAGCACCGATCCTGCCCGGCTGCCAGTCGTACATCCGGGCGCTGACGTACAGGGCGCTCTGGTCATAGAGTACGCGCACCTCGGTGGGCTGCTCGGCCGGCGCGTTCTCCACAGGCTCGCCCTGCACGAACTCGGTGACCGGTTCCGCGTTCTGCCAAGCCAACTCGTCGGGCCGGCCGTCGATCCTGATGTCGCCGGCACGGACCGCCGCCTCCGCTGCCGGGGTGGCTATCGCTTCGGGCTCGTCGGGGCCATCGGCGGTCTGCTGGGCGACGGCGGCCACGGGCCGGCAGAGCGCCACCATAGCGGCTGCCGCCCATACCACGGCCCTCCAGGCCGGCGAACGCGTCGCCTGAGCCCGATCCGGGCGGCGGAAGCCGATGTGCGAAGCGAAAGTCACCGTCCGTTTCGCCTGGAGTAACAGCTTGTATGACGAGGGCGTTGGCGGGCCGCGCGGGTTCCTGCCCAAGTGAGGCATCGCGGCGGCACCTGGCTGCGGCTAATGAAACAACTAATCCTGATTTGCGCCAGTATCGGCCTCTGAGGGACCCTGACCGGGCGGCGTTGGGGCTGGCAGAAACGTTTGTTTGGTGGCATTCTGAGGGCTCACCAATGTATGACAGGTCGCTCGTGTAGCCGTGGGGGACGGTGCCGCCCCCCGGCGTCTGCGCGTCGTTCGTGAGTCGCAAACGCGGGAGGTTGATCGATGGACCTGATACTGTTCCTGTTGATCGGCTTGGCGGCCGGCTGGCTGGCGGGCAGGATCGTCAAGGGCCGCGGATTTGGCCTGGTCGGCAACCTGATTGTCGGCGTGATCGGCGCCTTCATCGGCGGGTACCTGTTCGGCGTGCTCAACATCACGGTCGGCGGGCTGATCGGCTCGCTGGTGATGGCGCTCGTGGGCGCCATTGTGCTGCTCTTTATCGTCGGCTTGGTGAAGAAGGCCTGACGGGGCTAGGCAGCTTGCGCCGTCCTCGTTGTCGCCGGCCGGTCAGGGCTCCAGCAAGCACCGGCCGGCGACAACTCTATTGCCTGCGGTTACTGCATTTCCGTTCCAGATGACGGTCTGTTGATAACCCATCTCTAGACTTAGCTCCCTGTTCGGCATGGTGCCGGGTCCCTAGGAGGGTCCGGATGCCGTGGCGTCGCTGGGCGGCACGCGCTGGTGCAGGCCCCGAAATGGGTGAGGTGGGAGTGCGGCGGTATAGGGTCTGGGTCGACCGGGCCGTGAGTCTGGTCACGGTGCTTGTGGGTCTTGTCGCGGCCTACGTTCTGGTGACCGAGCGGCTGATCCCAGCGCTGCGCGGGGAGCCGGCGCCGGTGGACGTTGGCGGTAGGCTGCCGTCGGCGCTCGAGCTCGAGCGGTTGGCGGAGCGACGTGATGGAAACGGGTCGAGGGAGCGGATCCGGGTGCCCGGCGAGCGGGCGACGTTACTGCTCCTCTTCAACTCGACCTGCCCGGCCTGCTACGCGAACCTCTCGGCCTGGGGCCGTGTCGTCGCATCGGCCGAGGGTGTGGCGTCAGTACTGGCGGTGGCGATGGAGGTCGACCGAGGTGCGGCACGTGGCTACGTACGGCGGTACCTGCCGACGACGGTGGCGGTCGTGCCGAAGGATGCGCGGGAGCTGGCAGGTGTCTTGGGTGTCGGCATCGTGCCGGCGACGGCGCTCGTCGACCCGGACGGCGTGTTGCGTTACATCCGCCAGGGTAGCCTCGATGCGTCGGCTGTGGACTCATTGCTGAGCGCGCTGCGGGCCCTGAAGGGTCCTTCACATTAGAGAAAGGATGGGACGATGCGGAGGAGGCTCTTACTGCTGACGGCGCTCACAACGCTCGTGTTGGGGCAGCCGACCACGGCGCTCGCACGGGGTTGCGAGGACATCTGCGCCGACAAGGCGGCGGGGTCGTGTGATGAGATCGACTCGGCCAGGTGTGGGGCTTACATCGCGGGCTGTCTTCTTGGATGCTCGATGGGACAGCTCATGCGGATGTTGACCGAGTGAGGAGGTGGTGGGGATGCGACGTGTACTGCTGGCCGTTTACCTGATCGCGCTGGGTTTCGCTGGCGCGCCGCAGGCGACTGCGATAGAGCCCGGGCGTGCCGTGTGTGAGGGTTACTGTGTCGTCGTGGGTGGCGGCTGTTACGTGTTCCTGAGTCTCTTCATGGGGAAGGAGAAGTGTGACTCCATGTACAAGGGGTGCGTGGAAGGGTGCGTGGCAGGATTGGTCGAGTCTCGGATGGAGCGTGAGTAGCTGGCGGCGGTTGCCGTACCGGCGAAGTCTGGCGGGCGTTGCGGCCGGCATTCTGGCCGCAACGCTGCTCTCGGCAGAGTGCCCCGATGCGGTGCCGCAGGGGGGCGAGGGGGGCGAGGGGGGCGAGGGGGGCGAGTCCGGGGCAGCCACCGAGCTGGATCAGGGAAGAGCGCCGGGTAGCGATGCGCCCTATTCGCTGAAGGTTCGCTGGCTCGTTCCGCCTGACCCTTCGGGCGACCCTCCGCTCGCGGCACCGGTCGCGTTGTCGGTCGACGAGAGTCGCGGCCGGCTCTATGTCCTGGAGACACAGCCGCCGGAGCTGCGGGTCTACGACTTGAGGGATGGACGGTACATCGGCGCGCTCGGGCGGGAAGGTGATGGGCCCGGCGAGTACCGGCGTCCCATCGCCCTCGCCGTGGGAGCCAGCGGCTTGGTCGCCGTCCTGTCGGTGAGTGGCCGCATCACCTACTGGGCCCCCAACGGTGCGCTCGTGGGGATCGAGCAGGCGGGGCCAGGAATCGCCACCGATATCGTGTCTGCGGGTGCGGACACCTTTTACGTGAAGACCGACATCTTTCCGCCGGATGACGTGGCGGAGTTCCGCGTGGCGACCGGCGACACCGTGCTGGGCCAGCCGATTCTTCGGGACTCGGGAATACCGGGTACAGAGGAGCCGGGTAGGCCGTTCAGGAACCATGCCTATGCGATAGCGGCGACAGCGGAAGGTGAATTGCTGATCGCGCCCCCCGGTCCTGACTACACGATCATGCGGATTGGCAGGACGGGGCAGGCTGTCGGGTCTATTCGCAGACCTGAGATCACACCGCTAAGGCGGAGCGAAGAAGAGATCGAAGCCGTACGCGAGAGGGTGAGGAAAGCGTTTTCCGCGCTGGGCCGGGCGGCTCCTGCGAGCTTGCGGGTGCCGCTCTACCGCTCGCACGTGGCCCGGCTGGCCGTGGGACCGGATGGGAGCATTTGGGCGCTGACCCAGCGGGGCGATAGCAGGAGGGTGATCATCGATCGCTTCAGCGCTGCAGGAGCCTTCACGGGCAGCTTCGTATTGGAGCTACGCGCGAGCGAGGTCGCCGTCTCGTCGAATGCCATCTACCTGCTCGCCCGTTCGACGCTCGATGTGCCCGGCGTCGCCGTCTCCCCGGGCCCGGACGGCTCGACGAGTCGGAGAGAACTCGATGAGCCGGGTTGACGGTCGAGGACTCGTTGAAGCGGAGGATCTGCACTACCGGTACCCGTCGGGGCGGGAGCCGGCGCTGGACGGCCTGAGCCTCCGGATCGACCGGGGACGTGTGATCGGGCTCGTGGGGCCCAACGGTTCGGGCAAGACGACCCTCTACCGAACCCTTGTCGGGTTCGTGCGCCAGCAAGGAGGCCGAGTAGTGGTGGATGGCCTCGACCCGGCAGCCTACAGACGGAGCCGCGGCATCGGTTACCTGCCGGAGCAAGTGAGACTCCCGGGGAACGTTCGTGTTGACGAGTTCATCGTCCTGATGGGCCGACTCGCCGGACTACACGGGGGTCAGATGTCCGACGCGATCGAGCGGCTCATGCAGGTGCTCGACATCGGACGGGCGGCCGATGCCCTGGTGAAGACCCTGTCCCACGGGTACCGGCAGCGTGTAGGCCTGCTGGCTGCCCTGTTGGGCGATCCGGAGCTCCTGTTGCTCGATGAGCCGGCGAACGGTCTGGACCCGGTGTCGGTGGGCATACTGCGGAGCGTTTTGCGGAGTCTCAAACGCGACGGCCGGACCGTCGTCGTCTCGTCGCACAACCTGCTGGAGCTCGAGCGTGTCTGCGATGAGATCCTGGTCCTCAGGTGTGGGCGTCTACTGGGGCAGATCTCGTGCGAAGAACTGACGCGCCGACCGGATATCTGGGTCGTACAGCTGATCGCGGAAGGCCGCGACGTACCGCCCACATTCGAAATGGCTTGCCGGGAACTGGGCGGCGTTCGCCTGGCGGCGGATGAGGTCGCGTTCGACGACGAGCGGTGCGCTCGAATCTGCAAGAGGTGGACCGAGAACGCTGGTGGCACCGTGGAAGCTGTCGAGCAGCGGCGGTTTGACCTCGAGTACCTGTTCCACTCGTTGGTGCAGAACGAGAGTCCAGAGCGGCAACGGCGATGAAGCACCTGCTGCACTCGTTCCGGATTGTTCCGCCGCTGTTCCGATTCCTGGCCGCGGATATCGTCCGCAATCGGCGCGGCTTTCTGCTCGCGGTGCTGGCGGGCTACGCCGTCGTCGAAGTGCTGATCGCGGCGAGTGACGCGGCCAGCTCGCCGGAGGGGTTCGGTGGCAGGTTCATCCTCGCGCTGTTGATCGCTTCAGCACCGTTCTGCCGCTCCGGGCTGGACGAGGACGTACGCCTTGGCTTCGCCGCGTTCTGGCTACAGAAGCCGGTGAGGGTGATCGATCTTTACCTTGCCCGGACCGTCGCTGCCGTGGCCTGGTCCGTCCTCGTGGTGCTCGCCGTCGGTCTGGCGTCGATCCCCGCAGCGCTGGGTGCGGTGTCGGTCGCCGATGTGGCACGTGCGGTGGTCGCGTTGGGTTGGATACCGACGCTCCTGACGGTCCTCAGCTTCCTGGGGGCGGCGCTCGGCGTGCGCAACGGCGGGTTGTTTGCCTATGGTATGCTCTTCGCTGGCTTCGCGTTGCCGGGCCTCAAAGACGCGCTTGGGCTCGGGCCAGGCCTTGGCCTCCTCGAGACCTTGCTGCCTCCCACCTTCTCGGCCCCGGCCGCCAACACGGCGCTCAGAGGCGGCGACCTTCTGAGAGCGCTCGCCGAGCTCCGGCCGCTCCTCGTGTACACGGCGGTTTGCGCCGCCCTGGCTCTCTCCCTCTGCACCCGGGTGCCGAAGCGTCTCGGCGGCGATTGCGCGTCGTAGTAGCGGGGGCTATTATCACCGTTGATAATGCACGGCAGCTAAGCGGCTGACCGCCCGTCGGCCACTTCGGGAGCGAGGGCGCCTAGCGCGAGACACCTGTTTGCCATGGCCGTCAATAACATTTCCGCTTCCTCCTCAGCGAGCGTTACTCCGGGGCCGCCCATCGGCTGCGCGATGCTGATGATGGACCTGTTCCGCAGCTATCTGCACCAGCAGCGCCTTCCGGTAACGCACCAGCGCGAAGCGATCGCGATGGCCCTGTTCGAGAGCGAGCAGCACCTGTCGGTGGATGATCTGGCCGATCTGCTTCGGGACCGGAACGAGCAAGTGGGAAAGGCGACGATCTACCGGACGCTCAACCTGTTGGTGCAGGCGGGGCTGGCAGGTGAGCTCGACTTTGGGGAGGGCTTCAAGCGCTACGAGCACCAGGCCGGCAAGGCTCGGCACGACTATCTGATCTGCACGAGTTGTGGCACGGTCGCCCGCTTCCAACGTGACGCTATGGACCGATTGCAGACGGAGATCGCCGCGGAGCTGGGGTTCGCCGTGCAGAGCAGGCGACTGCAGATCTACGGGCTGTGCGGAGACTGCCAGGCGGCCGAGGGTGCCGGTAGGGCGGCAAGCTCGCCGACCTCGGCGGGTGCGGGTCCCGAAACGGGGTAAGCTGTCCATCCGCGACAGGCGCCTGGCCCCGTGGTTGTGCGTGTGTTGCCGTCCGAATGTAAGGATGCGGGCGGCTCTTTTTTTGCAACCGATTCTTCGCGTCAGCGACCGACAGAGGGAGATATGAAAGAGCACGAGCGACTGATCGATCTGCTGGTGGAGCGTTCCTTCCGGATCGGCGACTTCACACTTCGCAGCGGCCGTAAGAGCCGGTACTATGTGGACGCGCGGACGACGACGCTTTCGGCGGAAGGGCAGGCGCTCATCGGGGCGCTCGGACTACGCGCCTTGGACGAGGCCGAGCTCGAGCCGGATGCGGTGGGCGGTCTGACGATGGGAGCCGATCCTATCGCCTACGCCATCGCCCACCGGAGCTTCTTGGACGGGCGACCGATCGAGGCGTTCACCGTGCGAAAGGAAGCGAAGGGTCACGGAGCGGGCAAGCAGATCGAGGGCAACCTCGAGGCGGGTCAGAGCGTGGTGGTGATTGAGGACACGATCACGACGGGCGGATCGGCGCTCAAGGCGTGCGAGGCGGTGAAGGCGGCCGCTGCCACGATCTTGGCGGTTCTAGCTCTGGTGGATCGTGAAGAAGGCGGCCGGGAGGCGATCGAGGAGGCCGGCTATCGGGTCGTGAGCCTGATCAAGGTGTCGGAGCTGCGGGAGCGGGCGGGCGACACGGGCTGACGTACCGCAGGGCGCTGGCTTTCGTTCGGCGGGGCTCCTATTATTGCGGCCCTGTCACTCGGACGGCCCAACACCAGCCCTCACCAATCGCGGATCGAGTGTATGCTGCGCAGCGTACTGCTCTACCTGAGCGAACAGAAGCGGCTTCAGGACTTCGTTCTGGGCTGGGGCTTCGCGCGTAGGCGATCGCGGCGCTTCGTGGCCGGCGAGACGTTGGACGAGGCGATCGGCGTGGTGCGCGATCTGAACGTGCGGGGCATGGATGTAACGCTCGATCACCTGGGTGAGAGCGTGGAGAGTGAAGATCAGGCAGACAAAGCGACCGACGACTATATCAAGATCCTCGAGCGGTTGGCCGAGGAGACGGGCGTGAAGGCTACGATCTCGATCAAGCCGACGCAGATCGGGTTGGCAATCGATCGTGATCTGTGCCTGAAGAACATGCGCCGACTGGCGGAGTCTGCGCATGAGCGCGGCAACTTCGTCCGCATGGACATGGAAGCGTCCTGCTACGTCGACACGACCCTCAGCGTTTTCTACGAACTGTTCGACGAGTTCAAGAATATCGGCGCGGTCATCCAGTCGTATCTGAAACGCAGCGAGGAAGATACCCGCGAGCTGGCCAGGCGCGGCGCTCCCGTGCGCCTGTGCAAGGGCGCATACAAGGAGCCGCCCGCGCTGGCCTTCCAGAAGAAGAAAGAGATCAACGATAGCTACGTGCGCCTGCTGGAGATCCTGATGGACTCCGAGGCGCCGGCCGGCATCGCGACGCACGACGACCTGATGATCGAAGCGGGTAAGCGGCTGATGCGGGAACACCCCGAGCGGAACGCTCCGGTCGAGTTCCAGATGCTGTACGGTGTGCGCCGCGACATGCACGCGAAGCTGGTCGAGGAAGGCTACGGGATGCGGATATACGTTCCCTACGGGAACGAGTGGTACCCCTACTTCATGAGGCGGATGGCAGAGCGGCCTGCCAATCTACTCTTCGTGCTCCGGGCGATGGGGGGCAAGTAGCTCAGGGAAGATCCGTCAGAACGGCCGGCTCGACCGCCAGCCCGAACACCTCACCGAAAGAACGCGCGACTTGCGCAGCGGCCTCGTCGAGCTTCCAGGCTCTACCGGCCTCGCGTTCGACCGAGGTCATCTGGACCTCCTCAATCCCACAGGGGACGATCAGGTCGAAATCTGAGAGATCCGTGCTGACGTTGAGCGCGAAGCCGTGGAAAGTCACCCAGCGGGTCACGTGCACACCGATGGAGGCGATCTTTCTGTCTCGCACCCAGACGCCGGTGTAGCCGGGCACCCGGATACCAGTGATGCCGAACGCGGCGATGGCCCGGATTAACACTTCTTCGAGCTGGCGCAGATACCAGTGCAGGTCCCGCTTGTGGTGGGTTAGGTCGACGATCGGGTAGCCAACGAGCTGGCCCGGCCCGTGATACGTGACGTCGCCGCCCCGCTCGACCTCGTGGACTTCGACGCCGGCCAGCTCGAGCATATCGCGCGACCTGATGACGTTCGCTCCCTGGGCGCCGCGGCCGAGGGTGATCACCCGGGGGTGCTCGAGCAAGATGAGGATGTCATCGGCCAACTCGCCGCTAACCCGCGCGTTGGCCAGCCTCCGTTGCAGCGCCAGGGCCTCACCGTAGTCGGTAAGGCCCTGGCGCCTGAGCAGTCTGCAAGTCTTCTGGGATGCCACTCGATCCTGCGTGTCGCCGTCGATGATCGCGGCCGCGTCTTTCCTTCGGGGCGCTAGATGTGAATGGCGCGCCCCAGCGCGGCGAGCGCCGCCTCCATCAGCGTCTCGGAGAGTGTGGGATGCGCGTGAACGGTGGCGGCGATCTCATCCACGGTGCTCTCGAGGGCGCGACCCAGCCCGGCCTCCGCCACCAGCTCGGTGACGTGGTGCCCGACCATGTGGACTCCCAACACCTCGCGGTACTTTGCATCGGCGACGATCTTCACCATCCCGTCCGGCGAACCGGCGGCCAGGGCACGACCGTTAGCGCTGAACGGGAACTTGCCGACCGTGACATCGAAACCGTTCTCTTTGGCCTGCTTCTCGGTGCGGCCGATGCTGGCCACTTCCGGATGGCAGTAGGTGCATGACGGTACGTCGTACGGCGTGATGGGGTGCGTCGGCTGACCCGCGATGTGTTCTGCCGCGATTCTACCTTCGTGCGAAGCCTTGTGGGCGAGCATCGGCGCGCCGGCGACGTCCCCGATCGCGTAGATGCCTTCGGTGGTGGTGAGACAGAATCCGTCGGTCTGGATCCAGCCCTGGTCATCGAGCTTCACGCCGGCGGTCTCGAGTCCCAAGTCCTCGACGTTCGGTACTCTGCCGACGGCCATGAGCAGCGCGTCGCATTCGATGACCTCTTCGCCGCTGCTGCCCTCCACGGTCACCTGGAGTTTCTTGTCCAGTTTCGCCAGCGACTTCACGCCCGTCTTCTTCTTGACCTTGATGCCGCGCTTCTTGAAGGAGCGCTCGACGACACCCGCGATCTCAGTGTCCTCGAGTGGGAGTAGCTGCGGCAGTATCTCGACGACGGTGACGTTGGCGCCGAACGCGTTGAAGATGTCGGCGAACTCCATGCCGATGGAGCCGGCGCCCACGACGACGATATGGCCGGGCAACCTTTTGAGTTCCAGTGCCTCCCGGCTGGAGATGACTCGCTCGCCGTCGAACTCGAATCCGGGGAAAGTCTTCGGCCGTGAGCCCGTGGCGATGATGATGTTGGACGTGGAAACCGTGGTGCGCTCGCCCGATTTGAGCTCAACCGTGACCTTCTTGTCGCCGGCGAGCTTCGCCCGACCGAAGATCGGCATAACGCCGTTCCTATCGAACAGGAACTTGATGCCCTTGGTCAGGCGGTCGCTGACCTGGCGACTGCGGCCCGTGGCGGCGGCCATATCCAGCTCGTACGCTTTGACCTTGACGCCGAAATCGGCGGCGTCGTCCTTGATGCGACGTGCCAGGGCGGCGCTTTCCAGCATCGCCTTCGTGGGTATGCAGCCCCAGTTCAGGCAGACGCCGCCCAGACCGCCCTCCCGCGACTCGGACTCGACACAGGCTACGTCCATGCCGAGCTGGGCGGCGCGGATCGCCGCGACGTAGCCGCCCGGCCCGGCGCCGATGACCAGCAGGTCGTACGAGCCCTTAATGCCTTCCCTCATAGCCACGGCTCAATCCTCGGGTTGGTGTTCGGATTCTCAGGGCGCTGCCGCGAAAACTAGGTGCTGTGCCGGCGGGCGCAACGCGAAGGCGCTCTCGATGCCCTGTATCCGACATCCGGGAGTGGATGGGTCTTGAGGCCGCTCACAGCAGTTGCCTCAGGGGATTCTCCAGCATTGCCGCGAACGTTGCCAGGAACTCAGCCCCCATGGCCCCATCGACGGCCCGGTGATCGCACGACAGGGTGACCCGCATGCGCGGCCTGATCTCGACGGCGCCGTCGACGACGACCGGCCTCTCCTGAGTGGCCCCTACCGCGAGGATCGTGGCGGCCGGCGGGTTGATGACGGCAGTGAACTCGTCGACCCCGTACATGCCGAGGTTGGAGATCGTGAACGTCGCACCCTGGTACTCCTCCGGCGCCAGCTTCCTGTCCCGGGCCCGGGCGATCATCTCGCGACTCGCTTCCGAGATTTCGCGCAGGCGCATGTGAGCGACGTCGCGCAGGACCGGCGTAATGAGGCCGTCGGGGACGGCGACGGCGATCCCGATGTCGACCCGCGTGAACCTGCGGATGTGGTCGCCGGCGAACGCGGCGTTCACATCCGGGTGCTCGGTGAGTGCCTGGGCGGCGGTCTTCACGAGGATGTCGTTAACGCCGATCCTCACCCCGCTCTCCAGGAGGGCGTCGTTGAGCTCGGCGCGGAGCTTGAGGACCTCCCCCATGTCGATCTCACGTGTCAGGAAGAAATGGGGAATAGGCCCAAGACTTTGGACGAGGTTGCGGGCGATGGCCTTGCGGAGCTGGGAGAGCTCGACCCGCTGGTAGGGGATGTCGTATTCGATCTCGGGAGCAGGGGTCGCCGGGGCCGCAGTCGGCGCCGCCAGGCCGGCGCCCATCGCCGCCTCGATATCGCGCTTGATGATGCGGCCGCCCGGCCCGCTGCCCCGCACCTGGTCCAGTCGGATCCCGCTCTGCGAAGCCATGCGCCGGGCTAGAGGGGACGCCTTGATCCGGCCGCCGTCGCCGGCGCGTGCCGGCGACGCCGGTTGGTCAGGCAGTGCGGCGCGTGCCCCGGATTCGGTAGCCGGCGCTGTGGTCGCCGCCGCGGCAGGCGCCGCCTCTTGCAGGATAGAAGAGATGTCCTCGTCCTCCGCCGCTATCACGCCGAGCAGGGTGCCGGTGGGGACGGTGGCGTTCTCTTCCACCAGGACCTTGCGCAGCACGCCCGAGCCCATCGCCTCGACCTCCATGGTGGCCTTGTCGGTCTCTATCTCGACGACGACGTCACCCGAGTCGACAGACTCGCCCTCCTGCTTGACCCACTTGAGGACTCGACCCTCCTCCATGGTGGGCGAGAGCTTCGACATCACAATACGACTGGCCATCTATTACTCCCGGTAACACACCCGGCGGGCCGCCTTGACGATGTACTCCGCCTGGGGGAAGTGAAGCTGCTCAAGGTTGCCGGCGTACGGGTGCGGCGCGTCGGCGCCGGTGACGCGGGCGACCGGCGCGTCGAGGTAATCGAACGCCTCGCGCTGGATGTCGTCGACGATCTGTGCACCGATTCCGCAGAAGGGCCAACCTTCCTCGACGATGACACAGCGATTCGTTCTGCGCACCGAGTCGAGGATGGTGTCGATATCCATCGGCCGCAGCGTGCGCGGGTCGATTAGCTCGGCGGATATCCCGTCTTCCCGCTCGAGAATCTCGGTCGCCCGCAGCGCCGAGTGAACCGGCCGCGAGTGGACGACGATGGTCACGTCGTCGCCGGGGCGCTTGACGTCCGACACGCCGAGTGGGAGGGTAAAGTCCTCGTCCTCGGGGACCTCAGCCTTCATCCCGTAGAGCAGCTCGCCTTCCAGGAAGACGACAGGATTCTCGTCGCGGATCGCCGACTTCAGCAGTCCTTTGGCGTCGCGGGCCGTCGCCGGCGCCACCACCTTCAGGCCCGGGACGTGGGCGTACCACGCTTCGAGGGCCTGCGAGTGGGTCGCCGCCAGCTGGTTGGCGGCGCCGCTGGGCCCACGGAAGGTGATCGGCATCTTGAACTGGCCACCCGACATGTAGCGCAGCTTGGCGGCTGCGTTCACGATGCCGTCGATGGCGAGCAGCGCGAAGCTCCAGGTCATATACTCGACGATGGGGCGCAGGCCGACCATCGCGGCGCCCACACCGAGTCCGGTGAACCCGAGCTCGGCGATCGGCATGTCGCGTACTCGCCATTCGCCGAACTCTTCGAGCAGGCCGCGGCTGACCTTGTAGGCGCCCTGATACGCACCGACCTCTTCGCCGATCAGGAAGATGTCGGGATCGCGGCGCATCTCCTCGCGGAGCGCCTGGTTCAAGGCGTCCCTGTAGGTGATCAGCGCCATGGATCCCTCCGCCGTATGCCGGGGAATTCCCCGGTATAGATGTCGCTATAGAGATCGTCCGGCTGTGGGATCGGGCTACTCTTGGCAAACTCGACGGAGTCGTCGAGGATCTTCTTCACTTCCTGCTCCAACGAGTCGAGGTCAGCGGCGCTTATGACCTGACGTTTGACCAGCCTCTCGATGAATCGCTTGATCGGATCATCGTGTGACTTGAACTGACTGACTTCCTCCTTGGTGCGATAATGGCCGTAGTTGGGGTCGGACATCGAGTGGCCGACGAAGCGGTAGGTCTTCGCCTCGATCAGGCTGGGGAGCTTGTGAGTTCGAGCCCTGTCGATCGCCATCTCGATCGTGCCGCGTACCTCCAGCACATCCATGCCGTCGATCGTCCAACCCTGCATACCGGAGTACGCGCAGGCGCGGTCGGCCAGGTTCTCGATGGCGGCGGCGCGGTGGACGGCGGTCCCCATACCGTACTGGTTGTTCTCGATCACGAAGACGACCGGTAACTGGAAGAGGGCCGCCATGTTGAGCGACTCGTTGAACGCGCCGATGTTCGCGACGGAGTCACCGAGGAAGCAGACGCACACCTGGTCGGTCTCGCGATAGCGGATCGCGTAGCCGATGCCGACGGCCAGCGGGAGGTGGCCGCCGACTATGGCGTGGCCGCCCATGAAGCCGACCGCCGGATCGAAGAGATGCATCGAGCCGCCCTTGCCCTTCGAGCATCCAGCGACGCGACCGAACAGTTCGGCCATGATGCGGCCCGGATCCATCCCGCACAGCAGTCCGTGCACGTGGTCGCGGTATGCGGTGATCACGTAGTCGTCCTTGCGCAGCGGGGTGAGCGCGCCGACGGCGACCGCCTCCTGTCCTATATAGAGGTGGCAGAAACCGCCGATCTCACCCACCTGGTACATCTCGCCGCAGCGCTCCTCGAACCGGCGGCCGAGAATCATCCATCTGAGCATCTCGACCAGCGCGTCCCGGTCGAGTCCTAGAAGCTCGTCCGATTTGGTGATGTTCGTTGCCACGAGTTTAAGACCTCCGTAACCGATTACAGCTCAAAACGCGGGCCGCATGCCCGCGCCTCGGTCTCGCGTTGCAGACCTCCGCTTGTTTGGGGTCAGTCGCCCAGCGGGTCGCCGCGCTGGGAGTAGGAGCCGCCACCGATCGACTCGACTTGCTCGCGCGCGTGGTACGAGCTACGTACCAGCGGCCCCGCCTCGACGTGCTTGAATCCTATCTCCTTCTCGCCGATCTGCTTCAGCTCGGCGAACTGCTCGGGCGTGTAGTAGCGGTCGATCGGCAGATGCCGGGGCGACGGGCGCAGGTACTGACCGAGCGTCAGGATCTCGATGCCTGTCTCAGCCAGGTCGGTCATCGCCTCGATTAGCTCGTCGCGTCGCTCGCCCATGCCGCAGATGACGCCGGACTTGGTGAGCACAGTCGGGTCGACCGTTTGGGAGTGCCTCAGCACTTTCAGCGCCCGTTCGTAGCGGCCGCCCGGGCGGATGAAGCGGTAGAGTCGGCGCACCGTCTCCAGGTTGTGACTGAAGATCTCCGGGCGCGCCTCCACCACCATCGCCACGGCATCCATGTCGCCCTTGAAGTCGGGCGTCAGGACTTCCACCGAGCAGTCGGCCACGCGCTGGCGAATCGCGCGGATCGTTGCGGCGAAGACGCCGGCGCCGCCGTCCGCCAGGTCGTCGCGGTTCACCGAGGTGATCACTGCGTGCTTGAGGCGCATGGATCCAACGGCCTCGGCGACCCGGATCGGCTCCTGCTCGTCGAGCCGCTCGGGCATGCCGGTGGTGACGGCGCAGTATGAACAGGAGCGGGTGCAGATGTCGCCGAGAATCATGAAGGTCGCCGTCCCCTGGCCCCAGCACTCGCCCATGTTCGGGCAGTGTGCTTCCTCGCATACCGTGTGCAGGGTCTTGGCCCGCATCAGGCGCTTGAGGTTGGTGTATTCGCCCGTGCCGGGTGCGCGTGCCTTGAGCCAAGACGGCTTGCGGCCATCAGGGCCGGCGTTCGCCGGCATCCGCTCCCGGAGCAGCGGCTGCATCGCTGCGCGTTGCTGGCGCAGCGCCGCGTATTCGAGCGGGAGCTCGCGGGGCTGGAGGACCTTCAGTTCGCGCATTCCACCTTTCCCGGACGGGCGTGGGAGGCCCGAGGGCGGGCCGGCCGACCGGGCCACGGAGTTCAAGCTGTCGGGACTTTATAAGCTAACAGACTATGCGCCCCCGACCAGAGGCCGGGTGACTTGCGTCATCCGCGCGCCCTTGTACATGTAAGGTCTTTGCGGATGCGACGGTTCCAGGCTTAGTGCTTACAATACCCGCGGAGGTTCATATGTCCGCTGCAGTGGGCCAACCTGCCCCCGGGTTCGAGTTGGATGCCACGACCGGTGACGCGATCTCGCTCGAGGGCCGTAAGGGTGAGGGGACGACGGTGCTTCTCTTCGTCCCACTCGCCTTCACGCCGGTGTGCACGAACGAGCTGTCGATCATGCGGGACGAGTACGAGACCTACAGGAAGCTGGGTGCCGAGGTGCTCGCCGCCAGCGTCGACAGCGTTCACACTCTGAAGGTCTGGGGTAAGCAGCTGGACCTACCGTTCCCGCTGCTGAGCGATTTCAACAAGGACACCGCCCGGGCCTACGGAGCGCTGTACGATGAGCTGGGCGGTTTGAAAGGGATCGCCAAGCGGTCGGCGTTCGTTATCGACAAGGACGGCATCGTCCGGTACTGCTGGGTCTCGGAAGATGCAGGTGTGCTGCCGCCGTTCGATGAGATCAAGAGGGCGGTAGAGGAGGCGGCGTCTACCTGACGATCCCGTAGACCGAGTCGACCCGGGCGCGTAGCTCGGCGAGCGCGGCCACGGCGTCGTCGGGCGTGAAGTCGATACGGAGGTCGACGAGGCGGTCACGCGTGGCGAAGCGGGCGCCCGGCCCGACGACCGTCAGCGCCGCCGAGTGTGAGCCGTCCTTTTCGCCGCCGGCATCGCGACCCGCCTGCAGGGCGGCGAGCAGGCGGTCGGCGAGCGAGCCGCCCGAGGTCACGAAGGTCTCTTCCATCGAGACGATCACGTCGGGGTCGGCGAGCCGGTGCCCGGCGAGCGCGAAATCTTCGCCCGCCTTATGGGCGGCGTGTCCTTCCAGCTTATCCCCGCTGAACGCGGCGGCGCCTTGCGGCGAGACGGCTAGAACCTGGCGGCTCTCTTTGTCAGGGTCGGTGACGAGTCCAACGGCGATCGCCCGGCCTGGAGCCAGCCCATCGCGCAGGGCGATGAGCACCTTCTCGTTGACCTCGAGGAACGGGCCACCGAGTACGACCACGGCGCCCGCATCGGGGTCGAGGAACTCGAGGTTGATCCCGATGAGGGGCGCGTTGCTGGCGGCGGCGACACCGTATTCGCCGGTTATGTAATCGCGGGCGAGGATCGCGTAGGACGCCGGTAGTGCGGGTGCAGGCTGGTCGGGCAGTCGCCCGGGCGTGGGTAGCGCCAGCCCCAGTGCGAGGATGGTCGGCGCGTAGCGGGTCGCTCTCGACCTCGGCATCATCTCCTGCTCTCCTTTCCACAGGTCGGGGCGGTGGCCGTCCGTTCAAGCTAACTGTGTGGCGAACCTAGGGTTGCAGCAGTGGCTGCGTCAATCGGCGGAACCTTGCTCTCCCCGAAGTCGGTTCCTATAATCGGGTCGACCGCGAGCCCCGGGAACGGAACCTCGCGCTCCGGGGTTGGCAGGGTACAGTCCATAGGAGGCGTCGAGAAACGTGACGTACATCATCGCACAACCGTGCATCGATGTTAAGGACGCTGCGTGCGTAGATGTCTGCCCCGTCGACTGCATCTACGAAGGGCCGGATCAATACTACATCCACCCGGAGGAATGCATCGACTGTGGCGCCTGCGTGCCGGAGTGCCCGGTGGATGCCATCTTCCCCGACGATGAGGTCCCGGATGAGTGGACCGATTTCATCGCCAAGAATTACCAGCACTTCGACATGGAACCGCCGGCCTGAGTCCCGGCGCGGCCGGGCCGTCATGACGTGATAGCGAGCGCCCGGCCTCTTGCCGGGCGCTCGTGCTATTGGCGAGCACGAACGAGGGGAGCGAGAAGTAGGGATGAAGCCTGCACGAACCGTCGCCCAAGCCAGAGAAGTTCAGGAGAGGCTCCGGGCACGCATCGTCTTTCAGCCTCCCCGAGGTTTCGCGCCGCGTCGCGTGGCTGGCGGCGACGTGGCTTTCGACAATACTCGCAATCTCGCATTCGCCGCCGTCGTGGTCATCGACCTCGAGACCATGGAGACGGTCGAGACGGCTACGGCGGTTATGCCTATCAGCTTCCCATACGTCCCCGGATACCTGAGCTTCCGTGAGCTGCCGGCGCTTGCGGCGGCGTGGAAGCGTTTGCGGGAACAGCCGGACCTGGCAGTGCTCGATGCCCACGGCTACGCCCATCCGCGGCGCATGGGGCTCGCGTGCCACGCCGGGCTCGAGTTCGACCTGCCGGCCATCGGCTGCGCCAAGTCGGTCCTCTACGGCGAGGTGGGGGAGCTGGCGGAGACTCGGGGTGCCCGGGCACCGCTGCTCGACCCCAAGACCGGTGAGGAGATCGGCTGGGCACTGCGCACACGGGACCGGGTGCGTCCGGTCTACCTGTCGGTGGGCCACAAGATGGACCTACCCACCGCGGCGGAGCTCATCCTGAGACTCACCCCGGCTGGGCGCTATCGCTTCCCCGAGACGACGCGCCGAGCCGATCGAAAGGCGGCCGAGCTCAAGGGGCTGAGCTGAGCCGGCGTGTCGTACAGACACGATCGGGCGCGTCGTAAGTACACACTTTCCTGAACCCCTCTGAGGCAGGCCCGGGCAGAATCCGCATGAAAACTAGGGATCAGGCGAAGTACGGCCGGGCACGGAGCGTGCCTGTGGGGTGCACGGCGAGGTGCGGGCGCCGCGGGGCGCCGGCTCATTCCTTTCGCGTGTTTGGGAGAACCTGACGAGTGTCGATGAAGATATCGAGCGTCTTTGATAGGGGCGCCAGCGGCGCCCGGGAGCACCTGGCAGGCATCGCCGCCCTGGATCCGTTGCCACGGCTGCCGGATACGCAGCTTTGGGCCTTCGTCTGGTGCAGATGCCACCGCAACCATCCGGCCCTCCCCGAGGAACGAGCGGCGGTTTCGCAGTTCCCGCTGCTGATGGTCGGCCTGGCTCGGAATGGCGGCGAGGCCGAGCTGTCCGGCAACGGCCAGAGCTAGCCACCGCATCGTGAGACCTGAGTCCTGGTGCCGCCGGGGCGGGAGATCCGGCCGGCTTCGGAGTACTGCCTGTCCGCTGACATAACCCACCGCATCGGCGCCGGTACACGGTCGCCCGGTGGCACCAGGTCGCACCTAATCCAGCCAAACATCTTCAAGCTTGACGTCGCCGTGCCCGCGCCCTAGCGTGGCGGACGACCTATAGCCAGTCGGTCCTCTCGCACATAGCGGAACGGAGGAGAGATGGAGGCGCAGAGCCGCGAGGCGTGGGGTACGAAGCTCGGCTTCATTCTGGCCGCCGTCGGGTCGGCGGTGGGCCTGGGCAACATGTGGCGGTTCCCTTACGCCGTGTCCGACAAGGGCGGCGCCGCCTTCGTGATCCTCTACATCGTGATGGTCATCGTGGTGGGCGTGCCTATCATGTTGTCGGAGTTCGCCGTGGGTCGCCGGGCCCGCCTCAGCCCGATAGGCGCTTTGAGGGAGACGGGTGGACCACGCTGGATGACCCTGGGTTACCTGTACGTCCTCACCGGCGTGGTGATCCTGGCTTACTACTCGGTGATTGCCGGCTGGGCGATGCGCTATACGCTCGAGGCGCTGTTGAGCGGGTTCTCCACGGAGCCGGGTCAGTACTTCGAGCGGTCCAGCACGGGGGTCGGCGCCGCCCTCTACCATATCGTCTTCATGGGGATCACCATCTCCATCGTGGTCGGCGGCGTCAAAGCCGGGATCGAGCGCGTGTCATTGGTACTCATGCCCGTTCTCTTCCTGCTGGTCGTGGGCTTGGCCATCTATGCCGCGACGCTCGGTGGGGCGGGGGCCGGCTACAGCTTCTACCTGCGCCCGCGGCTCGGCCACTTCTTCTCGGCGTCGACGTTGGCGGCGGCGGCGAGCCAGGCGTTCTTCAGCCTGAGCCTGGGGATGGGCGCGATGCTCACGTACGCCAGCTACCTGAAACGTGATGAGAACCTGCCCGGCTCGGCGGCGGCCATCTCGTTCTCCGACTTCGGCGTGGCCTTCGTGGGCGGTCTGGTCGTCTTTCCGGTGATCTTCGCCTTCGGTCTTCAGGGCGAGATCGGTGCCAGTCCGCTGGGCGCGCTGTTCATCAGCGTGCCGCGGGCGTTCGTGGAGATGGGTGCGGCCGGTAGAGTCGTGGGGCTGATGTTCTTCACGGCGTTGCTCGTCGGCGCCCTCACCTCGGCCATCTCACTGCTCGAGGTCGTGACCTCGAGTCTGATCGACCACTGGAAGCTCGATCGTACGCGCGCTGCCTTGGGGGCCGGTCTTGTTATTCTGTTCGTCGGCCTACCTTGCGCCTACGACTTGAATGTCCTCGGCTTGTTCGACGCCGTCGCCGGCGAGTTCTTCCTGGGCGTCGGCGCGTTCTTCCTGGCGCTGCTCGTCGGCTGGCGCGCGCCCGAGGTGGCGGACGAGGTCAGGCGGGGCTTTTCGCGCGAAGCGCTGATTCGAGGCTGGCTCTGGGTGGTGCGCGTGGTGGTGCCGATCATCCTGGCGGTGGTCATCTACGACCGCGGCAAGAACGTGTTGCAAACGATCCAATCGCTGATCGCCGGCCCGTAACGTAGAGATCGAGGGCACGCCCTCGTGCGAGAACCCCAACCAGGGAGTCCGGAGATGGCTCTTCTCAATGATGCGGAGATCGAGCGGCGGCTGGCCGAGCTAGCGGGCTGGACGCGTGAGGGGAATGCTATCGTCAGGCGCTACGAGTTTCCCAGCTTCGCGGAGGCGATCGCGTTCGTGAGCCGCGTGGCGGCTCGCGCCGAAGCTTTGAATCATCATCCGGACTTCTCCGTCCACTACCGGATGGTGAATCTGTCGCTCTCGACGCACAGCGAGGGTGGGATCACCGAGAAAGACCTGACTGCCGCGGCCGAGTTTGACGAGGCGCTGGCTTGACTCTTGGCTATCAAATTCCACTACCACAAGGCACCTAAGGACGTCGCGCGGCTCGGCATTCGCCGGGGCGATCGGCTGTGTCACGTCTACAGCGACAAGTCGGTCGAGGAGTTGACCGCCTGGGGTCGCGACCAGGGCTGGCACCCGGGGTACCTCGACCGGCGCAACGACCTGCCACACTTCGACGCGTTCCGCACGCGGCTGCGCCACTGCGGCGCGGGTGTCTCGCGCGAGGAGTTCGTTCGTGATGTCCGAACGTGGCGGGCACGTCGGCGGGCCGCACATGAAGCAACGGCCGGCTGACAGTTTGATATTGAGAGAACCCACCGGGGGCTAGTATCCCGCCAGCTCCTCAATCGCCGCCCGTATTTCATCCACTTGCGGCAGGATGACGTCCTCCAGCTGCGGCGCGTACCCGACGAACGTATCGAGCGCCGCGACGCGGCGCACCGGGCCGTCGAGCCACTCGAATAGCTCGTCGGCGATCCGTGCGGCGATCTCCGCCCCGTAGCCCCAGGAGAGCGGGTCCTCGTAGACGAGCATCACCTTGTTGGTGCGTTTCAGCGAGTCGGCGATCGCCTCCATGTCGAACGGGCTGAGCGTGCGCAGGTCGATGACCTCCGCCTCCACTCCAGCGCTCTCCGCGGCGGCTTTGGCCGCCCGCAGCGAGCGCTCCACGGTCGCGCCGTAGGTGACGACCGTGACATCCGAACCTTCCCGCGCCACCCTGGCGCGGCCGAACGGGATCATGTAGTCGGGGCCCGGGTAGCGCCCTTTGTTATACGTCTGGCGGTAGAGGTGCTTGTGCTCGAGAAAGAGTACGGGGTCGTCGCAACGGATCGCTGTTCGCAGGAGGCCGTTGGCGTCCTCGGCGTTCGAGGGACAGACCACACGCATCCCGGGCGTGTGGGTGAAGATGCTGGCGCCGGTCTGCGAGTGGTAAATCGAGCCGCCCTTCAGGTACCCTCCGTACGTGACGCGGACGACCATCGGGCACTTGAACGCGTTGTTGGAGCGCCAGCGTACCAGGGGGACCTCGTCGCGCAGCTGCATCATCGCGGTCCAGATGTAGTCGAAGAACTGGATCTCCACGACCGGCTTGATGCCGCGGCCCGCCAGGCCGACGGCCCGGCCCACGATGTTGGCTTCGGCGAGCGGTGAGTTATAGACACGCTGGGAGCCGAACCGTTTCTGGAGGCCCCAGGTGACCTTGAAGACGCCTCCCTTGCCCTTGACTTCGTCGAGCGCCGCCTCGCGGCTGGCGTCGGCGACATCCTCACCGAAGACCACGATGGCGGGGTTGCGCTCCATCTCGTCTTTCAGGCAGGCATTCAGCAGGTCGACCATCGTCGTCGGGTCACCTTCGCCGTACTGCGGCTCGGTGGCGAACTCGTCCGATGCGGGATCGACATCCGGTGAGTAGACGTAGAGGGTCGCCGTATCGGGCTGGGGCTGCGGCACGTCCGCTGCTCGGTCCGCCGCATCCTGAATCTCCGCGTCCACTTCCGAGCGGAGTTCCTCGACGCCTCCTTCACTGAGGATGCCTTTGTCCACGAGGAAGTGCGCGAATCGGATGACCGGGTCGCGCTCCGCCTCCTCCTGACGCTCGGCCTCCGGACGATAGAGGCGCTCGTCGTCGGACATAGAGTGCGAGTAGGGGCGTATCACGTGGGCGTGGACGAGCGCTGGACCGTTGCGCTCGCGGCAGTAGGCAGCCGCCCGCAACATCGTCTCGTAGCTGGCCAGCGGGTCGCAGCCGTCGACCTCTTCAATAAGCAGACCGGGTATGCCGCTCATGCAACCCGAGATGCTTCCCCCGGCGGTCTGCACCTCGATCGGCACCGAGATGGCGTACTTGTTGTCCTCGATCAGGAAGATCACCGGCAGCGTCAGGGTCGCCGCCGTGTTGATCGCCTCCCAGAACTCGCCTTGGCTGGTCGTCCCGTCGCCCGAGGTGACCAGGACGACCTCGTCGTCCTTGAAGAGGTCGGTTCGCTCCTTCAGCTCGTCGATCAGGCCGAAGCGGTAGCCGGCCTCCGCGCACCCGACGGCGTTAAGGAATTGGGTGCCTGTGGGGCTCGATCCGGCGACGATATTCAGCTCCCTCTTGCCCCAGTGGCTGGGCATCTGACGGCCGCCCGATGACGGGCCGGTGGCGGCCCCGACAGCCTCCAGGAACATCTCGTATGGCGTGATACCCAGCTGCAGAGAGAGCGCGCGGTCCCGGTAGTAAGTGTAGAACCAGTCGTAGCCGGGCTTGAGGGCGAGACCGGCAGCGACACCGATCGCCTCGTGACCCGCGCCGCTGATCTGGAAGAAGATGCGGTTCTGCCGCTTGAGCTGGATCTCCTTGTCGTCGATGCGACGGGACAGATAGATCGTCCGGTAGATGTCGACGAGCTGATCCGGGCTCAGCCCGCGGTATTCGTTCACCTGCCGCGCCTGGGGCGTGTCTGTAGCCATCGAGTGCTGCCGTGATTCTCCAGTAGTTAAGCGGGGTTTACCCCGTTTTGTGGCCCGAGAGCGACCCACAAGATAGAAGGCATAGCCGTGTCGCCGCCAGCCGCTCGGCGCGGGGTTGGGCTGGCGCGGCGCAGCCCGGTTTTGTGTGAGATCATGTGCGGCCGAACATCTGGTGGAAACCGGTGGAAGCTTGTATACTACTCTTCCCTCTCATCACGCCGTAAAAGCGAAACGTAATCTCCTGGTCCGGCGGGGCACGGGCTGTGCGCTATGTGTTGCATAAGTCTCTGTTCGAGCGTACTTTCCGAAGCCCAAAAGACGACATCGCTAACTTTCCGCTTTGGCGCGACCGGCAATGGACGGTATCGTCTGCGACAACTGTTCTACGCCGCTTCCGGTCGGCAGTAAGTACTGCAACGAGTGCGGTACGCCGGTGCCGGGGGAGGGACCGCCACGTCCGCTGAACGGGTTCCCCACCGACCTCCGCCAGGCGCTGCAGATGGCCACCGCCGGCGAGTACGAGATTCACCACGAGCTTGGCCGTGGCGGGATGGGCTCTGTCTTTCTGGCTCGCGAGATCGGTCTCGACCGCCTGGTGGCGATCAAGGTTCTGCCGCCCAGCTTGATGTTCGATGAGGGCCTGATCGAACGCTTCAAGCGTGAGGCCCGCATGGTCGCCAAGCTGCACCATCCGAACATCATCCCGGTCTACCGGGTCCACCACAGCCACAATCTCGCCTTCTACACCATGCACTTCGTCCCCGGCCGCTCACTGAACGAGCTGCTGGGGCGTAACCGGGTGCTGACGCTGCCTGAGGTTGAGCGGATCATGCTGGAGGCGGCGGCGGGTCTGGGATACGCGCACAAGCGCGGCGTGGTCCACCGTGATGTGAAGCCGGCGAATATCCTGATCGACGCCGAGGGGCACGTTCACCTGACCGACTTCGGTATCGCCAAGGCGCTCGTCGGCAGCACGCAGCTCACCGAGACGGGTGCTGTGATCGGTACGCCTCAGTACATGGCGCCGGAGCAGTGCGAGGGTAAGATGGTCGACGGGCGAGCGGACCAGTACTCGCTGGCCGCCGTCGGTTATCACCTGCTCGTCGGGCATCCGCCGTTCCAGTCGGATTCGATGAAGGAGCTGCTCTACCATCATCTCTTCACTCCACCCAGACCGCTGAACGCGTTGCGGCCCGAGACGCCGCTGCCGCTCAGGGACACGATCCACAAAGCGCTGTCGAAGGATCCCGCTGATCGCTTCGATTCGATGGAAGACTTCCGGATGGCGATCGAGGGGAAGGGCCCGCCGATCTTCGTGCCCTGGATAGACGCGCCCGAGGAGCGGCGGCGGACGCCACCGGCGGCGGTGCCGGTGCCCCACCCCTACCGGCGCGCCACCGATCCGCCGACGACGCAGCGTCTGGCGGATGCGCCGTGGGTGAACAGC
The DNA here is from genome assembly GCA_020344215.1 of Gemmatimonadota bacterium. Lineage (GTDB taxonomy): Bacteria > Gemmatimonadota > Gemmatimonadetes > Palauibacterales > KS3-K002. The sequence goes on from CP070815.1 coordinate 4,574,929, forward strand.
GACTACCGCGAGGAGATCGCGTCCGGTCGCTCATCGGTCTACCGGCGGATGTTGGCAGGGCTGGCCGTTGCCGCGGTGACCATCGCGACCGTGGCGGTACTCGCGGTGACGCAGGGAGCCGGTAGAGCCGGCGCCTGGCTGCAGGGGGCCGTGGGAAGCGGGGGCGAAGGCGAGCTGACGCTGGCGGTCAATGACGCCGGCGGTCAGGTGAATCGGACGGTCGCGGCAGAGGGAGGCGGCGATCCCGCGGCGGCCCCGGCCGAGCTCGAAGCCGTGGCAGACATGGGTTATCTGTCCATCACCGGTGCTCTGCCTGCGCAGGCCGTGCTCGAGGTCTCCGGTGAGCGGGTCGATATCGAGTTGACCGAGGGCGCGGAGATCGAGCTGCCTCCCGGGACCCACGAGGTGGTCATCTCTGCGGCTGGATTCAACTCGTTTCGTCGCGAGGTCGTCGTGGAGCCGGGTGTAAAGGTGCCTTTGAGCCCGACGATGCAGCGGACGGTGCCGGCCGAATCTCGTAGCCGGCCCGCCAGCACGACGGACACACGGCCCGCGGTCCCTCAGAGCGTGCTGGACGAGCTCGAGGGCAGGATGGAACAAGGCCGGGTACTCAGCAAGGTTGGCCGCTGGTGGGAAGCCGCCGATGCGTTCAACGAGGTCCAGCGACGTGCCAGGGCCCTTCAGTCCACGTATCGCGACCCTGGTGCCCTTGTCGCGCTTGTCGGAAGGGCTGAGCAGGAACTGAGCAGAGTGCGGCGAGCGTGCGAGTTGGAGAACCACCCTAACTGCCCATAGATTGCGCCGAGACGAGAACCACTCTGTGAATCGGTAACCCGTCGACCGAGATGACGCATCGGTACGCCTGCCTATTCCTGTTAATCAGCCTCGCTTCGCTGGCTACGATGCCGTCGAAGCTTGAGGCCCAAGAGCGCGAGCCTTATTCGCTCGATCAGATCGTCGAATTGGTGGAGTCGGGCGTCTTCTCCGACACGCGTATCTTGATGCTCGTGCGCGGGAGTTGCCTCGGTTTCAGATTCGACGACGAGGCAGCGCTACGGCTCAGGAGAGCCGGTGCCACGGAAGGCTTGATCGCGGATCTCGAGGACGTGTGCACTGAGCTGCCCCGGGTCGTTGACACGGTCGTCGTGACCCCGGCTGAGCTCGACGTGCCGGTGGGCGCCAGCCGTATCCTTCGCGCGCAGGCCCTGGCTCCCGACAGCACCCCGATCACCGGGGTCGTCTTCGAATGGACATCACAGGACACGGCCGTCGCCGAGGTGTCTGGGGGTGGCATGGTGCTGGCCAAAGCGCCGGGCGAGGTCCGCGTCACGGCGACGACCCGGGAAGGCCCCGTAGGGTCAGCGCTGGTCCGCGTCGCATCCAGCCTCGTTACCCCTACCGGCGAAGAGGCCGCGCTGGAACGCGAGGCGGCGGCCGCCGGCGGCAAGAGCGTGGGTACCGCGGCAGCGCTGGGAGTCGCGGTCCCCGGCGGAGGCGAGTTCTACACGGGCAACACGGGGAAGGGCGTGGCCATCCTGGCCGGCTCGGCCGCCGCGCTCGCCGCGGGCTACTTCATTACGACCGAAGAAGTCCTGTCGGTCTCCTACGATGCAACGGCGCCGGGAAGCTGCGACCCGTCGGAAGGTACGCCTTGCACCTATTCCGTCACGAGGTTTGAGGAGGTCAAGGAGACGAACAACCTGGTGTACGGCGCCGCTGCCGCCGGTGCGCTGTGGCTGTACGGGCTGGTCGACGGGATTCGCGCCGCGAAGAACTCGCAGACGCTGCCGGCGGAGGAACAGGACCCGCGGAGCCCGGGAATCTCGCTGGAGATCCTGCCTGCTGACGGAGTTCGCTACACTGCGCTCGGCGAAGTCGAGCTCACCTTCATACGGATCAGATCGTGAGATACAAGGTCTGGGTCTTCGGGCTGATCGCTGTAGCGCTCAGCGGGCTGAGCTGCGAGGAGATCACTACGCAGGAGGGGTCGGGCACGCTGATTGTGGACATCTTCGTCGAGGAGTCGCCGTTCCTCGCCGCCGGTGACACACTGGTCGGTGACACGGTACAGTTCAAGGTGCGCGTGCGCGACGGCCAAGAGCAAGTTCCAGCCAGCAACTTGCAGTTCACAGCGTTGCCCGCAGCCGGCGCTGTGGAGATTCTGGACGAGAGCACCGGCGAAGCGACCTTTACGCAGGTAGGCCAGTCGACGGTGACGGTGCTTGTCGGGGAGCCGGATGTGGGGAGCGCCGTGACTCTCCAGGCTAGTATGACCGTCAACGTGAGCGAGTACGAGGTCGAGCTCGTGCTCGTCTCGACGATTACCGGCGCCGACGTCGACGCCGTCGACGGGCTGCTGGGAGACATTGTGCAGGTACTGGCGACCGTGACGAAGGGAGGGGAAGAAGTCCCCAACGATGGCCTGACGGTCACGCAGTCGTCAGACGACCAGGTGGCGAACCCCGCTGCGCCCGGCGCCGATATCGTTTCGTACGATGGCTCCGGCGACGCTACACTCACGGTCACGTTCACCGAGCCTGCGATCCCCGGTCTGGATCTGCTCACCGCGACTATCGACGTAACCGTCAAGCCGTTCAGCGTGGAGCTGTTTGCCGAGACGCTCGTCCCCGGCTCGGACCACCTGGCGAACGGCGATACGCTGGTCACCGACTCGGTCGTGTTCAGGGCTACGGTGGTCAAAGCGGCAGCCGACACGCTCAAGAAGAACACGAGCGATGGGACCATCTGGACGTCGTGGAGTGCCGGGTCGATCGTCGAGACGAAGAACGACTCGATGGGCGTGTTCAAGGCGACCGGCCAGGACACGCTGTTCGTCGTGTTCAGCGATCTCGACCTGCCGGGCCAGCCCTTCAAGCTGCCAGTCGAGGTGACCACCTACACGGCGACGATCGATCTGGAAACGCGCGTCCTAGGCTCGGACCACCTGGCGAGCGGCGACACCCTGCTCACCGACTCGGTGAGGATCGTCCCGACGGTCACCCGGGCGAAAGATGGGGCGGCGCGGAGCAGCTCGATCGCCTACTTGGAGTCCTCGGACTCGAGTGTCGTCAGCCCGCGCGATAGCACTGTCGTCAAGGATGAGGCGATCTTCGCCGCCACCGGCGCGGCGATTCTGACGGCCAAGCTGGCCGAGCCGCTGCTGCCGCGTGACAGCCTGCAAGACAACATCGACCTGGAGATCAGCACGTACGTGGTGACGGCCGGAACGGCGAGCAGCACGACACCGATCATGGGCGACACCGTTGACTACCCCGCGACCGTGACGGACACGCGGGACGGCAGCCAGGTCGCCAGCCCGGTTCTCGACTTCACGTCCTCCGATCCGACTGTCGTGCGGGTACTGGTACCCGCGTCGGCGGGCAGAGGGCTGGCCCGGGACTTGGGGACCGCCGACGTGACGGTAACGCTGGTGGACCCCGACCTGCCGAGGGGAACAGTCTCGGACACCTACGAGACGACGACGATCACGGAGGAGCGGTTCTACGGCATCCCCGATCTGCTGGCCGGCGACTTCGGCGACACGGTGACCGTGGCGGCGAGCGAGGTGCACAGCTTCACGGCGACCACGGAGGTGAGGTTCTCGAATAATACGTCGGGATTCGTGATCTCAGTGAACCCGACGACTCTCCGGTTCGTCGTCGGCGCCGGAGCGAACGCCGGGGCTCTGACGTTCATCAATCTCGAGGACGATCAGGCGAGCCCGCGGGACACGGTGCAGAGTTACTGGTCGTTCAGCGGCGGACCGACCGTCGATGACGACTTCGAGCCCAACGATGTGTTCCCGCTGCCCGATACCGATAAGGTCAACTTGACCGGGAAGGTGCCGTTCGAGGTGATTCTCAGCATGGATCCGAATCGGACGGCGCCGTCAGACACCAACTTCTTCTGGATATCGGTACCGGCGCCAATGGACTTGGTGGTCGACATCACAGCTGAGACGCAGCAGGATGCGGACATCGATTTCTTTGTCTGCGACGGCATCGGTGATCCACCGACCTCTTATGACGACGCTGCGTGCGCTAGGGACAAGTCGCTCAATGGTTCCGGTCGGGTGGAGGAGCAACTCGACGAGGTCCTCTCGCCACGCAGGCACGTGTTCGGCTTCTATTGCGTAGGCGGCTGTGATGTGGTTCCGGTGACGTACAAAGTGTGGATCAGGGAGAGTAGCTAGGGAGACAGTCCTAAGTGGCCAGAAGAGATAAACTGATCGTCTGCCCCGCCTGCGGGGAGGTCAACGCTTCCGAGAACGTCTCCTGTAGGGTCTGCCTGGCAGATCTTACCGGAGACAAGAAGTCGGCATCCGCCGCCGTCAGCCAGCTCGCCCACTTGTCGCAGCTCGTGCGGCGCGTCGAGACCACGAACCGGCGGATAAACTTCCTGATCTTCAGCATCTGGCTGATCTTCGCGCTGTTCGTCGGCTGGGCGGTCGTCGCGGGCATCATAGGCGTCGGTGGGCCGGGCGCGCTGTTGCGCTGGCCTCTTTAGGCTGAACGAGCATCGAGGGAGGGGTGGTCCGGGTTGGCCGGTCCACCCCTTTTTTCATCGTTCTGATCTCCTGTCGTGGAGCGGCTCTTGCGGGCAGGCAGGTCCGGGCTCGGCTGTCGCGCTGCTCGTTGGTGAGCTAGATTGCAATCTGCGTGCGTGCAGCGGTCGTAGGGAGGCGGCGATGGCCCCGCAGGATCTCCTACTGGCACATAGCGGAGTTGCCAAGGACCAGGTGGCCCTCGACGTCGAGCAGGCGACGGGCGGCGATGTGGTGGTGGAGCGGGTGCTCGGCGTGGGTCGCATGGCACGGGTGTACGTAGCGGAGCAGCTCAGCCTGGACCGCAGGGTCGCCGTCAAAGTGCTGCTGCCGCGCCGCGGTCGGGACCGGCGGACACTCACCCGGTTCCGGCGTGAAGCCCGGGCGATGGCAGGCTGTTCCCACCCAGGAATCGTCAGCGTATTCAGCGTAGGTGAGACGGCGCGCGGCCTCCCGTTCTTCGTGATGGAGTACGTCGAGGGCGAGACGCTGGAGGGGCGGCTGCGCCGTAGAGGGAAGCTGCCGCTACAGGAGGTGAGGCGCATCGTGACGGCGGTAGCGGATGCGCTGACCTATGCCCACGGGCACGGGCTCGTTCACCGTGACGTGAAGCCCGGCAACGTGCTGCTCGAGCGTGGCAGCGGCCGGGTCCTGCTGACCGATTTCGGGCTGGCGAAGCCGGTGAAAAGCGTCACGCGCGTCACCACGCTCACCGGCACCGGCGAGCTCATGGGGACGCCCGAGTACCTGAGCCCGGAGCAGGCGGAGCGGGGCGAGGTCGATGCGCGGAGCGACCAGTACTCGCTTGCGGTGATGGCCTACGAGATGCTGGCGGGTCGGCTGCCGTTCCTCGGGCCCGAGCCCCAGGACTACGTTCGGCAGCACGTGGAAGACACGCCACCCTGGCTGCCGCGGATCGAGCCGACGATTCCACTCGCCGTCTCCAAGGCGGTGGACCGAGGTCTAATGAAAGAGCCGGGCGCTCGTTATGGTAGTGCCGAGGCGTTCGGTCAGGCGCTGAGTGCGGCGGCGGAGGCGACCGCTGCCGCCGAGGCGATGCCGCAGCGGGCGTGGTGGGGCTACGAGCGCCAGCTCGTGCAGGCCACGGCGATCTACGCCGGCGCTGCGTGGGGAGTGCTCGAGGCTCTGACCTGGGTGCTCGAGACCTTCGACCTGCCGATGGAGTTCCGGCAACCCGCCCTGTTGCTGGTGGTCGGCGGTCTGCCGTTGACGCTCGCCTTGCTCTGCTACGCACGCAATCGACCGCAGCCGGTGGAAGCGTAGGCGGCGAACACGTCTGTCGTCGAGCCAAGCCGTCAGTACGATTACGCAGGCCGACAGACTCGGCGCCAGCCGGCGGGGGAGCGACCTCGGCCAGCGGTTGGCCAGCGACTGCGGTCGTAACGTCGGTGCCGGCGCGCGGTGCGCTGGTGATTGAGCTTGGCCGGGGGCTGGAATAGATTTGGGCTTCCGGGTCTGTTCTGGGGCGGTAGCTCAGTTGGGAGAGCGCCTGCCTTGCACGCAGGAGGTCGTGGGTTCGAATCCCATCCGCTCCACTTTCCAGTCTGCCCGCCACTGAGAATCCTCGCAGCTCGCTCCTCAAGTTGCCGCGCCTCCGCTTCACGATTGAGGTCACGCAGCAGGTCCGCCAGCTCGAGCAGAGAGTCGGCCACAGTCGGGTGCTCGGGGCCGAGTGAGGCTTCCCGACCGGCGACCCTTTCACGGAGCCGCTCCTCCGTCGTCGTACGAAACTCCAAATCGCGGAGCAGTTTGGCCAAGGCGTGCAGTGTGGCGGCTACAGCCCGGTTTAGGCGGGACAGCCAACCGACCATGCTTTCCTACTTGCCGGTGACGCTGGCTCCGCCAAAAGGTAAGGCTGCTAGACGACGCGGCCAACGCGGTGAACCGGTCGCACAGAGACTCGACTGCTCGGCCGTGCCACTACTGTGCCGAAACTCAGCGGGAAGAACCGAGAAAGACCGATCGAAAAAGGCTGGCTGTCGCGCCGTTTAGTTCTTGCTGTAGATGTGGGTTGTGCCCATGAGTGTCTCTGAGTGACAGGCCCCGGCGGGAATCATAATCCAAACTGCAACAGAGACTATAGGGTACTATCAAGACAACAGGCGGTCTTCCACCCCCTCTATAGTCCCTCTTGATCCCTCCGAGTCTCAGTAGTCTGGGCACACATTTGGGCACACGCGTCGAAGGGACCGGGCATCACCATGACGGGCTTTGTTCGTTGGCGCGTTTTCGCGTACCTGCACTGTGCGGTCCGAATTCCCATCGGACCTTCGCGGAAGATGTTGCCTATCGGCAGCACTTAGCCGCCCAACGTTCCGGGAAGCCGGTCTCTGTACCGCCGGCTCAGCCGCAACTCGGTTCCGTTCTTCATGATCACTAGCCAGTCGCCGTGAGACCATTCCTGAAGCTCCCGCACCGACTCCAAATTGACTACGGTGGAGCGGTGTATGCGAGCGAACCGGTCGCCGTCGAGGCGCTCCGCAATGTCTTTCAGTGTACCTCGAACCAGATGCGTCTCATCGCCCACGTGCAGCGTCACATAGTTGCCGGCTGCCTCGATCCAGTCGATCTGATCCGTGCGTGCGAACCAGAGCCGGCCGCGACTCCGAACCAGAAAGCGTTGCAGGGGGCCCTGCCGCGCCCGCAACTCGGCCGCTGTCTCACGCGCTCGTTCACCTTGCTTCTCGTCCGCGACCTTTAGCGCCTCGGCTGCCCGTCGCATGGCCGTCTCGAAACGTTCACGGTCCAACGGCTTGAGCAGGTAGTCGAGTGCGTGGACCTGGAAGGCGCGGACGGCGTAGGCATCGTAAGCGGTTACGAAGATGATTCGAGGGAGGTGATCGAGGTCGAGTGCCTCGAGCACCTCAAAGCCATCGAGCTCGGGCATCTGAACATCGAGAAACACCAGATCCGGCTTCTGCTCCTCGATCACCTTCACGGCCTCGAGCCCCTCTCCCGCCTCCCCTACAATCTCAACGCGAGTGTCGTCTTCCAGAAAAGTCCGCAGCTTGAAGCGTGCAGGTGGCTCGTCGTCCACAATTACAACGCGAATCCTATCCATCGACTCGATCTACGTCTCCTGACATGCGGCGGACGCCGACGCGGCCGCCCCCAGTCGCAATTCGGTCGCAGGCCTCGTCTCGTCGTCCGCTGAGCGGCGGAACGGGATCTCGATCTGCACGGAGAGACCCGTGGGTTCCAGGTTCGCTAGCCGCAGCTCACTCGCGCCACCGTAGAGCTGCTCCAGCCGATCTGCAGTCGTCGACAATCCGATCCCGGCCCGCAGCGCCTCATCGGGGTCCTCCGCCATTCCGGGGCCGTCGTCGATGACCTCCAAAGCCAGTCGCTCATCTACCCGCTTGGCCGACACCCGGATCGCGCCCTGACCCGATTTCTTCAGTATGCCGTGTTGGAACGCGTTCTCCACCAGCGGCTGAAGCAGCATGGTAGGCACGAGCCCAGCTCGGCTCTCTTCGTCGATGTCCAAGTGTACCTGCACGCGGTTGCCGAAGCGGGCCTCCATGATCTCGAGGTATAGTCGCAAAAGCTCGAGCTCCTCCTCAAGCGGGACCTCCTGGTCCGGAGGTGCGTCGAGCGTCAGCCGCAACACGTCGCTGAGCCGGCTCATCATCCGGTCGGCGACCTCCACGTCACTGTACATGGAGGACGTGATCATGTTGAGGGTATTGAACAGGAAATGAGGGTGGAGCCGCGCCTGCAGGCTCCGAAGGCGTGCTTCGCTGAGTTCCGCCTGCAAACGCGCCGTCTGTACCTCACGATCACGCGTGTCCAGGTAGTAAAGGAAAGCGTGAACTAGCAAAGCGAACATGAAGTAGCCGATGACCTGGTTGAAGAACTCCATCGGGAAGCGCAGGGCCATGCTTCCGTAGTCGAATTCGCCGAGGCCTGTCAACGGATAAAGGATCTCGCGGCTCCCCCACATGAGCAGGGTATGCAGCGCCGACGACGCGACCGCTCCCGACGCGAGTATCGGCAGCCGCCACCACCAATTGTGCCGCTGCAGGCGAAAGCGGCGAATGAAGAGGAACAGCAACGGCACCAGGAGCAACCACGCGTAGCTTCCGGTCAGTTCGTCGACGAGGTAGGGGTGCCACGGCGCCAGCGGATGATAAATCTTCTCCTCGAGGAACTTGTAGCCGAAGCGGAGAAAGGCCTCGAGGGTTCCATAAGTCAGGAGGCCGCCGGCAATAAGCCAACCGATTCTCGCCTTTCGGGTCATGTCGCTCGTCTCTCGAACCATAACTAGATGGAGAGCCTGTAGCTCGCCTTCACGAGGAAGAGATTCACAGGCGTCGTGCCGAACAGCGCGTCCCACTCACGGGACAGGTCGAACGCGCCGCTTTGGCCAAACGAGTCCCTCGTCTGATGCCACACAAGGAACAGCGTAGAGCCCGGCAAGTATTCCCAACGGATCACGAGGTTAGACCGGAACTCTCGCGAATTCAAGTCCGGCCGGGCGAACTCGTAGGAGCCGTCGGGTTCGGTGACAGTATAGTAGTTGCCATCTTCGCTGAGATCGATCTCGTCGGGCCCGAAGGTATGAAAGCGATCGCCGTAGGCGTCGGCCCGTGGATCATCGACTCGCTTGAAGCTACTGTACGACCCAGCGCCGGCGAACGGCTGACCGTAGAACTGTACCGAAAGTTCGGGCATCGGAACGAACTCGATGCGAATCGTGGCGCGCACTTCGGTCCAGTTCAAGCGCCCGAACACGTAGCGCGGATCACCAGCGACCTCCGCGCGGGTCACCCACTGTGCGTCGGCGAGATCGTGCGCCAGCTCAGAGGTCAGAGCCAGCGAGACGGTGTGAGTGGCACGCCATGTCATCTCGAGGCCAAGACTATGGGACTGGGAGCCACGATCGTGGCGCCAGGCGCTTCGACCCCAGAGCCCGAGGCGCAGGGCCTGTCGCTCATCCGAGTGGAGCCGGTAGCGGATCTCTGTTGACGGCTCGTAGCGGAGCGCCGGGCCACCCCGCGTGGCCGTTGTGGATAGCGCGCCGTCCCGCACGTAGAAGCGGGCCCAGGCGACCCAGAAGCTGCGCAACTGAGCCTCTGCCTGAACGTAGACTTCATTCAGCAGGTTCTCGCCGCCAAACGACCAGCGTCCGAGGTGCTCTGTGGCGAAGGCGAGGTGACGAAAGGCGCCCACCGGGCGGTTGAAGTCGTAGCCGATCCAGATCTTTTCCTGCACGGCGTCGGCTAGCCGCGTGAAGCCGAGGTCGTTAAGCTCGAAGCCGGGCGAGCGCCAGTTGAGTCTCAGGTTGTACAGTAGGTTGGCGTTGCCGCCCTTACCTAGCGTAACGCTGCCGCCGTGCCCGGAGAGAGACGTACGGGCTGGATTGAGATCGACATGCGCGGCGTCGGGTCTCTGGAAGTAGCGGGACGAGGACATCTGCGCCCGCAGCATTGCGGCGGGATCACCCTCGATGCGACTGCCGGCCACAGTCGCGCCCACGAAGTACGTCCTGCTACCCCACCAATGGAACGCCTCAAGACCGACCGCGTAGGCAGCGCTTCCCAGGAAAGCCCGCAACCCCGGGTCGAGCTGCCGATTCACCGCCGTGACCATCGCACCGATCCGAGAATCGCCTTCGTTGTAGTTCTGAAGTGCCCGGGCCACCAGGTGGTTGGTGAGCGGTTCCACCGGTGCTTCGCGCCTCGCGCCGCCGGTTGACAGGACGGTAACGCGTTCGGGACCTGTGACGGCGTCGAGAAGGCCCACAGCCAAACCGCCCCGAGTCCTGCCCGTGAGCCGTGCGGCTCCGCGGATGATCGTCCGGGCGGGCAAACTTGCCAGTTCGCCGTCTTGCAGCGGGACGCCGACGAGCAGCGGGCGGCCTATCCGCCGGGAGTAGAACAGCTCCGTGTCGCCCAGGGCGCTGCTGGCGGGGAGTGCAAACTGGAGGATGTCGCTGCCCTCCAAGAAGAACGGCCGTCGCTCCTCGAAGCGAGTCTCGAACGCCGACAGATTCACTTCGGAAGGATCCGCCTCAACCTGCCCGAAATCCGGGTTGATCGTGACGGCGAGCGTGTAGTTGCCTCTGAGCACCGCCTTCGCGTCGAGCCCGGCGGTTACAGCAACATCGCTGCCGATTGCTCGCTCGGCAGGTGGCAGCAACCGCGCCACGGCGTACGGTTGCAGTTCGATGCCCCAACCGCCAGCCGCCAGAGACAAGCCCTGCAATTCGCCGAACCGGCTCGCCCAACCCTGCGCATCGCTGGGCGCCGGCGCCCAGAGCGACCACTCCCCGTTTCGAAATAGGAAACGGCCGACCTGTAGCCCCCAAACCTGCTCCTCCGCTTCGACATAGCGAAGCTGATCCAGCGGGATCTTGAATTCGGCCGTCCAACCCGAGTCACCGACCGCCGCTCCCGCCGCCCACACCGGGTCCCAGCTCAGGTCGCATTCCGGCTGGTCGTCTGGGCAATAACCGTCGGCGCGAACACCAGAGGCAGTCACCGCGAAGGCAAACGCCGATCGACGGTCGTGGTAACTGTCTACATAGACGACGACGTGATCCGACTCGCCCAGGTCGTCGCGCCGGTTCATGGGTCGGGCTATTCTGCCGGCCCTGGAATCAGCGGCGCGAACTCCAACATACAGATGGCCCGGATCGTAGAGTACGGCGAACCGGGTGGGCTCCGAGGGTGCGTCGCCGGATACTGGCTCCCGCTGGGTGAAGCCGCCTGACCAAGCCGCCGTGAGCCACGCCGTTTCGTCCAGCACGCCGTCGATGTCCAGGCGGGACGTCGCAGCTACGGCGGTGTGGCTCGGGCGGCTTCTGGAGGCCTGTGAAGCTACCCCCTCGGCAACATCCAACTCGATGCTCTGTTCCTGCGCTATCACCCCGTCCGCGAGCGTCAACCCGAGTCCGAGACTGAATAACAACGTCTTCGTCAAAGGGGCCTCCTTCGAGTCCGTGGTTTAGCGTCCCCGCGAACAACCTCGCACTGGAGGGCGCGATTGAGTCAGGCTCTCGGGACCAGCGGGACTAGCGTGTGATGAGTGGGTTCTTGGAGTGTCCGAATGGCTGTGCTGCGGGGAAAGCCAAAGGCAGCTCCGGCGGTGACACCCAGCCGGACCTGCCGTCACGCGGCTAGCTCCAGTCGGCGGCCCAGGCTGGCTCTAGAATGTGGACCTTCACCGACCGCGGCGCTGTTCGAGGCGCTGGCGTTGGAAGCCCCGGAGAGCGGTGACGCTCAGGAATATCTGGGTGTGCTGGCAGCCAGGCGCGATGACGGGGAAGCGGCGCTCAGGCGCGAGGAGATTCTCTCGGGTTTAGACGCGCCGGTGTCTTTGGGCGTAACACCTACTCGCAGGCCCGCATTGCCTCGCTACCGGACCCCAGACCTCTCCCGATGGAGGAGGCACCTGACCCGCGACTGAGAACTGTGCCAAAGACTGTGCCTTAAACCCCCGGTGCCCACCGTTTCTCACCGGTGCGTCCCTGCTGAAAAACCGCGATTCTGTTAACCCATCGTTGCTGACCGGTGCCGGAGTTGGCCTTGCACGCAGGAGGTCGTGGGTTCGAATCCCATCCGCTCCATCCCCGACAAGTACAGGCTCCGCAGTACGTTAAGGCGGGGTCTCTTGTCTTTTGGGGATTGCTAAGGTGGCCGATGGTGACAAGAACGGTGACCTACGGGCCGTAGCAGTCACAGCCGGTCGCACAGTCTCTAGAACTCGATCGCCACGCCGCTTCGGATTGCCGTATCCAGAGATCTTGTGTCATCGGGTGGTCGGCTGTCGTAGTGCATGTGGAGGGTCAGCACCAGCAGAACTGATTCGCTGAGTTCGGCTCCTAGGCGTGCTTCGGTCAGGATTCTAAGATCCTCGAAGTCGTCGAAGCGTGGCTGGACGTAGATGGTCCACTGCAGTGTCGATTGCTCGCTGAAGTTGGCGTTCAAGGTGAGATAGTTGCTCCAGCGGTGTACCGAAGTCTGGCTGGGATGGACGGTGCCGGGTTCCAGGTCGAGCCGCTCGTGTTCAAAGAGGTAGGTGGAACCCCACCAGAGCCAAACAGGTGCGCTCCGGTAGATAAGGGTCCGGAGGCCACCGCCAGTGATGCTGCGAAACTCGAGCAGCCTAGTCATATCGTAGTTGACCTGCGCCACAGCCTCCGGTCGCACACGGGAACCGCGCCGGTATACTTGCCGTAAATGCAGCAACACTGCGTCGATGAACCGTGCCCCCTTTTTCCATCCCAGGTCGGTGCCGCCAATCAGAAACGTGGTGACGGATTCTCCGACATAGTTTAACTGCCCGAGGGTTCCGAGCTGCACCAATTCGACATTGCCGGTCCGGACGTACAGATCGAGACGGAAGGATCCGTAGAATCCTCTACGGTCTTCATCGGCTCTCAGATGCTCTATGTTCACCTGGGCGGCAGCCTGGGATGCCGTCAGCAGGACCGACAAGACGGTCCAAGCAACGAACCTGGATCGAGTCAAAGTGCGAACGGTCTCCTTTCTCCGGCTACGCTATTCGGCTGATCCGACTTGTACGCATCATGAACGGCGATTCCTACGGGCCGAATCGTTCTTCTCTTGTATCTGGGCCATGCTGGCTGTCTTCCTGGATGAGTTCGCAGAGAATCTGGCGTTGCGACGCGTCCAACTCGCCCTTCTCGAAGTACTCCGCAATACGAGTCTTGATGGACTCGCGGCGCTGTTGTCGTGTGTTCTCGTCGAGCTCGGCGTCGGCAGCGAGAGCACGTACCTCAGCGGCCAAGGCCCTCGTCAGATTGTCCTTCGCTTCCGCCACTCGGTCGTTGACCAGATCGTACATGTAGCGCCAGCGCCCCTTGTCCAGCTCGCCAGGCTGCCACCATCGCCTGCGAACACGCTCCTGGATCTCGTCACGCACCGCTAGCAGTGTCGCCACCGAATCCTGGAAACTCGCTTCCACCGGGATGGCGATAGTCTGTCTGGTCATCTCGCTGAAGGTCCGCTCCCGGCGCAATCTGAGCAGGCCCCTGTAGCCGCTTATCAGGATCACCATGCTGGCCAGGGTGCGCCAAGTTGCCCCGAACCAGTCAATCGGAGGCTTCGCGGGACAGAGACGCGCCTTCTCGCAGTACCGCTTCGCTGCCGGATGGAACGGAAGCGAAGGCAGGTCTTCGGCCATTGCCTGCGCCCCGCCGTGGATGTCCAGGAAGGCCTCTCCTTCGAAGATGGCCCTTGTGATAGCCTCGACATCAAGCGGCAGATCCCCTGTGGTAACGAGCACGGCCCGTGTGGCGAGTGTCTGAACCGCCGGCTCACCTTCCTTCTGACTCGCGTACGTGCCGGGTTCGATCGTTGAATTGGTGAAGACTGTACCGGTCATCAGCGCCCGTTCCTTTGCTCCTAAGGACAGGAGCCCGATTCTGTCGTCATTCAGGACGGTCTCGATCGCCGCGCTGGGGACGTGGCTCACAAAGAAAGCCAGGTCGATTTCCTCCCCGTGCAGGCGATTTGCCACGTCAGAAACCGAGAGAAATGAGGGTGTGACGGCGGTCCACGGGATCCCGTGATGCTCGAGGATGGCTTGCGCGACGACCTGCGTGGCACTGCGTCGGGGACCGAGACTGATTCTCAGGCGTTGCTGGCTGGGCGACAGCGTTCTCAGTGCTTCAGCAAGTTGGCCCAGTGTTGTGATCGGTACCCGTTCCGATGTTGGGAGCCTGGCGTCGAGTTCTTTTTCTATGTTTGCCAGTGTTTCTCTGCGCACTATCACGTGCACTTGTTCCTCGTGAAGTGTTGCAAGTCGCCGGATATTCTTCACCGCCGGGATGCTGCACCGCGGGAGGTCCACGTTATAAACGAATCTCGATTCGCCGATACGCGAGGCCAAAGCGGCATCGTACTGCATGATTGCGATCGCGTATCGCGTTCCCAACAGCTCAGCGTTCTCCAGAGAGCCATCCGTATGGGTCACCCGCGCATCGATATCACTCCCTTCTAGCAGCTGCTGAATCATCCGACCGAGTTCGTAGTACGTGCCGCCAAGCGCACCCGTGGCGATGAGCAATGCTGATCCCTGCTCTCTGTCGAACTGATCGGCGCCCGGGTGTAGTCGCAGCGGGAAGTTTTCCGGAACGTGGAAGAGCGTCGTGAGCCTGATATCCCCGGCCTTCTGATGAGCGATTAGAAGATCGACGATTTTATCGAGCAGCACCTCGAGAACCGTTTCGGCGAGGCCGTTAGGCTGATCTCTGCGGATGGTTAGGAAGACCTCTGCGCCGACGGTCTGTATCTTCTGAGGCTGGCCGCCGTAGAAGTTTGCGGGGATATCTGCCGGGCTGAGTTCTCCACTCGCCGTCAGTGTCGCTCGCGTGCTGTCGTCAAGGTTCAGGAGTGCTACTTGGCCGGATTCGAGCGCTGCCTGGACTGCTTCGGCGGGCATCCCCGCCATGAAGAAGGCCGCGCTCACGGTGCCATCGATGAGCTTTGCAGCAGCCTCAGCGAAGCTTGTTGCCTCATCGACAGAGTAGTCTCCGGTGGAGAGTCCAGCAGCATCGAGGATCCGCGTTGCCACCAATCGCGTGCCGCTACCATCCGGCCCGATGAATATCTTTGTGTTCTCTAGGTCAGCGATGTTCTCAATACGGGCATCCTTGCGAACGACGATCTGCACGACGTCCGTGTACAGATGGGCCAGGAGTGCCAGCGTGTCCCTTACACCTGGCCTTTGTTCCACTGCGCTGACAAGCGCCGGCCCCATCACAAAGGCAATGTTGGCACGCGAGTCCATGAGGAGCTCGACGTTTTCTCGCGAGCCGCGGGTCTCCATCGCCTCGGCGGTTGCGACGCGTTCGTTCGGGAGTCCTTCGAGGATTCGGGCCAGTTGATTACCTAGCGGGTAGTACGTGCCCCCCTCCGTTGCAGTTGCGATCGTGATCGTCCACGGTCCCCGATCATGATCCAGGAGCCTGGAGAGCGCCACACCAAGGGCGGCCACGGCGCCGACAATCGCCACCGCCACGATGGCTTTGGCCTGTCGTCTGCGTTTCATCGTGATTCCCTCTTTCGCGCAGCGATGGAATGACGACTGCCGACGGGGCTCCGTCGGTGATTCATCCCTGGGACGTGGTGGATTTCTACTGGGGGTAGTGTCAGCGCGAGGTAGGGCCGGGAGGCTTCCAATCTGGCCAAGGCGATTCGGTTCGCACGGAGGTACGCTACAGAGGGAGTTCGTCTGCGTGCGTCGAGGGAAGAGGTGCGTTGAGACTGTGCTCTAGCTGCAGGATACTGCCGGTCGGAATTCCAGAGAGTACGTGAAACGCCTACGGGTCCTGCGCGCTGCTGATCAGCTGCCTGGGGAAGCTGTGTACTGCGGACTGCCACGGCTGAAAACCCTCGGAGCGGTCGCGAACCAGACATTGCTCGTCCCCAACACGTTCCCCGGTGCTGCACCTTATGCGCCGCAGCTCGCCGAAGCAACCGAAAGTCATATCAACAGTTATTATCACTTATCAGCGGCGTCGCTCAGTGCCTGGGTGTCAGGCCAGGGGGTAGGTAGAGCGCTGGCTGGCGCCAGTTTGCGGCCTTGCACGCAGGAGGTCGTCGGTTCGAGTCCCATCCGCTCCATTCTCCGACAAACGCTGGCTCCGCAGTACCTAAGTGCGGGGCCATAATTCGGCCACAGCGTCCCTCAGAAGCGTTGCAAGGTCTGCGCTATCGGCGAGGCATAGGATTTGACTTCCGTCGCCTCGGCTGCCGCTCTTAGGTCCTCGTTGAAACGGGCCCGCCAGCTGCGTAGCTTTTCCAGAACCGGGTGCCCTTAAACTACATACCTCAGGCCGCAGGTTTCAGTATGAGCCGTCTCGAGCGGCTCGTCCACGAGATCCGCCGCTGCTTGCTCTGGCAGGTCCTGCTGATCTGCGTGGGCGGCGCGCGGTTCCGCTATGAGATCATCGACACGCTTATCGTGTCGATGCTGGGCGAAGGTTAGGAGATTGGACATGGGCAAGCGTATTCTGTGGGGCGTGGTCCTCATCGTCGGCGCGGCCACGTTCGTCGTCGCGCATGGCGGTGTGCTCACCAACCCCGGCGTCCCGGTGTATGAGGTGGACCCGACCTGGCCCAAACCACTTCCCGACAAGTGGATCCTCGGTCAGATCTCCGGCGTGGCGGTGGACTCTCGGGACCACATCTGGATTGTGCACCGGCCGCTCACGATCACCGACCATGAAGCGGGGGCGATTCAGGACCCACCGCCATCGGAGTGTTGTGTACCCGCCCCGTCGGTAATCGAGTTCGATCGAGAGGGGAACGTGGTGCAGGCTTGGGGCGGCCCCGATTCCGTCGAGACCGGCGCCGACGGAAGCCCTATCCGGGCGTGGAACCAGGGTGAACGCTGGCCGCAGAGCGAGCACGGGATCTTCGTCGATCATCTGGACAACGTATGGCTCGGGAGCAGCGGGCGGTGGGACCAGGTGGTCCTCAAGTTCGACCGTAGAGGGAACCGGCTGCTCACGGTCGGCGAGTGGGAGGTTAGCGAGGGTAGCAACGACACCGAGCATCTCGGCTCCCCCGCCGACATGGCGGTGGATCCCGAAACGAACGAGCTGTACATCGCGGACGGGTACCGAAACCGGCGCATC
>CP070815.1:4592202-4639116 GCA_020344215.1 Gemmatimonadota bacterium
GACTGGGTGGGGCCCGCCAGGAGTTGACAGCGTCGTCGGAAAGCCAGACGGTGAGGTCGCCTCGTCTGCGTAGGCCCGCCTCGTACTCAGGCCAATTGCGAATCCGGTATGGGGATTTCGCGTACTTGTACTGGCTCCGTTTCGGATACTTCATCGGTAGCGACTCCGGATCGGGGGCTTCGCCACCATGATGCGTCCAGGTCCGGAGCCATGCACCAACGCCTCGTCCAGGTCCCACTGTTCGCTCCACATCTCACCCGCTAATACAGAAGTCGGGTGAGGCATCAGTTTTAAATTTGCCCCCTGTGGATTGTTGAAAACCCCGTAACCTTCTGTATTATTTAGGGATGGAGGCAAGACTTCAAGGAGGATCTCAGGAGAAACCAGTGGCGACGGCCGAGGCGAACACGAGTTTTCGTGTTGACAGCCAACCGATATATCGTTAGATATATCTTACCGATATGTCGGGCCGATATATCTCGTTGTATCGGCCGCGGGCCGGGCAAACCGGCCTGGGCACCCAAATGTTCAACGGGTTGGGGGTGTATCCGATGTCCAGACGTTCTCGTGATCACGGGTTGGGCGGCTTTGCCGCCTTCTGCGGGCCGATGGGCTTCGCGTTCGGCGCCGGGCGGCGCGGCCTGGGCTTCCGCGTGTTCGATCGGGGCGACCTCAAGTACGTGATCCTGAAGCTGCTCTCCAAAAAGCCGATGCACGGCTACGAGGTGATGCGGGCGCTGGAGGAGGAGTCGTGCGGCTGCTACTCGGCCAGCGCCGGGTCGGTCTACCCGACGCTGCAGATGCTGGAGGACCAGGGCTACGTGGTCTGCAAGGAGCAGGAAGGCAAGAAGGTCTACAGCATAACGGAGGAGGGGCGGGCGTTCCTGGAGGAGAACGGCGATCTGGTGGACGACATCCTAGACCGGATCAGCAGTTTCACCGACCGCTTCTTCCGCAGCGAGATGCGGGACCTGAGCGGGTCGTTCCGAAAGCTCGCTCAGGTTACATTTGAGCGAGGAGTCCGCTGGGCCGAGCACCCGGAGGAGCTGGAGCGGGTGAAGGGGATCCTGGACCGGGCGGCTCGGGAGATCGAGGAGATCAAGCCGGGCGCGGCGACGAGCAACGCCTAGCGCGCAGAGGCGGTAGTATGGAATTCGGTTTGGGATTCTGGATCCTCTTCATCGTCATCTTCGTCGGCTGCGGGAAGATGTGCGGGTGGGGCGCCCGCAAGTACAGGGAGCACCACCGCGAACTGGAGAAGCGGCGCGATGACGAGGACCGGCTGTCGAAGCTGGAGGCCCGCGTCCGAGGGCTCGACAGGGGGAGCCGCGACCGGGACGGCCTCTTGAGGCCCGCCATGTTCCACCGCGAGCAGGAGAAGGAGCGGGAGCCGGTGGCCCGGCGTGAGAAGCGTCCTTCACAGCTCGAGCTTCTTCAGCAGAAGTTCATCGAGGGAAAGCTCTCGCTGGACGAGTATGAGCGGGAAATCGACAGGCTGGAGAAACTCGAGTAGTCAGTAGTCGGTGGTCGGTACCGACTACCGACCACCGATCACCCACCACCATCTTTTCCATCCGCGCTCAACGCCGGGTAAAGTTCGCCAACCTCTCGACGGCTAGATCCTGAAGGTACTCCGCCGCATCGATCGACTCGTCGAAGTTGTTGGCGATGAAGCTGAACGCCAGAACCTCGCCGTCCAGCGTGGTGACATAGCCCGAGAGCGCCCGCGAGTTCGCGATGTAGCCGGTCTTGGCTCGGGCGTTCCCTTCTGCTGCCGTCCCTATCATCCGCGTCTCTATGGTGCCGTCGACGCCGGCGATGGGCAGGGCCGCGTAGAACGCGTCGAACTCCGGTCGCCGATAGATGACGCGTAGCAGGCGCACGATGGCGTCGGGGCTCAGGTAGTTGTAGCGCGAGAGCCCGGAGCCATCGACGTATATATAGGACGACTCGGTGATCCCCCAGCCGCTGAGCGTCGCCCGCACGGCGCGCCGCCCGGCCCGGACGCTGCCGGTGTCGGAGTCGGCCACACCGAGATGGCGCAGTAGCATCTCGCCGATCTGGTTCTGGCTGCGCTTGAGGAACGGTATCACGATCTCGGCGAGCGGCGGCGACTCGTGCAGGAAGAGGGTGTAGAGCGAATCGCCGAGCGCCTCGGGCGGCAGGCTGTCGATGTCGAGCGGCCGGCCGGTGACCTCCATTTCCTGCCGCTCGAGTGTCTCCGTCAGGACCGTGACGAAGAACATCGTCGGGTCGTGGGTCGCGATGTAGCAGGTCACGGTGTCTTCCGCGGCCCAGATGGTGCCCCAAATGCGCGCGTCGTTAGTGAACGGCCGGCGCTCGAAGCGGACCGCGGCGCCCGTGCTGTCAGCTACGGTGACGATATCGACCTCGAGCTTCAGGTAGCCCGTGGGAGGCAGGCTGTCCACACGCGCGGGTGCGCCGAGGGAATCACCGGGCGTGATCTTGTACGCCACCGCGCCTTCGTTGCAGAGCAGCGCGCCGATCTCTGCCGCGTAAGCAGCCTCGAGGTCGTCCCACGCCCAGCCGGGCCCCAGGTGGACGTCGTCGTACAGGTTGTCGTCGCCGACGACGTCGCCGTCGATCCGGGTGATCCCCAGCGCCTTCAGTGAGTCGGCCCAGTGCCGGAAGACCGCCGTGGGGTCGCCGTCGTAGAAGCGCTCGGAGATCGCCGGGTCGCCGCCGCCGACCACTACGAGATCGCCTTGCAGCGTCCCGTCCGCGCCGGTCGACCCGTTTGCGGCGACCCGTGTGTGGAAGCGGTAGTCGGTGCCCAGGCGCGCCAGCGCCACCGCCGCGGTCACCAGCTTGTTGTTGGAGGCGGGCATGAACAGCTTCTCGGCATTCCGCCGGTAGAGCACTTGGCCGGTCTCCAGCGACTGCACCATCGCGCCCCAGTGCGCGTTCTGGAACGCCGGGTCGGCGAAGATATCGCCAAGCTCGCTACGCAAAGCGCCGACGGGGGTTGCGGGCCCCGGCTCGGCGGGCCCGGCGCCGGCCGGTGCACAGCCGGCGCTCACCGCCGTCGCAAGCAGCAGGGCTCTCCAGGTCGTGTCACGCATCGTCTACCAGATGTTCTGATAGATGGGCGACGGATCGATCGGCACGCCGGCGACCCGCTCGAGCGCGGCCCGCAGCGCGGGGCCCACCGTGCCGTACGCGTCCTGCAGGGCTTGTGCGCCATCGAAGTCGCCCGCCGCCTCTATGGTCAGCAACACCTCCGCCAGCTCGGTCACCTTCCCGGGCAGTGCATCGTAGTCAATGGCGTAGCGCCGCGTGCCGGTGTCGTAGGTGATCGCGCCGTTCTCGAGGAAGTAGTTGAGCTCGACCAGTGCGGCGAGCCCGTGTGCCTCGCCCGTCCCGAAGCGAATCGTCCGGAAGATGCTGCCGAGATACGACGCGTAGTAGTCGTGCCGCAGCCCCGGATCGACGATGCCGGCGTCGATCAGATAGTTCAGGCTCTCGAGTCCGGCGATCGTCGCTTTCGCCTCCTCGATCCACGAGTAGTGGGTTGTGAGCGCCTGGTTCACCGGAACCCGGCCGCCCGCTGTCTCCGCGTAGCGCGGCCCCAGGGCGTGGGCGATCTCGTGCAGCAGCACCACGTCGAAGAAGGCCTGCGGCGTCACTTGGTCCGCCTGCTGCTCGACGATCAATTCCTGACTGATCGGCAGGATGACGGCGTTGACACGCGCCTCGAAGAAGTTCTTCCAGAACGTCTTCTTGCTGCCGACGGCGTCGAGCACGCGGGGATCGTTGGGCAGGCTGGCCGCCACCGGCTGGTAGCCGACGCGGAGATGGCCGCCTCGGTAGATGTCGCCGACGATGGTGAAGTTCGCGGTGAGTCCGTGGCCCTCGGGCTTGTAGCGCTCGTCGTACGGTAGCGCCGCCTCCATCCCACCGAGATGCTGCTTGTAGACCTCAAGCTTGGCGCTCTCTTCCCGATCGACGATCTCGACGCTCCCCTCGTAGGCCGCCTTGATGTTCATCAGGCCGTCCTCGTAGACCTCGAACGGGCCGATCGTGATGTCGAACTTCGAGCCGGACATCGCGATCCAGGCGGTGTCGGTATCGAAGTACTCGTCGTCGAGCAGCGCATCGGCCTTGAGCCGCAGGTATCGGGCGAAGCTCTCGTTCTCGGCGAGCTGCGCCGCCCGGCGCAGCGACTCGGCCATCGGCCCGACGAACTCGGCATAGGCCTCGTGATAAGGAACAGCCACCAGGCTGTCACCCTCCCGGCGGATCAGCGTGTAGGGCGACATGAAGGCCTCACGGTCCTCGGGGTGCTCGGCGATCCAGCCCTCGAACTCCTCGGCCATGAGATCGTCCGGGTAGAACCCGGCACCCGGCGACTTGTGGGGCGCGTCATCGATGAACGGCGCGTCGTGGTCCAGCCGATCCCAGGGGCCCGCCTGCATCATGAAGAAGCGGCGGAGCGGATCGTCCACGGCGTATGACGCCTCCATCTCCTCCCGCATGAGCTGAGAGAGATGCGACGTCTGCCGCCAGAAGATCTCGTCGCTGAGCTCCGCCGCTCTCAGCAGCTCGCCGAGCAGCGCCTTCTCCCGGTCGCTGTAGCCCCGCAGGTCCATCTGCATGGGCGTCAGCGCGTACTTCTGCATCCGGGCCTCGATCCCAGCCTGCCCCGTCATCGCCGTCTCCTCACCTTCCTGCGTGCAAGCCTGCAGCCCCAGCAGCACGGCCAGGGCCGCGATTACCAGACGTAGTGCGTTGCGCATGTGTTCCTTCCGCTTCGTTGAGAGTGCGGTCTCAGTGGGTGAGCCTCCAGTATAGCTGCAGGCCGGACCGGCCAAAAGCGGCGGTGCTGGCCTACCCGGCCCGGCCCGCGACACCTATCTTGCACTCCACAGACCGGACAATCCTCGTGCCGGACCCAGTAAACAGGAACGGAGCTGGAGATGGCTAGCAGCGATTACAGGATCGAGCGCGACACACTCGGCGAGATGCAGGTCCCGGCCGACGCCCTGTGGGGGGCGAGCACACAGCGGGCCGTGGAGAACTTCCCGGTGAGCGGGATCGGCTTCCCGCGCCGCTTCATCCGGGCGCTGGGAGCGATCAAGATGGTGGCGGCCCAGGTGAACATGGCGCTGGACGTCGTGGACGAGAAGCGTGGCAAAGCGATCGAGCAGGCGGCGCGGCAGGTGATGGACGGTGAGCTGGACGACCACTTCGTCGTCGACATCTTCCAGACCGGGTCGGGCACCTCGACGAACATGAACGCGAACGAGGTGATCGCGAACCGGGCGACCCAGATCCTGGGCGGCGACATCGGTTCGAAGGAGGTCCACCCGAACGACCACGTGAACCAGGGTCAGTCGAGCAACGACGTGATCCCCACCGCCTCGCACGTCGCGGTGTGCAGCGCGGTAACTGAGGACCTGTTGCCGGCCTTGAAGAAGCTGCACAAGGCGCTGGACGCCAAGGCGAAAGAGTATGCCGACGTGGTGAAAACGGGCCGCACGCACCTGCAGGACGCCACGCCGGTCACGCTGGGCCAGGAGTTCAGCGGTTACGCGAGCCAGATCGAGCACGGGATCAAGCGGGTCGAGAACACGCTGCCCCACATGCGCGAGCTGGCGATCGGCGGCACCGCGGTGGGCACGGGGCTCAACGCGCACCCGAAGTTCGCCGGCCGGGTCTGCGATGGCCTCTCGAAGATCTTCGATCAGAAGTTCGTCGAGGCGCCGAACCACTTCGAGGCGCAGGCGGCGCGCGACGCGCTGGTCGAGACGAGCGGGGCGCTGAAGACCGTGGCGGTCAGCATGAGCAAGATCGCCAACGACATCCGCTGGCTGGCGACCGGCCCGCGGACCGGGCTTTCCGAGATCTCGATCCCGGCGACCCAGCCCGGCTCATCGATAATGCCGGGCAAGGTTAACCCAGTGATGCCCGAAGCGGTGCGTCAGGTCTGCGCGCAGGTGATCGGCAACGACGCGGCGGTGACGGTCGGCGGCCATGCCGATAACTTCGAGCTCAACGTGATGATTCCGGTGATGACGTACAACACGCTGCAGTCGATCGAGATCATGGCGAACGTTGCTCACATCTTCGTCGACAAGTGCATCGCCGGGATCGAGGCGAACCGTGAGCGCTGCCGCACGTACGCGGAGCTGAGCCCCGCCCTGGCCACGGCGCTGGCGCCCGTCCTCGGCTACGACAAGGCGGCGCAGATCGCCAAGGACGCCCTGGTGAAAAACAAGACGATCCGTGAGCTGGTGGTCGAGGAAGGGCTGTTGGACGCGAAGCAGGCGGACAAGCTGCTCGACCCAGCGAAGCAGACAGGAACGTGATGTTCAAGAAGAATAAAGCGAAGAAGGACAAACCGAAAACGAAGAAGTCGAAGCTGTTCCGCGTGATCTTCCGGGGCCATGAGTACCTGGGTACCGCGGAGCAATTCCACGCCAAGGTCGTGGCAGCGGATTTCGCTACCGCGCTGCAGCGCGCCTGCTCGGCGCTGGGGCTCGACCCGACCAAGGTCGATGGTGCAGCGATCACCCTGATCGCCGACGAGACCGAGCTGGCCGACGGCAAGGTCTTCGACTTCGCGCGCCGCTCGCGCGCGTTCGGCGAGCGGGGCGGCTGGGTTTGCAAGGACGTGCTGCCCCGCAAGGAACCGACCGGGCCCCGGAAGACCGAGGCCCTATGATAGGAGGTTCGTCCGAGCCGGCGATCGATGGCGGAAGAAGACCGCGCTCGTTGGGATAAGCGCTACGCGACCGGCGACTGGGCCGATATCGACGAGCCCGCACGGATACTCGAGGACGCCGAGGCCTGGCTTCGACCGCCCGGCCTCGCGCTCGATGTGGCCTGCGGTGCCGGCCGCAACGCCCTTTACCTGGCGCGCCGCGGCTTCAAGGTCATCGCCGTCGACATCTCGTGGGAAGGGCTGGGCCGACTTAAGCGTCGCGCGCGCGAAGAGAAACTCGACGTCCACCCGGTCCACGCCGAACTGGATCAGTTCGCCCTCGCGCCCGACACCCTAGACCTTATCGTTAATACCCGCTTCCTTCTGCGTTCCCTCTTCCCGGTCTTCCGCCACGCGCTGAGAGCGGGCGGCTTGCTGTTGTTCGAGACCTTCAACGTGCACGAGATCGAGCTGCTGGGCGGCGATATCCGACGCGAGTACACGCTGGAGTGTGGTGAACTGCGGCAGGCGTTCGCCGATTTCGAGATCTTGCTCTACGAGGAAGGCATCTTCGCGGAGCGGGAAGGCGGCCGAGGGCTGGCGCGGTTTGTCGGCAGGAAGCATCGGGGTGGGTCGGGCGCCGAATTCTGAATGTAGAATGCTGAACACCCAATGACGATGTGGGCGGCCGCCGGTTTGGGCATTCAGCATTCGGACCTCGGCCTCAATGTCTCCGGTTGACCACCAACATCTTCATCTCGGTCATCTCTTCGGCACTGTGCTTCACGCCTTCGCGCCCCAGGCCCGAGTTCTTCACACCGCCGTACGGCCAGTTGTCGATCCGGAACGTCGGCATCTCGTTGATAATAACACCGCCGACGTCGAGGTTGCGGTACGCGTAGTCGATGAGCCGGATGTCGTGTGTGAAGATCCCGCTCTGTAGCCCGTAGACGGAATCGTTCACGATCTTCACCGCCGCCTTGAAGTCATCGTACGGCCGCACGGTGACGACGGGCCCGAAGATCTCCTCGCACTCGACCTTCATCTCGAACGTCGTGTCGGCGAGCACGGTGGGCCAGACGAGCGCGCCGTCGCGGCGGTTACCAGAGAGCACCCGGGCGCCGCCGTTCTCGGCCTCGGCGATCCAGTTCATCACCCGCTCCGCGTGCAGCTGCTCGATGAGCGGGCCGACATCGGTGTCCTCGGCCAGCGGGTCGCCGACCTTCAGCTCAGCGGCACGCTTGATCAGCTTGTCGCAGAAGTCGTCGAACACGGAGCGCTGGATCAGTACGCGCTGCACGCTGATGCAGCTCTGGCCGGCGTAGCCGTAGCCGCCTGCAGCGACCCGTGCGACCGCCCAATCGAGATCGGCGTCGGAATGGATGATGGCGCCGGCGTTGCCGCCCAGCTCCAGCACCACACGCTTCTTGCCGGCGATCGACTTCAGGTGCCAGCCGACGGTGGCGGAGCCGGTGAACGATAACAGCTTGAACCGATCGTCGCGCACCATCGGCTCGGCCACCTCGACCGTGCTGTGCAGCACGCTGAACGCCTTGGGCGGCAGGCCCGCCTCGTAGGCGATCTCGGCGAGCTTGAGCACGGTGATCGGCGCCTGCTGCGGCGGCTTCATCACCATTGAGCAACCGGCGGCGATACAGGGCGCCAGTTTGTGGCCCGCCAGGTTGAGTGGGAAATTGAAGGGGACGATCGCCAGGACCGGGCCGATAGGGAAGCGATGGTACTGCGCGGTGTAGCCCTCGGCCCAGGGCACGACATCGATCGGTATGATCTCACCGCCCAACCGCTTCGCCTCCTCAGCCGCCATGACGAATACACCGACGGCGCGGTCCACCTCGACCTGCGCCGCCTGTATCGGCTTGCCGCACTCGAGCGCCAGCGTCTCGGCCAGCTCGCGCTGCCGCTTGCCTATCCCCACGGCGATCTCGTGGCAGATCTGGGCGCGCTGCGCCCGGGACAGCGCCCTGGTCTCCTCGAACGCCTCGACCGCCGCGGCCACTGCCGCCTCCCGCTGCTCCTCGCTCGCCAGCGGGACGCGACCGACCAGCTCGCCGTTGTACGGGTTCGTGACCTCGTCGACCTCGGCGGACTCCACCATCTCACCGGCGACGGGCAGTCTGTAATCGGCGCTCACGGCTGGCCCCCTTTCGCGTGCGGTATGCGGGCGTTCGGGTTGGGTCGGGACGGCGGACCCGACGGCAAACTAACGCCGGCTGCGGCGGACTGACCAGGCGAGTTCGGGGTGACGGTCGACGGTCGGCGGCGGGAGGACCACTCGCTTCGTGCTCGCGCCACCGGCGGAAGGCGACCGAGCGCTCCGGCGTGTGCTCGCGAACTACGCGAGGTGGTCCTCCCGCCTCCTCCCGTAGACCGAGAACAGCCGTGAATTAGCCGAGCTGCTCCTCGGCGGTTCCCGAATTTCCCGAATCCCCGAATCGCCGAATCGAAATTCGAGAGTTCCCAAACAAACATGAAGCCCGGACAGCGGAGCTGTCCGGGCTTCCTCATACCCCCACGGGGAGTCGAACCCCGGTCTCCTGGCTGAGAACCAGGTATCCTAGGCCACTAGACGATGGGGGCTTCGAACGGCCCGCAATTAAATAGCGTCACGCAAGACGGTCAAGGGGATGAAAAACGGGCGGCTCGGCTGGAGCCGCCCGACCGCAGGGCTGAAAGGTACTTCCTAATCGCTGTGGGGACGATGGGAACTGCCGGGTAGGTAAACGCGGATAACTGCAGAAAGCCAGACGGTCGGGCGGTCCAGTTTCTCTATCGACGATGTCGTACGGATACGCTTCAAGGATCAGAAACAGGGTTCGCGGGGGGATTTTCAGGCACCCGGGCGGGACTTGGGTGTCTCAGCCGTTTCGGCTTGCGGTCTCTACGTATAGGCAGCAGACGTGCCAACGCGACGACGCGCATCGCTGGGGGGCCGTTCCTGCCGTCTATCCTGTTATAAGAGCTGGGCTTACGGAGCCGGGCCCGGGCCCGCGACGACATATGTTTGCCGCCGACCCGCCGACTCGATCGGGCAAAACGCGTGACCGTCCGTCAAAATGCCTTAAGGTCGTGCGCTTTGCAGTAGTAGCCTGGACCACAAATGCGGAACCCGCAACTCCGGTCGCTCCCTTGGCTGGCAGCGCCGGAGCGCGGGCCCGCTGCGGCTTGGACCTAATGGGGAAGGTCTCGCGCCGCGCTACTCCCCGGCCGCCGGATCGAACTTCCGCTGCGCCAGCTCGCGATCCATCATCAGTAGGCCGGGTCCATCCTTACCGATCAGCCTGAGCTGCTCGACGATCTCGCTGGCCGACGCCTCCTCCTCGACCTGCTCGTCGACGAACCAGTCCATGAGGTTCTTGGTGGCGTAGTCGTTCTCGTCGATGGCCAGGGCGACGAGGTTATGGATCAGGCTGGTGACGTGCTGCTCGTGCTTGTAGGCGGCCTCGAAGACGGCCAGGGGCGACTCCCACTCGGTGGGCGGGCCGTCGATGGCCGCCAGCACTACCTGGCCGCTGCGATCGAGGAGAAAGTTATAGATCTTCATCGCGTGGGCGACCTCTTCCTGGGCCTGCGCGTTCATCCAGTTGGCGAAGCCCTTGAAGTCGCTGGAGTTGAAGTAAGCCGACATCGAGAGATAGACGTAAGCCGAGAACAGCTCGGCATTGATCTGGGCGTTGAGGGCCTCTTCCATCTTCTTGCTGATCATTCTGTTGCACTCCTAGCTGGCGTTCTCAAGCTGCGCTCGGCGACCAAGCGCAGCGATTTTGCGTGTTCGACCTCGGGTTTGAGCGGCCAAAGATAAGCAGAGGGTAGCCCCTTTGTAAACGCGCCACGCTGCCCTCAGGGGACGAAGAGCGGCACCGGTTTGAACTTGTTCACGTCGACGAGCCCCCGGTCGGTGATCTTGAGCTCGGGTATTACCGCCAGCGCGAGGAACGTCATGGTCATGAGCGGGTCCGGCAGCGTCCCGCCGAGCTCCCGGGCCGCCTTCCCCATCGCCTCCACCCGGTCCCTCACCTCCTCGAGCGGCAGATCGGACATTAGGCCGGCGATGGGGAGCGGCACGGCGGCCAGCACGCGGCCGTCGGCGACGACGGCCTGGCCGCCGCCGGTCTCGCTGACGGCGCGGGCGGCGGCCATCATCTCGGCGTCGCTCGCACCGACGACGACGATGTTGTGATTGTCGTGGGCGACGGTGGAGGCGATGGCGCCGCGCTTCAGGCCGAAGCCGCGCGCGAACCCTACGCCGACGTTGCCCGTCGCCTGGTGCCGCTCGATCACGGCGATCTTCAGCAGATCCCTGTCGGGGTCGGCGACTGCCCGGCCGTTTTCGACCTTCATCGGCTCGACGCTCTGGCCGGTGACGATCTGGCCGGGGATCGCATGGATGACACGGGCCTTCGCCGCGCCGCTCGCCGTTACCGCGAGGTCCACCGCCTCCCACTTCACCTGGACGCCGCTCCCCGGCGGCGCCGGCGGCGTGGGCCGCGCGCCTTTGTACTCGCCGTGCTCGGCCACGACGCGTCCCTCGCTGAAGACCATCCTTGCCTGAAAGACCTCGAGTTTATCGACGACGATCATGTCGGCCCGGTAGCCCGGCGCCAGCATCCCCAGCCCTCTGAGCCCGAAGTAGTTGGCGGTGTTGATCGTGGCCATCTGGATCGCGGTGATCGGGTCGAGCCCCTCGGCGATGCCCATGCGCACGAGCGCGTCGACGTGGCCCTCGTCCAGCAGGTCCTCGGGATGCCGGTCGTCGGTACAGAAGGAGCAGTTGGCCGCATTACCCGGTGTGACGAGCGGCAAGAGCTCCTCGAGGTTGCGCGCCGCCGTCCCCTCGCGGATGAAGATGTGCATGCCGCGGCGCAGCTTCTCACGCGCCTCCTCCAGCCGGGTGCACTCGTGGTCGGAGCCGACCCCGGCGGCCAGGTAGGCGTTGAGTGGGAGACCGGAGAGGCCAGGCGAATGGCCGTCCACCGGCCGGTCGCCGGCGGCCGCGATCTTGGCCAGCACCTCGGGCACGCCCAGGAAGACGCCGGGGAAGTTCATGACCTCGGCCAAGCCGATCACCCGCGGGTGCTCGAACAGCGGCGCCAGGTCCGCAGCCTCGATCTTCGCGCCGGCCGTCTCCATGTGAGTGGCCGGTACGCACGACGAGGCCATGGCGAAGACGCGGAGCGGCAACCCTTCGCTCGAGTCCAGCATGTAGCGGATACCCGGTACACCGAGCACGTTGGCGATCTCGTGCGGATCGGTGACGACCGCCGTCGTACCGCGGGGCACCACCGCGCGGGCGAACTCGGGCACCGAGACCATGCTCGACTCGATGTGCACGTGCGCGTCGATGAGCCCGGGGCAGACGTGCGCGCCGTGCAAGTCGATGGTCTGTGCGGCCTGGTACGCGCCGAACCCCGCGATCCGCCCTTCGTAGATGGCGATGTCGGCGTCGTGGATCTCGCCTGAACGCACGTTGACCAGGCGCGCGTTCTCGAGCAGGAGGTCTGCCGGCGCATCACCGCGCGCTACTTCGACCAGCTTGCGTCGTGCCTCCGGCGGAATCGACTCACGCATGGAACCTCACCTGGTGGAGTCGGGCACGCTCCGAATACCGAACACCGAAGTGCTGTGCGACACAGTAACTCATTATTCTACATTCTACATTCGGAGCACGAGCCAACCTCGATGTCCTCTATCACCCATCCGGTGGCCCCGACGCACCAGCGATCTGATCGGAGCGAACTTTCGCCGCATCGAAGCGCCTGGCAGCCGCCAGCATCTTATCGATCGTGTCGTCGAAGCCCGCGCTCACCTTGCGCTTGAAGCGCAGCGGGTTGATGCGGGCGACGACGAACGCTTTCAGGTACGGGCTCACGAAGCCCAGCTCCTTGAGCTCCTTCACCCTGGCGTTCACCTCATCGTCGAGCTCGAGCAGACGCTCGGCCCGGGCGCGACGCGTCTCGAGCGCCCTCGGCAGCTTGGTGCTCAGGAACTTGTCGACCCGCTTGACTACCGGGTGATAGGCACCGCCTGCGAACCGCCCGCGCTGCTCGTAGCACAACCCCAAAGTGAGCAGCGCCGGCTCCTCGAATTCGGTGGCGAATTCCTTCTCCGGCCGCTCGTCGAGCTCGGCCAGCCCCTGGGCCAGGCGAGCCACCTCGAGGGCCCGCTCCCGCAAGTTGTGCGCTTTCTCGGTGTTCAGCACCAGGATGCGGTAGGCGACCTCGGCATCGGGCACCACCAGCGCGACGATCGACTTGCCGCCGAGCCGGCGCACGGCCTCCAGCCGGTGGTAGCCGTTCGGCGTCCAGTAGCGGCCCTCGTCCGTTCGCACCGCGATCACCGGATCGAGGAATCGGCCCAGCTTGTCGATCGCGGTCGCCAGCCGCTCGGTGTGCGCCTCCGAGAGATCGCGCTGGAACGGCGTCGGCTCGACCCTATCGATCGGCAGCCCGGCCAGCGCCTGCCAGCTCCCACCCAGCGGGTCCTTGTAGATCCCCAAGACCGATCCGCCGTCCGCCTCGATCGCCTCCGCCAGGCGCGCGACCTTCGTCGGAGGCGACGCCGAAGCCAGCCGTGTCGCCGTCAGGCCACGCGACTTCGGCGGCGCTGCTTCCCTCTTCTTCGTGCGCGAGCGGCCCTTACCGCCCGCCTTGCTCTCAGCGGAAGACTTAGGCATGAGATCTTACTCCAAGCGAATCAGCTCCGCCGTCGCGGCGCTCTCCAGATACTCGAGCACGGCCTCCGCCGTCACCGTGCCGTAGTAGTGCGTGCCCGCCTCGCGCGCCTCCGCCGCCACGTAACGATAAACGTCCAGCCCGCTCCGCTCGCCGTTCACCGCGTTCATCACCTCGAACGCCATCAGCCTGTGCAGACCGTTCACCTCCGTGACGCGCCCCCGGCCGGTGAGGAACTCGATCGGGCCCGCGGTCACGGCCGGCTCGAGCCCGCTCAAGCGCAGCTCCGCGTCGGCGAGCCGGCGTTGGGGCAGCGCATCGTGCCCTGTCGCCTGACGGTAGGCGAGCTCGAGCTCGCGGAGCGCTTGCGCCTCGCGCCGCGCCAGCTCTGCCAGCAGCGGCGGAACGCGCTCCGCGGCGCCGGTGTGAATCTCACTCAGTGACCCGATCGCCAGGCGCTCGCGCTCGGCCGCGTAGCTGACCTGGTCCACCGCATCGTAGTACGCCGCGCCCCGGTCTTCGCTTGTCGCGATCCAGCTGAGACCCAGCCGCAGGTTGCGCCCGAGGCGTTCCTGCCCGCGCCCCACCGTCTCCGCCGCCAGAGCCGGCGCCGACGCTTCGTCGGCGTTCGCCATAGCGTAGGCGATCAGCGCTGCCGCCGCGGCGCTACGACCCAGCTGCGTGCGGTCGATGTTCCAGAGATCGTCGTCGCTCGAATGAATGTAGTTGTCGGGCCAGTTGGTGAACGTGACGCCCGGGACACCGATCGGCTGCTCGTTGAACGTCATGTGATCGGTATTGTTGTGGAAGAAGATCATCTTCGCGTTATAGCGATGCTGCGTGCCCAGGTGCGCCAGGTGCGGCTCGGGGTACTCGCTGCCCGCCTGCCGCTGCGCGAGCTCGGCGCTGTTCGCCGCCACCATGTGGTCGATCACCGACTCGACCACGTCGTTGAAGAAGTGGAAGCGCGTTGCCGGCAATCGCGTGACGTTCTGCACGCGCATCACATCCTGCGCCTGATTGGCGCCCGACATGTCCTGGTTGATGTTAACCCAGATCTCGTGGTGCGCTTCGGGGTTGTCGGCGAAGTACTGGCGCTGGCTGTCGATCTCGGTCACCCACCAGAAGCGCAGGTTACGCCGCGGCCGTGGCAGCCGGCCCTCGCCGATCAGCCGGTTGAGCGCCCGGGCGATCTCGAGCAGGTTAGCGCAGCCGCTGGCGTCATCGTTGGCCGACGTTGCCTCCTCCTGCAGGTGGCCGGTGAGCACCACGTCCTGCCCGAGTCCCGGCTCGCTGCCGGGGATGAACGCCTCGACCATCACCTGCCAGGGGTTGGAGCCCTGCACCGAGGTGAGCTCAGACTCGACCACGGCGTGTACGACGATCGGCTCCTCCGAGCTCTGGAGCCGGCTGCGCAGCGCCAAACCCTGACGCAGCGAGAGGCCAAAGGCGAAGGTCGCTTCGAAGTCCTCGGAGCCCCGGGTCGTTACAGCCCTGAGCCAGCGGAGCTGGTCAGGGTAGCCAGCGGATCTCTCGCTGAACGGGTCGGGGTACGCGACCACGCCCAGGGCGCCGCCGTCGTGCACGGCCCGGGCCATCACCGAGTCGACCGGACCGTACGTGAGCACGACTTTGCCCGAAACATCCACGCTCTGGAGGTCCTCTTCGCTACCCGCCCCAATGTCCACCAGCTCGCCTGTGACGTCGGTCGGTCGGCTATAGTCGGCCAGGTGCAGCGCCGACTGGAGCGTGCTGGCCAGCCGCTCCGGCTCAGGCTCGACGATCCACAGGTCGGCGAACTTCGCGTTCCAGGGACGGTGGCTCGACGCCTGCTTGATGAGGCTCACGTTCGCCAGCTTATACTCGCGTGCCTTCGCCTCGAAGTACTCGGCGACTTTCCAGAGGCCGTCGGAGCCGCCGCGCGGCCGGTGGAACTGCGTCTGGTAGCGGATGTGCTCGTAGGACGCGTCGCCGGAGACTTCTTGCAGGATCAGCCGGGCGTGCTCGCGATCGAGGACCGGGAGATCTTGAGCGGAAGCCAGCCGCGGAGCAAACGACAGCAGAACGGCAACGAGTATTCCGATAGAAGACCCGGTCGAGCGTGCACCCATACTAATCCTCCACGTGATTGTGTTGCGGACACTTAGCCGAAGGAGACCGAGCGTCATCCTCCCTCTGTGCGCTCGATAGCATTCGGGCAGGACGTCATTATAGGGTAAACCGGCGGGAACCGATATTAGCGGCAGGTGCATCGCATCGCCCAGCGACTCTCCAATTCCCCAATTCCCCAATTCCCCAACTCCCGGATTCCCGAACCTTATCCCGCCACCCGGGTAGTGTTATCTGACAATCGATAACGACTACTAACAGGCAGGACGCCGATGAGTACGGATATCCTCGCGCGCCCCCTGGCAGCGGACGGGGGCGGAACAAGCTCTTCCACGTCGCGCACCGAGCCGGTGGGCGCGCCGATTCTCGACGCTTACAGCCAGGCGGTGATGGAGGTGGCCGAGCGCCTACGCCCGGCCGTGGTGAACGTCTCGGTGTGGGGCCGCAGGCACAGCCCCTGGGAGGACCCGCCCAGCGGCAACGGGTCCGGGATCGTCATAGCGCCCGACGGCCTGGTGGTCACCAACTACCACGTCGTCGAGAACACACGTAAGGTCGAGCTGACGTTCGCCGACGGAGAGGAGGCGGAGGCGGAGATCCTCGGCAGCGACGCAGCCAGCGACCTGGTCGTGCTACGCGCGAACGCCGCCGGCCTTTCGGCGGCACGGTTCGGCGACGCGGGCGAGTTGAGGGTAGGGCAGCTGGTGCTGGCGATCGGCAGCCCTTACGGCTACACGTCGACGGTCACCGCCGGGGTCGTCTCGGCGCTGGGGCGCTCGATGCGCTCGGGCGGCGGCCGCCTGATCGACAACGTCATCCAGACGGATGCGGCGATCAATCCGGGTAACTCCGGTGGGCCACTGGTGACGAGCCACGCCGAGGTGGTGGGGATCAACACCGCGGCGATCGGGCGCGGTGCCGGCATCGGGTTTGCCATCCCGGTCACCGACACGACGCGACGCATCATCTCGGCGCTCATCACGCACGGCATCTACCGCCGCGCCTACCTCGGTATCGCGGGACGCGAGCGTCCGCTGTACGCCCGTGAAGCGCGGCGCCTCGCACGGGATCAGCGTACCGGCGTCGAGGTCGCCGACGTCGAGCCGGGCGGGCCGGCGTACCTGGCCGGCATGCGCGCCGGCGATGTCATCGTCAAGCTGGACGGCGAGCTGGTGACGGGCATGGCGGAGCTACAGGCGGTGCTTTCTCCCGAGCGGATCGATAAGTTCGTCGAGGTCGAGTTGGTACGACGAGACCAGAGACAAGACCTAGCCATCCAGCTCGGGGAGTGGCCCGCGCGTTGATCACGCCGCTGAGCCGTTCGATTGCCCTAGCGGCCTCACTCTGCCTGGCGCTGCCGGGGAG
Source organism: Gemmatimonadota bacterium (assembly GCA_020344215.1). Lineage (GTDB taxonomy): Bacteria > Gemmatimonadota > Gemmatimonadetes > Palauibacterales > KS3-K002. The sequence continues at coordinate 4,609,030 of CP070815.1, forward strand.
CTCGAGGTCGCAGGCGCCGGAAGAGGAGGGCGCCGACTCAGCGCTCTTCACCCTGCGGCCCGAGCCGCGATTCGTCGCCGAGATCGACGTGCCGATCGATCCGACGGTCGCGCCGTCACCCGACGGTCGCTTCTTCGCCGTTCTCCAGACCCGGCCGCAGCCCGTTCTCTGGATCGTGCCCAGCGACGGCGGCGAGCCATTCGCCTACCGGAAGACGTGGTCCGCCACCAAGCCGCGCTGGTCGCCCTCCGCTGACCGCATCGGCTTCATCGCGGACGGTGGGCCGCCACGGATCTGGACCATCGAGGTCGACCCGGAGACGGGGCGGCCGATCGACCCGCCCCGCATGCTCTACCGCACCGCCGTCAACGCGTACGCCTTCGCGCCGGACGGCGAGCGGATCGCCTACATCCCGCGACGCACGACGGCGGCCGGCGCCAGCGAGATCCACATCATCGAGTGGGAAAGCCGGAAGGCGCGCGTCCTGCTGCGCGAGGACGGTGTGATCTACCATCTCGACTGGTCGCCCGACGGCGAGTCCATCTATTACGGTGTGATGCCGGCGCTCACAGAGGAGGACCACGCGCACCGCGTGCGCCGCGCCCGTGTCGGCGACGGTCGCACCGCCACCGTGCTTCGTGCCGGCGAGTTCCTCGGGCTCTCGTCCGACGGGCTTTACCTGCTCTGCCGGCCGCTAGGCTGGACCCACAGCGAGGGGAACATCGTGGAGCTGGTCGGCATCGCCGGCGCGCCGGTGATGCGTATAGAAGCGGCGCCGGGCCCCGCGCCCCGCTGGGGGACCGGCGGCCCCCCGTCGCGCCGCCCCGTCCGTCCATCGGAAGCGAGTCACGCGATCTGGGCGATCCCGGCGTGCCCCTTCTGCTATCTGCTCATCCGCTAGCTTCCCCACTGTCGCCTGCACGTGACATCAGCTGTGCCACCCCCGTACCGCGAAAGGGAGGGCGCGGCGATGGGCCTCGACCCCACCCCGTACCGCGAAGGGGAGGGCGCGGCGATGGGCCTCGAGCGGACATTTGGAGCGCGCTGGCCCGTCATCGATCTCGGCCCTGCCCAGCGCGACATGAAGCGAGGGGCCCAGCGCCGCGCCCGACCGCCCGGCGCCTCGCACTTTCGGTGCCGAGCGGCTTGGCCCCATCTTGGAGGCGACAATAGACGGAAACCCGGGAGGCGCAATGAACAACCTCGTCGTGATCGGCGGCATCGCTGTCGTCGTCATCATCGTAATCGTTCTCTACAACCAGCTCACGCGGCTGCGCGTCCGAAGCGACGCCGCCTGGGCCGATATCGACGCCCAGCTCAAGCGGCGCTACGACCTAATCCCCAACCTGGTGGAGACGGTGAAGGGCTACGCCAGCCACGAGAAGGCGACGTTCGAGCGGGTGACGGAGATGCGCGCCGCGGCGATCAACGCGCAGGGCGTAGCGGAGCAGGCGAAGGCGGAGAACATGCTGACCGCGGCGCTGCGCTCGGTCTTCGCCGTAGCCGAGAACTACCCGCAGCTCCGGGCCTCCGAGAATTTCACGCAGCTGCAGGGCAGCCTGGCCGAGGTCGAGGACAAGATCCAAGCCGCGCGCCGCTACTACAACGCGGTGGTCCGCGACTACAACACGAAGGTGCACGTCGTCCCGTCCAGCCTCGTCGCCTGGATGTTCAACTTCAAGGACCGTGAGTACTTCGAGCTCGAGTCGCCGGAAGAGCGCGAGGCGCCGAAGGTAGACTTCAGCGACTGAAACTCAGCAAGCGCAGGGAACGATGTCTTGGAATGTCTTTGCGTACCTTCGCCGTAGCGGCCGCAGCCTTCTGTACGGTACGGTCGCTGCCGTCGGGCTCGGCCTGGCGATACCGGCGCACGGTACGGAGAACCCGGCGGCTGCGGACAAGCGGCTGACCATCACCTTCTTCGACGCGACCTACCGGGTCGGTCTCGACGGCGGGATCGACGTCGAGGAGCGGATCACCGTCCTGTTCGAGGGCTCGTGGAACGGCATCTACCGCTGGATACCGGTGAAGTATGAGCTAACGGGCGGCGGCAGGCATCAGATCTACCTCGACGTGCAGGCGGTCGAGGACGACCGCGGTAACGACCTGCGTCACGAGGTCAAGCGGCGGGGCGCGCTGGTCCAGATCAAGACGTGGGTGCCCGGGGCCCGCGATGCGCGACGCACCATCGTCTACCGTTACCGGGTGGAGAACGGGCTCCGCTACTTCGAGGGCGACGAGGAGATGCAGTGGGCCCACGACGAGCTCTACTGGAACGTGACCGGCGACGAGTGGGAGATGCCGATCGTCCGCGCGCAGGCGCGGGTAGAATTGCCGGAGGAGGTGACCGGTATACGTGCGGTAGCCTACACCGGCCGTCATGGCGCCCGGGAGGGCGGCTACGAGCAGGCCGTCAGAGGCCGCACCATCTTCTTCGAGACGACACGGCAGCTCGACATGCGGGAAGGGCTGACCATCGTCGTCGGCTGGGACCCGGGCGTGGTGGCCAAGCCGGCGGTGACGGCGCGGATGCGCTGGCTCTTCTTCGACTGGCTGTTCATCCCGGTGCCGATCATCGCCTTCATCCTCATGTTCGGACTCTGGCGGAAGAAGGGTCGTGACCCGGAGCTCAGCCGCTCGATCATGCCGCAGTACGAGCCGCCGGAGGACATGAGCCCGGCGGAAGTGGGCACGCTGATGGACTTCAGCGTCGATCCGCGTGATCTATCGGCGACGATCATCGACCTGGCGGTCCGGGGCTACCTGCGGATCGAGGAGGTCCCGAGCAAGCGCCGCAAGCGGCCGAAGGACCACATCATCCACGTTTTAAAAGACCCGGCCGGCGTCACAGATCTGAAGGATCACGAGCTCGAGACGCTCAAAGCGCTCTGGAACCTGGCCGACAAAGCGAACGGTACGTACGCGGTGAAGGTGTCCGAGTTGAAGCAGCAGTTTTACCGCCGCATCCCGGGCATCAAGCGGCTCATCTACCGCCGGATGACGCGGCCGCCGAAGCTGTTCACAGCGCGGCCCGAGAACGTGCAGGGCGTCTGGGCGGGGATCGCCGTCGTCGTCGCGGCCATCTGCTTCGCGGTCGGCTTCCTGGCCCGCGCCGTGGAGGTCGGGCACCCGGTCGCCTCGTGGGTGTCGCTGATCGCCGCGCCGGTGTTCGTGCTCGGCTTCGGGTTGGCTATGCCGGCGCGGACGCTGAAGGGCGCCTGGATACTGAACCACGTGCTGGGGCTCCGCGAGTACATCGACCGTGTGGACCGCGACCGACTGAAGTACGCGACGCTCGAGCACTTCGAGAAGCTGCTCCCCTATGCGGCGGCGATGGGGCTGGAAGAGAAGTGGACCGAGGCGTTCGAGGCGATTATCACGGAGCCGCCGTCCTGGTACGTCTCGCACTACCCCGGCCACTTCCACGCCGGTTACTTCTCCCGCTCGCTCGGTCACATGGCGACATCGACCGGGGCCGCGCTGGTCACCGCGCCACGCTCGTCGAGCGGCGGCTCGGGGTTCGGCGGCGGTGGCGGATTCTCGGGTGGCGGGTTTGGAGGTGGCGGGGGCGGAGGGTTCTAGTGATCGACCACAGTGGTCACGAGGTGTGGAAGGGGTCGGCCGGGGGAGCCTCTCGCTTCATGTCGCGCTGCGTCAGGCCGCGACTGAGGACGGGCCGGGGCGCTCCGAACGTCCGCTCCGAGGATCCCCCGGCCGACCTTCACGACTCCTCCCTGGTCGCCACGACCAGAGTGGCCGAACACTAGTTCCTCCTGGAGTTGCGAGTCGAGCGCTTCGACCCGTCGCTCCAGCCGGCGCATCTGCAACGCCCACCCGACGGTCAGCCTATACCACCACGGCGATCATCGCCCTGGGCGGCTACACCTTCGGTCACGCCCTACGCGCGCGCAGTTCGGCCAGGCGCGGTAAGCCGCTCTGTGGTGGCGCCATAATGCTATAATATGAAGAGCGTGCGGATCACACGTCCGCTGCGGCGAGGCCGCCAGGGCGATGGCCGGCGCCAACACTCAACCTTCGAGTAGAAGAGCATGAGCACCACCGAGGAACGCTCGGCCGACCGAGCACGCGGTCTTAAGGTCCCGCGCTGGCTGATCGTCGTCGCCGGCGCGCTGCTGCTGGTTGTCGTCGCCGGCACCGTCGCCCTCAAGGTTCTCTTTCCGCCGGAGAAGCTCAGGGCGATGATCGTGCCGCGCATCGAGGAGCGGGTGGGCAGCGAGGTCACGCTGAGCGACGTGCGGCTGCGCGTCTTCCCGCGTATCGCCGTCCGCCTCGACGACTTGGCCGTCGCCAACCCACCGGGATTCAGCGCCGACCCGGCGCTGGCGCTCGAGGCGCTGGAGCTCCAGGTGCGCTTCTGGCCGCTGCTGCGCAAACAGCTCGAGCTGCGCCAGCTGCGGCTACTCGGGCCGCAGATCCGCTACGAGGTCCGGGCCGACGGGACCAGCAACCTGAGCCTGCTGGGACCGGAGGACGCGAGCGCGGGCGCGGGCGAGGGCGGGGGCGAGAGCGAGGGCGGTCCGCCGGCCGGTGCCGCGGCCGGCGCTCTCGTGGTGTCCGACCTCGCGTTGAGCGATGGATCGGTCTTCTACTCGGACCAGGCGAGCGGCCGCAGCGGCCGCCTAAACCTCGATGCCCGACTGCAGGCGGAGCGCGTCGTGGGCAACGAGCGGGCAATGGCGGGCCGCGGGGCGATCGAGCTCAGCGCGATCCGCTTCCGCTCCCCCGAGATGGGAGAGGACAGCACGGCGCTGCCCGATCTCGATATCGACTACGCGCTGCTGCTCGACCTGCCCGGCGACAGCCTCGCGCTCGCCGAGCTGCGGGTCGCGATGGGTGATGTCGCGCTGACCGGCGGCGGGATCGTGCGCGGGCTGCTGCGCGAGCGCGGCGTCGACTTCGCCCTCGAGTCGGGCGACGTCGATATCGCCGCGTTCCTGGCGAGCCTGCCCACCGCCATGCAGCCGCAGGCCGTGACCGCGGCCGGCAGCTCGCGTCTCTCGCTGACGGTGCAAGGCCCGGTCGGCGCGGGTGTGAAGCCGGCGGTGCAGGGCACCTTGCAGCTGGCCGACGTAAGCGCCGCCCACGCCCAATACGGTCGGCTGCTCAGCGAGGGGAGCGGGCGCGCGACGTTCGACCTCGAGTCGCTGGCGCTCCCCTCCTTCAGGGCGAACCTCTTGGGACGTCCCTTCGAGCTGCGGCTGAGCGTGAGTGACTTCGAGACCCGCCAGCTGGAAGGTCGCGCCAGCGGCGAGCTCGATCTGGGCCGGCTGGCGGAGCTGCGGGAGGGTGGGGCGCCGATGGCAGGTCTGGCGCGCTTCGACCTGAGCTTCAGCGGCCCGGCGGCGCAGCCCGAGCGCTTGCAGGTCAGCGGGCCCATCCAGCTCTCCGGCATCAGCTATCAGAGTGAGGCGCTCGCCGTCCCCGCTCGTATCGCGTCAGCCACGGTACGGCTGACCGGTACCGGCATCACGGCGGACGCCATCCCCGTTCGTCTCGGCGCCAGCGATCTCGACCTGTCGTTCGACGCGCCGGGCGCGCTGACCTACGCACTCAGTCGCGGCGAAGTCGGCGCGCTGCCGAGTGTGGAGTTCACGGTCAACTCGCGACGGCTCGATATGAGCGAGCTCACCGTGCCGGACACCGCGCAGCCCGGCTACTCGGACCTACTCACCGCGCGACTCGCCGGCCGGCAGCTGGCCGGTCGCGACCCCGGCGAGCTGGCCCGCGAGCGCTACGCGAAGACGCCGCCCCTACCGCTGGTCAACGCCAACGGCCGCGTGCGCATCGCCGAGTTCCTGAACCCGCCGACCCGGGCGCAGAACATCAGCTTCAATCTCGTCATGCGGAACGGTGTCCTCGATGTGCGGAACCTGACGGGCCAGCTCTACGGCGGCAGTGTGAGTGGTACTCTGTCGCTCGACATGAGTCAGGGACGGCCGCCCTTCGCGTTGACCTACGACCTGCAGCTCGCCGCCGGCCAGGCCGGCGACTTCCTGCAGCGCTGGACGCGGCTGGGCCGCGCGCTGAGCGGGCTGGTCGACTTCAACATCGCCGGGAGCGCCTCGATCGATGACGGCTTTCTCCCCGCTCCCGACGCGATCAACGCTTCCGGCCGCTCTACGTTCAGGGAAGGTCGCTTCCAGGACTTCGGGCTCACCAACGCCCTCGCCCGCCAGCTCCAGCTCGATCCGGGCAAGCTGTCGGGCTTCCGCCAGTTCGGCGGCGCCTACGAGATCGAGGGCGGCAACTTCCTGTTGCAGGGCTGGAACTTCGACGGGCGCGACCTCAAAGGCGCGATCGCCGGCTCCGCCGGCCTGGGTGGCGCCCTCGACCTCGAGCTCGACCTCGAGCTGCCGATGGCGACGCTGCGCGAGGCGGGCCTGATCGAGGGCGGCGGCCTGCTGGGCAACCTGCTGGGCCAGCTGGCCGGTGGCGACCAGGCCATCCAGGTCGGCCTCGGAATCGGCGGCACCATGTCGAACCCGGCGCTGCAGCTGGACACCGAAGCGCTCGGCGCCGAGTTGGAGCGGCGCTTCGGTGCCGCCGGCCGGACCCTGTTGCAGCGGCTGATCAGACCACCGCCGCGGTGATCTGGCACTTCGAGAAGCCGCTCGCCTACGCGGCAGCGATGGGGCTGGAAGAGAAGTGGACGGAGGCGGAGGGTTTTACGGGATACGCATCTACGTGATCCGCTAGAGCGAGCTCTGTGCCAGCCGAGCCGGATATCCGACCGATAGCGCAATCGCTTGTCCATCAACGAGTTCCACGAAAGGAGAGCCGGTGTTCGCCCCGCCGGGTGGGTAACCCGTTACCCAACTGCCGGCTGGGGTGGGTCGGCGATTTCACAGCCCAGGCCCGCACCGCCGCCGCACTGGCACGCAGCGTCCAGGCGCCGTTACCTTGGTTGATCTTCCACGCCATGGTTCGTCAGATAGCTCGTGCGGCAGAGCACCGACCGCGACCCGAAACCCCGATCGAGGTGAGAGATGAAGCGCTACCTTCCGGTCCTGACTGTGTTGTACCTGTTCAGCGCCTGCGGCGAGGATCCGCTGAAGTCGGAGGTCGACGCCTACATCGCCGAGTACGAGGCGACGATGCAGGGGCTCTACTACGAGGCCGCAAAAGCCGAGTGGGCGTCGAACACCCACATCGTCGAGGGCGACACGACGAACGCCGCGCGGACGCGCCGCGCCAACGAGGCGCTCGCCGCGTTCGTCGGCAGCGTCGAGAACATCGAGCGCATCGGCGGCTACCTGGAGCAGCGCGAGCGGCTCGACCCGGTAGAGGTGCGGGCGCTGGAGGCGATGCTGTACGAGGCGGCGAACCAGCCGGGCACGGTACCGGAGCTGGTGGCCGAGCGGATCGCGGCCGAGACCGAGCAGGTCGAGACGCTCTACGGGTTCGAATTCAGGCTGGGCGGCCGACCGATCACGCCCAACCAGATCGACGAGCTGCTGCGCACGAGCAGCGACTTGACCGAGCGGCGCGCGGTCTGGGAGGCGTCGAAGGAGGTGGGCACCGCGCTCAAGCCCGGGCTCGTCGAGCTGCGCCGGCTGCGCAACGAGACGGTTCGCGCGCTGGGGTACGACGACTACTTCACCTACCAGGTCTCCGAGTACGGCATGACCACAGACGAGATGCTCGAGTTGAACGAGACGCTGGTGCGGCAGATGCGCCCGCTCTACCGCGAGCTCCATACCTGGGTGCGCTACGAGCTGGCGGAGCGCTACGGCCAGCCGGTCCCCGACTTGCTGCCCGCCCACTGGCTGCCGAACCGCTGGGCCCAGGATTGGACGGCGCTGGTGACCGTCGAGGGGCTCGACGTCGCCGCGGCGCTGAGCGAGAAGTCGGCCGAGTGGATCGTCGAGCAAGGCGAGGAATTCTACAAGAGCTTGGGCTTCTCGGCCCTGCCGGAGAGCTTCTACGAGCTGTCGTCGCTCTACCCGCTGCCGCCGGACGCCGACTATAAGAAGAACACGCACGCGTCGGCCTGGCATCTCGACCTGGGGCAGGATGTCCGCTCGCTGATGAGCGTCGAGAACAACCCCTACTGGTGGGAGACGACGCTGCACGAGCTGGGTCACATCTTCTACTACACGACGTACACGCGACCCGAGGTGCCGCTGGTGCTGCGCGGCGGTGCGAACCGCGCCTACCACGAGGGGATCGGTTACCTGATCGGACTGGCGTCGACGCAGCGGCAGTTCCTGGTGAACCGCGGCCTGGTGCCGGCCGACGCGGAGGTCGACGAGATCGGGCAGCTTTTGTTCGAGGGGCTGAACTACATCGTCTTCATCCCGTGGTCCGCCGGCGTGATGACGCGGTTCGAGTACGAGCTCTACGCGAACGAGCTGCCGGCCGACCAGTGGAACGCGTCCTGGTGGGAGCTGAAGAGGAGATACCAGGGCGTGGCGCCGCCGGCGCCGCGCGGCGAAGAGCACGCCGATCCCGCCAGCAAGACGCACATCAGCGACGACGCGGCCCAGTACTACGACTACGCGCTCTCCTACGCGCTCCTCTTCCAGCTGCACGATCACGTGGCTCGGAACATCCTGAACCAGGACCCGCACGACACGGACTACTGGGGCTCGAAGGAGGTCGGCGACTTCCTGCGCGACCTGATGGCGCCGGGCGCCAGCCGCGATTGGCGCGAGGTCCTGCAGGAGACGACGGGCCGCGAGCTCGACGCTCAGGCGATCGTCGACTACTTCCAGCCGCTCTACGAGTGGCTGGTCGAGCAGAACGAGGGTAGGACCCACACGCTGCCCGAGCTGTGACAGGCTCTCGCAGAGTCGATGGCGCCGAAGGTTGTCGCGTTGCTTGCCCTTCCCGTTGGCGGGCCCGAGATTCACAGGCCGGCACGGGCCGCGGCTCCGTGCCGTGCCATCCAACTGGCCCGATACCGTACACGCGTGGGAGGTAAGTGATGCGCCGGAAGCATCTTCTCTTCATAACAGCGCTCGCCGTGCTGCTCAGCGTCGCCGTATTCGGTTGCGGCAGTGACAGCACCGGTGTTCCTCCCACTTTGACGGTCTCAGTGACGCCCGCGACCGCGACTGTCGAGTCCGGGCAGACGGCCGAGTACACAGCGGCCGTGCGTGACAACCTGGGTCAACCGGTCACCGGGATCACTATCGTGTGGAGCACGGCGGACGACCGCATCGCCACGGTGGCGGTCAGCGGAGCCACCACCGCGCTCGTCACCGGCCTCGTGATGGGGACGACAGAGGTCAGAGCGACGGCCCGAGGCGTCACCGGTTCCGCCGAGGTCGTCGTCACGCCCAACTCGAACCCCGATTCACCCGGCGACGACTTCGAGGACACCAACGGCGACGGCATCGACGGCGACGTTGCGAAGGCGGTCTTCGTCGCCGTGGGCGCTTCCGACTCGGACCCCGGCACGATAAACGAGCCGAAGGGGACTATCGGCGCAGCGATCGCCGCGGCCCAGGCCGACGATAGCAAGACCGAGGTCTACGTCTCGCTCGGCACCTACATGGAGACGGTGGAGCTGGTCGAGGGTGTGAGCCTGTACGGCGGCTACAACGGCGCGGTGAACTGGGAGCGCGGGCTCGGCAACATCACGATCATCCAGGGCGACACAACCGCGATCCGCATCGAGGGCATCAGCCAGCCGCTGGTGGTCGACCTCTTCACGATCGAGTCGGCGACCAACAGCGAGCCGGGCGGCAACTCCACCGGCATCTACATCAGGAACTCCAACCCGGTGACGCTGCGCAATCTGACCGTCAACTCGGGGAACGGCGGAGTCGGCGCGGCCGGGGCCACGGGCGCGGTAGGCGCGGCGGGTCTAGACGGCCTCGAGGGCATGGAGTTCACGGGCGGCGAAGGCGGCGCGTCGGGGCCCGGCCCGTTCCGCGGCGGTAGCGGTGGTCGAGGCGGCAACGGTGGTGAGCTGATCCCCGGCGACGGTGAGGACGGGCTACCGGGCGAAAGCACGGCCAGCAAGCTGGGCGGCGCCGGTGGGGCGGGCGGCCGCGACCCGGCCCCCGGGTTCCCCGAGGAATGCAATATGGATGGCCTCAACGGCAAGGTCGGCGGCGGCGGCGGCGGCGGAGACATGGGCGCCGCCGGCACCGGAGGCGGCGGTGTAGGCTCGGTCATCGACGGTCACTGGCGTGCCAGTCCGGGAGCGGCAGGAACGCTGGGCGACCCCGGTGCGGGCGGCGGTGGCGGTGGCGGCGGCTCGCCGGGACGCGTGGACACCGGTTTCTGCAGCGAACTGATTGCCGGCGGTGGTGGCGGCGGCGGCGGTGGCGGCCACGGCGGTGACGGCGGGGGTGGCGCCGGTGGTGGCGGCGGCTCGTTCGGCATCTTCGTCAACGAGTCGGTGGTCGTGATCGAGAACAGCGACGTCAGCGCCGGGACCGGCGGCACCGGCGGCAGCGGCGGCGAAGGCGGACCCGGCGGCAGCGGCGGCAGCGGCGGCTTTGGCGGCGACGGTGAATTCGCAGGCTTTCTCTCGGGAGGTAGCGGGGGCAGGGGCGGTGTCGGCGGCCAGGGCGGCAAAGGCGGACCTGGCGGCGGCGGTGGCGGCGGCGTCTCGTACGCGATCTACAGGTTCGGGTTGTTCACCCCGACCATCAGCAACACAACGCTCCAAGCGGAGGGCGGCGGCGCCGGCGGGACCGCGCCGGACGGTGGAGACTCCGGCGCGACGGGCGCCAGCGGCACGACGAACTTCTAGGTAGGCGCGGGGGACGGTCGGCGCGCGGCTTACGCTCGCAGGGCCCCCGCGCCTCCCTTACTTCACGCGGCTTACGCTCGGAGGACCCCCGCGCCTCCCTTACTTCACGCGGCTTCCCGATCCGCCCTAGCGCAGCCGCTGCGCACGAGACAGGACCCGGTCGAGCATTCGGGGCGTGAGCCTACCGGTGAAGGTGTTCTGCTGGCTCGGGTGGTAGGACGCGATCACCGAGAGCCCCGATTCTCCAAGCCTCACGAGCACGCCGTGGGCGAACTTCGGGGTCGGCGACGGCAGCGGGGCGCCGCGATCGCGCAGCACGCGCAGTACGTGGCCGAACGCATAGCCGCCCAAAGCGAGTATCACCTTCAGGCCGGGCAGCAGATCCAGCTCCTCTTCCAGAAACCCGCGGCAGCTGTCGCGCTCTTCCGGTAGCGGCCTGTTGGCGGGCGGCGCGCAACGCACGGCAGCGGTGATATAGGCGCCGCGCAATTCGAGACCGTCCGAGCGAGCGGTCGATTCCGCTTGATTCGCCAGACCGGCGCGGTGCAGGGCGGCGTAAAGGAAGTCGCCGGAGCGGTCGCCGGTGAACATGCGGCCGGTCCGGTTGGCGCCGTGGGCCGCCGGCGCCAGGCCGACGACCAGCAGCCAGGCGTCGGGATCCCCGAAGCCCGGCAGCGGTTTACCCCAATAGTCCTGGTCGGCGAAGGCGGCGCGCTTGTGGCGCGCCACTTCCTCGCGCCAGGACACGAGCCGAGGGCACCGCCGACAGCTGGTGATTCTGGACGAGAGGCCGCTCAGCGTTCGTAGTGCAGGCAACGGTGGTACCCCGGCGGGTGGAGATTCTGAATGTAGAATACTGAATACCGAAGTGTAGCGCATTCCACCTCATTATTCGATATTCGGTGTTCATCATTCGTTATTCGGAGCCCGCTGGTTAACCGATGGTGGACCGATAGTGCGCCCTACAAGGGGTTTCCTCATCATGCTGGCGATCGCCGTCACCGCTCTCGTGATCATGGCGATCGTCGATTACCTCCGGCCGATCCCGCCGGAGACACAGCTCCGGGCACTGCGGGCCCAGCTGGCCGAGCTGCGCGCCGCCGCCGACTCGTGCCAGGCGGCCGTGGACGATGAGGAGGTTGAGCTCCACACCAGCGACGCGCGCTTCGACTCGCTGAGGGGCGCGATCGACTACTATGAGGGGCTCGACCCGCGGGGCGTTCCCGCCGACAGCTACGAGGCGTATCTGGAAGTCTTCAACGAGTACAACGAGGGGATCCCCGAGCGTGAGGCCGCCGGCGACACGCTGCGCGCCCACGAGCAGGCGTGCCACGCAATCATCGAGCGGCACAACGTGATCGCCGACTCGGCCCTCGCCCTCGCCCGCGAGCTGGGGGTCCTGCGCGACTCAACAACCGCTGAGCCCGCTCAGTCCCCTTAAACTCCTGCTCCTGCTCGTAATCGTAATCGTGATCGTCTTCTCAGGAGCTCGAGGGACGACGATTACGACACGATCGCGATTACGAAAACGATTACGAGCACGAGTAGGAGTGAGGAACCGACACAGATCTGGCCCGGGGAACCCGATTCTCACAGATTGGATCGTGTGGCTCGCTCCGATGCCTAGCCTCGACCGGCCCCGCACCCCCTGCGAGGGGGAACATGGCGTAGCGTCCTCGACAACGCTGAGATCACCGATGAGCAAGAAGCTTTGGGATGTGATAATCGTCGGCGGCGGACCCGCCGGGATCACCGCCGCCCTGAGACTCGCCCGCGAGAACGTGGATGTGCTGGTCGTCGAGGCCGCCGTCTACCCGGGCGCCGAGAACTGGTCCGGCGCCGTCTACTTCGCAGAGAACCTGGCCGACCCCGCCGTACTGGGCGAAGAGGAGCTGGCGGAAGCGCCCTACGAGCGGCGCGTCGTGAAGCGCGGCTTCTTCGCCACCAACGGCCTCACGATGGCCGGCGCCGAGTACCGCAACCCGGAGACGTTCCGCCACTGCTACACGGTCCTGCGCCCGGTCTACGACCGCTACCTGGCGGAGCGCGCCCGCGCGCTCGGCGCCACGACCCTCAGCGAGACGACCGTCGACGGACTCATCCGCAGGGGCGAGCGGGTGATCGGCGTGCACACCGACCGCGGACCGCTCTACGGGAACATCGTTTTCCTGGCGGAAGGCGATGCCTCGCACCTGGTCAGCAAGGAAGGATTCGAGCGCGACGTGGTGCGCTCGAAGGCGAGCGGCCAGCCGGGGTTCCTGCAGGGGGTGAAGGAGGTGATCGAGCTCGATGCGGCGACGATCGAGGGGCGTTTCGGCGTCGGGCCCGGCGAGGCGGCGTGCTACGAGATCATGCTGCGCAACGGAGCGATCGATGGTAACCCGGTCCGCCTCAACATGGCGGGCCTCATCTATACGAATCGATCGAGCGTCTCTATCGGCCTGGTGCTGCCGCTCGAGAACTTGACGGCGCTGTCCGGCGACTACAACAAGCTGATGGAGTGGTACAAGGGTCTGCCGCCGATCCGGCGCTTGATCGAGGGCGGCGAGTCGACATCGTACGGCGCCAAGATCATCCGCGGCGGCGGCCTGCGCGAGTTGCCCCAACTGGTCGACGAGGGCGTGGCGATCGGCGGCGCGGCCAGCGGTATCGGCGTCGACTTCCCATACCCGAACTTCACCGGCCCGGCCTGCGCGATGGGCCGCATCTTCGCCGACGCCGTCATCCAGCTCGGCAAGAACGGCGACGATCCGACCCGCGAGCGGTTGGAAGCGCTCTACGTCAAGCCGCTCAAGGCGACCAACTACTACAAGGACGTCGAGCACCTGCGCGACTGGCCCGCCTTCATCGAGCACAGCGAGGCGCTGTTCGGCCGCCAGATCGACCTGTTGACCGGGTCGCTCTACGTCATGACCCGGCCCGAGCTCGGCTTCGCACGCCAGTGGTGGGAGGCCGTCCGCCTGATCTGCGAGACGCTGAAGGGCAGGTGGCTGAAGACGCTCGGCGACCTGCGCGGCGGCGTGACGGCGCTGCGCACGCGCCGCTACGTCGCCAAGCACGCGCCGCTCGCGCTGCTCCTCTCCATCCCCAACACCCTGCTGGCGCTCTTCCCCTTCGTCTACGGGAAGGGCCCGGGCGAGCTCGAGCCGAGCTTCTGGGTGAAGGGCGAGGAGCCGGGCAGGCTGCCCTGGTACAAGCGCTGGTCGTACGCGCGCTACAGATCGGCGCTCAAGAAGGCGGCGGCGATCGTCTACGCCAACGATGCCGTACCGATCGCGAAGAAGCTCGACCGGGCCGTCGGCGTGCTGCTGCGCAGGTTCTCGCTCTGGGAGATCGTTCTCGGCATCTTCGGCCTCGCCGTCTTCTGCCTTACCCGCGCGGTCCAGCGGCTCTCCGATCTCATCGGCTTCGCGGTCAAGAAGCCGACGCTCGAGGAGCTGAAGAAGACGTTCTACGCCCGCTGGCTCATGGGCTGGCGCGCGCTCACCGACCTCAGCGCCGCTGCCGTCGGCGAGGCCAAGTCGCACGACGCCAAGCTGGGTGAGATCAGCTACAGCGGTGAGCCGAGCTCGCACATCAAGGTGTTCTTCGCGCCGGAGAAGCCGGGGACGCTGGAGGACCCGAGCAAGGCGGCGCTCTGGAGCGTATGCCCCGCGGCGGTCTACCAGATCGTGCTCGACCGCACGATGCACGCGTCGGTGGCGGTGAACTTCGAGAACTGCGTGAAGTGCGAGACCTGCTGGCGGATCGAGCCGCAGCACGTCGACTGGTCGCGCTTCGGCGCGCACCGCCTGATCTACGAGGTCTACACCGGCGCCGACGCGGCGCTGAGGCGGATCATCGGTGAGCGGCACTTGAGCGCAGCGCGCGAGATCGAGCCCAGCTACTGGAGCGCGATGGCGCGAGACGGCTGGCCGAGCGAGTCGATCGCCGCGCCCGATGAAGTGAAGGAAGCGCTGGCCGGCGCCTGTCGGGCCGTCGCCCTAGCCGAAGCCAAGTGCAGCGAGCTGCACGAGGACGTCTGGCAGGGACCCCGCGTGCTCGAGCCCGGCCAGGTCGGCTGGTATCGCTCCGCGATCGAGTACTTCGCCGCGCTCGCCGATGAGGCGGCCGCCATGGCGCTGGCGGAGCCGCTCGAGAGCTGGCTGGTCGAGCACGAGCTGAGCAGCGCGCACGTCGAGCTGCTCAAGCTCAAGCGCGACATCGAGACCGTCTCCGCACGGCTGCGCGAGCACGCCGGCGCACAGCGGTTCTTCGCCGCCGAGGCGGACGCGCGCCAGATCCGCGACCATCACCTGGCGGGCCTGCGCCGGCTGCTCGACCGGCTGGGCGAGGTCTGCCTGGTAGCGCTGGAGCAAGCCGACCCGGTAGCGGCGCTCCGGGCGCTGGAAGCCGTGTCGCCGCAGCGAGCCGCGGCGCGCGCGGCGCTGCGTGAGCACGTGGCAGGCGTCTTCGATCGGATAGCGATACGATTACTCGAGCACGGCGGCGTGCTGGAGGAGCACTTGCTGGAGACCCTGCGTGCCGCAACGCGCGCGGCACTCGGCGACGGCACGCCGGGCGGCGCATTCGACGGTTGGGCGCATCTCGAGCGCGAGGACATCCTCGCCGAGCTGGCGTGGACCGACCCGTCGTTGGCCGCGCTCGTCGCCGGCCACCTGTCGGGAGTCGAGGCGCTGGAGCGAGCGGGCGCCCCCGCGAAGGTCGTCGACCCACTGAAGCGCGTCAAGTACTTCACGACCGTCGCTTTGGAAGCGCAGGCCGAGGTCGGCGAAGGCGAGTGGAACGGTGTGCTACCGTTCACGCTCACGGCGGCGGCGGAGAGCTTCGTGGCGCGCGGCGCCGGCCGCCTGGGGCTCATCGAGGTGGGCGCCAAAGGCCTCAGCATCGAGAGCACACCTGCCATGGGACTCAGCGGCGCAGACGTCGCGGAGCTCACCCTGACGGGCGTAAAGACAGTCTGGGAAGGCGATTGGAGTGGGGCGGACGAAGCGGCGCTCTTCGCTGGCCGCTCACGCGACGTAGCGGCGATCGCGCTCGGCGCCTCATCGCTTATGACAGAGCGGGCAGTCGACCACGCGCGCAGCCGTATCCAGTTCCCCGACATGTTCCAGGACATGGACGGGCGTGACGCGGTAGGCAAGTTCGGCGCGGTCCGCGCGCACATCGCCCACATCGAGGCGTCGCGGCTGGCGATCGAGACGCTGCTCCAGGACGCGGCCTGGCGCAGCGGCGAGCTCGAGGCGCTGGTCGCGAAGGTCGCGGTCACCGACCTCTTCGGGCCCGACATACCGAGCATCACCTATCGCGCCGGTCAGGTGATCGGCGGCTCGGCCTTCTCGGAGGAAGACGTCTTCTCGAAGGTCTACCGCGACAGTTCCATCTTCCCCCACTACATCCGCGAGAACGCGCAGCTGAACGTCGAGATCGGCGAGCGCATCGCGGCCGGCGACGGCGCGCCGCTGGCGACGATCTCGGACGAGATCGACGAGGCGCTCACGGCGATGGCGCGGCGCCCGATCTTCGACTTCGAGGCCCAGCGGCTGCGCGCGGCGGAGGAACAGCTCGGCGCGGCGCTCGGCGAAGCGCTGGAGCGGGGGGCCGGCGCCAGCGCCGACCAGGCGATCCACGACATCGCCGGCGAGCTGGCGACCCGGCTCTATATCTGGGCGCGGCTGCTCGTCCGGGCGCACCGGCGCCTCGAGGGCTCACTACCGGCGGAGCGCTACGTGGAGGCGGCCCAGCTCTGGGCCGATGTCATGGAGGAGCGGCTCGTCGCGCTGGCCGGCGAGCTCGAGGCGGCGGTCGGCCGGGTCGAGCTCGGCCGCTACGCGTTCCAGCTCGGCGACTACCCCGACGCGCCGATCGCCAGCGAGCGCCTCGGCTTCGACTACGAGCGCGACATCATCAAGGCGGAGCGCAACCACCGCTCCGGCGATTTCCTGCTCAAGCCGCTCGATGTCGATGAGACACGCTGCGTGCCCGAGCTCATCTGGGCCGACGTGGTGACCCGCACTCATTACGAGGAGTACCTGGAGCTGTTCCGCGGCCGCTACGCGGAAGGCGATTGGCAGCCGTCGTTCGAGCGCTACGTCGAGCAGCTCCACTACATACCGCGCGAGGACCTCGATTGGGCTCAGCGGCTCGGCGCCTTCCGGGTTCTGATACCGAAGGAGTACGGCGGTCAGGGCCGCTCGAAGGCCGATTACTACAACCTCTGCATGATCGCGAAGCGCATCGCCGACGTCAGCCACACCCTGACCATCCAGGCGAACTACAGCATCGGCACGACCCCGATGGTCCTCGGGCTCGATGACGTGCGGCAAGCCGAGCAGGAGCTGCAGGGTGCGGTCGATCAGGCGGACGCCGTCGCCGGTATCGCGGCCGGCATCAGGAAGATCCTCGCGATGATGGAGCGGCCCGACTTCGAGGCACTGAAGAACGCCTACATAGAGCTGGACAAGCAGGTCCGCGGTGCGATCGGCAAGAGCCGCATCCTCAAGAAGGTGGTCTTCGGGAAGTTCATGTCCGCCTGGGGCAAGGCGGGGATGGCCGGCATCAAGGGCGACCTCGACGGCTTCGCTCAAGGGCTCGAGAAAGCGGCCGCCGCGCTGGACGGCTGGTGGGACCGTGCCGGCGGCGAGCTGGCCGAGCTGCCGCGCCGCCGCCTGGCCCACGAGTTCTACCTGCGGCTCATCGCGGCGCGCATGATCTCCGCCTTCGCGCTCACCGAGCCGAGCGCCGGGTCGGACACCGCGAGGCAGCGCACCGAGGCGCGGCTCGACTCGCGTCGTGTGTACACCGACGAGGACGGTGTGAAGTACTTCTACCTGGACGAGTCGAACCAGGAAGGCCGGCGCAACATAGCGGATATGCGCCGCTTCGAGTTCGACTTCGAGGACTCGAAGATCTACTACCGCTACAGCGATGAGGCCGAGCCCGCCGAGGTCCACTCGCTCGAGTACAGCTACGAGGAGGACGAAGAGAAGCACCGCTACTTCATGATCGGCGACCGGCGCGTCGACATCCACGACATGGCGCTCGTCCGCGAGCGCGACGGCGACGAGTACTACGAGTTCTACGTGCTGAACGGCGCCAAGATGTGGATCACCAACGCGCATATCGCCGGCGTCGAGGCGATCTACGCGCGCACGGCGGCCGGCGTCACCGGCTTCATGGTCGACGCGCTGACCGAAGGCTTCCTCGTCGGCAAGGACGAGGAGAAGACGGGGCAGCGCGCCTCGTGCACCAACGAGATCACGCTGACCAACGTGCGGATCCCGCGCGAGTGCATGATCGGGATCGAGGGGCGCGGCCAGGAGAACGCGCTCGAGACACTGAACGTCGGCCGGACCGGCCTCTGCGTCTCGTCGGCCGCCAGCATCCAGCAGGCGATCGGCGATGCCGCCGCGTATCTGGCGAAGATGCCGCGCGGCTCGGAGGGCTGGGCCCGCTATCGGCTCGGCCTGGCGCTCGAGGAGATGTTCGCGGTCGAGTCGCTCTCCTACGACCTGATCGGGATCTACGACGACAAGACGAGCGACATGCCGCGCGTCGAGTCATCGGTAGGCAAGCTGTTCGGCACCGACGGACTGCACCGCAATTTGCACTACCTGGAGCCGCTCTACGGGATCGACGGTCAGCTGCAGCGCTACCGGATCGAGAAGGACCGGCGCGACGCGCGGGTCATGACGATCTACGAGGGTACGAACGAGATCCAGCAGTTTCTCCTATTAAAGGACACGATCGACATGGTCGGTCCGAAGCTGGAGAAGCTGGAGGGTCTCGCGGTCGGCGCGGAAGGCTCGCCGTACGCCGACGAGGCGCGCGTGCTGGGCGCGATGATGGCCGAGCTGCACGAGCGGATCGGGCTCACGCGGAAGACGTACAAGAGCGCGGCGTGGCAGAAGGCGCTGGTGCAGCCGATCTTCTTCCGCATCTCGCGCATGGTGGCGCTGGTGAAGGCGGTGGAGACCGTCGTGCGGCGCGCGCACTGGGTGGCGCGCAACCTGACGGCGGACGGCGACGAGGTGCGTCGCGCCTGGTGCGACGCGGCGGCGCGCGGGTTCGTCGCCCGGGCGCACCGCGAGTTCGAGCGGCTGGCCTCCGGGTTCGATCGCGACTTGGAGACCCTGAACTCGGGCGGCCGGACGTCCGAGCTGCGGCTGGCCGAGACCGTGTTCGACGAGGCCGACGCTGCGGGTGGCGCGCAGGCGGCGGACGCGGGACGGAAGCGTATCGAGCGCACACCGATCGAGCGCGACCTGGAGATCGTCGTCGCGATGGAGCAGGCCGCACGACTGGCGCCGCGGCCGCGCCTCGATGACGGTCGCCTGGCCGAGCACGTGTTCGGCCCGACGGCCGGCGACCGGCGGGCGCTGCGGCTCGCCCTGGCCTTGAAGGGCGCGGCCCCGGACCGCGTCCGCCTCACGCTCATCTGCGCGGCGCCGATCGCCGCCGAGGACCAGCTCCGCTTCGGGCTCGCCGCCGGCGCCGACCGGGCGATCCTGCTGCATACGCGCGGCCGCGAATACCCGGAGCACGCGGTGGCCGACGCGTTCGTCGGCGCGCTGGGTGCGGCCGGCGTGAACTTCGACCTGCTACTCTGCGGCGCCTCGCATGAAGGCCCCAGCGGCGGCCGGCTCGCCTTGCGCCTGGCCGGCGCGCTGGGCGCGGAGTGGCTGCCGGGCGTGACCGACCTGTGGGTCGCCGGCGACGCCGCGATCTACGCCAGCGAGCGGTTTCCGGACACGGTACGTTCGCCGCTGCCCGCGGTGGGCGCGGTAGCCGGCGAGGAGGGGGAGGTGGAATGGGAGTTCACGACGGCCGGCTTCGCGGCGGCACTCGGCAAGCCGCTCGAGGTCATCCCCTTCCCGGCCGACGCCGATCGGTCCGATGAGACGTTCGCCGGCGCCGCGGCCGCGGTATCCGCCGAGGAGCGCGAGGAGGCGGGAAGCGTCGAGCCGGAGCGGGCCGCAGAGTTGTTGGTCGAGGTCGGCGACCTGGGCGACGGCGCCGGCGCGCCGATCGGCGCACCCTACGCGGGCGACGTACGCCAGGTGGACGCAGACGCGCTCGATTGGCCGGGCGTCGTCTTCATCGCCGAGCTGGACGGCGACGACCTGGCGCGGAACGCCCGGGCGCCGCTCGATGCGGCCAAGGCGATCGCCGCACGCGCGTCACAGACGTTGAGCGCGCTCGTGTTGAGCGGGCCGCTCAAGGCTAACGCCCGGCGCACGGTGGCCGGAGAGCTCATGGCCGCGGCGCCGCTCGAGCGGATCGTCTTCGTCGAGCACGAGGCGCTGGCCAGCGGCGCGCCGCGTGCCTACGGCGAGGCGCTGGTCCGGCTGATGGGTTCGCAGGCGCCGTCGCGGCCCGGTTACCTGCTGACTTCGCCCTGGCTGGCCGAGGCGCTGCCGACCCTGGCAGCGGAGCTCCGCGCGGCGGACGTCGCGGCCGAGGAGCTCGCCGGGGTCAGTCGCATCGAGTTCCTCGACGGCGACGGCATCGCCTTCGTGCGGCCCGTCCACGAGCGCAAGCTGAGAGCGCGTCGCCAGCGGGCCGCCGCGGTCGACGGGATGCGGATCGTCTGGTGCGAGCCCGAGGTGGCCGCCGAGCCGGCGGAGCTCGAGCGGGTGAAGGCCGATGTCGTGCGCGTCGAGCTCGAGCTCGACTACGACCCGGAGACCGATGCACTGGCCCGGGCGCTGGCCGAGGCGCGCAAGGCGCTGGGCGTCGTCACTCTCGAGAACGCCGAGTTCGTGATCGACGTGGGCGCCGGCCTCGGCTCGGTGGATAATTTGGAGACGGTGGTCGAGCCGCTGCGTCAGGCGCTGCTCGAGCTCGGCGCACCGCACGTCGAGATCGGCGCCACCCGCAAGGTGACCATGGACATGAGCTGGCTGCCCGACGAGCACCAGATCGGGCAGACCGGCGTACGGGTGAACCCGCGTGTGATGATCGCGCTGGGCGTCTCCGGCGCGCCGCAGCACATCGATTGGGTCGCCGATCGCGCGGTGATCTTCGCCTTCAACCTCGACCCACAGGCGCCGCTCATGACGCTCAACCAGCGGCGCGAGCAGCCGAAGGTGGTTCCGGTGGTCGGGGATCTGATGAAGACGGTGCCGTTGTTTATTGCGGCGTTGAAGAAGGGAAGGTGACCGGTCACTGCCCCGCCCCGGGAGTCATCACCACCCCAAGAAACAGGACCGTCCCCGAGGACCGTTCGCGGATCGCGAAGACGAAGGGACGGTCCACGGCGAAGACGGCCGGGCGCGCACCCCTCTTGAGCTCGACCGCGGTGACGGCCGCCGCCTCCGTGCCTCGCTCGTTCACATCGACGAACGCCTTGTGCTTGACCCTGCTGATGAGCAGGCCCGAGTCGCAGATCTTGCTGAAATCGGCGGCGTGGGTGAACGCGATACCCATCCCCAACGTCGCCAGCACATCGCTCATCTCGAGCTCGTACTCCAGCGTGAACTTCGGCATCAGCACGTTCATGCGCGCCGCGGCCAAGCCGCTCACGATCTCCTGCCAGCGCTCCGAGTCGAGCGACTGCACGAGCGCACCGATGTCGCCGCCCGCCCCCGGCATCACAACGGTCATAGCGAACGCGTCGCCGCCGTAAGGGAGATCGATCGCCTCGGCGTCCGCGTCCGAGAAGTGGTGGACCGCCAGCGGGCCCGGGTACGTCATCATCGGCACCTGCGTCACGCTGCCGTCCGCCAGATGGAACGGCCTGTCCGCCGTCCGCTCAGCGTCGAATTGGATCGTCCAATCGCCGTTGAAGTAGACGGCGTTGATCAGGTACATGAGGACGTCGCGCTCGATCGGATCGTCGACGATGTCCGCGATCCGGCCATTTGTGTTGTCGTTGACCCAGTCATTGATAGTGGGCGCCGCGCTCGGGCTCGCGAAGTCGAGCGCCGCGACCTCCGCCCCGTAGTACTCGCCGTTCACGTACAGGAACTCCGGCTTGACCTCGAAACCCTCGAGGTACCAGATCGAGTTCGCCGGCAGGAACTCGACCGCCGGATCCAGCCCCACCAGCCGGCGCGCGAGCTCTCGGTAGGCCTCGTTGACCTCGCGCGACGTCAGGTCTCCCAGCTCGAGAGTCTCGCGGATCGCCGCCTCCGTCGCGCCCGCCGCCCCGTTGTAGACCATGCCCAGCGCCGCGGCGACGCTCAGCGGTGAGATGAAAATGTTCTCCTCGGCCGCCGCTCCGCTGTGGATCCGCTGCAACAGCTTGAACCCGAACGCGGCCCCCGCCCGAGCGAGCTCGCCCTCCGGGTCGCCGCCGGGCCGCTGCTGGGCCGAGCTCTCAGCGCAGCCGCTGGCCAGAAGCATGACGAGGAATAGGCCGACCGATCGCTTGATGCTCATCTTACGCGCCTCCAGTCATTTGGCGCCCCGTGGGTCGCCTGGATACTTGAATGAAATCTGCCACCTGCTCAGGAGACGCGCAGGCTCTGGATCGTTGCACAGCTGACTCGAGGATCTGTCCGGAGCCTTCGCCGACGACCGATGGTCGGAGTGCTGCGAGGGTGGGCGAAAAGAATATCGGATACCGAACTCCGGACGGGACACACTGCCGTGCCCATTCCCATCCGCACCGAAGCTCGATACCCGATATTCTATTTCAAGAAGCGTTGGGGCTAACCGGGGCGCGCTGGCCCCACGCGGTCAGCCGGACTGCGTCGGATCTACGATCCTCCCCATGAACAAGATCGTGCCCGAGAATTGTTCCCGGATCGCGAAGATGAAGGGGCGATCGATAACAAAGGTGGGCGGCATCGACACCTCGCGGATCTCGACAGCGGTGACGGCCGCCGCCTCCGTGCCTTCCTCGTTCACGTCGACGAACGTCTTGTGCTTGACCTTGCTGATGTAGAGGCCGCCGCTCGCCCGGATCTTGGTGAAGTCGGCCGCGTCGCCGAACGCGATCCCCATCCCCAGCGCCGTCAGCACGTCTTTCATCTCCAGCTCGTACTCGAGCGTGAACTTCGGCAGGACGACATCGGAGCTCGTCGTCGACAGACCGTCCACGATCTCCTGCCAGCGCTCGCTATCGAGCGACTCGATTAGCGAGCCCACGTCGCCGCCGTACGGCGGTAGCAAGATCGTCATGCTGTAGGCCTTACCCCCGTAGTACAGGTCGAGCGCCGAGACCCCTGCGTCCGCGTAGCTGCGAACATCCACTTCACCGCCGTAGGTCATCATCGGAGCCTGCACCTGACCGCCGTCCGCCAGGTAGAACGTCCAGTCCGCGGTCAGCTCCGGGTCGAACTGGATCGTCCAGTCGCCCTTGAAGTAGATGGCGTTGATCAGGTACATGACGACCAGCCAATCGATCGGGTCGTCGACGATCTTCTCGATCCGGCCCCGTGTCTTCTCGCTGACCCAGCTATTGATCGTGGGCGCGGCGCTCGGGCTACTGAAGTCGAGCGCCGTTACCTCGGCGTCGAAGTACTCGCGATTCACATCGAGGAAGTCCTGCTCCACCGCGAACCCCTCGCGGTACCAGATGGAATTGGCGAGCAGGAACTCGACGCTGGGGTCGAGGTTGCGCAGCAGATCGATCAGGCTGCGGTAGGCCTGATTGACCTCTTCGATCGTGAGCCCCTGAAGCTCCAGCGTCTCCTGCATCGCCAATTGCGTTTCGCCGGCCGCCCCGTTGTACGTCATGCCGAGCGCCATGGCGACGCTGAGCGGCGAGATGAAGATGTTCGAGTCGGCGGCCCCCTGGGCGTGGATCTCGCGGAAGAGCTTCAGCCCGAACGCGTTGTCCGACTGGATGAGCTCCTCTTCCGCCACCGTCAGATCCCGGGGCAGCTGAGTGATCTCCTGCACCCCAAGGGGCCCGTCCGCGCAGCGCACAGACAGCAACGCCAGGAAAACGGTCAAAACCGCCAGGCGCGCCCTATTCATGACAACCTCCGACAATTGATTACCGACCACCGACCACCGACTACCGACCACCGACCACCGATCACCCACCACCCGGATTCATGATCCGCCCCATGAACAGGATCGTCCCCGAGTACTTCTCGCGTATCGCGAAGACGAAGGGGCGCTCGACGAACACGGTGGGCGGCAGGCCGGTGACCCCGACCTCGACCGAGGTGACCGCGGCCGCCTCGGTGCCCTCCTCGTTCACGTCGACGAACGACTTGTGCTTGACCTTGCTGATGTAGATGTTCTCGGTCCCCTGGTAGATCTTGGTGAAGTCGGCGTTGAACTGATCGAACGCGATCCCCATGCCCAGCGCCTCGAGCACGTCGTTCATGCAGAGCTCGTACTCCAGCGTGAACTTCGGCATGACCAGGCCCGACTCGACCGCGTGCAGGCCGTCTACGATCTCCGCCCAGCGCGCGTCGTCGAGCGAGGTCACCAGGTCGCCGATCGTCGCGTCGCCCACCGGCATCACGATGGTCATGCTGTACGCCTTGCCGCCGTACGGCAGGTCGATCGCCTGGGCGGCGTCGTCCGCGAAGTAGCTGAGCCCCACCGGCTCGGGATACCTCATCATCGGCACCCAGACCTCGCCGCCGTCGGCCAGCAAGAACAGTCCGTCCGCCGTCAGATCAGGATCGAACTGGATCGTCCAGGCGCCCTTGAAGTAGATCGCGTTGATCAGGAACATGACCAGCTCGTCCGAGATCGGATCATCGACGATCTGCTCGATCCGACCGTTCGTCTTCTCGCTCACCCAGCTGTTGATCGTGGGTGCGGCGCTGGGGCTGCCGAAGTCGAGCGCCGTGACCTCGGCCTCGAAGTACTCGCGGTTCACATCGAGGAAGTCCTGGATCACCGGGAAGTACTCACGGTACCAGATCGAGTTGGCCAGCACGAACTCGACGTTCCGGTCGAGATTGCGCAACAGATGAATGAGGCTACGGTACGCCTCGTTCACTTCCTCGAGTGTGAGTCCCTGCAGCTCCAGCGTCTCCTGCATCGCCAGCTGCGTTTCGCCCGCCGCCCCGTTGTACGCCATCCCCAGCGCCATGGCGACGCTGAGCGGCGAAATGAAGATGTTCGAGTCGACCGGCGCCTGGGCGTGGATCTCGCGGAAGAGCTTCAGCCCGAACGCGTTGTCCGACCGGATGAGCTCCTCCTCCGCGCCCGTCAAATCACGCGGTAGCTGAGTAATCTCCTGTACTCCAACCGGCCCGTCCGCGCAGCGCACAGACAGCAAGGCCAGGAAAACCGTCAATACCGCAAAACGCACCCTATCCATGACAGCCTCCGATATATGACTGACTACCGACCACCGACCACCGACCACCACCGACTACCGACTACCGACTACTGACCACCGGTTCCCTACAGCTCCGCTACCAGCCCCATGAACAGGATCGTCCCCGAGAACTTCTCACGGATCGCGAAGACGAACGGTCGATTCACCCAGAAGCTGGGCGGCGCGCTATCGATCATGCTCACCGACGTGACGGCCGCCGCTTCCGTGCCCTCCTCGTTCACCTCAACGAACGACTTGTGCTTGACCTGACCGATCCAGATACCCGGCGCGATCTTGCTGAAGTCGGCGCCGGGTCCGAAGGCGACGCCCATGCCGAGCGCGATCAGCACATCGTTCAAGGTGATCTCGTACTCGAGCTGGAACTTGGGCAGCCGAACGTCGACCTCGTGGACCGCGAGACCCTCGACGATGCTCGCCCACTGCCCCGCGTCCAGCGACTCGACGAGCGCGTCGATGTCGCCGTCACCGGCCGGCAGCACGATCGTCATGCTGTAAGCCTCGCCGCCGTAGGTCAGGTCCAGCGCCTGGACGCCGTCACCCCAGTAGTATCCGACGTCCACCACATCGGGATACGTCATCATCGGGACCTGGACCTGGGTGCCGTCCGACAGGATGAACGCGCCGTCCGCGGTCAGCTCCGGATCGAACTGGAACGTCCAATCGCCCTTGAAGTAGATCGCGTTGATCAGGTACATGACGACGTTGCCCGGTATCGGGTCGGGCACGATCGACTCGATCTTCCCGTTCGTCTTCTCGCTGACCCAGTTATTGATAGTGGGCGCGGCGCTCGGGTCACCGAAGTCAAGGACCGTGACCTCGGCGTCGTAGTACGCCTGGTTCACATCGAGGAAGTCCTGCTCGACCGTGAAGCCCTCTCTCGGCCAGATCGAGTTGGCGAGTAGGAACGCGACGCTGGGGTCGAGCCCCGCCAGCAGGTCGATGAGGCTCCGGTACGACTGGTTCACCTCGTCGATCGTGAGCCCCTGCAGCTCGAGCGTCTCCTGCATCGCCTGCTGCGTCGAACCGTCGGCCCCGTTGTACGTCATCGCCAGCGCCATGGCCACGCTGAGCGGCGAGATGAAGATGTTGGTGCCGCGCTCGGATTGAGCGTGGATCTCACGGAAGAGCTTGAGCCCGAACGCGTTGTCCGCCGCGATCAGCCCTTCCTCGGCGGCGGTCAGATCGCGCGGCAGGCCGGGTATCTCATCCAGCGGCGCGACGGGGTCGCCGTCGCACTGGAGCAGCAGGGCCGCGGCCAGCAGCGTCAAGGCAGAACCGATACTCCTTCTCATACCCGCCTTCGGCGTGTACATCGCTGGACCTCCAGGGGTGGGGTTGGTCCGGAGAAGGCATCTCAGCCAGTTGCGGGGCAATCCATGTGCCGCGCGCTTGGCGGCCCCGACCCTACCCGTAAGCGTTTGAACTGACGTGAGTTGTGCTGTTCGGCGCGCGGCCGGCCGCCGCTGCCAAACCCCCGATCGCACAGCTTTTTGAATCGAGGCCCACCAGGAATCTGACGGTCCGCCCTTGCCTGGAGGGCCTGCGCGGGAGGGTGGCGCTGATCTCGTTGTGGGCATCAACGAGGAGGTGAGTGCAGCTGCGCCGGAGGGCCGTCAGGAAGGCAGAGTCCCGAATCCCTGCTCGCCAAAGTCCTCATCGAACGTGAAGGCATCTCGCAGCCCCAGACGCCTCATCACCACGCAGCTGCTACAGTCGACCAGGCTCAGGTCGCGGCGGTCGCCGGCCAGCACGGCCTGGACGGCGCCGACATGGTCTTCGCCGGTTATCCAGTGAACCCGTATCACAGGGAGCACCTCGTCAATTAGTGCCCGCACCGCATCCATGCCAAGCCGGTTCCGAACGAGCGCCCAGGACTCGAGGATCACATAGTTGCTGGTCAGAAGCTGATCATCCCCCGACAGGATCCGGACCCACGTCTCGCGCGCCGCCGAGTGGAGATCGTCGTCGCGATCGAGCACGGCGTTGAGGGCGGAGGTATCGACGAAGATCGTCATGACCGGTAGGCGTCCGAGAGGTAACGATCGTGCTCGCGAGCGATATCCGTCTCACCAGACGCGAAGCGCCCGGCAGCCGCTATGGCTCGCTCGGATGCTGGGGATCGACTTCACGCTGCTCCTGGGCCGTAGCCGGATGCACCAGCGCTACGACTACATTGACCTTCCGTACTCGGTGATCGTCGACCGCGAGGGCCGGGTCGTCTTCGAGACCTACGGCTTCGGCGGCCGCGCATTCTTCAACCGCGAGGTTGCCGGCCGCGTGATGGCGGAGCTGGGACGACCGATGGAGCACGCCGGTGACTGACCCACCCGCGTCATTGACCCACCCGAATGGCGATCGCGCCGGAGCGGATCCTCGACACGAAGATCGTGATGACGATCGTGGGCGCGAAATGTCTACAGCGCGGCAGGTGCAGAGGTGTACACAGCCCACTGACGCAGCTTTAGGACAAGAAAGTTCTGGAGGCGGGGGTGTCGCGACTTCGCGACAGACAGGGACTCCGTCTTAACTGGCGGGCGGCGCGTGCCGGGGCGTCTAGGCTTCGACCTCCTCCTCAGGCGCCCCAAGGCTCTTGTCGCCCAGCCGCGGCCGTAGCGCGGGGTAGCCTCGCGCCAGGCAGTGCACGCAGGTCTCGGCGAGTGACCAGAGCACACCCGTACAGAGTGAGCACTCCGACCGCTCGCCCGAGTACGCACGGTCATCCGTAGGCGCGCCGCAACTCATGCAGGTCATTACCTCCGGATGCAGCTGCGTGCTGCAGATAGGGCATTCCATCGTGGGTTCTCCCGTCCCGGATCTATATAAAAGACTGGTAGTTAGGGGCTCCGCGCAGGTGCCCTTGCCGTGCCGTCGTGGCCTCTTGTAGGTTGCGAGCTTCAGCCGCCTGGCCGGCTGAGCTCCCGAGGGACTATAGGTAATATAACCATAGAGGCGCGGCTGCGCGCCACGACCACGTGAACGACTCCACCGCACTGGCAGAGGCGCCCATCGCGGCACCCGAGTACGAGCGGCTCCCGCCCCGGGTCTGGGTGCTGGGCGGCGCTATGGTGCTCATCGGGATGGTCACGTTCATCCTGATGAACATCGACGGGCGCACCGAAAGCTATCTGT
Source organism: Gemmatimonadota bacterium (assembly GCA_020344215.1). Lineage (GTDB taxonomy): Bacteria > Gemmatimonadota > Gemmatimonadetes > Palauibacterales > KS3-K002. The sequence goes on from CP070815.1 coordinate 4,637,145, forward strand.
ACCTGGCCTTCTATTCGATCCCGTCCAACACGGCGATCTCGGTCTTTCCTCACGAGCCGGTACTGATATGGTACGGCCAGTTCGCCGACATGTGGCTGAGCGCGGGCTCGGCCACGGTGGGCACGGTGATCGCCGGCTGGCTCGATCACCGGGTCTTCGTGCCGGTGCTCAACTACAGCAGGATCATCTCGTACAAGAAGAAGAGGTTCTACAGGAAGTCGACCGACATCTTCATGCGCTACCCGTTCGCGACGTTGGTGGTGACCGGGCTGACGCCGATCCCGTTCTGGCCCTTCAAGTTCCTCTGTTTTTCGATACATTACCCGCTCTGGCGGTACCTGACGGCGCTGGCGACGGGTCGCTTCCCGCGCTACGTGCTGCTGGCCTGGGTGGGCGCCGAATTCGGCATACCCGCCTGGATTCTGATCCTGAGCGTAGTTGTTATCTTTGCAGTTTACTCGATAAAGGGGATCCCGGCCGTCTGGCGGCGCTGGCAGGAGCGGCGTCGGGCGAAGCGGCGCGCCGATGCTGACGTTTATCGGGTCTCAAACGGAGGCAGTGAGTGAACATCACCGGTCGGCTGGCCCTCAAGATGCTGTACCGCGGGATCCGCAACAAGCTCGCGCAGAAACCGCTGTCGGTCTCGTTCGAGATCACCCACTACTGCACGGCCAATTGCTGGCACTGCAACTGGGGTGGGCCGGTAAAGGACGAGCAGCGGCTGGGCGCGGAGGAGTACGCGGCGATCTGCAAGGAGCTGCGCCCGGTGGTCTCCCACATCTCGGGCGGCGAGCCGCTGGCCCGGAGCGACGTGGTGGAGATCGCCCGGGCGATGGCGAACCCCGGCGACCTCCCCTGGATGATCCTGGTGTCGAACGCCGCCGCGCTAGCCGTCGACAAGTACCACAAGCTGCGCGAGGCGGGGATCAACCAGTTCTCCATCTCGCTCGACTTCCCCGACGAGCGGCACAGCCAGTTTCGCCGCATACCGGGCCTGTTCGACAAGATGAGCCGGGTCCTGCCCGAGGTCATAGCACTAGGCAACAACGACCTGTCGCTCAACGTCTGCATCACGGCGTGGAACTACCGGGACCTGCCGCAGATGGTCGAGCTGGCTAAGAAGTGGGGCACGAAGATCAACTTCTCGGTCTACACGCCGCTCCGCATCAGAGACGAGAACGGCATGCCGGATGAAGAGAAGCTCAAGGACGTGCGTGAGTCGTTCCAGCGCGTAATCGACATGAAGAAGGCAGGCTATCCGGTCTACTCGTCGGAGCGCGTGCTGTGGAGGTACTTCCAGTTCTTCACCGACCGCGGGGTCCCCGGCTGCCAGGCGGGTCGCCGCTTCCTGGTGATCAACCCGGACGGCATGCTCATCCCGTGCGCGATGGTCTGGGCGAAGTACGAGACGCAGCCCGAGATGCTCGAGCACTTCGCCGCCAACAACACGTGCGACGGCTGCTTCGTCTCGACCCGGGCGAACACCGAGAATACGTTCGGTAACCTCCTGGCCGACAACTGGGAGATGCTGATGCGGCAGGCGTTCGCGCGGAAGAAGAAGACCGTGAAGGCAGCGGACGAGGAGCCGGCGCCCGCTCGCGAAGATTCGGAAGAGCCGGTCATGGACGGCGAGCCGGTGCCGGCGCAGTAGCCCCTTGCACGGAGGATCACACCAAGCTCTGGCAATTCTCAGTCCCGAAGCAAGCACCTATAGCAGGAGGAACCGCCAATGTCACGACGCACAGTAGGGTTAACCGTGGCGGTGGTTGGGTTGATTGTGGGATTGCTCTTCGCTTTAGCGGATCTGATCGGTCTGGGTGGGACCCCAGGCTTCGGTCGCAATCAGCTCATCGGCGTGATCGTGGGTGCCGTGATCCTCATCATCGGCATCATCCTCTACACCAGGTCTGCTCCGGCGCCGGCGCCCGTGGAGCCGCCGCACGAAGGGCCCGGCGGCCCGTAGGCGAATACC
>CP070815.1:4639216-4647490 GCA_020344215.1 Gemmatimonadota bacterium
GGCCGACGACGGCCCGACGGATCAGGAGATCAGCGTGATCGCGCTGGCCGAGAAGTTCGGTGTGCCACCGCACACGATCACCGACTGGCCGTATGAGACGTTCCTGAATGCGATCGAATGCGTCAACGTGATGACACCCCGGCCTGATGGCACGGTCGGCGAGAGCGACTTCGAGAGGCTCTGCCGGCTGCAAGCGGAAGGCAAGCTGCACTGATGGCTGATGATCTCAAAATTAGAGCGGAAATTCAGGTCCTTCTGAAGGACAACGCCGCTGCGATCAAAAGAGCGAATGAACTGCTCAAGCAGATGGATAAGAACGCCGATAAGGCGGGAAGGTCATTGGACCGTGCCGAGAAAGCGGCGGGAAATTTCGGCAAAACGCTGACGCGATATCTTGGCGCTGCGGTTCTGACTCGGTTTGTTCAGCAGTCAATATTGGGGTTTGCTCAGTTCGAGAGGCAGCTAAATTCCCTCAGTCGCGAAATACAGAAACTCGGGATTGACTCGCGTTCGGCCATTCCAGAAGTACGAAGGTTATTCGAGGAACTTGAAAAGCTCGGGATAGCGTCGCAAGACTCGGCCCGTGCATTTCAAAAGTTACTCGGAATTACCGAGAACTACGAGGCCTCGCTGGTTTTATTGCGAACCGCAGCCGGAGCCGCTGCGGATGGCCAGGTCGAATTCAACAATGCGATAGCCGCTCTCGGTTCGATAATCCAGGGAGAGGTTCTGGAACCCGGAAAGTCGCTCAATCTTGCCGTCAAAGATTTGAACGGAAACACAAAGACGGGAACCGAGATCATCTCGGACGCGATCGATAAGTATGCTGGACTCGCCAAAGCCCAGCAGGATACCCAGGCCGAAATCGATAAGCTCGTCGGGGGCTGGAATGAATTTAAGTTAGCCGTCGGCGAAGGACTATCCTCCCTCGTAGGTCTTGTAGGTGGCTTAGGAAACATCACCAATGCCTTTAAGTCGCTTGGGCCAATAGTTCTCAAGACAGGCTACGAAATAGTCGGAGTTCTTCGAGGGCTTCAGTTTGCCATCGCGTCGTTTGATATCCGGAAATTATTTACCGGGGACTTTTCTGGAATTGGTGACGATTTACGATCCGGGTTCGAGGCTGGTTTAATCACTGTTAAAAATCAGGTCCAGGCAGCCACCGAAGAACTTGACTCGATCTGGTTTGATGCCGGGGGGCGATCTGGGGACAGCTTTGCGAAGGGAGTAGAGGCGGCACAGGAGATCGTCGGACGAGCCGACGAGACGCGGGCGCGCGAGAAAGCAGAAAAAGACCGTTTGCGAGCAGAGGAGGAAGAGCGCCAGCGCGCCGAGTTCGCGCTGAAGGCTACGGAGTCCCGCCTCCGCGCCGAGCTCGCGCTGACCGAGGAAGGCTCCGAAGAGCGGCTGAAGATCGAGCTGGAGATTCTGGAGCTCGCGAAAAAGCGGGCGCTGGAAAACGCCGAGGAGATCGGGGCCGGCGAAGCCGAGATCCGCGAGGCGTTCCGGTTGGCCGAGCTGAAGCTCGTGGCAGATCACGAGGAGGCGAAGGGCAACATCGCCGCAGCCGCGCTCCAGGCGCGGGCAGAATCGGAGTTCAATGCTTTCGTCGGTAGGCTGCAAGCAGAGATCGCGGCTCTCGACGAGGCCGATCAACTCAAACTACAAAAACAACTCGAATTTCTGGACCTGCAGCGTGCCCAGGAGCTCGGCGGCAAGGAACTTACAGAGCAGCAGGTCGCCGACATCGAGGACAAATATCGGTTGCTCCGAGAGGAACGGGAGGCAGAGCACGCAGAACGGCTGAAGGCGATTTCCGATTCAGTCGCCCAGGCGAATCAACAGAATGCAATCGAATCCGCACGTGTCGCGATTGCTGCGGGTCGCGCGTTCTTCGGAGAATCGAAGGCTTTGGCCTATGCGGAAACGATCATCAACACCGCAGCGGCGGCGATGCGGGCATATCGCCAAGGTGGCTGGTGGGCGGCTGCTCTGGCGATTGCAACCGGCGCGGTCCAGCTTGCGACGATCAGGAATACAGACATAGGCGGCGGATCTGAACCCTCGATCAGCGGGAGCATCCCGACAGCCCCTGGAACCGACGCCCGGCGCCCCGATCTGAACGAAACCCAGGGATGGCGGGCAGATCAGCCCCAGGGTCGGACCACGACCAGCGGGAATACCTACGTTTTCCAGGGCCCGAACATCGTCAACGATTCCGACATGCGACGGTTCATGCGGAAAGCTCGCGAGGTCGAGCGGCGCGACCAGGCCAGGCGCCAGCGATGAAACAGATCGAGATCATCATTACCGACCCGAACGGAGTCGAATTCGACGTCACCGGAAGGATCGCGGAGATCAGCACTCTCCAGGAGGGCACCGAGGAGGATCTGCTCGAGTTCATTCATGGCGACATCGATCTCGAGCTGAACGACCGCGACGGAGAAGTCGAGAAGTTCTTTCGGGGTGCCGGGGTCGATGACGAGTTCATCGTGCGGATCTACCGGGAGACCGGTGATCGCCGGCGCAAGTGGGACGTGGCCTTCGGCGGTGTGCTGGACATCCCGCACTCCCTGACTTACCACCGAAAAGATCAGATGGTTTCCGTTCAGGTGTTCTCGTACACGAAAAAGCTCGAGCGCGGGGATGCTGACGCCGTCAAGCGGGACATCGGCGCGGTCACTGGCACCGTGACCGCGGATAGCAGGATCGTCACCGTCAGCAGTACGACAGATCTCGTGGTCGGGGATTTGATATCCCTCGAAGACATTGACAATCGGGAAGAGAACACGATCGCGAGTGTTGACAGTTCCACACAGATCACCTGCGTCGATCAGTTCACCAACGCCTACACAGACGATACCTTCACCCTGGAAAGTCCCTATTATCGAAACAAGTCGATCGAGTTCCTTGCCGGCGAGCTGTTCGATGCGGCGGGAATCGATGACTATGACATCTCGATCTTCGAGCGTCTCGCGGAATGGCCCGTGCGGACCGCGATGAACGTCGCGGGGATGGACGCGCCACTCGGGGCCGTCTGGTCCATTGTTGAAGTGAATGGGCAGATTGCCGTCGATGTGACGCAAAACCGATCCACCGAGGACAGCGAGCTATTTGTAGCTGACAATCCGATCGACGGTTTCTCATCGGGTGGAGCGCAGACGGAGCGTTATTACGACTGGCGCCCGTATACGAACACGGAGCCCGGTACGATTCTTCAGGGACCGCGCTGGGATACCGGACAGATTGCACCCGATCACGGGAACGGCATCAAGTATCAGCTGGTGATGGATGTCGTCCTTCTGGGCGCTACGACTCTGTACCTCATCGACGCCGATGTCGGAGTTGGCTCGCCCGTCGCGACGATCGATAGTTATTCGACGGGAGGTGCCACGGAAGGCTATGACATGGCCGCCCTCGAATACGATCCGGTGAACGATTACGTCTGGATTTCCTACCAGCAAGGCAACGGCGGCACCGAGGGCCTGAAGATCTACGACGTTTCCGGGGCAACTCTCAGCGCGAGCCTGCTCTCTACCGCCGGAAGTTTCCGATGCGTCAATCGTCCGCGGGAAAAGGGAAAGGAGATCATCTCGTGGATGACCTTCAAAGAGTACAACGCTCCCACCTTGCGAGTCTTCAGCCTCGACGAGAGCGACACCACGCAGCTCGGCCAGATCGCGTCTCAAACGGTTCCAGCCGGTCTCAACATCTGGACTCTGAGACTCTATGGGGACTACCTGGTCGGTATGTATTCCGGAGGGTCGAAGACACGCATTCGCGTCTGGTCCACGACGATCACTAAGGCGGAACAGAAGGGCATCGAACCTTTCGACACGGTCGCGGACTACGTCGTCTCGAACGATGCGGCACCCATCGGACGTTTTGCCGTTCAGGTCGGTTGGCTCGAGCCTCCGGGCTGGACTGCGACAAATCTATTCCCGGATGCAGCAGCGGCGGTCATCGGAAATTATTTGACCGTATTCACGCTCGCCGAGGATCGCGACATTCTCGTCGGCTGTGCAGCCGGCCAGGATTTCTTCGTCCTCTCGCCCTACTTCGACGGTGTATTGGACTATGCCAATTTCGAGGGCCTTTCCTGTGCCGCCGCGCTGAGGGAGCTCGCGGCGACTACCGCGGCATATACCACCGTGGATCGATACCAGACCGGATACCTCAAGTCGCGCCTGGGGACCGCTCTCCAGCAGATCCCGGAAGACCTGACCGTGCCTCTGGAGCGGACATCGTATCCGGTTACGGACTGGTACAAGGACAGCATCAAGATCACCGGCGAGGACATCGACGGGAACAAGATCGAGGAGATCGTCGGCGAGGCCGGCGAATCCGCGCGCCGCCTGGACGTCACCGGAAGCCTGATCCAGAGCGACTCGATCGCCGCTGCCCTCGGAACGGCGTATTACGAATTCCTTTCCAGGGCCCGGGAGGAGGAGCACGTCGAGGTCCGCGAGAACGGCAGGCTGATCCGGCCACTCGACCACGTCATCCTGGACGATCGGACGTATCTGGTGGTTGAGGTGGAATCCGATATACAGGCCGAGCGACAGCAGCTGCGGCTGATCCAATTCATCGAGGTTGAGTGATGGGCTACGTCTGGCATCCCTGGATCAAAATGATCCCGTACGACGGCGCCACGGAGACCGTGGACCTCACGTCGATGCTGTCCGATCTGAGCGCGCCGCAGGCCACCGACCTGCGGTATGACCCCGAGGTCGACAGCGTGACCGACGTCAATCTCGATCTGCGGCCGCTGATGTTCGGCTACAGGCCGGTGGTCACGTTCCGGATGTTGATCTTCACCATCGCGGATCACGAGCAGTACGCGGAGATCCTCGGCTGGCTCATGGACTATCGATTACAGATGCAGAACGACTACGGCGCCGGGGTGTTTCTCTCGCTCGACAACGAGCAGACCTATCGCCGCGTGGTGCTCGACAACCATACCGGACCGAACGCGATCCGAGGGAAGACCACGGTGGGCGCATCGTTCGACTTGACGTTGCGATGCGTCGACCTGATCGACGAGATCCCGTATCTCGACCCGGACGGCAGCACGTCCGTTGCGAGGTGGTAAATGGCAATAGCTACGACCACGATACAAGGAACGGTTCACCTGCCGAGTGGCGCCGCCGCAACCGGTGGCTACATCCGCGCGACACTCTCGGCGCCGGGGTATGCGACGGATAACTCCGGCGTCGACAGTCCGATAGCAGGCAGCTACAACGGAACCATCGGCGCTGACGGCTCGATTACCCTCGCGGTCGTTCCGAACGACGTGATAACGCCCGCAACTACCTACTACACGTTTGAATTCGTCGTGACATCCCCGGAATCCCTAAGGTGGTCGATCGACAGGACGGTCGACACGTCGCCAGACCCGGCGGACATGGCCGATCTCGGCACAGTGTGAACAGATGGCGATCACCAAGAACGCAGCACGCCAGCTGGTCAACGCCATTCGGATCGTCCTGGCGAACAAGGACGACGGCGGGCAGGAATGGGCGCGCAACGCCATCGTGAACATCCTGGATGGCTCGACGACTTCGGACACGATCGCCCAGGGTAGCGCGCCGACGACAGACGGCACGTACAAGTACTGGGAGGACAATTCCGGGAACCCCGGAAAACTCTACGTTCTTCTGAACGATTCAGGCGGGACACCTACGTGGGTTGGCCCGATTGCTCAAGGCCCTTCGAGTATCCCATGACGAAATATGTCGTTTTCATTCTTTTCGCCGTCGCTCTCGTCGCCACGATATTACTCGGTCAGAGTTACGGCGATAGTAAGTGGTCGAGCCTCGACGCAAAGTATCTCCAGAAGGTCAAATATCCGCACATGTACGCCACCGCGGGCGATGGCGAGGCTTGCGCGACGGCCTGGACGGGGTGGGAATCGGCCTACACCTCGGCTGTCCGACGGCTCCACTTTGCGGCAGGTTATTACAAAGGATCGCTGAATATAACCACGCCGGTCTATATCACGGGCGATGGTGTTGATCAGACTATCCTCTGCAATGATTACGATGGCAGCGATTCTTCTAACAGGACGATCACAGTCGACACGGGCGGCGAGACGTATAAGAACTTCGTGTCTTTTGGGATCGAAGACATACAATTCAAGCAATACAACACTGCCCTTGCCTCAGGCGGTACGGCGTTTCTGATCGAGGAGGCGTCCCGCTTCACGATTGACAACGTCGCGATCAACGCGGACTTCACTACTGACATCACGAGCAGCGGCACGGCGCTTCAGATTACGGACGTTGACAACGGCACGGTACGCGATTTATTTGTCGGCGGATCGAATGACGGCGGGTGGTATGCGGTGGGCGTGGACATCGGCAACACGGCACCGGAGGCGACCGGGAATGTTTCGTTCTATGGCGGGAGCATCGGCCGGGCGACGATCTGCATACGAATCGGCGAGGGAGTCGTATCGGGCGCCGAGATCAATAACTGGAACTTCTACGGAACGAAGTGCGTCGTAAACGGCAGCGGAATCCCACAGAATGGAACCGTAGGCTTTGAGCTCAATCCCCAGGCAGTCCGCAACACGATCGACGGCGTCCAGATTGAAGGTTACGGTGATACAGCCATCGAGTTAATCGGTGCGGACGGGACGGAGATCCGAAACGTCGACATCGCCCATTTTGCCTTCGACTCTAGCAGCCGCGGTATCACTGTTAGCAACAACGTCGTCGGCCTCAACGTGTCAAACGTCCTATTCAATAACGGGGCGAGCTACGCCTGCTCGCGGTCGGGGCCGGTCGAGGCGTACGCCGTCGAGTGGGAATCCGGGGCGACCCTGGCCCAGGCGGAGATCGGGGGGCTTCGGTTCTCGAACTGCAGTAACGAGCTCCTCGACAGTACGACAAGCGGCGTCGACTCTACGGTATACGAGTTCGACGCGGATTCCGGGTACTATCAATTCGTGATGGACCGGATTATGATTGGCGATCCCGCCGACGACGCTGATCGAAAAGTTACGTTCCAGCTTAACGCCGGGAACGAGTCACTATCGTGGGCGAATGCCTCTACCCGCTTCGAGCTCAGCGACGACCTTTACGTTCAAAACGATCTCGTTGTCGATGGCGGCGACCTGACTCTGAACGAATCGACGGCGTCCGTTAACTGGCTATCGTCCGACCACAATACGACCTTGAACTCCGGCAATATCGAAACGTCGACGACCGGCAACCTCAAGTTCACCTTTGACTCCGACAACGGCGGTTCGAACTTTTTGCGAGTCTTCACGGGTGCCGACCAGGCGCTCGAGATCGAGAACAGTGGAGCAGCGACCTTCGCGTATGGCGTCACGTTCGACAGCACGACGCAGCACGATGGGATTGCGACGTTCGGCTCGACGGCCAACGACTACCTGACAGCGGCAGCGGCTAACGGCGCACTGTCCCGCGTGGGTGATACGACATCCGACATCGTGGTACAGTCGCGGCTTGACACTGACGGCAGCAACTACCGCTTCCGCATTCCTGTGTCTGGTGCGCTGCGCTGGGATCAGGATGCTGACGGCACGTTCGACATATCCCTCGCCCCGGTATCGACCACTGCCCTTCGGCTCGACGACAATAACTCCGGACTGTCGACCAGGAAGATCCTCCGTGTCTTCGGCACAGTCGAGGCCGACGACGGGCTCCAGGTCAGCGACGGGACGGATTCCACAATCACCGCGCTCACCGTCGACAGGGCGTCGACGGACAGCACGATCACCTGGGACGATACGCTCGACGCCTTCATCATCTCGACCGATCTCCACATCTACGACAGCATCGAGATGGGCGACGACACGGGTAGCGTCGATCTGACCACCACCTACGCCAACAACGGCGTGCTTCCGACGACGTTCGGCTGGGACACATCGGCTAGCGGCCTCCTCGCATATTCCGGCTTCAGCGGAACGCAGCACTTCATCGTCGACATGGCCGCGAGCGGTGGCGGCACCGATTACGAGATCGACTGTATTCCAGGGACGTGTACATTCACCGGAACGACAGCGATTGACGTTGCCAACATTGCAAACTTCACCGCAACGGATGGCTCATTCGATGGTGACGTTGCGTACACCGCAGGATCTGACGTCACATTCAGCGGAACCGTCAATGGCCTGACGACCACGGTCCCGATCGTTTTCACCTCCTACCTGGGCGACAACACGAGGTTTCTCAACCATAGGTTCCACGGGAACTTCATTTCGCTCGCCACGGCCCAGACGATCAACCCGACCCCGACGAACATCAA
>CP070815.1:4647590-4716452 GCA_020344215.1 Gemmatimonadota bacterium
CGTCCTCGTCACAATCTCCAGGGAGGCTCACCCCCCAAGCATAGCCGCGCTCTCGCTCGAGACGGGCGAGCTCGAGCCAGTGCTAGAGGGTGCGACCCACGCCCGCTACGCGAAATCCGGGCACCTGCTCTACAGCACCGCGGGCGGCGATCTCCTAGCGGTGCCGTTCGACCTGTCAAGACTCCAGGTCACGGGACCGCCCGTCTCGATCCTCGATGACCTGACGGTCAAGCTCGTGAGCGGTGCCGCTGAGTTTTCGGTCTCCGAGAACGGAACTTTGGTCTACATCTCCGGCACTCCCACGCACGGCAATCTCGTGCTGGTGGACCGCCAGGGGGTGGAGCAGCTCCTTGACGAAGAACTCTTTGTGCCGCTGACCCCGCGTTTCTCGCCAGACGGCCGGCGAATCGCCCTGACGACTCAGAGGGCCGGTACACAAGACGTCTGGATCCTGGACTTGAGTTCCCGAACGTTCTCGCGGCTGACCCACGAGGGGGTGAACTACTACCCAGAGTGGTCAGCGGACGGGACACGCGTGACGTTCTCCTCGGTGCGGACCGGAACCCAGGGGCGCGACCTGCTTTGGATATCGGCGGACCGCAGCGGAGAGGCGCAGCCGCTACTCTCGCTCGAAGGCAACCAGTGGGAGGGTCTCATTTCACGCGACGGGCGCTGGCTGGCCTACAGGGAGGTAGGTGAGGAGACCGGCCGAGACATACTCGCAGTTCCCCTGGACGATGAGCACGACGCGCGACCCCTCGTCCGAACACCCTTTGATGAGCGAGCGATCGCCCTCTCACCGAATGAGCGCTGGCTTGCCTATGTGTCGGATGAGTCGGGCGAGGATGAGGTCTACGTTGTCCCCTTTCCCGAGGGGGGTGGGCGCCGGATGATCTCTTCCGGCGGTGGCCGAGAACCGGTCTGGTCGCCCGACGGACGGGAGATCTTCTACCGCAGCGGTGCGAAACTCATCTCGGTCGCCGTCGTAGAAACGGAGCCGGTGCTCAGCATCGGGACCCGAGAGATCTTGTTCGAACGGCCGTTTCGGTCGTTGATGACCGCTGCCTCCTACGATATCCACCCCGACGGCGACCGGTTCGTTATGATGACCAGTGCCGAGGGATCATCGAGCCTGGTCGTCGTCCTCAATTGGTTCGAGGAACTGCGGCGTCGGATGAACTAGCGCTCGTGCCCCGCTTCTCACACCGAGCTTCGTCACTCAACGTCGCTCAACAAGCGCTCGAGCTGCGACTCGAGCTCGCTCGTGCCGACGTCCTCGACCTCGAGGGGCAGGCCGAGATAAGCCGCGATGCCCTCGGCCTTCCGCATGAGGTCCGTATCAGGGTCCTGACGCAGGAAAGTCACCGAGGTGAAGCCGGCGAAGAGCTTCCCCTTGAGCGACGGGGCGCGGCCGAGCCCCATCTCGCGCACCACGACTTCCTCCCAGTTCCGAACCAGGAAGTCGGTGAGGAAGTACGTCGTCGGGCGCCGCTTGGTGAGAGCTGAGAAGCGGGGGCCACAGAAGACCTCGTAGCAGTGCTCGCCGGCTAGCCGCTCCGCCCGATGGCGTTCCAGCACCCGGTCGAGGTGGCCGGCGGTGCCGCAATCGCCGTAGACCACTATCACCTTTCTATAATGATCGCGGATCCGCTCGAGATGCTCATCGACCGCGGCGACGATGCTCGGCGGCCGCATGTGGTAGGTCGCCGGGACTCCGTACAGGTCGGCCTGCCAGCCTCGCTGGGCGAGTATGCGACGCACCTCAGCCGCCAGTGCGCCACAGACCACGAGCGCCAGCGGCGCGGGCCGCGGTGTCGTTATCACGCCACCAGCGACCTGGCGAGCTCGGCCGCACTAGCCGCATCGGGCGCGTACCCGTCGGCGCCGATCTGGTCAGCCCAACTCTGCGTGACCGGCGCGCCGCCGACGATCACCTTGACGCCCGGGCGGAGACCGGCGTCATCGATGGCTTCGACGGCGACCCGCTGCTGCGGCATCGTAGTCGTCAGCAGCGCGCTAAGGCCGACGATGCACGGGCTATGCTCGCGGGCGGCGGCAACAATCTCGTCGGCCGGCACGTTCTTACCCAGGTCCTTCACCTCGAAGCCCACGGTCTTGGCCATCGCGCCGACGATGTTCTTGCCGAGGTCGTGCAGGTCTCCCTTGACCGTGGCGAGGACAAGCCGGTGTGAGGGTCGCGCCTCCTCCGGGTTCTCCAGCAGGGCGGGCTCGACGAGCTCGCTGCAGCGCGCGAATATGTCGGCCGAGACCACGACCTCGGGCAGGAACGCCTCGCCGCACTTCCACCTCCGCCCCAGCTCGAGCATCGCCGCGGCAAGGCCCGACTCCAAGATGACGCGCGGGCTGATCTGCGAATCGAGCAAGGTCCGCGTCGCCTCCAGCGCACCTTCCTTATCCTGCGCCAGGATCGCCTGCTGCAGCGTTGCCAGCCGCTCATCCATCGCCGCCGCCTCCTCCTTCCTGCTCGTAGCGACCGAGGACGGCACGGATCTCCTCGTCCAAGCCGGGCTCCAGTGCCTCAGGCCGATGCCCGTCGAGGATCTCGCGCAGCCGCCCGCCGGCCGCCTCACGGGGACCGGGCGCGCCCGCCGCTTCCCATTCCGACCATTCGCTGCGGTTGAAGACGCGGGGTAGCCAGAGCCGCCGCATGGTGTCCAGTGTGTGCCGCTGGCTCAGGAATTCGCCGCCCGGCCCCACCGCACCCAGCACGTCCAGTAGACCGGCGCCGGCGTCGACGGGCTCGCCGACAAGATGGCCCAGCAGCGAGAAGATCTCGGCGTCGAGGACGACCTGCTCCAGCGAGCAGACCCGGGCGCCGTACAGCAGGCCGGCGCCGCACAGCATGTCGGCACCGGCCAGCGCGCTGGCCAGACCGGAGAGCCCGTTCTCCAGACCCGCCTGCCAGTCGGGTGACTTCGCCCCGGTAGCGAAGGTGCCGATGCTCGAGGGGAGGCCGTAGTGACGCGCCAGCTGTGCAGAGGCCATCTGCAGAAGCAGATCCTCCGGGCCGCCGCACGCCGCCGCGCCCGAGCGCAGGTCCATAACGGTGGCGCACGACCCGTAGAAGGTAGGGGCGCCGGGCACCAGGGTTTCCAGGATGACGATGCCGGCGAGGACTTCGGCGTTCGACTGCACCAGGGTGCCGCCCCAGGTAGCGGGACCCGTCGCGCAGGCGATGGGCATCACGACGAAGCCGCACGGCATCCCAGCCTCGGCGAAGATAGCGGCGGCCTCGACGGCACCGCCGTCGTAGACGAGCGGGCTGGTGCTGCATTGGAAGTTCGAGACGATTGGCCGCTCCCGAAGAGCCGAGGCGCCGCCGGCCGCGAGACGGGCGATCTCCACCACGCCGCGCGCGGCGCTGGCGGTAGTCGCGGTCATCATCTGGATATGCTTACCGGTATTGGCCAGCTGGGCATGCAGCTCGTGCAGCGACTGCACCGCCGGCGCGACGTCCCGGGCCGCCACCGGCTGCCAGACGAACGCGATCTCCGGGAGGGCGTCGGCCAGGCGCGTGATCGTGGCGACGTCGGCCTTCGTGGACGGACGGCTTGCTCCCGTCTCGGGATCGATGAACTCGGCGCCACAGCCGTCGAGCCCCAGAAACCCACGCTCGCCGTCGAGCTCCAGGTCGCAACCCGGCCGCCGCGCCGCGAGCGTGATGCGTCGCGGGGCCCGGGAGAGCGCGGCCTCGACCATCTCCGGGGCGAACCGTGCCCGTCGCTCCTCCAGGTCCACCTCGGCACCGCGCTCGGCCAGCTGCCCGAGGATCGACTGCGAGCCCACCTCGACGCCGATCCGCTGGAGCACCTCCGTGGTGCGCGCGTGCACCTCCTCGAGCTCGGCTTCTGACAGGACGTCGAGTCGGTACCGCCACGGCAGCGAACGGATCTCCGTCTCCTGGCTCATCGGTCCTCAGTCTGGACAGACATTCCGGGCAACGCAATACCGTCACCCGCTTCCGCCGCCTCGCCCAAGCTCTAGCCGAGAAAGAGGAGGAAGTCGGTGGGGTACGGTGTCGCGGCCTAATAAAGGACCGGGGTACGACGCGAGGCGGTGGTTGCCACGTATGCGCGGTGACGACGAAGCGACTTCACCGCTCCGCGCAGGCGAAGGTGGACGTAGAGCAAGCCCAGAGCCTCGCCGCCTATCGCTGAGGCCGGGACGACAACAAGCCCGGCGACGATCGCATTCAGAGACATGCTAGGTCAAAGGACGCCTGGACACGGTATCTGGCGAGCGGTAACCTTCGAGCGCGATCCGAGGTCGGCAAGAAGCGCCGACCGCCGCTCGCAGATCTCAGGGCGGCCAACTTCGAGGGCCTCGCCTGGAGTCGGGAGTCTCACGTGGATATCAAGACGGTAACCAGGTGCCACGCAGCGGTCTGTGCGGCAATCGGATGCGGCGGAGCGCTCCTTTTCCTGTTCGTCTTCCCGATAGGCTCGATCAGCACGCTGATGCACGACGTGCTGAGGCTGCCCGGCCCAGGTGCCGGGATTGCCTTGGTGCTCGGGCCCCTTGTGATACTCGTTGCGCTCATCTCGATTCTGGTCAGCCGCGGCAGCGTCGGTGCCCTGATCGGCTGCTTGGCCTTCGGGCTCACCTGCGTTGTCCTTGTCTGGCTTTTCAGAATCCCTACGAACCCGAAGGGGGCATTCGGCAGCCCGCTCCTGATTGCGGCCGTCGGACTGGCCGGCCTCGTGGTGGAAGCATCGGAATTGACAGCCGGCGCCGTGGAGAGGCCCTGGCGCAGCATCCTCAGCGGTGCGCTGGCCAACGCCGTTCTCCTCGCCTCCTACTGGATCATCATCTTCCCATACACGGCAGACCGGGTGCGCTGGGCCGACGTGCCGCTCCTGCTGGGTCTGGCAATTGGATCGGGGGCCGTATGGGGGTATATTGCTGACGCTGTGTCAAACCCCTTATCGGTGGCACTCGCTCGTCGGGAGAAAGAGTGAAATGTGCGGTCACACCGACTACCAGGCGCTCACTACCTGCATCACTCGCCTTTGCGCGCTTTCAGCTGCGGGGCTTTCTAGCTACGTCATCTGGAAGCTGAGTCCAATTTGGCGCGATCTCCGCGACAGGCGCTGGTGGCGTCGCCGGCGCCTGAAGGCGTCGAGAGTATCTGCCACAATAGGCGACTAGGCCGCTCATCGAGAACCGTCGGTGCAGACCCGGCACGGTCCCCGCGCCCACACCACCCAACTCGAATCCTCACAAGGAGGATCGGTGAAGCTGGTCGAAGACCTCCTGGCGAGCGTAGCCGCTGTGGATTGCCCTGTGAAGCGGGTATGCGTGGGCCTGCACTGGACGGTCGTCGAGAGTAGATATGTGGGCGTGGCTCACACGTGTAAGACCAACACCAAGGTTGAGATCGAGCACTCAGGCAGCCTGGCAGGCAGAGGCGCGCTCGAGCTCGCCGAACGCCTCCGCAGTTGGAAGCCGCTGGAAGCGAGCCTCGGCGTCGCGGCCCTGAACTCACTCATCGAGCCCGCCGGCGATCCGGGCAACGTGTTTGACGTCGTCCTCCAAAGCGTGCAGGGAAAGACGGTCACGATCATCGGGAGGTTTCCGGACAACGAACGGATCGGCCGGGCCGCGGCCCGCGCGTTCTTCCTGGAGATGGAGCCGCAAGCGAGCGAACTGCCTCCCTATGCCTGCGAGGAAGTGATACCCGAATCGGACCTGGTGGTGATCACGGCCAGCGCACTGATCAACAAGACGCTGCCGCGCCTCCTGGAACTCAGCTCGCGGGCATGGGCCGTCGTTCTCGGCCCGAGCACACCGATGAACGATGTGCTTATCCGCCACGGAGCCGATATCCTCGCCGGCATCCGTGTCACCGACCCAGACGCGCTGGTCGAGAGCGTCATGCAGGGCGTCAAGGGCTTCAAGAGACTCGCCGGAATCGAGCCGCTCACCAGGACAGCGGCGTAACCGGCGGACGGGCCTAACGCCCGCACTCAAGCCGGACTCCAACTGCGCCGCAGGGACGAGCAGTCGTCCGCTCGCCGTCTACTCCGCGTTGAGAGCCGTCACGGGATCCACGCGCAGCGCTCTGCGGGCCGGAATCCAGATAGCCACGAGAGCGATCAGGACCATGAGGAGACACGCCGCCAAGAGAGTGACCGGGTCGGTGGCCGATAGCTCGTAGAGCAGCCCCGACAGAACCCTGGTGGTCGCGAGGCCACCGATGAGACCCACGAGCAGACCCAAGGCGATCAGCCTGGCGCCTTGACCCATGACCAGAGCGTAGATGTCCTTGTCCTGGGCACCGAGGGCCATGCGCAGACCGATCTCCGGGACACGCTGCGAGACGGTGTAGCCCACGACCCCGGCCACCCCCACCGCGGAGAGCAGCAGCGCCACGCCTCCGAAGATGACTAGCAGGACCGTCCGGAAGCGGGGCCCGGCCACCGTGCTAGAAACCACGGCTTCCATAGGGCCGACCGCGCTGATTGAGAGGTTCTCGTCTACCTGCCAGACGGCGGCCCGGACAGACTCGGCCACGTCCGCCGGGTCCCTCTCGGTCCGCAGGGCTAGGTACATGCTCCTCCTGCGCTCCGGATCCAGCTCCTGTGCATGGGGGACGTAGATCGCCGGGACGGGCGCCGCGGCGAGGCCGATCTGCCGAACGTCGTTCACGACCCCCACCAGTTCGCGGGACACGTTGGCCAGCCAGCCCCGCGTCTCATAGAGGGTGGCGCGCTTCCCCACCCCGAACCACACCGACTCCTCACCCGGCAAACTCAGCCCCGCCGCGGCTTCGTTCACAATCGCCACCGGGGGGCCGGCCTCGTCGTCCTGAGGAGTGAAGCCGCGGCCCCGGACCACGCTCACCCCCATGGCCCGGAAGTAGTCCGGACTCACTACCCGGACCTCCGCGCACGTCGGGCCATCGTAATCCGCGAAATCGCCCCGTGTGGGGAGGGGACGGTCATCCGGCCAGACGAACTCGCAGTTCTGCCCTGCGGTCATGGGGAGGATGTTGACGGCTCCGGCGGCGCGGACCCCGGGAAGCGAGCCCACCCTGTCGAGGAGATCCTCGTAGAGGCGCGTGATCTCGGCGCGCTCCGAGTATTCGCCCGCCCGGGGAGCGAGGTTCAGGGTGAGGACGTTCTCCGACCGAAAGCCGGGATCGACCTGGTGTACTTTCCAGAAGCTCTTCAGGAGCAGCCCCGCGCCGGCCAGCAGGACCAGGGACAGGGCGATCTCCGCCACCACCAGACCACTGCGCAGCCGCTGGCTCCCCCTGTCACCGGTGCTGCTCCGACCCCCGACTTGAAGAGCGGCCGAGAGATCCGAGCGGACGGCCTGGTAGGCGGCGGTCAGCCCGAAGATGATCCCGGTGAGCAGCGAGATCCCCATGCCGAATCCCAGAACCGTCCAGTCGATTCGAACCCCCGAGATCCGCGGCAGGTTGGCCCCTCCCAGAGCCAGCACGGCATCCATCCCCACCCAGGCCAGAGCGAGTCCCGCCGCCCCGCCCAGGACGAAGAGAAGACAGACCTCGGTTAGCAGCTGCCGGATGAGGCGGCCATTCCCGGCCCCCAGAGCGGCCCGCAGCGCCACCTCGCGGCCACGAACCGCAGTCCGCGTCAGGTACAGATTCGCCACGTTAGCGCAGGCGATGAGCAGGACCAGACCTACGGCCCCCAGCAGGATGAGCACCGCCGACCGGACACCGCCAACCGCCCATTCCTTCGCCCCCATCAGCCGAACGGCCTCCCCACCGTGGATCTGGGGGAACTCCTCCACCATGTGCAGCCAGATCCGATCCAGGTCTGCCTGGCCCTGCGCCACCGTGACCCCCTCCGCCAGCTTCCCGATGGCCCTCCAGCTGTGATTGAACCGGGCGAGCCGCGTCGCATCCCAATACGGGGGCCGCGATCGCCAGAGGACAGGATTGTGGAACGGGTCCTCGAACTCCGCCGGAGCCACCCCGACAACGGTGTAGCGGACGCCATCCATGTCGAGGGTTCGCCCGACAACGCCGGGATCACCACCGAAACTGCTCTGCCAGAAGCCGTAGCTCAGGACCACCACCGGCTCGTGACCCAGCTCCTCCTCCTCCGGGAGGAAGAAGCGACCCAGCGCCGGCTGCGTACCTAAGATCTGGAAAAAGCCAGCCGAGACGGAACTGCCGTTAACCCGGGTGGGCTCGCCGGTCCCGTAAAGGATGGGTGTCCAGGATCGGAAGGCGGAGATCTGGGAGAAGCTCTCGCTCTCGTTCCCCATGTCCTCGATCTCGGGGTAGGCGAGATTGCTGTGCCGGGGAACCAGCTGTCCCTGCTGCAAACTCAGGATGTGGACGACCCGCTCCGGCTCACCATAGGGAAGCGGCCGCAGCAGCACCCCGTTCACCACGCTGAAGATGGCCGTGTTGGCCCCGATCCCCAGCGCCAATGAGATCACGGCCACCAGAGTGAAGCCGGGGTTCTTCCGGAGCTGGCGGAAACCGTAGCGTAGATCCTGCCAGACGCCTCTCATCGGGACACCTCCTTGACTGCCCTCCGAGGATCACCTGAGCAGATCACGGGCCAGGCGGATCCACACGGGGCCAGACCGGGGTCCCAGGCACCGGCCCGTGGGCCAACTGCAAGACACGGCTTCACTTACAGGATCGAGCGGCAAGCGGATGTGCGAGGATGCCCTGCGAAGAGGTACTCGGGACTACCGGCAAGACGTTCCGGTTCCGGACAGCGGCGCACCGAAACCGAACACCCGGAAGTTGCGGCGGCGCCCGGTTGCGGCATCGTCACCCACATCGGCCACGGTCTACTGAAACCACCTCCCCACCGCGATCGTATGGCGAGGCGGCAGGTGGATGCTACGGTCATGCGGGGTGCAATGAGCACACAGATGAAGTACCTCGGGGAGCGACTCGGCCGAACCGGCCTCGCCGCATCACTCACGCTTGGCGGTCTGCTGTCACCGATAGGGACCCTGGCGACACAGGAACGCGCACCGGAAGATCAGATCCACTTCCCTGTCGCACCCACCGTGCTGGTGGAGGGCGAGTTCTCGCGCTGCGAGGGCATCGCCTTCAACGGCGAGGGCGACCTGTATGTGGCCGGCGATCGGGCGCTCTGGCGCGTGAGTACGGATGGTGAGGTAGCGAAGATCGCCGAGCTCTATTCGAATCTCGGCCTCGCGCCGATTGGGGATCGCGACATCCTGATGGCCGACTTCGGGCCGACCAACAGATTCAATCACGGCCCGAACGACGACGGCATCGTCTGGCGGATCACTCCGGAGGGGGAGAAGACGCGGGTCGTGGATGGTGGAATCGGCGATCCGAACTTCGTGCTGGTGCGCCCCGACGGCTCCTTCTTCGTGTCCGACGATGCCACGGACGAGATCTTCCTGGTCGATACCGAAAGAAGGATCGCTCTATTCACAGACGCCATCGGTCACCCCAACGGCCTGGCACTCTCGGCCGACGGCTCGACGCTGTACGTCGCACAGATCTTCGTCAGCCTGCGCCCGCTGGTCATCGACGACCGCGTCTGGGCCCTGCCGCTGCAGGACGGTCAACCGGCGGGAGCACCGGAGGTCATCGCCCGGTTGGGCGAGCGGGCGGCCAACGACGGCCTGGCGATCGATGAACTGGGTCGGATCTACGTCGCGGCCAACGGCCAGGGGATCATTTGGCGCATAGATCCGGCGACCCGGGAGACGGTGCTCATCGCCGAGAACATGCCGGGTGTCGCCAGCCTCGCGTTCGGGCAAGGCGCGTTCGATCATCACGCCATCTACGCCACATCGACGCGCACGGGGCGAGTTTGGGAGGTAAAGGCGGGGGTCGGCGGTGCGCCGCTCCACCGCTAGGCAGGTCCGGCGCCGAGCATGTTTCTATCTCACTCCGGCGGCTCGCGTCGGGTACGCACCTGACCGGATACCCTGACGTCCACCGGATGGCCGTCGAGTGTGTCGGGTAGCTCCTCCAAGAGTCTCGCCGAGCTTCGCGTGACGAACACCACGATACACGGCGCGCCGTCGCACTCGCCCAGGCCGGTGCCGACCACGCCCCGCACTTCCATCAGCCGCGGCGTCTCATGGCGCAGGACTTCCTCGATGCTCTTCGTCTCCATAGCCGCCTCCTGCGACCGGCGCCCCTCCGATCGATCCTCCTGGCCTGCGCAACCGGCGCCGATGCAAAGGACACCAACGAGCAGAACGGCGCTCAGCGTCTCTCGCTGCCCGGACCGATGTCTCTGCACGCGAACCTCGCTCATACTCCTAAGCCGCAACTTAAAGATCCATGCCGGCGCCCGGCGAGCAATCCCGCGTGGCAAAGCGCGAGGGGGAGCACCCTGCTCTCCCCCTCGCCTGTCGATCAGCGATCGGCGCGGCTATCTAACCGCTCAGTTCACTGTGAAGCAGTCCGTGCCCGTCCCAGTCTGACCGTCGGGGTTGGTGACGGTCACGTCGCGTGGACTGCGCGCCGCACGCGGCCCGATCCGTATGCTGGCAACCAGCTCGTCTGGGCCGACGTACCTAACACCGCGGACCGCGATCCCCGACCCGAAGCTCACGCTGGCACCATTCTCGAAGTTGGCGCCGCTTATCGTCACGCTGAGCTTCTGCTTCCGATCACCGTTGTCCGGGGCGCAGCTCGTTACGGTCGGAGCGACTGTAGGTTCAGTGACCGTGACGGTGGTCGTCGCCGTGTCGTTGGCCGAGTTCTCGTCAGATTCGAGTGCGTGGCTCGCCTCCAGCAGGTGAGGATCCAGGCTCGCCTCTGCTGTACTCCACGTGTAGGTCAGCGTAGCCGCATCGCCGGCCGCCAGCCCAGCCACGGTCTGCCTGCCGATCTCCCGGCTGTCGGTTATGTCCCGCAGCGTCACGTCGAACGCGCCCACCGCCTCGCTGCCCACGTTACGCACAGCGACGTTCACGTCCACCTCGTCACCCTGCGCCACCGGGCTCGGAGCATCCACGCTCGTCACCGCCACGTCGATGATCGGCGTCGCGGCCGTCCCGTCGACCGTCACCCCGAACCGCTTCAGCACCAGGTCGATTCGGTTGGCGAAGGTCCGCTGGCTGCCGCCGGCGAAGAGCAGCCCCACCGGGCTCTTCTGCGCATCGTAGGTGACTATGAGCGAGCCGGAGTCGCCGCCGCCGCTGAAATCGCCGGGGCCGATCCCTATCTGATCGTACATGTAGGCCGACTTGATGCAGAAGCCGAAAATCGACTCGTAGCAGACCTCGATGAAGACGTTCACCTCGGTGACGGTGCCCTGCGTGAGCCTTGTCGTCCTGCCATACTTCTGCACCGCCAGGCCCAGCAGGTCGCCCGTGCTATCGAAGTAGCCGTCGGCGTCCGCGTCGCCGTAGATCGTCGAGCCGGGCGTACCGTAGCCGTCGACCGGCGTCGCATTCCCCAGCTCGGCTTCCGAGGAGCCCGCGATGGCGGCGTCCATCGTATTGTAGCCGCTGAACGAGAAGTCTATCCAGTAGAAGTCCTCCAGCACACCGATCTGGTCGGCCGGATACTGACCGCCGTCGTAGGGGCCCGGCTGCAGTACCGGGTCGTCGAAATCCGCCCGGTTCTGATCGGCGTAGACGTGGTTGTTGCTGAGGGCGTAGACGTTGCCCACCGCGTCCCGCACGCGCGCTCCGATGGTGCCCGCCGTAATGTTGGGATGGCCTGTGGACACCCCGGTCGGCACCGGCCGTGGGAAACGCGCCGTCGGGTCGGCCAGCGCCATCACGAGCCCGGTCACCTTCACCTCGACCGGCAGACCTTCCAGCCGGGCCGGGAGATCCTCGACGCCCGCCCGCTCGGTGAAGATCCGGACCACGGGCCGGCCGTCGGCGCCCAGCGCTGTCCCCGTCCCCAGCACGCCGGGGATCTCCATGAGTCTCGGGGTGTGGCGGTCCTGGATGGCGATCGCCGTCTGGATCGCCTGCTGCTGGCCCAGCAGCGCGTCCGGCGGCGCCATTATGTCGGCGGCATCCCGGCTGCACCCGAGCCAAGTCGCGCCAGCGGCCAAGGCCACCACGGCTATAGGGATAAGAGTTCGGCGTGAGATCGACTGGAACATGGGATTCCCTCCTCTGGGCGTGAAACGGGACTCCCGGCGGGAACGAGGACTTGCCGTGGCGTGTGCCTATGGCCTTCCCACGCTAGTCCGCGGCCCAACCGCTGTCAACGACTTCTCACTCGCTGCCTATTGCTGCTGGTAATAGAAGCGTACCTGCAGCAGACGCAGGCCGTTGTTGTCGTAAGCCCAGAAGTAGCCCTGCAGGCATTCAGCAAACAGGCTCACGCGCGTGTCGCCACACGCCTGGGCAGCATCGCTCTCCGGGTCGAGCTCGATGGTCGTCAGCTCCTCCGTGACATCTCTGAAGCGCCGCCGACCCCTCTCACGTATCTCCACAACCGATTGGGTGGAGCAAATCTCACCCTCGACAAGCTCACCGGCGATATCATCGGCGCACGTGGTCATCTCGGTCTCACCGTGCGGCTTCCCGAGGCCACGAACCCAGACCGAGTACGTCCCCGGTGCAGGCAACTGGAAGATCGCGCCGCCATCGGTTCCGTTGGCGTCGAGTACCTGGAAGGTACCATCCGTGCTCTGCGATAGGCTTATCCTGGTGCGCACGGCGGGCTCGGGTTTCGGCTTCCCCAGGCTGACGAAGATGCGATGACCGCTGTTACCCGTCATCTCTGCCGTCTTCGTCTTCGGGACCCCGATGATGTTGAGGTTGTAGTGAGGGCCGTTAGGCGCGCCGTTGCCTGTCTGGGCCAAGCTCACTTCGGCGAGCGACGATAGGAGCACGAGGGCCGCTAGCAGCTGTAGGCGGGCTGACTGCATGATGATGACCTCCACGATCACGGTTCAGGCGTGGACCACTATTCGGCGAGCAACGGTATTCGCGTTCGGCTGCCACTTCCGTGCCGCCGCAGAACGCGACCCAGCAACACGACTTAGCGTGCGCGCGGACAATCTGACCGGGAATTTATTTCCTAGGCGGGTAACTTTCTTGGAGTCCGATCGGCTACTCGACTGCCAAGGCCACAGCCGTTGCTACTCCAGATGGATCCTCGGCAGCAACGGATTCATCCCTATCGCCACCCTGTACACCGAACTTCCGGCCCACCCGGCAACCTCGCCGATCGACAACCGCGCGCCGTCCTGGTTGCCGAACAGCACCACCTCATCACCTATCTGCGGTTCTTCAGCGCCCGTCACGTCTACCGTGGCGTGGTTTGCTGTTACCGCTGCGATGAGCGGCCACCGCTGACCACGGATGAGGACCTCAGCCTGGTCAACGCCCTGCGGAGGGTAGCCGTCGGAATAGCCGAGCGGCAGCGTCGCTACGAGCGTTTCGCGCTCGGCCGTGAACCTCCTGTGGTACGAGACCGAGTCTCCGGGGCGTAGTCGCTTCACATATACCACCCTCGTCTTCAGCGACATGACCGGCTTGAGATCCATGTTGGCTAGCGGTTCCAAACCGTAGATGGCGTTCCCCGGCCTCACCATATCGAGGAACGAGTCGGGCAACGTCGCGATCGCCAGACTGCTGGCGGCGTGTCGCGAGCCAACAGATATGCCCGCATCCTCCGCCGCATCGCAGACCTGAATGAACCGCTCGAGTTGGACCCGGTCGAATTCCGGCTCTTCCGTAAGAGTCGTGAAAATTCCCTCGATCGAGATCCCCGACAGCGAAGCGACCTTCTCGATGAAGGGCAGCGCTTCGTGGTAGGGAACCCCGACTCGTCCCAACCCGGTGTCCACCTTGATGTGGACCTTCGCACCCTGCCCCTGGCGACGGCCGGCCTCGGCAAGCATATCAACGGCGTCGCTATACACGGACTGAGATATGTCGAGCTCGACGAGCTGTTCAGCCTCGTCGCGCGAGAAGGGACCGAAGTTCAAGATCGTGCCACCTATCCCATTCTCTCGTAGCAACGCCGCTTCCTGGACCTTGCCAACGGCGAAATGCCGGACGTTCTCTCTCTCGAGAAACCCGGCGACCCCAACGAGCCCGTGCCCGTAGGCGTTCGCCTTTATGACGGCCATCACCGGCCGATTACCCACCCTCCTCCGAATCTGCGCCAGGTTCCAGGCGAGGTTCTCGAGGCTGATCTCGATCCACGGGTCGTAACGCTCGCTCGAGATCGCCGGCCCACTAGTCGAGACGCCCCACAGCTTCTCTGGAACGGCGAGTGCCAGCGGGGCCGTACTCGTCAGGGCCAGGAACCCTCTGCGGGTAATCTCCCTCATCTCGGTGTCTCCGTCTTCTTAGAAATCACGATGATGATATCGAACAGCGAATCGCTCCCGTCCGGTGGCAGATCGACTTTCCAGTTAGAGAGCAGCACCGGTCCGCCGACCCGGCAATCGAGCTCCTTCAGCCACCTGGCGATGACCTGGTTCGAGTTGTGAAAGACCCAGTAGGCGCTCGGGTGATGCACGAACTCGAGATCGTACGCCGCATTGTAGATCCGAGTCTCGAGATTGGCTTCGTAGATGGAATCCAAGCGGGCGCGTAGAGCTTCGATCTCCTGGGAATCGACGACCAGCTCGTAGATGCCCTCGACCCAGACCAGCAACTGCCGTCGGACGGCCGCCGCAGTGGGGGGCCCCGACAGCTCGCGACGCCCGAGCCCCGCCCGACTCGGCCACAGGACCGCAGCGGAAGCCTCGGAGAGACCAGTGTTGACCTGGGCGTAGTACCTCCAGTCCCCGTACGAGTAGCGTACGACCCCGCCGTCACGCCCCGGCAGGGCGAGGCTCGCGTGCCGGCCGTGATCGAGGAGAAACACGGTTCGCGGCTCGTCCGGCACGACCGGCGGCATGATGACGGTCGTGCACGCCTGACAGAACAACAGGCCAATCACCGCAGACACGGCGACCAGCCGTCGGGCGACCGAGACTCTCCCCGTCTGGGTCGTGGAGGGCCGCGCCGCTACATCATTGTCCATACAAACCGCGGATCGGCAAACGTAAAGGGATGACACACGAACTCGCCGCCGCTGACAATTGCACGCCTGCGTCGCATTAGCAACACCTAGCCTCGGCCAGCGGCCGGAAGCTGGGCGACGCCGCTGCCCCTACCAGAGACCATGTGTGTCGGGACAGTACTGGAAGCGTATTCGGGCAAATAGTCCCTTTTCAATCCCCATGACGGCTGTCAGCCCAGTCCCGGCGCGCCTGAGCGGTGGCGCGAAGCTTGCGCAATCCCCAGCCGGAACGATCGGGCCCGGGAGAGCCTGTGAGGGAGCCGAGCGCTGGATCGACGGTAGGTGTTAATGGGGTCGAAGAGGAAGCGGGAGAAGATCCCGGTCGAGCGGGAGCTGCCGAAGCGGCGGGTTCCGCACAAGCGGACCAAGGCCCACGAGTTGAAGAAGACGTACAAACGGAGCCGTGAAGGGACGCGCTGGAGGAAAGGGGTTAAGGGCTGATGTTGACTGCGTTGGTGGTGGCAAGCTTCATCCTCGTGCCGCCGGTGATTTGGGTGTGGCGCTCATACGAGGAGCCGAAATAGAGCAGGAGTAATCGCCTCGATAGGTGAGGCAAGCGTTAACTCGTACACTCTAGATCGGAGCTGAACAGAGAGGGGCACCAACATTCGGTGCCCCTCTCTTTCTTGCCGGTTAGGTTGGCAGCGCAAAGCCGCTCACCCAACCGTCACTCGCTCACCGCGATCCCGGCAGAAAGTCCCCAGCAACCAGAGCGAACGGAACGCAGTACGGCATCACTCCGCAGGTCCCCGCCACGGCGAGGATCAGGGTGAGCCGATCGGCAAAGGCTGGGCCGGTGCGCCTCACTCCTCGGGCCCGGGAGGCTTCCGCAACTTCTTGGCCTGTCCCCGGCGGCTCTTGGTCTCGAGCCGTTCTTCCACGGCCGACTTGGGGGGCCGCGTCTTCTTCCGGCGCTTCGGCACCCGCAGGGCGCGGGCGACCAGATCCCGCAGCCGCTGCTTCGCCAGTTCCTTGTTGCGATGCTGGCTCCGCTCGTCGTCGGCGACGACTCGCAGAACGCCGTCCTTGTCAATCCGCGAGGCCAGCCTCGCGAGGATCCGCTCCTTCTCCTCGTCGGTCAGGGCGGCGCTCAACCGGACGTTCCAGCACGCCTCGACGCGTGTGGCGCGGCGATTTACATGTTGGCCGCCCGGGCCACCCGACCGGGTAGCTCGAAAGTAGATCTCGTACTCGGGAACTGCGCTGCGCTCGCTCACTGGCCAAGCCGGTCTGTAGTACGGGGCGATCACGTACGTCGGATCCCAAGATGCTAGGTTCCGCCGTCGGGTGGCAATCTTCGGCCGGCGAAACCCGGCGCCCGACGCCTCGTAGTGTCGGTTGTAGCATAGCGGGCCGACCCTCCCACCAGAGATGTGACGCCATGGACGAGATCTGGCAGGACATCAAGTACGCGATCCGCTCGCTGCGGCGCGGCGGCGCCCTCATCGCCATCGCCGTGCTCTCGCTGGCCATTGGTATCGCCGCCAACACGACGATCTTCAGCGCCGTCGACGTCTTCATGCTGCGGCCGCTGCCCTACCCGGACTCCGACGAGCTGTACTCGGTCTACACGACGAACCGGGAGCGCGGCTGGACCCGGGCCTCCTTCTCGGTGCCCGACTTCGCTGACCTGCGCGAGCGGAGCCGCACCCTCGATGTGGCGGCGACGCGCTACATGAGCTTCAACCTGTCGGAAGGCGATCGGCCGGAGCGACTGAGTGGCGTCCAGGTGAGCTCGAACTTCTTCCGCATGCTGGGCGTGCAGCCGGCGCGCGGCAGGGCGTTCACGGCGGAGGAGGAGACCGAGGGTCGACACCACGTGGCGATCATCAGCGACGGGCTCTGGCAGCGTCGCTTCGGCGGAGACCCCGAAGTGCTGGGCCGCGTCGTGCTGTTGGACAGCGAACCGCACACGATCGTCGGCGTGATGCCGCCGAAGTTCTGGTTCCTCAGGCCGGGCACCGAGATCTGGGTGCCTTTCTACATTACCGGCGAAGAGCACCGCAACAGCCACTACATAGGCGTCCGAGCGCGTTTGAGACCGGGCGCCACGCCCGAGCAGGCACAGGTCGAGGCGGAGCGCATCGCCGGGCAGCTGGCCGCCGAGTACCCGGACACCAACACCGGTAAAGGCGCGGTGCTCATCACGCTGCACCGCGACGTGTTCAACGAGGGCTTTCGGACGGGCAGCCTGACCGCCACGGTGGCGGTGCTCTTTCTCCTGCTCATCGCCTGCGCCAACGTCGCCAACCTGTTGCTGACGCACTCGGCCGGGCGCGAGCGCGAAGTCGCCGTGCGCACCGCGCTGGGCGCTGACCGTGCCCGCATCGTTCGTCAATTCCTGGCCGAAGCGTTGACCCTGTCGGTGGCCGGGGCGATCCTCGGCCTGGGACTCTCCGTCTTCGGCATCCGTGGGCTGCTGTCGGTGATGCCCGGCTGGTTTCCACGCATCGACGAGATCGGCCTCAACCCCCGCGTCCTAGGCTTCACCGCGCTGGTCACTATGCTGAGCGCCATCCTGGTCGGCCTGGCCCCCGCGTTACAAAGCACAAAAGCAAACATGGTGGAATCGCTGAAGGAGGGTGGTCGCGGCGGCACGGCAGCCAAGGGCGCGCGTCTCAGAAAGGTGCTGGTCGTAGTCGAGGTGTCGCTGGCCCTCGTGCTACTGGTGTCTTCGGCGCTCCTCGTCCGCGGCTTCATCAACATCCGTCTGGCCGAGCGCGGCTTCGACGAGAACGACGTGCTGGCTTTCATGCTCGCGTTGCCCGAGGAAGAGTACCCGGACTCGGCATCTACCATCGCCTTCCATACCGGACTGCGCGAGCGCCTCTCCTCGCTTCCCGGCGTGAGAAGCGTCGGCGCGACTTCGATCCTGCCGCTGCACGGGAGCAGCGGGACCTACTACTGGCTCCCCGGCGAGGACATAGAGAGCGACCAGCAGCGAAAGATCACGAACACCATGACCGTTTCGCCGGGCTACTTCGAGGCGCTGGACATACCGGTCCTTCAGGGACGCGTAATCGAGGATCGCGACCGCCCGGCGGGTAACCGCGTCGTCGTGGTCAATGAAGCTATGGTGGAGCGGCACTGGCCCGGCGAGAACCCAATCGGCCGTGAGCTCGTGGTCTACTCTGGGCCCAAGCAGATCGTCGGCGTCGTCGCGGACGTCTACTACAGCAACGACGTTCAGAGCGTCGGGCCCATGGTCTACTTCTCCGCCTATCAGGGCAATAACCGCTACCTGGACTGGGTGATCGAGACCGACGTGCCCCCCGAGCGGCTGGTCGAGACGGTGCGCCAGGAAGTCCTGGCTATCGATCCCAACCTGCCGGCATACAGCCTCCGGCCGCTCAAGGCGCTGATCGACGAGAACCTGGGCGGCGACACGATCATGGCCAAGATCATGGGCGTGGTGGCCCTGATCGCGCTGGTGCTGGCGCTGGGCGGCGTGTACGGCGTGATGGCCTACTCGGTCTCGCAGCGGACTCAGGAGATGGGCATCCGCATGGCGCTAGGCGCTCAGTACGGCGACGTGGTCTCCATGGTGATGCGCCAGGGCGCACTGCTCGCCCTGCTCGGCGTGGTGCTAGGGGTCGCCATCGCGCTCGGCGTGACCCGAACCCTGGCAATCTTCCTCTACGGTGTCAGCCCGTTCGATCCGCTGACCTTCGCCGCCGCCGCTTTGGCGCTGCTGGTCGCCGGGATCGTGGCGACATTCTTCCCGGCACGCCGCGCGATGCTGGTCGACCCCATCGTCGCGCTGCGTGCCGAGTGAGCGGCGGCGACCCCTGCGAACGCCTGGCTACTCCGCCCTCAGCGCCTGGTTGGCGTCGACGCGGACCGCCCGAGACACGGGGACGGCGATCGCGGCAAGGGCCACGAAGGTCATGAACAGCGCGCCGCCGGTCAAGAACAGTGGATCGAGGGGGCTGATCCCGTAGATCAGACCCGATGTCAGACTTGCCGAGAGTATTGATCCGACGAGACCAATGGCCAACCCGAGAAGGACCAGACGCAGTCCCTGCCGCAGGAACAGTCCCATCACCTTGCCGCTGTCGGCCCCGAGCGCAACCCTCACACCGACCTCGTGGGTTCGCTGGGACACGTAGTACGACATGACCCCGTACGTCCCGGCCACTACCAGGATCAGCGCCGTAACGGCGAAGAGGGTGACGAGCAGCGTGTAGAACCTCCGGCGCTCGTTGGCGCTCGTCACCACATCATCCATCGTGCGCACCCCAGAGAACGGTATCTGGCTGTCTATCTCGCGCACCGCCTGCCGCAGAGCGGGCACCAGCGCCTGCGGATCCCCCGATGCTCGCACGACCAATCGCGTGTACGACCAAAGCTCAGCGCTGTGGGGAAAGTACATCTCGGGAAGCGGCGGGTACTCGAGACCCCACTGCCGGA
Organism: Gemmatimonadota bacterium; assembly: GCA_020344215.1. GTDB lineage: Bacteria > Gemmatimonadota > Gemmatimonadetes > Palauibacterales > KS3-K002. The sequence goes on from CP070815.1 coordinate 4,667,002, forward strand.
CGTCCGCGACCACACCCACGACGGTGGCGATCCACCCCGGCGGGTCGCCGTTCTGGCGAACCCGTTTGCCCAGCGCGCTCTCACCAGGCCAGTAGCGATCTACGAAAGCCTGATTGACGAGCGCGGCCCTGTCAGTAGCGACGTCCGTGTGCGTCGCATCACTCTCCTCGAGCCTCCTCCCCGATAGCAGGGCTATCCCCATCGCATCGATGTACGCGGGACTAACGTACGAGTATTCGACCAGCGGCCGCCGCGCTTGCGGATCGTACGTTTCTCCATCCACCAGAACCGAGCCGTTGTTGCCTCCCACCAGAGGTAGCTTGTTCGTCGCCGCGGCATATTCGACTCCCGGCAGACCCTGAACGCGCTCGAGCAGCCGGTTCCAGAAAGCGACACGCCCTTCGGTCTCCTCGTATCGCGGTCCGTTCAGCGGGATGCCGGCGACCAGCACGTTCTCGGTAGCGAATCCCCGGGGGACTCTCAGCACCTCCAAGTAACTCACGATCAGGAGGGCGGCACCGTTCGCCAGAACGAACGCCATGGCGAGCTGGCCTGCCACCATCATCCCGAGGAAGCGGTTTCGAGTTCGCCCGCCCGCCTGACTGCCCCGCCCTTCTTTCAGTGCCCCGACCAGGTCGGTGCGAGACGCGAACAGCGCCGGCGCCAGGCCGAAAACCAAACCGGTCGCCGCCGTCACCAAGAGCGAAAAGAGCAGCACCCAGCCATCGATCGCTATCCCCTCGACCCTGGGGATGCTCGGAGGAATCAGGTTCTTGATGGCACCCATCGCCCCCAGGGCGATGACCACGCCTGCCACGCCGCCCATCGCTGACAGCACCATACTCTCCGTCAGCAGCTGCCGGATCAGACGCGGACGCGCCGCGCCCATCGAGGCCCGGATCGCCAGCTCGCTCGTGCGGGTCGAGCCCCGCGCCAGCAACATGCTGGCCACGTTAGCACAGGCGATCAGCAGCACGAGCCCCACGACTCCCAGCAGCAGCACGAGAAAACTGCGCACCCCACCCAGGGCTCGCCGCATGAGCGGGTCGATCCACACCTGGACCTGGGCATTGGTGTTGGGATAGGCCTCGGCGAGGCCGGCGGCGATCGCCCGCAGATCGGCCTCCGCCTGCGCGACCGTGATGCCGTCCTCGAGCCGGCCGAGGGCAGCAAGACTGTGCCAGCCCCGCAGACTGTCAGCCCGGACAAGCACCAAGGGCGTCCAGAGCTCCGGCTCGTCGGACATCGAGCTCCACGGCTTCGGGAATTCATACTCCGGCGGCATGACACCGATCACGGCGGAACTCTCACCGTTGACCGTGATGCGCTTGCCAATGATGTCGGGGGCCGCGCCGTGCTGGCGTCTCCAGAGCGCGTCGCTGAGGATCACCACCCGGTGATTCCCAGCGATCTCCTCATCATCGGTGAACAGCCGTCCCAGCCTCGGCTGCAGGCCGAGCGCCCGCAGCACGCTGGCCGTGCAACGCACTCCGAAGACCCGAGCCGCTTCCTCCTCTCCAGCCAGATTGACCCAGTCGAACCGGTAGACCCCCATCTCCTTCAGGGAGCTATTCTGTTCCCGCATGTCGAAATAGTCGGGCGACGCGAACGGCTGGTACGCCCTGTATTCCGTCGGCCGCTCCCATATCGCCACGACCCGTTCCGGCTCCGGATAGGGGAGCGACCGCAATATCAGGCCTTTCATCACGCTGAAGATCGCCACGTTCGCGCCGATCCCGACCGCGAGCGTGAGCACGACCAGCAGGGTGAATCCCGGGCGTCGGCTTATCTGTCGGAGTGCGTAGCGGAGATCGTGGGCAAGGTCATCCATTGGGCCCCCTTGGCGTTCTGTGGCCTAATGGTTGGACCTTTCCTGAGGCAAAAAGGTTGTCAGGTGCTTGGCCTCACGGCCGTCCCGAACGCGACTGTGAGTTGGTGAGCTCGTACTTCTTCATCCGATAGCGGAGAGTGTCGCGGCTGAGGCCGAGGAGGCGCGCCGCACGGGCCACGTTGCCCGCCGTCCGCGCAAGAGCCTGCTCAATAACGTTTCGCTCGACATCTTCCATTCGAAGCCCCTCCGCCGGGAGTTGGAAGATGTCATCCCTTGCGTCGGTTCGCTTGGTAGCGCTGCTAATCTCCACCGGGAGGTGCTCCGGTCGAATTTCCTGCGTGTCTTCCAAGATAAGCGCTCGCTCGAGCACGTTGCGCAGCTCGCGGACGTTCCCCGGCCAGGAATAGGCCTCCAGGACGTTCATCGCGTCCGCAGTTATCGTGGCTGGCTCGCGTTTGAGGTCTCGGGCCAATTGCTCAATGAAGTAGAGCGCCAGTGGCGCACAGTCCTCAGGTCGTTCACGTAGCGGAGGGATATTGAGATCGACGACCTTCAGCCGGTAGTATAGATCGCTTCGGAACTTCCCCTCTTCTATAGCCCTATCCAGTTTCTGGTTGGTGGCGGCTATCACCCGCACGTTCACCGGGATGTCGGTCGTGCCACCCAATCGCTTGAACCTCGAATCTTCCAAGAAGCGCAACAACTTGACCTGAGCCCCCAGCGGCATGTCGCCGATCTCGTCCAACAGCAAGGTGCCTCCGTCGGCAAGTTCAGCGAGCCCCTTCTTCCGCTCGCGTGCATCCGTGAAAGCGCCTCGCTCGTGGCCAAATAGTTCCGCCTCCACGAGCTGTTCAGGCAGCGTGGTGCAATTGATCTCGAGGAAGGGCTTGTCCTTTCGGCTGCTGTGGGCATGGATGGCGCGAGCAACGAGATCTTTGCCGGTCCCACTCTCACCCTGAAGCAGCACCGTGGCTGACTCCGTGCGGGCCACCTTCTCCACGGTTTCGGCGAGCTGACGCACGGCGCCCGAGCGGCCCACAAACTCGACGTTTGCAAACTGCCAGCGGTGTTGCTCGCGCAGGACCGCGATCTCCCGGCGCAGACTCTGAGCCTCCAGGCCTTTCTCGATCGTGATGAGCAGATCGTCGAGATCCACAGGCTTCTCGAGGAAATGGTACGCTCCCGCCTTTACCGCCCTGACCGCTGTCTGCACCTCTCCATATGCCGTCACGATCACGACGACCAGGTCACGGTCGACCTCGTGAAGCTGAGTGACCATCTCGAGGCCGTCAGCATCGGGGAGCCGCAGATCGAGCAGCATCAGCCTCGGGCTCTCCTCCGTCGCCAGACGCAGTGCTTCGTGGCCCGTCGCCGCCTCCATTACCCTGTAGCCGGCTGCTCCGAGGTGCTCGCTCAGCCAGCTACGGAACAGTTCCTCGTCGTCGACGACGGCGATGACAGGTCGACTGCTCATCGCACCAGCGCCTCTTGCGCTGCCGCCGGAATGACGAGCGTGAAGGTAGAGCCTTCACCGAGCTCGCTCTCAGCCGTCATACAGCCGCCGTGGCGTTCTACGATAGCCCGTGTTATCGCCAAACCGAGTCCAGTGCCCTGGTGTTTGGTGGTATAGAACGGCCGATAGATCCGCTCCATCTCGTCGGGCTTGATCCCCTTCCCCGTATCGGAAATCGAGAAGCACACATTGCCAGCCTCGCTCTCGATCGCAACCTGAAGCGCCCCGCCCGGCTCCATTGCCTGGATGGCGTTTAGAGCCAGGTTGACCAGAGCCTGGGTAAGCAGTTCCGGATCCACTCGGATCGTCGGTAGCGCCTCGGCGTGGCGCTCTGTGATTCGCACTCCTGCGGCGTCGGCCTGCGGCCGCACGAGGGCGATGAGCTTCTTCACGAGCTGCTTGGGATCGGTCCAGGTAAGGAGCGGCTCCTTGGGGCTGGCGTAGCTGAGCAAGTCTTGTATGGCCGACTCGATACGGCGAATCTGCGCGTGGATCTGCTCCAGAAGCGCGGCCGATTTCGGATCCGTCATGACTCGCCTTGATAGCAGATCGACCCCGCTCGCCACACCTACGAGCGGGTTCTTTATCTCGTGTGCTATGCCGGAGGCCAACTCGCCGACGGATGCGAGTTGTGCCGCTCGACGCATCTCTTTCTCATGAAGCTCGTGGATCTCGAGCGTCGATGACCGAAGCTCGCTGGCCATCTGGTTGAACGTGCGGCCGAGGTCGCCTAGCTCATCGTCTCGCTCGATCCCGACAGCAACATCCAGATCGCCTTCGCGAATGCGCTCGGCCGCAAAGACCAGGCGACGTAGCGGCGCGACGATCGACCGGGCCACGGTCCAGACTATTGCGACGAGTAGAAGGGCGAATACGCTCTCTAGCCCGGCGGCCAGTAACGCGAGGCCGCGTAGTTGGCCGAGAGCGCTGGCAACCGATACCTCCGAGATGTACAGCCAGGGCACGCCCGATACGGATACCGAAGTACCGACCACATCTACGCCCTCGTAGTTGACGTAGCGGGCCACTGAGCCCGGCGCCTGATCGACCAGAGGCGACGGGAGGGGCTGCCGATAGTCAACGGGGATGTGAGGATGCGAGATGAATACTGGGAGGCCCAAATGGTCGACGATGAAGGCGTGGACGTCCACGACCGGATGCTCGGGATGGCGCAGAAACCCCTGCAACGTCTCGAAACCCACGCTGCCCCCGAGCACGCCTCTCACTTCCTGCTGCTCGTCGCGAATCGGCACCGCCAGCCGGTACACAGGCACCACATCCCCGTTCCGCGTCTCCCAATCCGCCTCGAAAAAATGCTCGACACGGCCCCGGCGGAAGAGCCGGCTGAGCGACCAATCCTGTCCAAGCCGGTTCCTGTAAGTCGCCGCAATCACCGCTCCCGTCGTGTCGATGACGAAAAGCTCGGTTAGCGACCTAAGCTCCTCGAGCTCGTGATCGAGGTGCGCCTGCAGTGCCGTGACGGACCGCTCCTGTATCCGACCAGCATGCACGGCTGCCGCCGCGCTGGGAATTGCCCGAAAGAGTGGAGGCGCGCTGACCGTAATCCCATCCAGGAATAGCTGGTGGCGCTCGACCTCTGTGGCTACTTGCCGCGCTTGGATCTCCGCCAGAGCGCGCAAGTAGCGCTGTATCTGGTTTTCAATGATCCCGCGGCTTGCCACGTAGCCGACACTATTCGAGACAAGCAGCGGTACCAGCGAGAGCACGAGAAACCACAACAGGATCCGCCGACCCAGCCCGCCCCGCAGCGGCGTGTTCCGCCAGAGCGAGCGCCAGGAATCAACTCGGGCCAACGCCACCCTCCAGCAGATCCGTAAGCTTACCGAGAAGCGCGCCATGCCCGGTCGTCTTCGCGACCCAGTACACGTCGCGCATACGCTGAGACAGCCGCTCTCGCGGCGGCGGCGTCGCACTGTACACCAGCATCAGCGGCGCCAACGCCAGATCTCTCACCCGCTCAAGCAGCGATACACCATCCATCAGCGGCATTCGGTAGTCCGTCACCACCACGTCGGGCTCCACCTCTCGGGTCAGTTCCACCGCCTCCTCCGTCGAATCCGTCGCCCATACCTGGTACCCGCTCGCCTCCAGCGCAGCCAACACACTCTGCAAGACCAAGCGATCGTCGTCGACCAAAACGATCTTCTTCGCCACCCTCGGTCCAACCTTCCCGATTGCCTGGGTTCCGAGCCGCATTCTGCTGGGTGGGTCTTTTGCCCATGTCAGCTTCGGGCAAGAACGGTACCGCCAAGCGACTGACTGAAGAATAACCAATAATGATACTCGTTCGATACCCCTCGCCCACGAGAAAGGGTGAAATCCCCCACACCCGGGTGGGGCATTTGCCCCTATCTCGGTCAGGGCACCACCCGGCCCGTCTCTGTAAGTTGCCTGGTGACAATAGGTTCACGGTTTTGAAAAGCTGGTACGAGATCTGCCTTTAGCAGAGACGGAAAAGCAGGCCCCAGCCACGTCGCTCGGCCGATGTCTGATCTCGCGGCAATTCGGTCACCCACTGTAAGGAGGAGCCATGTTCAGCCGAGACCGCTGCTCTCGTGAGCCCAAGGAGGTAGACCCAGTGGATTCATCGCGATTCAGGACCCTGGCCCTCGCGCTTGTCGCTCTCCTGGTAGTTGGCGCTGCCGCTTGCGACGACGATGAGGGCACAGGTGTGAACGGTAACGGTGACCCACCCGAGTTCACCGCTGCCGACGGCATCAACGGCGGCACGATGTACGACAAGTTCTGGACTCCGGAGACGGGCTGGAATCAGAGTGACCCGAACCTGGCAACCTTCACCGATTACGCCGACTTCTTCCGCTGCAAGCAGTGCCACGCCTGGGACCGGCTGGGCACCGCGGCCTCCTACATCGGCCGTGCGCCGAGCACGTCGCGCCCCAACGTCTCATCGGTGAGTCTCATCGAACACGCCGAGCACCACACACCGCAGGAGCTGTTCGACGTCCTGTGGAGCTCCGCGGGCCGGCGTTCGGTGAGCGCCGATCTTTCGACCTACGATCCGGAGACGAATTCCACGGTCGGCGATCAGATGCCGGACCTGAGTGAGATCATGACCGAGGAGCAGGTCTGGGATCTGGTGAAGTTCCTGAAGCATGAAGCGAACGACACCGAACTTCTCTACAACTACACGACCAGCGGCACGTATCCGACCGGGTCGATCACCTATATGAACATCGGTGCTGGCGGTGACGCGGCCAACGGCGATGCGATCTATGCGGCGGAATGCGCCGCCTGCCACGGCGCCGACGGCACAGCCGTCCTCGTGGACGGTGAATTCACGGTGGGCAGCTTCCTCCGTGCGAAGCCCTACGAGGTGCAGCATAAGGTCAAGTTCGGGCAGCCGGGAACGATGATGGGGAGCATCCTCACCGACATCAACGACATTCTTGATCTGTACGCCGCTTTGACCGACGAGACCAACTATCCGGATCCGGCCTTCGAGGTGGCGGACGGTATCAACGGCGGCACGATGTACGACAAGTTCTGGACGCCGGAGACGGGTTGGAATCAGAGCGATCCGAACCTGGCGACCTTCAACACATACCCGGACTTCTTCCGCTGCAAGCAGTGCCACGCGTGGGACCGGTTGGGCAACGCGGCGTCGTACATCGGACGAGCCCCGAGCACGACGCGACCCAATGTGGCCTCGCTCGACCTGAAGGCGGCGACGGCGATGATGTCGCAACAGGAACTCTTCGACGCGCTGTGGACATCCACCGGCCGGCGTTCGGTGACCGCCGATCTCTCGACCTACGATCCGGCGGCGAATCCGACGGTCGGCGACCAGATGCCGGACCTGAGTGACATCATGACCGAGGAGCAGGTCTGGGATCTGGTGAAGTTCCTGAAGGAAGAGGCGATCGACACCGATCTCCTCTACGACTACAACACCAGCGGCACGTATCCGACAGGCTCGATCAGTTACTCGAACATCGGCGCGGGCGGTGACGCGGCCAACGGCGATGCGGTCTATGCGGCCAGCTGCGCCGTCTGCCACGGTGCCGACGGCACAGCCGTCCTCGTGGACGGTACCTACAGTGTTGGCAGTTTCCTGCGCGCCAAGCCGTACGAGGTGCAGCACAAGGTGAAGTTCGGGCAGCCGGGCTCGATCATGGGGAGACTACTGAGTGACGTGAATGACATTCTCGATCTCTACGCGGCGCTGACCAACGAGGCCAACTATCCCGACCCGCCGGCTGAATAGAGCGGGACCAGGATTCGGCCAGTCCGAAGGGTACGCTGGCTCAAAGTGCGGTCTTTGCCTGCAACACCTTCGATGCCAAAGCGTCGCAGATTCGCTCACAGCTTTTCCCCTGAGCCATCCTCAGGGGAAAAGCTGTGAGCACAAACACCAGCTCCGAAATACCCATAATGCAAGGTACAGCCGCTAAGCGCGGCGGATTCGTGCGCGTGTGGTGGGGTTACGTGGGGCTCGGCCTGATGCTGACTGCCGGGATCGTGATAGCCGCGGTTCTAACGGCCACACCGACTGTTCCGCAGCCGGTCGCGTTCAACCATCGCAAGCACACCGAGGAACTCGGCCTCAATTGCGAGTTCTGTCACGTTTACGTGACGAAACGCGCGCATGCCGGGCTACCGAATGCTCAGACCTGCACGATGTGCCACCAGGCTACGCAGGGCACGTCGGCCGAAGCGGCTCGGGTCACGACACTGCTCGCCGAAGGCGACCCACTAACGTTCAACAAGCTGTTCCGGCTCGAATCGCACGTGTTCTATACGCACCGCCGCCATGTCGGGATCGCCGAACTCGAGTGCGCTACCTGCCACGGCGCGATCGCCGCGACCGAACGTCCACCGGCTCGTCCGCTGGTGAGGATCGACATGGATTTCTGTATGGACTGCCACCGCGAGCAGGGGCAGACCCTCGACTGCAACGCGTGCCACCGCTAGTGCGGGGAGGAAGCGAATGAGCCCGAGCCGGCGCGAGTTCCTGTGGACGATGGGTGCCGCCGCAGCAACGGTGGCCCTGAAAGGGGCGCAGGACGTCTTCTGGGAGTCGGATGAGTCGCTGGACGTGGGGTGGGTGCCTGGCATCGAAGAGCGACGCAACTCTGCCTGTCTCATCTGCCCCTCGCGCTGCGGCATCAGTGGCCGCCTGGTGGACGGACGCCTGGTCAGGATCAACGGCAATCCCCTCCACCCGCTCAGCCGCGGCGGCCTTTGTCCGCGCGGCGTCGCCGGGGTGCAGATGCTCTACCACCCGGAGCGGCTTGCCGGGCCCATGCTGCGCGCCGGTCCTCGTGGCGGCGGCCAGTGGGAGACGGTCACGCGCGAGCACGCCATCTCGCGCGTTGCCGACCGGCTTGGCGAGCTCAGAGCGGCCGGACGGCCCGAGACGCTCGCACTGCTGGCGGGCTACAACGCCGGCACGATTCAGGATATCTGGCGTCAGTTCTTGCACTCTTTCGGATCACCCAACTACGTGGCCGATGAGTACGAGGATGGGACGGACGCGGTCATGGCGCTCATGCACGGCATCGATCGTCGGCCCAGCTACGATCTGGACCGGGCCCGCCTCGTCCTCTCGTTCGGTGCACCCATGTTCGAGTCGTGGTGGTCTCCGCTTCAGGCGTTCGTGGCCTTCGCGAGCCCCGGCGATGAGGCAGAGAGCGGACCCCGCTTCGTCCAGATTGACACACGTTTCTCACGCACGGCCTCGCGCGCCCACGAGTGGGTCGGTGTGCGGCCTGGAACGCACGCCGTGCTCGCCCTCGGCATCGCCTACGTCTTGATAAGGGACGAGCTGTTCGACGCCGACTTCGTGGCGCGGCATGTATCCGGCTTCGAGGATTTCGTGGACGCGCAGGGCCAGCCCCGCGAGGGCTACCGCTCGCTGGTTATGCGCAACTACCGAACCGAGGAGGTGTCGGCGATCACGGGCGTACCGGTCGCGCGGATCACCTCACTGGCCAGAGCGTTCGCTGCAGTCCGCCCGTCTGTCGCCGTCTGCGGAACGGACGTCACCTTCGCCCCGAACGGGCTGCTGGCCGGCCTCGCCGTCCATAGCATCAACGTCTTGATGGGCAGCATAAACCGTCCGGGGGGCGTCCTCTTCCCGGAGGACACACCGATCAGACCTCTGGCCACGCCGGTTTTGGACGAAACCGCCCGCGCCGGCGTAGGTCGCGAGCCGATCGGCGCCGGCGGATCAACCTTCGCCAGCGGCGACCCGGCGCTCCGCTTCGCTGAGGCCGTCGCCGGGGCCCAAGCCCCGGTCGAGGCGTTGCTGCTTTACTACGCCAATCCCATCGCCTCGTCGGCGCAGCCTGAGGTCTGGCGTGAAGCGCTCGAGAAGATCCCCTTCGTCGTCAGCTTCTCGCCGTTCCTCGACGAGACCACCCGCTACGCAGACGTGATTCTGCCGGACCTGCTGCCGTACGAACGCTGGCAGGACGCGCCGACGCCCTTCTCCTACCCGTATCCGGTTTGGGGGCTCGCTCAGCCACTGGTCGAGCCGCGTCAGGGTGCGTGGCATACGGGGGACGTCGTGCTTGCCCTCGCACAGAGCCTGGGCGGCAACGTGGCCGAGAGCCTGCCCTACGAGAGCTTCGAGGGGCTGCTTAAGGAAAGGGCTCGCGGCCTATTCGCCGTCCGGCGCGGCATGACGCTGGGTGGCGAATTCGAGCGAACTCACCATCGCCAGATGGAGGAGCGCGGCTGGTGGCTGCCGGAGCACGCCGAGTTCGAGCCCTTCTGGGAAGAGCTGGTCGAGCGCGGCGGCTGGACCGATCAGTTCTACGATCATACAGACCCCTATCGCTTAGCCCGAACGGATAGCGGCCGGATCGAGCTAATGCCGGCGGCGCTTTTCAATGCTCTTGCAGAGCAAGGATCGGCGCTCAGGCCCTATCTCGACGTCGCGACGCCGACCGCGGAGGGCTCACGCGAGTTCGGCTTGCGACTCATACCTTATCGCGTGTCCACGCTCGCCTCGGGTACGCTAAGCCTCGAGCGCTGGCTCGCCGAGCAGCCGGGGATCTTCCCCGATGTCCTCTGGCACCCTTGGGTCGAGGTGGCCCCGGAGACGGCACACACGCTGGGGTTCAGCGACGACACGCTCGTCTGGGTAGTCTCGCCACAAGGCCGGTATCGAGCTCGCCTCAAAGTATTCCCAGGGACAGCGCCCGAGACCGTCTGCGCGCCCTACGGACTTCGCCAGCCTGACGGGCAGCCGGCGAATCCACTCCAGTTACTCGACGGCTCGAACGACCCGCTCACAGGGCTGCCGAGTTGGTCTTCCACCTTTGTACGCCTCGAACGGGTGTGACGGATCAGAACATGGCACGCTGGGGAATGGTGATCGACCTGGACCGCTGCACCGGCTGCGCGGCATGCGAGGTGGCGTGTAAGAGCGAGAACAACGTCGCTGCAGTCTCCGCCGACCAGGCAGACATGGGCCGAGCCAGCAGCTGGATGAAGGTCATGGCGCACGTGGAAGGGGAATTTCCGGATACGACGATGCACTTCTACCCTCGCCCTTGCATGCACTGCGACAATCCACCCTGCATCAGGGTCTGTCCGGTCCAGGCGACCTACATCGATGACGAAGGCATCGTCGGCCAGATCTACGCACGCTGCATCGGCTGCCGCTATTGTGCCAACGCTTGTCCCTACATGGTGAAGTATTTCAACTGGTACGGGCCGGAGTGGTCGGAGTCCGAGCGCCAACACCTCAATCCCGATGTGTCCGTTCGGCCAACCGGCGTCATCGAGAAGTGCACTTTCTGCCACCACCGACTGCAGAAGGCTCGGGAAGATGCGCGCGCCGACGGACGCGAACTGCGTGAGGAGGACTATCAGCCCGCTTGTGCTGATGTCTGCCCCACCAACGCCATCGCCTTCGGTGACCTAGACAACCCGAGTCACGCGGTACACAGCCTCAAAGCGGATCCTCGGGTATTGCGTCTGATGGAGGACCTGGGAACACAACCGAAGGTCTATTATCTGCGGCCGAGAGAGTGAGAATGCGACAAGCCGTGAGAGAGAAATTGGCCCGCATGTCGAACGACGAGCAGATCCTTCTGCGGCCGTTGGTCGAGACCTCGCGCAGCTTCTACGTCGTCGCGGCCTTGCTGGCGGCCATCACGCTATGGGGGATGTTCGCCTACTACGTGCAAGTCACTTACGGCCTCGGTCGTACCGGTCTCAATCGTCCCAGCTATTGGGGCATCTACATCATCTGCTTCGTCTTCTTTATCGGGATCAGCCACGCCGGCACATTGATCTCCGCCATCCTTCGTGTAAGCAAGGCGGAGTGGCGGCGTTCGATCACTCGTTCGGCAGAGCTGATCACAGTTCTTGTCATCGGCTTCGGGGCCATTCAACCGATCACCGATCTAGGCCGTCCCGACCGGGTGCTCAACGTCATCTTTCACGCGCAACTAAGCTCGCCGTTGCTCTGGGACGTCACGAGCATCGGCCTCTATTTCATCTCGTGTACGATCTACCTCTACATCCCCATGCTGCCCGACCTGGCAATCATACGCGACTCGGGTATCAAGGCGCCTCGCCTCTACCGGTTCCTGGCGGCAGGCTACCGAGACACACCGGCGCAGCGTGCGCGGCTCGAGCGAGTCATCGGTGTCCTTTCGATCATCGTGATACCGATAGCGGTTTCCGTCCATACCGTTATCGGCTGGATTTTCGCCATGACGCTCCGACCGATGTGGCACAGCACCATCTTTGGACCCTACTTCGTTATGGGCGCAATCTACTCCGGTATTGCGGCAATCCTTGTCGCCATGGTGGTGCTGCGCCGCGCGTTCGGCTTACAGCAGTACTTCAAGGACATTCACTTCGATTACCTGGGCCGCCTGCTCCTTTTGTTCAGCCTGCTGTGGTTCTACTTCACGTTCGCCGAGTACCTGACCGCGTTCTACGGCGGGGAGCCCGGAGAGATGCGCGCCTTTTGGTCGAAGCTGACGGGACCGTTCGCCATCCCCTTCTGGACCATGGTTCTGGGATGCTTCGTCATTCCGCTTTCCCTCATGTCGCGACGCTCGATGAGGACACCGCGAGGGACACTGATCGCCGGTATCGCCGTGATGATTGGCATGTGGCTCGAACGGTTCAACATAGTGGTTCCGACATCGGTAAACCCCCGCTGGGAGATCGAGTCGATCGGACAATACCTACCCTCATGGGTCGAGCTGTCGATCATGGCAGCTACGTTCTCGGGCTTCACCTTGCTGTACATGCTGGCTACCAAGTTCGTCCCGATTGTCTCGATCTGGGAGATCAAGGAAGGACGAGAACACTCCGTGCGGGAGGTCGCCGACCGGGTGGCTGAGTACTTGCCGGAAAGCGCCTAGCTCGCCGTGCCGGAGGATACGCGATGCTGACTCCTCGTATCACGCGGACCCTGTCGTTCGCCTCGCTCGCTGTGCTCTGCTGCACCTCCCTGTCAGGCGTGGGCGCAGCGCACGCGCAATCTGACCAGTCGTTTCCCGGAGACCCTATCGCCGGGCGCCGGATCTTCGTCGCGCGGGGTTGCGACCGTTGTCACGCCATCTGGGGCAATGGCGGGACACTCGGTCCCGATTTCGCCTTGGTCGGCGCTGGCCGCAGCTTGCAGCAGCTCGCCGGTATGTTTTGGAACCACACACCGCAGATGATTGGAACCGTGCAGGTCCGGGGATTCCAGTGGCCAACCTTCACCGAGCAAGAGCTCGCTGACATCATCAGCTACATCTATTACGTGAAACTATTCGACGAGCCGGGGGATCCAGTTCTCGGCGAGCGATGGTTCCGCGAGATGCGCTGCATTGAGTGTCATGCGATTGGCGGTGAAGGTGGCCAAAGCGCTCTGCCGCTCGACGGCTACGCCCGTTACATAGCTCCGCTGATGCTGGCCACAGGTATGTGGAACCACGGTTCTGGCATGCAGGCGCAGCAGGCCACGCAGCGCGCGCCTGTCCCTTCGTTCAGGGGGCGAGAGATGGCAGATATCCAAGCCTACATCCGGGAGGTCTCGAGCCTCCAGGGCCGTGATGTCGTGTTTCTCCAACCCCCTGACCCCAATACCGGGCGAGATCTATTCCTGGCTAAAGGGTGTTCGAGCTGCCACGGGCCCAGCGGCGGTGGAACACAGTCCGGACCGGATCTCCGCAGTGCGACACAGCTGCTCCGGGTCTCGGAGATCGCCGGGACCCTTTGGAATCACTCATCCCGGATGGCGGCGGCCATGCGGGCCCGAGGGATCGCCTTCCCCCGGTTTCAGGGCAAAGAGATGGCGGACGTTATCGCGTTTCTGTACTACTTGCGATTCTACGATACCGGAGGTGACGCACGGGCGGGCGAAGCGGTATTTGCACAGAAAGGCTGCGCCCGCTGTCACTCCACCGAAGGTGGCGTTTCGATCGGGCCTGATCTTTCGCAGTCAGACGCCATACTGGCGCCGCTCAAGCTTGCGACGGCGATGTGGAATCACGCCCCTGCCATGTACACGGTGATTCAACTCGAGCACGTCGATTGGCCCCGATTCGAAGGGGTCGAAATGAGAGACCTCGCGGTTTACTTGAGAAACCTGGAGGCTGGCCAGTGACGCGGTCGGCAGCAAAGCACACACAGCGAGACCCGGAGGACTACTATGAGCGGCAAGAACCTGCCAACCAGTCTACCCGGAAGAGCCGAGGTGGCCTCGAGCTTAGCCGTGGCTGTTCTGCTTCTCTGGGCCTCACAAGCGGCCTTCGCACAAGAACGCTGGGAGCTGACACAGGACCCCTTGGCCGGCGCCCAGGTCTTCGGGTCTAAGGGTTGCGTCAAGTGTCACTCGGTTAACGGGTTGGGTGGAAAGCTCGGGCCGGACCTGGGGCACGTGGCGGAGCGCCGATCGCTCTACGACTTGGCCGCCACGATGTGGAACCACCTCCCCCGTATGGAAGAGCGGATGCAGGAGCTTGGCATCGAGCGCCCGCAGCTGAGCGAACGCGAAGCGGGAGATCTGGTAGCGTTCCTATTTACGCTGGACTACTTCGACCCGCCCGGTGATTCAGAAGCTGGAGAGCACCTGTTCCAAGAAAAGAAGTGCGTAGTGTGTCACCAGGTGGGTGTATCCGGCGGCGTGCTGGGGCCGAGCCTCGACCATCTCGGACAATATGGCTCACCGATCCTCGTTGCGGCAGCGATGTGGAATCACGGGCCCGGGATGCAGGCGATGATGGAGGACAAGGGGATAGAACGCCCAGCGTTCTCCGGCTCCGAACTCACAGACCTGATCGCCTACCTCGAGTCGATCTCGCCGCCGTCACTAGCCGGGCCGTTGTACGTACTGCCGGGAGACGCTAACGAGGGTCGCGTCACCTTTGCGGAAAAAGGCTGCGCGGAGTGCCACAGCGTTCAGGGTGTCGGCGGCCGAGAGGCACCGGATCTTGCTCGGCGTGAGGTCAGCTGGAACCTGACCCAGTTTGCGGCAGCCATGTGGAACAAAGCCCCGGGAATGACCGCTCACATGCGGACCCGCGGGATACAAGTCCCGCAGCTTGGCGCTGGGGAGATGGCCGACCTTGTGGCCTACTTACATTCCGTCCACTACTTCGCCGAGTCCGGAGACGTTGAGGCGGGACGGCGGCTGCTGCGCAGCAGCGGATGCCTGACCTGCCACTCGCTCAACGGCCAGGAGGCGAGTGCCGCGGGCAATCTTGCTGGGAATACGAGTATGGTGTCGCCGGCGGAGGTCATCTCCGCTTTGTGGAATCACGCGGTATACACCGAAGCCGGGGACAGCTTTGCAGTCTCATGGCCCGTCCTCAGCGCTGAGGAGATGGCGGACATCGCCGCGTTCTTGCAAACACCGCGTCGCAACTGAGCACACGCAGAAGGCTCGGTAAGGGCACGAGAACCTTCAGGGAATTGGAATCGCAATGAACCCGGACACCATTCAGGGACTACTGGTCCTGGGCAAGACTGCCGTCATAATCGGGGGAGGGTGTGCTTTCACACTGGGAAGCATTTGGGGCGTGTGCGCGGCCGCCATAGGCTTCTTCCAACGAAAAGACCGCAGGGACCAATTGATTCCCCTCTACGAAGAAGGAAGAATCACTACAAGACCGACAATCTTGAACGCATACAGAATCCCAGGATTCGATACGTAATACCTAACACCAGCTCCCTTGCGCGTGTGCAGCCAAGCAGGTCACTTGACGGGCGACAAACAGACAGTGAAACGGCTCTCAGGACGCAATGGGGCGTTCTGGACAGCGAGCCCGTCGGGCGGGAGGGAGCCGAGGTTCGCCGGGCCGGTCTCAATCACCTAGGCGACCGCTTGTAGCTGACCGAGATCCCCGAGCGGCTCGAACGGACGATCTCGGTCTCCAGATTCGGCGTGCTCTCAAGTTCTTCGAGGAATGCTCTGATACCTCTCATTCGCCTACCGGACACATTGTGAGCCGTTAGACAGCCACCGACCTCAAGCTTCGGCAGAACAGCCCGCAAGTAGTTCGCGTACCAGTCCTTGTCCGCATCCACGAAGACGAAGTCGAATGGGCCTTCCAGCTCAGGCACTAGCTGGTGAGCATCCGCCAGCCTGGCCTCGATGTACTCACTGAGCCCCGCCTCCTCGAAGTTCTCCAAAGCCTGCCTGTACCGCCCTTCATGTATCTCGATCGTGATTAGCTTACCGCCCGTCTTGCTCAGCGCCCAGGCGATCCATATCGCCGAGTGTCCGGTCGACGTTCCGATTTCCAAAGCCCGCTTGTAGCCATTCTCCACGACTAGATCGTAGAGCAGCTGACCATCCGCTCCAGAGACGTTCGCGTCTCGCCATGCATAGCGGTGGCTCCCCAGGAACTGCTGAACTCGCGCGTCGAGGTCTCGTCCTCGGCTGGCCTCCTGCGCGAGACATCCGGGCACCAGGACACTCCCCCACAGCGCCAGGACAGCCCCATGAATCGTGAATACGTACTTCATTCTACTCTCGCATCTCAGACAGTCGGCTTCTCTCTGTCGATACCGCCGGGCCCTACCCGGTCGCGTGCGCCTTCTGCAAGGGGCCCTTCCTGTCGTGACCTGCTGAAGATGATGTAGACGGGTACGCCGAGACCCACCGTCACGAGCGCGATCGACGACTCGACAGGCCGCTCCAGATAGGCGAGTACCAGGATCAACAGGCTGGCGGCCACAAATACCAGTGGCGCGATGGGGTAGAGCGGCATCCGGTAGCTGCTGCTCGGGTTCTTTCTCAACTTGAACACGCCGATCACGGCCACTATCGGAAAGATCCCCAAGCAGAAGCCCATATAGGTCAGGATCTGATCGAACGTACCGGACATTACCATGACGGCCGCGATCAGGAACTGGAGGACTATCGATTTGGAGGGCACGCGAAACACCGGGTGAACATCGGACAGGGCCTTGAAGAAGTACCCGTCCTTGGCCATAGCGTAATAGACCCGCGGCCCGAGGATGATGAGCGCGCTGATCGAAGAGAGCAGCGCGAATGCGATCAGCAGCGAGATGGCGGCGTCGGCCGGGCCGCCGAACAATCTGGCAGCCGTGAGGCCGCCCACCGCGATGACTCCGCTCATCTCTTGCGGAGTCACGGCGTAGACGAATAGGACATTCAGACTGAGGTAAAGGATCATCACGACGCCGGTCCCCAGGAGCAGCGAGCGTGGCAGGTTCCTCTCGGGATCGCGGATCTCGGAGCCGATGTAGGCGGAGGCGTTCCAACCGCTGTACGCGAACATGATCCACATCAGCGACAGTCCCGCGGTCTTCCAGCCCTCGACGCCCCGTTGAACCTCGGCACCCTGCCCGAAGTTGCCAAAATCGCCTCGACCCAGGGAGAAACCGACGACCACCAGGGCGGCGATCAGGACGACCTTTCCAACCGTCAGCCAGTTCTGCACCCGCGCGCCGAGCTCGACGCCTCGCAGATGCACCAACGTAAGAGCCAGAATGACGACTATCGCGAGTGCTTTCTTGATCAGCTCGGGATCGCCCCACTCGATCAGCCCCGGAGAGGCGCGGCCGAGGTACTCGCTGAAGCCGAGCGACGAGGCGGCCAGGGGCGCCGAGAAGCCGACGAAGAACGAGACCCAGCCCGTCAGGAACCCGAGCAGCGGGTGAAACAGCTTCGAGAGATAGACGTATTCGCCGCCGG
The DNA here is from genome assembly GCA_020344215.1 of Gemmatimonadota bacterium. GTDB lineage: Bacteria > Gemmatimonadota > Gemmatimonadetes > Palauibacterales > KS3-K002. The sequence continues at coordinate 4,684,510 of CP070815.1, forward strand.
CGCGGGGAATCGCGGCACCCAGCTCCCCGTAGCACAGCGCCCCGCAGAGCGCCAAGACACCGCCGCCGACCCAGAGCCCGGTCATCAGGACCGGGCTACCGAGCTCTCGCAGGAGGAGCCCGGAGGTGGTGAAGATCCCGGCGCCGATCATATTGGCGACGACGATGTTCGTTGCGGGGAAGAGTCGGAGTCTTCTGGAGAGCTCGTGCACTCGGCTTCACCTCATGGCGATATCGCGGCGTGCCGCCCCTGGCGTCCGCCCATCTAGACACCTGGGCGAGCTGGATCGTTGGGGCGGGAGCCTGCCACCGGTTGCACTTCGCTGCCAACCTACCATGCCAGCAACGTCCGGCAAACCCGAGAAACGTAAGTGGATGGTCAGCAAACTGTCAGAGTAGCGTCAGGAAAGCCGATTGCTGTGAGTCAGGCTCTTCGCTCCTGCCAACCATGCCGCCAGCTTACGCATCAGATCTAATCGGAACGCAGCGTGCGATCGCACGACTCGGTGCTTCACGTTCAGCGCCCGGAGGGCCTTCCGATGAGAAACCGATACGCTCGGCCAGCGCCCCGCTACTCCTCCTGGCGCCTGCCGTTGACACTGTTGGCCGCAGCGCTCCCAGCGGCCGCACTCCAAGCCCAGCAACGGAACCGCGACGATTGGCAGCGGGTCCCAGACGTGATGGCGGCGCTCGCCATCGGCGAGGGAAGCCACGTGGCCGATGTCGGAGCGGGCAGCGGCTACTTCACGGCGCACCTTTCCAGATACGTCGGCGCCAGTGGGCGCGTCTTCGCCGAGGACATTAGCGAGCGCGCGCTGGCGCAGCTCAGACAGCTCGTGGAGAGCGAGGGTTTGGAGAACGTCGAGGTTGTCCGCGGTGAGATCGACGACCCGAAGCTGCCCGATCGCTCATTGGATGCGGTGCTGGTCGTAAACGCCTACCACATGATGACCGAGTACCGGGCGATGCTATCCGGGATGTACAACGCCCTGAAGCCCGGGGGTCGCATCGTGATCATCGATCGTGTCCCTTCCGATCCCGTCGCGGCGAGCGATCGGCAGACCGCACGATACGAGCTGAGCATCGACCTGGTCGCACAGGAGCTCCGCGAGGCCGGGTTCCAGGTGGTCGACCGCGACGAGCTGTTCGCCGAGACCGGTTACGGTGGCGGGCAGTGGATGGTCATCGCCCGCCGCTAGCCGGTCGGTGTCGCTGAGCTTCGTCTCGTCGGCGAACCGCGGCGCCGCGCTGCGCGTCAGAATCATTTGAGGCCGTCTCGACCGCCGCCACCAATCGAAGCTCGACGTTCAGACCTCAGGGGGACTTGATGGGAAACCGAACCTGGCACGCGCCGCGCCACCCGCCCTCGATTCCAGTGTGGCTCCTGCTTGCCGCAGTGCTGCTGCCAACCGAGCTACAGGCTCAGCGACGCAACCGCGACGACTGGCAGCGGGTCCCGGACGTCATCGCGGCGCTCGCCATCGGCGAGGGGAGCCGCGTGGCGGACGTGGGCGCGGGGAGCGGCTACTTCACTGAGCACCTTGCTGCGGAGGTAGGCGCCATAGGACGCGTGTTCGCTGTCGACATCAGCCAGAGGGCTCTGTCGCAGCTACGACGGCTCGTGGAAGACCAGGGTCTCGACAACGTCGAAGTCGTTCGCGGTGAGCCCGACGATCCCAAGCTTCCGGAGCGATCGCTGGATGCCGTGTTGGTGGTGGACGCCTACCACGAGATGACTGAGTACCAGGCGATGCTATCGGGAATGTTCAGGGCGCTGAAACCAGGCGGGCGCCTGGTGATCCTCGACCTCATCCCCTCCAACCCCTCCCAGTCACGCGATCGACAGACGGCGAGCCACGAGCTGAGCATCGCTCTTGCCGAACAGGAGGTCCGCGAGGCAGGCTTCGAGGTGCTCAAGCGCGACGAGCTGTTCGCCGAGAGCGGCCGCCACCGCGGTCAGTGGATGCTGGTCGCGCGCCGCTAGACCTATCCCTCAGAGCTGCGCCCTTGACACGTCGTGCCATGGCGACGTTCGTTGTAGAGGGGTAGCGGCGATCCTCCAGCCGCAGATCCTCCGTCCACAGCCTCACGCCCTCCCCGACCCCGCAAGACCTCCGACTGGGAGGGTAATAGTGAAGAAGATCATCATCTTTCTCATCGCAGTCGCCGGCCTAGCCTTCTTGGAGCCCCGAACCCGCAGTCAGATCATGAACGCCATCAGCCCCCTGAGCGAGGCGAGCCACAAGCGATCGGCCTTGCGAGCACTGGAGCAGATGGCGATGGACGTGCAGAGGTCGAAGGCGCGAACAGGGAGCTACCCCCAACCGAGTCTTTTCCGTGACTGGTTGCTGCAGAATGACCGGAACGTTCAGGATCCTTGGGGCTCCGAGTATTACTTCGAGCTCTTCGCCGATTCCTTCGTCGTGGGATCGCTTGGACCGGACGCTCGGATGCGCACAGTCGATGACATACGCGTCGCCGAGCGAATCGAGTTGACCGCGGCGGGCCTGGAAAGCGCTTTCACACCGCCGGCGCCTCCACCTTCCTCCGTGAAGTCGCGAGCCGTGCGCGCGGCCGAAGCGGCGCGAAAGCGAACGCCCTAGCGACTTGTCGTCCGAGCGACCGCAGCCACGGTCAGTGGCTGCCGGTCGCGCCCCGGTAGACGGCCCCCAGATGCGCGAATCACTCCCATCTCAGCACCTCGCCGGGGTCCGTCCGGGATGCTCGCCGCGCCGGGAGATACGCGGCGACGAGGACCACGCACATCAGCGCTACCGCCACTACGGTGAACACCAGTGGGTCAGTCGGCATCACACCGAACAGCAGGCCAGCCATGAGGCGCGTGACAAGGAGCGACACTCCCACTCCTAAAGTGATTCCCACCGCAGCCACGGCCAACGCTTCGCCGGCGACCAGGCGACGGATCGCCGACGGGCGAGCACCGAGCGCCAGCCGCAGCCCGAATTCCCGCGCGCGCGACGCGACCGAGTGGCTGGTGAGCCCATAGACGCCCATGATGGCCAAGACCAGCGCGGTAAGCCCGAAGCCGCCCACAAGTAGCAGGTTAGTGCGGGGCTGAGAGAGCGAATCCGCCTGCATCCGATCAAGCGCAACGATACGTGCCACCGGCTGCAGGGGATCAACTCGCCGAACCGCCTGACGGAGCCGCTCCGCAAGGTCATCTGGCGGCCCACTCGCATGCGCCACCACGAAGAACTCGCGCGCCACATCGTTGTCCTGCGCCTGGGGCACGTAGACTTCCGGCAGCACCGGCGCCGCCGCCCCGCGCCGCCGCACATCACCCACGACCCCGACCACGGTAAGCCAGGGTTGAGCATGTGCCGGTTCCGACACCAGGTGATCCGGCAGCCCGAGCCGAATCCTGCGACCGATTGGATCGCCGCTCCCATAGTGCGTCTCGACGAAGGTCTCGTTCACGAGTACTACGTACTGCGAGCCGGCCCGGTCGCTGTGCTGCAAAGGACGACCCTTGATCAGCGGGATGCCCATCGCCTGTAAGAATCCCGGGGTGGCGATCGTCATGTCCACGACCGGAACATCGGCGAGCCGCTGCGCGGGTGCCTCTTCGCAAGTGAGGTATTTCCGCCAGAACAGTGGCTCCAGCGGGAGCGCGACCGCGGCACCGGCGGCGCGTACCCCGGGTAGCGCACCGACCTCGCCGATTAGCTGTTCGATCCGAAAGGTGCGGCCTAAATCCCCTTCCCGACTCTCCCTTCCCGTACGCCTGCCCCGAGGACGTCGGGCTCAATACCTCCGACCTCGCTGCCGTCGAGAACCAGATCCAGAGCTGGGTGGAAGACCGTGCCATCGTCGGTGGCGAGTTCATGTTGGTGAAGGACCGGCGGATAGTGTTCCATACAGCCCTGGGTAGGAGCGACAAGGAGCGAGGGATCCCGCTGGAGCGCAACTCCATCTACCGCATCCGCTCCATGACGAAGCCGTTCACCGGGACCGCGATACTATTGCTGATGGAAGAAGGGAAGCTGGCACTCGACGATCGAGTCTCGCTGTACCTCCCTTCCTGGGACAACGACCGCTCCCGAGAGATCACGATCCGCCAGCTCCTCACTCACACGAGCGGACTCTCCGAGAGCGGGTATCCGGGTACTCCGTGGGAATACCCGAGCCTGAGGGCGCTGGTCGACGCCATCGGTGAAATGGGGCCTGAGCATCCTCCAGGGAGCAGGTTCCAGTACAGCAACCTCGGGTCCGCAAGCCTTGGAGCGGTCGCGGCCGAAGTCTCTGGCATGTCTCTGGAGCAGTTCTTCGAGACGCGCATCTTCGAGCCGCTCGGCCTGGAGGACACCTACACTCACTTCACGCCCGAGGCCTCGTGGGCTCCGCGCATGAACAGCACGTATTGGTGGAACGGTACGGAATGGGAGAAGTACTGGGACAACACTATGGAGCAGCTGTATCCGTTCTTAAGGGGTGCGGGAGGGCTCTACTCCACGGTGTTCGACTACACCCGCTTCTTGATGGTCTGGATGGATCTCGGGCTGTACAGCGGAGGGCGGCTTCTCTCGGAAGAGACAGCCCTGGACGCGCTGTGGGCGAGGCCGGCGGATGAATTCGGCTACTACGGCTATCAATGGCAAATCTGGAACACTCCCGAGTACGCGGATGGACACGCGGTCTTCGGCCACGGGGGATACAATGGCACGGTCGCCGCCGCCGTCCAGGACCGTGACTCCCTCATCCTCTACTTCACCCAATCGACGGAGACCGATACGCGCAGGCTAGTCGTTGAGGGCGTGATCGACATTCTCGCCCGGAGCGCCGGTTGATCTTGGCGCGCCATAAGCTCGCCAATCACGTCCTCCCGGTGTGCTCGTCGTAGGTCAGAATGGTGGCTCAGCCTAGCGAGCGGCTGAGCACAGGCTGGGCTCTGCCGTAACTCAAGGTTCGCCACACCCACTCCAACGGGCCGAACTGGAAGAACCTCAGCCATACAGTGCTGAGCGCGAGCTGTATGGCGAAGATCAGGAGCGCGACGACGACGCATTGAACGGCGTCCAGCTCGCCGTATAAGCCCAACCCCCAACTATAGAAGAGTACGCCGGCCAACACCGACTGGCCGACGTAGTTCGTGAGCGCCATGCGGCCCACTGCAGCGAACGCGCGGACGATCACCGAGCCGCCACGTCTGGCGCAGAGGATCGCCACCGCGCCGGCATACGCGAGGCTCAGCATCGGAACCCCGGCGAAGATGCCGATGAGAAAAACGGCTAGGGTAAGGACGTGTCCGCTGCCCGCCAGTTGAGCCGCCCCACCGACAAGCTCCAGCAAGAGGCCGACCACCAATCCCGAGAACAGCATCGTCTTGTACGGAGCGAGCTTGCGATCAGCTTCTACGAAGATCCCCCGCCTGACGAAATAGATCCCCAGGAGAAAGAGCGGCAGAACGCGCCAGCTCGTGAACAGCACTCTGATCGGTATGCCGGCGAGGAGATAACTCACGGCCCGATGGCGGAGCATCTCTGTCCAGCTGCCGCTCTTGAAGATGCGCTCCTCGTCGGCCATGAACTCATAGAGCCCACGCTCGCCGTCTTGCGACCGCCCAGTCAGCAGCGGGACGAAAGTCAACCGGAGAATCTGGACTGATGCTTCCGCAGGCTGCGACTGGGGGTCAGCCACCAACTGCTGCCAATTCGGTTCCGCCGGCAGCGAGCCGTCAGGAGATTGGGCCGCATAGACACCCAGTAGTAGCACGCCCGCCGCGTACAGAGTTACAGCCAGCACAAGGAGGCGCTTTGGGGGCAGTTCTCGAAGTGCGAGCGCAATGAGCCCGGCGATAGCGTACAGTGCAAGAATGTCGGCGGCGGAGAACAGGAGACCGTGCACGACACCGATGAGAAGAAGCACTGTCAGGCGCCGAAGGTATAGCCTCGCGAACCGCGTTCCACTCTCTCGAGCGCGCTGGCTCTGCAGCGCCAAGCCCATGCCGAAGAGGATCGAGAACAGCGTGTAGAACTTGCCCTCGGCGAATAGCGCGACCACTAACGCCACGGCCCGCTCCCCCGCGGCGGCCCCTTCGCCAAGCAAGTTCCTGGACTCCGGCGGCAACGCGAAATAGAAGATGTTGACGAGGAGCATCCCGAAGATCGCCACGCCGCGCAGCGCATCGAGCGTGATGATACGCGCTCGCCCCGGGACCGGGCCCCAGGGCGCCGGCTGCGCAGCCCTCGGCAAGCGCTCGGCTACCGCCTGCTCGAGATCACTATTCACGGCTGACTCCCATCAGTATCGCCCACCCCAAACGGACGGGCCCGCCGAGCGAGAGTTGGGAAGAAGCATGCCACGTACACACAAGCGCGGACTGCTTAGAGGAGTCGGACACCTCGTCCAGCTTGCGTGACACTTGCCGCCCCGCATATCGGTCGGCGGTCATTCCGTCTGCAGTACGGTGACGGGGTCCACCCGGAGCGCTCGCCAAGCCGGGAGCAGGCAGGCGACGACGGCGACGGCCGAGAAGAGGACGCTCACCAGGACGAAAGTGGCCGGGTCGGTGGGCTCGATCCGGAAGAGCATCTGCTCCAGAAGTCGAGAGGAGGCGAGCGCCGCCACGAGGCCGATGCCGATCCCGCCGGCCACCAGCGCGAGACCGCGCCGCAGCACCATCTCGGTGATGTCGCTAGGTCTGGCGCCCAGCGCGACGCGCACACCGATCTCGCGGCGGCGCTCCACGACGGACTGCGCCAGCACGCCGTAGAGGCCGACCACCGCGAGTAGCACGGCCACGCCAGCGAAGATCGCCAGCGCCACGGTCCGCACGCTCCGCCCGACCTGCGAGTCCGAGAGGACCGCGTCCATCGTGATCAGCTCGGGATCAGGGATGTCGGGCTCCACGCTCCAGACGGCTCCGCGCAACGCTCCGGTCATCGACTCGGGCTCGACGAACGTCCGGACCGCCAACCCCATGTCGAAGTGGGGGATCTGAGCGTACGAGCCGTACATGGCCGGGAACCGCTGAGCGCCCAGGCCACTCATAGTGACATCTCCCACGACGCCGACCACCTCGAACGTGTACTCGTAGTCGAACACGACGCGCCGGCCGATGGGGTCGCGTCCTCTGAGGATCGAGTCGGCGAACGCCTGGTTCACGACGAACACCAACGGTGACCCCGCGTGGTCAGTCGCCTCGATGTCGCGACCCGCCAGCAGCGGGATCCCCATCGCCTCGAAGTAACCCGGCAGCACGGCCCGGAAGTACGCCGTCCGCGCGTCGATGAGCTCGATCGGCGGGTCTGCGGCGTCGTGCACGGGCTCGTTGTTCCCCGGCTGCCGGATCGGTAGCTGGCTGATCAGGCCGACGCCCTCCACACCAGGGATCGCCCGCAGCCTCTGCACGAGCTCGGTGTAGACCTGCACGCGCCGCTCCGACTCCCGGTACTTGTCGCGCGGCAACCGGACCTCCGCCGTAATCAGCTTCCCCGGAGCGAACCCGAGATCCTCGCTCATCAGGGTCGCCAGACTGCGAATCAGCAGCCCGGCGCCGACGAGCAGCACGACGGAGACGGCTACCTGGGCGACGACCAAACCGCTGCGAAATCTGGCGCCACCGCGGTCAGTCGTCCTGACGTTCGACTTGAGGTCCTGCGCCAGGTCGCACCGCGACGCCCGCTGGGCCGGGAGCGTACCGAACACCAGGCCCGTCAGCCCTGACACGACGAGCACGAACACGAGAACGGTGAGCGATGTGCCGGATTCGCGGACGGCGAACTCTCCCGCCACCGTGAGTTGGAGCAGCAGCGGCTTCAGCCACTCGGCCACAATGACCCCCAGCAACCCGGCGGCACCTGCCAACAGCAGGCTCTCGGTGAAGAGCTGGCGCGCGATGCGGCTGCCGGAGGCTCCAAGGGCACCTCGCAGCGCGAGCTCGCCGCGCCGCGTCGAGCCGCGGGCGAGCAGCAGACCGGCCACGTTGCCGCAGGCGACGAGCAGCACCAGCGCCACCGCCGCCTGCAACAGGAACAGACCCTCCCGGTAGTTCTCGCTCCAGGCTTCCTGCAGGCTCGTCAGGTCCAATCCCACACCCCGGTTGCTTTCGGGGTACTGCGCGGCCAGCTGGCCGGCGATGACATCCGCCTCGCTCTGCGCCTGCGCGATGGGCACGCCGGGTGCGAGCCGGCCCACCATGCTCCAGTTGGTCTTGCCCCGCTCGGCAATGAACCGGTCGTCCGCCCGCATCGGCAGCCAGATCTCCACGTCGTACCTGAAGCGGAAGCCCGCCGGCATCACACCGACCACTTCCGTCGCCAGGCCGTCGATGGTCAGGACGCGGCCGACCAAGTCGGGCGTCCCTCCCAGCCGCTGCCAGTACCCGTAGCTGAGGATCGCCACCCGCGGCGCCGTCTCCAGCTCGTCGTCGGCAGCGAAGCTCCGGCCGATGAGCGGCCTAGCTCGAAGCGCCGGGAGAAGCTCGCGGCTGACGACCAGAGCGGCCAAGCGCTCCGGCTCCTCGACTCCAGTGACGGTGACATCGCGGGAAAAGCCCGAGAAGGCGGCCAGCTGCTCGAACGACGTGCTAAGGTCCCGATAGTCCCAGTAATCGCGTGCCGAGACCCAGTTGCGCACCCAACCTTCATAGGTCGTGCGCGCGAGCACGAGCCGCTCGGCCTCCGGGTAGGGCAACGGCCGGATCAGCGCGACGTCGATCACGCTGAACATGGCGGCGTTCGCGCCGATCCCCACTGTGAGGATGAGTATCACCACGACGGTGAGGCCGGGCGACTTGAGCAGCGATCGGCCCCCATGGCGGATGTCCTGCCAGATGCCGACCATAGCCAGAACCTCCTGTGGGCATCAGACGGCCGGGGCATCGCCCCACGTGGCAAGCCTCGTGCCGATACGCCTCCTCTTGGCGAACAGCACTCTGGCACCGCGAGTGCGACGGGAGTGTTCGCATCCGGGAACCGCGGTCTCGGAATCGGACAATCCCGCACCCCAGCGCGCATCCGCAGGCGTCGCATCTGACTCTCAGCCGCACGGCAGAATCCGACCCTCGCACGCGGTGGCATCAAGCTTGCCACCGACTTCCAGGCAGCGACCGATACGACCGACCACCTCGGACGGAGATGGCTGAGATGACGAGCTGCACACAACTGATCGTTGGCCTGCTACTTGTCATTTCCTGCACGGGGCAAGCCGGGCAATCGAGGACCGAGGAGATCGTCTTTCACTCGGGGCCGTTCAAGCTGGTTGGCGATCTCCGGTTGCCGGAACGGCGCGGGCCACATCCCGTGGTCGTGTTCGTGCACGGCGACGGGCCCAACACCCGTACCTCCGGCGTGACGTACCCGCCGATCATGGCGCGCATGCAGCGCGCCGGCTATGCGACCTTCGCCTGGGACAAGCCGGGCACCGGCGAGTCGACCGGCCGGATCGACCGCAGCCGTCTAATGGAACAGCGGGCCCAGATCGTTCTCGACGCGATCGCGGTTCTGAAGGCGCGGCCGGACATCGACGGCGACCAGATCGGCCTGTGGGGGATCAGCCAGGCTGGCTACGTTATGCCACACGTGCTCGCCAGAAGCGCGGACGTCGCCTTCATGATCGCGGTCTCCTGCCCCGGCGAACCCGGTTTCGAGCAAGGCATCTACCTGGTAACGGCACAGGCCCGTTGTGCGGGACTACCTGAGGAGGATGCGGAGCAGGTCCAGTATCTCATCGGCGCAGCCTCGCGTGCCCAGACGTACGATGAGTTCGTGCACTATAAGGCGCAGCTGGCGGACTATCCGGCCCTCAGAACCGTTTCGCAGCTCGGGTTCAACGTCGACGTGCAACCGGAGGAAGATTGGCACGCGGACGATCTCGAAGGTGACTACTTCTGGGATCCCATCACGATCATCGAGCAGACGACGATACCCGTGCTGGCCTTCTTCGGCGAGCGGGACACGCAAGCCGATCCGGTCCAAGGCGCGCAGGCCTACCGAGCGGCGCTGCAGCGCGCCGGCAACCCGAACTTCCGCGTCGAGCTGATACCCGGGGTCGACCACAACATCATCCTATCGGAGACCGGCTGCTTGGATGAGCGAAGGCACAGGCGGCGACGCGAGTGGACCAACTACGCGCCGGAGTATCTAGACACGCTGGAGGAGTGGTTGCGGTCCTTGCGTCGCTAGCCGCGGTGCCTTGCCGAAGGAGAGAACAGCCGATGTCCGCCCTCACCAAGGATATTCGCTACGCCCTACGGCAGTTCGCCAAGAGCCCTGGCTTCACGGCCTTGGCGGTGACGACCATCGCACTCGGGATCGGAGCAAACACGGCCACGTTCACCCTGGTGAACAGCGTGCTCCTCAATCCGATGCCGTTCGAGGGTGGCGAGCGTCTCGTGGACATCTGGCAGAAAGGCGAGGAATCCGGCGCCCAAATTAGCCTGACTCCAACAACCGAGATGGTGGATGCGTGGCATCGGCGGGCCGAGTCGTTCGACGCGATCGCGACATACAACGATGAGGAGTATGTATACGTTGGCGGAGAGATGCCGGAGAAACTGGCTGCCGTCACCGTTTCTCCCTCCCTGATCCCACTCCTGGGCGCCGCCCCACTCTTAGGCCGGGTGTTCTCGGAAGAAGATGCGATGCCGGGCGCCGAGCGGGTGGTCTTGCTCTCCGAGACCTTCTGGCGGAGTCGATTCGGGTCGGACCGGGAGATCATCGGGCGCACCCTAACCCTCGACGAGCAGCGCCATGTAGTGGTCGGAGTCCTGGCCTCGAGGTTTCAGCGGCTGTTCGAGATCGGCTTCTTCTCCGGAGATTCAAGACAGGTATGGACACCGCTTTCCGCTGACGCTACGCACGAATGGGGAAGCGCGCCGTACGTCCTCGCGCGCCTCAGTCCAGGCGTCACGGTGACCGAGGCCCAGTCCGAGCTGGGCGTGATTCACCGGCAGATGGTAGCCGAGGGGCTCGCGGACGAAGACTGGACTCCGCAGGTGGCGCGGCTCACCGACCGGATCGACCGCCACGTCAGAGTCGGGCTCTGGGTTTTGCTCGTAGCTGTAGGGTTTGTACTGCTGATCGCGTGCGCCAACCTCGCGAACATGCTCCTAGCCCGCGGTACGACTCGGGGCCACGAGCTCGCCGTGCGCCTCGCGCTCGGCGCCCGCCGGCTCCACATAGCTCGGCAACTGATGACAGAGAGCCTGGTCCTCAGCCTGCTTGGCGGTGGCGCCGGGCTGCTGCTCGCCATGTGGAGCGTTGACGCGGTTGTGTCCATTGCCTCGAACGACCTGTCCGAGCTCCGAAGCGCCAGGATCGAGCCGCTGGTTCTGGCGTACACGTTCGCTATATCGCTTCTGACCGGGCTGCTCTTCGGTCTCGCACCGCTCGTGCAAATCAGGTCACTCGGCGTGAACGAGCTGCTCAAGATACGATCCCGGACCAGCACGGCGGGCTCGGGAGGCTCCTTACTCCGCCAGCTACTGATCACGGCAGAAGTCGCGTTGGCGCTGGTCCTGTTTCTCGGCGCTGGGCTGATGGTGAACAGCTTGCTTCGACTTCAGAGCGTCGACCGGGGCTTCGAGTCCGAGAACCTGGTATCGATGCGGCTATCATTACCGCCAAGTCGCTACTCGGATGCACGACTTCGGTCGTTGTTCTTCGAGAACGTCGCCGAAAGGTTGAGGAGCCTTCCGGACGTGCAGGCCGCTGCATGGGCCAGAGGTGTGCCGCCGCGGCTTCCGGCCATGATCGGGAGCGTCGCGATCGAGGGACGGGAACCCGGCGGCGCGGACGGTTCGCCTGTCCACACCGCAAACTTCGTTTCCCAGGACTATTTCGAGACCATCGGAGCGCCGATCATCCGGGGGCGCGCGTTCACTGCTGATGGCGAGACCGCGAGACCAGTGGTCGTGAACGAGGCGTTCGCGCGCCGGTATTGGCCACGCGGGGAGGCGATCGGGAAGCGGTTCCGGCTCGTATCGCAGTTTTCGTCCGGTTCAGCGGAAGAATGGCGCACGATCATCGGCGTGACGAGCGACGTGAAGGCGTTCTGGCTGGGAGACGACCCGACGCGCCTGCAAATGTACTACCCGTTTAGTGAGCGTGTGGTCGCCGACGGCGTGGTAGTCGTCCGAACGGCAGGCGATCCGCGGAAGCTGATCGAGACTCTCAAGGAGCAGGTTTGGGCGGTCGACCCGAGCCTGCCGGTCGACGAGTTGGCGTTTGTGGACGAGGCGATGTCGCGGACCATCGCCCGCCCGCGTTTCAATGCAACGGTTCTCGCAGCTTTCGCCGCCCTGGCCTTGTTCCTGGCAGCTATCGGCGTGTACGGCGTGGTCTCGCTCTCGGTGAGCCAGCGCACTCGCGAGATCGGTATCCGAATCGCGCTCGGCGCTCAGCGTGCCGAGATCAACAAGCTGATACTCGGCTACGGCGTGCGACCCATCCTCATCGGTACCGTTGCGGGGCTGGCCATCTCCCTGGCGACGTCGCGCTTCCTGCAGAGCCTGTTGTTCGAGGTCCGCCCCATCGATCCAGTCACCTACGGGTTCGTCGTTCTCGTACTGGGGATAGTCGGCGCGGCCGCCTGCTACCTGCCTACCCGGCGCGCCGCCAGCGTCGATCCGGTGGAGACTCTGCGTCAGGAATGAGGCGCTTGTGGAGCGGGCCCTGCCAGCTTCGCGGAGTCAGCCGGTCAAGTCACCTGCATGAAGAACGCGGCGCCGAGCGCGAGCAGCAGCCCTAGCGCCACCAAGATCAAGACGCCGGCCCTCACAGCCGAGCTACCGACGCCGGCGCGCGACTGCGCCAGCTTGACCGCCTGCTCGACATCGGCGGGCGACATACCCGGGTGAGTCTGCCGATACTCCCGGATCACTCCCTCGATCTTGTGGGCAAGCTCCTGCGACTGAGGCGACGGACGCGGGCCATAGGTGGGCGTGGGCACGTACGTCATCAGACAATCCTCCGCTTAGGATCCACTCCAGCACGAACGACCGCTGGTGGCTCTACCGGCAGCGCACTCTCCGGGGCGCCCAACAGGGACTACGCAGCTGAGAATCAGCGAGTTTCGAGCCGCGACGTGGGTGCCGGCGACAGGCTCAACGTTTACGGGGGCTCGAGTGTTTTCCAGTTGGGCGGCGCGTGGGGCCGCCGAGCGCTAATATAGTCCATTCTAAGCCCTCGTACCGTAAGTTCCGTACTATTGTGACCGCTGGGGGAGCTGTGAGACGCGCCTCGCTCTGGCTTCTACTCATCTTGACGGCTACGCCTGCCGCGGCCCAGTCAGATCGCCAGGACGGCAGCGGCCGCGACGTGCCCACCCTGCGGGCGCTACGGATCGAGGGCGGTCTCGAGCTTCGCCTGGACGGCGCGCTCGACGAGCCAGCCTGGCAAGACGTCGATCGAATCAGCGGCTTCCGCCAGCAAGAGCCGCTCGAGGGGGAACCGGCCACCGAGGACACCGAGGTCCGCGTCCTCTACGACGGGGAGTACCTGTATATCGGCGTCCGAGCGTTCGACTCGGAGCCCGACCGCATCGTCGGCCGCCAGCTCGAGCGCGACGCGTCGCTGGGGGTCTCGCGCTTCGGCCCGTCCGGTAGCGACGACGCCGTCGAGATCATCCTCGACACCTTCCACGACCGCCGCAACGCCTACTACTTCGCGACGAACCCCCAGGGCGTACTCGTGGACGGCCTCATCACCGATGAGTCGCACGACGCCGACCTCAACTGGGACGCCGTCTGGGATGTCCGGGCAGAAAAGACACCGGAAGGCTGGACCGCCGAGTTCCAGATCCCGCTGCGCAGCATCCGCTTCCCCGGCCAAAACGGCGAGCAGGTCTGGGGTTTCAACGTGCAGCGGGTAGTCGCGCGCAAGAACGAACAGAGCCTTTGGACCGCCTGGTCCCGGGAGAACGAAGGGCTGACCCGCGTGAGCCGGGCCGGTGAGCTCACCGGACTCGAGTCGCTGCCGGGAGGGCTCGACCTGTACGTGAAGCCGTACGTGCTCGGTGAGGCCGGCCGGGACTACGTCGAACAGCCCGCTGGCGATGTGGACCTGGACGGCGATATCGGACTCGACGCCAAGCTGGGGCTCGCCTCGGGCCTGGTCCTCGACCTCACACTCAATACCGACTTCGCCCAGGTCGAGGCGGACGACGAGCAGATCGACCTGACGCGCTTCAGGCTCTTCTTTCCCGAGAAGCGCGAGTTCTTCCTCGAGAACGCGGGGATCTTCCAGTTCGGCACCGAGGGCTTCGGGCACTGGGCGCCGGACATTCTGCTCTTCTTCTCGCGCCGCATCGGCCTCGCTGAAGGGCAGACCGTACCGATCCTCGGAGGTGCCAGGCTCACGGGTCGCGCCGGCCGCCAGACGATCGGTTTACTGAACGTGGTCACCGGCGAAGAGGAGAGCCTCGGTGCGCCCCTCACCAACTTCGCCGTCGGCCGCGTCAAACGAGATGTGGGGCAGCGCTCGTACATTGGGGCGATCGTCACCAGCCGTCTCGAGGAGGGCGGCGTACACAACCTGACAGGCGGCGTCGACTGGAACTTGTGGCTTTCGGGTCCGATGGTCTTCGAGGGTTTCTACGCGCGCAGCAGCGACTCGCGTCCTGACACCGGAGACGACTACTCCTGGCGTGCAACGCTCGATTACACGGGCGACTGGCTCGGCTGGCGAGTCGAGCACCTGGAGATCGGCCCGGAGATGGAACCCGGTATCGGGTTCATCCGTCGCGACGACGTGGCGAAGACGTCCGGATCGCTCAGGCTTACCCCGCGGCCGCCGATCGACGGCCTGCGCAAGATCGACATCCGCAACGAGCTCGAGTACGTGGCCAGCGCCGCGACCCGCAAGAAGCAGGACCGCCGTTGGGAGATCAGCATCTCGCCGGAGCTGGACTCGGGGGACGAGCTCGACTTCGAGGTCTCCTACCAGTTCCAGCGCCTCGATGAACCCGACACCATCTTCTCGGGGGTTGGCGTCCCTCGCGGCGACTACGAGGACTGGTACTACCGGGTGGAACTGTCCACGAGCCGGGCACGCCCGGTCTCGGTCGAGCTGGGCGGCGGCGGCGGCGATTTCTGGGACGGCGACCGTTGGCACGTAGGAGGCGAACTAGCGTTCGATAGCCCGCACATCGGCTTCGCGCTCGGCTACGAGCACAACGATGTGGATGTGCCGGGCGGCGCCTTCACCACCGACCTTGTGAGGGGGAGGGTCAAGCTGGCGGCCAACACCCGGCTGTTCGGCAACGCCCTCGTGCAGTACAACAGCCAGACCGGCGCCTTCTCCGCCAATCTGCGCATCAACTGGATACACCGCCCGGGCAGCGACCTGTTCATCGTCTTCAACGAGCGGCGCGACATCGTCGGCTCCACCTGGAACCCGGAGAGCCGCGCCTTCATCGTCAAGCTCACCTACCTGATCTGGTTCTGACGCACGGGCATTGGGCAGCCATCTTGCTAGTCCCGCGCCAGCAGGTCTTGTGGAGGGTCTGCCCAATCCACGGGACCGACTGCGAAGCGATAACGAAGACGTGCGAGCACCACTTGCCAGGCTTGGCCGAAGTATCTGAAGGCTTCGTCCCATTCACCCCCTACACCCCAGCCGGTTTGCACGAGCGTGACCCTGGTTTCGACCGGGCTCACCGCGTAGAACCGCACAACCACGCTCGTCCGCTGGCGGCGGACCTCCGGGAGATTCGGGGGAGCATCCCACGTGAATGAGAACATTTGCATTGGCTGAATAGCGAGAATCAGGTTGTCCTCGGCACCGCGGCTACCCGGCGCGGCCTCGGGATTGAAGAGGATCTCGTACGGCCCCAGCACAAGCAGCTCGATGTGAGAGCCGGGCGCAAACCACTTCGCGATCCCCTCGCTCGTCGTCCACGCTCGCCACACCTGCTCGACACCGGCAGGGACAGTAACTTCCAGATGAATCGCGCGGTCGGCAGTATCGGGCACCACGAATGCCAGTGCCGCGACGATACTCACTGTGCCAATCATTCCCAACCTCCTACGCGCAAGTCGCTACGCTACGCGATCGCGCCGTTTCTCCCGGCAATTCTCCGCAGGACACCCGTCTGGCCCGCGTGATACGCCTCATGGAAGACCAGTCTCGCCAGCACTGACCCCACGTTCTCATCTGTGTCTACCGTCCCACCAAACGACGCCCCCTCCGCCAGCCGTGCAGCAGTAAGCTCTCGCAGGCCCTGCACGATCATTCCTTGCGACTCCTCGTAGTCGGCCATGATCGTCCCGAGAGGCAGAGCATTTGATGCCTCGACCAGCGGCGGACTCCCACGCCGATATACTTCGACGTAACGCTCCTCGCGCAGCGGCTCCCGACCAAGGAGCCGTAAGGTCGCGTTCCGCGAATCCATGATGTGGCCCAACACCCAGTTCAGACAGTTGCCACCCGCGGTCGGCTGCACCAGCGCATCTTCTTGAGTCAGCCCCTCGGTGTTCGCTCTCACAGCGCGGTGGGTAGCGCTGACTTGCAGGATCAACAGGCCGACGCTGGTGGGGCTCGGCTCCTTGCCGGCTGACATCCTGCTCCTCCTAGTCGGGTGGTTCGGGACCGAAGTCAGCACCGCAACATATTCCGTCAGCGGATAGTACGATGTCGTAATATATCCCCGGCTCGCCCGCGACGCAAGTCGACCGACCCTTGGCCGCGCCGCCGCCCTCAACTATATTACGATATCGTAATATCCGAACCTCAGCCGCGGAGGGCCTTCAGCGATGCTCAAGTTTCTCTCGCCCATCCACAGAGCCAGCCGCCAGATCGGCGTCTACTTCGAGGGCAAACTGGAGGACCTGCACGTGAGTCCACAGGAAGGGCACCTCCTGAGCTACCTCAGATCCTACGCCCCGTGCCCCATCTCGGAACTGGTCCGAGTGTTCGGGCTGAAGCAGTCGACGCTGACGAGCATGCTCGATCGACTCGAGCGGCGGGCCCTGATCAGGCGAGCGATCAACGCTGAGGACCGACGTTCGTTCTTGATCAGGTTGACCCGGCGAGGGCGCCTGCTAGCCGACCGGATCAACAGGATCGTCGAGGTTCTGGAGCGACGGTTGGCAAACATGGTGAGTGCAAGAGACATGGCGGGGTTCGCGGCGGTGATGTCCGCGATCGACGAGCTCACGCAGGTGAAGTTGAGGCAGACGTGACGTCCGAGCCTGGCGGCTGACGGCGCTGTGCGCCAGGGGCGGAGATGTACGAGTCCCCGCCCGCGGGCGCCAGAACCGGAAAGCGGTCGCCTCGCTCTCGATCGACGAAACACTTGTCTGTTAGGACAAAGTCAGCACAATATGGATACGTCATGCTACGCCACTGCTTGTACTGTGGAAGGAAGCTAGCCCACGATGAGGGCCTCGAGCACCTGCGGCGGGGCGTCCGCGTTTCCTTCGACCCGGCACGCGAGCGCGTCTGGTCGGTCTGCGACCGCTGCCACGGCTGGAGCCTCTGGCCCGACGATACCAGCCACGAGGCGCTCCCCCGGCTCGAGCGCGACGCGACCGACCGCGCGCACCTGCTTTACCAAACCGACAACGTCGCGCTACTCGAGGCGACCGGGCGCGAGTTAATCCGCATCGGGCGCACCGAGCTACCCGAGGAAGCCTGGTGGCGCTATGGCCGCCAGCTCAGGCGCCGCCGCGCCGCCTACCACAGCCGGCTCTCCATGTTGGGCGCCGCGACCTATGCTGCGGTCTCCTATATCGGCTCGAACCTCGGGCTCTCGGGGATCACCGGCGATTTCTACCCGCCGGACGACCTGTACGCCGACATCATCCGCTGGCGGTGGTTCGGCCGAACGGCCTGGGCCGGCCGCGCGCCGTGCCCCCAGTGTCACAGCGTCCTGATCCGGCTCTTCTTCTACCGGACGAGATTCTTGATTCTGCTGCCGTCCGCCGAGCGCGGGCCCTCCATCGCCCTGCCCTGCAGCCGCTGTGACCCCTGGACCGTCGACAAGGTCCACCGCCTCGACGGCGCCGCCGCCGAGCAGGTGCTGCGCCGTGTGCTCGCCTATCACAACGTCCAGGGTGCCTCGCAGGACGAGCTGGCCGACGCCATTCGCCTGATCGAGACCGCCGGCTCGGCGGAGAACCTGGTGAGCGGGCTGGCGGCGGAGCGGCGCTCGCTGTTCGGCCTTGGGCGCATACGCCGACTCGCCCTTGAGATCTCGGTGAACGCCAATGTCGAGCGCCGGCGGCTGGCCGGCGAGGTCGCTGAGCTCGAGGCGGGCTGGCGGCAGGCCGACGATATCGCCCAGATAATAGAAGAGGAGCTGGCCTAGACCCGCGGCGTGTCCGGACCGCGGACACCCGCCGCCACACTCACCGCCACGCCGTTACCCGACCGCGCGTTGAGAAGCTCAATCGCGGAGCGCCGAAGCGACGATTCGAGGCCGAGAATCCTGCGCGAGGCATCCCACGTAGTGAGCAGGAGCGGAGCGCGGGCAGCGTCCGGGACAGCGCCGATTCCTTGGAAGGAGCAGAAGAGCCATGAGAGTTCATTCCCTGCGGCGCGCGCCCGCCATCCTGTCATGCCTCGCATTGCTCTCGTTCACGGCCGATGGCCGGGCCCAGGTCGACGGCTGGGTGGAGAGAAGCAACGAGAACGCCCAGATCTTATTAGACATCTTTGCGCGCTTCGCCCCGGAGGGGGCGGGCCAGCTCGGCGTGTCCGGGCTGGACGAGGAGATCCTCGACCTCGCGCCTCGCATCACTGAGCGGGCCAACGAGGCGGTTCGTGAGGCCGTGAGGACACTCCAGGCGCGGCTCGCCGAGGAGGAGCACCCACTGGTCCGCCAGGACCTGGAGATCCTCATCCAGTCGGCAGAGCAAGCGATCGAGGCGGCCGAGTTCACCCTCAAGTACGACCTGCCCTATTTCAACCTAGCGCAGACGGTATTCCAGGGTGTCCGCTCCCTGCTCGATGATCAGGTCGAGGCGTCCCGGCGGCCCGCCGCACTGGTGAGG
The DNA here is from genome assembly GCA_020344215.1 of Gemmatimonadota bacterium. GTDB lineage: Bacteria > Gemmatimonadota > Gemmatimonadetes > Palauibacterales > KS3-K002. Next base: position 4,703,464 of record CP070815.1, read on the forward strand.
CTGCGCAAGTACGCCGGGCTGGAGGCGCGCCACACGCCCATCGCTCGGTTGGCTAGGGACCGGATCGAGGAGCGGCTCGGCGATCCGGAGCTCAGCGCGCCCTTCAAAGAGCAGATCGAGCAGGATTTGCAGAACGCGCCTACCTTCCTGGCCGGCATCGGGTCGCTCTTCCAGCATTACGGCGTCGAGGGCTACGAAGATGCCTACAACGCCCTGCAGACGCAGCTCGAGGAGTACCACGCCTTCGTGCGCGCCGAGGTGATCCCCAGAGCTCGCAGCGATTTCCGGATACCGGAGGACCGTTACGCGTTCACGCTGCGCCAGTTCGGCGTCGATATACCGGTGGCCGAGCTCATCTCGCGCGCCCAGGTCTCGTTTCGCGAGATCCAGAACGAGATGCAGGCGCTCGCGCCGCTCGTGGCGAAGGAGCGTGGCTTCGCCGCCACTGACTATCGCGACGTGATCCGTGAGCTGAAGAAGGAGCAGCTCGTCGGCGAAGCGATCCTGCCGCACTACGAGCAGCGGATAAAAGATATGGAGGAGATCATCAGTCGCGAGCGTGTAGTCACGCTGCCGGAGCGTGACATGCGGATGCGGCTGGCGACGGAGGCAGAGTCGGCCGCGCTGCCGGCGCCGAACCTGAGGCCACCGCGCCTGATCGGTAACACAGGCGAGATGGGTGAGTTCGTGCTGCCCTTGAGGATCCCGGACGAGAGCGGCGAGTTAATCGGTATGGACGACTTCACCCTCGAGGCCGCGTCGTGGACCCTAACCGCTCACGAGGGGCGACCCGGTCACGAGCTGCAGTTCGCTTCCATGGTGGAGGCCGGCCTCTCGACCGCCCGCGCGATCTTCGCCTTCAACAGCGTGAACGTCGAAGGTTGGGCGCTCTACGCCGAAGCCGAGATGAAGCCCTACTTGCCACTCGACGGGCAGCTGATCTCGCTGCAGAGCCGCCTGGCACGCGCCGCGCGCGCCATCCTCGATCCCGGCCTGCAGCTGGGGATGGTCACCCGCGAAGAAGCTTTCCGGTTGCTCGAGCAAGACGTGGTGCTGTCGCACGCCATGGCCTTGCAGGAAGTGCAGCGCTATACATTCCGCCTACCCGGCCAGGCGACCGCCTACTTCTACGGCTACACGCGCCTGATGGAATTGCGCGCCGAGGTCGAGCGGATCCTGGGCCCGAGCTTCGACCGGCAGCGCTTCAACGACTTCATACTCGCCCAGGGCCTGCTGCCGCCGGCCCTGCTCAGGAAGACGGTGCTGGAACAATTCGTCCCCCAGGAGCGTGAGCGGGCCTGAGCCCGCTCACGCGGCACACAAGCAGCTGTAACCGTCCGTGAGTCAGCGGAACAGGGAGGCGCCGAAGCTCCAGAGGGCGTCGCCGGCGATGAGGCCGCCGGCGAACACCGTCGACGGCGCGCCTTCCACCGCCGTCGCGCCTCGTGCCCAAGCGACGCGAACGAGCAGGCCAAAGAGGACGGCCCAACCGGCGAGCGGATTGACGATCAGGAGACCGGTGGCGAAGAGGATGCCGAGCTGGCGGTTCGGGCCGCCCAGGAGCTGGAGTAGCGCGCCGAGCGCGGCCCAGGTCAAGAGCTTAGCGCCCACCCCGGGCTCGATCCCGGCGCCGATCGCCGCGGCGTAGACGCGAACCACGGGCGGGAAGAGGTCGGCCTCGAAGTACGAGCGGTGTAAGAGGGCCACCATGGCGAGCGCAGTGAGCAAGCCGACGAGCGCGGCGAAGAGCTGCTGCCGGCGGCCCGCCAGCTCGAAGGCCGCATCGCGGCCGAAACCGCGCAGGTACCATCCCGTCTTGAAGTCGTAACCGGCATCGGCGAAGGCCGGCCCCCCGGAGGCGACGAAACCCACCATCAGCGCAGCGGCCGCCGGCGGGAACCCGAGGAAGAGCCCGAGTAGCAGAAAGACCAGAGCCGTCGCGAAGGCGGGAAACCACCCGGCCTGCATCGCGGCGAGCCCGACGATGAACTCGGCGGCCACGCAGGCGACGGCGGCGAAGACGACCCAGCCGAGCAGCTGCGGCGCGCCCATCTCCGTCCACAGCCCACCGCCGACAGCCAGCAGTACCCCGGCGAGCAGGTAGAGTCCGGTGCCCCGCAGGAGTCCGGCCCGCGCCTCCTCCCGCGTGCGGGTCGGCCGGGCCGAGCTCGGCGCCCGATCGCCACCTCCGACTGGCCGGTCCGCCCGGCGACGGAGCGCCAAGACCAGGGCCTGGCCCAGCGCCATGATCCCGGCCCCGATCATCATCCCGTGCGGCACGAACTCCGCCGCGAGGTCGACGCCCCAGGCGCCCGGCGTGTACCCGCGCACCAGAAGCCCCACGCCGAACATGGCGAGCGCCCAGACGTTCCCCAAGAACGCGATGCCGAAGGCGGCCATCGGCAGGGCGCCGACGCCGGCGACCGCCCGCAGTCCACCGAACAGTCCAGAGGTGCCGAAAACGCCGGCGAACGCCCCGAGCCCCAGCAGCCGCGCACGTCGGCCGCCGCGATCGCCCGCCAGGATCGCCTCGGCCGACGCGATCCCGATCGGCCACGGCGACGCGCCGGGAAACAGACGCGAGTCGAAGAGCCAGTAGAGCATCGCGACATCGATCAGCATCCCCGCCGTCGCGCCCAGCAGCATCGGCACCACCAGCTCCGGACGTCCGACGAGGATAGGAACACCGATCGGGACCAGCAGCGAGTTCGCCGCTCCGAACGTCGCGCTCGACATCGTCGTCTGGATCAGGTTCTGACGATGGATGGAACGGAACGAGCGGAATACGCGCAGCGGAATCCGGGAGACGAGGATCGCGACGATCACCGCGACGATCGACGTGTTCGGCGTAACGCCGAGGCTGGTGATGATCTGCATCCCGATGACAGCGCCCACCACCGAGAGCAGGAGCGCGAGACCTAGGGTGAGCGGTTCCCGCGCGCGTGGGTGCTCGCCTTCGGCTGTCGAGGACTGGACGGGCTTCCCTGGCATCGATCGGATGAAGCTTCCGCTCCTGGCGAACTACTGTCGACGACGGTGGTCGTGCTAAGTACTGGCAGCGCCAGCAGTTGGTCGGCCCAAGTTAGGTCCGGCTGGGCGTGGACAGCCAGCCCCGGCGTGCGATCGCGGCCTCTGGCTGACCTGAGTGACAAATGTCAACGCCGGGTGATAGCTTCCAGTATCCACCTGGCGGACAAACACGACTCAGGGGAGGACTGCGGCATGTTGTATTTCGAGCAGGTCTTTGATCGGGCACAGGCACGTCCCTCCAACCGGCACTGCAAGCGCATAGGTCGTTACAAGAGCTGCGCTGTACCTCTCGCGGCGATTTGGCTCGTTTGTGTGGGCTGTCAGCCGAGGGCAGAGGACCGTGCAGAGATTCTCGGCGGCCTTTTCTCGGGTGCCGGAGCCGAGTGGATCGACATGTCCTATGCTTACGATGAGCGGACGGTCTTCTGGCCGACCGCGCAGCCTTTCGACCTGGAAGTCGTCTCAGCCGGCATGACCGAGGGAGGGTACTACTACGCCGCGAACAACTTCTGCCTCGCCGAGCACGGTGGCACCCACTTCGACGCGCCGATTCACTTCGCCGAAGGTCAGCACACCGCGGACCAGGTTCCAATCGACCGACTCGTCGGCCCGGCCGTCGTGGTAGATGTCAGCGCCGCAGCGGAGGGCGACCCGGACTACCAGGTCGACGTCAGCGATCTACAGGCGTGGGAGTCCGAGCATGGCCCCATACCCGACGGCGCGATCTTGCTACTGCATACCGGTTGGGGAAGCCGCTGGCCCGACCCGGAACGGTACCTCGGCACTGCGAGGACAGGGCCCGACGCGATTCCGGAGCTTCACTTCCCGGGCCTGCACAAGGACGCCGCGCACTGGTTGGTCGAGAACCGTCGGATCGATGCCCTCGGCATCGACACGCCGAGCATCGACTACGGGCAGTCCACGCTGTTCGAGAGCCACCGCATCCTATACGCCGGGAACATGCCAGCGTTCGAGAACGTGGCCGCCTTGGACCGTCTGCCCGCGACGGGCGCCTACGTGATCGCTCTGCCGATGAAGATCGCCGGTGGGAGCGGCGGCCCGCTACGCATCGTCGGGGTGCGGCCCAGATCGCCCGGAGACTAACGTCTTCCTCTTCGGAAGGCCGGCGTCGCTCCGCTGAGATCGGTCACGCAGCGGCTACCTTACATTCAGCCGGTTTTCAAAGGGATAAGGGTGATACCGTGTTCAGGAAGCCTCGTTTCACTCCGCTCTCAGCGCCTCCACTGGATTCACCCTCGTGATCCGTCGGGCCGGCACATAGCTTGCCGCCAAACACACAACAACCAAGAACAGGCCAACCGTGCTGTACGTGAGCGGGTCGGTGGTTTCGACTCCGAACAGGAACCGCGTCAATATGCGCGAGGTCCAGAAGGCTGGTGATCACCACATCCCCGATGACGCGGACATAGAATCGGATGCGCCGAAACCTTCCAGACATCAGGTAGCTGTCGTGGTATAGCTTGACCAAGTCGATCGCGTGCCGATCACGGAATCCACGGGGGAGAAGACGGAGCATCATCCTGATGAACCGCGTCATCGGATTTTCCTCACGTTTACGCCAGCCCTGCTGCACGTCTAAGCCTGCTGGAGGCCGCTACGACATCCGAAAACAACGCGACATGTGCGGAGGCCACTTTGCGGCCGAGCGGCGTGATGCCATAGTGGCGACGGGGCCCGGATGATTAATCCGGTCACTATTTGGACATCGCCCACCGACGTAAGGTTGCGCGGTGGGAGATAGACGGTGGCATCGGACCACGCCAAGCGTCGCTCGGCGTACGCACGTAGGTGGTGCTCACGAGCGAGTTCTCGATCTGGCGGATGTACGCGACTCTAACCCTGGACGCGTACAGTAACGTCTTGCTGGACATGCAGCAGCGTGCAGCCGAGCGGATGGAGGGACTGCTCTTCGGTTGAGGGACCACACCGGTGCCGGTCCGGAGTACGCTAGACCCCCTGCTCCGAGGACCGGATCCGGGCGCTGGCCAGCGCTCGTGCGTACCAGTTGTTCGGGTCAGTCGCGATGTCAACGCTGAAACAGCACCAGTCGGCGCAGGTGCGTCTTGTCACCGTCACTGTCAGGGCGAGAACTGCGAAGCCCCGACGAGTCTGACACCACCGCGCATCCACACTACCGCCAAGTCACGTCAATAACCGGGCCAACCCTCTCTGGCACCGATCAGCTCGACGACCGCATCCGCGAGGTCCGCCCCAGCGTCGCTGTTGGTCATGACAACCACACCAAACCCTCCACTCCGGTGCGCGACCATGAAGCACCGATACCCTTCGTTTGCACCGCCGTGGCCGAAGTAACCCTCGCCCCGATCGGACCAGACGGCGAAGCCCAGTCCGAAACCACCCCTCACTTCGGTCAGCATCAGCTCGACCAGCTCCCTGCTCAGTACCTGGTTGGACTCACCCTGCAATGACGACTGCAACTCGATCAGGAAGCGAGCCAGATCTTCCGCCGTCGTCCACAAGCCTGCCGCAGCCATTTCGGGATAGATGTGATGATCGCCCGGTACGACTTGGCCGTTCGAGTAATGACCAGCACTTGCCGAGGCCAACCGCGACTCTGGGAGCGGCTGCTCGAACGTGCTGTTCTCCATACCGACGGGCTGGAGGACCGTTTCCCACATGATCTCCGGAAACGTGGTCCCTTCGATATCCATCAACGCCTGCTGCATGACGATGTAGCCGCCGCCCGAGTATCGTGCGTCGGTACCGGGTATGAAATCGACGACAATCGGCGACGAATTCGCTGGTGGCGTGCCGTTCAGAATCTGAATCAACGTCGGTCTGGGTTCGGTGTAGCGGTAGCCACGAAAACCGTGCACCGTCGTTCCGGCCGTGTGACTGAGAAGACGCCGCAACGTGACTTTTTCGACGCTCACAAACTCGTTTTCAGGGACCTGCCACGACGTCAGGTAGGCGTTGATGTCTGTGTCCAGGTCGATCTTGCCCTCCTGCACCAGTCTCATCGCCGCCACGGCGGATACCGGTTTGCTGATCGAGGCCGCCTGGAACAGAGTGTTGCGTGTCGCCGGCTCCAGCGTGATTCTGCTGGCGACACCGTGGACCTCCACGTAGTCGAGTTGGAAGTCTCTGATCACCGCGACACTCACACCCGGCACTGCGTAGAACTCCATCAACGATCCGATATCGGTCGGATCTGCGGGTCCTGCACCGTCGTCGCCACAGCCAAGGAGACCCGCGACAAAGGCCACGACGGTGACCGAGGCTATCAGTCTCTTCATCAACTTGAGAACCATGATACTGAGGTTATGTGTTGGCCGACATTGAAGAGTCGATGACATCGCATACTCCTCCGCAAACGCGGTCCCCAGATGGCCGACAGACCTGGTGCTGGTCCGCCCGCTTGTGGCAGCTCGAAACGCCGCTTTCACAGGAGCAGCGCGGCCGCCGCGAAGCAGCGAGCCACCGAATCTCAGCGTCGATCAGGGATCGAGGACTGTCAATCACCTCCTTTCCGCGTGGTAGATCTTGTTGACGATCTTCCACTCGCCGTCGATCTTGAGAAGCTGCATGTAGTCGGTGTAGAAGGCCCGCGGGTAGTCGAGCTCGATTTTAGCGACCGCCACCGTACCCACGTAGTCCACCATCACAATACGGCGCTCGCGCTCACTCTCGTCGGACGCCGGCTCGCCCGCCATGCCGTCCAAATAGCTCTCAAGAGACCGAATTGAGACCTCACCATTGCGTATGGATTGCAGCCGGGCGCTGGGATGAAAGGCATTTGCCATAACCTCTGGATCGCCTGTGGCGTGTCCGTCGAGGTAATACTGCAATGCCTGACGGATCGCCGCGGTCTCGTCAGGTTGCGTGCGCATAGCGGACGCGCCAAGGCAGAGCGCCATCGTGGACAGCACCAAGTATCGTCTCTTCGTGTGCATGATATCTCCCGAGTCACTCTGGTATCGTTGGATTCCCTGGTTCTAGAAAGGGGACATCGTGACGGGTCGTATTCCTATGTCACTCCACCCTCAGCGCCTCCAGCGGATCGACCCTCAAGGCCCTCCAGGCCGGCAGCACGCATGCGCCCAGAGCGACCATGAGGAAGAACCCGGTCACGCCCACGAAGGTGACGGGGTCGGTGGGGTTGATCTGGAAGAGCATCCCCTCCACCAGGCGGGTGGCGGCGATCGCTCCAGCGGTTCCGAGTACCAAGCCGACTCCGACCAGAATCATGCCCCGGCTGATCACCAGCCGCAACACGCTTCCCGCGCTGGCCCCAAGGGCAACCCGAATCCCGATCTCGTGAAATCTCTGAGTGACGAAGAAGGCCAGCACTCCGTACAGGCCCAGTGCCGCCAGGGCCAGGGCCACGGTGGCGAACATGCCGAGAACCGTGGTGACGGACCGCGTGTCCGCCACTGAGTTGGATACGGCCTCCTCCATCGTCTGGGCATCGCTCAGGACGATATCGCGGTCCAGCTCCCAGATCCGCTCCTGGATGGGGCGGATCAGGTTCTTGGGATCGGTCGCCGTGCCCACCGCCAGGCGCATGGTGCGCGCCGGTCGTTGGGCGTAGGGGAAGAACATGGCCGGCCTCGTCGCGCCCGCCAGCGACGACAGCTGGTGATCCTCCACTATTCCCACTACCTGAAAGAGATCCGGCTCATCCCGCCCCATATCCACGGCCACCTGACGTCCCAGGGCACCCGATTCGGGGAAGACGGTCTGGGCGGTGGTTCTGCTCAGAACGATGACCGGAGTCGATGCCGCCACGTCGCTCGCCTGAATGACCCGCCCTTCCACAAGGGGGATTCCCATGGTCGCGAAATACCCGGGCAGGACGATGCGCCGGTCCGCCCAGGGCGCATCGTTATTCGTCTCGGGGGGTCTCTCGGGAGCCCAGATGGCGACGTTGCCCGCCGTTTGGAGGATCGGCAACCGAGTGATCATGCCCACCGTCTCCACTCCGGGCAGCGCTTCGATGCGATCCCGCAGGTTCTGGAAGAACTGGACCCGGAGATTCTCTTCCTGATAGTCGTCGGCAGGCAGGGAGACCGTGGCGGTCAGGAGGTTCTCCATCCGGAAACCGGGATCGACCCCGCGCAGCCGGGCGAAGCTCCGAATCAGCAGCCCGGATCCCACCAGTAGGACCAGGGAGAGGGCGACCTGGAGAATCACCAGTCCGCTCCGGAAGCGGGTTCCGCTCCCTGATGTGACCCGTCGGCTGCCTTGCTTCAGCTGCTCGGCGGGGTCTGTCCGTGCTGCGGCGAGGGACGGGAAAACGCCGAAGATCAGCACCGTGATCAAGGACAGAAGCAGGGCGATGCCCAGCATGGTGGAGGAGAGTCCCAACTTCTCAATCCCCAGGAGATCCATGGAGACGAAGCCCAAGACTAGGCCCTGGAACCAGATGGCCAGCACGATCCCTAGGCTCCCGGCTACCAAAGCCAAGATCGTGCACTCCGCCAGGAGCTGGCGGGTGATACGGGACTGAGTAGCTCCCAGCGCGGCCCGTACGGCCAGCTCCGAGGAGCGGGTAGATCCTCGAGCCAAGAACAGGTTGGCCACGTTTCCGCAGGCTATGAGGAGGACGAGAACGATGGCTCCTGCCAGAACCAAGAGGGACTGCCTGTACCCCTCCACCATCGCCACGTGAAGATAGTCGAGCTGGAGCGCCTTTCTCCGGTTGGACTCAGGGTACGCCTCTTCAAGTTGAGCCGAGATGACGTCGATTTCCGACCGAGCCGCAGACAGGGAGACGCCGGGCGCCAGTCGTCCCACCAGGAGCCAGTTGTGGTAGCGGCGAGTGATCGGATCGCTGTTCCCCGGCCAGGGGGGGACCCAGAGGTCCGAGTCGTAGAGAAAGCGGAAGCCGGCGGGCATGACCCCAACAACCGTCATAGAGTTCCCGTCCACCGAGAGGCTCCGGCCCAGCACGTCGGGAGAGCCTCCGAACCAGCGTTGCCAGAAACCGTAGCTGATGACGACCTCCCCGCCTCCCGCCTCGGGGCGCTCTTCGATTGTGAAGGTGCCGCCCAGGTGAGGGACCACACCCAGGGTGGAGAAGAGGTTGTTGGTGACGTTGGTGATGCGCGCTTGCTCCGGTTCACCCGTCCCTGTGATGGTCACCAAGAAAGAGCCACCGCCTATGGTGGCCAGCGATGCCAGGGATTCGCTCTGGTCCCGGTAGTCCATGTAGTCGGGAAAGGAGGCCCACGGGTTCACCCTCCCGCTGAAGGTGGCCCGCCCCAGAACCAAGCGGTCTGCTTCCGGGAAAGGAAGGGATCGTCTCAACGCCGTGTCCAGGACGGAGAACATGGCGGTGGTGGCTCCAATACCCAGGGCCAGAGTGATCAGCGCCACAAGCGTGAACCCCGGTGTCCGACGAAGTGCGCGGATGCCGTAGCGGAGGTCCAGCCGCAAGTCGGTCACTCTGCTAGCTCCGTAGCCGGCGGTCTTTCTCATAGCTCGATCATCTTCTCTTTCCGCTATCGGCGACTCAGCGGTAGGAAATCTGTTGTTCTGTCTTAGCTGTGACGCACGGAGGTGGCCTCGGTCGATCTGGTATCAGGTCCTCCAAGAGCATTGGATGGCCAGGCAACTCAAAAGGTTCGCACGACCGGGGCAGTCGCTTGCGCTGACATGCCCCCCTCCTCATCCTGACGTCATGGGGTTGCCGTATGCGACCGCGGCCCGACGATCGGTGCCATCACCGACCTGACACCCACCGGAACGTCGACATGTGGCAGATCGACGAGGACGCGCTGGTATCGATCAGCATCGGCGCCGGGATCCTGGGGACCGGCGGCGGCGGCAACCCGTACATCGGGATGCTGCGGGCGCGTGAGCTGGTGCGAGCGCACGGCCCGGTCGACGTCCTGGACCTCGACGAGCTGCCCGACGACAGCCGGGTGATCTGTGTCGGCGGCATGGGCGCGCCGACGGTCGGTGTCGAGAAGGTCCGCGCTACCGAATCCTACCGGGCGGTCCGGGCGAGCTGGGACAGGCGGGACGTGATCACGTCCGGGGTCGTGCTGCTGCTAATCCTGATGGCGTACCTGTACTTCAACGGATAAGGAGGCACCTCGAAAAGCGGGACTGCGTGAGCAGTTTGTGCGGATCCGCCGCCCGGCGATTGTCAACATCGACCGCGTCGCGGAGCTCCACCCGGTCTTCCACGGCGAGTACGTTCTGATCCTCAGCACCGGCAAGCGGCTTGAGGTTACCCGCGGCTATCGGGATCAGCTGGCAATCGCACTCGGCACCGCGCTGTAGCCGTGCTCACCAACCCCACCAAGCGACTCCTGAGACCGCGTTTGGGCCGGTTCGTCGCGCCACGCTGCCACCTCGTCGCACGATCGTACCCGACCCAGTGACGTCGCGGTACCGTGTCTTCGGTGGCGACTGGAAGCGGCTGGGGTAGCAAGTTGGCACCAGACAAACGCGTTCGGATGAAATCAAATCCCGACCTCGGAGCCGGTGTACGGGAAGACCTTGTAACCGAAGGACCGGACCAAACGCGCGCTGTTCGGGAGCGTATCATGGGCAAGAAGACACAGGTGGTAAGGGTATGGTTCACTGCGGTGCCTGTAGCAGTCGGACTCTCGAATTCGGGCAGTGTCTGCGCGCAGGATGGTCCGAGGGTGCTTCTCATCTACGACAACCGCCTCGAGACGGGGAACCTTCGCGGTATCCCGATCGTCCAAGTCAGTGAACCGTGCCGTCGATCCCGAGTTCAGCCGAGCCCGAGGAGGTGCCGATGAAGTACTACCTGCCCCCTGTCGACATTGAGACGACGGAAACGCCAGTTCCTGCCCAAGAGCTGCAAGCCTGGGACGAGACGCGAGTCGTGGGACAGCCCTTGAGCCGAGTGGATGCGTACGAGCGTGTGAGCGGCTCCGCGATCTACACGCTCGATCTGGCTCTCCCGGACATGCTCTGGGCGGCCATCGTCCGCTGCCCACACGCGCACGCGCGAGTCACACGCCTGGATACCAGTCGGGCCGAGACCATGCAGGGCGTCCGTGCGGTGATCACAGCCTCCACGCCAGGCGCCGCCCTGCCGTGGTACTTCGGCGATCAGGGACCGACCAGTCGCCTTTTCGATGAGCACTGCCGGTACGCTGGCGAGGAGGTGGCCGCCGTCGCGGCGGAGACGCCACACCAGGCGTGGGACGGGGCCCGCGCGATCGACGTGGAGTACGAAGTCCTCCCTTTCCTTGTCGACATGGAAGAAGCACTGAATCCGGAGGCGCCGGCAATTCACCAAGATGGAAACCTCGCCGTATCCCAAGCTTATGAGCGGGGAGACGTCGAGGCGGGTTTCGCCGAGGCGGATGTGGTCCTCGAAGAGACCTACCGGACGCCGTGCGAGATCCACACAACGATGGAGACTTTCGTTTCTATCGCCCGCTGGGATGGCGATCGGCTGACGGTCTGGGACTCCACACAGGGCGTGTTCGACAGACAGCAGGATCTTGCCCGCTACTTCCGTCTTCCGCTGAGCTCGGTTCGCGTCATCTGCCACTACGTGGGCGGTGGCTACGGCAGCAAGCTGAGCACGGGCAAGTACACCGTGATCGCCGCGTTGCTCGCCCGCATGGCGGCGCGTCCGGTGAAGCTGGCGCTCACACGCGAGGAGGCATTCCTGTCCGAAGGCAACCGACCGGCCAACCTGATCAAGCTGAAAGCGGGCGCGCAGCGGGACGGCACGCTGATGGCGTTGGACGGCGTATTCCTTGGTGACGTCGGCGCCTACCCAGCGGGCGCGGTTTCCCCCTACCTGGTTCAGAACCTCTACCTCTGCCCGAACGTCCGCACCCGAAGGACGGATGTCCACACCAACGCCGGTAGGGCGCGCGCCATGCGGGCGCCCGGTGAGCCTCCCTGCGCCTGGGCGCTGGAGCAGATGATGGACGCTCTGGCGAAGGAGATCGGGATGGACCCGGTCGAGTTCCGGCTTAAGAACTTCGCCTCGTTCTTGCAGACGCCAGGATACGCGCCCTACACGCGCGCGGGGCTGCCCTTCACGAGCAACGGGCTGAGAGAGTGTCTCACGGAAGGCGCGAGGTCCTTCGGGTGGACGGCGGCGCGCCAGCGACCGCGTGAAGAAGGGCATCTTCGTCGCGGGGTGGGTGTAGCGGCCGGCATGTGGCGCTGGATGGGAAACCCACGTTCGACGGTAATCGTCAAGCTGTTCGCCGATGGCAGCGTCAACCTGAACATGGGCGCCAGCGACATCGGAACGGGCACCAAGACGATCATGGCGATGGTCGTGGCCGAAGAGTTGGGCGTGCCGATCGAGCGGATCCAGATCGAGCACGCTGATTCGGGGACAACCCAGTTTGCGCCGGCGAGTGGAGGAAGCCAGACGGTCGTTGCCAACGCGCCCGCCGTGCGTGCCGCCGCGCTCGAGGTCAAACGCCAGATCCTCGAGTCCGCCGCCCAACAGCTCGACCGGCCGGCTGGCGAACTCGTTCTGCAGGATGGCAGGATCTTCCCCGCCGACGAGTCGGAGGCAGGAATAGCCCTTCGGGAAGTTCGGGGCGTTCAGCAGCAACAGGTCATCGTTGGGGTCGGACGCCGCCATCCCCATCCCGAAGGCAAGATCCCGCTTCCTTTCGCGGCGCAATTCGCCGAGGTCGAGGTCAACACCCTGACCGGGGAAGTGCGCGTCCTGCGACTGGTGGCGGCGCACGATAGCGGGCGCGTGATGAACCGCCTCACCTACGAGAACCAGGTCTTCGGCGGGATGACAATGGGAATCGGTTTCGGGCTCACCGAGCGACGAGTTCTGGACAGGCAGACCGGTAAGATGGTCAACGCCAACTGGCACGACTACAAAATCCCCACGGCCAAGGACGTTCCGCTCGATCAGACCTGTGTGCCGATAGATCCCAACGACACCGAGTGCAACACGACCGGGGCCAAGGGGCTCGGCGAGCCCGCCACCATTCCGACCG
>CP070815.1:4716552-4725399 GCA_020344215.1 Gemmatimonadota bacterium
CGACGGGAATTGCGACATGATCGAGTAAATGTCGCCGTGCGAGATCCGGGTACCCACAAAGATGCCCTTGCCCGTCTTGCCGATACGGGACAGCGCCATCTTGTTGATCCAGGTCTGCATCTTCGCAACCTGATCCGGGTTCGACTGGTTGTCGTTGTCAGCGATGTCGTCGAACTTGATCGTGTCCGCACGCTTGCCGTAGATCTTCTTGCCCCAACCCAGGGCCTGCACCGACGGGTCCTTCTCAGCCGACACCCGGCCAGCGATCACAAACTGCTGCTCGTTCCACTTCGACGAACCGTCAACTTTGAACGGCCCCCAGTCCTCGATCAGGTTCCGGGGGGACCCCTCAAACACCTCAGGGTCCTCCAGCCACGTCTGGATCTGACCAACGAACGACTTCGCCATGTCAGTCGACGCAGACACGATGATCGTACGATGGTTCGGGTTACGGACCAGATCGTAAATCGTGTGCTTCACCGTGATCAGAGACGACTTCGAGTGGTACGGGGGCGTGTTGATCAACACACGCCGGCTGTCCGACTCGACAGCGTCGATCATGTCCCGATGAAAGTCCGGCGTTTCGTGATGAACGCCGCAGTCCGGGCAGATCAGCCCACCAAAATACAGCCGGTCAAATTCCCAGAAGTCAGGGACACGCCGGGTCTCGTTGAGACCCAGCGGTCCGCTCGCCTTCGCCATGATCTCAGCCTTAGCCCGGGCAACTTTCTCATCCCGGTCAGCCTTAGCCTTAGCGACCCGGGGCCCCAAAGCCTGCCTCGACACACCGTACAGTTCAGCGGCGTGACGCTGGGACTCGCCCTTATCCAGGACGGCCTTGATCGCCTCCTGGAAACACTTTTCTTTCCCCCAGTTCTTCGCCTGCTTCAACTTCGGTTCTGCCATCGACCCACAGCCCGACAAGCGTCCACCCGCAGGTGCCGGCCCCCGCCGCAGCGGGGATCGCACCGTGTGGTTGACGGTGCTACTAGACTGACGTAACACGGGCTAGCGAGTGAGGGAGCAGGGCGAGGCTAGTACTAGTACTAGACTAGCCGGCCGACCTCCCAGAGGCCGGCTAGTGCTAGAGCTAGAACTAGATGCGGCTGCGCTACGCTCGCCTTCGGACACTCCAGACGTGGGCCAGGGCAGGGCCCCTGGAGGCGGCCAATGGACAAGGCCAACCTAAGCACACCTTCCGTGCTCGCTCAGCTGCCGGTTTTCGACACCCCCCCTCGACGTGACCGGCGCTCAGGGGGCCCCGCTCCCGCACCAGCGCTGGAATGCCGGGCCCTGCGGCCAGGGCGGCCCTGTGACCGGCCAGGTGCGGTGTCGAGCCCGACACTCGACCCCCACCACCCCCCTTCGAGCGGCCGGGCTGGGCCGTTGTGGCCTGGCCTGGTCCCGATGGTCGCCATCCCATTCCCTGGCCTGGTTGGGGGGGCTGTCATCGAGTGCTGGCACGGGCCCTGGCAGGGGCCTGGCTGGCGCCTCTGCGCTGCGCTCCGAGTTGCCTGCAGATGGGCCGATCGGGCCTGTTCGAGCCCTGACGCCGAAAAAGTTTGGCCTGTCCTGGTGCGGAAAACTCGAGTTTCTCGAAGAAATCTGGTCGAAGGGGGTTGTGCTGCAAGTCACAGAGGCGCATACTGCTCTCACGGCGCCGCTCGAACGAAGCGCCCGAGCCGACCGGGGTCACCTCCGACAGGCAGGCTGTTTGACAACTGAAGAGATCCTCTCTCGTCCGGGGCTGACGCCGCCCCGCTGACGATCAGGGCTGCGGCCATCGGGCCGCCGCCGGGCCTGGCAGGGCCGAAACGACGAGAGGAAACCATCATGAAGCTTTACGCAGTCACCGAGACTCGCAGCCACAAGTGGGCGATCCACGCTCCCGGCTGTCGGGACCTCGGCCGGGCGCTGGTCCCGGCTCAGGTGATGCCGATGTCGAGCCCCGAGGAGTGGGTGGCGTCGGAGGTTGAGTACTACACCGAGAACGGTCAGGGCTGGACGAAGGACAACTTCCAGATCTACCCCTGCTGCTCGAAGGTGTGAGCATGGCGGGTGAGCGGCACGCTTCCAGGTTCGAGCCCTGGACACCCACGATCAGCGCCAACCAGGTGCTGGCGACGAGAGGAAACCATCATGGCAACCATCACCATCAACACGACCGGCAACATCCCGACCGAGCATCGTTTCGACGCTCTCGACGGGTTCCGGGAGGCCGCCGAGCAGGGCGCTTACGTCCGGGTCGAGTGGCCGCATCGAGGCGGCTGGGTCGAGTTCGACAACGTCGAGCGGATCCGGCTCTCGGTCTCGGGTGCGATCCACGTCACCGCCACGGTGACCCGTACCCCGATCCTCGGCAACCTGTACCGGGAGGGCGACCAGTTCACCGGTTGGGTCGACACCGGACATGACCTGTCGTTCTGGCAGACGATCGAGGTCGACGCCTCGAACTTCGAGTCGGTGTTCTGAGCGGTACCGCCTGACTGGCAGGCACCAGGGTTCGAGCCCCTGGCAGGCACGATCGAGCAACAGTGCTCGACGACGAGAGGAGAACAACCATGTTCACTTTGACTGAGTTCCGGCAGCGACTGCGTCCCCTGGCCCGCCAGTGTGCGGCGATGGAGGGCCTGCTGCCGGGCGAGTTCAAGATCGAGGTCGACGAGCGGCTGGTGCCAGTGTGGTCACTGGTGCTGCCCGCTGAGGCTGACCTCGTCGCTCCTGGCGACGACCTGGTCGAGTCGTGGCGGGTCTCTGACCCCAAGCGGATCCTCGCCGGGGCCGGGCTCCTGGAGTACGGCGCTGTGGTCCACGTTCGTGTCTACGACACGGGCGAGTGGGGCGAGCTTCGGAACGTCTTCATGGTCTGGATGGGCACGCCCGAGCAGGACGCTCGGATCGTGTCCGCCCCGGCCCTGCGGACCTACGAAGACCTCGTGGGCCTCGACGCCGACGCCGACTGGTCGGAGTTCACTGAGGGCGAGACCCTGCCCCCCGCTGATGACGCTTACGAGCGCTTCACCGAGGAGCGGGACGCCTGGCTGGTGGGCTGACCTGGTTCGGGTGACTGGCAGGCACCGGGGTTCGAGCCCCCGGCACCCACGATCGACACGACCGTGTCGACGACGAGAGGAGACCATCATGACCATCGCCAACTTCCGTGACGGCACCGGCTGGCGCAGCGAGTGCGCCGACTGTGGCACCCCTGGACTCAAGGGCGGCTACCCCGGTGACATCGTTGCGGACCTGGAAGACATGGGCTGGCAGATCGAGGGTGAAGACGACGGCGTGACCTACGCCGATGCCTTCTGCCCTGACTGCCAGGACTGACGGTAGAGCGAGGGGTTTCAGGCCCCGTTCCCGGTTCGATCCCGGGGCGCTCACGATCGAGCCATTCGGGCTCGACGACGAGAGGAGCAACCATGTTCGCACAGTTCAACTTCGGAGATCCGTCCGAGCGAGTCCGGGACGCCATTGGCGACTACCTGGAAGCTCGCCTGGACGAGATCCCCGGCATCGAGGTGGTCGGGCGTCTCACGGGCTGGGGCTCGTGGGCCGACGAGGCCACCGGCGAACGGTACCTGGAGCAGTCGGGCTCGGTGCAGGTCATCCTGCCGCCTGGTGCGACTGTCCGGGAGGCTGTCGAGGCGTTCGCCTCGGCCGCTGCCAACCAGTTCAACCAGGACGCTGTGGCGGTCCTGTACGGCTGAGTGGTCGGGCGACCGGCAGACACCTGGGTTCGAGTCCCAGGCGCCCACGATCGGCACCACCGTGGTGTCGTGACGAGAGGAGACATCCATGAACCTGTACCTGGTTCGAGCAGAGACCGAAGACGGTCACAACGAGGACCGGCACATCCTCGCCAACACGGCCGAGCAGGCTGTCGAGGTGTGGAAGGCCGAGGCCGACGCCGACTGGTCGGCGGCCGACTTCCCGGACGGCTTCATCGTCCACCGGGTCCTGAAGACCCCGTTCGTGCTCACCTCGGCCAGCGAGCCCAAGTCGCTCGACTGGTCGTTCGGGGAGCGCATCCCCTTCGGATAGTGCGGGTGGCCCATCGGCTTCGGTCGGTGGGCTTCCTGGACCATCCGGTCCACTGACGAGAGGAAACCAACATGAGCGAAACCATGCATGCTGCGGAACTGGTGAAGCAGGCGATCATCGAACAGTGGTCGTACTTCTTCACCGGCGACGACGATCTCGACCCGTTGTGGGACGAGAGCGAGATCCTGCTGCTCGACCGTGGCGACCACACCGAGGTCGCCTGGGAAACCGGCCCGTACGAGTGGGCCCACGTGTTCCCCCACGGCGGCACCCTGATGGGGTGGCGCAGCGGGCGGGGCCCGGTCGAGGTTGCCGGCGGTCTCCAGGCCGGCGAGCACTTCGATGCGAAGACCAGCTACTCGGTGGCGGTCTATCGCTGACGGTTGGGTGAGGGGTTCCAGGCCCCGTCCCAGGTTCAACCCCTGGGCACTCACGATCGGCACCACCCAGGTGCCGACGACGAGAGGAGAAATCCATGCAGAACAACTACGACGACGTCATCCATGCGTTGGCCGACGAGGGTCGGCTGTTCCGGTCTCAGCACGGCAAGCGCCTGGCGCTCACGCCGGGCGACGGTGACCGGGTCGCCTGGGCGAACGTCGACTATGGCCCCGAGGCCGTGGTCGCCGGTGTCGAGGACTACACAGGGCACACCCACGAGTGGGTCCTGGCCGAGCCCATCACCGGCGTGGCCGACTACCTCGGGCTCGTCCACCGGGCCCGCCTCTACGGCGTGACGGTGTACGAGATCGGCCAGCAGTGGGGCGGCCCGGAAGAGGGTGGCTGGTGGTACGACACCTACCACCCGCTGGCCGTGTTCCTGGCGCACCGTCGAGACACCGACGCCGACGAGGCGTACCGGGTCGCAGTCGAGTGGACCGAAGAGCTGTACCCCGAGTCGACCGGTGATCGCAAGTTCATCGCTTGCGTCAAGGAAGCTGTCATCGGCAGCCACACCACGGTCGGCCGGTCGTACTACTGCTAGCATGGTCGGGGGGACACACCCCCCGGCCCACACGGGCGTGAAGGTTGGCTTCGTCGCACCGGCTACGTGCAGGTGCGAGACACCCGGGTTCGATCCCCGGCACGTCCACGATCGCATTATTGGAATGCGACGCACGAGAGGAGCCCTTTATGGGAATCGAGATTGAACCCGTCGATGTTTATGAGCTACCGGCCCACTGGCGCTCGTTCATCATGGACGGCGACAAGTCCGGCATGACCGACTCCGAGGTCGAGCTTGCCATCGCAGAAATGGACAACATCTTCGACGCCGGTCACATCTTGGTCGACGTCATCGGTGAACCGTTCTTCGAGCGCAGCCCGGCGTGGAAGCGCTGGTCCGGTTCGGACAAAGTCATCGCTGGTATGGTCTACGAGTACGTAGCCATCAGGCACCGGTGGTGACCATGAGAGAGTGGAACTTGCACATCGAGGTGGACCCGGCGGTCACGTTGCCGCCGGGCCTGCCCCACAGCCTCGTCGAGCCGGGCCCGTCCCGGCCGTACATGCTCAAGCGGGCCCGACTGTGGCGTCGAGATCTCGGCGCCAACGTCGACCTGATGATCGAGCGAGACGGAGCGTTCGAGGAGGTGGAACTGTGAACGGATACCACCTGCTGGCCTACATCGTCATCTTCGTGTTGGCGCTGTGGCTTTACCACGTCAGCACCGAGCAGTGACGCAAACGGATGAACGGCATGCACCCAGGTTCGAGCCCTGGGCATCCACGATCACCGGCAACCCTGCCGGTGGCAAGTGAGAGGAAAACCAGATGGACGTAAAACGATTCCACCGAACCGGTTACGACCGGAACTTCATCGCCGTGACTCGACTTTACCGAACAGGGAAGTCGGACGGGATCGAGTTCAAGATCCAGACCGGCAAACTGTACGGCACCGAGGACGGGTTCACCCGTGCCGAGATGCACGACTTCCACGCTGCCCTGGGCGAGATGCTCGGGCTTGGCGTGCCGACTGCTAAGGCGCCGATGACGGCGTCCAAGCCAGCCCAGAACCCCCGCCGTGTGAACGGAGGTGTGTGATGGTGATGCCAGGCGAGACCGTGGACACCGGCGCACCGCTCCCCTACGAGGGGGCACAGCCCGAGGTCCTGTCGTCCGGCGGCGGCCGGATCTACATTGGCTACAACGACGAGGACGGCCTGCCGTACACCCGGGAGTCTGAGTACTACCGGACCTACGAGGAGGCCGAGGAAGCGCTCGAAGCAGGCACCTACAGCCGGGGCCTTGTGCCCCGGCCGTGGCGGCAGCGTGGCGACCGGCGACCAAAGGTCGAGACTGTCGAGACGGACCCACGCCCGCCAGGCGTGAGCCCTAACGCAAAACTCGAGACCGAGGCGACGTTGGAGCTACTGCAACACATGCGAGAGGACTGGGCGACGATCCACCACCCGGGTGACCGGTGGACGCTCGACGAGATCCAGTGGGTCGAGCAGCAACGCTCCGAGGGCCGTGCCTGGAAGGACATCGCTGTTGCCATTGACCGGTGCAGGGTGTCGGCCACGAGGCCGTCACAGGTCGCCACTAGTGTGCGTAACGCAGTCGACACGTGGCATCGCTTCGGTCGGCTCACAAAGTTCCGAGAAGACACGTTCGTGTCGTTTCAAGAGTGGAGGAAGATATGGGTGAATCGCTGATTGACCTGCGAGACGTTCGCCTGCGGGTGAGCGACGACGAGTGGGTCGCCCGACAGTCCGGGCTCGGCCAGTTGGACATCTGCGGGCTGAGGTTCCAGTTCGACCAGGATGCTGGCGTTGCGAAGCAGTACCACACCGGGTCGGCCCGTGCGATCGGGACGGCGTATCACGCCGCCGTGGAGACCCTGTACAACGAGTACCACGAGGACCCGATCGGGGTCGGCCACGAGAACCTCGGGGCGCTGGCAGCCGTCATCGACGACGCCTACATGGAAGAGGTCCGGCTTGCCGGTGACCGGTTCCACCTCGACGAGGGCGAGGACCACGGCACGAACCGGGCTAAGGCCCGGGAGATGTTGGTGAGCTACGTGGAGGGCGGGCACTACCTGCCCGCAGACGAGTGGGAACTGATCGGCACCGAGATCACGTTCTGGGACGAGGTCGGTGTGCAGAAGGTGAAGGGCACGATCGACTCGTTGTTCCGCAACCGGAGCACCGGCACGTACCGGATCGAGGATCACAAGACCGCCGGTCGGATGTGGCCCAAGCTCAAGGAGTCGCCCCGCAAGAACGTCCAAGCGCCGTTCTACTTCGCCTTCTTCGTGCCTGCATGGTGCGAGGCGAACGGGGTCGCCCTGGACTACAACCAGTGGGAGTGGACCTA
Organism: Gemmatimonadota bacterium; assembly: GCA_020344215.1. Classification (GTDB taxonomy): domain Bacteria; phylum Gemmatimonadota; class Gemmatimonadetes; order Palauibacterales; family KS3-K002. The sequence continues at coordinate 4,723,918 of CP070815.1, forward strand.
CGGGGTCATGACGTACGCCGGCAAGTTTGACCGGCGCATCGGCACCCCGAGGCAGTGGCACCTCGACCTGGTGACCTGGAAGCTCCAGAAGGCACAGATGACGGTCGAGCAGCGCCTGTACTGGCCGAACCCGTCGTCGAACCTGTGCTCGGCAAAGTACTGCGACCACTGGGACGTGTGCCCGTTCGGCGCAGCCGCCACCTAGATCGGATCCTCTCGTCCGACGGATAAGCCGGGCCCTTCGGGGTCCGGCTTTTCTGCTTTCTGGGCCCGTTGTCCACAGGCTGACACCGGCACGTGGTAGAGTGTGTGACATAGCGGGTTCTCCTCTCGCTGTACGGGCCGGTCCGGTTTGCTTTGGTCCCCCCATAGCCGGACCGGCCCTCTCATCTTTCCGGGGGGCCGATAGGAGTCCATCATGGACAAGGACCGACTTATCGTCGCCCAGGTCGCTGTCAAGGCGGCCGTCGAATTGAAGACCGCCGGTGATGCCGCCCCGCTCGGGGAGCTTGCCGGTCAGATCCAGGACACGATCTACAGCCTGGCCGGAGCACCGCTCGGTGCGTCCGACTTCGCTGCAGCCCCGGCCCCGGCGCCCCAGGTGTCGATGAGCCCGGAGCAGATGGTCAACAACGCCTTTACCACGCAGAGTGGTCAGGCGCCGGTGAACCTGGCGGCCGTGCCCGAGGCGCAGCCGATCAACGAGAACAGCCCCGCTGAGGTGCTCTGGGCGAACGCTCTGTTCCACGCCCCCGGCGACTGGTACGACAACACCGGCGAGCCCCGTGCCTCGAAGAACGGCGGCAAGGGCCCCGACTTCCGCCATAAGACTCTGAAGCAGGGCCAGTACAACCTCGGCCTGTGGATCAAGAGCGGAGACACGCCCGACTGGGCGAAGAACAAGCTCGGCGTCTGAGCCGAGTAGGGGACCATGACCTTCAAGCCGTTGGAGGAGTCAGCCGCTGAGCTTACCGAGTGGGCCAGCGGCGACTCCCCCCGGATCCGACTGGGGTTTCCGGTGATCGACGACAAGACCCAGGGCGGCCCAGCCCCAGGCGAGCTAGTGATGGTGCTCGCACGCTCCGGTGTCGGCAAGACCTCAATCGGGTGCAACATCGCACGCAACGTGCGAGGCACCCCGACCGTGTTCTTCTCGCTGGAGATGGCCTCCCGGATGCTCCTGCTCCGCATGGCCTCGATCAACACGAACACCCCGACGTACGTGGTGGAGCAGCAGTTGCGCTACCAGGGCCGCTCACGACCGGTCGACTCGACCGTCGAGCAGTTCCCGCTGCTGTCCATCTGCGACGACCCGGCGATGTCCATCAAGGGCATGGGCAACTACCTCGATGCCGCCGAGGAAGAGTGGGGCGAACCAGCCAAGCTCGTGATCATCGACTACCTCGAACTGATCAAGGCACCGCTCGGCACCGGCGAGGGCGTCGCCACCGTGGACACGGTGTCACGCAAACTCAAGGACTT
>CP070815.1:4725499-4743186 GCA_020344215.1 Gemmatimonadota bacterium
GTTGTAGCCGAGCCGCTTGTGCGCGATCCACTCGTCTCCGTCGGGCTCGCGACCGTGGTTCCGCAAGCTGGCCGCTAACCGGGCCAGCTCGCCGTCATCGGTCACCAGCGCTCCGCCCTCCCCGGTGGAGATCTGCTTGTTGGGGTAGAAGCCGAAGGTTCCCACGTCGCCGAGCCCGCCGGCGCGGCGACCGCGATACGTGCTACCGAGCGCCTCGGCCGAGTCCTCGAGCAGCCGCAGGCCGAACTCGTCGGCCAGCGCGCAGAGCGCGTCCCAGTCGGCGGGATGGCCGAACACATCGACGCCGAGGATCGCGCGGGTCCGCGCGCCGATCGCGCGCCGCGCCAGCTGCGGATCGATGTTCAGGGTGTCCGACTCCACATCGACGAAGACCGGCTTCACGCCTTCGATGAGCAGACAGTTCGCCGAGGCGACGAAGCTGAACGGTGTGGTTATCACCTCGTCACCCGCGGCGAGCCCCAGACCTCGCACCGCGAGGTGCAGCGCCGCGGTGCCGCTGGATGCGGCCACGGCGTAGCGGGTGCCCGCGCTCAGCGCCAGCGCCTCCTCGAACGCTTCGAGCCGGGGCCCGAGGCTCAGCCGCCCGCTGTCCAGCACCTCGAGGACCGCGGCGCGCTCGGCGTCGCCGATATCGGGCCGCGACAGCGGGATCCGCTCCGCCATCATCCCACCGGTTTCGCCGGAACCCCGGCCACCGTGACGCCGTCTCCTACGTCGCCGACCACCACGGCGCTGGCACCGACGACGGCGTCCGCCCCGATCTTCACGCCGGGGAGCACGACGGCGCCGATACCGACGAGGGCGCCCGAGCCGACGCTTACTCCGCCTGCCAGGCACGCACCCGGCGCCACGTGGGCGAAGTCGCCGATCGCGCAGTCGTGGTCGACGACCGTCCCCGTGTTGATGATGGCGCCGCGGCCGACGCGAACGCCGGGATTGATCACGGCAGCGGCGAGCACCATGGCGCCGGGGCCGACTGAGACATCAGGGGCGAGGACGGCGGAAGGGTGAACCACGGTGGCAAGACCGTACCCGAGTCGTTCCAGCTCCGCCGTCACTCGCCCGCGACTGACCGCATCGCCGATGGCGACGACCACCACGACCTTCTCCTCCGAGCCAAGGTCACCCAGCCGCGCAGCGACCGGATATCCACAGTGCGTGGCGCCGGCGCGCTGCGGGTCATCATCGACGAAGCCGGCGACATCGCGACCGCTCAGCTCGAGCGCGTCGAGCACCACCTTCCCGTGGCCGCCAGCCCCGTAGACGACCACCGGTTTTGCCTCGCTCATCGATCGCCGATAGTCGTGATAGTCAGCGGAAGTCAGGGTTCACGCCGTCGGTACCGTAGATGCCACGCCGAACCACGTAGGCCAGCCACAGCGTCTTGAGCACGATCTTCAGGTCCAGCCACAGCCTCGCGTGATCCACGTACCAGACGTCCAGCTCGATGCGCTCCGGCCAGCTGATCTCGTTGCGCCCGTTGACCTGCGCCCAGCCGGTGATCCCCGGCTTGACCTCGAGTCGGCGGCGCTGGAACTCGCTGTAGCGCTCCACCTGGTAGGCGAACGTCGGCCGCGGGCCCACCAGGCTCATCTCCCCCTTCAACACGTTCCACAGTTGCGGCAGCTCGTCCAGCGCCCAGCCGCGCAGGAAAACGCCCACCCGGGTGAGCCGCACGTCGTCCTCGCTGAGTGTGGTGCCCAGCCCCTGCTCGACCGCGCCCTCGACCATCGTCCGGAACTTGAGCGGCACGAACTGCGCGCCACCCCTCCCGAGGCGCGGGTAGCGGAAGAACACCGGTCCAGGGGAGTCGAGCTTGATCGCCAGCGCGATGAGCCCGAACGGCACAGCAAGGGTCACAAGCCCAACCGCGCTGAGCGCGATATCGAGAAGGCGTTTGATTGCTTGCTGCCACCCCGGCATAGGAGTAGGGTGCAGGGCGGGGGCAGGGGGCGGACCGGCGAACAGGCCTAAGTTACACAGTCAGGCCCTTTTCCGCGAGCAGCCCCTCGTACAGCACGGCGGTCCGTCGCACCATCCGCTCCGCGGTGTACTCGCGCGCGACCTTCTTGCGAGCGTGGCGACCCATGCGCGACGCGGCTTCGGGGTCCCTGCCGACGGCCTTGATCGCCTCGGCCAGCGCCGCGACGTCGCCGGGCGGAACCAGGGTGCCGTCGACACCGTCGGTGATCGTCTCACCGACGCCGGCGATGTCGGTCGCCACCACGGGCAGCCCCATAGCCATCGCCTCGAGCACCGCCAGAGGGTGGCCCTCCTGGTGCGATGACAGCACGAAGAGGTCGAGGTCGGCGAGCAGGCCGGGCACGTCCTCGACGAAGCCGGGGAGCAGAACTCGGGATGACACGTCGAGAGCCCTGGCCAGGGCACGCAACTCCTCCCACTCAGGGCCGTCGCCCGCGATGACCAGCCAGATGTCAGAGCTCTCGATAGACGCGAACGCCCTGATCAGGTCGGCGAACCCTTTCTCCCATGTCAGGCGCCCGAGCCCGCCGATCAGAAAGGCACCTTCGGAAACGCGCAGCCGCTTACGCCAGGCGCCACGAACGGCATGCGCAGGATCGAAACGCTCGAGCTCGATCCCGTTGGGTATCACCACCACCCGGGACGCCGGTATGCCATGCCGATCCACCAGCACCTCGACCGATCTCCGGTCGACCACGATGTAGCGGTCGACGAGTCGGTCCGTCGTGAAGTCGATCAATCGGTAGAGCGCCTTGCGCCACGGCTCGGTCGCCGTGTAGCGGGCCGCGATCGCCGCGCTGGTCGATACGACCGCCGGCACCCTGGCCAGCCGCGAGGCGACCCGCCCGAACGGGTCGCCTCGCCCCTGGGTGTGCACGATGTGCGGCCTGCGGCGGCGGAACTCGCGGGCGAGGGCGAGCACCGTGTCGAGCCGGTGTCGCCGCCGCATCTCGGCGGCGATCACCGGCACACCCAGATCGTGAAGCCGCTCCACGAGAACCCCACCCGGCGAACAGGCCACCGTTACCTCGTAGCGGCTGCGCGGTAGCCCACTGGCCAACTGGAGGAACGTGCGCTCACCGCCGCGGAAGCTGATGTTGTCCACGACGTAAACGATCCGGGTGAGTCCCGCTCTAGAATCCCGACCCATCGCTCAACGCGCAGCCGCCGGCGCCGCTGCCGCCCGATCCATCGACTCGTACTCCTCGAGGTACGCCGCGAGGACACGCTCGCGGGTGAAGCGCTCGGCCGCACGCCGCCGCGCCGCCGCGCCCAGGCGCGAAGCCAGCGCCTCGTCATCGAGAAGCCGCAGTATCTCGTCCGCCAGCGCGTCGGCGTCGTCCACCGCGACCAGCGACCCGGTCACACCCGGCTCCACCACCGCCCGCGCGCCTCGGGTCGCCGTCGCTACCGCCGGCCGGCCCACAGCCGCCGCCTCCGCCAGGCTCATCCCGAAGCCCTCACGTCGCGACGGCAGCACGACGACGTCGGCCGCCGCAACGAAAGGGGCAACGTGCTCCCGGAAACCCTGCCACACGACGCCCGCCGCCGCAGGCTCGCCCACCTCTGCGAGGAAGCGCTCCCGCGAATAGGCATCCCTCTCCCCCTCGAGCGCACTACCGACGATCAACAGCCGCGCTCGTTCTGCCGCGCCGGCAACACGCACGAAGGCCCTGGCAAGTGTACGCATACCCTTCGCCGCTGCCGTGCGCCCTACGTACACGATCACCGGGTCGTCCGCGCCGAGACCGAGGCGTCCGCGCACCGCCCGGCGCAGTGCCCCCACCTCCTCCTCGTCGATGAAGAACTCCGGCGCCACACCGGCGCCGCCGGCCGGCAGGGTCCGCACCGCGTCCTCGGGAACGCCGGCTCGGGCCACGCAGTCGGCCGCGTCCTCCGGGTTCACCGCGAAGACGAGGTCGGTCCAGCGCCCCAGTCGTCGCTCGATCGCGGTGAAGAGGGCCCGCTGCCACGCCGTGGCATCCGTTCCCCAAAGCGACCCGTGCATCGTATAGAGCATCCGGGCAGGCAGGCGCCGAGTCGCCAGCCGCGCTACCGTGGCAGCGGCCGGTGTGTGGGCGTGCACGACGTGAAACGCCTGCGTCCGGATCAGCGAGCGCAACGCGCCCACCGCGTGCAGGTTGCTGACGGCCAGCGGGCTGCGCGAGATCGGCAGCCGGTGCACGCCAAACCCCAACGCTTCGATCGCCTCGAGCCCCAAGCCCGGCCCGCTGGCGAACTCGACCGCGTGCCCGACGTCGCGCAGCGCACGCGCCAGCGGCACGACGAAGCGCAGGGCCGTGGTAGGGATGGCGGTGACCTGGAGCACGCGCATCGGCCCACCTAGACCTTTTCCAGAAAGGCACGCAAACGACCCGCCTGTATCGACCAGTCGAACTGTCTCACGGCTCGCTCGCTACCTGCTCGCCCGAACCGCCGAGCGAGCTCTCGGTCTTCCAGCAGCCTGAGAGCCGCGTCCGCTATCGCCTGCGCGTCGCTCGGATCGACTCGGAACCCGGTCACGCCGTCGTCGATCGACTCCTCGGTGCCGCCGCCAAGGCCGCCGATCGTCGGCGTGCCGCATGCCGCCGCCTCGACGTAGACGATTCCGAAGCCTTCGGCGGGCTGACCGGCGCCGAACTCCCGGCTCGCCACGACCATGACGTCCGCCGCCCGATAATACGAGGGCAGCTCGTTCGACGGCACGAACCCGGCGAATACCACGTGCCGCTCGAGCCCCAACTCCTTGACCAGCCTCTCCAGATTCGGACGGTGCGGCCCCTCACCCACGATCAGATAGACGACGTCGGGCACCGACTCGCGCAGGCGCCGCAGAGCCTCGAGCACCGTGTCCTGACCCTTCCACTCCACCAATCGAGCCACCGACAGCAGAAGGGGCCGATCGCCGAGACCATGCTGCCGCCTTATCTGCACCGGGTCACCGGCGTCCGGTCTGAACCGCGACGTGTCGACCCCCGGGTTGATCTTCAGGAACCGCTGGTCGGCCCGTACGCCGCGCTCCAGATACTGGCGGCGGGTGAACTCGCTGTTGACCACCAAGAAATCGGCCGCGTCGAGGGCGCCGAGCATCGAGCGCCTCACGGCCCGCCAGCCCATGTAGCGGTGCAACTCCGACCCGTGAAGCGAGATCCCGTAGCGAGCGCCCGACTCACGCCGGAGCCGCACGCCCAGCGGCCCCAGATAGAGATGACCGACCAAGACGACGTCCGCCGGCTCCTCTCTCAGGATGCGCCGCGCGTACCGTGTGAACAGCGTCCACTGGGCGGCCGCCAGATAGGCCACTTGCGGGAGCCGTAAGATACGAGTCGGGCTCCGCGTCATCAGGGAGGGTGGAACGATCGGAATGCGCCGACGATGGATGGCGAAGGGCAGACTTGCGTCAAACTCCGCGGCGCTGGACCCGTCCGGTGTCAGTACCGACACGGCGCCATCCAGGTGGCAGCAGAGGTGGTAGTAGTACATGGAGATCCCACCCGACAGAGCGGGGGGAAATTCCTGCGTCAGCAGCAAGCCTCTCAATCCACAACCCCCGCCGCTTCCGGCAGGCTCTCGTCGCGGCCGGAAGCGCCGCTCAGCCGGTAGGCCGCTACCGCCAGCGCGGCGAGAAACCAATACACCTGCCGGACGCGCACGGCGACAAACGGGCTGCCTGCCAGCCCCGCGATAGCGAGCCCCAAGGTCGCCGCCAGCCACGCCACTGCCAGACCCTTCTTCCAGCCCTCGAGCGACCGCACCGCTCGATAAGACGCGCGGGTCGCCGCCCACAAGAGCCAGAGAAAGGCCGCCAACCCGATCAGGCCAGTGTAGTACAGTACGAGCAGGTACTGGTTGTCGAGGAAGCCCGGCGGCAGGGCCGCGAGCCCGAAGCCGAGTATCGGACTCTGCCCCAATACCTCGGGCAGCCTGATCTGCAACGCGTGCACGCGGGTGGCGTACGGGTTGCCGCCCGTCACCGGATCCGGGGCTCCGGTGACGATCGAGGTCGCCCGCTCCTCGACGACGCCCGGTACCAGGAGCGGTAGAACGAACGCCAGCAGTAACGCCGGGGCCAGCAGCCGCCGGTCCTGCACCCAGAGGAGCACCGCGAGCGCCGCCATGGCGCCGACGTAACTCTGTCTCGATAACGTGAAGATCAGGGAATAGGCGACAGGTATCGCCGCCAGGATCAGGAGCCCGCGCACGGTGCGTGACCGCTCGTTGAGGGTCAGGCCGACGAGGGTCGTCAACAGGACCACCAGGGTCAATCCCAGCAGGCTGTAGCCGCCGTAGCCGGCGGGCCCGGTGATCGCTTCGCTGGCCGCAACCGCTCCCCGCTCCAGCGCACCCCACATCCCTAAGGCGGCGGCCGATGCGCAGAAGACGTAAGCGAAGGCTCGGACGTCACGCTCCGTTCGCATGACAGAGACAGCGATGAAATAAAGGAGCGCGACTTCAACGGTCTTCAGGAAGAAGAACGAGGCGCTATACAGCTGCGGCGCGAACCCCGCCGTCCCCCGGTAGACCCCCCAGAGGACCGCCGCCAACTCGACCGCGATCACGGCAAGCAGCGGACGGTTGAGCGGAGTGGAGGGCCAGCGCTCTCGACCCAAGGCGAGTAGTGCCAGCCAGGCGGCCGCCAGCGGGGCCATCAGCAGATCTTCGGTCCGCAACGGTATAGAGAGAGGAAGCTCCGGCAATAGAATCATCGCCGGGACGATGCCGAGCAGCGTGATGCGCAGGTCGATAAACGCGGCTGCCGCCAGCCCGCACCCGACAAGTACGGCGAGCGCGACCGGTCCCACGTTGCTCGCCGCCACTCCGGCAGCCACAGCGAGCAGCGCGCCCAGCGACGCGACGATGATGGTTGGTCTTCTCAACGGCCTCGCAATCGGAAATCCCACGGCCAGGGACTCGGTGCGAGCGGAGCGGAGGGCAAGTGAAAGATCGATGCTGTGCCAGCCAGCGTCAACGCCGGCGGCGGACGTTGCGAGAGCACCGCGAGAGCGTTTTCTTATGTGGGACCCCTGCCCGATCCCGCCTCCCTTACGTCACTTATGAAGATCGCGATTCTCACAGAGTACTATCCGAGTGACGAGAGCCCGGGAAGCGGCGTCTACGTACATATCCGCGCTGCTTCCTACAGGAAGCTGGGACACGAGGCACGCGTATTCGTGGTTCGGCCCGGGGCGCAAGTGTCGCTCGAGCGCGATGGTGTGCCCGCCCTCGCTGCCGACGCCGAGACGGCCAGGACGGAGATCGAGCGCTTCCGGCCCGCGGTGCTGGCTCTCCACACGCCTCACCCGAGCGCGCCGCACACGCGGCTCGCCGAGCGCTTGAACGTCCCGCGCGTCCTCTGGATCCACGGCTACGAAGCGATGCTGACCGCGTTCCACGGCTATCACCGCGGTCTCGATCGCCTGCTCTCGATCGCCTACGACCTACCCAAACTGTGGCGGCTGCGGAGCACAATCGCACGGGCAACCGCCGTCGTCTACGTTTCCCGATGGATACAGCGAGCGGCCGAGCGCGGCACGGGCTTCCGCCACCGCAGAGCCCGGGTAGTGCCCAACCCCGTGGACACCGAGAGGTTCCGCCCGTTTGCCGAGGCCGCTGCCGCTGAACGTCCGCGCGGACTCGTGCTACGCCCGCTGAACGCGGCCCATGGAGCTGACCTCGCCGTACGGGCGCTCGCCGGGCTCTCCGGAATCGAGGTGGCGATTGTCGGGCAGGGCCCCGACGCCGACCGGATTCGAGATCTCACGGAAAGGCTGCGAGCTCCCGTCACCATCGAAGAGCGGCCGGTGCCGCACGACGAGATGCCCGGACTTCTCAACCGCTACGATTTCTTCATATCGCCCGAGCGAAAGACGCCAACGCAGGGGGTCGCGATGTGCGAGGCGATGGCGTGTGGACTTCCTGTCATAGCGGTACGGGCAGGTGGCGTTCCTGAGTACGTCCGCGACGGTACTGACGGATACCTCGTACGACGCGATGACCCGGCAGCTTTGCGGCATTCCGTTCGACTATTGGCAGATGACCCGGACCGCTTGCGCGAGATGGGGCGAAGCGCGCGAGAGTATGTCGTGGCGAAGTGCTCGGCTTCCAAGGTGATTCCGGCGGAGCTGGCGGTGTTGCAGGAAGCGAGTCACGGCGAGCGATCGCCCCGCGCAGACTCGCACCTGGCGCCGCCCGACGTTAGCATGCCGGGACACTAAGGCTCATGCCGGATAGAAGCGACAGCCGATGACCTGGGCAGTCCGATTCGAAGACGTCTCCAAGCGCTACCGCGGTGGCGGCGCGCGCTACGCTTCGTTGCGTCACGATCTGAGCGCTCTGATCCGCCGGCTACCAGAACGACTTCGTGGTGTGCGCGCCGCACCGCGCGGCCCGCTCGCGCTCGACGAGGTCTCGTTCGAGGTCCGAGACGGCGAGTCGTTCGCGATCATCGGGCCAAACGGGGCCGGCAAGACGACCGCTCTCAAGATCATCTCACGCATCACCTATCCGACCGGCGGTCGCGCTCGGGTCCGTGGCCGGGTCGGCGCACTGATCGAGGTCGGCTCGGGCGTACACCCCGAGCTCACGGCGCGCGAGAACATCTGGCTCTACGGACAGATCCTCGGCATGAGCAAGGCCGAGGTGCGCCGCCGCTTCGACGAGATCGTCGAGTTCGCCGAGCTCGGCCACGTTCTCGACACCCCGGTGAAGATGTACTCGTCGGGCATGCAGCTCCGGCTGGGCTTCTCCATCGCATCGCACCTCGATCCCGATGTCTTCGTCGTCGATGAGGCGCTCGCCGTGGGCGACGCCGGGTTTCAGGCGAAGTGCGTCGAGCGCATGACAAAGCTGGTCGGCGAAGGCAGAAGCCTGCTCTTCGTTTCCCATAACCTGTCCGCGGTGGAAGCGATCTGCGAGCGTGGGATATTCCTGCTCGACGGACGGGTGGAGGCCGAGGGTGACATCCGGCACGTGCTGGTCAGCTACACGAACTGGGTGGACGAAGGAGAGCGGCGCAGGAAAGGAGCCGCTGGAGCGGTCAGCGGACGCGGGCTCACGATCGAGCAGGTGACCGTGCACGGCGAGGACGGGGACGAACGCTACGTGTTCAGCACCGGTGAGCCTCTCGAGGTGCGCCTGCACCTGTCGGCCGAGCAGACCATCCGATCGCCGTGGTTCTCGATCGGGATCAGCGACGGCAGGCCGGGAGCGCTCATCCTCTGCTCGATGCTCGAGAAAGGCCAGGCTTTCGACATCGCCGAGGGGCGACACACCGTGTCTTGCCGGCTCGCGCCGCTCCCGCTGGGGCCGAGAACGTACGAGCTGTGGATGTCGGTGCGCGAGGCCGTCGGCGCCGCCGACCTGGTCGATTGGTCGTGTGTGGGCAGCATCAGGATCAAGATGCCCGACGAGGCCGCGGGCCCGGGCGGTGTTACCGCGCCCTGGATGTACGGGCCGGTTCGCGTAGAACATGGCTGGTCTCTCGATGAAGGATAGCCGACTGGATCGCGCCCGCGTGTTCGGCGAGCGAGACGACGGGGTCGAGCGCATCGCGCCCGGCTTCTTCTGGCCCATGATCGAGACCCAGCACCTGGAGCGCTATCGCTGGGCGGCCAGGTGGGTGAGGCATCGCTCGGTCCTGGATGTCGCCTGCGGCACCGGATACGGGGCGGAGATTCTCCAGCGCGCCGGCGCCCGAAGTGTCACCAGCGTCGACATCTCGCGCGACGCGCTCGCTTTCGGCCTCGCACGCTACGGGACCCGCGGGATCTGCGCCGATGCCCAGCGCCTGCCGTTCCGGCCCGCATGCTTCGATACCGTCGTCTCGCTGGAGACGATCGAGCATCTGAGCGACGCCACCGTATTCCTGCGAGCAGTGCACCGCGTGCTCCGCCCGGACGGCGAGCTGTTGCTCTCGACGCCGAACGCCGAACGATCAGCGAACGACAACCCCTACCACGTCCGCGAGCTGTCGCTGGACGAACTCGAGCGCGCGTTAAGCGAGGTCGGCTTTCGACTGAACAGGCTTTGGGGCCAACACTGGCGGCTGCCCTGGAAGGTGTGGCACGAGACCTGGGGGCTCCGCCGCCTCGCCTGGGAATATGAGAAGCGACCGAAACTCATCCCCTGGGCGCCCCGGGGCAGCCAGCCACTGTACTGGTGCGCCCACGTCACACGACTCGACCGGCCGGCTGGGCCCAGGGAACCATGAGCCCTACCTACCCCGGCCGGCCGGACCCTGCGGGCGTCACCGAACGCGTCCCGTTCGTGTCGATCGTCGTCCCCACGCGGAATCGCGCGCCTCTGCTGGCCGACTGTCTGAGAAGCCTAACCGCCCAAAGCTACCCGGCGGCGCGCTACGAGGTGATCGTGGTCGACGACGGCTCGACCGATGGGACCGGCGAGCTCATCCGAGAATTCGCCGAGAGACGAGAGCCACCCTCGATCCGCTGCATCAAACAGAACGCCCTCGGCCTCAACGCCGCACGCAACGCAGGATTGCAGGCAGCGCTCGGCGACCCCGTCGTGTTCGTCGACGACGACGTCGACGCGCCGGCCCACTGGCTGAACGCCCTGGCCGAGGGGAGTCTCAAGTACCCGGAGGCCGGCTGCCTTGGCGGCCCAATTAGGCTCCGGCTCGAAGGTAAGACGCCACGATTCTGCGGAAGCGAGCCGCTCGGCGAGACGGAACTCGACCACGGAGAGGAGGAGGCTCCAATCCGTGCGGTTTGGGGGGCGAACATGGCCGTAAGGAAGGCGGCCGTTCGTCAAGTAGGACCTTTCAACGAAGACCTCAAGCTCTATGGCGACGAGGAAGAGTGGGAGATGCGGCTGACCGCATCCGGTGGATGCGTGATGTATCTACCCGAGGCATGGTTATGGCATAGACGCATTCAGGACGACTTGCGACTGCGGCGTATGCTGCGGGCCAGGCTCAGACGCGGGCGCGGCCACATCCGCTTTGGCCGCACTGTCGGCCAGGACTTCCAGCTGCGCGCCGAATTGCTGGAGCTGCTCGCAGCCCTCGCACATACACTCCGTCACTGGTGCGCCGGCGGCCTTCTCCACGCCAGCTTACGATGCGGACGAATTCTGGAGCTGCTGGCCGACCGTAGGCCAAGTCGGCTGGGCGCTCGACCGGACGAAGAGAGAGAGCGGAATGGCTAATCGCGGCACCGCCGAGCTCACAATCGATGCTGGGCGTCGCGCCGGCTTGTTGCAGGGGTTGAGGGAACTCTGGTGGTTCCGCACGCTGGTCCTCGCCTTCGCCGAGCGCGACGTGCGGGTCAAGTACAAACAGGCGGTGCTGGGATTCGCCTGGGCGGTCTTGCAACCGTTGGGCTTCCTCGCCGTCTTCTCCCTCTTCTTCGGCCGCGTAGCGCGCATATCGGGCGACGGTGTGCCTTACTCGGCATTCGCCCTGTCCGCGCTCGTGCCCTGGCTATTCCTGCAGACCGCGGTCATGCAGGGCGCGCAGTCGCTGCTCACCGACGCGGGCCTGGTCCGCAAGGTCTACTTCCCTCGCGAGGTCCCCGTGCTCGGGGCCGTGCTCAGCGCGGGTCTCGACTTCGTCATTGCCTTCGGACTACTTCTGGCCCTCGGCCCAGCCCTCGGCATGCATCTCTCGCTCATGACGGCGCTGGCGATCCCGCTGTGGCTCGCCCTGGCGCTGCTCGCGTCCGGAGTCGCGCTGGCCGTCGGCGCGCTCAACGTCTACTACCGCGACTTCCGCTACGCGCTGCCGTTCCTGATCCAGCTCTGGATGTTCGGCAGCCCGGTCGTCTACCCGCTCTCCGCCGTGCCGGCTGGTTGGCGCCCCTACTACGTGACGCTGAACCCCGCGGCCGGACTGCTGGATGGCTTCCGCCACGTCACCGCACTGGGCAGCTTGCCGGACTGGAACGTTACCGCGGTAGCCGTCGCGGTCTCGGCTTTGGTCGCACTGCTGGGCTACTGGCTCTTCAAGAGAATCGAGCCCGGGTTTGCCGACGCGATCTAGATACGCGGAGAGTCGCGTAACCGTCATCGGTAAGGCGAATTGAAGACCGCTCTTAGCTTCTACGCGTTCGAGCCCGGGGCACCCGGCGTGCCGGCCACCTCGGCCAACGGGGTCTACATCGCCGCGCTCGTCCAACTCCTGGGGCGGAACGCCGATCGCCTGGACGCTCGCGTCGCCTGGCTACGACCCGCCGCGCCGCGGACCACCGGGCGCGCCGCAGCCGGGCTCGCAGCGTTGCGCTGGCTGGCGGGAGAGTTCTGGCGCCTCCTGACCGACCGATCCCGCTACCTTCTCTTCCTCTACCCGAAGATCCCGGTGCTGGCCCACCTCAGCCAGCCCACCCTGCTCTCTCTCGCTCTTCTGGGCTATCGGCTGCTGCGCCTCAAGGCCAAGCTGACAGGCCAACGCATCGTCGTCATCATAGCGGACCTGCCGATCGAGCAGGCGGAAGGCAAGCAGGCGGCCGGCGGCCCACCGGCGGAACTGCACGCCCCGCAACTCCGCGCCATCGAACGCAGCTTTCTGCGCGCCGCGCACCTTATCGTCACACCGCTCGGATATGTAGATACCATCGTCGAGCTGCACGGAATCGAGCCGGATCGCTTCAGGACCTTCCGGCGAAACATCTACCTGCCGGCCGTCGAAGTGGAAGACGCGTTCGACGTGGGATTCGAGGCCGGAGATGTGAACTTCTTCTACTCGGGAGCGATTGACACGACCATCGCCCCCAACTTCAGGCAGGTGCTCAGATCTATACAGAACGCTCCGCAGGCGCGGCTACACGTGTGCGGCCCGGGGCGAGAGGCGATGGAGAAGTGGCTCGAGGAACTCGGTATCACCAACGCCCGACACTACGGTCAGCTGAACCTGGCCGCACACGACTGGCTCGCAGGTCGATGCGACGCCGGCCTGATCCTCTGGCCAACCGACAACCCCTACTGCCACCTGACTCCGACGTCGAAGTACTCGGCCTACCTCGCAAACGGCCTCGCCGTGCTCAGCACTGACCTCGAGGCAATCGCCGAGAACATTCGCAACGACGGCGTTGGGCAGGCGATGCCGATCAACGAGCTGAGCCTCGAGCTCCTGCGCTGGGCCGCTCGCCCCAGCCTCTTCGCCGGTTTCAAGAACCGCGCGCGCCAGCTCGCGGACGTCGTGCGAGGCGGCAACGAGATGGACGGGTGGATCGAGGAAATCGCCGAGGGCAAATGAACGAGCGGCGCAAGCTCCTGATGGTCTCGTTCTTCTACCCACCCGACCCGGCCGTCGGCGGACTTCGCGTGGCGAAGTTCGCTCAGTACCTACCCGAGTCCGGCTGGCACCCTACCGTCCTGACGGCGCGCACCGCAGCCGGCGACTCAGCTGAACACCCCGCGCACGTTGACGCCACTAGATTCATATCGCCGTGGAGACTCCTCTCACCGAAGCGCCGAGGGATAGGGGTGGCCGGCGGTACAGCGCTACGCGAGCGAGCCGGCCGCGGCGGAGTCGTAAGCAGCGCGGCCTACAGCGCGCTGCGACACGTCCTGCCCATGAGCTCCGTGCGCATGCCCGACGCGACGCTCGGCTGGGTGCCGTTCGCGGTTGCCCAAGGCCGCCGCCTCCTCGACTCCGCGGACTTCCACGCCATCCTGAGCTCCTCCGGGCCGCCCAGCTCGCACGTCGTGGCCGCCCGGCTCCAGCGCCACTCGGGACTGCCCTGGATCGCCGACTACCGCGACTCCTGGTCGGACAACCACTGGGACGTGCGGATCGGCCCGTTCCGCCGGCTCGAGAGAAGACTGGAACGAAGGGTGCTGCGCCGGGCCAGCCTGCTAACCACGGTGGCACCGGCATTGGCGGAGCAGCTGGAGACGCTGCACGCCAAGAACGTCGAGGTCGTCTACAACGGCTTCGACCCGGCTGACTACCCCTCCGTTCCGAAGCCGGCGAACGGTTTCACAGTCGTCTACGTGGGCACGCTGAACCGCCCGAACCAGAACCCTGAGCCCGTCTTCCAGGCGCTGGCCCAGCTCAACAGCCGACCCGACCTCGACCTCGACCGGCTGCGTTTCCAGCTCTGCTTCCTCGGCACCGCAAGCGGCGCGGTCGCAGACCTGGCCCGCCAGCACCGCGTCAGCCAATGGGTTCGCCACGAGCCCGCCGTACCGCACCACGAGAGCCTGGCCCGGCAGGCCGGGGCGACCGCCCTCCTCTTCCTGGGCTGGAGCGATCCCCATGCAGGAGTGGTCACCGCCAAGCTGTTCGAGTACCTCGGCGCCCGCCGGCCAATCCTCGCCGTCGGGACCGCCGGCGGCTCAGTCTCGCGCATCCTGCGCGAGTGTGGCCTACCCGACCTCAGCAACGACCCCCCCGCGATCGCCGCCCGGCTGGAGGGCTGGCTGCGGGAGTTCGCCGAGTCGGGGACTCTCAAGCCGCCGGCGAGCAGCGAGGCTGTCGCCCGTTACACGCGCCGTGCCCAGACCCGGCGAATGGCCGACCTGCTGGACGGCCTGAGCCGTGGCCGAAGCTGACCCCGGCGGCATAAACAAACGTTTATCTCCCAGGCACTTAGCTCACCGGCCACCCGGCCGTCGACACTCCCCTTCTGGCATGTTACTCGCCTCTTATTACCGGTGAGGAACGGATGACTGACCGTTCCGTCAGCCTAGAGAGACGGGGGAAGACCCGCGAATCGCCAATAACAGTAACAATTTAGCGAAGCAGAGTCCCGATGCGAGCCGCAGTGACTTACGGAACGACCGGTCAAAACTTCCGAATCCAATCGGAAATAATGACCGGATCGGTCGTCCTGACCGTGAGGCTGGCATCGGGCCCGGTCATCCTCACCACCGACCGTCACTCGTATTACCGGTACCTAGAGACCGGTTCTTCCGGTCTCGCTGAACGCCGGCCAAAGCCGGACGGGCCGGTTCCCGCACACACACCGGACCTACCATGAAACCATACCTTGGGCAGCGGTGTCACGGTCGGTGGTCGCCCCAAAGGCGCGGGCCGAAAGGCCCGCGCCTTAATCTTCCTTGCCAGGAACGAGCACCTGGGGCCGGTGTACTTAAGGTGACACAGGTCGTCCTTATGGGAGGTCGGCAATGAGGTCCGCCCTGCTATTGTCAATCATCTCACTCGCCTTACTGGGGCTGTTCGGCTTGGCCAAACACGACAGGCCTCGCTCGGCCGAGCGCAGTCCGGACGCGATTGTGGAGGAAGACGAGTCCACGCTCTTCGTCGGCTAGCACGGTTCCGAGCCGCCTAGGACCGAGCCACCACACTTCGAATAACCCATAGCAAATCCACTTATCAGCGCACGAGCGGCCGTCCTGTTCGCACCGGTTGCCCACTAGAGCTCGTCGCTAGAGTTTATCGCCCGACACCCGTGTAGCGGACGCCGGCCGTGGTCGCGGCACCGCTGCGCCTGCGTTACCCAGCGGCCGCGCGAACCGAATTGGGAAGATCGGAGTAACGATTGAGCTTGTCGCGTGAGCCGATCCTTTGCAGGGTCGTACGCCACGTCGAGATCGAGGACCTCGGCTACCTGGGAGAGGCGCTGGAGCGGAACGGGCTACGCTTCGAGTACGTCGACGCTGAGGCTCTGAGCAGTGAGATACCGGCGGCAGATTTCGGCGGTCTCATTGTCCTCGGCGGCCCGGTGGGCGCCTACGAGGCCGATCGCTATCCGTACCTCAACGCCGAGATCGAGCTGATCCGAGCCTGTATCGCCGACGAGCGGCCGGTACTCGGTATCTGTCTCGGCGCCCAGCTGCTCGCCGCCGCCGCCGGCGCCCGCGTTTACCCAGGGGCGCACGGGAAGGAGATCGGTTGGGCCGCTGTACGACTCACCGAAGCGGGTGCGAACGATCCCCTGTGGACCGGGTTCCCGCAAAGCTTCACCACCTTTCACTGGCACGGCGACACGTTCGACCTCCCGGCCGGTGCCGAGTTGCTCGCACGCACAGAGAGCTACGTCCAGGCCTTTCGGCTGGGCCCGGCCGCCTATGGCGTCCAGTTCCACCCCGAGGTCGTGCCTGTGCAGCTCGATAGCTGGATCCGCGCCTATCGCCTCGAGCTCGAGCGAGAGCGGCTCGCATCCGATGCGGTTCTCGGTGTACCCGATGCCGATGAGCACCGCACGCTCGCCTTTCAGTTCGGGGAGAATACCGCCCGCTGGTTGCACGCGCTGAGCTGAGCCGCCCTATGCCCTACGTTCACACTTAAACCACGCCCAAGATGATGACGAGAGAACGCATTGTTGCAGCTCTAGTTGCCGCCCTGTTCGCGGCGACCGGCTTGGTCCAGCAGCCCGAGCTCAGCGTCGAGCGCATCTTCGATTCGCGCGACTTCAGCCCGGAAGAGATCTCCGTCGACTGGATGGACGACGGCCGCTACTACACGAGGATCGAGCGCGCCGAGGGCCGGACCGACCTCTTCAAGGTCGACGCCCGCACGGGAGATTGCGAGTTGCTCCTGCACGAGGCCGACCTCGTGCCACCCGGCGCAGCGGAGCCGCTCACTATCGACAGCTACCGCTTTTCGACCGACGGCAGGAAGCTCCTGATCGGGACGGACGAGCAGCGGATTTGGCGGCGCAGCAGGAGAGCCATCTACTACGTCTACGACTTCGAAACCGAGACGCTGATCCCGGCCAGCAGCCGCCCCGGTCACCAAGGTTACGCCAAGCTTTCGCCGGACGGGTCTTCGCTGGCTTTCGTTCGCGACAACAACATCTACGTGACAGACCTCGCCACCGGCCAAGAGAAGGCGCTCACCGAGGACGGCAGCGAGGATATAATCAACGGAACCACCGACTGGGTCTACGAGGAAGAGCTCTCGCTGGTCGACGGCTTCCGCTGGAGCCCGGACGGCAAGCGGATCGCGTTCTGGCGGTTCGATCAGAGCCCCATCCCACCTTTCTATCTGATCGACCAGACAACGCTCTACCCGGAGCTCAAGCCAGTCCGCTACCCGAAGGCGGGCACCGACAACTCCGAGGTCCAGCTCGGCGTCGTCGAGCTCGCCAGCGGGAAGACAACCTGGATCTACGTTAATCCGGAATACGGCGAGTTCTACATCGCGCGGATGGACTTCACCAACTCGCCGCACGAGATCTGGTTCCGGCTCCTCAACCGGCACCAGAACCGTATGGACCTGATGCTGGCGGATGCCCGGACCGGCGCCTCGCGCGTGATCATGACCGACACCGACGACGCCTGGATCGACATCGACTACAACGCCCTGATCTGGATCGAGGACGGCGACAAGTTCGTTTACCTGAGCGAGCGTGACGGGTACGGGCAGCTCTACCTCTTCCGACGCGACGGCTCGCTCGTCCGCAAGCTCACGGCGGGCGATTGGGACGTGACCAATGTGTACGGCGTGGACGAGCGCCGGGGGCTCGTCTACTTCAGCGGCGCCGCCGACGGGCCTCTCGTACGCCCGCTCTACCGAATCGGGCTCGACGGGGAGGGATTCACTCGGATCTCCGGCGCGACCGGTACGCACGACGTGAGCTTCGATCCGACGTTCACGTACTACGTGGACTCCTACTCCGAAGTCGGCCTGCCGCCGACCCAGACGCTGCGCACGGCGGACGGCGAACCGGTGCGTACGCTCGCCGACAACAGCGCCCTGCAGCAGAAGCTCGACGCTCTTGAGCTCAGGCGCCCGGAGTTCATAGCCGTTCCGGTTGAAG